>OZ255626.1:0-3242500 GCA_965276775.1 Acidobacteriaceae bacterium
CCAGACCACCTTTTTCTCCGGTGTGATCTCGGCGACGTACTGCATGCGAGTGAACAGGATGTTACCGTTCGAAAGCATCCACACATCGTCATACTCATTGCCCGGACCCGTGGAATAGGTCCACACGATTTTGCCGTGATTCACCAGAAACATCTTGTTATCGCCTTCGCCGATGTAGAGCATCGGGTGTTGCGCCATCTTTTTGCCGGGAAGCCCTTCTGGCTGGGGGGCGCCTGGATGAAAGTTCGGAGCTTCTACCTCTTCCGGACTCATCGCCGGCACAGAGGTCGACTCGAAAGAAGGAAGAAGCTTCATCAGCGGTGCGTTGCCGGATGCAATGGTACTTTTGACGCCTTGCCCGAAGACAAGCAAAGGCATGAAAACGAGTCCGGCTAAGAAACTGCTGCGGATCAGGCAAATTCGGTGTGTGTGGTGCACGTGGTCTCCGCGGGTTCTGGTTTATGAAGCCAGTGCCTGTAACTATTGTTCACTTCCCACTAGAAGAATACCTTGACAGCGCCTTGAAAGACTCGGGCTCCCTGTGACGTACCTGTGATTTCGCCGAAGTTTCCTGTGAATGAAGGACCGCCACTGTTAGGGTTGTTGAAAGACGGATGGTTCAGGAAATTAAATGCCTCCAGTCGAAGATCCAGGTTATATTTCTCGCGGATAGGGAATATTCGCGAAAGCTGGACATCATCCTGAACATACACTGGTCCACTGAAGGAATTTCTACTTATGTTTCCCTGGGTTCCCGGTACTGTGTTTAAGACGAAGGCAGCTTGATTAAGGTAAGACCGGTCAGCATAGGTTGAAGATCCATGATTGTCGGACTTTATCTTTGTGTATTTGAAGGGATTGACACCCGGGACCAAGTTGGGGCGATCACCGCCGTTGGCGGTGAACGATTCGTCCTGGCCTTCCGTGACAGTGAAGGGCGTGCCACTGACGATGCGGAACAAGGGAGCCAACTCCCAGTTATTCACGAGATACCCACGAATTCCGTGGATTAAGAACGCGCTCTTGAGAATAAGAATGGTGTTGAAGATGTTGCGGACGTCCGAGCCGCAGCGGCCGTAGTCTACAGCCGGATTATTGGGATTTGAGAATTGAGAGCCACTGATGTCGCCCTGGGGATCGGCGTCGTTCAGGCACTTGGACCAGGTGTAGTTGGTCACGACACTGAAGGTGGAGGACAGGCGGTGCTGTACGGTTACGATCAAACCATTGTAATTGCCATAAGCGGAGTTGCTCTCGAGTAGTGATCCGCCGCCACCGCCGCTGTAGTAGTTTCCCTGGGCCGGATTCGCCGTCGTAAGAGCAAGGCGTGCTTGCTGGTTGTTGTAAATGCCCAGCTTAGTATTTTGGTTCGTACTGTTGACGGAACAGGGAGTGCCGACCCGTCCTCCGCCGGTAGTGTGCGCCGCGGCTGCAGCGGCGCCTGTCGTGGCAATGCTCCCGCAACCTGTGCCGGCCGGCCCCCATACGCCCGGAACGTAGACTGCGGGGCTCAACGGAATGCCGACGAGTAGATGCTGCGTCCGGTTGCCTGTATAGAAGAGCTGGGCTGTCCACCCGCGAGGAAGCTGCCGCTGAATACTAGCCGTCCATTGCAGAGTATCGGGCATTTGATATTTGGCAGGCAGCACGACGTATTGGCTCTGCTGGGCGAAGGTGGCCGTGGCCGGAGTGGGAACGGCAGGTTGGGGGAACGGCGAGGCGTCAGTGCCGCCCGTCTGGCCGCAGCCGGAGTTGCCTGTGCCACCGATGAGCCAAGGATCGGAGAGGCATAGCTGGGCGGAGCTGTTCGGAGAGATCAGCACGGAGAACGGCGGGTTTTGCTGGAGGCGCTGCTGGACAAAAAAGTTTGGCTCATCGTAAGCGTACGAAACGCCGGCGCGCAACACTGTCTTGCCGTTTCCGGAAAGATCGTACGCAAGGGCAAAATTGGGATTGAACTTAAGAAGTGAATTTGCCGTGAAGGCAGGCTTGACCCCCGGATCCCCATAGAAAAACGTGCCAGCGGGAGAGTTCGGATACACGGAGCTGTGCTGGTCGGCTAGAAAGGCAGCCATGTTGAATGTGGTTCCACGGTGGAAGAAATCGTGCGGGAAGTACAGCGGCTGCCAGCCAATGCCGGCGCTCACCGTGAGCTTTGTCGTGGCGTGAAAAATATCCTGCACGTACAGCGTGGGAATGGACCCACGCAGCGCATTCTGCTGTGGCTTGCTTTGCGAGAAGCTGCTCATCGCACCCTCAAGCAAGTCCAGGTTGGCGTCACCAGGCTTGGTCTGCCCGCTATATGTGCCGTTTACGGTGAAGTCGCCGTTCGAACTATAGCCGTTATTGACATTCAGCTGGTTCCGGACGAACTCTCCGCCGAAAGCTATCTGATGCTTGCCAAGTATCCAGGTCACGTCGTCGGCAACGTCGAACGGAATGTTGTCATTAATTGTGGCGAGCAGATTGCTGCCGCCGCCGATAGTGTTGCAATGATTTGCCCCTGAGGTTGAGCAATTGATCCAGATGCCGCTCGGCACAGCTTGAAAGTCCTTGATCCCGAAAGCAGAAGCGTTGGGGGTAGCTGGGTTGAAACCCCGACTCAGCTGGCGTCTGGTCGCCGTGAAATGCACTGTATTCACGAGATTGGAACGGAGGATGTAGTTTTCACCGATTGTGATCGTCTGATACCGGATCTCGGGGTTTCCGGATTGAGTCGTAAGTAGGATGTTGGCTGGAGAGTAGAAGCTCGGGATCTGATTGCTATCGAGGAAGTATCGGGCATACAGATTGTTCTTTTTGTCAATGGTGTAATCAATCCGGGTATCGAACTCGTTGTCTGACGTGATGGATGGAATGGAATAGGAGACGTTACCGCAGTTGTAGGGATCCAGCGCCGGATTGATTGGAGGAAGCTGCTTGGTCAGCGCCAATGCGGAGGGATTCCACTGCGGAAGCCTGGGGCCACCGGGCTGATTGTATTTGTTGCCAGGCAAAAGATTGCCGGTAATGGGGTCATACAATTGGACGGCTGGCCCGCAATTGTTGGCGCCAGTTCCACCAGCTGAGACGGGAAGCGGATCAGTTTCAGACCAGTCGCCTGCCAGGTTTGCCGCGGTGGGCAAATGCGCAGTCGACGTCGCACTCGAGGAGCTGCTGTGGCTGTGCTGGAATGCGGCGAAGGCAAAGAGCTTGTTGCGGATGATCGGTCCCCCAAATGTGCCCCCATACTGATTTTGGTGCAGCGAATCTTTGGATGTAGAGAAAAAATTATCGGCATCAAGCAGGTTGTTGCGGATGAACTCGAACGCCGATCCATGAAAACTATTCGTGCCTGACTGGGTAACGATGTTCACTAACCCCCCGGCCTCGGGGCCAGCCTGCGCGCCAAGCACCGCGGTCTCCACGCTAAATTGCCCGATTGCATCGGGGAACGGCAATGGGTTGTTGGTACCACCCATATAGTCATTGTTATTGCCGCCATCCAGCCTATAGCTGATCGTATTGCCCGGCGCTCCGGCGAGGGATATGCCGGTGGACTGGGTAGGAAACTTGCTTCCAGCGGCATCCCCTGGGGTGGCGCTCTGTGCGCCGCCTGCCAACGAAATCAGAGACGTCAAAGTGCGGCCATTGAGCGGCATCTCAGTGACTTCGTGCTGATCGATGGTCTGCTTGAAGGATGGATCTTCCGTCTGCAGCGCCAGCCCCTCGGCATGAACCTCGATCTTCGTGTCCGTACTGCCGGCGGTCATCTTCGCAGCAATAGAGATACTGCTACCAACTTCCAGCACGTTGCCCGTCGACGTGAAAGTCTCAAACCCTGGTGAGGCTACGGTCAGAGAGTATATGCCGACATTGATGTTGGGGAAGGCGTAATCTCCGCCCGAGCTGGTCTTGGTGCTAAGCGTGACGTGAGTCGCAGCTTCCGTGAGCGTGACCGATGCATTCGGAATTAGGGCTCCGGAGGAATCCGTTACTGTGCCTTGAATGCTGCCGGCACCCGTAGTCTGGGCATTTGTTTTTGCGGCGAACAAGAGCACGACAAAATAGAAGACAAGTATGCACAGATTGAATGGGCCTATTTTCCTGAAGCGCGGAATCAGGGAGGAAATGGGTCTTGCTTCGGTGTCGACCGGTCCGTCGGCTTGCCGAAATCTATTCATCCTATGTCCAATGATTTCCATTTTGAAAGCTCCTAAAAGCTGCCGGAACTGGTTCTGCCTTACCAGTACCGATCATCCTGTAATGTTTTTCTTTACTGACAACGATGCTTGTGTAATCACGAGGAAACCTATACCGGCAAAGTTCCGTTGTCAAGCGGCCGAACTGGCGATAGTCGCGCGGCAGCAGGGACGCGTCCACACCTGGGTCACCCGGAAAAACCAGACCGCGCGGAGCGTTGGGATAGCGAGTGCTTTGCTCGCCTGGAATGAATGCCGCGCCGCGGCCGTTCTTCACCGAGGGCGGCAAGTTCGGTTCCCAGCGCACACCCGCGGTGAGGGTCAGGTTCGGACGCATGCGCCACGAATCCTGTGCATAGATGCCGAGGACTATGCCGGTCTGGTTCTGCGTTTCGCCGCCACCTTGTAGAAAACTGCTCGCACGGCCCAGCAGGAAATCAGCCAAGCCAAAGCCCGTATATTGCCCATTGAACGATATGCGAGCGTTCGATGGATAAGCAGCTATTTCGGTTGCATATTGGTGCAGCGCATCGCCGCCCACCGTAATCGTGTGCTGTCCAAGCACCTTTGTGAAGTGGTCGGTGATCGTCCATGTGCGTCGATTCTCACGATTGGGAGCGGTGCCCGGCTGCCCGAAACCATTGGTGATCTGGATTCCGTTTTGTGGGTAGCAGGTTCCCGCCGGATCGGCTACGGCAATGAACTGAGAGAGGCAGACAGGCTGCCCGCTACTATTTGTCACATGGCCGGCGGAGAAGATATCGTTCTGCAACCATGCGCCCGAAATAATATTCACCGAGGTAGGTGAAACCGTCCAGGTATGACTAATGAGTTCGTTGTACAGCCGGCCTGTTTGCCCAATGGAATTGTTCAGGATATTGCCATTGATCGTCTGTTCAGGCTGGTCGAGGAAGTCTAGAAAGCTGCGAATGGTGAGACGCTGACTTTTGTTAATGTCCCAATCCACGCGGCCCGTTGCTTCATTGTAGCTGTATGTATCGGGGGCTCCGGCGTAGTTCACCTCGCCCGTTGCTGGAGTCAGTCCAAGAGGCACGAGGCCCGAGAGCGCCACGGCCGCCGGACTGAACAGGGCGGGGTTGATCTGGTTCGGCTTTCCGTTAATTGTCGCAAACGGAGCGCCGAGAGTGACCGGGACCGCGCTGAAGTCGCCCGCAAGCATGGCGGCAGTCGGGTCGAACGTGGTATTTGTCGCAGCCGTTGTAGTTGCCCTGGTTCCCTGATAACTAGCGAAGTAGAAGATCCTGTCCTTCTTGATCGGTCCACCCAGATAGCCGCCAAACTGGTTGCGCTTAAGCGGATCGACCGCATGCGTGAAGTAGTTTCCGGCGTTCAGGTCGTTGTTACGCAGGAACTCGAAAACACCGCCGTGAAATTCGTTAGATCCGGATTTGGTCTGAATCGTGACCACCGCGCCCGGCGCAAATCCGTAGCGCGCGTCATAGTTGTTGGTGATGACGCGAAACTCCTGCGTGGCATCCGCGTTTGGAAAAGGAGCGGCAAGAAGCAGATACGTATCCATGTTCTGCACACCATCCAGAAGATAGTAAGCACTTCCCTGGCGCCCAGCATTGGCCGATGCGCCCGACTCATTCGGAAAAGCGTTCGTTGTCTGCAAAAAACCGCCGGCATTCAGCACGTTCGTCATGCCAGGCGCAAGCAGAACGAGGCTGGATGGATCGCGACCGTTTAGCGGCAGTTGCTTCACCGAGCGCTCGTTGACCACTTCGCTCAGCTCCGCCGTACTTTGATTGATGACACTTCCGGCCGCGGTGACCGAGACGGTTTCATTGGTTGCCCCGACTGTGAGCACCGTTTTAAAGTCGCATTCTGGCTGACCGTGAGCTGAAGTCCGTTCTGCACGCTCGTCGTAAAGCCTTGCTTTGCGACGGTGATCGTGTAAATCCCCGGAGGCAAAGTTCTCAGGGTGTAGGTGCCCGCATCGGTAGTGGTTGCCGTCTCGGTCAGTCCCGTTCCACTATTCTTCGCCGTCACCTGCGCGCCGGCGACGGAGGCGCCGCTGGGGTCGTTGACGCTGCCGTCTACAGAGGCATTCGTTGTCTGCGCTTGAGCATGTGTCGTACATAGAATCGATGCAAGAGACAGCGCAATAGCTGTAACTCTAAAGGCGCTCAGACGCGCGATTTTACTTACCGGCAGGTTCATTTGGTGCTCCTCTAAGATCGATCGATTCCTCGGTATGCATCGGATTTACTCAATGCGTAATGCTCACGCAACCACACAGTCGGCAGTTCTATGCTCGCTGGTTCAGCAATGTCAAGAACAAAATAGAGGATTGCCTATATCACTGCAAACAAAAGGGTTGCGTAAAGACTAAGGAATGATTGCGTCGTAAGCTGGTCGGAATGCTACGCCCGCAACATATTCCGACTTGGAGTCCTTTGGTAGCGCAACCATGACTCTAAATGCCAAAGGGCCATGGAGGTTGAGAGAAGTCAAGAATGGATGAAGTCGAGGACCGAGCAGGTTTCCATAAGCCGGATACACTCATCGCACGCTGCGCCTTGGGTCTTTAAGCGACCGCGCTTGTTCGTGGTATAAATTGTGGCGTCGGCAGAGATTGCATGGAAGCAGGGCAAAACAGAGTGCAGCGTAAGGCAACCATGTTGGATGTCGCAAGGCTCGCTGAAGTGGGGGCCATGACGGTCTCCCGTTTTGTGAGCGGGAAGTCGCGTGTCTCCGAAGAGTCCAGCAAACGCATACAGTGGGCGATTGATAAATTAGAGTACAGGCCAAATGAGCTGGCGCGTGCGTTCCGCAGCATGAAGACTCAAACTATCGGGGTAATTGTTCCAAGCCTCAGCGATCCGTTCTTCGCCGTGCTGGCCCATGAAATGGATTATGTGGCAAAGGAGCATGGCTACTCCGTTATCGTAACCAGTTCTAACGATGATCCAGAAATTGAGGAAGGCGAAGCGCAACAAATGCTCCGACGTCATGTGGCTGGAATGATCATTGTTCCGTCGGCGATTGGACTTTCATACCGCCAGCGGCCACAATTCCATGGAACGCCCGTTGTTACATTAGGAAGACCTGCTACGGAACCGTGGTTCGATTCGGTTCTTGTTCAAAACAAGAGTGGAGCGAAGCTGGCTGTCGAACACCTGATCCAGCATGGCTGCCAGAGGATTTCCTTTTTAGGGCTCAAGCGCGAACTGTACACGATGAATGTCCGCTACCAGGGTTATCGTGAAGCAATGGCAAGCACCGGCCGTCAACTTAGTCCTTATGTAGACGTCACTTCATTTGCGTGTCTTACATCGGCGCTGCGAAAACTCCTTGCACAGCAAAATGCGCCCGATGCTCTTTTTGCGGCAAATATTTCAGTGCTTAAGCAGGTATTACTGTCCGCGGACGAGATGGGTTTACGGATTCCCCGAGATATCACACTTGTAGGTTTTGACGACCACGAAATGGCTGACCTCATTCATCCGCGGCCTACTGTTGTGCGCCAGCCTATAACAGAGTTAGGACGAGTAAGTGGCACGCTGTTGTTTGACAGAATCACCAGCGGCATAATACCAAAAATAGGGAAACGTGTGGTGCTACCAGTTGAGCTGATCATAAGACAGTCGTGCGGGTGCAATCCTGATGGGGTGGCCCCTGGCGCAAGCGAGCGCCGTACGCGCAGGACATGACCTGCCGCAGGACGAAGGTCAAAATACTATGTGGATTGAGTAGCCACGAGCAAAAAACGATCAAGTCGAAAGTACAAGCATCCGGTGGGCGTAACGTAGTAACAGGGCGCCGGTGGAACGCGAGCGCTCGTGTGCACGTGAACAGCGCAAGCAGAAGCCCATTCGTTTGACGGAGCGACCCGAGACGCGCATGGTGAGGTCGTCTGGCCAGTCAACTATTCGCTTCAGAAGCATTATCGAACCTTTTGTGAGGCTCTCTTGGCCGCTTCTCCCTTGCTGCTCCCGAAGTACTCCACCGGGGTTGGCGATCGTTTTGCCCACCAGGCGAAAGCTTGCAGCCTGTGTGGAACAAGAGCAATCGCGAACATACCATTATCGGCTCCGGACCGGCGATTACCCGCGCTGCCGTGGCTGCCGCCGTGCTTGCGCTTGGCTGGCGGTAGCCGTACTTCTGCGTTACCGGCAACTTATACGATCGGCATATAGCGCCGCTTTTTCTGGGGAGTAAATATGGATGGCTCTGCTTGTAAACTTTGTGGTGCCACCATTTTTGCGCTGCTAGCATTTCAGTCGTTTGTTAGAAAAATAATTGGCCAATGCATATGCAAATCTCCAGCATACTCTCGCTTGCAGGCCCGACGGCGGTTGTGATTGGCGGCACCTCCGGCATCGGGCTGGCGCTCTCGCTCGGGCTCGCCGAAGCAGGCGCCGATGTGGTCGCGACGGCTCTGTTGCAAATTCAGCTTTACACGGAGGGCACCAAGAGCGAGCGGGTCCTCGGCCAGATCGATCAGCTGAAGCTGCGGCTCGAAGAGCTCGAAGCCGCCGGAGCAAATCGAAGACGCGAAGCCTACCCCCACGCCGGAGCCGTGCGCCGCCGCCAAGCCGTTCCGTCGTCCGCTGCCCGAACATCTGCCGCGCGAAGCGCAGACCCACATGCCGGCCACGACGCCTGCCCGATTACGGTGGCAAGCTGCGTTCGCTTGGCGAAGACACCGCCGAGATGCTGGAGTACGTGCGGGCCTGCTTCAAGGTCATCCGGCATGTGCGGCCGAGGCTGAGATGCGACGCCTGCGACCGGATCGTGCAGGCTACCGCGCCGTCGCGGCCCATCAGCCGCGGGCTCGCAGGGCCCGGACTGCTGGCGCATGTGCTGGTCTCGAAGTGCGCGGACCATCAGCCGCTCTAACGCCAGTCGGCGATGTACGCCCGCGAGGGCGTCGACCTGGATCGTTCGACTCTGGCCGGGTGGGTGGGCGCGGCGAGCGAACTGTTCGCGCCGCTGGTCGACGCCCAACGCGGCCACGTTATAGCCGCAAGCAAGCTCCACGCCGACGACACCCCGGTCCCGGTACTCGCGCCTGGCAGGGGCAAGACCAAAACCGGGCGGCTCTGGACCTATGTCCGCGACGACCGGCCCTCGGGCGATACGGCCGCGCCCGCCGTGTGGTTCAGCTACTCGCCCGACCGCAAGGGAGAGCATCCCAGGCGACACCTGGCAGAGTTCAACGGCAGCCTGCAAGCCGATGCGTACTCCGGATTCCATCACCTGTACGAGGGCGGCAGGATCGCCGAAGCCGCCTGCTGAGCGCACGCCCGGCGCAAGTTCCACGACATCCACGCCGCCTACGCTTCACAGGCTACTACCGAAGCCATCGAGCGCGAGATCCGCGGCAGTCCGCCGGAGCTCCGCAAATCGGTCCGGCAAGCGCAAGCCGCTCCGCTGCTCGCCGGCCTGCGCGGCTGGCTGGAAAACACACTCGCGAAACTCTCCCCGAAGTCCGACACCGCGGCCATCCGCTACGCGCTCTCGCGCTGGCGTGCCCTCACGCGCTATGCCGACGATGGAACTCTGGAGATCGACAACAACGCCGCCGAACGCGCGCTGCGCGTCGTCGCTCTCGGCCGCAAGACTTCCTCTTCGCCGGGTCCGACGCCGGCGGCGAGCGGGCCGCGGCCATCTATTCGCTGCTGGGCTCGGCCAATCTCAACGGGCTCGACCCGGAGCTCCACCTACAGCAAGTGCTCAACCGCATCGCCGACCACCCGGTCAACCGCATGCATCAGATGCTGCCCTGGAACATCTCAATCGCAAGCGCTGCGACCAGTCCTTATTAAGTGTCCACATAAATTTATGTGGACACTTAACCCCAATGCTCACTCACCCACTTTCCCTCCTCTACCACGGCCAAGACAATCTAAGTCCTCTGAATGAAGTTGGCCGATGTGCGGCGCAAAGACGCTGGAGAGACGTGCGTGGTGGTCCTCGCCCAGCCACAGGGGGAAAACACTGAACTTGCAGTTGCCGGGAAACATCGCATAGAAGGCTGAGAGATTGCCCAGCGTCTCCTCGATCACCTGGGCGCGCGCCTCGACAAAGACGCGGTGCACGGCGGGAGCCGCGGCGCGCAGCTCCTCCGCGCTGCGACCGGCGAGCAGCAGGCGCATGGAAAACTCGCCCTGGCCCTTCTTGTCGAGCGAGCGGATCACGTCGCTGAGGTCGTCCACGCTCGTGTTCGCGGCTTTCGCTCCGGCGGTGGTTTCAAGCGATGCCGCATCGCGCCCGCTCATCACCCGCTGCAACACGCTGGCCTTGAAAAACGAGATGAACTTCTCCTGCTGGTCGATCTCGCTGCGGGCGGCCTGCGTGGATTTCGGTTTCCACACCGAACACAAAATGCTGTCGCAATCGAGCGTCATCAGCCCTGAGAAGAGGCAGGGCCGGGACGCCTCGGGCGTCGCCTGGAGCGTGAACATCTGGACGTGTCGCTTGCCCACCCGAAGATGATCGCTCTGCCACAGCACCGGGCTCTTGACAATTTGGCGGTCGACGCCGCTGTCGCTGCGGAGCCGGTCGTCTGCGGACCACTCCTCCAAATTGAACAGGTAAGAGAAAAACTGGAATGCCTGCTGTTTGCCAAGCAGCCGCAGTCCCAGCGAAGAGCCAAGATGCGAATGCAGGATGGTCGCGGCCTTCTGGAGGTCCGCCAGCATCCTTGAAGTCTCACCGGCCTGTTCCTTGGGATTGCGCTCGAACGGATTGGCCTTCGGCGGCTCGATGGTGAGGCACCAATGCAGGTCGATGCGCCGGAAGCCAGCCGTCTCGTTCAGGAAGCTAAGCCTATCGTTCACGAACGTCTCGGTAACCGGGTTGGCATAGCTCTTCCGCCTGGGCACATCGAAGCCGGACAGGACGCGCGTGTACTGGTATAGGCAGGAGCGTTCCGGCAGGCCGCGCAGCGCGCCTTCAAGTGAGCGCACCCGTACCTCCAACTCTGCGTCGGTCAAGCCCTCCTCATCCAGTCCTGTGAGAGCGAAGAGGCAGCCGTAGCCGCCGCCTTTCAGCGCGAATGTCTCCGGGCCGACGAAGCGACCGATGGGGACGATGCTGCATGCGGCTCCGGCTTTCGCGAACCACGGTGTGTGCTTGTACTGCTCACTGTTTGCGCGGGTCATAGTGTGACTTCTGGCTCAGGCTGAGTCCCCAGAGCTGGACCATTTTTGGGTGTTTGCGGATGGTGAACCATGCCCCGCCTAGAAGCATCGGAAAGGTGAGCATGGCGAGCATCCGGAAACCGGCGAGGAAAACCGTTATCGAGATGAAGACGATAACCAGCCAGGTGCCAAGGTCCAAGCCGAGCTTGGTCCTGGGACAGTTCAGCGCCTGGTTGATCGGCAACGGTGCGACTGGGGTAGTCGCAAAATCAAGGACATCACCAAACAGGAGATCGTCCGTTGGCTCCAGAGCGAGATGCTCCATCGAAAATGGACCGTCGCCACCATGAACCGTTGGCAGGCCTGCTTTTCTCTGGTCTTCCGCGTAGCAGCCGACAACGATAAGATCGCCGTCAACCCGGCTTTTCGCATTGCACACCGGACTGAGAGCGTCTGAGCAGTGGAACCTGCTTTGGTCGGATATTGATCTTGAGAAAAAAAGCCTCACGGTCCGAAAACAGAAATCAGGCAACGGTGAGAGACACGTGCGTTTGAACCAGATCGCAGTCGCTGCCTTCGAGAGCATCCGCAAAGAAGCCGACCTCGCCGGTGTCCCTTTTTTCATCTCAAAAGGGACACCGATGACTACTCATCGGAATTGGTTCGACCCGGCTGTGGCGGCGGCAAAGCTCCCGAGTACACCTGGCACTGGCACAAAAATCGACACACTTTCGCCTCTCCGCTTGCCATGGCAGGTGTTGATATAAGAACGATCGCCCAGCTCATGGCCACGGTACAATCCAGATATCGATGCGGTATGCCCACTTGAGTCCAGATCACAACCAGTCAGCTGTCGATAGGCTGGTCGAGTTTGGAAGCAAAAGGACACCAAAGCGGACGCCAAGAAAACAGGTAAAATAAGTCTTTTAGAATGAACGCGAAAGTGGCGAAACTGGCAGACGCACCAGACTTAGGATCTGGCGGGGCAACCCTTGGGGGTTCAAATCCCCCCTTTCGCACCAGACTTTTTGATTCGTCGCGCGCGGAAACTCTGCGTGTAGTCTAGAGGCATTATGAGCTCCTCTTCCAATCAGCCTACCTTTGCCGTGACCCAGGGTGCGAACTACCGTGAAACCTACGCCAACAGCGTGCAGGTCCGCGTGAGCGTCTGGGATATTTTTCTTCTCTTCGGCCTCGCCCACCCCACCTCGCCCGATGACGTCGTCATTGAAAACCAGCAGGGCATCTACCTGAGCCCGCAGCAGGCCAAGGCGCTGTTCAACATCCTCGGGCAGAATCTTGCGCAGTACGAGCAGACCTTCGGCCAGATCGCGCTTGAGCCCGTAGGGTCGCGCCCGGTGCAGTAACCTCGCGCTTGCCACATCGCTTCCAGGAGCACACAGGCGCGGCCGGCATAGTCCGAGCGCCTGTTCTCCGTTTTACGGCTCTTCTGCTTCTGCTGTTCGCGCTTGAAGTCGCGGCGCATGGACCGCTGCTGCGCCTGCCCTACTACTGGGACGAGGCGGGCTACTACATTCCGGCTGCGTTCGACTTCTTCCGCACCGGGACCGTGATTCCCTTCTCGACGTTGACGAATGCGCACCCGCCCGGTCTTTCGCTGTACCTGGCTGGGGCTTGGAAGCTGTTCGGGTTTGCGCCGGTGACGACGCGGGTGAGCATGTGTTTCGCGGCCGCGCTGGGGCTGCTGGCGGTTTACCGGCTGGGGCGGGATGCACTGGAGAACAGGACGGCCGCTGCCGCAGTCATGGTGCTGACGGCGGTTTACCCGGTCTGGTTCGCGCAGAGCTCGCTGGCGCACGCGGATCTGCTGGCCGCGGCGGCGACGCTGTGGGGGCTGGTGTTTTCACTCGCGCCACGCAGGAACTGGTGGGCGGCGGCGGCTTGCTTCACGCTGGCGGCGCTGACCAAGGAGATCGCGATCGGGACGCCGCTGGCGCTCGCCGCGTGGGAAGCCCTGCTGCCGTTCAGGCGCGGGGCGGATGCTAAAAATGCCCGGTGGCGCATCGGAGCGCTGTGCCTGCCGGTGCTGCCGCTGGCCGGATGGTTTGCGTATCACCGCTGGCGCACCGGCTTTGTCTTCGGCAACCCAGGCTACCTGCGCTACAACGCGACGGCCACGCTTGCGCCGGAGCGGGTGCTGCTGGCGCTGGCGCACCGGGTGCTGCACCTGTCGGCGCACCTGAACCTGTTTGTGCCGGTGGCGATCGCGCTGGGCAGCCTGCTGCTGCCGCCGCTCGCCGGGCGCGCGCGTCTACGGGCCGATGTGCGCGAGAGGATATGGCTCGTGATCGCGGCAAACGCGGTGCTGTTTTCCATACTGGGCGGCGCGCTGCTGACGCGATACCTGCTGCCCATGTACCCGCTGGTGCTGCTGCTGGCGGTCGCGGCGGTGTACGCGCGGTTCCGGCGCTGGTTGTGGTTCCCGGCGCTGGGCGCGGCGGCCTTCGCGGCCGGGCTGCTGCTGCCGCCGCCCTATCGTGTGGCGCCCGAGGACACGCTCGCCTACCGAGACATGGTGGTACTGGAGCAGCACGCGATCACTGTCGTCGAGAAGGACTACCCGCACGGAACGGTGCTTTCGGCCTGGCCGGTAACCGACGGGCTGCGGAAGCCGGAGCTGGGCTATGTTACAACACCGATGCCGGTGGTCGCGATCGATAATTTCTCGTTGGGAGCGTTGCAAAAGCTGGCTGCCGGGGGCGCCGGTGGGCAGGGCTACTCGACGGCGATTGTTTTCTCGACCAAGTACGACCCACCGGGTCTGCCGTTCGGCCTGGGCCGCTGGAACGAGCGGCAGCAGGAGCGCTACTTCGACTTCCACCACGACCTGAGCGCGGGCGCCGTCGCGGCGCTGCTGGGCGGCGCGGTGGTATGGCAACAGCAGCGCGGGGCGGAGTGGGCGGCGGTGCTGCGATTCCAGCATCCGCAGTTCGCCCGGCTGTCGGCCTCATATAATCAGCCGTGAGCCGGAGCCGTGTGCGCGGCCCTCGAGGAGTCAAGCCCTGCGCCGTCTGTGTTCCTGCTTCGTGCTTCCCTGTCTGTCGCTTGTCTTAGCCTGCACCGCCGCGGCGCAGCAGACCAGCGGCGCGCCCGAGCCATCCGCGGCGGGCCGCCCGCAGCCGTCGGCTGCCATTACGCCCTCCACCACCGTGCAGGCGCACGGCCAACTACTGCTCGCCTTGCCGTTCGAGAACGCAAGCGCAAACCCGAGCGTGGACTGGATTGGCGCCGCGTTTCCTGAGATCCTGAACCAGCGGTTTGCCTCGGCCGGCTTTCTGCCTATCAGCCGCGGCGACCGGATGTACGCGCTCGACCACCTGGGGCTGCCGCCGGATTTCGAGCCCACGCGCGCGAGCACCCTGCGACTGGCGCAGACCCTCGACGCCGACTCGGTCATCATCGGCAGCTACCAGGTCGAGGGCACGCGCATTACGGCGAGCGCGCGCATCCTGGACATTGGCAACCTGCGCGAGAGTGCGGCCATTACCGAACAGGCGGAGCTGAGCCGCCTGCCCGACGTGGTGAATGCGCTGGCGTGGCGCATCACGCGGCAGCTGGACCCCGCGTACCCGGTGGCCGAGCAGACCTTTATCGCCGCCGATGCCGGCCTCCGACTCGATGCGTTCGAGGACTATATACGGGGGCTGGTGCAGGGCTCGCAGGACGACCGCATCCGGCGCCTGCGCGATGCGGTGCGGCTGGACCCGACCTACGGGCCGGCCTGGCTGGCCCTGGGCGATGCGTGCTTTGCCGCGCAGAATTACGACGAGGCGGCGGCGGCCTACGGGCACCTGAGCCGCAACGACCCCAACGCGCTGCAGGCGGATTTCCATCGCGGCCTGGCTTATTTCTACACGGGCAAATACCTGCCGGCCGAGGACGCGTTCGCGTTTGTGAGCACGCGCCTGCCGCTGCCGGAGGTAGTGAATGACGAGGGGGTGGCGGCGGCGCGGCGCGGGCGCGATGGCGCGCCGCTGTTTCAGCAGGCCATTACCGGCGACCCGAAGGATGCGGACTACCACTTCAACCTGGCGCTCGCGTATGCGCGGCGGGGCGATGGCGCGAATGCGCAGAAGGAGGCGGCCGTAGCGCTGCAACTGCGGCCTGGCGACTCGGAAGTGCAGGCTTTCGCGAACAATCTGCGTACCCCTGGTTTTCTGCCGGCGCCGGCCGCGCCCTCGGCGACAGCGTCGGGAACAAGCGCGGGCGCGCCGCCAGTGAACGCGAGCCTGCCGCTGGAGCGCGTCAAGCGCTCGTATGACGAAGCCGCGTTTCGCCAGGCCGCGTTCGAGTTGGAGCAGGTGGAATCTCTGCGGGCCGCAACCCAGCCGCCCGCGAAGCGGCTGGCGGCGCTGCTCGCCGACGGCAACCGCTACCTGAACGCGGGGCTGCTGTTGGAGAGCGAGCGGGAGTACAACCGGGCGCTGGCGGTCGATTCCGGTTCGGCGGAGGCGTATGCGGGGCTGGCGCGCATTCGCGAGCGCACGGGGGACCGCGACGCGGCCCGGCAGCTTGCGGCGCGGTCGCTTGCGCTGAACGACAACCCGGCGGCGCACCTGGTGCTGGCGCGCCTCGCGCTGCTGGATGGCCAGGTTCCGGTGGCGGCGAGCGAGGTGGCGGCGGCGCTGCGCGACGACGGCAACAATGCGGAGGCGCAGGGACTGCGGCAGGCAGTGGTCGCGCGGGGCGGTCAGGTACCGTAGTGCGCGCGGTGAACAGGGAATGGTGGCGGCGGGTGGGGCGCGCGGCATACACTCGCGCCATGCGGTTTCGCGCTCATTCGGGGCTTCGGCTAGCGGTTTTCTGGTGCGCCGCCTTTCTGCTGGCGACGCTTGGAGGGCTGCGCTCGTCTGAGGCAGCTCCCGCGCAGCCGGTCGTCACGGTCATCCACCTGGATACAACCATCCAGCCGGTGAGCGCCTGGTACCTGGATCGCGGGCTGCGCCAGGCGGAGCAGGACCATGCCGCAGCGGTGCTGATCCTGATGAACACACCGGGCGGTCTGCTCGAGTCGATGCGGGAGATGGTGCACAGCATTCTTGCATCGCCGGTACCGGTGATCGTGTATGTGTCGCCGGCGGGCAGCCGGGCGGGTTCGGCGGGGTTCTTCCTGCTGGAGGCGGCGGATGTGGCGGCAATGGCGCCCGGAACCAACGCCGGGGCGGCGCACCCGGTGATCGAGGGCGGCAAGATGGACCCCATTATGAAGCAGAAGCTGGAGAATGACGCGACCGCGTTTCTGCGCTCGTACACCAGCATTCGCAAGCGCAATATCGCCGCCGCGCAGGATGCGGTGCTGAACTCGAAATCCTACTCGGAAGCCGAGGCGATGCAGCTGGGGCTGCTGACGCTGGTTTCGCCCGACGTGCCGGCTCTGCTGCGGACACTGGACGGCCAGAGCGTGACGCGCATCTCGGGCAAATCGACGGTGCTGCATCTGGGCAATGCGCGGCTGGTCAGCGTGGAGCCGTCGCTGCGCGAGCGCATCCTGGGCACGCTCACCGACCCAAACCTGGCGGTACTGCTGCTGACGGCGGGCGCGCTGCTTATCTATCTGGAATTCAACGCGCCGGGAACGATCATTCCGGGCGCGCTGGGGACGCTGATGGTGGTGACGGCGCTGTTCGCGCTCAACCTGCTGCCGCTGCGGTACACGGCGGTGATGCTGCTGTTTGCCGCGTTGGGGCTGCTGCTGCTCGAGGTCAAGGTGCCGAGCCACGGCATTCTTGCCGTGGCGGGGATCGTGTGCATGGTGACAGGGCTGCTAACGCTGGTCGCTGGGCCGATCCCGGACCTGGAGGTTCGCTTTGCGACGGCGCTGGGGGTCGGCACGGGCTTTGGGCTGATTACGACCTTCCTGGTGCGGATTGCGCTGCGGGCACGCCGGAACAAGGTGCTGACCGGCCCGGCGGCCATGGTGGGCGCGATTGCCGTCGCGCAGGAGGAGCTGGCGGCGCGGGGTGCGCCGGCTCCGCGGGGGCAGGTGCTGGTCCGGGGTGAACTGTGGTTCGCCGAGGCGCCGGTCGCGATTCCCGCAGGGGCACATCTCAAGGTAACGGGCGTGCGCGGGCTCACGCTGTTGGTAGAGCCGGTTCCTGCCGCACGGCAGCAGCCGATGGCTGCGGTACACTTCTGATCGAGCGAGAGGGTCTATGAATATTTTTGTCGCCGCGGCGGTTTTGATCGTTGCGTTCTACCTGTTCTCGTCCGTCATCATCCTGCGCGAGTACGAGCGCGGCGTCATCTTCCGGCTGGGCCGCGCGCTGGTCCCCCCCAAGGGGCCCGGGCTGATCCTGGTATTCCGGCCCTTCGACCAGATCGTGCGCGTCTCGCTGCGGCAGGAGGTGCTGGAGGTGCCGCCGCAGGATGTGATCACCCGCGACAACGTCACGCTAAAGGTAAACGCAGTCATCACGCTGCGGGTGCTGGACCCGGCGCGGGCTGTCATCGAGGTGGCGAACTATGTCTACCAGACCTCGCAATTCGCGCAGACGACGCTGCGCTCGGTGCTGGGCGAGGTCGACCTGGACGGGCTGCTTTCGCACCGAGACGCGCTCAACCAGCGCATCCAGACCATCATCGACGCGCGGACGGAGCCCTGGGGGGTGAAGGTGGTCTCGGTCGAGGTAAAGCAGGTGGACCTGCCGGAGTCGATGCTGCGGGCGATGGCGCGGCAGGCGGAGGCGGAGCGCGACAAACGCGGCAAGATCATCAACTCCGAAGGCGAGTATGAGGCGGCGCAGCGGCTCGTCGATGCGGCGAAGCTGCTGGCCGAGCAGCCGACGACCATGCAGCTGCGCTACCTGCAGACCTTGCGGGATATTGGCACGGAAAAGAATACGACGATTATTTTTCCGCTGCCGATCGAGATGCTGTCGCTGGTGCAGCGTGCTGTCAGCAGCGCGACCACCGGTCCGGTCCCCACACGCCCGGCCGCCGAGCCGGAGCGAACGGAGGGCGACCCTGTATGAGGCGCGCCCTGGAGCGGGATCACGACCTTCTGGGCGATGACGAGCCGCCCAACGACCTGGTGCTGGGTGCGCCCGCGCTGCTCGGCATTTTCTTCACTGTGGCGCTGGTCTGCGCGGTGTGTTTCGGGTTCGGGTACTCGTCGGGGCATGGGCTGCACTTGACTGCGCATCAGACGACCACGGCCGAGTCTGCTCCTGCGTTCAAGAGCACGGCGCCCGCGCCGCCAACGGAATCAGCGAACGAGGGTTCGCGCAGCGGCGCTACCGCAACCGAGTCCGAAGCTCCAGAAGAACAGACGCCCGCTGCCAAACCCGCGCCGGGCGTGGGGTATGCCCCTTCGGCGTCAGCCTATCTGGCGGAAACGCCAACGCATTCAGGCGCCACGACCAGTGCGCTGAACGGGCAGCCAGAGGCGGCGATACCGGTCCCGCAGAGAGCGCCCGCAACACCCGCTGAGCAGGCGGCCGTTGTACCGATGAGAGCGGCTGAACCGGCCGCCGCGCCCGCTGTGAGCCTAATGGTGCAGATTGCCGCGGTAAGCCACGCGGCCGATGCGCAGACACTGGCCACCGCGCTCCGCCACGACGGCTTCGCCTCGGTCGTTCGTACGACCACGGGAGACCCCTTTTTTCATGTGCAGGTAGGGCCGTTCACGTCACTGCAAGCAGCAAAGGCGATGCGCACGCGGCTGGCGGACAGCGGCTACAACGCCTTTATCAAGCCCTGACGGTTTCCCGATCGTTCACCGGCAGCGCGGATGCGATAGCCGCGCGCACGGCGTTTTTCAGCGCGTCGCGGTTGGCGTAATCCTGCGGCAGCAGCGGCGCGTGGACGACCACCTGCACGGTGCCGCGCTGGAGCCGGAAGACCCCCTTGGGCAGCAGAACCCCGGTGCCGACCAGCGTGACCGGGACCACCGGAACCCCGCAGGCCATCGCGAGAAAAAACGGGCCTTTCTTGAACGGGAGCAACCGGCCGTCGGGCGAGCGGGTGCCCTCGGCGAAGGCGGTCATCGAGATACCGGAGCGGATGACGGTCGCGGCCTGATCGAGCGAGCGCTTCGCGTCCTCGACACTGCCCGAGCGCGCGACCGGGACAAAGCCGGCCAGGCTCATGGCCCAGCCGAGTAAAGGGATGCGCAGCAGTTCCTGCTTGATGAGCATGGCTGTGCGCCGGGGCAGCAGGACAGCGGCAAGCAGCGGCGGGTCGAGGTTGGAGGCGTGATTGGACAGGAACAGGCAGGCGCCGGACGGCAGGGGCGCCTTAAACTGCACCCGGGTACGCACGCCGGCCGCGCGCAGGCCCAGGCTGCCGATGCCGACACCCCAGCGGTATAGCAGCGAGGCATCGCGGGTCAGCAGGGTCCATGGCAGCGCTACCAGACCAACAGGAACCGCGAGAACGGCCCACACCGCGAGCAGCAGATATGCCCTTAGCATCCCTTACTGCTCACAAAGGTTTGCGAGGCGCGCGGGCAGCTTCTCGTAAATGCCGTCGAAGCCGCCGTTGGAGAGGATGGCGACCACATCGCCTTCCATCAGCTCCGGGGCGATCGCGTCGATGATGTCGTCGGCATGGGCATACATCGCGGCCTCGTGGCCGGCGTTGGCGAGCGCGAGCACCACCTGCTCCGGGTGCAGCCGCTCGAGCTCCGGAATGTTTTCCTGCTTGAAGACGCCCGCGAGCACGATGCGGTCGGCAAGCGAGAGGCTCTCGACGAGCTCGCGCTCGAAAACATTGCGGCGCAGGGTGTTGGAGCGCGGCTCGAGCACCGCCCACAGGCGGCTTTTCGGGTACGCGGTGCGCAGCGCGCGCAGGGTTTCGCGGATGGCGGTGGGATGGTGCGCGAAGTCGTCGATGATGGTGATGCCGTTGATTACGGCGCGGATTTCAAGGCGGCGCTTGACGCTTTCAAAGCTCGTGAGCGCTTGCTGGATCGCCTCGACCGGAATGCCCTGCCCTGCCGCTAGCGCCCCGGCAGCGGTCGCGTTAAGCGCATTGTGCTCGCCGGCCATAGGCAGGCGAAGCTGCGCCCATGGCTCGCCCGCGCGGGTCACGGTCCACTGCGTCTCGCCGCCCGCGTGGTTCATGTTGCTGACGCGCCAGTGCGAGTCAGCATGGAAGCCGTAGAACTCGACCGGGCATAGCGCCCTGGCGACAGAGTCGCGCACGTTGGGCGCGGCGTCAAAGGCGACGATGCGGCCCCGGCGCGGCACCAGGTTGACCAGGCGCTGGAACGCGAGCTTGACTGCATCGAGATCCTTGTAGATGTCGGCGTGGTCGAACTCGACATGGGTGAGGATGAGCGCGTCGGGGAAGTAGTGCATGAACTTCGGCCCCTTGTCGAAGAAGGCGGTGTCATACTCGTCGCCTTCGATGAGAAACGGGCGGGTTTCACGCAGATGGAAGCTGGTGCCGAAGTTTTCGGCCACGCCGCCGATGAGGAACGAGGGCGCAAGCTCCGGGTTCGCGCGCGAGGCGACCTCGTAAATCCAGGCCAGCATGCTGGTCGTGGTGGTCTTGCCGTGGGTGCCGGCGACGACGAGCGACTCGCGTCCGCGCAGAAACTCCTCCTGCACCAGCTGGGCCATGGAGGTGAAGGGGATGCGCTGGTCGAGGACGTATTCGAGCTCGGAGTTGCCGCGCGAAAGAGCGTTGCCGATGACGACGAGGTCGGGCCGCGGGTCGAGATTGCGCTCGCCGAAGGGCTCGGCGACCGGGATCGCGAGCGAGCGCAGGAGGTCCGACATGGGCGGGTACGCGGCCTGGTCGGAGCCGGTGATGCGGTGGCCTTTCTGCTGCAGCAGGCCGGCGAGCGAGGCCATGGCGGTGCCGCAGATGCCGATCAGGTGTATGTGTTTGCTGGCTTGCGGCGCTTGCATGGGTGCTTCTAGCTTCGCACATTCAAGGATGGCTAGCCGCGGGGGCGGACCGCCGATTCCAGAAGCGCGAGCTCCGCGCGGTCTGCTGTAACAGCGAGGCTGGCCTGCACGCCGAAAGGTAGCGTGACATTGGCGCGCGAGACGTGGCCGGAGCGTAAGCCGATAGCGATGGGGCCGGCGAAGTCGCCGAGCGCATGCAGGATGGCTTGTTCGAGCAGTTCGGCGGGTGCCGCGGGCGAGGCGCAGTCAAGCATTTCGCCGAAGACGATGCCGGGGACGCCTTCGAGCTTGCCGGCGAGCACAAGCTGCCGCAGCATGCGATCAAGCTGGTAGGGCTTGACGCCGACGTCTTCGAGGAACAGCAGCTTGCCCTCGGTTCGCGGCGCGTACGGGGTGCCGAGCGAGGCGGTGAGCAGGGTGAGGCAGCCGCCGTAGAGCGCGCCTTGCGCGGTGCCGGTTCGCAGCGTGCGCAGGCCTTCCGGTGCGCCGTACCGGTGGGTCTGACCGTGCAAGACTGCGCTCAGGCTGGGCTCGTCGACTCCATCGGGAAGGTAAAAATCGCCCGCGAGCAGCGGTGCATGGAAGGCGGCGAGGCCGGTCTGGTCGAGCAGCCACGTCTGGAGCGCGGTCATGTCGCTGTAGCCCAGCAGCGGCTTGGGGTGGGCGCGGACCAAGTCGAGGTCGAGCCCAGCCAGCAGGTAGTTTGTTCCATAGCCGCCGCGCGTGCACAGGATTGCGTCGACCTCCGGGTCGGCGAAGGCAGCGTGGAGGTCGGCGAGGCGCCCGGTGGCAGTCGCGCTGAAATAGGGCGCGCGGCGGCCCTGTGCATGCGCGCCGAAGCGGAGCTGCCAGCCGCGCGCGGTGAGCGCGGCCGCGCCGGCATCGATGCGGGCCTGCTGCGCACTGCTCGCGGGGGCCACCACGGCGACGACCGGGCGCTCGGGCAGCGCCAGCGGCTTGACGAGCACCTGCGGCTTGATCAAAGGAGCGCTCACGGGAGCGCTCACGCGTGCGGCCCTGAAAGGTGCGCAGCGAGAAATGCATGGCCAGTCGCGATCAGCTCGGCTGGCCCGGTCAGCTCCATCTCGGCTTGCGCGCTCGGCCAGTCGACCGACTGCGTGCCGCCGGGCGCATGCACCCGCAGGCTGCGCTCGCAGCCGTACAGCAGCATCGCGGCCGCGGCGCTCGCGCACGTGCCGGTGCCTGACGACTGGGTGGGCCCGACGCCGCGCTCGAAAATGCGGATGGCGATCTCGCCCGGCGAAAGCACGTGCACGAACTCGACGTTGGTCTGCGCGGGGAACTGTGGGTGGAAGCAGATGGCGCGGCCCAGCGTCTGCCAGTCCATGCCGTGCGCCTCGAAAGAGTCGTCTTCAACGCGAATGACGAAGTGCGGGTTGCCGGTGGAAACGATGGCGCCTTCGACCAGTACGGCGTCCTCATCGAGCGCGACGGAGGCTCGCTCGACCGCCGGCACGCCCATCGCGGAGCGCAGCCGCATGCGCGCGCCCTCGCGGGCTTCAAGCACGCAGACACGCTCGCCGGCGTCGGTGGCAAGCGTGAACTGCTCGCCGGGTTGAGCCTGTTTGGTGTAGGCCATCCAAGCGGCGACGCACCGGGTTCCGTTGCCGCTGATCTCGGCGATGCCGCCATCGGCGTTGCGCAGATGGATGATGCCGGAGCGTTCGCCGGTCCATCCCAGGAACTCGACGCCATCGGCGCCAACCCCGGTCGAGCGAGCGCAGAGGGCAATGGCGAGCGCATGCTCGTCGTCGAGCGGCGTCGATCGCTCGACGATTAAAAAATCGTTCCCGCAGGCGTGTGCCTTGGCGTATTCGAGCATTCGCGTTTCCTTCCCGCGCCTAGAATTTCCGCCGCACGGTCGACTCGTAAATGCGCGCGCACGGCTGGCCGGTGGAGCAGATGACATCGAGCAGCGTAAGCCCCTGGCCGTGGGTCCGCAATGCCTGTGCGACCGCATCGCCGTCTAGTGCGACGACGAAGCGGGCCGAGTGCGCTGGGTCGGTCAGCGCGTGCCGCCACAGCAGCCAGTCGGAGTCGTTGATGGTGCGCGCGAGCGGGATGCCGGCCTGCTGCACCGCGCCCACATGGTCGGAGGTGTACATCAGGATGAGCCCGGCGGCGGGCAACTGGTCAAGCGCGCGGGCGAGGCTGGCTTCAAACGGGATGCGTGTGCGCGCATTGACGCGCGCCTCGCCGAGCACCAGCGGCCGCTCGCGCAGGAGCACGTAGTCGTTGAGCACGAACAGCAGCGCGAATAGCGTGACGGCCGGCGCGGCGAACCGGGGACGGTGAGTGCGCAGCCACGCGGCGGCCTCTGTCCCGAGCCATGCAAGCGCCAGGGCAAAGGCGGGCAGCAGCTCCAGCCCGTAGCGGACGTTGTACCAGCCGTGCGGGTACCAGCTGGGAATGAACAACGGCACCGATCCGTAAGAGATGGAGTAGGTATAGAACGGGAGCGGGATCCACAGCAGCAGCAGCGCGCCGAGCACGCCCGTGCGCGCGCGGGCGGCGAGGGCGGTGCCGGCGAGCGCGGCGACCATCAGCGCGTCGGCAAGCCAGCGCGTGGTCGCGTTCAGCTCCGCGGCTTTTGCGTAATACAGCAGCGCGATGGGCGGGTTGTGCCAGCCGGGATAGCGGCCGGGGCCGTGGGCGCTGGTCTTCAGGTCGATAGCGCGCGCGGAGTAGGGTCCGCGCATGAAGTCGAGCGGATCGCCAAACTGCTTTGCGTTGTAGGCCAGCCAGCAGAGCGGCGCGGCGAGCAGGATCGCGGTGCAGAGCAGGAACGCGCCGCCCGAGCGCCCACGCCAGGAGCCGGAGCGGAGGGTATCAAACGCCAGCACACACCAGGCACAGGCAGCGAAGACCCATCCGTCGTAGCGGGTAAACACGGCGGCGGCCAGCACCAGCGATGCGCCGAGAAGGGCATTGCGCAGCAGGCGTTCTCGTGCGGCGCTTGGCGTCTGCCGCGCGGCGCGGCCGTGCTCGGCGACGAACACCGCGGCCCAGATCATCTCCGCCATGTAGATGGGCTCGCTCATGGCGGTGGTTTGCAGGTAGAGCAGGCCGGGGTTGAGCGCGTAGAAGAGAGCCGCGAGCACAGCGCCGGAAGCAGGCAGGGCGAAGCGCGCGAGGCGGTACATACCGGCCACGCCGAGAACGTAGGCCAGCATGGTGGGCGGCGCGCCGGCCAGGCCGCTCTGCCACAGGCGCATGCTTTGCGCGAAGGGGTACATGAGCAGGTGCGGCAGCGGCAGCCATACGGAGCCGAGTTGCCGGAAGCCGGGGTAGAGCGAGTCGCCGAGCCGGCGCGCGATGTGCAGGTGGGCGACCGCGTCGCCGTAGAGCAGCAGCATGCCGTGGCGAGTGCAGTAGGCGAGCGCCAGAAACGAGAGGATCGCGGCCACGCAGCCAACCAGTACGTATTCCTGGCGGAGGGCGGCGGAAGACGGGATGGGCTCGAGTTTCATGCGCGCGTCAGTCGAGATGGGAGATGGCGCGCAGTTCGGCGACGCGGGCGTCGATTTCCTTGCGGGTGAGCGACTGCACGCGCTCTGTGCCGAAGCGCTCGCAGGCGAACGCGCCCAGGGCGGCGCCGTAGAACATGGCTTGCTTCCAGGTAGTGGGCGTTACCGCGCCCGATTCCGCGAGCGATCCGAAGAAGCCGCCGGCGAAGGAGTCGCCTGCCCCGGTGGGGTCGACGATCTCGTCGAGCGGCAGCGCCGGGGCGCGGAACGCGACGGACTGTGGGCCGTTCTCGCCCGGAAACGAGCGCTCACTGAAGAAGGCGGTGGCGCCGTACTCGCCGTGCTTGACGATGAGGCTTTTGGGGCCGAGTTTGAGGATCTTGCCCGCGGCGCGCAGCAGGTTCGGCTCGCCCGCGAGCAGGCGTGCTTCACCGTCATTGATCAGCAGCGTGTCGAGTCCCGCGAGCACCTTGAGTAGGTTCGCGCGCGCGCCGGCGATCCAGTAGTTCATGGTGTCGCCGCAGACCATGCGCACGTGCGGCAGCTGGGCGCGCACCCGCTGCTGCAGCACGGGGTCGATGTTGGCCAGGAACAGGTATTCGGAGTCGGCGTAGGCGGCGGGAATCTTGGGCGCGAAGCTCTCGAAAACGTTGAGTTCGGTCGCGAGGGTTTCGGCGGAGTTCAGGTCGCCGACGTACGATCCGCGCCAGAAAAAACTCTTGCCATTCACGTGCTCAATGCCCTGCGTATCGATGCCGCGGCGGGTGAGCACGGACTCTTCGGCGGCGGTAAAGTCCTCGCCGACGACCGCGATCACCCGCACCTGCGTAAAGAACGACGCGGCGAGCGCGAAATGCGTGGCCGCGCCGCCCAGCACGCGGTCGCGCTTGCCCGAGGGGCTCTCAATACCGTCGAACGCGACGCTGCCGACTACCAGGATGCTCATGCTCTCTCTTTCGTCTTACTTGGTAAGGTATTTGCCGTAGAGCAGATGGAGTTTCTCGCGGGTTGCCGGTGGAATCCTTTCCACGCTGGTCATGATGGCGAACTGCGCGGCGGTGGCGCAGGCACAGGTGCGCTCACGCGGCAGCAGGGCCACGGCCGAGCGAACGACGCGGGCAGCGTTCGCGCTGTTCTGGTGCATCACGGCGATCACCTGGTCCACGGTCACGTCGTCGTGGCCGGTGTGCCAGCAGTCGTAGTCGGTCACCATGGCGAGGGTGGCGTAGCAGATCTCGGCCTCGCGGGCGAGCTTGGCTTCCTGCAGGTTGGTCATGCCGATGATGTCCGCGCCCCAGCTGCGATAGAGGTTCGACTCGGCGCGCGTGGAGAACTGCGGGCCTTCCATGCAGACGTAAGTGCCGCCGAGTTTGCCGGTCACCTCGGACTGCGTGCAGGCTGTTTGCAGCGCTTTCGCGACGACCCCGCAGACCGGGTCGCCGAACGCGACATGGCCGACAATCCCCTCGCCGAAGAAGGTGCCCGCGCGAGCGAAGGTGCGGTCGATGAACTGGTCGGGAATGACGAAGTCGGTGGGCTTGTGCTCTTCCTTGAGCGAGCCCACGGCGGAGACGGAGAGGATCTGCTCGACGCCAACGGATTTCAGTGCATAGATGTTGGCGCGGAATGGAAGTTCGCTGGGCAGCAGACGATGTCCGCGTCCGTGACGGGCCAGGAAAGCGACGCGGCGGCCGTCCAGAGTGCCCAGCACCAGAGGGTCGCTCGGCGCGCCCCACGGGGTGGCTACATGCTCTTCGTGTATGTCGGTCAAACCGGGCATGGCGTACAAGCCGCTGCCGCCGAAAATGCCAATCTCCGCCTGCTGCAAACGTTGCTCCTTCCGCGAAGCCTTAGTATACCCGCGGCAAACCGGCGCGCATGGCGCCCTGTCGTGCGAAGAACCTCCGCAGCGGCGCGCTCAAAGCGGGCTGCCGCGCATCGATTTCATTTGCAGCCGCGGAGGTCTGCGCCGCGATCATCCGCGCCATCACCTGCCCGGCCAGCGGCACAGGCAGGCTGTGGCTGATGAAGAGATAGCGTTCTTTCTGCTGCACCAGGATGGGGCCCTCTTCGCTTGAATACACGCCGTCGGACGCAGTCTGCAGGTGCTGGTAACGTTTCCGCAAGCTGGCCTTGTACACACTCGCAAACGCCGCGGCGGCAGCCGGCGTTTTCCAGCGCGAGAAATAGATGAGCGCAATGGAAGCCGTATCGTTCTTCGCGGCATCTGTTGTGGCCGAGCGCGCCTGCGCGGCGTAGTACAGGCCGCCGTTCCAGGCCATCGCGGCATCCGCGCCCGCGCCCTTGTCGCCGAGCGCCTCGCCCAGCATGCGCACGTCCAGCGCGCCCATCACGCCCACGTCATACGGCGCCCAGTCCGGGTCGAGCAGCGGGTGCAGGTCGGGCATTTGTAACAGTGGCTGTGGCTGATTGCGTTCGTAATCGCCGGGGTGCAGGATCTCCCAGCTCGTATCCGGCGGCCGGTCGAGCACGCCGGCAAAGGCAGCCTGGGTTCCGCGTTCCTTCAGCACGCGCTGCTCAAACAGCAGGCCCTCCTGATAGGGAAACAGCAGCGACTCGCGCAGCACCAGCGGCGCGCTCGCGAGGATCGGCGAGTCGGAGTCCTTGCTGGTCGCGTCCGTCATGTCATCGACCGGGAGGTCGGGCATCGTGCGCAGCGACTGGCCACGCCCCGCGAGTCCCCAGTCGACATAAGCGACCATCGCCTGGCCCTCGAGCGCCGCCTCGCGCGCGGTACCGGTTTCGTCGTAGCGAATGTGCTCGCGGTCCTCGGCCGCGTTCTTCGCCGTGCCATCCGGGCCGGCGTTCTCCCACTTGTCCAGGTCGATGTGGCGGGCGCCCTGGTACTGGTCCTGCAAGGCGTGGGTCAACTCGTGGGCGAGCACCGGTTTCTGCGTATCCGCATCGATCCAGTCCAGCAGGTTCACGGTTTTCGTCTTGCTGTCGTAAAAGCCGGCGACCTGCTCGCCCAGCAGCTTGAGCAGGAAGGGCCGCAGGGCGAACTGCTGCGGCAGCAGACCGAATTTTTCGAGCACGATGGCAGAGCGCTCGATGCGGGCGGTGTCTTTATCTTCATCCATCTTTTTCTTGAGGAAAGCGATCACCTGCTCACGCGACAGGAGCCGGCGCTTGACCGGGTGCAGCGCGGGCAGGCCGGTATCGTGCGCGTCAAAGTGCAGGATTGTATCGACGGAGCGGAACAGCTCCCTGGCCTGCGCGGCGCTGATGGGCGGACGCGGCTGCGCCGAGGTGCTCTGCTGGGCGGCTTGCGCCTGGAGTGCGATTTGGCTGCCGGAAAGGGTGAGCAGCGAGGCGGCCAGCGGCAGTGCGAGCCAGGTTCGGGTTTTTCGCAAGTGCAGGGCTCCCCTTCGCATGGTAGCGCGACAGAGGCATCGCAACCGCGCCTTCTTTATAATCAAGTTTGCGCGTCGCGCCGGCGCTCCAGGTTATATCTCCTGATGACTTCGATACATGAAAGCACGATTACAGTGCCAGAGCCGACTCCGCTGGCGAGGCTCGCGGCGGTCCACACGCTGGTGGAGTTCGCGGGCGCACGGACGCCGGTCCGGTTTTTTACAGCTGAAGAGGAATTGCAGGCGCTCACCGGGCAGGCCGGCATCTACGACCTGGGCTGGCGCGCGCGCCTGCGCCTTACCGGAGAAGACCGGGTGCGGTGGCTGAATGGAATGGTTACCAACACGGTCAGGGATCTCGCGCCGGGCCGCATGAATTACACGTTCCTGCTGAATGCGCAGGGGCGCATCCTGGGCGACGGCGATGTGTACGCGCTGGCGGACGCGCTACTGCTGGCGACCGACCGCGCGCAGGCCGCCCGGGTGCAGGAGCACCTTGATCGATTCATCATCATGGATGATGTGGAACTCGCGCTCGAGAGTGAGGTTACGACGATCGGTCTTGCCGGTCCGCAAGCGCACGCGCGGCTTGCCGATGCGGGGCTGCCTGGCGATCTGGAATTGGGCGAGTTCACGCAGCAGGATGGCCTGCTTGTCGCGCGAGAGCGATCGGAGCAGTACACGGTCTGGGTCGCGGCTACGCAGGCTGCGGCGTTGTGGGAGCAGCTGATTGCAACCGGGGCAAGCCCATGCGGGATCGAGGCCGTCGAGGCGCTCCGCATATTGTCAGGCACTCCGCGCTACGGCGCCGATATTCACGAGAAAAGCCTTGCGCAGGAGACCGGGCAAATGCGCGCGCTCAACTTTAACAAGGGCTGCTACCTGGGCCAGGAGATCGTGGAGCGCATCCGTTCGCGGGCTACCGTTCACCGAGGGGTGCGGGCTTTTTCGCTCGAAGGGCAGGCTCCGCGGCCGGGCACGCCGTTATTCGCGCCGGCGAAGCCCGATGCACCGGTTGGCGAGCTGACCAGCATCACAACCGTTTGCCTGGCGGAGCGATCAGGCGTCTACGCACTGGGCACCGTGCGCGCCGAGGCGGCCGAAGCCGCGCTCGCGTACAACGGCGGTACCGCGACGGCACTCGAACGCGCCCCACTCCAGACAGTTGGAAAGGATTGACCCCCATGGCAGAAAAGCCGCCCGCCTTTGTTGTCGTCGATAAGCGCAAGTTCACAGCCGAAGGCGCGATCCGCGAGGGCTATACGCCGCCCGAACCCGAGCCACCCAGGGCCGAGCCGCAAACGCCGGAGCGGCCTGCTTCAACGAGGCCCGGAGAGGAAGCGGCGGATATATCAAGCGCCAAGGTTGTCACCATGCCGGCGCGGACGCCGCAGGCCGCGGCCGGCCTGACCAGCGCCGCCGACGACCTGGGCGACGAGGAGATGGCCGGTTCGCTCGATGCTTTGGGCAGCGCGAGCCTGGCTCTCGACGATCTTGATGCAGCCGATCTGGGCGACGACGATCCGATCGGCGAGCCGCGCAGCGCCCAGGAAACCGCCGAGCAGCACGCTGCCTACCAGCAGAGCACGCGCGAGCTGGACCAGATGCTGCAGCAGGCGAACCCCGGCATGCAGGCGCCTGGCGTGGTCGCCTTCGCGCATGTTATCCAGAGCTTTTACATTTCGGCCATCATGGCGATGGGCGCGGGCGCCGAGCCGGGGCAGAAGCCGCGCGTCGACATCCTGGGCGCGCGGCAGTCGATCGACATGCTGGCGGTGCTGGAGGAGAAGACGCGCGGCAACCTGACCGCCGAGGAACAGCAACTGCTACAGGGCATCACGTTCGAACTGCGCATGATGTTTCTCGAGCTCACCAATGCCATCGGCAAGCAGGCCCAGCAGCAGCCGCCGTCCGGCGGCTTGCGCTAAGGAATGCACGCGACCATTACCGTGCTGGGCAGCGGCACCAGCATGGGTGTGCCCATACTCGGCTGCCGCTGCGCCACCTGTATCTCGACCGACCCGCGCGACCGTCGCACCCGGCCTTCCATCGCCGTCCACTGGGGAGTGCAGGAGCATCGCGTCGTGATCGATACCGGCCCGGAGTTCCGCATGCAGGCGCTGCGCGAGGGAATCGCGAGCGTCGATGCGGTGCTCTACACGCATGCGCACGCAGACCACATCCTGGGCCTCGACGACCTGCGTCCGCTCTCGTTCCGGCATAGGCCGGGCACGCTGCCGCTGTATGCCGATGACGCGACCGCGGAGGTGCTGGAGCGGATTTTCGATTACACCTTTTCGCCGGGCTCGACCTATCCCAATAAGGCGCGCGTCGCGCTGCACCGCATCGCGGGCTGCGACCGGGTAACCGTTGCCGGGGCGGTATTTCAGCGAGTGCCGCTGCTGCACGGCGCGCTGCCGATTGCGGGGTACCGATTCGGCTCGGCGGCCTACCTGACCGATATGAGCGCGGTCCCGGACGAGAGCCTGGCGCTGCTGCGCGACCTGGATGTCGTGATCCTGGACGCGCTGCGGTGGGAGCCGCATCCGAGCCACGCCAATGTGGACCAGGCGGTCGATTGGGTCGAGCGCATCGGCGCTCGGCAGGCATTTTTCACGCATATGTCGCATGAGCTGGCGCATACGGCGACCGAGGCGAAGCTGCCGGCGCACATCCGCCTGCTCTACGATGGGCAGCGTATTCCGGTCGAGCTGTAGCATGCATGTCTTTCACAGCCTTGCGGCAGTAGCGGCGGCGTTCGGCGCGTTGCCGAGCGTGGTCGCCATCGGCAACTTCGACGGCGTGCACTGCGGGCATCGCGCTATTCTGCGCGATGTGTGCGAGCGCGCACGGATAGCAACGGCGCGTGCGGTTGCGGTCACGTTCGATCCGCACCCGATGCGCGTGCTTCGTCCCCTCGACGCGCCGCCGCTTATCACGACGCTGGCGCAGCGGATTGAATTGCTCGCAGAGACGGGCGTGCACGCGACGCTGGTGCTGCCGTTTACCGAGACATTTTCACTAAGGAGTGCGCGCAGCTTCGCGGTGGACGTGCTCGCGCAGGGGCTGCGCGCGGTGGCCGTGCATGAGGGCGATAACTTCCGCTTTGGCTACCGCGCCGAAGCCGGCGTGGAGCAGCTGCGGGTGCTGGGCGCGGAGCTTGGCTTCTCGGTCGTCGCGCACTCGGTGCTGCACCGGCGCGGGCTTGCTGTCTCGTCGAGCCAGGTACGGCGCTTTATCGCGAGCGGCGCGGTCGAGCGGGCGCGGGCGCTGCTGGGGCGATCGTTTTCCATCCAGTCCACGCCAGCGCGGGGCCGCGGCATCGGCACCCGGCTGCTGGTGCCGACCGTGAATCTCGCGCCCTATGCCGAGCTCAAACCCGCGCACGGCGTGTATGTCACGCGGCTGCGCATCGGCGACCGAACTTTCGAGGCAATTACAAATGCGGGCAATCGCCCTACGTTTGGCGAAAATTCCTATGCCATCGAGTCACACCTGTTCGACTTTGAGCCGGTAGAACTGGACGGGTCGACGCCACTGGAACTCAGCTTTCTGCACCGGCTGCGCGGCGAGCAGCGCTTTGCTTCCCCCGACGCCCTGAAACAGCAGATCGGGGTCGATATCGCGCGGGCGCGACGTTACCACGCGCTGGCGCGGCGCCTGCCCGGCGGCCAGCGCTGATAAACTAAGCCCTCTTACTCTCGCCTATCCGGAAGTCAAGCCATGTTTGAGAATCTGCAGGACAAGCTCCAGCGCGCCTTCAAGAACCTGCGCGGCCAGGGCACCGTCTCGGAAGAAAACATCAACGACGCGCTGCGGGAGATTCGTCTCGCGCTGCTCGAGGCCGACGTGAACCTCGCGGTGGTCAAGGAACTGATCGAGCACATCCGCGTCAAGGCGCTCGGGCAGGAGGTCATGACGGCGCTTTCGCCCACCGAGCAGGTCATCAAGATCGTGCGCGATGAGCTGGTCGCGCTGCTGGGCAAGGACACGGCGCGGTTCCAGTTCGCCTCGCGGCCGCCGACGGTGATCCTGATGGCGGGCCTGCAGGGCTCGGGCAAGACGACGACCAGCGGCAAGCTGGCGGCATGGCTGCAGAAGGGCGGCCATCGCCCGCTGCTGGTCTCGGTCGACGTGTACCGGCCCGCAGCGCGGCAGCAGCTCAAGATTGTCGCGCAGTCGATCAAGGCAAACATTTACGAGGGCGACGAGCGCGGCGAAGTTCGCGGGCCGGCGCTGGTCGAGCGGCTGGCAAAGGAAGCCCGCCGCGAGGCCGTCAACACTGGCTGCGACACGCTGATCGTCGACACCGCGGGACGGCTCGGTATTGATACGGAACTGATGGACGAGATGGCGATGCTCAAGACGCTGTTGAGCCCGCAGGAAATCCTGTTCGTCGCCGATGCAATGACCGGGCAGGACGCGGTGCAGTCCGCGAAAGCGTTTCATGACCGGCTCGCGCTGACCGGAACTGTTCTAACCAAAATGGACGGCGATGCGCGCGGCGGCGCGGCGCTTTCGATTCGTCACGTCACCGGCCAACCGGTCAAGTTTATCGGCACCGGCGAGAAGCCCGATGCGTTCGAGCCGTTCCACCCCGACCGCATCGTGAGCCGTTTGCTGGGCATGGGCGACATGATGTCGCTGATCGAGAAGGCCGAGTCGACGCTCGACCGGAAAAAGTCGGAAGAGTTCGCGAAAAAGGCGCTCTCCGGCGACGGGTTTTCGCTTGAGGATTTTCGCGACCAGCTGCGGCAAATTCGTAAGATGGGCTCGCTCAAGAGCATCATGAAGATGCTGCCCTCGGTCGGCCCGTTCGCAGGCATGCAGCAGATGGCCGACCAGGTGGACGAGGGCCAGTTTGTGCGCGTGGAGGCGATTATCAACTCGATGACGAAAAAGGAGCGCAACCACCACGAGATCATTTCCGGCTCGCGCCGCAAGCGCATCGCGGACGGCTCCGGCACCACCGTGCAGGAGGTGAACCAGCTGCTGAAGCAGTACGCGCAGATGCGCAAGATGTTCAAGGGCATCGGCAAAGGCGGCGGCGCGATGCAGCGCCGCGCGATGGGCATGATGGGCGGGATGAAAGGCCTGGGCCGCTAAGGGCAGCGGGCCCTTCACAAAAGCGAAGACCCCCTGCGCGGGAGGCGGTCACTTCGTGACATGTGTACCTCAGTCCGTGGCCCTCCCGTTGGTCGGGTTTGACATGGCTGATCCCGACCAACGGAAGGGTAACAATGCTCGCGTCCTGCAGCAACAAGGTAAACCCGCCACGAAGTGGCCGCCTCCCGCGCAGGGGGGTCTTGTTTTTAGCCGTTGGAGATCACATGCTTTCCCTGCAGGACCGCTTGGACGCCATCACCGAACAGACCCGCAAGCTGGTGCAGCCCGAGCGACTCGCGCCTGGCGAACGGGCTGTGGCAGAGCTGTTCGCTTCCGGCATCGAAGACCGCATCCTGCAGGCTGGCGCCCAGGCGCCTGTGTTCGCGCTCGAAGACCGCAGCGGCCGCACGGTCCACTCCAGCGACCTGCTGGCGCTCGGACCGCTGGTCCTCAATTTCTTCCGCGGCCGCTGGTGCTCCTACTGCGTCAATGAGCTGGAAGCGTGGCGCGACCTGTACGACGGCGCGCGGGCGCGCCGGGCGCTGCTGGTTGGCGTTTCGCCGCAAACCGTCCGGCAGAATGAATTCACTGCCGACCAGCACGGGCTCCCTTTCCCGCTGCTTGCGGACGCAAATGCAACCGTGGCTGAACAGTTCGGCCTGGTCTACACGGTGCCCGAATATCTGCAGCGTTACTATCGCTCTATCCTGGTCAACATCCCTTTCATGAATGGCGAGCCGAGCTACCGTCTGCCGCTGCCTGCAACGTATGTCATCGCGCAGGATGGAACAGTGCTGTTCGCGCGCGCCTACGCCGACTTCCGTGTGCGGCCAGAGCCGGACGAGGCGCTCGCGGCGCTGCTTTTCTAACAGAGGTCCTACCACAACGCTCTTCGCTGCGGTATAAAGGGAGGCGCCGCTCTGGACCGCCTTCCGTTGTGCGCCAAGCGTGCTCGGCAGGCGCGAGCCAGAGACACGCCCCTGCCCCGGAGAATCGCTTGCATCCGATGCCGACTGAACCGACACTATCCACGCTGCTCCACCGGCGCGCCCTGCTACGGCTCGCCGCCAGCAGCGGCCTGGGCCTGGCAGCTTCCTCTCTGGCCCAGCCCGCGGGCGCGCAGAGCCACTCAGGGCTGCCGATTGATCGAGCGCCGAGCAGCGCCGCCCAGGGCTGGCTCAACGTGCGCGAGCACGGCGCCGCCGGCGACGGCAAAACGCTCGACACCCCGGCCATCAACGCGGCCATCGCCATGCTCGCTAAAGGCGGCGGCGGAACGGTGTACTTTCCGGCCGGCGTGTACCGCTGCTACTCCCTTCACCTGGCCAGCTATGTGTCGCTCTATCTCGACCAGGGTGCAACCATCCTTGCCGCCGAAACGCCGCACGAAGGCATGACCGGCGGCGGCTACGACGCGGCCGAGCCGCAGGACTCTGCAATTGAGGCTTATCAGGATTACGGCCACAATCACTGGCACAATTCCCTGCTCTGGGGCGAGGGTATCCACGACATTTCGATCCTGGGTCCGGGGCTGATCTGGGGCAAAGGGCTGAGCCGCGGCTGGGACAAGGAAGCCGAGCTGCCCGACAACCGCAAGCCCGGCGTCGGCAACAAGACGATCGCGCTCAAGAACTGCCGCAATGTCACGCTGCGCGATTTCTCCATCCTGCAGGGCGGCTGGTTCGGCATTCTCGCGACCGGCGTCGATAACCTCACCATCGACAACCTGCGCATCGACACCAACCGCGACGGCATGGATATTGACTGCTGCCGCAACGTGCGTGTGTCGAACTGCACCGTGAACTCGCCGTGGGACGACGGCATCTGCCCCAAGAGCAGCTTCGCACTCGGCTATGCGCGCGCGACTGAAAACGTTACCATCACCAACTGCTTCCTGACCGGCGGCTACGAGCTCGGCTCGGTGCTCGATGGCACATGGAAGCCGATGCCTGCATCGTTCGCGAACCATCGTACCGGGCGGATCAAGTGCGGCACGGAGTCGAACGGCGGTTTCCTCAACATCGCGATCTCGAACTGCGTCTTCGAGAGCTCGCGCGGGCTGGCGCTGGAGGCGGTGGACGGCGCGCGCTGCGAGGACATTACCTTCACCGGGATCACCATGCGCAACATTGCGCAGGCGCCGTTATTTCTGCGGCTGGGCAAGCGCATGCGCGGGCCCTCCGGCGTACCGGTCGGCACTATGCGCCGCATCGTGTTGAGTAACATCTCCTGCTCTGGCGCGTCGATGCTGCCGTCCATTTTGAGCGGCGTGCCTGGCTACCCGATCGAGGATGTGCAGATCAACAATGCGTTTTTTCAGCAGGTAGGCGGTGGTACGCCGCAGCTGGCGGCGCGCGTGCCGCCGGAGAACGAAAACGCCTACCCCGAGCCGAGCATGTTCGGCGATCTGCCGGCGACCGGTCTGTTCTGCCGTCACGTGCGCAACCTGCAGGTTGCGAATGTGGAAATCCAGACCGAAGCGCCCGATGCGCGGGCGGGTTTCTGGCTGGAGGATGTGACGGGCGCGGATTTTTTCCGGGTGCGCGCGCCCGAGAGCCTGCACGGTGCTTTTTCGCTGAGAAACGTGGCCGAATTCCGCGTCTTCGGCAGCCGCAGTATCCCGGACACGGTCGAAAGCAAGGTCGACGAAAAGCGTTTTTGAGCGTCGACCCGGGCGTGGCTGCTTAGATACCCGCGCTCTGCTCGACCTGAGCCAGCTCGCGGGCTGCTGCCTGGTGAGCCGGAGCGAACTGCCGGGCCAGATGCCTCGACAAATGGCGCGAGGTAAACTTGGCGCCGACCGCGAAGCGCTGCGCGGGCCCAAAGCAGTTGGCCGAGGCCAGACCGATCATGTGCAGGCCGGGAACGCTGGTCTGGAATGTCGCGCCGAGCAGGGGGGTGCCGTCCTCCGTGCGGATCTGCGCCGCCAGCGCGGGATCCAGGAACTTTAACGCGGGTATATTCGGCTTATAGCCCGTGGCGGCGATCACGTGGTCGGCGACAAACTCCTGTCCAGGCTTTTCGGGCTGATCGTAGGCAACGTGTACCTTGCCGTCCCGCCAGGCGACGCCCTGAATCTGCGCTCTCATATGCATGGGGATGCGCCCTTCCACTTTCTCCTTCATGAACCAGCCAGGAATGGGCCCCAGGTGGCGGCGAACGACGCGGTGGCGGAATCGACGCGGCAGCGCGCGGAAAAGCAGCGGCACGTCGACGCAGATCACATATTCCCAGCCGACGCCGAGGCCGGAACGGGGATACAAGATGCGCCGGCGCAGCGGCCGCGGATCCATCTCCGGCACATAGAAACCTATCTTGGGGCGGCGGCCCATGATATGTACATCGCAGTCGACATCGGCAAGCGAAGCCGCCAGGTCGACCGCGGAGGCGCCGGCACCGACCACCAGTACACGCTTGCCGGTGAACTGGCTCACATCGCCATGGGCATAACTATGGCTGACAGCCTCCGGCGGCAACCCGTGTAACTGCTGCGGTAAGTAACCGAAGTGCGTAATTCCTACCGCAAGCACGACACGGCGCGCCGTAAACTCCTCTCCCGCGGCGGTACGCAGCTGAAAGCTGCCATCCGCCTTGCGCACGTGCTCCACGTCGACTGTCTCAAGCTGGGGCACCATGCGCTTCTGGAACTCGAGGCCGTACGCAACAAATGTCTCGAGCGGGATCGGCGTGCCCGAGTACTTGTAGGCAAGACCCTGCTCCTTGCAGAAACGCTCAAGCGTGAACTCGCGCTTCGGGTCGTACAGTGTCGAGGCATAGCCGTCTGACTTAAGACACATACCCTTGGGCATGTTGTTCTGCCAGCTCTGCATGGGCCGTCCAAAGATGCGATGGCGCACATTTGCATGACGCAGATAGGCACCCAAGGACAATCCGTAAGGACCCGCACCTATTACAGCTACATCGGTATCGAAACTCTGCATGAGAACCACCTAGGAATATTCGCAGTATAAGGCGTGTCTTTTTTACTCGCCACCTAAAATAAAGTAATTGTTACTCAAGAGTCGCCTGGTAACAGCCATTCTTTCCTCTACTATCGGCACAGCTGAATTAGATATTGCCCTACTTTAGGCAGAAAGCAGCAATCTAAATGACTGCTTGCCCTTCCGTACTTGTGATTACAACGCAAACCTGGCTTCAGGTCACGCGGCTTGCGATGCGACTAGCCTCCTATGGGTGCCGCCTTTCGGTCATCTGTCCCGAAGAGAGTCACCTTACCTACGCACCCAATGTCGCTGAACGATTCAACTTTCGCCTGGCGAACCCCGTGCGCGCCCTGCGCCATGCCATCGTTGCCAGCGGCGCCGATTATGTACTGCCCACCGATGATCTGTCGGTGTGGCTGCTGCATGACCTGGCCGAGCAGGAGCCGAAGCTGCGCGACCTGATCGAGCAGTCGATCGGGGACAGCCGCCATCACGGCATCCTTCGTTCCCGATTCAAACTGCTGTCCCTGGCCCATCAGCTCGGCATCTCCGTGCCGCGGACGGAGCTGATTGCTGAAGCGCAGGACATGGAGAGCTGGTGCGCGAAGGCGCCTGCTTTCGTGTTGAAGAAGGATGGCACCTGGGGCGGCAGCGGGGTGCAGATCGTGCACTCGGCCGAACAGGCGCACCACGCGTTTGATTGCCTGCGGAGCCGCACTGCGCTCAGCGCGCGCGTGGCCCAGTGGCTGCGCAACGGCGACAGCTCCGCCTTTGCGCGGCTTCGCTGCCTGAACCGGCCCGAGATCACGGCGCAGTCCCTGGTTCACGGTGTCCCGGCCAACTCCATGTACGCCTGCCACGAGGGCAGAGTGCTGGGTGAGGTGCAGGCCCGCGTCGTCGCGGCGGAGGGCAAGACAGGCCCTTCGCTGGTGATCGAACTGATGCGCGATGCACGCATCACCCGCGCCGGACAACAGCTTGCCGGCGAGCTGAAACTCTCCGGATTCTTCGGGCTCGACTTCATGCTGGACGAGCGTACCGGCGAACCATTTCTGATCGAACTGAATCCTCGCTCCACACAGCTGGGGCATATCGCGCTGGCCAACCAGGCAGATCTTGCCGGGCAGCTATGGGCGCAGTGGACCGGGCGCCCGGTTCCGGCCTGCGGCCCAGCCAGCCTCGGCAGCGCCGTTTACTTTCATCCCAAGGGAAAGCAGTGGACGGAAAAGACAGCAAGCCTCCGCGGCTGCCGCTCCGACGTGCAGCCTGGTGAGGAAGCGATGCTGGAGGCGCTCGCGGGCGGCAATCCGGCTCGTAAATCACGGGTCCGCCGCTCCCTCTGGGGTTCGCTGGCCAGGTTCAAGGGCTCCCTGCAAAGCGACTCTCAGCCGCAGGCCTTCTACTATCAAGACTTGAGCAATCGCAGCGAAGAAGCGAAGCCCGGCGATACCGTGCGACGAAGGCCTGTTGTATCGATCGCGAGTTAAGGCCGCGACTTAGGGCCGCAAGGCCCGTTGGCGCGGCGGCCCTAACTCCAGTGCGCCCGGCGGCCTGGCGACTGCGCCGGCATTGAAACTTACAGGTTCCTAACGGCTTTCCTACGGACTTTCAACGGCCAGAAGATTTCTCCTTATCCGTGGAGAGTCCTACGCATGCTTCGCATTTTTCCTGCGCAATTCCTGCTTCTGCTTCGCTCATTCACCTTCTTCTCAACCTCGCCGCACAGTCGCTCATTAAGGTTTGCGTCTCTTGGAACCGCTTTGACGCTGCTGCTTTGCGCTTGTCCAGCAGCGACCGCTTTCGCCAGCAACCCGGCTGCGGCAGGGACCGCCCCGCTGTTGCCGGGCAGCATCCACGGCATTGCGTGGCGCGCCGATGGAGTTCCCTCGCTGGGAGCGGAGGTTATGATTCACGGTCTTGCCGATGACTCGCGCAAGAGCTTGATGACCGACGCGAGCGGCCACTTTGCCGCGAAGGATCTGGCGGCGGGCATGTACGAAGTCACTGCCGTCCGCGACGGCTCCGACTCGAAGCCTGTCGATGTGGATGTTACGGCTGGCGCGGACGTGCATGTCGAGCTGGCCATGCAGCAGACCGAACGGACGCCGAGCACGGTCGCCGCACCCCAGTCGCAGCCGCAGCGCGGGTTTTTCACCCGGCTGGGTCACGCATATCTCGATGACTGGACGGTTGACTCCAGCGGAGCACCCGCGTCGCCGACGCCCGCGCGCCGCGGCACCCCGGCTCCGCTCAACTCGCCGCCATTTCCTTCCGCCGATTGGCCGATCGGAGGCACTGTCGTGATCGGCGCGCCCGACACCCAGACTTATCCGCTGATGACCGCGCTCAAAAAGCCGGACAGCCGCATCAAGGTTTACGGCTGGTTCGACATCGGCGGCAATGCCAGCACTTCCAATAAAGGCAAGTACGCCAACAATGAAACTGCTTACGACGTCATCCCCAATTCGATTCAGCTCGACCAGGCTGTGCTGTATGTCGAACGGCTGCCGAATACCGTCCAGAAGGATCACTTCGACTGGGGCTTCCGGCTCGCCAACCTTTACGGCCTGGATTATCGCTACACAACCGCCAAGGGAGTCTTCAGTCAGCAGTTGCTTTCTTACCAGAGCGGCCAGACTTACGGCTACGATCCCGTCATGTACTATCTCGACCTGTATCTGCCGCACATCGGCAAAGGTACCGATGTCCGCATCGGCCGCTATATCTCGCTGCCCGACATCGAAGCGCAGCTGGCGCCGAATAACTATACCTATAGCCACTCGATCCTGTACACCTATGACTGCTACACCCAGCACGGCATCAATGTCACAACCAAGCTGAGCGATCACTGGACGGTGCAGGCCGGTATATCCGCCGGTTGCGAAACGGCTCCATGGACCAAGGGAGCGAAGCTCACCGGCAACGCCTGCGCCGGATACACATGGGCAAACGGCGGCAACAATCTCTACTTCTGCGCCAACTCGCTGAACTCCGCAAAATACTCTTACAACAATGTCTCTGGCTACTATCTCACCTACTATCACAAGATCAATGCCACCTGGCACACCGACACCGAAGGCTGGTATCAGTATGAGAGGAATGTGCCCAACAACAACTACACTGCCGGGCCCATAACATCGCCTGCGACTATCACTGGTGCCAACGGCGCCTATTGCAACCCCAATGCACAGCACTGCTACGCGCCCGACTTTGCCCTGGTGAACTATATCGAGCACGAGTTCGATAATCACCACGCATCGTTCACCATCCGCAATGAGTTCGCCGACGATATACGGGGCCAGCGCACCGGCACAGCCACTAAATACTCGGAGCATCTGTTCGGCTTTAACTTCTGGCTAGGCAGTACCGTGACGTTCCGTCCAGAAGTCCGTTTCGAGCACGCCTATGACAAGGCCGCGTATGACAGCCCATACTTGGGCTCGCCCACGAAGACGAGCCAAGGCACGCTGGCCGGCGACTTGATCTATCACTTCTAACTTTTTGTTGCGGATGAGCGGGGCGGTCGAGGAAGCTCGACCGCCCTTTGTTCTTTTCGTGCATGTGCAAGGCCAAATCGTCCGAAAGCGGACACAATCGCCCGCTTATGAACACCGCACAGAGTCTCCGAAACAATAAGTCTCCTGTTTGTAATGACTTGCGGAAGTCGGAACATGGCACTCGTCCTGCACGTATCAGGGGTGCATGGATATCGCGCGTCCCGATCTGAAACGCAAAAAAACACGCCAGCGGTGGGTACTTGCCGCCGTGGCAATTGTGGTGCTTGCCGCTGCCGGCTTTGGGGTTTCACGGCTCAAACCGGCCTCTCCCTCGGTCGACCGCAGCACCGTCTGGACCGACCAGGTGAAACGCGGGCCGATGGTGCGCCAGGTGCGCGGCATTGGCACGCTGGTGCCGCGCGAAGACCGTCTCCAGTTGATCCCGGCGCAGACCGAGGCAACCGTGGTGCGGCTGCGCGTGCTGCCCGGCGCGAAGGTCGAGCCCGGGACGATCATCATGGACCTGACCGACCCGCAGCTGGAGCAGGAGCTGCTGACGGCGCGGCTCAGCCTGAAGGCCGCGCAGGTGGGCTACACCAATCTGCAGGCCAAGCTCGAGAGCGACCTGATGACGCAGCGGGCCGGCGCGGCGACCGTCGCGGCCGACCAGAGCCAGGCGCAGAAGCAGGCGCAGACCGATAAGGCGCTCTACGATCTCGGCGTCATCAGCGGGCTGACCTACAGCGCCTCGCAGGGCAAGTCGGACGAGTTGAAGACCCGCGACGGCATCGAGGTGGACCGGCTGACGGTGAACCAGAAGGCGATTGCGACGCAGCTTGAAGTGCAGCAGACCCAAGTGGATGAAGCGCGCGCGATGCTCGCGCTGAAGCAGCGGCAGCAGGACGCGCTCAGCGTCCGCGCCGGCATCGCCGGGGTGCTGGTCGAGCTGCCGCACCAGGTCGGTGAGCACGTGACCCCTGGCACCACTCTGGCAAAGGTAGTCCAGCCCGACCAGTTGAAGGCCTCGCTCAAGATCGCCGAGACCCAGGCGCGCGATATCCAGATCGACCAGCCGGCCGAAATCGACACACACAACGGCGTGATCGCGGGCAAGGTCACGCGTATCGACCCGGCGGTATTGAACGGAACCGTCACCGTCGACGTAGAGCTTACAGGCGCCCTGCCGCAGGGCGCGCGGCCCGACCTGAGCGTCGACGGCACTATCGATCTCGACCGCCTGCAGAATGTGCTCTACGTCGGCCGTCCCGCGTTCGGCAACGAGAACAGCACCATCAGCCTGTTCCGGCTGACGCCGGACGGCAAGTACGCGGTGCGGGTGCCGGTAAAGGTTGGCCGCGCCTCGGTGAACGCCATTCAGGTGCTGGGCGGCTTGAACGAGGGCGACACGGTGATCCTGTCCGATATGTCGCGCTGGGATAACGTAGACCGGATTCGGCTCGACTAACTCGACTTATAGAAAGGGCTAACCATGAAGGGCGAAGCACTTATCCAGATCGATGCCATGACCAAGGTTTTCTACACCGAGGACATCGAGACACACGCGCTTTCAGGCATCCACCTGGCCATTCACCGCGGCGAGTATCTGGCGATGTCGGGCCCGTCGGGCTGCGGCAAATCGACGCTGCTCTCGATCATCGGGCTGCTCGATACGCCGAGCGACGGCAAGTACCAGCTCAACGGCAAGCCGGTCGAGAACCTGAGCTTCGCCGAGCGCTCGCGCATCCGCAACCAGGAGATCGGCTTCATCTTTCAGAGCTTCAATTTGATCGGCGACCTGACGGTGTATGAGAATGTCGAGCTGCCGCTGACCTATCGCTCCGGCATGGCCGCGAGCGAGCGCAAGGAGCGGGTGCAGAAGGCGCTCGAGCGCGTCAGCATGGCGCACCGCATGCGCCACTACCCTTCGCAGCTTTCAGGCGGCCAGCAGCAGAGGGTGGCCGTTGCGCGCGCGCTCGCCGGCGCGCCGTCGATCCTGCTGGCGGATGAGCCGACCGGCAATCTTGACTCAAAAAACGGTGAGGCGGTGATGAGCCTGCTGCAGGAGCTGCACGCCGAGGGCTCGACCATCTGCATGGTGACGCACGACCCGCGCTTCGCCGCGCATGCCGAGCGCCAGGTGCATTTGTTCGACGGGAAAGTGGTCGCCGAGGGCGAGCTGCTGCGGCTGCTCGAAAATCCGGAGCACAATCCCAGCACCATTACTCCGCGAGTTGTGCAGGCAGACCGGGCATAACACCGGCTAGTGCAAGTCATTCACAGCGAAGATCACCAAAACGAGGCAGGTCAGGTATGAACTCGGTCCTTGCGGATATTCGATTTGCAATCCGGCAGCTGCGCCGCGCTCCTGGATTCGCGACCATTGCCCTGCTCACGCTAGCTCTGGCCATCGGCGCAACAACCGCTATGGTAAGCGTGCTTCGCGCGACGCTGCTAAATCCGACTCATTTTGCGTCTATTTCACAACTCGTTGCGATCAAAGATACAAACCTGAAAGGCTTCAAAGCAAACGGGATTATGACCGTGGCTCGCGCTGGAGATCTTGCTCAATTTTCATTAGATAAGCAGCATAAGCTTTTTCGGAATGTAGCGTTCTTTTTTATTGATGAGCCCGCGTTGATGGTCGGCGGGCACTCCCCGGTTTCGACCAGCGCCACCGATGCGTCCGGGGAGTTCTTCGGCGTTCTAGGCACGGCGCCGCTGCTCGGCCGCACATTCAACCCAGTGGATGATAAGCAGGGCGCTCCCAATGTCGCGGTTATCAGCTACGGCTTGTGGCAGCGCAGTTTCGGCGGCAGCCGCAGCGTAATCGGCGCGAACATTCGCCTAGCTGGAGCGCCAGTCACAGTAATCGGCGTTATGCCGAAGCAGTTTGACTATCCAGTGGGAACCGATATTTGGAAACCCGCTCACTTTTCCGCACAGAGCTTTGGCGGATATCGCGGAACGGAAACGCGCTTCGTGAATGTGATTGGCAGGCTTGCCGACCACACCACCGTCAATCAGGCGCGTGGCGGAACGGGCTTGCTAGCCGCACAACTCGCGCACAGCTATCCGGCCACCGACGCCGATTGGGGTTTCAAGGTCACGAGCCTACAGTCAGAAATACTCACGAACTACCGTGAAGGGCTTTGGCTGCTTTCCGCAGCAGTTGGAGTTCTGCTGCTGATCGCATGCTCCAATATTGCAGGGCTGATTTTGTCACGCAATGCCACGCGGCAAGGGGAACACGCGATACGGCGCGCTTTAGGCATTTCGAGCAGGCGCTTCCTTCAGCAACTCCTCACGGAATCACTGGTTTTATTTGCTGCGGGCGGAGCTCTCGGCTTAGGTATTGCTGCCGGTTTGCTTCGGCTTCTTGTTACAAAGCTTCCTGCTGACCTGCTTAGCTTTTCGCTGCCTCGTTTTGATTTCCAGACATTGATAATCGTGTCAGCTGTGACATTTGCAGCAAGCGTGGTCTGCGGAGTTATGCCCGCGCTCCAGTCGGGTGTGCTTGCGCCCCGACATAGCCAGAGCATCGTCCGAAGCACACAGCGCTTCGGACGGGCATTTGCTATCGCACAAATGGCGCTTGCTCTGGTTCTACTCGCGCTCGCATCTAGTTTGCTGAGCAATTTTCTCCTCCTGCTTGAAAGGCCGCTTGGTTATCAACCTTCCCACGTACTCGCGCTATCCGTTCATCTGCCATTTGGAACTGATCTTGCAAAAGCTCATCGGTTTTACCAGGAGCTCGAGCGGCGATTTGCAGCTATGCCTGGGATCGATTCAGTCGGCGCGATCAGCGCGCTTCCCGACGAATCGTTCACAGTGCTCGGACTGAATGACGTCGCGGGACGTTCGCCAACGCCGCATCAGGACGCCACAAGCGCGGAGGTGCGCACCATTACGCCTGGATATCTCACGACCATGCATATCCCGCTTCTTGCCGGCCGCCTCTTCAAAGCACAGGACAGCGATCCCAAAACGCCGCAAGTCGCGCTGGTCAACCAGAGCTTTCGCGAAAAATACTTTCCCGGCGCAAACCCAGTCGGCCGGCGGCTCGTGAACAAGCGTGGCGAGGCGGAGATCGTGGGCGTCATTGGCGACGTTCAGGGTCCGGAAAACTCGTCTGATTCGACCGGGCGCCCAGAACTGGACGAGCCTGAGAACGGAGGCTGGCCGGATATGCACTTCGTTTTGCGAACGCCGCTGCCCGCTTCCGCGCTGGAACCGGAACTGCGCAGGCAGCTCGCATCGCTCGATCCAGGCGTCGCGTTCGGCGCTGTTGAGCCGCTGTCTTTATCCCTCGACAAGGCGCTCGCAGAGCCTCGGCTGAACAGCGCCTTGCTCGCTGCGCTCGCTGGCGTTGCCCTAGTGCTTGTTGTGGTGGGCGTGTACGGCGTGGTGGCATTCTCCATCGCCCAAAGAACGCGGGAACTCGCCCTGCGGCTCGCTTTGGGAGCCAGCCGGGGGATTATCTTCCGCATGCTGCTGCATGAGTCGGGGAGGATGCTCGTTCCCGGCATCGCGCTTGGTGTTGCAGGATCTGTCGTGAGTCTGCGCCTCTTGTCTTTTGTAATGAGCGTTGCGAGTCGGCCGGGAGCAACTCTGCTTCTGACTGCCTGCTTTCTTCTCAGCGCGGCTGTTCTGACGGCTAGCATCGTCCCCGCCCGCCGCGCAGCTTTGATCGACCCCATGCAAGCTCTCAGGACGGAGTAACTCATGAACACCCTCTTCGCCGACATCCGCTACGCCCTGCGCCAGCTGCGCAAGTCCCCCGGCTTCGCCGCCACCGCCATCCTCACGCTCGCGCTTGGCATCGGCGCCACGACGGCCATCTTCACGCTGGTTTACCAGGTGCTTCTGCGTTCGATCCCCGTGTCGCATCCGGAGCAGATTTACAAGATCGGCAAAGCCAACAACTCCGGCGTCAGCGGCGGCCTGCAGGACGACTGGAACATGTTTTCCTACGATGCCTACCGCTACCTGCGGGATCAGACCCCGGGCATCGATGGGATCGCGGCGGTTCAGGCCGCCCAGACCACGGTGAGCGTGCGGCGTGCCGGCGGGTCGGCCCCGGCCCAGTCGCTCACCATGCACTACATCTCCGGCAACTACTTTCCCGTGCTGGGGGTCAAGCCCTATGCCGGGCGGCTGCTCTCGCCCGACGACGACCGCGAAGGCGCGCCGCCCGCCGCGGTGATCAGCTACACGCTGTGGCAAACCAAATTCGGCGGCGACCCGCGCCTGCTCGGCAGCACGCTGCTGCTCACCGGACACCCTGTGACAATCGTCGGCATCACCGCCGAAAAGTTTCTGGGCGAGCGCACTATGCAGGACCCTCCGGGCCTGTGGCTCGCGCTCGCCGAGGAACCGCTGTTTGAGCCCGGCTACCCGCTGATGCACTATCCCACCCTCGGCTGGCTCAACCTGCTGGTGCGCATACCCCACCCCAACCAGGCGCCGCAGGTGCAGCTTGCCGTACAGGGCGAGCTGCACCAGTGGATCGTGGCCAACCAGGGCCTCTTCCCCAGTGCGACAGCCAAAGCCGTGGCCCGGCAGACCACCGAGCTTGCGCCGGCAAGTGGCGGCATCAACGACCTGCGCGACCAATACGAGAGCGGCCTGAAGCTGCTGCTGTGGGTCTCCGGCTTTGTACTGCTGATCGCCTGCGCCAACCTGGCCAACCTGATGCTGGTGCGCGGCATGGCGCGCCAGCAGGAGCTCGCCGTGCGCAGCGCTTTAGGCGCACCACGCGGACGGCTCATCCGGCAGATGCTGGTCGAGGCGGTGCTGCTGTCCATCTTTGGCGGCGCGGCAGCGGTGGTCATCGCCTACGCTGGCACCCACGCCATCCTCGCGCTCGCCATGCGCGGCGCCGAGCTCAGCCCGCTTTCGGCCGCCCCCTCGCTGCCGGTGCTCGGCTTCGCGCTGCTGGTTTCGCTGGTTACAGGCGTGGTCTTCGGCATCGCGCCTGCGTGGATCACCTCACGCACCAGTCCGGTCGAGGCCCTGCGCGGCGCCAACCGCAGCACCCGCGACGCGAGCGCCCTGCCGCAAACGCTGCTGGTCATCCTGCAGGCCGCGCTCTCGCTCGTGCTGCTCTCGACCGCAGGCCTGCTTATCACCAGCCTCCGGCACCTGGAGCATCAGGATTTCCGCTTCCAGCCCGAAGGCCGGCTCATCGTAAACACCGACCTCACCGCCGCCGGCTACACCTACGACCGGCTGGCCGGGCTGTACCGGCAGTTCGACGACACGTTTTCGCACCTGCCCAACATTGAGAGTTTTGCCTACGCCACCTACGCGCCCATGACGAACGACTACTGGAGCGGAGGCGTTTTCCGGCCCGGCGTTCCTCCCGCTTTCGGCGCCGAGAACAACGCCTTCTACTCCGCCGTAAGCCCGGGTTACTTTTCGACCCTGGGTACGCGCGTGCTGCTGGGCCGCGGCATTACCGAGCACGACACCGCCACCAGTACGCATGTCGCCGTGGTCAACCAGGCGTTCGTTCAACATTTCCTGAAAGGCAAGTCTCCCGTCGGTGAACACTTCGGTCCCGACCGCGCCAAGCCAAACGAGTTCGAGATCGTCGGCGTGGTGGAAGATACGAAGTACGTCAACCCCGAGCGGCCTGTGCAGCCGATGTACTTCACTCCGCTGACCCAGACCGTCGCCTTGACCAAACCCGAGGCGGCCTCGAATGAAAACTTCAAGCACTTTGCGAGCAACCTGGTCGTGCACTATCGCGGCGATCCGTCCGCGGCCGCGGCTTCAGTGCGGCGAGCGCTGCAGTCGATCGACCCCGGCATTCCGATCCTGAAAATGCAGTCATACCAGGACCAGCTCAGCAGCAACTTCACCCAGCAGGATCTGACGGTGCGGCTCACGACGCTGTTCGGCATCCTGGCGCTCGTGCTCGCGTCGATCGGCCTGTACGGCGTGACCGCGTACGCAGTCGCGCGGCGCACCAGCGAGATCGGCGTCCGCATGGCGCTCGGCGCCAGCCGCGCCGGGGTGCTCGCGATGATCGTCAAGCGGGCGCTCGCGCAGGCGCTCATCGGCCTCGCCATCGGGCTGCCGCTCACCTTCGCCGCCGCACGCCTGGTCGCAAGCACGCTCTACCAGACCAGCAGCTTCCAGCCGCTGGTGCTGGTCTCGGTTGCGGCCATCCTGCTCGCCGCCGCGTTCGCCGCCGCCGTCATCCCGGCCCGGCGCGCGGCGTCGATCGACCCCATGCGCGCGCTCCGGACAGAGTAAAGGAGGTTCCATGCAGAGCATCTGGAACGATGTACGGTTCGCCCTGCGGCAGTTGGGCCGCTCGCCTGGCTTCGCGCTCACGGCGGTGCTTACGCTGTCGCTCACCGTCGGGCTCGCGGCCACCGTATTCAGCGTGTTCGACGCGCTGCTAATTCGTCCGCTGCCCTACGGCCAGCCGGACCGCATCGTGGTCACGGTGCCGCGCTCGCCGTCGGGCTACACGCAGCCCGCGTCCTCGCCTGAGTACCAATACTGGCGCACGCAGAACCACTCGCTGAGCGCGCTCGCCGGCTACTCGACGCAGACAATGAACCTGCTGGGCCCGCAAGGGCCGGCCGCGATTCACGCGGTGCACACGACGGATAATTTCTTCACCGCGCTGGGCGTGCAGCCGTTGCTGGGGCGCACGTTTCTAGCCGGCGAGAACGCGCGCGGCCGCAACGATGTCGTGGTGCTGAGCTACTCGCTGTGGCGCAAGAACTTCGGCGGCCGCGCCAACGTGATTGGCGCGAAGGTCGATCTCGACGGACGCCCCATGTCGGTGATCGGCGTCATGCGTGCCGGGTTCCGCTTTCCACTCGAATCGATGGACGCCGCCTACGCGCCCTTTACCGGCGCCCAGGACAACGAGAACAGCGGCAGCCACTGGATGCGCACCATTGGGCGGCTGAAGCCGGGCGTGAGCCGCGCCGCGGCCCAGGCCGACATGACGCGCGTGCTGGCGGATTACGCGCGGACTAACCCGGACAGCAAGGGCCGCCACATGCAGCTGGTGCCGGTGGCCCAGTCCATGCTGGGGCAGACGGGCGGCCTGGTCAAGGTGCTGGCGCTGGCCGTGCTCGCGGTGCTCGCGCTCGGCTGCGTCAACATCGCCGGGCTGATGCTGGTACGCGGGCTGCGGCGCGAGCAAGAGCTGGCTCTGCGCGCGGCGCTCGGGGCCTCGCGTGCACAGCTCGCCCGGCAGCTCTTTGTCGAGATCGCGCTGCTTGCCGTCGCCGGCACCTGCGGCGGCGCGGTGGCGGCGTGGTCGCTGCTCGCGGCCATCCGCGCCCTGCTGGTAGCCTCGCTCGCGCGCGGCTCCGATGTTGCGCTCAACCCACTGGTGCTGCTCGCCTCGCTCGCCGCGGCGCTGTGCACGCTGCTGGTTGCGGGCCTGCTGCCGGCGCGCCAACTGCTCTCCGTCTCGCCGGCTGACGCGCTGCGCAGCGGCACCTCCGGCGCAGGCTCCAGCCGCGCGCAGAAGCGGCTCGGCGCGCTCTTCATCGCGACCCAGATGGCGCTCGCGATGGTGCTGCTGGTGACGAGCGGCCTGCTGCTGCGCTCGCTTTCGACGCTGCGCGGCACCGATCTCGGCTTCCAGGCCGATCACCTGCTGGTTGAGGACGTGAACCTCTCGCCCGCGACGATCAAGGGCCGCGACCTGCTGCATACCTTCTACAATCCGCTCATCGAGCGGGTGCGCGCGCTGCCCGGTGTGCAATCGGCCGCCATCATCAACATGCTGCCCGTGCAGGACTCCGGCATGAACAGCGACGTGCAGATCGTCGGGCAGCCGCCTCCGCCGCGGGACCGCGAAGTGCTTGCCGAGCTGCGTTTCATCACGCCCGGCTACCACCAGACCACCGGCACCCGACTGCTGCGCGGCCGCATGTTCGACGAGCGGCTCGACACGGCAACTTCGCAGTCGGTCCTGGTCGTGAACCAGGCATTCGTGAAAAAGTTTTTCGCGCCGGGCGAAGATCCTCTGGGCAAGCACATCGCGGACGACAACAAAGCGATGATCGTCGGCGTCGTCAGCAACCAGCGCCAAAGCCTGTACCAGCCGCCGATGGCGGAGATGGATTACTCGGTTACGCAGCTGCCGCTGCCCGCCGCGACCGACTACCTGCAGGAGATGCAGCTGGTGGTTCGCACCACAGTCGATCCGAAATCGATCGCCGAGCCCTTGCGCAAAGTCATGCAGCAACTCGACCCCGACCTGCCCTTCCGCCCGGTCGAAACCATGGCTGACATCACCGGCGAATCGCTGGTGCTGGTGCGCATGGAGAGCTGGCTGTTCGGCGTCTTTGCCGTGCTCGCGATGCTGCTGGCCGCGCTTGGCCTGTACGGCCTCATCGCGCAGCAGGTCGAGCAGGGCCGCCGCGACATCGGCGTGCGGATGGCGCTCGGCGCGCAGCGCTGGCAGGTTCTGCTGCTGCTGGTGCGCCGGGTCGCGGCGGTCTCGCTGGCCGGGCTTGCCGCGGGTCTGCTGCTGAGCTTCGCGCTGCGGAGGGTCATCGCGTCGGTGCTGACCGTCCGCCTGCAGCATGAACTATTGTTCCTCGCGCTGCTGGTCGCGGCGATGGAAGCCATCGCACTGGCAGCCTGCGCGGCGCCCGCACTGCGCGCCGCCTCTGTCAACCCGGTCGAAGTACTGCGCGCCGAATAAGCCACCATCGCGGTTACAAAAAGGACGGTCCCATGCCATCCATCTTCGCCGACCTTCGCTACGCGCTCCGCCAGCTGCGCAACGCTCCTGTCTTCGCGCTCACCGCGGTGCTCACGCTTGCGCTCGGCTTGGGCGCGAATACGGCCATTTTCTCGCTGCTCGACCAGGCCCTGCTGCGCTCGCTGCCCGTGCGCGACCCCGCGCAGCTGGTCGTGCTCAAGGGCACGGGCAGCGTCTGGGAAGGCCACACCAGCAATCACGGCGGCGGGGAGGATGCCTACTTCTCCTACCCCATGTATCGCGACTTGCGCGACCGCAATCAGGCTCTCGCAGGCCTCATCGCCACGGCGCCGGCGGACGTAGGCCTCGCACGCAACGGCGTCTCCCAACTGGGCCGCGCGGAGCTGGTCAGTGGAAACTATTTCTTCGTGCTCGGCGTGCAGCCTGCCCTGGGCCGGCTCCTCACGCAGACCGACGACCTCCAGCCCAATGCAAACCCGGTCGCCGTGCTCTCCTTCGACTACTGGAGGAACCATCTTGGCGCCGATCCCAAAGTGGTGGGCACCACCGTCTCCATCAACGGCCAGCCCTTCCAGATTCTCGGCGTCGCCGGGCCGCGATTCCGCAGCGCCATCTGGGGCGAAACGCCCGATGTCTTCACCCCCATGTCGATGCTCGATGAGATCGTGCCCGGCAAAGGAGCGCGCCTCACCGACCACACCGATCGCTGGCTCAACATCGTGGGCCGCCTGCAGCCGGGCGAGACCCGCGCCCACGCCGAGGTGGCGCTCGCGCCGCTGTGGCACGCACTCCGCGCTGAAGAATTGAAAGCTCTCGGCACCCGCTCGAAGCAGTTCACCGACGACTTCCTCACCAACAGCCGCCTGCAAGTACTGCCCGGCGCGCGCGGCTTCTCCTACGACCGCGCCGATTACGAAGAGCCGCTGCTCGCCGTCATGGCCATGGCGCTGCTCGTGCTGCTGATGGCAACGGTGAATGTCGCGAGCCTGCTGATGGTCCGCTCCGCCGGCCGCCTGCGCGAGTTCTCGCTCCGTTACGCACTCGGCGCCGGCGGAGCACGCATCGCGCAGCAGCTCCTGCTCGAAGGCCTGCTCATCGGCGCCGCCGGAGGCGTCTCAGGCATGCTGCTGGCGCCAGCGGTCACGCGCGCGCTGGTCCACCAGCTTGCCGGCGGCGAAAGCTACGTCGCCTTTTCCGCCGCCATCGACGCACGCGTGCTCGCCTTTAACTTCGCCGTCGCACTCGCCGTGAGCGTGCTGTTCAGCCTCGCGCCGCTGCTGCAGCTCCGCCGCCCTGACCTCACCGCCACCATGCGCCAGCACAGCGCCACCAGCTCGGGAGCCCTGCTCAGCTTTCGCCGCGCGGTGGTTTGCCTGCAGATCGGCCTCAGCGTGCTGCTGCTTGCCGGCGCGGGCCTCTTCGTGCGCACCATGCAGAAGCTCCAATCGGTCGATGTAGGTTTCACGACCGCGCACCTGGTCACCTTCGGCATCAACCCCAAACTCTCCGGCTACGCGCCTGCCGCGGTCCCGGCCTTGCACCAGCGGGTGATTGATCGGCTTGCCGCGCTGCCCGGTGTGCAGGCCGTCGCCGCGACCGACGATCCCCTGCTCGCCAGCAATGGCCAGAGCGGCAATGTCACGGTTGCCGGCCATACCAATCCTCCAGGCGAGGACTTCAGCGTTGAGGAGTCCAACGTCAATCCCGAATACTTCTCCGCCATGCAGGTGCCGCTGCTCGCCGGCCGCTTCTTCGGCGAGCGCGACACGGCCGATCACCCGCACGTCGCCATCGTGAACGAATCCTTTGCGAAACACTTCTGCGGCAGCGTTCGAGGCTGCATCGGACGGCGCGCGGCCAAGGGCGCCGGCAATACCCTCAAGCTCGATCTCGAGATCATTGGCGTGGTCCGCGACACCAAGCATGAAGACGTCCAGAGCGCAGTCGACCCGACACTCTTCGAGCCGCTCAAGCAGGCGGCCAACCCGGCCATTCTTTTCCTCTACGTACGCACCTTTGCTGACCCCGCACAAACGCTCTCGACCGTGCGCCGCGCCATGCAGCAGCTTGACCCCTCGCTCGCGCTCACCTCCCTGCGCACCATGGACGCGCAGATCGACGACAGTCTCTCGAGCGAGCGCATGGTCGCCCTGCTCGCCGTGGCCTTCGGCGTGCTCGCGACGCTGCTCGCGGGTGTCGGCATCTACGGCGTGCTCGCTTACTCCACCGCGCAGCGCACCCGCGAGCTCGGCATCCGCATCGCGCTCGGCTCTTCGCGCGGCGCCATCGCGCGCATCCTGCTCGGGGACGTGCTACGCCTCGCCGGCATCGGCGTCGCCGCCGCGCTGCCGGTCGCCTTCGCGCTCGGCCGCCTGCTCCGCTCGCAGCTGTTCGGCATCTCGGCCGCCGACCCGCTCAGCCTCGCGCTCGCGGTCGTGCTCGTAGCCGCCGTCGCCCTCGCCGCCGCGCTCATCCCCGCGCGCCGCGCCGCCTCCACCGACCCGATCGAAGCACTCAGAACGGAGTAACCCGATGCAGACCCTGTGGAACGACCTCCGCTACGCCCTCCGCCAGCTGCGCCGCTCGCCCGGCTTCACGCTCACCGTCGTGCTCACGCTCGCACTCGGCGTCGGCGCCAACGCGATCGTCTTCAGCGTGCTCAACGCGCTAGTGCTGCGGCCTCTGCCGCTACCGCAGGCGCGGCAGCTTGTGTCCGTTAACCGCTTCTTCGGCGCAGCGGGCAGCACCTCGCCGAGCCAGTCCTATCCTGATTACCGCGACCTGCGCGACGGCAACCGCACCTTCTCCGGCATCGTCGCCTATCGCGTCGATCGCGCCGGTGTAGGTGTAGCGGGCGCGGTTCACCAGAGCTGGTATTACCAGGCTTCGGAGAACTACTTCGACGTGCTTGGCCTGCAGCCCGCGCTGGGCCGCTTTTTTCACCCGACAGACGCGCACGGGCCGAACTCGATCCCGCTTGCGGTGCTCAGCTACCACTACTGGCAACGCCAGTTCGACGGAAACCCTGGCGTGATAGGCCGCGTCATCGAGATCAACAAGCACCCCTTTACCGTGCTCGGGGTTGCGCCCAGGAGCTTCAGCGGGACGGAACTCTTCATGGTCCCGGACTTCTGGGCGCCGCTGCTCGACCAGGAACAACTGGACGGCTACAACCAGCGCGAAGCGCGCGACAACCACAGCACCTGGGTGCTGGGCCGGCTCAAGCCGGGCATCAGCACAGCCCAGGCCGAAGACGATTTGAATGCGATGGGCAGGCGCCTCGCCAGCCGGTACAAAGAGGATGAGGGCTTGCGCTTTCGTCTGTCACGACCGGGCTTGATCGGCGACATGCTGGGTGGGCCTGTGCGCGCATTCCTTTGGGGTGTGATGGCGCTCGCCGCCCTCGTGCTCCTTGCCGCCTGCGCCAATCTGGGCAGCCTGTTCGCCGCGCGCGCCGCCGACCGCGCGCGCGAGCTGGCGGTGCGGCTTGCCCTTGGCGCGGGCCGCAGCAATCTCATCCGGCAGCTCCTGATCGAGGCGGTGCTGGTCTCGCTGGTGGGCGGCGCCCTGGGCCTGGCGCTGGCCGATGCAGCGCTGCGCGCGTTGAGCGTTTGGCGCCCCTCGCCGGATTTTCCCCTGCAGGTCATGGTCAATGCTGACCTGCGTGTCTCCGCGCTTGCGCTTGCGCTCGCCGTGGCCAGCGGCATCTTCTTCGGGCTGGTGCCGGTTCGCCAGATATGGCGCGGCGACGCCTACCTCGTCATCAAGAGCGGCCCCGCTCCGGTTGGGGGCAACCGCCGGTGGACCATCCGCGATGGATTGCTGGTGGTGCAGATCGTGCTTTGTTCGGTACTCGTCACCTCGTCGCTTGTGGCGGTACGCGGGCTCGCGCGCAGCCTGCATACCTCCTATGGGTTCAACCCGGAAGGCGCGCTGCTGGCGAGCTTCGACTCGCGTTCTATCGGCGACACCGACCGGCAGGCATTATTGCTCCAGCATCGCGCGCTCGACGCGGTCTCCGCGCTGCCCGGGGTAACCGCAGCCGCCTTCTCGAACACTCTCCCGCTCAGCCTTAGCAGCTCCGATACGACCGTGTTTCGCGAAGGCACGACTGACTTTCGCGTTTCTAACGCGGCTGCGGACCCACTGTATTACGACATCTCGCCAAACTATTTTGCTGCCGCCCAAACAAAGCTGCTCGCAGGCCGCGACTTCACCTGGCACGACGATGAACACACACCCGAGGTCGCGATTGTCAATCAGACCTTTGCGCGCAAGGTCTTCGGCACCACCGAAGCAGTGGGGCGTTACTTCATTGCGGTCGGCAAGCGCAGGCAGGTCGTCGGCATCGTTCAGGATGGGAAATATTTCACTCTTACCGAGGATCCGACGCCGGCTATGTTCCTGCCTGCAGCACAGGATCCTCAAACATTGGCTACCTTGATCGTGCGCTCGCAAGCCGGGCAGGCGGCAACCGCGGCAGCCGTTCAAAAGGTGATCGCCGGACTGGATCCCAACGTGCCCGTCACGATGCAGAGCTGGCCCGAAGAGATGGGCATGGCCCTATTTCCATCTTTAGCCGCCACGGTTGCGCTCGGCATCATGGGCGCGCTTGCGGCGATGCTCGCCGTCACCGGCATCTTCGGCATGGCTTCCTACGCGGTTTCGAAGCGCATGCGCGAGCTTGGCCTGCGCGTGGCGCTCGGCGCAAGCCGCAGGCAGGTGCTCGCGGCGGCGCTGGGCCGCCCGGCGCGGCTGCTGCTGTTCGGTTCGCTCGCCGGCCTGGCCCTCGGCGCGCTCGCCAGCCGGCTGCTCGCGCACGTCGTCTACCAGGCCACCTCGCAGGACCCCGTCGTGCTGCTCGGCGTCGTCGCGAGCATGGCCCTGCTTGCGCTCGCCGCCACCTGGCTGCCCGCGCGGCGCGCCCTGCGCGCCGACCCCGCTTCACTGCTGAGAGAGGAGTAAGGGATGCAAACACTTTGGCAGGATCTTCTCTACGCGCTGCGGCAGTTGCGCAACGCGCCGGGCTTTACTGCAACCGCCATCGTTACACTTGCGCTCGGCCTCGGCGTTACCGCGACGGTGTTCAGCGTGGCGCGCCAGGTGCTGCTCGCGCCGCTGCCCTACCCGCAGCCGCAGCAGCTGGTAGGGGTGTCGTTCAACTGGCCTGGTGAGGGACCAAACGCAGAAGAAACCGGTGAGTCCGCGACCTTCCTGATGCGGAACAGCCACAGCTTTCAGGCCTCGGTCTTGATGCACGATTCAAGCGGGGAGGCGACGCTTTCCGACGGGCATGGCCGCGTGTCCAACCTTGCCGTGCAGAGCGTATCGGAAGGCTACTTCCGCACCCTCGGCACGGGGCCGGCGCTGGGGCGGCCATTTACAGCGAACGAAGACCGGCCCGGCGGCCCTCAGGCTCTGGTGCTGAGCCATGCGCTGTGGCAGCGCCAGTTCGGCGGCGACCCGTCCATCGTGGGACGGACCGTCCGACTCGACCAGCGAAGCGTTACGGTTGTCGGAGTTATGCCTGCCAGCTTCCACACGGAAGCCTATACAACACAAACAACTCTCGGCTCGCCAGACGCGTGGAAGCCTCTGCAGGTTGGACCGCAAGACCCGGGATACGTGGGCCATAACTATCAAATGTGGGCACGGCTGCGGCCTGGTGTGACGCTTGCGCAGGCACAGGCCGAATCTCCGACGCTTGAAGCAGCCCTGTACCGAGCGTTTCCGCACTTGAGCAAGTATCAGAACGAAGCCAATCAGCTGCCGCACGTGCACCTGTATTCACTTGCAGCCGTGATCGCGAGCGACGCCCACAGCAGCCTGCTCGTGATGGCGGCAGCGGTAAGCGCGGTGCTGCTGCTCACCTGCCTCAATCTGGCCGGGCTCAACATCGCGCGAGCCCTGCGGCGCGCTCCGGAGATGGCCTTGCGCGCGGCCCTGGGTGCCTCGCGTGGGCGCCTGCTGCGCTTGGCCGCGCTTGAAGTAGCGCTGCTTACAATTGCGGGTGGCGCGGGCGCTGTGCTCGTAGCTCGACTGCTGCTGCCTTTGCTGATCAGCAGCTCGCCGGTCGCGATCTCGCAGCTTACCGGCACGGCTTCCTTCGGGGTCATCGCAGCTATCACCGCTTCCGCAGCCTGCCTCAGCGCACTGCTTTTCGGCGCACCGATGGCACTGCTCGCCCTGCGCCAAAGCAGGCCGAATGCCTTCAGCGGCACTCGCACGTCCGGCACAACCAAAAGGCAGGCGAGCGCAGGCAAGCTGCTCATCGCGGTGCAGATGAGCCTTGCCGTTGTCCTTCTGTCAGCGGCATCGCTTCTGCTCGGCACATTTCTCAAGCTGCGCTCGCAACCGCTCGGCTTCAGCCCGAAAAAGCTGGTGGTGTTTCAAACCAGCTTGAAGAGCGACCGGTATGCGACGAGCGCCGCTACCCGGCATTTTGCGGAGCAGGTGCTTACAAACCTACGGAATACACCGGGAGTGCGAAGCGCTTCGGCAGTAAGCGGCTTCCCCCTGCAAAGCGAGTTGAATACCAGTGCGTGGCCGGATGTCCGCACCAACCTCATGCTGACAACCGAGTTCCTGGCAGTCACGCCGGAATACTTCCGGACCATGGGCATTCCGGTGCTTTCAGGACGCGGTTTTTCGGATGGTGACACCGCAAAGAATCTTCCGGTAGCTCTTATTAGTGCGCAGACTGCGCGTACATGGTGGCCTAACAGTTCGCCGGTCGGCCGCGAACTGCATCTGGGTGCCAAGACCGCTTATCGGATCGTCGGCATCGTCGCTGATGTACCGGGACGTTTACTTGCCGTCCGTCCAGATGTGCTCGTGTACGCGCCTATCGCGCAGCAGGATGACAAAACGACAAAGATGCTAAACGGCTGGTTCCCCATGAGCTTTGCGCTACGTCTTGCGGCTAATGGAAACGTCGCCAAAATTGCCGCGCAAGCTGTGGCAAGCGCCGACCCGGAAATCCCGGTAGCAAAGCTCGCCACCATGCAGCAGGTCATCGACACCTCTATCGCCGCACCGCGCTTCTTCTCGCAGCTTGCCGAAGCCTTCGCAGGCTTCGCGGTCCTGCTCACCGCCATTGGCCTGTTCGGCCTGCTCTCCTACCAGGTCACACAGCGCACCCGCGAGCTCGGCGTGCGCATGGCGCTGGGCGCAAGCCGTGGGCGCATCCTCGGCGGCGTTCTGCTCGCAAGCGGCATACTCGCGGCGCTGGGCGGTGCCGCGGGCCTGCTCGGGGCCGCGCTGCTGCAGCCTTTGCTCTCGCGCTGGATCCTGGACAACGTGTTGAACACCGGCCAATACGGCAAAGACCTGCTCTTCAACAACGCAGCCGCGCTTGCGCTGTCCGCATGCGCGCTAGCACTGGTAAGTATCGCGGCAGCGTACCTGCCGGCGCGCAAGGCATCGCGCGTCGACCCCATGAAAGCCCTCAGGGCCGAATAGCCCCGAACAGAAAGCCCGGAGTAACCAATGATCGAACTAAAACATATCGAACGCAGTTACAAATCGGGCGCGGCGCAGACCTTTGTGCTGCGCAACATCACCCTCACCATCCGCGAGGGCGACTTCGTCACTATCATGGGCCCCTCCGGCGCGGGCAAGTCGTCACTGCTCAACGTGCTCGCACTGCTCGACGACGAGTGGCGCGGTGAGTACACGCTTGACGGCGAGCCCGTGCACACGCTTGCCCGCAAGCAGCGCGCCGAGCTTGCCCGCAAGCGCACCGGCATGGTCTTTCAGAGCTATCACCTGCTCGACGACCTCACCGTCGCCGAGAACATTGACCTGCCGCTCTCTTATAAAAATCTGCCCCGCCCGCAGCGGCAGGCCATGGTCGCCGACACCCTCGACCGTTTCCAGATCGTCGGCAAGAAGGACCTCTACCCGAGCCAGCTCTCCGGCGGCCAGCAGCAGCTGGTCGGCATCGCGCGCGCCGTCATCCACAAGCCCGCGCTGCTGCTCGCCGATGAGCCGACCGGCAACCTGCACTCCGCGCAGGCGGCCGAAATCATGGAGCTTTTTCGCACCCTCAACCGCGAGGGCACGACCATCGTGCAGGTTACGCACTCCGAGGTCAACGCCGCGTACGGCAACCGCATCCTCGAGCTGCGCGACGGCTGGATGACGGCCGACACAGCGGTCGGCCGCCCCGCTCCACAATCCGCAACCGCAACCGTTACACATAACGCCTCGCCCACAGCGGCGAAGGTGGAGGACAGCCCCAGGTGACTCTTTCTCGACTCCAACGCGCAGCCGCGATTACGCTGCTTCCGCTCTTTCCTTCCATGCTGTTCGCGCAGAATGCCGCGCCCGCGCTGCGCCTTACCGTGCCGCACTCCGACAACCCACTCGACACGTACCGAGCGAGCCAGGTGCCAACGGCGAGCCTGGCTAACTCAACACGTATCGACGACCTGATCCGCGAGGGCAAGCTCTACCTATCGCTGAACGACTCGATTCTGCTGGCGCTTGAGAATAACCTCGATATCGCGATCGCGCGCTACAACCTGCCCATCGCCGAAGCCGATATCGAGCGCACCAAGGCGGGCGCCACTTTCCGCGGGGTCAACGCGGGAATCGTGCAGAACACGCAGGGCGGCGGCGTGGGCGGCCTTGGCTCGGGCGCGCCCGGCGGCGGGGCGGGCGGCACCTCCGGCGGCACCGGCGGCGCGGGCTCGGGCGCCGCGGGCCTGGTCAGCTCCACGCTCGGCACCGGTACCGCTGTCTCTTCCTACGATCCCTCGATCACCGGCAGCATCAACCTCGAGCACTACACCGAGCCGCTCTCGAACCTGCAGATCTACGGCGTTCCGTCACTGCAGTCGAACACGGTGTCGAGTCAGTTCGAATACCTGCAGGCTTTTCCCACCGGTACCATTCTCAGCGCAGTGCTCCAAGACAGCCGCGCCACCGAGAACAGCCCGTTCGCCACGCTGACGCCCGCGCTCAACAGCTACTACCATGTCGAACTGCAGCAGCCGCTGCTGGCCGGCTTCGGCTTCGGCCCCAACCTGCGCTACCTGCGCATCGCCCGCAACGACCGCACCATTTCCGACATCGCTTTCAAGGACCAGGTGATCCACACCATCACGCAAATCGTCGATATTTACTGGGACCTGGTCAGCGCCTACCAGGACGAGCAGGTAAAGGAGCGCTCGCTCCAGTTCGCGAAAGACGAGCTCGAAAGCGACCGCAAGCAGCTCGCACTGCAAGCAATCCCGGAGATGGATGTGACCAAGGCTGACGGGGAAGTTGCGAGCCGCGACGAAGACCTCACGATCGCGAAAACCACCCTGCAGCTGCAGGAATCGCTGATCAAAAATGCACTTACCAAGAACCTCGACAATGCGACGCTCGAAGAGATTCCGGTGGTGCCAACCGATACTGTTACCGTGGATGTTACAAATACAACCCAGCCTCTTGAGGATCTGACAGCGCGGGCTCTGCGCGACCGGCCCGAGCTCTCCGAATCCGGCATCAACCTGGCCAACCAGGACCTGAGCCGCAAGGCCGCGCGCAACGCCCTGCTGCCCTCGGTGAATCTTGAAGCCTACTATGGTGGAACCGGCCTGGCCGGCACCAACAACCCCCTGGCGCACGGCACCTCCTCGGTGCCGACCGACTTCGCGGGATCGGTACGCAAATCCTTCGACGGCAGCTCGCCCGACTACCTCGTCGGCGTCTCGGTCTCGATCCCTATCCGCAACCGCGTCGCGAAGTCGGACCAGTACCGCTCAGAGCTTGAGTACCGCCAGTCGGAGCTGTTGATCCAGCAGCAGAAAAAGCAGATCCGCATCGAGGTGCGCAATGCGCAGTACGCGCTGGAGCAGAATGGCGCGCGCGTGACCGCGGCACGCAAGGCCCGCGACCTGGCCCAGAAGACCTTCGACATTAGCAAGCAGGAGCAGAAACTCGGCGCCGGGTCGAACCTGCAGACGCTCACGGCGCAGCATGATCTGGCGCTGGCGGAGTCGACGCTGGGCGCCGCGGAAACGACCTTTGAAAAGGCAAAGGTCGAGCTCGCGCGGGCTACCGGCGCAACGCTCGACACCTATCATGTCTCGCTCGCCGACGCGCGGACTGGCGTTGTGCAGAGCAGACAACCATAATCTAAGCCAGACCCGAGAGCGATGCCCACGGCCCGCGCCAACCCGATTGCCACTCAAAAGGCCGCGCCCACGCGCCTGCTCGTTGCCGACGACCAGGCGCACATCCTGGAAGCGCTGCGGCTGCTGCTGAAGTCGGAAGGCTATCTGCTGCACACGGCGCGCTCGCCTGCCGAGGCGATGGCGGAGCTGGTCTGCGAGAGTTTCGACGCGGTGCTGATCGATCTCAACTACTCGCGCGACACGACCTCCGGCATCGAGGGCCTTGAGCTGCTTCAGCAGGTGCTCGCAACCGACAGCCAGCTGCCAGTGGTCGTGATGACGGCATGGGGCAGCGTCGAGCTCGCGGTCGAAGCGATGCGGCTGGGTGCGCGCGACTTTGTGCAGAAGCCGTGGGAAAACGCGCGCCTGCTTACCATTCTGCGCACCCAGGTGGAGCTGAGCCACGCGCTGCGCCGCACTCGTAATCTCGAAGCCGAAAACCTGCTGCTGCGTACGCAGAACCGGCCGGAGTTCATCGCATCCGCACCCGCGATGCGCCCGCTGCTGGACCAGATCACGCGCATCGGCCCCTCGGACGCGAACGTACTCATCACCGGCGAACACGGCACCGGCAAGGAAGTGGTCGCGCAGACCATTCACGCGGTCTCAGCCCGCGCGGCGCAGACGCTGGTCGCCGTCAACACCGGCGCGCTGCCGGAGGGCACTTTCGAGAGCGAGCTGTTCGGCCACGTGCGCGGCGCCTTCACTGACGCGCGCACCGATCGCATCGGACGCTTCGAGCTCGCGGACCGCGGCACGCTGTTTCTCGACGAAATCGCGAACGTACCCATGCGGCGGCAGGCCAAGCTGCTGCGCGTGCTCGAGACCGGGCAGATCGAGCGCGTCGGTTCATCGAAGAGCATGCGCGTGGATGTGCGCGTGGTTTCGGCGACCAACGCCAGCCTGCCGCGGGAGGTCGCGGAGGGCCGCTTTCGCGAGGACCTGCTGTTCCGCCTTAACACAGTCGAACTGCGGCTGCCGCCCCTGCGCGAGCGCCGCGAGGACATTCCGCTGCTGACCGCGCACTTCCTCGCCCGCCACGCGGCGCGCTATCGTCGTTCGCTCGACGGGGTCTCGCCGGCGGCGCTGCGAGTGCTGCTCGACTACAGCTGGCCGGGCAACGTGCGCGAACTGGACCACACCATGGAACGCGCCGTGCTGATGGCGCGCGGCGTGCAGGTGGAAGCAGCCGACCTCGGCCTTGCGCCCGCGCGCCAGAGCGGCACCAGCATCGAAGATCTGAGCCTCGACGCAGTCGAAGCCATCCTGGTGCGTAAGGCGCTCGCCCGCGCCAGCGGCAACATTACCCAGGCAGCGGAGCTGCTGGGCCTGAGCCGCGGCGCGCTTTACCGGCGGCTGGAGAAGCATGGCATCTCGCCCTGAGCGTACTTCCGGTTCCCTCACGCCGAGCTTGCGTAAGCGCCTGCCCCTGGGCCGCAGCCGCCGCCTCCTCGGCTACGAGCGGCGCCTGCGGCTCACACTCTGGTCGCTCGGCATCCCCCTGTTCGTGCTGGCGGCACTCCTGCTGCTTCGCTCGCGGGCCGCGGCGGCCACCTGGCTGCTCACCGCCTTTACTCTCGTGGTCGCCTGGGCGATCCTGCAATCCTGGCTTGTCGACCAACTCCTCAAGCCCTTGCAGACCCTTTCTAATGTAGTGGCTGCGCTGCGCGAGCAGGACTACTCCTTCCGCGCGCGCGGCGGCCGCCGCGGCGACTCGCTCGGCGATCTCGCGCTCGAAATCAACGCGCTCGCCAGCGACCTGCAAGCCGAGCGGCTCGCCTCGCTCGAGTCCGCCGCGCTGGTGCGGCGCGTGCTCGCCGTACTCGAGGCACCCGTACTCGCGTTCGACGAGCGCGGCATTCTGCGGCTGCTCAACCCCGCCGGCACGCGGCTGTTGCGCGTGCGCACGCCCGAGCAGGCGCTCGGCCGCCACGCCGCCGCGCTCGGGATCGAACACCTGCTGACCGCCAAAGACGAACAGGTGACAACCATCGGCAACACTGCCGGACCAAATCCAGGCAGCACGCAGTGGATGGTCCGCAGCAGCCGCTTCCGCGAGCACGGCGTTCCCCACATCCTGCTGCTGCTCTCCGACGTGAGCACGGCGCTCCGGCAGGAAGAGCAGGAAGCCTGGCGGCGGCTCATCCGCGTGCTCGGCCACGAGATCAACAACTCGCTGACGCCCATCAAATCGCTCGCCGGGTCCTTGCGCGGCATGCTCGCGAGCAGCGCACCAGCCGGCCCTGAGGCCGCCGAGTTCGACCGCCCGCTCGCCGTCATCGAGGAGCGCGCCGAATCGCTCAACCGCTTCCTCAACGCGTACCGCCAGCTCGCGCAGCTGCCGCCGCCGAGGCGCGAGCCGCTCCCGCTGGGCGCACTGCTGCGCCAGCTCGCGCAGCTTGAAACCCGCCTCCCCGTCCAGCTTGAGGATGGCCCGGAACTGGTGGTGCTGGCCGACCGCGACCAGCTCGCACAGGCCATCATCAACCTGCTGCGAAACGCCGCCGAGGCCGCGCTCGAAAACCATGCGCGCCCGCCGGCGCTCTCGCTCTGCTGGGCCACCAACGGCACTGAGGCCGTCATCCGCATCCACGATTCGGGCCTCGGCATCGCCAACCCATCGAACCTGTTCGTGCCCTTCTACACCACCAAGCAGAACGGCACCGGCATCGGCCTCGCATTGGTCAAGCAGATCGCCGAAGCGCACAGGGGCGCGGTCACCATTACAAACCACGAAGACGGAGGCGCGGTCGCGGAGCTTCGCCTGCCGTTATAGCCCGGCAGCGCACGCCGAAATTACTCACAAGCTTCGCAGCGCCTTCACCGGCAGCGAAATCGGCGTTTCGGCATAACTCTCTCGCTCTAACACAAACTCAGGCGTCCACGGATGGACAGAGCCGTTCGACAATGGACAGTTGAACACAGATGCGGATGACCTGCGGTTTGCCAGCCATACAGTTCTCACTGCCGCTTTCTTGAAGAAACTGGATCGCTGGCCGGCCTTCCTGCGTTGGCAGTGCACGTGCTTACTCATAGGTCTGTCCGTCTTCACGCGAGAAACAATCATGCTTCGAACCCTTCGCTACGCCGTCCGCCAGCTTCGCCAGAGCCCCGGCTTCGCCCTCACCGCGATTCTCACGCTCGCGCTCGGCATCGGCGCTACCACCACCATCTTCAGCATCGTCGATGCGGTCCTGCTCGAGCCGCTTCCCTTCCCCGATCCCAGTCGGCTCGTCGGTATCACCGCGCTGCCGTGGAACGATCTCTCCATCCCCACTGCGCTCGACTGGCAGCAGCGCAGCTCGAGCTTCAGCTCCATCGCTGCCTATCGCGGCTGGGCGCCCACCGTGCGCACCGCCACCGGCAGCCAGACCGGCCAGGTCCTGGAGGTCACCCAGAACTTCCTCGCGACCCTTCAGGCCAAGCTCGCCCTCGGGCAGGACTTCGCCCGCACCGGCAACGAGCGCGACTGCCTCTCGCAGATTCTGGTCAGCGGTCCTTATTGGAAGAAACTCGGCGGCGGCAGTACGCTGGGCCATCGCACGCTCGAAATCGATCGCCACACCTACCAGATCGCCGGCGTTCTGCCGATCAGCCAGCCCATCGACGGCCCCGCCGCGGTCAACAACCCGGACATCTTCATCCCCGCCGGCTGTGACCCCTCGAACCACCCGGAAAATCGCGGTTCCTCGTCCTATCAGGCGATCGCGCGCCTGCGCCCCGGCGTCAGCCTCGCCGCGGCCAGAGCGGAGCTAAGCACCGTGCAGCAATCCCTGCGCAAGGACTTCCCCGCATACTACCCGGCCAGCTACCGGCCAGTCCTCGATTCCTGGGTCGACGAGGTCGCCGGCCAGGACACCCGCACCGCGCTCTTCGCCACCCTCGCCGCCTGCGCCCTGCTGCTGCTGATCGCCTGCGCGAACCTGGCCAACCTGATGCTGGCGCGCAACACCCGTCGCCGGCAGGAGTTCGCCACCCGCGCCGTGCTGGGCGCCTCGCCGCGCCAGCTACTCGCCCAACTGCTTATCGAGAGCGCCCTGCTCGCGAGCCTCGGCGCCGCGGGCGGCCTCGCGCTCTCGGGCGTTTCCCTGCGCCTCCTCCGTCAGCTCACCGTCGTGCAGATCCCGCGGCTGGGCCATGCAGCGCTGCATCCCAACGTGCTCCTCTTTGTCATATCTGTATCCGTGCTGGTTACAGTTCTGCTCACCCTGCTGCCTGCCGTGCGCACCGTGAACCCCAGCCTGCTGCGCGACCTCTCCGGCAGCCGCGCCTCGTCGGGCCGCAGCCTGCGCCGCGCCGGCCGCCTGCTCGTTATCGCCCAGCTCACGCTTACCATGGTGCTGGTTTCAGGCGCCGGCTGGATGGTCGCGAGCGTCCTACTGCTGCTCCACCAGCCCCTCGGCTTTGACCCTGCTCATCTGCTGCTCGCTGGCGTGGACGTACACGGCAGCAGCATCACGCCTACCTATGACGCCGCGCGCACCAGTCAGTTCTTCGAGCAGGCCTCCGTGCAGCTGCGACAGCTCCCCGGCGTCGAGTCCGTCGCCGCCGTCAACAACTATCCCCTGGGCGGCTTCCTCAATCGCTTCACCTTCTGCAGCGACCAGCACCCCGAACAATGCAAGCAGCCCAACGAGCACTCGCCTGACAACTTCCACGTCACTCCGGGCTATTTCTCCACCATCGGCCAGACGCTCTACTCCGGCCGCGACTTTACCCCCAGCGACAACGCCAGCCGCCACGTCGCCATCGTCAACCGCGCTCTCGCCGCGCAGGAGTGGCCGGGACAAAACCCGCTCGGCAAGCGCCTTTACACCGGCGACACAGACGCCTGGGCGGTCGTCGTCGGCGTCGTCGGCGACGTGCACAACTTTGATCTCGCCACCCCGCCCGTCCCCAACCTTTACCTGCCCGAGGCCGACAACCCGCAGACCGCCATGGCCTTTCTGCTGCGCACCGGCAACGACCCCGCTCTGTCAGCTCACGCGGTCCGTGCAATGCTCCACCGCTTCTACCCCGACCTCGCGCTCTACAAACTTCAAACGATGCCGGAGCGAATGTCCCGCCAGGTCGCCCAGCGCCGCTTTCTGATGTGGCTCGCCGTCGCCTTCGGCCTGCTCTCGCTGCTCATCGCGGTGCTCGGCACCTACGGCCTGCTGGCCTATGAAGTCTCTCTGCGCGAGAAAGAGGTCGGCATCCGCATCGCGCTCGGCTGCTCGCGCGAGGGGATCGTCCGCCTGCTGCTGCGGCAGGAACTGCGCTGGGTCCTGCTCGGCGCCGGCACGGGGCTGGCCTGCGCGACACTCTCGGGCTACCTGCTCCGCGCCGAGTTTTACGGGGCCGCCGCGAGCACCCTGCCCGTGCTGCTCGGCTCGGCAATCCTGCTGGTGCTGCCTTCCATCGCCGCCACCGCTCTACCCGCCCGCCGCGCCGCGCAGCTCGATCCCGTGCAAGCCATGCGCGCCGAGTGATCCATCTCCATCAAGCCTCCGCGCCTATCCTGCCGCTGGCTTAGACTCCCGTGAATTTACGATACATGTCATCCTGAGCGGAGCGAAGGACCTGCTTTTTTCTCTCAGCATCGGAACAAATCAAGTCCAGTAAAGAATCCGCGCCCCCGGCAGCACTTCCGCAATCGTGCCCTCGAAAAATCCGCGCATCTCTCCCATTAAGTCCTTCGGGTACACATACTTGAACCCGCCGAACTTCGTCCGCTTCTCCGCGCGCGCTTCCTCGCGCAGGTCGAGCGTCGTCTTGGGGTACCAGCCCAGCAGCACTTCCTTCGAGCCCGGCGTGAACCGGTGCGTAATCAGCTCGACCGTAAGATCGATCTCGTCCACACCTTCAACAGCCTCCGCGACAGAAGCGAATAAGCCACGGTACTGCGCCTGCCAATCCTCCACCTGCATGATGGGCGCGACCGTAAGCCCCACCGGATAGCCGGCCAGCGCCATGCGCCGCAGCGCCCGCAGCCGCTGCGAAACGTTGGCCGTGCCGCCCTCGAAATCGCGCGCCACGCTCGCTGCGTTCACCGAAAACCGCACCCGAGTCCGCCCACCATGCGGCAGCGCCAGCAGCCCGCCCACTCCGTCGAACTTGGTCGTGAACCGCAGCTGCACTGGCGCATCCCACGCCCCGAAAAAACGAATGCTCTCCGCAAGCGCCCCGGTCAGGTGCTCGATACCCAGCGGATCGGTATAGCAGGAAGCCTCGAAGGTCGTCCCCTCGTGCGCCCGCTCATGCGACCGCGACGTAACCTGCCCCGTGCCCGCATACGAGCGCAGCCCTTCGAGAATCTCCGGCAGGTTGGCATACGCGCGGATCACCGGCGGCCCGCTCAGTGAGCCGGCCAGGTAGCAGTACTGGCAGTGCGCCGGGCAGCCCTGCGCCACGTGGAACTGCCAGTCAGCCGACGGCGGAATGGGCTGCAGTTTCCGCTGACCTGGAGGTGACACGACGATCGCGAACGTCGTTTTCGCCAGTGCATAGCTCTTGCCGGGCGAGTCCGCGGCCAAGCCGGTAAGCCGGTTCGCGGGCAGCCGCACCACCTCCGCGCCATACGAAGCTGCGCGCTCCAGCATGGCCCGGCCGTGCGGCAGCGCCAGCGCATCCGGGGTAATCAGCACCCGCCGCGGGCGCCACAATCTTCCCGCGCCGCTTTGCTCCGGCTGCGGATCGACCGGTATACGCTTCTGTTGAGGCACGGCCGCCATGCCTGCTTGGAGCAACCCCGGCCCGCACAGGATGTGCCGCGAGCCCATTCCGCTTGCGCCTGGCCGAACAACCGCCCAGATCAACGCCCAATCGGCACCGACTATTCTTCATCCCCCTGCTCCGGCATGCTGCCGGGCTTCTGTCGCGGATCGATCGCGGACCGGTGCGCCTCGCGCAGCTGCCGGTTCATCGCCGGCAGCTGCTGCTGCTTGAACTGCTCCCAGCCCGGCAGAACCTCGGCACCTTCGGCCTCCACATGCGAGGCTGCCGCAAGCAGCGCCGCCGTGGGTGCCGCATCGGCCTGCTGCAGCTCGGCGTACAGCTCGGTGGCCTCCGCCGTCACCTCGTCGATGCCCGGCAGACGCTTCGCCGCATTCGGTCCGGTGCCTTCCAGCAGGGTCTTCAACTCTGCCTGGAATGGCGCAAGCTGCACACCACTAGGCGCAGACGCCTGCTCCGCCACCGAGTGCGCTTCGAGCGCCGCCTTCGCCAGCGCATCGAGCGACACCGCCATGGCAACCTGCGCTTTGTACTGCGCGGCCAGGTCGGCGGCAGACGCGTGCACCCGCGGGTCCATCTTCACCAGCAGCGGCGCCGACTCGCTCTTGCCGTCCACTGTCAGCCGCAACGTGTAGGTGCCTGGCAAAACCAGCGGCCCCTGCGGGACCAGCGGCGTCCGCCCCGGCACCGCCGCGATTGGGTACGCCGACTCGGTTGCCGTCGGCGCAGCCGCGCGCAGATCCCACACCCAGCGGTGCATGCCCGCGGTCTTCGGCAGCGGCCCGCGCGGCTGCGGCCAGTACGCCGGGATCAGCTCCCTGCGCTGCGTCTCCGGCTGCGGCGCGGCCTGGTCGTCGCTCGAGTAGCGCCGCAGCAGCTTGCCTTGCGCATCCAGCACCTCCAGCATGACCGCGCCGTGCGCATCCCGCGGCAGCGCGTAGTCCACAATCGCGCCATCGGGCGGGTTCTCCCCCGCCGGCTCATCCGCCGGCAGCGGCGTGTCGGTGTTCGTATCGCGCCGCACCCGCCACGCGGATGCCGGCGGCAGCAGCATCGCGGCCTTTCCCGCGGCCAGCGCGCGCAGCGGCGCCACATCGTCCAGCACCCAGAACGAACGCCCATGCGTCGCCACGATCAGGTCGTCGTCCTTTACCAGCAGATCGCGCATCGACGTATGCGGCAGGTTGTACTCGATCGGCCGCCAGTGCGCCCCATCGTCGAGTGAAGTCCACACCGCGTGCTCGGTCGCCGCGTACAGCAGTCCGGGCTGCACCGGGTCGGCACGCACCGCGTTTACCGGCGCGTCTGCCGGCAGTCCGTCGGCGATGGCCGTCCAGCTCTTCCCTGCATCGTGCGTGCGATAAATATAGGGCCGCAGGTCATCGACCCGCATCCTGCTCACCGCCACATACGCTGTGTCGTCATCGAATCGCGATGCATCGATCTGCGCGATCTTGCTCCACGGCGTCACACCGGGCGGCGTGATCTTCGTCCAGTTCGCGCCGCCATCGCGCGTGATCCACACGAGGCCATCATCGGTCCCGGCCCAGATCGTCTGCGCCGTTTTGTACGACGCGGCCACCGAGTAGATCGCGCCGCGCCGCGCCGCCTGCTCCTCCGGCGTCAGCCCCGGCACCGTCTCGAGCGCGCCGGTCGCGGGCTGGCTCAGGTCCGGGCTGATCATTGCCCACGTCGCGCCGCCGTCCACCGTTTTGAACAGGTGGTTCGCCGCGTAGTAGATGGTGTGCGGGTCAACCGGCGAAAACAGCACCGGCTCGGTGCGGTCGGCGCGAAAGCCGGGATTCTTCATCGGCAGCGGCGTCACGTTCTCCACCTGCCCCGTTACCATGTCGTAGCGCGAAACCTCCATCCGTCCCGCGCCGTACACGATTTCCGGGTGCAGCGGATCGGGCGCCGCATAGCCGTACTCTATAATTCCCGCCGGGTGCCAGTCGCGAAACGTGATCTCGCCATCGTTGCCGCGCGTCGATGTGCAGACGGAACCGCTCTCCTGCTGCCCCGCGCAGACCTGGTAGGGAAACGTGTTCGTCGCCGCTACGTGGTACAGCTGCGCCGTCGGCTGGTTGTACCAGCTGCTCCAGCTCTGGCCGCCGTTCACGCTCACCACCGCGCCCTGATCGCTCACCAGCAGCAGTATTTTCGAGTCGCGCGGGTTAATCCAGAGGTTCTGGTAATCGTCCCCGCCGGGCGCCCCGCGCAGGCTCACCCAGGTCTTGCCGCCATCGGTCGAGCGAACTGTAACAATGCTGGTGCTATATACGACATCCGGATTCGCCGGGTCGACCACCGGCACGGAAAGGTCACCGCCGCCAATTTTCTCCGCCGGCCGCGGGTCGTCTGTAATCCTGCGCCAGCTCGCGCCGCCATCGTCCGAGCGGTACACCCCCAGCCCCTTGCCCGAGGCGTACCCGCTCTCCACCTTGGTAGACACGGTTGCATAGAGCCGCTGCGGATCGCTCGCCGCAATCGCGACGTTGATCTGCACCAGGTCCGCAGGCAGCCCATTCGTCAGCGGCTTCCAGGTTGCGCCCCCATCGGTCGACTTGAACAATCCGCCATGGGTGCTTTCGTAGGCGTTCTTGTCCTCCCAGGGCCCCAGCCGCGCATCCCACAACGACGCATACACCACCTGCGGGTTTTTCGGGTCGATCACGACGTCCGAGCCGCCTGTGTTTTCATCCTTGCCCAGCACCTTCGTCCAGCTCTTCCCCCCGTCCTCCGACCGATAAATGCCCCGCTCCGCATTTGGCCCGTACGGGTGCCCCAGTACCGCCGCAAACAGCCGGTTTGCGTTCGTGGGATCGATTGCCAGCGCCGGAATCTGCTCGCCCTCGCGCAGCCCTAAATGCACCCACGATTTCCCCGCATCCGCCGAGCGGTAGATTCCATCTCCCACTGACAAATCAGGCCGGTGCAGCCCCTCGCCGCTGGCCACATACACTACGCTGCTGTCCGACGGCGCGACTGCAATTGCCCCGATCGATTGTGTATCCTGCCCATCGAAAATCGGCGACCACGTCCGCCCCGCATCCGTCGTCTTCCACACCCCGCCATCTACCTGCCCGATGTAGAACACGTTCGGCTGGTCGGGCACCCCCGCCGCGGCGCGCGTGCGCCCGCCGCGAAACGGTCCAATCATCCGCCAGTGCATCGCCGGCATCCGCGCCGAGCTCTCCTGGCCAATGCATCGGGCGGAAGGCAGGAGGACCGCGCACCAGAACGCCGCGAAAAGCGGAGCGGCGGAAACCAAGGCAGCGCGGCCCAGACGAGAGACGCGATGAGAAATGAAACCGGAGAAAAACTTCATGGGTCCAGAATGCTCGATTTCGCGCCCACTCGCCATACCAATTTGTACGCGGCGCACGAAACAATCATCTTGCCCCGGCCGCGGTTCCCCTTCACAATCGGGAACAGCGATGAACTCTCCCTCTGCTGTCTTCTCTCTCGCGCGCCCGCTTGTGCTCTCCATCGCCGCTCTGGCCTGCGCCGCATCGGCCGCGGCGCAATCCCTGCCGCCTGCCCTGTTCAGCGGCCTCCAGTGGCGGCTTCTCGGGCCCTTCCGCGCCGGCCGCGTCGTCGCGGTCAGCGGCGTGCCCGGCTCCGACGGCAGCTTCTACTTCGGCGGCGTCGACGGCGGCGTATGGAAAACCACCGACGCCGGCACTGTCTGGCAGCCTGTCTTCGACCACGAGCCGGTCGCGTCGATTGGCGCGCTCGCCGTCGCGCCGTCTGACCCGAATATTATCTACGCCGGCACTGGCGAGTCCGACATCCGCTCCGATCTCGCTTCAGGCGACGGCATGTATCGCTCCGACGACGCGGGCGCCACCTGGAAGCACATCGGCCTCGACGACTCGCGCCAGATCAGCCGCATCCTTGTCGATCCAAACGACCCGCGCACCGTCTACGTGGGCGCGCTGGGCCACGCCTATGGTCCGAACGACGAGCGCGGCGTCTACAAATCCACCGACGCCGGCGAGCACTGGCAGCGCGTGCTCGACAAAGGCCCGAGCGTCGGCATCGCCGACCTCGCCATGGCCGCCGCGCAGCCGAAAATCCTGTTCGCCGCCACGTGGAACGCGCACCGCTCCACCTGGAGCACGTACGCGCCGCTCGAAGGGCCAGGCAACGGTCTCTATCGCTCCACCGACGGCGGCGCGCACTGGACCCCGATCGCCGGCCACGGCCTGCCCGAGGCCGCCTGGGGCCGCACCGGCATCGCCGTCAGTGCCGACGGCCGCCGCGTCTACGCGACCATCACAGTCACCCCCCAGGCCGCCCCAGCCACGCCCGGTCATGCCGCGGCTGGCCATGCGATCCCCGCCAAGCCCGTCCCCGAGCAGCCGAGCCCCGGCCAATCCGGCCTGTATCGCTCAGACGACGGCGGCGACACCTGGACCCTCGCCAACGCCGACCCGCGCCTCACCAGCCGCGCCTGGTACTTCAACTCCATTGCCGTCGACCCCACCAACGCCGACGTACTCTATATCCCCAACGTCGCGCTCTACCGCACCGAGGACGCCGGCAAAACCATTCAGATCGTCCGCGGCGCGCCCGGCGGCGACGACTACCATCAGCTCTGGATTGACCCGAAGAACGCGAACCACCTCATGCTCGGCGTCGACCAGGGCGCCTCCGCGAGCCTCGACCGCGGCCGCACCTGGACCACCTGGTACAACCAGCCCACCGCCCAGCTCTACCACGTCACCACCGACCACCAGTTCCCCTACACCGTCTACGGCGCGCAGCAGGACTCGGGCGCCATCGCCGTGCACAGCCGCTCCGACCACGGCCACCTCGATACCCGCGACTGGTTCCTGCCCGGCGGCAGCGAGAGCGGCTATCTCGCGGTCGATCCGAAAGACGAAAACATCATTTACTATTCCGGCACCTACGGCGCCGTGCAGCGCTTCGACCGCCGCACATCGCTCAGCCAGACCGTGTCGCCGTGGCCGCTCGGCGGCTTCGAGCTGCCCATCAACAAGCACCGCTACCGCGATCCGTGGACGCCTGTGCTCGTTTTCTCGCCCGCCGACAAGCAGTCGCTCTATCTCGGCACCCAGTACGTGATGAAAACCCTCGACGGCGGCCTGCACTGGAGCCAGATCAGTCCCGACCTGACCGGCGCAGTCGCATCCGCAACCGCCACGGGCACAGTTACAAATGAAAATGCCGCCCAGCGCGGCTTTGGCGTCGTCTACTCGATCGCCCCTTCGCCGATCGACGCGAAGCGCATCTGGGCCGGCACCGACACCGGCCGCATCCACTTGACCACCGACGGCGGCGCAAGCTGGCGCGACGTCACCCCGCCCGGCCTTACCCCCTGGAGCAAGATCTCGCTCATCGAGGCCTCGCACTTTGACCCCGCAACCGCCTACGCCGCGGTCGACCGCCACCGGCTCGACGACCGGAAGCCCTATCTCTACATCACCCACGACGACGGCAAAACCTGGAAGCTCTCCGTCGACGGCATCGCGCCCACTCACTTCCTCCGTGCCGTGCGCGAGGATCCCGAGCAGCGCAGCCTGCTCTTCGCCGGCACGGAGTTCGGCATCTACACGTCCTTCGACGCAGGCGAGCACTGGCAGCCTCTCCAGCAGAACCTGCCGGTCAGCTCTGTGCGCGACATGGACATCCACGGTGACGACCTGATCGTCGCGACGCACGGCCGCTCCTTCTGGTCGCTCGACGACATCGCGCCCCTTCGCCAGGCCGCCGCCGCGCGCACCTCTACCGCCTACCTCTACGCGTCGCCCACCGCTATCCGCGTCGATAACGACAGCTTTCTCGGCTCGCCGCTGCCGCCCGAGGAGCCGCAGGCCAATAACCCACCCAATGGCGCAATTGTCGACTATTACCTGCGCGACCCGGTCTCTCACGTCGCCCTGCAGATCCTGGACGCTCAAGGCCGTGTGCTGCGCCACTTCGCGAGCGACGACAAACAGACTATCGAGCGCCCGCTGCTGCCGATTGCCGAGCGCTGGTTCCCCAAGCCGCAGGTGCTCGAAACCATCGCCGGCGAGCACCGCTTCGTCTGGGACCTGGCCGCCGGGGGCGCCGGTACCGGCGCCGGCGACGACGATGAAGACGAGGCCGGCATGCCGCCGGGCCCGCGCGTCCCTCCAGGCGACTACACGCTTCGTCTTTCTGTAAACGGCACGGTTACAGATCGCCCCCTGCACGTCGCGATGGACCCGCGCACCCAGGCGACCACACCCGAACTCGCGCAGCAATTTACCCTTGCCGATTCCGTCTACACCCAGACCCGCGCCAGCCGCAAAGCGATGGCCGAGCTCGCCGGCGTCGAAAGCCAGCTCAAGACTCTCGACGCGAAACGAGCAAGCAATCCCGCGGCCGTCAATCAGGCTGTCCACGAAGCGCTCGAAAAACTCCAGGCGATCCGCGGTGGAGAAGAAGGCTCAGAACAGGATGCCGAGCAGAGCGACAAAGAACCGGGCCTCGCCGAAGCCAACACCGGCCTCGGTGTCTCCCTGCGCATGATCGAGAGCGGCGACCGCACCGCTCCCTCGCAGGCGCTCGTCATCTCCGACCAGATGGGCAAAGCCGCACGCGCGAAAGTCGAAGCCTGGCAGCGCTTCAAAACAACAGACCTCGCCGCCGTCAACGCGGCACTCGCCCGCGCGCACCAGCAGCCCTTGCAGGTCGCTGCCATCGAAGAGCAGGTGCATTACGCGATGACCCGCTGACGGTAAAAGGAGGAGCGAGCGCTCCTCCTTCCGCTGGCAATCGCAGTCGCGAAAGCTACTGCGCGCCAGAACCGCTCACCAGCACCGCTCCACTATGCGGATCGAGCGAGAGCACATAGAAGTGCGTCGCATCGATCAGGTACGTCACCAGCTCTGTCGGAAATCCGGGGGACGCCTGCGTAAACGACAGCAGCGAGCGTCCGCTGCTGTCGAGCGCTCCAATCGTCCCGCTCTCCTGCTGACCGGCCTGCACAAACGTGCCAGCCGTCTGGTCGAGCGTCGCACCGAGATAGTTGAGATTACCCTCGGCAATCAGGTTGAACTGCCCCGTCGCTGAGGCCGGCAGCGCTGGCGCACTCCCTGCGGTGCAGTCGCTGCCACAGGCAGTCTCGCCATCGAGCTTGACCACGAAAGTCCCCACCGGGTAGGTTAGCTGCGCAATGCTGGCCGTGTCCTGACGCGCAATCGTACCGGACCCATAAACAGCAGTCGGCGGCAGCGCAGTAAACGTCGCCGTCTGCACCGAGACCTCTGCCTGCGCCTGCGACGTGGTGAGCGAGAGCGTCAGATTGCCCAGCGGCGTCTTCAGGTAAAGATCTCCCATTCCCACCGGGTTCAACGTGTAGTTGCCGGTCACCGGAACCTGCTCGTGCACGGCTTGCACCGAGTTCAGGTCTGCTTCGCCTGAAGTAATGTTGCCGTTTCCGTCTGCCGTGAAAACACCTGCGACTGCCGCCTTCGGCCCGAAACCATTCCCGGCACTACCAGTGGAGCCCTGCAGCATAAAGACAAACTGGCCTTTAAGCGCTCCGGCGCTCTGGCCCCCGCCTACCGTAAAGTTGGCTGTCGTCTGCCCTCGCGGGGCATCCCCGTTGGGATCTACATTGGCAGTCACCGAGTAAATGTCAGCCGGCAGGCCGCTTACTGTCGCGGCAGCAAAACCGTTCGCATTCGTAATGCCTGTATAGGTTGCGACGAGGGTGTTTCGCTGTATGTCCACGATGTTGAACGTGATCACGAAGCCTGACAAGTAGGGGTTGTATGAGTTACAAAGCTGCGCACTGACCTGAATAGCCTGCTGCGGAGCGATATACCCCGGCTGCACCTGGACAGTAAAAGAAGAGCTGTTCGGCGCACAAGGCGCCTGCGCAAAAGCGCCAAGCGGAAGAAGCGAAGCGAGCGCGAACAAACCTTTGACCACCACTGCCAAGCGCATAAAGGAGCCCCATCGTCGAGGATTGAAATGCAGGACGATCCTACAGGTAAAAGCTACGCAATGTCCGGTCAAGCTGTAAATTATTTTCCTGTTCAACTTCGCTGTTCACGACCTGCTCTGGCATAGCTCACTTACACTGAAAGCAAATGCAATCTCCCCCCAGCATCGAGCACTGGAACCAGCGCTTCGCCATCCCCGGTATCGCGCGCATCGCCGAAGGCAACGGCGGCCTGCCCAAGCTCGTACTGACCACTGGCGCCGCGGCGGCGGAGATTTACCTGCACGGCGCCCAGATCGTCTCTTGGCAGCCAGCCGGCTCAGCGGAAATTCTGTTCCTGAGCGAGCACTCCCACTGGGAGCCTGGCCGCGCCATCCGCGGCGGCATCCCGGTCTGCTTTCCCTGGTTCCGCGCCAAAGCGGACGACTTGAAAGCCCCCGCGCACGGCCTCGTCCGCACTAAGGCCTGGGACCTGGAAGCGATCACCCAGCAGCAGGATCGGGTCACCGTGACGCTCGCGACCGCAAGCGACGACGAGACGCGGCGCTGGTGGCGGCACGAGTTTCGCCTGGTCCACCGCATCACCATTGGTGCCGCGCTCCAGCTTGAGCTCGAAACCGCCAACACCGGTCCCGCCCCGTTCCGCTTCGAGGAGGCGCTGCATACCTATTTCCATGTCGGCGATATAGAGCAGGTCCGCATCACAGGTCTAGACGCAACCGCATTCCTCGACAACACCGACCAGAACCGCCGCAGAATGCAGCATGGCGACGTCGCCATTGCCGCACCGACAGACAATGCTTATCTCGACACGCGCACCTCGCCAGAACTGGTAGACCCGGTGCTGCAAAGGCGCCTCCGCACCGAGAAAGCCCACTCACTCACGACGATCGTCTGGAATCCCTGGGCGCAAGGCGCAGCGGCATTGGCCGACCTGGGCAACGACGAGTGGCGGCACATGGCCTGCGTCGAGGCCAGCAACATCCTGGACGCCGCGGTTACGCTCCCACCCGGCGCATCCCACACCATGTCTGCCACTATCACGGTGACAGAATAGCGCTTATGCCAGCCGCACCCGTTCGATCCGTCCCAGCAGGAAAACGTAGCTCGCGATACCGAACAGCAGCACAACCCCCGCGACCACAAACGCCGCGCCGAACGAGTGCGTTCGCGCGCTGATATACCCGGTCGCGATCGGCGCCGTAATCGCCGCGATCTGGTTTACGAGATTCATGATCCCGCCCACTCTGCCCGTCCCGTTGGCGGGCGCCAGCAGTGCCGGCAGCGTCCACACCACGGGCGCGGCAGCGGCGAGCCCGCTCAGCCCCAGGCCTAGGCACACCACCACAGCCAGCGAGTGGTGCACAAGCGCCGGCGCAAACACGAATAGCCCCAGCGCCGTGCCGCCCACCAGCACCGTCCTGCGCACCACGTCCGCATTCCGCCCCCGGCGAATCAGCGCGTCGACCATCACCCCGCCGATCGCGAAGTCCGCGACCGCGGCCATCACCCACGGCACCCCGGACAGCAGCACCGCGCGATGCGCACTCATCCGGACGCCTTTTTCCAAATACACCGGCAGCCACGTCAGCAGCAGGTAAAAGCAGTAGTTGTAGGCCCCCGAGCCCAGCGCCGCTCCCCACACTTTCTTCTGCCGCAGCAGGTCGCTCAGCAGGACTTCGCGCTCTCCGCGAGCATTCGCAATCTCCGGCCCGGCGCCCTCGTCTACCCGCGGGTCGCGGTACACCAGTGCGAACACGCCCGCGTACGCCAGGCTCAGCACCGCCGTCGTCGCGAAATTCGCGCGCATACCCCAGCGCAGCAGGATGAGCCCAAGAATCGGCGTCCCCAGCCCGATCGACAGCTTCGCCGCCGCGTCGAAGGTCGCCGTCGGCATGCCGCGCTCCCGCTCCGGGAACCACAGCCCCACCGCCTTCGCATTCGCCGGAAACGTCGGCGCCTCGCCCACGCCCAGCAGCAGCCGCGCCGCGAACAGTATCACCAGAGTCGGCGCTATCGCAGCCAAGCCCGAGGCCAGCGACCACAGCAGAATCGCCGCCAGCATCACCCGCCGCACGCCCCACCGGTCCAGCAGCGAGCCGCTCGGCAGCTGCATCGCCGCATACGTCCAGCTGTACGCGCTCAGCAGGTACCCGAATGTGACGTCTGAAATCCCGAACGCGCTCTGCAGCGCGCCATGCGCAATCGACAGGTTCACCCGGTCGAAGTAATTCACCAGCACGCCCGCGCCCAGCAGCACGGCGATGCCCCAACGCGCTCTCCCGGCCTGTGCCATGTCTCCCAAACTCTACACGCTCGCCGCGCCGGACGGCTGCGCAACCGGGTTGACGCCCTGTAAACTCAGAGCGCAGGCAAGCACAGGGAGGAAATCCATGACCGCATCGCCACACCAGCCCATCTATCTTGCCGCGAGCGGCGACCTGCGGCTCGCCGCTAACCAGCTGTGCTGGCCCGCGCAGGCGGCCATGGAGACGGGGCTGACACGGGCGATTGAAAAGCTGGGCGGCACGGTGCGGCGCGCGCATCCCTACTCGCCCGAAAAGAAGCATGGCTTTCTCGATTCGCAGCGCCTGGGCATGGATGTGCTGGGCGCGATCCCTGAAGACGCGCCGCTCATCGTCGCGGAAGCGGTGTGGCAGTATTCGCACCATGTGCTCGCAGGCCTCACAACCCACAAGGGGCCGATCCTGACGGTGGGCAACTGGAGCGGGCAATGGCCGGGCCTGGTGGGCCTGCTCAACCTGAATGGTTCGCTGACCAAGGCCAGTGTTCCCTACTCGTCTCTGTGGAGCGTTGACTTTACCGATGCGTTTTTCCTCGATGGGCTGCGGCAGTGGCTCGAGACTGGAAACGTCACTCACGACCTGAGCCACGTTCGCGCCTTCGACCCCGCTGCCGCGGGAGCGCGCGCGCGGCAGGCCGGCCAGGCCGTCGCGCTGGAGTTGCGCAAGGCCAAAGCCATCCTCGGCGTTTTCGACGAGGGCTGCATGGGCATGTTCAACGCGATTGTGCCCGATGACCTACTGCATGCGGCCGGCATCTTCAAGGAGCGGCTGAGCCAGTCCTCGCTCGCCTATGAGGCCTCGCAGGTGAGCGATGAGGACGCGCTCGGCGCGCTTACCTGGCTGCTGGAACGGGGCATGCGCTTCCACTTCGGCAGCAATGACGCAACCGAGCTGACCGAAGCGCAAACGCTGCTGCAGTTGAAGATGTACATCGCCGCGGTGCGCATCGCGGACGACTTCGGCTGCGATGCGATCGGCATCCAGTACCAGCAGGGGCTGAAGGATGTACTGCCGGCATCGGACTTGGCCGAGGGCCTGCTGAACAACACCGAACGGCCGCCGGTACGCGACCGCGGCGGCGCGCGCGAGCTGTACGCGGGCCGGGCGCTGCCGCACTTCAATGAGGTGGATGAGTGCGCCGGCATCGACGCGCTGGTGACGCACCGTTTGTGGACCGCGCTGGGCCTGCCGCCGGAGACGACGCTGCACGACCTGCGCTACGGCGAGCAGTTCAACGGAGAATTTGTGTGGGTGTTCGAGATCTCGGGCGCAGCGCCGGCGGCGCACTTTGTGGGCGGCTACGCGGGCGCGAGCAGCGAGCGGCAGCCGCCGATGTACTTCCGCTTGGGCGGCGGCAGCTTGAAGGGCAACAGCCGCCCAGGCGAGATCGTTTGGAGCCGCATTTACATCGAGGGCGGCCGGTTGAAGGCAGACCTGGGGCGCGCTACGGTCGTGGCTCTGCCGCAGGAGGAAACCGAGCGGCGGTGGGCCGCGACAACGCCGCAATGGCCCATCATGAGCGCGGTACTGCACGGCGTGAGCCGCGATGCCATGATGGCGCGGCACAAGGCGAACCACATCCAGGTAGCGTATGCCAACGATGCCTCGATCGCTGATGAAGCGCTGCTGGCCAAGGCGGCCTGTTTTGCCGCCATGGGCATGGAAGTGGCGCTGTGCGGCGTCGCTCCGCAGGCGCGCTGAAATGCTCTTGTCCGCGGAGTGGATATGCCGGCGCGAACCCGAACTTTGACGCGCCTTTCCCTGCTCGCGTTTGGAGTGGCAGCTGCGCTCGCAGCAGGGCCGCTGGTCCATGCACAGCCGCAATTTGCAGCTGCCGAAGTAGTGCTGGTCCCGGGCGCAAGCGTGCCGGAGCAGACCGCCGCACGCATGCTGGTGGAAGAAGTGGAACGTCGCAGCGGATTCCACTGGCTCGTCACAAAGCAGGGCGCGGCAAGCGCGGCCCCGTTGCGCATCGTACTCGCGCGGGCAGACCAGATCGAAGGGCTGTCATCGGTTGCCATGCGCCCGCGAACCGTGCCAGACAAACCGGAAAGCTTCGCGATTCGCGCGGGCACGACGGGCCGCCGCATCACCATCGTCGTGGAGGGCCGAGACGACCGTGGGGTGCTGTTCGGCGCCGGCTACCTGCTGCGGCACTTTGACATGAAGCCTGGCTCTGTGACGGCGCACGGCGGATTGCAGGCGCTCGACACGACCCAGACTCCAGCCTATCCGGTGCGCGGCCAGCAGCTCGGCTACCGGCCGAAGAACAACACCTTCGACGGCTGGTCGCCCGCACAGTTCGAGCAGTACATCCGCGACCTCGCCGTGTTCGGCACCAACACGATCGAGCTAATCCCGCCCCGGTCGGACGACGAGCCGTCGAGCCCGCTGTTCACGCTGCCGCCGATGCGAATGATGCAGACGCTCTCGGCGACCCTCGCGCGCTACGGGCTGGACTGCTCGATCTGGTACCCGGCGATGGACAAGAACTATGCCAACCCAGCCACGGTGGACCGCGCGGTAGCGGAATGGGGCGCGGTGTTCCGCGCGCTGCCGCGCGTCGACGCGGTGTTCGTGCCGGGCGGCGACCCCGGCCACACCGAACCGAAATACCTGTTCGCGCTGCTCGAGCGCGAGGCCGCGGAGCTGCGCCGCTCGCACCCGAACGCGCAGATGTGGGTCTCGCCGCAGAGCTTCAACGCGGCCTGGCTCAAGGAGTTTTACGCGCTGCTCGATACGCACCCGAAGTGGCTGACCGGCGTGGTGTACGGCCCGGAGATGCGCGAGACACCCGAGCAGTTCCGCGCGCATGTGCCGCGCGCATACCCCATCCGCTTCTATCCCGACATCACGCACACGCTCGCCGCACAGTATCCCGTGCCTGCGTGGGACCCCGCGTTTGCCATGACGGAAGGCCGCGAGCCCATTGACCCGCGGCCGGTCGATGAAGGCATTCTCTTCCACCGCTACGCCCCGCTGACGAGCGGGTTTGTCGCCTACTCCGAGGGCGCGAACGACGACATCAACAAGGTTCTGTGGAGCGCGTGGGCGTGGGACCCCACGCAGTCCGCCGAGCACATCCTCGACGAGTACGGGCGCTACTTCATCGCGCCGCCGGTTGCGGGCGAATTTGCGCAGGGCGTTCAGGGGCTGGAGCAGAACTGGCGCGGCCCGCTGGCGAAGAACAGCTCCATCGCGAGAACTCTCACGCTGTTCAAGCGAATGGAGCAGCATGAGCCGGCACAAACACACCAGAACTGGCGCCTGCAGCAAGTGCTATACCGCGCGTACTACGATGCCTATCTGCAACAGAGATTGCGGCAGGAAACCGCCGCGGAAGACACGGCGCTGCTTGCGCTGCGCGGCGCATCTGTAACCGGTCTGGAGCAGACTGTGCGCACGGCCAGGGCCGCACTGGGTTCGGCGCCGGCGTGCACTGACTCGCCCCTGTGCACGCGCGTGTCTTCGCTCGCCGGCGATCTTTTCCGCAGCGTGCGCATGCAGCTGAGCGTGGCACGCTACGGGGCGCTCGCGGCCGACCGCGGCGCGAACCTCGACCGCATCGACGAGCCTCTGAACGACCGCGCGTGGCTGCTGGACCGCCTCGCCGAAGCAGAGGCGCAACCCACGGAGGCGCTCAAGCTGCGCAGTATCCAGACCACGCTCGCTGCCCTGTCGCCCGCGAGCCCCTTTGTGGACGATCTGGGCGCCGGCGGCTCTCATCCGCACCTCGTCAAAGGGGCCAGCTTCGCCGAGGACCCTTCAGGGCTTGGCGGCGTTTACACGAGCATCACCACCGCGCCGTCAGACGCCCCGCTATTTGCGCGCGCCTTCGCAGGCACGCTCTACGACCGGCCGCTTGTCATGCACTACAACGGCCTGAAGCCCGGGGCACAGTACCGCGTGCATGTTACGTACCCGGAGAACGGAAGCGCTTACCGAGCTACCGCAAATGGAGCAGCCGTTTCGCAGACCTGCGCGGACGGCGTACCGTGCAAGCAAGCCACACTTCTCGCAGCAGCGACAGCCTCAGGCAATCTCACGCTCGCCTGGAGCGCGGCTCCGGGCCAGGGCGGCAATGGGCGGCGCGTACAGCTCAGCCGCGTCGCTCTTGCGCCGGCGCCCCAGGCACACCCTTTATCCGCCGCGCAGTGAATGAGCCGCCTTCGCCTACTGCGTCGTGCACGCGAAGCTGGCGGCGGCATTCACATCGCCCGATCCCTTGTACCGCGGCCACGCCGGATACTCGCACAGCGGACGAGTGCGGCCGCTGTCGCGCTTGTTATTGTCGATCACGACCAGATCCTTCGGAGCGGCGCCCGTGTCGAGCCAGCGGTCGAGCACACCGAGCGCATCGAAGCCCGCATCGAATGCGCCGCGCCCATGGCCATAGCCCGGCACCAGATAGAAACGCAGCGAATCTTTGATATCTTCCCGGCTCATCCGGCTCTGCAGCATGCCGTAATACAGCACCGATGCGTTCGTCGGGATAGTTGCGTCCGCGGTCCCGTGCAGCATCAGGAACTTGCCGCCATGCTGCGCGAAAGCGGTCAGGTCTCCATTGCTTGCATCCGAGGCCTCGGACTGCGGCAGCAGCTCGGCTGCGTACTTGCCTCCGGTCGTCGTGTCGAAGCTGAGCGCGTTGAAGTGCGTGTCGCCGGTGAGGAAAAATCGCAGCACCTGATCGCCAACGACGTAGTAAAAAGAGTTCAACAGGATCTTCGGCGGATGTTCCGCATGGTGCAGCAGCCCCATGGAGCCCGTCAGGTCAGCGCCCGCCAGCACGTTGAAGCCAGGCATCGTTTGCACGTTGTTCCACAGCGGGTGTTCGGTCCTCTGTTCTGTGGCGAAGGTCTGCACCGTCTTGAGTTGCTGAGCAGTGAGACAGCCCTTGCCACCGGCGGGGCAAAGCAGCGCCGCGGGGTCGAAGTGGCACGCCGCCACGTCGGAGATGATCTCGTCCTTGACGCCGTCCAGCCCGTCGCACGCCTGCATCACTGACCGCGCAAGCAGCCTGGTTTGGCTCTTTGGCAGATAGCCGCCCTTGGCGTACATGGCTTTTGACACGCGGATGTACTGCAAATCCAGCTCCACCTGGTCCCATCCGGCGTAGGCGCCCAGCACGCCGTCGTAATCGAGCGGCCAGCGCTGCACGACGAAGTAGGCCTCGCGGCCGCCGGTTGAGCCGCCGAGAAAAAACATACGCGCGGGCCGCGTACCGTAGCGGCGCTTCATAATGGCGACGGCCGCATCGTGCGTTTTCTTCAGCCCATCGTGCGCAAAGTTGCGGCGCTCCTCCGCGTTCTGCGCGAATGAGGCATTCACCAGGTTGAGCGCATCCGACAGCAGGAAGTAGTGCTTATGGTGGCCGGAGTCTCCGCCAAACGTAGCGAAGCCGCGCGCCAGCGGCCCCGGGTCGCTCGCGATGCTCACCGGCGTGCGCCCCAGCCCGTTCGTGTCGCCAAGCCAGCCATCAAACGCCGCGCCGCCGAACTGCACCGCCTTGCGATTCCACTGCGTCGGCAGGTTCACTTCAAAGCGGATGTCCTGGGCCGCCGGGTCCACCGGGCGCACACCCCCGAGCACCTTGCAGTACTCGCCCCGGCTGTCGTGCACCAGTTTCGCGGAGCGCACATAGGCGCCGGTAGTCGGCAGCTCGATGGCTGCCGCGGGTATCGTCATGCGCCTCAGCGACCGGCACGCTGCCTTGGCATCGGCAGCCGGCATCAAGCCGGATTGCTGTGCTTTTACCGCGGCCGAACAACCCGCAAACCACAGCAGCAGAAGTGCGGTGTTTCTCAATCGCATCACTCCCGGTCAGATGCAGGTTCGTGCGCGGCCATTCCGCTTCTCCTCGTTCCTCCATGCGCGGCTGTGCTTCACATGCTCCCGGCTCCTGCGATACTCTCGACACATCGTGATCAGAAAAAGGCCAGGACTGACATAAAGCCTTTTCATTCCGCGACGAAGAAGGTGCCGGTGCTTATCTGGGGACTCGCATGAACAAGAAATCGAATCTTCCGCTGTATTGGTCTGGCGCAGCAATCGTTGCGTGGCTGCTTTATTGGATGATAAAGACTCGCTATGCCATGTTAGACGATGCCCTGATCCATTTGCACTATGCGGACTTCCTGTCGAGCATGCACGCTATCTCGTTCGACGGCATTCACCGCAGCTTCGGCACTTCGAGCCTATTTTATGTCTCGCTGCTTGCGGTTTTGCGAAACGTTTCCTCCAGTCCATTGCTGCCAAAAGTCGTGTCGGACATAAGTTATCTCACGCAAATAGCACTTATCTTCTACCTGATAGCAACCCTGAAGGAACACCTGCGCTCGCGGCTCCTGCTTGGTGGATTGCTGATCTGCCTGCTGAGTCCGATGGCGATCCGGTGGCTCACTGACGGAATGGAAACAAGCCTGACCAGCTTATTTGTCATCGTACTGGCCGTGCTGGTCAAGCGGGAACAGGCGAGTGTTCGTCAAACAGGCCTGCGCTTTGCACTCCTGGTTCTCTTCGGCGCCGCTCTCGTTTATCTCAGGATCGAACTATCCATGCTGGTTGCGCTTTGCTGCCTGAGTATCGCGGCGGTGAAGCTGAACGAACGGCAGTACTGGCCGCTGGCTCTTTTTCGGGCAAGCCCGCTGTCGGTAGGTGCGGTGCTCGCGATGATCTCGATCCGCGTCATGCTCGGCAGTCTGCTCCCGGACACCGCGCTGGCCAAGGTGGGCGGCGACCGTCTGGCGGCGGTGGTCTCAAGCTTCCAGGTTCTGGGCAGCGCCTTCGCATTAGGAATGGGCACCTTTCTCTGCTGGCTTATCTCGGCTTGGTTCGTCGCACGCCGCGATGTCCCGCAGGCCGTGGGCAGGCCTTCGTTCCTGCTTTCAAAGCTGCTTGAGAACGCGGCTTTTCCTCTTCTGGTTTTCCTTTCCTCCATGCGCCGGCAGAACATCGCCGGCGTGCGGTACATTCTTTGGCCGCTGGTGTTTGCCATCGTGTCGAACGCGCTCATGCTCGCTCTCGAGGAGCGCGAACCGGGAGAAGCGCGAGCCCTGGGCCGCACCGAGAAGCGCCTTGCGGTCTGCTTCGTAATTGCCATCGTTTGCGTGATGCCGGTGGACTGGTACCTGGGCAGCAGGTCCATGATGGGCCGCGCGCAAACCTTTCTGGAGATGCGCTCCGGCCACATGGATCGACTCTTCGCGGGCAAGACCATCATTGCCGGCGACGTCGGGTTCATCACCTATTTCAGCCAGGGACATACGTGCGACCTGGACGGGTTGGTGAATGGCAGGGTCATGGCGGCGCTGGGCGCGGAGAAGCGCGCCTCATTTTGTGCGAGTCAGTCGCCGGCCATGCTCTTCCTCTCTCTAGGTCAGGCCCGGGGTATGAGCCACTACCTCAATCTGAACGACTGGACCGTATGCGGCATCTTTGACTTCACCAATGTGCGCCATAACGACAGGCATTATCTGCTGGTGCCATCCGCTGAGGCAGCGCAGACATGCCGGCAGCTGCATTTCAACCCCGCGCCGTTGGCCGCCGTCATTGGCGGCAAACAGTAGACAAGGCTCTGAAGTATTCCCGGGGTGCGCACAGTCGGGGTCGATCGGGGTCTCTGATTATTTTCAGCTTTGCCGTTGAACCGGCAGCAGGCACAATGGCATGCAGCAGACACACGCAAGCCAGACCCTGGGACGGTGCCGATGGAACTGCGCATTGAAGCTCTTTCAAAAACCTACAGCAACGGAGTGAAGGCCCTCGATAACATCTCGCTCCAGATTCCACGCGGCATGTACGGGCTGCTCGGCCCCAATGGCGCGGGCAAGTCAAGCCTGATGCGGACCATCGCCACATTGCAGGAGCCAGACAGCGGCAGCATCCACCTGGGCTCGCTCGACGTGCTGCACCAGAAGGACGAACTGCGCCGCGTACTCGGCTACCTGCCTCAGGATTTCGGCGTGTACCCGCGGACCAGCGCGCAGGATATGCTCGACCACCTCGCGCTGCTGAAAGGCATTACAAACGCGCGTGAGCGCAAGGATGCGGTCGCCGCCCTGCTGGCGCGGGTGAACCTGTACGAGCACCGCAAAAAAGCGCTCACCGGCTTCTCCGGCGGCATGCGGCAGCGGTTCGGCATCGCGCAGGCGCTGCTGGGTGCTCCGCGTTTGCTCATCGTCGACGAGCCGACCGCCGGCCTCGACCCGGGCGAGCGCAACCGCTTCTACAACCTGCTCGCGGAGATCGGCGAGAACGTCACCGTGATCCTCTCGACGCATATCGTGCAGGACGTGATGGAGCTGTGCACTAACATGGCGATCATCCATAACGGGCGAGTGCTGTATGCGGGCGCGCCCGAGGCAGCGGTTGAAAGCCTGCGCGGGCGCATCTGGCAGCGGTTCCTGGCTAAGGCCGAGCTGAAGGATTACGAGGCCCGGCACAAGGTAATCTCGACCAAACTGATCGGCGGCAGGCCGCTTGTTCATATCTTCTCGGACGTTGACCCGGCGGATGATTTCACGCCTGTGCCGGCCGACCTCGAAGATGTTTTCTTCTCGCACATTGCCGGGCTTGCCTAGACCATAGCTCACGAGGGTATTCCTATGTTCCGGCTCTTCTTTCTGTTCGAGCTGCACTACTGGCTCCGCTCCTGGATGCTCTGGATTTTCCTCGCCATCATCGCTCTGATGATCTTCGGCGCGGTCTCGGCGCCAGACCAGATTTCAGTCGGCGGAGCGCTCGGCAACACGCACCAGAACGCGCCGTTTGTCATCGAGAACTTCTACTCGATCATCTGCCTGCTTACGCTGCTGATGACGACCGCGTTCGTCAACTCGGCCGCCTCGCGTGAGTTCGCCTACAACACTGACCAGTTACTCTTCGCAACGCCGATCAGAAAACTGCCGTATCTCGGCGGCCGCTTTCTAGGGTCCGCGCTCGTATCACTTATACCGCTGCTCGGCGTTTCCGTCGGCATCCTGCTGGCCAGGTGTATGCCGTGGATTACGCCGGAGCGCTGGGGCTCGATTTACTGGTCCGCGCATCTTCAAGGCATTCTCGTCTTCGCGCTGCCGAACACGCTGCTCATCGCGGCGGTCATCTTCGCGGTTGCCGTGCTCACGCGCAGCACCATCGCCTCCTTCGTGGGCAGCCTGGTGCTGCTGACTGCGTACAGCGTGGCGCAGGCACTTACCTCCGACCTGAAAAACGAAACCTTCGCCGCACTGGTCGACCCGTTCGGCATCCGTACCTTTGCGCTCTCGACCAAGTACTGGACGGTCGCCGACAAGAACCACCTGGTGATCGGCTACAGCGGGCTGCTGCTCTGGAACCGGCTGCTGTGGCTCGCAGTCGGCGCGCTCATCTTCGCGTTTGCCTGCTGGCGATTCTCCTTCGCGCAGCGCGCACGCGCGGGCAAGACCGTGCGCGCTGAAGCGGCGGCGCCATTGGCAGTCGCCCTGCCCGCGCCCACGCTTGAGTTCGGCTTCACCGCGCACTTGCGGCAATTCCTCAGCGCGACCCGGCTTGAGTTCAACGCACTTGTCCGCTCGGTCATCTTTATCGTGATCGCGCTCGCGGCCATGTTCAACTGCCTCTCGGCAATCATCTTCAACGCGACAGAAGGTTTCGGCGACACGTCGCTGCCGGTCACTTATAACCTGCTCAGCCTCATCACGGGCACGCTCTACCTGTTCCTCTTTGCCATGATCACCTACTTCGCCGGCGTGCTGGTCTGGGAGGAGCGCGATGCGCGCGTCGATGAGATCTACGACGCCATGCCGCAGCCGGTGTGGCCGGCTTATCTGTCAAAGCTGCTGGCGCTGCTGGGCAGCGTCGCGGTGCTGCAGCTGATTGCGATGCTGACCGGCATTGCTGTCCAGCTCGCGCACGGCTTTCATCATCTGCAGCTCGGGCTTTATCTTGAAACGCTGTTCGGCATCGATTTTTCCACCTTTTTGTTCTTCGCGGTGCTGGCCTTTTTCCTGCACGTGCTCTCGCCGAACAAGTACATCGGCTACTTCGGCTATATCGTCTTTGCTATCCTCAACCTGTTTATCTGGAATCCCCTGCATGTAGCCACCAACCTGGTCCAGTTCGGCTCGCGGCCTTCGATGATATACTCGGATTTCTTCGGCTACGCGCCTTACATACGATCCTGGCTGTGGTACACGCTGTACTGGACGGCATTCTGCGCGGCGCTCGCGGTGCTGAGCGTCTTGCTATGGCAGCGCGGGCGCGACACCGCATGGAAGGCGCGGTTCTCGCTCGCTCGGCAGCGCATGCACGGCGCCGTGCCGCTCGCGCTCGCCCTGTCGCTTGCCGTCTGGGTGCTGGCCGGGGCCTGGATTTACTGGAACACTGAGGTTCTGAATAAGACGTTGAGTCAGCATGACAACGAACTGGCGCAGACCGATTACGAAAAAACCTACAAACGGTTCGAGCACCAGCAGTTCCCGCGCATCCTCGATGTGAAGTATGCGATCGACCTGCGGCCCGAGTCGAGCAGCATGACGATGCATGGCACAGCACTTATAAAGAATGAAACTGCCGCGCCCATGCGCGAGATGCACTTCTCCGTGGCCGACGCCCAGGATTACGCCACCACGATCGAGCTGCCCGGCGCACAGCTGGTGACAGAAGATCGGCGGCTCGGCTACCGTATCTATCGGCTTGCCGCGCCAATGGAACCAGGGGAAACGCGCACCTTGCGTTACACGGTCCAGACCATACGTCGCGGCTTTCAGAACGCCGCGACCAACATCCGCGTAGCGTCCAACGGAACTTTCTTCGATACCGATGTGACGCCGCAGATCGGCTACCAGCAAGGCCGCGAGCTGACCGACCCCAACAAACGCCGCAGCTATGGCCTCAAGGAAGCCGTGCTCATGCCCGCTCTCGAGCGCAACTGCACGGCGGACTGCCGCAGCAGTTATCTCTCGAATAACTCTGACCTTGTCAACGTGGAAACGGTGATAAGTACCGAGCCGGGGCAGATTGCCATTGCGCCGGGCTCGCTAGTACGCAGCTGGAGCGCGAACGGGCGCAGTTACTATCAGTACAAGCTGGACCATCTGGAATACAACTATTACGCATTTCTTTCTGCTGACTATCAGGTAGCGCGGCGCGACTGGAATGGCGTCAAGATCGAGGTCTACTACCTGCGCCAGCATCCATGGAACGTGCCGAAGATGCTCGACGCCGTGCAGCAGTCGCTCGCCTACTACTCGGCCAACTTTTCCCCGTACACGCAGCGTGAAGCGCGCATCATCGAGTTTCCACGCGTAGCCAGTTTTGCACAGGCTTTTCCTGGAACGATGCCTTACTCAGAATCGATCGGCTTTATCGCCAATCTCGAGCACCCGGATGACATCGATAAGGTTTTCTTTGTCGTAGGCCACGAGATGGGTCACCAATGGTGGGCCTACCAGGTGCTTGGCGCCAACATGGAAGGCGCGACCTCGCTCTCTGAGACGCTGGCGCAGTACTCAACCATGATGGTCATGGAAAAGCGCTATGGGCAGGAACAAATGCGCAAGTTCCTGGCCTATAACATGGACGGCTATCTGCGCGCGCGCGGCCGCGAGCTGATCAAGGAGCGCCCGCTGCTGCGGGTCGAAGCGAGCCAGGGCTACATTCACTATGACAAGGGCGCCGTTGCGATGTACTACTTGCGCGAGATGATCGGCGAGCAGACGGTGAACCGCGCGTTGCGGCAGGTGATTGCCCAGTACGCCTACAAGGTCCCCCCATATCCTACCTCGTACGCTCTGGCCGACGCGCTCGCGCAGCAGACCCCGCCGCAACTCCAGTACCTGATCCGTGACCTTTTCTATGACATCACGCTGTTCTCAAACCGGGCTACCAGCGCGACCGCTCACAAACGGCCTGATGGCCGCTATGATGTAACCGTGCAGATAGACGTACACAAGTTCAAGGCGGATGCAAAGGGCGAGGAGCACGAAGTCCCGGTTGACGACTGGATCGAAGTAGGAGCACTGAGTGCGCCAGCAAAAGGCCATAGCAATGGAGAGGTGCTGGTACGCCAGCGCGTGCATATGTCGACCGGACCCGGCACTTATACCTTCACGACAGACAAGCTCCCGGACAAGGCAGGTGTCGATCCGCTTCTGCTGCTGGTGGATCGGGTGCCTGACGATAACCTGCATAACGTTCAGCTGCTGAAGTGATGCCGAACGTGTACTTTAACCTGGACTAACCGGCTGCCCGCAGGCATCTGGATTCCGCTCACCTCCCGAGCGAGAAAGTGACGTTGATCTGCGTCTGCACCTCAACCGGCTGTCCATTCAAAAGATAACGCCTGTAGCGCCATTGCCGAACCGCTTCGAGCGCAGCTGGTACCAGCATCTGCGAGCCTCTTAGTACCGATAGATTTTCGATGGCGCCCGATCTTGAAATGGTCGCGGACAGCACAACCGTTCCTCCGACGCGAGCCTGCTTGGCAATGGCCGGGTAAATGGGCTCGGGCCTGAAAAGTATGTTGCCGGTCATGACTCCCGACGAGACCGCTATCTTCCGCGGAGGCGCCGTCACAATATGTGGCGACTCTGTGCCGAAGTTACTACCGATGATGTCCGCCAAACCATTGGAGTTGCCGCCAATCCCTTGAGCACCCGCATCCGGCGGAGGCCCTGGCTCGGCTGTCATCCGAATGACTCTCGGAATGGTTGCCGGCGCTTCGATTTCGCTCATCGGCGCAATCTGTTTCTGAGTATGTACCTGCTGCGGCGGCGGCGAGATTGGCGGGGGCGGTGCAACCAGCGCTGTGATCATTGCGGCTTTCGGCAATGCTTCCGGGTAGAGCAAAGGCACCAGCACCAGAGCGGCCAATGCCGATCCGTTGGGCAGCACCCCGACCGCGCTCCACCGACCGCGCTGCGTCTTGATCCTGCCGCTCGATTCCATCAATGCGTTTTCAAACATGGATAAGCTCCCCCGAGACAGATAGATAGACACGCCAGGCGATTCGTTTGTTCCCATACAAAGCTCTCAGCATAGATTGCGCCTCTGAGTGAGGGATTTATTTCGCCCGGCGGCAAGTCTCTACATAACTCGAAGTTAAGCATCCAGCGTCGTAGGGAGGCCGCGCACAGGACAGGAAAGGCAGCTAGACGCACTCCGCCCGCGGTGCACTCGCGTGAATCGACTATGCCGCGCATACGCCGCGGTGGTACGCTGACGGCGCACTCCGCAAGTTGTTTCCAGAGCAGGGTGCGGGACTTTGGGAGGGCGAGCAGCCATGGTGCGCATCATTACAGTGGAACGCGAGTACGGCAGCCGCGGCGGCGAGTTCGCCCATGTGCTGGCCCAGCGCCTGGGCTGGCGCCTCATCGATAACTGCCTGGTGGATGAGATCGCAAAGAAGATCGGCCTTCAGGCGAGCACCGTAGCCGGCTGCGATGAGCAGTTCGACCCTTGGTATTACCGGCTGGGCCGGTCCTTCTGGCACGCCAGCGTGGATCGCTTGCCGGCTATCATGTCAACCGCCGAAGTATTCGACAGCGAGCGCATGGCCGAGTTGATTCGAGAGTACCTGAAGGAGCGCGTGGCCGAGGGCAACTGCGTTGTGGTGGGCCGGGGCGCCTTTGCCGCGCTGCATCGCGAGCCGGGCGCCTTCCATCTTTTCGTCTATGCCTCGACGGAGCGCAAGCTCGCCTGGTTTCGCGAGCACTTTCCCGACCGCGCCGAAGATGCGAAGGCAGAACTCGAAGCCACCGACCGGCGCCGCGCCGCCTACATCCGCCGCTACCATGGGCAGGAGTGGAATGACTACAGCGCGTACCAACTTATGATGAACTCCTGCATGGGCCTGCCTGCGATGGTGGCGGCCACTCTGCAAGCCACTGGCATTGCGGCGACGGAACATCAAGCTCTAAAGTAGCAGGTAAACTGCAAACCTCCAGCAGCCCTCTGAACGCGCCCCGCACCATGACGCTGCTTCAGCCCACTACCGCCGGGTTGACATGCCTGCTTCGCGCAGCCTACATTCCTCAGCCGAGACACAAACCTGTCGTGAGCTGCACCGTGCAAAAACACAGCGGGAATTTTTTTGTCTCCGCAGGGCGCCAATGCCGAGTCCCTGCTGCAAGGATGCGCGCATGCAACGCGGAGTGAAAAAGCAAACACGCAGGGGCAGCAGCGGCCGATCTCTGCTGGGTTTCGCGTCGATAGTCCTGCTCCTGCTCGGTTCGGCTTCGTTGGCACGGGGCCAAGCCACCACCGCCACCATGGTCGGCTCCGTCGATGACGCGAGCGGCGGCGCGGTTCCGCACGCAACCGTCCAGATCACCGAGCAGAGCACGGGGCAGCAGTTCACCAGCCAGACAAACGACGGCGGCAATTACGAGTTCACGTTTCTGGCGCCCGGCACTTACACCATCAAGGTCACCAATCAAGGCTTTCAGACCGCTGTTGAAAAGGATGTGCAAGCTAACGTTAACACTACGGTCCGCACGGATGTGCACCTTGCAGTAGGCAGCCTTGCCCAAACCGTTACCGTCTCGGATGCGCTGCCGGCGTTGCAGACCGATCGCGCCGACGTAAGCGCGCAGATTGAGAGCAAGCAGGTGGTCGAGCTGCCGGTCGGCAACAGCCGCAACTTCCAGGCGCTGGAGTCGCTGGTGCCCGGCGTCAGCGCGCCTATCTACGATCACTCGTCCTTCTTCGACGCGCAGAATTCACAGTCCTTCAACGTCAACGGGCAGTCCGAGACCGCGAACAACCTGCAGCTTGAGGGTATCGATGACAACGAGCGCACCGGGCTGCTGCAAGTCTATGTTCCGCCCGCGGCAGCAATCCAAACAGTGGACGTCGAGACGAGCAATTACGCGCCGGAGTTCGGCCGCTCCGCCGGCGCAGTGACCAACGTGATACTGCGCTCCGGCAACAATGCCTTTCACGGTTCCGCGTATGAGTACAACGAAGTAAGTGCGCTTCAGGCCCGCAATTATTTCAATCGCACCGGCAAGTTTCCTCGTTTCACCAATAACTATTATGGAGGCGCCATCGGCGGCCCCATCCGCAAGAACAACACCTTCTTCTTCGGCGACTTTCTGCGGTACTCCAACCATTCGAGCCAGTTCAATCTCTTCAACGTTCCCTCTGCCGCGTTTCGCACGGGCGACCTGAGCAGCAGTTCTACGCCCATCTACGACCCCGCTACCGGAACTCCCGACGGCAAGGGCCGCCAGCAGTTCGCGAACAACCAGATCCCCGGAGCTCGCTTTAGCCCCATCGCCCGCAATATCCTCGCGTTGATTCCCGAGCCGAACATCGCCGGCACCGGAGAGACGAATAACTACCAGGTCAACACTGGCTTCCGGCAAGATACAAACACCTTCGATATTAAGCTCGACCAGAAGGTCGGTGCGACCGACAGCCTCGTCTTCCGCTACAGTTGGCAGCACACCAACACGCAGCAGGACCCGGCGTTTGCGCTGGCCGGCGGACCTGGAAACAGCGGCGGCACTGGCAGCAATCACGTTTACAACACCGCGCTCGAATACACCCATCTCTTTTCGCCGGCATTGTTCACTGACCTGCGCGTCGGCATCAATCACTACCGCAACAGCGTACGGCAGAGCGACTACGGCACCGACGCCTCGACGAACGCCGGCATTCCAGGCGTCAACGTCAACGCCTTCACCAGCGGACTCGCAGGCATCACCATCAACGGCGGCTACTCCGCGCCATTGGTGGGCTACAGCCCGTCGTACCCGTGGGACCGCGGCGAGACAAACATCGATGTCGCGAATAACTGGACGCGCGTGCTCGGGAACCACTCCATTAAGTTCGGTTTTGAGCTGCGCCGGGTGCGCGATGACCTGACCCAAGGCCAAACCTTTGGCCCGCGCGGCGCCTACACCTATGCCGACGGGCAAACCGCGCTGAATACGCCGGGCTCGAAGACAAGCCAAGCCAATGACTTTGCAAGCTTCCTGCTCGACCTGCCTAACTCGGTCGGCCGCGACATTAACGTCAACGATGCCTCGTGGCGGCAGACACTTTACTTCGGCTACATCCAGGACACCTTCCAGGCAACGCGCGATTTGACCCTTACCTATGGACTTCGCTGGGAGTTCTACCCGCCGGCGACGCCAAGGGCGCGCGGCGGCTTTTCGCAATATGACCCCGCGACTAACTCACTCGACGTTGCAGGTTATGGCTCGGTGCCCACGGACCTTGGCCTGCGCGTGAACTACCGCAACTTCGAGCCTCGCATCGGCGCTGCGTACCGCCTCGGTACACGCGGCGTCGTGCGCGCCGGCTTCGGCATCAGCAATACGCCGTTTCAGGACAATAACTATGCCTTCAACTACCCGGTGCGCCAGAATATATCCCTCAGCGCGCTGAACAGTTATGTGGCCGCGCCGGCCAGTCTCGCAGGCGGCTTCGCTCCCGCGCCCGTTGCCGCGGTCCCTACCAACGGCATCATCGCCAATGCGCCGATCGCCTCTCAGTGGGTGCAGGTCAATCCCAAGTACAAAGATCCGACCATCCTCTCCTTTAACCTGACCGTGGAAGAAGAGCTCGGCCATGGATGGGTGGGCAATGTCGCCTATGTCGGCAATGTGGGGCGGCAGATTCCGGCGTACTACAACCTGAACGCAGGCTTGATCGCCGGAGCCGGCGCCGCCGGCCAGCCTGAGTTCGCGGCGTTCCATCGCACCGCCGTCACCAACCTAATGGGCAAGGGCACCAGCAGCAATTACAACGGGCTGCAGGCGCGCCTCACGCACCGCTTCAGCAGCGGCCTCTCCGCGACCTCGGGTTACGCCTACCAGCGAGCGCTGGGATTTGTTTCCACAACCACAGGCCTCGGCTCCTTCAACTTCTACCTCGACCCGCAGCGCGATTACGCGCCGCTCAACTGGAACCGCACCCAAACCTTTGTACAGAGCTTTGTCTACGAGCTGCCCTTCGGCCACAACAAGCGGTACCTGCAGAGCGGAGCGGCCGGATCGGTGCTGGGCGGTTGGCAGTATAGCGGCGTCGTGCAGGCCGATACCGGCACGCCGCTGTTCATCACCGCGAGCGCGAGCCAGTTGAACGCGCCCGGCAATATGCAGGTGCCCAATCTAGTTAAGCCATTCCGCAAGATCTACAGCATCGGCGCGGGCCGCCAGTGGTTTGACCCAACGTCATTCGCCGCGCCCACGGGCGCCGTACTCGGCAACCTGGGCAAGAACGTCTACAGCGGCCCCGGCTACGTCACCTTCGACAGCACGCTTTCGCGCACCATCCCACTGCGCGAGCGCTACTCCGTGCAGCTGCGCGCGGACGCTTTCAACACGCTCAACCACCCCACGTTTTCGAATCCAACCGTCGACTCGACCAGCACCAGCTTCGGCCAGGTGCTCTCCACCGCCAACTCCTCGCAGCGCACCATGCAGTTCGCCGCGACGCTTAACTTTTGAGCCGCAGGTGACGAGCGTAGGGCGTTGGGCGGACAATAGGTGCGCAAGCGAACTAAACACTTTCGTCCGTCCGAAATGGAGAGCATACAGATGAGTCGTACACGTCGCGAAGTACTCGCGGGACTCGGCATGGCAGGGCTTGCCGCGGCAACGCCGGCGCTCAGCAAAGCACTCGCATTCCCCGCAGGGGGCAGCTGCCCGTTCCGCCTCGCGGTCATCAATGACGAGATCACGCAGGACTTCGAGCACGCCTGCCAGGTCGCTTCGCAGGAGTTCGGCCTCCAGTGGATTGAGCTCCGCTCCATGTGGGGCAAGAGCCTCAGCGATCTGGACGACAAGCAGGTCGCCGAAGCGCAAAAGATTCTCGCCGCACACAAGCTGCGCGTCACCGATATCGCAAGCCCGCTGTTCAAAACCGATTGGCCCGGCGCTCCGCTCTCGAAGCAGAGCGAGAAGCGCGACCAGTTCCACGCCGACTTCGACGCCAAAGCGCAGGACCGCCTGCTCGAAAGGCTCATCGTTCTATCGAAAAGTTTTCAGACGGAGCGCATTCGCTGCTTTGACTTCTGGCGGCTCGACGACCCGAAACCGTTCCGCGCCGCCATCAACGCCAAGCTGAAGCAGGCAGCCGAACGCTGCGCCAAGGACAACATCCTGCTGCTGCTTGAGAACGAGATGTCGTGCAACACCGCGACTGGTGCGGAGTCGGCAGCGGTGCTTGCCGCCATCCCCAACAAGAACTTTATGCTCAACTGGGATCCGGGCAATTCCGCCGCGATCTTCAGCAAACCTTACCCTGACGGTTACAATTTGATGCCCAAGAACCGCATCGGCCACTGCCACTGCAAGGACGTAGTGTACAAGCCCGGCCATAAGTACGAGTGGGCGCCGGTAGGTGGAGGAGTTATCGATTGGGTCGGCCAGTTGAAGGCGCTCAAGCGCGATGGCTACAACAAAGGCCTCAGCCTGGAGACCCACTGGCGCGGCGCCGGTACACCGGAAGCCTCGTCCCGCATCAGCATGGACGGACTGAAGAAAACACTCGTCAAGGCCGGCATTTCCTGCTGAGTCCTAACCGCGCCATTCCCATTCCAAGGAGACAGATGGTCACTCGAAGAGAATTTCTCGATACACTCGCGATAGGCGCAACAGGCCTCGCTATTGCCTCAAGCGCGAAGAGCTATGGGCAGATCCTGGGCTCGAACGACCGGCTCAACTTCGCCGTCATGGGACTCAATAGCCGCGCGTACGCGCATCTTGCCGCCCTCAAGGCAAACAAGAGCGCAGCGCGAATTTCGCACGTCTGCGATGTCGATACAAACACACTCAAGAAGTTCGCCGCGGCCGCTGAAACAGCAATGGGCGAAGCGCCGCGAAGTGAGCAGGACTTCCGCAAGGTTTTGGCGCTCAAGGATGTCGACGCAATCACCATCGCGACGCCGGACCACTGGCACACGCCCATGGCCATCCTCGCGCTCCAGGCGGGCAAGCACGTCTACGTTGAGAAGCCCTGCAGCCACAACCCGGCCGAGGGCGCGCTGCTGGTGCAGGCGCAGGTCAAGTACAACAAGCAGGTGCAGATGGGCACCCAGCAGCGCTCCTCGCCGCACACTATCGAGATCGTCGACAAAATTCACAACGGCGCCATCGGCCGGGCTTACTACGCCAAGGCCTGGTACAGCAATGTGCGCAAGTCGATCGGCATCGGTCAGCAAGTTCCTGTGCCGCCGCAGCTCGATTGGGACCTGTGGCAAGGTCCGGTGCCGCGCCAGCTTTACAAGAACAACGTGCAGCCGTATAACTGGCATTGGTTCCGTATCTACGGCACCGGTGAAGCCCTCAACAACGGAACCCACGAGGTGGATGTCTGCCGCTGGGCGCTCGGCGTCGACTACCCGCAGTGCATCACTTCCTCCGGCGGCCGCTACCAGTTCAAGGACGACTGGCAGTTCTACGACACGCTGCTGACCAGCTTTACCTATGAAGACAAGATGATCGACTGGGAAGGCAAGTGCTGCAACGGGATGAGGTTCTACAATCGCGACCGCGGCTCGGTCATTATGGGCACCACCGGCAGCGTGCTCGTCGACCGCGACGGCTACGAGATCTACGACCTGAAAGGCAATAAGACCAGCGAGTACAAGACCGGCGAGAAGACCTCGTCAACCGATCTCGTAGGCAGCGATTCGATGACGGACGCCCACTTCGCCAACTTCATCGCCGGCGTTCGCAAGGGCGATAAACTCCATGCGCCGGTTGCTGTCGGCAACGTGGCGGTAACCATGCTGCAGCTCTCGAACATTGCCTGGGCGGTGAACCGGGAACTGGCGCTCGACCAAGCCGACGGCAAGATCCAGAACGACTCCGCAGCCATGAAGCTGTGGGGCCGCGAGTACGAGAAGGGCTGGGCGCCGCATATCTAAATCCGCAATTGTGCTTCAAACAGTTACAAATACAAGAAAGCGAGAGCCGATTCTTCCATGACGAGCCTTCTCTCCCGCCGCAATCTGCTCCGCGCCGGCGCGCTGCTCGCGGCCGCCACTTCCCTGCCCGCGTGGCCGCGGCAGCCCACACAAAAAGCAGGCAAGCCCTCGCCTGTGCGGCTCGGCCTGGCCAGCTATACCTTTCGCAACTTCACGCGCGCGCAGATGATCGGCTGGATGAAGCAGCTCAACCTAACCGCGCTCAACGTGAAGGACACGAAGGACCACCTGCCGACCGATCCCGACGGCGAAGCGCAGGCTCTCAAGGACTACGCCGCCGCCGGCATCACGCTGCACGCCGCCGGCGCCATCTACTTCGCCAAGGATGAGGACGCCGACATACGCGCCAAGTTCGACTACTGCAAGCGCGCCGGCATCGGCGTCATCGTCGCCGGCGATCCCGCGCCTGAGACGCTGCCCCGCATCGAGACGTTCGTCAAGGAGTACGACATCCGCATCGCGATCCACAATCACGGTCCGGAAGACAAGATCTGGCACTCGCCGCTTGATGTGCTGCAAGCCGTAAAGGGAATGGACCCGCGCATCGGATGCTGCATCGACGTGGGCCACACCGTGCGCGCCGGCACCGATGTTGTTGCGGCAATCCACGCAGCGGGCCCCCGTCTGTTCAACGTGCACATGAAGGACCTTACCAATTTCACCAGCAAGGAAAGTCAGGTCGCGGTCGGCGACGGCCTGATGCCGGTGCGCGCAATCTTCGAGGCACTGATGGCGATCCACTATCCAGGCTTCGTCGATCTCGAGTACGAGGTCCATGCCGACGAGCCCATGCCCGGCGTCATCGCCAGCTACGCCTACATGCACGGCGTGCTCGCGGGTATGGGCTACAAGGAGCCGGGGCTCAACGTTTGATCCGTCGCCCCCGCTGCGTGCAAGCGGCAGCCGCACTGATTGGCGCTGCTGTCGCTGTCGGCTGCAACCGGCAGCCTTTTGCAACTGTCACGCGCACAGAAAACGCTTCGCGCCAGCAGATCTTCTCCTCGACCACCCCGCCATGGGCACCACCTACAGCCTGTTTGTTTTCGCCGGCAGCAACGCGCAGGCGGAGGTCGAGGCCTCCCGCTCCTTCGCCGTGATCGACCAGCTCGAAGCGCTGCTCAGCAACTACCAGCCGCAAAGCGAGCTCTCCCGCATCAACCGCGAAGCCCGTCACCACCGACCCCGAAACCCTGCCCTTCCTGCGCGAATCGCTCGCCTGGAGCGCCCGCTCCGGCGGCGCGTTCGACATCACCGTCGGCGCTCTGATGAAGAGCTGGGCCTTCTTCCGCAGCACTGGCCGCGTTCCCTCCGCCGCCGCTTTCGCAAGGCTGCGCGCGCAGACCGGCTGGCGGAAGGTCCGGCTCAACGAAGCCGCACGCACGTTGCTTTACCGCGCCCGGCCTGGAGCTCGACCCCGGCGGCATCGGCAAGGGCTTCGCGGTCGACCGCGTGAAGACCCGACCCTCACCGCCTGCCGCGCCTTCATCAACTGCGTCCGCGCCGGCCGCCAGCCCGTCGCGAACGCGCACGTCGATTTCGCCTCAGGCGTTGCGGCGGCGGTCGCGAACAAGGCCGTCAACCTGGAGGAGCCGCAACTGATCCCCTCGCCCGCATAAGCCGCTCTCTGCCGAGCACGGGAAAGCGCGTGAGGGATGTCTGCCGAATCGGAGACCGGCTTATCAGGCCCAATTTCTCGAATCCGTGGCAAGCCCTTCCAGTTCTTCGTCGACCCAGTCTTCTCATCCACTGCGTAGTCCTGTAGATGCAGGGGGCTCAAACACAAGAGAGAGTGGCGCTCACACTGGCGCCGGACACGCCGAAAGTTCCTCTGACCGGAAAGGCAACACAAGAAGCCGATCCGTCTGATAGGATGAGCTAGTCGTTTTAGCGGCGGATTCGATGCTTGCATTGCTGTCGAAAGAGCATCAAGGCAAATCCGAAGCAGTGAAACGGATGAATGCGAGAGAACAAGGCGAAAGCTGCCACCTCACCTATTCCATGCCGCTTTACTCAAGCAGTTGTAGAAAAAATGTGGGGACGTAGCTCAGTTGGTTAGAGTGCTGCCTTCTAACCGGCTACCTTTGGAATCAGTAATTTACCTCCTTGGTGTCCACGATGGTGTCCACGCTTTGATAGAGTTGTCCTTAGAGGAGGACTCTTTCGATGCCCACTCTCAAGCCCCTCGGTGCTCTTCTCAACGCTCCCGATTACGCGGACCGCGTTAACCTCATCAAGAAAATCAAAACCGCCAGTGGTTGGCGCTTTGCCTCCGTAGTTCCTGAAGCCAACGGGCGGCTCAAGGACCGGGTGCGCATCAACGGCCAGCTCGAAGTCCACCCCGAAGGCGCCTATTACATCGAGTGGCGCGTCGGTGGCCGGAGCGGTCGCCGCTATCGCACCGCCGTTGCCAAAGACGAGGCCATCGACCAGGCCCGCCGCAAGGCCATCGAACTGCGCGCCGTCCGCGACGGCCTCATTGCCGCACCCGAGCCGGAGCCGGAGGTTGCGCCCAAGACCACAATCGGCGATGCCATCGACGCCTATCTCCGCTATGTGAAGATGCAGCGCAAGCCTCGCACCCATCTGACCTACCGCTACACGCTCGACACCCTGCTTCGTGCCGCTTACAAAAAGAAGTACGTCGAGGACGCGACCCGAGACGACGTGCTCGATTTCATGACTTACTGCTACGAGCAGGGGTTGGGTGCGCGTACCGTCTACGACAAGGTAGTGACGGTGCTGCAACTGTTCAAGAAGCATGGACGCTCGGGCCTGATGGAAAAGGGCGATTGGCCGAACTACGTCGATACCATCCGCCCGGTGTACGAGCCGGAGGAGTTGGTGGCGATGTTCCGGGCGGCAACAGACGACGAAGCCACACTGCTCAAGTTTGTCCTTGGTTCCGGTTTCCGCGATCAGGAGATCCGCTACGTCGAGTGGAAGGATATCGACTTTCGCAACCAGGATGTCCGATTGAAGGCGAAACCGCACTGGCGCTTCACTCCGAAAAACTGGGAGGAGCGCGTAGTCCCGCTCCCATCCGGTTTGATCGAGCGACTGAGAAAGCGGAAAGAGGCGCGCAAGGCAACACCGAACCAGCTTGTCTTCCCCAATGGTCGCGGCAAACCCGACAGCGAGATGGATATGGTCGTCAAGCGCGTTGCGGAGCGCGCCGGCCTCAACTGCAAGCAGTGCGTGACCGAGCACAACAACAAGTGTGCCGTGGGGCCGTACTGCATGAACTTCTTTCTGCACAAATTCCGGCATACCTTCGCCACCAACCACCTGCGGGACGGCGTGGACATCCGCACCGTGCAGAGCTGGCTGGGACACCGCGACATCAAATCGACGATGGTGTACCTGAAAGGCATCCGGTCGAAAGACGCGGCGCAGAAGGTCAACAGCGGCGAGCTCGCGGCGCTGGTCGCCTGAGTCCCGCCTAGAATGGAAAAAGCCACCATTTGCTGGTGGCTTTTTCAAACTTCCGGCGCTTTGGGGACATGCAAGCAGCGGTCACACCAAAACCTATGAATTGAGTATAGCAACGGCATGGCTGAAGATGCTAACGCCGCGCCGAACTGGTAGTGGTTGGAGGGGACATGGACACAGATCAGGGAATTTCGCTGCTTAGTCACGGCGATCAGTTGGAAAAGGAAACATGGACGAAGCTCGAACCGTACTTATCGAAATACGAGATAGTTTGGCGAATGCACGTCGTTCCGCTTAGAGCTCCCGGTTCTATCTATCTCCGGCTTGGCATCAACCCCAATCTGGAAACATTCGCCATGAATAACTACACAGCGTATGTAAACATGACACGCGCTTTAAGGAAGATCGAGAGCAATGTAGACGATCTGAAGTTTGCCGAAGAAATTTGGGCAAATCTCCAGCGGGCTGTCGAAGTGGCAATCAAAGCCGCTAAAGCTTTTTCCGAATTTTACCGCGATTGCACCAGAAAAGAAGCCAGGATCAACACCGAACAGCTCGATAGCGCTGAGACAAGCGTTAAGATTTACCGGAATCGTTTACACCACCCTATCCTGGCAACTCTAAAGATGAGAACGAGACTCGTCTGATTCCCAAGAGAGACAAGATTGAGAAGTACAACCTCTGGACAAAAGTGATGTTCGATCGCGATCTCTCAGACTTCGTGCCTGTCGAAAATCAGCTGCGGGATGACTTCTCCCGAGTGTGTAGTTCGCTGCAGGGCTTTTGGGCGCAGATTGAAGAACTCTCCGTGGAACTTTTACAAAATGCTGAGTATCAGAGGAGAACCGCGGCCGCGTTGTCGTTTGGAGGAGAGGTGAGATACCGAATAATCGATCAAGACTCTTCCTCAGGAGCGACCTCCTCGGTACCGAACTCTGCCTCCGGATCGTTCAACGTTTCGGATTCGCCCCCGTCCGCATCGGATTCGCTCCCATCATGGCTCAAGTCCGGGATTTTGCCTAAATGAACTGAGACACTGTTGGATAATCAGCGAACTACGCTGCGCTCGATGCCTCCGGCAAGTGCGCAGCCTCTCCCCGTGGATTCTTCTTGGGTGGGAGCGAGGGGTCTCCATACTTTAGGCGCAACCAGTTTGCGACCTCGTGGGGATCGAAGCGGACGGCACCACCGACGCGAAAGCTCGGAAGTTGACCCCGTGCGGCCATGCGATAGATGTGTTTATCGTCCACTCCCAGGAGTTCGGTCAGGTCCGAGACCTTCAACGCTCCATGCCGGGATTCGAGTTCTTGAATCAAATTGAGACTCACGCTGCATCCTCCGGTTCAGCCCTCGCGGATTGTCTGTCCGTTGAGCTTTAGCCAAAGCACGCCCGTGAGTCCAATACTTTATTGCGATGGATGGCAATGCTTAAACGAGATGGGGGTTTTCTGCGTCTCACTATTGTGGGTTCATCGGGTTGCCTTGAAATACGCAACTTTTGTTTACCACTTTGGTTCTAATTGAAGTGAAACAAGTTACGGGATGCAAGTCCCGGTACGACAGCACCACCGCTTACTAGAGTTTCGGGGGGCATGTCCATTGAGTATCTACGATCACCTTGAGTTCAAACACCTAAAGAGCATTGTCGCAATCGCGGAAGAGGGCACGATCACCGCCGCTGCGACGCGCATCGCGTTAGCTCAGTCCGCGCTTAGCCGGCAGATCAACGAGCTAGAAGACGCCCTTCACATCCAAATATTTGAGCGGGATCGTGGCGGAATGACCATCACTCCCGCCGGCGAATCGCTACTCCGATTCGCGCGCGAATTGCTCCAAACCCGAATAGATATCGTCAAAGCGGTTCAGGCAATTCACCAGGCGACGATGCGGCCGTTTCGACTCGGCTTCACCCAATTCATTGAACCCTAGAGCCTGTTATTAAGCTTGTTCCTTTAGAAACAAAGGCATAGGAATTGCGGAGAGTTGGTCTGACGATATTGGGATGGGCAATCGTGGTCAACTCGGGTATCCGAGCGATGTGACGGATGAGGAGTGGGCGTTTGTGGCGCCCTATCTGGTCTTGTGCCGGGAGGACGCTGCGCAGCGGGAGTACTCGCTGCGCGCGGTATTCAACGGGGTGCGGTACGTGGTCAAGACGGGCAATCAGGGGTCCCGTCAGAAAACGGACTATAGAGCACGCTAAGGAAGGTTTGGGGTTCGTAGCGACCTGAATTTGCCAGGTGCCGGCCTCTTGCCCTTCCATTGGTAGTCTCCGGTGAGGTTGATGTGCTCCCAGCCGAGCGGTGAGAGGTACCTGAGCAGCGCGGGATCGACGGTTTGGCCTCGGAGCTCTGAGGTTTTGACTGCCCTCTCTATATAGACAGTGTTCCAAAGAGCGATTGCGGCCGTAACGAGCGTGAGACCGCTCGCCCTGTAGCGTTGCTGCTCGAAGCTGCGATCTCGGATTTCCCCGAGTCGGCAGAGAAAGACTGCTCTTGCGAGCGCATTCCGAGCCTCGCCTTTATTGAGGCCCGCGTGAACGCGGCGACGAAGGTCGACGCTCTGCAGCCAGGAGAGAATGAAGAGCGTCCGTTCGATCCGGCCCAGCTCGCGCAAGGCGACAGCGAGGCCGTTCTGGCGAGGATAGCTGCCCAGCTTGCGAAGCATGAGCGAAGCCGTGACGGTGCCCTGCTTGATTGAAGTGGCCAGACGAAGGATCTCGTTCCAATGCGTGCGAATTGCCTTGAGATTGATGGTCCCGCCTGTCATGGGCGCAAGTGCCTGGCACTTAATTTTGCTGTTCGGCAGATAGAGCTTGGTATCGCTCAAGTCGCGGATACGCGGAGCAAAACGGAACCCGAGCAGATGCATGAGGGCGAAGACATGGTCGGTGAAGCCGGCTGTATCGGTGTAATGCTCCTCGATCCGCAGGTCGGATTCATGATGAAGCAATCCATCGAGGACGTAGGTGGAGTCTCGCACGCCGACGTTGACGACCTTGGAACTGAACGGTGCGTATTGGTCCGAGATATGGGTATAGAAGAGCTTGCCCGGTTCGGCCCCGTACTTGGGATTGATATGACCGGTGCTTTCAGCTTTTCCTCCAGCCTTGAAGCGCTGTCCATCTGAGGACGATGTCGTGCCATCGCCCCAGTGCTCTGCGAATGGTTGCCGAGACTGAGCGTTTACAAGTTCGGCGAGGGCCGCGGCGTAGGTCTCATCACGGATGTGCCAGGCTTGGAGCCAGGAGAGTTTTGCATAGCTTGATCCGGGACAGGATTCAGCCATCTTGGTCAGTCCAAGGTTGATTGCATCGGCGAGTATGGTGGTCAGCAAGGGTGTCCGATCCCTCGCGGCATCCCCGCTCTTCAGGTGAGTGAAGTGCTTCGTGAAGCCGGTCCACTGGTCGACTTCGAGGAGCAGTTCGGTGATCTTGACGTGTGGCAGCGAAGCCGCGATCTGATCGATCAAGCTCTGTGCCGGCTGCGGTACCGAAGCGTCGAGCGGCGTGATCTTCAAGCCGGCGTCGGTCAGGATTGCATCCGGCAGGTCATTGGCGGCAGCCAGCCGATCGACTGATTGGAGCTGATCGTTGAGCGTGTCGAGTCGTCCCTTCAAGTACCGCTCGCAATCGGAATCGACCGCCAACGGAAGTTCATCGGCTCCTTTGAGCTCGGCGAACTTCTGAGCAGGCAGCAGGTATTCGTTGAAGTTCTTGAACTGGCGGGACCCTTCAACCCAGATGTCTCCCGATCTAAGGGCGTTCTTGAGCTCCGATAATGCGCATAGCTCGTAGTAGCGGCGATCAATGCCAGCATCGGTAAAGATGAGCCTGGACCAGCGTTCGCGGATGAAGTCGAACGGAGCGTCATCGGGCAACTTGCGAAGGTTGCCGGAGTTCATCTTGCGCAGCAGTTCGATGGCGTCGAGGACCGGCTTTGCGGCTGGAGCCGCATGCAGTCCGAGTGCATTCAGCAGCTCCGGCGCATACCGTCGCAGTGTCGCGTATCCCTCGCCGATCCGGTAGAGGAAGTCGAAGTCTTCCGGCTGCGCGAGCTTTTGCGCTTCCGTAATGCTTTTCGCGAACTCGTCCCAGGACACAACGGTTTCGATGGCGGCGAACGGATCACTGCCACTCTGTTTGGCTTCAAGTAATGCCCGCCCAACACGTCCATAGAGCCGAAGCTTGTCGTTGATGGCTCTGCCGTCAGCTTGAAACTGCTCCTGATGTTTGTGCTTCGCAGTATTGAATAGCTTGCCGACGATTCGATCATGGAGATCAATCACTTCATCGGTGACGGTTGCCGTTCCTTCGATAGCTATCGCGACCAGCGTCGCATAGCGCCGCTCGCGCTCGAATTTCATCAGATCGGCAGATGTCATCTGACCGCCTTCGCGTGCGATCTTCAGCAACCGGTTCTGATGAATTTGCCGGTCGATACCAGAGGGAAGTTCGAGAGCACGCCACGTCTGAAGCCGGTCGATGTGTTCCAGCATATGCTTTGAGTTTGGCTTCAAGGGCGCCTGGCGTAGCCAGGCAAGCTGAGTCATGTTGCTCTGTGCTTTCCGCTGAAGCAGACTGTCCAGTCGCTCGCGGTGAACTTCGGTCAGCGCATCGGTCAGTTGCTTATAGATGGAGCGGTTCGCGCGTGTAAGCGCCTCCGCACAAACATCCTCGATCACATTCAGGCGCGGCTGTAGGATCGCTTTTTCCCGCAGCATCTCGACCAGACAAGCCGCAAGTACGATCCCCTTATCCGTCTGCATCGCCGTCTCAATCAGGTCCTCGACAGCAAGCCGATGATGACCTCTGGTGAACGGCGCAAAGCCATAGACTGTTTGAAGCTCCACCAGATGCTCTCGCCGGGTCTGAGCACGTTCCCCGTACTCGACCCAGCACTCCACAGGAATTTTGAGTTGGCCGGCGACCAGATGAAGCAGCGCAGGCAGCGGGAGCTGGTCCACGCCGAGCACAATACCGGGATAGCGGAGGTAGCAGAGCTGCACTGCAAAGCCCAGCCGATTCGCCGCGCCGCGGCGTTGCCGAACGATGGAGAGATCGTGCTCGCTCAAGGTATAGCGCCGGATCAAGTCGTCTCGGCTGTCGGGCAGAGCAAGCAAACCATCCCGCTCAGAGGCGGAAAGAATCGAACGGCGGGGCATGTCAGTCCTCTTACAAACGAACGTTTATGAGAACAGAACGGGACAAGTCACAGAACTGTGACCTTCAACGATAAGTGACGGGTATTCTTCAGCACTACCTGGCGGCCAACAATTGTCTTGAGAGTCGACTGAGTTGCCGCAGCAGTCGGAGCTCGAAGGTACTGAATCTCACCTTACAAGTGACTCGGTCTGTTCTCGTCAGATGAGGCGCTTCGGCTAATCACTTTCGAGAAGCCGACCTCAAGAGAGTTACAATCTAGCGCTGGTTCTGAAGCACGGCTTTGCTGCCCGTGCTCCCAAGGGAGATGCCGAGAGTCATCGGCCCTTACTGTGCGGAGTCTGAAACAGCCTGCCATGCGCTCCATGTAGCGAGTCGGTCAGCATATGTCGAACGTATCTCCGGAAGCGCAGTGCTTCCAAGGATGAGGCGCAGCGGTGGCTCCGCCGCATCCACAACTTTGAGGATGGCTTCTCCGGTGGCTTTAGGATTGCCGCGCTCCAACTTCATCAGGGTGCCGATGAAGTCCTTGCGTAGAGTGTCATAGACCTCCAGCGTGTTCGCGCGCGTGGCGCTCTTTCCAAACTCCGTGGCATAGGCTCCAGGTTCGATCATCGTGACCTTGATCCCGAACTGCGCAACCTCTTTGGCCAGAGCTTCGTGCAAAGCTTCAGCAGCCGCTTTCGTGGCAGAGTAGACACCGATGAACGGTGCGGGGACCACGCCCACACTGCTTGTCACACCAAGGATGTGACCGCCTCCCTGCTCCCGCATGAGCGGCAAAGCGGCGCGCAGAACGCGCACTACGCCGGTGTAGTTTGCGTCAAACAGGTTTGCAATCTGTTCGTCAGCTGCCTCCTCCGTCGTGGCAATCAGGCTGTATCCGGCATTGTTGACCAGAACATCAATGCGCCCGAAGTGCTCGAAGGCCTCGCGCACCGCGACGGGCACACGCACGGCGTTCGTTATATCCAGCTCTAACGGCAGGACGCTGTCGCCGAATTGCTCCTTCAAATCCGCGATGCTCTCCAGTTTGCGAGCCGTCGCGACAACCTTATCGCCGCGCTCCAATGCGGCTTCAGCCCAAACACGCCCAAAGCCGCGCGATGCTCCTGTGATGAACCAGACCTTACTCATGTATTCCTCCAGCCGGAGATATATTTCTTCGGCATTTATCTGTACAGTGTTTAGTTATGGGCCGCACCAGTCTTTCAGGAACCGCTTCGACCACTTCAAACAAGAATAAGCCCTTATCTAAACGGCGTCAAGATAAACATGTTGTTACTTCGAAACCACGAGACAGTTACCATCACGGCGACCTACGCGCGGCACTCATCAGAGCTGCCGACGAAATGATTGCGCAGGGTGGGATTGAGGGGTTTTCCCTACGTGCAGCCGCACAGAGGGCCGGTGTGTCGCCCGCAGCGCCCGCGCATCATTTCGGCGGAGCGAAAGGACTTCTGACGGAGGTGGCGATCCTGGCCTACGAACGAGCGGGAAGGTATATCGACGGTGCTGGCCGTTCGGAGGACATCGTTGCCGATGTACGCGCGGTGGGATTGGCCTTCATCAAATTCGCCGTCGATTACCCGGGGCACTTCCGGCTTATGTTTCGCAACGATCTGGTCGATCGCAGTGATCTACGGCTCTCAGCGGCCAGCAGGGAGCCAGGTATCCGCCTTGGACATGCGGTCCTCGCCTACCGTTCCAACGCTGTTCCGCAACCAGGCAGTTTCGAGGACTCGGCAGAGATGCTGTGCGGCATTGCAGCCCTCCATGGGCTTGCCAACATGGTGATCGAAGAGAAAGCGATGCAGTTCTTCAAAGGTGCAACAGCAAAGAACTTCGTCACGCAATACCTGCCCAAAGTGGTTGAGCACCTTTTCCCTCGCACCGAAGCCTACCCATCTGAACCGGGACCCCGAAAGGACGACGCATGAGTGCTGCAAATATTCTGAACATAAGAGAAATTCTTCCGGCTCCCGTTCCGATAGCGCGGTTTGAGATGGAGTTTCCTGCGCAGCCGGCTCGTGGCGCAGCGCTCCAGGTACGTATTTCAGTGCCGCGGATCGGTGGCAGACTGCCGGTAATCCTTTTCTCGCACGGTAATGGCTCCTCCAGGAACGGCAACGGTCCGTTGGTCGATTTCTGGGCCGCACACGGCTTCGTGGTCATCCAGCCGACTCATCTGGATTCCAGAACCCTTGCGCTCTCTCCAGATGATCCAAGGCGGCCTTCTATCTGGCGCTTCCGTGCGCAGGACATCATCTCCGCACTCGACCAACTCGACACTATCGAGCAGCTCTTTGCGGCGTCGGGAACCAGCCTGGACCGGGAGCGCATCGCGGCGGCAGGACACTCGTGGGGAGGGCAGACAGTTGGCATGTTGCTCGGTGCAAGGCTTCCGGACCCGGAAACCGGAGCAACGATAGATCTCCAGGACGCCCGGATCAAAGCCGGGGTTCTCCTTGCCGCACCGGGACGAGGCGGTGCCGACCTGAACCCGGAAACAGCAAAGCGCTTTCCGTTTCTCCAACCCAGCTTCGCCGAAATGACAACGCCAGCTCTTATTGTGTACGGCGACCGCGACTACTCCCACATGACAACTCGTGGACCGGACTGGAGAGCTGATCCTTACTTTCTAAGTCCCGCCTCGAAATGCCTGCTGATACTCAAAGGTGGAGAACACTCGCTTGGGGGCATTGCCGATTATCACGCGGCAGAGACAACGGACGAGAGCCCGGAAAGAGTATCGACTTTACAGCAGCTCACGTGGGCCTACCTGCAAACAGCGCTATACGGGAATTCCGCATGGTCTCGTGTGTGCGCAGCATTAGCGGTTGACGGCAAACAACTAGCAGCCTTCGAGTGCAAGTGACCTCGTTAGCCTCCGTTTCCCTGCAAACGAGAAACGCGCTAAGCGGACGCGATGCTTCTGGATGGTGCCGAATCGCAAAACCACTCACCAAGCACTCAAGCAAAGAGACCAATGTGCTCCAGTAGAAAAAAGAAAAACTATGGAAGAGGAGAACGAAGGAGCGTCCGGTAGACGGTGGGGCGAGAGATGGAAAACAATTCCGCCAGGTCGCTGATCGTGTACTGGCCTGTTCCATGCATGCGGCCCAGTTCTTTCTGCTGCTTGTCTGACAGCTTGGGCTGTTTGCCCCGAAGTCGGCCTTTTGCGCGGGCGATCTTCATGCCCTCACGGGTGCGCAGCCGAATCAGGTCAGCTTCAAACTCCGCAAAGGTAGCCAGGATGTTGAAGAACATCTTGCCCATGGGATCGTTTGGGTCATAGCGGCTTTGGCCGAGGGCAAGCGTTACGCCTCGTGCTGCCAGTTCATCTGCGATTGAGCGTGCATCGGGTACCGAGCGGGCGAGCCGATCCAGCTTCGGCACGACCAGCATATCGCCCTTGCGAACAGCGGCGAGCGCTTGGTTAAGCCCTGGCCTGGCCCGGCTCGTTCCGGTCAATCCGTGATCGACGTAGATTCGATCTGCAGCTACGCCTAATTCAACAAGAGCTTCCCGCTGTGCGGTGAGGTCCTGCTTGTCCGTCGAGCATCGTGCGTAGCCGATGAGAGTTTTTGGCATAATTTGTAACGTTTGGCGGGCCTTATGTGAGAATATCACCGTACCAGGTATGTGAGACACGGTTTGCTGGGTTTCAAGCGATGAAGTGATGGTTTCCAAACTGTCCGTTGAAGGATCGTCTTACGGACACGGCGTTGGGTGTAGTCCAAGGAGTTCGGCTATGCACTTGGAAGGCAAATCGCCGGCCTTAGAGTCGCCCGCCAGCCCGGTCGTATAGGCGGACGTAGACGCCAAATGACGGAAAGCAAGATCAAATCGGCCAAGAAGCTGCTCGCCACCGGAGTGCCGCCACGAGATGTAGCCGCCAACCTCGGGGTCTCTGTTCCGACGCTCTACCGGTGGATTCCTGCATCTGCGCACCCTTAGCGTGCTCTATCGTCCGTTTTCTGAAGGGACCCCAATCAGTGGCGCATGCTGCCCAATGACCTGCCTCCGTGGCCGGTGGTGTACCAGCAGATGCGGCGCTGGATGGACGCGGGCTGCTTTGAGGCCATGGTCGAGGATCTGCGCTTGCTGCTGCGCGAGTTTGCCGGGCGCAATGCTCAGCCGACGGCCATGATTCTGGACAGCCGCACGCTGCAATCGACGCCGGAGTCGGGCGCGCGCGCCGGCTATGACGGGGCCAAGCGGCGCAAAGGCTCGAAGGTGCATGCGGCGGTCGATACGCTGGGCCACCTGCTGGCACTGCACGTGACCGCGGCCGACGAGCAGGACCGCGCCCAGGTCGGCGAGTTGGCCCGGGCGGTGCAGGAGGTGACCGGGGACCATGTGGAGCTGGCTTTCGTCGATCAGGGCTACACCGGCGAGGCTGCAATGGAGGCGGCGGCCGCGCATGGAGTAAGGCTGGAAGTGGTCAAACATACCGAGGCCAAGCGCGGGTTCGTGCTGCTGCCGCGCCGCTGGGTGGTCGAGCGCAGCTTCGCCTGGGCGGTGCGCTTCCGCCGCCTCGCGCGCGATTATGAACGGCTCGCCCACACGCTCGGAGGACTCCACTACCTTGCCTTCGCCATACTCATGCTTGCCAAACTGACCCGGATTCCCGGCTGAAGTTAATAACAGGCTCTAGGTGATTTCGACGGTGTGCGACGCCTACCGGGACCTCTTTCCGAAGGGCAGCATTCATCCTGAGAACGGCGACACGGAGGGCGTAATCAAACGCTTGCGAGCGGCTGAATTGGACGCTGCGCTCGTGACCCTTCCGGTGCTACCAGATGGTTACTGCATTCAGCCTGTGATGCACGAGCCTTTGGTGGTCTGCATTCGCAAGGACGATCATTTCGCCGCGTAAAGCGAACTGCCCGCCGAATCGTTGAATGGAAGACTAGCCATTTTCAGCGACCCGAGGCACCATCCGAGGGCGCATGAACGACTCTTGGAAATGCTTGAGGGGCAAGGAATAAAGCCCAAGATTTCCAATCCCACATTCAATTCGGAGCATGTGCAATGGATGGTCAGGGAACGTCTCTGCATTGCACTAATACGTCAAAGTGAACCCTTACATGAGGACCTGACGACCCGGCCAATTGAGGGCGTCAATTGGACCATTGATTCAGCGATTGCCTATCGGGAAGAACACGATCAAGAGGCTCTTCCTTTGTTGCTCCGCGACCTTGAGAAGCGGTTCTCCGTTGCGGAGCCAAGCCCGCACAAGAAGCCACCACAACGAGCGACAGAGAGGCAAGAACAGCAGCGGTTGTCTTTCGGCGGACAAAATAACAAATCCTCGTAAGACTTCTCATGTTGCGACTCATCTTCATTGCCATCTCGTTTAAGCATCGCCATCCATCGCAATAAAGTATTGGACGAGAACGAAGATCCCGCCTAATGTCTCGGCATATCCCGACTGAACACAGTCGCAGGAGGTGCCGATGTCCCGCAACATCCGAATTGTAATTCCGCTGAAGACGGTCCAGGCAATTCGCAGATGGATTCATCCATTCGCATTGCTTGCCGCCGTGTGCCTTTTCCTCCCCATCGCCGCGTATGCGCAATCCGGTTCGCCGTTCGATAGCGGACTCACTTCACTTCAAACCCTCTTCACCGGCACGGTCGCAAAGGTCGCCAGTCTGATTGCGATTGTGATTGGCGGCTACGGCTTCGCACACGGAGAACCCGGCGCGAAAAAGACGCTTGCCGGAGTCGCTGCGGGCACGGGAATCGCGGTGATGGCGACGAACGTACTGAGCTGGCTGTGGGGAACCTAAACGGCTCCCCTCCCCATCTCTCAACCGCCACGCACCAACTTCTCAAGTGTGAGGGGCTTTCATGCAGACACACACCACAAGCCGCCGGAGCAACCGGGTCTTCAAGAGCCTGCATAAGCCCCTCACGTATTTAGGCGTCGAACGCACGCTGTTCTACTTTGTCTGCGTTGGCGCTGTGGGCACGTTCAACATCTTCAATTCGATTCTCGCCGGTATTGCCGTCTTCATCGGAGGGTATGCCTTCGGTCATTGGGTGACCACAAGCGATCCGGCATTTCTTCGCATCCTTGCCAAATCCGAGAAATACAAGCTCCGCTATGACGCAGCCAAGCAGGGCGTCCCGCGCGTGGAGGTAGTCTAATGCTCCGCCTCGACAGGACTATCAAGCCGTGGAAAGAGAGTGCGTCTCTCAACGACCACATCAACCTCTATGGATTCTGGAACGAGACGACGTTCCTTACGAAGTCCGGCGATCTCGGGATGGTACTGCGTGTCCCCGGAGTGGACTACGAGAGCGTTGACCATGCGGACCAGGAGTATGCGGTCAAGCGGTTGGAGGCCGCGTTTAAAGCGTTTGGCCCTGGCTTCCATATCTATCAATACCTCTTCAAACAAAACCGGCCGGAACTTCCTTTTGCCCATTACGAAGATACTGTAGTCGAAGCCGCGACCGACCAACAGCGGCAGTTCTTTGAAGCGAAGCGCGACCATCTCTATCAGATCGAAATCTTCTACTGCATCGTCCTCGAAGGGGCGCGGTCGAAGACTGGCGTGGGAGCGGCGCTCGCGCGTCTCTTTCGTGATCCCGCTGGGGCGGTTGGTGAACTGCGGGCGCAGTTCACCAACAACAATATGAAGACCTTGCTGCGGACGCAGATCGAGGGCGACCTTGCGCGGCTTGAGCAGCGCGTCCAGGCATTCGCTCGGCAACTCGCGGACTTTATGCAGATTGAGGTTCTCAACCAGCAGGGACAGCTCCGCTTCTTTCGCCGACTGTTGAATTTTGATGAACGGCAGATCGCGGGCAGGCCGCAGTCCACACAGTTTCTTGACTATCAGGTCGTCAACTCGAATATCGAGGCGGAGCGCGATCATCTGCGTGTGGGCGGCCATGTTGTTCGCGTGCTCACCATGAAAGAGTCCATAACCGAGACGCGGCCTTTGGTGCTAGATGCACTGCTAAAGATCGCAGGCAACTTCTATGTCGTAACCGAGTGGACGCCGCTTGCAGCGGATTAGGCCCGGAGGAAGTCACGAAACGCCGCCGCCATTTCAATATGTCGAAGACGGGTTTTGTGTCGCAGATGGGTAACGATGCGACGAAGACGAATCCGCGCGATGTACTTGTGGATGAGTCCAAGCAAGCAGACATTGAGAATCTTGGTGATTGCCTCCGTGCTCTGGGTGACGGGCAATCGCTGGGCGATTTCTCGCTCACGATTGTTCTGTATGGGAAGGCGAAGGCGGAGCTTGACCAGCTCGTAGGCGAGTTCACCGGGGTTTTTACCAATGCCGACGGCAATCTCTTCGTCGAGACGTACAACCAACTCAACGCTTACTTCGCCACCGTGCCCGGCAACTACGCGCTCAATCTCCGCAAACTGTATTTGTTGAACACAAACTATGCCGACCTCTCGTTTCTCTTTACAATCCTTCCGGGCGAGAAGACGAACGCGCATCTCGGCACCGAGTACCTTGCCGCGCTTGAGACTGACAACAGCACGCCCTACTTCCTGAACCTACATAACGGTGAAGTGGCGCATACTCTCATCCTTGGAATGACCGGATCAGGCAAGAGCTACTTTTGCAACTTTATCCTGCAAAATGCCCAGAAATATGCGCCTTTGACATTCATCTTCGACATCGGTGGGAGCTTCCAATCGCTTACAACGATCTTCGGTGGGAGCTATTTGAACGTGGGCCAGGACGCCCGAGACTTCACTATCAATCCATTCTCTCTCTCACAAACGAAAGAGAACCTGCAATTTATCTTCAGCTTCTTCCGCGTGCTTATCGAGGGTGCGGAGCAGCGTTACCGACTCGACTTCAAGGAGGAGCGCAGGCTGTGGGACGGGATCGAGCGGATGTACATGCTGGAGCCGGACCAGCGCACCATCTCCAACTTTGGCAACATCATCGGCGAGTTGAAGGAGCGGCTGCACCGCTGGACACGCGGGGGTCAATATGGATTCCTCTTCGACAACGCCGAGGACACGCTTTCGTTCAGCCGCTTCCAGACCTTCAACTTCGCCGGCTGGGGCGATGCGCCGGAGGTATTGGAGCCGCTGTTGTTTTACGTGCTGCACCGGGCCAGCAATGAGATCGCCGACCCGAAGAAGCTGGCGACTTTCAAGATGTTCCTGCTTGACGAGGCTTGGCTCTTCATCAAGAACGAGACGATCAGGAACTATGTCGTCCAGGCACAGAAGACGTGGCGCAAGCACAACGCCGCGATGATCCTCGCTACCCAGTCCATCAAGGAGCTTGAGGAGTCGGGCATGTTGCAGATCGTCTCCGAGAGCTGCCCGACAAAGATATTCCTCGCCAACCCGGAGATGAACCGCGACGTTTACCGCGAGGCGTTCCATTTGAACGATACAGAACTTGACCTTATCGGTGGGCTCGTTCCACCCGGACAGATGCTCATTCGCAAGGCGCAGTCCAGCAAAAAGGTCCAGTTGAACGTCGATTCGGTTTCGCACTGGATGGCAACCAACAACGCTCGCGACAACCTCAAGAAGCGCGATTACTTCGCCCGCTTCGGCATTGCCGACGGCTTGCGCCGTCTCGCCGAGGACTTTCCCTTCCGGCCCCGCACGATGGCCGTCACCGTCACCGACAACCGCAAAGGAGCAACCGCATGAACCGCACCGTCATCTTTCTCGCCGGGCTTGTCTTGTTCTTAATTCCCGCCCTCTCCTCCACTGTGGCCGTCGCGCAGGACGCGACGGCACGCACTGTCCAGTACCACTCGCAGGACATCGTTCCCATCCGTGCCAAGCTGAAGTACACCACGCTCATCCAAGTTCCGGCGACGGAAAAAATCATGGAGGCGGCGACCGGAGACAAAGATTTCTGGGTGGTAGATGTGGTCGGCAACTTCTGCTTTGTCCATCCGGCCAAAGCCGGCATTGCCACGAATCTTAACCTGATTACCGATAAGGGCAACATCTACTCGTTCACGCTGCAGGATGTCTCCGGCACATCGGCGGCCCCGGATCTCAAGGTGCTCATCCAGCCAGCCGACCAGTCCGCCATCGTAGCGTCGTCCGGTCCTTCGCAGTATGTACCGTCCGCCCAATTGGAGCAAACCGAACAGAAGCTAGCTGCGCTTCAGTCCCACGTAGGCCAGGCGGTCGATGAGTACAAGAGCGCGTACCCCATGCAGTTGAAATTTGATTACAACTACAAAGCCAACGAAGCGCCCTTCGATATTCAGTCGATATATCACGACGACAAGTTCACCTACATCAAGACGAATGCACCGGAGAAGTTTTCGGTATACGAGATGAAGGACGGCAAGCCAAACCTTATCAGCTACGACCTTCGCGATGGCACATACATCATTCCGAAGGTGATGGACTCGGGCTACGTCGAGTTGGGCAAGAAAAAGATGGAATTCACGCGGAAGGGGTAGTGCCATGCCAGAGCCGGAATTGACCACGAAAGCGACCGACCCGAAAGGCGTGCTCCAGAAGAACATGAAGATGTTTGTGTTTCTTGGAGCCTGCGCGCTGGTGATTCTTGCCGCCATCTTCAGCTCTGCCGGAAAGAAATCCTCCACCCAGGCGGCGTCCAAGAACCAGCCTCCGCAGCCGATGTTGCAGGACAACACTGATAACAATGTCGCAGACCTGAAGACTCAGCTTGAGGCCGAGAAGGAAAAGGAGCAGCAGGCCACGCTTGCGGCTACGGCCGCAGGCGACCCCGCCCTGAAGAACGCCACGCCTGCCCAGCAGGCGGCGGCAGCGGGATACACGCCGAGCGGCCTTCCTGTGGGTTGTGTTCCTGGTCAGCCGTGCGGGCCAAATGGCTATCCCCAGCAACCTGGCGGCGCAAACGCGCTTTCCCCGGCGCAGCAGGAGGAGCAGCAGATCGCCGCGAAAGACCGGGAACGCGCTTATAACGCTCGATTTTCCTCAAATCTGGCCTACAGCAGCCCCCCAGACCCGCCGCAGAGTCAAATTGCCCCGGCTAGCTCCCAACCCCGGAATCCCAACGCGCTCCCTGTTGGCGATGGCACGATGATTGCTCCCCGCGCACCGGGTGAGCAACCGCAAGCGCAGACAGCCCAGGCTCCCAAACGTGCGCCCGAGGTCAATATAGATTCAGCGTCGGGCCAGCCTTACGTTATCTACGAGGGCACGACGTTGGATACGGTGCTGATGAATCGCTTGGACGGTGACGCTGTGGGGCCGGTCAAGGTGCTTGTCTCAAATCCGGTCTACTCGCATGACCACCAGCACGTCATCATTCCCGATGGGACGATCGTGCTGGGCGAGGCCAAGAAAATCGGTGCGTCCGGCTTTGGGCAGCAGCGCCGGATGGCAGTTGCGTTCCATCGGATGATTATGCCGGACGGCTACTCCGTCGATCTCGACCAGTTCCACGGCCTCGATCAGATCGGCGAAGAGGGATTGAAAGACAAGGTGGACAATCACTACCTCGAAATCTTCGGGGCTTCAATCGCTTTGGGTGTCATCGCCGGAGCGGGAGAGATTACCCAGGGTGGCGGGGTAATTTCCACCAGCGGTTCTCAGGCATTTACTACGGGAGCCGCAGGCAGCGTGTCGCAGTCGGCAACCTCCATCCTTGATCGTTTCATCCAAATACCACCGACCATCACCATCCGCGAGGGACATCGAGTGAAGGTCTACTTCACGCAGGATATGTTGTTGCCTGCGTATACCAATCACACCATCCCGCAAACCTTTTGAGGAGTTTCTATGCGCCGTTTCCTCATGCTCTCTATCGTGTTCAGCATCGCCCTTGTTGGCTGCGAGAGTAAACAAGTGAAGATCGACAAACTACAGGCCCAGTACAAGCCACTCAATACGCAATACAACAAGGACTGCATCGCTCCGGCTTTCGGAGCAAAGGGTGCCGAGTCTTATTTCAAAGGCGAGAAACCTAAGGTTCCAACACCGCAGGAGGAAGCTGCCCACAATCAGAAGTGTGCTCAAGAGCTTCAACAGGTAACGGCTCTTGAGCAGCAGATCGAAGCACTCCAGAAATAGCAACTCCAGTCACGGCCCATTCCACCTATCCATCAACACTCAGCCTTAGGAGGCAGAGCCATGAAGCATCTTTTTCTCAAAATCGCGTTGATCGTCTCTATTGCGGCCCCGGCTGCAGCCCGCGCCCAGTTCGGCTCCGGAGTTGTATTCGACCCTACCCAATCTGCCCATGCCGTCCAGCAGATCGAACAAGGGCAAAATATTTTCACCAATTCCGTGAAGCTCGCGGACAACGCTATCTCTACCTACAACCTCGCTCACCAGATGTCGATGTCGCCACAAAGCCTCTATCAGCCATTCATGTCATTCTCATCGGTCTGGATGATGGTCAATCAGGCCGCCAATACCTATGGCAACTCGCAACCGTGGACTAATTCGGCCAATACTGGCGTGAACGCGTCGTATGCCTACCAGCAGGCATCGGTTCCACGAACGGGCCAACTGAACGGCTACGGAAATCTCAGCCTCTCCGGCCAACAGCAGATCGCCGCGCAGGGCGCAACGGTTGACTTGAATGACTCCGTTACCGCCAGCAACATCCAGACGCTCGGCACCATCCGCACCAATTCCCAACAGCGGCAAGGCGACATTAACGCCCTTCAAGCAGCCACACAATCCGCGGACCCTGCGCAGCACACCGAACTCGCCACCCTCCAGCGCATCAATCAGGCCCTCATCCTTCAGTTGATGGCGCAGCAGGAGGCCAACCAGATGAGCCAGGCATACGCCCTGCAGCAGATCGTCGCGCAGAAGCAGCAGCAAGACGCTCTGAAGGCGACGTTTCAGCAAGCCAATCAGTTCCAGTCCGGCTATAACGCGGTCGCGCCGTCGTATGCCGGCGCTGCGGCAGCGATGCGGTACTAACCACGACCGAGAGCGAGGCAGATTATGGATCTCCTGAATTGGATTACCCAAGCGTGCAGTTCACTGACCAGCAACGTCGCGCCAACTGTTGACGCAATGGGAGTGCATATCTGCGTCGCTCTCGCCACCATCATGCTCGTATGGTTCGGCGTACAAGAGGCGCTTGCCTCTGCGCAGGGCGGCCCAGGGTTCAACATGGGAAAGTTCCTGAGTTTCTTTATGCTCATTACCTTCGCCTACACGATGGTGAAATTTTACGATTCCAGCATCCCTGGCATCGGGTACTCGCTCAAAGGTTTCATCAATGGTGGTGCTCAATACTTAGTGAGCCAGATCGGGACCGATAGCGCTACCAACATTTTGAACACTTTGCAACAGGCCCAAACGAACGAAGGGCCGGGCATGATGTCCACCGTAACCAACCCCTATAACGCGATCATCTTCGCGCTGATACAGGTACTCATCGCCGGTCTCTCCGCGCTTATCAGCGTCATCATCGCCTACGGTGCGATAGCCAGTACCATCGTCGGAATGCTCGGGCCGATCTTCATTCCGTTCCTTGTCTTCGATAAGTTGGACTTCTTGTTCTGGGGCTGGCTCCGCGCCTTTCTTGGCTTCTCTTTCTACAAGGTTGTCGCCGCCGCGACCCTGAGCATCCTGTCGCAATTGCTCGCGCATTACTATGCCATCATGTCGGGCTTCGTCGATCCGGGGCAGATGGTTCAGCAGCTTCCCATGCTGATTCTCTTGGTCCTCGTCAACGGCTTCATCCTGCTCAAGATTCCGGCCATGACGGCAACCATCTTCTCTGGACACACGGGCGGACATGATGCGGGCACAGGCGTCATTACAGGTCTCGCCACAACCGCAGCAACAGCCGCCCTCATGGGCTGAGGACCACAGTGATGACAACGGCAACTTCAAAGGCATCTCCGGAGATTACCCGCGCGGCGGAACGCTACCTCGAACAGTACGGCGACCCGTTGGTGATGAACACGTATCTCAAGGTCACAATTCTGTGCCTTGTGGCCGTTTGCCTCGCGCTCGCCGCGCTCGTCTACAAGAGTCAGAAGGCACTCATCAACGCGCACCCATTGATTGTCCGTATCAACGATGTTGGCCGGGCCGAAGCGATCGACTATCGCAATTTCCAGTACCGCCCCCAGGAGGCCGAGAACAAGTATTACCTCTCGCGCTGGGCAGAACTGTACTTCAGCCGCAATCGCTTCACCATCGAGCGCGATCAGACGAACGCTCTCTACTTCCTCAACAGCGACGTGCAGCGCGCCGTGATCGAGCAGGAGCGCAAGGACAACATCATCCTTACCTATCGGAATGACAGCACACTCCCGTATGTGGATGTGGAGATCAAGAATGTCGTGCTTGACGACCTCCGATTGTCCCCTTATTCGGCGCGGATCGAGTTTAAAAAGGTGTACACGAACCCAGCGGATCATACCGAGCTCAAGCGGGAGCGATGGACGGCCAGCGTGACCTACGTCTTCCGCGAGAACGTGAAGAACAACGAGCTGGCGGTGAACCCTCTTGGTTTGACCATCGTGCGTTTCCGGGCCGACCAGGCATTCGACTAAGGATTCTTCGACGACCCCAGAGGCTTCCATGTCCTTTCATGCTGTCAATCCGGCTGCTTTCCGCTCCCTATCCCCGTGCATGATTGAGCGGGCTGTCGTGAGCGCCGAGACCTGCAACAGCGGTGGCGAATTGCGCGCCTCTTGCGAAGGACATGCCAACTCGAATCGAGTTGCGTTTGTGGCCGACTTCCGCAGCCTGAGTGCGGATGAAAACTTTGCTCCCTCATGTGTCTGCCGGTATGTATCCCGCCTTTTGCTCGGTCACTGCTTCGAGGCTATCCGGCGCCCTGCGGCAGCTCGCTCTTCTGCTTCGGCTTCGCCGCCCTACGGGTTACGATTTCCGTACCGGACCCTCCGTAAATGCAGAGCTTCGGCACTTGGGAGCCGGGCCCTCTCGCTTGGCTCCGCCCGGTGTGACCCGAGCAAGATCGGGAAATTCAACAAACGGAGACACGACCATGTATCAGAACAAAGTAACCCTCATCGGCTGTTCCGAAAAGACTCACTCCGGCGCGGTCAATGGCACTTCCGGGACGATGTATCCGAGCCGGGCAAGAGCCTTGAGATGATGCCGCACATATTTCTGCCGACTGCGTTCGTACTCGGTTTCTTCCTCCGCTTTTCGATAGGGGGTGTCGGTGCTCAACATCTTGTGAATCAGGAGGACAATCGAATGGGCAACAGCGACGACGGCGCGCTTCTTGCCGGTGCGTGGAAGCAGGCGTTGGTATCGAGCACGGAAGTACGATCCAACCTTCATCGATGCCGCCCAGGCGCACTCGACCATGAGCGAGCGAAGCCAGGCGTTGCCCTTGGTCGTTCGTCCAGGCTTTTCGACATCGGCGCTCTTGTTGTTTCCGGGGCAGAGCCCAACCCACGAGCTGAGGTTCTTCGCCGTCGGGAATTGGTCCATGTGGACGCCTGCTTCCGCCACGATCGACGCAGCAGCATCTTCCCGGATGCCGGGGATCGTCTGCAGCAAAGAGGCTGCCTGGCGATACTCCGGCACACTCAGAATGCGGCGGCGAATCTCCTCCTCCAACTCCTCAATGCAGGTGGCGAGGAACTCAAGTTGCCGGAGCGACTGGCGGATGAGAAAGCGCTGCGTCTCCGTCATGCGATGGTTCTGGAGAGAGGCGACGATCGCAGGGATCTTGAGCTTCGCACTCTTCTTCGCCAGCGCCGCCATCTCTGCGGGTTCCATGCGGCCTTCGAGGAGCGCGGCGAGGATCGCCCTTCCAGTCACGCCAAAGATATCCGTGAGGACGCTTCCCAGCTTGATGTTCGCTTCTTCGAGAACCTTCGAGATGCGGTTCTTTACGCCAGTCGACTCGTGAGTCAGTTGCTTTCTTCGACGCGTCAGATCGCGCAGTTCGCGGATGCCGCGTTCTGGGATGAAGCTGGGGCGGATCATGCCGTGGCGAAGCAGGTGAGCAAGCCATCGACTGTCCTTCCAATCGGTCTTGTGTCCCTTGCGCCCCTTCACATCGTGAGCGTTGGTCAGGATGACCGAAATGCTCTCCTCAAGCACGTTGAAGATGGGCTTCCAATACGACCCAGTGCTCTCCATCACGGCGTGAGTGCAACGCTCGCTGAGAAGCCACAGTCGCAGCTTCTCAAGCTCTTCGTTGAAGGTGCCGAACTTCCGCACTTCAACACGGGGTTCTTCATGCGCTGGGCCGCCCATCATGCAGACCACAATGAAGGTCTTGCCGACATCGATGCCGGCGCATCTCTCGATCACTGCTTGAATCATCCGTCGCCTCCTTGTGCCAGGAAGAAGCCGATGCTTCATGTCGTAAGTTGTTCCACGGGCTCGAAGGCGCCAATCGGTGGTGCTCTTGCATCCGCCAGATCAATTTTCCTCGTCGGGGTTTACCCGCCAATGCCAATTCCGATCTTTTCTTCCCGGCTTATCCAGTCTGCACGGAATCGTCTTTTCATCATCGGCGGTGGCCGCTCGCGGCCATGGAATTTCCTCGGCAACGACGCAGAAGTTCGCACCAACAACAACCGCAGCTTCACAGTTCTCTCGCTGGCAACCAAGTCCTCCTACAAGAAGGACGGCAAGTACATCTCGCACACCGAATGGCATCGTTGCGTGGTCTTCGGCAAGCTCGGAGAGTTCGCCGCCACGCTCAAGAAGGGCGCTCATATCCAGGTCGAGGGCGAGTTGCGCAGCCGGGAGTACGACAGCAAGAAGACCGACTCAAAGCAGCGCATCTGGGAGGTGCGGGTCGATTCGATCCTGAAGCTCGAACGCGCCGAGAAGGCCGCCCCGGAGGAGCAGGAACAGGACGAGTTCAACCAGGAGGATGAGGCCGCATAAGCCTCTTTCTCTTTTCCCACGGAAGCCCGGCTAACCCGCTGGGCTTCCATCGCTGTGAGGCCCCGCTATGAGTTTCGAGTTGATCCTTCCATTCCTTCGCCCCATTGAGCCGCTGTTGCTCGACGACAGTATCAGCGAGATCATGGGCAATCCCGATTCGTCATGGTGGTACGAACGGGACGGGATCATGCGTCGGGAAGAGACTGTTTGCTTCGACGCTGGCAGGCTCCGTACGGGCCTCGAAGTCATTGCCAACCAGCTCGGCAAACATCTGGACGAAGACAATCCCGTACTGCACGCGCAGCTCCCTGACGGGAGCCGCCTCGCAGCGTTCATTCCTCCGGTCGTGCGGCCTTCGCCCGCACTTGTGATTCGGAAGTTTCCCAGCCACCATTACACCGTCGATGACCTTATCGCTCGCGGCACGCTGACGCAGCCGCTCGCTGACCTATTGGCCGCACAGATCGCGGCTGGAAAGACCGTGCTCATCAGTGGTGGAACATCAACGGGAAAGACAACTGTACTCCGCGTTCTGGCGAACGCCATCCCCGAAGATCAGCGCATCGTCGTTATCGAAGACACCTCCGAATTGCACATCAAGAAGCCGAACATGCTTGCCGTCGAGTGCCAGACCGATACGTTCAAGGCCAACGTCACTTTCGACGATCTTCTCAAGTCCGCTCTCCGCTGGAGACCGGACAGGATCATCCTGGGCGAAGTGCGCGGAATCGAAGCGCGAACGCTGCTCGATTCGCTCAACACCGGCCACGCCGGGTCGCTAGCTACGATCCACGCCAATTCTGCCGAAAAGGCCCTGCATCGCTTCGCCAATCTCGTCATGCGGAATCATGCCCAATCAACCTTCATTGACACGGAGGCTGAGATTGCCGAGGCCGTCGATTTCATCGTGCATGTCGAGCGACTTCCGGGCCACCGCGTCATCCGCGAAGTGCTCGCTCTTCGCGGCTACGACCGCGATGCAAAGCGCTTCCAGATCGAGTCCGTTTTCGCCAGTGAATCAACACCCCAATCCCTTACCTAAAGGAGTACCAAATGCCACTACTTGAAGTCAGCCAAAGCCGTCACATCAGCGCCTCAATTCGTCTCGACGAGACAACTGCGGCTCAGGTCGATCAGTACGCCGCTTTCATTCACGCATCGGCAGACGATGTTGTAGACAAGGCTCTCAACTACGTCTTTGCCAAAGACCGCGATTTCCAGGACTTCCTCAAGACTTCGCAAGCCACCCAAGTTGCCTGCACTCTCCGTATCCGAAAAGCGCCGACCAGCGGTGCTGTAACGCGCCCATCGAAGAAGCCCAATGGGACGGCAGATGCCGGGGTCGAGTCCGCGGGAACTGTGCGGGCATTGAAGGCATGAACCTCCATGTAAATCCGTGGCGGGGTGGAAACGGTGCTACGCACCGGAAGCATATTGACACTCCACCCCTCCGAGGGTCGTGCCAGGGACACTTGATGGCACTTGAGGGCAAGCGAACAAAGCGAATGATTTACAGGCAGTGGGTGTCCCTACGGACACTTAGGGACACCCAGGGACACCACGATTGAGGGAGTAAACATGAAGCTCCTAGACGATGCACAAATCGCTTCTGACGCCGAGAAACGAGCAGGCTATCGCCTGCGCGGCGTCACCACAAAACTGAGTCCGAGCGAAGTGGATTCGGTCGAACGGCTCGCGCGGTCGCGCGGCTTACAGCGCGGCGAACTCATCCGCAAGCTCATCCTTGACGAGCTTGCCCGCGACTCTGGTTCCGTAGCCGCCAGCACGGAGCTTACCGAGATCATGGGCATTCGTCTCATGCTGACCAACCTCTTCCGCCCACTCGCCACGGGCCAAAAGCTCACGCCCGAAGCCTTCGACAACATGGTTGCCGAGGTCAAGAAGCGCAAACGCAGCGTCGCCGAAAACGCACTGCAAGACCTGGAGCGTGCATGATGAATACGCCAAAGTGGGGCCGCAAAGAGACCATCATCTTCCCGCCGCATTCGCCCATCTACACCTACGGCGCAGTCTTCTTCGCGTTGATACTGACGGGCATGTTCGTCTACCTCCGCTTCAGCAGAGGTCAGACTCCCTTGCAGCAGTTCTACACGCCCATTTACTTCCGTACAGCCGTGGGCGGTGTGTTCAACGGGAACCATAAATATCAGTTGCTTTATGCCGCTGGCGTGAGCGCCGGAGCCGAACTTGCGTCCGAGTCAGACGTGAAGGATGGTACGACTCTCGCCTCAGGCGGGCAGCATATTCCGCTGGCACTGTCTGCGGCGGCTGAAGCTCGGGGATTGGATGTTCTCTATCGCGGCCCAGAGCAGAAATACATTGATAGCCGTCTCCATACATATCTCCAGAATGCCGTATACGGGGGCGACCGGCTCCGTGACATCTACCAGCTTCCGCTCCTCTTCGGCTTCCTCTCGCTGCTCGCGCAGCTCCCATTCTCCATCCGCAAAGATATTCGCCGCCGCAAGGAACTGAAGTACGGGCGTCGGCTCAAAGGACCCGTCCTGCTCACTCCCAGGCAGTTCAACAAGACGGTAGGCGGAGACGGTATCGGCTTCGTTACGACCGAGGCCAAACAGATGATGCGGATACCGTTGCAGGCCGAATCGCAACACATCGAACTCATGGGCGACACCGGGGCCGGCAAGACGACGCTCATCATGCAAGTCCTCCGTCAGATTCAGAGCCGGGGCCATGCGGCCATCGTGTACGACCCGGCCTGCGAGTTCATCCAGAGGTTCTACGACGAGAAGCGCGAGGACATCGTGCTGAATCCGTTGGACGAACGGTGCCCGTATTGGGGACCGTCCGAAGAGCTGCGCCGGAGGGCGGAAGCGAAGGCCATCGCGGCTTCGCTTTACCAGCCGACCAGCGACAAAAAGGGCGAGTTCTTTACCGAAACTCCGCAGAAGATATTTGCCCATCTCTTGACCTACGGGCCGAATCCGCAGCAGCTCGTGGAATGGCTGTCGAAGCCTGCGGAGATCGACCAGCGGGTACAGGGGACCGAGATGGAGGCCATGATCGCCAAGGGAGCGCAGCAGCAGCGCAACGGTGTTTTGGCCTCTCTCGGTTTGGTTGCCGACAGCCTCCGTATGCTGCCGACGAAGGAATAGGCAAAGAACAAAACGTGGAGCGCGACCGAGTGGTCCGTCAGCCGAAAGGGATGGATCTTTATTACGTCCAGCCCGACCGAGCGCGAGGCGCTGAGGCCGCTGCATAGCCTTTGGATCGACCTGCTCGTCATGCGGCTGTTGACCGCGCCGCAGGACAAACAGACTCCCGTATGGTTCGTTCTGGACGAGCTTGCCAGCCTTCAACGGCTCCCTCAACTCCATACCGCCATCACCGAAAACCGGAAATCGAAGAACCCGCTCGTTCTCGGATTTCAGGGCAAGGCCCAGTTGGAGGTCATCTACGGACACCTGGCCGAAGTCATGCTCTCGCAGCCGGCCACCAAGATATTCCTGAAGACCACGGAGCCGAAAGCAGCCGAATGGGTGTCCAATGCCATCGGCAAAGTTGAGATCGAACGCATGAAGGAGACGCACTTCGACGGCTCCCGCTCGGGCAGGAACTTCGCCGTAGACCGTCAGATCGAACCCTTGGTGATGGACTCTGAAATCTCCGGCCTTGAGAACCGCCATGCGTTTCTCAAACTGGGCAACAACGTCGCCCGCTTTCACTTCGAGTACATGGACGTGCCGCAGACCACACCGGCATTTCTACCGCGCAAGGTAGAGGGTGACGAACTGCGATTCGATCCACTGACGCTCGTTCCGAAGGCATCGCCAGAAGTTAACCCTGCTCTCGACTTGGAGGCGGCGTTGCCTCCGTCGCCAGAGGCAAAAACAACCGCTCCGCCGATAGAGCCGCAGGCTGCCGTTGTGAAGACTGACGACGAGAAAGAGCCGCACGAGCCAACGCCGCCCGAAGGCGCGGCGAGCGGCTCCGATCCCGATGGCGCGGCGAGCGGCTCCGATCCCGATGGCCCGGAAGATGAACATGACGACGATATTCCGGTAGCCGAGCCGCAGCCGATGCGTCTCTGAGAATCGCCTCATGCTGACCATCTCCAAACCGCTCAGTTCCAGCCAGGCGCAGACCTATCATGCCAAGGAGTTCATGTCCGCCGAGCAGAACTATTGGAAGCAAGGTGACACCATCCTCGGTGAATGGCAGGGGCGGATGGCCGAGCGGTATGGCCTTGCCGGGGCCATCGACGAGCAGCACTTCGCCCGTCTCAGTGAGGGCCAGAATCCCCTCACGGGAGGGCAGTTGGTGCGGCACCGCAACGGCCAGGAGTACACGACCGCTGACGGAGCCACCGTGAAGCCTGTTGAGCACCGCGCCGGTTGGGACGCCACATTTTCAGCACCTAAATCAGTGTCACTGACTGCGCTGGTGGGCGGCGACGACCGGGTCCGCGAGGCCCACCGGCAGGCGGTGACAACCGCCCTCACGGAACTGGAGCGGTATACCCAGGCGCGGATCGGCGGCAACCGCGCCGCCGAGACCACCGGGAAATTCGTCGCTGCGAAGTTTGAGCACGATACCGCGCGTCCCGTCGATGGCTATGCCGCTCCGCAGCTCCACACCCACGCCGTCATCTTCAATATGACCGAACGAGCGGACGGTTCCACCCGCGCTGTCCAGCCACAGAGTTATTTCGACAGCCAGCAGTTCGCGACAGCCGTGTATCAATGTGAGCTGATGTATCGGCTGTCGCGGCTGGGGTACGAAATCACGCCTGGGAGAAGTGGGGCGCCTGAGATAAAAGGATACACACAGGAATATCTCGACGCTTCCAGCCCACGCAGCCAACAGATTCGCGAGTACCTCGAAAAGAGCGGATTTGCCGGGCCGGAGGCGGCGCAGATCGCCGCCCACTCCACTCGCGACAAGAAAGAGATTCACACACCCTCCGAGGTACTCGCAGCCCACCGGCAGCTTGCGGCCGAGTTCGGCAATCAAGCGGATCGCGTCGTCATTGAAGCACGGGCACGGGCGTCTACTCAGGAGCAAACGCACGTCCCGAGCATCCCGGAACGGGTTCAGGATGCTGTCAGCTTTGCTAAGAGCCGCAACTTCGAGCGCGAGGCGGTCACCGATGAGCGAGACATCATGCGCGACGCCTTGCGGCGCGGCATGGGCGACCTTACTTACGGCCAGGTACGCGACAACTTCGAGCAACGACAGGCTACCGGAGAGTTTCAACACGCGCCCGGCCAGAAGCACGATACCGGACGGCAGTTCACGACCCGCGATGCCATTGCCGAGGAGCTTGCGACCATCAAGCACATGCAGCAGGGCCAGTCCACAGTCGAACCGATCATGCGGCAGGAGAACGCCGCCGACCACGCTGGCACCCGCGAGTTCCTGAATCCAGCACAACAGAAAGCCATCGAGGAAGTGCTTACCTCCCGCGACCGAATACATGGCCTGCAGGGGTTGGCGGGTAGCGGCAAAACCACGACCCTTGAGGCCATCCGTGAGGGCGCGGAACGGAACGGATACGCCGTCGAGGGCTTTGCTCCCACAAGTCGAGCCGCCGGCCAGCTCCGCGACGCCGGAATTCAAGCCGACACCTTGCAAGGCTTTCTGGCGAGGGGAGGCGTGGAGCGCAGCGCGGGAGATCCGAACGCCCGGCATCTTTATATGCTTGACGAATCCAGTCTCGCCAGCACCGCCAGATGCAATCGTTTCTCGAAAAGATTGGGCCGCAGGATAGGGTCTTGCTCGTTGGCGACACCCGGCAGCACCAGGGCGTCGATGCCGGAAAGCCCTTCGAGCAGATGCAGGTGGCCGGAATGCGGACATCGCAGCTTGACCAGATCGTGCGCCAGAAAGACCCGGAACTGCTGCGCGCCGTCGAACATCTTTCTCGCAACGAGACGGCCACCGGCGTTCAACTTCTTCAGCAGCAGGGCCGCATTACCGAGATTCCCGACCGCCAGCAGCGCATCGAGGCCATCGCCAGGGATTATGTCGCACGCCCGGAGAACACGCTGGTTGTGTCGCCCGACAATGCCAGCCGCCGCGACATCAACGATGCCATCCGCGCCGAGTTGCAGGGCAACGGCACCCTATCCAAAGACAATCATGCGATGACCGTTCTTACCCAGCGTTCAGAGCTGACCAGCGCCGACCGCAACTGGGCTGCGCTCTACCAGCCAGCCGACGTTCTCTATTACACCCGAGGGAGCAAGGAACTTGGCATTGAGCGCGGCACCTACGCTACTGTCGTCTCCACAGACCCCAAAGCGAACCAGCTCACGGTCGAACGAAAGGACGGCCAGCACGTCACCTACGATCCCAAGCGGCTGCATGGCATCGCCGCCTACCGGGAAATTGCCAGAGACTTCGCCGAGGGCGACCGGGTCCAGTTCACCGTCAGCAAGCCCGACATGGACATTAAGAACCGCGATCTGGGCACAGTGGAACGCATTGACGGCACCAGCATGACTGTCCGCATGGATGGCGACAAAGCCCGGACTCTCACATTCGACACCTCCGAGATGCGGCACTTCGACCACGGCTACGCCGTTACCTCGCACAGCTCCCAGGGACTCACCACGGATCGAGTTCTGGTCAACATGGACACCAAAGCGCACCCCGAACTAATCAACACTCGCTTCGCTTATGTGTCGGTTTCTCGCGCGTCCGAAGATGCGCGAATCTACACGAACGACGCAACAACGCTCGCCGAACGTCTCAGTACCGACATCAGCAAAGCCTCCGCTGTCGAGGTCGCAAGACCAAACAGCGAAACGCAAGCTCACCAACCTCAATCGAAGGAGCAGACCATGACCAACACCAAAGAACTAACCCCCGAAGAGCAAAGAAGGCAGTTTCAACAGGAAGCCCACGAGCCTGCAACCGACAAGGCGCAGTCACGCTCTGAAATCGACCAACGGCATTATGCACCGCTCCACAATGCGTTGCCGAACGATGCCTCTGGCTACGAGTGGAAGCGCGAGACCGGCGAGATCCAAACCTACCAGCACAACCAGACTGGCGGTTGGCTCCACATCGACCAACAGAGTCAGTTCTACGACCGCCATGCTCAGCCGATAGCAAAGGAACACGCTTTAGAACACGCTGGGCACCTCACTCTTGCGGTCAGCGAAATCTCTCAAGCTCAATCCATCGCTAAAGGCTCCGTCGGCACCGACCAGGGATTGAGCTTGTGATTCACCGGCGCGCCCAACCACTTGAATGCCAGTTAGTAGAGATCAGCCGACTCACGAATTTTCGGATACAGGTATGTCAAGTTTTGTCGCAAAAAAACTTGACAATATGGCGCAGGTGGGACAGAGTAAAAGAGATGCCGAAGGCCGCCAAAACCCTCAGCACAGCCAGCTCCATCCGCCTACAGATTGAACGCGGCGGCGAGAAGTTATGGCGGCACAACGACTTCCGGGATCAGCCTTTTCCCGCCGTTGCCCAGACGCTCTCACGCCTGACCCGCAACGGCACATTAGAACGGCTGAGCAAAGGTGTCTATTATCGTCCTCGCTCAACCGCCTTCGGGCCTAGCCGTCCCAACCCCACGGCAATCCAGAAACTGGCAGAGAGAACCAAGACGATCTTTCCATCCGGCACCGCTGCCGCCAATCTGCTAGGTTTCAGCACACAAACACCGCGGCGAAGCGAGTTGGCAACAAGCTCACTCAGTCTCCCCAGGAAACTCATCGGCGCCGAGACCCGCGTCCATGCACGGAGGCCGGAAGCATGGAAGAGCCTTTCTGAGACAGAAGCAGCCCTGCTCGACTTTTTACGCAAGGGCGGCAAAACAAGCGAACTGTCTACCGAACGCACCATTCAGAAGACGTTGGCCCTACTGGCAACGGATCGTCACCTCGAACGACTGCTCAAGGCCGCCGATTCGGAGCCGCCACGGGTTCGCGCACTACTGGGCGCACTGGCGGAACAGCTTGAACGAGATCCCGCCGCACGAGCGCGTCTGCGTGCCTCCTTGAATCCGCTCTCCAGGTTCGACTTTGGACAATTCACATCCCTGACGCACGCACGCGAGTGGCAGGCCAAGGAAAGGCCCAAGACTTGAGACTGTTTGAACATCCTGACTTCGATCAGGTGATCCTTCAGGCCGCAGAGCACTTTCAGCTCCGCCCAGCGATCATCGAAAAGGACTATTACGTCACCGAAGTGCTACGCATCATCGCTGCTACGGCCGGCGACAAAATTATCTTCAAAGGCGGAACCAGCCTCTCGAAAGGCTGGAACTTGATTCAGCGGTTTTCAGAGGACATTGACATCTTCCTCGACCCGCTTGCCTTCGAGCCGCCCCTGACCAAACGCGGCATCGACCGCGAGCTAAAGAGCCTGCGCGATGCCGTGGCCGCGCATCCGGCTCTTCAGTTTGTTCCCGAGGAGAGCCAAACCATAGGGCTTCGGGCGCAATGACCGGTTCTCCTATCGCCAGCTCCACGGCGGTCCCGGCGAAGTCGCCGGCCGTGTACTCCTTGAAGCGGGCGCAGCCAGCGGTCGGGAACCCACCGCGAATGTTAAGCTGCGCTCCTACCTCGGTCAGTTTCTCCAGGAAAAAGGAATCACGCTTGGGGCGGAAGACGAAAGCTCGTTCCCGATGCGCTTGCTCCATTTCAGGCGAACCTTCGTAGAGAAGATGTTTGCCATTCACAGTAAAGTGGAAATTCTCAAACGAGATGGACGTGCCCTGGGCACCTACGCTCGGCACTACTACGATCTGTTTCAACTCGCGTCCCGGCCCGAGATTTTAGAAATGCTGCAATCTGCCGAGTATGGGGAGATCAAGCAGGACTACGACCGCATCAGCCGCACACACTTTCCTGGCAGCTACTTCTACCCGGATCAAATGAGCTTCGCTAACAGCGACGCGCTCTTTGCGACGGGAGACCTTTCTGCCGCGATTGGCCGCGAATACAAAGGCCAGTGCGAGGTTCTTTGTTTCGGCTCCCACCCGTCCTGGGAGATCGTGCAAGCCCGTTTCATGGAGCTTCGCAACCTGCTATAGAACAAGAATGGGTTGCCGCGTTCGCCATAGCACGAGGAGCTAGACCGAGTATGAGCACAACCTATATCTTCGGTGCCGGCGCGTCGCGCGATGTCGGGTATCCGCTGGCCTCCGATATGGGCGATGGCCTCCTCGATTTCATGTTGAAGTCCCCCGACGCCTCGATTCACGCTTCGGGACAGTTCCTAATCGACACCTTCGGCAGATCGCCCAACATCGAAGACCTGATTACCGCCCTTGAGTCCCGCGTTGCCCAGCTCAAAGACGCTCCTTCTGCGGATGAGCGCGCCCAACGCACGCGGCTCGGCAACAGCCGCGCCTTCCTAGGGACAGCTCTGCAATTCTGGTTCCGCGAAATTCATATGCGTCCTGCTCCAAGCTACGCCGCCTTCGCCGCATCGATCGCCCAGCCGGGCGATGTGATTCTCACCTTCAACTACGACGATTCTGTCGAACGCGAACTCAAACGCACCGGGAAGTGGGACATCTCTCGTGGATACGGGTTTCCGCTTGGGAGCGTCGAGCAGTCCTCCGATGTCCTCATCCTGAAATTGCATGGAAGCATGAACTGGCTGGTCTCCGTCTTCGGCGGCGCGACCGGAGGAGCGTTTCTGGTCAATCCCGCTTCCTCCTTGGGCCATCATCCCGTCATTCATCGCGTCGATCTGGACTATCTCGGCTATGAGGCGTTTTCAGGACACACGTATGAGAGCGGCGGCGCATTTCCTTGCCTCATCCTCCCCGGTCGCACTAAAGAGTTCTTCTATGACACCTCTTTCGGCCACGAGTATGCTCCGTTTTGGGATCATCTATGGGGGCAGGCTGCCCGCGCCGTCAAGCGATCCGACAAGATCGTTCTCTGCGGATATAGCCTGCTGCCAGTGGACCAGCGGGCCAGCGATCTCCTATTGCGAACGCCACGAAAAGAGACCCTAATTGAGATAGTCTCGGGGCAGCAGACCCAACGGATCGCCCAGGACTTTAGGACGGCTGGGTTCCGCAAAATCGCTGCCTTTCAGGGCGGCTATTTCGCCAACTGGTGCAAGGCGAATGCCCATGCACCGTAGACAGTCCCACGCTTCACCGCTGTCTTTGGCAGTGTCGAAGAAGTGACGAACCGCGTTCAGTCATGGGCAATAATTACCCTGACTCCACCATACCGGGAGCGGATGATGGAGATATTTCGAGCGAGGTACTTTATATGATGCTGTGGGGATATATTGACGACAGCGGAGATGGCAAAGACATACTCACGCTTTCCTGTCTTATCGCCGACAGTCCCGCATGGTATTACCTTGGCCTTGAATGGGAAGAGTTCATAGCAAAGAAAACAGCGAACTTGTGGCGACAGGACGCAAATCTATCGCGCGGTTTCATGCCGCAGATTGCAGTAGCCGACTCGGTGAGTTCAAAGGCTGGACAACAAATGAAGACCAGATTCCGTTCATGCAGGGGTTGCTATCCATGATGGAAAAGTATCGCTTCGATGTTGTGGGCTTTACGATAGACCTCAAAGAACTCGCGAAATATGTTCCCGTCTCAAAACCCAGCCCGAGGGCATTTGCTCATGTGCTCTTGCTTCATTACATCATGATCGGCATAGCGGATGGAAGTTTGAAGAACAACAGGGACGCCATTATCAGTCTCATCCATGACCGTAGTGAGTATGACTCCGTGTTACTAGATGCTTTCAATATCCTTGCCGAAGATGAGAGCTACTTCGCGGCTGCCAAGCGATTCTGCTCAATAGCCCCGATGAGTTGGGAGCAGTGTATACCTCTCCAACAAGCTGATCTGCTGGCATATGAGAATTACAAAGAGAGCCGTCGGAGTGTATCGCTGCGCGACCGCCGTAAGAGCCTGGATTGGATTCTGGAACGGGGACAGCTGGGCGGTTTCCTAAAGGGATTCAACGCTGAGGCCTTGACCGATGTCGCCAAATGGTTCGATGCCCTTGATGCACGGATACGGGAAGGTTTTCTTCGGGCAGCGCGTATCCCTATCAATCCGAGCAAGTCAAAGAGACCTGGACCCGATTGCCGAGTTGTGAAGTCAAGGTAACTATTGCCCAGTTAGGGTAGGTCTTCGACAGATCCATCACGACAAGCACTTCAACGGCAACTGCATCTCCGATTGAGTTCGCCTCACATGTAAAAGCTGTAACGCGGTTCGATTCTTTGGCTCGGCTCGCAATGCTTGAGCACGTTTCCGACACTATGGGCTGCAGTCAGCGTCAACGGCATACCACCGTCGAACTGCGTGCTATTCCAATTCATCTTCGTAAGCGCGAGGATCTCCTTGGCATGGGCCAACGGCGTCTGGTCTCCCGCCGCGATCTTGATCGACACAGGGCGCGGAACGTACATGCCCGGATAGGTCTCGAAGAAAGGCACGCTGCCTTTGGTATACAGAACCCCGCCGCGCCCGCTGGTCTGTAGGAACGTCCCCCGCAACGGTGGATAAACTCCATCCCGGTAGAGGCGAATGTCCGAATCCGTTAGGTGAACGAGATCGTGGATCGCAATTCTCTCGTCTCGAATCGCGCGCTTGGCTCCCGCCTCTTCATCGGCAGAGAACGCCGAACTCTTATGAATTACAACACGGGCTGGTAGGGTGAAATGAACATCGCGATACCGGGTCAAGGCATCCGCGATGAGCTTCTGGCAATCCTCACCGGAAAGATGCGGTTGTCTGTCCTCCTTCGAGAGCGATGCCGCACCGCCTCGGACCACCACACCCTCACCAAGTTCGTTGAAGACTTGCGCCATACTCGTTGTCAATCGGGAACGATCTAAACTTTCATAGAAACTGATACCCACGAAACATGCGGATAGCTGCGACGGATCGCGCACCAACCGCCACGGCGTTCCGCCGCCCTTGTAATACAAGGCAGAAAAAATGTTCCAGGCTCGCGTCGCTTCATCTTGAAGGGGTCGCGGCGTTCCAGCGCGCTTTTGCTTGCGTGCCTTCGATGGATCGTAGGTGCTTGGCAAGATGAGTTGAATGGGAATGCGAAACTCCATCGTGCGCGCTTTCAACAAATGATGGAGATCTTTTCTCCCCGGACTCTTTCTCTCTTCCGCGAGCAGTTCCAACAGCTCCAGCGGTAGCGCGCATATGATGACGCTCGGATTGCTGTTTTCCGCTAGGAACTCAATCTCCTTCGTAAACAACTCGGCAGCGCGCTCCACGCGAGCCACGACTCCTTCAGTCTCCGCCACCGTTTCGATCGCAGAACTCGAAAGCACCCTGTTTCGAGAAACGTCCGTGGTGAACGCGCAACAAAAGGAACTTGTAGACGTGACAGGAGGAAACGCTGGGAAGAGATTAGGCTGCTTCGTCTCTTTTTGAGCAATCCCCTGGGAACACTTTTCAATCCATCGGGAAGTACCTTCGATGGTCTCCGCAGTGCCGATCAGACCGATGCGAACTTCCTTCGGCGCTTTAGGAGCCAGTAGATCGAAGGGACCGTAGTCCTTGATGCCGAACCGGATGTCCACATGACGGCTGCCGCCGCCGAATTCAAGTTCCGGCTCTTCGAGCATGGAAAGATTCATAATTCCAACTCCGTCTGCTCCTCTTGATCTTCGGCAAAGACTGTGTCCTGACGTTCCTTCTCTTCGCGCTTCACCCAATCAGCATCATCGAACCCGCTGTCCGCCGTGAACTGCAACAGGGGGTAAAACTTGATCAAGTTGTGTTGGCTGAAAAGAGTGTCCCGCTGCAGAAACTCTGCCCACATCACTACTTGGCCATGCACTGCCTGATTGTTTTCCAGCCGCTTGATCCCGCTGAGTGCGTCCGCACTAAAGCGGCTGTCTCGATACCCGTCCTTTGTAAACCGATAGGTCGGCGTGATTTGTAAAAACCAGTTGCCGTCCATCTCCAGAAAATGACCGAAGAATGCTACATGACGGAAGTAGGAAGTCCGTTCCGGGTCGAGTTTCGACAAATAGCGTCTGAACACCTCGCGGCTGGCATTCTTTCGTCGGCTTCGATACCGGCGGGAACGGTCACTGAGATCCTCGCTTGCTCTATGGAAGTAGAACTTATCCATGTTCGAGAAGTGAATGTCGTCTTCCCGCAATTGATCTTGGAGCGTGACATTCAGTAGCTCCACAAACAGCCGCCTGCGGTCGGCGTCCGAAGTCATCGACCACTCGAAGGTAAGGTCGCTTTCGACGGTTCCTTCTTCTACAACTTCCTTCCATTCGGACGAGGAGAGATCATAAAACGAATAGATCGTCTTGTTATTAACGATGAACCCGCGCCAAACATCCTTGCCCAACGTTTTCGCTGACACAAACAGAAAATCGAGCGCTTGTTTCCGAGAGGAAAAAGTTGTGTGGGCGTAATAGAACCGTTCTGGAAACTGCGCCACCGGCAGCAAGTCGGTGAAGATCGTCTCCTGTTTTGGAGTGGCCCCGAGATATAAGCCGCCATCATTCGGGAGGGCCAACTTCCGCAGCGCATCCTTTGCTGAGAGATTGAAGGAGTCACGAGACTTTATGAAACGTAGCTTTCTTGCCGTCCGTTGGATCGGATCGGAAAAGTAATCCTTCAGCGACAACCAGTAGGCCTCTTCCGTTCGCGGACGCGAGTACACCAAAATGACCGGAAGGTTGCCCTTCAACCAATAACGAAGATCCCGTTCGCTGCAAGTGAACGTCAGCTCTGTCTCGGTTTCTCCCTCGAATGCACCGTCCGTCGCTTTGCTCTGAACCGAGACGATGCAGTTGGTGACCTCCGCATCTTCGTTGCGAATCTCCAGTCGGCCATCTATGCCGGCTTCCACACCCCCACTCGGATACCAGAGAAACCCCATCTCCAATATCCGCCGCTCAATCAGGTTGACCCCGCGCGCGCCGATCATGTCGGAGTTCCCGATCTTCTTGGGTGCAAACTGCTTCGATTTGGCCATCTCCGCCTCTGAGCCTTCCTCCATTCTATTGCACTAGATTCGTTGCAAATCTATGTAGCTAATCTGCTTATTGTGGCCGGGAGGACGTTTCCTCCCGGCTCCAGCCGCTTCGCGGCTTCCGGCCCCCACCTCTGCGGGCCGTTCCTTCCCGCAACGCCCTCCCCCGACAATTCCTGCGCTCCGCGCCCAGCAAGGAAGACAAGCCTGCTAAGGGGAGCTCCGCCCCTCGCGCCCGCAAGGGGTGTCCCCAGGCTTCCGCGCTGCGCTTGTGCAGCCCTCCGCTTCGCTACGCCCTTTCCACTTTCGCTGCGCTTCGTTTCAAGGGTGGGAGATCCCCCTCCCCTTGCAGTTGCTACCCCCCGCCTTCGCCAGGAGGCGTTCGGCATGTAGGTACATGCCACGCATGGCATGAAAAGCAACGGCCAAGGCCAAGGAGGAACCACCCATGAACACCATCGCCACCACCAGCAGCGTCACCCCGTCCACCCCAAACCCCAAACAGCCGCAGCAACGGCAGACAGCCAAAGACATGATCGCCGCCAACGTGAAGAGCCTTATCGAGCAGCTTGAGGCAGGACACAGCGACGCACTCACCGCCTACCTCGACGCGATGAGCCGCTTTCACAACTACTCGTTCGGGAACATCTTGGAGATCGCAAGGCAGAGGCCGAGCGCAACTCGCGTTGCCGGGATGTGGTCTTGGAACCAGCTTGGCCGCAGGGTCAAGAAGGGCGAAAAGGGCATCCGCATCCTCGCACCCATCATCGGCATCAAGCGCAAGCGGGACGAGGATGCCGAGAAAGACCCCGCCTACCCAAATACTCGTGTCTTGGTTGGCTTCCGCAATGCCTATGTCTTCGATGTCTCGCAGACCGAGGGTGCGGAGCTTCCCGCCATGCATGAGGTATCGGGCGACGTGGGAGACAACCGCGACCATCTTGTTTCGTTCATCGAGCGGCAGGGTATCGAGCTTGTCTTTACCGAGAACATCGCTCCCGCATTGGGTGTGAGCTACGGCGGCAGGATTGCCATTCTCCCCGGCCAATCGGAAGCCGAGGAGTTCGCCACCCTTGTCCATGAACTCGCGCACGAGATGTTGCACAAGGCCGACCGCCGCACCACGACCACCAAGGTTGTGAAGGAGACGGAGGCCGAGGCCGTCGCGTTTGTGGTCAGCAAAACCGTTGGTCTGAAAGCAGGAACCGCATCGGCTGACTACATCCACCTGTACCACGGCAACGCTTCGCTTCTGGCCGAGAGCTTGGAAGTGATACAGCAGACCGCCGCTGTCATCCTTGCCGCCTTGCATCCGCCGACCGAAGAGCAAGCGGCGATGCCCGATGCGGAACTGGCGAAGGTGGCGTGATGAAGACCATCCTTCAAATCCTGAAACTGGCCGGAGGGTGGCACCACGGCCTTTACCTCAAGATCGAGAACCCGCCCTATATGGCGTTGGTGATCGAGGCAACCGATGAGTCCGGCCCGTGCGGACTCCCGGCAATCTCCGTTGCTCACTAAGGCGAACAGAACGGCGACCTCATGCGCGACCCGGAGATGTGTTTCGAGCTTGGACTTGGAGGAGGGGCGCACCTCAACCCCTTCTACTGGCGGAACGATTACACCGGTGTCGAGCAGTGGTCACGCTTCATCCAAGACGACCATTACGCCTTCCACGCCGACCATTACAAGCAGCATGAGCAGTTCGCTAGAGCCTGTTATTAACTTCAGCCGGGAATCCGGGTCAGTTTGGCAAGCATGAGTATGGCGAAGGCAAGGTAGTGGAGTCCTCCGAGCGTGTGGGCGAGCCGTTCATAATCGCGCGCGAGGCGGCGGAAGCGCACCGCCCAGGCGAAGCTGCGCTCGACCACCCAGCGGCGCGGCAGCAGCACGAACCCGCGCTTGGCCTCGGTATGTTTGACCACTTCCAGCCTTACTCCATGCGCGGCCGCCGCCTCCATTGCAGCCTCGCCGGTGTAGCCCTGATCGACGAAAGCCAGCTCCACATGGTCCCCGGTCACCTCCTGCACCGCCCGGGCCAACTCGCCGACCTGGGCGCGGTCCTGCTCGTCGGCCGCGGTCACGTGCAGTGCCAGCAGGTGGCCCAGCGTATCGACCGCCGCATGCACCTTCGAGCCTTTGCGCCGCTTGGCCCCGTCATAGCCGGCGCGCGCGCCCGACTCCGGCGTCGATTGCAGCGTGCGGCTGTCCAGAATCATGGCCGTCGGCTGAGCATTGCGCCCGGCAAACTCGCGCAGCAGCAAGCGCAGATCCTCGACCATGGCCTCAAAGCAGCCCGCGTCCATCCAGCGCCGCATCTGCTGGTACACCACCGGCCACGGAGGCAGGTCATTGGGCAGCATGCGCCACTGATTGCCCGTCTTGACCACGTACCGCACCCCGTTGAATACCGCGCGCAGCGAGTACTCCCGCTGCGCAGCGTCCTCCCGGCACAAGACCAGATAGGGCGCCACAAACGCCCACTCCTCATCCGTCACATCGCTCGGATACCCGAGTTGACCACGATTGCCCATCCCAATATCGTCAGACCAACTCTCCGCAATTCCTATGCCTTTGTTTCTAAAGGAACAAGCTTAATAACAGGCTCTAAGCAGTGGGACACGAACCTGCGCGATCAGGGCTTTATCGGAGCCTTCGAGCGGCAGCAGCGGAACCCACGCGCCTAACCCTTTCCTGCCCCGGAGCGGATAGGAGAGCGCGCCCGCTTCACAACACCCAACGCAGTGCAACCGCTCGAAAGGAGCAATCGCCATGAACACAGCCGTCAACAATGCCACCGAGTACCGCAATCTTCCCCTCGCGGTGCTAACCGAATCCAAGACCAATCCGCGCCGAACCTTCGAGAATGATTCCTTGAGGGAATTGGCCGAGAGCATCCGCACCCAGGGCATTCTTTCGCCGTTGCTTGTGCGGCCTGTGAGCGAACAGGGCTTTGAGATCGTCTTCGGAGCGAGGCGTTACCGCGCCGCGCAGATGGCCGAAGCCGCCACTGTCCCCGTTCGCATCAAGAACCTTACCGATGCCGAAGCGTTGGAGGCGCAGTTGATTGAAAACCTCCAGCGCCGCGACGTTCACCCGATGGAGGAAGCTAACGGCTTTCGCGCTCTGCTGAACTTGGAGGAGCCGAAATACTCCGTTGAGCAGATCGCAGCGAGAACGGGCAAGTCGCCCGCGTATGTGGCTGGCAGATTGAAGCTGACCGAGCTTGCTCCCGTTGTGGTCGAAGCCTTCTATCGCGAGGAGATCGGCGTCAGCCATGCGCTCTTGCTGGCGAAGCTCCAGCCCGACCAGCAGGAACAGGCGCTCGGAGCTTGTTTCAAAGAGGATTGGAGCAACGGCGGGCAGAAGGCGAAACGCATCCTTCTCCCTGTCCGCAATCTCCAGTTTTGGATTGAGAGCAACATCCTCCTCATCCTCAAACTTGCTCCGTTCGACAAGCGGGATTCGCAGCTAGTCCCGGCAGCGGGGAGTTGCGTGGACTGCCCCAAGCGGACAGGACATAACAAGCTCCTGTTTGCGGACGTAAGGCAGGACGCTTGCACCGACCCAAACTGCTATCACGCGAAGGTCGATGCCCATGTTGCCAAGACCGTTGCGGCGAAACCCAAGCTCGTGCAAATCAGCACGGCCTATGGACAGCAGCAGGAGGGCAGTCCCACGTTGCCGCGTAACAAGTACACCGAGATTCGGCCAGAGAAGCCCACAACCAAAGAAGAGGCGACCCGACCGGAGTTCAAGACTTGCAAGTACACCACCGAAGCCATCGTTTCCGACGGCATCGACAAGAGCGAAATCCGCAAGGTTTGCACGGAAGCTAACTGCCCGGTGCATCATCCCAAGAAGCATCCGCAGCAGATAGCGGATGATACCAAGTGGAAGGCCGAGCAGGAGAAGCAGCGCAAGGAAACTGCGATTGCCAACACGACCGGCATCCGCATTCTCGCGGCCATTACCGCAGCCGTTCCGGTGCGGTTGATGAAACGCGACCTGCTTTTTGTGGTGGAGCGGTTGGCATCGTTGCTGGACGAAAACCGTCTGGTAGTTATCGCCCGCCAACACGGTATCAAGAAGGCGAAGGACAGCGACTCTATTGGGAAGCTGTTTGCCGCCTATCTTCGCCGTGCCGAAGAAAGCGCACTCGGCGGCCTACTGGTAGAGATAACCATTCTCCACGCGGCCATGAGACAGAATGCAGCACAGGTTCTCCGTGATGCCGCAAGCGCGTACAAGGTGGATGTGGATGCCATCGGCCTCAAGGTCAAGCAAGAGTTCGCCGCCAAGGAGAAAGCGAGGCTCACCGCGAAGCCACCAACGAAAGCCGTTGCGAAAGCGCAACTCAAACCCGCGAAGAAGTCGAAGGCCGCATAGCTTCCGCGCCTTCGCTAGAGCCTGTTATTAACTTCAGCCGGGAATCCGGGTCAGTTTGGCAAGCATGAGTATGGCGAAGGCAAGGTAGTGGAGTCCTCCGAGCGTGTGGGCGAGCCGTTCATAATCGCGCGCGAGGCGGCGGAAGCGCACCGCCCAGGCGAAGCTGCGCTCGACCACCCAGCGGCGCGGCAGCAGCACGAACCCGCGCTTGGCCTCGGTATGTTTGACCACTTCCAGCCTTACTCCATGCGCGGCCGCCGCCTCCATTGCAGCCTCGCCGGTGTAGCCCTGATCGACGAAAGCCAACTCCACATGGTCCCCGGTCACCTCCTGCACCGCCCGGGCCAACTCGCCGACCTGGGCGCGGTCCTGCTCGTCGGCCGCGGTCACGTGCAGTGCCAGCAGGTGGCCCAGCGTATCGACCGCCGCATGCACCTTCGAGCCTTTGCGCCGCTTGGCCCCGTCATAGCCGGCGCGCGCGCCCGACTCCGGCGTCGATTGCAGCGTGCGGCTGTCCAGAATCATGGCCGTCGGCTGAGCATTGCGCCCGGCAAACTCGCGCAGCAGCAAGCGCAGATCCTCGACCATGGCCTCAAAGCAGCCCGCGTCCATCCAGCGCCGCATCTGCTGGTACACCACCGGCCACGGAGGCAGGTCATTGGGCAGCATGCGCCACTGATTGCCCGTCTTGACCACGTACCGCACCCCGTTGAATACCGCGCGCAGCGAGTACTCCCGCTGCGCAGCGTCCTCCCGGCACAAGACCAGATAGGGCGCCACAAACGCCCACTCCTCATCCGTCACATCGCTCGGATACCCGAGTTGACCACGATTGCCCATCCCAATATCGTCAGACCAACTCTCCGCAATTCCTATGCCTTTGTTTCTAAAGGAACAAGCTTAATAACAGGCTCTAGAGGGAGTCTGCCACCCGGCAGACTCCCTTTTTCATGCGCCCGTCTTCCCACCCTGGGCGTTGCTCCTGCATAGCAGGAGCGACTATGCCCGCCCACCCGACGGGCTTGTATACGTTTCTACCGGCGCGGGCAGGGATTTCGCTTATCCTTGGATGTGGACATCCACAAGGCTGCACACAGGGTCGCTGTCTAAAGCCGTGTTACGTCTGCATCACCCCTAAGCGCTTTTGAATCAGCGCGCAGCGCGCCAGTTCCGACCCGATGTTGCTGCGGAACGGAATGGCCTCATCGCTAACGATGGACTGTATGGCGCCTGTGGACATTGAGGAAGGAACGAACAGTTGAATGCCGTCGAAATAGAAGAAGCAATCTCGCAGCTCGCGGACCAACCGTTCGATCCCGAGAGCTTTCCGTTCGCGTTCCTTGAAGCATTCGGTAACAAGGAGACGACGATCAAGCGCCTCCGCGCCGGGGCCTCGAATAAATCCGACCTCGGCGGCGTTCTCCAGACTAACAATATTCATATCGCCACATGCGGCAGCGGCCAGGTCACGAAGACGCTAACGGCGTTGAAGGACAGCCCTGCGACCGCGAAGGCAAAGGCAAAGTTCATCCTGGCGACCGACGGCGAAGACTTCGAGGCCGAGGAGCTGACGAGTGGCGAAACTGTCGCCTGCGCCTATAAAGACTTTCCCGACAAATTCGGCTTCTTCCTGCCGCTCGCCGGCATAACAACCGTCCGACAAATTGCCGAAAACTCATTCGACATCCGCGCAACCAGCCGCCTCAATCGGCTCTATGTCGAACTGCTGAAGGACAACCCCGAGTGGGGTACGGCGGAACGCCGCCACGACATGAATCGCTTCATGGCACGCCTCATCTTCTGTTTCTTTGCCGAAGACACAGACATCTTCCACGGCAGGGGCCTGTTCACCGAGACTGTCGCGCAGATGAGCGCGAAGGATTCGTCGAATACCCATGAAGTGATCGGCGCTTTGTTCCGCTCCATGAATACGATGATCGGAGATCGTGAACGCGAAGGATTGCCCCGGTGGTCCAATACGTTCCCCTACGTCAACGGCGGCCTTTTCTCCGGCAACATGGACGCGCCGCATTTTACCAAGATTGCGCGCTCCTATCTATTGCATATCGGAAACCTCGACTGGACAAAAATCAACCCGGATATCTTCGGGTCGATGATCCAGGCCGTCGCAGAAGATGAGGAACGCGGTGCGCTCGGTATGCACTACACGAGCGTACCGAACATTCTGAAGGTGCTGAACCCACTTTTTCTCGACGACCTCAACACGCAGCTTCAGGAGGCGGGGGACAATCCCCGAGCTTTGCTCAACCTTCGCAAACGGATGGCCAGAATTCGGGTCTTTGACCCGGCCTGCGGTTCTGGCAATTTTCTCGTTATTGCATATAAAGAGATGCGTGCTATCGAAGCAAAAGTCAATGAGCGGCGCGGCGAACCGGATGTTCGGAGTGAAATTCCGCTGGACAATTTTCGCGGGATCGAGCTGCGCGACTTTCCGATTGAAATTGCACGTCTAGCGCTCGTGATTGCCGAGTACCAGTGCGATGTCTTGTATCGCGGACAAAAGCTAGCCCTGGCCGAGTTCCTGCCGCTACGCAAGGAGAATTGGATTACCTGCGCGAACGCCCTGTGGCTAGACTGGGCCAGCCTCTTTAAACCGACGGGATCTATCGGAGTGAAAGTAGTGTCGGATGACCTATTCGGCACCCCGCTGGAACAAGCGGAGATGGACTTCGCTAACGAAGGCGGGGAGACCTACATTTGCGGAAATCCCCCGTACAAAGGCAGCAAGTGGCAAACGGACGAACAGAAGGCGGATTTGGCGAACGCCTGGATCAGGCATCCGAAACTGGCGAAGACGACGGACTTTGTGACGGGCTGGTTCGCGCGATTCTTTGACTACATAGACAGCGTCCCCAATGCCGTTGCCGCGTTTGTGGCAACCAACAGCATTTGCCAAGGCCAGCAGGCCGGTGACGTGTGGCCAATCGCGTTCCAACGCGGCTGTGAAATCCGCTTTGCCCATACTTCGTTCAAATGGGCCAACCTAGCCAGCCACAACGCAGGGGTAACCGTCGTGATTGTTGGGCTAGGGAAGAAGTCGAATCTTCCAAAGAAGTTGTACCAAGATGAGTTGGTCAAGCAATGCTCGGTCATCGGCCCATACCTTGTGCCGGATAGTGTTGCTTATGTGCAGAAGGCTAACGAACCGATTGGCGAGCAATCCAACATGTTGTTCGGGAACATGCCGCGTGATGGCGGCAACCTTCTCATGGATAGTGAATTGGCGTCCAAGATGATGGCTGACGTTGCTGTTCGGCCCTTTATAAAAGGCTTCATGGGCTCTGACGAGCTTATCAACGGAAAACTGAGATATTGCTTGTGGATTGACAACGCTGAATCTGACACCGCGACGAAAAGTGCTTTTATCGCGCAGCGATTGAGGATGGTGGTAGAGAACCGCATTAAGTCTGATGCCGAATCTACGCGTCAGTTCGCCAAACAGCCGCACCGCTTTGTGCAGATCGCCGGGACTGCAAAAAGGAACGCAATTATAGTTCCCACTGTTTCATCGGAATCGCGTCCATATCTTCCGGTGGGGTTCGTAACGGCAAACACCATCATCAGCAATCTTGCTTTCGCTCTCTACGATGCACCTCTCTGGAACATCGCGCTGATCGCCTCACGCCTACATCTAGTGTGGATTGCAACCGTTTGTGGCAAGCTGGAAACCCGGTATCGGTATTCAAATACACTCGGATGGAATACTTTTCCCATCCCACCGCTCACCGATAAAAATAAGGCTGACCTCACACACTGTGCCGAGAACATCCTGCTGGCCCGTGAGCACCATTTCCCGGCCACCATCGCCGATTTGTACGATCCTGACAACATGCCGGATGATCTACACCAAGCGCATGAGCGCAATGATGAGGTGCTGGAGCGAATCTATATTGGCCGACGCTTCAAAAACGACACCGAACGCTTGGAAAAGCTGTTCGAGCTGTATAGCAAAATGACAAAGAACAAGGGGGCAGCATGAGCAGCCTCACGGACATTGGTAAGCGTTATCTGGAGAACCTGCTGGGGATGCAAAGCGGGTACGTTTTGGATTATTCCGATCCCACTTTCGGGGAGTTTTTCAATCGTCACAAGATAGATATTCATGGGTCAAAATACCAAACCTATGGAACATCAAAGGCCAAGAAGATGCGGGCCTTCTGGGAGATCGAAGCAGATGCCTTGGTTGGAACGATTCTGTCTGAGATGCTCGATTCATACGAAGCTAGTTGCCATCTGAGCAAAAAGGAGATTGATTCAGTTGTCCTCGGGAAGTCGCGGAACATCGTCTCTCGCCTGTCGGGAAGGCTGCAACCTGCAAAGCCATCAAGGATAGATGACGAGTTCTTGAATCATGAATTCACGATTCCTAATATTCAGAGACTGCCGATTGAAGCACAAGTCATACCAATCATTGAAAGTCGTCTTGCGGAGGCACGAAAGGCACTAGGGGCAGGCGCGTATCTTTCGGTGATCTTTCTTTGCGGAAGTGTACTTGAAGCCATCCTGCTAGGCGCGGCCCAGAAGGAGCCAGCGCGCTTCAATCGGGCTTCGGCCAGTCCGAAGGCTACAGACGGCAGTGTAAAACGCCTTCACGAGTGGAGCCTTGCTCAGCTGATAGATGTTGCCTGCGAGATTGACGTGTTGAAGCCTGACGTGAAGAAATTCAGTCATGGCCTTCGGGATTTCCGCAATTACATCCATCCGTATGAGCAGATGGTTTCCGGTTTCACGCCAGATGAGCACACTGCGAGAGTGTGCTTCCAAGTTCTCAAGGCTGCACTTGCAAGCGTTGCAGGGGAAAGAAAATGACGCCTGAATCAAAGTTAGTCCCTTCCATTTCCGTCAACTACGCGCGCAACGGTAGTTCCACCAAGGCGAACGCTCTTGGCATGAGGCCGATGCAGGAGCGCGCTTATGAGAAGCGTGGCGAGCAATTCCTGCTTATCAAATCGCCGCCAGCATCGGGCAAGAGCCGCGCCCTCATGTTTATCGCGCTCGACAAGCTACAACATCAAGGTCTGAAACAGGCGATCATCGTGGTGCCGGAAAAGGCCATCGGTGCGAGCTTCCACGATGAGCCATTGACCAAATTTGGCTTTTGGGCCGATTGGCGCGTGGAGCCGAAATGGAACCTGTGCAATGCCCCAGGCGGGGACAACGGGGGTAAGGTCAACGCCGTTGGTGCATTTCTTGAGAGCACGGACAAGGTACTCGTCTGTACCCATTCGACATTCCGCTTCGCCGTGGATGCATACGGCGTGGAGAAGTTCGACGACCGCTTAATAGCTGTGGACGAGTTTCACCACGTCTCGGTGAGCCAAGACAACAAGCTGGGCCTGCAACTGGCGCAGTTGATAATCCGCAACCGCGTTCATGTTGTTGCGATGACCGGCTCTTACTTCCGGGGCGATGCTGAAGCAGTGCTGGCGCCCGACGACGAAGCTAAGTTCGACACCATCACCTATACCTACTATGAACAGCTCAACGGCTACGAATACCTGAAGCAGCTCGACATCGGCTACTTTTTCTACTCCGGGTCCTATGTGGATGATATTTTGCATGTCCTCGATCCAGCGGAAAAGACGATCATCCACATTCCCAATGTCAATTCGCGCGAAAGCACGAAAGACAAAATCAGGGAGGTGGATCATATCATTGGGGCATTAGGCGAGTGGCAAGGTGGCAAGGCATTGATCCCGCAACAGGATTTCAACTCGTCAAGACTCCCGAGGGACGGGTTCTGAGGATCGCTGACCTGGTGGACGACGATCCCGCCAGACGGGACCGCGTCTCCATCTCGCTCAAAGACCCCGCGCAAAAGCACAACCGAGACTATGTAGACATCATCATCGCTCTCGGTATGGCGAAGGAAGGCTTCGACTGGATTTGGTGCGACCACGCCCTGACGGTGGGCTATCGGTCGAGCCTGACCGAAATCGTACAGATCATCGGACGCGCAACCCGCGATGCACCGGGCAAGATCCGAGCGCGATTTACGAACCTAATCGCCGAGCCGGACGCATCCGAAGAAGCGGTCACTGAGGCCGTGAACGATACGCTGAAGGCCATCGCAGCAAGTCTGCTCATGGAACAGGTACTCGCGCCGCGCTTCGAGTTCAAGCCAAAGCACCAGGAGAACGGACCTGCGCCGGGCTTCGACTACGGCGAAGGCGGCTATGACCCAAACAAATGCAACGTCGGCTTCAATGAGCAGACCGGGCAATTTCAAATCGAGATTAAAGGGCTTACCGAGCCAAAGAGTAAGGAAGCGACACGCATCTGTCAGGAGGATTTGAACGAGGTCATTGCCGCCTTCGTCCAGGACAAAACCGCGATTGAGCGCGGTCTGTTCGACGAGGAGTTAGTACCCGAGGAACTGACACAGGTTCGCATGGGCAAGATCGTTAAAGACAAGTACCCTGAACTTGATGATGACGACCAGGAGGCTGTGCGGCAGCACGCCATCGCCGCACTCAATCTTACTCAACAGGCCAAGCAATTCGCGGTTGGCAGCGGTAGCGAGGATAACGGCGAGCCGACAGCCAATACCGCCCTGGTCGATGGGGTGCGGCGGTTTGCGATGGACGTGCGCGAACTCGATATTGATCTTATCGACCGTATCAACCCGTTCGGCGAAGCCTATGCGATTCTCGCAAAGAGCATGAGTGAGGACAGTCTGAAACAGGTCGCGGCGGCCATTGCCGCCAAGCGGACAACCTTGACGCCGGAGGATGCTAAGGAGCTTGCGGTACGAGCCTTGAAGTTCAAGAAAGAGCGAGGACGGCTTCCGTCGCTTGATGCGCAGGATGTCTGGGAAAGACGAATGGCCGAAGGTGCCGCTGCGTTTGTGCGCTACAAGGATGAGGGTCGTTATGAGTGATATAGACCTCGACGAACTACGCTCGGAACTCAGCGACTTTGCGGCGCCTCAAAAGAAAGGCGGACGCTCGCCACGCGAGGAGCGCATCATCGCCGGGTTCGAGGAGATACAGCGATTCGTCGAGAAGCACGGTCGCGCTCCGCAACATGGCGAAGACCGAGACATTTTCGAGCGACTATATGCTGTGCGCCTCGACCGCCTGCGCGCGCTTGAGGAGTGCCGTGCCTTGCTTGCGTCACTCGATCATCAGGGATTGCTCTCCGGTGTGGAGACTGCCCGTGCCGCTGCGCCGGCGACGGTCGACGACGATGAACTGCTGGCCGAACTGAAGGAGGCTGCGGGACCAGGCAGTATCACGGAGCTGCGCCATGTCCGCAAGAGCGCCGACAAGCGCGCCGCCGAAGAGATCGCCAATCGCGCCGTCTGCGAGGACTTTGAGACCTTCAAGCCGCTATTTGAGCAGGTGCAGAGAGAACTAAAGTCCGGCGTTCGCAAGACGCTTCCCGTTCATAACATGGAAGAGATCAAGCTCGCTGAAATCCAGAAGGGCGAATACTTCATTGTTGGCGGGCAGATTGCCTACGTCGCAGAGACGGGTGAGGATTTCACAACGCCATATGACCGCCGTGACAGCCGGTTGCGTGTCATCTATGACAATGGAACCGAGAGCAATCTGCTGATACGGTCTTTCCAGCGGGCACTTTACCGTGACGAATCCGGGCGACTCATCACCAATCCTGAAACCGGGCCATTGTTCGCGGACCAACCTGCTGACGACGATTTGGCAAGTGGCACAATCTATGTTCTTCGCAGTAAATCTGAGCATCCGGTTGTCGCGGCCAACCGCGATGTTCTACATAAGATCGGCGTCACGGGAGGAAAGGTCGAGACGCGAATTGCGAATGCAAGTTTAGACCCGACCTTCCTAATGGCCGATGTAGAGGTGATCGCCTCTTACCAGCTATACAACATCAACCGCGTAAAGCTCGAAAACATCATTCATCGGGTGTTTGATCCCGTGCAATTGGATATTGAAATCAAGGATCGCTTCGGTAATCCGGTGAGGCCATGCGAGTGGTTTCTCGTTCCGCTATTTGTGGTGAACGAAGCAGTCGAACGAATCAAAGATGGGACCATCACGCAATATGTCTATGACCCGACAGCGGCGCGCCTAGTGAAAGCACATCCTGAAACAAAATAGCTGCCGAGATGACGGCACATACGGCAGACCCCGCGCGTCGGAAGCGTTCGCAATGACGAACCCGGACTGTGCGCTCTGTGGCGCTGTCCACCAAACTCTCAATAACTGGCCCGAATCAGTCGCTGCGGCTACACGGAAACAAAAATGGCAGACGCAAGTGGCCCGCTCAGAAGGACGGACTTCTTCGACGCCGCGATCAAAACTCTGTACCCTCCCTCAAACGGCAATCGCTCCGCCAGTTTGAGCACTGTCCCCGGCCCGATGCCCTGAGCACCGAGGTATCGGAGCATCTCGGGATTGTGGTCCGACACGCTTACGACCTTGCGTTGACCGCCCACGCCTACCTGAGCCAGCGTCTCGGAAGTGCCGGAGGGAAGCGTCCCGTCCAGTGCAGGAATCGCATGTCCGTGAGGATCGAACGCTGGGTGGCCCAGCTTTGCTGCGATTCGCGCTTCCAAGCGTTCGGAGATGAAGTGTTCAAGGCGTTCCGCTTCGTCATGCACTTCGTCCCAGGGGTAATCGAGGACTTGATGCAGGAATGTTTCGATTAAGCGATGATGCCGCACGATCTCAAGAGCCCTCTCTCTTCCTGCCTTTGCTAGTCGAACGCCATGATGCTTTTCGTAGACCAGCAGAGGAGGAACGCCAGACGAGAGTTTTTGCAACATCTTCGTGACGGATGCACCCGAAATCTTCAGCCGAGCAGCGACCTCGCTCGCTGGCACCTGGCCCCCGTCAGATCCTCCAAGCGCAAAGATCGCTTTGAGGTAGTCGTCGCTCGCCTCGCTGGCCCTTTGCTGAGAGTGCGCTGGTTTCGACTTGATCTCATTCCGTTGCTGCATGGAAGTCCTATTTGCCATCCCGAAGATTCTACGTTAGCTTAGGACTCATGAAGAAATTAGCCAAGGCTAAATTACAGATTAGTCGATGCTCGGAACAATTCAAACAACTCCTTGGCGGTCTCGTTGTTCTTTCGATTCTCGGCTGCCCCTTGCCAGCTCTCGCACAAAGCGGCACGTCGAGCGCCATTACCGGAACGATCGTAGACCCTGTAAAGTCTGTCATCGTGGGAGCGGCAGTGACGGCAGTTGACATCAACACGGGAGCCATGCGGACAGCCCAGAGCGATACTACGGGACGGTTTTTGTTCTCGCAGTTGAACCCCGGCACCTACCGGATCAGCGTTCTTGCTCAAGGCTTCGCCGCTCAGCAGTCTGCCTCCATCACTGTCGCCGTTGGACAGATCGCTGCGGTGAACTTCGCTTTGTCGCTCGCCGGTACGAGCCAATCCGTTAACGTGAGCGCGGAGTCCGGCCTGATGAGCCTTGAGAACGCAAACACTTCTACGACACTCGACGCCAAGACAATCAAAAACCTTCCCAACCCCGGTCAAGATTTAACATTCGTTGCCCAGTTCGCTCAGGGCGCATTGATGAACACGGCAGGCTCTTCCAACGATGCGAAGGCTGCCGGAGGCTACGGCAATGTAGAGTTCAATGGCCTCCCGGCCACCTCGAACGGCTACATCGTAGACGGATTCGACGCGAACGACCCCTTTCTCGGACTCAATATCGGCCTATCGACAAACCTCGTGATCGGACTTGATGCCCTCCAGGAATCGACCGTCAACACCAACTCTTATGCCGTTGACCAAGGCCGGTACGGCGCCTCGCAGGTCAATTACTTCACTAAGTCAGGCACGAACGAATTTCACGGTGACGTGTACGAGATTTGGAACGGCTCACTCTTGAATGCAACGGATGAGTTCCTTCATGCGAACGACACGCCGGGCAACATCACCAAGAAGCCACGTTCGACCGTCAATCGGTTCGGCGTGAGCGTTGGCGGCCCCATCCGCAAGAATAAGCTCTTCTTCTTCGCTCACTATGAGGGCATCCGCATCGCGCTTCCGATCATTGCTCGGAGCACGGTTCCCTCGGCAGCCTATGAGCAATATGTCCTGCAGCAACTCCCGCAGGGGGGCGCGGACCCGGTCAACAGCACAGTGCTTCCCGCCCAACCTGGCGAGGTCAGTCTTTACGAGACATTGTTCGGCCTCTACAGCAGCACAGCCGGAACATCAACGCCCGTCCTCTCTTGTCCGCTCGATCCCAGCGGCGCGTTGCTGCCTGGAACCCAGAGCGCTTCCAATCTCTTCAACGGAGGCGGCTGCGCGAACATCCGAACTCAGTCGTTGAACAACGACGACAAGGAGAACCTGCTCGTCCTCAAGATCGACCACACGATCGGCGCGAAGGATAGTGTCTGGTACAAGTACCAGCAAGACACTGGCCTGCAAGCCGCTTACACCGACCCAATCAATCCGATCTTCAACTCCTATTCGCCGCAGCCGCAGCGGACTGGGGTAGCAGGATACACGCACCTCTTCACACCGAACCTCGTCAACCAGTTCAACCCCGGCGTGAGTTGGTATTCGAGTCTCTTTCTTCCGAACAACTACCCGCAGGTGCAGCAACGATTTCCTATCGTCCTAGCGGGCGGAAGCTCCAACGCTCCCTTCACGACAATCGGCGGCAACGATCAGACCTATACGCAGGGCCGCAAGGTTACGCAGTGGCAGATTAATGACAACCTCATCTGGACACGAGCACGGCACAGCATGAAGTTCGGCGTCAACTCGCGCCGCCTCGACACGAGCGACTACGATCTCGGCGAAGGCGTTGTTCCAACCGTCGTCTATACCGACCTTGCACAGTTCACCTACGGCGCAGCATCGACCGCAACTCAAGCCTTTCCAGTCACGCAGCGGGAACGAATCTCAAACGGCAACCTGGACTTGTATGCAATGGACACGTTCCGCGTTAGCCCGAGGTTCACGCTTACCGCCGGCGTGCGCGCTACATGGAACACGAACATCGTCAATCAGCATGGACAGTTCGCCCGGCCGGCGGGATCGTTTCTCGACATGAACCACGACCCAACCCAGCCGCTCAATCAGGCAGTCCAGACCAACGTCCGCAACCTTTTTCCCTCTACGCCTCTGCTGGTCTATCAGCCGCGCGCATCTATCGCCTACAAACTTAACGAGAAGACCGCGCTCCACGCCGGAGGTGGTGTCTTCAATGACATCATTCCCGCCCAGGTAGCCGACTTTGGCGCGATGAACCCGCCCTACGCCCCAGTCTTCGTCGGCGGTATTAATGGTCAGGTCGGCGGCGTTGGAATCGCCCCCGGAGTACCCGGTAGCGCCGTAGACGCAACCGTTCAGGCGAATCAATCCTTCCAGACACTCTTCAATAGCAATGGAAATCCTTGCGCTGGAGTCTCGACCACCACTCCAACCTGCCCGCTCGCCGTCAACCTCAACACCTTCCCGACCGGATTGCTCAAGACACCCTACTTCCTTGAATGGAGTCTTGGAGTGGAACGAGAGCTTGGTACGCGGGGAACTTTGCGTGTCGATTACGTTGGCACTCGCGCAGTCCATGAACCTTACCAAGTCGAGTTGAACGGCTATCAAAATGTATGTGCCGGATGCTTCGCACCATTCGCTTACCAGAAGCCCCTTGACCCTCGTTTCGGCAATGTCAACGAGTTTCGCACCGATGCAGGAAGCAACTACACCGGCCTACAGATGGTGGCGATGAAGCAGGTCGCTGGCATTACGGTGCAGGGTAACTATACCTACTCACATTGCCTCGACGAGATCTCAAACGGCGGCTTGCTCCCGTTCTCGACGCTCGGCATTATCTCTCCGTTACCGGGCGACCTGCGCCGCGAGTACGGCAACTGCGACTATGACATTCGGCACAACGTGTCAGGCTTCGCAGTGTATGAGGTTCCGTTTCATTCCAACAGTCGTTTTCTGAACCAAACACTTGGCGGCTGGCAACTGTCGCAGACCGTTTTCCTGCATAGTGGAGTTCCGTTCAGCGTTCTCAGCGCACCGTATACGGCGAACAACCAAGGCATCTTTCAGGGCAGTGGGCCGCAATACGCAAACCTCGTTCCCGGCGTCCCGCTCTATCGGAAGTCTCCTGTCTCTGGAGTGACGGTCACAGGCACGAAGCAATGGCTAAACCCGGACGCCTTCGCTTCGGTTGTTGACCCGAGCACGGGTGCTTGTGCCGGAGGCGACTCGCCCGCGAGCTGTCAGTTTGGCAACTCCGGTCGCAATCAATTCCGTGGACCGCACTTCACCTACTCACAGCTTTACGTGACCAAGAAGATCGCGCTGCCTCATCACGTCGTCTTCCGTTTCGATACCCAATTCTTCAACGTCTTCAATCACCCTAACCTCGCGCTTCCTTCCAACCAAGCGGGTACACCGGGCAAGCCAGCAACCCAGACGGGCTTCGGTGCAATCTCCAGCACGATTTCGCCTCCCACCGGATTGCTGGGAGTAGGACTTGGAGGCAATAGCTCACCCCGGAGTATCGCGTTTCAAGGGAGAATCGAGTTCTGAAAGCACCTACCGGAGCATAATAGAGCCAAGATGGAACCGCTCATCCAGATTCAACCAACGGTAGTGACGGCCGCCGTTCCGCGCGCGCATCGGAAAGTTCTGCTGCTCCAGGTCATAACGCTCGGGTGGATGTTGATTGAACTCTTGGTGGCAGCGGTCGCGTCATATCGGTCTCACAGCGTTGTGTTGCTGGCCTTTGGATCTGACAGCTTCGTAGAACTTCTTTCAGCAGCCGTTGTATTGCTTCAGTTCAATCAAGGATTTCATCTGGGCCGCGATAGCGCAGCTAAGATCTCCGGTTTTCTCCTGTATCTTCTGGCAGGAATTGTAGGCATCATTGCGGCTGCTTCGATGCTGCGCGGGGTGAAAGCGGAATCGAGCGTTCTCGGCATCGCAATCACCGCTGGAGCGTTGCTCATCATGCCAATCCTCGCTCACCAGAAGCGAAGACTTGCCGCAGAGACCAAGGACCGTGCCTTGGCTTCCGATGCCATCCAGTCTGCAACCTGCGCGTATCTCGCGGCGATCACACTCGTCTCGCTCGCCGTTCAAGCGATCCATCCCACTAAATGGCTTGATCCTATCGCTGCCGTTTGTGCCATCCCAATTCTCATTGTGGAGGGACGGCGCGCGCGCAAGGGTGAGCATTGTGGCTGTTGCTAAATCAGCGCTTACGAGCGATTATTTGCGGAAACAGATTTACACCGTCTCACCGGCACGTCGCATGAGGAACCGAACAGAGAACGAAACTTTTGCTCTGTGACCGGGGAAAGTGGACACCAAATGCCGACTCATCTGATAGACTTTATCTTGTCGTTGCAGTGGTGATTTTTGGTGTCCACCTTGGTGTCCACGTGGTGTCCACCGAGGCCCAAAATTGAGTCCACAGCAGCGAAATGGTAGAAAAGAGCGAAAATAGCGAAAGCTGCGAATCGCTTGATTCTATGTGACATATATCCAAGTTGTTGAAAAACAATCTGGGGACGTAGCTCAGTTGGTCAGAGCGCTGCCCTGTCACGGCAGAGGTCGCGGGTTCGAGCCCCGTCGTCCCCGCCATACATTCCAAAGCACTTACGGAATATATGGGACCTGAGTGACAAGCTAATCCGGGTCCAATAAAGGTCCATTAGGCTCCGACCTGGAGTTTTTGAAGGTCTTTTCCACCCTCAGTTTGACCCACGCCGGGAACCATCATCCTTACAACCTTGCTTTGTGCGGCCCGCTTGTTGGAACCCACTGCCTGCGTATACACATCCAGTGTGATCCTGCTATTGGCGTGCCGTAAAAGCTCCTGTACCGTCTTCACATCTTCCCCGTTGGCCTTCAGCAGCGTGCCGAAGGTATGGCGGAAGGTGTGCCAGCCGATGTTCTTGTAGATGCCGTTCGCCTTCGCGACCGGCTTGATATACCGCTTCATAAGGTTGTCCGGCCAGTAAGGCTGTTCGCCCTTCATGGTCGGGCTGGCGAAGACCCAATCCTCCTGCATAGGATAAAAACTCTTTTTTCGCCACTGAAGCAGGTCTTCCGCCATGTAGCCGTCGAGTGGGACCGGCTTGGCGGAGGCTTCTGTTTTGCACTCCCCGATCTTCTGATGCCAGATAGATCGAGTCACACTCAGTTCAAGATTATCGAAGCTCACATCCGCCCACCGAATCCCTAACAACTCACTCACACGCAGCCCCGTGGCAGCCGCCAGCAGAACCAGTGTGCGTTCCCGTGTGTCGAGCTTGGTGAGAAGAAGCTGCAGTTCTGCGAGTTCGAGAACATCAGGAATGCGTTCCCGCTTCGCGCTCTGACGCACGAGCTTGATCGGATTTTTATCCGTCCACTCATAGCGCATCGCGTGACTGAAGAGAGCACTCATTAGGTTCCGAATCTTGGCCCGTGTCGCTTTCGCCCGCTTGATCCCGTGCAGCCAATCTTCGACTGCGACGGGCTTGATCTGATCCAGCTTGAGTTCGCCCCATCGCGGGAGCACCCAATTGTCCAGATAGCTTCGGTAGGCAGCGCGTGTTGGAAACGATTTGTGACTGTGGCTGTTCTCGTTCAATTCCTTGAGCCGATAGTGAGCAACCAGTTCAGCGATCGTATCCGGCCCGCTCTCTGCCTGCGGGGTTTGTTGGTTGGCGTCAATGCGCAACGCTTGAGCTGCTTTGAGGGCGATTGCTTCAGTCGGCAACGCGAGAACATTTCCCACGATTGCCTTCCGCCGCTTATTCGTACCATCAGAGCCAGGCTCCCACCAGCGAAAGACCCAAACATCAGGCCCACTCTGGCGCTTTTCGCGCTGCACGCTTCCTTTCTGATACCGTGTCCGCCTAGACATTTCATTCTCCTGTCTTCGGCGCAACGGATGGCTAGTAATAGGCTAACGCTGTGCCGGGCAAAGGTCGAGTCTTTCGTGAGCTCAATTAGCTGGCGAGCTGGCGTTGAATCCAATCCTCAATAGTCGAGGCGCGGAAACGCCACAGCTTTCCCACATGAAGCCCTCGCACGATGCCTTTGCGAGCGAGCTTCTGGAGTGTCTTGGGGTGGACATTCATGATCTTTGCGGCCTCATCACTATCCAGTAATCGTTCTGGCGTGAAGGTTCCGACGGAAGCAGGTGGTTTTTTTTGAGTGGATTCGAGTCAGTTGCGCCATACAGGTCTGAAGACATGTGCACCTCTCTATGGGATATACCCGGTCTCAGAGTGCCTTCGGTTCCAGTCAGCGTCCAATACTTTCCATCTATACCACTCAAAGTTTCGTGCATAGCTGGCCCATAGCGGTAGGCACCTTTTGGTTCCTAGTTACCAGCATAAGTTTCTAGCAACCTGCACGACACTAATTGACTTAGGTGGTTCCCTAGTTGAACGATTAGAGGTGCAACATCGACTCTCGTCCCCGGAGTGAGATGTGGAGTCTGACCTTACAGCCAGTGGAGTATTCAGGCCATGTCAGATATCGTCGAGTTTCGTCATCTGGAATATTTGGTTGCGATTGCCGAGCGCAAGAACTTCAGCAAAGCAGCAGAGCATGTCTTGCGGTCGCAACCCTCTGTCAGTCATCAGATCAAAATGGTAGAGGCCGACATTGGCTATCCACTTCTGATCCGTGATGGCCGTAATGGAGTCCATCCGACACCTGCCGGGGAGTTCGTGCTCGCGTGGGCCAGAGTGGTTCTTCCACAGAAGAAAGAAACTTTCCGGATGGCAAGAGCCATTCATGACGGCACTGTCCCGCCTCTACGCTTGGGCTTCTCTTCCTTTGTAAATGGCTTCCTCCTCGACAACTTCCGTATTGCTTACCAAGGCATGTTCCCGGACTGCGAGATCCAGCTGTTTGGCGGGGATACAGCGCATATTATGGAGCGTCTGGAGAGCGGATCGATCGACTGCGCATTACTCCCAATGCCCATCGACAAAGACCTCTGGAATGTCCGTCAAGTTGCACACTCGCCGCTTGTTATCTGTATGCGCTCAGACGACCCACTGAGCAATCAAGCTCAGGTGGACATTCATGAGGCTGCACCCCGCTTGAAGGTATTTCGCGATCCAGAGCTGCATCCCGCAGCGCACTCACGTTTGTCAGAAATGTTTTCCGAGTTGGGCATACCCTTGCATCTCGCCAGTTCCGCCGCAACTCCGACTGACATTCAAATGATGGTTAAGCAGGGTTATGGGCTTGCGTTGATCGACCAGCTTTGGCCACTGGACGCAGGGTTAATTACGCGGCCTCTGGCTAGCCTGAACTGGACCGCAGATTTCGCATTTGTCACGGCAAAAAGTAACAGACATATGGCGCTCCTCTTCGTCGATCAATACCTTGACGAACACGATCTTGGAAGTAATCGGAAGCAGCCTCAATCTGCACCGGTTCGGCATCCGCAGCAACTCAAACTCATTGGTTGATCGCCCAGCTATAAACAGAATCTTGGGCACTATAAAAATTACGTCTTGGACTCCGCTAATCTCCTGGCCTTACCTTTCGTGACATGGCGAAGCAAAACCAGCCATCAGGAGATTGCCTATGTCACAAAAATCGTATCGCCGTAACCAGCTCACTCAGGGGTTCCTCCACATTGGACGGACGCTTCTGCCTGCGCTCTTCGCTCTCACATTCGCTGGAGTCGCTCACGCCCAAGGGACGATGGACTTCTCTGGCGCTCAAACCTTGATGGGCACCTTTAAAACTTTCGCCATCTATGCTGGCGCGATCATCTGCTTTGGCGGCTTGATCTTTGCTGGCATTCGCATGATGAGCGGGAGATTTCAGGATGCCATACCAGGACTCTTCGGCGCTCTGTTCGGTGCCGGAGTGCTCGGTTGGGGAGCCGGTTGGATTGGCTCGCTGACCGGGCAGCAGATGTAGGAGGTACATCTGCCATGACCAAGCGGGGAGAACCGTTACCGATCAATCAAGCGCTGAATCGACCGAGGGCCAAACTTGGTCTCGATCTTACAGCATGGATGGCGATCATATTCGTCTGCGTAACGGTTTTCCTCGTTGGGTTTCGTTTGGTCGCGATGATTGCGTTCCCCACGCTGGCCGTTAGTGCGTGGCTCATCATTCGCAAACACCCAAAGATGTTTCAACTATGGGGCCTGAGCCTCAACCAGAAGAGCTACTATGACCCACGCAAACGCTGAGCAATCAAAATTCGTTCCGTGGTTCGCCAAGGCAGGCGCAGCTTGCAGCATTGTGCCGGTTGCGCGCTTCGTAAGCGACAACTTCTTTGCACTCAAAGGCGGTGGTTATGGATGCCTGTTTGCGCTCACCGGCGTGGACGAAGAAGGGTTGATCGATCAGGAGCTTGAGTCGCAGCTCCGCATGATCGAAGGCTCTTTGCGCGGACTGCCGGAAGGCGCTTGCCTGTACCAGTACACGCGCGTCCGCTCCGGCTATGAACTTCCACGGCAATTGCTTTATGAAAATCCGGTCACGCACACGTTTGTGACCGACCGGCTGGAATTTCTGGAGAAGAGGGCCGGCTTCCGCAGGATCGACCTGCACTGGTGCCTGACGCTGGAGCCGTCGAAGGTGAAAGCCTTCGAGAAGAAGCCTGTCGAGAATGCCGCCGACACGTCGCGGATGCTAGCGGAGTTAGAGAAGACGGCTGCGCTGCTCGCAGGCAATCTTCACAGCACCATCGGCCTGTCTCTGCTGGAAAAGCGAAGCACCTTCCAGTTCTTCAGCTACCTGTTCAACCTAGAGGACTGGGCGGAGTGGAGTCAGCTCCGCGAAGACGTAAACATCGACCGCCTGATCGTGCAGGCTCCCGTGGCGTGGGAGAGTGATCATCTGCGGATCGGCAGACGCTTCGTGCAGATGTATTCGCTGAAGACGACGCCGGAAGCATCTCGGCCCTGCCTCTTCGCCGACCTACTCAAGCTCGATTGCGACAGCATCCTCTGCTCCACATGGAGGCCGAAGTCTTCCGCCACAGCACGCCGTGAGATCGACCAGCAGGAGAAGTTCATTTCGTTCTTCAAGGTCGGCGTGCTGTCTCGCGTCATGGCCGGGAAAGATACGGCATCGCTCGATACCGGAGCCGGTGCCAAAGCTGCCAACAATGCCGTAGACGACCTGAGCGACGTGATCCGTGCTCTCGACAAGAAAGCGCACGGTGAGTTCTCCCTGCGTCTGCTCGTTGCCGCACGCAGCGTGGCGGAACTGCACTCGATCTCTCCCACCGTGCACCGCGTCTTCGTCGAAGCACGCGCACAGGTCATGGAAGAGACGCTGGGCAATCTCTCGGCGTTCTATGCGATGTTTCCCGGCAACGCGAAGTTCAATGTTTTCCCGATGTGGCTGGCGGAAGACCATCATGCGCGGCTGTCTTCCATCTATGCGCCGAACCTAGGCCATCCACACTCGGATGACCTCGATGCCGAATACCTGAACGTCTATGAAACGCGAACCGGGACGCCGTTCTTTCAGGATGCCTATGTGGATGGCGTAAGGGTGCAGTTAATCCTCGGTCCTACGGGCAGCGGCAAATCGGTGATGGGCAACGGTACTATCGCCCACGAGCAGAAATATGGCGGATTCACGTACATTTTCGACATCGGCGGAAGCTATGAAAGCGTGGTCGAGTTGTATGGCGGGCGTGTAGATCGTATTGGGAAAGACGGCCCGCGCGTGAACCCTTTTGCACTGGAGCCGACCGAGAGCAACATCCAGTTTCTCTACAGCTTCATCAAGCTGCTGCTCACCAACGGCGGCGCGGAGCTGGAGCCGGAGGATGACGATGTGATCCATAAGGCCGTGCAGGATATCTACCTGCTCGATGCGCCGAACCGCCGTCTGTCGAACTTATTCCTGCCAAAGAAGCTCGACCGTTACCTGTCGAAGTGGGTTGGCCGTGGTGTCTACAACGCCATCTTCGACAACGTGGAGGACAGTCTTTCGCTGTCGCGTGTCCAATGCTTCGACTTCCAAGGCGTCAACAATGCGCAGTATGCCGATCTGATCGAACCGTTGATGGTATGGCTGCTCCGTCGCATCAACGACGTGCTCTACAACCCCGCCAATCTTGGAGTTCCGAAGCACATTCTGATCGAAGAGATTTTCTCTTCAATGAAGAACAAGCAGCTTCTTGACGGTGCGCTTGCCTCCATCAAGACCGTGCGGAAGAACCTTGGCGGCGTCACCATGATCGGCCAGTCCGCCGAGGACTTGGGAGCCAATGCCGACAGCATTGTGAACTCCTGCACATCGTTCCTGTTCCTGCGCGATGCCACGTTCAATCGCAAGCGGTATGCGGAGCTGTTCAAGATGAACGAACAGCAGCTCGCACTGTTTGAGAGCTTGCAGGATCGCGAGGCGCTCTACATGCGCCGCGATGGACTCACAAAAGTGCTTCGGTTGAATCTCGACAGCCGCAGCTACGCGGCGTTCTCGACCAAGCCAAAGGACCGGGTACGCCGGTCGAAGTTGATTGCCAGGCATGGACTCACAGAAGGAATCACCCGCTTTGCGGCGGGTGACACCGAATAGCCACACAGAAAGGACAAAATCATGAAGCCACCCATCCCTATCGCCGTTGCTCTCCACCTTGCTCTGGCCTCAGTTTCATTGCACGCATCTGAGCTGACACATTCTCTCCAGCCCAGCGCGCCGCGCACGGTCACTGTCTCGGAGTCGCAGACTCCGCCTGTGATCCGCGCAGGCTTGCTGCAATCCACGCTTATCGTCCTGCCCGCTGAAGAGAAGGTCGCCAATGTTTTTGCCGGGGATACCGTGGATTGGGTCTTCGACGGCGGGCATGTCGCTTCACGCTTTATCAGCGTGAAGCCCAAGACGGCCAACGGATCTACGGACATCCACATCGTCTCCGACCACGGCAACGAATACACGCTGGAGTTGCGGGAAATCTCCAGTGAGGACGATCCGCACTATGACTCAAAAGTATCGATCGAGCCAAGCGACAAGTCGGCTAAAGAGAAGCTGACCCAGTTGCCAGTCTTTGTACCCGCCGCCGACCTCGACAAAGCCAAACAGGAGGCTGCCACTGCGGTTGCAGCGCAGGCTGCCACTCTGAAGGCCGAGCAGACCAAGGAAGAAGCGTACAGAAGCCAGTATCCAGGGTCGCTGCACTTCGATTACGTCTGGGATGAGAAGAAGGGCAAGGACCTTGGTTTGCAGCAGATTTGGCATGACGACAAATTCACTTATCTGCGTGGCCAGTTTCAGGAGACGCCTGCCCTGTACGAGGTGAAGGAGAAGAAGCCTTCGCTCATCAACTTCGACTTCGCGAATGGCCTCTATACAGTCCCGAAGCAGCTCGATAACGGGTATCTCTCCATCGGGAAGCAGAAGGTGGAGTTTCACCGCGCCACGGAGGGGAGATAGCCATGACGGAGCCCATTGAGAGCATCCCTGCCACCGTTCCCGAGCAGCCGGAGTCGAAGCCGCCTCTGCGGAAGAGTATACCTGTTGTGATCGCACTGGTCGTGATTATCGGCTTGATCGGCATAGCGAACATCTCCAGCTTGCTCAGCGGCAACAAGAAGGCCGCTCAAAAGAGCGCGCTCACGATGAGTCCGACGACGCCGAATGCCCAACAGGTATCCAGCTTCGAGACGCAACAGCAGTTGCAAGCCCGGCATGATGCGGACGAGCGCCAGCGTCAACAAGCACTGGCCGCAGCGATGCAGCAGCTTCAGCAGGAGCAGGATATCCCGGCCCCGAGTCCACGACGACGCCAGCGATGACGGCGGCGCAGCGTGACTCGATATATGGTGGCAGTGCGAACGCTCCGCAGCGCACTTCCAACGTCTCGGAGGCCCAGGCAGAGGCGAAGCAGAAACGCCTTGCGGTCGAAAAACAGAAGCAGGATGCGCTCAATAGCGATACTGTCGCGATTGATTTCTCACACGCAGGTGCGGGTTCTCCGGTCGCCGTGTTGTCGGAAAAGCAAGTTGCCACCGACTCGGCTAAGGGCGAGGACGCTTCAGCGAAGCCAGCCTCAGTTGACCCAGCTTCTCTTCCCACGTCAAAGACGAACCCAATGGGGCAATACCCATTCGACCAGTATCAGGGTCAGCTTTATCGGATCTTTGAGGGCACCGTCCTCGAAGGTGTTGTGACCAACCACATCGACGGAGGCTTGTCCGGCCCGATCCTCGTCATGCTGACGACGGATTACTACTCACACGACCACCAGCAACTCTTGATGCCACAGGGAACGCGGCTCATTGGCACGGTGCAGAGCGTCGGCAATGCCCAGCAGCGAAAGATGTTCGTCACCTTCCATCGTGCGGTATGCCCGGATGGGTTCTCTCTCGACTTCGATAAGTACCTCGGCCTCGACCAGATCGGTACAACAGGCCTTGCAACCAAAGTTGACCACGGCTATCTGATGGCTTTCGGCGCTGCTGCCGCCATCGGCGGGCTTGGCGGCCTTGCCCAGATCGGGAACAGCGGCACGGTGCTTGATCCTTCCTCGCAGATTCGCAGCGGCATTTCGGAACAGTCCGCAGCCGAAGGCGAACAGGTGCTCAACCATTTTCTTAACCGGCTTCCAATCATCACGCTGAAAGAAGGCTCGCGCGCCCGCGTGTATATCGGACGCGACATCCTCATCCCGTCCTACGCGGAGCATCGCGTCGATCCCACCCTCTAGGAGCTTTGCGATGAGTGACCAGTATCAACATCTCTTCCGAAAGTCGCTTGACGCAAAGCGCGGCGGCCATGCGGCATGGTCCGTTCAGTCCACGGGCGAACGAGTCGCGGTTGCTCTCGTTCTCAATCGTGCCGATTGGCTTGCCGAGATCGGCTACACCATTCCCGAGGCCATCGAGCGTAGTGGCGCGGAGTGGGTTTCGGTCATCGCGCAGGTCGCCCGCCAGCTTGAAGATGAGGCGGCATAGCCATGCGTATCGATAAGGCTCAACGTCTCGAAGTATTCGGAACGATGCTTGCTGTCCTGCTCGCCGTTGCGGTTGTTGCAACTCCTACCGGGCGCGATGCTCTGGCGTGGATTTACCTCCAATCCACCCAGGCAATCGAGCACAGCTTTCATCTTCCGTTTCCGCTGGACAGGCTGGACCCAACCTGCCCTCAGTGCACGTAACCAAACCCACCACAGGAGGAACTATGAAACTCAACCCAAAGAATCGCAAATGGCTGATCGGAGGCAGTCTGCTCCTGCTGACTGCCACGCCGAGCTTCGCGCTCTTCGGTATCGGAGACATCGTTTTCGACCCGACCAGCTACGCCAGCCTCGTATCGCAGCTCACCACGCTTGAGTCGCAGTACAACATGCTCAAGAACAACATCACGCACTTCTCCGCAAAGCAACAATGGCAGACCGCGCTCCACTCTCTCGAAAACCTGAACGTCGCAGACATGTTTGGCGAATCGGTTGGGTTGAGGGTTTCTCTCAATAGCAACTCGCCGTCTACTTCGATTACCGCTTGGAAGACGGCGACGACTCCGATGAGTTCGAATGTCTCCACCTACCTCCAGGGGCAGGCACTCGGGAGCCCGCAGATGTCTCAACTCGCCATGGTTGAGATGTCCGACACAATCTCGCCGGATTGCATCACCGCAGTGGGCGCTTACCGGACTGCCAGGAGCCAAAGTTCAAGCGCGACCTCCAGCTTGAATGTTAGCCAGCTCGACGTCACAGACGGGACCAACAGCGAAGTTCAGCAGCTCAATCTGTTGAACGTGGCTGAGGCACAGAAGATGTCCGAGATGCAGAACCAGGGTGCGATGCAAGCCTGCCTCGCCTCTCAGATGGCCGTGTCCAACATGGAACGTCGCAATGCTGCGGCGACCGACCTCAATACAGCCGCTTTCGTACAGCAGCAGCACGCCACTAACGACGTGAGTGCTGCGAACGAGAGCAACACTTGGCGGACCTATTTGCCGTAGGAGTTCCGATGCTGAAACTGCTCAACACGAAGCTGTTGATTGCGATCCTTGCGGTGCTGGCGACAATCGCCAGCGCCGCGATCTACCAACGCCATGAGACGGCTAAGGCCGCAGCCATCCTCGAACAGCAGGAGCGTGACGCGGAACAACGCCGAAAACAAGACGAGGCGTTTCGCAAGCAGGTAGAGGAAGACAAAAGGCGGCATAACTCCGCCGCCTCCAACGAAGGTAAGACCTGGAAGACCTACATTCCCTAATCCACTCGGGAGAGATTTGATATGAGCGCTGTCATCGTTCTCGCACAAGCACTGCCCTCCGCATCGTCGGGTATGGACTGGCTCTACCAGTTCACCAACAACCTGACCAATCTCACGACGCAGAACGGCGGCGCACTGACCCAACTCGGTTGGACAGAGTTGAGCTGCATCGCGCTTTTTACCCTCATCAACATGGTCATCAACTGGAACACCAGCACGATGACATTCCGTCTGCATCATCATCCCGTCCGTGCCGGCGACCTGACTCACTTCCTGCTCAAGCTCATCATTTGCAGCTTGCTGTTGAGCTATTGGGTCAACCCGTTTCCAGGCGCCAGCTTCGGCATCAATCACTTCTTCTCGTACATCGCCCAGGCGATGGTTGCGGCCTTCGATCAGAACTCGCTGGACCAGCTTCTCAACCTGCTTAAGACCGCAGGCGACGGAACCACCATGCCGTCATTTACTGCACCGGTTCAGATACTCTGCTACGTGCTCGTACAGATTATGCTTGGACTGGCTTCTGCCATCCTGTTTGTCATCACTTGCAGCGCCTTCATCCTGTATGGCGTCACGGCTCTGTTCGGGCCGATCTTTGTGCCATTGCTGATGACGCAGACCTTCAAAGCCAAGTTCTTCCAGTTCCTAGACGTGCTTATCAGCTTCGCCATGATTCGCGCTGTTGCCGCTGCGTTCATTTATGTCTGGGCCGGTTTTATGAACGGCTTTATCCAGCAGACCTTCAATGGTAACTATTCGATGGATATGTGGATCGCGAATTTGATCCCTTGCTTAATGGTTTTCGTCGCGTTCATCATCAATATGCTGGTCATTCCGAGCATGACGCAGGCTATCTTTGGCGGGGCGTCAGGCATGGCAGGAAGTATGGGCGGGGCAATCAGCAAAGCCGCTTCTATGGCGGCTGTAGCGGCCACAGGAGGCTAACGTCATGTTCTGGTCTTATCTCCAATATCTCTCGATCAAGCGCTTAGGACTGGCAAAGCCAATTCTCGCCATAGCACTTGTCATTTTGCTGGGGTGTTTGGTCGCTGGATTCATTTACGCCTCTATCGTCTTCCATGCCGTTTCGGAAAGGAGTCAGCATCCTCATGTCCACCCACAAAGCACCCATTGATTACACGCTCACGCCCTCGCAAGCGGCGATGGCCGACCAGATCGGCAACGAGGTCTATTCGTCTCATTATGCCGAGCGCAAAGCGTACCGTCTTGTTATCTGTTGCGGAACGATTCTGCTCTGCGGTTCTATGTGGCTGAACTTCTCTTTGGCCCACCGGCCTATGGCAGACCGCTACATCCGCATCGACGAGATGGGCCGCGCCCAGGCTATTCAATACACCGACCTTAATTACAGTCCGCGCGAAGGTGAAGTGCGAACGTATCTCACGGATTGGGCGAACTACCGCTACACCATCAATCGGGACGTAATCGCAAAGAAGTATCCGTTGAACTACTACTTCCTCGCAGGGCCGCTTGCATCGCGCCTTATGGGAGCAGATAACGAGAACCATCTTGTCTCTCAAGTTGCGGGAGGTCAGGTCGAATCGAGCGACGTTCAGGTGCGGAATGTCACCATCACGTCGATGTCTGAAGAGGCTGTTCAAGGCGTCACCATTTCGCGTGGAACGGCTCTTGTGACCTTCGACAAGATCTTCTCCGAAGAGCACTCCCACGAGCCGCGCACAGAGCACTGGCTTGCCTCTGTCACGTACTACTTAAATCCCAAGCAGGTGTCCGATCAGTCGCGCATTTACCCACAGTACGAGTTCATCAATCCGCTTGGACTGACCATCACGGAGTTCCACGAAAACCGCGTGTCCGTAGATGCCTCAACGCCGGGCATGAATCCCAACGGGATCGTCCAGCCTGCGGCGGGAGCGACGCGATGAGTTTCGAACTCATACTGCCGTTCTTTCCCGAAGAGCTGCGGGTCCTTCTGCTTGACCCGTCGATCTCCGATCTGATGATTAACGGGACGACAGGAGTGTTCGCGGATCGTGGCGGGGTGGTCGAGCACATTCCGCTCTCTACGCCGTACACCAATGACCGCCTGACAGCGGCCATCGAGCGTGTCGCCCGCATCCTTGGACAGGATTTGACCAGCCAGAATCCGATCCTGAATACACGCTTGCCGGACGGCTCGCGTGTCGCTGTTGTGGGATCACCGTCATCCATCAATGGCCCAACCCTGACCGTACGAAAATTCAATCGCTGGTTTACGTCGGATGAACTGGTAGCAGCAGGCAGTTTGGACATGCACGCAAGGGATGCGACGCTGGACTTAATTGCCAGACGCAAGAATGGCATCATCAGCGGCGGAACCGGCTCGGGAAAGTCCACGTTGATGAAAGCCTTGTTGGATCACGTCCCGCTGCATGAACGACTGGTGGTGATCGAGCAGCCGGCCGAGCTGAAGATCGCGCATCCGAACGCCGTTCGTTGGGAGGCGGTCGCCGCGATCCCAGGTCAGGTGGCCATCACGCCGAGCCAGCTTGTAGCGGCTGCTCTGAGGCATCGTCCGGACCGGATCATCATGGGCGAAATACGCGATGAGTGCGGCTACGACTTGCTCCAGGCCATGAATACCGGCCACGGTGGGACGCTCTCAACATTGCACGCCGATTCCGCCGTGGATGCCCTCGACAGACTCGCGGACATGGCCCTGAGTGCGAGGACCAATTTGGACCAGGCATTTGTCCGGTCGCAGACCGGCAAGGCCGTGGACTTTGTGTTGCATTGCGAGCGCGATGCCAAGGGCCGCCGCCGTGTGCGCGAGCTGATTACCGTGGCTGGTTACAGTCACGTCGAGCAATGCTTCCAGACGGAGGACATCTATCGTGCTTCCGCCGCCTGAACCGCAGGCACACCGCTAAGAATCCCAACCCGAATCGAGGTCACTTCGATGGTCGAACATGCTGCCAAAACGGCTGCACAGCCCAACTCGTCTCAGAAAGCGCCCAGCGTGGCGTCCGTGAGGTTCCAGACATACGGGACGGTGTGCTCATTGCCGACCTTTGTGAACTCCTTGCCGCTTCGAATGAGGCTGCGGTTGGAGCAAACTTCCAGCGCCGAGATCGAGAGGATGACTTCGGTGCATCGGGGAGCCTTCCGCCTCGTATCCCGTCCTCTGCTCGGGGTCACGCTTCGGGGCCAAAACCGGCGCCCTGCGGCTCGGCGTCGTTCTGCTTCGACTACGTCGCCCCTGCGGGGTCTCGGTTCCTCCCAAAAGAAGTTTGAAAGCCGCAGCAACGAACGCTGCACAACCTTCTTTCGGGCCCCCCCAAGAAAGCACTCCTTGGCACTTGGGAGCCGGGCCCACTCGCTTGGCTTCGCTTGTGTGACCCGAGCAGGATACGGGAAATTCAACGAAACGGAGATCACCACCATGTACTCAAACAAAGTCACCCTCATCGGATTCATCGGCGCAGACGCGGAAGTTCGCACCAACAACGACCGCAGCTTAACCACAGTTTCGCTGGCAACCAAATCCTCCTACAAGAAGGACGGCAAGTACATCGAGCACACTGAATGGCACCGTTGCGTCGTCTTCGGCAAGCTCGGTGAGTTCGCCGCCACGCTTAAGAAGGGCGCTCATATCCAGGTCGAGGGCGAGCTGCGCAGCCGCAAATACGACAGCACGAAGACTAACAGCGAAGTGACCGTCTGGGAGATTCGGGTCAACTCGATTCTCAAGCTGGATCGCGCCCAGAAAGCAGCGGCGGAAGACGAAGAAGAAGTCACCGAGGAAGAGGCCGCATAGGCTCTCCCAATGATTGTGGGAAGCCCGGTAACCACCGGGCTTCTTCGCCTGCTAGAGCCCTTGGCATCGCGCTCGTAACGCAACCCAGATCGGAGGTAATTCGATGAACGAAACAGCCAAAGACTTTCTCACCCGTTGCTTCGCTCCGAGTGAGACGATTGCTCTCCTGCTACGCACGGAGAGCCCTGCAAAGACCATCCAGCGTGTTGTCACCCTGGAGCAGGCTCTCGCACCTCGTTACCTCGGCTGGCTCGCGCATGAGAACCACAACGGCGCGAACGTCTATGTGGCAGCCAATCCGCTCTGCTCTGGTAGCCGCAAACGCACTAAGGAATGCATCGCATCCGTCCGCCATCTCTACATAGATATCGACGAGGATGGCGATGCCCGACTCGCTGCGCTGCGGGCATCGGAGGCCACACCCCTTCCGTCCGTCATCCTTTCGACTTCGCCCGGCAAGTACCAGGTGCTTTGGCAAGTGGAAGGCTTCGACTTTGCCTCACAGGAGATCATGCTCAAGCGGCTCGCCATTGCTTTCGGCGGCGATCCTGCTTGCACCGATTGCAACCGGGTGCTTCGCATCCCCGGTTTTCTGAATCGGAAGTATTCTCCCGCTCACTGCGTGACGGTCGAATATCCCTCCGATGCGACCTACAATCCTGCGGACTTCCGCTTGCCGGAGATGATGGAATTTGCCGCACTACCGCTTCGCGGGAACGCGCGGCCCCAGTCTTCCCACAAAGACACGCATTCCGAACACGATTGGGCGTGGGCCTGTCATGAGCTTGCCCAGGGCAAAGACGCTGGCAAGCTGACGCACGTGCTGGCGTCCCGCCGCTCGGATAAGCCGAATCCTCTCTACTACGCGCAACGGACCATCGACGTGGCTTCCGCCCATCAATGGCTGCTCGAAGGAACTCCCATCGAGGATGTCATCACGATGCTCACGGTTCGCCGTGATGCCGAGCTTCCCGCTGCACTTTGCTCCGCTCGTGCGCGGGAGATTGCGGCAACGGCACAGCGCATGATTTCTCGCAAAAAATTTGCTTGAACTTGTCACCAAAAGGAGAACCAAATGCTACTACTCGAAGTCGTCCAAACCAAACACCTCAGCGCCTCCATCCGGCTCACTGATTCGACCGCGATGCAGGTCGATCAGTACGCCGCTTTCATCAAGGCTTCAGCCAACGATGTCGTGGAGCAGGCGCTCGCGTATGTCTTCTCCAAAGACCGTGAGTTTCAGGAGTTCCTTCGTACCCCTGAAGCGCAGCGGATTACTCCGACACTTCGTGTTCGTCGCGGCAACGGAAACGATGCGTCGGAGCGGCCTGTACGTAAGCCCGCTTCCTCGGCATCTTTACCGGCACAAACACCGGCAGTTGCAGCGGGATCGAAGGCATGATCCCGCTGCAATATCCGGGGCAAAGCCACAGCGGTGCTGCGCACCGGAAGAAGATTGACACTCCATCCCTCGGATGGGCGTGTTTTGAGCAGAAACGGTTAGCAACGGTGAACACGCTGTGCAGTAGCCACATAGCGATGCGTCGTTCACCGTTGTAAACATCGCGTTCACCATAGTGAACGCGGTCTGGGAGGTATCTCATATGAGGAGCACAGTCGCAGATCGGATAGACCGACGCCTGAAGACCGGCGCGCGGCGTACTCAAACAGTGGGTACGCGCGTGACGCTTTCCGAAGAGAAAGAACTGATGACGGCTGCCCATGATGCGGGCTGCAACATCAGCGAGTGGTCACGCGATGTACTGATGAACGCGGCGCGGCAATCGAAGGGTGATGCCGTGTTCACCGAACTAATCGCTACGCGGATGCTGCTTGTGAACCTGTTGAAGCCGCTTGCACTCGGCGAAAAGGTATCGCCAGCGTGGATCACAGAGGCGATGACGATGGTTCGCAAAGAGAAGCACAAAGCCGCGCAGGAAGTGATGCAGCAGTACACACAAGCCGCAGGAAAGGAGTAATTCGATGGCAACGCAATGGGGTAGAAAAGAATCGATCATCTGGCCGCCGCACGTCCCGCTGATGAGCTATTGCGCCGTGGCAGGAGCGCTTCTGCTCACGGTGTTCTTTGCATGGCAGACGTATGCGTTCCAGCTTTCGCCGCTCCAGAAAGCGTATTGGACGGACTATGTGCGTGCAGGTGTTGGCAGCACTTTCCATGCTCATCAGAGCTACCGGCTTCTCTATCTCGGAGGCTCCAAAGTCAAGCCGCGTCCTGCGCTACCAGTGGATTTCGTAGACGGCTCCATGACGCTACCGGATGGTAAGCGGATGCCATTTGCCTTGTCCGAACTGGCCCAATCTCAGGGCTACGGTTTTCCGTTCCGCAGCCTAGCCGAGAAGCTGGCTGATGCTTCGATGTACCACTGGCTGCATGATGCGATCTACAACGGAGAAAGCCCCTGGCGGACGTTCTCCATCAGCTTCATCGAGGGCGGCATCTGCCTTGCTTTCCTTCTCATACTGGCAGTTCCGAGGGACATTCGACGCTTCAAAGAGATGAAGTATGGCCGTGTTTTGCGTGGCCCTCGGATGCTTGATCCGACTGAGTTCAATAAGGTTCAGAAGGGTGACGGCCTCGGCTTCAAGACAACCGAGTCAGGCAGCATGATGCGGATTCCGTTGGCTAAGGAAGCCCAGCATCTCCAACTCATGGGCGATACCGGCGTGGGGAAAACTCAGCTCATCATGCAGTGCCTTCGCCAGATCAGAGGCCGGGGCGACTCTGCCATCATCTATGACCCCGCCTGCGAGTACATTCAGCGATTCTATGACAGCGAACGCGGTGACATCGTACTCAACCCGCTCGACGCCCGCTGTCCCTATTGGGGACCAGCGCAGGAGTTGGAATCGGAGGACGAAGCGTATGCGATTGCCACGTCTTTATATGCTCCCAAGACCGATAAGGTCGATGAGTTCTTCCACGAAACACCTGCTCAAATCTTCGCTCACCTCCTGAAGCGCGGCCCGACGCCACACCAGCTTGCGGCGTGGATGTCGAGTGACACAGAGCTGATGAAGATGGTCGATGGGACGGAGATGGCCTTCTATATAGATAGGAAAGCCGGGCCGCAGCGGGCCGGTGTCCTGTCCTCACTCGGGCTTGTAGCAAAGTCCTTCCGCATGCTGCCAGAGCGGGACGAGAATCGTGCCGTCTGGAATGCCCGTACTTGGTCGAAGACGCGCCGAGGGTGGATCTTCATTACCTCGCGTCCACCGGAGCGGGATACGCTCCGTCCACTGCATTCGCTTTGGATCGACCTGCTCGTGATGCGGCTGCTCACTGCTCCGCAACCCGGACAGAGGCCTGTCTGGTTCGTCATTGATGAGCTGGCGAGTTTGCAGCGGTTGCCCCAGCTTCATACCGCGATCACGGAGAATAGGAAGTCCAAAAACCCGCTCATTCTTGGTTTTCAGGGCAAAGCCCAGCTTGAAGTGATCTACGGCCATTTGGCTGAGGTCATGCTGTCTCAGCCTGCCACCAAGATCTTTATGAAGACTGCCGAGCCGAAGGCGGCGGAATGGATCTCGGAGGCCATAGGCAAAGTTGAGATTGAGCGGCTGAAAGAGACCAAGTTCGACGGCACCCGCTCCGGTCACAACTTCACCGTCGAGCGCCAGATCGAGCCGCTGGTCATGGGTTCGGAGATATCCGGTTTGGACGATCGTCATGCCTATCTCAAGCTGGGTAACAGCGTGGCGCGGTTCGCTTTTGACTATATGGACTTACCTACGCTGACGCCCAGTTTCCTTCCACGGAAAACAGGCGGCGGCCTTCGTTTCAACCCCGATACGTTGGATCAGATTGCTCCGGCTCCTGCGCCCGATGACGGCACGGAGCAGGTCAGTGAGACACCGTCCTCGACTGAGAGCGACGGCCCGCACGATAAGGAACGCGCTCCGATTGCGTGGCCTACGCCAGCCGCCGTGCAGCAAGCAGAAGAGCAAAAGCCCACGCTTCAAGAGGAGCAAGAAGAGCTTGGAGAAGAACAGGCACATGGACCTGCGCTCATTCGGGAGACATAGGCCATGCTCGACATCTCCAAACCATTAAACGCTGCTCAGGCGCAGAGCTATCACAAGCTTGATTACACCTCGCCAACGCAGAGTTACTACGCTCAGGGCGATACCGTAAAGGGCGAGTGGCAGGGCAAACTCGCGGAGTCGATGGGCGTCTCCGGCGAAGTCTCGGCGTTGGAGTTTTCCCGTCTCACCGAAGGCCAGCATCCGGTCACCGGCGAGCAGATGGTGCGGCATCGCATCGCCACGGAGTACACCAATCCCGATGGCTCGACGACCAAGGCCGTCGCCCATCGTGCCGGTTGGGATGCGATGTTTGCACCCGCGAAGTCCGTCTCATTGACTGCGTTGGTCGGCGGCGATGACCGCATCCGCGTGGCGCATCGTGAAGCGGTAACGATCGCGTTGGATGAGTTGGAGAAGTACACGCACGCCCGTCTCGGTGGCAACAAACCCGCCGAACAGACGGGCAAATTCCTGGCCGCCAAGTTTGAGCACGACACCGCCCGTCCGGTGGACGGCTACGCCGCTCCACAGCTTCACACCCATGCCGTCATCTTCAATGTGACTCAGCGTGCAGATGGCACGACGCGGGCGTTGCAGGAACAGCCGTTCTTTGAAAGTCAGAACTTTGTGACGGCGGTCTATCAGTCGGAGTTGATGTATCGCCTGCGTGGCCTCGGCTATGAGATCGAGCCGGGCGCGAGCGGTGCGCCTGAAATCAAGTCCTATTCCGCCGACTACCTGAAAGCCTCCAGCCTGCGCCGCGAGAAGATCAAGGAAGAGATGGAACGGCGTGGCGTCTCCGGCCCGGAGGCGGCGGAGATCGCCGCACGCTCTACCCGCGAAAAGAAACACACGTTGACGCCCGCTGAGGTACTGGCGGCCCATCGGGAGGTCGCCGCCGAGTATGGCAACCAGCCGCAGCGAGTCGTTGCCGAAGCCCGCGAACGGGCACTGGCACATCAGCACACTCCCGACCGCGTAGCCCATGCACGCGAAGCTATCACCTATGCGCGGAGCAGCTTGTTCGAACGCGAGGCCGTGTTGGACGAACGCCTGTTGCTTCGGGATTCGCTGCGACGCGGGATGGGCGAGACTACCTACGCGCAGGTACGCGCGGAGTTTGAGGCGCGTCAACAGCGCGGTGACTTCCTCTCCACGGAAAGCCACAAGTATGCTTCCAGCCGCAGCTTTACCACGCCGGAAACTATCGCCGCCGAACGGGCCAACATCGCCCAGGTACAGGCGGGGAAGAACACAGTTCCGCCGATCATGTCGGCGGAACTAGCGGAGAAGGAAGCCCGCTCACGCGACTTCCTGAACGACTCCCAGCGCAGTGTGATTGAACAGGTGCTGAATTCCACCGACCGTATCCAAGGCTTACAGGGAAAAGCTGGGACCGGGAAGACGACCGTGCTTTCTTCCATCCGTGAAGGGGCGGAAAAGAGTGGTCTCACCGTAGAGGGTTTCGCCCCTACGTCCCGCGCCGCCGGTCAGCTTCGTGAGGCCGGAATTGACGCCAGCACGTTGCAGAGCTTTCTTGCGCGGCGCACCGAGAGCGCAGGCCCGGAGCCTGCCACCCGACACCTTTATATGCTCGACGAGTCGAGTCTTGCTAGCACCCGGCAGATGCGGGACTTTCTCCAGAAGCTTACGCCCAACGACCGTGTTCTGGTGATCGGGGATACCGCCCAGCATCAGGGCGTAGACGCTGGCCGTCCGTTCCAGCAGATGCAAGAGGCCGGGATGCGGACTGCCCAGCTTGATCGCATCATGAGGCAGCGCGACCCGGAATTACTGCGGGCCGTCGAGCATCTGGCGAAGAACGAAACCCGCGAGGGTATCGCTCTGCTACGTGAGCAGGGACGCATCACGGAGGTATCAGACCGGCAGGAACGCATCGCAGCGATTGCGAAGGACTATGCTGCGCGTCCTCAGAACACAATCGTGGTCTCTCCCGACAATAAGAGTCGCCAGGAGATCAACGAGGCCGTCCGCGCGGAGCTGATACAAGCTGGCAAATTGCAGAATGATAGTCAGACCTTCCGCACCCTATCCCACCGCTCCGATATGACCGGAGCCGACCGCACTTGGGCCGCGCGGTACAGCGTTGGCGATGTGATCCAGTACAACTCCGGCAGCAAAGAGCTTGGCATTGACCGCAACAGCTTTGCCACGGTGCAGGCCGTCGATGCGAAGGCGAATCTGCTGACCGTTCAACGTACCGATGGTGCAACCGTCGCTTACGATCCGCGCCGCCTGCGTGGCGTCAATGTCTTCCGCGAACAGGAGCGCGAGTTTGCTACTGGAGATCGGCTCCAGGTCGTTGCTCCGCTCAAGGAGCTTGGCGTCGCCAACCGCGACCTGGCGACCATTCAGCGGATCGAAGATGACCGCATGACGGTGGTGATGGATGGCAAGAACAAGCGCACGATCACTTTTGATACGGAACATGTCCGGCAATTCGATCATGGGTATGCCGTCACATCGCACAGCTCGCAGGGACTCACCGCAGAGCGGGTGCTGGCACACTTCGATACCGAAGGTCCGCGCGGGTTGGTGAACACACGGCTTGCCTACGTAGCCATCTCGCGTGCGTCCCACGACGCCCATATCTACACTAATGACGCCGCCCACCTGGGTAAACGACTCGCCACCGATGTGTCGAAGACGGCGGCCATCGACCTGTCGCACTCCCCAACGAAGTCCGAGGTAGAGCGTGCCGTCTCAGCCTTCCGAAAGAACGATCCCGCTGCGGCCACGACGATCCTTCAGCAGGATGGCCGTGTCCATGAATACGCCAACGTGGAGCACCGCGTTGCCGCCGTCGCGCTCGCGTATGTTTCGCATCAGGATCGTGCTGTAGTGGTTGCGCCGGATGCAACAGAGTGCAAGGAACTGACGCAGCTTATTCGTGACGAATTGCGCCAGCAGGGGCGGCTGTCTCGCGAAAGCCATACGTTGCCCGTCTGGGTGGAACAGAATTTAGGCAATCTGCGCCTCGCCGCTAATTACGTCGCTGGCGATCAAATTCGTTACAAAGCAGGAAGCCCTGAGCATGGCATCGTGGACAGCGGTACCGCCACGGTATTGGCGGTGGATACAAAAGTGAACCGTCTTACGGTTGCCATGCGCGATGGCAACGAGGTCAGCTACAACCCCGCTCTGCTCAAGAATCTCACTTCTCAAAGCAATGTTTTTCGAGAAGAGGTGCGCGATATCTCCGAGGGTGAGCGCATCCGCTTAACCGCCACCGCCCAGGACTTCCAACTCCGCAAAGGCGACTTCGCAACCGTAGAGCGCATCAGCAAAGACCGTTCTTTGACAGTACTCAGTGACCATGGCAAGTCGGCCGCACTCTCTGAAGAACAATCGCGCAGCATCGACTATGGCTACGTTGCCGACCGGATGCCGCAGCGCGGTGTGGATCGCATCATCGTGAGCGGTGACGCTCCGCAGCTTGCCACTATGCATAAAGATTTTGCGCGGCTGGCTGGGCAGACACGCGACCTTGCCATCTATACCTCGGATGGCCGTGGATTGGCGCAGGGAAAGTCCGTTCCCGCCGTCGAAGTAGCAGCGCAGACTCTACAGGCTGGAATGAGCCCCAGTCCCGTCGTTGCGACGCCGGAGATTCTAATTGAAGGCTTTAGCCGTGGACGTTAGTTACTGACGAGTCTATCTGCGCGCCCCACGTTCAGTGGTCACGCAAGTAGTTTCTGGAGGTTCCTATGTAGCTCATCTTTCATCTGCTCCGGCGTCTTACCGCGAAGGGCTGCTAGCATCTCAACGGTATACGGGATGTCAGAAGGGTGAGCGATGCGTTCGCGAAGTTGAGTGAAAGGACCATCGCTCTCGGTAAGTAGGCGATCTGCTGGCATCGACAAGGTGAGTTGTTGTCCTCGCGGATTAGACAACATCGCCGCATTGATTGAAAAGTAGCATCCCAGTTCTGCTGCCCGTTGTGCATCGGACTTCGAGCCACTAAACCAATGAAGAATCACTTTCCCGTTCGAGCGGTCGAAGTGTTGCTCAATCAGATCGATTACGAGCTTCGCTGAACGGACACTGTGAACCGTCAAGATCTTGTTAGCAGAGCGTGAGCAGCTTTGCAACACATGCCTGAAGATCTCTGTCTGCATTTCAAGCGATCGATAGTAGCGCGGCCCAGCATCAATTCCAACTTCACCGATGTACCGGGTCTCTGGTAGGTATTCGTCCCACAGGGAGATTTCGTTGGCCCGTTCATGCACAAGCTGCGGATGCAATCCAAGTGCTGCGCGAACGAAACGAGTCGACTCTGTTAGCTCCCGATTACGCGGCCATGCTTTAGGAGTGGTGGTTACCGTGAGCGTGAAGACTTCGGCCCGCTCGGCCTCACGCACCGCCGACGGAAAGTCTTCATAAAGGTCGAGATGGCAATGCATATCAGCGAAGTGTGTAGGCATGAAATCTCAATGAGGTGTTGTGACGACGCCCTTCAATAGACTACCCACCTCGTTCATACCACGCAGGTACACATCGGCCAAGGCCTTCTGTCGGCTGGCATTCTCATCAACTAATGGACCAGATTTGTGGATCAAGATTGGAGCGAGAGCAGGTCTTTCGACAAGCCTCCCAATAGCGACCTGGAATGAACGCACCTGGACACCCTCGGCCTCGGAGGAGTTCAATGGCGATGCTTCGAGTTTCGCAAGCGTGTATGTCGTTGGATCGCTCCCCTGAATTCCTCTTTTGATTGCCGCTCGTCTGATCAAACACGGCAAGCAGAAGCCGCAATGCTCCGTGCCATGACCCTTCCAGCGTGCTTTGGTGGGGGAGGCACAGGAAAGACTTTCTGGAACGGCCTTTTTCAGCATAGTAGGATTCGTGCACGCGGCGACCATCTCTCCTTTCGTCATGTCCCAGTATGGGTTTTCGATCTCTACTGGTATGGCGAGCTTTTGCAGGAGATCGTTCCAACGTGCGATGTAGAACGGATGCGTCGTGCGTGTACTGAGCGCGTCGAGCCTAAGTTGATCGAGCGGAACATTCAATGCGATAAGCCCATTCTCAGGACACTTCAACTTGCAAGACTGTCCGAGGCCGCTTCCCGCAAGGGCACCTGCAGCAAAAAAGAGAAAGGACCGTCCTCGCGTAGAGTCTTCAGGCGGCACATTCTTTACAAGGTCTTTGGGAAAACTCATCCAGACACGTAGCCGACGGAACAGACGGTTCGGATATTCAGTCTCCAGACGCCTAAACAATGTCTCCTGGGCCGCGCTGACAGCGCCCTCCCCGGCATGGCTCACAAAGAGCGGGTTTCCATTCTTTTGGAGAGCATCAATGGCACCGATAAGACTATCCAGCCCTCCTGAGAAGAGCGAGATTTCGTCAAACGCTGGCTGCGGATAAATGAGCGGCTTGGTCTGGACAATTTGTTCGAAACCGGTCGGCCTAGGTCGGAATCCACATTCCCAACGATCTCCGGTCAGGAAATTCAGCATTCGTTGAAGTATGCCGGAAACACCATTCCAACGGCTCGGATCACTGACTGGCACCACGACCCTAAGCTCCCGTGTCCAGTTGTCTTGTGATTCCGCCTTACGGGATATGCGCGTATCGGCAGCATAGACATGCGCTGCGAGGACGAGTAAATCGACACCGATCTCTGACGGATAGACATTCATCGCAGCCAGGTCATCCAGTGCCCGGCCCACGCCATGATCGAGATGTTTTATCGCCTGAATGAATTCGATGGAGGTGGCAACTTCTTCTCCACGCGGCTCGATAGCGGCAGTGTCCTTCAGTCCGAATCGCCCGAAGATGAGATGACGGCTCATGGCTTATCGACCTCCGCTTCCGCCATGCTTGTAAGGATGGAATAGCTTTGTTCATACACGGTATCGATCGTCCGTGTCACCTGATCTTGGGTGAGCGACGCCGAACCTAACTGATTCGTGGCAAAGGCATCCGCTACAGCCCGTTCGACGAACTCAAACAACTGCGATTGAATCGCTTCTGCCTGTTTTGCATCCTGTGGCAGTGAGATCGTCTGCGCGCCAATATCGTTACACAGACGGGCTTCGATTGCATGCGCCACATTTAGTTCCAAGATCGTTTGGACTTGCACGACCGTGAGAGCATCGAAATCGGTGATCCCGTTCTCCGTCAGATCGACGATCGTTTCCACGAAAGCTTCCCTTGCGATACTGTCATCAATCGATCCACCATCGGGACAGATAACATCCATCATGCCGAGGAAGATTTCTTCAATCGGACGGCCTGCGAGTCGTTCGAGACCAAGTGATTGCAGAACAGCCGGTGCGTTTCCCGAAAGCGTCGAACTCAGAACATTCGCTAAACGCGATGTCGATCCGCGAGATACGACCATCCTGCGGGCGGCATTGCGGCTACCGCCGGACGAAGTCGAAACGTAATTTGAGATAGCACGCCCAAGACTGCGACGGTCACTTCCTCCAGACGATAAGAACCGGGTGAAGCTATTCCGCGCGGCGGTGTAACGCTTCGGATCACCTGCGGGCGGGGCCGCAGGGCTCGGTGGTGAACCGGGGGCAGCTCCTCCTCCGATGTTGGGGGTTATCCCGGAAGTGGAGGAAGCGAACCCGTTCCGTCGGCAGGGGAGGGCGGATTCGGAACTGCTGGATTCGGCGTAGGACTCCCTCCTTCATCACCTCCACCAAGCCAAGATGGAATTAACGGCTTGCCGCCACCAGCGCCTTTGTAGGAGTTCGAGGTGCCCACTATCGCCCTCCCGTGGAGCGCATCCGTAACGAACTCGCAGCCGCAGTTTTTAAGAACGAAGTTCCGGTGGTGCTCCAGACCTGAAGAAGTTCATCAAAGCGCTTCGTGCTCCCAGCGTCCTTCAAGGTGCTCGTCCATCCACTGCATACCCATGGGCCTAGTTGTGAAGCAGGTAGCGCCTCCAGGAAATCCAATAGATTGGGCTGTAATGTCGGCTGCGCACGGACGAGGACTGCCAAACCGTCGACACCCTCTGGCATCTTCTCGAAGGAGCCGGACGCCATAATGCGAGCACGCAACATCTCGAATGCTTGCGCGGCTTCTGGTGGGGCAAGTGCCCGCAAGCTCGGCTCTTCGCCCTGTACCGCCAACTTTGCTCCAAGCAGTCGTTCGACAATGGCAGCGACTTGTCCGAATGCGGTTGCAGCGCCAAAGTAATCCTTCCGGTCTTTGGCTACGAAGAGGTATGGGCGCAGGTCAGTCGTAGCAAGTGAAGGTTCGAGGCGCGCCCATTCCATGGTGATTTGCGATGCAGCCCACTCCGCGAGCATCGCACTTTGCTCGCTCTCGGTTGTGCTCGTATCAGACTTTGTCGCCGTCTTCTTTTGTGGAGGCTTGCTCGTCTCCGATTCATCCTTCGCCGGTGGTTCTGAGACTGGCTGAGCGGATTTCTTCGCTTTAGCTTCCAATGCAGCCAGTTCGCGGCAAATACCGTCCGGAGCCGATGCAGATGCAATCGCGATCTGGTCGAAGACGCGGCCATTGAATCGCTCAACCAGCATGAGCTTTGCCAATACGGGCAAGTTCACATCACTGCCGAAACCCCGAGCCTCTGCGGACGCGCGACGCAGCAGCAGTGTATTCAGGAACCGCTTAATCTGACGAGGATTTCCGCGCGTACCACTGGCGAGCAATGGGCCAATCTGATCCGAGATTAGAAGCGCATTGTGAGCCTTCTTTTCTTTCTCACCGAGTGCAGCTTTCGTCGTTGCTGAATCGAGTACGCCTCCGAGCCATGGCCTCGTCAGTAGGTTTCTCGCGGCGCTTACCAAGCTGCTAAAACCAGGATCGTCTTCACCCAGTTCTGCGCCGACAAGCAGGAGTGTGACGTAGATGCGCGTTTCCGGCTGTCCCAGCGCGGGAATTCGGAATGGAACTTGGATCAGCTTCTCAAGGTAATTCCTCGCATAGGCCTGCGGCCCAGTGCTGTCCGGCAACTCTGGAAAATGTTTGCGAACCGAGTACTCAATCATCGCCTCGTCAGCAGCGACGACGAAGGCCGTGCGTGCCGTAAACACGAAGAGACGAATCGCTTCCAGTGTTTCGATGGCGGTTTCAGGAAGACAACGATCGAGGTCGTCTACGAGAACGACGAGTTGGTCAATCTCTGCCTCGTCGAGCAGCTTATCGAACGACTTTCGGAACTCCGCAATCTCCTCGGGCACGTTGTTGGACTTCTCTTTGCCCTTTTCTTTTAGGATATCCTTGGCTCCATCGAGCACCTCGCCTATTTTTTCCTTCGTAAGATTTGCTGGATTCGCCACCAAACCTTCGAGACTTGCCATCATCCCCAACATGCCAAGCTGATAATGGCCGGTATAGAAGCCGGCAACAGCGGCAATCAAACCGCCGCCCCGTTTCGCCAGCTTGAGCAGGTCAATCCGATGAAAGACATCTTTCACCACAGCCGATGCCTTCGTCATAACGGGGCGCTTCTTGAGAAGTTCGGTAACAATGCCCTCAATGAGCGCGATCTTGGCGTCTTCAAAGCCCTGAAATCGCCATCCATTGAATTTCAGACAGAGCACCCGATCCTGACCGGCCAACGATGCCTCGACCATCTCCAGCACGCTGGATTTCCCCGCGCCCCAGTCTCCGTGAACCCCGATGGTAATCGGATGTTCCGATCGCTGGCGCAACAGTGCGACGATCGTCTTCGCGATCGGTTCGTTGTTCAGTAGATCGACTTTTGTCTCATTGTCCGAAAGGATCATGCACAGCTCGCGCCAATATCAGTATTCCGATCAAGGCCAGTGGAAGTGTAACCCTCTGGCCGCACCCTATCCAATGAGGCCGCGTTGAAGCAGCCGCCTATTCTCCTCGTCGGCCAACCAGTGAAGAGCGATCGCAAACAGGATCGCGATGACCAGTACCCCCACCCACATCCTTGTGTTGCCACCAGCCAGTTTCAGACGTGTGTGATATCTGCTGCGTTCATAGTGGCCTCCGTAGTGTTTGTGGTCATGCTTAGACTTGCCAGTGATCATTTCACAATGTCTTTAGCGCTGTACGCCGCCGTAGCCACTTGCTCATGCCGATACCAATGCAATTTTGCCCCTGCCTGCCTTCGCGGCGGAACCCTTCAAGGAAGGAATCGTCTTGGATGGCTTAGGGGAGGTCACAGTGACACGAGCATCCAGATTGAGCCGGGCCGCAAACTGAATCAGTTTGGTGATGCTGATGCGCGAGATTTTTCCATGCAGAAGGTTGCTCACGTCCGGCTGGTGGGCCTTGAGTGTCGTCACCAAATGCGCCTGAGTGAAGCCGTGTTGCTCGATATGCTGTACCAGCGCCTGCCAAATCTCTGCTTTGATCTTCATCTCCAGCGTTTCCGCGGGGGAGAAGCCCAGATCGTCGAAGATGTCGCCCTTCGTGACGTGCCCCGGCTTGTTACTTGTGCTTTTCACGTTTCTGCTCCTCCAGAATCCGTTGTCTTACGTTTGATAGTCGGGCCGCCGCAGTATGGAGATCCTTGCGCTCCGTTTTGGCGGTGTTCTTTTCGAAGCAGTCCAGCACGTAGACTGTGTCTTCGATGCGGGCCAGATACACCATGCGATACCACGTCTTCTCGTCCGCATCCTTCAGCTCGAAGACCCCCGAGCCAATGGACTGCATCGGGCGCACCTGAAGCTTCGCCGCTCGTCCGTACTGCATCTCTCGCAACGAATTGCCAAAGTCCCACTGAATCGCCTTCGGCCATGACTTCAACACCTTCCACGAATCGCCCTCCCAGGAGACTGTAGCCATGCGAGTTCGTTCGTTTGGCGACACGGTCTCTACTCTATAGTATTTGTACTATACGTGCAAGGCGGTGAATCCTGATAGACCCCAAAAACTACACTGCTTTTCCTAGCGCTCGCGCTGATCGTCCCTTACCACCATGCGCCATTCCCCTCATGCCGGGCGAATGCCAGCCCGTGGAGGGCCATCATTTCGCAAATGAGGCCATAGACAGGAGCAAACACGTCTATGGACTTGCCCATGATCTCGATGTGGTTGTCGACTACCTCTGGGGTTCCAGTGCAATCACCATCATTGTGGCCGTCGCAAAAGCGATCGAAACATGCGCATTGTCGGGGCAGTTTGATAGGGTACTAACGTTTATCAGGACTGACTGGTCGCCTAGTTCAGAATAGTATTGCTAGACAACGTGCCATTTCGTCATAGAAGGCACAATGCTGAAAGCGTCTTATCCGCTCGCAACTTCGGAGAAGTGATTTGCTGATCGATATACATCCGCCATCACCACAACACCTCAAGCAAATCGACACTCTCTTCGCTCTCCAGCAAGACAACTGGAACGACTTCAGCTTTCAGACTCTCTATCACCTCTACTACCGCAAGAGCGGGGTTGAGCCCGATGTGGTCTACGTTGGCCCTGTAAAGATCCTTCGCAGAGGACAGACATCGAACGACCCCATTCTGATTCAAGATCCCTTTGAATCCCTGGGTGACGAGTTCGTGTCGGTAGGAAACAGCCTGGAATACTATCAGCGGCTCAATGAGATACCCATCTCAGACCGCAATGCTATCTTGGACGCGTTAAATGACGCGGTCGTCCACGAAGAGCTGATTGCGGGGTTTCAGGATGAGCCTGGATGGGAGACTTCAGTCTTTCGGAGCAATAGTGATTGGAGGTCCTACATGGTGGACGCCCAGATCCTTGTCGAAGGAAATTTTAGTGCTCTCCCAGATATTGAGCAGAGTTTTGACTACATACTCGCCGATTCTGAGGAGACCGTTCACTTTGATTTCAGGGCACCGAAGCCACCGGGCTATTTTGGCCCCTTCCGTTCCCTTGGTCCTCAACATAAGAACACTTTGCTTCCGGAACGCATCATCGTCTTGATAGGAAGAAACGGTTCGGGGAAGAGTACCCTCTTATCTAGGCTCGCGCACTTGGCGTTCGCATCGCCTGCAGATCGTGCCACAAAACGACTCAAGGACATGGGTCAGCTCTCTCCCCCATCGATAGGATTCCTGCGAGTCATCACGATCTCTTACAGCGCATTCGATAGCTTCGTGGTGCCGGGCGTTGTAGCGAGAGATATAGAGCAAACAACAAAAGATATTGCAAGTGGGGAAAGCAGATTCGTTTTTTGTGGACTGCGTGACCTTGTGGCAGAAGGCCACGCGGATGCTGAAGAAGCGGAGAGGCAATTTAATGCAGGCGCGCCTATTTCGAACGAAGCGCTTGTCGAACGACGTAGCTCTACGAGACTCAAGTCCGTAGAGACGCTGGCGAGGGAATTCTCGGAGCTCATTGCGCGTATTGAGCAAGCCGGCGGCAGGGCACTGTTGCTGGCTGCTCTACGCCCTCTGATTGCCGATCCTTCGTTCGCCGAACTACAAGGTCAGCTCACCGATCTCATCGATTCTGCCGAGTCGAGGATGCCTCTATTCCTCAGTTGGAGTACAGGGCACAAGATTGCGCTTCACGTAATTGTGCAGCTTGTTGCTAGTGCCAGACCGCGACCTTGGTACTTTTCGACGAACCGGAAGCGCACTTGCATCCTCCCCTGATGGCTGCTCTCATGCATGCTATTCGGCTCGTTCTCACTCAGGTGAACGCCTTCTGTATCGTCGCCACGCATTCTCCAGTTCTTCTTCAAGAAACACTAGCCCAACATGTGAGGATTGTTCGTCGCGTGGGTCAAGTCTTGGAGATCAAAGTTCCTAGCCTCGAAACTTTCGGAGAAAACCTAGGCATTCTCACCTACGATTCGTTCGGTCTAACTTCGAGAAGTACAGACTTTCATGAAGCGTTAGACCTCTTAGTTGCAGGATGTGACTCGCCGGAAGCAGTTGAAGAACTGTTTACACCTGGACTCAGCGGGCAGGCACGCGCTTATGTACTGTCCCGGTTTGCAGCTAAAGCATGAGAAATCTTACCCTCCCATCGCGCGTTGACGACCGCATCCACCTGGAGAAAGCAATCCGCACCTACGTCTCCAGGGGCATTGTGCGGGGGCATGACATCACTGCAGCGGAACTGGACGAAGTGATAGCCATATACGATCGCTACGACTTTGATTTGGCGCAGCCGTGTGACCTCCTCAAGGGGGCAAATCTGCCTGAGACGCTCCGCCAAGCCATCGACACCGCATACGAAACCACCCAAGAGGGCAGGCGTCTTGAAGATATCCGTACCCTGGTGCGCAAAGGTGTCGATCTGTGTCCGGTGTGCGGCATTGATCCTGCGGTCGAGCTCGATCACTTTCTTCCCCGCTCGGTCTTCTCACCTTTGGCCATATTTACGCACAACCTCGTCCCAATGTGTCATGGGTGCAACAACGCTAAATTGGCTGGCTTTGCTATCGAAGCCGAGGGCGGGTTCCTGCATCCCTACTACGACGCTCTGCCTGACGTGCAGTTTGTGCAGGCGGGAGTAGAGATCAAAGACAATGGACTGTTGGTCCGATTCACGATTGATCTCAATGCGGCCTTACCAGCAGGTTTTGCAGATCGTCTCCACACACAGATGACGACATTAGACCTCAATGAGCGATATCAAAAAGAATTGAACAGCTACATCTCAGGACACGCAATTTCGCTGCACGGGAGCGCTGCGTCTGGCGGGTCTACTGCGGTCAGCAGGTACCTCCAGCTCCAAGCCCGGTACGAGTCAGTACGGTTCTATCGCAACCACTGGCGTCCCGTGCTCCTTCATGCACTTGCAGCACATATACCCTTCGTGGATGGAGGCTTCGCAACTGTGCTGCCCATACCTAAAGACATCCAAGATGACCTGTTTGCTCCCGAGACCGTAACGGCACAAGAATAGTCATGCCTGCTTCCGGCTGTCGCCGTGAGACTATTTCGCGAACTTCTATTGCAGACGGGCAAAATCATCGTGCACGGCTCTCCCGACTCCACCACAACTGTCCCGGCCTCGACCCTTTATCAGGTGCTGGACGGAGTCGAGCCGTTAGCACAGAGGCAATTCGCTTCTTTTCGATTCCTGGACAAACCAACGGTTACTCCGTCGACGGCTTTACCATCGCGCAGTAAATGATATTTGACTGCAAAAGGCGAGATAAGACGCCAATCGAGTCCTGAGGTGTTTTCCTCAAGGTGTCTCGGACGGCTTGCTCCAGCGGCCCAAAGCTTCTTTGGCCGCTTCTACCGCTTCTCGTTCTTCATACATGACGACCCGCCACTCGTCCTCGTGTCTCACGAAGACCAGTCCGCACTGACTCATTCGTTCACAGATCAGGTCATAGATCGGAGCGAAGACTTCGATGGACGGCCATCCGAATTCCTGTAACCAGAGCTCGTGCAGGACCCGCTCCAGCCGGTCCACGAGCGGCTCCAGTTCCGAGTTCTTTCGTAGGATCTCGTCCAGCCGAGGCGTGCAATCCTTGCGGCGTCGCTCGACTCCATGAATGTGACCGAGCAGGTAGCCGGCATAGATAAAGGTATCGCCGAAGATTTGCTGAATCTCGCGGAAGACATTACCCGCAGACTGCCCCTCGCGGTGTGCCTTGATCTGCTTGATAGCCGCAGCCGGACTCTCTTCGAGAGCACGGCAGAGAATGCCTTCGAACTCTTCGATGGCCTCCGGACGGAACATCGCGGAGGAACGGCACGCGGCGTACTCGCTCCATACATCCATGGCCTTCAGATAAGTCTGCCGCGAACGGTCGCCGCACTCCAGTGGCTTGCCATAGCTGTCTGGGAACATGCGATAGAGATGGCTCTCATGTTCGACGTGGGCGGCTTCATGGGCAAGGCACCCCTGCGCCAGGCGTTGCATCGTTGGGTCGGGCGACAACGCCAGAAGGACAAGTCCAGGCCGCACCACGATGTGAAATCGCAAGTCTCCATTGCGGCGCACTGCGGCTGTCCGGGCCATCTCAATGGCGTCCGGCTGTTCACTCATCTCAAGGGGAACTTGACCCGGTGGGAGATTCTGGAGCGCACACGCCGCCGCATGGCAGTCGGTGGCCACAGTGATCCCATCCAGTGCTTTCAAGTCGATTCCAGCGAAGGCCGCCACATACAAGTTTTCTTCCAAAACCTGCATCACGGCCTCTTGAACCTCCGGTTCGTTCAGGCAGGCAATATCGATAGTGCAGCGGTCTGGCAAAGGTAGACGTCCGGTTCCGTCCACGCTGAAGATCAGCTCGCGCATGGGCAGATTTCCTTTACAGGCGGAGTTTCAGCACACGAGACCGTGTGATCTATCTGGGAAGAGGGATTCGGGAAAAGCAGGATCAGCATACTCCTCCAAACCGTAGGTTTCGGGAAAATCGTCTGCGGTGCGCCCCCGCAAACATGCCCTGATAACCCTCGTCGGGGAGTTCGAAAACCGGCAGAAACACGCGGTTCCATAAACCTTTAGCCGTGGAGCCTGGACATACGTCTATGGCTCCCCGACGCTAAGGCGTTGGGAATTCGGCCCGTGGCTGTTGCCAGCGCACGGTGTTTCTGCTTGGGTTTCGACACCCAGGACGGTGCGTACCCGTCCTCCTCCATCATCCACTAGGGCGTAGTGATTGGGCAAACTGGAATGCGCTTCGCGAGCTCTAGCGCGTCTCGTGAAATTCACGAGGCATGTGCATGAGCTAGTCGCTCCGCAGCGTTACGAAGGGACACGCTTGGGAAGGATTGCAGTGACTCGTAGACGTGCTACATATAAAAGCTGTATCTCGGCTCGATCCGCTGATTGTCCAAACAGTGTTTCAGTACATTCCCTACACTGTGGGCCGCAGTCAACGTGAGGGGCATCCCGCCGTCGAATTGGGTACTGTTCCAGTTCATCTTAGTGAGCGCAAGAACTTCGCGAGCATGACCGAGAGGGGTCTGATCTCCGGCTGCGATCCTCAACGACAAAGGTTTGGGAACATACATTCCCGGATAAGTCTCGAAGAACGGAACGCTACCCTTTGTGTAAAGCACCCCGTTATCGCTACTTGTTTGCAAGAACGTCCCCCGCATCGGGGGATAAACTCCATCTCGATACAGCCGAATCTCCGAATCATTCGTGTGAAGCAAGTCGAAGATCTCGATACGTGCCTCACGTATCGCACGTTTCGCCCCTTCCTCTTCCTCTTTTGAGAATCCTGAACTCTTATGAATAACCAGACGCGCCGGCAAAGTACGATGAACCTCTCGATAACGATTCAGTGCATCCGTGATAAGACGATAGCAATCGTCTCCTGAGAGGTGCGGTTGTCGATCATCTTTAGACAGCGAAGCTGCACCACCACGCACAACCACTCCTTCACCAAGCTCGTTGAATACCTGTGCCATGCTAGTTGTCAGCCGGGAACGATCAAGACTTTCATAGAAGCTGATTCCGACGAAGCAAGTTGAAAGCTGAGAGGAATCCCGTATTAATCGCCAAGGTGTGCCGCCAGCCTTATAGTACAAAGCCGAGAAGATATTCCAGGCTCGCGTAGCCTCGTCCTGCAATGGGCGTGGCGTCCCTGCTCGCTTCTGCTTTTTTGCCTTCGACGCATCATATGTTCCAGGGAGAATGAGCTGGATCGGGATTCTCCACTGCATCGTGCGCGCCTTGAGCAAATGGTGAAGGTCTTTACGTCCAGGGCTCTTCCGCTCTTCAGCTAGAAGTTCCAGCAGGTCGAGCGGCAACGCACACATAATCACATTGGGATTACTGTTCTCAGCAAGAAACTCTACCTCCCGGACAAAAAGGTCCGCCGCTTTTTCGACCCGCTCTGCGATTGTGGCAGAATCCGACAATTCTTCGATCGCTGTTCCAGTGAGGGTTCGATTGAGCGACGAGTCCGTGGCAAAGTTGCAGCAAAACGAACTGGTTGGCGTAACGGCGGGAAAGGCCGGAAACAGATTCGGCTTCTTTGTCTCCTTTTGTGGAATCCCTTGAACACATCGTTCGATCCAGCGCGTCACCCCTTCTACGGTCTCCCCGCTCCCAATGAGGCCAATCCGAACTTCCTTCGGAGAGCGTTGAGACTGCAAGTCGAATGGGCCATAATCTCTAATCCCAAACCGGATATCAATATGCCGTCCGCCGCCGCCAAACTCTAGTTCTGGCTCTTCCAGAATCGTTAGGTTCATAGCTCCAACTCCGCTTGTTCATCCTGATCTCCTGAGAAGATGGTCTCCTGGCGATCTTTTTCCTCACGTTTGACCCAGTCTGCATCATCGAATCCGCTGTCTGCTGTGAACTGCATCAACGGGTAAAACTTGATGAGGTTATGTTGGCTGAACAGGGTTTCCTTCTGGAGAAACTCCCCCCACATGACAACTTGACCATGGACGGCCTGATTGTTTTCCATCCGCTTGATTCCGCTTAGTGCCTCCGCGCTGAAACGGCTGTCCCGATAGCCATCCTTTGTGAACCGGTACGTCGGCGTGATCTGGAAAAACCAGTTGCCGTCCATCTCTATGAAGTGTCCGTAGAACGCGGAATGACGAAAGTAAGCAGTATGTTCGGGGTTTGCTTTTGTGCAATATCGCTTGAATACCTCACGACTCGCATCCTTCCGGCGACTCCGGTACTTCCTCGACTTGTCCTCCAAGGCATCACCGGCACGGTGAAAATAGAATTCGTGCATATTCGAAAAATGTATGTCGTCTTCGCGCAACTGATCCTGGAGAGTTACGTTCAGAAGTTCGATGAAGAGCCGCCTACGATCCACGTTCGTTTCCATCGACCACTCGAATGCCAAATCGTTTTCAACAGTTCCGGATTCGGCAACCTCCTTCCACTGCGACGCAGAGAGATCGTAAAAGGAGTAAATGGTATTGCCGTGAATAGTGAATCCGCGCCAAACATCTCTATTGGTGGTTTTTGCTTCCGAAAAGAGATGGTCGAGAGCCTGTTTGCGGTTCTTATACGTCGTGTGGGCGTGATAGTAGCGCTCAGGAAAATTGGCAACCGGAAGTAGATCGCTGAACACTGTCTCTTCTTTGGGTGTCGAGCCAAGATAGAGTCCGCCGTCATCGGGTAGTGCCAGGCGCTTCAGTGCCTCCTTTGCGGAGGCGTCGAAGGCGTTCTGCGTCTTCACAAACTTGAGCTTGCGCGACGCCCTTCGGATGGGGTCTGAGAAGTAATCCTTAATCGAAAGCCAATAGGCTTCATCCGTCCGAGGCCGCGAGTAAACCAGAACGACAGGAAGATTCCCCTTTAACCAATAACGCAGATCCCGTTCACTGCACAGGAACGACAGTTCCGTGTCAGTTTCGCCCTCAAATGCTCCATCGGTCGCTTTACTCTGGACAGAAATAATGAGATTTGTAACCTCCCCGTCCTCATTCCTAATCTCGAGCCTGCCGTCAATACCAGCTTCCACTCCTCCGCTCGGATACCACAGGTATCCCATGTCGTATAAACGACGTTCGATGAGGTTGACGCCCCGTGCTCCGATCATGTCGGAGTTTCCGATTTTTTTCGGTGCAAGCTGCTTATTCTTCGTCATCGCGGAAACCTGCACCAATTTTATTGCACTGCACGTTCTCTGAAGAAACTGTGGACAACGCGACACTGTTGTGAGTTCCAGGGGGAGGGGCGGTGCCCCTCGCCTGTCTCCAGCCGCGTGCGCGTCTTCCGCCACCCACCCCAGCGGCCTGTTCCTGCCGCAACGCGACCCTGACAAATTCCTGTGCGCTTGATGCGCACGGATAAGGAAACCAAACCTCGCTGAGGGCGCTGCCCTGGCGCGGCGCAAGGGGTTTCCCAACAGTCTTCCGCGCTGCGCTTGTGCAGACCTTCGCTTCGCTCGTCCTCCGCTTTGCTCCGGATGGGAGATACCCCTCCCCTTGCGCCTTGCCGTCCCGCCTTCGCCAGGAGGCGTTCGGCATGTAGGTACATGCCACGCATGGCATGAAAAGCAACGGCAACAACAACCGCAAAAGGAGAGACACCCATGAGCAGCGCAGCCACCACGAACAACATCGCCAACATCGACAGCAAGAAGCCCCAGACCAAACAGGAACTCATCGCCGCCAACATCAAGCTGCTAATTGAGCAGCTAGAGGCGGGACAGTCCGACGCCCTCACCAACTACCTCACCGCCATGAGCCGTTTCCATTCGTATTCCTTCGGGAACGTCTTGGAGATAGCGAGGCAAATGCCAGCCGCAACGCGCGTGGCCGGGTTCTGGACATGGAAGAACCTTGGCCGATCCGTGAAGGCGGGACAAAAGGGTATCCGTATCCTTGCCCCGATTGTTGGCGTTCGCCGCAAGAAAGACACCGAAGCCAGCAAGGACATCACCAAACAGAATGAGCGCGTCCTGTTGGGATTCAGGAATGCCTACGTCTTCGATATTTCGCAGACCGATGGGGTAGACCTTCCAGCAATGCGTGAAGTGAGCGGCGACCCCGGCGAGAACTTGGATAGGCTTGCTGCTTTCGTGCAGAGCCGAGGCATTCAGCTTGTCTACAACCCCAACATTGCGCCAGCCCTCGGCATGAGCTACGGCGGTCGCATCGCCATCCTGCCCGGACAGTCGAAGGCCGAAACCTTCGCCAAGCTTGTCCATGAAACGGCGCACGAACTTTTGCATAAAAGCGAACGGCGTACCGCAACCACCAAGACAGTGCGAGAGACGGAAGCCGAAGCCGTCGCCTTCGTGGTTGGCAAAGCCGTTGGATTGGTCAACGACGATGCGAGTGCGTCGTACATCCAGCTTTACCACGGCAACGCCTCGCTGTTAGCGGAATCGCTGGAAGTCATTCAGCAGACGGCGAGCATTATTCTCGCCGCACTCGAGCCAGCCGTTACGGAAGAGAACAACACCGCCAACACCGACGAGCTTGCGGAGGTGGCGGCATGAAGACCCTACTTGCCATCTTGCACAAGGCTGGAGGTTGGCGACCCAGCCTCTATCTCAAGATTGACAACCCGCCCTACATGAAACTTGTTATCGAGGCGATGGACGAGTCTGGCCCGTTGGGATTACCCGCCCTCTCTGTCTGTCACTACGGGGAACAGAACGGCGATCCCATGCGCGACCCGGAGATGTGCTTCGAGCTTGGCTTCGCGGGAGGCGCACACCTGATTCCGTTCAGTTGGCGCAACGATTACGTTGCCGTGGAACAAGTCTCCCGCGCCATCGTCCGCGACCATTACGTGGCACTGCTGGAGTTGCACAAGCAGCATGAGAAGTTCGCCGCGACGTGGGATAACAATCTGCGCTTGCAGGGATACCTGGAAGCTTTCACGGACAAGTGCATCCTCGGCTAGTCCGCTCCCCTTGGAGCGGATGCCTGACCGATGCCGCTCCGTGCCTCCACCCTCAACTGCTCGAAAGGAGCTTGTCACCATGGAAACCACCGTTATCAACGCCACTGAATACCGCAACGTCCCACTCTCTGTACTGAACGAATCGAAGACCAACCCGCGCCGCACCTTCGAACCAATCGCTTTGAAGGAACTAGCGGAATCGATTCGCACCCAGGGCGTATTGTCTCCGCTGCTGGTGCGGCCTCTCACCGAGAATGGCTTCGAGATCATCGCGGGAGCTCGGCGTTACCGCGCCGCCCAAATCGCGGAACAGCCCACCGTTCCGGTACGCATCGTCCATCTATCCGATGCAGCCGCGCTGGAGGCTCAGCTAGTGGAGAACCTCATTAGATCGGAGATTCACCCGATGGAGGAAGCACAGGGATTCCGCGCCTTGTTGGACTTGGACGAACCCAAGTACAGCATCGAGCAGATCGCCGCGAAGGTTGGGAAATCGCCCGTCTTCGTGGCTTCGAGGTTGAAATTAGCTGACCTCGTACCCGCCGCCGTCGAAGCCTTCTATGCCGATGAAATCGGCGCAGGCCATGCGTTGCTACTCGCGAAGCTGCCCGGCAACGTGCAAGTACAGGCGCTTCCCGCTTGCTTCAAAGAGGTCTACAACAATGGAGCCAAGCCAGCACGAATCCTACTACCCGTCCGCAACCTGCAATTCTGGATTGACAGCAACATCCTGTTAGTCCTCAAGGATGCGCCGTTCAATAAGCGTGACGCGCAGCTTGTTCCCGCCGCTGGTAGTTGCGCTGATTGCCCCAAGCGCACAGGCCACAACAAACTGCTGTTCGGAGATGACCTTGGAAGACAGGGCGACCGCTGCACCGACCCCGGCTGCTACGCTGCCAAAGTCACAGCGCACGTAGCATCAACCATCGCCGCGAAACCGGAGCTGGTGCAGATCAGCACGGCGTACGGTGGGCAGAAGGAAGGCAGTCCGATACTCCCCCGCAACAAGTACACCACCATTCAGTACGAAAAGCCGAAGGACAAGCAGCAAGCCCAGAGGCCGGAGTACAAGACTTGCAAGTTCACGACGGAGGCCATCATTACCGAAGGCAGCGACGTTGGCACCATCCAGAAGGTATGCGCCAATCCATCCTGCCCCGTCCATCATCCGAAACAGCAAACCAACCGCGACGACGAGAAGTGGAAGGCCGAGCAGGAGAAGCAGCGCAAAGATCAAGCCATCGCCAACGCGACCGGGCTTCGCGTCCTTGCAGCCATCGGCTCCGCTGTCCCAGTTCGTCTGTTGAAACGTGACCTGCTGTTTGTGCTTGAGCGGCTGGTGTCGGTGATGGATGAGCCACGAATCGAAACCTTGGCGCGGCAGCATGGCGTCCGGCAGAAGCGCGACGAGGGCGGCATCAAGAAGGCGTTCGGTGCCTATCTGTGCCGTGCCGACGAAGGCGCATTGTCCCGCGCTCTTGTCGAGTCGAGCATCCTGCTAGCGGCCAGTCGCGGCAATCCGTCCACTATTCTCAAGGACGCGGCTACCGCTTACAAAGTGGACACGGACGCCATCACATCCAAAGTGCGGCAAGAATTTGCTGCCAAGGATAAGACGAGGAAGACATCGCAGCCAGCAACGAAAGTCGCCAAGAGAGCGGCCTAACAATCACAGACAGAAAGGCGGCGAACCTGCCGCCTTTTCTGCGCCGAAATCGGCGGCAGGGGGAACACATGCTGTTTTCCCCCTGCACCCTCATTCGCTTTACTCCGGCCCCGTCGCTCGCCGGCTGCGCGGCAAAGAGTCAAGTTCCTCCTCTTTGCATTCTTCCCCTTGATCCTTTCTTCCTACATCCGTCTCTCGTCATGTGTTGGCTTCGACTCACGCTCACAGTTGTGGTCTTTACCAGGGCCTGGATTATCTGGCAGTTGACTCCCTCCTACTTGTGTAGTACCTTCAGCTACGGAGGTAGTAGAGGATGCGAATTCCAAAGCTGTCGAAACTGGAAATGCAAATCATGGACGCCCTATGGACGAAGGGCGACTGTTCCGTGCGCGAGATTCACGATGAGTTCCCGGAAGAAGGGCGACCTGCCTACACAACTGTCCAGACGATGGTGAACCGCCTAGAGGCAAAGGGAGCGGTGAAGCGAGCAAAGAAGATCGGCAACTCTCTGATCTTTCGGGCGACGCTTTCACGTAGCGCGGCACATAGAAGGCTCGTGGACGAGTTTTTCTCTTTCTTCGACGGTCGTGTTCAGCCGGTGATCGCGCACCTAATCCAGTCGGGCAAAATGACAGGCGAGGACATTAAGGAAGCGCAGAAGCTCTTGAAAGAGCACACGGAAAAGAGGGAGCCGCGATGATGTCAATGAATCTCCAGCTCCTTCTGGAGCAGTTCAGCCCGGCTCTCAGAAACCACCTATGGCAGTCTACGGCGTTTGGCGCAGCGGTAGCGCTGATCAACATATTGCTTCGAAAGAATGAGGCCCGAATTCGCTACTGGTTGTGGCTGGCGGCCTCCCTCAAGTTTTTTGTTCCGTTCTCGCTCTTGATGGCTCTCGGCGATTCACTGCTGGCGCGACGAGTGCAACAGTCCGGTCGTTCTGGGATCGTCAATGTGATACAGCAAGTTGCGACGCCCTTCGTCTCAAGTGGCACGGGAAATACAGGCCCAACCGACATGCAACCTGCGGTCGCTGCTGGAATGGCATGGAGTCACATTATTCCCGCATTGATGATCGTTTGGCTGGCCGGTTTTCTTGCAGTGGTTCTGCTGTGGTTGAGATCGTGGATTCGGGCTGAGCAGGTAGTTCGTGAGAACGAGTTTCTCGGTGAGGGACGTGAGGTAGACACTCTGCGGAAGATGAATGCTCGCAAATGGCCACAGTTGCGTATCTCATCATCAGAGACGTTGCAGCAACCCGGCGTGTATGGAATGTTCCGCCCGATATTGATTTGGCCTCGGGCAGTATCTGAACGCATCGACGACGCGCAGATGAGAGCAATTTTTGCTCACGAGCTTTGTCACGTACGTTGCTTTGACAATCTTTGCGCGGCGCTGCACATGTTCGTCGAAGCCGTGTTCTGGTTCCACCCTATGGTGTGGTGGCTAGGCCGGAAACTTGAAGAGGAGCGCGAGCACGCATGTGACGAAGAGGTTTTGGCTCTCAATCATGCTCCGAAGGTGTATGCGGAAAGCATCTTGAAGGTCTGCGAACTATGCGTAACGTCGGAACCTACCCTTGTTGCGGGTGTGACGGGTGCGGACCTGAAGCGTCGCATTGCGCAGATTCTAAGAGGACAGCCGGGAGCAAGGCTGGCTTGGCCTGGCAGACTATTACTCTCGACCTTCACCATAGCCTCCGTCGCAACTCCGCTCTTGTTGGGTCAAACGGAGGTTGCTGAGCCAGCGCTGGTCGCTGCCCATGTTCAGTCCCTATCTGATATGTCGGCACAACAGCAAAACGCTCAACTGCCTAAGTACGATGTCTCTACCGTTCGCCCTAACAACTCTGGAAGTACCGACATACATATCAACGTAGATGGGGCTGTCTTCGAGATGGGTAATACCACCATCAGAAGGCTACTGCAGTTGGCCTACGATATTCGGCCCGACCTGATTTCAGGTCTGCCGCCTTGGGCAGAATCAGAGCGGTTTGATATCAAGGCGAAAGTGCTCGATGCAGATCCGGAAACGCTCAAGAGCCTAACCAACGATCAGGTTCGTGTCATGGCGCGCCGCTTGATTATGGATCGGTTTCATTTAGAGATGCACACCGACACCAAAATCATGCCGGTGTACGACTTGGTCGTAACAAAATCCGGCGTCAAGTTCAAGCCTTCGTTGCAGGCCGGTGAAGATGACCTGATGCACATGCATGGGATGCAAGTCACAGCATCGAACCTCCACATGAAGGCGTTAGCCAATTATCTAAGTCGGCAGACCGACCGCGTTGTTGTTGATAAAACCGGATTGCCTGCGAGATACGATCTGACGCTCAAGTGGTCACCAGACCTCGCGCAAGCGGAACACAACGACGATGCACCGCCTTTATTCACTGCTCTTCAAGACCAGTTGGGATTGAAGTTGCAGCCGAGTAGAGGCCCCGTGCCGACGTTGGTCATCGACCATATCGAGCGGCCAAAGGAAAATTAGCCGCTTCCTTACGAAGTTACGGTAAGTCACACGAACCCACCCGACGTCGTCGTCGCGCGTTGGTGTGCCTACACGCGGGCAAATTTATGCCTATCTCCCATATCTCAGCAGCGGGGGACAGATGGAGGTCAATCTAATGCCAACAGTGATCCGCTGCGCGTCGATTTTGTTGCTATACGCGTCTGTCGTCGGAGGTTCCGCATTCGCGCAAGAGCATCGGGGGCGGGTTCTGGTAGATGGCACACCGCTTCCGGGCGTCACAGTGACTGCTAACCAGAATGAACGGACGCTAACCACGGTTACCAATCTTGAGGGAGGTTTTCAGTTTCTCTCACTCACTCCGGGAGACTGGCATCTGCACTTTGAGATGCAGGGCTTCAAGGCGGTCGATTCGACGGTCGTTATTCCTGAGACCACGCCCTCCGCAGCGGTTCAGATGGAAATGCTGCTGCTGTCCGACCTGCACACATCGGCAATGACCGTTCAGGCGTCTGCGCCTGCACCGATAGCGCCTGTCGTTGCAGACGGGAGGCAAAGGGATGGCACGGACGCTCCTTCTCCACCGCCTTCGGCAACAGGCAGTGACGCGGATATGACTGCGGATGGCATGCTGATCAACGGCAGCAACAACAACTCGGCTACCAGTAAATATTCGCTGGCACAGGCGTTCGGCACCCGTCGTGCCGGCGCTAAAAGTTTGTACACGGGTAGCCTCGGCTTCAAGCTGAGTGCCTCGCCGTTCGATGCGCGACCGTATTCCCTCACCGGCCTCCAGACGCCAAAGGCGTCCTACTCCACCTTCACCGGCGTCGCAACGTTGGGTGGCCCCATTCGTATTCCCCATTTGTTTTACAACGGCCCAAACTTCTTCGCGGCTTACCAATGGACCCGGAACCCGGAAGCCTTTACGCAGTCCGGCTTGGTGCCGACGGCACTGGAACGCGCAGGAGTCCTGCCTCCGGGGACTGTAGCCGTGACACCGCAAGCCGCTTCGCTGCTAGCGCTTTATCCGCTACCAAACCTCACAGACAGCACGCAGTACAACTACCAGACACAGGTGCTCAATAATACCCATGTTGACTCGCTGCAGACGCGCCTGGACAAGACCATCGGTCGTCGCGACACCATCAACGGCAAGTTTGCCTTTCTCAACTCTCGTGCGGACACAATCAACCTGTTTCACTTCCGTGACACTGCAAAGACATTCGGCATTGATTCAGACGTGACTTGGCAGCATCGTTTTCCGCATCAGCTCTTTGTGGCGACGACATACCGCTTCTCACGTTTGAGGACTTACGTGACTCCGTTCTTCGCGAACCTAACCAACGTCAGCGGTAATGCAGGAATCACGGGCAATTTGCAAGACGCTACAAACTGGGGACCGCCCACGCTGAACTTCTCCAGCGGCATAGCGTCGCTCACGGACGGTATAAGCGCCTTCGATCGTAATCAGACGGACGGGGTCGGCATCAACGCAACGTGGACGTACCGGCGCCACACTGTCACCTTCGGTGGCGACTTCCGGCGACAGCAGTTCAACCAGTTGCAGCAGGCCAATCCTCGCGGCACCTTCGCCTTCACGGGCGAGGCAACAGGCTCTGACCTGCGGGATTTCCTTACCGGTGTGCCGGACGCAAGCAAGGTGGCCTTCGGTAATGCGGACAAGTACTTCCGCGAATCGGTCAGCGACCTCTTTGTCACAGACGACTGGCGCGTAAGGCCGGAACTGACGTTGACCACCGGCATTCGCTGGGAATACAGCGCACCCATCACAGAGCTGAAAGGTCGTCTCGTAAACCTTGATGTCGAGCCTGGCTTCACCGCAGTGCAGCCGGTTCTTGGATCAAATCCCGTCGGCCCGCTCACTGGGGTGCATTATCCCTCGTCCCTTGTCCGCCCGGACTTCCGCAAGTTCCAGCCGCGCTTCGGCTTCGCATGGCGACCACTGCCAGCCACGCCGCTAGTCGTTCGCGGCGGCTACGGTATTTACGTGGACACCTCGGTCTATCTGTCTGCGGCGGGTAGCATGGCACAGCAGGCCCCGTTGTCAAAAAGTCTGAGTGTATCGAACAGCAGCACTTGCGCGTTGACGCTGGCAAACGGCTTCCAGGATTGCGCGGGGATCACGTCCGACACCTTCGCCATTGATCCCAACTTCCGCGTCGGCTACGCGCAAACCTGGAATCTGTCCGTGCAGCAGGACCTCCCCGGTTCCATCGTTCTGACGGGAACGTATCTTGGATCGAAGGGCACACGCGGCCCGCAGGAGTTCCTGCCTAACACCTACGCACCGTCGTACAGCACCGCCACGCTAGCTGCACCGACATGCGCATTGTGCCCACAAGGCTTCCTCTATCGCACGTCGAACGGCAACTCCATCCGTCACGCGGGTGAGGTGCAGTTGCGCCGCCGCCTCCGCAGCGGCTTTACCGCCACGCTGGACTACCTATACGCGCACTCTATCGACAATGACGCCTATCTGGGCGGTGGTTCCACCACCACGTACAACTCCGCGCTGGACCCGTACAACACACCGTCTGACACCATCGCGCAGAACTGGCAGAACCTACAGGCGGAGCGTAGCCGCTCGTCGTTTGATCAGCGTCACTTGCTGAAGTTCACTTTCCAGTACACCTCCGGTACGGGCATCGGCGGCGGCACGCTGATAACAGGCTGGCGTGGCAAAGTCCTTAAGCAGTGGACACTCTCCTCGTCGCTCAGCGCGGGTAGCGGCCTGCCGCAGACACCCATTTACTACACCACGCTGCCAGGCACGGGCTTCGCAGGAACTATACGGCCCAACCGAACCGCAGCCGATCTGTACGCCGCCAGCAATGGTTACCACCTAAATGCGGCGGCGTTCGCCACGCCGACAGCGGGACAGTTCGGAAACGCGGGACGCTATTCCATTGAAGGTCCCAACGCAGTCACACTCGACTCATCACTGGCGCGTGTCTTCAAGCTCCGCAATCCACTCTCGCTGGACGTACGCATCGATTCCACCAACGTGCTGAATCACGTCGCGTTCACCGGCTGGAACACTCTCACCAACAGCACTACCTTCGGCCTGCCCGCATCGGCAAACGCCATGCGGTCATTCGAACTCAGTGGGAGGCTCCGCTTCTAATCATGAAAGCTCTCGGACTCATCGCAACTCTGTTCGCACTTCCTGCCCTCGCGCAGACCATTGGCATCAACCAGCCGCAGGGTCAAGACGGTACCTTCACGCTCAGTGTGAAGTCGCAGCTCGTCACGGAAGCCGTTGTCATCAAGGACAAGAGTGGCAGGTTCATCCCGGACCTAAAAGCCAGCGACTTCACCATCACGGAAGACGGCACGCCGCAGAAGATTCGTGTCTTCGAACATGAGTCGCTCCCTACTGACGCAGTGCCACTGTCCAAACAGGGCCCTGACCAAGAGGAAGTCAATATCTACAAGAAGCTGGCACGCACCTCCTACGCGCAAGGCGCGCAATACAAGGACAAGCGCCTGATCGCCTTATATTTCGACATGACGGCCATGAAGCCGGACGACCAGTTACGCGCGCTGCAGTCTGCGGAAAAGTTCGTGCGCACGCAGATGACCGCCGCTGATCTCGTCAGCATCCTGCGCTACCAAGGCGGCTCCGTCGATGTGCTGCAGGATTTTACGGACGACCGCAACAAGATGCTCTCCATCCTGGAGACGATGATTGTCGGCGAAGGACAAGGTAATGATGAGGGCGTCGGCGATGCGAGCAGTTCGGATACGGGCGCGGCCTTCGGCCAGGACTCCGGTGAGTTCAACATCTTTAACACGGACCGTCAGTTATCCGCGCTGCAAACCGCCGCGACCATGCTGGGTGCCATGAATGAAAAGAAGACACTGCTGTACTTTGCCAGCGGCCTTCGGCTGAACGGCAACGACAATCAGGCGCAGCTCCATGCAACGGTAGAGGCAGCCGTAAAATCCGGCGTCTCCTTCTGGCCCATCGACGCGCGCGGCCTCGTCGCGGGCGCGCCGCTGGGCGATGCGTCACAAGGTTCGCCCGGCAACCAGGGCATATACAGCGGAACGGCAGCGCAGGCTTCGAATGATCGCTTTCAACAGTCGCAGGACACGTTGTACGCCCTAGCCGCAGACACCGGTGGCAAGGCATTCTTCGATAACAACGATCTCGACGCCGGTATTGTGCGCGCACAGAAAGCCGTTAGCGACTACTACCTCATTGGCTACTACACCACCAACACCGCGATGAACGGGGCCTTCCGCCAAATCAATATCACCGTAGGCGAAACGCTGCACGCATCGCTCGACTACCGCAAGGGCTACTACGCGAACAAGGAATTCGGTAAGTTCAACGGCACCGAGAAGGAGCGCCAGCTCGAAGACGCGCTCATGCTTGGCGACCCCGTCACCGAACTCACCGTGGCCATGGAGCTGAACTACTTCCAGCTCAACCGCGCGGAATACTTCGTGCCCATCACGGTGAAGATTCCGGGCCGCGAGCTTGCACTCGCCAAGAAGTTCAGCTCAGAACACACCGTCATTGACTTCGTTTGTGAAATCAAGGATGAGTTCGGCGGCAATACCGTCACAAACCTGCGGGACAATGTGAATGTAAAACTCAGTGACGCAACCGCGGCCGAACTCACCAAGCGTCCCATTGAGTACAGCACCGGTGTTACGTTGATGCCCGGTCACTACAGCATCAAGTTCCTCGCACGCGACGACGAAACGGGCCGCATTGGCACCTATCAAACCAGCTTTGCCATCCCGAACCTAAACAACGAGACGAAGAAGCTGCCCATCAGTTCAGTGGTGTTGAGCAATCAGCGTGTCGAATTGAAATCCGCACTCTTCAACACCATGAAGAGCAAGGACCAGGCAAAGAATGACGCCGTCGATCCGCTGGTGAATTCGGAAGGCAAACTTATCCCTAGCGTGACGCGCGTCTTCCACAAGGACCGCGACATGGAAGTGCTGCTGCAGGCATATCAGGGCGCTCCCGCGACAAGCGCCGCAGCGTCTTTACCACACGGCCCTATCGTTGCCTATGTGACCTTGTTCCGTGGAGACGAAAAGACCATGGAAACCCCAGCCATCGAAACAGATCCGGTTGCGGAAAGCAGTTTAGGCACCAGCACCATTCGCATAAAAGTACCGCTCAGTGGCTTGCAACCCGGCGAGTACGACGTGCAAGTAACAGCGCTGGACTTGATTACCCATCGGATAGCTGTGTGGCGTGGCCAGATCATGATCGCCGCATGAACGAGCCTTCTTTTCTCCACTCAAGTCTGCAACGAACCGCCGGGAGGGCTATGAGAGTGTCTGTCGGGAATGGTGGGCGACCCTAAATGAGCGACATCAGTGTGCGAGTCAAATCGAGCGACAAAACGTTCATCCCCGCAATGCGAAGTTCTCAACTCGCCTTTGAAATCTTCCTTCAAGGTAAATGGCGCGTTCACATCCTATGGAACCTTCGAAATGGACCCGTCAGAATTGGACAACTTGGACGCTTGATTCCAGGTGCATCCAAAAAGGTGTTGGCGCAACATCTTCGACGCCTAGAGGCGGACGGAATAGTTGTCCGCAACGATATGAGTGATTTGGTGCTCCACATTGAATACGAACTGAGTAGCGACTATCGACATCTTGTTTTTGATCTCCTAGATCGCCTCTCCGAATCGGGTGCTGTCTATCTCGCTAAGAGTGGCAGGCACATGGAGAAGGACTGATGGGGCAGCTAAAAGTTCAGAGTGTGGGGCGATCATTGGGGCCAGATGTAGTAGTCGCTGCCAGGAATACGAGCAAACCCAACACTCTGCCAAAAATTTCGGACATGGCGTTGGGCCGATGCAAGCCCCTTTGGCCTTTCGTCGCTAGGACCGAGACCAGAGAACTGAAGGGGAACCGGTACACAGGTGATGACTCCGCAGTTTTCCCCGAACTTCTGAATGGCACGGAGCGCAACATTCCTTCCCAGCCCGCGACCGCGATACTCAGGAACCAGTTCAAGCCGCTCGATAAGCATGATGTCCCATTGAGTCGCTCGATTTCCTGAGATCAACCGCTCAACTTCTGGCTTCAACTGTTCGGTTTCAGGATCGAAGAGGTTGGCGAAGCAGTCACAACTATCGCCGTCAAGACAGTCCATTACATCAAAGAGCGATTCGCTCTCATTCATGGCTCGCCCTGCTTCGACCATATAAAGGATGAGCGTTCCGATCTTCTCCTCACTGTCGTCGTCGCCCATTCCAATGATGTTCCCCTCATAGACAGTGATAAAGTCATCCGGGCCGCCCTCATGCTCGGCGAGGCTAACCGCAAAATCAATGCGGAACGTGATCGGGTCGAGCGACTTCTTCGGCTTTGCGATAGTCATATTGCTCAGCATATCCGTAGCCCTCCTCCATACGTGCCGCTCGGAGCATTGTCTACCAGACCCGCGTCTTCTGCCTTGCTGCGGCAGAGGACTGCGGCCATTTGTGCGCCAAGATCAGTACGATTCATGGTCTTTTCAAGTAGCTCGGGCAAAGGTTTGGAGGGCAAAGGTCGCGGGTCCGATAAGGGTCCAATAACCGTTGCCGTGGGTCCAATAAGGCGCTCAGGGAGCCATCCGCTACGCCTAGTATCAACAAGTTACGCGATCCAGCTTAGCTGTCACGGCAGAGGTCGCGGGTTCGAGCCCCGTCGTCCCCGCCATACATTCTAAAGTACTTAGAGTGATATGGGACCTAAAGTGACACGCAAATCCGGGCACGATAAGGGCACACTAAACCGGAAATCAGGCAAATTGAGCTCTTTCCGTCAAGTCGTTTGTGCCTATAGTTGTACTTGCTGTGCCCACGCTGGGAACCATCGTCCTGACAACCTTGCTTTGTGCGGCTCGTTTCGTCGAGTTCACTGCTTGCGTGTAAACGTCAAGAGTGATTCGACTGTTCGCGTGTCGCAAGAGCTCCTGTACGGTCTTTACGTCTTCGCCATTCGCCTTCAGCAGCGTGCCGAAGGAATGACGAAAGGTGTGCCAACCAATGTTCTTGTGGATGCCGGCCTTGCGTGCGACTGGCCGGATGTAGCGCTTCATAAGATTGTCCGGCCAATAGGGCTGCTTGCTCCGCATGGTCGGACTAGCGAAGACCCAATCTCCCGGCATCGCGTAAGGGCTTTGACGACGCCAGCGCAGAAGGTCCTCCGCCATGAACTCGTCCATCGGGACGGGCTTGGCTGAGGCTTCTGTTTTGCAGTCTCCTACGACTTGGTGCCAGATTGACCGGGTGACTCGTAGCTCCAACGTCTCGAAATCCACATCATCCCAACGCAACGCGAGCAGCTCGCTCACGCGAAGCCCGGTTGCGGCATCGAGCAGCGCGAGAGTGCGCTCACGAACAGACAATTTGGAAAGGAGACATTGGAGTTCAGCCAGTTCGAGAATCTCTGGAACTCTCTCCCGCTTTGCACTTTGACGCACGAGCTTGATCGGATTGCGATCGGTCCACTCGTAACGCATTGCGTGATGGAAGAGAGCACTCATAAGATTCCTGATCTTCGCCTTGGTCCCTTTCGACCGCTTGATGCCGCTCAGCCATTCCTCTACCGCGACTGGCTTTATCTGGTCGAGACGATGAGTCCCCCAACGGGGCAGAATCCAGGTCTTCAGATTGCATTCGTAAGCCGCTCGGGTTGAGAACGCCTTGTGTCCCTGATCTTCATGCACCAGCTCTTTGAGTCGGTAATGTGCGATCAGCTCTGCCACGGTGCTCGGTCCGGCCGCAGCTTGCGGGGCTTGTTGGTTGGCGTCAATGCGCAATGCTTGGGCTGCTTTGAGGGCTGCTGCCTCGTTCGCAAGTGTTGTAACGGTCCCGACGATTGCTTTGCGTTGTTTGCTGCTTCCATCCGTTCCCGCTTCTCTCCACCTGAAAATCCAGACATCAGGCCCGCTCTGCCGCTTCTCGCGCTGCACGCTTCCTTGTTGATACCGTGTTCGCCTGTTCATAATTCTCCAATTCCAGGCGGCACGAATGGCTTGGAACAAGAATACGCCGCCTGCGGCAGAGTTCGAAGCTAACCAGCCATTTGTCCCGCGATCCAAGTGTCGATGACAGAGGCCCTGAACCGCCAAAGCTTGCCGACATGAACACCCGGAATGCGCCCAGCCCGCGCCAGCTTCTGTAGAGTCTTCGGATGGATTTTCATGATTGCGGCAGCCTCAAAGGAATCGAGCAATGGTTCGGGCGTAAAAGTTGCTCTCACGGGTGGTTTCTTTGGTGTCACTTCACTAAAGTCCAGTGCTGCTTCTGCACGCTCTGACTGTTGCGCCATCCATGGCCTCCACTAAGGCGGACAGAGTCTTTTGAAGTCCGCTCAAGAGCAACTTCAGCGTTGCTGAGGAAGGATCGCTCTGTCCAATGAAAGTTACGGATTGCATCATTCCGTCTAGGCATACAGCAGCACTAACTTCTTGCTTCACGTTTAGCAATTGACGAGTGAGATACATAGAGCGGATACTCCCAGCACTCTCACGGAGGTGAATTCCATGCTCCGTACTTGCCCTCGAAGAGTTCCAAGTTGGAGCAGGCCATGAATCTACCAGAGATACGGCTCATGCAGGCGGTGGTTGCGCTGGCAGAAGAATTGAACTACCGACGTGCGGCTCAGAAGCTGAACATCGTCCAGTCGACCCTGAGCAAGCAAATCATCGAACTGGAGCATCAGCTTGGGTATCCGCTCTTCGTAAGGAGCAATCAGCGCGTCGAACTTACTGAAGCTGGGCGATTCTTTGTTCAAGAAGCGAGAGAGACATTGTTCCACGCGACTCGCGCCGTTCAAATGTCCCGAGCGATAGCGCAGGGAGCGGGATCGATTCTCCATGCAGGCAAGTCTCCATACATAGACCCTTACATCACGACGAGTCTATCCTCTGTAACTCTTCCACTCTACCCGGATCTCCATATCGAGTTTCTCAGCGCCGTTTCTGCCGAACTAGAGATGAAGGTTATGGAATGCAAATTAGATTTTGCTCTGGTCATTGGCACCTCCAAAGACCCCAAGCTCATCCAAATCGCATTGACGACTACGCCGTTCTACATACTCATGTCGTCACAAGACGCGCTCGCGAAGCGCTATGAAGTCACGCTCGACGACCTAGACCAGCGTCGATGGGTACTCTTCGAGCGCCATGTCAACCCAACGATTTACGAGCAGATCATGGCAGAGGCGGATGGTCTTGGTGTGAAGCCGACATCGGTTCATCATGTGATGAGTGCTGAAGATGCCGCGCAAATGTTTGAAGAAGAAGGCCAAGTAGCGTTTCTCACTCGTGCTGGCGCGTGGAGAGTGGCTCGGCACTGACTCACGATGCGCCCACTGGCGAATAAAAAGCTGCACATTCAGACTGCATTCGTCGTTAGAAGCGGTAACGACTCACGTCTTCTAAGCGAACTCGTAAGATCTCTCAAGAGAAAATTAGACGGACCGGTTTCACGTCAAACGACATTACAAAAAGCGAACTAGACGCCGCTGTTAAAGCCCTTATTCAGGAGGGCTTCCTCAACGATCTTAACGTTCAAAGGACCCTTGTAGTGACAGAGAGGACATTCGAAAATACCTCGAAGAGTTTCCCGACCATGCATTTGTTCGCTGTCATCAAAGAGGCCACAGGCCTCGCACTGATGTGCATGCACAAGTTGAGGCTGAACATGGGTTAGTGTGTCGTCTTCCATTTCATTCTGCCCTCTTACCACAGCGCTAACGGCGGTCGAAGAAGCTCTTCAGCAAGCTGGGACTGGTAGTCTGCGTTTGCGGCTTGTTTCGCTTGTGATGATGGACCCTATGGAGTCAACGCAACGAGCAACAGTGGGTGCCGCATTCTCATACTCTGCCCATAATGAACGGGCAAATGGGATTGAATGAAGCTTGGAAGCATATCAGAGAGCAATGCAAAGAACGAGTCACCGAAGGTAAGAAACGAAACCGAGATGAGCACCATGAGAAGACATAATCGAGTTTCGATGGCAGAATTGTTGCTTTCTGAATGATGATGATCTTGCTCATACGGCGTCCTCTCTTTGCTTGTGCTAGCTGGAAGAAGTTATTTTCGGCTTGTAGGCGGCTTTCCCGATCATCGTGGCGAGCCGTTTCCCGGCATCTTGGCCAATGGACTTCGCGGCGTCCAGGCTTTCCCGGTCGCCTCGCCGTGATGCCCTAATCTCTTCATTCATGAGGACCGCGCCGTCCAAATCCAAGACTTTCAGGTTGACGCGCAGGCGGGTTACGCCAACGAAAAAGCCAAGAGGGCCCGTAGAAGCTCTTACTGCGGCGTTTCCTTTTGAGAAGTCATCGATAGTGACAAGCGCCGAATGGGTACGGCAAAGGCCGGATCGATCTCCATCCCTATATATGGAAGAGCCTTTCGCCTTCTCCTGAAAACTAGAGAGCAGGCTTTCGTAGAGGGACTGCCTCGAACTCGGAGGGAACGATCGTTCCCACGCTAATTCCCATCTGTGTCAGGGTCAATGCGGTTGCTGCTGTCCCGACACTGCAAGCCATTCTGACATCTGAAGCACGCAGTGCCTTTGCAGTAACGATCATTGCTTGCCTCAGCTTCTTTCGCATCGCCCTTTGCAAGCTGAAACACCGCCGCATGGAGACCATCATGTCTATCGCGGTACTCGACTGTCAGCAATCCCACTTGCTTCTGTGTCACGATTCTGAGGACTGCTCCTCCTCCATACGGAATGGCTATGCGGGCGGCCTTTCCTGCTAGACCACTCGTCTCCACTCTCTCATCACCAATGGACACGGCTGTAATTTCACCCTTCGGCACCTTGATCGCAAAAGTAGACGTGCGAAATACGAGAGCTTCAGTGGTGATCGATAAATTTCCTTCGCTATTGCTTGCTGCCTCCTCAAACCCGATGAGGTGCCGGACATGGTCAGCGTGCCAGGTATGCGTCGGAGCAACAGAGGCGTTCAGATCCTCACGCTGACCAACAGCTTGGATGGATATGGAAAACAAGACGATTGCAGAACTCAGGATTCGACGAACCATTTGGGTTGCCTTTCCAACATCAGGGACGTGACTACGCTCAGGCAATAACGCTAAGCAGAATGTCAGTAAATCCGCATGATTGCGGTAAACGAGACGGCTGGTACGTTCTAAATTGCGACTCCGCCCGCGACCTCAATACGCTGCGCATTGACCCAATGATTTTCTTCCGAGAGAAGCGACGCGATCATGGGACCAAGATCGCCAGGGAGACCTGCGCGGCCTAGTGCTGTATTTTCAGCGATCATTTTGTTAACGGCAGGATTGTCACGAACGATGCCGCCGCTGTAGTCGGTTTCTACGGGGCCAGGTGCAACTACATTAACGGTAATCCTGCGCGGACCCAACTCCTTTGCCATATGCCTCGACAGCACCTCAACCGCCCCTTTCATAGAGGCGTAGACTGCCCCTCCGACTGATGCGGTGCGAGTCCGCACGGTCGATATGTTGACGATGCGTCCGCCGTCGTTAATTAGGGGAAGAAGCTTCTGAGTCAGGAAAAAGACGCCTTTGAAATGAACGTTCAAGACACTGTCGAACTCTTCCTCGGTGGCCTTGTCGAACGGCATGTTGCGATGATTGTTCCCAGCGTTATTGACTAGGAAGTTGAAACGAGGTTGCCCGAAGTGAGATAGAGCAATCTCTACCTCCTTGATGAAGGCGTCGAACGATCCCACCTTTCCGGCGTCAAGCTGCAGAGCAATTGCTTGTGCGCCAGCCGCATTCACTTCCGCGACCACAACTTCTGCATCTTCCCGATGAGTATTGAAGGTAAAGATGCTATCTACACTTTGCTTAGCAAGACTTACGACCGTGTTGCGGCCTATACCGCGGCTACCTCCGGTAACGATGGCGATCTTGCGTGCTTCGGATTGATTGTTTTGGTTTGGCATCTTCAGTTCTCCTTAGAGTGTGACTCATGAGAAATTTCTATGCTGAGCCTAAAATTGCGCGCCTAGTCAGTCGTTCAACATCCTCAGAAGATCACTTCAATATTTTCCATAAAGCGTCAAAACCTAGCTGACAATGTTTTTCTGCATTCGCTGGGTCCTGGAGCATGAAGTCCATCGTCGTTTCGGCGAGTGAATTCATGATCGATGCAACGAAGCTCATCGACGCTTTGCGCATCGGACCGGCAGTCCGACACTGTTCTAAAAGCTCTGCAATACCAGCCGTATGCTTATGGCTTGCCGCGCGGGTTTCTGGTGTGACCTCCTCAGAGACGCTCAATTGCGCAAGGACGCGTCTCTTGTCAGGGTCCGAGACCGCCCAGTGCATCCAGTTCGACCAGACGGAGAAGAACTGCTTGCGAAGCGAAGCGTTTCGCGGAAGGTTTGCTAAGGCAGCAGAAGCCATCTCCGCTTTCAACTCGAGATAAAGATCGTTGAAGAGAACTTTCTTTGTCTCGAAGTAGGTGAAGAGTGACCCACTTGCGACACCCGCCTCGCGTGCGATGACGGCTGTCTGAGCACCTAAACCCTGCGTGACAATGACTCGTGTCGCTGCTCTCAACAGAGCACTACGCTTTTCGTCACTGAGCGGTCTTGCCATTCAACGAATGTATTACATGACCGCCTGGTTAGTCAACTATAAACGTAGACGACTTTCGTTAAGACACATAGAACCAAATAAAGATAGCTATCGGAAACCCGCGAGCCTACTGGATCGCGGTCTCGTCTGATGGGAACGGCAAGTGAATAGTCACTCACGACACCGTGAGGCTCTACCCCTTCTTTGCGGTCTTTCGAGGTAATTCCTCAGCCGTTCGAGCGCGGCTTGGCTAGCCACTGGGTTCAACGCGGGGTTCTTCGCCCGCGACACCCCTTTCGGGTCAATAATAGAGAAGAACCTGCTGAACATACTCTTACCGCCGGGAAGGGGCTGTACGGTCCAGACCGCAAGGGAAAGCACCTCGGGCAAGGGCTTGCCGTCGGAGCCAATTCGTTGCCCCATGACCGTCCATTGAAAATCTGGAATACTGACGACAGTCGTCTGCACCAGTTTCAGCTCTCTTCGATCCGGGAACCGGATGTTCTCAAATACTTGATCGCCGACAAGGTTGGGTTTGTCGAGTGACGCTGCAACGGACACACCGCCACCTGCGTTAACATCCTCTGTACCACCTAGAAGTGGTCTCATAAACGTCTGAGCATCATGTGCATGCAGGCGAGGTGGACGAAGCCAAGGAAGTTTTCAATTTGGTATTCCCATCGGGTGACGAGGCGGCGGAAGTTGTGCATCCAGGCAAAGAGCCGCTCCACCTTCCATCGTCTCCGGTAGCGGCGCAGCTTTCTTCGGTCCTGCGTGGTGTGTTTGCGTCCGCGCCGGTTGGGTGCGATCAGCTCGATGCCGTACTCTTCTGCGAGCTGCGCGTCGAGCGCATCCGAGTCGTAGGCCTTGTCGCCGATGAGCCGGGCCGGGAGTTGGTCGAGAAAACTTCCGGCAAGAACCTCTTCCACAAGCCGGCACTCGGCAGGTGAAGCGCTCTGGACAGAGACGGCGAGAGGAAGACTGTTGCCGGCGGCGACAGCGAGGATCTTGGTGCCCTTGCCGCGGCGCGTGGGGCCAACGGCAAAGCCCCTTTTTTAGCGCCCGCGAAGGTTGCATCCACGAACGCCTCATCCAGGTTGAGCTTGCCTTGTTCGTACAGCAGGCGCGCGAGCCGCTTCAGCGCCTGCTCCAGCCTGCCGGAGCGGATCCACTGCTGGAACCGGCGATGGCAGGTCTGGTACGGAGGGTGCTTCTCCGGCAACTCGCGCCACTGCGCGCCCGTGCCCAGCACCCAGAACACTCCGTTCAGCACCGAACGCGTGTCGTGCCACGGGCGCCCGCGGTTATCCGCCCGACGCGCCTCCCGCAGCACCGGCTCCACCAATCCCCATTGTTCATCGGTCAATTCCCAGCGTCCTGCCATCGGCGCCTGCGAAGACAACCAGAGCATCTACAGAATGCCACTAAATCGCCGCTTCGATGTTTATGAGACTGGTTCTAGCCTCATCCTTGCACGCACGCAACGAATCGGCGATTCTCAAAGCGTGATGATTGGTGGAACAGGACAGATCGTGGGCGAAGGTCGCATCTTTCTTTGACCAACTGACGTGAAAAGCGAATGAAGGCCATACAGGCCATAGAAGGTGCACATTCATATTGCTCGTCATTAGCCGCCCTTGTCCGTCCTACCTATAAAGGAGATCAAGATGTCCGAAACTGATTCCATTGAGAGCTTCCCGGCTATGTTGCGCCGCGTGCTGGGCAATCGCCTCAGACCCGATGCTGAGACGTTTCCAGACATGTTCGCCGTGGATGGTGTCTTGGAGTATCCCTTTGCGCCGCCCGGACTTAACACGCCAATTGCGGGTCGGGATGCCATCATCGCCAATTTTCAAAGACTTAGAAAGCTACTTCGGATCAACGGAGTCGACGACGTTTCTGAGATTCAGGTGAGTGATCCAAATATAGTCGTGCTAGAGTTTTCCGGACGTGGGGAGGGCCTTCTTACCAAAGAAGCTTACGACCAACGCTACATCTCGGTAATCCACCTGCGCAATGGGAACATTGTTCATTACAAAGATTACTGGAATCCGATTGCATTTGTTGGAGCAGTTAAAGGCAGTGAGACGACGAAAGCCCTCGCGATAGATTAAATCTGTATTCGCTGCATCTCTGGAAAGGAGGTCCCTCATGGTAGACGGTTCAGTGATAGCCATTACAGGAGCAAGTAGCGGCATCGGCAGGGCAACAGCTCTTCGTCTGGCGAAGGCTGGGGCACGAGTTGTTCTAGGCGCAAGAGGCGAGGAGGGTCTCAGCGCCTTGGTTATACAGATCGTGTCCACTGGTGGCCAAGCGGTCTACCGAGTGACAGACGTCAGCAAGAGAGATGATTTGAAACAGCTTATGGCGCTGGCACAAAGTAAGTTCGGTCGCCTTGATGTGCTTTTCAGCAATGCGGGAGCGATGCCGATCGGACCGATGGACGACCTTGCCGTTGATGACTGGGAAACGATGGTGGACGTGAACATTAAGGGAGTTCTCTTCGGCATCGCAGCAGCCCTGCCCGTCTTTCGCACGCAAGGTACAGGCCACTTCATCCATACCGCTTCCACTGCTGCCCGGAAGACAGTCCCTAATCAGGTCGTCTACTCAGCGACAAAGGCTGCTGTGCTTGCCATCTCAGACGGCCTCAGACAAGAGTTGGCCGGAGCTATTCGCGTCAGCACTATCCTTCCAGGTTTTACAGACACATCCTTCGCAGATCACGTGAAGGACCCAAAGCTTCGAGAACAACTTCGTGCAGCCGGGACTAAGTTCGCCATGTCTCCCGATGCTGTAGCGAGTGCCGTCGCCTACCTCATTGACCAGCCGGAAGAGGTGAATATCGGGATGCCGCCAGCGTATTGCGGCTGGCGCAGGGCATCGAGGAGGGTCCATTCCTTGTCGCTGACCATGACGGATGGCTGCTTCGTAACCCACACTTGCGTCAGTCCGAAGAACTCCGTCGGCTTGACCGTGACGAAACGATACTCGTGTCCATGCACCGAGCGCGGTGGCGTCCGCATCGTCGAACTGACATAGATGGTGAACTGCGGCTGGGTGACCATGCGGTGCAGCTCCATCGCGGAGGCGTGCGAGAGAAAGTATTGGCGTCCATCGCACATCTCTCGGGCGATGACATAGGGATCGCCGACATACTCGGTCGCCCGGCCCAACTCGAAGGGAACGAGCGTATAGAGGCCGGAGCGCAGCCGGGTCGTGAGTCCTCGCCGCTCCGCTTTGTGAATGAGCGTTCGAGCCGCCCAAGCCGGGCAAGATTAAAGCCGACCAGGCAGTCAAGTTTGCAAAGGCACTCCTGTGCGGCTAGAAGGCGCGTTGAAGATCATCGAGGATGTGGCCGTCGACGAGATGCGCCAAGTGCTGTGATGGCCGGTAAGGACGAAGCGAAAGGATCGAGCCCGGCAAAAACGGCCGCGTCACCGGCGTTTATTCCTTTGACAACGAAGCGGGCGAGCACTTCCAGCGAGCCAAGGCTATCATCGTTTGCGGGTATTCTATTGAACACCGCGGTTCCTGCGCGAGTCCGCCTACCTTAGCTTCGACAAGAGTGGCAATCGGAAGTGAGACCGTCGGTCGTCATCTGATAGCGCAGAGCGGCAACGTCGTGATGCGGCGGTTCGATCAATCGGTGCGCATACACAAGGCACCCCAGCCCACCGACCGGCGGGATATGACCGCACACCCGTCCGGCCCGAACTTGCGCGCCCGACACCTAGGGACACGGCGTCCCGCGACTTAAATAGCCTTCAACGCGCCTACGTGAGGTCCGGCACGGGGCCGGTTTTCGGGCTTGGAGGTAAGCGACTAGTGGATGCAACAGAAACCGAGGCAGATCTATCGGTCAACGCCTTCAGGACACAGGCTGATCCCGTACTTGCAATACTGGGATTACAGAGCAGAATGATCTGGACAGGAAGTCAGCGATGCCTGAACGGAACGCATCCTTGCGCCGCAACCCTGTTTTATCCCGCTTAACGTAACAGATCCACCTAATTGGACAGATCCACCTATTGGCTGAGTACTTGCTGCCTTGCCGGCTTACTATCTGGCGGCTTCCATTTTGTCGCTCTTCGCGGTCATGCCGAGAGTGTCGAAGAGGGGCTGGGCGGGAACTACGGCTGGCTCGTCTTTGGCTACAGAGACGCTCATGATGCGGATGCCAGCGTTCTCAGGCAGCGTGATGGTCCTGGCATGAGCGGGTAGATCGAGTGCGTAGACAAAGAGATAGCTGTACTGGTAAGGCTCGTTCAGGCCTTCTGCATTGTGGTGATGAGAGGCGTACCAGGCCAGCGTTGCAGGCTTTATGTAGCCGGGGCGAAGACCGATGTAGTCCTCTGGATATTTGGGGGACCAGTCGGGGGAGCCGGAGCTCTTGAGATCCCAGGTCTGGTGGTTGGCGGAGATGGCATAGTCCTTGCGGAGGGGGACCTGATGCTCTGGTGTTCCGAAGCGGCCGCCTTCGGTGACGAAGTCTGGCTTGGACTTCCAGATACGTGTATCCCACTGGCCGATGAAGCCACCCCAGTCCTCGATGGTGAGGCTGATGGGAGTCTCGCCTGCTTTGAAGGTGGCGCGCTGGTCGCCGTCTGCCGAGGCAGCGAGGATGTAAACCTTGTTGAAGTTGCCTTCCGGCAATTCTATAGCTTGGCCCTTGGCCACGACAGCATTGGGCTTGCCGGTTGCAGCCGGGGCAAGCGTGAAGCCGACTCCGTCCATCTTGAGTTCGCCGGGAAGCATTTCAGCGGGCAGTGCGTCGCCTTGGGTGTCGAAGCCGCCGATAGACCTGGTGTCGTCATTGCTGGCGGCGGCGAGGTCATATTTAAGCGTGACGGGCTGCGAGGTGATGCCTGCCTCATGCACGGTGGCTGCGCCGAGCTTGAGGGCGAAGGTGCGCGGTTGGTAGGGCTTGAAGGAGGTCTCGAGGGCGCCGTCGACGACGCTTGCGGACCCAATGGGAAGTTCCTGGCCATTGACTTCTCGCGCCGCCTCAAGAGGGCCAGCGAACTTGACCTTGACCTTGTCAGCGGCTTTTCCGTCGAGCTCGACGAGGCGGACGATGACTTCGTCGCTTAGTTCTGATTTTTTGAGAGCGAGAACGCGGATGTTGGGCTTGTCGACGGTGAGGAGCGAGAAGCTGCGGCCGAGGGGTCCGGCATGCTTCTCAGTGTTGAAGGCGATCATCGGAGTGCTGAGGCGATAGGCCTGCCAGTCGGTGCGGCCTTGGCGCCAGTCACCGGCATGACCCGCGAGGCCGAAGAGGATTTCGTGGTGGCCCCAGTCTTGATTAAGTTGGTCGGTGTAGGCGCCCTTCATCTCGGCGGCGCCCCCGGGTGAGCGAAGCAGAGTAAGGCGAATGGTGCTGTCGTCGCGCTTGTCCGAACCGTTCTTAACATCGGTGAGGATGGTGGCGCCATAAGTGCCGGACTCATCGGTCTGATCGATCCAGTGATGGGACGCGACCTCAAACTGGCGGTCGAACGCGACCGGGCGCTGGATGGTTCCTACTTCCCAGTTGTAGGTGGCCAGCTTGTTGGCGGAGGCGAGTGGGAAGACTACCTTGACGTTGGCAGAGAGCGAGCGCCAGTCGATCGATTCGCCAAATTCGACGCGATTGCCGGCGTCGCCCGCGGAGAGGCGAACGGTCTGGGTGAATTTGGAACCTTCCCCTTCGCGGGTGACTTCAATCGCGATGCGTGCGGGGCCGTTCTCGACGATACGAGCTTTCGCCGAGCCGCCGATATACGCGCGGGGCGCTGCCTGTTCCTGGTCGAAATCCATATTCCACGCCGGCCAATCCTTGGGAGCATCGTTGCTGATGGCGAGGCGCATGGGGCTGGCGAGAAGCTCTTTGTTGATGGACTTGTCAAAGATGCTGCTGACGTCTCCAGCTGGGTTGAGCGTGACCTTGTAGCGGGCGTTCTCGAGAGAGGATTCAGTGACCTTCAATTCTTTCGAGGTCTCTGACTTCTTGCCTGGGCGAATGTCGTAGACGGTGTAGCCGACGGAAGGGACTTTGGCGAGAAAGAGGACCTTGCCATTTTCCATCTGGGCGGGCACCTGGCTGCCATCGGGACCGAAGACTTCAACTGCCTGGGAGATGTTACCGGGAACTGTTGCTTCGACTACATCCTCGCGCGCGATATTGAGCGGATTGTAGACAAGCACTGGTGTTCCCTTCACCCGGGTGTCGAGAGAAGAGGCGATCGACTGGGTTGCGCTGGTGAGGACATCGGCGAACTGGTTGGAGGCGATGATGTCGTCATTCTGAGCGAACTCATAGGCGCGTGGAGTTGCGGTGCCGGCGCCAGTGTCATGAAACTGGCCGGCCATGACCAGGGTCCATGCGTTGTTCAACTGCTGCTGAGGATAAGGGCGCCCGCCCATCCAGGCGGCAGCTACCGAGGCCTTTTCGGCGGCGTCAGCCAGGATTTCGTTCTTGCGGTTCCACCGCTTGTGATACGCCTGCGAGGTGAGTGAGCCCGCGGAGTGATTGATGAGTTCGAGATCACCCTTATAGGTAGGCATCTTCGACTGCATGTCGGGCTTGATATCGAGGAACATCTGGTCGGCGCTTGCGGAGACGACCTTGACTGGGCCGTCGCCCATGCGGACGGGGGTTCCGGAGGTCACGATTTCTCCGGTGGCGCCCGCGGGAGTAGGCGTGAAGACGGTCGGGAGGACAGCTTCGCCGCCAGTTACGGTTGCTTCGAGGAGTTTTACGGATTCTTCGTTGGTAGCACCGCCAATGTCTCCAGTGCCGACATAGTGATAGTCGGCGAAGACGCCGGTGGCCTTGCCGTCAATGTTGATGCGCGCTGGCCAGTCGGTCTCAGGAGCTCGCCTTCTACGCGGGCGCGATCCGGAGGCAGGCTCGGGAACCGGGCCTGGGGCCTTGCTAAGATCGGAGTTGATCTCGCTGCCGTAGCCGCCGGGATTGAGGGCAGCGAGGACGCTTTCGCCGTCAGGGCCTATCCAGCTGCCTACGTTGAAGGGAATGCCTTCAGGGGTCTTTTCAGGAGAGTCGGGGCCGCCGATTTTTGGGGCCGGCTGCCAGGATGCGCTCAGCTTCTGCGTGGAAAAGCCTTTGACTCCGGAAGCAGCGAGGATGGTGGGCAGGGATGCGGGAAAGCCGAAGCAGTCGGGCAGCATGTATTCAGCGCTGGCTTTGCCGAACTCCTTCCGGTAGAAGGTGTTGCCGTAGAGGACCTGGCGAAAGATGGACTCTGCGCTGGGCAGGTTGACATCGCCTTCTTCGACAGAAGAGCCGGCCGGGAACCACTGTCCTTTAGCGACATAGCCCTTGATGCGGGCGTAGTCGGCCGGGTAGTACTCCTTCATCAAGCGGTAACGGTTGGAGCCGGTCCAGTTGAAGACGTAGTGGGGATACTTATCCATGTAGTCGAAGTTGACGCGCATGGTCTTGAGCAGGTACTCGCTGATGACCTGGGGGAACTCCCACCGCCACTGGGTATCGAGATGAGCGTAAGGGACCACATAAAGAGTGGGCTGTTTCGTGATGTCGGGGGCGGTCATGGTCTGCGCCGGGGCAGTGTGCATGACCGAGGCAAAGCCAGAAGCAGCAATGACAGCGAAGAGAGAGTTCCTTTGGAAACAGGGCACAAGTACCTCACGTGGAAACATCCTATAGGCCTGGTGGGCTGCTGGGATAGTGGAAAGAGTCGATTGGTGCTAAAGATTTCTCTTTTGCAATAACGGGGAGCAAAGCGGCCGAGGCGCCAGGATGGCTCACGTTCAAGCGCCGCCGTTTCCCTTTCGAGATCATTCTGCTCTGTGTTCGGCGGTGCAAGTACGGGATCTGCGAACGGGATCTAGCAGAGACGATGCAGGAGCGCGGCGTGGAGGTCGATGCGACGACGCTCGTCCGCCGGGTGCAGCGTTACGCACCCGAACTTAAGAAGCAGGTGATGGCTACCAAAGCTGTGGCTCAACGTCCTGGCGGGTAGACGAAACTTCTAGCAGCGCTGCAGCTAATGCTACAAGCTGCTCTAGTAAGCCAGAGCTACGCCGTCGGCGCGCATTTCAGTTGCTGCCGCATAGACGCGCTGGCCCGCGCTGCGGCGGTACTCGATCGCCTCGTAGCGGCCGAAGCCTCCGTCGCTCGGCGCGAGCGTCCAGCCCATCCCGGCCAAAGCCTTGCGAGTCGCCTCGGGGACGCCCTGCTCCAACCGCAGCACACCATTTGGTCCGAGGCCCGGCGGGTCTTCTCCCATCGTCTGCGACGAGCTCTCATGGTGCCAGCGCGGGCTGTCGCCCGCGGCCTGCACGTCCAGCCCATAATCAATGCGGTTGATAAGCACCTGTGCCTGGCCTTGCGGCTGCATGTCTCCGCCCATCACGCCGAAGCTCATCCACGGCTGGCCGTCCTTTACGGCGAAACCCGGAATGATGGTCTGGAAAGGCCGCTTGCCCGGTGCGTAGATGTTCGGGTGCCCGTCCTGCAGCGAGAACAGTTCGCCGCGATCCTGAAACATGAATCCCAGTCCATCGGCTACCAGCCCCGAACCCATGCCGCGGAAGTTCGACTGGATCATCGAGACCATCATGCCGTCCTTGTCCAACACGGTGAAGTAGGTGGTATCGCCATGGCTCGGCGCCTGTCCCGGATGGACCGGCGTTAGTATCCTGCCAGGTACGATTTGCTTCGCTCGCTCCTTCGCGTACTCCTTGGAGTTGAGTGTCTTGTACGGGATCTTCGCAAAGTGCGGGTCGGCGTAGTAGCGGGCACGGTCTTCGTACGCCAGGCGCTTGGCCTCGATCTGGGTGTGGATCGATTCGGGGGACTGGAAGCCCATCCCCCGCAGGTCGAAGTTCTCTAGGATGTTCATCATCTGCAGCGTGGCCAGGCCCTGCGTGTTCGCGGCCATGCCGTAGACGCTCACGCCGCGATAGGTCGTCACCAGCGGGTCCAATCACTCGGCGTGCTGCACTTTCAGGTCCGCGGCCGAAAGCCACCCCCCCCGATTCGCCGGAAGTAGGCGTCGATGGTTTGCGCAATCTCGCCGTCGTAGAAGACGTCTCTGCCGCCCTGGGCGATGAGCCGGTAAGTGTAGGCCAAGTCGGGGTTGCGGAAGACGTCACCTTCGCCCGGCGGCTTACCGCCGGGCGCGTAGGTTTTGAGCATGTTCGCGGTCTCCTCGACGCCGCTGACCGCGCGCATGAAAGCCGCCACATTGCGCTTGATGTAGAACCCGATGATCTGCGGCACCGGGACGCCGTTCTCGGCCAGGTGAATGGCGGGCTCGAACAGCTCTGCCCACTTGAGCTGGCCGTAGCGCTGGTGCAGGGTCCACCACGCGTCGAGCGCGCCAGGGGTCGAGACCGCGATCGCGCCGAGCGGCGGAATGGCGCCGCTCTTCGCACGCTGGCGCACTGTTTCAAGCGAGAGCGACTGCGGCGACCTACCCGAACCCGCCAGGCTGACCACTTTAGCCTGCTGCGTGTCCCACAGCATGACATAGCAATCGCCCCCCAGGCCCGAGCTGGTGGGCTCGAGAAAGCCGAGGCAGGCGTTCGCGACGATAGCCGCATCGGCCGCGGTGCCGCCCTTTTTCAGGGTCTCAATGGCAGCCTGCGTTGCCAGTGGATGCGCCGTGCCTGCGGCGCCGGAGCAGCCCACAGGGCCGCGGAGCGCGAGGCGAAGCTCGCCCCGGCGACGCGATCGCCGGCATGCACATCGTTGCGGATGTAACGCTCCGCGCCGGCAGGCTGAAAGGGAAGATGCTCGACTGACTCGAGCGGAGGAAGCGATGCGGGCGAGCCATGGAGCTGCTCGGCAAGTGCCGACCTCTGGAGAAAACCAGACGGAACGGTGAGCGAAGCGGCAGCAGCCGGCAGTCCGGCAAGAAAGGTGCGACGGCGCATGGCTAGCCTCCGGAAAACGTGTGCGCGGAGCAGTAACGCGAACCGTTTCTCAGAAGCGTATTACCTTGCCGGGACCTAGGAGAGGTCGTTGTCGTTCGTCCGGGCAGCTGATCCTCCCCCGATTGAGTGGACACAACAGCTAGGCTGGGAGCTTAGCGAGGAGTGTCTGATGAGCAGTGGACAGCGCCGCATATTCCCTGAGGCGTTCAAGCGCGAGGCAGTGGCGCGGGTATCGACAAGTGGGCTGCCGCCTTCGAAGGTAGCCTTGGAGCTGGGTCTGCACGAGACGGTGCTGCGGCGCTGGATGCGGCAGTTCACCGTTTCCTCCGGGACAGCGCCCACTGCGCAGCAGCGAGCGCAGCCGGTGAGTCCTTCGGTTGCCGATCTCGCGGCTGAGAACAGTCGTCTGCGGCGGGAGAACGACCGGCTGCGGATGGAACGGGAGATCTTAAAAAAAACCGTGACCATCTTCGGGGTGGCGGCAAAATGAAGTTCCATTTTGTTCAGGAGAACTGCGCCACATGGCCGGTGCGCGTGATGTGTGAGGTGCTGAGCGTCTCGGCGAGCGGCTACTACGCGTGGCGCAGCCGCGCCGAGAGTAAGCGCACCACTGCCAATCGGCAGCTGCTTGAAGCGATACGGAGGATCCATCTGGAGAGCAGCGGCACCTATGGATCACCGCGCATTCATGTGGTCCTTCGCCGCACCGGCCAACTTGTGGGCCGCGGCCGCGTGGAAGCGCTGATGCGGTGTGCAGGCCTGCGCGGGCTGGCCGCGTTGCCGCGCCGGGCCAGAACCACGGACAGCCGCCATACCTACCCGATCGCTCCCAACAGGCTCGCGCGCAACTTCACAGCGCAGAAACCGAACCAGATCTGGCTCGCCGACCTCACCTATATCCCTACGGGAGAAGGTTGGCTGTATCTCGCCGCCATCCTCGACGGCTGCACCAGGAAGCTCGTCGGCTGGTCCATGCGCGACACTTTGCACACCGAAATCGCGCTGGATGCCTTGGCCATGGCTCTTAAGCGGCAACGCCCTGGAGCCGGTCTCATCCATCACTCCGATCGCGGCATTCAGTACGCCGCCGAAGCCTATCGTCAGACCCTGACCGCGGCAAATATCACCCCGTCCATGAGCCGCAAAGGCAATTGCTGGGACAATGCGCCCATGGAAAGCTTCTTCCATACTCTTAAAACCGAACCCGTGCATCACCGCATCTACGCCACCAAAGAGCAGGCCAGGCGCGACCTGTTCGCCTACATAGAAGGCTTCTACAACACCCACCGTCTTCACTCCGCGCTCGGCTATCTCAGCCCCGCCGAAATGGAGCGCGCCGCAGCTTAACCCGTCCACTTTTTCGGGGAGGATCATTACTCTGGAAATTGCGCCTTGGAGCGCCCAGACTTTCTCCGACCTTGAAACAGGCCGGCTCGACTTGGCTCTGGACGCCGACAGCCATCTGCCGGAGAACTTTCACTTCCGCGCGCTTTTCAAAGAAAAGTATGCCTGCCTCGTTCGGCATGGTCATCCGGTCCTCGCGGCGCTGCGGAAGGATGGAAGTCTGAATCCAAGTCTGGCCTCAACCTATCCGCAGATCGTGCTGTTGTACCCAGTAGGTGACCGGCTGGAGGGCGACGATGTTCTTGCAGGGCTCGGTCACCCGGCACGCCGGATTGCAATGAGGACGCCGTACTTCGCTTCAGCTCCTCTGCTGCTCGCGAACACCGACCATCTCATCCTCTTACCGTCGCGTCTGGGTCAAACGCTCGCTCAGTCAGCCCCTCTGTCCCTCATTCCATTACACGCCGACACGGCTTTCGAGTACCGCCTCATCTGGCATGAACGAACACAAAAGGATGCCGGCATCGGATGGCTGAGAGCTCAGATGTATCGACTCGTGCAGTAACGAGAAACGCGCTTGGCAAGTGGCTGAGCACCTAGCCCACTAGAGCCGTTTGCCTGTAGGTGGCGAGGCGCGCATGTTGTTGCATGCGGCTTTTCTTGACGGAAAAGCCACATCAAGAGTCGTCGATCCCTCTAAAGCAGCAGGCAAACGGCTCTAGCGTACGATCTTTGACGTTTGGGTTATGAGCCCAAGAGAACAGTGCTCAGCAACGCCCGGCGACGAAAATCTCCTCCGCCGCGTCGGGCGCGAACTCGACCCGGTTTCGCCCATTCTCCTTGGCCAGGTAGAGCGCCGCGTCGGCCGCGTTCACCACCGTCTCCACGTCGCGGTGCCGCTGATTCAGCCACGCCACGCCGAACGAGCAGGTCACCCTTAGCGCGTGCTCGCCATGCACCACCGCCTGCGCCGCGATCGCCTCGCGAATGCCCTCGATGCGCGCCACTGCGTGCTCGGGCGTCAGCCCGGGAATCGCCATCAGCAGCTCCTCGCCCCCGTACCGGCCCACCGCGTCGCCCGGCCGCAGCGTCTCCTTGAAGCGCTCCGCGCACTCCCGCAGCACCGCGTCGCCCACCGCATGGCCGCACTGGTCGTTAATCGATTTGAAATGGTCCAGGTCCGCCATGATGACGGCCAGGCTCGATCCTTCATCAAGCGCCGTCCGGCGCATCCTGGCCAGCACGTCGAAGATTGCCGACCGGTTCAGCAGGCCGGTCAGCGCATCCCGGCGCGCGGTCTCCTGCAGTTCCAGCTGCGCCAGTTCCAGCTGCGCCTTCTCGGCCAACAGCTGCGCCGTCTGCCGGTCCACCTTGCGCTTCAGGTTCGCTTCGCTGGTCTGCAGCCGGTGCAGGCTCAGCTTCCATCCGGCGACGATCAGGATCAGCAGCAGGGCGGCTCCACCGATCTTCGCCCGGTCGCGCCGGTACCACGGCGGCAGCACCGTAAAGGAGTAATCGATCACCGGCGAGGCCGCGTGCACGCGCTGGTCCACCGCCTGCACGCTCAACATATAATCGCCCGCCGACAGCCCGGAGAAGTGCAGGCTGCCTTGATCGGTCGTTTGCCACTCGTTTTCGAGCCCCAGCAGCCGGTACCGGAACACCACCGCCCGCGGACGCTTGTAGTAGGTTGAAAACAGCTCGACCGACAGCTCCGGCGCCCGCACATTGAAGCTCGGCCCGTCGACCGGTCCATCGCGGCCCTCGAGTTCGCTCCCGTTCAGGCGCACATCGCGCACACTGATCCGCGGCGCCGGCACCCGGAACAGCTCCGCCGGATCGAGCAGGTGCGACACCCCGCCCGCCGTGCCGAACCACATCGATCCGTCCCCATCCTCAAACACGCCGGCCGTATCGGTATCGTTCGAGATCAGCCCGTCTTCCTGCGTGCACTGCACCCAGCGCTTCCCGTTGAACACATACACGCCCAGGTCGGTGCCGACCCACAGCCAGCCCCGCCGGTCCACCTTGATAAAGCTGATGTCGTCGGAACCAATCATGCTCGCCGGCACCGCATCGAGGATGCTCGCGTGATTGCCCGTGATCCGTATATGCAGCAGCGGCGTGGGCATCGCCGCCTGCAGCCACAGGGTGCCGTCGGGTGCGGCCTCAAGCATGGGATAGTTGATCAGCCGCGCCCCATCCGGGAACTCAATATGGCTCCAGATTGGCCCGGCCCCGCCGTTCGCAAACCGGTAAATCCCGCCTTTGGCCGAAAACCACAGCGCGCCGGGTCCAGCGCCGGTCTGGTCTCGAACCCGGTCCCCAAACCGATCCTGCGTCATGCCCCAGACGTTTGCCGTCGGCGCGCCCGCATCGCGGACCATATGCAGCCGGCTCCAGTGGTCGGCTTCCGAAACATACCCCACTCCGCTCGATGCGCACACCCAGACCCTCTGCTCGCCAGGCGTGTCTTCTTCCTTCACCCGGTCGACGAACCCGAGGCCTTCGGCAACCAGCCGTGCGTGGTTCGTTACCGGGTCGAAGTCCATCAGGCTGCCGCCGCCGGTGCCCGCCCAGATGTGCCCGCGCGCATCCATCGCGATCGTCTGCACCTCGCGCATGGGAATGCCCGAGTGCTGTGGAACGACTCTTCCTGGCGCAACCCGCACGCCGTGAGCAGTCCCGTCGTCGATACGATCCAGGTCATTGTTCGCCGCCACCCACAGCTGACCCGCCCGGTCGCGCAGCATGTTCCAGCTCACATCGCTGCTCAAGCCTTCCGCGCGCGTCCAGTGCTGCCAGTTTGCGTACCCCAGCCAGCGCCAGATGCCGCCGCCGATCGGCGCCAGCCAGAACCCCCCGCTGCGGTCGAAAAATAAGGTCACAATCTGGCTCGGCGGCAGGCCGTTCTGCGCCGTCAGCCTGCTCCACTTGCCGTCTTTCAGACGCGCCAGCCCGTCCGGCACCAACGCCAGAAGGCTGCCGTCCCTGGGATCCTCGGCGATCTGGCCGTAATGAACGCGCGGGTCGCTGCCGCCCGAAGGGTCGCCGAACCGGTCCACCGCCCAGGTCGCCGGGTCCAGCCGCAGCACATCCCCGGTCCCGCGCGCCCATACCCGTCCGTCGCGGGCCAGCATCACGTGGTCCCACGCATTGCCCGGCACACCCCGGCTCGCGTCCCACTCCGTCACCATCATCCGGCCCTGCACCGCTTCGGCGCTGGGCGGATGCAGCTCGCACAGCGCGTCGCCGCACCCGGTCCACAGCGTACCGCGCTTCGGGTCGGCGACTATGCTGCTCAGCCGCCGCAGCTTCGGATGGTTCGCCAGCACCGGCTCCGTAAACCCGGGGCTGCTTTCCCAGTTCCGGCCGCCATCGGTGCTGCGCACCTGCTGCAGCTGCCCGTTCCAGAGCAGAAAGACCGTGTCCGGACTGCTCGGAAGCGAGGTCACAGCCACGCTGTCATCAAGCAGCAGGCTCAGCTCAATGCCCGGCACCACATGCAGCACGCCATCCTCATGGAAGTAGACCAGCCGCTTGGCTCCCAGCACCCAGACCCGCCCCGCGGCATCCACGTGCATGGCCAGCACCGAACCGTAGGCGGCGTTCGCGTAGCTTTCCACGCGCACAAAGTGGCTGCCGTCGGCCTGAAACAGCCCGTTCTCGGTGCCAACCCACAAAATCCCGCGCCTGTCCTCCACAATGGCGCTTACATCCTGGTTCAGCAGGCCGTCCAGCGGCCCAAACTGCGCAAACGTATAGTGCTGCGCGTGCGCTGTAAAACCAGGCAGAAAGAACGCGAGCGAAGCGAGCAGCAGGATCAAAACCTTGCCTGCCCCGAGCCTCCCAGTCTTTCGCCTGCTCTTCACAATGTGCCGCCTTTTCTTGTTGCACCCCGGATAGAACGTTTCTAGTGTCCCGCAGCCAATCCAACGCGCGGCAAGGAACAAGCCGCCGGACCTTCTACATGGCGGGACTGTACGGCAGCCATCCACGGAAAAGCAATCAATTCTTCCTGGCTGCCACCCGAAAGTACCGGCCGCGTCCCAAAGCCGATTTACTCTCCCAATAAAAAACGCCGCGTCCCATGCGCCCGGCCCGTCTGCCCGTCGCACTCGATCAGCGTCGCGCTCATCCGGGGATCCTCCCTCGCCTGCTCAAACCGAACCGGCATCCCGGTAACAAACCGTTCAATCACCTGCTCCTTCTCCACCCCGATCACACTCGCGTACGGTCCGCTCATGCCCACATCCGTCTGGTACGCCGTCCCTCCCGGCAGCACCCGGTCGTCCGCCGTCGGCACGTGTGTGTGCGTGCCCAGCACCGCCGTCACCCGGCCATCCAGGTACCAGCCCAGCGCCGCCTTTTCGCTCGTCGCCTCGGCATGGAAATCCACCAGGATCACCTTTGCCGTAATTTGTCCCAGCACCTTATCGGCAGTTCGGAAAGGATCTTCAGTGGCCGCCATAAAAACTCTTCCCTGAAGATTAATGACCGCATACCGCTGCCCATCCCCGAGCTGCCCCTCATACCAGCCGAACCCCGGGCTGCCCTCCACATAGTTGGCCGGCCTCAGCAGCCTCCGCGGCCGGTCGTCACTCTCCGCGGCCGCCCCGCGCATGTAGTCGATAATCTCGCGCTTGTCCCATACATGGTTGCCGGTGGTCAGCACATGCGCGCCCAGGTCGAACAGTTCATCCGCGGTGCCAGGCGTCACGCCAAACCCGCCGGCCGAGTTCTCCGCGTTCACCACCAGCAGGTCCACCTGCTGGCTTTCGACCAGCGACGGCAGGTGTTCGCGCACAATCCGCCGCCCCGCCGAGCCAAACACATCCCCCACAAAAAGTATTCGCAATCCAGGCCGCCCCCGGCGAAGCCTGATGCTAGCATGGCCTGTTTCACACGACAGTACTGCTGCCGTGCGATTGCCGTAGACACCCGCGCAGCGACAGGGTAAGTTCAACCCATATCAGATCAAGCCGCAGGTCAAGCCGCAGATCAAGGAAGGTCCGCCATGGCTACCAATACCCGCTTCGCGACCGGCCTGCACACGCTGGTTCTGCTCGCCCGGCAGCCTGACTCCCTGCTCTCTTCTGAAACCATCGCGGCCACTCTCGAAACCAACGCCGTCGTCATCCGGCGCATCCTCGCGCAGCTGCAGCAGGCCGGGCTGGTGCGCAACCACAAGGGGCCCTACGGCGGCTCGCAACTGCTCCGGCCGGCCGGCGAACTCACGCTCGCTGACGTTTACAAGGCGATCGAACACGCTCCCCTGTTCAACGACGCAGCCGTCGGAGGCCCCGATGCCAGGCGCATCACCGCCGAGCTCCAGCGCGTCCTCGCCCTGGCCGAAAAACAGCTGCTCGCCTCTCTCGCCGAGGTCTCGCTCCAGCAGGTCGTCCGCCGCACCGGCCGCAAGAAGGCCTGAGCTCGAGCCGTTTGCCGATAGGTATCGACTCGCGAATGCTGTATCTGGTTCTCCTAATGCAAAAACCATGCGGAGAGCCGCTGATCTCTCCATGGCAGCAGGCAAACGGCTCTACGGGTCCAGCCCCACCATTGCCTCGTCCCCGCGCACCTCAACCGCAAACACCGCCACCCGCTCGGCCGAGTCGTGCTCCGCTTCCCCGGTCCGCAGGTCGAACGCCCACGCATGCCACGGGCACACCACGCGTCCGTATTCCATCCAGCCTTCCGCCAGCGGTCCCTGCCGGTGCGGACACACGTTATCGACCGCCGTCAGACGACCGCCGTCGTTGGCGACGCACAGCTGCCGGCCTTCCACGGCACACTCCTGCAGCGCTCCAGGGACAGGTAATTCCGACGCCGCGCACAACCGTACAAATCGCAAACACTCCCCCGCGTTCCGCTACCATCGTATCTGGTAGTAGAGCCCCGGCAGCAGAGCGAGATTCTCTCGGCCACGCATGAGCAATCGACTGAACAAAACCCGGAAACCGCAAGCGGGCGCCACCCGCCGGCCTGTCCCTTCCCCCCGGACCGCTTCTTTTCAGAGCAGACCAGTCCGCCCGCAGCCCCCACCCGGCAAACTCAGCTGGATTCTCGGCACGCTCGGCCTCCTCTTTCTCCTCGCCCTGCTGGTTGCCTTCGCATCGCGAAGGCTCCTGCTGCACGGACGCTGACCCTCTCACATTACTGATCAGATTCCTTCATCCTATGCTTTAAGAAGCGTCAGCTTCCCGCTTTCCTGCAAAGACATACCAGGAAATACCGCCTGCATCGTACGCACCTGGAGCGTTCCCGCCGCCGCCTCGCTCAGCACCTGCCGAAAGTCCGTCGTCACTTTCAGGTCGCGATCCTCATTCAACTGCCCGGCTGCCAGCCCCGGCCACGCGCCATATACCTTCCCTCCCCGCACCGGAGCCCCCATCACCAGCATCACGTTCGCATGCCCGTGATCGGTCCCCCCAGTTCCATTCTGGCGCACCGTCCGGCCAAACTCCGACATCGTCACCACCACCACATCGTCGCCCTCGTGGCCCATATCCTGCCGGAACGCCGACAGCCCATCGCTCCACTCCCGCAGCCGGCTGGCCAGCTGTCCGTTCGCGCCGCCCTGGTTCTGGTGCGTGTCCCAGCCGCCCATCTCGGCGAAGGCCACTTCCACCCCCAGATTGCTCTTCATCAGCTGGGCGATGCCCTTCATGTTCTGCCCGAACGCGTCGCGCCCATACTGCGCGCCGTTTGTCGGCTGGTAGTTGGCCGGGGCCGCCGAGCGCAGCATCCGGATCGCCTCGAACGTCTCCGCCCCGGTCCCGTGCAGCACCGTATTCACACTGTCCGCATACATTGCGGCAAAGCCGTCGGGCGCCTGGGCTGGCGCCTGCTGTGTCGCAATCGCCGGCACCATCTTCGGCGCACCTGAAGCAGCGCCAGGATCGTGCACGCCAAACGTCTGAATATTCCCGATCGCGATCGACGGCTCCCGCCCTTCGAGCGTCCGCGGCACCGTCGCGCCCATCGAAATCGCCCGAAACGCGCTCACCGGCTCCCGAGCAGGCGCAGCCGCCAGCGCCCGGTTCAGCCAGCCATCCGGCGTCGCCTTCACCCCCGGCGTGCCGCTCTCCATGTAATCCTGCGCGTCAAAGTGCGAGCGCGTCGGGTCCGGCGAGCCGCAGGCATGCACCACCGCCAGCTCCTTCGCCTCCCACACCGGCTTCAGCGAAGCCATCGCCGGATGCAGCCCGAAAAATCCATCCAGGTCCAGCACATCCTTCTGCTGGATTGCGATCGACGACCGCATCTGGTAGTACGAAGCCTCGCGGTACGGCACCACGATGTTCAATCCATCCGCCGCGCCCCGCTGAAACACCACCACCAGCCGCTTGCCCCCGCCTCGCAGCCCCTCCGTCTGCGCCAGCACCGCCCGCGTCAGCAGCCCCGGCACCATTGCCGTGCCCACCACCGCCATCGCCCCGCCCCGCATGAAAACCCGTCGCGTAACCGCCATCGCTCACCCCCGCTGGCAATGCAGACGCGGTTTCAGAGACTAAGTTGTGGAGGAAAAGTGCGAAGACCCCCTGCGCGGGAGGCGGTCACTTCGTGACGTGTCTACCTTGTGTTCGCAACCGCAGAGCTTGTGGGACTCCCGTTGGTCGTCAAATCTCGATCCCGACCAACGGGAGGGCCACAACGGCTCCGGTTGCGAGCATCCGGTAGACCTGCCACGAAGTGGCCGCCGGTTCCTTTCTCCTGATAGTCTCCCGCGCCCAGATCCACTTGAAGTGGCCTTTCTTTACGGAAAGGCCACACTCACAATTGTCTGCCCATGAGCATGTCAGGAGAAAGGAATCCCGCGCAGGGAGTCTTGCCTTTAGTAGTTGGCCAGCCCCTCAATCGCCCTGAAGATTCGCTCCGGCTGCGGCAGAATCTCATCCTCCAGCACCGGCTGGTACGCCACGAACGTATCCATCCCCGCCACCCGGCGCACCGGCGCGTCCAGCTCGTCGAACAGCTCGTCCGCGATCCGCGCCGCAATCTCCGCGCCGTACCCCCAGCTCTGCATGTCCTCGTGCGCCACCAGCACCCGGTTCGTCTTCGTCACCGACGCGGCAATCGCCTCCCAGTCGTAAGGCGAAAGCGTGCGCAAATCCAGCAGCTCGACCTGCAGGCCCAGCTCACGCTCCGCCCGCTGCGCCGCCTGCAGCGCCCGCGGCACCACGGCCCCATACGTCACGATGGTCAGGTCGGTCCCCGCGCGCACCGTCGCCGCCTTGCCGAACGGAATCGTATACTCCGGCCCCGGATCGGTCGCGCGCCCATACGGCTCGCGGTACAGCCGCTTATGCTCCAGAAACAGCACCGGGTCGTCGCACCGGATCGCCGTCCGCAGCAGCCCGTTCGCATCCCGCGCATTCGACGGCATCACCACGCGAATCCCCGGCGTATGCGTAAACATCACCTCGCCCGACTGCGAGTGGTAGATCGACCCACCCGTCAGGTAGCCGCCGATGGGGCAGCGGATCACCAGCGGCGCCGAAAACGTCCCATTCGACCGCCACCGCAAATTCGAGAGCTCGTTCCGCATCTGGTGCAGCGCCGGCCAAATGTAGTCGAAAAACTGAATCTCGACCACCGGCTTCATGCCGCGCACCGCATACCCCAGCGCCCGGCCCACGATGTTGGCCTCGGCGAGCGGCGAGTTGAACACCCGCTCCGCCCCAAACTCCGTCTGCAGGCCGGCCGTCAGCTTGAACACCCCGCCCTTGCCCTTCACCTCGCCCGCGCGCAGCGCCTCGTCCCGGCTCGCATCCGCCACGTCCTCGCCGTACACGACGATCCGCTCATCCCGCCGCATCTCCTCGTGCAGGCAGCTGTTGATCAGGTCCGCCATCGTCTTCGGCTTCGCGTCCGGCGTCTCCCGCGGCTCCCGCGCAAACGCCGCGCTCGCCGGGTCCAGGTCCTCCGAGTACACGTGCAGCGGAATACTCGCGATCTCAGGAATCGCCGCCGCCACCGCCCGGTCCGAGGCCGTTTGCACTTCGGCCTCCACCCCGCGCTCCAGCGCTTCCAGCTCCGCCGCGCCGCTTACACCCTCGCGCAGCAGGTACTCGCGAAACCGCGGAATGGGATCGCGCAGCACATCCGCCTCGATCTCCCGCGCGCTCCGGTACGCCCGCTCATCGTCCGATTCCGAATGCGAGTAGGGCCGCACCACGTGCCCATGCACAAACGCCGGCCCATTCCCCGCCCGGCACCACGCCACCGCCTCCGTCATCGCCCCGTAGCTCGCGATCGGGTCGGTCCCGTCCACCTCGGCGAAAAAGAAGTTCGGAAAATTGCGCACCAGCCGCGAGATATTCCCGCCCGGCGTGTTCACCTCCACCGGCGTCGAGATCGCGTAGCCATTGTCCTCGATCACGTACACCACCGGCAGCTTCTGGTTCGAGGCCGTGTTCAGCGACTCCCAAAACTCCCCCTGCGAGGTCGATCCCTCGCCGATCGAGAGATACGTCACCTCATCTCCGTGGAACGTCACGTCCTTGAACGCCCGATAGTCGCCGTCAGCCTTGGCCGCGGCCTCTGGTTTGGCCGCGGCGCCAGGATGCCGCGCGAAATACCGCCCCGCCTCCGCGCAGCCGATCGCGTGCAGGCACTGCGTCGCCGTCACCGACGAAGCCGACACAATATTCAGCCGCGGATTCCCCCAGTGGCAGGGCATCTGCCGCCCCCCGCTCGCCGGGTCGCTCGCCGCGCCCACCGCCTGCAGCAGCAGCTCCTCCACCGTCGAGCCCAGCGTCAGGCACAGCGCCCGGTCGCGGTAGTACGGGAAAAACCAGTCATACCCCGGCCGCATCGCCATCCCGGCCGCCACCAGCAGCGCCTCATGCCCCGCGCAGGAGATCTGAAAAAAAATCTTCTGCTGCCGCTTCAGCTGGATTTCCTTGTCGTCGGTCCGGCGCGACAGCACCATCAGCCGGTACATTGCGACCAGCTGCCCCCGGCTCAACCCCGCCGTGCGAGCCGCGGAAAGTTCCGCCTCCGCTGGCGCCGCTTCCGATACCACAAACTCACCCGCCGCCATCCGAGCTCCTTCCAAAATCCCGCTGCCGCAACCCGTCCGCGAGCCCAGTTTATAACCCGCCGCCAGCCTCAGTACCCGCGCATCTTCTCTTTGACGCTCTTGGCCAGCTTCTCGATTTCCTCGCTCTTCTTCACCACCGGGATCGCCAGCTGGTCCTTGTTGCTCTTCGCCACCTCGTCCCGCAGCTGCTGCGCCAGCAGGAACAGCTTTTCGGTGTCCGCGACCAGCTGCCTCTGCCGCTCCGAGTTGCGGTGCTCCGCCATCTGCTCCTGCTGCTGCGGGCTGAACCCAGGACCGTCGCGGCCGCCGTCGCGCCCGCCATCGGCGCCGCGCGGGTTCGGCGGGCCATTCGGATTCCCCGGATTGCTCGCACTGCCCGCATCGGCGCTTCCCGTGCCGCTGTACTGTGCCCCCAGCAGCAGCGGCGCCCCTACAATCAGCAGGACCAGCAGCCCGCGCCGCAGCCCGCCCCGCATCCGGGGCCGCCTCGCCGCATCCCACAGAGAAAAAGCCGGTTTCCCCTGGCGGCCGTCCAACCCAAGTCTGTTTCGCATCGCGACCGCCTTCTCCGTAGCCCGTGTCCCTGGCCCAACGCCTGCAAAGGAAGAAACATCCGCATGCTACTCCTTTTCGCGGCAGCTCCGCACCACAGCCTCCGCAACCTGCTTTCCCCCGATACGCTGTTCGCGGCCGCCCAGCACCTGCTTATCGACGTGCTGCCCAAGGTGCTCATCATCCTGGCCCTGGCCTGGGTGCTCATCCGCGTGCTCACCTATTTCACCGACCGCATGGCCCGCATCGCCGAGAAGCACGCTGCCGCGGCCACCCGCATCTCCCAGGCCCGCACGCTCTCCTCCGTGCTGCGCGCCACCGGCATCGGCATCATCGGTTTTCTCGCTGTCCTGCAGGTGCTGCCGCTCATCGGTTTCAACCTCGCTCCCCTGCTCGCCTCCGCAGGGGTCGCCGGCGTCGCCATCGGCCTCGCCTGCCAGACCGTCGTCAAGGACTGTCTCAACGGCATGCTCGTGCTGGTAGAGGACCAGTACAACGTCGGCGACTGGATTAAGGTCGCCGGGCTCACCGGCCAGGTCGAAGCCATGAGCCTGCGCAAAACCACCCTGCGCGACGGCGACGGCACCCTCTACATCATCCCCAACTCCCAGATCACCACCGTCGCCAACAAAACCCGCGACTTCTCCGTCACCACCCTCAACGTCGACGTCGACTACTCCGCCAACCCCGACGAAGTCATCGCGGTCCTCAAGGAAGCGGCCCTTAGCGTCAGCAGCGACCCCGACTACAAGGACGCCTTCCTCGACGCCCCCACCCTGCTCGGCGTCGACGCCATCAAGGGCTCGCAGGTCACCTACCCCATCATCCTCAAGACCAAGGCCAACCAGCAGTGGGGCGCCAAGCGCGAGCTGCAGCGCCGCATTCGCCTCGCGCTCGAGCAGCACCACATGCTCCCCGGCGACCCGCTCCGCGTCTTCACCGTCAACGGCCCCAGCCCGCCCGGCGCCCACGGCCACGGCCCCGCCGAGCTCGCCAGCGCCCCCGACCCCACCGCCGCCCCCTCCACCGACATCAATCCCTTCACCGGCGAGGGGATGTAGACACCCCCTCGCTCCCGCCCTACACTTTCGCTGCGAGTCGCGCTTCCGGAGAATTTGCATGCGTAACGCCATCCTGGCCCTGGCCCTGCTGCTCCCCGCCGCTTGCCTTCCCGCACAGTCCCCGCGGGAGGCCGCCGCCGAGAGCGTCGACCTTCAATGGCTGGACTGGATTGACGCCGGCCACTACGATGCCGGCTGGCAGCACGCCGCAAAAATGCTCCAGAACGCCGGCCCGGAGAGCGCCTTTGCCGAAGCCATGCGCGCCAGCCGTGCTCCCCTCGGCACGCTCCAGCGCCGTACCTTGAAAAGCGCGAAAGCCACAACCACGCTCCCCGGCGCTCCCGATGGCCACTACATCGTCACCCAGTTCGACTCCGTCTTCTCGAAGAAGCAGGCCGCCACCGAAACGGTCGTCAGCTTACAGGCAGCCGACGGCAACTGGAAAGTCGCCGGCTACTTCATCCGCTAGCGCGTTTTCACTTCGAACCCGCACTGCTGGCAAACGCGATGGCCGCCGATTCGAACACGCTACGCTCCCTGCAGCGCCCCAAGCAGCTGCTCCGCATCGCGCACCGGCGGCAGGCAGCTCGCCCCCCGGCACACCACCGCCAAGCTGCCCGCCCCGCCCAGCCCCGGCAGGTGCGGCAGCGTTTCTCCGAGCACCGGCGGCAGCGCCTCCGCCCGCACCTGGTCACGCCGCAGCCGCAGCACGCTCTTGTTTACCCCGAACCCCGCCGTCGCCGTCGCCGCCATCCCCCGCGCCGCGTCATCCTCGCCCATCACCACCACCTGCACCGGCGCCAGCAGCAGCCGCTCCAGCGCCAGCCCATAGGTCGCCGCATACAGCCCGTACTGCTCCACCACCCCGCCGAAACACTCCAGCGCATCCTCGGCCAGCTCGCGCAGCTGCTCGTCGCCGTTCAGCCCGTGCAGCCGCAGCAGCGCCGCCGCCGCGCACGGGTTCCCTGCCGGCGTGGGCGCATCCTGCAAGGGCTTGCGGCGCGCGCCCAGAATCCCCAGCTGCTCGGCTGAACCCTGCCCCGCACCCTGCTCCGTATCGAAAAACCCGCCCGCCGCCCGGTCCGCGAACCGCTCCACCATCGCCCCCGCCATCGCCTCCGCCGCCCCGTAGTAGCGCATCTCCGCCGTCGCCTGCCACCCGTCAAGGCACGCATGCACCATCAGCGCGTAATCCTCCAGCACCCCCGGCGCCGCAGTCGCCGCCGTGTGCCCATCCGCGTAAGCGATCACATGCCGCAGCCGCCCGCCGTCCCACCCTTCGCTCAGCACCCGGTCCAGCGTCTTCAGCGCAAACGCGCGCGCCGCCGGACGCTCCAGCGCCTCCCCCGCGGCCAGGTACGCCGACACCCCCATCGCATTCCAGCCTGTGTAAATGGTTCGATCGATAAACGGCGCCCGCCTCTGCTCCCGCGCGCTCAGCAGCCGCGCATGCGCCGCCCGCAGCAGCTCCGCCGCCCGCGCCGGCTCCAGGCCGCCCGCGCGCGCCGCCTCGGCCAGCGAGCGCGGCACATGCAGCACACATTTCGCCGCATTGTGGTGCATGTCGCCCTCGGCGCGCACGTTCCAGTACGCGACGGCAAGCCGCAGTTCGTCCGGATACGCCGCGAGCACCGCCTCCACCTCCCCCAACGTCCAGGTAAAGTAGTCCCCGTCGTCATCGAGCGAGATATCCGCGTCCTGCGACGCATAAAACCCGCCCCGCTCCCGGTCGCTCAGCGTCCCGTCCATCCAGCGCATCACGTCCACCGCCACCCGCGCGAACTCCGGCTCCACATAGGTCTGAAACGCATGCGCGTAGTTGGCCAGCAGCCCCGCATTGTCGTACAGCATCTTCTCGAAATGCGGCACCACCCACCGCTCGTCCACTGAGTAGCGATGGAACCCGCCGCCCAGCTGGTCGTACATCCCTCCGCGCGCCATCCGCTCCAGCGTCAGCACCGCCGCATGCCGCACCTCGGGCGAACCGGTCCGCGCTCCGACATCGATCAGCAGGTCCAGCGCCGCCGGATGCGGAAACTTCGGCGCCCCGCCAAACCCGCCATGCTCCGTGTCCAGGCTGCCCACCGCGCTCGCCACCAGCGCGTCCACAATGCCCGGCCCCAGCGAGCCCGTCCGTCCCGAAAAACTCTCCCCGTGGTCGATCGCCGCCAGCACCTGCCCCGCCGTCTTGTCGAGCTCCGTCCGGCGCTCCTTCCACACCCCGGCCATCGTTTCCAGCACCTGCCGGAACCCCGGGCGCCCATACCGGCCGTCCGGAGGAAAATACGTGCCGCCAAAGAACGGCCGCCCGTCTGAAGTAAGAATCGCGGTCAGCGGCCATCCGCCCTGCCCCGCCATCGCCTGCACCGCCGCCTGGTAGCGCGCGTCCACGTCCGGCCGCTCGTCGCGGTCCACCTTCACCGCGATAAAGTTCGCATTCACGACCGCCGCCAGCGCCGGGTCCTCGTACGACTCGCGGTCCATCACATGGCACCAGTGGCACCACACCGCGCCAATGTCGAGCAGGATCGGCAAGTCCCGCTCCCGGGCCAGGGCAAACGCGCCCGGGCCCCATTCCTGCCACTGGACAGGCTGGTGCATGGCGGAGCGAAGATAGGCGGAGGCAGCGGAGGCGAGGGCGTTCGTAGGTTCAGACTGGCTCATAGCTGCTCTTGAGTCTAACTGCCGCCCCGCCTGCCCAAGTCCGTTGGCTCCTTGAATCACTGCTCTGTTGCATAAAGTTGTCATCCTGAGCGAAGCGAAGGATCTGCTTCTTCGGCAGCGCGGGTATGCGGGTCAGTTCTCACGCAGCAAACTTGCGCGCACTCCCGCCCTCACACACTGGTCGAGATCTCCGGCACCAGCTGCTCGCGCCGGCTCACCCCCGGCGCTTCGCCCGCGCCCGGTTTGACGGTACGGCTGCGCAGCCAGAACATCGGCTTCTCCACCAGGTAGTACGAAGCCGCGCCCGCGAGCAGCGCGGCCCCCAGCGCGAGCACCGGGTTGGCGCGGCCGGCAAACGCGGGCCAGTTGTGGATGATCGGCGATTGATACAGATACGTGCTGTACGACGCGACCCCGAGGAACGCGATCGGTTTATAGCTCAGCGCCCGGCTGGTCCGGCTCCCGGGGCTGCGCATCACCCACACGAGAAAGTACGCGGCGACCAGCGACTCGAGCGTGTACCCGATGGTGAAGGTGTAGGCGTTGCCGACGGCAACCCGCAGCAGCGGCGACGCAATCAGGAAGAACGCCGGCGCCGCCCACCAGAACCGTGCCGCCCGGGCGTAGATCCGCTCAAATGGAATGCTGCCGATACAGACCGCCAGCAGGCACCCCGCGAACAGGCTGTCCATGCGGCCCGGCAGCAGGATCGCCTCCTTGTGCGCCAGCATCGGCGTATGGATAAAGCTGAGGCCTACGCGGCACAACGGGCTGAGTGCGATCACCGCGATCGAGGCCCGCGCGAGCAGCCGCCTGCCGCCGTACCGCAGGCACACGATCAGCAGCGGCGGCCATAGCAGATAGAACTGCTCTTCGACCGCGAGCGACCATAAGTGGTCGGTAGCATAGGACGCGCTGGGCGGCCATAGGTTGCTGATAAACAGGCCCGCGCCCGCCAGATCGCGCCACGGAACGGCCTGACTGAGCGCGGCACACATGGCGACCACGGCAGCCAGATAGACCACCAGCGGCACCGCGATACGGACCGCCCTGCGCGTATAAAAGCGAGCCAGGCCGATACCGCCGGTCCGGTCATGCTCCCTCAGCAGCATGCCGGTAATCAGGAAGCCGCTCAGCACAAAAAACAGTTCCACCCCATCGGGGGACGGCACAAAAAACGGCACCAGAAGAAACCGTTGCTGCAGGTGGCAAAGAATCACAACCACAATCGCAAAAGCGCGGACACCATCCAGGCTGCGAATGCGTTGCGGTGCGTCTGTACGCCGATCCATCATGTTTGTCATGTTTATTGACCGCGACTGGGATTGAAATCGTGCAATAAGTACAAGTTGGTGCAGGCTTCCTCTGTAATTCTGCCACAGTGTTTCGCTTTCAGCGTCCGTGTGGCGAGAAACAAGACAGTGAAGTTACCCCGCATGAACCTCCTTTCCCTCATTTACAATAAAATCCTCCAAAGGAATAAGTTGTCTAGGTTACCTTTTATTACTACAGTTAGTCGTTGTATGCTTACCCCCCGTTGCTTGTAAACCACCGCCGTCCATGCAGCAGATCGTCCCGCCTTGTTATCCAGTCCCTGAAGTTCGCGACGAAATAAGGTCTCATCCTGAGCGCAGCGGTAGCGCTTGCGCCAAAGAACCGGCTTTTCAGTGGTTTGCGTACCCCGACGCGCCTCCAATTTTCGCTGAGGCTTTTTCGAGGCGCCACCCTGAGCCCACCGCTCCTCCCCAAGCAGCTTCTCCATTTCCGCTCCTGCCCCGCCGCCGCCTGCTTTCGCCCACACGCACCACTGCCCTCGGGGCCCAAAGCCCCCACTCCGCACCGCTTTGTCTTTTGAGAAACGAAGACACTGCGTCTTCTGGATGTGGGCAGCTCCACCCCAACAGCGAAGACCCCCTCGCCCGCGAAGTATGATAAAGCCCATGGCCCAGAGCAGCGCCCCTCCAGCTCCCTTTTCCACAGCCCCTGCCCCCCACGCGGCGACCCTCACCCGCATCGAAAACCGCTCCGCCAAAATCGGCATCATCGGCATGGGCTACGTCGGGCTGCCGCTCGCCCTCCTGTTTTCGGACGAGCGCTTCGCCGTCACCGGCTTCGACATCGACCCGGCCAAGGTCGACACGCTCAACGCCGCCGGCTCCTACATCGTGCGCATTCCGGGCACCGAGATCGCCGCGGCCCAGCGCTCCGGCTTCCGCGCCACCGCCGACTTCGCCGCCATCGCCGGCATGGATGCCGTGCTCATCTGCGTGCCCACCCCGCTCTCCGCGCATCACGAGCCCGACCTCAGCTTCATCCGGCAGACCGCCCAGGCCATCGCGCCGCACCTGCGCCCGGGGCAGCTCATCGTACTCGAAAGCACCACCTACCCCGGCACCACCGAGGAGGTGCTCATCCCTTTGCTCGAAGCCGGCGCCCCCGCCAACCTCAAAGCCGCGCGGACAGCCGAGCCGGGCTTCTACGTCGCCTTCTCCCCCGAGCGCGAAGACCCGGGCAACGACACCGTCGCGCGCCGCGACATCCCCAAGGTCATCGGCGCTTACGGCGAGCCCGCCGGGCTGCTCGCCGCGGCCCTCTACGGGACGATCTTCAACCGCACCGTCCCCGTCAGCTCCCCCGCCGCGGCCGAGATGACCAAGCTGCTCGAAAACATCTATCGCTGCGTCAACATCGCGCTCGTCAACGAACTCAAGCAGCTCTGCCAGCGCATGGACATCGACCTGTTCGAAGTCATCGACGCCGCCAAGACCAAGCCCTTCGGCTTCCAGGCCTTCTATCCCGGCCCCGGGCTCGGCGGCCACTGCATCCCCATCGACCCTTTCTATCTCTCCTGGAAAGCCAAGCAGTTCGACTTCCGCACCCGCTTCATCGAGCTCGCCGGCGAGGTCAACGAGGCCATGCCCTACTACGTCATCGACCAGACCATCGAGGCGCTCAACCAGCGCCGCAAAGCGCTCAACGGCTCCCGCATCCTCGTGCTCGGCCTCGCCTACAAGCGCGACATCGACGACCTGCGCGAGTCGCCCTCGCTGCCCATCATCGAAATGCTGCGCGCGCGCGGCGCCGAGGTCCGCTACAACGATCCCTTCTTCGCCCACGTCGGCCGCGGCCGCCACTACGACCTCAACCTGGACTGCACACCGCTGACGGACCTCGGGCAGTACGACTGCGTGCTCATCGCCACCGACCACTCCGAGTACGACTACGCCCGCATCTGCGCCGAGTCGCAGCTCGTCATCGACACCCGCAACGCAACCAAGGGATTAGCTGGAGGAATCCCTGGTAACAACATCGTGCGTTGTTAGTGGCGTAGTAAGTCGCCTGATCCTGTACCCTGTTCGCAGCGGGACTCAGCCTATGGAAAAATTGTTCCACGTGGAACAATTTGCATGGCTGCCCACTTATCCCCGGGAGCGCGGATTGTTCCACGTGGAACAATTTGCACGCGCCACCCGATCTCGGAGATTGCCTTGGAAGATTTTCCACGCCTCGCCCGCCTGCCTGCCTACGTCTTCAACATCACAGGCGAGCTCAAAGCCGAGGCCCGCAAACGCGGCGAAGACATCATCGACTTCGGCATGGGCAACCCTGATGGCGCCACGCCGAAGCACATCGTCGATAAGATGATCGAAGCCGCGCAGCGTCCCGAGACCCACCGCTACTCGCTTTCAAAGGGCATTCCACGCCTGCGCAAGGCCATCGCCAACTGGTACGGCCGCCGCTATAACGTCGACATCGATCCCGCCACCGAAGCCATCGTCACCATCGGCTCCAAGGAAGGCATCGCCCACCTCTGCATGGCGACGCTCGACAAGGGCGACGTCGTGCTCGTGCCCAACCCCAGCTACCCCATCCACATCTACGGCCCCGTCATCGCCGGCGCAAGCATCCGTTCTGTCGCCATCCACGATACAGATACCTTTCTCGCCGAGCTCGAGCAGACCATCCCGCTTATGTATCCCAAGCCGAAGATGCTCATCCTCAACTTCCCCGCCAACCCGACCACGCAGTGCGTCGACCTGGCTTTCTTCGAGCGCGTCGTCGCACTATGCCGCGAGCACGGCATCTATCTCGTGCACGACCTCGCCTACGCCGACATCGTCTTCGACGGCTACCGCGCACCGTCCATCCTTGAAGTGCCCGGCGCGAAAGAAATTGCGGTCGAGTTTTTTACTTTGTCCAAGAGCTATAACATGCCCGGCTGGCGCGTGGGCTTCATGGTCGGCAACAGTAAGTTAGTTGCCGCTCTCGCGCGGCTCAAGAGTTACACCGACTATGGAACGTTTACGCCCATCCAGGTCGCGAGCATCCTCGCGCTCGAAGGCCCGCAGGAGTGCGTTGCCGACATAACTTCCACTTATCGCAAACGCCGCGACTATCTCGTCGGCGGTCTCAACAAAATGGGCTGGCAGGTAGCATCTCCCAAGGCAACGATGTTCGTCTGGGCGCCCATTCCCGCGCCGTATCGAACCGGCGTCGCAACCGGCAAACCGCTCGCATCGCTTGAGTTTTCAACCCTGCTGCTCAAGGAGGCGAAGGTCGCGGTCTCGCCGGGCATCGGCTTCGGCGAGTACGGCGACGGCCACGTGCGCTTCTCGCTCATCGAGAACGAAGAACGCACGCGCCAGGCGCTGCGCTTAATGCGCCAGATGTTCCAGCGAGACCACGTTCACCAGCCGGCTTTGATTTAGTGCCGCTGTTTCCCGCATCCAACTCTCCACCTATGTGCTTTTCGGCAACAGCAAACTTTGCAGGCAGTGCGGTCATTGGAGCAATCGGCATTGCCACGCTGCGCGAGGTCAAGCACCGGCGGCAGTTTTTGTTCGCCGCTATCCCGGCCTTGTTTGCCCTGCACCAGTTCACCGAAGGCTTTGTGTGGCTAGGCCTGGACGGAGTTCTCTCGCCGGCGGCCGCGCATGACGCAGGCGCGGCCTTTGTGCTGTATGCGCAGGGGCTGCTCCCGTTTCTGCTGCCGCTCAGCGTGTACATGATGGAACCGACCGAGCCCCGCCGTCGCCGCATGCTCCCCTTCGCGATTTTGGGCGGCCTGCTCGCGCTCTATATCCTGTGGGGGCTCACCGCATTCCCTCTCGATGTGCACATCAATCACCACAGCATCGTGTACAAGAACCCGGCGACCACCAATACCATCGTCGCGGTCCTGTATGTCATCGCGACATGCGGCGCACTTTTCTTCTCAGGCTACCGCTATCTCATCGTCTTTGGCTGGGCTAATCTCGCCGGTCTGGTCACTGTAACCATGGTGATGAAATACGCGTTCACCTCGATATGGTGTGCGTACGCGGCCGTGATAAGTGTGCTGGTGTTCTTCCATTTCCGCCGGCGGCGGCATATGGAGACTATTCTCTATCCGCTGACGAGTTAGGAAAGCTCGGGCGTGGCGGCGCGGGCGATCAGCTTGCTCGTCGAGAAGCCTTCAACCGTCGGCACGATCTTGACCACGCCGCCCCAGCTGCGCACTTCCTTCGCGCCGACCACCGTGTCTTCCACGTAGTCACCGCCCTTGACGATTACGTCGGGCTTGAGCGCGTTGATCAGTGCCAGGGGCGTCGGCTCGCCGAAGACGATGACCGCGTCAACCGCGGCCAGCGCGGCGAGCACGCGTCCGCGATCGCGCTCCGAAACCACAGGCCTCGTCGGACCTTTGAGCCCGCTGACCGAGGCGTCGCTGTTGATCGCAACGATCAGCCGGTCGCCCTGCCGGCGCGCGTCTTCCATCAGCGTGATGTGGCCGACGTGCAACAGGTCGAAGCAGCCGTTGGTGAACACGACCCGCTCGCCTTTCGATCGCCAGGCGTGCACGCGTGTCTGTAACCGTGACAGTTCCAGAAGCTTTTCCGACGCCTGCAGCTCGATCTCCGGCATGAGGCTGGTGATGAGCTCGTCGCGGGTGATGGGCACTGTGCCGACCTTGCTGACGACGATGCCGGCGGCGATGTTGGCGAGGCGCACCGCAGCCTCGATCGGCAGGCCGCTCGCGAGCGAGAGCGCAAGCGTCGCGATGACCGTATCGCCGGCGCCCGAAACATCGAAGACCTGGCGCGCGACCGCGGGGAACGTCTGTGTGCCGGCCGGCCGGACGACCGCGATTCCCTTCTCGCTGAGCGTGACGGTGAGATAGTCGAGCGCGAGCGCGGGCAGCATGGCCGCGGCGGCGGCAAGCAGGGGTTCGGTCTCTTTCGGAGGGATGCCGGTTGAGACGGAGAGCTCGTGCAGATTGGGGCAGATGGTGGTTGCGCCGCGATAGCGGGTGAAGTCGCGATGCTTTGGGTCGACCAGCACCGGAATACCCAGCGCGCGCGCTTCATCAATCACGACGCGGCAGACCTGCTCCGAGAGCACACCCTTGGCATAGTCCGAGAGCACGACCGCGCGCACACCAGGCAGCGCCGCGCGAATGCTGTTTAGCAAATCGTCGTAGGCTTGCTGCGAGTAGCCTTTGGTCTGCTCGACATCGAGGCGCAGGATCTGCTGCTGGCCGCCGAGAATGCGGAGTTTGGAGGTAGTCGGGCAGCCGGCGAACAACGTAAGCTGCGAAGTCACACCCGCTTTTTCGAGGCACGCCTCGAGCGCGGAGCGGTCTTCATCGTGACCGGCAAAGCCGCAGAGCGTAACCTGCGCGCCGAGTCCGGCGATGTTCATCGCAACGTTGGCCGCGCCGCCCGGCTGCTCGCTGCGATGCGCGAGCCGCACCACCGGCACCGGCGCCTCGGGCGAGATGCGCTCCACGTCACCCCAGATATAGCGGTCGAGCATTACATCGCCGACGACGAGCACTCGCGTCTCACGCCAATCGCCTTCGACCCGTGCGACGATCTGGTGCAGGTCGTCCGTGCTGCCTGCGCCCCACTTATTCATTCGTTTCGGTCGTCTGCGCGCCGCAATTTTGGCACCAGGCGAGCTCGACCCAGTCGCACAGCATGTGGCCGCAGAGGATGTGGCCCTCCTGCACGCGCGCCGTGTCCTTGGTTGGCACGCATACGGTCGCATCCGCGATGCCAGCCATCTTGCTGCCGCCTGCGCCGGTAAACGCGACGGTAAAGGCACCGCACTCCTTCGCGGCCTTGAGCGCTTCGACGACGTTCGCGCTATTGCCGGAGGTCGAGATGCCGACGACGATGTCGCCCTCGTCGCAGTGCGCGAGCACCTGCCGGCTGAACACCTGGTCGTAGCCGTAGTCGTTGCCGATCGCCGTCAAGATGGAGGTGTCGGTGGTGAGCGCGATCGAGGGCAGAGGCTTGCGCTCGCGGCGAAAACGTCCGACGAACTCCGCCGCGAGATGCTGCGCGTCGGCAGCCGAGCCGCCGTTGCCGCACCACAGAATCTTCCCGCCATCGAGCACCGCTTCGGTCATCTCGCGCGCGATTGTTTCGAGCACGGGCTGCTGTGCCTTGAGCTCCTCGATGACTTTCAGGTGCTCCTCGAACGCGCGCGTAAACACCGCGTCTGCTGTCAACTCGCCTGCTGCCAAAGCCATGCTCCCTCGCTCTTCCTTGAGCGTAGCCACCCTATCCATAGGCTTGGGCGCTCCGCTCCGTTTCGCTATGATACTCCCGTGAGCCACGCCTTTTTTCCCGAACGTATCCGCACCGTTTTCCTCGACCGCGACGGGGTGCTGAACCGCAAAGCGCCCGAGGGCGAGTACGTTTCGCAGTGGGATGTGTTTCATCCGCTGCCCGGGATCGAAGAGGCGGTCCGCCTGCTGAACGAGGCAAAGCTGCCGGTGTATGTGGTCAGCAACCAGCGGGGCGTGGCGCTGGGTCTGTACACGTGCGAAGACGTGGACCGGCTGCATGCGCGGCTGAGCGAAGAGCTGCGGCAGCATGGCGCGCATGTGGATGGATTTTTCTACTGCCCGCACGACAAGGGTGTGTGCAACTGCCGCAAGCCGAAGCCGGGCTTGTTTGAGCAGGCCCGGGCGCTGCATCCGGAGATCGATTTCGCGGCAAGCGTGATGGTGGGCGACTCGCTGTCGGACATGGAAGCGGGCGCGCGGCTCGGCATGCAGACCATCTTTATCGAAGGCGAAGCGGAGCGACAAAAGCACGGCGCGGAGCAGGCGCGGGCGATGGCGGATGCGGTATGTGGATCGCTGGTGGATGCTGTTCAGTTACTGTTCGAGCCGCTATGACCCGTAAACTTTTGCGAAAGGACCTGCTACCATTAAACAAGCTCGCGTTTGATTAACTCGTCCACCATTCCTTGGATTAGATTTCGGTAGACCTGAGCGCTCTCGCATTCTTGTGTCCGCTGAATCGCAGTAAGTAAGACTTCCGAAAGCTGTTTGTAAGTCATAAACCCGATTGATAGCGAAGACACAATCTCGAAATATCGCGATCCCTGCTGCCGATACTTGTTTTCTTGCTTGGCGAGAAATTCTTCCTTCTCAGTTTCTAGCTTATGTTTTAGTTTTTCGGGATTATCGAACCTTTCTGGCCACAGGGATGAGAAAGGTCCCTTGCTCAGCAAAATTAGGCAATGCTGCCTTTGTTTGCTGTCTTTCTGCTCTACGGCGAATGCGAGCAATGCATACTTGAGGACTTGCTTGACACTGCTCTTAGCCCCGATCTTCATCTCCAGCGAAACAGTTGTCTCGTTGCTCGTAAACAAGAAGTCAGGCTGAGTGACATTGTTCAAAGCATAAAGCTTATCGACATCACGACCAACCATGACAAATTCGCCTGCTATGGACCGCCCTAGGGCTGCCTGGAATAACCTGTTCCTTAAGGAACATGGTGCAATCGAGAGGAATGTTTTGATCTGGTGGTTGAGTGTGAGCTCCATGACGCCGAGGTGCTTCATTACCTTGTCAGCTGTGTTGTATGTCGCGTCTACGTACTTCTTCCGTCCGAGATGTTGTGGTTCCCAGTAGAAAAAGCTCAATGCTTCGTAATAGCTATGAACCCAGGAGTCTTCTTGCATGTTTACCTCCAGATCATCTGGAGTTATCGCATGTGGAAGCAGAAACGGATAGAGTACCGAAGTCATGACATAACTCAAACGCGAGTTGACGTGTAAGCCGTTAAAGCAGGTCCTTTGGCGCCAGCGCTACCGCTACGCTCAGGATGACAATAATTATGCTGGGGGCTTTAGAAACAGGACACGGGCAGCCACAACTAAGAGCTTCCCGATGTGGCGAAGGTTTCGCGCACGCCTTCTTCGAGGGGCGTGAACTTGTACTCGCAGCCGGTTTCGCGAAGGGCGTGGAGGTCGGCTTCGGTGAAGTGCTGGTAGCGGGCGTCGAGGTCCTGGGGGAAGGGGATGTACTCGACCGGGACTTGGCCGTGGACGGCCATCAGGGCGCGGGCGACCTCGTTGAAGGTGCGCGAGACGCCGGCGCCGGCGTTGACGATGGCGTGGTATTTCTTTCTGTCTTTGGGCGCGACGCCGATGCCCGCGAAGAAGAGGTTGAGCCGGCACAGGTCGCGGACGTAGACGAAGTCGCGGCGCTGTTCGCCGTCGGCGTAGCCGCCCGAGGCCGCGAAGAGCCGGACCTTGCCGGTCTCGAGGATCTGCTTGGAAAAGTGGTGGATGACCGATGCCATGCGGCCCTTATGCGCCTCGCGCGGGCCGTAGACGTTGAAGTAGCGCAGGCCGACGACGGTGGTGGGCACGGCGCCGCGGCGGAAGAGGTCGCGGACATAGTGGTCGAAGACGAGCTTCGAAAAACCGTAGACGTTGAGCGGTTTTTCGTTGGCGGGCGTGGGCGAAAACTTGCCCGGGCCGCTGAGGCCGTAGACCGCGGCGGTCGACGCGTAGACGAGCGGCGCGTTCATCTTGACGGCATAGCGCAGCACTTCTTTCGAGTAGGTGAAGTTGTTGTCCATCATGTAGACACCGTCGTCGACCAGCGTGTTGGAGCAGGCGCCCTGGTGCAGGATGGCCTCGACGCGGGGCAGTCCGAGCGAGCCCGACGCGAGGGCGCGGCGGAACTCGTGCTTGTCCATGTAGTCGACGAAGCGGGCGCCGTGCAGGTTGAGCGACTTGCGGGCGTCGGCGAGATTGTCGACGACGAGGATGTCGGCGATGCCTGCGTGGTTGAGCTCGTGGACGAGGTTGCTGCCGATAAAGCCGGCGCCGCCGGTGACGATGTACATGGTTTCTCCTGAGGGTGCGGCTTAGTGGGAGCGGCTGAAAGCAGAAGCGGCGATGAGCGAAGGCAAAAGCAGATCCTTCGCTCCGCTCAGGATGACACCGCTTTTTTACTTTCAGATATTGCTGCTGATGGTGTGGATAGCGGTGCTGCGGCGTTCTGTTTGCGCGCCTTCCCGGCGGCCCAGGCTCGCTCGGCGGCGGCAAACATTTCGCCTGTGGCGATGCTCGTGAGGCAGCGCTTCTGGTTGACGATGCAGACTTCGAGGTCGCAGTTGGAGCAGGGCTGCTGGTGGTAGACGACCTGGTGGCCGGGACCGGCGGGGTACCAGATGCCGGGCTTGGTGCGCGAGGCGAAGGCGATGGCGCAGGGGACGCCGGCGGCGGCGGCGAAGTGCATGGGGCCGGAGTCGGGGCCGAGGAACAGCTCGGCGCGGGCGAGCGCGGCGGCGGTAACGCGGGGGGCGAGCGCGCCGCAGAGGTTGAGCGAGCGGCCGGCCCAGGCCGCGGAGACTTCTTCGCTGACCGCGTGGTCGTCGCGGGCGCCGACCAGGAGGAGGCCGTGGCGCGGGTGGGCGGCGGCGAGCTGGTCGAGAAGGGCGCGCCAGGCGGGCGCACCCCAGTCCTTGGCCTGCATCTTGGTGCCGGGGCCGCAGGCGAGCAGGGGGCGGTTGCCGAGGGGGGCGAGGGCGTGGGCGGCGGCGGCTGTTTCTTCGGCGGTGAGGCGCAGGTCCCAGTTGGCGAGGTCGTTTGTGTCGAGGGGGCCGAGGGCGGCGAGCGAGCGGGCGAGGCGGGCGGCTTCGCTCTCCCACAGGCCGCCGGGCGTGGCGGGGGGCAGGTTGTGGCCGAGCGGGCCGACGGGAAGGCCGACCATCCGGCGGATGCCGCAGGCGATGGTAAAAAAGCGCCGGTCGCGGGTGAGGACCTGCTCGCCGCGCGGTTTGGTGAGGTAGACCAGCAGATCGGGCCGGTACCGGCGGATGCTGAGGGCGATCCCGGCCAGGGTGAGCGGGTTGCGGGTGCCGACCGGGTAGCTCATGTAGCCGGTGATGAGGCCGGAGTGATCGAGGATGGCGGAAGCGGGGGCGGCCTTGCCGTGGACCGGCTGGTTCGAGAGCATGCGGCGCTCGGCGTGGGGGAACAGCCGGGCGACGTGATGGAGCGAGGGCAGCACGACCATCGTGTCGCCGAGCGAGCCGAGGCGATAGATGAGAATCCGGCGGATGCGGGCCCGGTCCGCCGGATTGGTGAAAAGCTCTGCCATGGGTGCGCTTGCTGTTACTTGCCAGCCAGCTATTTGCCTACCGTCGCGAGCATCTGGCTCTCGATCCAGGCGTAGGTGCGCGCCATGCCGTCGCGCAGCTTGATCGACGGCTCCCAGCCCAGGTATTTCTGGATGAGGGTGTTGTCGGAGTTGCGGCCGTTGACGCCCTTGGGTGCGCCCAGGTTGTAGCGGCGCTCGAGCTGGATGCCGGCGATGTCCTCGACGATATCGACGAGCTGGTTGATGGTGACCAGTTCGCTCGAACCCAGGTTGATGGGCTCGTCGATGTCGCTTTCGAGGATGGCCTGGGTGCCCTTGGTGCAGTCGTCGATGTACATGAAGGAGCGGGTTTGGTGGCCGTCGCCCCAGATCTCGATCTCATGCTTGCCGCTCTGCTTGGCCTCGATGACCTTGCGGCACATGGCGGCGGGGGCTTTCTCGCGGCCGCCCTCATAGGTGCCGAGCGGGCCGTAGACATTGTGGTAGCGGGCAACGCGGCTGACCAGGCCGTAGTCTTCCTCGAAGTGGCGGCACATGCGCTCGGAAAAGAGCTTTTCCCAGCCGTAGCCGTCTTCAGGCAAGGCAGGGTAGGCGTCTTCCTCCTTGAGCGCGACGACGTCGGGGTTGGTCTGCTTTTCGCCGTTGTAGACGCAGGCGGAAGAGGAGAAGAAGAAGCGCTCGACCTGGGCCTCGCGCGCGGCCATGAGCATGTGGGTGTTGGTGAGCACCGAAAGCATGCAGAGTGCTTTGTTGTTCTCGATAAAGCCCATGCCGCCCATGTCGGCGGCGAGCTGGAAGACGATCTGGGCGCCGTTGGCCGCGGTCTGGCAGTTGGCGCGGTCGCGCAGGTCGAGCGACAGGTTCTCGACGCCCTTGGAAGTCTGGTACCACTCGTCGAGCGGCTTGATATCGACGGCGCGGACAACGTGGATGCCCTGCGCCAGGAGGTCCTTGACCAGGTGGCCGCCGATAAAACCACCGGCGCCACACACTACTACTTTTTCGTTCTTGAGCTTCATCTGCGGCACCCCTATATCTGAATTGTTCTGTTGCGGAGCCGGCCATTCTTGTCTGGCGCGGCGCTCTCCTGGTTCTGCACCTGCGGTACTGGGGGTATTGGCCCCAGTATCCCCGGCTTGCCGGCCTGCGTCAAGCCGGCCATATGGCGAACCGGCTAACGCCGGGTCTGGAGCACTTCCCTGCCGGGCAGCGCGTCCCTTCGCCCCATGCTGACGTAAGTAAATCCGCGCCCGGTCAGCTTCTCCGGAGCGTACAGGTTGCGGCCATCGAGAATGATCGGGTAGCGGAGCGCCTGGTGGAGACGGTCGAGGTCGAGGTCGGCGAACTCCTGCCAGTCGGTGAGGATGAGCAGGGCGTCCTTGTCGCTAGCCGCCGCGTAGCAGTCGTTGACATAGCGCATGCTGCCGGAGGCGGGCAGGATTTCGGCGGTGCGCTCCATGGCCGCCGGGTCGTAGGCATCGATCGAGCAGCCCTCGTTGAGCAGCAGCTGCACGATCTCGATGGCGGGCGATTCGCGGATGTCGTCGGTGCCGCCCTTGAAGGCGAGGCCGAGCACGCCCAGCTTTTTACCCCGGAAGGTCCACAGCGCCGAGCGCACCTTCTGGAAAAAGCGGCGCTTCTGCTCGGCGTTGATCTGTTCCACCTCGGTGAGCAGGCCGAAGGGGATGCCGCACTGCTCGGCGACGTAGCGGAAGGCGGCGACGTCCTTGGGGAAGCAGGAGCCGCCGTAGCCGATGCCGGCCTCGAGAAATTTCGAACCGATGCGCTGGTCCATGCCGATGCCCTGGGCGACCTGCTTGACGTCGGCGCCGACCGACTCGCAGATATTGGCGACCACGTTGATGAAGGAGATCTTGACCGCGAGAAAGGCGTTGGAGGCGTGCTTGATGAGCTCGGCCGCCTTGGTCGAAACATGCAGCAGCGGCGGCAGGTTGTCCGAGCTGCAGTGGCCGGGAACGCAGTTTTCCCAGTCGTAGTAGCGGCCGCTGGTCAGCGGCTCGTAGATGGCGGTCATCAGCGCGGCGGCGCGGGCGGAGTCGGTGCCGACCACGATGCGGTCGGTGTGCAGGAAGTCGACGACGGCGGTGCCTTCGCGGAGGAACTCGGGGTTGGAGGCGATGTCGAACAGCTCGCAGGAGACCCCGTTGCGCTCGATCACGCGGCGGATCCACTCATTGGTATAGACGGGCACCGTGCTTTTCTCGACGATGACCTTATATCTGTCGATGGAGCGGGCGATCTCGCTCGCGACCGCGTCGACGTAGGAGAGGTCGGCGGAGCCGGTGCCGCTTTGCGGGGTGCCGACGGCGATAAAGATGGCATCGGCTTCGCGGGTGGCGGCGCGCAGGTCGGTGGTGAAGGTGATGGAGGCGGGATGGTGGCGGTCGAGCAGCTCGCGCAGGTACTCCTCATGGATGGGCACGCCGCCGGCCTGGAGCATGGCTACCTTGGTCTCGTCGTTGTCGACGCAGAGGACACGGTGGCCGATCTCGGCAAAACACGCGGCCGCCACCAGGCCTACATAGCCGGAACCGACGACAGCGATCGAAATGGGACTCTTCATGCGTTCAACGATCCCTTCAGGGAGGAGTAGGTTCTGCCTGGATTGTAGATGCAGGCTGTGGAACAGGACGGAGCTGGCGGCCAGGCTAGCGGATCACGGGCTCCTTCATGGTCGAATGGCTGCTGCCCTGCCGGTTGGCATTCTCGAGTTCCTCGAGAGTGGGGCTGTGCCGGTGGCCGACATGCTCGCGATAGTTGCGCAGATCCTGCTGGTAGATTCCCGAGGATTGGCTGATGGTGAGGCCGTGGGTCAGGCGCTGCTCCTGGGCGCGGTGCTCCACCGCCTCGAAGGAGCCTTTCTCGGAGTCATTGGGAAGTCTGTGCAGGTTCGGGTTGAGCAGCGTGGTCAGGCCGAACACGGTGCCGTCGCTGACCGGGGCGAACGGCGTCTCACCGGGTTTGCTTGCCGGGGCGAAAGGCGAGGTGGAGTTGCTGGTTTCGGCAGCCAGCCCGGCCAGTCCTTTGGTGGAATCAGGAAACCCGCTCGGGTTGGGCGCATACTCCGGGGCTGTGCCGAGGATCCCTCCCGCATGCGCGGGAACGCTGATGGGCGGAGTCTGCCCGTCGTCGAACTGAAACTGGCGCTCGGCGGGCTCGGTTTCGGCGAAGAAGGTTCCTGTCTGCGAGGAGGGGGAGGCCGCGTCGCCCGCCAGTTCGAGGTCCGCTTCATTCTTGTCGCCGCTCAGGACCGGATCGGTGGCATTGTATCCCCCGATCGGATCGGCGCTCCCAGTGGAAGCGAGGGTCTGCGCGGCGCCGGGGCCGGTGACGGTGGTGGGAATGGATACGCCCTCGCCCGAAAACCCCGCGGCTGCGCCGGCACTGGCCGAAGACCTCTGGCCGGAGAATGCTTCCCGGCCGCCGGCTGTCGAGGCAAAGCCAGTCTGGATTCCAAAGCCGGCCATGGCGCTCTGACGCTCGGTCGCTGCCTCAATCGTGCCCGCGGCCCCGGTCGAGGAAAAGGTACGGCTGCGCCGGCCGCCAAAGGAATAGTTGTTGAACCCGGTCAACGCCTGCGAGTTGCTGAGCGTGCCGGTTTGCGGCGCCGCCTGCGTGGAGGAGGACACATAGGAGTTGTCGAGGGGAGAGATGGAGGAGCCGGCCAGCTGGGAATGGGTGTCGTCGGAGATATCGCTATGGATGTTCCCGCTGGTGAGATTGGCGGTCGAGGGGTCGAACACCGAGTTGAAGCCGGACGTGGCGCTGCTCTCACTGAGCGGATCGCTCAGGCCCGGGGAAAAGCTCTCGCCAAACCCGGAATCCTGGGCGAAGGCGGAATGGCTCGCAAGCAGGATGGCCAGGGCCGCGAGCAGCAGGGAGCGGCGAATCTTAAAGCGGAGAAAACGGTGCATTACAGGCCTACATTTCTTACCCGGAACTCGGGCAGAGAGATGATGAACCAGACGACGGAGCCGAAGAAGAGGCTGTTCCGGATGATGAGGAAATAGGAGCTGACCATCAGTTCAGGCTCAAGCAGCGTTGAAAAGGAAGCGAGGATGACAAAGCAGGAGGCGAACAAGGGCATGGCCTCGCCGACAAATTCGAACAGAACCCGTATCATGAGCACTGCCAGCAGAGGGTAGATTAGCACCCCCCAGAGCCCGAAATCGACGGCCCCGGTGGTCAGGATCGAATTGGCCTCATCGATGTAGTTGGACCCGAAAATCTCGTTGGCCAGGTTTTCCTCGCTGAAAAAGAGGTCCTTGCTGGGGTAGAGGACCGATGGAAGCGCCAGCTTGAACTGGCTTACCAGATCGGTGCCGTGCGCGGCGGGCATGGTGTCGGTGTAGCCTTCCAACTGGCCCAGGAAGCCCAGGATGAAGGTGCGCCTCTGAACGTTTTCAGCAAACTCCTGCTTGATATCGGAGTAGCTCTTCTCCCGGGCCAGGCGGAAGGCGGCTTCCACGCGCTGAACCAGACTCGGACGGATCATGCTGTATCCGGCGAGCCTGAGATAGAAGAAGCCGATAGTGACCATGTAGACTACGCCCCCGAGAATGCTGAGCAGGACCACCTTTTTGAGGGGCGAGTAGGGAACCTTGTACCGGCCCAGCCGCAAACCCAGCAGCGCGAGCACGATGGCGTAGATGAGGACCCTGCGGCCGAGGGGGAAGACCATGATGAAGTTGAGCACGGTGAGAACGCGCGCGTAATTGCGCACGAACCGGCCCTTGACATTGAGGGCGACGCAGACCGCGAGCGCGAGCAGAGACCCGGAAAGCCACGCGGCAATACTGGCCAGAACGCCGACCCGGCCGTAGCTGGATAAATCCTGGCTGGCCGCTCCACCCATGAAGCCGGTGGACCCGTGCGCGAATGATATGCCCAGTATCAGGGTACCGAAGGTTAGAAAAACGATCGACCGGTTGTTGAACTGGAGCTCGAAATCTTCCCCGAAGATGGGCTGCTCGAACAACTCGCCCAGCGCGAGCAGCAAGGCGGCCGAGGTGAGTACGGAAGCCATCGCGTGCGCCAGGTCCACGGTGTCGATGTGGAGGAATTCGCCCAGGGTGACGTCGCTCCGCGGCAGGGTGAACCAGGTGTTGGCGGTGCCCAGACCGTAGGCGAGACCGAGCGTGATGGCGAGCACGGTCGAGACCCGCAGCGGTGCGCGGCGGCCGAGCAGATCGAAGAGCAGGTACAGCGAGACCGCCGCCATCACGACCGCGCCGGTAATCATGGCGAAGTCGGTACCGGTTGCCCAGCAGAAGATCGCCGCGGCAAACAGGATGATGGGCATGATGAACAGGTAGGAACGCCGCAGGGGGATAAAGAGGGACCCGAGACGGCGCGGCCGCGCGTACCGCACCAGGGTGCGTGGCCGCTGCGCAACTGCCGGAATCGTCTGGATCATGCGTCTTGCCTGCTCTGGGACGGCATCCCGCCGGTCCGGGAGGTCTTCTGGGGCTTAGTGGAGATAGATTGCCTCGTTGATGCCGAGGCTGAAGGCGGCCTCGATCCCGCGGTACAGGAACGTCTTACCGGTACTCGACGGCACATAGAGCAGATCGCCGTCTGAAACCAGCACATCGGCCTGCTTGCCGTAGAGGATGTGCTTCAGGTCGAGATCGACCTCTTCCCTGCCGGCGGGAAGCTTGCGGATGAGCTTGGTCTTCGAGAGCGCGGCGGTCTTGTTCATGCCGCCGGCGAGCGAAAGAGCCTCCATGACGGAGAGCCGCTCGTTGTTGTCCACCAGGATGCCGCCCGGGCGCAGAACGTCGCCGATGACATAGACTACGCCGGCCTTCGAAACCACGACCGTATCGCCGGGCAGGATAACCGGATTGACCTGGGCGTGCAGCGCGGCTGGGGTGGGCTGGAGGGCGATCTGCACCGGGTGCTGCGGGTCGCTGCGATGCACGATCGAGGCCAGGCGGCCGGCGGTGGTTGAGACCCCGCCGGCGAGCGAGAGCATGTCGAGCAGCCGGCGCGAGCCGAGCGTCGGGTAGACGCCGGGCGTGCGGACCTCGCCGAGCACCGACGCACCCTGGGAGGCGAACTCGGTCTCGGCGACCGTGACATGCGGGTTGAGCAGAAGGCCGCGGGTGCGGTAGGCGTCTTCAAGCGCCGTCGCGGCTTCCTGCGAGTTCATGCCGGCCAGGCGCACGGGGCCGAGCACGGGCAGGCTGGCATCGCCGTTCTGGTTGACGCGCACCGAGGCGCTCAGCTCCGGGGTTTCAAAGACCACGACATTGAGCAGGTCGCCTGGCCCGATCAGAATCGAGGGGGCCTGGTCGCCCGCATCGGCCTGGTCGGCCTGGTTGGACGGCTCGGCGGACGGAAAGGAGGTGCTCTGCACCGGGCTGCCCGGCGTCTGGGTGGCTGCCGCGGGCGCCTGGGCCCGCACGGCCGCGGTCGAAAGGAGCGCGGCCAGCAGGCCGAGCATTGTGATGCGCACCGCGCAGGCTCGTTTACTGTTCAGCATCCATGCCTCCGCCGTAGCCAGCCCCGTAGGTCGAGTTGTAGCTGTAGTTGTAACGCTTGGAATAGGTGTAGTAGTTCTCGAGGCGCAGGTCGACATCGTTGACGATGATGCCCTGGACCCGGGCGTTGACCCGGCGCATCTGCTCGCGGGTGCGCAGCAGCGCCTTTTTCCGGGTGACCCCGGAGCGGACCAGGATGAAGCTCGCGTCGACCTGGGGCGCGATCGAGAGGGTGTCGGCGACCGCGAGCACCGGGGACGTATCGAGAATGATGTGGTCGTACTCGGAGCGCCAGCGCTGCAGCAGCTGTTCCATGGACCGCGAGGCCAGCGCTTCGCCCGGGTTGACGGTGATGGGGCCGCGGGTGACGAGCGTGAGATTGGGCAGGTCCGGCAGCGGGTTCTCGTAGGCGCTGCCCTCGTCTTCCCGCACCAGCAGGGTCGATAGGCCGAACCGGTTGGAGGTGCGGAACTTCATGTGCAGCGTGCCCTTGCGCAGGTCGGTGTCGACGATGAGCACGCGGGCCGAGCGGCGGGCGAAGGAGATGGCCAGGTTGGCGGCGCAGGTGCTCTTGCCCTCGGTGGCGAACGAGCTGGTCAGCAGCAGCAGCTTCGGTTCGCGGTCGACGGCTGAGAGCAGGATCGAGGAGCGCAGGGTCCGGAAGCCTTCCGAAACATAGGACTGGGGCTCGGTGTAGGAGATCAGGTCGGGCGAAACCCGGGACATGCGTTCCCGCTCGGCCTCCGCGGCCGGGGTGCCGGGCGCGGCGACCACCTTTTTCTGGGCCGGCTCGAAGTGGGGGATGACCGCGAGCGCGGGCAGCCCGGTGACCGACTCGGCGTCGTCCGAGGTGCGGATAGTGTCATCGATGGTCTCGGCGAACAAGGCCAGGGCCAGGCCCAGCACCAGGCCGGCGCCGAGGCCGATGCCGGCATCGTTGCGCTTGACCGGGAAGACCGGCAGGGCGGGTGTGGTGGCGTGGTCGACCACGTCAATCTGGTTGGCGTTCAGCCCGGCTGTAATGCCGGCTTCCTTGAGCCGGGTCTGCAGAGCGTCGTAGAGGTCGGAGGCCGAGTCCGCGCCGTGGCGCAGGATCTGGTACTGGGCCGAGGAGCGGTTCTGCTGGTAGGCGTCCTGCTTCGCGCTCTCCAGCCGCTCCCGCATCAGGTTTTCCGTGCTGGCCGCGGTCCGGTACTCCACCTCGAAGCGGCTCTGCATGGTGGTGATTTCACCCTGGATGTCGCGGCGCACCTGCGCGAGCGAGGACTGGATCTCCTTGAGCCGCGGCCACTGCGGGCCGAATTTCGACTCGAGCTGCGCCTGCTGCACGGTCAGCGCCGCTTCCTGCTGCTGCAGCTGTGAGAGCGTAGTCGAGGGGGCGACGGAGAGCAGCAGCTCGGGGTTGCGGGTCATCGCCATGCGGTAGCGCGCTTCCTTGACCACGCGGTCGGCCTGGGCTTCGGCCAGCTGCTGATTGGCGGTGCGCAGGTTGTCGAGCGTCAGGTCTTCGCCGTTGCCGTTGGGGTCGACGCCGATAAGGTTGTTCTGCTTCTGATATTTGGAAAGCGTGTCCTGGGACTCGGTGACCTGGTTCTTCAGGTTGTCGAGCTGCTTGGCCAGCCAGTCCGAGATGCGCGTCGTGCCTTCGTAGCGGGTGCGCAGGCTGCGGTCCGTGTAGCGGTCCACGATCGTGTTGGCGACCGCGGCGGCGACCTGCGGGCTCTGGTTGCGGAAGTGGACCTCGACCAGCTCGGTACCGGGCTTGGTCTGGATCTTGGTGGATCCCTTGAAGATGGCCAGGATGTCCTTGCGCTGACCGGGGTCGAGCGTGCCGGTATATTTCTTGCGCGCGAAGACCTGCGCGAACGGCTCCTTCTGGTACAGGTCGAGCGAGTTGATCACATCGAGCGAGACCGTATCGCTCTGCATGATGGCGATCTCCGTCGCCTGCTCCTCGAGAGCGCCCTCGATGCCGCCCTGCTCCTGCTGCACCAGGTCCGAAATGCCGATGTTGCTCTGCTTGCCCGTGTTGATGTCGATCAGCGCGACGGCCTCGTACTGAGGGATGGTGGTCAGGATATAGACCGCCGCGAAGGCGAGTCCGACCACGATGCCGGCCAGGATGAGCCACTTGCGCTTGATCAGGATTTTGCGGATGTCGCTGGGCGTGATGATCGCCTGGTCCGGCGTGAGCAGCGGGCCTGCCGCCATCTGCCGCTCGGGTTGGACTGCGGGGCCTTCCATCTTAATAAGCTCCTTGAACGTAAGTGGGACTGTGCTCGAGACTTGCGCCGGCTGCCGGAGACCACGAGCCGCCCCAGCCGCGCGGGGTCGAGAGCAATTCCGGGAGCGGGCCCAGGCACGAAGCAGGGCGCCCGCCTGGCCCTGGGGCCGGCCTGCCAGTCTCAGCAGTACTCCGGGAGCAAAAGCACGGCGGCTGCTCTTTCCTTGCCGCCGTGCCAGTCAAGAGAAGCTCTCCTGCGGCTCGCGCCCGCGCCAGTGTGCGCGGAGTCACGGCCTGCATGGAGGCGTAAGAGGATTGCCGCAGATGCTTCCGCCTTTCGCTACCCCGCCCGGCTGGCGGATCGATCGATGGTTCCGAACCGTCCGGTGATTTCTGTTCATCATTCCAGCCGCCTCGGGCATCGATTCTCTTATCGGCAGGTACCGCGGGATCACGATCGAATTCTTGCGCCCCGGCTCTTGCGGAAGCATCCGGGGCACGATGCCGGGTACGCGCCCTGCGAAACAGGGTGTCGATCCGGAAGCCCTGAAAGCCTTCAAGTTCCACCTGAGTGTAGCCAAGATGCCAGATGGGGTCAAACAAAGTCGACGCGAAAAAGACACCCCGGGTACCTATTCATGCATCGGTTTGTGAGGTAGGATAGCGGCGGCTTCGCGGCTTATTTTGCGCGGGAATAGAAGCTGTGCCGGTTGCCGCCGCCCTGTTTGGCGCGGTACATCGCGGCGTCGGCCATGCTCCATAGCTCGGTCGCGCCCTCTCCGTCGTCGGGAAACAAGGCGATGCCGATGCTGGCGCTGAGATGGATCTTGCTGCCCTCGATTAGGTGCGGAACGCTGAGGGCGGCGAGCAGGTCATCGACCACCCGCTCCGCGTCGTGGCGGTTACTTACGTCATCGAGGATGATCATGAACTCCTCGCCGCCGGTGCGCGCGGCGGTATCGACCGAGCGCAGACGCTGGCGCAGGCGGCTGGCCACCTCGCGCAGGCACTGGTCCCCGGCCGCGTGGCCGTAGGTGTCGTTCACCTGTTTGAAGCGGTCCAAATCCATGCAGACGATGGCCGCCTTCCTCTGGTGGCGCATGGCGGTGGCGAGCGCGGTCTGCATGCGGTCGTGCAGCAGCAGCCGGTTGGGCAGCCCGGTGAGCGGGTCGTGGTTGGCCAGGTGGATGAGCTGCTCGTGCGCCTGCACCTGGGCGGTAATATCCTTGGCCACCAGCAGCCGCGCCTCCCTGCCCTCGAAGCCGACCCGCTGCAGGGTCACTTCAACGATGACCTCGGCGCCGCGCCGGGTCTGGAAGCGCATGGAGCTGGCCCGGGCCTCGCCCCGGGCGGGCTCGGCGGACAAGGCAGCCGCGGCGGCCTCGTCCTCGGCCAGCCGCCAGTTGAGCTCGACCAGGCCGACGGGGGAGGACTCCTGGTTGGAAAGCAGGTCGCTGATGCTGAGGCCGGGCAGATCGGCGCGGTCCCAGCCGAAGTCCCGCACCGCGGCCGAGTTGGCTTCGAGCAGCTGCGTGCTCTCCTTGTCGAAGATCCACATGGGCAGCGGGTTGCCGTGGAACAAGCTGCGGTACTGCTCGCGCTCGCGCGCGGCGAGCGTCAGCTCCGCCTCGAACAGCGTCACGAGCATGCCGAAGGCGACCACCACCTTGGGCACGTTCCATATTTCGGGATCGACCTGCACCGTGGGCCAGCGCTGACCGAGCAGGTCGCCGAGGGGGAACACGGCCGCCCAGGCCAGCAGGCCGGCGATGGTGGTCCACACCCCGGCGGAGCGGCGGCGGAAGTCGTGGGCGAACAGCAGGGCGTAGGCGGCGTAGAACTCCATGAGCAGGACCGGAATGCCGGCATTGGCCTGATGGCGGATGAGATCGTAGGAGCTCCACTGCGAGCAGACCAGCAGCAGCGCGGTGCCCGGAACCGTGATGGTGAGGCGGTCGCGGTTGAAGCGCCACAGAAAGATGAGCGCGAGGCCCTGGCCGAGCAGGTTGAGCCCCAGCAGCACGCCCACGGGGCAGGAAGGCAGGGCCACGCAGGCCAGAAACGCAAGGCTCGGGACGGCCAGGCCGGCAGCCACCATCTGGCGGCTGCGCCGGGTATTGAGCGCGCCCACCGACAGAATGAAGCAGATGGCGCAGAGCACGAGGGCCGTGATGGCGGCGACCTCGACCAGTTGCTGCAGCCACTCGGCGGCGGGCTTGAAGAGCAGGACGCAGAAGTGGGCCACGGCGAACAGCCATCCGGCGATCCAGAGCCGCAGCCGCTCGGAGGGCTGCCGCCGCTCAATGGAGCCGAACAGAAGAACGAAAAAGCCAAGAACGACGATGTTCAGAAAGTAAGTCTGTCGCATCGGGGGCCTCTAGTGCAAATGGCGCGGCTGCCGCAGGCTGGCGCGCAAGCAACGCAATCAGGTGCAATACAACGGAGATGCGGATTGGTGGGCGGTGAGGGACTTGAACCCCCGGCATCCTGCTTGTAAGGCAGGCGCTCTAACCATCTGAGCTAACCGCCCGAGCCCACAGCCGGCGGCCATTGCAGAACCTGCAAGGCCAGCCGCGCAGCATGTTAGGCATTTTAGCAGTCCGGCAACGCGGGTTGGGCGGTCTGTTTCGCATCGGTACACTCGGCTACACTCGGCTACACTCGGCTGGTGAGCCGGCTAGTGGTCAACGCGGACGATTTTGGGTACACGGCCGGGATCGATCGCGCGATTTTGTCGCTGCACTCCGCGGGTGTGCTGTCGTCGGCGACGGCGATGGCGACCGGCGCGGCCCTGCCCGCGGCTGGAACAGGACCGGCGACGGGCTGCCATGTGGTTCTGGTCGACGGGGTGCCCGCGGCGGCTGCCGGCGCGGTGCCTTCGCTGCTGGAAGGGGGCCGGTTTCGGCCGACATTGGGCCGGTTCGCGGCCGACCTGCTGCGCGGGCGCATCCGCGAGAGCGAGATCGAGATCGAGGCGGCCGCGCAGATGCGGCTGCTGCAGGCGCGCGGCTTCCGGCTGACCCACATCGACACGCACAAGCACACGCATATGTTTCCGGGGGTGCTGCGGCCGCTGCTGCGGGCGGCGCTCGCGTGCGGGGTCGGGGCGGTGCGCAATCCGTTCGAGCCGGCGTGGTCGCGGGCCGCGACCGTGCGCGCGCCGCTGGTGCGGCGGATGGAGGTGGCTCTGCTGGCCGGCTATCGCGCGGGCTTTCCGCGGGAGGTGGAACGGGCCGGGCTGCGCACGACCGCCGGTGCGCTCGGGGTGCTGGCTACAGGGGTGCTGGATGTTCCCCGGCTCGACGCGCTGCTGGGCGCGCTGGCCCGGCATGGCGCGGAGGGGGATTGTTATGAGCTGGTCTGCCATCCGGGCTTTCATGATGCCGCGCTGGAGGCGGCGCGCACCCGCCTGCGCGGGCAGCGCGAGGTGGAGCGCGCGGCACTGCTGGCGGTGATTCCGCGCTGGACGGGTGCCGGGGGTCCGCACAGGCTGGTCAGCTTCGCGGAGCTGTAAACGGCTGAACCCGGTTGTGCTGCAAGGATTTTGCAGCGCCGCCGCCGCCCGCGCGTCCAAAGCTCGAGCGCAGCGGACCGAGCGCAGCGGACCGGCCGCGGAGGACTGGATGAAGATCGGCATCACCTGCTACCCGACCTACGGCGGCTCGGGCGTTGTGGCGACAGAGCTGGGCATCGAGCTCGCGGCCAAGGGCCACCAGGTTCACTTCATCACCTACCAGCAGCCGTTCCGGCTGACCGGGCGCGAGCGCGGCATCAGCTACCACGAGGTCGCGGTGCCCACCTATCCTTTATTTGAGTACCCGCCTTACGACCTGGCGCTCGCCACCCGGATGAGCGAGGTGGGCGAGTATTACGATCTCGACCTGCTGCATGTGCACTATGCGATCCCGCACTCGGTAAGCGCGCTGCTGGCGCGGCAGATGCTGGCCGCGCGCGGACGGCGGCTGCCGTTTGTGACCACGCTGCACGGGACGGACATTACGCTGGTTGGGCAGGACCGGTCCTATCTGCCGGTGACCCGCTACGCGATCGAGAACTCGGACGGGGTGACCGCGATCTCGAGCTACCTGCGCGAGAAAACGGTGCAGGAGTTCGCCATTCAACGGCCGATTGAAGTCGTGCCGAACTTTGTGAACTGCGACCTGTATACGCCGCTCACTGAGGACGACCGCCGCTCCGGCCGCGTGCGTTTCGCGCCGGAAAGCGAAAAGCTGCTGCTGCACCTGTCGAACTTTCGCCCGGTCAAGCGTGTGCAGGATGTGGTGGAGATTTTTGCGCGGGTGGCGAAGGAGGTTCCGGCGCACCTGCTGCTGGTGGGCGACGGGCCGGAGCGCCCCAATGCCGAGTACAAGGTACACGCGCTGGGCCTGCAGGACCGGGTGCACTTCCTGGGCAAGCAGGACGAGGTGCACCGGCTGCTGCCGCTGGCCGACCTGATGCTGATGCCGAGCAAGCTGGAAGCCTTCGGACTGGCGGCGCTGGAGGCGGCGGCGTGCCGGGTGCCGACGGTCGCGACCCGGCAGGGCGGGGTGCCGGAGCTGATCGAAGACGGCGTGAACGGGCGGCTGCTGGAGGTGGGCGATGTGGACGGTATGGCCGCGGCGGCGGTCAGTCTGCTGCGCGATGAAGCCGAGCTGGACCGGATGGCGGCAGCGGCGCGGCGGACGGCGCAGGATCATTTCTGCGCTTCGCGGATCATTCCGCAGTACGAGGCGTTTTATGAGCAGGTGATTAAGGGCTAAGACCCCCTGCGCGGGAGGCGGCCACTTCGTGGCGGGTTTACCCTGTCGCTGGCGACCCGGGCCTTTGGGGCCTCGCGATGCTCGGCACCGGCGATCCCGACCAACGGGAGGGCCACATCGGCTGAGTCTGCGAACACAAGGTAGACCCGCCACGAAGTGGCCGCCAGTTCCTTTCTCCTGATACTCTCTCGCGCTCAGATCCTCTCGACGTGGCCTTTCTTAACGGAAAGGCCACACGCACCATTGTCCGCCCATGAGCATGTCAGGAGAAAGGAATCCCGCGCAGGGGGTCTTCAGCCCTTATGCGGCATTTGCATGGTGACGAGGGTGCCGCGGCCGGGGCGGCTGGTGATTTCAAAGACGGCCGCGTCGCCGTAGAGCAGCTCCAGGCGCTCGCGCACATTGCGCATGCCGATGCCATTGCCGCTGTGGCTCAGCACGCCGGAGCGCACGGAGCGCTCGGGGGCGATGCCGACGCCGTCATCCTCGACCTCGATGATGAGGCTGCCGTTGTGCAGGCGCGAGCGCAGGGTGATGGTGCCGCCGGAAATGCGGGGCTCGAGCCCGTGCTTGATGCTGTTTTCGACCAGCGGCTGCAGCAGCATGCTGGGTACGGGCAGCTCGAGCGTGCCGGGCTCGATCTCCTTGACGACGCGCAGTTTGTCGGCGCCGAAGCGCACCACTTCGATGCCGAGATAGTCGTCGGTGAAGTTGAGCTCCTCGCGGAAAGGCACGTAGGAATCATGGTCCTTGAGCAGCGCGCGGAGGATGTTGGCGAGCTTGACGATGAGCTCGCGCGCCTGCTCGGGACGCACGCGGATGAGCGTCGCGATGGAGTTGAGCGTGTTGAACAGGAAGTGCGGATTGATCTGCCGCTGCAGGGCTTCAAAACGCGCCTCGAGCACAAGCCGCTTCTGCTCTTCAAACTTGAGCTCGATGCGGATGGCGTTCCAGATCTTGAGCGGGATGCCGACGACCATGGCGGCGCAGGCCCATACGCAGGCCCGCAGCAGCCAGTTGGGGGTGTGCAGCGCGAAGAGTTGGCGCGGCGCCTCATGCGCGAGCCACTCGCGTGCGGCCTCGAGCGTGAGGATGAGCACGAGCAGCAGGATCTGGCGGTCGAAGCGCGGCTGGTGCAGGTTGCGGCGGATCCAGCGATAGATGCTGAGGTCGACGAAGGGTGAGAACGACCAGACCTCTTCGGCCTCGACCAGGCGCGCGAAGGAGCCGGCGAGCAGCGCGACCAGCAGGTAAAACGGAAGCGTGAGGTACTCGCCGTGCAGCACGGCCGGGAACGAAAGCAGCAGCGCGCCCAGCATGGCCGAGAGCGGGCCGAGCAGCACGCCGAGGATGATGGTGGTTTCAAAGGCGATGTCGGCGGCGTAGAAGTTGGGCACGATGGTGCGCACCCACACGCCCAGCGCGAGCGGCACACAGATGAACAGGATAAGCCGAAGCTGCTGCGCGGGCCCGCGATGCTCGGCGAAGAGCACGCGCTGGAACGAGCGCGAGCGGCCGAGCGCGCTGGAAACCGCGGCGGCGACGCCGAGCTTGATCAGCAGGGTGATGAGGATCAGCTTCGGTTCGAGCACCTTATTACTTTACGCTTGGGTCGAAAGCTAAGACCGCCTGCGCGGCTGGCGGCCACTTCGTGGCGGGTGGACTGGATGCTTGCAACCGGAGATGCTGTGGCCCTCCCGGTGGTCGGGGTCCAGGTTCAGAAGACAAGAGGGATCGCTCGTATAATCAGCCCATGCCTCTTGTGCGCGTCACCAAGGTTGCCGATACCGCCCTGCCGACGCGCTGGGGTAACTTCCGCATCCTCGGCTTCACCGGCGAGCTGACCGGACACACACCCTGCGACGAAAACACGCCGGCGCGTCTGCTCGAGAAGGAGGAAGCGATCGCGCTCATCATGGGCGACATCCACTCTGCGCCGCCGCTGGTGCGCATTCACTCGCAGTGCACCACGGGCGATGTGTTCCACTCGCTGCGCTGCGACTGCCGTTTGCAGCTGGAGCTGGCGCTGCGGTCGATCGCCGAGATTGGGTCGGGCATCATTTTGTACGACCAGCAGGAAGGCCGCGGGATCGGCCTGATGGCGAAGCTGAAGGCGTACGAACTGCAGGAGCGGGGCCGCGATACGGTGGAGGCGAATGTGGAGCTGGGCTACAAGGCGGACTGCCGCGAGTTTGAACTGCAGGCCGCGATGCTGCACGAGTTGAAGGTGCCGGCGGTGCGGCTGCTGACCAACAACCCGGAGAAGGTGGCGGCGCTGGAGCGCGCGGGAATCGAGGTGGTCGAGCGCGTGTCGGCGGTGGTGCCGGTGGAGCAGAGCTTCGAGCGGTATCTCGATGTCAAGCGCGACAAGATGGGGCACTTACTGGAACGGGAGCCGGTCCGGAGCGGGACTTAGCAGCCTGGCGGTATACCGAAGCGGGCTCTTTTCTATTTTCTAAGTCGCCGGCGATAACTCGCCGAAACGGAGCACCAAGTGGCCTGGATCTGCATCGATGCGGGAACATCGGTCATCAAGGCGGTTCTACTCGAACGGACCGGGGCGCAGCTGGCGCTCGCCCGGACCAGCGTGCCTGTTCTGCGACCCCGGCCGGGCTATGCCGAGCAGGATATGGAGCAGGTGTGGCGTGCTGCGGCCGCGGCCAGCCGCGAGGTTCTGCGCGAGTATGCGGGGCCGGTTGAGGGAATCGTGACGACGGCGCAGGGGGATGGAGTCTGGCTGGTCGGCGAGGATGGGCGGCCGATGATGAACGCGATCTTGTGGAACGACGGGCGAGCGGCCGGATTCACTGTGCAGCCGGAGCTTGTTCGCAGCGCCTTCGCGATCAACGGGTCGGTCGGCTACCCGGGGCTGCCGAGCGCGATCTGGCCGTGGCTGCGCGCGCACAGCCCAGCCGTGCTCAAGCGTGCGCGCTGGTCGCTCAGCTGCAATGGCTGGCTGCATTTCAAGCTCACCGGCAGCGCGGTCGCGGACCTCTCCGACGCTTCAAACCCGCTGTGCGATCTGCGAACGCGCGCCTACTCACCGGCGTTGCTGGCGCTGTACGGGATCGAGGAGCTGGAGCGCCTGCTGCCGCCGATCGGCGCAGGCTTCGCGCCGGTGGGGACGCTCGAAAGCGGCGCCGCGCGGGAACTCGGCGTGGCCGCGGGGCTGCCGGTCGTGATGGCCCCGTATGACATCGTGACCGCTGCCGCGGGCTGCGGCAGCGTGCGCTCGGGCGAGGGCTGCCTGATCCTCGGCACCACGATCTGCGCGGAGGTTTTGACCGATGACCCCGGCCTGGACCGCGTGCCGGCCGGCACCACCCTGGCGCTCGCGACCGGGCAGTACCTGCGCGCGATGCCCACATTGACCGGGTGCGAGGCGATCGACTGGGCGGCGGCGATGCTGCAGGCCGAAGCGCGTGAAGCGTTTGAGCAGTTAGCGCGCTCAGCCCCGCCGGGCGCGGGCAATCTGGTCTTCCTACCCTACCTGTCGCCGGCGGGCGAGCGGGCGCCGTTTCTCGACGCGACGGCCAGGGGCAGCTTTCACGGCCTCTCGCTGGCGCATGGGCGGGAGCATCTCGCGCGCGCGGTTCTGGAAGGGCTGAGCTTTGCCGTGCGCGATTGCCTGTGGGCCGCGCTCGCCGGCAGCCCGGCGCGGCTCGCCGTCTGCGGGGGCGGCTCGCGCAGCGAAGTGTGGTGCCAGATCATCGCGGATGTGTGCGGCTGCGAGGTGGCGCGCACGACGGTCGAGGAGGTGGGCGCGCAGGGGGCGCTCTACTATGCGCTGGCCGCGACCGGCGAGGCCGCGACGCTCGAAGAAGCGGCGCACGCCGGCCGGCAGCAGAGCCGGTGCTTTGTTCCCAACGCCGCCCATCGAGCTGTTTACGATGCGCTCTACGCCCGCTTTCTTCGTATTCGGCAAGCCGCGGCGCCCATATGGAACTTGATGAACAGCGCCGCCGATCGAGCGAAGGAGCCGGCGTGAAAGCCGACGACGTATGGATCGGCATCGACCTGGGCACGCAGAGTGTGAAGGCGATGGCTGTCAGCGGCACGGGAGCGATCGCGGCCAGCGCTACGCAGCCTCTGCAGAGCCAGCGCGCGGGGCGCGAGCATACGCAGAACCCTCTCGCCTGGTGGGAGGCGGTAACCGCCTGCTGCCGGCGGATTGCGCAAACGGTCGACGCCGGCGCCATGCGCGGCCTGGCCATTGACGCGACCTCGGGGACCATCCTGCTGACCGACGAGCACCTGCGGCCGGCCAGCGATGCGCTGATGTACGACGACAGCCGCGCCGCGCAAGAGGCCGAGGAGGTGGAGCGCGCCGGCCACTCGCTGTGGCAGGAACTCGGCTACCGTTTTCAGCCTTCGTGGGCGCTGCCGAAGCTGCTGTGGCTGGCGCGCCGCGCCGACAGAAAAGGGCTGCACCTTACGCACCAGAATGACTTCATCCACCAGTGCCTCGCGGGCCGCCGCGTCGCCGCGGACTGGAGCCACAGCCTGAAGACCGGCTACGATCTGATCCGGCTGCGCTGGCCCTTCGAGATTTTTGAAGCTTTGCATTTGGACGCGGCGCTGTTTCCCGAGGTCGTCGCGCCGGGCACGTTGATCGCGCATGTCAGCGCCCAGGCCGCCGAGGCCACGGGTCTGCCCGCGGGGCTGCCCATCCTGGCCGGAATGACCGATGGGTGCGCCGCGCAGATTGCCTCGGGGACGGTGGAAGTGGGCAGCTGGAACTCGGTTGTGGGCACCACGCTGGTGATCAAAGGCGTGACCGCGGAGCGCCTGGTGGACCCGCTCGGCGTGGTCTACTCGCACCGCTCGCCGCAGGGCAACTGGCTGCCCGGGGGCGCCTCCAGCAGCGGCGCGGCGGCGCTGAGCAAGAGCCTTCCCGGCGCGGATCTCGATCGGCTAAGCCGGGAAGCGGAAGCGCGCGGACCCACGGGCCTCGTCCTCTATCCTCTGGCCTCGCAGGGTGAGCGCTTTCCGTTTCAGGCCGCGGCGGCGGAGGGCTTCAGCCTGGGCCAGCCGCGCGATCCGGTCGAGCAGTATCGCGCGATCCTGCAGGGCGTTTCGTTCATCGAGCGGCTTTCGTTCGACTATCTCGAGAGGCTGGGCGCACCGCTCGGCGGCTGCTTTACCATCTCCGGCGGCGCCGTGCGCAGTCCCTTGTGGAACAGCCTGCGGGCCAGCATTCTGGAGCGGCCGCTGACGATTCCCGCGGTGACGGAGTCCGCGCTCGGCATGGCCGTGCTGGCCGTCGCGGGTGCCTCCAGCCTGGCCGAGGCGGCGAGCCGCATGGTCGGCCCTGGCACCGTGATCGAGCCGCGCGAGAGTTTCGCCGCGGTGTACGGCGAGGCCTACCGCGCACTGCTGCACGCGCTCGAGCAGCGCGGCTGGCTGCCGGCCGCAGTCGCCGCCTATGCCATCGCGAAGATCGGCAAGAATCCGAATAAAGGGGGCGCCGCGTGATTCGCATCGTGCTGGTGCGCCACGGCGAGACCGTGTGGCACGCGGAGAACCGGTACGCCGGATCGAGCGACATTCCGCTGACCCGACGCGGCGAGCAGCAGGCCGAGGCGCTGGCCGCGTGGTCGCGCACCGCGGGGCTGGCGCAGCTGCACGCCTCGCCGCTGAAGCGCGCGCAGGCTACCGCTGCCCCCATGGCGCGGATGCTGGGACTCGCGCCGCTCATCGATCCCGGCCTGCGCGAACTCGACTTCGGCCGGGGCGAAGGGCTGACAGCCTCCGAGATGAAGATGCGGTTTCCCGCGGAGTATGCGGCATTTCTTGACGATCCTGCCGCCCACCCCCTACCGGGTGGAGAAGATCCGCGCGCCGCGATCGAACGCGGACAAGCTGCCCTGCACGAGATCGCGCGGCAGGCTCTGCAGCTTTCTCACGATGCGCGGGTGCTGGTGGTTGGCCATAACACGCTTATCCGGCTGCTGCTCTGCAACTCGCTGGGCATAGCCGCTTCTAACTACCGGCGGACGTTTCCGCAGCTTGGCAATGTCGCACTTACCGAGCTGGGTTGTAAGTTCCATGCATCTTCCGGCATACCCAGCATCAGCCTGCTGCAATTCAATACTCCTATCGACTTATGAGGCATACGTGAACAACATAGACAAGCAGCCGGCTTCTCTTTCTCCGGAGTCGAAGATCCCTAACATCCTGGTCGTCGGGGACGATTTCATCGCGCCTTCGCTGATGCGCCGCAGCCTCGACGCTGCTCTCGGCCGCGAAGTTCCCGTTGCTGAAGCGCGCACGCCGTTTCCGTCGGAGCCGTTCCACTCGATCGCGGAGGTGCGCGAAGCTTCCGGCTCAGAGGAGGCGATGATCGAGGCGCTCGACGGGATTTCGATCTGCATCGCGCACCACGCGCCCTTGACCAAGCGGATCCTGGACGCCTCGCGAGCGCTGCGGCTGTTCATCGTCTGCCGCGGCGGACCGGTCAATGCGAACCTCGACGCCGCGACCGAGGCCGGCGTGGTCGTGGGTTTTACGCCGGGCCGCAACGCAACCGCCACGGCCGAGTTCACCGTGGCCGCCGCGCTTGCCTGCCTGCGCGGCATTCCCCGCGCTGACCGCGGTATTCGCGAGGGCGGCTGGCCCGGCGACTACACTTACGACTCCGCCGGGTTCGAGCTGGACGGCTCTGTCTGTGGGCTGATTGGTTACGGCGCGATCGGCAGCCACGTGGGCCGCATCCTGCGCGGCTTTGGCGCCCGGGTGCTGGTTTTCGATCCCTACGCGAAGATTGCTCCGGAAGAAGACGTAGAGGTTGTTTCCCTGCCCGAGCTGCTGCGCCGCAGCCAGATCGTTTCGCTGCACGCACGGGAGACCGCCGAGACGCGAGGACTTATCGGCCGCGAGCAACTGCGCATGATGCCGCGCGGCAGCATTCTGGTGAACTGCGCCCGCGGCGCGCTGCTTGACTATGAGGCGCTTGCGGAGGCGCTCAGTTCGGGTCAACTCTTCGCCGCGGCGGCCGACGTGTTCCCGGTTGAACCTATTCCGGCTGACTCACCCTTGTTAGCACTGCCTAACTTCGTTCTATCTCCGCACATAGCGGGCGGCACCAAGGGGGCCGCCACCAAGGCCGCCCGCATTGCCGGGGAAGAGGCCGCGCGCTATCTACGGGGAGAACCTATCCTGTACTGTGCCAACCCGGCCAGCCTTGCCTCGCGATAGACCTAGTACTTGACGATCTGCGCGAAGGAGTGCGGGTCGAGGCTGGCGCCGCCCACGAGCGCACCGTCGATCTCATCTTCCTCGAGCAGCGAGGCGGTGTTTTCGGGCTTCACACTGCCGCCGTACAGGATGCGGATGCCGTCCGCGATGGCATCGCCCAGCCGCATGCGGACCGCGCCGCGGATAAAGGCATGGGTCTCTTCGGCGATCTCGGGCGACGCGGTCTGGCCCGAGCCAATGGCCCAGATTGGCTCGTAGGCAATCACGATGGGCGAGGCATCGGCCGGCTGGATGCCTTCGAGGCCGATCTTGATCTGGCGCAGCAGCACATCGTTGGTGCGGCCTTCCTCGCGCTCCTCCTGCACCTCGCCGATGCACACGATCGGCGTAACCTGCTGCTGGAGCGCGGCGCGCAGCTTGCGGTTCACATCCCAGTCGCTCTCATGGTTGTAGTGGCGGCGTTCGGAGTGGCCCAGGATGACGTGGGTGACGCCGACCGCCTTGAGCATGGGCGCGGAGATTTCGCCCGTGTAGGCGCCTTCTTTTTCTGAGTGCATATCCTGCGCGCCAACCAGGATGCCGGAGCCCTGTACCTGTTTCGCAAACGACTGTAAAGCGAGAAAGGTGGGGCAGATCGCGATCTCATCGCGGGTGTGCCCGGCCACCAGCGGCATGAACGCGTCCGCGAAAGCGCAGGCTTCTTTCGGCGTCTTGTACATCTTCCAGTTGGCTGCGATCAGCGGCTTGCGCGGGCTGGCGATGGGGCGGTCTCCTGGTTCTGCTGCGTGTGCGGCGGACTACTAGCTCTGCTTCTTGCCTTCGACTTCGAGGGTACGGATGCGCTGCACGTGCTCGTAGGCGATGGTGCGGAGGGACTCTGTTTCCGATTTGACATCGCGCCGAAGCTCGATAAATTCGGCGCGCAACCCTCGGAACTCTTCACGCAACTCGTCGCGGGTGCGCTTGCCCCCCTGCCAGTTGATAAAGGCGCCCGCCAGAATTAAAAAACTCGGAATGAAGATTGCCAGAAGCTCCTGCTGGTTGGACACGCGCTCTCCTCGGCTTACAGCTGTGCGGAACCATGTTACTCCGTAGATACAGTTACTTCTCCGTCAAAGCCTCCACCCCGGGCAGCTTTTTGCCTTCCAGGAACTCGAGCGACGCGCCGCCACCGGTGGAGATGTGGCTGATGCCGTCCGCAACGCCAGCCTGATGAATGGCGGAGACGGAGTCGCCGCCGCCGACCACCGTAATCGCTCCCGCATTCGCGGCGACTGCCTTCGCAATCGCGGTCGTGCCCTGCGCGAATGCCGGCAGCTCGAAGACGCCCATGGGGCCGTTCCACACCACGGTTGCCGCGGCTTCGATCTCTTCAGAAAACCGCTGTATCGTCTCGGGGCCAATGTCGAGCGCCATCCACTCCGCCGGGAAATCGCCGGTGCCGGTAAAAACCTTTGTGGCGGCGTCGGGAGCGAAGCGGTCCGCGAGCACATGGTCGGTCGGCAGCAGGAAACGCACCCCGCGCTGCTCGGCCTTTTTCAGCATCCGCCCGGCGAGCTCCACCTTGTCGAGCTCGACCAGCGACTTGCCGACGCCCTGGCCTTTGGCCTTGAGGAATGTGTAGGCCATGCCGCCGCCGATCAAGAGCGCATCGACCTTGCCCAGCAGGTTCTCGATGACGCCGATCTTGTCGGAAACCTTGGCGCCGCCCAGGATCGCGACGAACGGTTTCGCCGGGGCGGAGCCGCCCTCGCCGAGGCCCAGCGCGCGGCCCAGGTAGTCGAGCTCCTTTTCCATCAGCAGCCCGGCGGCTGCCTGCTTGACATGGTGTGTAATGCCCTCGGTGGAAGCATGCGCGCGGTGCGCGGTGCCGAAGGCGTCGTTCACATACATCTCGCACAGCGAGGCAAGCTGCTTCGCGAACGCGGGGTCGTTGGCCTCTTCCTCCGGGTGAAAGCGCAGGTTTTCAAGCAGCAGCACCTGGCCGGATTCGAGCTGCCGGGCCATCTCCTCGGCGATCTCGCCGACACAGTCTGGCGAGAACGCGACGTTGATCTTTTCGGCGATCGCGTGGTCGAGCAGGATGCGCAGCCGGTCGACTACCGGGCGCAGGCTGTACTTGGCGCTGGGCTTGCCCTTGGGCCGGCCCAGGTGCGACGCCAGGATGAGCTTGGCCTTGTGCTCGAGTGCGTAGCGGATGGTCGGCAGGGTTTCGCGGATGCGGGTGTCGTCGGTGATCTCGGAGCCGTCCTCGGTCAACGGGACGTTGAAGTCGACGCGGATGAGGACGTGCTTGTTCTTGAGATCGAGGTCGCGGATGGAAAGCTTGGGCAACGGTTCACTCCCGGGGTGCGGGCGCAAGGGGGCGGCCCCCTCGCGCGGTGGGCTTACAGGCCTTTGGACGCGACAAACAACACCAGGTCGCGCACGCGGCTGGAGTAGCCCCATTCGTTGTCGTACCAGGACAGCACCTTGACCGACTGGCCGACCACCTTGGTGAGCTCGCAGTCGACGATGGACGAGCGCGAGTCGCCGCGGAAATCGACCGAGACCAGCGGCTGCGTCTCGAAGCCCAGGATGCCTTTCAGCGCGCCTTCCGATGCAGTCTTGAATGCCTGGTTCACGGTCTGCACCGTCACCGGTTTTTCGGCGACGAAGGTGAGATCGACGATCGAGACATTCGGCGTGGGCACGCGCATCGAAAAGCCGTCGAGCCGCCCGGCCATCTCCGGGATAACCAGCCTGAGCGCCTTGGCGGCGCCGGTCGAGCTGGGGATCATGGAAAGCGTGGCCGAGCGCGCCCGACGCAGGTCCTTGTGCGGAAAGTCGAGCAGCACCTGGTCGTTGGTGTAGCTGTGGATCGTGGTCATGATGCCGGAAACGATGCCGAAGCTTTCATGCATGACCTTGACCACCGGCGCCAAGCTGTTGGTGGTGCAGGAGGCGTTCGACAGGACGTTGTGCTTGGCCGGGTCGTACTTATCCTGGTTGACGCCGAGCACGATGGTAATGTCCTCATTGCTGGCCGGGGCCGAGATGATGACCTTTTTGACCGAGCCGCCCAGGTGCAGGTTCGCCTTGGTGGCGTCGGTGAAGTGGCCGGTGGACTCGATGACGATCTGCGCGCCGGTCGAGTCCCAGTTCAGCTTCTGCGGCTCGCGCTCGGCGAAGACCTTGATGGTCTTGCCGTCGATGGTGATGGCGCCCTCGGTAGCCTGGATGTCGTTCTTGAGGTTGCCGAGGATGGAGTCGTACTTGAGCAGATGGGCCAGCGTGACCGGGCTGGTGAGGTCGTTGATGGCGACGAATTCGATGTCGGGATTGCCCAGGGCTGAACGCAAAACGTTGCGGCCGATGCGACCAAAGCCGTTGATGCCTACCTTGACTGCCATTGCACGTGCTCCTCGTCTGGGTGGAACTTTAAACTTCGATGCTAGCATCGTCGCTGGGCGCCATGCGAGTGCCGCAATCGGTTCCGCAGTGGCGCGGAATGCACCACAATTGCAGCAGTACGGCGACCTGTGTACCATCCAGAGCATGCGCGAGTGGTGGCGCGAAACGATCATGAGACGACGCGGAAAACGGGGCCCGAACGATTCGGAGTCCACAGGAAAGATAGGGCAGGAGCTGCCGCAGGGCCAGCTGGCGCCGCTGCGGCCTTCCTACGGCGACAGCCCGGTGGAGCAGCGCGGCCAGGCATTGCCCGAAAAAGTGGCGGCGGAGCCGGAAGGCAGTTTTGCCGACGCGCAGACGGGTTTTGCCGAAAGCGGTGCTGGCTCCGACTACGAGGACATGCCTGCTGGCGGCGTTCCGGCCGGCGTCCCGGTTTTGGACGAACCGGCGGGCAGGCTGGTGCATGAGACCCAGCCGGACTCGCCCTCGACGCCGCCGCCTGCGGCGCAGGCCTCGGGACCGCGCGAGCCGCGCGGATTCGTGGTGCTGACGATCGGGCTGCCGGGCTCGGGCAAGACGACCTGGTTCAAGCGCCGGGCGGTGCAGCCGCTCTCGAGCGATATGCTGCGCACCATCCTGTTCGACGACATCACCGAGCAGCGCTACCAGGGGCTGGTCTTCTCGACGCTGCGCTCGCTGCTGCGGGCGCGGTTGATCGCGAAGATGCCGTGGAATTATGTGGACGCGACCAACCTGTCGCCGCACGAGCGCCGCCAGTGGATCAAGATGGCCAAGAGCTTCGGCTACGACGTGCACGCGGTGTTCTTCGATGTGCCGTTCGAGGTGTGCATGGACCGCAACCGGCGCAGGGAGCGCATGGTGTCGGAAGACGTGATGCAGAAGATGGCCGAGCGGCTGCGGGCGCCTTCGTTCAAGGAAGGCTTTGCGAAGATCACGGTGGTGCGGGTGAAGGGCGCGGGGCCTTCGACCGGCGCGAGCCCGGCGGCGTTCGACACGAGCCCCGATGCGGGCGATGACCTGATCCCCGATCAGGGCCCGGAAGAGTAACCCAGCCGAATAAGCCAGCGAAGGTGCACGTGGCCGCAGCGATCGAGTTTTCGGGCGTGCACCTGCTGATCGCGGATGGGCGGCCGCTGCTTGAGGATGTGACGCTCACGCTTGCCGCCGGCAGCGTGACGGCGTTGCTGGGCCGCAGCGGGTCGGGTAAGACGACGCTGCTGCGCATGGTGAACCGGCTCGCCCGGCCCACCTCCGGTACGGTGCGCGTGCACGGGGAAGATGTCGCCGCGAAGAACGTGATCGAGCTGCGCCGCGGCATCGGCTATGTCATCCAGGAGACCGGCTTGTTTCCGCATCTCAGCATCGCGCGCAATGTAACGATGGTGCCGGAGCTGGCCGGGCAGCCGCGCAAGCAGTTTGGCGAGCAGGTGCGCGGGCTGCTGAGCTCGGTCGGGCTCGACCCGGAGCGGTTTGCGATCCGGTACCCGCACGAGCTCTCGGGCGGCCAGCGCCAGCGCGTCGGCCTCGCGCGCGCGCTGGCCGCCGAGCCGCCCATTCTGCTGATGGACGAGCCCTTCGGCGCGCTCGACCCGCTCACCCGCGCCGAGATGCAGGACATGCTGCGCAGCCTGCTCAAAAAACTGCGCGAGCAAGGCCAGCCGAAGACGGTGCTGCTGGTGACCCACGATCTGGATGAGGCCATGTACCTCGCGGACCGCATCGTGCTGGTCGCCGAGGGCCGCATTGAAGCCGACCTGCCGCCGGCGGAGTTTCTGCACTCGCAGCAGCCGTCGGTTACCGAGTATGTCTCGGCGTTCCATCGCGGCGAGCGCAAGGTGGGGGCGTGATGAGCGGCGCGGCGCAGCTTGCTTCCCTGCTGGCGGAAAACTTCGTGCGCGAGCACTGGACCGAGATCGTCACGCTCACGCTCGAGCACGTCTGGCTCACCGGCGCGGCGCTTCTGTTCGCCGCCGGCATCGGCGTGCCGCTCGGGATTTTGCTGACCCGCTACGGCGCTCTGGCGAAGCCCGTGCTGACCGTCGCGAACATCATCCAGACCATCCCCTCGCTCGCTCTGCTGGGCTTCCTGCTGCCGCTGCCGTGGCTGGGCGAGCGCGCCTCGCGCATCGCCATCGTCGCGCTCACCGGCTACGCGCTGCTGCCCATCCTGCGCAACACGTATGTCGGCATCCGCGGGGTGGAGCCGGCGGTGATCGACGTGGCCTACGCGCTCGGCATGACCGGCTGGCAGCGGCTGGTCAAGGTCGAGCTGCCGCTGGCCGCGTCGGTGATCCTGGCCGGCCTGCGTACCGCGACGGTTACCGCGGTCGGCATCGCGACCATCGCGGCGGCGGTCGGCGCGGGCGGGCTGGGTGAGTTTATCTTTCGCGGCGTCGCGTCCGTCGACAACCGGCTGGTGCTCGCGGGGGCGATCCCGGCGGCGCTGCTGGCGCTGGGCGCGGATACACTGCTGGGCTTTGCGGAACTGAAGCTGCGCGTGCCGGGACGCGACCGGCGATGAATGCTTTCGAGATCGCAAACTGGACGCTGCCGCCCTTGTGCGTGCTGGGCATTCTTACTTATTTGCGATTCAGTCGGCGTCAAGAGTTGTCAAATTCGCTTTCAATCATTGCCCTCGCGCTGACAGCAAGCACATCACTGCTCGGGCTATACGGCTGGCTCGATCTGAGGGAGCTAGTCGCCCGGAAAAGCTTAGACTATCGCTTCGAGCACACCTGCTGGATAGTGGCTGCCGCTTCCGCGTTTGCCTCAGCCATTTGGGCAGTAACTTCGCGCCATCGCTGGAGTTGGATGACCTTGGTTATCGCCAGTTATCTCTTCGTCTACTGGTCACTTATGTCTGTCGGGCCCATACCTTGACTAAGATCAAACTGGTAAAGCTTTGTCTCGTCGAGCTCGTGCTGTGCGTCGTATTTACCGCCTGCTCCCCGCCGCGGTTCGACCGGCCGGTGATCGGGGCGAAGAACTTCACCGAGCAGGTGGTGCTGGGTGAGCTGCTGGCGCAGCATATCGAGGCGAAGACCGGGCTCAAGGTCGAGCGGCGGTTCTATCTCGCGGGGTCGTACATCGCGCAGCAGGCCATGATCTCCGGGCGCATCGATGCTTACGTCGAGTACACCGGCACCGCGCTGACCGCGATCCTGAAGCAGCCGCCGGTGCGCATGCCCGACCCGGCGCGGAACGAGGCTGCGTCGCTCGCGACGGTGCGGCGGCTCTATGCGCAGCGCTTCCACGTGGTCGCGACCGAGCCGCTGGGGTTTGAGAATACGTTCGCGATGATCGTGCGGCCGGGCGACCCGGGCATGGCTTCGATCGGTACGCTCTCGCAGGCGGCCACCGCCGCGCCCAAGTGGCGGCTGGGCGTGGGCTACGAGTTCGAGGAGCGGCCCGACGGGCTGCATGGGCTGGAGGCCGCCTACGGCCTGCGCTTCGCGAGCGCGCCGCGCACCATGGACCTGGGCCTGCTGTACCGCGCGCTCGCCGCGCACCAGGTCGACATCATCGCGGGCAACTCGACCGACGGGCCGATCGCGGCGGAGCACCTGAAGGTGCTGGCCGATGACAAGCATTATTTTCCGCCCTACCAGGCGGTGCCGCTGGTGCGCGAGGCGGCTCTGGAGCGCTGGCCGCAGCTGCGCGGAGCCTTCGCCGACCTCGCCGGCAAGGTGAGCGCCGACGACATGCGGGCGATGAACGAAGCAGTCGACGGCGAGCACAAGGATGTGGCCGACGTGGTGCGCGCCTTTCGCGTGCAGCACGGCCTGTAGGCTGGAGCGATGGAACCCTGGCTGCGCGGAACCCTCACGGACATACCCGCGATCCCGCGCGCGGTGCTGCATGCGCTCGAACTGGCCCGGGAAAACGTGGCCCACTGGACGCCGCTGCTGACCGATGAGGAAATCCACGCGCAGCCGTTCGGGCTGACCCCGTTCGCCTTTCACGTGCGCCATATCGCGCACTCGCTCGACCGCCTGCTGACCTATGCCGAGGGCGAGCCGCTCAACGTGATCCAGCAGGCCGCGCTTTCGGTCGAGCTCGAGCCCGGCATCCCGCGCGAGGCGCTGCTGGCCGAGTTCCGCACCATGCTGCGCGAGGCGGACGGGCGCCTCCGCGCGCTGCCGCTCAACCAGCTGGAAGCAGCGCGCGAAGTAGGCGGCAAGCGGCTGCCGGCGACCCTCGGCGGGCTGCTGGTGCACCTGGCCGACCACACCCAGCGCCACGCCGGGCAGGCCGTCACCACGGCGAAGCTGCTGCTGGCGCTGCGCACCGGCAATGCCAGCTGGAATCGCGGCCCATCGTGAGCGGCTTTTCAACCCGCACGCGCACGGCACACCCAAAGCGATTACGATAAGGACTTGTGCCTGGCGGCCTGGCCGCTCCCTGGCACGGGCTCCTTTCCTTGGATATTCACGGAGTGTTGCGGTGCTCCGGGGTATGCCTCTGTTACGGTTCCATCGAAACGGCAGCGTTTGCAAGGGCGCCTGTCTGGAGGATTCATTCATTGGGCAAAAGCATGGTTCCCAAGCGTCTTTTTTTCACCAAGGGCGTGGGCCGGCATAAGGAACGGCTGACATCGTTTGAAATGGCGCTGCGCGACGCCGGGGTGGCCTCGCAGAACCTGGTGCGGGTGTCGTCGATTTTTCCGCCCAACGCGAAGCTGATCAGCCGCAAGGAAGGTTTGACGTACCTGTCGCATGGCGAGGTGGTGTTCGCGGTGATCGCGGAGAACTCGACGCGCGAGCCGCACCGGCTGGTGACTTCGTCGATCGGCGTGGCCATCCCGACCGACCGCAACACCTACGGCTACCTGAGCGAGCACCACTCGTTCGGCGAGACCGAGGAGCAGGCCGGCGAGTATGCCGAGGAACTGGCGGCCGAGATGCTCGCGACCACGCTCGATGTGGAGTTTGATCCGGACAAGAGCTGGGACGAGAAGAAGGAGATTTACAAGATCTCGAACAAGATTGTGCGCACGGCGAATGTGACGCAGTCGGCGGTCGGCGACAAGCGTGGGCTGTGGACGACGACGCTGGCCGCGGCGATCCTGATCTTCGAGTAGGCGCGTTTTTGCAACAGGAGGGCGCGGGCCGCGGCTCGCGCCCGTTTTTCTTGCCCGTTTTTCTAGAAGGAGGCAGTATGCCGTCCCCACTGAACTTTCGCATCGGCTTGGTGCAGATGCACTGCGGCCCCGAGCCGGAGGAAAACCTGGACCGCGCCGCCGAGTGGGTGCGCCGGGCGGCGCGCGAGGGCGCGCGGATCGTCTGCCTGCCGGAGCTGTTTCGCACGCAGTACTTCTGCCAGAGGGAAGACATCGCGCTGTTCGACCTGGCCGAGCCGATCCCGGGGCCGAGCACGGAGCGTTTGGGCGCGGTGGCGCGGGAGGAGAAGGTCACGGTGATCGCCTCACTCTTTGAGCGGCGCGCGCCGGGGCTTTACCACAATACGGCGGCCACGATCGGCGTGGATGGCGCGGTCGCGAGCCTGTACCGCAAAATGCACATCCCGGACGACCCGCTCTACTACGAGAAGTTTTATTTCACGCCGGGGGACCTGGGCTACCGCGCGTTCGACACCGCCGCCGGTCGCGTGGGTACGCTGGTCTGCTGGGACCAGTGGTACCCCGAAGCCGCGCGCATCACGGCGCTGCAGGGCGCGAACGTGCTGTTTTACCCGACGGCGATCGGCTGGCACCCTTACGAGAAGGCCGAGCACGGGCATACGCAGTACGACGCGTGGGTGACGATCCAGCGCTCGCACGCGATCGCGAACGGCGTGTATGTCGCGGCGCCCAACCGCGTCGGCGTGGAGCACGGCGACGTGCGCGGGAACCGCGTGGAGGGGCCGGGGCTGGAGTTCTGGGGCGGATCGTTTATCGCGGACCCGTTCGGGCGGGTAATTGCGAAAGCCTCGCAGGACGAGGAAGAAATCCTGGTCGCGGAGGTGGACCTGCGCGCGCTGGAAGAGCAGCGGCGCAACTGGCCGTTCCTGCGCGACCGCCGCATCGACTCCTACGGGCCGATCGTGCACAGGTTTCTGGACACACCCGGAGATGGGAAGTGACAGGCACGCCGCGCGAGCAGGGCTACCGCATGCCGGCCGAGTGGGCTCCGCATGCGGCCACCTGGATCGCGTGGCCGCACAACCCGAGCGATTGGCCGGGGCGCTTCCAACCCATCCCGTGGGTGTACTGCGAGATCGTGCGGGCGCTGGCCCGGGTCGAGCAGGTGCACATCCTGGTGGACGACGCGGCCGCCGAAAAGCGGGCGCGCGGCATGCTGCACCGTGCCGGGGCCGATCTGTCACAGTTACAGTTTCATGTGTGGCCGACGAACCGGGTGTGGACCCGCGACTCGGGGCCGATCTTTGTCCAGAACGCGCAAGGCCAGCTCGCCGTTACCGATTGGCGGTTCAACGCCTGGGCCAAGTACGAAGATTGGCAGCACGACGACCGGCTGCCCTCGCGCGCGGCGGAGTGGCTGGGCCTGCCGGCGTGGCAGCCGCGTGTGGGCGAGCACCGCGTGGTGCTGGAAGGCGGGTCTATTGACACCAATGGCGATACCAACGGCGCGGGCGTGCTGCTCACCACCGAAGAGTGCCTGCTGAGCGGCGTGCAGGCGCGCAACCCGGGGCTTACGCGCGGGCAGCTGGAGCAGGTTTTCCACGACTACCTCGGCGTCGAGCAGGTGGTGTGGCTCAACCGCGGCATTGCCGGCGACGACACCCACGGCCACGTCGACGACATCGCGCGGTTTACAGACGAGAACACAATTGTCACCGTGATGGAACCAAACCGGACCGACGAAAACCATCTTCCGCTGGCTGAAAATCTCGACCGCCTGCACGCGGCGCGCAACCCGCGGGGCGAGCCGTTCCGCATCGCGACGCTGCCCTGCCCGGCGCCGGTGGTGTTCGCCGGCCAGCGCCTGCCGGCCAGCTACGCTAACTTTTACATTGCAAACAAGTTGGTTCTCGTGCCAACATTCAACGACCCAAACGACCGCATCGCCCTCAATACGCTCGCGGAGCTGTTTCCCGCGCACACGATTGCGGGCATCCATTGCGGCGACTTTATCTGGGGACTCGGCGCGCTGCACTGCATGACGCAGCAGCAGCCGCTGGGCAGCAAAGGCACATAAGAGGCCGTGGCAGTAGACGATTTGGAATGGCTAGGGACGTGGTACCAACAGCAGTGCAACGGCAAGTGGGAGCACCAGAAGGGCATGCTGCTGGAGGCCTTGAACGATACGAGGCTCGAAAGCAGCAGGCCGAGACAAGCAGGCTGGCGGTTGCGCATCGACTTGCGCGGCACCGCTGCCGCGGGTGCGGCTCCACGCAGGCTCGCCGTGTGCGCCATCCATGGTGCGTGGCTGCGGTGCGCGCTCAACGCACAGCGGTTTGAAGGCGAAGGCGCCGACGTGGAAGAGTTGATCGGCGTGTTTCGCCAGTGGATCGATTGGCCGGGCTGGACGGACTGGACCGACAGCGGCGGCGCGGGCGACTCGACAAATTGGACCGATGCGCCGGGTTCCGCCGCGCTCGGAGCCGCGTCTGCCGGCTGAGCCCGCGCTCGCACCCGCGCTCGACGAAAGGCGCATGCTGCTGGCCCTGGCCGAGGCGCGCGACGCCGCGGCGGCGGGCGAGGTCCCGGTGGGCGCGGTGCTGTTCTCGGGCGACCGCCTGCTCGCCGCTGGGCAGAACCGCGTCTTGCGCGACCACGATCCCACTGCCCATGCCGAGATCGTTGCCCTGCGCGCCGCCGGGCTGCTGCTGGGCAACTACCGCCTGCTGGGCTGCACGCTCTACTCCACGCTCGAGCCGTGCGCGATGTGTGCGGGCGCGATGATCCATGCGCGGCTGGACCGGCTCGTCTTCGGCGCGCTCGACTCCAAGGCTGGCGCCGCCGGCTCGGTGCTGCAGGTGCTCAATCATCCCCGGCTCAACCACCGGCTGCTGGTCGAGAGCGGGGTGCTGGCCGAGCCGTGCGGCACGGTGCTGCGCGCGTTTTTCACGGCCCGCCGGGAAAGCGCCAGGCCGCGCGAAGTTGAAGCAGAGGATGAACTGTAGCGGGCAGCGCGCGGGCGCGTTTCCGGTATATCATTCCCCCTCATGGACCTGCTCGTCTACTCCGCCAACTGGTGCCGCGACTGCCGTGAGGCCAAGCGCTTTCTCGAGAAACACAAGATTCCCTACCGGGAAGTCGACATCGAGCACACCCCTGGCGCGGCGGACGAGGTGGTGCGCCACGTGGGCAGGCGCGCGATTCCGCAGTTCGTAATCGACGGCGAATGGGTGCAGCCCTACAGGCCCGGCGAGGGCTTTCTGTACGACGAGATGAGCGAGCGGTTCGGCGTACCGGAGTAGGTTTACGGCAGCTCGTCCGGCCGGATCACCACGCCGCCTCGCTCGGCCTCGGCCAGCTCCTCGCCGGCATCGTTCAGGATCGCCCGCGCGTCTTGCTCATCTTTCGCGGCAACCTGCAGGCGCAGCGGCCCCAGGCCGGGCTCCATGATGCGGGCATTCTCGCCGGCCAGAAAGACTTCAATTCCCGCCGACTCGAGGCGGCCCCGGGCCATCTCGGCTTCCATCGGCTCGGTAAAATGCGCTACGGTGACAACCTGATCCATGCAGCTCTCCTTTTAATTTCTTGTGGGTGGGACGCACAGCGTGTGATGCGGGCCGGCCGTGCGCGACCGGGCAGCTACAATCATAGGTCGAGAAAGGAAGACCTGCATTGATCGCACGCTACACACGGGCCCCGATGGGGCGGATCTGGACGGACGAGAACAAATACCGCAGCTGGCTTGCGGTGGAAACCGCGGCGAGCGAGGCCCTGGCCGACGCCGGCATCGTGCCGCGCGAGGCCGCTAAGGCGATCCGCGAGCGCGGCGGGTTCGACCTGGCCCGGATCGAGGCCATTGAAGCTGAAGTCAAGCACGATGTGATCGCCTTTACCACCGCGGTTGCTGAAAAGATCGGCCCGGAATCGCGCTGGCTGCATTACGGGCTTACGTCGAACGACGTCGTCGACACGGCGCAGGCGCTGCAGGTCAAGGCCGCCTCCGCGATCCTGCGCGAAGACCTGCTTGCGCTGTCGGCCGTGCTGCGTAGGCGGGCGCTTGAGTTCAAAAACACGCCGGTGATTGGCCGCACCCACGGCGTGCATGCCGAACCGACCACGTTCGGCCTGAAACTGCTGAACTGGCACGCCGAGACCGAGCGCAACCTGGTCCGCTTCGATGCGGCCGCGGAGGGCATGCGGGTGGGCAAACTTTCGGGCGCGGTCGGCACCTTCGGGCACCTGAAGCCGGAGCACGAGGAGGCGATCTGCGCGAAGCTGGGGCTGGAACCGGCGCTGGTGGCGACGCAGGTGGTGCAGCGCGACCGCCACGCGCACTATATTTCAACGCTGGCCATCATCACGGCCACGCTCGACAAGATCGCGACGGAAATCCGCCACCTGCAGCGGTCGGAAGTGCGCGAGGCGGAGGAGTTTTTCTCGGAAAAGCAGAAGGGCTCGTCCGCGATGCCGCACAAGCGCAATCCCATCGCATCCGAGCAGATTTCGGGACTGGCGCGGGTCGTGCGGTCGAACGCGCAGGCCGCGTATGAGAACGTCGCGCTGTGGCACGAGCGCGATATTTCGCACTCATCGGTCGAGCGCATCATCCTGCCCGACTCGACCATCCTGACCGACTATTTGCTCGCGAAAACGACAGCGCTGATCGAGAACCTGCTGGTGTACCCGAAGCGCATGCTGCGCAACCTCGAGAGCACGGGCGGGCTGATTTTTTCAGGCCAGCTGCTGCTGGACCTGACCGAGGCCGGCATGCTGCGCGAGGACGCCTACCGCCTGGTGCAGGGCCACGCCATGCGCGCGTGGAAAGACGATCTGGTGTTCCGCGACCTGGTCGCCGCCGACCCTGAGATCACCAGCCGCGTCCCGGCGGAGACGCTCGCGCGCAGCTTCGACCTCGACCGCCAGCTGGGCAATGTGGACGCGATCTTTGCGCGCGTACTGGGGCCGCGGCCGTGGATGTAACCGTCGCGATTACCGGCGCCAGCGGCTCGGTCTTCGCCCAGCAGCTGCTGCTCGCGCTCGAAGCCGACACCCGGGTTGAGAAGGTCCACTGCATCGCGAGCGAGAACTCGCTGCGCGTGCTGGCCGAGGAGCTGGGCTTGAGCGGCCGCAGCCAGCTGGTCGAGAAGCTGCTCGGCGCGCCTTCCAGCAAGATCGAGCAACTGGCCGAGAGCGACATCGGGGCCGGCATCGCGAGCGGCAGCTATCCGTCGAGCGGAATGATTGTGCTGCCCTGCAGCATGGGCACCCTGGCCGGCATTGCCCACGGCCTGGCGCAGAACCTGATCGGCCGCGCCGCCGACGTCTGCCTCAAAGAACACAATTCGCTGATTTTGTGTGTACGGGAAACACCATTCAACAAAATTCACTTGCGCAACATGGTACTGGCGGCGGATGCTGGCGCTGTGATCTTTCCCGTCATCCCCGCTTTCTACAACCGCCCGGTCGACTCGACCGAGATGGCCCGGCAGTTCGCCTTGCGCGTTCTTGCCCACTTCGGACTGCCGCAGCCGGGCATGTTCCGTTGGAAGGCCGAATAATTGCGCACGACGCTCTGCCTTGTGGCCCTTATTTCGCTGGGTTTCTGCACCAGCTGTACATCCCGACTCACCCAAGCCGCCCAGATGCTCAGCACCCAGCCGCAGACAGCCGCGGCGATGGATCTGTCCACCGCCTACACGGCGCTTCCAGCCAGCGATCCCCTGCAGGGCGACATCGTTCCCGTGCACGACCCCAGCATCATGCGCCGCGCCGACGGCAGCTACATCGCCTTCAGCACCGACCTGCCGTTCCTGCACAGCAGCCATTTCCTCGCCGAGCGCTGCAGCGCCGACCTGCTCACCTGGAGCGACTGCGGCTATGTCTTCGACACGATGCCTGCCTGGGCCACGGCCAGCTATCCCGAGGCGCAAGGCATCTGGGCGCCCGACATCTCCTGGTTCGGCGGGGCCTACCATTTGTACTACTCGGTTTCCTCGCTGGGCTCGCAGCACTCCGCCATCGCCGTGGCCACTAATCCCACGCTCGACCCAGCCGACCCGCGCTACCGCTGGACCGACCAGGGCGCGGTCTTGACCTCTTCGACTGGGGCGGATTTCAACGCGATCGATCCGAATGTGTTCGTCGATTCCAGCGTTGGCGCCAGCGGCGGGCAGCCCCGGGTATGGCTCAACTACGGGTCCTTCTGGGGCGGCATCTACCAGCAGGAGCTGGACCCGGCGACCGGTCGGCTGCTGCCCGGCGCCACCCGCTACCACCTGGCGCAGCAGCCGCCCGCGCGCAATGGCGCCATTGAAGGCGCGGCCATGATTGCGCACAATGGCTGGTATTACCTGCTCGCGTCGGTGGGCGTCTGCTGCAACATTCCCATCGACCAGGACACCTACCAGCAGATCGCCGGCCGGTCGCGCAGCGTGCATGGGCCGTTCATCGCCGAGGACGGCGGCAGCTTGCTGCAGGGCGGCGGCACGGTGCTGGCCACGAGCGACCAGAACTGGCTGGCGCCGGGCGGCGGCAGCCTATGGCAGAGCCCCGACGGCCAGCAGACGCTGCTCACTTTCCATGCCCTGCAGCGCTCGCAGAACGGCGCGCTCGACCTGTGGGTGGTGGGTGTGAACTGGCGCGATGACTGGCCGGTGCTTGAGCCGCTGCCCTGAGTCTTTTTCGGCTACTGCCGCGGCGCTCTACTGCGGCGGCGCGCCCTGCGTGCCCGGCGGTACAGTGCTCTGGCGCAGCCGCTGCAGCTCCTCGAGCATCTGCTGCGGGGTCTTCACCTGCTGCGGACCGGCAGCGGGCTGGCCCGGCGGCGGCACATTCTGCTGAGGGGGCGCGATGAACGGAGCCGGCTGCTGGTATGGAGCGGTATCGGGTACATCGCCGTCGTCGTTTTCATCCGCGGCCTGCGTGCGTGCTGCCGTCTGGGCCGGCGCCGGTGCAGCGGCCGCGCGGGCGCTCAGCACCACCTCCCGCGGCGACCCGTCCGGCTTCCTCCCGGCGATCAGCACGTTATAGCCGGAGTCGTCGAGCAGCGCCGAAAGCACCTCCTGCGGATTGCCCGGGCCGTACACGCCGAAGATCCGCTCATCGCGGCCCAGCCCTTCCACCCTGGTGCCGGTGCGGGTTCCCAGGTCGTCGAGGATGGCGCGCAGGCTGCTGTTGGCGGCGTGAATAGTCAGCCGGCCGCCGGTGAACTCGATGACCGGGGGCGCCGGGGACTGGTCGAGCAGCGAGGCCGGTTTCGCGGTGGGCGGGGCCGGGCTCGCGGTCTGCAGGCTCGCGGCCTGTGCCCACGCGGCCGGCGCGGCGGTCAGCAGCATCCCGCACAGTAAGCCCGAAAGTGTATGCCTGGCTTCACGCGTCATGGATTGATGGATCATGGTCGCCCCCTGCTTGCCACTGGCTGGGCCGCCTGTGTAGATCGGGCAGCCTGTGTACTAGACTAGCAGTGGCCCTGCTCCGGTAGCCGATGTGTTGCCGGGTGTGCGCCAGGGCTGCGGGTTTGCACACAATTTTCAGGATAGGGAGGCACGAACGCATGCGCCGCTTCTTGTTTTCCTCCGCCGCGGTCCTGTTCTGGTGCGTGCTGGCCGACCCCTCGGCGCGCGCCGTTTCCTGCGCGGTGGGCGCGGCCATGCCGGGCGAGCAGCGCTCCGCCTTGTTCGCGGCCGCGCACCAGCTGGGCGGCGATGTGCTGCGCGGCGACGCGGCCGCCCTGAAAGCCGAGACGATCCCCTCCGTCGCCGCGAGTTTCGACGGCATTGCGGGCACCGTGACCACGCTTGCCCCGGAGCTGCAGGGCGCGACCCTCACGGTCACCAACCTGTACGGGCTGGATGCGAGCGACCTGCAGGGCAGCCAGGATGATGTGCAGTTTTTCTGCAGCGTGCCGGGCGCGCCGCTGCTGGTGACGGTCACGCTGAGCGAGCTGCCCAAGGGCCAGTTCGCGCTGGCCGTCCTCCATGCCACCGGGGTCAAGGCGCCGCAGCAGTTCGCGATGGTGCTGCAGAATACGGCAGCCGCGGGCGCCAACGCCGCGGGCGCCGCGCACTGGCAGCTGGCCGGCTTCTTCGCCCGCCCGCTCACCATCAGCGGGCATGACAGCGAGTGGTTCTGGCTGCAGGCGCGGGAGCTGAAGGGCAAAGCCTCCCCCTGGAGCGCGTTCTTTTACGACCAGGCCGCCGCCTACCTGGCGCGGCCGGCCGACCTCTACTCGAGCAACAACCTGCAGAAGCTGAGCCGCGAAACCGCTTCGGTCGAGCCCGCGGGCCTGCCCGGCAACAACCCCATGATGGTGCCGGCCGGGGAGCAGAGCTTCGCCGTGACCGGCCTGCGCGCCGATGGCGACCTCGGCTCGCTCGACCTGCGCGTCGATACCAAGGTGCAGAGCACCGCCGATCCGGTGGCCGCGCGCAAGGATGCCATCGCACTGATGGAGGCGCTGGTGAAGCAGCATCCAGAGCTGCGCGCGAGCTTTCACGGGCTGTGGGTATACGAGAACACCGCCGCCGGGCAGACGTTTGCCGTCGAGCAGCCCATGAGTGCTCTACCATAAGACTATGAGCGCGTCTTCTGAAAGGCCGTTTCTCCAAATCGTGGCCGAGCGGCGCGCTACCTCCTCGTTCGACAGTGCCCCCGTGCCTGACGAGGACCTGCAAGCGATCCTGACCGCGGGCCTGCAGGCGCCCAGCAGCTACAACCTGCAGCCGTGGCGGTTTGTGGTGGTGCGCAGCCTGGAGGGCCGCCGGCGTCTGCGCGCGGCCTGCTTCAACCAGGGCAAGGTGGAGGAGGCGCCGCTGGTGATCGCGGCCTGCGGCGATGCCGACGGCTGGCGCACGGGCGACCTGGAAGAGATGCTGCGCATGGGCCGCGCGGGCGGCATGCCGGAGAGTTTCTTGGAGCAGATGCGCGGCAATGTGCCGGAGTACCTGGGCGCGCACCCGAACCTGGCCGCGTGGCTCAACCGGCAGGTGGCGCTCGCGTTCGCCACGATGATGTGGGCCGCGGAGTCGCTCGGCTACAACACCGCGCCAATGGAAGGCTTCGATGCGGTGAAGATGCGCGCCGCGCTGAAGCTGCCGCTCAGCTGCCAGCCGGTCGCGCTGCTGGCGGTGGGCCGGTCGAAAGGCCAAGGCAAGTACAACGGCGGACGCTTTAGCCCCGCGCGCACCGTGTTCGACGAGGAATACGGCAAGCCGCTGCGGAGCTGAACGGGCGCTAAAAAGTGGCTGAAGCCTTTTCGAGCTTGCTCTCCGCGACCGACGAAGCATGCAGGCGGAGCAGGGCGAAGGCGCCGCGGCAGAGTGCGTGCGCGGCCAGAACACCGAATGCGAGAGAAGCTGCAATGGCGCACACCAGCATGCAAAGATTGATCATGTCCTGCATTCGACCCGGTCTCCTGAACGGTTAGATGACACTTTGGGCGCCTGGGCGGGCGAAACCCGCGCTGCACGCTCTCTTTCTCCAAGATTCTCGCAGAGTCCCGCTGGGATTGACGCCGCGACTGAAGTGAAATTTTTGTGACAGGTATCCTTGAAGACACGATCTGACGCGCAATGCGACACATGCGCACCCAACACCCGGACCCTGAACCGAATGGCCATTACCCACATCTCCGTCCGCGGCGCGCGGCAGCATAATCTTCGCGACATCAGCGTCCGCATCCCGCGGAACACGCTCACCGTCGTCACCGGCCTGTCCGGCTCGGGCAAGAGCTCGCTTGCCTTCGACACGATTTACGCCGAGGGCCAGCGGCGCTACGTGGAAACGCTCTCAGCCTACGCGCGGCAGTTTCTGGATCAGCTGGAGCGGCCCGACGTGGACTCGATCGAGGGCCTGAGCCCGGCGATCTCGATCGAGCAGAAGACCACCAACCGCAGCCCGCGCTCCACTGTCGGCACCATCACGGAGATCTACGACTACCTGCGGCTGCTGTACGCCTCGGTGGGCGTGCCGCACTGCCCCAACTGCGGGCTTGCGATTTCGCGGCAGTCGCTGGAGCAGATCACCGACAGGGTGCTGGCGCTCGGCCGGGGCGAGCGCGTGACCATCTTCGCGCCGGTGGTGCGCGGCCGCAAGGGCGAGTTCAAGGAGCTGCTCGACTCGCTCGACAGCCAGGGTTTTCGCGCGCGCATCGACGGCGAAATGCGCGACCTGTCGGAGCCGGTGCCGCTGGAGCGGCGCAAAAATCACACCGTCGAAGCGGTGGTGGACCGGCTGGTGCTGAAGCCGGACATGGACCGCAAACGGCTTGAAGGCTCGATCGCGAAAGCGCTGCAGATGGCGAACGGGCTGGTGCTGATCCAGGTCCACGGCGCGGCCGTGGGCGAGCAGCGGGAGCAGCTGTACTCGTCATCGATGTCGTGCCCCAACTGCGGGCTGGATGTGCCGAAGCTGGAGCCGCGGTCGTTCTCGTTCAACAGCACCTACGGCGCCTGCCCGGCGTGCCACGGGTTGGGATCGATCTACGATTTCGACCCGGCGAAGGTGATCGTCGACTGGGGCAAGCCGCTGCTCGACGGCGCGCTGGGGCCGGGGTCGGCGTCGCAGTACCTGCTCAAGCTGATCCAGCTGGCGGCGGCGCGGTACAAGATCGACCTGCGGCAGCCGTTCGAGCAGTTGACCGCGAAGCAGCAGGACCTGCTGCTGTTCGGACCGGAAAAGGCGGAAGGCCCGCGCACCGGCTTTCACGGCATTCTCGCCTGGCTGCGCGACTCGCTGGAGGAGTCGCGCTCCGAGAGCTACCGCGAGTGGATGCTGGGGTATATGTCGGCGTCGGACTGCCCGGTGTGCAAGGGGCGGCGGCTGCGGCCGGAGTCGCTGGCGGTGAAGGTCGGCGACCGCTCCATCGCCGAGTTCACCGAGATGCCGCTGAACCGCGCGCTCGATGCGGCGCGCTCGCTCGCGTTTTCAACCCGCGATGCGCTGATCGCGGAGCGGCTGCGGCGCGAGGTGGTGGAGCGGCTGGAGTTCCTGAACGCGGTCGGCCTTTCGTATCTCTCGCTCGACCGCAACGCGGCCACGCTTTCGGGCGGCGAGGGCCAGCGCATCCGCCTCGCCACGCAGATCGGCTCGCGCCTGCGCGGGGTGCTGTATGTGCTCGATGAGCCGTCGATCGGCCTGCACCAGCGCGACAACATGCGGCTGATCGCCGCGCTCGAAGCGCTGCGCGACCTGGGCAACACGGTTCTGGTGGTTGAGCACGATGAAGACACGATCCGCCATGCGGACTATGTGCTCGACCTAGGCCCCGGCGCGGGCAAGCTGGGCGGCTACGTGGTTGCCGAAGGCCGGCCGGAGGAGATCATGGCCGCGCCGCAGTCGCTCACCGGGCGCTATCTCGCGGGCGAAACCCCGATCATGCACCGCGAGGCGCCGCGCCCGCTCACGGGTAAGTGGATCGTCGTGGAGGGCGCGCGGGCGCACAATCTGGAGAACGTCACGGCGAGGATTCCGCTGGGCGTGATGTCGGTGATTACCGGCGTGTCGGGCTCGGGCAAGAGCACTTTGGTCAACGACACGCTCTATCGCGCGCTGGCTAAGGAGCTGTACGGCTCGCGCGAGGAGCCGGGCAAATACGCACGCATCAAAGGCTTCGAGCAGATCGACAAGGCGGTGCGCATCGACCAGTCGCCCATCGGGCGCACCCCGCGTTCGAACCCCGCGACCTACACCGGCGTGTTCGCCGCGATCCGGGATTTATTCGCGATGCTGCCCGAGTCGCGCGAGCGCGGCTACAAGCCCGGCCGGTTCTCGTTCAACGTCTCCGGAGGCCGTTGCGAGGCCTGCCAGGGCGACGGCCAGAAGCGCGTCGAGATGAGCTTTCTGCCCGATGTGTACGTGCTGTGCGATATCTGCAGCGGCCGCCGTTACAATCAGGAAACGCTCGCGGTCAAGTTCAACGGCTACTCCATCGCCGACCTGCTGGAGCTCTCGATCGCCGACGCGCTGCCGGTGCTCGCCGACATTCCGCAGGTGCGCAACAAGCTGCAGACGCTGGTCGATGTGGGCCTCGGCTACATCCACCTGGGGCAGGCGGCGACCACGCTTTCGGGCGGCGAAGCGCAGCGCATGAAGCTGGCCCGAGAGCTCTCGAAGCGCCAGACCGGCAAGACGCTGTACCTACTGGACGAGCCGACCACCGGGCTGCATTTCGACGATGTGCGCAAGCTGCTGGAGGTGCTGCACAAGCTCACCGACCTGGGCAACACGGTGCTCATCATCGAGCACAATCTGGACGTGATCCGCAACGCCGACTGGATCCTGGACATGGGCCCGGAGGGCGGCGAAGGCGGCGGACGGATCGTGGCTGAAGGTACCCCGGCGCAAGTGGCGGCGGTGGAAGCTTCGCACACTGGCGGGTTCCTCAAGCGCCACGTCGCGCTCGAAACGCCGCAGACGCCGCAATCTCCGCAGCCGCGCGCCCGCGCATCCGTCAAACGAAGGCAGGACAAGAAGGAGACCGTTCATTGAGCACCCTCGACCCCGCTTTGCCGGAGCGGGCACACCTCGCGCCAGACGCCCAAAGCCCAGCCGGCGAGCCGGAGTCCAGCCCCGAACCCAGCATCGTCGCCATCGGCCCCAACATGGGCCACATGCTCATCCTGCTCGCGCTTTCCGCGGTGCTGGTGTTCGGCGGCCAGTTCGCCGCGCTGGTCGCCGTGCAGCAGCTTCACGTCTACGGGCACCACTCCATCCGCGCCTACGCCGCAATGCTCGAAACCGACGCCCGCTGGCTGGTGCCCGCCGAGGCCTTCGGCTACCTGCTGGTCATCGCCGCCGCCGTCCCCATCTTTCGCGCTATCTGGCGCCGCGGCTTCGCCGCAGGCGTGCACTGGAACGGCAGCCAGGCCGCTCGCTACTTCGGCCGCCTGCTGCTGCTGGGCCTGGCCTGCGGCTTCGGCATCGGCGCGCTCGGCAGCCTGCTGCCCATGCCGAAAGACCCGCCCATACTGGCCGACATGATGCACTCGCCGCTGGGCGCGTGGATGATGCTGGTCTTCGGCGTCACCGGCGCGCCGCTGTTCGAGGAAATGTTCTTCCGCGGCTTCCTGCTGCCGGCGTTCCTCAACGCGTTCCGCTGGCTTTCGTTGAAGGGCGATCTCTCCCCGCGCGCGGCGGTGTGGCTGGGCGTGCCGCTTTCGATCGTGTTCACCAGCCTGCCATTCGCGCTGCTGCACGGCCAGCAGGTTTCGCATGCGTGGGCGCCGGTGCTGCTCATCGGGCTGGTTTCGCTGGTGCTGTGCATCGTGCGCCTGCGGCTCAACTCGCTGGCCAGCAGCACCGTGGTGCACGCGGCTTACAACTTCACCCTGTTTGCCGGGATCCTGGTGCAGACCGGCGGCTTCCGCCATCTCGACCGGCTCGTACAATAACCGCTGGAGCTCACTTGACCCCTGCTCACGACGCCCGCTCTTCCCTGCTCCGGCTGCTGGCCAAACTCTCGTTCAAGCTGGGCGAGTTCAAGCTCTCCTCCGGCGCCAGCAGCGATTACTACATCGACTGCCGCACCACCACGCTGCACGCCGAGGGCGGGCGGCTGACCGGACTGGCGCTGCTCGAGCTATTCCACGCACACGGCCTGCATCCAGAGGCGGTCGGCGGGCTTACCCTGGGCGCGGATCCTGTGGTCAGCGGCATCGCCATCGCCAGCGCCCAGCGCGCGCATGAGGACGCCACCCAGCCGCTGGTCCACGGCTTCCTGGTGCGGAAGGGAGAGAAAGCGCACGGCATGCGCCGCCGCATCGAGGGCTATTTCGCGGAGGGTTCCGAGGTGGTTATCGTCGATGATGTCTGCACCACCGGCGCCTCGACCATCGAGGCGATCGAAGTCGCGCGCGCTGCCGGTTTGCGGGTCACGGCGGCAGCCTGCCTGGTGGAGCGGACAGAAGCCAGGGGCCGCGCCGCTGTGGAAGCCGCGCTCCAAACCGCGTTCCAAGCCGCGCTCCAGGGCTCGCCCTTCCTGAGCCTGTTTACCGCGGACGATGTGCGCGCCGCGCATATCGCGCAGCTGCCTTTGTAAGCGCAGCCGCGCCTCGCTCTGGGGGAGGGAGATTAATCTACTGGGGCGGCTGCGCGACGCCGGTTGCAGGCTGCGCGGCGGGTGCGGCATCCGCGCTCGAGCCATTCTGCGGCTGGTTGGTCAGCAGCTGCACTTCCACCCGGCGATTCTTGGCCCGGCCGCTCGCGCTGTCGTTCGAGGCGACTTCCTTGTCCTTGCCCAGCCCGATCAGGTAAAACCGGTGCGCCGGCACCCCGTACTTCGCGGCCAGGTACTGCACCACCGCCTCGGCTCGCTTGTCGCTCAGCTCATAGTTGTAGGCCGCGCTGCCCACCGAGTCGGTGCCGCCGGTCAGCGACAGGATGTACGACCGCTGCGCGCCCAGCTGCGCGCCCAGGCCGTCCAGCTGCGACTTGGCCTGGCCGGTCAGGTCGGACTTGTTGAAGCCGAAGTTCACCGACACATCGCCGACATTCTTGTAAGTGTCCAGGTTGGAGACCACACTGCCCAGAGTGTCCGCGCGGTGCACCGCATCTTGCGCATTCTGCTGCGCCTGCCCCGCCGCGCCGGTGGCCGCGGTGGCCGACTGCTGCGCGTTCGTCGCGCTGGTCTGCGCGCCGTTGATGCCGGCGCCGGTACGCCGGTCCAGATCCTGCAGCGAACGGTTGTTGGCCGAGGTCTTGTCGTCTAACTCGTTCGTCTGGTTGATGACCGGCGTGGTCTGGTTGCGGACGGACTTCTTGGTGCTGCATCCGGCCACCAGGCACAATGCTAGAAGCGAGTAGACGGCGAGCGCAGGCGTTTGAGTCAACTGAGTCAACGGGAAAACCTTCAGCATGGACGATCCTTCGATTCCTGTCATTTGGCGTTCTCGACGCCATCAAGTATTCAGATGCAGATCAGTGGCCAAAGTTGGCGGCAGCGGCGAAGAGACGCACTAAGCCTTGCCGCACGAACGACTTAGAGCCTCCGTTCCCGGCCTGGAGCGCGCCGCGGTTTCCCGCGCCGCAAGGTAGTTTTTACTGGATCGTAAATAGAACACCTGCCTGACGGGAGCGCCGGGGCTATCTCAGCCGTGTGAACCGGCGGCGGTAACATAGGTATTGACCCATGGATCTCGAGGAGAAAATCAGAACCCTGCCGACCGGCCCGGGCGTGTACCTGTACAAGGACGCGGACGAGACCGTGATCTACGTGGGCAAGGCCAAGAACCTGCGCTCGCGGGTGCGCTCGTACCTGCTTGAAGCCTCGCAGGCCCACGCCAAGACCGGCTCGCTGATGCGCGAGGCGGTCGACCTCGATTACATCCTGGTCGACAACGAGCACGAAGCGCTAGCGCTCGAAAACAACCTCATCAAGCAGAAGAAGCCGCGCTTCAACATTCTTCTGCGCGACGACAAGACCTATCCCTATGTCAAGCTGACGATGGGCGACCGCTACCCGAAAGTCTTCGTGACCCGGCGGCTGCGCAAGGACGGCGGCGCCTACTACGGCCCGTATTTCCCCGGCAACCTGGCCTACCGCATCGCCGAGCTGCTGCACCGGTCGTTCCTGCTGCCCTCGTGCAAGGTCGACCTAAGCCGCTATCATCCGCGCCCGTGCCTGCAGTACTACATCAAGCGCTGCCTGGGCCCCTGCGTGGAGGGGCTGACCACGCCCGAGCACTACGCCGAGACGGTGCGCGACGCGCAGATGTTCCTCGAAGGCCGCGGCGCGGAGCTGGAGAAGCGCATCGAGGCGCGCATGCAGGCCGCGGCGGAGCAGCAGCTGTTCGAGCTGGCGGCCAAGTACCGCGACCTGCTCTCGACCGTCGACCAACTGCGCGAGAAGCAGCGCATCGCGTCGTCGGACGATGACGACGCGGACATCTTCGGCTACCACTACGAGCAGGGCATGCTCGCGGTGAATCTGTTCCACGTGCGCGCGGGCAAAATCGTCGACCGGCGCGAGTTCTTCTGGGAGGACATTCCCAACCTGGAGTTGAGTGAGGACGAGGCGCCCGCGCAGCCGCGCGAGTTCGCCGCCGGAGCATTTTTCGCGTCCTTCCTCAAGCAGCTGTACCTGGACAAGCCCTACGTGCCCTGCTCCATCTACACGCCGGTCGACTTCGCGGACCGCGCCGCGCTGTCGGCCGCGCTCTCGAAACGCGGCCGGCAGGTGGAGATCGCGGTGCCCCAGCGGGGCGAAAAGCGCTCGCTGCTCGACCTGGCCGGCACCAACGCGAAGCAGAGCTACGACCAGCGCTTCCGGGTGCTGAAGCCGAGCGAGAAAGCCATCGCCCAGGCGCTCGAAGACGCGCTCATGCTGCCGGAAACGCCGACCCGGATCGAGTGCTTCGATATCTCGCACATCCAGGGCGCGGAGACCGTCGCGAGCATGGTGGTGTGGGAGCAGGGCGGCATGAAGAAGAGCGACTACCGCAAGTTCCAGATCAAAACGGTCGAGGGCGTGGATGATTTCGCGTCGATGCGGGAAGTGATTACCCGCCGCTACAAACGGTTGGTCGAGGAAAACAAGCCGCTGCCCAGCCTGATCCTGGTCGACGGCGGCCTGGGCCAGCTGCACGCCGCGGCCAGCGCGCTCGAAGAGCTGGGCCTCACGACCCAGCCGCTGGCCTCGATCGCCAAGCGCGAGGAAGTGATTTATGTCTCAGGCACCGAGGACGAGCCGGTGGTGCTGGAGCGCCGCTCGCCGGTGCTGCACCTGGTGCAGCGCATCCGCGATGAATCGCACCGGTTCGCCATCAGCTATCACCGCAAGCGCCGCGAGATGCGCGACCGCAGCTCGGAGCTGCTGGAGATCGCCGGCGTGGGCGCCCGTACGCGCATCCGGTTGGTCGAGCATTTCGGCAGCGTCCGCGCCGTGCAGGCGGCTGGGGTCGAGGCGCTCACTGCCGTCGTTCCGCGCCCGACCGCCGAGCGCATCGTCTCGCACTTCCGCGCCGACCCCGGGCCTGCGGCCGAGTCCGTAACTCTATCCCTGCTGCCCATCCTGCCCAGCTAGGCGGCGCCTACCTTTCCTGACGGAGTTACAGCCTTCTAGAAGTTGTTTTCACGCTATACCTATTGCAAGCAGCTCCGCGACCGCGTTTGCAGGCGTTCAACGCCTCAAAACACACGCTTCGCGGAAACGCTTCGCGGAACTGCCATTCGCCCGGTACCTTAAGGAAGCATGAGCACTCGGGTTGAACCATTTGTGCCGGGCAGGCCGGCCGAACACGGGCCGCGCCGGTACTTCCAGTCGCTGCTTCCCCTGCTGCTGCTCTTCGGCCTGGCCAAGCTGCTGCTGCAGTCCGCCATCACCCTGCTCTCGGTGCACGCCGGGTACGGCATTCACCGCGACGAGCTCTACTACCTGGTCTGCGGGCATCGCCTGGCATTCGGCTATGTGGATCAGCCGCCGCTGGTCGCCCTGCAGGCCCGCCTCGCCGAGCTGCTCTTCGGCTACCACCACCTGGTGCTGTTCCGGCTGCTGCCCGCGCTCGCCGGCGCGCTCACCGTCATGCTCACCGGCCTGCTCGCCATCGCCCTCGGCGGCACCCGCCGCGCCGCCGCCCTGGCCATGCTGTTCGTGCTCACCACCCCGGTCTTTCTGGCCACGCAGAGCTTCGTCTCCATGAATGCCTGGGAGCCCGTGTTCTGGATGGCGGCGGTGCTCGCCGTGCTGCGCCTGCTGGCGGTCCCGGAGGCCGCAGGCTGGTGGCTGCTGCTGGGCGCGAGCGCCGGCCTCGCGCTTGAAAACAAGGCCTCCGCCATCTTTCTCATCGCCGCCCTGCTGCTGGCGCTCGCCGCCACGCCCGCGCGGCGGCTGCTGCGCACGCGCGGCTTTTTGCTCGCCGTTGGGGTCACCGTGCTGCTGGCGCTCCCCAACCTGGGCTGGCAGTTCGCGCACCACTTTCCCACGCTCGAATGGCTGCGCGACGTGCGCCACAGCAACAAGGACGTCGTGCTCTCGCCGCTCCAGTTCTTCTGGGCGCAGGTGCTGATGCTGTCGCCCTTTCAGCTGCTGGCCTGGCTGCCGGGCGTGGCGTGGCTGCTGTTCGGCCGCACCGCACGGCCCTGGCGCTCCGCGGGTCTGCTCTATCTCTTCTTTATCGCCATCATGATGGCGCTGCACGCCAAGGACTACTACGAAGCGCCGATTTACCCACTCTATTTCGCCGCCGGCGCCGTCTTCTGGACCGAGTGGGCATCCGGTTCAAGGCCGCGCCATGCCCTGGTCGGCGCCTACGCGATTTTCGTCACCCTCGCCATCACCCTGACCGCGCCGTTTGCCGTGCCGGTGCTGTCTCCCGGCGACTTTGTGCGCTACACCCGCGTCCTGCATTTTGAGCCGAAAGACAGCGAGCAGCACGACGGCTCGTCCTTCCCCGAGTTCTTCGCCGACCACCTCGGCTGGCAGTCGCTCGCCGATGCGGTCAGCCGCGTCTACCATGCGCTGCCGCCCAGCGAGCAGCGCATGACCGGCATCATCGCCGCGAACTACGGCCAGGCCAGCGCCATCAACATTCTCGGCCGCCCGCTGGGCCTGCCGGCCGCCATCAGCGGCCACCAGAACTACTGGATGTGGGGGCCGCACGGTTACACCGGCAAGGAGATGATCGTCGTGACCGACGCGCCGCTCGCCGCCATGCTGCATTATTACCGCAGCTGCACGGTTGCCGATCACCAGACCAGCCTCTACGCCATGCCCTGGGAGCAGCGCTTTATTTACGTCTGCCGCGACCGTTTTCAGTCCTACGCCGCCGACTGGACGCAGGAAAAGTACTACCGATAGCACACCGTCCAGCGGCGCGCGGCCGTTCGCAAGGTAAACAAAACCGCCTGCGCGGCTTGCGGCCACTTCGTGGCATGTGTACTTAGGACCGCCGCCGCGCCGAATCTGCGCTTGCTTCTCACGCCGAAGGCGTCGCCAGCCCCACCGCAGGTGGTTAGGACCGCCGCCGCGCCACTGCCTCGTACAGCGCGCCATACTCCGCCGCGGGCTGCCGCCAGCTGTGGTCCTTGCGCATGCCGTTGCCCATCAGCAGGCGCCACTTGTCCGGGTCGGCGAAGCAGGCCAGCGCCCGGTCGATCGCCCGCAGGAACTCATCCGCCGCTACCCCGTGGAACTTGAACCCGGTCCCCTCCGCGGGGTCCGCCGCCTCCTCCACCGTGTCGTCCAGCCCCCCGGTCGCGCGCACCACCGGCACCGTGCCGTAGCGCAGGCTGTAGAGCTGGTTTAGCCCGCTCGGCTCGTAGCGCGAGGGCATCAGGAACATATCCGCGCCGGCCTCGATCTTGTGCGCCAGCGCATTGTCGTACTGCACCCGCACCGCGAACCGGTTGGGGAACCGCTCCGCCAGCGAGCGCAGCAGGTTTTCGTAGTACGGCTCGCCCGTGCCCAGCGCGACCAGGAACAGCTCCCGCTCGGCCAGCTGCTCGGCGATCTCGGCCAGCAGGTCGAACCCCTTCTGCGTGGCGAACCGCGACACGATTCCCAGCACCGGCGTGGCCGCCGGGAGGTCCGGAGCGGCAAAGGCGTGCAGCAGGTCGCGCCGGCACTCGGCCTTGCCCGCCAGGTTGTCCGGCCCATAGTGCGCCGCGATGTAGCGGTCGTGCAGAGGGTCCCACTGGTCGTAATCGACGCCGTTCAGGATGCCGTGCAGGTCCACCGCCCGGCTGCGCAGCGTGCCTTCGAGCGAGTAGCCGAATTCCGCCGTCTGGATCTCCTCGGCATACTTGCGGCTCACCGTCGTCAGCGCATCGCCGTACACGATGCCGCCCTTCAGGAAATTGAACGTGTCGTACTGCTCCAGACGGTCCATCCGGTACACGTCCCAGGGCAGCAGCAGGCGCTCGACGGTCTGCGGGGCGAACCAGCCCTGATAGCCCGCATTGTGGATGGTAAACACGGTGCCCGCGGCCTCGAGCGCCGGATCCTGCGCGTAGACGGTGTGCAGGTACACCGGCAGCATCGCCGCCTGCCAGTCGTGCGCGTGATAGATGTCCGGGACGCCCAGCTGCTTGGTCGCCTCGATCACCGCGCGGCAAAACAAGGCGAACCGCTCCCAATTGTCCGGGTAATCGCCCCCCGCGGTGCCGTACAGCGCCTCGCGGTCGAACAGCTCCGGGCAGTCGATGAAGCGGAATTCGACGCCGTCGCGCGCGCCGCCGTCGACCACTGAGACGAAGCGGTTGTAGCTCTGGAATGGGATGGTGAGGCTGGGGATGAGCACCTTGCGCTTGCCCAGCTTGGCCGCGACCGGGCGAAACAGCGGCAGGTACACCGTGACCGCGTGCCCTTGCCGCACCAGCTCCGCCGGCAGCGCGCCGATCACGTCGGCAAGTCCGCCGGTCTTGACAAAGGGAACGCACTCCGACGCGGCGAAAGCAATGTGCATGGGGCTCCTGGTGCGATCCGGCGCTGCGGTGCCGGTACGAACGCTTAGTCTAATGGATGTTTAGACAAACGCATCCGTCGCACTCGCCATGAAAAGCAAACCGAAGCTCGACCAGAACTTCCTCATCGATGTGCGCGCGCGGCGGCTACTGGTTGACGCGCTCGGCTCGCTCGCGCTGGGCACGGTGCTTGAAATCGGCCCGGGCAAGGCCGCCGTCACCCACCTGCTGGCCGCGCGCGCCGCCCGGCTCATCGCGGTCGAGCTCGACGCCGCGCTCGCCTCCGCCCTGCGAGCAGAGTTCGCGGGCTCGCCCACGGTTGAAATTCGCGAAGCCGACATTCTCTCGCTCGACCTGTCCGGGCTCGCGCACGGACAGCCGCGCTCGCTGGCGGTGCTCGGCAACCTGCCGTACTACATTACCTCGCCCATCCTCCGGCACCTGTTCGCGCACCAGCAGGTGCTCTCACGGGCGGTCCTGATGGTGCAGCGCGAGGTCGCCGCGCGCATCACCGCCGCGCCCGGCAGCAGCGACTACGGCCTGCTCACGGTGCTGTGCCGGATGCACGCGCGGGTCGAGCTGCTGTTCACTTTGCCGCCTGAGGCGTTTGCGCCGCCGCCCGAGGTCCACTCCGCAGTGGTGCGGATGGAGTTCGCCCCGCGCTGGGAGGAGCTTAAGGTGAGCCCGGAGCCGTTCACGCGCTTCCTGAGCGCCTGCTTCGCGCAAAAGCGCAAGACGCTGGCCAACAATCTGCGTGCTGCCGGGTTCGCGGCCGGGACGATAGAAAGCGCGCTTACCGGCAATTCCACCCACGCCCGGGCCGAGGAGCTCACGCCAGCCCAGTTGGCCGCTGTCTTCCGCCGGCTCGATCCCGCTCCGTTTTGCTAGTGCCCGCGGGCCGCGGGCGCAGGCGCGGAGACATGCGGCGCGGGCGCCGCGTAATGCGGAGTGGGCGCGGAGTAGTGCGGCGCAGGCGCGGAGTAATGGGGGGTGAGCGGAATCACCCGCGGCGGCGCCGCGATCACCCCGGGCGAGGACCGGACCACGCCCGGCAGCGGCGCAATCGGGCCCGCCTGCCGAGGAATGACCCCGGGCAGCGGCGCGATCGTGTTCTGCCCCGGCGTGAACAGGGTCCGTCCCCGCTCGATGTGCTCGCCCTGCAACCCGCCGCCCACCAACCCGTTGCGATACTGCTGCATGCTCACGATGGGCAGCACCGGCGCGAAGCCCGCACCGCCATCGCCCGAGTCCGAGCCGGAAGCCGAGGCTGTCTTGCTGAGAGGAAACGCGCGCGGCTCCGGCCGCGTCCCGCCCACCTGGCGAAATCGGTACGACTGTCCGCGCTCGACCGGCCGGAGAGGCTGCGCGTGCGGCAGCGGCACCCCGCCCAGGTGCGTGCGCAGCCGCGGGTCCAGCGGCACCGGGTGCGGCGGGATGCGGTACCCCGGCGGCCTATGGTGCACGCCGGTGTACGGGTACCAGCCCACGCCGCCGAAGCCCCCGCAGCCGCTGCCCGGCTGCCATCCCCAGCCAAAACCGTTGAAGTAACTCCACCCGCCGCAGTGGTACGGCAGCCAGCCCCACGGGTACGAGGAAACCCATGTGTACCCAATGCCGGAGTAGTACCCCCAGGCCCCCTGGCCATACGGGTCGAAGCTCGCGTCCACGCCGTCGGGCGCCCAGGCCATGCCTGCCCCCGGCACGTTGTACCAGCTGCCGTAGTAGTCCAGGTCGTTCCACGCCTCGGAATCCTGGCCGCCGTTGCCCACGCGCGCATTCGTCTCCCCGTCCGCGAGCTGGGCCAGCGTGCTGTCGCGGTCGCTGTTCCAGGCGTCCCAGCTGTTCTGGGCCAGGTCCTGCTTCAGGTCATACGCGGTCGGCGAGGTGGGGTCGAGCGAGGCCGTCTCCCCGGTGTTGACCTCGAAGCCGATGTCGAGAGCGGGATTGTTGAAGTGCGCCGACCCGCGCAGCACCCCTACCTGGTAGGGCGCACTGTCCAGGTCCGCACGCAACAGCGTATTCGGCTCGAGCCGCACCTGGTCCGGTCCGGCCTCCACCGACAGCACGCTGATGCTCTGGCCGGGCAGCTCGTAGTAGCTCAGCCCGCGCACCGCCCGCAGCTGTTCGCCGTGGGCGTCGAGCGAAACCAGCGCCACGACGCTGTTCGGGGTCAGCCGGGCAATGCTGCCGTCGTTGAACTCGAGCTCCGCGCGGCCATCGTCGCCGGTCTCGATCTTCATTCCGGCCAGCACCGGCATGTTGACCGTGGCCTGGCGAAAGACCTCGTCGGCGGGCGGAGGCGGCGGGATTTGACCTGTACCCTGCGCTGCGGGTTGCGCTGCGGGCTGCGCCGGGCCAACCCGGACCAGGCGCACCGAGCCTTCCACGTCGCTCAGCCGTGCCGGCAGAGGCGATTGCTGCGTGGGCGGCGCGGCGGTGGGCGGCGGCGCTTGGTCCGGCGGCTGCGCCTGGCTCTGATCTGGACCATTTAGAGCCTGGCCCGCGTCCTGCGCAAAGGCCCGTGCCGGGCTCAGACCCGCGGACAGACAAGCGAGACTGCCGGCAACCAGCAAACGTCTCAGCAAAACCATGAAAGCAGGCATCTGGTCCTCCCCGACACCGATCCCGGACAGCAATGCGCATAGTCTGCACGGAGCACTGCACATTCCGCCACTACAAACCCGCCCAAAGTAGACGAGCGGTACCGCACATCGCGTTCAAGTGTCCGATGTCGAGCCGCCAGTCCAAGACTCTGACGGGCGCCGCTTGAAAACAGCACCATCAAATCGCTGAAATGGCAACCCTCACCGCCCGGTCGCGGCTATGGCCAGCAGCGCCTCCGCCCGGCCGCGAGTGCGGTGCAGCACTTCCTCATTGCCAGCGATGGCATGCAGCACGGGAGCGATGTTCTGGAGCTCAAGCACGCGGCCATCGGCCTGCTCCGCGGCCAGCTGCTCCATCGCGGCGTCCAGGCCCAGCTTGTCATGGGCCAGCAGCAGCTCCAGCTTCTGCCCCTCCTCTACCGTGTTGGCCACCGAGATCAGGCTGTCGGCCAGCTGCTCAATTCTGGCGTCGCGCGTGTAGTTGAAGGTGCAGCTGCCCTCGCCCTCCGGTCCGGAGTAGCGCAGCGTCTTGTTCCCGGTAAAGGCGACCTTGTCGCGCTTGGCGTCGCACGGCGCCGCGAACAGGTGATCCCGGCGCGCCTCGGCGAACAGCTGCCCGCGCAGCGGATCGCTCAGCGTGATGGCCCGGTCCAGTGGCCGCGGCGCGCCGGTCGTGACCGAGCCGGCGGCAGGCGCGACCGCGCTGCCGGCAGCGGCTTCGGAGCGGTAGCGGCCGGCGCCGTCCTCCGCCACCACCAGGCTGTACCGCGCGGGCTGGAGCGCCGGGTTCTCAAACTGGAACGATACAGTGGCAGGCCGGGCCGAGGTTTGCGCGAGCACGGGGGGCGCCGCGGCCAGCAGCAGGACCAGCACCGCTCCCCTCATCGCGCCGCCACCCGGGCCGCGGTAGATGCTGCCGCGATTCCCTGCTGTGCGGCCGTCTGCGCGTGGTGAATGTGGCAGATCGCGATCGCCAGCGCATCGGCGGCGTCGGCCGGCTGCGGCACCTGCTCGAGATCGAGCAGCCGCGCCACCATGAACTGCACCTGCTCCTTTTTCGCGAGGCCGTAGCCCACCACGGTCGACTTGATCTTGAGCGGCGCGTACTCGAACACGGGCAGCGAGAAGCCGGCGGCCGCCAGCAGCGCGACCCCGCGTACATGGCCCAGCTTGAGCGCGGTCTGCGCGTTTATGGAATGAAAGACTTCCTCGACCGCGATCGCATCCGGCTGGTGCTCGGCGATGAGCGCCTGCAGCTCGCGGTAGACCGAGGCCAGCCTCACGGAGAGGGTGTCTTTCTTCGAGAGCCGGATGGCCCCCGCGCACACGGGCCGCAGCCGGCTGGCGCGCGCCGTTTCCTCGACCGCCACCACGCCGTAGCCGGTCCACTCCGTGCCGCAATCGATGCCGAAGACGCGCATGCAGACTGAGTGTAGCTTGAGCCGGCGGGACACGCCCGGGCGGAGGGCGTGAGGCGCGGTGCGCCCATGTCCGCAACGGGACCGGAAGATCCGCGCATGACCTTGGTACTGAGGGGCAGCAAGTATGGCTTCACGCCGACTGCTTGCAAGCCTGATCTCGATTAGCCTGAGATCAAACCCTGAAGGTGTTGCGTGGCTGGTTGGCACAACGCGGCGGAGAGATGCCTGTCTCCGCATATACGCGGGTCGCGTATCAAGCGGGATCAGCCAGCCCGGAGTGGAAGCTCCGGGCCGCTGGAGGGGTGGGATGTAGAGTGAAGTTGAAGCTGGACTTCCAGATCGAAGACAAGACGCTTGCGCGCCTTATACTCGGCCTGGCTGTGCTACTCGCGGAGATCTTTCTGAGAATCCGTAAGTAGCGGCACCTTGATCTAGTACGTGGCGGGATAGCAGCAACTATCTCGCCACGAGAAGAATATCACCGTTCGCACAAAACGTAGGACGGATCCGTCAAATCCCGCCGAAGCCCTGGTCGAAAATGAAACACCCCGCCGCGAACCCATCACCGCGAAATTCCCTCCAGCGGCGACGAAGCCGTCGCATACAGCTTGCGCGGCATTCTCCCCGCCAGGTAGGCCTGCCGCCCGGCGAGCACCGCGTGGCTCATCGCCTCGGCCATCAGCACCGGCTTCTGCGCCGCCGCCAGACACGAGTTCAACAGCACCGCATCCGCCCCCAACTCCATCGCCAGCGCCGCGTCCGATGCGGTGCCCAGCCCCGCATCGATAATCAGCGGCACCTCGTGGATCAGCTCGCGAAGGATCCGGAAATTGTCGAGGTTCGAAATTCCCAGCCCCGACCCGATCGGCGCTCCCAGCGGCATCACCGCCGCAGCGCCCGCGTCGATCAGCCGCCGCGCGAACACGATGTCGTCGGTGGTGTACGGCAGCACCGTGAAGCCTTCCTTCGCCAGCACCCGCGTCGCCTCGAGCGTTGCCTGCACATCCGGGTACAGCGTCTGCCGGTCGCCGATCACCTCGATCTTGACCCAGCTCGAAAGCCCCACCTCGCGCCCCAGCCGCGCCGCGCGAATCGCCTCCTCGGCGGTGTAGCAGCCGGCGGTGTTGGGCAGCAGGAAATAGCGGCGCGGGTCGATAAAGTCCAGCAGCGACTCGCGCGAGCGGTCCAGGTTCACCCGCCGCACCGCCACCGTCACGATCTCCGCGCCCGAGGCCTCGATAGCCGCCTGGGTCTCCGGGCCGTCCTTGTACTTGCCCGTGCCTACGATCAAACGCGACTGAAAAGCCTTGCCTGCAATGACGAGCGGTTCCATATACTTATGATTTTATAAGCTCTTCGGAACGAATCAAGGAGGGACCATTCCATGCCGGCTGTTTTTATCCATGGCGTTCCCGACACATACCGCGTGTGGGATCCCGTGCTCCAGGAGCTGGGACGGATGGATGTGGTCGCACTGGCTTTGCCAGGCTTTGGCAGTCCCATACCCAAAGGCTTCACAGCGACCAAGGAGGAGTACATCGACTGGATCATCGGCCAGCTCGAACAGCAGGGCGGACCGGTCGACCTGGTGGGCCATGACTGGGGTTCCCTCTTCACCGTCCGCGTTGCCTCGCTCCGGCCCGATCTGGTAAGTACCTGGGCGGCCGGCGACGGGCCAGTCAGCAGGGATTATCAATTTCACGAGTTGGCAAGAGTCTGGCAAACCCCATCCGCCGGGGAAGAGTGGATGGCCCGGCTCATTCCTGCACAGATGGCGGAGCAGCTGGCGCGGCTTGGCGTCCCTCCCGAGCTGGCCAGGGAAACTTCCGCACACGTGGATGCCGCCATGAAGGATTGCATTCTCCGCCTCTACCGCTCAGCACTCGAGGTCGGCCGCGAGTGGCAGCCCGCTCTGGCAGAAATCACTGCTCCCGGACTTGTTTTCTGGGGTAAAGACGATCACGCCTGCCCTGTCGAGTTCGCGGATCGGCTGGCAAGCGACACAAATGCACATCGCGTCCTCAAGCTGGACGCAGGCCACTGGTCCCTGCTCCAGAAACCGGCTGAACTGGCCGATGCACTCCGGAAGCACTGGACCGGAAGCCGGTCGGAACGAAGCGGCCACGGCATAAGCGGACAGAAAAAGCGCCGGCGCGCTTTGTAGGAACGGGGTACAAAACAAACAGCCCGCTTGAAGGCGGGCTGTTTGCCGGTGCACTGTTGAGATTGACCTGAGGCATCCTTCGAGCCAAGCCAGCCGCGCATACCCAATCCTGCGCGGCGACTCTTAAGATGAGCCTCGGCGTCTACTTGCGAACCGCCAGGTCTAGAGCTGGAAGGAGCCCTAAGCCTCAGTCACCTCACGTGTAGCGTTGGATAAACTACAGTCGGAACTTTTCAATAGGATCGCCCTCCTTTCCTGTGTAAAGCCAGACTATCCCCGGTCCTCCGAACAGGTCAAGCCGGGATTTTCAGCGTCATCGAAACCGACGTAACCTTGCCGCTGCTCACCATGCGTGCACAAATCCGTCGTGCTCCGTAAGCGTCACCCGCACCCCGAACAGGCTTCCGAGCAGCCCCTCCGTCAGCAGTGCGCTCCGGCTGCCGTCGGCTAGGATGCGTCCCTCGCGCATCAGCACCACGCGATCGATCTCCGGGATGAGGTCGCCGAGCTGGTGCGTGACCAGGATCAACCCGGTGCCGCTTTGGGCGACCGCGCGCAGCGCCAGCCGCAACTCGTGCTGCGCAGCCAGGTCGAGCGCATTCGAGGGCTCATCGAGCAGCAGCATGGCTGGCCGGTGCACCAGCGCGCGGGCGATCATCACCCGGCGCTGCTCGCCTGCCGACATGGTCCCGACCAGCTTCGCGGCCAGATGGCCGGCCCGCATCAGCGCCAGCGTCTCCAGCGCCCGCTGCTCCATCTCCGGCGTCACCACGTGGTTGGGCCACAGCGCCGACGCGCCGAAAAACCCGGCGAGGACCGCGTCGAGCCCGCTTGTCACCGGGGTGCGCTCTCCGGGCAGCTCCGCCCCGACGACGCCGAAGGAAGAGCGCAGCTGCGAGAGGTCCCAGCGCTCGCGCCCCAGCAGCCGGCAATGCATGGGCGGCTCGCCTTCGAGCGGAACCATGGGGTACACCTCGCGGGTCAGCGTCTTGATCAGCGTCGACTTGCCGCAGCCATTCGGCCCCAGCAGGGCAAGGTGCTCGCCCTGCGCGATTTCGAGCGCAAGGTCATGCAGCACGATCGTGTCGCCGCGTGCGACCGTGACGCGGCGCATGGAAAGAAAAGGTTCGCGTGTCGGCATCGTCTTCAATCTTCGCAGACCACGCCGGCGATCGCTCCCCGCGCAGCACACCGGCAGCCCACCGCACGGATTCGCGCCGTACGGATTCGCGCCGTACGGATTCGATAGAGTAAAGCGACCATGGCAGACGCTCCCCCGCCCGTTTTAGACACAGCATCCCCCCTTCTCCCGACAGACGCCGTCCCCCGCGGCTTCCGCTTTGCCGCCGTGCGCGCCGGCATCAAGCCCAGCGGCCGGCCCGACCTGGCCTGCGTCTTCGCCGCCGAAGCCACGCAGGCCGCCGCCATGTTTACGAGCAACCGCGTCGTCGCGGCCCCGGTCACCATCGGCCGCGAGCACCTGCGCGCCAACGCCGGCCGCCTCCGCGCGGTCGTCGTCAACAGCGGCAATGCCAACTGCGCCACCGGTGAGGCAGGTCTGGCCGCCGCGCGCGCCACGTGCGCCGCCGCCGCCGCGCTCCTCGACTGCACGCCGCAGCAAGTCCTGCCCTGCTCTACCGGCATCATCGGCGTGCCGCTGCCGATTGAGAAACTCACCGCTGCCCTGCCCCACGCCGCCGCCGCGCTCGCCGAAGGGCCGGGCGCCTTTTCCGCCTTCGCCCGCGCCATCCTTACCACCGACACCCGCCCCAAGGTCGCGCATCGCACCGTTCTCGTCGAAGGCCAGCCGGTGCGGCTCGCCGGGGCCTGCAAGGGCGCGGGCATGATCTACCCGCGGCTCGCGACACCGCACGCTCCGCATGCGACCATGCTTGTCTACCTGTTCACCGACGCGCGGATCGAGGCTTCGCAACTACGCGAGTTGCTCGCCGCCAGCGTCGAGCAGAGCTTCCACCGCATCTCGATCGATGGCGACACCTCGACCAACGACACCGTCCTGCTGCTCGCCTCGGGCCAGAGCGGCATTGCCGTTCCGCCCGCGCACCCGGGCTTCCGCCGCGCTCTCGAGGAGCTCTGCCGCGAGCTCGCCCTCGCCATCGTCGACGATGGCGAAGGCGCGACCCACGTCGTCACGCTTGAGATCGCCGGCGCGCCTAGCGACGCGGACGCGCTCACCGTCGCCCGCGCCATCGCGCACTCGCCGCTGGTCAAGACCGCTTGGGCCGGCGCCGACCCCAACTGGGGCCGGCTGCTTTCGACCATCGGCTCGAGCGGGGTCGCGGTCGATCCCGGGCGAGTCGCCATCACCCTGAACAGCCTGCCCGTGTGCGAGCAGGGCAGCCGCGCGCCTAGCTTTGACGAGGCCGCCGTGCACGCGGCCATGACCGGGCGGCACTTCACCATCGCGGTCGAGCTCGGCCTCGGATCCGGCGCCTGCCGCTTCTGGACCACCGACCTTACCACGGAGTACGTCCACATCAATGCCGACTACTCATCCTGACCCCGGCAGATTTCGCCGGGGGTGCCGCACACTCGGTGCAGAATGGTGAAAGCCGCATGAATGCTGTGTTTGCCCGCGGCCTGGAACGCTCTTGCACAGCCTTATGCACATTTATGTTGAAAACTGCCGCTTGCGCAACAGACCGTTGGCGTGAGCGTGATTTTGCCGGGAGTAAACGATGAGCAAGGAAGCCGAGGCACGGGTTCGCGATGAGCTGCTGCAGAGCCTGTATGCCGGCATGCTGCGCTGCACGCTGGCCGCGCCGCCAGCGGAGGCCGGCGAGGCTATCGCGGCGGGCGTCTGCGCCAATTTGGGGGCGCGGGACCTGCTGCTGCTGCCCCGGCATGGATATGGAGGCGCGGGCTTTCGCGTGCTGCGCGGGCTGGGCGCCCACCCGGAGCACACGCCAGCGGCCAGCGCGCTCGCCGCGGGAGTTGTGGCTCTGCCGCCGGACGAGGCGCAAGCGGTCAGCTTCGCGCTGGGCGCGGCCCATGCGGCCGCGCACACTGCGGCGCGGGACGCCGGCGGCAGCCCTCTAGTGTGTGTGGTGCTGCCCCGGGCCGCGACCCTGCATACCGCGGTCGACCGCAAGCCCAGCGGCCGGGCAGGCGCTCCCCGCACCTGGAGCCACGCCGGCGCCTATGCGGCGCGCATGGGCCTGCCCCTGCTGCTGGTCGCCGACCGGCCCCGGGCTGCGGCGCCGGCCGGCCGCCGCGCGCCCGCGCCCCTTTTCCCGTCCATTCCGGTCGACCGCGAGGACGCGCTCGCCCTCTACCGGGTGGCCTATGAGTGCGCTGCCCGGGCCCGCTCGGGCGGCGGCCCCAGCCTGCTGGCCTGTGTGCCGTTCCGGGTCGCCGGGCAGGGGCCGCAAGCCGGCGGCCTGGCCCGGCTTGAGGCCATGCTGCGCAAGCGGGGCGTGTTCCAAAAGGCCTGGCACCGCCGCCTGGAGCGCCTGCTGCTGCGCGAGCTGGATGGCTGAGATTGGACGTTTCCAACCCGCGCGGCAGCCTTGGCGCGGCGATCACCTCCACCCAAAAGTAACGGGTCTGCCCTCGGGCCGCCCTTGTGTTCGCCCGCCCCTTCATCTAGGCTTTGGCTTGAGCCGCGCCCGGTTGGCGCGCAAACGGGGCAAAGCCAGTGCACGTGCCTGCACCATGCCGAGGTGAGAGTGAGATTTGCCGTAGAGCCGTTTGCCTGCTGCTATCGAGAGACCAACGACTCCGCGCGTGGCTTTTCCGTCAAGAAAAGCCGCATGCGGCAACACTCGCGCCTCGCCGCCTACAGGCAAACGGCTCTCGTTACCTGCCTGCTCGCCGCTTGCGGCATCGCTGCCCCGGTTCGGGCGCAGACGGCCCCGGGCAGCGCGCAGACAGCCCAGCAGCCCAGCCCTGACGCGCCGCTCCGCCTGCCGAAAGATTTCCAGATCGCCTACCCGACGATGATCCGCGACGGGCAGGGCTCGGTCTACATCCCGATGGACAGCTGGATCTACCCGGCGCTGGACCGACTGCACGCGCTCGGGTACCTGGACACCGCGTTTCTCGGCCTGCGGCCCTGGACCCGGCTGAGCGTTTTCCACATGCTCGACAACCAGGGCAGCCCGTCGGGCAACATCGACGACCAAGGCGAGGGAAACGACGAGGCCGAGGAAATCTACCTCTCCGTGCTGCGCGAGGTGGGCGGAGACCTCTACTTCACCGGCGAGCACGCCGAGCTCGACACCGTCTACACCCGCTTCCTCGGCATCATCGACACCCCGCTCAACGACAGCTACCATCTCGGCCAGACCATCTACAACGATTACGGCCGCCCCTACCAGGCCGGCATCAATAACGTGACCGGGGCCAGCGGGCGGGTCGAGGCGGGACGCTTCACGCTCGACGTTCGGGCGGAGTACCAGAAGGCGCCTTCCGCGACCGGCTACTCGCAGGCGCTCGGCACCTACCTCGACAACGTGCTCGACGACATCCCTTACGTCTATGGACTGCAGGCGCCGGTCACGATTGGGCCCGTCACCTACGTGCCGGCTCCGGTGCAGGCGACCGTTCCCGAAGGCCCTATTGCGGGCATCAGCAACTTCCGCGTTCTCGAGGCCAATCTCTCCTACCACATCTTCAAGCACGAGATTTCCCTCGGCAAGACCGACCACTGGATGGGACCCGGGCAGGGGGGCGCGTTTGCCTGGAGCACCAACGCCGACGACATCTACCAGTTCCAGATCAACCGCGTCGAGCCGATGTATGTGCCGCTGCTGCGCCGGGTCGTGGGGCCGCTGCGCTATGACTTCTTCGTCGGCTCGCTGGGCGGCCACACTCAGCCGAACCACCCTTGGGTGCACGCGGAAAAGATCAGCATCCATCCGACGAAGAACCTTGAGGCGGGTTTTGAGCGCACCGTCATCTGGGGAGGCCGCGGCCACGAGGCGATTACGCTGAAGAGCTTCGCCCGTTCGTTCCTGAGCTTTTCCAATGTCAGTTCCGCCAAGAAGTTCGGCAACACCGACCCCGGCGCGCGCTTCAGCGCCTTCGACTTCTCCTACCGGCTGCCCTTTGTGCGCAGCTGGCTCACGCTGTATGCCGACTCGTTTTCGCATGACGACGTCAACCCCATCTCCGCCCCGCGCCGCGCGGCCATCCGGCCCGGCATCTATCTTTCGCATGTGCCCGGCATCCCCAAGCTCGACTTCCGCGTGGAAGGCGCCTCAACCGACTGCGTCACCTCTCGCTGCTACGGCGCGCCCGTTTCCGGCCCGGGTCAGTTTTACTATTACGAAGCCGTGCAGCAGCAGGGCACGACCAACAAGGGCTTCCTGTTCACCGACGCCATCGGCCGCGCCGACAAGGGCGGCCAGGCATGGCTCACCTACCATCTTTCGCCGCAGGAGCAGCTGCAGATCTCCTACAGGAATGTAAAGGCGGATAAGAACTTCATTCCAGGGCCCCCTCCCTTCAGCAACCCCATCAACGACGTCGGCTCCACAAATTTCACGCAAGGCGGCGGCACCACCCAGAACCAGTTCAAGTTCGACGTGGTCAAACGCCTGGTTCCGGACGTGGAACTACACGCAGCGGTCCAGTACGAAGCCTGGAAAGCGCCTATCTACAAGCCCGGCAGCAACTCCGACATCAGCATCTGGGGCCAGGTCACCTGGTATCCGCACAAGGCGCATCAGTTCTGAGGAGTCAGGAGTCAGGGGACAGGAGTCAGGAAATAGGGGACAGGAGATCGGCCCCGCTCATCTCCCGCGGTTTTTCAAGGCCCAGCAGCGCCAGGATGGTCGGCGACAGATCGCGCAGCGACCCACCCTCGCGCAGCACGAACTCGTTCGCCTGTTCACTGACCAGCACCAGCGGCACCGGATTGGTGGTGTGCGAGGTATGCGGGCCGCCTGAAACCGGGTCGACCATCAGCTCGGCATTGCCGTGGTCGGCGGTAATCAGCATTGATCCTCCGCGCTGCCGGAGCGCCGCGTAGACGCGCCCCAGCGCCGCATCCACGGTCTCGACGCCGCGAATCGTCGGCGCCAGCATCCCCGAGTGCGCGACCATATCCGCGTTCGCGAAGTTGACCACCACCAGGTCGAAGGCCGTGTCCTCGACTGCCGCGATCACCGCATCGGCCACCCCCGCCGCGCTCATCTCGGGCGCCAGGTCGTAGGTCGCGACCTTCTGCGAGGGCACCAGCACGCGGTCCTCGCCGGGGAACGCCTTCTCAATGCCGCCATTGAAGAAGTAGGTCACATGCGCGTACTTTTCGGTCTCCGCGATGCGCAGGTTGCGCAGGTTGCCCTGCGCCAGCAGATTGGCCAGCAGGTTGTCCATGGACTGCGGCTCGATCACCCGCGGCACCGCGAAGTTCCTGTCGTACTGCGTCATCGCGACAAAGAACAGGCCGCTCGGAATGCCGGCGCGCGGGATCGCCGCATCCTGCTCGGCGATTTGCGGCAACTCGCGTCCATCGTCCTTGGTGAGGCCGCTGTTGCGCGCCAGAATCCGCGTGATCTGCCGCACCCGGTCCGCCCGGTAGTTGAACAGGATGCACGCGTCGCCGTCCCGGATCGCCGCCGTCGGCCGGCCCTCGCTATCTGTCACCACGAACGGCACAATAAACTCGTCGGTCACGCCGTTCGCGTAGTTTTCCAGTACCCGCGCCACCGGGTCCTCGTACGCGCCGCCCTCGGCCACGCCCGCGATCATCGCGTCGGAGGCCTTCTTCTCTCGCTCCCAGCGCATGTCGCGGTCCATGGCATAGTAGCGGCCGCTCACGGTCGCCAGCCGGCCGATGCCGTACTCCTCCATATGTGCCAGCAGCTGTTGCAGATAGCCGGCGCCCGAGGTTGGCAGCGTGTCGCGCCCGTCGAGAAAGGCTTGCACGTAGACGCGATCGAGCCCCGCTTCCTTGGCCGCCCGCAGCAGCGCGTACAGGTGGTTTTGGTGCGCGTGCACGCCGCCGTCCGAGACCAGGCCCAGCAGGTGCAGCGCCCGGCCATGCTCGCGCGCATGCGCGAACGCAGCCGCGATGGCAGGCTCGCGGCCGAGCGTGCCCGCGGCGACAAGCGCGTCGATGCGGGTGATGTCCATCTCGACCACCCGCCCCGCGCCGATGTTCAGGTGCCCCACTTCGCTGTTGCCCATCTGTCCGTCGGGCAGCCCGACGTAATGCTCCGACGCGCGCAGCAGCGTGTGCGGAAACTCGGCCAGGAGCCGGTCATAGGTAGGCTTGCGCGCCAGCGCGATCGCATTGTTTTCCTGCGCGGCGCGAATGCCCCAGCCATCGAGAATCGCGAGCACGAGCGGGCGTTTGTGGGCAGAGTGCAAAGACATGGGCGAAGCTCCTTCGCGTCCGCGCGGCGAGGAGCGCGCCGCGCTGTTTTGTCTTTCCCGATGGCGGCAACGCTGGCTGCAAGGCCGGGGGCGCCACACACCGACACTAGCCGATGCGGGGCGCCCGGCAAGCCGCTACTGCGGCTTCTTCGGCGAGCTGTTCGGGCTGTTCGGCGTCGGTCCCAGGGTCGGCCCCGGCGCCGGCCCCGCGCCTGGCTGCGGGTGCTGCGCTTCATAGGTCTTCTGCGCTGCTTCGATCTCCGTCTTGTGCCGCTCGATCACCTCGCGCGAGGTGTCCTGGCCGTCCTTGAGCGCCGCCTGCTGGATTTCGCTCAGCAGCATCGGCGTCACGGTGAGCAGGTTCTTGCCGGCCGGCGTCTTGTAGAACGCGATGGTCTTGTCGGCATCGTCGGTCGAGAGGTAGCGCTGGTAGGTCGCGACCGTCGGGGTGTCGATGTCCATCTTGTCCAGGCTGGCCTTCAGGTCGGTTTTGACGTCGGCCGGAATGAATGGCGGGAATCGCTGCTGAAAGTACGCCATGATGTTGTCGACCAGGCGGGTTTTGATCAGGCTGGTGCCGGTGAGCTGCATCAGCTCATGCGCCTGGGCCGCGGTGAGCGGATGCGCCGGGGGCGGCGGCTGGCCCGGCTTGGTGCTGGCGGTGGGCAGCGGGGGCGCGGGGGCTGGCTTCGTAGCGGTCTGCGCCAGTACGGTCATGGCGAGAAGGAAAGGCGCGGCTGCGCCGATCGCGATCTTGTGCAAAAGAAAACTCCTGGAGTGCTAGTGTGGTGGTTCCGTTCACTGCTCAACGCACGACTCTGAATAAGCCTATACCGCCCGGGAAAACCCTGTTTGCGGCACACTGCCATCCCGAGCAAAGCGCCTGCTTCCCCTATTCCCCGAAATTGACTGCTTCCAGACCCAGGTACTCCGCCGTCTGGCCCAGCTCTTCTTCGATCCGCAGCAACTGATTGTATTTGGCGATGCGGTCGGTGCGCGAGGCCGATCCGGTCTTGATCTGCCCCGCGCCGGTCGCGACCGCGAGGTCCGCGATGAAGGTGTCCTCGGTCTCGCCCGAACGGTGCGAGATGATCGACGTGTAGCCGTAGCGGCGGCCCAGCTCGATCGCCTCGAGGGTCTCCGATACCGTCCCGATCTGGTTCACCTTGATGAGGATCGAGTTGGCCACGCCTTCCTCGATGCCGCGCTGCAGCCGCTCCGTGTTGGTCACGAACAGGTCGTCGCCCACCAGCTGAATGCTCGAGCCCAGCAGCTCGCTCATGAACTTCCAGCCCTCCCAGTCGTCCTCGGCCAGGCCGTCCTCGAGCGAAACGATCGGGTACTGGCGCGCCCAGCTTTCCCAGTAGCGGGCCATGTCCTCGGAGCTGAGCTCGCGCCGGTCGCTCTTCTTGAAAATGTACCGGCCGGCCTCCTTGTCGTAGAACTCGCTCGCGGCCGGATCGAGCGCGATGGCGATGTCCTCGCCCGCCTTGTAGCCGGCCAGCTCGATGGACTCGAGGATGAGCTCGATCGCTTCCTCGTTCGACTTGAGCGACGGCGCGAAGCCGCCTTCGTCGCCGACCGAGGTCGAGTAGCCGCGCTTCTTGAGCACGCCCTTCAACGTGTGGAAGACCTCGGTGCCCCAGCGCAGCGCGTCGGCGAACCGCTCCGCGCCCACCGGCATCACCATGAACTCCTGGAAGTCGACATTGTTGTCGGCGTGCGCGCCGCCGTTCAGGATGTTCATCATCGGCGTGGGCAGAATGGACGCGTTCACGCCGCCCAGGTAGCGGTAGAGCGGCAGGTGCAGTGCCGTGGCCGAGGCGCGCGCCGCGGCCATCGAGACCGACAGGATCGCGTTCGCGCCCAGCTTGCTCTTGTTGGGCGAGCCGTCGATCGCGATCATGGTCGCGTCGAGCAGGCGCTGGTTCGCGGCGTCCATGCCGGTCAGCTCCGACGCCAGCACGCTCTCCACGTTCTCGACCGCCTGCAGCACGCCTTTGCCGAGGTAGTGATTTTTGTCCCCGTCGCGCAGCTCGACTGCCTCGTGCTCGCCGGTCGAGGCGCCGGAGGGCACCGCCGCACGGCCGCGAATGCCGCCCTCGAGAACCACTTCTGCTTCAACGGTTGGATTGCCGCGGGAATCAAGAATTTCGCGGGCATGTATGGCGACGATCTCGGTCATCTGTGTCCTTTGTGTCTCTGTATGTGTTCCGGTGGTGATGCGGTGCTGGAGCCGTTCAGAAAGGCGCGGCCTGCGGTCGACGCGGACCGGCGCCTGACCCGGGATGGCACTGGCGATATGTTCAATCCAATCCACTCCAGGGACCTTCCGGCAGGCCGGTCAACTTGCCCGGCCCAGTACGTGCGCCTCCAGTGTGGCGATGCGCCTTTCATGGCCGATGCGAAGCTCGTTATCGATGCTATCCAGCCGGACTTCAAGCCGGCCCACGCGCGTGTTCAGTGTGCCGAAGCCAGCGGTCGTTTCGCTGCGCAGATCGTCGACCCGCTGGTTGCCGGCCGCGAATCCGGCTGCCATCTCGCTGCGCAAACTCGCTGATTCGGTAGTCATCTCGCTGCGCAGATCATCAACCCTCAGGTTGACAGCCGCAAAACCAGCGGCCATCTCCGCGCGCAAACTCGCTGATTCGGTAGCCATCTCGCTGCGTAGATCATCAACCCTCAGGTTGACAGCCGCAAAACCAGCGGCCATCTCCGCGCGCAGACTCGTTGATTCGGCAGCCATCTCGGCGCGCAACGAATCCCGCAGATCGTCAATCGCCGAGCGGTTGGAAGCCAGGCCAGACTGGAGCGCTTCCCGCAGATCGACGATGGCGTTCCTGTTAATCACGGCGGAAGCCATGAAGACGAGCAGAAAGGAAGCAATGGGTAAGCCGATCGCGACGAAGAACTGCGTATTGTTCATGCTTCCCTTCTCCGATGCTCTGGCGTTTGCTTTCCGCGGCTCTTCGTGTGCCGGCAGACAGGGACTGCCGAGATTTATTGATGCCAACCCTCTCCAGCCACCCAGATTCTAACAAGAGAAGCCGTCCTGCCGCAGCGCGGCGCTGCTGGTTGGTCGAATGTTCACGCCCCGGCGGCTTGGCCGCGGCAATGCTCTGGTTCAAACTTTACCCTTGTGGTTCCTTTCGAGCCGGTCCGCCTCGATTTCCTTGGAGTATCGTTCCCGCTCAAAATAGGCTGGCAGTGCAAAGGGTTTCTGGTTGGCCCTGACTGGAGTAGGTCATGAAGTCTGTTCTGTCTGTTTTGAATGCGTCCCCCCGGACCGGTGTTGCGGGTCTTCTGCTGGCTGCCTCTCTGTGCCTGGCGCCGGGCGCGTTGGCCCAGAGCGCGCCTGCGGCGGCAGACCAGTCTCGAGGCGCCACAAATGCAGGCGACCAGTACACCGGCGTTGCAAAGCCCCCGGCCGATGACGCCATTGTGACCAGCGAGGACGCGCCGGCGCCCGTGCCGCGCAAGCCCTCGCCCGCGGTGCCTGCTGCCGCCGCACCCGCGGTGCCGGCGGCAGCCCCGGTCGAAAACCCGGACTACGGCATCGTCACCAGCACCAACGACACCTCAAGAAGCAGCGCGGGCCTGCCAGCCGCGATGCCCAACTCCGAAGCGGCCAATAGCGAGCGGGACGAGCGCGGCGCGCACCTCATCAGCCGCCCCCAGAACCCCGATTACGGCATTGTCGGCATGGTGCCCTCGCCCGCCAACCAGCTGGCCGAGGGCACCGATATCCGCGTCCGCCTGCTGCAGGCGCTCAGCACTCGGCGCACCCAGGATGGTGAAACCTTCCGCGCCCAGGTAGCCAAGGACGTCTACAAGGACGGCCGCGTCGTGATCCCGATGGGCTCCGAGCTGCGCGGGCGCGTAGTCGAAGTCACGCAGGGCCACCGCCTCGGCGCGCACGCCACCATCCGCCTGCGGCCCGATGCGGTCATCCTGCCCGACGGCACCGCCTATCACCTCTACGCGCAGGCCATCTCCAGCGGCCAGCCCGGCACCCACACCGACCAGGAAGGCGGCATCCAGCCCAAGGCGCACGTCGCCAAGGACCTTGCCGAGTATGGCGGCGGCGCCGGCACCGGTGCGGTCGTTGGCGGCGTGCTGGGCGGCCCGGTGGGCGCCGGCGCAGGCGCGCTGGTGGGCGCGGGCCTGGTCACAACCCACCTGCTGCTGCAGAAGCCCGCGCAGGCGCAGATCGAAGAAGGCTCGGAGCTGGTGTTCAGCCTGACCGAGCCGATGGACTTGCTGCCAACCCGGAACTAGTCATACAGGCTTTCCACGCACCACGCGTATTGGCTAATGTCTGGCCCCAGATTGCGCCGCAGCCGGCAGCACACACGCGGCGGCGCCTCCTCGGCAGGGGCATGCAGCAGGAACGGGTATAGTTCGGGCTGCGCCGGCACAACGCGCGCCAGCGGCTCGGGCCGGCTGCGCTCCGCATCGACGTCCCAGTACTCGTGATCCCAGTACTCGTGTGGCCACGCGGTGCCGCTCCGCCAGGCGCCATTGAGCTGCCACGGGCCGCTCGCCGAGCGCACGCGGAACAGCTCGCCCCGGAACCAGAAGCGCACTGGCTGGCCATCCTCGGTGTGCACATGCACGGGCTCGGGCGGCCGCAGCCTGCGCATTGCCGGGGCGCGCTTCTGTGTTGCGACAGCGCCCTGGCAGCGCTCCAGGGTGAAACGCTCGCGGCTGAAGCTGTCCGGCGCATTTCTGTTCTGCGGCACGGGCGAACCCACGCGGTCTTCGCCCACCAGCGCGGCCAGCCGCGCCGGCGTCGCATCCAGGCGCGAGGGTTCAGGCAGCGGCAGCGGCGGCACTGGCGTAAACAGGTGTTTGTGTTCGCCCCGCGCCAGCTCGCGCAGCCGCTTGCCGGCGTGGCCCAGGCGCGCGGTCAGCTCCTTCTGCGGCAGCGCCGCCACGCCGCCCAGCGTGCGGATACCCCACAAACCCAGTGTCCGCGCCTGCTCCGCGCTCAGCCCCAGCACCTCGAGCAGCAGCGGCGCCAGCATCTTCCGCTCCTCGCCGGGCGCGGCAATCGTGATCCCCGGCCGGCCCCGCGCCAGCGCGCAGGCCGCGTGGAAGTTCGCGCTGACGGCGATCGAGCCGTGCAGCCCCCGGCACTGGAACGCGCGGCGCAAAGCCTCGGCAAACGTTTGCGCATCGCGGTGCAGCCGCGCCAGCCCTGCCGCATCCAGCACACATACCGCCGCGTCGTTCGTATGCAGGCTTTCAACCCGGGGCGTAAAGCTGCCGGCGCAGGCCAGCAGCGCCGCGCGCGCAGCCTCTTCTTCGCGCTCCGATCGATTGAGCAGCATCACCCCACCAATCGACTCCGCCTCGACCCGGGTCATGCCGTTCAGCAGCCCGTCGCGCCGAGCCAGCGGGTTGGCCGCGCACACGCGTTCGTGCGGCGGCGCGCCTTCGAGCACGGCAACCCGCTCGCCCCGCAAGCCGGGCCGCAGCCGCAGCAGTGCCTGGGCCGCGAACTCCGGCACATGCACGCAGGCGAACAGAGGCTGGCCGGGGGGCTGGCCCGCGCCCTCTTTGAACCAGGTCTTCATGGCCGCGCGGCTCCAGCGGCCGCCATCGAGTGAAAGCCGTGAACGGTCTGCGCGGAATCCATGCTGCACCTCAACACGATCTGGCGCGAAATGAAGCGAAGCAGCAGGGCACTGTATTCGCCTTTTGTTCGCTTACGCTCCTCCAGAATGCTGCTTCTCCAAGCCGATTGTCAAAACGCTCAAGAAAGCAGTTGTGCACGCTGCCTGCGCGGCTTTCCGCACGTTGCACAATAGGTTGTGCATGCAGGAGGAAGGCTTTTGGAAAGCACAGGCAAGATCTAACCCGACGCACGCCGTCTGCATGCATCGCAGATACAGGCAGTCATCGCAAGGCCCCGGTGATTTGCGCGCGGCTCGCACTGGTGGAATCATGAACACGGCGATCACGGATTCATGTCACGGGGACGATCGGGTCCTCATTCGTTTTGAAAGGAAGGTTCATGGAGCAGATTGTGTCGGATGCACTGGTTTTCTTTGGCGCCACGGGGGACCTCGCCTACAAGCAGATCTTTCCCTCGCTGCAGCGGCTGGCCAAGCGCGGCAAGCTGAAGGGGCCGGTGGTGGGCGTGGCCAAAGCCGGCTGGACGCTGGACGACCTGAAAAACCGGGCCAAGGACAGCGTGGCGAAGCATGGCGGCGTCGATCCGGAAGGCCTCGAAATCCTGCTGAGCTGCCTGCGCTACGTCGACGGCGACTACAGCGATTCCGAGACGTTCACCAAGGTGCGCCAGGAGCTGGGCGACGCCAAGCACCCGCTCCACTATCTCGCCATCCCTCCGTCCATGTTTGTGCAGGTGGTGCAGCAGCTCAAGCGGTCGGGCAGCGCCGAGGGCGGCCGCATCGTGGTCGAAAAGCCGTTCGGCCACAGTGTTGAAACCGCCGCCGGGCTCAACCACGCCATCCACGAAGTGTTTCCGGAAGAGTCCATCTTCCGCATCGACCACTACCTCGGCAAGAACCCGGTCCAGAACCTCATCTTCTTCCGCTTCGCCAACTCATTTCTGGAGCCGATCTGGAACCGGCAGTATGTCGAAAGCGTGCAGATCACGATGGCCGAGAGCTTCGGCGTGCAGGGCCGCGGCAGCTTTTACGACGGCGTCGGCGCGATCCGCGACGTGGTGCAGAATCACCTGATGCAGCTGGTGAGCAACATTGCGATGGAGCCGCCGCCCTGCCCGGACGTGGAGGCGCTGCGGGACGAGCGCGTCAAGGTCTTGAAGAGCATCAAGCCGATTACATCCGAGGATGTGGTACTGGGCCAGTTCGACGGCTACCTGGACGAGCCCGGCGTGAAGCCGAGCTCGAGCGTGGAAACGTTCGCGGCCATGCGGCTCAACATCAATTCGTGGCGCTGGAGGGATGTTCCGTTTTTTATCCGCACCGGCAAGTCGCTCAACAAGACCGCGACCGAGATTATCGCGACCCTGCGGCAGACCCCGGCCGTGTTCTCGGACAAGCTGACGCCGCAGAATTACGTTCGTTTCCGGCTGAGCCCGGAGCCGGTGGTGGCGATCGGCGGCTCGGTGAAAGAGGCCGGCGATACACTGCGCGGCTGCATGGTGGAGCTGAATGCCTCGCAGCAGTGCGGCACCAACGACCTGCTGCCCTACGAGGAGCTGCTGGAAGACGCGATGCGCGGCAATCCGGTCTGGTTTGCGCGCGAGGACTATGTGGAAGAGAGCTGGCGGCTGCTGGACCCGCTGCTCAAAGACCTGCCGAAGGTGCACACCTACAAGGTCGGTTCGTGGGGGCCGGAAGAGGCGAATGAACTGACCCGGGATGTGGGCGGGTGGGCGAACCCGGTTTAGGGTTTCGGAAAGCCTGCCGGCAGTTCAGTTTTCGTGTTTTCGGTTTGGATTTCGACTATTTGGTTTGTTTACAGGAAGCCGCGTTCACTTTGGATCGAGTGAACGCGGTTCCCATGCAGTTTCGGGTGGAATTGCTCGTTATAGGGAACCTCTTACGCGGAACGCGTTCAACGTGGCCGGGTAGCGGTTGCGGCCCGGGTCGGGGTCGATGGAAAGCGTGAGGGCGGAGACCTGTTTGAGATCGAGCGCGTGCTCCTCGCGCTGCTCGGTCGAGCCGCCCGGGCTGAAGTTCCAGCCCTGCCGCAGCAGTTCGCGGCGGGTGCCGTCGGCCAGCACGGCGGCCAGGGCCCACTCCTGCATGCGTTCGTGCCGCGGCTCTGAAAAGTGCAGCAGGACGCGCGTGACCGCGAGCGGCGTATCGAAGCGCAGCGTGATGGTGGCTGGCCCGGGCGCGGCCGCCTGCCAGATGGCTGCGCCGCCCTGCGCCGCGGCCGGCACCAGGGCGTTCTCGATAGGGTGGCCCGCAGCTTCCGAGCTGACTTCGACCTGGGCTAGCTCTTCCATATCGAGCCAGCCTGCCTGCTCCCCTGCCTGCGTCTTCGCCGCGCCGCCCTGGTCTGTGATCTGTTTCCGCATCTGGAATCTCCCTTTGGTTCAGATGTGGGATGCACTGAAGCGCTTGAATACAAACCAGCTTACGTGCGCATACAATCGCGCGTGGATCATGCGCACGACAATTGGATGGTCGTGCAAAGGCGTAAAGGCATTCTGCTATAACGGATGGGTTTGCTGAACGCTCGCTGTGCAATCCCTTTCGCCAGTGCTTGCAAACGCCGCCTGTGCGGTGGCGCGGAACAAGCGGACAGGCCTGCAGGTCGGAACTCTTTCTTGGTGAAATACGAAGGCTATGGCAAAAAACTCCCCCCTCTCCACGCAGACACTCCCACCCAAACCCGAACATGGCAGCAGTGTGATAACAGCCTTTCAGCAGATACGCGAGCTGATTGTGCATGGGCGGCTCTCGCCCGGCACCTGGGTCGTGGAAGGCGACCTGGCCGAGCGGCTCAACATCAGCCGGACCCCGGTGCGCGCGGCGCTGCACTGGCTGCAGCGCGACGGCTACGTGCACGAGCATCGCTCGGCGAATAAATGCCGCATCGTGGTGGCGCCGCTGACCAAGGAAGACGCGGCCGAGCTCTACGACATCATCGGCCACACGGAAGGCCTCGCCGGCCGCATGGTTGCCGGCGAGATCGATCCGGAGCGCATGGCGCTGGCGCGAAAACTTTCCTCCGTGAATAAGCAGCTGGCGGCGGTCGCGGAAAGCTCGACCGGGCCAGGCTCGATCTTCGACCTGGACCGCGAGTTCCACTGCCTGATTGTGGAAGCAGGCGCCGGACCGCGGCTGCTGGCGCTGCACCGCTCGGTTGAGCCGCAGGCGGAGCGCTACTGGCGGCTGTACGCCTCCTCCAGCCTGCACGACCTGAACCTGTCGGTGGCCGAGCATGAGGCGATTATCGAAGCAGTCAAAGCCGGCGACGCGGATACGCTCGAAAAGGCGCTGCAGCTGAACTGGACCCGCGGCTGGGAACGGCTGGGCAAGGTGATCGACGTGTTCGGTGAAAGAGGAAGCTGGTAGACCCCCTGCGCGGGAGGCGGCCACTTCGTGACGCGTGTACCTGTGTTTGCAACGTCGACAGCAGTGGCCCTCCCGTTGGTCGGGATCGAAATCGCCAATGCCGACCAGAGGGAGGCCCACATAGGCTGAGGCTGCAAGCATCCGGTAGACACGCCACGAAGTGACCGCCTCCCGCGCAGGGGGTCTTCGCTTCAAGCGCCGGGAAAACGAAGGTCGAGCAGATCGAGTTCGCGTTCGAGCTTGCGGTGGGTATCGCCGCCAATGCTGCCTGCCGCTTCAAGCCGCGTCAATTCGCCGCGCTCGACGTGTCGCAGGCGTGCGGAGACGGCGGCAAACCCGGCCTGCTCGCGGGCCGCGGAGGGGCGTTTGCCGTCGCCGTCCTGGAGTGATTCGAGCCGCTGGCGGTAGTAGCGCTCGATAAGCTCGGTCGCGATCGCTTCCTTGCCGGCGGCTTCTTCCTCGCTGGCCGTGTTGCGCATCGATTCGAGCATCTGCAGCGCCGCGGTGACCAGCTTGCGGCGCGCCCAGCGCTCTTCCTGCAGCAGATGCGGCGAGGCGGAGACGCGCAGGCGCCGGATGATCCAGGGCAGGGTAAGCCCCTGGCCGGTGAGCGAAACCAGGATGGCGGCGAACGCGAGAAAGAGGATGCCGGCGCGGTGCGGGAAGGGCGCGCCGGCATCGGTGGTATCGGGCAGGGAGAGCGCGGCGGCGAGGGTGAGCACGCCGCGCATGCCGGCCCAGCCGATGACGAAGGTGCGGCGGGCGTCGGCCGGTTCCATCGAGTGGCCCGGGGCATGGCCGAACCAACGCTCACGCACCAGGCGCGAGGCCCACTCGGCCGGGTAGATCCACAGGAAGCGCAGCAGCAACAGCAGCAGGCAGATGAACGCGGCGCCGGCGATGAGCGAGGCCCAGTGCAGCGGGCGCATGCCGTCGAGCACGGTGGGCAGCTGCAGGCCGATGAGGATGAAGACGATGCCGTTGAGGCCGAACTCGATGGTGTTCCAGACGGCGCTCGACTCAAGCCGGGCCTCGGAGGTGAGCGCCTGGGAGGATTTGCGCCCGATGTAGAGCCCGCAGGTAACGGTGGCGAGCACGCCGGAGGCGTGAATGCTCTCGCCCAGCAGGTAGGCGAAGTAGGGCGTGGCGAGGCCGACAAGGGTTTGCAGCGCGGTGCCCTGCACGGGGCGCTGAAACATATAGATGACGGCGCCGACGGCGAGGCCGGCCGCGATGCCGCCGAAGATGAGCAGAAGCAGCTGGGCCGCGCCGCCGCCGAGGGTAGGCAGCGTGCGCGAGGTGACGAGCGCGACGCTGAACTGCAGCGCGAGCAGTCCGGCGGCATCGTTAACCAGGCTTTCGCCTTCGATCAGGTCGAGCATCTCCTGCGGCAGGCCGACGCGGCGGCCGATGGCCGAGGCGGCGATCGCGTCGGTGGCGCAGACGACCGCGCCCAGCACCGCGCCGGTGGCGAGATCGAAGTCGGGAAGCAGCAGATGGGTCGCGACCGCGACGCCGGCGACGGTAAAGGCGACTGCGCCAAAGGCGAGCAGCAGGATGTGGAGCAGGTTGAAGCGGAACTCGCGCCAGGAGGTGCGCAGGGCGGCGCTGTAGAGCAGCGGCGGCAGCACGACCAGGAAGATGAGCGTGGGGTTGAGCGAGATATCGGGAAAGATGGGGACCAGCGACAGGCCGAGGCCGCCGAGCACCAGCACGATGGGATAGGGAATCTTGAAGCGCTGCGCCGCCGCCGCCAGCAGCGCCGTAAAGGCGACCAGCAGCAGAACCAGCAGCTCCGTTTCGTGGATCCCGTGCGCAGGCATGATGCTTCCAATCTACCCGGGTTTGACCAAGGCGCGGGTGCGCGACCGGATAGAGTGATGCTATGGCGACGGTTCAAGCGGCAGCGTCCGGGTCGGAGAACAGTGCGGTCGACGCACGCGGAATGTATCGCAGGATCACGTTTCGGCTGATCCCGTATATGTTTCTGCTGTACATCCTGGCCTACCTGGACCGGGTGAATGTGGGCTATGCCGCGCTGCAGATGAAGGCCGACCTGCATATGAGCGACGCCGTGTACGGGACCGGCGCGGGGCTGTTCTTTATCGGCTCGGCGCTGTTTGACATACCCAGCAACCTGATCCTGGCGAAGGTGGGCCCGCGCAAGTGGATGGCGCGCATCATGATCTCGTGGGGCATCGTGGCCACGTGCCTGTCGCTGGTGCGCACGCCGCATGAGTTTTACGCGCTGCGCTTTCTGCTGGGCATCAGCGAGGCCGGATTTTTTCCTGGCATGATCCTGTATCTGACGTACTGGTTTCCGTCGCGCGAGCGGGCGCGGGCGGTGGCGCGCTTTATGACGGCGACCGCGATCGCGGGCGTAGTGGGCGGCCCGGTGGCGGCCTGGCTGCTGGGGCTGGGCGGCCTCGGCGGCCTGCGCGGCTGGCAGTGGCTGTTCATCGCGGAAGGGATTCCGACGATGCTGGGCGGCGTGTCGGTGCTGTTCGTTTTGAAGGAGCATCCGCGCGAGGCGAAATGGCTGGCGCCCAGGGAGCGGGAGTGGCTGGAGGCGGAGCTTGCGCAGGACCGCGTGGAGCAGGGCTCCGGCGTGCACAAGCGGTTTGTCGACGCGCTGAAGCTGCCGGCGGTGTACCTGTTGGCCGGGCTGTTTTTTGCCGACCAGGTGTGCGTGTATGTCGTCAACCTGTGGCTGCCGCTGTTTCTGCATGCCTCGGCCGAGGCCAGCCGGTTGAGCGCGGCGGCGCTGGCGCGGTGGACGGCGCTGCCCTACCTGATCACCGCGCTAGCCATGATGGCGGTGGGCTGGAGCTCGGACCGCTGGAGCGACCGGCGATGGCACGTGGTGGGCTGCATGGTGGGCTCGGCGGCGGGGTTTACGGCGGCGGTATATGCGCACTCGCTGGGAGCGGTGCTGGCGGCGTTTACGCTGGCGACGATGGGCGTGTTCAGCATGGAAGGCCCGTTCTGGACGTGGCTGACGAGCAGGCTGGAAGGCACCGCAGCCGCGGGCGGGATCGCGGTCATCACGTGCATCGGCGGGTTCGGAGCGTTTCTGGGGCAGGTCACGGTGGGCAGGCTGAGCACCGCGTCGCACAGCTATGCGAGCGGGCTGTTCACGGTGGCCGGGGTGGCGCTGTCGGGGGCGGTGCTGGCCATATGTCTGCGGAATACGCGGCGGATGGCGGATGCGGGTAAGGAATAGGGCGATTGCAGCTTCCTCGCAATGCCCCCAGAATAGAAATTACAATCCCGGAACACGGAGGCTCAAATAAGAAAGCTCAAAATCACGGAACACATCTCGCTGGACGGCGTGATCCAGCACTCCGCCGATGACGGCGATTTCCCCTACGGCGACTGGACCGCGCCCTACCGGACCCCCGCTGGCCGGGACGCAATCCTCGCCGCGCATGGCGAGAGCTTCGATCTGCTGCTTGGCCGTCGCACCTACGACATCTGGTCGGGCTTCTGGCCAAAGGCGCCGAGCAGTCCGATGGCGGACGGCCTCAATGCGGCAACAAAATATGTCGTTACCCACCGTCCGGAAAGTCTTGCATGGGGGCCGTTCGAGGGCCTTGGACCGGACATCGCCGAGGGCATTCGCCGCATAAAGTCTCAGGATGGCCCGGGCCTTATTCTCTGGGGCAGCTCCACGCTGACCTCGACGCTGTTCGAACATGGGCTTGCGGATGAAATCCTGCTGATCGTCTATCCGGTCCTGTTGGGCACGGGCAAGCGCTTGTTTGCGGAAGGCACGCCGGCACGCTCCCTCGATCTCGTCAGCACGAACACAACGCCGACCGGCATTATTTTTAGTCATTACAGGGTCGCCGGCCCTTTGAAGACCGGCTAGTTCGAGCCGCGACATCGTCAGGGAATACCGGAACGCAAAAGCCAGTAGGCATGAAGGATGCCCCAGAGGCGACGAGGCTGTACGTGGAAGATCTCACCTACAGCTTCGGCAGCTGCGAGGTGTTCCAGCCGCCGCCGAGCGCCTTAATGAGCAGCACGCTTGCATCGAGGCGGCGGCGCATGATGTCGATGTCGTTGCGCTGATTGTTGAGCGCGGCGGTCTGTGATGTAACCACTTGCAGAAATGTATCGACGCCACCCTCGTAGCGGATGTTGAACAGGTCGAGCGTCTGCTCGGCGCTGGTGGTGGTCTCGTGCTGCTGCTGGGCTTCGGTTTCAAGGATGCGCAGCGCGGCGAGATTGTCCTCGACCTGCTGGAACGCGGTGAGCGTGGTTTGGCGATAGTTGGCGACGGTCTGGTCGTAGTCGGCGGCGGCAATGTTGACGTTGGCGCGGCGGCGGCCGTGGTCGTACAGCGTCTCAGAGAAGGTTGGCCCGACGGCCCAGAAACGGCTGGGCCAGGTGAACCAGTTGAGCGCGGAGGTGCCGAGCAGACCGGCCTGCGCGCTGAGCGAGAGGGTGGGGTAAAAGGCCGCATCGGCAATGCCGATCTGCTCGTTGGCGGACGCCATGCGGCGCTCGCTGGCGGCGATGTCGGGGCGGCGCTCGAGCAGTTGCGAGGGCAGCACGCCGGGCACCTGCGGCAGCGCGGGCGGCTGCAGGTTGAGCGGGTCGGAGGCGAGTGTGTATGCCGCCGGCGGCTTGCCGGTGAGCACGGCGATGGCGTGCTCGTCGGCGGTCCGCTCGACGCCGAGATCGGTCGAGAGCACGCGCGCGGTGTTGAGCTGGGTAAGCGCCTGGTCGACGTCGGACTGGGGTGCGGCGCCGCCCTGGAACCTGTCTTGCGTGAGGTTGTACGCCTGCTGGTAGGCGCCGATGGTGTCGAGCACCAGCTTGAGCTGGGCGTCGGTGGCGCGGGCGTCGAAGTAGTCCAGCGCGAGCTCGGCATGCAGGCTGAGGCGCGCGTTTTCAAGGTCGGCATCGGCGGCCTGGCCCTGCTCGCGCGCGCTCGCGACCGAGCGGCGGATGCGGCCCCACAGGTCGACCTCGTAATTGAGGTCGAAGGGAAGATTGAAGCTGCCGACTCCATTGTTCGCGAGCGCCGGGTTGAAGTAAGGCTGGTTGGAGGAGTCGCGCAGGCTCTGGATGGAGGGCGCGGTACCGATGGTGGGCGCGTAGCTGGCCTTGTTGTAGCTGACCTGCGCGCGGGCGGCGCGGAAGTTGGCCTCGGCGGCTTTCAGGGTCTGGTTGGCGGTGTCGATTTCAGCTTCGAGGGCGTCGAGCTGGGAGTCGCGGTAGAGCGTCCACCAGTCGCCCTTGAGGGCTGCGTCGAGCGGAGTGCCGACGGACCAGCCGTCGCCGGGAGTGGGCGTGGCGTGGGGCTGCTCCTTGAAAGCTGGCGCGATGGGTGTGCCGGGCCGCGCGTAGCGAGGGCCTACGGTGCAACCGGCAAGGACGAGCGAAGAGAACGCGAGAACGCCGGTCGCGAAGCCGCCGATGAGAATGCGCGGGCTCATTCCGCGGCCCGCTTGTCAGACCCCGCTGCGCGGCTCTCGGCCTGCACGCGCACCGAATCGCCACTCTCGAGCGAGTCGCTGGGATCGAGCACGACCCGGTCCGACGGCTTGAGGCCCTGCACGATCTCGACAGACGCGCCGTAGTCGTGCCCGATTTTGACGTCGCGCAACGTGACGCGGCCGTTCTGGACGACGCCGACCTGCATGCCCTGTCCGCGGAACAGCAGCGCGTTGGATGGAATGGTCAAGGCCTGCAGAGCCGGGGGCAGGTCGAGGTGCACGAAGGCGTAGGCGCCGGGCAGCAGCTTGCCTGTGGTGTTGTCGACATCGACCTCGACGTTGAGCGTGCGGGAGGCCGGATCGACCGCGCGGGAATTGCGCGCGAGCGTGCCGTAGAACTTTTCATTCGGGAAGGCATCGACGGTGATCTCGATGCGCGCGCCGTCGTGAACGGCGCTCTGGTAGACCTCGGGAACGGGCACGAACACGCGCAGGCGGCCGGTGGCGGCGAGGTGGAAGAGCTCCTTCTGGGTAGTGTTCTGGCCGGCTTCGATCAGCGAGCCGGTATCGACATTGCGCGCGGTGATGACGCCCGCGAACGGCGCGTAGATGCGCTCGAAGCCCTGCATCTGCTGCAGGCGTTTTACGTTTGCATCCTGCGAGGACAGGGCGGACTGGCGCGAGGCGAGATCGCTGGTGGCCTGGTCGGCCTCCTGGTGCGAGACGGCGTTCTTCGCAAGCAGCCTGGCCCAGCGGGTTGCGGTAATCTGCGCGATCTGGAGGTTGGACTGCGCGGTTTTGACATCGGCCTGCGCCTGCGCGACTTGGCTGTCGAGCTCGGGGGTTTGGATGACGGCGAGCAGCGCGCCTTTGTCGACGTGAGCGCCGATGTCGAAGTACCAGTGCTGCAGATAGCCGCTGGTGCGCGCGTAGATGGGCGTGTCGACAAAGGCGCTGACGTTGGCCGGCAGCACCACCTGCGCGGCCTGGCTGCCGCCGGTGGGGGTGATGACGTGGACCACTGGGATCGCGACCGCGTCGGTGCTTTGGGTGAGAGCCTGTTCGTTCTTCGCGCGGGAGCGAATGCCCGCGTAAATGAGCGCGGCCAGCAGCACGCAGACGGTGATGCCGAGCACGAGCGGCCCGCGGCCGCGGCTTACCGGCGGCGTGGGCGCTTGGTCGCCAGAGACCGGGCCAAGCGGTGTTGCGGGCGGCGTTGCGGGCGCTTTCGGAACCTCGGCCGGCTCTGGAAGCAGCGCCGTGCCGGTATCGCGCATGGCTTCGTTCTCGTTCGGGTTGGGTCGTGGATCGTTCATCGGGGGAGTCCTCATGGTCAGGCATGCGCCTGGGCGGGGGCGCCGCGCCTGGCATGCTGGCGGCTGTGCAGCAGGCCAAACACAGACGGGACAAACGTAAGTGTAGCCAGGGTGGCGAGCAGCAGGCCGCCGATCACGGCGCGGCCGAGCGGCGCATTCTGCTCGCCGCCATCGCCCAGGCCGAGCGCCATGGGCACCATGCCGATGATCATCGCGAGCGCGGTCATGCAGACCGGGCGGAAGCGCGTGGCGCCGGCCTCAATGGCGGCGCGGACAGCATCCCCGTGCTCGGCGAAGCGGATTTTCGCGAACGAGACCACCAGGATCGAGTTCGCCGTAGCCACGCCCATGCACATGATGGCGCCCATCAGCGCCGGCACGCTGAGCGTGGTGTGGGTGAAGAAAAGGAACAGCACGATGCCCGCAAGCGCGGCCGGCAGCGCGGTGATGATGATGAAGGGGTCAAGCCAGCTCTGGAAGTTGACCACGATGAGCATGTAGACAAGCACGATGGCAAAGGCGAGGCCGGCGAGCAGGGCGAGATACGCGCTCTGCATCGTGCGCAGCTGGCCGCGCAGATCGATAAAGGTGCCGCGCGGGAGGTGGCGGCTGTTGTGCGCGACGATGCGCTCGACATCCGCGCCCACTCCGCCGAGGTCCCGCCCCTGCACCGCGCCGTAAATATCAATAGTCCGGCGGATGTTGTAATGCGAGACCACCGCCATTTCATTCTTGCGCTGAATGGTCGCCACATCGCCGAGAATGCCGCTCGCCGGCGTGGTGGCGGAGTGGATGGGAATGTTTTCGAGCTCCTGGATGGACTGCTCGGCGTACTGCGGGGTTTGCGCGGTGAGGTCGTAGACCACGTTGTTCTTGGGGTTGAGAAAAAACATGGGCGTGATCTGGAACGAGCCGCTCAGGCTGTTGAGCACGCTCTGCGCCACGTCGCGCTCGGTAAAGCCGCCCTGCGAAGCCTTGGTGCGGTCGACGGCGAGATTGAGCACCGGGTAGTCGAGCGGCTGCTGCACGCGCAGGTCGGTAAGGCCCGGCACCTGGCGCAGCTGCTTCAGCAGGTTGTCGGCGATGGCCTTGCTCTGGTACACGTCGGCGCCCTGGATCTGCACGTCGATGGGCGCGGGCAGCCCGAAGTTGAGGATCTGCGTGGTGATGTCGGCGGGCAGGAAGTAGAAGATGTCGCCGGCGAACTGGACGGGCAGCGAGGCGCGCAGACGGCGCACGTAATCGGCGGTTGCATGGTGGCGCTGCTTCAGGCTCACGATGATATCGGCGTCACCCGCGCCGACCAGGCCCGAGGTCGCGTGCATGGTGTTGAGTCCGCTGTACGGCAGGCCGATGTTGTCGAGAATGGTGTCGAGCTCAGACGCGGGAACGGTGCGGCGGATCTGGTCTTCGACCAGGTCGCAGAGCTTGGCTGTCTCCTCGATGCGCAGGCCAGTCTTGCCGCGCACATGCAGGATGAACTCGCCTGAGTCGGTGCTGGGGAAGAAGTCGCGGCCGAGGAACGGCACCAGCAGAAACGCGCAGAGACACGCAAGCAGGAACACCGGGATAAAAATAGTTCGGCGCAGCACCAGTTGCGCGAGCAGCGACTGGTACCCGCCGCGAACCCGCTCAAAGCCTCGCTCGAACGCCTGCTGGAACTGCACCAGGGGATTGCGCGAAGGCGCCGGGTGATGGATGCGCAGCAGGTACATTGCAAGCGTGGGGACGAGTGTTCGCGACAGGATGTACGACGCGAGCATGGCGAACACGACCGCCTCGGCCAGCGGCACGAACAGGTAGCGCGTGACGCCGTTGAGGAAGAACATGGGCAGGAACACGATGCAGATGCAGAGCGTGGAAACCAGCGCAGGCACGGCGATCTGCGCGGCGCCGTCGAGAATGGCCTGGCGCAGTTCGTAGCCTTCCTCAATGAAGCGCTCGATGTTTTCGATGGTCACGGTTGCATCGTCGACCAGGATGCCGACCGCGAGCGCGAGGCCGCCGAGCGTCATGGTGTTGATGGTTTCGCCGAGGAGCGAGAGCACCAGGATCGAAGTGAGAATGGAGAGCGGAATCGAGACCGCGATGATGAGCGTCGAGCGCCAGGAGCCGAGGAAAAGCAGGATCATGAGGCCGGTGAGGGCGGCGGCGATAACGGCCTCGCGAATGACGCCCTGCACCGCGCTGCGCACAAAGACCGACTGGTCGGCGATGGGCGCGATTTTGGTCTGGGGCGGGACGAGGGTGGCGACGCGGGGCAGAAGATTGCGGATGCCCGCGACCACCGAAAGCGTGGAAGCGCTGCCGCTCTTGAGCACGCTGATAAGCACGCCGCGCCGGCCATTCTGGCGGACGATGTTGGTCTGGTTCTGGAAGCCGTCGCTCACGGTGGAAACGTCGCGCACATACACGGTGCTTCCGTTGACCTGCTTGATGGGAATATCCGCGATGCCGCTGACGGTCTCGGGCGCGGCGTTGGTGGTCACGTCGTACTCGTTGACGCCGATTTTGGCGGTGCCCGAGGGCAGTACCAGGTCCTGCGCCTGGAGCGCGTTGAGCAGGTCGGCGGGCGCGACGCCCTTGGCCTGCATCTGCTCGGGCTCCATGTTGACGGTGATCTGGCGCTGTTTGCCGCCATAGGTGAGCGGGAGCACGGCGCCGGGCACCGTGGTGAGCTGGGGCCGGATGAAGTTGGTCGCGTAGTCGTTCAGCTGCTGCTCTGACAATCCTTCGCCCGAGATGCCGAGCTGCAGGATGGGCACGCTGGACGCGGAAAAGTTGATGATTTCCGGCGGCAAAGTGCCCGGCGGCAGCTGCTTGAGCTGGTACTGCGAAACGGCGGTCACCTGTGCGTTCGCGGTGTCGAGGCTTGCGCCCGGCTGCAGGTAAATCTTGACGACGTTCTCACCGTTGTAAGTCGTCGATTCAATATGTTCGATGTTATCGACGAGCGCGGTTAGGGCCTTCTCATAGGGGCTTGTAATGCGGCCCTCGAAGTCCTCCGCGTTGAGCCCGCTGTAGAGGAAGTTGACCGCGACGACGGGTATGTTGATGTCTGGAAAGATGTCGGTAGGCGTGCGCAGGATCACGACCGGGCTGAGAATGAGGATAAGCAGCGCCAGAATGATGAAGGTATACGGGCGATCGAGCGCCAGCTTGACGATCCACATAGGGAACCCGATCCTTTCCGCACCCTCCAGCGGCAACGGGGGCACGCCTAAGTGTGCGCCTGTTGCACAACGATTGCCAAACAGTTTATTCCGCGCGTCTTTATCGCAAAAACCGATAAACTAGGCCGATGGAGCTGCGCCATCTTCGCTACTTCCGCGCCGTGGCTGAAGCGCGGGGCTTTGCCCGGGCAGCCTCGACCCTTCATGTCTCGCAGTCGGCCGTAAGCGAGCAGATGCGGGACCTGGAGGAGGAGCTCGGGGTGGCGCTGTTCGACCGGCGCGAGCACCGTGCGCGGCTGACGCCGCACGGAGAGATTTTCCTGGTGGAAGCGCACCGCACGCTGGCCGCGGCGGAGCGCGCGGTCGAGGAGGCGCGGCGCTCGGCGCGGGGCGAGGCCGGCACGCTCGCGATTGGGTTTTTCATCGGCGGCACCGATTCGTTCTTCCCGGCGCTGATCCGCAAATTCCGCGAGCGCTCCCCCGGGGTGCGCGTTTCGCTGATCGAGCTGACGCCCATGCAGCAGCCGGACGCGCTGCTCTCGGGCGCCATCGACATCGGTTTCACGCGAGTGCTGCAATCGCCCGTCAGCAATGACCTGCAGGCGGAACGCTTCTATGTCGAGCCGCTGGTGGCCGCGCTGCCTGCCGGACACCCGCTGGCCGGGCAGCCTGTCGACCTGCGCCGGCTCGCGAGCGAGCGATTTGTCATCACCCAGCGCGATACTTCGCCCGCCCTGTTCGACAAGGTGATCGCGCTGTGCCGCGGCGCGGGTTTTTCCCCGGCAATCGCGGCGTCGTCTTCTGTTTCAAGCGGCGTGCTTACGCTGGTAGCAGCCGGCGAGGGCGTGGCGATCCTGCCCAAAAACACGCTCAGGCTAGCGCCGGCTGGCGTTGTCTTCGCGCCGCTGCGCAGCCGCGATGCCTCGATCGATCTGGTGATTGCGTGGAACCCGAAGCGTGAGGGGCCGCTGCATCGCTCGTTCCTGCAACTGGCGCGCAAGGCGAGGAAGACCGCGCCGCTGCCTTAACCCGCTTTGACGCCTGCCTGTTCGGGACCGGAGAATGGCTTTCAGATGACTTCCTTCCCGCACTCGAGCGCCGGCATCAAGACGCGGCTCGCTGTCATGCTGTTTCTTGAGTACTTCATCTGGGGCGCCTGGTACGTTACGGTGGGCACGTGGCTGGGCACGACGCTGCACTTTTCCGGCACGCGCATTGCTCTGGTGGCCGGCTCGACCGCCGTGGGTGCGCTGGTCGCGCCGTTTGTCGCGGGCAGCCTGGCGGATCGCGCCTTTGCGGCGGAGAAGCTGCTGGCGGCCCTGCACCTGCTGGGCGCGGTGCTGCTGTGGGCTGCCTCGGACAGCCGCGCGTTCGTGCCGGTGTACGGTCTGCTGCTGCTGTATGCCTGCTGCTACATGCCCACGCTCGCGTTGACGAACACGCTCGCGTTCCGCCAGATGCGCGACCCTGGCGTCGAGTTCGCGCCGCTGCGGGTGCTGGGCACGGTGGGGTGGATCGCGGCCGGGCTGCTGGTGGGCGGGCTGGCGCTGGAGGCAACGGCGGCGCCGCTGCGCATCGCGGCGATTGCGTCGCTGGCCATGGCGCTCTACAGCCTGACGCTGCCGCATACGCCGCCGGCGCGCGGGCCGGGCGAGGCCGATGCCCTGCCGCGCAGGATGTTTTCAGCAGAGGTACTGGCGCTGTTTCGCGACCGCTCGTTTGCCGTGTTTGCGGCGGCGTCGCTGCTCATCTGCGTGCCGCTGCAGTTTTATTACGCATTCACCAACCTGTTTCTGAACGAAGCGGGCGTGCACGATGCCGCGGGCAAGATGACGGGCGGCCAGTTTTCCGAGCTAGGCTGCATGCTGCTGATCCCGTGGTTCTTTCGGCGGCTCGGCGTGAAGGGCATGCTGCTGGCCGGGATGGCGGCGTGGGCGCTGCGCTATGCGCTGTTCGCGTTCGGCAACAGCGGCAGCGGCATGGCGCTGCTGTGGGCCGGCATCCTGCTGCACGGCATCTGCTACGACTTCTTTTTTGTGACCGGTCAGATCTATGTCGACCGCAAGGCGCCAATAGCAGCGCGCGCGGCGGCGCAGGGGCTTATCACGCAGATTACGTATGGAGCCGGGATGCTGCTGGGCTCGTACCTGTCGGGCGCGGTGGTGGACCACTACGCGCAGGGCGGCCACCGGTGGAGGAGTATCTGGCTGGTCGCGGCGGGTTGTTCGGCGGTGGTGCTGGTGCTGTTCGCGCTCTCGTTCAAGGATCGAGAGCCGGTCGACATAAGCGCAGAAGAGTTTGGGCAAAACATCGCCGGAACGAGTGCGGCGCCCGTGTAACGCTAGGAAACCGCGCGGCCCAGCACGACCCCGAACCATACCGCGAGCAGGCCGACCAGAAGGCTGCCGAGCACATACAGGCTGGCCGGTAGAAATGCACTCGTTTCCAGCTGCACGAAGATCTCCAGCTCAAAGGTTGAAAAGGTGCTGTATGCGCCGACAAAGCCGACCGGGATCAGGTAGCGCCAGAACGAGTTGAGCTCCGGCCGCCGGGCCAGATACGTCACGATGAAGCCAATCACAAAGCAGGCAGTGATGTTGATGACGAAAGTGGCGTAGGGGAATCTGCTACCGGCACGGTTACTGATAAGCGAGCCGACGCCGTAGCGTGCCAGCGCGCCCAGCGAGCCCCCGATGGCGATGGCGAGAAACCTGGACACCGTGCGCTGCCCTCCTTGCGGCGATGAGCCGCGAGCGGCCGCTTCGCCCTGATTGTAGAGCAGCATGAAGCCAAACGTTGGCACAGCCCTGTCAGTTCTTTTCAAAGATGAGGAAGTAATCCTGGCCATCGGTTTTGGTGAAGTCGTAAAGGCCTGTGCGGTGAAAGCCGGCCGCGTCCATTTCCTTTTCGACGACTGCTTCGTTCAGTCCATGGTCGGCGCCGTTGCCGTTGCGGTCGATGATGCCTACCTTCGCTCCCGCCTTGAGCGCAGGCTTCAGCTTGGCGAGCAACACTTCAGGGTGCGCGATCTCGTGATACACCTTCAGCATCAGCACCGCGTCGACACTGTTCGCGGGCAGCTTGGGGTCATCCGGCGTACCTTGCACGACGTGAACATTGGCCAGACCGCCCTTTTGCGCACGCGCGGCGATCGTCTTGACCGCGACCGGATTGATGTCTTCAGCAAACACGGTTCCCCGCGGCCCGACACGGGTTGCGGCGCGTACTGTGAACCAGCCTGAGCCCGCTCCAACGTCCGCGACGGATTTGCCTGGGCTAATGCCGAGCAGATCCATCACGCGCTGGACCTGTAACTTCTGGTCGCGGTCCTTGTACTCGAATACGGAAAGGTCGCCAGTGTAGGGGGTGCTGGTTTGGCGCTGCGGCACTGCCTGGGCGATTCCATTGAAGGGAACCGTGGCCAGCAATGCGGACAGCAGGACCAGCGTCAGCCCCAGGGTCTTCGAAAAGCACTTACAAATCCTCTGCATAGCTTGAGCATGCTCCTATTCCGGCGGTGTGTCCAAAGCCGCGCCGGCACTGTTCGATGCAAGAAAAAATTCACAACTGCCGGGCAAGCACTAGGGTAATGTCGTCCGGCTGCTCCGCGTCGCCGATCCAGCTGCGCACCGCGCGCATGGCATGGCTGGAGATAGCGGCAAGGGACTGGTGCCGGTTGCGGCGGATAATTTCCAGCAGACGGTCCTCGCCAAACTCACCAAAGTCGTTTTCCGGTTCGGTAACGCCGTCGGAGTAAGCGATGAGCAGGTCGCCTTGTTCGAGCGAAATGGTGGCCTCCTCATAGGCGAGGTCTTCGATCAGTCCCACGACTGAGCCGCCGCGGTCCAGCCGCTTGACGCTGCCATCGGCGCACAGCACCAGCGGCGGCAGCTGTCCGCCATTCGAGTAAGTAAGCTTCCGCGTCGAGCCGTCGTAACAGGCGACAAACAAAGTCGCGTATTTTTCAGGCTGGGTGTTGCAGTAGAGGTGCCGGTTGAGCAGCGCCAGCAGTCTACCAGGCGAGGCAAGGGCGATCCGCTCTTCGCCTGCCGCAGCCGCAAGCTCTTCCTGGCTGAATTTCTCCGCGGCAAAGCGATAGGCGCGCACCGCCGAGTGCAGGGCGGCCATGAGCAGTGCGGCCGAGATGCCCTTGCCGCTAATATCGCCCAGTGCGAAACAGAACTCGCCATCGCCGCCCAGGATGAAGTCGTAGTAGTCGCCGCTTACCGTACGCGCGGGCTTGCAGATGCCGTGCAGCTCAAAGCCCGGCAGGCGGATGGATGCGGGCGGAAAGAGGTTGTTCTGCACCTCCTGCGCGATACCTAGCTCGCTCTGGATGCGCTCTTTTTCGCGCTGCTGCTCAAGCAGCTCCGCCAGCGAGCCGGTCATAGTGTTGAACGAGGTCGCGAGCGCCCCAAGCTGGTCGCGCCGCTCCACCTGAATGCGATGCGCCAGGTTGCCCTGGTCAATCTGCGTGGTCGCGATATATAAGTCGGCGATGGAACGCGTGATAGTCCGACTAAGGCGGACAGCCATGAAGAACGCAAGCAGCTCAATAAGCCCGAACAAGACAGCGATGACGATGAGCGCATCGCGGACGAAGGCGCCAATGCGCACGGAACTGGCGAAGAGACGGCCGTAGAGCAGGGTGGGCCGGGAGACGACCCCGAGAATGGCCGTTAGATCCTGCCCTGTGTCCCAGACCGTAACGTGCAGAGGGGCACTGAAGAAGACGCGGTTGTCGAAGAAATATTTGGGCGCGGCCACAACGCCGCCTTGTACCCTGTTGAAGATCGAGGAGAACTTTAAATCGAGATCCGGATCGCTGCCGGTCTTGCCCGAAGTATCGAACTCCTGCGGGGGCAGCAGGCTGATGCTGCCGAGCCCGCTGGCCATCTGCGTAAGGCTTGCGCTGTCGAGCGGAGCTGTGGCAACGACCAGGAGCAGGCGCGACGCGTCGCCGGCGGAGTTGGCGGAGCAGAGATACAGCTTGCCACTTATCTCCACGACGCCGTTGAAGCCCGAGTGCAGCCATGCTGGAGGCGGAGCATCGAGAAACGAAGCGGGCTCAATATCGGTTGGCTGCGCAGGCGTGCCGAGTTGAAGGCGCTTGCCTTGCTGCCAGGCCGCAATTGCCGAGCGGGTGGTTGGCACGCCGGGGTCGTGGTCGAGCGAAATGACAGGCAGGGTAAAGCGCGCCGCCGCGGGATGTAGAGCAACTTCCTGCAGCAGCGGCGAGGCTGAGATATCGCTGCTGATGCCGACGCGGGCGAGCGTTTCGTTCAGCGCGGCGCGGGCCGTATTGGTTGCGAACTGGCCCGAGAAGATATAGGCCGCGATGCCGGTCAGCGTGCCGAACAGCACCACCGGGGCCAGCCCCATCAGCAGACAGGTGACGATAAGCCGGTTGCGAACGGTCCACATCAAGCGGCCCACGACCCAGCGATAGATGAGAATGAGCAGGAAGACCGCGAGAACGGTAAAGGAAAACGCCGCGAAGATACTGCTCAGGCTGCCAATAGCACCGCGGAGAAAGCTGAGCAGAAATAAGAGCGCCGAACAGAGAAGCAGCCAGAAGCTGCCGCGCTCGATGACGCCGGCCGGCCGTCGCCGGCGGAACCGCTCGAAGCACGCAGTCTCAAAACTCTGGAGGCGGCTGAACATCGATCCATCCCATCTACGCACATTCCCCCTTGCGAGAAGCCTTTCACGAGAGAAAGGCTGTTTACACTTCGCGCAGGGTCAGCGTGAGTTTACAGCACGGGGCGCCGGCGGACTGTTACTTTGCCGCGGCGGGGCTCACGCGCGGCTCCTTGACCACCAGCACCTGGTCCGCTTTTACATCGGCGAGCTTCTGCACGATGCCGCTCGGCCAGTGAACTTCTATCTCGGTTGCCGCCGCGTCCGGCCCGAGGCCGAAATGCGCACGCTTGTCATTGGAAGAAAGATAACTGCCAGCCGTCGAGACCGTAACATACTGTGAGCCGCGCGGGCTGGTCAGCTTGATTTCCGCACCGATGCCGTCGCGATTGCTGCGCGTGCCCACCAGTGCGAGTGTAAGCCAGTGGTTGGTGGTGACGGTGCGATTGCTGAGGATGTGGGCAGCACCGCCGTTCGTAGTTACCACTGCATCCACACGGCCGTCGTTGTCGATGTCGCCCACGGCCATGCCCCGGCCCACCCACGGCACCTGGAACACGCTGCCGGAGCGGTCCGAGACATCGACAAAGCCGCGGCCGGTATTGCGTGCGAGCAGCATGGGCTCCCTATAGTGGATCTGCGGTGAATTCAAGGCGACGTTGTCCAGATCGTGGCCTTGCGAGACCAGCAGATCCTTAAGTCCGTCATTGTCATAGTCGAGAAAGTGGATGCCCCAGCCGGAGTGAAGCTGGCTCATGCGCGCGATCCCGGAGAGATAGCTGTCATAGGTAAAGCTCAGGTCGCCATTGTTACTGTAGAGCGCGTAGCGCTGGTTTGCGAGATTGGTGATGACCAGGTCAGGCAGCCCGTCATTGTTAAAGTCCTCAAAGTCGATGCCCATACCGGCGTAAGTGCGGCCATCGCCATCGACTGAAATCTCCGCTGGCAGACCCATCTCCTCGAAGGTTCCATTGCCTTTGTTGTGGTAGAGGAACTCCAGCATGGAATCGTTTGCGACCGCGATATCCACTTTGCCGTCGCGGTCGAAATCCGCGATAGCAAGCCCCAGGCCCTTGCCCGGCTTGCCCATGCCGACCTGTTCCGCTACTTCGGTGAACTTGCCGTTGCCGTCATTATGGAAAACGAGCGGAGCAATGGCGGGGAAGATATCCGGGTGGCAGTAGGAGCGGTAACCCTCGCGATGTTCGCCGCACCAGACATCGTTGAAGTCCCACTTGACATAGCGCAGCACTACCAGGTCAAGCAGACCGTCGTTGTCGAGGTCCACCCAGGCCGCACTGGTCGACCAGCCGCTGCCGCCTGTTCCCGATTGGCTGGTAACATCGGTGAACGTTCCGTTTCCATTGTTATGGTATAGGTGATTGCCGCCATATGCCGTTACATACAAATCTTCAAAACCGTCATTGTCGTAATCCCCCGCGGCGACGCCCATGCCGTAGCCCACACCCTGCAATCCGGCCTTTTGCGTTACGTCTTCAAAGGTGCCGTCCGGCCTCTGGTGGTAGAGCCGGTTCCAGTCCTTTGCCGAGGCCTTTTCTGGAACCGTGCCGGGCAATGTGGGGTCCGCGAGGGGCGCGCCGTTGACAAAAAACAGGTCAAGCCGTCCATCGTTGTCGTAGTCAAACAGCGCCACGCCTGAGCCCATGGTCTCGATCAGATATTTTTTTGAGGTATGGGAAGCCACACCGGTAAAGTTGACCCCGGCGGCCTGGGTTGTGTCGACAAAGTTGCCTGCAACGGGCGGAGCCTCTGTTTTTGCGGAAGGCGATACAGCCTGCTGCGCCTGCGAACTGGCCGCCAGCAGCACTAAACATGCTCCCAGACATGCAGTTTTCCTAAAGTTCCACAAATACTTTCTCCTGGCCGCACCCTTCATCTGTACACCGTGTGTACAGTGTTTGTGAATCCATCCGGCAGGAAAACCGCGCGGCTGTGCGCTTCCCTGCAGCACGAGGATCGTATGACCTTCAGAAAAGCTTATTGATTGGAGACAGAATGAATCGCCGCGACTTCCTGGCTGGTAGTCTTTTCGCCGCCGGCACCCTGGCTTCCCGCTCCGGCTTTGCGGCCGTGGAGGGCGATTTACCGGCAGTGACGGTGACCGTGCGCGAAGACCATCCTCTGGCGGCCATCGCGCCGGACTTCCTGGGCCTGGGCTATGAGATTTCCTCTGTCGCCAGACCAGGCCTGCTGAGCCCTGCCAACGCTGTGTATGTGCAGCTAGTGAGGACTTTGGGCGCGCACGGCGTCATCCGCATCGGAGGAAACACCGCCGATTACGCGAGCTACTCCGCAGCTGCGTCCGCGATCTCCACCCCCTATGGTTCGCGGGTGAATGATGCCGTGCTCAAGGACCTGGGTGGTTTTCTGGAGGCGACCGGGTGGCAGCTGATCTGGGTACTGAACCTTGGCAGCGGCTCGGTGACGGATGCGATCGCGGAGGCCGGCGTGGTCGAGCGGGCTGTGGGCAAGCGCCTGTTGGCCTTTGAAATCGGCAACGAGCCCGACTTATTCGTGCACGAGAAGCACCGCAAGCCCGATTATAACTACGAAGCGTGGCTCGCGGATTACCGGCGTTATAAGGCAGCGCTGCGCGCGCGGTTTAAACATATTGCGTTTGCCGGGCCCGATGTGGCTGGCAGCACCGACTGGGTGACCCGGTTCGCCGCGGATGAAGGCAGCGATGCCGCTCTACTTACCCATCACTATTACCGTGGAGGACAGAGCAGCCCGAGCAGCACCATGGGAGAACTGCTGGGCCCCGACCCCAAGCTGCAACCCGAGCTCGACCTGCTGCGGGCTGCCTCGCAGCGCTGCGGCAAACCGTATCGAATCTGCGAGGTCAATTCTTTTTCAGGCGGCGGCCGGCCCGGTGTAAGCAATACGATGGGCAGCGCGCTCTGGGCGCTTGATTATATGTTTACTCTCGCAGCCAACGGCTGCTCCGGCGTTAATATGGAGACGGGCGTGAATCAACTCGGCTTTATTAGTTCTTACTCGCCGATAGGTGACGATGAACATGACTTGTACTCAGCCAGTCCGGAGTACTATGGGCTGCTCGCATTTTCGATCGCCGCGCAGGGCCACCTAGTACAGACGACCTCGGACGGCGATTCTTCCGGCATCAAGGCCTATGCCGCGCAGCCGCGGGAAGGACCAATTTCTATCACGTTAATCAACAAGACCGCGAATAATACAGGGGTGAGTGTGAATCTCGACCAGCACCCTGAAGATAGTCGCGCGACGCTCATCCGGCTGCTGGCCCCGAATGTCGACGCGAAGACAGGCATTACGCTGGGCGGTGCGCAAGTGACGCCGGCAGGCATGTGGAAGATGGCAAAAGCGGAGAGCCTGACGCTGCGCGCGGGGCAGTCCCGAGTCAGGCTGCCCGCATTCAGCGCGGTTATCTTACAGGTTCACTAACAGCAGGAAACCGATTACTTTACAGGAAAGGCAGAAAGCCTCGCGCCGTCGACAGGCAAACAGCCAGGCAGCGACGCCCCCGCTGGGCCGCGCCGCTGTTTCAGCATGCTCAGCTGAAGTTCGAGTCATCATCCCCGCCGAAGTCGCCGCCGCCGTCGGAGAAGTCGTCCCCATAACTTGAGTCCTGCGAGCTTGCATCGAACGGTCCCTGCGGCTGCTCGTTCGGACCGGAGCCAACATCCCCGCCGTTCCCGCCAGGCGAGTCGTAGTAGTTATTGATGACCTCCTCGCGCGGCGCATCGCCGTAGCCGCCTCCGCCGAAGCCGCCACCGAACCCGCCCCCGCCAAAGCCGCCGCTGCCGCTGTGCAGCAGGGATTCGACACCCTCAAACGCGAGTGCGCCGGCCGCGACTCCGGCAGCCGTGGTCGCGGCTGAACGCAAAAAGCTGGGCTGCCCGCCCGCAGGCGCCTGGTATTGCGGCCCGCCGTACTGCTGCGGCTGAGCGTACTGTACCGGCTGGTAGCCCTGCGCGGGAGGCGCGGGCTGCGGGTCGCGGTGCCCCAGCAGGCTGCCCAGAAAGCTAGTCGCCTTGGCCGGCTGCGGTGCCTGCTGCAGCGACATCATCTGCTGCTTCGCCTGCTCCAGCGCGATGTTCTGCACCAGCACCGTCTGCGCCAGCATGTACGTCGCGTCCGGGTTGCGGCCTAGTCCGTCGCGCAGCAGGCGCTCCGCATCATCGTCTTTTTCCTGCAGGCTAGTGCTGTTGATCTTGCGCACTAGGTCGTTCAACATTGCTTCTTCCTGAGAGGTCATGCGTTCTCCTTCGCCCCGGCGCTTCCACCGCGAGCGGTTACACCCCATTAGACGCAGACCGGCCCGAGGAGTTGGCGCGAATCGTATGCTGCTGCCCGCCGGCGCGGACTCAAGCCAGCGCGTACGCCCGTACTTCATCCTTGCGCACGGTCAGGCGTTCGATCAGGTCCTCGCGCACCGCGTAGCCCCGGCCCGGCTCGGTCGGCACGCGAATCTCGCCGAGCGAGGAAACCTCGACCTCCGGCTCGATAATGTCGTCTTTCCAGTAGCGGCGCGAGGCCGACACATCGCCCGGCAGCGAGAAGTTGGGCAGCGACGAGAGCGCGATGTTGTGCGAGCGGCCAATGCCGGTTTCGAGCATGCCCCCGCACCACACCGGCACTCCCCGCTCCATGGCGGCGTTGTGGATGCCGATCGCCTCGGAAAATCCGCCCACCCGGCCCACCTTGATGTTAATGATCCGGCAGGAGCCCATCTCGATCGCCGCCAGCGCATCGCGGCGGTTGCGGATGGATTCGTCGAGACACACCGGTGTCTCGATCTGCCGCTGCAGCATGGAGTGGAAGTAGAAATCGTCGTGCCACAGCGGCTGCTCCAGCATCAGCAGGTCGTAGTGGTCGAACGATGCGAGGTGGTCCATGTCCTTGAGCCGGTAGGCGGCATTGGCATCGGCGGAGAGCCGGATGGTGGGCCAGCGCTTGCGGACCGCCTCGAAAACCTGCGTGTCCCAGCCGGGCTTGCACTTGATCTTGACGCGCTGGTAGCCGGCGGCAAGCGAGGCTTCGACGCGGTCGAGCAGCGGCTCGATCGAGGGCTGGATGCCGAGCGAAACGCCGCACGGGATGACCTCGCGCGCGCCGCCCAGCAGCGAGGCCAGGCTCACGCCCTCCTGCTGCGCCTGCAGGTCCCACACGGCGTTCTCAAACGCGGCCTTGGCCATGCGGTTGCCGCGCACCTGCTTGAAGATGGTGTGGCACTGGCCGCCGTGTTCCGGCTCGGCATCGAGCAGCGCGCCGGCAAGCTCATGCCGGCCTACCTGCCAGGCCGTGTCGACCGTCTCCTCGGAGTACCAGGGGTGCTCCCCGGCCACGCACTCGCCCCATCCGCGCAGCCCCTCCGCGCGTACCTCGACCAGCAGGATGCGCCGGTGGGTGGTGAGGCCGAAGCTGGTTTCAAACGGGGCAACCAGCTGCATCTGGACTTCGCGGAGCACAATGGCGTCGATCTTCATGGGTGCGTGCCTTTTTTGGAACCGTACAGGTTGCGGATGGAAGCGGCGCCAGGCCGCCAGGAAATTTGCGGGTGCTGTCAGACGTTCGGGTCTGCCACGGCAGTGAGGAGGTACTCGCCGCCGCCCTCCGGATTGGGTTGAAAGCCTTCGACCCACAGGTTGCGCGCGAACGCATCTTGAAAACGGCTGCGGATTTCAAACTGCATGGCCTCGACCTCCGCTCTGGCGTCGTGTGCCCTGGCCGTCGCCACCGCGGCCGGCAGGGATATTTTCTCAACCACCCGCCGCGGCGGCTCAGGCTGCCGGTTGACGGCGCGCCTTACCCGGTCCGTATCCAGCCGCCACTCGGCGAGCAAGCGGTCGGTCGGCAGGCCGCCCTGCAAAGTGGAGCAGAGCCGTCCGTAAAAGTCTGGAATGTACATCCGCGCGGTCGCGCCAAGCCGGTGCAGGTTGAAATACGCGTTTTTCGCGGTCAGCGGGTCGAAGGTCCAGCGCATCACGCGGATGCCCCTCGCGAGCGCGTCTTGCCGCTGCGCCAGCTTCAGCGCGAAGCCCAGGCCGCGATCCCGGTGCGCGGGCGCGATGGCCAACATGTGCGAGTGGAGATACGGGATGGGGGCGGCGCCGGCCGCGGCGGCCGGGGCAGCATCCAGAACGCCCGGGTCGCCAATCGCCCGCATCCAGCCTGTTAATCTCTCATCTGGCCGCGCACGCGAAGGTTCGTGCGCGGCGATGGCCATCGCGAACCCCGCGAGCCGCCCCTCGTCATCCCAGGCAGCAAGAACTTGGCCGCCCAGCGCCTGCGCCAGCACAAACAGGTTGCGGGGCACGACTTCGCGATCCGGATAGCCCCACGTCTGCTGCTGCAGGTCGATGCACTGGTCCAGTTCTTCCAGGGTCGCGCAGGCGCGCAGCAGGAACTCGCGCCCACCGCGGTCGCGGTGCACCGTGCCGCCGTGCGTGGCAAGTCCGGTGCTCATGGTTGACGCTCCGTGTGTTGCTCTGGAGCCGTTTGCCCGCGCTTTTCGAGCTGCTTGGCCTGCTGCCACAACGCTTCCAGAGCGTCCAGGGAGTGCTGTTCGAGCGGGCCGTCCTCTTGCTCCCTCTGTTCCATCGCGCGAAAGCGGCGGCGAAACTTGGCATTCGCGTCCCGCAGCGCCATCTCCGGGTCTACATGCAGGTGCCGCGCAAGATTAGCGGTGACGAAAAGCAGGTCGCCGACTTCCATCTGCAGCTCCGGAGAGACTTCCGCGCTGGTCGCGACCTCCGCTTCTACTTCATCGGCCTCTTCGCGAATCTTGGCTAGCAGACCTGCCGCATCTGGCCAGTCGAAGCCGCATTTGGCCGCAGCCGATCCTAGCTTTCCAGCTTCGAGCAGCGCAGGCTGGGCGCGAAGAACTCCCGCCAGCCGCGATCGGGATGAACTCTCATCCGGAGCTTTTGCTTTCCGCTCCATTCGCTTGATGGCATGCCAGTTACTGAGTACCTGGCTGGCTCCGATGCCGCTGTCGGCTTGCTCCAGAACCGCCGAGTTCCCGGCCGCGGCCGCCGCTTCCTCTCCAAATACGTGCGGATGCCTTCGCACCAGTTTGCGGGTGAGGCCGCCGACCACATCGGCGATGGTGAAATCACCGGCTTCCGATGCCATCTGCGCGTAGAACAGCACCTGCAGCAGCAGGTCGCCCAGCTCCTCGCACAGGTCGCCCGGGTGCCGGCGCTCGATTGCGTCCAGCACCTCGTAGGTCTCTTCGAGCGTGTACTTGCGGATGGTTTCCGGGGTCTGCTCGCGGTCCCACGGGCAGCCGCCGAGGCCGCGCAGCCGGGCCATGATGGCCACAGCCTCTTGGAACAGCCCACCGGGCTGCTCCAACGCGGCAGCGGAAGCACCGGTCGGCTGCAATTGCTCGGGAGCCAGGTCCAAAGCCATGCCACCACTGTAACCGATGACCTAAACTCGGACGCAGTGATTTCGCTCTCATTCTGGACCGCCGCGGCGGCGACGGCGGCGGGGCTGCTGCTGGGCAGCTTCCTCAACGTCTGCATCGCGCGCCTGCCCCGGCACCGGTCCATCGCGTGGCCGGGCTCGCACTGCCCGCGGTGCGCGGCGCCGATCCGCCCCTGGGACAACGTTCCGCTGCTCAGCTTTGCGCTGCTGCGGGGCCGCTGCCGCGACTGCCGTGCACGCATTGCGGCGCGCTATCCGCTGGTTGAGGCGGGGCTTGCGGGCCTGTTCCTGGGGGCCGCGCTGCGCTTCCCCGTGCCCTGGAATCTCGCCGAGGCCGCGGTTTTCTGCTTCCTGCTGCTCGGACTGCTCGCCATGGACGCCGAAACTTTCGTGCTCCCGGACAGCTTCACCCTGCCGGGGCTGGCGGTGGGGCTGCTGCAAACGCTGCTGCCGGGCGGCGGCCTGCCGGGAGTGCTGCGCCTCACCGCGAGCGCGCCGGTGCCGCTGCCCCACTGGCCGGCTTGGCTCGGCGGTCTGCTCGGTGCAGCGGCGGGCGCGGGTGCGCTGCTGTTGGTGCGCTGTCTCTACTGGCTGGCGCGGCGGCAGGAGGGCATGGGGCTAGGCGACGTAAAGCTGGCGGCGATGCTGGGCGCATGGCTGGGAGTGGCGGGGGTGGGGCTGAGCCTGGTGCTGGGCGTTCTGCTGGCCGCGCTGGCCGGGCTGGCACTGTTGCAAAAGGGGAGCTCGGCTAAAACCAGGCTCCCGTTCGGCAGTTTTCTATGCGCGGCAGCCCTAATCACACTGTTTGCGGGTCGACCAATCCTCACTTGGTACTTTATCTTCTGGCGCTAACTAGCTCGTGAAAAGCTACTTACCAGCCAGCTCAGTGAGCGCCTTCTTGGCGTCCTTCGCGCGCTTGCCTTTAGGATCAGCTTCCAGGTAAAGCTTGTAATTGGTAGCTGCTTCGTCCAGGTGGGCGGTCTTTCGCGAGGCTTCCGCCAGGTAGAACACTGCGTCTGCGTTCCCCGGACCCACCTGCGTCGCTTCCTTGAAGCGCATGTAGGCACCCGGGTAATTGCCGTCAGCCATGTAGAGCTGCCCAACCCGAATGTCTTCCTTGGCCAGCTTCGGGTCGTTGATTATCCCGCCCGCGCCATTGCTGGCATGCGAGTCGTTGTCGCCGAGCAGGTCGAGCCCCTTCATCCTCGAGCGGCTGGAGCTCTCCGGAACGTCCCCGGAAGGGCTCGCCGCCGGTCCATCCGAAGCTGATTTGTCCGCATCGTTGGCTTCTTTTTCGGCCGCCCGGGATTCGGCTTCGGGAAACGCATTGGTGTTCGCCGGCGCGGCCTTAGGGGGCGCGGGAGCCGGCTGGGAGGCTGGAGGCGCCGCACTCTGCGCGCGCACGGGGACGCCACCGGCAAACAGCAGCAGCGCCACGGCTACACCGCCAATCCACATCGTTCTGGCCCGGTTGCCCATATGCAAGAGTTTACCGCTGTCCAATAAGACGCGAAAGGCGCCGTATTCGCTGCCATTTGCATGCAATTGTTGCCGCGACAGCCTATATTCTGGCGCAATGGCCCTGATTATCCGCTCCTCCGCCATCCATGCCGCCGGCTGCTACACCACCACGTCCATCCGCAAGGGCACGCACGTGGTCGAGTACACCGGCCCGCGCCTGACGAAGGATCTCGCCGACATCCGCTACGAAAACCTGCCCATGACCTACCTGTTCGGCGTGGGCAAGGGCTCAACCGTGATCGATGGCCACGGCACCGCCATGTTTCTCAACCACTCCTGCGAGCCCAACTGCGAGACCGAAGAGCAGAGCGAGCGGGTCTGGATCATGGCCATTCGCGACATCGCCGCCGGCGAGGAGCTGACCTACGACTATCACCTCTACGACGGCGACCCCATCGAAGCGCCGTGCCACTGCGGTGCGGTCAAGTGCCGCGGAACCATGTTTTCGAGCGAGAAGAGCTAAGACCCCCTGCGCGGGAGGCGGCCACTTCGTGGCGGGTTACCTTGCTGTGGCGGCCGCAAGTGCCGTGGCCCTCTCGTTGGTCGGGGTCGACATCGCCGGTGCCGACCAGCGGGAGGCCCACAGAAGCTCCGGCTGCGAGCATCCGGTACACCCGCCACGAAGTGGCCGCCTCCCGCGCAGGGGGTCTACCGACCTTTAGAATAGAAAAAATGGCCTACCAGGTTTTAGCCCGCAAGTACCGCCCGCAGCGTTTCTCCGACGTGGTCGGGCAGGACCACGTCACGCGCACGCTCGCGAATGCGCTGGAGCAGAACCGGATCGCGCACGGATACATTTTCTCGGGCCACCGGGGCATCGGCAAGACCACCATCGCGCGCATTCTGGCGATGGCGCTCAACTGCCGCCGGGTGATTGGCTCGCCGGAGCGGCCAAATTACGAGCCCTGCGGCAGCTGCGAGAGCTGCGAGGAGGTGCGCGCGGGCAATGCGGTCGACGTGATCGAAATCGACGCGGCGACCAACCGCGGCATCGACGAAATTCGCGAGCTGCGCGACGCGGCGCGCTACCGGCCTGCGCGCGACCGCTACAAGATCTACATCCTCGACGAGGCGCACCAGATCACCGACGCCGCGTTCAATGCCCTGCTGAAGACGCTCGAAGAGCCGCCGGATCACGTCGTCTTTATGATGGCCACGACGCAACCCGAGGACATTTTGCAGACGATCCGCTCGCGGTGCCAGCATTTCTCGTTTCACGCGGTCAAGTTCGACGCGATCCTGGAGCAGCTGCGTACCATTGCGGTCGACGAGCACGTGCTGGCCGAGGACGAAGCGCTGGGCCTGCTGGCCGAGGCCGGCGACGGGTCGATGCGCGACGCGCTCTCGATCATGGACCAGGCGATCGCGTCGGCGCCGCTCGAAGACGGCAAGGCGAAGCTCGCCGCCGCGCAGATTCGCGAGCTCATGGGCTCGATGCCGAACGCGGTGTTCGCGCGGCTGCTTGAGTCGGTGAGCGAGAACAACTCGGCCGCGGTGCTGGCTGAGCTGGACCGGCTGCTCGGCGCGGGCAACAGCCCTTCGCAGATCGCGCGGCAGATGGTGCGCTACCTGCGCAATGTGTTGATGGCGCGCATCGCGGGCGAGGCGACGGAGCTGCTGCAGCTTTCGCCCGATGAGCGCGCGCGTGCCGCCGGCTCGGCGCTGCTGTTTGGCGAGGAGGAGCTGACGCGCTTCCTGCAGATCATGCTGCGCACGTTCGACGAGCTGAACTACCGGCAGGAGCAGCGTTTTCACCTGGAGCTGGGCGTGCTGAAGCTGGTGCACCTGCAGCGGCTGCTGCCGGTGGAGGAGCTGCTGACGCAGCTGGGGGGCGCGGCGCGCGTGACCGCCGGGGCGGCAGCCGCGCCAAGGAACCCTGCACCGCAAACTGCGCCGGCCGCGCCGAAACCGCCGGCTGCGCAGGCGGCGGCTCCGGCCTTTTCCCCCTTTGAGCGCGACGCCCAGCGCAAGACCCCGCCCATGCCCGCGCGGCCGCGCACGAATGCTGAAACGCCCGCGCCCGTGGCCCAGGCGACGGTCAGCCTGCCGGTTGCGCCCGAGCCCGCCACGGCTCAGCCGAAACCTGAAACCGCGCTCGAGCCTGCGCCCTCAGCCACCGCACCATCCATGTCGTCCATAGACGCGAGTGCTGCGATCGCCGAACCGGTCGCTGCTCCCCCGCCTGCGTCGACTTCTCCGGCGCGGGCTAGCTCTCTGGATCTGGACGCCATGCGGGAGGCAGCCTGCGCCGCGCTGGAAGCCGCCGGGCACACGACGGCCGCGACCCTGCTGGGCGCGGGCGCCTGGACCGAAACGCCGGAGGCGGTGCGGGTGGAACTGGCGGCCAGGAAGACCATGCTGGGCCTGACGATGAACGCCGAGGCAGACAAGCTGGCGCGCGCCGCGGTGCGCCCGTTCGCCGGCCAGCCGCCCCGGCCGGTGGAGTGGGTTCCAGGCGACGGCGCCCCGGCCAAGGCGGCCGCACGGCCGGCCGCGATCGGCAGCGTGCAGGCGCGCGCGCTTGAAAACCCCCTGGTGCAGCAGGCGCGTGAGCTGTTCCAGGCCGAGGTGCGCAGCGTCGTCGACCTGAGAAGCAAAGGATAGCCGTTAGGTTGTTGATCGTGCCGTGCCTGACTCCTGTTCCTTTCCCTGTTTCCTAACCCCCTCAAAGGAGCCCCGATGGACATGAGCAAGATGGAAGTGATGATGGCGCAGGCCCGGCAGATGAGCGAGGCCGCGGGCGAGCAGTTGGCGAAGCTGTCGGTGGAGGGCTCGGCCGGCGGAGGCGCGGTGCGCGTGAAGATGAGCGGCAAGAAAGAGGTGCTCGGCGTGACGCTGGACCCGGCGGTGCTGGGCGCGCTGGGCAGCTCGACGGACGATCTGCAGATGCTCGAAGACCTGCTGCGCGCCGCCTTCAACGACGCCGGCCGCCGCGCCGACGAGGCCGCGAGCGGCAGCATGGCCGGGCTGCTCGGCGGCCTCGGCCTGCCGGAAGACGCGCTGTAAACACAGGAGAACCGCATGCCGCCCCGCTTTGCCGAACCCATGTCGCGCCTCATCGATGAGCTGCGCAAGCTGCCCGGCGTGGGCGCGAAAAGCGCGCAGCGGTATGCGTTCCACATCCTGCGAGCGAGCGGCGAAGATGCGACCGCGCTGGCCGACGCGGTGCGCGCGCTCAAGCGCGAGCTGCGCCTGTGCTCCGTCTGCAACAACGTGACGGACGTGGACCCGTGCGTGTTCTGCGCCAGCCCCACGCGCAATGGCCGCCTGGTCTGCGTGGTCGAGGAGCCGACCAGCATCGACACGGTGGAGCGCACGCGCGGCTACAACGGCGTGTACCACGTGCTGCACGGCACGCTCTCGCCCCTGCACGGCGTGGGGCCGGAGCATCTGCGCACCGCGAACCTGCTTGCGCGCGTCACTCGCGGCGATGTTGAGGAGGTGATCGTCGCAACCTCGCCGACGGTCGAGGGCGAAGCCACGGCCGGCTATCTGGCGGAGCTGCTGCGCGGCGCTCACCGCGACCGGCTAAGCGGCGCCGCGCCGCTGCGCATCACCCGCATCGCCACCGGCGTGCCCGCCGGCAGCGATATTGAGTACGCGGATGAGGTTTCGATGGCCCGCTCGCTCGAGGGGCGGCGGGAGCTGTAGAAGAGATGGGATCGCTCCACCAAACGTCCCACTGGTGCGCCGCTGGTTTTGCGATTCTGCAAGCTGGCTCTGCTCGGGAATAGCGGCAAGTCCAAAGTTCAGGGGCGAGAAATGCGTTTGTAGGTACTAACCTCTCATGTTCGCCCTTTAATAGAAAGATGAATCGCGCGGATCTCCCATGACTCAATCCGTACTGCGGTCAACGCTTCTGCCCAGAATCAATGAACAGGGCGGTAGCATAGGCCATGCTCCGTTTTTGCCTCATCGCCATTTTTTGGATCTCAAGCGTTAGTTCATTCTGTCAATCCCCGAAGTTTACAAAATCTCCCAGTGAAGCCGAGGGCTTGCTCGCCAAAACCAAAGCGCTCTACGATACCCCTTTTCGATCGGGTCTCGTCGACTTTTCTTGTGCGGTTGACTTCGACTTGGCGCAGTTCCTGAAGAGCAACTATGGCGAGGCTGCTCGAACGGACAGTCCTCTTGCACGGCTTCTCACGCCGATAAGGTATTGGGTCTTCGTTGACCACTCCGGCGCAACCATCTCAGCTCAACCCAAGCTTCCAGATCTCAGTCAATTACCTCTTGCCGCGCAACTCGAAGAATCGAATCGTAACCTCATGCAAGTAGGCCTTAACAATTGGGTGCCATACGCCTACGGAGAGGTACTTCCCATTGCGCCAACCAACTATCAATTTGAGAAAATAGCAACTGGCTACAGCCTCTCCATGGACGGCCAGGGCATAACCGGAAAACTCATCCTCGACCACGATCTGCGCATACTTAGCGGGATTCTCGATACGTCGCAGCATATTGAGATCACCACTAAATTTGTGAGTGCTCCGAACGGTCTGGTTCTAGCTGCGTCCTCTACCGATACGAACCATAGTGGTGTTGCCCGCTTCACGTACACATACCAGGTCGTTGACGGATTTCAGCTTCCACAGCGCGTCGGGCTGACCTCCGAACAAAATAAGATGACATTGAACTACACGCTGACAGACTGCAAGACTCAGCACGGGATAGTGATTCATCTCGCTCCACCGAAACCCTAACCGGGTGCGCCCCAACTCGACTGTGAAATGTGGGCCACCGAAGGTGCTGACCTGCTTACGTATGTGTCTTTGCGCTCATCTCAAGCTTCGTCATGAGAAGCAGGAACGGATTAGTCCTCAGAAGTCGCATCGTCGCTATTTACCGAGTAAAGCCGAAAGCGGCTGGTGAAGTTCTCAATTGATAACTTATGTTTTACTTTAACCAGAGATGATTGTCGTCCGGGAGCACATGAATGACGCCGGCCGCAATATCTTTGGGACGTGGTTCGGCGCGCTCGACAGCACCGCCGCCGTCAGGGTAACGATTGCCCTGGAGCGCATAGCGCAAGGGCATCGTTCCGCCATGAAGAGTGTCGGCGAGGCGTTCTCGAATATAAGATCGACTTCGGGCCGGGCTACCGAGTTTACTTCGGCAAGGATGGCGACCGGCTCGTGATCCTTGTCGGCGGCGGGACGAAGGAGCAACAGGAAAAGGATATCGCCGCCGCGAAACAGGCGTGGAAAGACTACAAACGCCGCAAACGGGCGGAAGAAGCGGGGCATGGCACTGACCAGGGATTTTCGTGACACTATCCGCGAGCGCGCGCAGGCCGACCCGGCCTTCCGGCAAGAGCTGCTGCGTGAAGGGCTGGCACTCTGCCACGGCGGCGATTTCGCCACCGGGCGCGGCATCCTGCGCAACTACATCAACGCGACGATCGGCTTTTCGAGACTGGCGCGGATGACGAAGATTCCCTCTGCCAGCCTGCAGCGCATGTTCGGCCCCAAAGGCAATCCGAGCGCGCAGAATTTATTCGGTGTCATCGCCGCACTCCAGAAGGCCGAGGGTATCAGCATGAGTTGCTGCTCTTCTGAACTCGAAGAGTTGGTGATGGGCGACGATCCTCGATGAATACTGGCGCCGAGAACTGGCGCCACATCGTATCAAGAGCCATTCTGAATGACGTGCAGCCCTCGAAAGGGCACCTCCAAATCCTTGGCTATTCAGAAGCAGTGCCGGATTCGGCCTGGCAAGCCGTAATAGCGGAACCGATCTGCGGATCCGTGCTGAGCGTTCCTCCCCGCTAAGGCTCAAACCAGAAACTACTGATCCAGTGCCTGCCGAGGGCGTGCGCAAAATGAATGCGTCGGCCCTCTACGATCGCAGGCGCGCCAGCAGGTCCTGCGGGTGGACTGGCTTGGCCAGGATTTCGAACTCGTGGCCCTGGCCTCGGGCGCGGTCCAGCAGGTCGGCGGTGGCGGCCTGGCCTGAGAACAGCAGAATCTTGCAGTCCGGCAGCATGCCTCGAATCTTGATGGCCGCGTCGATGCCGTTCAGGTCGGTCATGATGACGTCGGAGATGACCATGTCGGGCCGCAGCGTTTTCGCGGTTTCGACGGCCTTTTCGCCGCTGTATACGGCGGTCGCCTGGAAGCCGCTCTGATTGAGAATGATCGCCAGTGTATCCGCGATCACCCGCTCATCATCCGCCACCAGCACTTTGGGCTTTACCGAAGTTTCCTGCATGCGCTCCTTTGTAAACCCCGGCATCGGTGCCGGGCAATGCTCTTCGCGATTTCCATGTCGGCCCCAGCCAGCCGCTCGGGTTCATTGCGCCGAGCCAACTGCTCCAAGCCAGTTGCTGACCCATTCCGGAGAAGAGTCCGGCTCCCCAACTGCTCCCAGACTTTGACGGAGGGACGAAGGCTCTCAAGCCATCTCCGATGATACGCTTTGCTTGAAGGTGGGCGCTTGATCTCCCTCTTACCGTTATCGATGACACTGGCTGCGTAGCGCAGGGCGCAGCCGCCCGCCAGCCGGGGCACCTCCCTGCCGCGACTGGAGCGAGCGATGCCGGAAGACGCGATCATCCGTGCCGAAAAGATCGAGAAGTACTACGCCCAGCCCAGTGAGAACCGCATCCAGGTTATCGCGCCGACCGACCTGTCCATCGCCGCGGGCGAGATCGTCGCGCTGCTGGGGCCGTCGGGCTCGGGCAAGTCGACGCTGCTGCGCATGCTCGCCGGGCTCTCGAAGCCCTCGGGCGGCGAGGTCTACTGGCACGGCAAGCCCATCCGTACGCAGACGCTGAACGTCTCGATCGTCTTCCAGAGCTTCGCGCTGTTTCCCTGGCTCACCGTTTTCGAGAATGTCGAGGCGCCGCTCAAGGCCCGCGGCATGGGGCCGTCCGAGCGCCGCGAGCGCGCGCTCAAGATCCTCGACACGGTGGGGCTCGACGGCTTCCAGAGCGCCTACCCGAAGGAGCTTTCGGGCGGCATGCGCCAGCGGGTCGGCTTCGCGCGGGCGCTGGTGGTCGAGCCCGAAGTGCTGTTCATGGACGAGCCTTTCTCCGCGCTCGACGTGCTGACCGCCGAAAACCTGCGCTCGGAACTGCTGGAGCTGTGGGCCAAGAAAACCATCCCCACCGAAGCGGTCTTCATCGTGACCCACAACATTGAGGAAGCGGTGCTGCTGGCCGACCGCATCATCGTGCTGGGCCGCAACCCGGGCCACGTGCGCACCGACTTTAAGGTCACGCTCGCCCACCCGCGCGACCGCAAGAGCGGCCCGTTCACGCAGCTGGTCGACTATATTTACAAGGTTCTGACCCGGCCCGATGTGACGCCGGAGGTCCCGCGCCTTGAAGCCGGCCGCCCGGTCCGCGACCAGCGCCAGATGCACTACGAGATGCTGCCCCACGCGCGCCCGGGCGGCATCGCCGGCCTGCTCGAGATGATCATCGACATGAGCGACGCGCACGGCCGCGCCGACATTTACCGCGTCGCCGACGAGCTCGCCTTCGAGATCGACGACCTGCTGCCGATCGTCGACGCGGCACAGCTGCTGCGCTTCCTCCACGTCGAGGAAGGCGATGTCGCCATCACGCCCGAAGGCCGCGCCTTCGCCGAGTCCGACATTCTGACCCAAAAGGACCTGTTCCGTAAGGCCGCCACCGACCACGTGCTGCTGCTGCGCCAGATCACCCGCGCGCTCTCGAGCAAGAGCGATCATTCCGTGCCCGAAGAGTTCTTCCTCGACATGCTGGACGAGCAGTTCTCCGACGAGGAGACCCGCAAGCAGCTCGAGACCGCGATCAACTGGGGCCGCTATGCCGAGCTGTTCGACTTCGACGGCGGACGCCGCCGCTTTACGCTGCCCGACGACGAGGACGAGGAAGAAGAAGAGACGCTGGAAGGCGGCGCGGAATGAGTGAGCCGCCCAGGCAGCAGCCCCGGCTCGCGTTCTCGCGTGCGGTGCTGGTCGAGCGTTCCTGGCCCTTCGTGCTCGACCTGGGCGTGGGCGCGGCGCTGCTGGCCGGCTTCTACGGCGTGCTGCTGGTCGCGCGCTACTGGTCCAGCGGCGCCGTGCCGGAAGTCAGTATCTCGCTCTCGCCCGCCAGGCTGCCCGCCTACGCGTTCTACTCCTGCGTCCGCATCTTTCTCGCGTACCTGCTTTCGCTGGCCTTCGCGGTCGGCTACGGCTATCTGGCCGCCTACAACAAGCGCGCCGAGGCGCTGCTGATCGCGACCCTCGACATCCTGCAGTCCATCCCTGTGCTCTCCCTATTGCCCGGCATCATGCTGGCGCTGATCTCGCTATTCCCTACCCGCCAGATCGGCATCGAGCTGGGCGCGATCATTGTCATCTTCACGAGCGAGGTCTGGAACATGGCGTTTTCCTTCTACGCCTCGCTCAAATCCATTCCGCGCGAGCTGCGCGAGGCCTGCAAGATCAACCGCTTTTCGCCCATTCAGCGCGCCTTCCAGCTCGAGCTGCCGTTTGCCGCCATCGGCCTGGTGTGGAACTCGATGATCTCGGTGGCCAACGGCTGGTTCGTGCTCATGATCTGCGAGATGTTCCCGCTCGGCTCGCGCCACTTTCGGCTGCCGGGCCTCGGCTCGTACCTCCAGACCGCCGCGAACGAGGGCAACTCCCGCGCCATGACCTACGGCCTGCTTACCGTGGTCGCGATCATCGTCGCGACGGATCAACTGCTGTGGCGGCCGCTGATCGCCTGGTCCGACAAGTTCAAGTTCGAGAATGTCGAGAGCGCGGAACGCTCGCGCTCGCCCATCCTCGACCTGCTGCGCCGCTCCAACATGGTCGCCCGCATCAACGAGTACACGGTCGAGCCGCTCACCGAACGCCTCTACGCTTCGCTTGCCCGCGGCGAGCAGAAGCGGGCCGGCGCGCTGCCCGACCCGGACAGCGGCCGCCGGTCGTCGCTGGCAACGGCGGTCCTGGGCGTTTTTCTGCTCCTGCTCGCCGGCGCCGCCATCTGGAAAGCTTCGCTGCTGCTGCGCGGCATGCAGTGGTCGGAGTACCGCCACCTGCTGGCCGGCGCCGGCATCACCTTTCTCCGGGTCATCGTCGCGCTCGCCCTCGCCGCCGCCTGGACCATCCCGGCCGGCGTCGCCATCGGCTTCAATCCCAGGCTGGCCCGCATCGTGCAGCCGTTCGCGCAGATCGCCGCCAGCTTTCCCTCGACCGCGCTGTTCCCCGTCATCCTCATCGTGCTCATCCAGGCCGGGGCCGGCCTCGGCATCGATGCGGTGCTGCTCATGATGCTCACCACCCAGTGGTACATCTTCTTCAACGTCATCGCCGGCGCCATGGCCATTCCAACCGACCTCAAGGAAGTCTCCACGCTGTTCGGCTTTACCCGCATGCAGCGCTGGCGCACGCTCATCCTGCCCGGCATTTTTCCGTATCTGATCACCGGGCTCATCACCGCGTCGGGCGGCGCCTGGAACGCCTCCATCGTGACCGAGTACATGACCCTGCACGGCCGCGACATCCGCACCGCGGGCCTCGGTGCCGACATCACCCAGGCCAGCAACAACGGCCAGTTCCCTGTTCTGCTGGTGGCGACCATCATCATGGCGCTTATTGTGGTCACCGTAAACCGGCTGCTGTGGCGCCCGCTCAACCGCCTGGCCGAAACCAAATATCGCCTGGAGTAATCACCCATCGCACGATGGAGCAACACGGATGCCCACGGGCGCGCTACTATAACCGAGCCGCATGAGAATCACACGCTTCCAGCAGCTGCTCTCCGCCCTGTTTCTCTTCGCGGCCCTGCTCATCGCCGCCAATGCGTGGCTCGCCTTCCATGCCGAGCAGGTGCTGGCCGACTCCGAGCGCTGGGTCACGCACACGCTTGAGGTCATCACCAACCTGGAGCGTGTGCTGCACACCGCGGCCGATGCAGAATCCGGCGTGCGCGGCTTTCTGCTCACCGGCCGCGAGCACTTCCTGGCGCCCTACAAAGCCGCGGCTAGCTCGCTGCCGGCGCAGTTTGACTTGCTAGAGCACCTCACCAGCGACAACGCCGCGCAGGTTCAGCAGCTTCGGCAGACTGCCACCGTCGCCCGGCAGCGCATCGTGCTGCTCGACGCCTCCGTCGAGATGTACCGCGCGCAGCACCGGCTGGGCAAGTCGGCGCTGCTCGGCGCCGGCGAGGGGCAGGACCTGATGGCGAAGCTCGACGGAATGGTACAGCGCATGCAGCAGAGGGAGCGGCTGCTACTGGCCCAGCGGCTGCGCGAATCGGCGAAAGCGCGTACCGAGGCCAAGCTCACCGTCGCCCTGGCCAGCTCGCTCGATATCCTCTTCGTCGTACTGGCGCTCTCCTCGCTCTCCTACGAGCGCCGCCTGCGGCAGCGTGCGGCCGAGTTCTCGAGCCGGCTTGAAAAGCTGCAGGCCATCACCGAGGTCGCGTTCACCCAGGTCACCGTCGACGAGCTGACCCACGAGCTGCTGGCGCGTCTGCGCGTCACCGCCGACATCGACAGCCTGGTGCTGAGCCGCTGGCACGGCGACGAGATCGAACTGGTCGCGGCCGAGGGCGTTGCGATCGAGCCCGGCGAGCGCCGCCCCGTCCGAACCGAGGGCGCCATGGCCGAGGTCGCGCGCACCGGCCAGCCCGTCCGGCTTACCGGCGAACAGCTGCAGCTTCTGCCGATCGAAGCGCTGCAAGACCAGCTCGGCTCCGCACTCATCCTGCCCATGACCGCTTCCTCAAAGGTCATCGCGATGCTGGTCGCCGGACGCCGCCACGGCACGGGCTTCTCCGCGGCGGATGAAGAACTGCTCGCGCTGGCCGCCGACCGCATCGCCATTGCGCTCGACCGGGCCGCGGCTTACGAGGCGGAGCGCCATGCCCGGCGCGCGGCCGAGGCTAGCGCGGCCGAGCTCCAGCTGCTCGCGGATGTGCTCGAGGAGCGCGTGCAGCAGCGCACCCTTGAGCTGGAAACCACCAATCGCGAGCTCGAGGCCTTCTCCTACTCCGTTTCCCACGACCTGCGCGCGCCGCTGCGCTCGGTCGACGGCTTCTCGGTCGCGCTCGCCGAGGACTACGGCCACCTGCTCGAAGGCGACGGCAAGCACTATCTCTCCCGCATCCGCGTGGGGGTGCAGCGCATGGGGCAGCTCATCGATGCCATGCTCCAGCTTTCGCGCATCACCCGCGCCGAATTTTCAAGCGAGAGCGTGGACCTGTCCGCGCTCGCGGCCTCGGTCGCCGAGGAGACAGCACACAGCCTGCCCGGCCGCGCCCTCGCGTTCTCAATCGAGCCCGGACTGCACGCCGAGGGCGACCCGCGCCTGCTCCGCGTCATCTTCGAGAATATGTTCGGCAACGCGGCCAAGTTCACCGGCAAGGCCGCCGAACCGAAGATCGCCTTTGGCTGGTCCCCCGAACGCCGCGCCTACTACATCCGCGACAATGGCGCCGGCTTCGACCAGCAGTATGCGGGCAAGCTGTTCGTCGCCTTCCAGCGGCTGCATGGCGACAAGGATTTCCAGGGCTCGGGCATCGGCCTGGCCACCGTTGGACGTGTGATCCGCCGACACCAAGGTACTATCCAGGCCGAAGGTGCGGTCGGCCATGGAGCCACATTCTGGTTTACGCTGGGAGAAGGAACGCTATGACCTCCACTCGATTGATCATGCTGGTCGAAGACGACCCGGACCACGAACTGCTCACCATCCGGGCCCTGCGCAAGTCGCATATCGCCAACGACGTCCGCGTGGCGCGCGACGGCGAGGAAGCCCTCGAAATGCTCTTCGGCGACGGCGAACAGGCGCTGACCTCCAGCCCCCAGGTCGTGCTGCTCGACCTCAAACTGCCCAAGGTAGACGGCCTGGAAGTGCTGCGGCGCATCCGCGAAGACCCCCGCACCCGCATGCTGCCCGTCGTGGTGCTCACTTCCTCCGATGAAGAGAGCGATATCGTGCGGTCCTACAAACTCGGCGTCAACAGCTATATCCGCAAGCCGGTTAACTTTTCCGATTTCGCCGAGGCGACTACACAGCTCGGCATGTATTGGCTGGTACTCAACGAATGTCCTCCTTATTTCCAGTAGCGCCGCCCGCCAGCGTCCCGAAGGTCTCCTCTCCGCCGCGCCCCCTGCGCGTGCTGCTGATTGAAGACAATCCGGACGACGGCCTGCTGCTGCACCGGCATCTCGAGCGGTCCGGCTTTGCGCCGGACCTGCACCGCGTTGAGACCGCCGAGGAGATGCGGGCCGCGCTTGGCAAGCAGTGGGACTGCATCCTGGCCGATTACAACCTGCCCGTGTTCTCGGCGCCCGAGGCTCTGAGGCTGCTGCAAAGTACGGCCCACGACATCCCCTTCATCATGATGTCGGGCGCGGTCAACGAAGCCACCGCCGTGGCCGCCATGCGCGCCGGTGCGCACGACTATGTCTCGAAAGAAAACCTGACCCGCCTGGGCCCCGCGATCGAGCGCGAGCTGGCCGAGGCCGACAGCCGCCGCAGCAGGCGGGCGGTCGAGCTCGCCCTGCGCTCGAGCGAAGAGCGCTTTCATCGCCTGGTCGAGGCCACCCCGCTCGCCCTGCTCATCAGCGATATGCAGGGCCGCATCACCTACTTCAATGGGGGCGCCCAGCGGCTGCTAGGTTTCGAGCCGGCCGATCTCGAAACCGGCCGGGTCAGTCTTTCGCGCATCTTTCCCGTCGAACTTGGCGCCAGTCTCGCGGCAGCAGCTGCCGCGGGTAAGCCTGGCAGTCCGAACCAGTATGTTGCCGAAGCGCTGCACGGAAAAGTGGAGAGCCACGGCGGCGAAACCTGGGAGTCCACCTGCCTGCACTCCGACGGCACCTCGATTCCGGTGCTTATCGGCGCTTCGGCGCTCAATCCGGAGGCCCAGCACCAGGACTTGCAGCTCGCCATCTTTTTCGTCAACCTGAGCGAGCAGAAACAGAGCGAAGAAGTCCTGCGCCGTACCGAGAAGCTGGCCGCCACCGGGCGGCTCGCCGCCTCCATCGCGCACGAAATCAACAATCCGCTCGAGGCCATTACCAACTGCCTGTTCCTGCTGGAGCAGAGCGAACTTGATGCCGACGCACGCGGCTTTCTCGAGATGGCGCAGGGCGAGCTGGACCGCGTCACCCACATCACGACCCAGACGCTGCGCTTCTATCGCCAGAGCACCCGTCCCGCCTTAACCGACATCGGCGACCTGATCGAATCGGTGCTTGCCCTATACGAAGCGCGGATTCGCAGCAATGCCATCCAGGTCACCCGCGACTTCGACGGAGCCCCGGCCATCGTTGCGCTCGACGGGGAAATCCGCCAGGTGCTGGCCAATATCATCGGCAACGCGGTCGACGCGCTCATCAGCGCTCCGGCTGGCAATGAAGCAGCCGGCGACGCCGGGTTGCGCCGGCTATGGCTGCGCGTGCGCGGCCGCCGCGCCTGGCATACCGGCAGCATGGGTATTTCCATCCTGATCGCCGACAGCGGCATCGGCATGACCCCAGCCACGCTGGCCCGCATCTTCGAGGCCTTCTTCTCGACCAAAGGCATCACCGGCACCGGGCTCGGGCTGTGGGTCTCGCGCGAAATCATCGCCAAGCACAACGGCCGGGTGCAGGTGCGCACCCGCCAGGGCGCGCCCTCCGGAACCGTCTTCCGCATCATCTTCCCGCTCGAGTCGCTCTCTATCGACCATGCCTACGAGACGAGCGTGCCGACCCTGCAATAGCTTCGGATCCACAAGCCTTTAACACTCTTTTAACTTTTAATGTGAGCGCCTCGTACTCATATCCACAGCCTCAGGCTTGACAGGAACCAGCCAAGTCCGCTACGTTAGCAGTCGAAGGTCGGTTCTGCTAGCAGTGAATCCGTTCTCTGCCAGACCAGCCGGCGATCACCCCTCTCGCCGTGCCCCAACTGCCCGGCGAGGCATGTTTCAGACGCTTCACGCTTCCATCAGGAGAAAAGAACACTATGGCATCCAGCACTGTTACGTCGACGTTTACGCCGCTGCACGACCGCATTCTGCTTCGCCGCGTCGAAGAGGGCGAGTCGATCCGCGGAGGCATCATCATTCCCGACACCGCGAAGGAAAAGCCTCAGGAAGGCGAAGTGATCGCCGTGGGCAAGGGCAAATCGAACGACGAAGGCAAGACCTTCCCGCTGGACGTCAAGGCCGGCGACCGGGTGCTGTTCGGCAAGTATTCCGGCACCGAGATCAAGATCGATGGCGAAGAGTTCCTCATCATGCGTGAGGAAGAAGTCCTCGGCATTCTCAAGAAGTAGCCTCCCGCGCCGCGTTCACGGCGCTTTTTTGTTTTGAACCGGTAAACGCAAAACAGGTTCAGAATTCACGCTTTCGTTTCAAGATTTTGCTCCAGGAGAGAAAAAGCATCATGGCAAAACAGATTCTGCACGGAGAAGACTCCCGCCAGGCGATCCTGCGCGGCGTTAACACGCTGGCTGACGCGGTCAAGGTGACCCTCGGCCCCAAAGGCCGCAATGTAGTCATCGAAAAGAAGTTCGGCTCGCCGACGATCACCAAGGACGGCGTGACCGTCGCCAAGGAGATCGAACTTTCGAACTCGCTCGAAAATATGGGCGCGCAGATGGTGCGCGAAGTGGCCTCGAAGACCTCGGATGTGGCCGGTGACGGCACCACGACCGCAACCGTCCTGGCCCAGGCCATCTACCGCGAAGGCGTCAAGACCGTTGCCGCCGGCGCGAACCCGATGGCGCTCAAGCGCGGCATCGACAAGGCTGTCGAGGCCATCGTCGGCAAGCGCGACGAGAATGGTGTCGTCACGGGCGGCGCGCTGTCGCAGTTTTCCAAGCCGGTCACCGGCGAAATGATCGCGCAGGTCGGCTCCATCTCCGCCAACTCCGACCACACCATCGGCACCATCATCGCGGAAGCGATGAAGAAGGTCGGCAAGGACGGCGTGATCACGGTTGAAGAGTCGAAAACGCTCGAGACCCAGCTGGAAGTGGTTGAGGGGATGCAGTTCGACCGCGGCTATCTCTCGCCTTATTTCGTCACCGACCCGGACCGTATGGAAGCTGTCGTTGAGGACCCGTACATCCTGATCCACGAGAAGAAGATCTCGTCGATGAAGGACCTGCTGCCGCTGCTGGAGCAGGTGGCCCGCAACTCGAAGCCGCTGCTGATCATCGCGGAGGACGTCGATGGCGAGGCGCTGGCGACCTTGGTCGTCAACAAGCTGCGCGGGACTTTGAATGTAGCCGCGGTGAAGGCGCCAGGCTTCGGCGATCGCCGCAAGGCCATGCTTGAGGACATCGCGAAGCTGACCGGCGGCAAGGCCATCACGGAAGACCTCGGCATCAAGCTCGAGAATGTGAAGATCGAGGACCTGGGCCGGGCCAAGCGCGTCACCATCGACAAGGACAACACGACCATCGTCGAGGGCCGCGGCGAGTCGTCCGCGATCGAGGGCCGGGTCAAGGAGATCCGCAGCCAGATCGACAAGACCACCTCCGACTACGACCGTGAGAAGCTCCAGGAGCGGCTGGCGAAGCTGGTCGGCGGCGTCGCCGTCATCAAGGTCGGCGCGGCTACCGAAACCGAGATGAAGGAGAAGAAGGCCCGCGTGGAAGATGCGATGCATGCAACGCGCGCGGCTGTCGAGGAGGGCATCGTCCCGGGCGGCGGTGTGGCCCTGGTTCGCTGCACTCCTGACGTCGATGCGCTGATCAAGACGCTCGAAGGCGACGAGAAGATCGGTGCGCAGATCATCCGCCGCGCCATCGAGGAGCCGCTGCGCCAGATCGTCGGCAACGCCGGTGAAGAGGGCGCGGTGGTCGTCGGCCGCATCCACGAGTCGAAGGATCACCACTTCGGCTACAACGCCGGCACCAACGTGTTCGAGGACCTGGTCGCGGCCGGCGTCATCGATCCGACCAAGGTGACGCGCACCGCGCTCCAGAACGCAGCCTCGATCGCCGGGCTGATGCTGACGACCGAAGCGATGGTCGCCGACATTCCCGAGCCGAAGGGTGCGCCTGCCGGTGGCGGCCACAACCACGGCGGCGGCATGGAAGGCATGTACTAAAGCACTTGCTCCAAGCAGCGCGAAGAGGCCCCGTTTACGCGGGGCCTCTTCTTTTCAGCAAATATTTTTGTTACTTTCGTCACGGACTTCACCGTGAAAATTAGCGCGGCGAAGAGGCCGTCTGAGGCGGCAAACAGCAAGGAAATGCCTGCTTTCGCGTAAGAATTGCTTCGTTCTGGCGCATACCCGATGCGCCTGTGTGACCATGGGTTGGCTTGAGGCGCTTGCATTCTGAAAAAGTCGCGTTAGTCTCTGAGGTAATCCCCGCTTCAGGAAGAATCTGAATTGCCCTCCATCGCCTCGCGCTCGCTGCGGATGCCCCGTCTACTCTGTCTGTTCGCCGCAATGGCGGCGGGCTGCGCAGGCGCCTGGGGCCAGCTGCCCGCTGCTTCCATGTTCGGCAACTCCGCGGGCGCACCGGCGCCAGAACCGCTGACGGCAGCTGTACCCAGCCTCCCCGATGCCCCGCTGCCCAGCCCAGCGATGGTTCGCGGCGCGGCTGTGCCGGGCGAGCAGCCGCTGGTGCTGCCGCGCAACTTTCGCATCACGCCTACAGCCAGCCGCACCAATGTGCCGGGCAAAATTTCCTACTACCTAGGCAGCACCTGGTCCATCCGCAACCTGCTCGAGGCGCTCGCGATCGCAGGCGTGCCCAACATCACGGCTCCCCCGACGCTGCCGCGCGCGCCGGGCGGCGATGTCACCGACCAGACCTATCGCAACGATTTGAACGCATACGGCCATCAGATCGACGACTGGCTGCATGTGAACGAGCCAGTGGTTCGCGCCCACGCGCAGCGCTTCGAGGTAGGCCTGGCCACGGCGGAAACGCGCCAGCTGTTCAGCAACCTGGTGCTGCCGCTGGCGCTGCACCAGCAGGCGCGCTACATCCCGGCGCCGGTCAACTCCGACCTGAGCCAGCGGCTGGGCCATGCCGCGGCTTCGATCGTGGTCACGCAAAACGATGCCGGCTTCCTGGTGCCGAACTACTCCAAGCTGGGCGGCACGGTGGGCGCGGCGTTCCTGGCGAAAAGCTTCTACGCCAACGCGTTCAAGGCGCCCGAGCTCGACTCGAACCACTTCGTCGCGCGCTACATCGGCTACAGCCTGCTCGGCGACCTCGCGACCAACACGGCGCACGAGCTGGTTCGCGCCGCGATGGAGCCGGACATGACGATGTACAACCTGCACGGCCGTGCGACCGATGACTCCTACTACCCGCTCTCGCTGGGCGGCAAGTTCATCTACTGGGCGCGCAGCGCGTATGCCGGCCGCAACTTCGTGGAGGCGGGGCTGATCGGGGGGTTGCCCACGGTCAACGACTTCCCCAAGGACCCGAAGCCGGGCAATTCCTCCACCTGGGACGGGTTCAAGGACTACAACACCGCCGAGATGAACTACGGCGAGACGGTGCTGGGCTGGAAGGATGACCTGGAAAACAGCCTGCACTACCATGCGCGCCGGTTCGCCGGCGGCCTGGCCGAGTCGGAGTCGCAGCAGTTCCTGGCGAACTTCGCAATTCCGGTGCTGTTCAACATGGACCCGCGCTACGTGCCGCTGGGCGAGGGCTACAGCGGCAGCCAGCGGCTGGGGCATGCGTTCCGGGGCCTGGTGGAAACCCATACGGACTCCGGCGCGAAGACCATCAATCTACCGGTGCTGGTGGGGACGGTGGGGGCGGCGTTTGCAGCCAAGGATCTGTACTACCCGCAGCTGGCGACACCGAAGCTCGAGTCCAGCGGGGTGCTGGCGACGACGATCGGTCTTAACTTCGCGACCGATGCGATTGGCAATGTGGTGAGCGAGTTTTTGCGGCATCGCGGGTATTAAAAGTCTACGAAGGCTTCGGTTCGGGCCAGTCCAGGTCCAATTTTTCGGCAGCGTCCCTGAGCCGCTTGTCGCGCGTCCATAAGGTACAGTTCGTGGTCATCTGGACGGAAACGAGCAGATGGGCATCGGCGTAGCCGATGCCCGTTCCGTACAACTTATAGTTGGACACGAACTCCAGCACCTCTTCGTCATAGGCGATAACGGTCAGCGGCATTGCGCTCAGAGCCTCAATCGTGGCCTGTCGCCGTGCGAGAGTTCCCATGGCGATTTCACCGATCACAAAAGGATGCGTGAGGATGCGCCGTTCCGAAATAAGTTTGGAGAGAGCGACATCTGGATGCCGCGTATGGTCGAGCCACACGCAAGTGTCGACCAGTATCACTTTTTCGGCCGCCGCCGAGGCGGGAAGGTTGCGTCTGGATCGCTGCCTCCAAGCGCGATCAGCCTCTTACCGGCTTCTCTTTCGACCAACGCGGTAAGGCCCATGCGAACCAGGGTTGCTGTTTCCTGCACACCGGTGTATTCCTTCGCTTTCGCGACTAACTTGTCATCGATTGCCACTGTCGTACGCATGCGCCCCTCCTACTGGACTCATAGTACATTATGGCATCATTTGATGCTCTAATCCGTGCCACAGTTGAGCTACTGCGCGGGATGGCCGAGCGTAATCCGGACCCCGCCGCGCGCGGTCATGGGAGTGGAAAGATAGCCGATGGGGCTGATGTGCTGCTGGCTGAGCAGGTTGTCGAGCTGGGTGTAGAGGCCGAGCCGGTGAGTGACCTGGTAGGTCGCGCCGGCGTTCAGGCTGGAGTAGGCGGAGTCGAGATTGCGGTTGGGCAGCAGCAGCGAGTTGCCGCCGGCCGCAGTGCTGAACGGGCCCAGGAAGGTGGTGTCGTCGCTGCGGCCGGAGAACGCGCCACTGGCGACGGCGCTCCAGTTCTTCCCTGTGTAGGTGACGGAAACAAAGCCAGTGTGGGGCGGCCGCCGGAAGGGCCGGGCGCCCACCAGAGGAGAGCTGGCGCCAATGGGGATGTTGCCAAAGTTGGATGCGGTGTTAAACGTCGGCTTCAGCGCATCCGTCGAGAAGGAGTGTTGTACCACCGCGTCGAGGTAGGTGTAGCCGCCGCGCACGAAGATGTTCGCCCTGGGGCTGTACTCGATCTCGGACTCCGCCCCCTGCGCGCGGTAGGAGAGCGAGTTGAGGTCGATGCCGAAGGACGGGTTGGCCTGGAGAAACGCAAACAGCGAGGCCTGCTGGGCGGCGCTGAGCTGCGGCAACAGCTGGGGCACCGCACCCGAATCGACGCTCTCGATCTGGTTGCCGAACTCGTTGTGAAAGTAGGTCAGCTTGAGCAGGATGCGCTCGCTGGCGATGCTCTGCTCGATGCCGCCGTCGTAGGAGCGGGTGAGCGCGGCGCCAATGGGACGGACCTGAAACTGGTTCACCAGGCCGGAGCCGCCATTCTGCTGCAGAAAGGCAAGCAGCGAGCCGGTCTGCTGGCCGAGCGTCGGCTCCTTATAGCCCTTGCTGAAGTTGAAGTTGAGGCGGGTGCCCTGGAGAAGTCCGCGGCCCGGACGGGCGAGATAGTACGCGGCGCCGAGATGCGGCGCGCCGACGGTGCCGTAAAGACCGTTCTTCTCGACCCCACCGCCGAGCGTGTAGAAGAAGCGGCTGTTGAAATCGCCCTGCAGCGCGAGAGTGTAGTCGTAGTTGTCGCGGGTGATGGGCTGGCCCAGGTACAGGCCGCGCTCGTCGTCATAGCGGAAGCCAGCGACGCCGAGCAGGTGCGGGGTCACGGCGTAGCTGGTCTGCGCGTGCAGCGAGTCGCGGTTCGAGGCGGAGTCGCTGATATAGCTGCCGAAAAAGGTCGAGCCGGTGACGACTTGGCCGCTCACGGTGTAGCCATTGGCGCCGGTGACGGTGACAGGCTGGCCCAGGGTGTTGCCGGTTACCGGGTCAACGATGCCGGTCGCGGAGAACTGCTGAAAGCGCTCGCGCTTGCGGGCGAGACCGTACTCGGCCTCGCCGTGCAGGCGGTCGGTGAAGGTGTGGTCGAGCGTCGCGCTTAGGTAAATGTTCTGGTCGCCCTGCTTGATGTCGGTCGGGGTGCGGGTAAAGGCGTACTGGCCCGGCGCGCCGGTGGCCGAGTCGCTGTTGCGCGCGGTCACCCGCAGGTTGGTCGCGGTCGAGAGCGCGTAGCCCAGGTTCGCGGCCGAGGTCACGTCGTGATACTTGTTCTGCTCGACCGAGTTGGTGGTCTGGTAGTCGCCGAACGCGCCGTAGTAGTCGAGCTTGTCGTGCGTGCCGCCCAGCTGTACCTGGTTGCGGTAGGTGCCGAAGTTGCCGCCATCCCCTTCATAGAAAAACGAGGGAAACGGAGTGGAGCCGCGCGGTGTGGAAAACGCGACCACGCCCGCGCCGGCGTCGGTCCCGTACACAACGCTGTCGGGCCCGCGGTACGCCTCGGCGCTGGCGATGCCCGTGGTCGACACGTTGGCGAAATCGAAGGTGCCGCCGATGTCCTCAAGCGGCACCCCGTCGAGCAGGACCTTGTTGTCGTCGGAGTTGCCGCCGCGGATGAACAGCGACGTGACCCCGCCGCGCTGCCCATTTGTCGCGAGGGTGAAGCCGGGCACCAGCCGCAGGGCATCGGTCACGTTCTCGAGATTTTCGAAATCGGTCTTGCTCAGCTCCGTAATGGAGGCGCTGACCTGGGTCTGCGGAAGCGGCGTGCCAGTCGCGCTGACGACGACGGACTCGCGCAGCGTGTTGGGTTCGAGCGTGACGTCTTTCTCGACGCTGCCCAGCGGCTCGCCGTAGAAGCTGACGGTGGAGAGCTGGCGGAAGTTGATGCCGGTAGCCAGCACGTAAAAGCGGCCGGATGTCGCGGTCGAGAGCGTGTAGCTGCCATCGGCGCCGGTGGGGACCGAGACAATGATCTTGCCGTTGTCGATGAGCGAGACGGTGGCGCCCTGGATGGGCTGGTTCAGCGGGTCGACCACGACGCCGTGCACCTGGACCGCGTGCACGGGTACGCTGTGCAGCAGGGCGGCGGAGGCGATCAGGAGTAGGTTTCGTGTTGCGCGGGAAGCGGTGAGAGGCGAGGTCCGGGGCGTTATCTGGGGCGCGCTTGCGCGCGTGGGCTTTGCTTCAGTCATCGGTGCGAATGCTTTCCCTGTTCCCCTCGGAACAGCGGCTGTTGAACGTTGCGCGCGTACGAACCGGTCTCCTGACTTGGCGCTCCGCCTCGGGCTGCCTTCCCGGCGAGCTTGCGCTCTCCAGTGGCCTCGTGCGCCCTCGGGGTCTTAGCCGCGCCTTACAGTTGCGGGGCAGTGGCGGAGTTGCACCGCCTTCCCAGATTGCTTTCGTACACGCAGATGTGGTGCTGAAAAACTTTAATGTTGCCGGCGGCTGGCTCGAGCGAAGACGAGATGGTGACCCCGGCAAGATTCGAACTTGCGACCTGCGGTTTAGGAAACCGTCGCTCTATCCACCTGAGCTACGGGGCCAGCGGTTTTATTGTCTCACTGGAAGGTGCGGCACGAGACGGGCAAAATCGTGCATCCTAGGTGGAACGATATTCTCATGACGGGCCAGCTGGTAAGAACAGGCTAAGGACAGGACACACGATGGCGACGATGGTACAGGCAGCACAGTACGAAATTCAGGAAGGCGTCCCCTTTCACCGCGGGCCGCACTGGGACGGCAAGGGCGTCAACTTCGCCCTTTTCTCGGCCAACGCGACCCAGGTAGAGCTATGCCTTTTTTCAGAGGACGGCACGGAAGAGCTGCAGCGGATCACGCTGCCCGAGCATACGAATGAGATCTGGCACGGCTACATCCCGGGCCTCAAGCCAGGCCAGCGCTACGGCTACCGGGTGCACGGGCCGTATGAGCCGGAAAACGGCCACCGCTTCAATCCCAACAAGCTGCTGCTGGACCCCTACGCCTACGCGCATATCGGCCAAGTGATCTGGGACCCGGCGATCTTCGGCTACAACATGGAATCGGGCGATGACCTGACGTTCGACGAGCGCGATTCGGCGCCGTTCATGCCCAAATGCATTGTGGTGGACCAGAACTTCGACTTCACCGGCGAGCGCGGCCGCAAGCATGTGCCGTGGGACGAGACGGTGATCTACGAGACCCATGTGAAGGGCTTTACCAAGCTGCGGCCGGATGTTCCGGAGCACCTGCGCGGCACCTACGCGGGCCTGGCGCAGCAGCCGGTGGTCGACTACATCAAGTCGCTGGGCGTGACCTCGGTCGAGCTGCTGCCGATCCACACGTTCGTCAACGACAGCAACCTGCTCGAAAAAGGCATGGTGAACTACTGGGGGTACAACACCATCGGCTTTTTCGCGCCCGACCCGCGCTACGCCTCCAACCGGCCTGAGACTCTCAAGGAGTTCAAGGAGATGGTGGCCAAGTACCACGAGTCCGGCCTCGAGATCATCCTCGACGTGGTGTACAACCACACCGCGGAGGGCAACGAGCGCGGGCCCACGCTCTCGTTCAAGGGCATCGATAACGCGAGCTACTACCGTTTGATCCCCGACCAGCCGCGCTACTACATCAACGAGACCGGCACCGGCAACACCGTGAACGTGAGCCACCCGCGGGTGCTGCAGATGGTGATGGATTCGCTGCGCTACTGGGTGGAGGAGACTAGCGTGGACGGGTTCCGGTTCGACCTGGGGACGATCCTGGCGCGGGAGCCGAACGGGTTCGACAACCGCAGCGGGTTTTTGAAGGCCTGCTCGCAGGACCCGCTGCTAGGCACGATCAAGCTGATCGCCGAGCCGTGGGACTGCGGCCCGGGCGGCTACCAGGTGGGCGGCTTCCCGCCGGGCTGGGCGGAGTGGAACGACCAGTTCCGCGATACGGTGCGGGACTTCTGGCGGGACCAGGCGCCGGCCGCCGCGCTGACCGAGCGGATATGCGCCTCAAGCCATATCTTCAATCATCATGGGCGCAAACCCTGGGCCTCGGTCAACTTCATTACCGCGCACGACGGGTTCACGCTGAACGACATTGTTACCTACAACGAGAAGCACAACGAGGCGAACGGGGAGGACAACAAGGACGGCAGTTCCGACAACCGGTCCTGGAACTGCGGTGTGGAAGGCCCAACCGACGACGCCAACATCAACACGCTGCGATCGCGGCAGATCCGCAACATGCTGGCCACGCTGCTGCTGTCGCAGGGTACGCCGATGATGCTGGCCGGCGACGAGTTCGGGCGGACGCAGAACGGCAACAACAACGCCTACTGCCAGGACGACGATATTTCCTGGCTGAACTGGGACCTGCACGACAAGGGCAAGCACCTGGTGGACTTTGTGCGGCAGTTGACGCGGCTGCGGCACCGGTTCCCGCTGCTGCGGCGCAACCGCTTCTACACCGGCGCGTACAACGAAGAACTGGGCGTGAAGGACCTGATGTGGATCAACGCGAACGGCAGCGAGATGGAGGACGAGCACTGGGGCGACAGCAACATGCGCTGCTTCGGCATGCTGATGGACGGCCGCGCGCAGCCGACCGGCATCAAGAAGCGGGGCGGCGACGCGACCCTGCTGCTGGTCATCAATGCGCATGACGATCTGGTCAAGTTCACGCTGCCGGAGTCGTATGGCGGCGAGGATTGGGCGTTGCTGTTCGATACCAACCTGGAGCAGAACGACGCGAAGGGCAGCTGCAAGACGGGCGAGAGCTACGGGGTGACGGCGCGCTCGGTGCTCTTGTTCGCATTGAAGGGGGAGAATGCGCAGAAGGGGCAGTACTGAGGAGTCAGGAATGAGGAGTCAGGAGTGAACTTACCTGACTCCTCGTGCTTCAGTTTTTCTGACTCCTCACTCCTGCCGTTGCACTTACCTGACTCCTTCGTGCTGACTCCTGACTCCTGGCCTTGCACTTACCTGACTCCTCGTGCTGTGCTAGGCTGCCTCTGGTGGAAGCGTTGCTAAACCAGATTTTTGCCGAGGAGTACCGGGTGCTGCGGCCGCGGGCGCCCGTGCCTGCGATTCGCGCGCGGTTCTACCGCTTTACCAGCCTGAACACGACGATCCGGCTGCGCGAGGGCGAGCTGCGGGCGCATTTGTCGGACTTGCTCGAAGGCGCGCCGGAGCCGGTGCTGCGGGCGATCGCGCACATTCTGCTAGCCAAGCTGTACCGCAAGCCGGTGGAGGCGTCGCAGAATGCGCGCTACCGGCGCTACACGCTGTCGGAGGCGATGGTGCGCCAGACCGAACGCATCCGCCAGCTTCGCGGGCGCAAGCGCGTCGTCTCCGCCAAAGGCCAGCGCTGGGACCTGGACGAGGTGTTCGAGTCGCTCAACACGCGGTTCTTTTACGGGCTGCTTGGCCGGCCGGTGCTGACCTGGAGCGAGCACAATGCGCGCCGCCTGCTGGGCCACTATGACGCCGCGCACAACACCATTATGGTGAGCCGGGTGTTCGACCGGGTCGACACGCCGCGGTATGCGGTCGAATACCTGATGTACCACGAGATGCTGCACCTGAAGCATCCGGTAACGGTGCGCCGGGGGCGCCGGTGCGTGCACCCGGTCGCGTTTCAGCAGGAGGAGCAGCAGTTTCCGGAGCTGGCGGCGGCGCGGGCGTACCTGAAAAAGCTGCAGTAAGCGGGGCTCAGGCGCTGCGCAGCGAAGTGGGCGCTGCGGACTCGGGACTCGCGAGAAATTGCTGAACCCGGCCCGCGAACAGCTCCGGGGCCTCCTCAAACGGGAGATGGCCGACGCCGGGCAGCACCTCGAGCGGGGCGCGCAGCACCGCGCTCAGGCGGGTGGCCGAGGCGAGCGAGACGGCACGGTCCCGGGCGCCCCACAGCAGCAGGATCCGCAGCTTGCGCAGCCGGGGCAGCAGAGGCGTGAGCGCGGCCATGTCCGGCACCCAGCTTTCGAGCACGGAGAGGACGTACTCGATGGTGCCCGGCACGCGCAGCGACTCGACATACTCGTCCAGCGAGCCGGGGCGGAGCTGGTCGGGGTCGCCGTACATGCGGGTGAGCGCGAGGGAGTGCAGCCATGACGGCGCGTTGGGCAGCCGGAGAGCCAGGCGGCGGCCCAGCGCGGTGCCGGCAAAGCGGATCTGCGGCCGCGACTGCAGACAGAACGGGTTGGCCGGCGCATGGAGCACGAGCGAGCGGACCCGCTCGGGGAACAGCGCGGCAAAGTACATGGCGACGGCGCCGCCATGCGAGGTTCCCACCAGGTCCACGCGCTGCAGGCGTTCCTGGTCCATCCACAGCGCCAGCCGCCGGGCGGACGCCTGTAGGCTGACGTCCAGACCCGCGACCCGCTCGGAGTGTCCGATTCCGATCGCATCGATAGCATAGATGCGGGCGTAGACGCGGGCGTGGACGCGGGCCGAAGCAGCGAGCGATCGCAGCACCGGAACCCAGCACACCGCCGCGCCGAGCAGGCCGTGGACCAGCACCACCGGTTTGCCCTCGCCAGCCGCGAGCGAGTGCATGCGGCGGCCTTGAACAAGCGTTTCGCGCGAACGGATCGGCGGGAAGTCCGGATGGCTGCTTGCGAAGTCTGTTTCCGCGGCCCGGGCGAGCCCGGCGAGGGTCAGGCGGGGCTGTCGTGCTCGTTCCACTGCTAAACTCCGGGCTGCGTTGCTGGGTTGGATTTTGGGTTTCAGGAGCAGTTTTCCACGCAAGAAGCCCGAACCGCCATTGTTACAGGAATGTGAATCCTCGCCAACGAAAAACGCTGCCTGCACGCGGCCTAGATGTTCCCCGAACCGGTATCTGCCGTGGATCTGGCTAAGGAGAAGCCACACGCCAGGTCCCGGTTGTATAGTTTCCCGTAGTCTCCTTCCATATTTTTGAGACATTCAGCCGTGGACGATCTCGCCTGCGGCTACGAAGCTGGGCAGGCAGCGCCGCAAAGCAGAACGAGGGAACCGCTTGAAACGGCCATTTACTTGCAAGGTAACCATCGGGTAAGTCACCTCGCGTGGCTGCGCGTCGGCATGGAACGGTCTCTTCAAACTCGGGTCACTGCCATCACGCTGGCGCTGCTCACTGCGGCGGCCGTGCTTCTCGCCATCTTCAACTTCCAGCAGGAGCAGCATTTCCAGCGCCCTACCGATGGCGTGTGGTGGGTAGAGGCGCAGGGCGCGCTCCAGGCGCAGCGGGTGCCGGCCAACTCGGCCGGCGAGCGGGCCGGCATCAAGGCCGGCGACCTCCTGCTCTCGGTCAACCAGCAGCCTACCGTTCACGTTTCCGCGCTGACCCGCGAGATGTTCCGCACCAAGGTCTACGGCTCGGCCAATTACGTGATCTCGCGGCTCGGCATCCGCTTCGACGTGCCGGTACTGCTGGACAGCGCCGACACCAGCATCAATTTCGGCATGCGTTTGATCGCGATCGTCTACCTGGGCCTGGGCCTGTATGTGCTGTTCCGGCGCTGGACCGCGCCGCACGCAACCCACTTCTACATCTTCTGCCTGCTCTCGTTTGCCATGTACTCGTTCCTGTACACGAGCAAGCTGAACACTTTCGACCAGGTGGTGTACTGGGGCTGGATCGTGGCCGGAGCGCTGCAGCCGGCGCTGTTCCTGCACTTCGCGTTGTCGTTCAGCGGGCGCTCGCAGCGGCGCAAGGCCCTGCTGCTTGTGCTTACCTACACGCCGGCCGTGTTGATCGTGAGCCTTCAGATCTATGCCCAGTGGCGGTGGCTAGCGACCGAGCGGCTGGAGCACCGGCTGGACCAGACGGCGATGGCGTACCTGGACGCCTTTTACATCCTGGCGACGGTGCTGTTTTCGCTGCAATACCGCCGCGCGGGACGCGACTCAGGACCCGGCCAAGTGCTGCGCCGGCAGCAGCTCAAGTGGCTCACCCGCGGCTCGGTGCTTTCGGTGGCGCCGTTTTCCCTGCTCTACGTGCTGCCGTACCTGCTCGACCGAGACCCGCCGGAGCTGGTGCGCAATCTCGCCATCCTGTCGCTCGCCATCCTGCCGCTCACCTTCGCCTGGGCCATCGTGCGCTACCGGCTCATGGACGTGGACCTGATCTTCAAGCGGGGCGTGACGTACACGCTGGCCACCGCGTCGCTGGTCGGCTTCTACTTTCTGCTGGTCGCGGTGGCGGCGGAGCTGGTGCGCAAACGGCTGCCCAGCGCGGGCGTCTATGGCCTGTTGGCGGCCATCATTATTACGTCGGCGCTGTTCGATCCGGTCAAGCGCGCCATCCAGAACCGGGTCGATCGGCTGTTCGACCGCAAACGCTACGACTACCGCCAGACGCTGATCGAGTTTGGCCGCGGGCTGGGCACGCAGACCGACTTGAACCAGCTGCTGGTTTCGATCACCAGCCGGCTGTCGCAGACGCTGCTGGTGGCGCGGGTCGCGGTTTTCCTGGCTGAGGATGAGCAGGAGCCGGGCGCGTTCCGGCTGGGCGCCGCGCACGGGCTGCCGACGACTCCCGCGGGCAGCCCGCTCGCGCTCGGCTTCCTCGACTTCGACCAGCCCGGCGCGGGCACCCACATCTTTCTCGAGAATCCGCAGCAGGCGCTGCACCTGTCGGAAAGCGAGCGCCGGACCGCGACCGCGCTCGAGCTGCACTACTACCTGCCCTGCCAAGTACAGGACCGCACCATTGCGGTGATCGGCCTGGGCCGCACCACCCAGGGCGACTTTCTTTCGAGCGAGGATGTGGAACTGCTCGAGTCACTCGCCGGCTACATCGGCATCGCCATCCAGAACGCGACGCTTTATGCCAGCCTGCAGAGCAAGATCGAGCAGTTCGAGCGGCTGAAGGAGTTCAACGAAAACATCGTCGAGTCGACCAACGTCGGCATCCTCGCGGTCGATCTGGAGGAGCGGATCGAGAGCTGGAACGCGCAGATGGAGGTGCTGTTCGCGATGCCGCGGGCGCTGGTGCTGGGCCAGCGGCTCGCCGACGTGTTCGACGAGGCGTTCGTGCGGGAGTTCGACCGGGTGAAAGGCGACCCCGGCGTGCACCACTTGTACAAGTTCCCGCTGGGCAGCCGCGGCGACGGTTTGTCGGCGGAGGAAGGCCGGGTGGCCAACATTTCCATCGCGCCGCTGGTTTCGCGCGAGTTCAAAACGCTGGGACGGATCGTGCTGGTCGACGACATTACGGCGCGTATCGGGCTCGAATCGCAGCTGGCGCAGGCGGAAAAACTTTCCTCGATCGGGCTGCTGGCCGCCGGGGTCGCGCACGAAGTGAACACGCCGCTCGCGGTCATCTCGTCGTACACGCAGATGCTGAGCAAACAGCTCAGAGGGGATGAGCGGCTGGCGCCGCTGCTGGACAAGATCACCAAGCAGACCTTCCGCGCGTCTGAAATTGTGAACGGTCTGCTTAACTTTTCGCGCACCGGCGGGGCGGAGTTTCGCGCGACCGACCTGAACGCGGTCGTCCGCGAAACGCTCAACCTGCTGGAACATCAGCTTAAGACCGCGCGTATCGAGCTCGTGACCGATCTCGAAGCCGGCCTGCCGCTAATCCAGGGCAACAGCGGCAAGCTGCAGCAGGTGTTTTTGAATCTGTTTCTGAACGCGAAAGACGCGATGCGCGAGGGCGGCTGCCTACGGGTGAGCACAACGTGCAATGGATCTGTCACCGTGTCGGTTACGGATTCAGGCTCCGGGATCGCGCCCGAGCATGTGCAGCGCATTTACGACCCATTCTTCACGACGAAAACGGCCGTCAAGGAGGGCGAGCGCAAGGGCACCGGCCTGGGCCTCGCCGTCACCTACGGCATCATGCAGGAGCATGCAGGCAAGATCCACGTGGAAAGCCAGCCCGGCGCCGGGACCACCTTTGCGCTCGAATTCCCTTTGAAAGAGAAACCCGCGCATGTCTGAGACGACGTATCTCGCACCCCCTGACACCGAAGCGCCACCCAGCCGCGGCACCGAACACACGATCCTCATCATCGACGACGAAGCGGGCATCCGCGAGTCGCTCGAGGCGCTGCTCGAGCTGGAAGGCTACGCGGTCGAGATGGCCATCGACGGCGAGGCCGGCCTCGGGCGCATCGAGCAGCGGCCCTACGATCTAGTGCTGCTGGACCTGGCGCTGCCGGGCAGGAACGGCATCGAAATCCTGGCGATGATCCGCGAGCGCGCGCCGGAGCTGCCGGTCATCATGCTGACCGCCTACGGCACGGTCGACAACGTGGTGGACGCGATCCGCGCGGGCGCGCAGAACTTCGTGCAGAAGCCGTGGGACAACGAGAAGCTGCTGGCGGACATTCGCGCAGCCATCGCCCGCTACCGCGCGGAGGAAGAAAACGTTCAACTGAAGCGCGCCTTCAAGCAGCGCTACAACTTCCCCAACATCATCGGCAAGAGCGACATCATGCTGCGCATCTTCGACCTGGTGGCGCAGGTGGCGCCTTCGCGCTCGACGGTGCTGATCCAGGGCGAGAGCGGCACCGGCAAGGAGCTGATCGCGAAGGCGGTGCATGCGAACTCGCCGCGCAAGGACAAGCCGTTCGTTCCCGTCAACACCGGCGCTGTCCCGACCGATTTGCTCGAGTCCACGCTGTTCGGCCATGTGAAGGGCGCGTTCACTTCCGCCATCGCGGCCAAGAAAGGCCTGTTCGAGGTCGCCAACGGCGGGACGCTTTTCCTCGACGAGATCGGCACGATGCCGCTCGATACCCAGGCCAAAATCCTGCGCGTGCTGCAGGACAAGCGCTTCATGCACCTGGGCGGCACGCACGAGATCCAAGTCGACGTGCGCATCATCACGGCGACCAATGTGGACCTGCGCCAGGCCGTGCGCGAGGGCAAGTTCCGCGAGGACCTGTTCTACCGGCTGGACGTGATCCGGTTCGAGCTGCCGCCGCTGCGGGCGCGGCGCGAGGACATTCCCGCACTGGCGGCACACTTTCTGCGCCGGTACTCGGACGAAAACGTACTACCGCTGCGCACCCTGTCGCCCGAAGCGCTGCGCGCGCTGGTCGATTACGACTGGCCGGGCAATGTGCGCGAGCTTGAAAACGTGATGGAGCGCGGCGTCGTGCTCAGCTCCGGGCCGGTCGTCGGGCTCGAACTGCTGCCCTCGCACGTCACCGGCAAGAGCTACTCGTCGAGCCTGCTCGAACACTCGAGCCACGCCTCGCTGTTCGACATCATGGAGGACATCGAGCGGCGCATCATCATGGACAAGCTCGAGCGCAGCAACTGGAACCAGACCGAGGCGGCCGAGCAGTTCCGCATTCCACTCTCGACGCTGAACCAGAAGATCAAGCGGCTGGCGATCGAGATCAAGAAGCGCGTGCGGGAGGCGTAGGATCACAGGCAGGGCTGGAACCGCCCGGCTCGCTTGCATCCAAGCACGCGTGAAACCATCCAAGGGAGACAAGCACCCCCCGGCGCCCGAGTCCATGGGCGCGTAAAACACTCATGGCAGACAGCACACTGGACCGCACGGCAAAAAACCTGATTCTGGCCCTGCAGGACTACGCGCTGCTGAGCGGGCGCGCGCTGCTCAATCTTTTTCGGCGTCCCCTGTATCTTGCCGACATCTTTACCCAGGCGGACTCGATCGGCGTCGGTTCTATCCCCATCGTGCTGATGACGGGCTTTTTCACGGGCGGCGTGCTGGCGCTGCAGTCTGCGTCGTCGCTCTCGCAGTTCGGCGCGGCGGCGATCACCGGCCAGCTGGTCTCGTTCTCCATGATCAAGGAGCTGGGGCCCGTGCTCACGAGCCTCATGGTCTCGGGCCGCAACGCCTCCGGTATGGCGTCGGAGCTCGGGTCGATGGTCGTGACCGAGCAGATCGACGCCATGCGCGCGCTCGGCACCGACCCGCTCAAAAAGCTGGTGATGCCCCGCATCGTTGCCACCATCGTCATGCTGTTTTTCCTCACCATCCTGTCGGACGCGGTGGGGACGATGGGCGGCGGCACGGTGGCGGTGTTCCTGCTGGGCCAGGGCGGCTCGCAGTATTTCCATGCCGCGTACCAGTCGCTGGTGTTCGCTGACATCTTCCAGGGGCTGGTCAAACCAGTCTTCTTCGGCTTCATCATCGCGACGGTCGGCTGCTTCTACGGCATGAACACCAAGGGCGGCACGCAGGGCGTGGGCCGGTCGACGACACAGGCGGTCGTGGTCTCGTCGGTGCTCATCATTATGAGCGACTTCGTCATCAGCCGGTTGATGATCGGCATCTTTGGACGCTGAATCGATGGCCGAGACCGCGGAAACCGGGCAACAGCACAAGACCTGGCATGAGGAGCATCCGGACGAGCCGATCGTCGTGTTCGATGGCGTGTCGCTTTCCTCCGCCGGCCGCACCGTGCTCGACAACATCTCGTTCCAGGTCAAGGGCGGCGAAACCCGCATCCTGCTGGGGCCGGCGGGGGTGGGCAAAAGCGTGCTGCTTAAGCTGGCGAACGGGCTCATCCGGCCCGACTCCGGCACCATTTCCATTTTCGGCGAGGACCTCAGCCGGCTCAAGGAGAAAGACCTGTTCGCCCTGCGCGCCCACATCGGCATGGTCTTCCAGGAGGGCGCGTTGTTCGATTCGCTTACCGTGCGCGACAATGTCGCCTACCGTTTGAACGAGGCGCACGTCGGGGACGAGGAGATCGATAAACGGGTGCGCGAGGCGCTGCGGTTTGTCGAGCTCGAAGACACGATCGACAAGTTCCCCTCGCAGCTGTCGGGCGGCATGCGGCGGCGCGTCTCCATCGCGCGCGCCATCATCAGCGAGCCGGAGCTGGTGCTGTACGACTCACCCACCGGCGGCTTGGACCCTATCACCTCGACGACGATCATCGAGCTGGTTATCAAGCAGCGCGATGTCTTCGGATCGAGTTCGCTTATCGTTTCGCACCGGCTGCAGGACGCTTTTACGCTGGCGACGCACCGGTTCAACAAGGAGACGCAGAAGATGGAGCGGCTGCCCGAGGGGCAGGTGGACGACAGCACCAGCTTCCTGATGCTGCACGAGGGCAAGCTGATTTTTGATGGCTCGACGACGGACCTGGTGCACTCGGACGATCCCTTTATTAAGGAGTACATCGGCTGATTTACCCAGTCGCCGCGGGCCGCGGCAATTTTCAAAAAGTTCCACCGCAACTCCGGCCACGCGATCCCGTCTAAACCAAGCAGCATGCGCTTTCCAAAACTCAAGCGGCGCCCGGAACTGGATGCGCTGCGCGGCTTCTTCCTGGTCTGGATGACACTGACGCATCTGCCCACGCGCATCAGCGAGTGGGTCAACCAGCCGTTCGGGTTCCTCTCCTCGGCCGAGGGCTTCGTCTTCCTCTCTTCCCTGCTGGTGGCGCGCATCTACACGCGGCAGGCGGCGGAGGACAGCGCGGGGCTGCGCGGAAAACTGTGGAAGCGTGCGGGTAAGATCTACGGCATCCACGTGCTGATGCTCGCGCTCGCCTTTACCGTGGTGGCGGCGCTGGCCGCCTCGACCCATCGCGATGCTATCCATAACCTGCTGCAGTTCTACCTGGCGCACCCGGGTACCGCGATCGCGGGGTCGCTGCTGCTGCTGTACTGTCCGCCGCTGCTCGATATTTTGCCCATGTACGTCTTGTTCCTGGCCGGGACGCCGCTGGTGCTTTCGTGGGCGGCGCGGCGGGGCTGGCGGGTTCCGCTGGCCGGGAGTTTTCTGGTCTGGCTGGGCGCGCAGCTCGGCCTGCGCGACTGGCTGCACACGGGCATCGTGCATGTCACGCACCTGCAAATCCCGGTGCAGGAGGGCGGCGCGTTCAACCTGCTGGCGTGGCAGGGCGTGTGGATGGCGGGGCTGTGGCTAGGCGCGCGCTCGGCGGAGGGCAGCACGCCGCTTCGGCATGTCAACGGAGCCACTGCCGCGGCGGCGGGCGCGGTCTGCCTGTTCTTTCTCGGGGTGCGCCACAGCTGGCTCGGCGCGCACCTTACCCCGGACGCGCTCGCGTTCCAGCTGGACAAATGGCATATCGGCCCGCTGCGGGTGCTTAACCTGGTCGCGTTCACGGCGCTTTTCTACTGGCTGCGGCGGTTCGTGTTCCCGCTGGTGCAGATGGAGCCGTTCCTCACCCTGGGCAAGGCCTCGCTTGAGGTGTTCTGCGCGCATGTGGTGTTCGTGTTTCTCGCGCTCGCGCTGCTCTACAACGATGCGAGCGAGCTACATGGCGCGGTTGCGATCATGGTGCTTGCCGTTACTTTCGGCGGCTTGTTCCTGATGGCGTCTCAGCTGGTAAGACGGCGCGATGCCAGCCGCGGCCAGGCGCCTCCCGACTCCCCCGATCCGGCGGAAGACCGGGCTGCTCCCCAGCCAGACCGCCCCGTGCTCAGGGCCGAGGCCGCCCTGGCCTGCGCGGAAGAAAAAAGCGCCTGAAGCGCACGCTCTCCTGCATCCAGGTAAAGAGATCGAGGACGGAGGAGATCGATGAAAGTTCTGATGGTAGGGGCGACCGGCAAATACGCGAGCCTGGTGGTGCCGGAGCTCACCAAGCGCGGAGCAACCGTGCGGGCGCTGATTCGGAGCGAAAGCAAGGCAGCGGAAGCGCGGGAGCACGGAGCCAACGAGACAGTTGTCGGCGACCTGAGTGATGCCGGGAGCCTGCGCGCGGCGGCGGACGGCGTGGATGGGGTCTTCCACATCGGCCCCGGGTTCGCGCCCCGGGAAGCGGAGCTGGGAGTAACGATGGTCGAAGCCGCCAAAGCCGCCGGCGTGCGCAAATTCGTCTTCTCCGGCGTGATCCACCCATCGATCTCCACCATGACGAACCATACGGAAAAGCAGCCGGTCGAACAGGCTGTCTACGAGTCAGGCATGGACTTCACCGTTCTGCAGCCCACCATGTTCATGCAGACCATCGCCATGAGCTGGAACACTGTCCTTGAACACGGCCGGTTTTCCCTGCCTTACTCCAGGCACGCGAAGGCGAGCTATGTGGACTACCGCGATGTAGCCGAAACAGCCGCGCTCGCGTTGACGGGAGACGCGCTCAGCTACGGCACGTTCGAGCTATGTGCCGCTGGAATGGTTGACCGTGTGGAGGTCGCCGCGATGATGAGCGAGGCGCTCGGGCGCACCATCGAGGCCGGCGAACCGCCCTTCGAGGAATGGGCGGAGACGGCGGGGATGCCGCATGGCCCGGTCCGCGAAGGGCTGAAGCGCATGTACGCGGACTACGACCGGTACGGCTTTCCGGGTGGCAATGCGCTGGTACTCCGAGCCATCCTGAGGCGCGAGCCGCGGACGCTGCGGCAGTACTTTCAGAAGCTAGCTACACAGCAACCGTAAAGCTGTCCTCGGTGCGGGTGACGGCGCGGTAGAGCGTGTCGCGCTCGAAGGGAACCCGGCCGGCGGTGGTGATAAGCCGGATCAGCCCTTCGCGGCGCATGCCCTGGGGGGTCGTCGCGCCGGCGTCGTGGTAGATCTTCTCCTCGACCACGGTGCCGTCGATATCGTCGGCGCCGAAGCGCAGCGCGATCTGCGCCATCTCGGGCGAGACCATTTGCCAGTAGCTCTTGATGTGCGGGAAGTTGTCCAGCATCAGCCGGCCCACCGCGATCTGCCGCAGGTCGGTGAGGCCGGTCGAGCGCGGGAGGTGGTGGAGCGCCGTGTTGTCCGGGTGGAACGCGAGCGGGATGAAGGTCTGGAACCCTCCGGTGCGGTCCTGGACCGCGCGCAGGCGGCACAGGTGGTCGACCCGGTCCTCGTCGTTTTCGACATGGCCGTAGAGCATGGTCGCGTTCGAGCGCAGGCCCAGTCCGTGCGCGATCTCGGCGGTTTCAAGCCACTCGTTGCCGTCGATCTTGTGGTCGCAGATGATGGAGCGCACGCGGTCTGAGAAAATCTCCGCGCCGCCGCCGGGCAGCGAGTCCACGCCGGCCGCACGCACCCGCTCCAGTACCTGCCGGACGGTGAGCTTGGCCCGCCGGGCCAGGAATGCGACCTCGACCATGGTAAACGCCTTGATGTGCACCAGAGGGAAGCGCTGCTTGAGGCCGGAGACGAGGTCGAGGAAATATTCAAGCGGCAGGTCGGGATGCAGGCCGCCGACGATGTGGAACTCTGTCACCGCCTCCGAATAGCCTTCGGCGGCGGTCGCCCAGGCTTCCTCGAGTGCCATCGTGTAGGTGCCCTCGGCGCCCTTCCTGCGTCCGAACGCGCACAGGCGGCACGAGGCGACGCACACATTGGTCGGATTGATGTGGCGGTTGACGTTAAAGTAGGCAAGGTCGCCATGCATCCGCTCGCGCACCGAGTTCGCGAGCCAGCCCACGGCCAGGATGTCGGGCGAGCGATACAGCGCCAGCCCGTCCTCGAAACCAAGCCGCTCGCCTGCCGCCACTTTCTTGGCGATTGGCGCGAGCGCACTGTCGCTGGTGGTAAAGCCGTGCCTTGTAAGCGGTTCCGCGAATGCCACTGCCATCATCGCCACCTTCACGCTTTATTTTACCGGAGCGGCCTCCGACTTTCCGCCGCCAGGACAGCCCAGTAGTAATGCGATCAATGAGATGGCACGCTGCACCTCACGCGGCGCTGTTAGTATGCCGACAGATGCCGACTCCTCGTTCGTGCCGTCGCTCGGTTTCGATTGCACTTGCCGGATGCCTCGCGGTGCTGCCCCTCTCCGCGGGGGCGCTCTCCGGCTGGAGCCCGCAGGGCGCGGGCAGCGCGCCGTCTCCACAGCCGGGCGTTTTCCCCACCATCTCCGCCGAGGCGCTTGATAAGTCTCTGCTGACCATGCCGGCCGGGCTGGAGGGCAGGCAGAACCTGCTGCTGCTCTCCTGGGCGCGCGACCAGACACCGCAGCTCGATACCTGGACGGCCGTCGCGCAGGCCCTGCAGCATACCCAGACCGATTTTCGCGTGTACCGGATGCTGGTAAGCATGCCCGAAAATGCGCTGTACCGCTGGTGGGACAACGCCTCACTGCGCGCGCAGGAGACCGACCCGGACCTGCTGCACTTTGACGTGCCGCTGTACACCGACAAGGTTGCGCTGCGCCGGGCGCTTGGACTGTCCGCCGACGAACATGCCGTCGTGGCGGTGCTGGTGGACCGGGGCGGACGGGTTCTGTGGAAGGCGCAGGGAGCATCGACCGCGGCCACGCGCGCCAGCCTGCTGGCGGCGGCACGGGGGCCGCATTAGAAGAGTGCTTTACTCCGCGAGGGCCGGACCGGCGTGTCCAGCGCGCGCTCCAGTTCCAGGGCGTCGATAATGCCGTTGTAATAGCCCGGAATTTTTCCCATGACCGCAAAACCGAAACGCTGGTAAAAACGCTGCGCTGTGTGGTTGTCCACCGCGACTTCAAGCACGATGGCGCGCGAATGCAGCGCCTCGGCACGGGTCAGGATCCAGCGCATCAGCAGCCCACCTACCCCTTGCCGCCGGGCCGCGGGCGCGACATCGATGGTGATGAGGTGCAGGACCGGGGCCATGAGCGCGGGAGCAGCCGAGCGCGCGATGCGCCGCGCGGGCCGGACGATGGCGAAGCCCGCGATAGAGCCGTCTTCAGCGCAGGCGACTGCTGTAAAAGAGCTGGGATGGTCGAGGAAGCCGCGCAGCTCCGCCCGGCTGTAGGCGATGCCGGGCGGGAAGCAGGCCTGGTCCAGCGCATGGAGCGCGGGCAGGTCTACTTCCGTGTACCCGCGCAGCCGCATCGCCGCTACTGCAAGCCGGGCGCCGGGGCCGCGCCGCTGGCGGACTCCGCCGGCGGCGGCTCCAGCACCACCCCGTCAAACAGCGAGGCGGCAACCAGCCGGTTGCCCTGCTGCAGGACCTGGTGCACCCGCCAGCCGGCCTGCCAGTACTTCCAGGGGCTGCCGGAGGCGTCCACGCCGAAAATACTGGTCGAGGTGCGGGAAGAGACCAGGACCCGCTTCAGCGACGGGTCGTAATCCAGGCCGCCGACCTCGCCCAGGGGCAGATTCTTGATCGGGTTCCAAGTCGCGCCCGCGTCCTTGCTGAAGAAAACGCCTTCGCGGCCGCCGGTCCAGAGGGCGCCGTCGGCCGAGAGCGCGAGGGCGTTGATGCCGGACAGCCCGGAAGGCAGCGGGACCGGCTTCCAGTTCATCCCCGAGTCCTCGGAGAGCATAAGGCTGTTGCGCTGGCCTGCGATCACGCGCGAACCCAGGGCGTCGACGTAGCGGTACTCCGCCGGCGGCAGAATGGTCTGCTCCCAGCTCGCCCCACTGTCGGTCGAGCGGTACACACCCTTTGCGGTCGCCGCGTACCAGCCGTGCGGGTCGAAATCAAGCCCGTTGACCCGGCCCTGAATGGTCCCGGCCTTTTTCGCGCTGTCGACGGTGCGGGTCACGCGGCGCTTTTTCTCCCGCACCACCACTTTGTGGCTGGTATGCGTTACCAGGTCGCCGGTGGCCTGCCACTTGCCGTCCGCGAGCTTCGCGATGCCGTCGTTGGTGCCGGCATAGATGCCGCCATCGGGCGCCTGGGCCAGCACGAAAACGTCGCGGCCGTTCAGCCCCTCGGCCTGCTGCTGCCAGCTCGCCCCGTCATCCTTGCTGACGAAAACGCCGCCGTAGATCTTGTCGTTGAGCACGCCGGCGTAGAGGGTTCCCGGCTGCTTGCGGTCCAGCAGCAAAGTCTGCACGAGGCGCTGCGAGAAGCCGCTATTGGCGTTCGAGAAGGTCTTGCCGCCGTCCTGGCTCGCCAGCACGCCGCTGCGGTCGGTCGCCAGCAGCAGGTGCTGATCGTTGGAGGGGTCGACGAAAACATCGTTGATGATGACGTCGGGGCCGGTCAGACGGGTCCAGTCGGTACCCGAGCTTGCCGTCTTGTAGAGGCCTTCCGTCGTTCCGGCGTAGACGATCGAGCCATTGGTGGGGTCCTGCATGAGGACGCGGGTACGGCGCGCGGTCGAGGGGATTCCCTGCACTTTATGGAAGACGCCGCCGCCGGTGTCGCTCTTGTAAATGCCGGAGCAGGCGCTGGCATAGACGACCGAGGGGGTGTGCGGGTCGATGATGATCGAGAACACGTCCGAGTCGTCGATGAGGCCCTGCTTGATATTGGACCAGTGCGCGCCGCTGTCGGTGGTCTTCCAGGGCAGGTGCCAGGTGCCCGCGTACACGATGTTGGTATCGACCGGGTCGATCGCGACGGACTCGATTTCGTGCAGCTCGTTCGAGCCGGCGGGGCTGATCTGAGCCCAGTGCAGGCCGCCGTCCTGGGAGCGGTACACGCCAGAGAGCGTGCCGGCGACGTACATTTTGGGGTTGGAAGGGGCCTGCGCGAGGGCGCGAACGCTTTGCCCGTTCATGCCGGGCGCCGGCACCCAGCTCTTCCCGCTGTCGTGGCTGATGTAGATGCCGCCGCCCCGTTCATCCACCTGCCAGACACCGGCAACTATGGTTTTCGGATCGCTCGAATCCACGAAGATGTTGTCGACCGCGAGATCGTCGCCGGTACCGAGCTGGGCCAGACGGCGCCAGCTCCCGCCTGCGTCGGTGCTTTCGTAAATCCAGGAGCTGAGGGTTCCAAGATAAAGGTGCCGGGGATTCTTCGGGTCCGCGGCAAAGGAGCGGGCATCGCCGCCGTCTGGACCGACGGAGCTCCAGGCCTTGCTGGGCAGGTTCGCGGAGGCTGGAACGGCGATGGCGGCTGTCTGCGCCAGGGTGCCGGCCGTGCAAAAGAGAAAAGCCGCGCCCAGGAGGCGCTTCACTGTTGGGGCCGCACGCAACGCACTGGTGCCAGGGCAGGTGCAGGGAGTTTCGATGTGCATAGTGTCTCTGCCGGCGAGAAGCCGGTCTCCTTCAATTCCGTTGCGGGCCATTCCGCTCCCGGCAACTCTGTTTGACAATCCCATTGCTGCTTATCGGCAGATGGTCTGGTTTTCTTTAGACAGAAAGAAGGGCCAGCCGTTAAACGGCCAGCCCCTCGCAGTAAAGCAGGAGCGGGAGGCGAACCTCCCGCTGCTGAAGTTACTTCTTGGCGTGGTGACGGCGGTGGCCTGCCGCGTGTGCGGTGCGGGGCTGGGCCTTGATGCCCGACTCATCGACAGCCGTGGTGCCCTGGATCTCGCTGTCGAAGTTCGCGCCTGCCGGTACCAGGTAGTCGTCCACTTCGTTGGTGCCCTTGGTTCCGGTGCGGACCGAGATGCGCGAGGCATCGATGCCCTTCTCCTTCACCAGGTAGTCCTTGGTGTTGACGGCGCGCTGAGCGGCAAGCTTCTCAGGCGTCATCGCAGCTGCATGCTTTTTGTGGCGGCCCGTCGGCGTCGGCTGGTCGGCGGAGTTGCCCACCACGGTCAGCGATGCGTCGGAGGTGCGCTGCATGTTGAGGGTCACGTCGTCAAGGCAGGCCTTGGCTTCGTTGTCCACGCGTGCGGGGCGCTTGTGGTCGCGGTCGAAGGTGATGTCGCACAGGGTCTGTACCTTCGGTGCCGGAGCCGGCGGAGCATTGACGGTGACGGTTGTCGTCGTCGTCGCGGTCTGGCCCTTGTCGTCAGCAACGTTGCAGGTTACGGTGATGGCACCAGCCGGTGCGCCTGCTGTCGCCAGCGTCGCGGTGTTCGAGGTGCCAGAGATCTGGCCCGACGATGCCGAGTAGCTGTAGGTCAGCGGACGGTTCTGGGGGCTGACGCCGGTGGAAGTGATGGTGGAGCTGTCACCCGGGTTCAGGCTGGTCGGGTTCGCCGAGCAGGAGATCGTCGGCGGCTCGAACTGCTTGACCGTGATCGGCACGGTACAGTCGGCGAACATACCGGGCTTGGTGCCCTCGCTGACGTGGCCCATGACGGTGTAGGAGCCCGGCTGCAGGCTGGCAGTGTCGACGTTGGCGGTCGAACTGTCACCCTTGACGGTGAGACCCTGGCCGGACCATGTATACGCCGCGGTCTTCTTGGGGTTCAGATTGGCGGCGGTGCCGGTGATGGTGATGGGGTCGCCCGGAAACACCGACGTGGGATTGGCCACGCAGGAGTAGGTAACGGGCGGCGGTGGGATGATATTGCCGAACTTGAACAGCAGGCCCGAGCTCAGCTCAGCCGAGTCGATGTTGGCGCGGCCGCCATTGACGGGTTGCGGACCGAAGTCGGCGTGCATGTAAACATAATCGGCCTGGAACAGGCGAATGCCCAGGCGGTGATTGAACAGCGGCGTATCGTAGTCCAGGCCGCCGCCGACCTTCAGCATAGGCCCCCACTGGTAGTTGTGGTAGACGTCCGGCTCCGCGTTGGGGCCGCCGACGCGTGCCGCGCCCGCCATAGCGTGGGCGAACGGCGTGACACCGAGCGCCGACGGATAGCGCCCGATCAGGCCGGCCGCGACATCGTTGAAGCCGTCATTCTTGCCGATCGAGTGGTCCGCATACTCAACCACGCCGCCGACATACTTATTGAAGAAGTAGGCGACTGAACCGACGGCGCCGTAGTCGACCGAACCGTAGCGTACGGGAAACGGCTGGCCGGTGACCGCGCTGTTGGTGGTGACCGTGCCGTGCGGCGCAAGGTAGGAGTAGCCGGTAAAGATATCGATCCGAGAGATCGGCGGCGCCTTGGGCGCGGCCGGCGCCGGAGCCGCCGGTGTTGCGGTTGTATCCTGCGCGGCTGGAGCAGCGGCCGGAGCAGGCGTCGCATCCTGTGTAGCCGGAGCCGCCGGCGAAGTTGCCGGGGCCTGCTGGGACGGGGTGGCTGCCGGTGTTGGAGTCGAATCCTGTGCCTGGAGGCCCGTGGCGCTGAGCCCCACAGCACAACCCACTAACAGAATTCGGCTCAGGGAATGCGATGAACCACGATACATGCGTCTATCCTCCGCAACATTACTTAAAAGTCGAACAGAATTCCTGAGTGAAAATGCCGGTGCATACTATCGGTTCTTTGCGAAGTTGCATCCGCCGAACTGAAGTCACCGTGCATTTACTACCTTAGAGCAAAAGCTGGCTGACAAGTTGCCTGAAGCCAGCCGTTTTTCACCCGTATCCGATTGATAAACTTGCTAAACCGGATCGCCCTGCTCTACTCGATCCAGCAGCGAAGCATACAGGCACGCTTCGCCGGGCTTATCTTCAATCGGCCTGGACCTCTGCCTCCACAAGAGTGTCCGCTCCGCGAACACAAAGCAAGCAAAATCGAAACAAATGTGCCACTTTGGTGCCAGAATGCCGCGCAACAGAAAGGGCCGCTCGCGGGCGGCCCTTTCTGCATACCTCGAATTCGGCTCTGTTCAAGCGAGATTCAGCGCGCGGCGGGTGCTGCCTTTCTCCCGCTGGATCTTCTCCTGCAGCAGCGTCAGCGCGTACATCAGCTGCTCCGGCCGCGGTGGGCAGCCGGGCACATAAATATCGACAGGGATCACCTGGTTGACGCCCTGCACGATCGCATAATTATTGAACACGCCGCCGGAAGTGGCGCAGGCGCCCATCGAGATGACCCACTTCGGTTCCGGCATCTGGTCGTACAGGCGGCGGATCACGGGCGCCATCTTGTTCGACACCCGGCCCGCGATCACCATCAGGTCGGCCTGGCGCGGCGAGGGCCGGAACACTTCCATCCCGAAGCGCGCCACGTCGAAGCGCGAGGCGCCCATCGACATCATCTCGATCGCGCAGCAGGCCAGGCCGAAGGTCATCGGCCACACCGAGCTCTTGCGCGCCCAGTTCAGCGCCGCGTCGAGCGAGGCCAGCAGAATGCCCTCCGGCTGCTGGTCGCCATAGGTAACCTCGCGCAGCTTTTCGCGGTTCTTGCCGGAGGAGTCGAGAGAGCCGAAAAGATAGCGGTCCTGCTGTACGGGAATGCTCATAATCCTTACTATACCGCCTCGCCGCGCGGGTCTTTTTCGCCGCACGCATGCCCGTTTCAGGCTTTCAGGCGAAGCGGCGAGCAGGCGCAAAGTGGCGTCGCAGCCTGCGTTGCCGCTGGCTTTGCTGCTTTTCTTCCGGCGAAACGCGGGAAGTATGTAAAAGTATCTGCAACACGGGACACAATCCTCCTATGCGCGTCCTGGACGGCCGTGTCCCGGGCTGGAACGCGCGGATTGGTCCCCAGCCATGTTTGCCAATCTTTGTCATCGGAGTGCCATGCCTGCCTGCTGTCCAAGCCGCCGCCCCGTTTTCCTCCTCCTGCTCGGAGGCTTGCTGTCTTCGACTGCATCGCTCGCGCAGGCGGTGCCGGCGGCGGACCCGGGGCTGGCCGCGCGGCTGGCCAAGCTCGAAGCGGCGACGGCCGCGGCGCAGAGCGGCGCGGACAATGCCTGGATGCTGGTCTCAGCGGCGCTGGTGCTGCTGATGACCGGGCCCGGGCTGGCGCTGTTCTACTCGGGGCTGGTCCGGCGCAAGAATGTGCTCTCGACCATGATGCAGAGCTTCGCCATGATGGCGATCATCACGGTCGTGTGGGCAGTGATTTCGTACTCGCTCGCGTTCGACTCGGGCTGCGCGTTTATCGGCGGGCTGCACCATATGTTCCTGCACGGCGTGGGCCTCGCGCCCGACCCAGACTACTCGGCCACCATTCCGCTGCAGACGTACATGATCTACCAGCTGATGTTCGCCATCATCACGCCGGCGCTGGTCACGGGCGCCTTCGCCGAGCGGATGAAGTTTTCGGCGATGGCGGTGTTCCTGGTGCTGTGGTCGCTGGTTGTCTACTCGCCGATGGCGCACATGGTGTGGGGCAAGGGCGGCCTGCTGAACGCGTCGCTGGGCGGCCGGTTCCCGACGCTCGACTTCGCCGGCGGCACCGTCGTGCACATCACCTCCGGCGTCTCGGCGCTGGTGTGCGCGCTGTACCTGGGCAAACGCGTCGGCTATCCCAAGGAGCCGATGATGCCGCACTCGGTGGTGCTGTCGCTGGTGGGCGCGTGCCTGCTGTGGGTGGGCTGGTTCGGCTTCAATGCCGGCTCGGCGCTCTCGTCGGGACCGCTCGCGACCTCGGCGTTCGTCAACACGCATTTTGGCGCGGCCGCGGCGGCGCTGAGTTGGGCGGCCGCGGAGTGGATCCGCAACGGCAAGCCCTCGGCGCTGGGCGCGATCTCGGGCGCGGTCGCGGGGCTGGTCGCCATTACCCCGGCCGCCGGCTACGTGCAGCCCATGAGCGCGCTGGTCATTGGCCTGGCCGCCGGCTTCTTCTGCTACGCGATGGTGATCTGGGTCAAGGCGTGGTTCGGCTACGACGACTCGCTGGACGCGTTCGGCGTGCACGGGGCGGGCGGCACCCTCGGCGCGGTGCTCACGGGCGTCTTCGCATCGTCGGCCATCAATCCCATCTTCAAGGACGCGAAAGGCAATGCCCTGCCTTCGGGGGCGATCGAGGGCAACTGGCACCAGGTCGGCAACCAGCTGGTGGGCATCGCGATTGCCTGGGTGCTCTCAATCGTAGGTACCTTGGTGCTGCTCAAGCTGGTCGACCTTGTGATTGGATTGCGGGTTTCGAGCGAAGATGAGGTAGAGGGCCTGGATATCACGCAGCATGGCGAAGAGGGCTATGACTACGCGTCGTAAAGGAGCGCGGAGTGAGAGCGCATACTGGGCAGGAGTTCCAAGAAGAAGGACTTGTCGACCATGTACAAGATTGAAGCGGTTCTGCAGCCCTCGCGGCTGGACGCGGTGAAAGATGCCCTGGTCGAGGCCGGCATTGAAGGTATGACGATCCTGGAAGCGCGCGGGCACGGCCGGCAGAAGGGCCACACCGAGTTCTACCGGGGGCGCGAGTACACGGTCGACCTGCTGCCCAAGATCAAGCTTGAAACCGTGGTTCCCGATGAGCTGGTGGAGAAGGCGATCAGCGCCATCGCGAACGCGGCGCGTACCGGGCGTATCGGCGACGGGAAGATTTTTCTGACGAAGATAGACGAGGCGATTCGCATCCGCAACGATGAGCGCGGGCCGACCGCGCTGTAGGCGCAGCCGCGCAGCCAGGAGAGGGACAGGCGCATGTGGAAACCAGCAGCTGTGCCGCTTGCCGAGCTACGCGCCCGCATCGGCGCCGGCGAACAGACCGCCCGCGCCAGCTTCGCGCGGACCGGCGATGGGCGGGCTGCCATCCGGCGGCGCTCCGCCGAGGTCGAGGCCCTGCTCGGCGAGATATGGGCGGGGCTGCTCGCGGGCCGCGAAATACCAGTCGCGCTGTTTGCGCTAGGCGGTTTCGGCCGCCGGGAGCTGTTTCCCTACTCCGACATCGATGTCCTGTTTCTGTGCGCGGGCGAGAGCGCCGAGCGGGATGCGCACGAGCTGATCCGCAGCGCCACTCAGGCCATGTGGGATGCGGGACTGCGGCCCAGCCCGGCCACCCGCACGCTGAAGGAGTGTGAGCGGCTGGATGGGCCGCTGGAGTTCGCGGTCTCGCTGCTGGACCGCCGCTTTCTCGCGGGCGACGCGGCGCTGGCCGCCCGCTTTGAGAGCGAGCTGCTGACCGGCACGCTGCCGCGCGAGGCGGCCGGGCTGGAGGCGCTGCTGGCCGAGGCCGCGCGGGCGCGCCACGCGAAGTTCGGCGACACCATCTTTCACCTGGAGCCCAACCTGAAGGAGTGCCCGGGCGGCCTGCGCGACTACCACCTGATCCAGTGGCTGCAAGCGCTGCGCGCGCTCTCGGCGCAGCGAGGGAGCTCCGCGGCGGGTTCGGCGGCGGGTTTTGGGCCGACGGCCCAGGTCAGCACCGCGCACAGCGATCTGGAAGCCGCATTCGATTTCCTCGCCGACGCGCGCTGCTTCCTGCACCTGCGCAACAATCGCGATGAAAACACGCTGGACTGGGCCGCGCAGGACGAAGCGGCGGCGGCGAGCGTGGGTCTTGAAACCCTTGGGTCAGCCGACCCCGCCTACTGGATGCGCACCTACTATCGCCACGCGCGCACGGTGGCGCGGCGGGCCGAGCTGCTGCTGGATGCGGCGCCCACAACCGGCCGCAAGCCGCTGCTGAAGGCGCTCCGTCGCAAGCGCAGCCCTATCGACGGCACCGGGTTTTCGGTCGAGGACAATCGCATTTCGCTCGACCGCTCGCCCGAGGGCGGTCCGCTGACCGACGCCGATGCCCTGCTGCGCGTGTTCGCCCATGTGGCCCAGTTCGGCTCGCGCTTTCGCGAGGAGACCGAGACCCGCATCACGGAGGCGCTACCGGCGCTCGCCATCAACCTGCCGGAGGGGCCGTTCCTGTGGAACTGCCTGCGCGACGTGCTGCTGGCCCCGCATGCCGCGCACGCGCTGCGGCTGATGCATGCGCTCGGCCTGCTGGAGCTGCTGCTGCCGGAGTTTCACGGCATCGATTCACTGGTGGTGCGCGATGCCTACCACCGCTACACCGTCGACGAGCACACGTTTCTCGTCATCGAAAACGTGCACGCGTTGCGCACGCCGCGCCACGAGTGGGAGCGCCGCTTCTCGACGCTGCTGCCCGAGATCGAGCGCAAGGACCTCTTTATGCTGGCGCTGCTGCTGCACGATACGGGCAAGGCCCGGCGCACGGGCGACCACGCGCGCGAGTCGATCGAGCTGGCCGAGCGGGTCTTCTCGCGGCTGGAGTTCGACCTCGAAGAGCGCGACATCGTCCGCAAGCTCATCCGCAACCACCTGGATATGTCGCACGCGCTGCGCCGCGACATCTTCGACGCGGAAAGCATCCGCGCCTTCAGCGAGCACGCGCCCGGCCAGCAGCAGCTCAAAATGCTGACGCTGCTCACTTTTGCCGATATCAAGGCGGTGCACCCGGACGCGCTGACACCATGGAAGGCCGAGAACATCTGGCAGCTTTACATCGCGACCGCGAACTTCCTGGACCGCTCGGTCGATGAGACTCGCTACCACGTCGACGCGGACCCGGTGCTGCTGGCGCGCATCCTGTCGCGGGTGGCGGTGCACGGCGGCTTCGCGGAGGGAAGCGACGCGCGCAACACAGTCCAGAATGAGCAGCTGCGCGCGTTCCTGGAAGGCATGCCGCAGCGTTACCTACAGACGCGGCTGCCCGACCAGATCGGCGAGCACTACAAGCTGTCGCTCGCGCTGGGCGGGGAGCCGGTGCAACTCGCGTTCCGGCCGCACCGCCAGTACAACGAGGTAACGCTACTGACCCGCGATCGGCCGATGCTGTTCGCCGACATGGCCGGCGCGCTGTCGGCCTGGGGCATGAATATTGTGAAGGCCGACGCGTTTTCGAACGCCGCCGGCATCATTCTCGATTCGTTCCAGTTCACCGATCCGTTCCGCACGCTGGAGCTGAACCCGGGCGAGCATGAGCGGTTTCTGGATAGCCTGCGGGCGGCGCTGAGCGGGCGGGCGGCGGTGGAGGGCATGCTGGGCGCCCGGCAAAGGCCGCGGCGCGGCGCGGCGCGGTTGAGCCCGCGGTCGGTCGTCGAGCCGCGCTTCCACTTCGACCAGCAGAGCTCGAGCCACAGCACGCTGCTGCAGGTGGTTGCGCCGGACTCACCCGGGCTGCTGCGCGCGCTGGCCGCGGCGATCGCCGCGTGCGGCTGCAATATCGAGGTCGCGCTGGTCGATACGGAAGGCGAGATCGCGATCGACGTTTTTTATCTGACCGCGGCAGGGGCCAAGCTGGTGCAGCCTGCGCAGGACTGCATTGCAGCCAGGGTGCGCGAGGCACTGTCGAGCGCCTCCTCTGGCGCTGATACCGCTGAGCCGGCTGGCGAGCCGGTGGAGACCGTGCCTGTGCCCGCGGCTTTCAAACGAGAGCAGCTGGGAACGTGACTGGGAATGTGATGGGGGCATGATGCGCGCAAGAAGAAACGCGCCGAGACCGGCGCGTTTCCCACCCTGCATATCCGCTGCTGGGCCCGCACCGCAAGCAGGTGCGGACACCTCAGCGTAAGCGTCAACTGAACGGAACAGCGGTCGAGGGTTGAAGCACGTCGCGCATCGAGGCGGAACACTGGTGTGTACCGAGCAGCCGCTCGGCCTCGCTGCCGCCGCGTGCGGCGCCTACCGGCTTGGCGCAGCGCGGACAGAGGATGATTTTGTTGTGAAGCATGCCGCGCAGCGCGGCGTGCTGATGGGGTCGTGCGTGAAGGGTCGTTATCATGGCACTTCTCCTTATGACCTGGAGGACCTTTGAACCCGGGGGTATCGGGCCTTAGGTGAGCGGTGCCCGCACTTGCCAAAACATCAGCGTGAAACCGGCACCGGTGATGAGGAGAGAACCTCATCTGCAAATGAAAATCCTGCTATCACTATAGATGCATACTTCGGTAATGTGTTACATGGAAACGCAGCGGAGAGGTAATTTCTTGGATGCGGATTCCCACGGCCCGGCCGGAGACTCGATTTTCGACGCGGCGCGCCATTACACAAGTCTTACACCCCGTTCGCGCGTCCACTGCTAGGCTCGAAATCAAGCAGTCTTCCCTGCTTGGACAGGACCCGCCCGATGCCAGTAGAGCTTCTCGATGAAAAGGCCGATAGTCAGGCCGCCACGCCCACCCCCGAAGTACATACTCACCCTCGCGCCGCGGCGCCCGTGCAGGTGCGCAAGATGGGCCGCGCCAACCAGGGCGGCTCGGTCTCGTGGGTAACCACTATCTTCATGGTCATCTTTCATGTGCTGGCCGTGGCTGCGCTTTTCTTCTTTACCTGGAAGGGGCTTGCGGCGGCGGTCGTTCTGTATGTCGTCTCCATCAATATCGGCATTGGCATGTGCTACCACCGGCTGCTGACCCACCGCGGCTATAAGGTCCCGCGCTGGCTGGAGCATGCGCTCGCCGTGTGCGGAACCCTTTCGCTCGAAGGCGGACCGATTTTCTGGGTCGCGACCCACCGGGTGCACCACCAACTCTCTGACCATGAGGGCGACCCGCACTCGCCGACCGAGGGCACTTTCTGGGCGCACATAGGCTGGATCATGAGCGGGCAGAGCCTGCACGCCGAGACCGCCATGCTGACCCGCTACGCACCCGACCTGGGCCGCGATCCGTTTTACGTGTGGCTGTCGAAGTATCACTGGATCCCGCTGACCACGGTTGGGCTGCTGCTGCTGGCCTGGGGCGGCTGGCCGGCGGTGCTGTGGGGCATCTTCCTGAGGGTGACGCTGGGCCTGCACGCGACGTGGCTGGTCAACTCGGCGACGCACCTGTGGGGTTCGCGCCGGTTCGAGACCCGCGACGAGTCGCGCAATAACTGGTGGGTGGCCCTGCTGACCGGCGGCGAGGGCTGGCACAACAACCATCACGCGCACCCGGTTTCCGCGCGGCACGGGCTGCGCTGGTACGAGTTCGACCCCAACTATTACGGCATCTGGCTGCTCAAGAAGCTGGGGCTGGCGCGGGACATCAAGACCGCGGCATGGGACCCGGCGAATCCCAGGCCCGCCGGCGCCGCTTAGCTGGAGGCATACTTCGCCCGCATGCAGCAGCTTTATACTGCATGTGGGCGATTTGCACTTAGCCCACAAACCTATGCGCATCACCCGCCGCCGCCCCGCGATCGTGCTCGCCATCCTGCTGGGCGTCTGCCTGGTCGGGCTCGCGGCCACGCTCAATGTTAGCTGGATCGCCCTGAACTGGCGCGAGATCTGGCCGCTCGCGGTCGGCATTCCGGTCACGCTGCTGCTGATCGCGGGCGTCGTGCTGAACACCATCTTCCTGGTGCGCGAGGTGCGCCGCAACGAGCGGCAGGACTCCTTCCTGAACGCCGTGACCCACGAGCTCAAAACCCCTATCGCCTCCATCCGGCTGTACCTGGAAACGCTGCAGCGGCGCCCAGTAACCGAGGAAAAGCGCCAGGAGTTCTACCGCATCATGCTCTCTGACAGCGACCGGCTGCTGTCGACCGTCGAGCAGGTGCTGAAGGCCGGCGAGGTCACGCAGCGCGGCGGCCCGCATGCCTTTGAGGCGCTCGATCTGGGCGCGCTGGCGCGGCAGGTTGTGGACAGGGCGCTCGACCAGAACGGCCTGGCTCCGGACGCTATTTCGCTCGCGCTGCCCGCGGAAGCGCTGCTGGTCCACGGCAATCCCGAGGAGCTGCACACCGCGCTCGGCAACCTGCTCGGCAACGCGATCAAGTACTCGCCGGCCGGGGTTTCCGCACGGGCGCGCGTGTTTGTGGACGAGCGCGGCGCGGCCTGCTTTGAGGTCGCGGACAGCGGCATCGGCATCGACGCGGTGCACCTCAAGCGCATCTTCAAGCGTTTTTACCGCGTGCCCGCGCGGGCGGTGATGCGCAAACAGGGTACCGGGCTGGGGCTGTTCCTGGTGCGCGCGATTGCGCGGCAGCACGGCGGCAGCGTGTCGGCCGCGAGCAAGGGCGAAGGCCAGGGCGCAACCTTCACGCTGCGGCTGCCGCAGCTGCCGGAGAACCTGCCCGCAACCGCGCCGGCGCTGGCTGGCAAGGCACATCCATGAGTACGGCAGGGAGCGATGGGGGGAGCACGGCGACCCGTACTGCCGCCGCGGCTCGTATTGGCGTCGCGGCTCGCATTCTGGTGGTGGAAGATGAGGTGCACCTGGCCGAGGGGCTGCTCTACAACCTGGAGGCCGAGGGCTACGAGGTGAAGCTGGCCCACGACGGCGAAACCGCCATGGCGCTGCTCGCGCAGGAGCCGGCGTACCACGCGGTGCTGCTCGATGTGATGCTGCCCGGCAAGGACGGCTTTGCCGTGGCCGCGGAGCTGCGCGGCGCGGGCAATTATGTGCCGCTGCTGATGCTGACAGCGCGCGGCCGGCCGGAGGACGTGCTGGACGGCCTGGAAGCCGGCGCGGACGACTATCTGCCCAAGCCATTCGATCTGAGCATCCTGCTGGCCCGGCTGCACGTGCTGCTGCGCCGCATGCAGTGGCAGCAGCGCGCCGAGCTGCGCCCGGAGCCGGGCACGGCGCCGGAAAACCTGGAAACTCTCGATCAGCCGCCCGAAACCTATCGGTTCGCCGGCCGCACCGTCGACTTTTCCATGCTGGAGATCGAAGCGAAAGGCCAGCGGACCCGGCTCACCCTGATGGAGGCCGAGTTCCTGCGCTACCTTTTTGAGCATCCGCAGCGCATCATCCCGCGCAAGGAGCTGCTGGAGCAGGTGTGGCGCGTGCACGAGGACACCGACACCCGCGCCATCGACAATTTCGTCGTGCGCCTGCGCCGCTACATCGAGGACGAGCCCGCCAACCCTGTCTACCTGAAAACCGTGCGCGGCGTCGGCTATCGCTTTCTGCCCGGCGGCGAGTGAGCCTTGCTCCTGTAAACTGAACTTGCCGCCGATGCGCATCCTGACACGCTACATTCTGCGCGAGATCACCTCGCACGCACTGCTCGGCGGCATCCTCTTTACGTTCGTCATTTTCATCGCGAAAGACCTCGGCCACCTGCTCGAGCTCATCATCCGCAATACCAGCTCCATGGGCGCGGTGCTGTTGATCGTTCTCTATGCCATCCCCAGCACGCTGGTGCTGACGGTGCCCATGGCGGTGCTGGTAGGGGTGCTGCTCGGCTTCAGCCGGCTGGCCGCCGACAGCGAGATCACGGCCATGCGAGCCTCGGGCATCGGCGTGTGGACCTTTGTGCGCACCACCAGCATCGTGGCGTTCACGGCGCTGCTGGTGTGCCTGGGCAATTCGCTTTATCTCGCGCCGGCGGCTTGGCGGGCATCGCTCGAGCTCGAAGACACTCTGCGCAACGCGCAGGCGTCGTTTGAGGTGCAGCCGCGGGTTTTCTACGAGGATTTCAAGAACATCGTGCTGTATGTCGACGATGTCCGCGCCACCACCGGCGCGTCCGCCTGGGGCAGGGTTTTCCTCGCCGACCTTTCGAACCCGATCTACCCGCGCATCACGACCGCGGCAACGGCAACCGTGGTCAACAACGCCAATGACTCGGTGCTGATGCGGCTGCGCAACGGCGCCCAGCAGCAGATCGACCCGGCGAACCCCAACCAGTACAACGTCTCCACTTTCTCGCAGACCGATTTGCCGCTGGTTTCGGAGGGTGACGATACGGACCACTCCGTGCGTGCGCCCTCGCCCATGCTTGCGCTGTCAGACGCCGACCTGCACCGGCTGGCGCCCGGCCCCGGCGGCCGTATTTACCAGATCGAGATCGAAAAACGCTACGCCTATCCCTTCGCCTGCCTGGTACTGATGCTGGTCGGCGTGCCGCTCGGCATCAGCTCGCGGCGCGGGGGCAAGAGCGCGGGCTTCGTGCTGACCATCGCGCTGGTTTTCATCTACTATTTTCTATCGTCGACCGGCGTGGCGCTGGCCCGGCAAAACAAGGTTTCGGTCGCGGTGGGCGTATGGGCGGCCAATGTGCTGTTCGGCATCGCCGGGCTGCTGCTGCTGCGTCATCTCTCGCGCAGCGGCGCCGGGCTGCCTTCGCTGCCCAACTTTGCCTGGCTCCGACGCCGCGACAACACGGTTAGCAATGGCGCCCGCGCGGTCTCGACCTCCGGCCGAATCCACAGCGGCCGCCGCCACTTCCCACTGCTGCTCGACAACTACGTCATCTTCGAGTTCCTCAAAACCTTCGCCCTGGTACTCACAACCTTTGTCATGCTCATGCTGCTGTTCACGTTCTTTGAGCTGCTGGGCGACATTATCCGCAACCGTTCGCCGTTCATCGTGGTCGGCGAGTACCTGCTCAACCTGACGCCGAGCATGATCTATCTCATCGCACCCTTAAGCGTGCTGATCGCGGTCCTGGTGGTCTTTGGCAGCCTCAACCGCTCGAACGAGCTGACCGCCATGAAGGCCACCGGCATCAGCGTGTACCGCATCGTAGTGCCTATCCTCGCCATCGCGTCGGTGCTCGCGGTCTCGCTGTTCGTTTTCGGCGAAACCTACATCCCAGGCGCGAACCGCCGGCAGGAAGCGCTGCGGGCCGTCATCAAAGGCCGCCCCGCGCAGACCTTCGAGCGGCCCGATGAGAAGTGGATGTTCGGCATCGAGAAGCCCGGGCTGCCGAGCCACATCTTTTACTACCAGTTCTTCGACCAGGACCGCGACCGCTTTGCGAACATCAGCGTGTTCACGTTCCGACCCGGCACCTTCGAGCTGGAAAAACGCCTGTACGCCGCGAGCGCCGCGTGGGACCCGGACCAGCATGCCTGGGTGTTCCGCAACGGCTGGCAGCGCAGCTTCGCGGGTGAAGAAATTCAGGACTACTCCACATTTGCAACCACCACGGTGGCAAATCTGGCGGAGCAGCCGCAGTACTTCAAGCGCGACCCGCGGCTGAGCTCCGAGATGAGCTTCTCCGAGCTCAACCGCTACATCCACGGCCTGCGCCAGAGCGGCTTTGACACCATGCGGCTGCGCGTGCAGCTCAACCACAAGCTCGCCTATCCGCTCATTACGCTGGTCATGGCGGTGCTCGCCGTACCGTTCGCGTTGTCCATGGGGCGCAGCGGATCGCTTGCCGGCATTGCGGTCGCCATTGGCATCGCCATCGTGTACTGGGTTTCTTCCAATACACTGGAGGCTATGGGCGATGTGAACATCCTGCCGGCATTTCTTGCCGCGTGGTCGCCTGACCTGCTGTTCGCGCTGGCCGGCAGCTACCTGCTGCTGCGCACACCCACGTAAGGAGAGCCCCGATGCTGCCGGAATTGAAACCGCTCTTTCCTTACCTGAAGCGCTATCGCCGCGACTACGCGTGGGGTGCGCTGGTCACCGTGCTTTCAAACGCGGTCTGGATTTTTTTTCCGCTCGTGATCCGCACCGCGGTCAACGACCTGTCGCACGGCGTCACCCGGGGCAAGCTGCTGTACTACGCCTGCATGCTCGTGGGCCTGGCGCTGGCCAAGGGCTTTTTCCTGTTCTGGACGCGCTGGATCTTGATCGGCATTTCGCGCGACATCGAGTTCAACCTGCGCAACGACCTGTTCGCGACGCTCGAGAAGCAGCCCGCCAGCTATTTCCAGCGCAACCGAACCGGCGACATCATGGCGCGCATGACCAACGACCTGAACGCGGTCCGCATGCTGCTGGGGCCCGCCATCATGTACAGCGCCAACACCATCCTGTTCACGCTCGGCGCGCTTTACTTCCTGCTGAGGATCTCACCCGTGCTCACGCTGGTTGCGCTGGCGCCGCTGCCGCTGGCGAGCATTCTGGTACAGGCTTTAGGGCGCAAGATCCACGACCGCTTCGAGCGCATCCAGGCCATGTTCTCCGACATTTCAGCGCAGGCGCAGGAGAACTTTTCGGGCGCTCGGCTGGTGCGCGCGTTTGCCCAGGAAGAAGCGCAGATCGAGGCCTTCGAGCAGTCCAACCGCGAGTACATCCGGCGCGGTCTGCGGCTGGTGCAACTGATGGGCATGCTGTGGCCGACGCTTGAGTTCCTGCTCGGCATCGCGATGGTCATGGTGCTGCTCGTCGGCGGCCACGAGGTACTAAGCCACCGCATTTCAATCGGCGATTTCGTCGCGTTCTCGACCTACACAGTCATGCTCACCTGGCCCATCATCGCGCTGGGCTGGGTAGTGAATCTGGTGCAGCGCGGCAAGGCTTCCGTCACGCGCATTCAGGAAGTGTTGATCGAAAAGCCCACAATCGACGATGCTGAAGCCGACGCGGCGCTCGAAGGCATTGGAGCGGGCGCGATCGAGTTCCGCAACCTGCACTTCCGCTACGAAGGCACCGCCCAGGAGGTGCTGCGGGGCATCTCTCTGCGGATCCCGGCGGGCTCGAGCCTGGCGCTGGTCGGCCCCACCGGCGCGGGCAAGAGCACGCTCGCGAGCCTGATCGTACGCCTGCATGACGCGCCTGAAGAGACGGTGCTGATCGACGGCCGCGCGGTGCGCGAGTACCCACTTGATGCGCTGCGCGCGGGCATCGGCTACGTGCCGCAGGAAACGTTTCTGTTCTCAACGACGATCCGCGACAACATCACGCTGGGCCGGCCTGACGCGAGCGAAACCGAACTGCTCGCCGCCGCCGAGGCCGCGCATATCCGGCGCGAGTTCGAGGAGTTCCCCGCCGGATTTGCGACAATGATCGGCGAGCGCGGCCTGACGCTTTCGGGCGGCCAGAAGCAGCGTTCCGCGCTGGCCCGCGCGCTGATCCGCGACCCGCGCATTCTCATCCTCGACGACGCGCTCGCGAACGTGGACACATACACCGAAGAGCAGATCCTGGCCGGCTTGAGTCACGCCATGCAGGGCCGGACCACAGTCGTAATCGCGCACCGCGTATCGACAATCCGCAACGCCGATCAGATCGCGGTGCTGCTCGAAGGGCGCATTGCCGAGCTGGGCACGCATGACGAACTGCTCGCGAAAAGCGGCTACTATGCGAGCCTGTACGAGAAGCAGATGCTGGAGGAAGAACTCGCCGTGGTGAGCTAACGTCACATGCCGAGTATCTTCACGATCACACGCTTCCTGCGCTGCCCGTCGAACTCCGCGTAGAACACCCGCTGCCAGGTGCCCAGGTCAAGCCTGCCGCCGGTAATCGGCAGTGTGGTTTCGTGGTGCAGCAACAGCGCCTTCAGGTGCGCGTCGGCATTGTCCTCGCCGGTCTGGTGGTGCCGGTACCCGGGCTTCGCGGGCGCCAGCTTCTCCAGCCATTCGCCGATATCCTCAATCAGCCCGCTCTCGTGATCGTTCACGTAAATGGCGGCGGTGATGTGCATGGGCGAGACAAAGCACAGCCCATCCTGCACACCGCTCGCCTTCACGATCGCTTCAATCTGCGGCGTGATGTGCACCATTTCCCGCTCGCGCGCCGTATTGAACCAGAGATAGTCGGTATGGGTCTTCATACCTCTACGATGCAAGCCAATCCACTATCATCGCTATAGATGCAAAGCGACCGCGCCAGAGCCGAAGACCTGTATTATGCCGCGCTCGACCGGCTGGCCGAGGGAGATGCCGCGAGCGCGGCCGCGGGCTTCCGCGCCGCGCTTGCCGCCGATGCTTCCTTTCTCGACGCGCAGCACGGTCTGATTCGCGCGCTGCAGGACGCGGGCGCGTACGACGAAGGCATCGCCTCCGCCAAGTCGCTCGCCGAGCAGGCTCCGGACGATGTACTCGCTTACACCGCGCTGTCGATCCTGTACCAGCGTAAGGGCATGATCCCGGAGGCGGAGGAAGCCGCGACGCGCGCCAAGCTGCTTGGCTGGAAGCAGCAGCTTCGCCTAGGGGCGCGGGCCGCACAATCCGAATGAAACCCGCACACATGCTGCGCTCTTTCTACGACGCGCTTTCTGCCGCGTACGGTCCGCAGCACTGGTGGCCGTCCGCGACCGCGCTCGAAACCGTCGTCGGTGCTTACCTGACGCAGAACACATCGTGGCGCAACGTCGAGCGTTCGATCGCGAACCTGAACAGCGCGGGCGTGCTCACCGTAGCGGGGCTTCGCAGCGTTCCGGACGAAGACCTGCGAACGCTCATCCGTCCTTCCGGGTACATGGTTCGCAAGGGCGCTGCGCTCAAGGCGTTCATTCAACTGCTCGATCGCGGCTACGATGGAGCGCTTGAAACGATGGCATCAGCACCGGTCGAAGAGACGAGGGAAGCACTGCTGGCGCTGCCAGGCGTCGGCCCGGAAACCGCCGATGCGATCCTGCTGTACGCGCTGGCGCAGCCGGTCATGGTCGTCGACGAATACCTTCGGCGCGTCGTCACGCGGCATGGGCTGATCGATGAACGCGCCCGCTATCCGGACGTGCAGCAGCTCGCCCTCGCGGCCTTCGCGGACGACGCACCGAACACGCTGCTCGCCCACTACAACGAGTTTCACGCGCTCATCGTGATGGTCGGTAAGACCCACTGCGGCGGCATCGCGCGATGCGCTGGCTGCCCTCTCAACCAGCCGCGGTTCGCGCCGCCGGCGCTGCCCGAAACAGCGCCGCGCACACGCAGGGCGCAAGCATGATCCCGGTCTACGTCGCGACCGGCAATGTCGGCAAGCTGCGCGACTTTGCCGTGGCCGCGGGCCGCGGGTTTGCAATCGCTGCGCTGCCTGGTCTCGCCAATATCGCGCCCCCGCCGGAGGACGGCGCAACCTTTTACGAAAATGCCTGCGCGAAGGCTCTTTACTACGCGCAGTGCGCACCCGGAGCCATCGTGCTGGCCGATGACTCCGGCCTCTCCGTGAACGCGCTCGACGGCGCGCCTGGCGTTTACTCCGCGCGCTACGCAGACCGGCTTGGCTACGCGGGTGCGCCCGATGGTACTCAAGATGAGCGGAATAACCTGTGCGTGCTTGCGGCACTTGAGCACGTAGAAGCGCACCATCCGCGCACTGCGCATTATCGGTGTGTGCTCGCCGCTGCACGCGGCGGCGTGATTCTCGCCGCAGCCGAGGGATCGGTAGCAGGCGAGATACTAAAGGCCCCGCGCGGCACGGAAGGCTTCGGCTATGATCCCCTCTTCCTGCTGCCACAGCGCAAGCGCACCATGGCCGAGTTGGACGCGGAAACACGGCTCGGCCTCAGCCACAGGGGGGCGGCGCTGCGGCGCTTGCTGCCGCAACTCGCCGCACTTCTGTAACCGCTACTGTTTCGATTGCACAGCCGCTGAGTCCTCGAGGCCCCGGTACTTCAACATCGGTTCGGCGCTCGGCTCGGCACCCAGCCATGCCCGGTACATCGCCTGCAGGTCTTCCGTGTTGCCGCGCGACAGCACCATCCTACGAAACCGGTCGCCATTGGCGCGCGTCAGGCCGCCGTGGTCCTCGAACCACTGATAGGCATCATCGTCCAGCATCTCGCTCCACAGATACGCATAGTAGCCGGCCGCGTAGCCGTTGCCCCAGATGTGCATGAAGTAGGTGGAACGGTAGCGCGGGGGGACCTGCTTGAGCGCGAGATGCGTCTTCTCAAGCGCCTGCTGCTCGAACGCATCGGGCTGCTGCAAAGGCGCGCCCGCCGGCAGCGTGTGCCACTGCATGTCAAGCTCGGCCGCCGCCAGCAGCTCGGTGAGCGCGTAGCCCTGGTTGAAGGTGCGCGCCTTCTTCAGCTTTGCTTTCAGATCTTCCGGCATTGGCGCACCCGTCTTATAGTTCTTGGCGTAGTGGTCAAAGACCTCGGGGTAAAGCGCCCAGTGCTCGTTGAACTGCGACGGAAACTCCACAAAATCGCGCGGCACCGATGGCCCGCTCAGGCTCGGGTACTCGGTATTCGCAAACATGCCGTGCAGCGCATGGCCGAACTCGTGGAACATCGTCGTTACATCCTCAAACGTGATCAACGCAGGCTGCCCCGGCGCGGGCTTGGTGAAATTGGCGACGTTGTACACCACCGGCAGCGTGCCGCGCAGCTTCGACTGGCCGACAAACTCGCTCATCCACGCGCCGCCGTTCTTGTTGTCGCGCTTCCAGTAGTCGCAGTAGAACAGCGCCAGCGGCTTGCCATCGGCATCGCTCACCTCGAACACGCGCACATCTGGCTCGTACACCGGAATATCGTGCCGCTCCTTGAAGCTGATGCCGTACAGCTGATGCGCCGCGAAAAACACACCGTTCTGGAGCACGTTGTCGATCTCGAAGTAAGGCTTCAGCGCTGATTCATCGAGGTCGTACTTCGCCTTGCGAACCTGCTCGGCGTAGAAGTTCCAGTCCCATGGTTCGAGCTGAAACCCTCCGCTCTGTGCATCGATCACTTTCTGGATCTCCGCAGCCTCGCTCTGCGCCTTCGCCGTTGAAGCAGGCACCAGTGCATCCATGAACTTGAGCGCAGCCTCGGGCGTCTTCGCCATCTGGTCTTCCAGCTTCCACGCGGCATAGGTCGAGTAGCCGAGCAGCTTTGCCTTCTCGGCGCGCACCTGCGCCAGCCGCGCAATCGTATCGCGCGTGTCGTTTTCACCCCCGCGCTCGGCCCGGTTCAGCGAGTTCTTTACAAGCGCCTCGCGCGTGCTCCGATTTTTGAGCGAGGCCAACTCCGGCTGCTGCGTCGTGTTCTGCAGCGGCAGCACGTAGCCCTCCTGCTTGCGTCCCTTCGCCGCACCCGCGGCCGCCTGCATCTGCGCATCGCTCAGGCCGGCGAGCGCGTTTTTATCGGTCGTCGTATACGCCGCGGCCTTGGTCGCGGCCAGCAGCTTGGTTTCAAACGCATTTGAGAGCGTCGACTCCTCCTCATTCAGCTGCTTCAGCTTTGCCTTGTCCGCATCCGACAGCTGCGCGCCCGCATGCACAAAACGTTCATACGTGATCTCGACCAATCGCAACTGTTCCGGTTGCAGATGCAGCTGCTCGCGCTCGTCGTACACCGCCTTGACCCGCGCAAACAGCTTCGCGTTCAGGTGAATCGCGTCTTCATGGGCGGCCCGTTTCGGCGCCTCCTCCTGCTGCACCTTCTGCAGAGCGGGGTTGGTGTTCGCGCCCGTCACCCCGCCGAAGACCTGCATCACGCGCTCCAGCAGCAGCCCACTGCGCTCCATCGCGACATAAGTATTGTCGAAGGTCGGCTTCGTGGGATTGTCGGCAATCGCCTGCATCTCCCTGAGCTGCGCCGCCATCCCCGCCTCAATCGCCGGCTGGTAGTCCGAGTCGTTGATCCGGTCAAAAGGCGGCGCGTGGAACGGCAAAGTACTCTCCGCGTAGAACGGGTTCGCCGGCCCGAAACCACCCTGTGCCTGCACCGCCTGTGTGCCCGCCGCGCCGCTGATTGCGATCGCTCCCGCCGCCATCCATGTCTGCATTCTTTTCATCCGCATCTCTATCGATCTACCCTCGTGCGATGATTGTAGATCTCCCCTCTTTTCCCGTGGTCACACATGCATGGCCGCTCTTTCTTGACGGCCCTACGGCGCCCGCGAATAATCAGGAATGGTACATCCTTGGCGATCCAGGCCGGGGCAGGCCTCACAAGGGGATTTCTCCGCACATATGGCGACCACCGTTCATACTCCCGCGCAAAAGCCCGCTGAGTTCCCCGTTCCGGGACCGCCTTCAGGCGCGCGCAAGGGCACTCGTAATCGCGGCGTGCAGCCTCTGCGCGCGGGCCAGGGGCACTCCTTCCTGCTGCGCCGCTTGCATTCGCTCACCGGCATCGTGCCCATCGGCGCGTTTCTCATTGAGCACCTGGTCTCGAACTTCGAGGCGCTCAAAGGCCCCGCTGCTTATGCCGCACAGGTCAAGTTCTTGAACTCGCTGCCATTTGTGCGCGTGCTTGAGTGGGTTTTCATCTTTCTGCCGTTGATCTATCACGCCGGCTACGGCATGTATATCTGGCTGCGCGGCAAGTCGAACGTTGTGTATTATCCATGGGCCGGCAACTGGCTCTACACCGCGCAGCGCTGGACCGGCGGCATCGCGCTCGCCTATATCCTGCAGCACGTGTGGCGGCAGCGGTTCTCGGGCGTCAACCTGCCCGATCACCCGGGCGCGGCCTTCCACAAGGTGCAGGTCGAGCTGTCGCACCCCTGGATGTTCGCCATCTACGCCATCGCCATGATCGCGACCTGCTACCACTTCGCCTACGGCGTATGGTTGTTCTCGGCTAAGTGGGGCATCACGCCAGGCGACCGCGCGCGGCGTAACTTCGGCTGGGTGTGCGGCGTTGCGGGCGTATTGCTATGCGCTATCGGCCTGGCCAGCATGTACGCCTTTGTCGAGCCGAAATATCGCAATGCGCCAAGCGATTTAACTCCTGCGCAAATTACTGAAGGTACCCAGGCGACTGCTCCTATCGGGCAGGCGCACACTAGAGATTGAGGCGTTCGCGCATGGCAGCAACACCCAGGATCATTGTCGTCGGCGGAGGGCTTGCCGGGCTTTCTTCTGTTATCAAGATCGCCGAGGCCGGCGGCACTGTCGACCTGTTTTCGATCGTGCCAGTCAAGCGTTCACACTCTGTGTGCGCGCAGGGCGGCATTAACGCGGCCAAGAACCTGAAAGGCGAGGGCGACACCACCGCCGCGCACTTCGACGACACCATCTATGGCGGCGATTTCCTCGCCAACCAGACGCCGGTGAAAAATATGTGCGACGCGGCGCCGGCGATCATCGACCTGCTCGACCGGATGGGTGTGCCGTTCAATCGCACGCCGGAGGGGCTGCTCGATTTCCGCCGCTTCGGCGGAACTTTGTATCATCGCACCGCCTTCGCCGGTGCGACGACGGGCCAGCAGCTGCTGTACGCGCTTGACGAGCAGGTGCGCCGCTACGAATCCGAAGGCAAGGTCACGAAGTACGAGGGCTGGGAGTTTCTATCCGCCGTTTTAGATGGACAGGGCGTGTGCCGCGGTATCTGCGCCATGAACCTGCGCGATATGTCGGTGCGCACTTTTGACGCCGACGCGATCATTCTTGCGACCGGCGGAATCGGCGCTATCTTCGGCAAGAGCACTAACTCGGTCGTCTGCACCGGTTCCGCGCAGTCCGCCGTCTATCAGCAGGGCGCGCACTATGCCAATGGCGAGTTCATCCAGGTGCATCCGACTTCGATCCCAGGCGAGGACAAGCTGCGGCTTATGAGCGAGTCGGCCCGCGGCGAAGGCGGACGGGTGTGGGTGCCGCGCAAACTTAACGATCCGCGTGAGGCGACCTCGATACCCGAGGCTGACCGCTGGTATTTCCTTGAAGAGTGGTATCCAAAGTATGGCAACCTAGTCCCTCGCGATGTCGCGACAAGGGCGATTCATAAGGTTGTGTATGAACATGAGCTAGGCATCGATGGGCAGCCGATGGTCTATCTCGACCTGACCCACATCGACGCCGCCACGCTCGACCGCAAGCTTGAAGGCATCCTAGAGATCTACCAGAAGTTTGTCGGCGACGACCCGCGCAAGGTCCCGATGAAGATATTTCCCGGCATGCACTACACCATGGGTGGGCTGTGGGTCGATTTCGACCAGATGACTAATATTCCGGGTATCTTCGCCGCAGGTGAATCCGAGTACAACTATCATGGCGCGAATCGCTTAGGCGCCAACTCCCTGCTGAGCTGTATTTACGGGGGCTTCCAGGCTGGGCCGAATGCGCTCAAGTATGCCAGGGGACTAGCGAGTGCGCCAGCCAACAGCTATGGCGACAACGAGCGTAAACGGCAGGAAGAGATAAATGGCCGGCTGCTCTCCTCAACCGGCACCGAAAACCCCTTCAAGCTATGGCGCGAGTTAGGCGAGACGATGACGAAGAACGTCACCGTTCTGCGCTATAACAAGGCTCTGGGTGAAACCGACGAAAAGATCGTCGAGTTACTCGAACGCTTCCGCAACATCAACCTGAGCGACAAGAGCGCGTGGGCAAATACGAGCTTCGCATTTACTCGGCAGCTGTATAACATGCTGCAGTTAGGCCGGGTGGTCACCCAGGGTGCGCAGTTGCGGGATGAATCGCGAGGGGCGCACTACAAGCCTGACTTTCCGGAGCGCGATGATGAGCGCTTCCTGAAAACGACAAAGGCCAGCTTCGCGCCGGATGCGGACGAGCCTCGGTTTACCTTCGAGGCAGTGGATACACAGTGGATTAAGCCGCGCTCGCGGCGCTATGACGCGGTGAAGTAATGGCGCCGGTGAGCTCGCTGCACGGATTGCGCGGCGTGAACTCTGGGAAGGTCAGTCTGCTGTGGAACTCGAAGACTCACTTGGGTCACCAGTAGCTAAGGATGAGGTGAACCTGAAAAGCCGTAAGAGAGAAATTTGGAAACATGGCGAAGTAGGTTCAAACCGCTACACCCTCCGCATCACACTTGACGATGATACCGTGACGGCGTGGAGCAAGAGGAATTAGAGGAAAATATGGCGACAGCAGAGACACTCAAGAGCGAGCTAATCGGCGCAGCGATTCCGCTCAGCAAGCCCAGCGGCAAAACAGTCCGCATCGAGATTAAGCGCCAGGCCAGCCCCAATGCGGAAGTCTCCTGGGACAAGTTCGACCTGCCCCGCCGCACCGGCATGAACGTGATCTCGGCCATGATGGAGATCGCCGCCAACCCGGTCACGCTTGACGGCCGCGAGACCACGCCCATCGCCTACGACGCCAACTGCCTGGAAGAAGTCTGCGGTTCCTGCGCCATGCGCATCAACGGCAAGGCCCGCATGGCCTGCTCGGCGCTGATCGAAAACGTGAACGAGAATGGCGTCGTGCGGCTCGAGCCGTTGTCGAAGATGCCGGTGGTGCGCGACCTATCGGTCGATAGGTCGGTACTGTTTGAAAACCTGAAGCGCGTCAAGGCTTGGGTGCCGCTCGACGGCAGCTACGACCTCGGCTCCGGCCCTCGCATTACTCCGCGGCAGCAGGAGGAAGCCTATCCGCTGTCGCGCTGCATCTCCTGCACTATCTGCATGGAGGTGTGCCCGCAGTTCAACGAGGAGACCGGCTTCGTGGGCGCCGCTACCATCGCCCAGGCCAAGCTCTTCAACGACCATCCAACGGGAAAGGTTTTGAAGGAAGACCGACTGCACGCGCTGATGGGCGACGGCGGCATCCAGGAGTGCGGCTTCGCACAAAACTGCGTCAACGCGTGCCCAAAAATGCTGCCGCTGACCAAGGCTATCTCGGATGTAAGCCGGGATGTGATGATCCAGGCCGTGAAGGATGTGTTTACGCGGTGAATGGTCCTTGTCGATCTGGAATGGGCTAATTTCTTCACTCCGTAGGCGTCCGTAGGCGATTTACATGTAAATACTTCTTTACACCTGGCACTGAGGCGGTACATACTAATCGCCATCTCGCTGCGCATCTCTAAATGCGCTACGAAAGGAGATCATGCGCACACATTATCGTTTCCTAACCTGTTCTATCCTGGTTTTGCTCTCAGCCTTTTCCGTTTTAGCCCAACCTACGCAAACTGCGAACTGCACACCAGTACTTGCCAAGGATTACTACTCATACGCGAGCAAGAACCAATTGTCTGAGGATTACGTACGCTCACTTGATGAGCAATCCTACAATGAGATCAAGGAAAACAATTCTTTTAACCTAGCCGCACTAACGCAATATGGCCCTTTTAAGGTTGGCGACGACTACAAGACATTTAACGAAAAACGTGACCAGTATCTGTTGCAGGAAAATTATCATTGAACCCAGGATCAAGCTGTCGCAATTTTAGAACTGACGACCTCTGACCGAGCATACACAGCCTATGAAGTATGCCTACGGACTCTGGAAACTGCGAACGGCATTATCGCTTGGGCTGAGACTGAGTCGCCGCAGCGCATTGATCTTCACATAAAGTTTGCTAACCCGCAAAATATAAGCAAAGCCATCCTAAGTGGGACAGTAACAGGAGGAAGCGTGAGTGGGGCACCTCCGGGATATCTCTGGAAAGATGCTGCCTGGTACGCACCAGCCGGATTCGCTAAGTGGAACGCGGGCGAAGAAAAATTCATGACAATCACGCCAACCTCTGGAGTCTCCAATACTGTAGTTTCGATTAAAGCAGACGTGGGTGCTTTCCGATTGCAATGAATTTCCGACGCGCTGATGCCTTGATTTTCCTCGATTTTAAAGGTACAAAAGACACTTTGCGGCAGGCCTCGCTACAGAGCGAACTTGTCTTATCGCCTAATAATGGTGGTAACAAAGACGGCTGCCGTGACCAAGTGGGAAGAAATGGTCCTTACTGTGTCTCCCGCACTTCAGTTTCGATGTCGATTGCTCCACCAGACTTTTATAAGGATCCCAGGGCAGTGTGTCTGGGAGCGGGGTGCGCTTACGGCGAGTGGTCTCACGCGGCCAGTTTAGAATCGGGATCGCAGACTGTCCTTGCTTCGTTTGACAATCACGGTGATACGATCAGCTAGGGCGTGATCGCAGATCAATGGGAGCACATCGGGAGTCAACAGTGCGGAGGGTCTCAAGGTCCAATTCCAGTCACAGTTAATCAGGCCGTTGTTATCGCTGTTCCCGACGACTGTTTATCCATTGCGACTTTAAGGTGGCTTCATCTCCCAGATAAGTCTGCAGGCTTTTTGGGGTTTGGTGAAGCAAAGAGCTCAGACGGCCTTTTTATACGCCGGAGCATGAACTCGTCAGGTGGAGTCACACAGGTGGCTTACGCTGTGACACGTTAGAGTCCTGAAACCGTAAAAGAGAAGAGACCGCTTTCCATTTGCTGTTGGCATGTGATTTGGGTTGATCTCTTGGCGATATTGCCAGAATTAGATAACCTTAAGCTACGATGGTTTGCTTTTTTCGTATTGAAGTACTAGTTCCCTTTCTACTTGCTGCCGGCGCTCTTGCACAGCAGGCGACACCGCCAGCCACTCCACCGACGCAAACCACAACGCCGCCTGCTGCAAGCGCACCGCCATCCGTGGGAACTCTGCCGGATTCCCCCGGCTCAACTGTCAAACCCGCGCTCGAGCCCACCGGCCCCAACGCCGTGTTCGACACCAGCATGGGCCGCATGACCTGCCGGCTTTACAGCAAGGAAGCCCCGCAGACGGTCGCCAACTTCATCGGCCTCGCGACTGGCACCAGAGACTGGACCGACCCGGCAACGCACAAGAAGGAGCACGGCAAGCCGCTCTACAACGGGACAATCTTCCATCGCGTCATTCCAGGATTCATGGCCCAGGGCGGCGACCCGGTGGGCGACGGCACGGGCGACCCCGGGTACATGTTTGCCGATGAGATCAACCCGGAGCTTACCTTCAACCGCCCCGGGCGGCTTGCAATGGCGAACTCCGGGCCGAACACAAACGGCTCGCAGTTTTTTATCACCGAGCAGGCTTACCCCTCGCTCGACGGCAGCTACTCGCTCTTTGGGCAGTGCGATGACTCGGCCGTGTCGGTCGCGACGGCAATCACGCACGTGGACCGCGACGCGAACGACAAGCCGCTTGTGCCGGTCACGCTCAACAAGGTCACGATCGTGCCGGCGGGCCAGCCGCTGCCGCCGGCACCCGTGCAACCGGCAACGCCAGCCACTTCGGCGCCCCGGTAAGATAAGAAAAGGAGAATTGAAAAGCATGCCAAAAACACCCGGCACCTATGCCACATTCCAGACCACGCAGGGCGAGATCGTCTGCCGCCTGTTTGAAGATGTCGCCCCCAAGACCGTGAAGAACTTCACCGAGCTTGCCGAGGGCACGCGCGAGTGGACCCACAAGGGCGAGAAGAAAACAGGCCAGAAGTTGTACGACGGCACCATCTTCCACCGCGTCATTCCTGACTTTATGCTGCAGGGCGGCGACCCGGACGGCACCGGCATGGGCGGCCCCGGCTACAAGTTCGAGGACGAGACCAAGGGCTCGCCGCACAAGTTCGACAAGCCGGGCAAGCTCGCGATGGCCAACGCCGGGCCAAACACGAATGGCTCGCAGTTCTTCATCACCGTCGCGCCCACGCTGTGGTTAACGGGCAATCACACTATCTTTGGCGAGGTTATCGAAGGGCAGTCGATTGTGGATGCGATCACGAAGGTTCCACGCGGCGCGCAAGACAAGCCAAGGACGCCTGTGGTGCTCGAAAAAGTCACGATCGAGCGAGTGTAAGGCAAGACCGCCTGCGCGGCTAGAGCTGCGCAGGCGGATTCGTACTTAAACGCCGATAATTCCGCAAAGCTCCTTCACCGAGTCCGCGCTCTTTTGCAAAGCCGCCTGCTCGTCCGCTGTCAGCTTGATTTCGATAATCTGCTCCAGTCCTTTTGCGCCTAACTTGCATGGTACGCCGACATACAAGCCACTTATCCCGTACTCCCCCTGCAGGTAGGCGGCGCACGGCAGAATCTTCTTCTTGTCCTTGAGAATTGCCTCGACCATTTCGATCGCCGCCGCGGCAGGCGCGTAGTAGGCTGAACCGGTCTTGAGATACTTCACAATCTCCGCGCCGCCATCGCGCGTGCGCTGCACCAGCCGCGCGAGAACAGCCTCATCGAGCAGCTCGGTAATGGGGATGCCGGCGACTGTCGAGTACCTCGGCAGCGGGACCATCGTATCGCCGTGGCCGCCCAGCACAAACGCGGTTACATTTTCAACCGAGACCTTCAACTCTTCCGCGATAAAGGTCCGGAAGCGCGCCGAATCGAGCACCCCGGCCATGCCCAACACCCGCTCGCGCGGAAAACCGGAGTGCTTGAACGCAGCCTGCGCCATTGCGTCGAGCGGGTTTGAAACCACAATCAAAACCGCATTCGGCGAAGTCGCGGCAACACGGGTAATCACATCGGCCATGATCTTTGCATTAGTGTGCAGCAGGTCGTCGCGGCTCATGCCGGGCTTGCGCGCGATGCCCGCGGTAATGACCACGACGTCCGAGTCCGCGGAATCGGAATAATCGTTCGTGCCGGTAATCAGGCAGTCCCGCTTCTCGATCGGCATCGCCTCCAGCAGGTCGAGCCCCTTGCCCTGCGGCACGCCTTCGACTACATCAAGCAGCACCACGTCAGCCAGTTCCTTGGCTGCCAGCCAGTGCGCGGCAGTCGCGCCTACATTGCCTGCACCTACAATCGTTACTTTCTTCCGCATGCGTTCTCCCTGTCCTGTTCAACCTCTCAGCCTATCACCGGGCCGCTGCCCGCGCACGTTGACCAAACGGCGCCGCACTCGTACTATCAGGAGTGTCGCGAGAGGCCTCATCACCGCGGCGCACACGCCTTGCCCCCTCGTTCAATGGTAGGACAGCTGACTCTGACTCAGCATATCGGGGTTCGAATCCCTGGGGGGCAACCACAACTTCGCGCAGCAGGCGCTACTCCTCCCGCAGCACCTCGAGCGGCTTCTGCCCCAGGATTCTGAAGCTCGCAACCCAGCCCGTGACCACTGCTAGAAACGCCGTCAGTAGCACGCCCGACGTATCTGCCACCACGTCAGGCACAAATGGAACATCCGCGATATGCAGCAGCAGTCGCGTCAGGCCGTTCGCGAAGACCGCACCGGTCAGCCCGGCGAGCAGACCCAGGACTACAAACTCGACCGAAAACACGCCGGCGATGCGCGGCCGCGTCGCGCCCAGCGTCTTGAGCACCACTACCTCGCGCACCCGGCGAAAGCGCGTACTCGCCACGCTTGAAGCCAGAATCACCATGCCGGACAAAATGGAGAAGCCGGCCAGGAAGCGGATCACGATTGTGATCTGCCCTACCACGCTCTGGATCGTATCGAGGATATCGGCGATGTTGATCGCGGTCACCGTCGGGTAGTGCGCGAACAAAATCCGCTGCAGCTCGGCGATGCGGCGCGGCTGCATGTGCATCGCCGCGTACCACACCACCGGCATGCTGCTGAGCTGCGCGGGGGCGAAGATGAACTCGCTGCGGCTGGAGATATGCTGCCCGTCGACCTTGTAGATCGCGCTTACGGTCGAGTTGAACCGCTGCCCGTCAGACGAAAAGCCGATCCGCGAGCCCACGTGCAGATGCAGCCGCTTCGCAATCCGATCAATCACTGCGACAGAATGCGTGTCGCCCTTGCCCCACCACGTTCCCTGCTCCACCTTGGTACCTGTCGGCGGTTGATCGCTCCAGGTAAACGACAGCGTCCGCCGCAGATGGATCGGGTACTGCTTGCGGTCGAGCTGCCGCACCGGCGTGCCTTCAAGCGAGTCGAGCGAACCGGTAAGGATGGGCAGCGCCTCAAAGTTTTTCTCGGCGCCCGGCTGCGCCAGCACCAGCTTGCGCACGCCGTCGAGCTCATCGGACGCAATGTCGATCAGGAACACGTTGGGCGTGTTCGAGGCCATCGCCTCATGCATGCGCGAAACGATGGAGCGCTGCATCAGGAACACGCTGAGGATCAGCATGACGCCGACCCCGAGAGCCGCCAGCACCGCGGCCGACTGGTTGCCGGGCCGGTACAGGTTTGCCAGGCCGTGCCGCAGCGTGGAGGGCAGCGCCAACCGCGTGCGGTCGAGCGCCGCGCGCAGCACCCGCAGCAGACCGGAGGCAAGCAGCAGCAGGATCACCAGCGACAACGCAAGCGAGCCCGCGAACCAGCTGCCACCCTTCCACGTGTCCGAGAGCAGCGACGCAATCACCGCCAGCGCCAGCACGATCACCGTTACCGCCACCAGCTGCACCCACGATTCGCGTACACGCCGCGCAAAGGTTCGCAGCCGCTGCCCTTCTTCCACCGTCTCCACCAGCCGCCGCAGCACGACGCTCGGCCGGATGTTGCGCACCTCCAAAAGCGGCGGCAGCGCGAACAGCATTGTGGTCAGAATGCCGGTCGAAAACGCCCCCAGCACCGGCAGCCAGGGCAGCCGCAGCGGCGGCCGAATGGGTAGCAGCGAGCCCAGCACGCTCGGCAGCAGCCACTCCACCGCGACCCCCAGCACCACGCCCAGCAGCGCGCCCGAGCAGCCCAGCAGCAGCGTCTGCAGCACATAGATACGCAGAATATCTCCGGACCGCGCACCCATCGCCTTCATGATCGCGATGCCGTCGATGCGCTGCTGCAGGTGCGCGCGCATGGCCATCGCCACTCCGATCGCGCCCAGCACCATCGCCACCAGGCAGATCAGGCTCAGCAGGCCGCGCGCCTGGTCGAGGCCCTCGGTCAGCTCCGGCGAGCCCTCGCGATAGTCCGCGATCTGCGCCTCCGGCAGCGCGTGCTCGAGCGCCGCGCGTTCGCCCGCGATCGAGGCGTCCACCGGCAGCCGGAACAGAAAACGCTCCGTCGAGCGGCTCCCCGGCTGCAGCAGCCCGATCGCCTCCACCGCATGCCGCGTCATCATTACGCGCGGGCCAATGCCGACGCCCGCGGTTAAACGGTCCGGCTCCTTCGCGATCAGCGCCGCAATGCGAAACGGCGCGCCGCCGATCCGCAGCATCGCGCCAACTTGGGTATGCAAACGTACCAGCAGGCTCTCATCGACCACTACCGTGTGATCGTTCAACGCAGCTGCAAACGGCTGCGCCGGCTGCAGCTTCAGCGTGCCGTAGAAAGGGTAAACGTGAGGGTCCACGACCTTGAGCGAGACCAGCAGCGGCACCGGGTCGCCCACTACCCCAGCCATCGACGCCATCTCGGTCACCTGTGTCATCTGCGCGTGCGCCTTCGAAGCAAACCCCGCGAGACGCGCCTGCTCCTCAGGCCGCAGCGCGCGGCTCATGCGCGCGGAGAGGTCCGCGGCCAGAATCGACCGCGCCTGCCCCAGCAGCGTTGTCGAGAACGAGTCGGCAAAGCCCCGCACACCGGTCAACGCGCCGACGCCAATTGCCACCGAAAGAATTACAAATACAAACTTGACCCGCGCAAACACGAGCTCGCGCGCGGCGATGCGCAGTGCTGTTGACCATGGAAGTGCCGGCTTCGATGCAGATGCCATTTAGCGCAGCTCCGCGGTGTTCGAGCCGCTCGCGCCGATCGGCAGCATCGCGGTGCCCTCGCTGTCGGTGCCCTCGGCCGCGGTCCCGTGCACCATCTCGTCGTTCACAATCACCCCATCGCGCAGCACGATCCGCCGGTCCGCGCGCGCGGCGATCAGCGGATCGTGCGTCACCATCACCAGCGTTGTGCCGGCCTCGCGCTGCCGCGTCGTCAGCAGCTCCAGCACATGCTGGCCGTTGGTCGTATCCAGGTTGCCGGTGGGTTCATCGGCCAGCACGATCGGCGGCTCCAGCACAAAGGCGCGCGCCAGCGCCACCCTCTGCTGCTCCCCGCCCGACAGCTGCACCGGGTAGTGGTGCAGCCGGCTGCCCAGTCCAACACTTTCCAGCAGCGCCCGCGCCCGCGTCTTTCCATCGCCGCGCGCGTTCAGCTCAAAGGGCAGCAGCACATTCTCAAACGCGGTCAGCGTCGGGATCAGCTGGTAGCTCTGGAACACGAACCCGATCTTCTGCCCGCGCACCTGCGCCAGCTTGTCCTCTTCCATGTGGCTGATGTCCACACCATCCACCCAGACCGAGCCGTCGCTCGGGTTGTCGAGCCCGGCCAGCAGTCCCAGCAGCGTGCTCTTGCCCGAGCCCGACGAGCCCATGATCGCCACAAACTGCCCCCGCGGCACCAGCAGGTCGATCCCCTTCAGGATCTCGACCGTCGTGCTCCCATTGCGCATTCGCTTCCAGATCCCGCGCGCTTCCACCATCGGCTTCTTCTACCCTCGCAGTGCTTTCCTGTTCGACGCGCGCCAGCGGCGCTTGAGACGCGCTTTCCCGCAAATCCGTTGCGGCCGGAGCGAATGCGGCTCCCTCCCGCTACACTAAAGCAAGCATGGTGCGCACCCTCGCTCTAGTTTTCCTGGCGCTTTTCCCGCTCACTCTCGCCGGTCACGCCCAGGGCGTGCAGCCGTTGGTCGTCTGCTTCGGCGACAGCCTCACAGCGGGTCACGGCGCGCCCCCGGGCAGCGCCTACCCTGACTTCCTGCGCCGGGACCTCGCCGCCGCCGGCTACCATGTCACGCTGCTCAACCAGGGCGTCTCCGGCGACACGACGAAGGACGGCCTGGCGCGCATGCCGGCTGTCCTGCGCGCCCACCCCGCCATCGTCATTCTCGAGTTCGGCGCCAACGACGGCCTGCGCGGCCAGCCCGTGCCCGGCATGGAGCAGCACCTCACCACCATGATCCTCGCCTTCCAGCGCGCCCACATCCGCATCCTGCTGCTCGGCATGAAGCTGCCGCCGAACCTCGGTCCCGATTATGTCAAGCAGTTCGACGGGATGTATCCCGCGCTCGCCGCGAAGTACAAACTGCCGCTGGTTCCCTTCCTGCTCCAGGGCGTCTACGGCGACGACACCCTGATGAGCCCCGACTACATCCATCCCAATGGCGAGGGCTACGAGCACGTCGCGCAGAATGTGCTGCCCTATCTCGAGCCCATGCTGACGAAGTAGAGCGGAGCTCTACAGCAGCACGATGCTGGGCTGGAACAGCACCCCGGCCACTCGAGTCGCAACCGCCGCCAATTCCCGCTGCCCGGCAAACACCTTGACCACCTGCGCGCGCGAGAACTCCGGCAGCGCAACCATGTTGCCGTGCCGGATGCGCTCCAGCGTGCCCGCGTCGGCCGTCACATTCGGCAGCTCCGGCAGCAGCGTGCGCGCGTGCGGCAGCCGCGACTCAAGCGTGGCAGCCTGCTCTTCCACCTGCGCCAGCGTCAGCGCATCGTCGAGCAGCAGCGGCCCCGTCGCGGTCCGCCGCAGCGCGGCCAGGTGCGCCCCGCAGCCCACCTGCTGGCCCAGCGCATGCGCCACCGAGCGCACATAACCGCCCGCTGAAATCGTGAGCGCAAAACTCGCGTCCAGCGTTCCGTCAGGGTTGCTTACCAGCCGGTCGACTGCAAACGCGTCGATCACGATCCGCACCGGCCGGAGCTCAGGCGTCTGCCCGGCGCGCGCCAGCGCATAGGCTGGTCTGCCCGCGATTTTCTTCGCCGAGAACGCCGGCGGCATCTGCTCGCTCTCTCCCAGCAATTCCGCGGTCAGCGCGCGCACCTGCTCCAGCGTCAAAACTGGTGCGATCAAGTCCCCAGCGCGCTCGCCCGCGGCGTCAAACGTGTCGGTCGCAAACCCGAACCGGATCACGCCCGTGTAGGTCTTCTTGAGTGAACCGTAGAATTTCGCCAGCCGCGTCCACCTGCCCAGCAGCAGCGGCAGCAGCCCGGTCGCCATCGGGTCCAGCGTGCCCAGGTGCCCGATGGATGTTTCGCCGGTAACCCGCCGCACCCGCGCCACCACATCGTGCGAGGTCATGCCCGCGGGTTTGTCGACCAGCAATAAACCGTTCATGCGCTCGCGGCCGTCACGCGCCGTGCTGCCCGCCGCCGCGCACCAGCGACAGAAACTCCGCCCGCGTCCGCTGCTTCTGGAACACGCCCAGCATCGCCGAGGTCACCGTGTGCGACGCCTGCTTCTCCACTCCACGCATCATCATGCACAGGTGCTGCGCCTCAATCACCACGCCGACTCCCATCGGCTGGATCGCGTCTTCAATTGCCTCCGCGATCTGCCGCGTCATGCGCTCCTGTATCTGTAACCGCCGCGCGAACACATTCACCAGCCGCGGCAGCTTGCTCAACCCCACCACCTTGCCCTGCGGAATGTACGCAATGTGTACCTTGCCGAAAAACGGCAGCATATGGTGCTCGCACAGCGAGTACATTTCGATGTCGCGCACGATCACCATCTCGTCGTAGTCCACGTCGAATAGCGCGCTTTTGAGGATCGCCGCCGGGTCGCGCTCCAGGCCGCTCGTGAGGAACTGCATCGCCTTCGCCGCGCGCTCCGGCGTCTTCAGCAGCCCATCGCGCGAAGGGTCGCGGTCGAAGCGGTAGATCAGCTCGCGATACAGCTCTTCCGTGCTCACCTCGCCCAATCCAGTCGCTGACAATGTCCCATCCCTGCTGTTCATGCCGTCGCATCCCCTTTGCTGCCCGGGGCGTCCAAGCCCCCGGTGTATGTAAACGAGTTATTGGACGTCTCCTCCACCCGCACCTGCCGCAGCGCGCCCCCAGGCAGCGCCCCATGCAGCCGGTTGAAGATCTCAATGCAGAAGTTCTCGCTCGTCGGCACCCGCCCGGCAAACGCCGCGTGCAGGTTCAGGTTGGTGTGGTCGAACGGCTCGAGCACCTCGCGCGCCACTACCGAGTCGAGCTCGATCAGATCTGTCACCATTCCGGTTACAGAATCCACAGCACCGCCCACCAGCACCTCCACCGTGTAGTTGTGGCCGTGGCCATGTGGGTTTGCGCACTTGCCAAACACCTCCTGGTTGCGGATCTCATCCCACTCCGGGCGGAACAGCCGGTGCGACGCGCACAAACGGTACCGCCGCCCCAGGTACACCATCACCGCTCACCAAAATAATCCGCGAACAGGTCCGGCGTCTCGTACACCCGCACCTGGTGGAGCGCCGCGCCCGGCCCGGTCTTGCCTTCCAGCCGCCGCCAAACCGCCACCGCGATATTTTCCGCTGTCGGCTGTGCCGTCTTAAACTCCGGCACTTCCAGGTTCAAGTGACGATGGTCGTACACCGCGATCACCTCGCGCTCCATCACATCCTTCAGCCATTTCAGGTCCACCACAAAGCCGGTCCGCGGGTCCACTTCGCCGCGCACCGTCACCTCGACCGTGTAATTGTGGCCGTGGCCGTTGCGATTGGCGCACTTGCCAAACCGGCGCACGTTTTCTTCCTCGCTCCACCCCTCTACCCAGTAGTAGTGCGAGGCGCTCCACTCGGCCTTTCGCGTCAGCAGGATCATGCGCGGCAAACTCCCTCGCATGGGATGCGCCTCGAACCCATAGGTCGCATCTAGCGCCGCGATCCTACCCGGTACTCGCGGCCTTTCCAGCTCACCCGCCGCAGCACGCGCGTGCGATACCAGCTCGCATAGGCGAGCGCCGCGAACAGCGGCAGCCCCAGCGCGATGCTCAGCGCCACATCACCGGCCGCGAAGTTCGACCGCGCCGCCCGCCGGTACACCCGCCACAGATTGCGCGCCCACAGCAGCCACAGCACAATCCGCTCCCACGCAAACGGCGCGGGATACAGCAGCGCCAGCAGCAGCAGCCCCCAAACCAGCACCACATCCAGCACCCGCCAGGCGGCCAGCGCCAGCGAGTTATGGATCAGCAGCGCCAGTTTTCTGACCCAGGCCTGCCACATCGCTCCAAAACCCGCGCGCACGTGCAGTTCCAGCGCCTCCGGCGCGTAGCGAAACCGCAGTCCAACCTTGCCGCCCTTGGCCAGGAACGCCAAATCCACATCCTCGACCAGCGAAGCCGCCACCGCCGCGTGCCCACCCAGCCCCCGGTACGCCTCGGCGCGTACCAGCAGGAACGCTCCCATGGCCAGCGCGATCCGCTTCGCCGGGTCGTTCACCCGCGCCGCCGGGTAGGCTGTCGCCAGCTCCGAAAACACCAGCGGCAGCACCGCCCGCTCCAGCACTCCCGCCGCCGCCTGCCGGGGCCAGTACGACAGCAGCCCCGCCTGGTAGCGCTCCGCCTCCACCACCGCGCGGCTGGCCGAGCCGGCATGGTGCACCGTATCCGCGTCGGTAAACAGCAGCCAGGTCCCCCGCGCCGCCTCCGCTCCGGTCCAGCAGGCATTGCACTTGCCCGTCCAGCCCTTCGGCAGAGGCTCGCGCGCGGCGAGCACACGCAGGCCCGCAAAGCTCTCCGCAATCTCGCGCGTCCGGTCCGCCGAGCCATCATCGACCACCAGCAGCTCCCAGTGCTGACCCAGCACCCAGCCCGGCTCGCTCTGCGCCGCCAGCGACTCCAGGCAACCCGCGAGGCTGGCCTGCTCATCCCGCGCCGGCACAATCACGCTCAGCACGATTCCCGGCAGCTCCGCGCTCTCGTCCATGTCCTTATGATAGAAGCGTGCCCTGCCGCCTGCTCGCCGCCGCCACTCTCGCGCTCGCCCTGCTGCCGGGCTGCAACACCGGGAACGCCAACCTCGGCCTGCTCGGCAAACCCGCGCCCGCGCTCAGCATACCCGGGCAATCGCCCAGCCACCCGCTCGCCGCCCTCCGCGGCCGCGTTGTCGTGCTCAACTTCTGGGCCTCCTGGTGCGCGCCCTGCCTGGTCGAGTTCCCCTCGCTTGAGGCCCTACAGCACGACCTCCCCGGCGTCACCGTGCTCGCCGTCTCCTTCGACAGCGACCCCGCCGCCTATGCGAATTTCCTGCGCCGCAATCACATCGCCCTGCGCACCGCGCTCGACTCGACCGGCCGCTCCAACCAGGCCTTCGGCACCACCATGCCGCCCGAGACCTACATCCTCGACAGCCAGGGCATCGTCCGGCGCAAGTTCATCGGCGCCCAGGACTGGACCAGTCCCGAGATCGAAAGCTACCTTCGCGCCATCCGCTAGGCTGTTATGATCGTCTCATAATGATGCCCCTCGACGTCCTGTTCCGCTATGCGGAGCAACCCACCGAACGCACCATGTTCGCCATCAACAAGCTCTCCGAGGTCTACGGCATCCGCGCCGTGCGCGTCGATGAAGCCGCCCGGCAGATCCGGGTCGAGTTCGACGCCACCCGCCTCACCAAGGTCATCGTTCAGCAGCTGCTGCGCCGCTCCGGACTCGACATCATCGAAGAGCTCTCGTTGTTCCCCCCGCAGCCCGCGGCGGAAGCAGCAGCACCGGCCAAGTAATCTCCAGCCAGCGGCCGAGCATGGTGGACACTCCCCTGCCCTCTTGGTATCTTAAAGAAGTCGCCGCGTGCCCATCCCGCGAGCACCCCATGTGCGCCCGTAGCTCAGCTGGATAGAGCAATTGGCTACGAACCAATAGGCCGGAGGTTCGAATCCTTCCGGGCGCACCATCTAAAACATCAAATAAATGACTTCCGGCGATCCGTAGGTCAGCTTGGTGGAGCGATGCAGTTCTGGCGGCGAGCTCGTCGCTCATAAGTACGGGGGGATCGTAGATGGCCGACTTGAAACTGGATATTGCGTTTTGGGATTATGACAGGACACACTCGCTCGCGCAGGGCAAGGTGCACATCGACGGCGTGGAGGGTAACTTCCACACAGCGCCAAGCGTAACCCAGATTTTTGAGGGAATGGTCGGCGAGGGTAAGTTCGATATCTCCGAGCTTGGCATGACATATTTCCTCAGGACATTCAAAAACGGCAAGTCACCCTTTGTGGCGATTCCAGTCTTCCCGAACCGAGCGTTCCGGCACTCGGCCATCTACGTGAATAAGGCGAGCGGCATCCAGGGACCGGCAGATCTCAACGGGAAAACCATTGGCGAGCTCGCCCTGTACAGCCACGACGCTGGCCTGATCCCGAAGGGCATCCTGGCCGACGAGTACGGCTTTCAACCAGAGACCTGCCGGTGGATCATTGGCGGGCTGGACTGGCCGCTCAAGCCGATTGACTTCGTGCCCGATACGCATCCTGTCAACGTCCAGGTATCCAACGTTCCTGAAGGCAAGGAGCTAGGCGCAATGTTGGAGGCTGGAGAGATCGATGCATTGATCTCGGCCGACGTGCCGAAGTGCATTCTGGACAAATCGCCGAAGGTGGGCCAGCTCTTCCCTGACTACGAATCAGTCGAACGCGACTACTACAAGCGGACCGGCATCTTCCCCATCATGCACACCGTAGTGATCCGCAAAGACCTGCTTGCGCAGCACCCAGAGCTGGCGAAAGCGGCCTACCAGGGCTTCTGCGACGCCAAGCATGCTGCCATGGACCATTACAAGCACGGCCTCATCTTCCATAACATGGACGTCATGTTTCCCTGGTTCAGCGGGCTGATCGATCAAGATCGTACGGTGCTCGGGAAAGACTGGTGGCCGTACGGCATTGAAGCCAATCGCAAAGCGATCGAGCAGATTCTGCGCTACCACTTCGAGCAGGGGATCACCGATCGTCTCTTCACCATAGAAGACATTTTTGTCCCGGAATTGCTGGCCACCTAGGGGAGCGAAGATATTCCTGCCTTTCACATGCACTTACTTCCACGATAAGGAGCGGCTTCAAATGAAGGTTATTGGATTGGAAGAACATTTCATCACGCCGGATGTGCTGCACGCTTGGCAGTCTCTTGATCCGCGGTGGCAAGATCTCTCCCTGAAGGGGGCCTCCACCGGAGACATTGCACGCCGTCTGCTTGACTTTGGAGACGAGCGCCTTGCTTTCATGAACGAAGCCGGCATGGATGTACAAGTCCTGTCGCTCACGACACCGGGCGTGCAGAACCTGCTGCCGGACCAGGCAGTCGCGTTGTCGCGTGCGGCAAACGATCGAGTGGCGGCAGCAGTAGCCGACCGGCCCGACCGCTTTCAAGGCGTAGCCACGCTGCCCACACCCGACCCGCAAGAAGCTGCGCGTGAACTGGAGCGCGCGGTACGCCAACTTGGTTTGCACGGCGCCATGGTCTTCGGTCGCACGCGCGAGCGCAACCTGGATCACCCCGCGTTCTGGCCGATCTTTGAGGCGGCGGCAGGTCTGCATGCGCCGCTCTACCTTCACCCTCAATCGCCCATGCAGGGTGTCCGGGATGCCTACTACACCGGCTTCGGCGACAACGTGGATTCCCTCTTCGCGATGGCCGGCATCGGCTGGCATTACGAAACAGGCATGCAGATCGTGCGCATGATTCTCTCCGGCGTTTTCGATCGCTTTCCTGAGCTCCAAATCGTCACCGGTCACTGGGGAGAAGTCGTGCTTTTAATTTGGATCGCCTCGACATGTTGACCGATGTAGCGAAGCTGCAGCATCCTGTGTCCGAGTATTTCCGGCGACACGTCATGGTGACGCCAAGCGGCCAATACAGCCAGCGATACCTGCGCTGGGCAATCGAAGTGATCGGAGTCGACAACATCATGTTTTCTACCGACTACCCTTTTATCCCCGCGCCCCAGGGAGTTGGCCAAAGCTTTCTTCAAACGGCTGGATTGAGTGATGCCGACCGCCTGAAGATATCGTCCGGCAACTGGGAAAAGCTCTGCGCCAGAATTTGCCGTTAGTCTTAAGTGGGCACTGCTTGCATCTGAGTTAGCGGTCTCTCTTACTATACGGCAACGGCTGCGCAACGCTGCATGGGAATTGGCATTACTGGCTCAGGGAGCTGCCGAGGAACGGAGACGTTCGATGTCCTGCATGGGAGGGGCGCCGAACAACCGGCGATACTCCCGGCTAAATTGGGAAGCGCTCTCATACCCGACACGCCGGCTCACCGTGCCCGCATCAACCGCCTCAGCGAGCAGCATCCGGCGAGCCTCCTGCAGCCGCAATTGCTTTTGATACTGAAGCGGGCTCATCGAAGTCACCGCACGAAACCAACTGTGCATGGAGGATGGACTCATGCACATCTCACGAGCCAATTCTTCCATCCGGACCGGGCGTGCGATGTTACGCCTCAACCACGCCAGCCCGGCAGTGACGCGTTGGGTCTTGCCGCAGTCCGCTAGCATCTGACGCAGTATGCCTCCCTGTTCGCTCAACAGCAGCTTGTAAAAGATTTCTCGCCGAACGAGCGGCGCAAGAACAGGTATCTGAGCGGGTTTCTTCAGCAGTCCGGCGAGTCGACTTACCGCATCGAGAAGATCGATATCCATTGAGCCAATCATGGACCCAGGCCGTGTGGGTGCGGCGCTCTCATGCGGCAGCTCCGATCCACGCATCAGCGACGCGATCTCCTCGTAGTCCAGAACCAGACTCAATCCAAGAAACGGGTTTGCGCGGCTGGCCTGCTCAATCTGACCTACCAGAGGAAGATCGAGCGAGACAAGGAGATACTTATCGCGGTCGTAGATGAGCCTCTGCCCATTGACCAGAATGCATTTTGCACCCTGCACCACAACGCAAAACACTGCTTTACCCAGCGAGTTTCTCGGTACTTCGGTCGTGGAGTATCGGGTGAGGAAAAGGCCTTCAATCTTCGTCGGGTGAGAACCGTCCCGCGGGCACAGTTCCTGAATGAGCTCAGCCAGAAAGGTCTTTGATGTCATAGTCATTTCTTCGATTGGACGCCGAGGAAAGGAGATTCGATCCAGCAAATTGGCGGAATAGGCAAAATATCCGTTGGATCGTTCAATTCGGCGGCAGCATCGCGCTCGTCTAATTTTAAGATCGACGGGAGGGTTACACATGGGAAAGCTCGATAGAAAGATTGCATTGATTACAGGCGGAAGCGAAGGCATCGGCTTCGACACAGCGAAGGAGTTCATCCGCGAGGGCGCTTTCGTGTTCATCACGGGACGGAGAAAACCGGAGCTCGATAAGGCGCTCGAAGCCCTCGGAACGAGTGCGGCGGCGATCCAGGCAGACGCCGGAAAGCTCGAAGACCTGGACCGAATGTTCGCCGAAATCAAGAAGAAGGGCAAGCTCGATGTGGTATTTGCGAATGCAGGCGTTTATGAGCAGATGCCGTATGACAAGGTAACTGAAGAGTTCTACGATAACTGCGTCGACATCAACATGAAGGGCGTATTTTTCACGGTTCAGAAGGCCGTTTCGCTCATGGACAACAACGGCTCCATCATCCTGAATGGCTCGTTCATCGGCAGTTCGGGGTTTCCCGGTATGTCCGTCTATGGAGCCACCAAGGCTGCCTTGCGAAGTTTCGCACGAACCTTCACGGCCGAACTCAAGGGCGTAGGCCCTCGCGTAAATGTCATCAGTCCCGGGCCGATCGATACCGCGGGCAACGCATCGACGCTTGGCAGCATAAAAGAGGTTCGCGAGTACGTGACGAACATGGTGCCGCGCGGCCGCATCGGTGCGGGCAGCGACATCGCGAAAGCGGCCGTGTTTCTTGCTTCCGACGATTCGAGCTTTGTCGCCGGGGTAGAGTTGTTCGTGGACGGCGGTCTCAGCGCGGTCTAATCAGGAAGGGGGCGCACCCAAGCTGCGTGCGCCCCGGTCTCCCTAACTCATTTCCATCTGCCGAGGCCGCTCTCATTGACTCTGGGAGCGGCGTCGTGCATCGAACTGGGAAAAGCAGGTGGGTGCGGAAGGTTTTTCAAAAGGGCTACTATGCGGGGGAACGCAATCTTCGCGCGGGAGAACGATCATGGAAACTTTCGTGAAATGTTTCAGCATACGAGCGCTCGCCGCACCTCTTGGAGCCATTCTGCTTGTCCCGGCAGCACTGGGCCAAACGCTGACCTCCGGGGAAAAGGCGCTCACATTTCCAAAAGTGAGCCGTGAGATGCGTGGAGTGCAAATCCATTCCAAGACCCCGGGAGCGGAGGATGCCTACGCGGCGCAGCCGGTGCAGCTGCTGGTGTGCTCGACCTGTTCGGATGAGTCAACGAACCAGGCGGCAATCGGCGCCGCGTACACATCGGTGCAGGAGGCCAACGATAGCGTGCTGGCGACGGCGCGCGTAACTTCTCCAAACGGGAGTTCCTTTGAGGTGCGTGACCGCTACCGAACCGGGAGCGCGGCAGGCACCTTCACCGTGAGCAGGACGGTGACGGTGCTCCAGGCAGCGAGCGCGGACAAAGGTTTAACTCGCAGTTTGTGCTGGGCTTCGCGAAGCCGCTGCCTGTTGACCAGTACCACTTCCTGGCTCCGGCGATTTGGTATGACAAGAACGTGAACGCCGCGTCCGGCGCGTTCGCGACGAACTACGCCAATGAGTATTTCTACTGGCGCGAGACGCGCAGCGGGCTGCCATTTGTCATGATGCAGGACCCCTCGACGGGAACGGCTCTGTCCATTGCGCACATCGATTCAACACCCAGGACGGCGGCCGATGCGACGAGTCAGCAGTGGCTGGTGAACTCCTCGGTACAGTACGGGTCGATCGGCGCGCAGAAGGTTCCTCAAACCATGCTCGGGTTTATCTATCCCGCGGATGAAGCCGACGGCAACTATATCGGCAGCCGCAGTACGGAGTGGGTTCGCAGGAGCCATCCCGTGCAGTCCGGCTTCTCGCATACATACACGCTGATGCTGGGGCTGGAGCAATATGTGGATGCGAATGGGCGCGCCGATTACAACACCGCGCTGGCCCAGACCTGGCGGCTGTATTACAACGCGTTTAACCCCGCCATTGCCCAGGTCTCAAGCAATGCCGTATATCGCGACGGCGTTCAGCTGCTGAACCATTACTCCGCCAACCGGGATGGCGGTGTTCACCAATACGAGCGCGGGCTGCGACCGGAACGGCTTCGGCACCAGCAAGTTCGACACCACGCACCCAGTGCGCTTCCTGGTGTCGCTGTACTTTGCAACCGGCCAACGGAAATACCTGACAGCGGCGGAAGCAGCGGGGACTTATGCGCTCAGCACGATCTACCAGCCAGTGCAGTATGTGGGCGGTACGACGGATAACGCGAATGTGCTGGATAAGGAAGGCGGCGCGGAGCCGCTGCACGCGGCACTTGCGCTGTATGACGCGATCCACGCGGCTAAGTGGCTGACCGCCGCGCAGCAGGCAGCGGACTATGTGGAAACCTGGATGTACGCGTGCAACTTTCCCATCACCAATGCGCCGCTGGCCTATCAGTACGCGGGCACGCGGGGCTCAAGCATCATCGCGACCGGGCAGTCCGGCTCCGATATCTTTCTCGCGTTTGAAGCGTATGACTTCTACCGGCTGCACCTTCTGGGCGACGACGCGAACAATCACTACCTGCAGATCGCGCGGTTTCTGGAGAACAATACTAAACTGACCACGCAGGTGACCGGAGTAGCGGAGCAGCAGTTTGGCTGCTCCTATGAGGGGTTAGTGGGGGAGGCGAACGATCTCTCGTTCATGACCTATCTTGGGGGCAACAGCGCGGGCTCGCGGCTGCCGTGGCTCACAGAAGCGGAGATCGAGCCGCTGCAGCGGTTAGCGGATACGTTTGGAAGTACTTCAACCCAGCAGGACCAAGGCCAGCCGCCATCTGTGCTCAATTTCAAGAATCAGCATGTGTATCCCGCGCAGGGAAGCATTGGGTGGGGCCAGAATACGGGCACGGCGAAAAGCGCGCGATAATCGGGATGCGGTGTGCCGCCGCGGAGCAGATGGGCTATCCTGGGCGCCGCGGCATCGTCCGCTTCCTCATGCGCGGCTTTCAGTTCGCCCCCGCCTCTTCCACCTCGACCACCGCCACAATGCCCAGCCGCTCGTATACCGGCCGCATCTCCAGCCGCACCGCCGGCATCTGCCCGAAGAACCACACCCCACCCAGGCAGCACAACGCGCCGGTCATTTCGACCGCGTGCGGCGCGCCGAACAGGTGCGCCAGCCACCCGGCCAGCAGGCTCCCGAACGGAGCCATGCCCACAAACGCCATCGTGTAGTAACTCATCACTCGCCCGCGCTTATCCTCCGGCACTAATGTCTGGATAATCGTATTGCTCGCGGTCAGTCCCTGCATCATGCCCCAGCCTGTCACCACCATCAGCGCCATCGAGAGCCACATCGTGTGCGACGCGCCGAACGCAACCAGGCTGGCCCCGAACACCACCGCCGCGATCGGAATCATCTTCAGCAGTCCCTTCACCGAGCGCCGCAGCACCAGCGACAACGCTGAAACCAGCGACCCAACTCCCCCGGCGCCCATCAGGAACCCCAGAGTATGCGCGCCGCCGTGCAGCACCGCACCCGCGAACACCGGCATCAGCACCATGTACGGCATGCCCATCAGGCTCACGATCGCGAACATCAGCAGGATGGTGCGGATCGGCCGGTACCCCGACACATACTCCCAGCCTTCGCGCAGCTGCTCCACCATCCCGGTCGTCGCGCGTACTGCCTTCGGCGCCGTGATCCGCATCAACGCGAGCGATACAATCACGGCAATATAACTCACACTGTCAATCAGGAAACACCAGCCCTCGTTCAGCACGCTGATGATCACACCGGCGATCGACGGCCCCACCAGCCGCGCCGCGTTCACCATCGACGAGTTGATCGCGATGGCATTCTGCAGGTCCGCGCGCTCGTCCACCATCTGCACCATAAACGACTGGCGCACCGGCATGTCGAACGCATTCACCACGCCTTGCAGCACGCTCAGCCACAGCACTTCCCTGATCGTGATGCGGTGCGAGAGCGTGAGCGCAGCCAGCGCCAGCGACTGCACCATCGCACCCACCTGGGTCGCCATCAGCACCTTGCGCCGGTCCATGCGGTCCACCAGCACGCCCGCGAAGGGCGCCAGCAGAAATGTTGGAATCTGCCCCGCGAAGCTCACCGTACCCAGCAGCAGCGCCGAGCCGGTCAGCCGGTACACGAGCCACGAGGTCGCGACCCGCGTCATCCAGGTGCCGACCAGCGAGACGCTCTGCCCGGAAAAAAACAGCCGGAAGTTGCGTCCGCGAAGAGCCCGCCACGCATGCGCGTAGCCGCCCGGGGCGCCCTCTGGGCTGGTACCGGCGGCAGCCGCGGCGGCGAATGCGTTTTCACTTCCAGGCTTTACAGGACTATCCATCTCATCGCGGCTTTTCCGCCAAGGAAAGCCGCATTCCACTTTCCCTACCAGAGCAGACTAGCAGTGAAAACGCTTTAATGCGCCGGCGTCTGCTGCTGGCCCGCGCGCGGATCGTTGCGCTTCAGCAGAAACGAGAGCAGCGTCATCACCACGCAGGCGACGAACAACAGCCAGAACACATCCACGTACGCGAGCGTCGTCGACTGCGCCTGAAGGTTATTGAGGATCTGCCCATTGGCCAGATGCTGCGCATTGGCCGCGCCCATCTTGGTGTCGAACGTGCCCTGGTACATGCTCTGTGTCCGCTGATAGTTGAGGTTCGACGGCACTACATATTTCAAAAGCTGGTTCTGGTGGAACTGCCCTCTCTGGGTAACCTCCGCATTAGTCAAGGCAATCAGGATCGATCCTCCGATATTGCGCACGAAGTTGATCAGCCCGGATATCTGGTTCGATTTCGTCCTGGGCAGGCCAAAATACACCGCCGTCGTCAGCGCGATAAACACGAGCGGGATCGAACCGATCTGGAACACCCGCAGCCAGGAAGCAGTGCTGAACGAGATGCCCAGGTTCAGCTTGGTCGCCGTCAGCCAGTAGGACAACGCAGTAATGGCGAACCCGAACGCGATAATGTTGCGCGCCGGAAACCGCGTCACCGCCTGCCCCGCGATCGGCATCACCAGCAGCAGCGCCACGCCGCCGCCGGCGAGCGAGAGCCCGGCGATCGTCGCCGTGTAGCCGACCTGCGCCTGCAGGTACTGCGGCTGCAGCACGGTCGTCGCATTCAGGATGCCGCCGGTCAGCAGCATCAGAAAGCAGCAGACCGCGAAGTTCCGGTTCTTGAACAGCCGCAGTTCCATGACGGGCGTCTTTGCGCCCCACCATTCCCATGCCAGCAGACCAACGATCGTGATCGCGAAAACCGTCCCGAAAAACTGGATAAAGTGCGACCCGAACCAGTCCTTCTCCTGCCCCTTGTCGAGCATGATCTGGAGCGAGCCCATGGACAGCACAAGAAAGCCGACTCCAATGTAGTCCACCCGGAAGAAATTCTTCAGGTCCGAGCCCAGCCAGGGCGGATCGTCCACCAGCCGCTGGGTCAGCACCAGCGCCAGGATGCCGACTGGGATGTTGATATAGAAAATCCAGCGCCAGCTGTACGTGTCCGTGATCCATCCGCCGATCGTCGGTCCGATCGACGGCGCCAGCACCGCCACCAGCCCGTACAGCGCGAACGCAAGTCCCCGCAATCGAGGCTCGAAGGAGTCGGCCATGATGGCCTGCGCCATAGGCTGCAGGCCCCCGCCCCCCGCGCCCTGAAAGACCCGGAACAGCAGCAGGAACACAAGCGAGGGCGCCAGGCCGCACAGGAACGACGACACCGTGAATATCACGATGCAGGTCATAAAGAAGCGCTTGCGCCCCAGCACGCTTGAAGCCCAGCCGCCCAGCGGCAGCACGATGGCATTTGCCACCAGATACGAGGTCAGCACCCAGGTGCTTTCATCGTTGCTCGCGCCGAGCGAGCCCGCGATGTACGGCAGCGCCACGTTCGCGATCGAGGTATCCAGCACCTCCATGAAGGCCGCCAGCGCGACCGTCAGCGCGATCAGCCAGGGGTTGACCTTCGGCCGCCAGCTTGCGTCATACTCTCCCGCCATTCATGCTCCGCAAAGGCCTGCTCCAGGCAAAGCCTTGGGTGATAGATGCCAGAGACTCACGCGAAGGCGCGGAAAGTTGGCCTCCCGTGGGCTGTGCCTGTCAGTTGATCCAATGGCAGGCCGGAGCAGGATCGGACTGCTACGCTTGCGCGCTGCCCGTGTTATCGACCCGTCCACCCAGGTGCTCTCTTAAGAACTCGATCGTCCGTCCCCACGCCTGCTGCGCCGCCGGCTCGCTGTAGCTTGCGCGCTCGTCGCAGTTGAACCCGTGCCCCGCGCCGTCATACACAAACACCTGCGCCTCCGGGTGCGCCGCCTCGATCGCCTGCACATCGCTCTGCGGGATATGGTCGTCCTCGCGCCCGAAATGCAGCATCACCGGCGCCTTCAGCGGCTCATCCTTGAACCGGACGATGTACCCGCCGTAGTAGCCTACCGCCGCGCTCACCGGCATACGCGCCGCCGCCACCCAGGCTATCGAGCCGCCCAGGCAGAAGCCCACCACGCCCACTTTCGTCTTGTACTCGTCGCGCGCATACTCGACCGCCGCCAGCACATCCGCCTGCGCCCAGTCCATGTTCAGCTTCGGCATCAAGGCCATCGCGCGCTCCATCCCGGCGGCGTCGTAGCCGGATTCAAATCCACGCTCGTACCGGTCGAACAGCGCCGGCGCCACCGCCAGGTAGCCCTCGCGCGCAAACCGGTCCGCCACGGCGCGGATATGGTGGTTGACCCCGAAAGCCTCCTGCAAAACCACCAGCGCCGCCCTCGGCGTGCCCTCCGGCTTCGCCACGTAAGCGCCCAGCTCATGCCCATCCGCGGCCTGCAGCGTCACCATCTCACCCATTGCTTCTCCCCTCGCTCAACTTCACTGCGCTGCCTTCCGCAGACCGCTCACCTGCTTCAGCAATTGTTCATTCTGCTGCGACAATTGTTCATTCTGCTGCGATAAGAGCGCAACTCTGAGCGCTAGCATCACCCTTTCTTCCGACCGAATGATAGCCTCGAGCAACTCCACCTTCATCGCATTTTGACTTTGCGAGAGTTCATCCATCTTTACGCCCTGACGCTGCTCCAACCCGTCTATCTTCGCGTCCAAGCCTTCCATCTACGCGCCCTGACGCTGCTCCAGTCCTTCCAGCTTCGCGCCCTGACGCTGCTCCAGTCCATCCATCTTCGCGCCCTGACGCTGCTCCAGCCCTTCCAGCTTCGCGCCCTGGAGTTGAGCCAGCGCCTCCAGCTTTGCACCAATCTCCCTCAGCTCTGGCGCAACCAAATCCTGAATGATCTCTCGAACATCCGCACCAACTCCCATGACTCCACCCCGCTTGCAGCCATTGCTTCGGTACAGTCCTACAAAACTGTGCGCACCGGTCAATGCGGTGGGCCGTTTTCGTCCACCGCCCAGTAATCCGTCCGCGCCACCACCCGCCCCGGCACGTCTGCCTTCAATGCGACCTGCAAGCGGTGCAGCCCCGGCGTCAGCGCGGTCGGGCGAAAACTCAGCATGTAGCGGTTGCGCGCGTGGCTCGCCATCTCCGTGATGCGGTCTTCAAACGCCCGCTCCGTGGTAAAACTCATCGCCTCGCCGCCGCTCATCACCGCCAGCGACTTCGCGGCGTTCGATTTGATCGCGTTCGCCGCCAGCACCAACAACGACACCAGCGAGCCTGAGCCCGGGTTCACCAGCTGGTCCAGAAACTCCGCCTTCACCGGCGACCAGGTCAGGCTCAGCACCAGCGTATTGCTGGTCCCGATCCGCTGCACCAGCTCCGGCGCCGAGACCCGCTTGCTGCCGTGGTCGCGCGACTCGCTCACCAGCAGCAGGATTTTCCGCCGGTCCGCCGGCCGCTGCTCCAGCAGGTCGATCGAGTACCCGGCTGCATCGAGCAGCGCCGCGCCCCCGTCGCCCGGCTCCAGGCGGCTCAGGTCGCTCGCGATCTCGTCCGTGTCCCGGGTCCAGTCGTCGCGAAACTCCAGCTGCGAGTCGAACTCCACCAGCGTCACCTCGCCCTTGCCGTCGCCCAGGAACTGGTTCAACAAAGGCGCCAGCCGCGCAAACTTCTCGAACTCAAGCTCGCTCGTCCGCCCCTTTTCGATGCACACCACCAGCGAAACCGGCGTCGTGTCCAGGTCGTCATCGACGTGGATCGTCTGCGGCACGCCATTGTCGGTGAGCGAAAACGCATCCGCCCCCAACCCGTACACCACTTCGCCCTTTTTCTGCTCCACTAGCGTCGGCACCAGCACCACGCTCGTGCTCACGCGAAAGGTCGGCGGCGGCGCAACTTGTGGCGCCGCCCCGGCACTCTGGGCCGTCGGCGCGGCAGCAGGCGGAGCCGTCTGCGCCCGCGCGGCCATCGCGAGCGCCAACGCCAACCCAAACCGCAGCCTACGCATCCTCACGCACCTTCGTCTTCGCATCCATCTCTGCGGTCCAGCGCAGAAAACTCCACAACTGCCGCCGCTCCCGCCAGCTGAACCGCAGCACATCCCGCCCCGTCAGCGTCTCGGCGTGCAACCCCGAGTAGGTCTCAATCCGCCAGCGGATATAAGGACTCCGCCACGGCCGCAAACGATGCCCGCGCGTCGCATTCCATACGAATCTGAGCGGAGCCAGCACCGCCCCAGTATAGCGAGCCGAGCGCCGCCAGGCTGCCCCCAGGCACAATCCGCCGAAACTCTGCGCCACCCCTTCCAAACCCGCCCTAAGTGCATGCAAATAAGTTGCTTATCTACCCCGGTCAGGGCGCAAAACAGCCCTTCAAAATTGTTCCACGCGGAACAATTTCGCTCGTTCCACGCCGCCGCCCTATCTTGCGGGGCCGCCGCGGAGCAGGAATTCGCCCCTCCGGCCATCCCCTGCACGCTAAACTGGAATCCATGATCCCCACTCTCGAATGGACCGGCGCGGGCGTCCGCTTTCTCGACCAGACCAAGCTCCCGCTCGAAGAAACCTACGTCCTCGCGACCACCTACAACCAGGTCGCCGACGTCATCACGACGATGGTCGTGCGCGGCGCACCGGCCATCGGCGTCTCGGCCGCCATGGGCGTCGCGCTCGGCGTCGTCGGCAGCCAGGCGCAATCGCTCGCCGCCCTCCGGCCAGAGTTCGAGATCATCTGCGCGACCCTCGCCGCCACCCGGCCCACCGCTGTCAACCTGTTCTGGGCCATCGCCCGCATGCGCGGCCGCTTCGAGGCGCTCGCCGCCGCACCCGGCGCGGCCAGCGGGAATATCGACACCATCCGCCAGGGCCTCGTCGCCGAAGCCCAAACCATGTATACCGAGGACATCGCCGCCTGCCGCACGATGGGCGCGCACGGCGCTCCGCTGCTGCCGAAGCAAGGCGGCATCCTCACCCACTGCAACGCGGGCGCGCTGGCCACCTGCGGCTACGGCTCGGCGCTCGGCGTGGTTCGCTCAGCGGTCGCCGCCGGCGCCACGCTGCGTGTCTACGCCGACGAGACTCGTCCCTTCCTGCAGGGCGCGCGCCTCACCGCGTGGGAGATGATGCACGACGGCATCCCCACCACCGTGCTGTGCGACAACATGGCCGCCACCCTCATGCGCCAGGGCAAGATCCAGGCCGTCATCGTCGGCGCCGACCGCATCGCCGCCAACGGCGACGTCGCCAACAAAATCGGCACCTACGGCGTCGCCATCCTCGCCAAGGAGCACGGCATTCCCTTCTACGTCGCCGCACCCTGGTCCACCGTCGACCTCGCCACCTCCCACGGCGACCTCATCGAAATCGAGCAGCGCGCTCCCCGCGAAGTCACCCACCACGGCGGCCGCCAGCAGACCCCGCACAATGTCGACATCGAGAACCCCGCCTTCGACGTGACGCCCGCGAAATACGTCACCGCCATCATCACCGAGCGCGGTGTCATCCACGCGCCTTCCGTTGACACGGTCGCGGCGCTGGCCTCGACGGAAACGGCAGCAGCCGCCCCGCTCTCCGCTTGAAAAAGCGCGCTCTCCGCTCGAGCAAGCGCCTGCCCCACGCCGCCTTGCTGGTGCTCTCGGCGCTGCTTGCTGGCGCGGTCGTCTATCTCACCTGGCCCACCCGCGGCGCCATCTTCTGCGAGCAGCTGCCGCAGCTCACCGCGCTGGCCGTCTGCGCGGCGGCGCTGCTGGTGTTCAGCTTTCGCGCCCTCGCCCTCGCCCACGCAGCCCGCCAGAAGGGCCACAGCGAAGACCGCCGCGTCGCCGGCGGCTCGGCCATTCTCGCCGGCCTCGCCTTCTTCCTCGCCGCGCACTTCATCGCCCAGTACCGCAAGCCCTGCGCCGCCGTGCAGCAGCAGTTCACGCCTGCCGCGCAGCCCCCGCCCGCAAAAAGCCGCTAACTCGTCAGCTTTCCGCTTGCGGTGGCTCATCCCCGCACGTACAGTGTTGGCGAGTGTCGCGCTCTCCCCAGCGCTGCTTGCTTGTCACCCAAACCTGCACCACCAGTCAGGAGTTCTCCATGCTGAAAGGCTTTCGCGACTTCATCCTGCGCGGCAATGTCGTCGATCTCGCCGTCGCCGTCGTCATCGGCGCTGCATTTACAGCGATCGTCGGCTCGCTTGTAAAAGACATCATCACCCCTTTGATTGCGGCCATCGTCAAGAAGCCCGACTTCTCTTCGCTTGCGGTCGACGTGCATGGCGGCCACATTACGTATGGCAATTTCATGAACGCGACAATCAATTTCCTGCTGGTCGCCGCTACTATGTACTTCTTCGTGGTCCTGCCGCTCAACACACTGTTGAAGCGCCTGCACCATGAGGCCCCTCCGGCGGCGGTCACCACCAGGCCCTGCACAGAATGTCTGAGCGAAATCCCGCTGGCTGCGCACCGCTGCTCGCACTGCGCCCAGCCGGTTGCCGCCGCCTGAGGTTCCATCGCCCGGCGTAGAGCAGGTGCCCACGTCTCGATTGTGAGACGTGGGCTTGTCATCCGCATGCCCATCGGCATTTTTCCTGAACGCCCACCAAGCCCCCCGCAGTACACTCTTCCCATCCCAGCCAGGAGCACTTCCGCTTGCCCCTACGCCTCGCCGCTGTCGTTCTCCCCGCCGCCGCCGCATTCGGTCTCGCCGTCGCCGCTTCCCAGTCGCCCACCGCGCCAGCCCTGCCCCAGCAGGTCTTCGGCTTTCACGACTACGCGGCCGAGCAGGCCAAGTGGGACCGCGACTTTCTCGCCGTGCCCGACGCGACGCTCGCCGGCGAAGAGCTCAAGACCCTTACCGCCGAACCCCACGTCGCCGGCTCGCCCGAGGACTACAAGACCGCCCAGTATGTCGCCGGCAAATTCAAGGCCGCCGGGCTTGAGACCGAGATCGTCCAGTACACCGCCTGGCTCAACCACCCCGGCGCACAGCACCTCACCGTGCTCGCCAAGAACGGCAAGATCCTTCTGCAAGGCCCCACGCCCGAGCATGTGTCTTCAGAGTACGGGGGCGACCCCTTCCAGGACGACCCGCGCGTGATGCCCGGCTTCAACAGCTCCGCCGCGTCCGGCGATGCGACCGCGCCGGTCGTGTACGCCAACTACGGCACGCCCGCTGACTTCGCCCAGCTCGACGCGCTCGGCATCTCGGTCAAAGGCAAGATCGTGCTGGTGCGCTACGGCAGCAACTATCGCGGCGTCAAGGCCTACATCGCGCAGGAGCACGGCGCGGCCGGCGTGCTCATCTACTCCGACCCCGCAGACGACGGCTACGCGCGCGGCGACATCTACCCGGCTGGCCCGTTTCGCCCCGAAACCGGCGTACAGCGCGGGTCGATCCAGTACATGTTCCAGTATCCCGGCGACGTCACTACCCCCGGCATCGCTTCCACGCCCGACCTGCCCGAGTCCAAACGCATCCCGCACAACCAGGCGCCCAGCCAGCCCCACATCATGTCGCTGCCCATCTCCTACCATGACGCCGAGCCGATCCTGGCCAACATGGGCGGCCCCGGCGCGCCGCAGGGCTGGCAGGGCGCGCTGCCCTTCCATTACCACGTCGGCGGCGCGGCCGATGTTACGGTGCACCTCCAGCTCAAGGAAGACTACGCCTACCGCACCATCTGGGACGTGATCGGGCGCGTGCCCGGCTCGGAAGACGCCAAGGACTGGGTCATCGCAGGCAACCACCGCGACGCCTGGACCTACGGCGCGGTCGACCCGAACAGCGGCACCGCCGCCATGCTCGAATCCGTACACGGCATCGGCACACTGCTGAAGGAAGGCTGGAAGCCGAAACGCACCGTCATTTTCGCCAGCTGGGATGCCGAGGAGGAGGGCCTGATCGGCTCGACCGAGTGGGCCGAGCAGCACGCCGGCGAGCTCAAGACAGCCGACGCTTACTTCAACATGGATGTCGGCGTGTCCGGCCCCGAGTTCAACTCCTCCGCCGTGCCCTCGCTCAAGAACTTTGTGCGCGAGGTGACCCGCGAGGTGCCCAGCCCCAAAGGCGGCAGCGTGTACGACGCATGGCTCGAAGCGCAGAAGCACCAGACCGGCCGCCACGCGAACAACGGTTTCAACGAGCAGAGGCCAGGCGCCGCGACAAGCACCGACGCGGTCCACATCGGCGATCTCGGCTCCGGCTCCGACTACACCCCGTTCCTCCAGCACCTGGGCGTGCCCTCGACCGACATCGGCTCCGACGGCCCCTACGGTGTCTATCACTCAGTATTCGACAACTACGCCTGGTTCACCAAATTCGCGGACCCCACATTCGTGTATGAGCAGCAGCAAGCCCGCGTCTTTGGCCTGGAAATGCTGCACATGGTCGATGCCGACGTGCTGCCCTACGACTACGCGACCTACGCGAAGGAGATTGCCGAGTACCTGTCCGCGGCAAAAACCAAGGCGCAGGATTTCGGGTTGACCCTGGACACCACCGCAGCCGATGCCGCCGCGCGGAAAATGCTTTCGGCCGCCGATGCCGTGCACGCCAAACAGGCCAGCGCCCCCGCCGCCGGCGACGCCGCGCTGAACACCGCGCTGCGCGCCGCCGAGGGCGACCTGCTCTCCGAGCCCGGCCTGCCCAACCGCGCCTGGTACAAGCACACCATCTACGCCCCGGGCCAGTACACCGGCTACGCCGCGGTCGTGATCCCCGGCGTCAATGAAGCGCTCGACGCAAAGAATGCAAGCCTCGCCCAGCAGCAGCTCGGCGTCATCACGGAAGCCCTCAACCGCTGTGCCGCGACGCTGGACGCAGCCGCGCGATAAGCCGCTTCATCCCACGATCACCCGCTCGATCGCCGTCTCCAGAATCTCCGGCGTAATCACCAGCCGCTCGCTCTGCCGCGTGCGCCGGCGAAACAGCGCGGTCGTTTCGCACAGCACCACGATGTCCTCGATCTCCGCCGGATTCATCGCGCCTTCCAGCACGCGCGCGCAGAACTCCTGGTCCGACAGCCCGGCGAGCGTGAACCCGCGCCGCCGCGCTTCGCTCAGGTAAAACTCCGCCACGGACGCGAACATTCTCTGCGCATCTTCCGGAATCTCGCGGCGCTCTGTCTCGAGCACCTCCGCCCCGGGCAGCACCAGCTTGATGCCGAAGGTGTTGTCGAGGTCCGAATCCGGCACAAACGTGGTTGCAGTTGCCACCACCAGCACGTTTGCGCGCTCCGACGTGCTCTCGATCAGCGCGTCCAGCTCCGCCAGCACCTCCGGATCGCTCTCCTTGTAGGCCAGGTCGATGCGCGGCAGCAGCAGCATCACCTTCTGCCATTTGTAACCGCGAACCAGGCTTTTGGCCTGCGCCAGCGCATCCGAATCGCGCGGGTTGAACACCGTCACCAGCCGCTCCATCCCGGTGAGCTTGGCAATGGTCTGGGCTAAGGATTTTTTCCCGCTCTGGTGCGGCCCGATAATCAGCACCTCGTTGCCGATCTTCAGATCCTCATACACCTCCGGGTGCCGTGCGCGGTCGACCAGGTCTTCAATCGAGCGCAACAATTCGTCCATGCCGGCCAGGCGCGGCCGCAGGTTTATCACCGGCTCATCCTCGAGCGACAGGTCGATGCGCTCCCTGCGCTTGCGCCGCTCCGTCATGAACTCAATAAATGAAGGCAGCGCGCCAACCGAACCCACCACGGTGGCAAACACCAGAAGCTGCTCGGTAATGAGCAGCGCCTGGTCCGAGCCCGCGACTGGGTCGAAGTACATGCGAGCTTAGGATAGCAAGCATCCGGGATGCAGCTGGCGCGGGCTGACGGCCGGAAACGCAGGTCCTTCGACTGCGTTGCTTGCTGACGCAAGCAACTTCGCTCAGGATGACCCAACTTTTTTGAGCACTCACCATATGGTGCTATGCCGTGCTGAAAGAAGGGTCATCCTGAGCGAAGCGAAGGACCTGCGTTTTCCCCATGCCATTGCTACCGCGCCACCGGCTCCACATCCCCTTCGCCGGGCGCGAGAAACAGGTTCTCCTCAATCCCGTGCTGGCGTGTGTACAGGTCGTAGTAGCGGCCGCCCAGCGCGTACAGCGAGCCATGCGTGCCGCGCTCCACGATCTCGCCGCCCTCGACCACCAGGATCTGATCCGCTTTGCGAATCGTCGAAAGCCGGTGCGCGATCACGAACGTCGTGCGCCCCTGCATCAGCGTGTTCAGCCCCTGCTGGATCATCGCCTCGCTCTCCGAGTCGAGCGACGAAGTGGCCTCATCGAGGATCAGCAGCCGCGGATTCGCGAGCAGCGCGCGGGCGATCGAAAGCCTCTGCCGCTGGCCGCCCGAAAGCTTCACCCCGCGCTCGCCGACGATCGTCTCGTAGCCCTCGTCAAACCGCTCCGCGAACTCGTCCACCCGGGCGATCCGGCACGCGTTCAAAAACTCTTCGTCGGTCGCGTGCGGCAGCGAGAAAACGATATTTTCGCGGATGGTTCCGTCGAACAAAAACGACTCCTGCAGCACCACGCCGAGCTGCGAGCGATAGCTCGCTAGGTCCACGCTCGACAGATCGTAGCCATCCACGAGAATCTGGCCGGACGTGGCCTTGTGGAACGCGCAGATCAGCGAAATTATCGTGCTCTTGCCCGAGCCCGACGAGCCCACGAGCGCGGTCGCGGTGCCGGGCTGCGCGGTAAACGTGATCCCGTGCAGCACTGGCTTGTCCGCCTCGTACGCAAACCGCACATCGCGGAACTCGACCTCGCCCTGGATCGGCGGCAGCTCGGTCGTGCGCTCCGGGTCGCCAAACTCCTGCCGCTCGCCCAGCACTTCCATCGTGCGGTCGAGGCCGGCAACGGCTTCGGTCAACTGCGTGCCGACGTTCACCACCTGGAAAATCGGCGCGATCATGAGCGCGAGAATGAATGTGTACTCGACGTAGTCGCCCTGGGTAATGTGCCCGGCGAGTTGCTGCCTGCCTCCGAGCAGCATGACGAGGCCGCCCACGACGCCGATAACCGCCGTTGCCGAGAGAGCGAGCAGGCTGGTGGCGGTGAGCGAGGAGATGACGTTGTCGAGCAGGCGGTGAACGCCCGCGGAGAAGACCCGCGCTTCGCGCTCCTCGGCGTAATAGCCTTTGACGACGCGGACGCCGCCGAGCGACTCCGTAAGCCGGCCGGTGACCTCGGCATTGATCTTGCCGCGCTCGCGAAAGATAGGGCGAATGGTTTTAAACGCGGACTGCAGGATGAAGACGAAGACCAGCAGGATCGCGAAGAGCACCAGCGTCATGCGGGGGCTGATGTGCAGCAGGATGAAAAATGCCACCAGAGCCGTTACGATTCCGCCCATGAACTCGACCAAGCCGGTGCCGACCAGGTTGCGGACGCCCTCGACGTCGGTCATGATGCGCGACACCAGGACGCCGCTGCGATTGCTGTCGTAGAAGGAGACGGGGAGGCGGCCGATGTGGCCTTGCACCTGCTCGCGCAGCTCCGTGATCATGCGCTGCGCGGCCTTCGAGAGCAGCTGGGTGAGCGAGTAGGAAGTTATAGCCTGGACTGTCGTCGCCGCGAAGACGATGAGGACCAGCGGCAAAAGCAGCTGCCTGCGGTGCTGGTGAAAAACATCGTCCAGCAGGTACTTGCTCGTCAATGGCAGCACAAAGCTGGCTGCGCTCTTGATGCCGACCAAGAAAAGTCCGAACAGGAGCAGCCAACGGCGCGGGCGGATCAGCCTCCAGACCTCGGGAAGCACTTTTTTCAGGTCCGGCTTGCGCTTGGGCTGGTCCCCCGCCGCCGCGCGCATGGCCCCGCGCGACCCGCGCGCGCCGCGCTCCGCGTTCAGCGGCATCCCGCCGCGCATGGAGCTCAAACCCGGGCCCGCCGCGTTTGAATAAAATTGCGCACACACAGCAGCACGAACACCAGCAGCAGCACCGACATGGCTGCTTTCTCCTCCACCGCCAGCGGCAGCTTGAACTGCACGCCCTGCTTCATGCGCACGTAGTCGAAGATCGCCTTCACGGTCCCGAGAAATCCGAGCAGCCCGACCGTCACCGCGATGTGCATCATCAGCGCGCGGCGCTTCAGGTCCGTCGTCCGCGCCATGTAGCCGCACACGCCCAGGATCGCGCCGAAGTACGCGGGAATCAGCGAGGTGGGATACATGCGGCCCGTGCCCATGTACGTCAACACGCCGAGCAGGATCAGAACAATGCCGAACAGGATGGTCAATCGCGCCATGTGGTTTTTCGTCGCTCCACCGCTTATCTTACCGGTTCAACGGGGCGCGCCTTCCCTCGCGCTGTAGCTGCCGCGCCAAGCTTCTCGAGAATCGCATCCACCGCCTCGGCAGGCGTTCCGGTCACGGAGATATGCACCGCGTCGGCCGGTATCTCAAGCGTCGCCAGCTGCGAGTCGAGCAGCGCCGGGTTCATGTAGTGGCCCGTCCGGTGCTCCAACCGCTCCTCCAGCACCTGCTTCGGCGCCTCCAGCAATACGAACCGCACCGCGCCCTCGGGCAGCCCAGCCGTCAGCGTCTGCCGGTACGCCGCCTTCAGCGCGGAGCAGGTCATCACGCCGTTTTTCCCCGCGCCCACCCACCCGGCGAGCACATCGTGCAGCGCCCGCAGCCACGGCGCGCGGTCCGCGTCCGTCAGCGGCACCCCGGCATGCATCTTCGCCTTGTTTGCCTCGGAGTGGTAGTCGTCGCCCTCGGCAAACTCCCAGTCGGTGCGCTGCACCAGCGCATGCGCCACGGTCGTCTTGCCGGTGCCGGTCACGCCCATCAGCAGCGCGATCATGCATGGCCGCCCAGATCGTGCTGTACATCCGCCAGCACCATTTGCGGCGTCCAGTCGTTGCCGGTGAACCACCGCAGGATCTTCCCATCCGGCCCGATCTCGACCGTCGAAAGCGTGTGCGTCAGCGTGCCTCCCGGCGCCGGCACCGAGCCCACATCGAAGAAGCCCAGCAGCGCACTCAGGTCGGCTTTCTTCGGCGCGGCAAAGGTCCAGTGGTCGAACGTCTCGTTCGTATACCGGCCCGTGTACGCGCCGCCGTAGGAGCGCAGTACCGCCGGCGTGTCCCGCTCCGGATCGAACGAAATACTCAGCAGGTGCGTCTTCTGGTAGAACATTGGCGTTACCGCCAGCGTCTTGTCGATCTCCGCGAAATTGCGGCTCATCCGCGGGCAGTAATCCGACAGCGGGCAGTGCGTGTACACAAACGTCACCAGCAGCAGCTTGCCGCGAAAATCGCTCAGGTGCACGGTCTGGTTGCTCTGGTCGCGCAGCGCGAAATCGGGAACCGCCTCGCCCGGCACCAGCGGCTTCAGCAGGCTTTGCGGCGTGGGCTCGCGGCTTTCCTGGCTGCGGTCGGTCACCTTCACGTCGTCCAGCACGGTCCCGTTGCCGTCTACATCGAGCGTGCCCGTAATCTGGTCGCCGCGCGCGATTTTCTTGAGCATCGCGGGATCCTTCAGTTTGTAAGGCATCGTCATCGCGTCCATAAAGCCCGGGATCGCGGCCGCCGCTACCTCCACCTCGCCCGACTCGGCATTGTTGCCGACAACTTTGCCGCTAATCGGATAATGGCGTACCGGGCCCACATCGGCCACAGGCGCTGGCGAGCGGCAGCCCGCGAGCGCGGCACAGCAGAGAACAGCAATAAGAGCGGATCGGATCGAAGTAGCCACAGGTCCAGTTTATACGGGCGCCGGTGCACGGGCACTCGCTGCCCGGCACCTGAAGACGAGATCCTGAACAGGCGATACACTGGCCCGGTGACGCTCCCCGCTGCTGCCCGGCTCCCGCGCGAGATCGCCGACGCGCTCGGCCGCGGCGCGCAGGTGCTGACGGCCAGCGTTCGCGCGGCCCGGGCGCTTGGCCGCGCTTTCGCCGAAGACGCGCAAGCCGAAGGGCTCGCAAGCTGGCGCGCCCCGGCCATCGGCGACTGGTCCGGCTGGCTCCAGCAGATGTACGAAGCCGCGGATAGTATGGACGCGGCACTTCCCCTCGGGGCGGAACCAGGCGGCTCCACGAAAGCGGAGCTGCCCCTGCTGCTCATTCCCTTGCAGGAAGACCTGCTCTGGAAGCGTGTGCAGGCCGCGGAAGCCGGCCTGGTCGTCTCGCCGGGCCGCCTGGCCCACCTGGCGCAGGGCGCCTACCAGCTGCTCAGCGACTACGACGCGCACAGCAGCCGCAAGGCTCCCTGGGCCGCCGCGCATGAGGACGCGGAGCATTTCCTGCGCTGGTCCAGCGGCTTCGATGCCCTGTGCGCGCAGCTCCACGTGCTGCCCCGGGCCGGGCTGGAGGCGGCGCTGCGGGAACACGCGCCCGCGCTCCACAAGCAGCACAACACGCGGGAATTGCTGCTGGTGGGCTTCGACCGCCTCACCCCCTCGCAGCAGCGCCTGCTTGATGCGCTGGAGCGCGCCGGCATACGCGTGCGGCAGGCCGCGCTCGATGAGCCCGCGCAGCCGCAGCTGGTCTGCGCCGCCGATGAGCACCAGGAGCTGCACGCCTGCGCCCGGTGGGTGCGGGCGCGGCTCGAAACCGACCCGCACCAGCGCATTGCCGTGCTGCTGCCGGAGCTTGCGGGCGCCCGCGCCGAGCTCGACCGCGTGTTTCGCCGCGTGCTGCTGCCTGAGAGCGCGCGGCAGCCCTCCGGCGGCCCACCTCCGTACGAGTTCTCGCTCGGCGCCCCGCTCGCGAGTCTCCCGCTCATCGCTTCCGCGCTGCTGCTTCTGCGCTGGCTCGCCGAACCGCTGCCTGCGGCCGAAATCTCGAGCCTGCTCGCAGGCGGTTTTCTCGCCCACGACGCAGCCGAAGCCCAGGCCCTGGCGCAGACTGACGCCGCGCTGCGCAGGACCGGCCTGCTGACGAGCCGGCTGAGCCTGGCCAGCCTGCTGCGCCACGCCGCGGCCAAACCCGGCCTGCTGCCCCCCGGCGCGCACGCACGGATTCGCGCCGCCGCCCTGTGGACGCGCCGCGAGGCCGCCTCGCCGCGGCGCAGCTATGCCGAGTGGGCAGGGGCCGCCGAGGCCCAGCTTGCCGCGCTGGGCTGGCCCGGCTTCCGCGAGCTGGACTCCATCGCCTACCAGGCGCGCCAGAGGTGGGAAGCACTCCTGGCCGAGGCCGCGCGCCTGGGCTTTGCCGGCGGCAGCCTCGACTGGAGCGCCTTCGTTCGCGAGCTGACCGGCTTTGCGCGGAGCACGTTGTTCGCCGCCGAGTCGCGCGACGCGCCGGTGCAGATCCTGGGCGCTGCGGAAGCCTCCGGCCAGCGCTTCGACGCGATCTGGTTCCTCCAGGTCACCGAGGCCCGCTGGCCGCCCGGCGGCCGCTTGCATCCGCTGCTCGCACCCGGCGTGCAGCGCGACGCCGGCATGCCGCACTCGAGCGCTGAGACCGATTTGCGCCTGGCCGAGGAGCAGCTGCGGCGCATCGCCGCCAGCGCACCGGTTGTCGTGGTCAGCTACGCGCGCCAGTCCGGCGGCCTCGATGCCCGGCCGTCGCCGCTCCTGCGCCACCTTGGCGAAGCAGTCGCCGTAGAGCCATTCCCTTCCGAGATCCTGGTTCCCTGCGCAACCGTGCACGACCCCGAGCCGGTCGCCGTGGCCCCGTGGCCGCTCGATCGCGCCGCCGGCGGCAGCGATGTGCTCAAACGCCAGGCAGCCTGCGGCTTCCAGAGCTTCGCGGTCAAGCGGCTGGGCGCCCATGCGCTCGAAGAAGAATCCTGGGGCCTCGACGCGGGCGAGCGCGCCACCCTGCTCCATGCCGCGCTCGAGCAGCTCTGGTCGGTGCAGCCGAGTCCGGCACGACTGCACACCAGCGAAGACCTGGCCCGCGCCCATGCCGACGGCACTCTCGACGCCATCCTGCACGGCGCCGTCGCCCGCAGCTTTCAGCCGGCGCTGCGCGCGGCCGACCCCTGGCGCACCGCCTATCTCGCCCTCGAGCAGCAGCGCCTGCACACCCGCCTGCGAGCGTGGCTCGATGTTGAGCGGCAGCGCGCGCCCTTTCGCGTCATCGGTCTGGAGCAGCGCATGCAGGCCGCCCCCATCGCGTTCGACACCGCCGGGCTACAGGGCGAGCTGCGCCTCAACCTGCGCGCCGACCGGGTCGATGCGGTCGGCGATGAGAGTGAACTCCGCACCCTCATCCTCGACTACAAGACCGCCGCCACAGTCGGCCCGGCGTTGTGGGCAGGCGACCGTCCCGACGAGCCGCAGCTGCCCATCTACGCGCTCTTCGGCGGCATCGAGAACGTGGCCGGGATCGCGTTCGCACAGATCCGCGCCGGCCGTACCGCGCTGCATGCCCTGGCGGAGGACCCCGCGGGGCAGCTGGGCGCGCGAGAGACCGGCAAAGCGGACAAACGACTGCTGCCGGCTGAAACCCGCGCCGAGTGGGACCGGGCCCTGCGCGCGCTCGCCGGCCAGTTTGCCCGCGGCGAAGCGCCGGTGAACCCGAAGCATGGCGCGCGGACCTGCCAGTTCTGCGGCCTGTTCGGCCTGTGCCGGGTGCGCTCCCTCAAGCGTGGCGCTATGGCTGAGGATCTCGATGAGGAGCCGGACGATGCCTGAGCAGCAGCGAACATTGTTTGCGGTCGCGCCGGAAACTGCGGTCCCATCACCGGAAGATGCCGAGGCGCGCCGCGCCGCGATCGACACCACGCGGTCCATTCTGGTGCAGGCCCCCGCCGGCGCGGGCAAGACCAACCTGCTCACCCAGCGCTATCTCGCGCTGCTTGCCGAGGTCGACGAGCCGGAGCAAATCCTCGCTATCACCTTTACCCGCGCCGCCACCGCCGAGATGCGCCAGCGCATCGTGCAGGCGCTCGAACGCGCGCGGCACAGCCCGCAGCCGGACGAGGGCGACGAAATGCCGCTGGCCCGCGCCGCCCTGCGCCACGCCGACGCGCTCGGCTGGCGGCTGCTGGAGCAGCCCCACCGACTCGACGTGCAGACCATCGACTCGCTGTGCCTGCGCCTGGCGCACGACCAGCCGCTGCTCGCCCGGCTGGGCGGCGCGCTTGCCCCCACCGAGGACGCGGCCGCGCTCTATGCCATGGCCGCGCAGCGTACCACCGCCCTGCTCGGCGCAGCCGATTACCCGGAGATCCAGGCCGCGCTCCGCACCCTGCTGCTGCGCCGCGACAACAATCTTGGCGAGTGCGAACGGCTGCTCGGCGGCATGCTGGCGCGGCGCGATGCGTGGCTCGGCGTGCTCCCCCTCGCACCCGGCGACACCGTCGACTGGGCCCAGGTCCGCGAGCGGCTCGAGCAGCCCTTCGTCGACGAAAACCGCCGCGTGCTGCACGCCCTGCACACCTGCTTTCAGGCCATGCCCGAGCTCGCGCACGCTCTGCTCGCCGCTGCCCGGTATGCCGGCGGCAATCTCCACGAGGCCGAGGACGCCTCAGAGCCCGGTGAGGGGGATCTGCGCCTGCTGCGCGACATGGAAGAGCTGCCCGCACCTGCGCCCGAACACCTCGACCACTGGAGCGCACTCGCTTCCCTGCTGCTGACCGGCGACGGCGGCTGGCGCAGGCAGTGGACCGTGAAGCAGGGCTTCCCGGCCCCGGGTACTGGCCCCGGCAAAGACGAGCGCAAGCGCATGAAGCAGGCCATCGAAGAATGCTGCGCCGGCCTGCAGGCGCACCCGCGCGGGGGCGCCTATCTGCAACAGCAACTGTGCCAGTTACGGTTACTGCCGGAACCGCGTTACACCGAAGACCAGTGGCGCACCCTGCGCGCCGTTTTTCTCGTGCTGCGCCGTGCCGCCGCCGAGCTCCGCCTGGTCTTCGCCGAGGCCAACGCGGTCGACTTCGTCGAAATCGCGCAGGCCGCCGAATCCGTGCTGCGCGATGAAAACAGCATGCTCGGCCTGCTCGAGAGCGAGCACAAGCGCCACCTGCTCATCGACGAGTTCCAGGACACCTCCCGCGCGCAGTACCGGCTGGTCGCCGAACTGCTGCGCGAGTGGGGCGAGGGCGATGGCCGTACCGTCTTCCTCGTCGGCGATCCGCTGCAATCCATCTACGCCTTTCGCCAAGCGGATGTCGCGCTCTTCCATGAAACGCGCGAGCACGGCCTGCCCTGCGGCAATCGCCGCCATCCCTGCCACGCCCTGCGGCTCACGCACAACTTCCGCTCGCATCGCGCGCTGGTGCAGCAGCTCAACATACGGTTCGAGAAAATTTTTGCGGACAACGGACCCGACACTTTCGTCGCGGCGCAAGCGTGGCCGCGGCAAAATGCCGACGACAGCTTCAACCTGCACACATTTTTCGTCGATAAAGATTTGGAACCGGAAGCCGCGCAGCAGGCCCGCCACGCCGAGGCCGACGAAGTCGTCCGCATACTCGAGCAGGAGCAGCAGCGCATCGCCGCGGCCGAGGACGCCGGCGCGCACGAGTACCGCGTCGCCGTGCTGGTCCGCTCCCGGCCACACCTCGCCGCCATCCTGCCGGCCCTACGCGCCGCCCGCATCCCCTATCGCGCGGTCGAGCTCGAACCGCTCGCCGACCAGCCCGAGGTCCATGACCTTCTCATGCTGCTGCGCGCGCTGCTGCACCCGGCCGAGCGCGCCGCGTGGCTCACCGTGCTGCGCGCCCCCTGGTGCGGACTGCTGCTCGGCGACCTGCACATCCTTACCGGCGCCGACGACCCGTCGCTGCTGCAGCAGCTTATTCCCACGCGCATCGCGGAACTGCTGCAAACTGGCCTTCTTTCCCCCGACGGCCACGCTCGACTCGCGCGCGTCTGGGGCGTGCTCTCGGAAGCGCTGCGCACACGCTACACCGAAAACAACCATCTCTCGCTCTCCGCGTGGCTCGAGCGCACCTGGATGGCGCTCGGCGGCCCGGCCTGCGTCGACGAAACCGCGCGCGAGAATGTGGAAGCCTTCCTGCGTCTGCTCGACTCGCTTGAGCCGAGCGGCGTCGAGGTGCTGCGCGGCGACTTCGCGCTGCGGCTCCAGAAACTGTGCGCCGCACCCAATACCCGCGTCAGCGAGCGCTTCGGCGTGCAGCTGATGACCATGCACAAGGCCAAGGGCCTGGGCTTTGAGGTTGTGCTGCTGCCCGGCCTCGAACGCAAACCGCGCGGCGCGGACAACGAGCTGCTGGCAATGCTGCCGCGGCGCTCAGCCGAAGCGCTCACAAGCGGCTCCCCGTTTCAGGACGAGCTCCTGCTGGCCCCCATCGGCAGCCGCGAGGACGGCGAGACCGACCCCACCTACGCCTGGGTGATGCGGCAGAGGGCCGCGCGCGAAGCCGGCGAACGCAAGCGGCTCTTCTACGTCGCCTGCACCCGCGCCCGCACCCGCCTGCACCTGTTCGCCACCCTGCATGTGAGCCGGGGCGAGCTCCGCAAACCTGACCAGTATTCCCTGCTCGGCGCCGCCTGGCCCGCTCTGGGGGAGGAGATCGAGCAATTTTGGAATGCGCAGGCCAAGCCCGGGCTGGCGCTGGCCGCGGCCGCGGAGCCGGCCGCAGCAGCAGCACTGGACGTTTCTGCCGCCATCACGGTTACAGATAATCCGGGCAGTGCCGGCGAGCAAACCATCGAGCGGCTGCCCTCTGGCTGGACCGCGCAGTCTTCCGGCTCCGATGTCGCAGTTCGTGGCACCGGCTCGCGCTCCCCGCGGCGCCCGCTGTTCCCGCGCGGCGCGTCCCGGGATCCGATCAGCTCAGCTAATCCGGCTGCTTCAATAGGAGCTCTCGCATCCCAAGCAGCCCGCACCCGCGGCATCGCCATGCACGCGCTTCTGGAGCGGCTCGCAGCCCACTTCGCCGAGACCCCATTCGAGCCGGAACTCGAGCCAGGGCGCGAACTGGAACTCTGGCGTCCCGCGCTCGAGCGCATCGCTATACGGCTCCTTCGCGCGCAGGCCTTCCCGCAGGCGCAGCTGCGTTCGGCAGCCGCGGAGCTCGCCGGCCAGGCGCTCGCCGTCGCCGCAACGCCCATCGGCCGCTGGCTGCTCGCTCCGCACCCGGGCGCGCTGGCTGAAAGCTCCTGGCAGCAGTGGGATTCGGAAGGAAACCTGCGCACGCTGCGCGTCGACCGCAGCTTTCTGGCCGGCAGCGAGCCCGGAGAAGCGGGCGACAGCTGCCTATGGATTGTCGATTACAAGACCGGTGCGCGGCCCGGTGATTTCTCAAGCGGCAGCGATCGCACAGATTGGCTGGTTCAGCAGAAAGATGCGTACCGCCCGCAGCTTGAAACCTACGGCGCCGCGCTCACTTCCACCATCCCGAAACCGCTCCGGTTCGCGCTCTACTTCCCTGAACTGCTCGAGCTGGTCAGCTGGTCGCCGCACAGGTTTAAACATTTTCCCTGAAGGTGTACAGAGCTCAACGGCCGTGAAGGTGGCTTTTCCGGCGGGAAAAGCCACATCGAGATACTCTCCAGGCCGCACAGCATCAGGGAAAATGCGTTAGCCGGAACCCAGGTCGCCGTGCCGCGGGTCTGCCGCAGTTGCATCTGGTACCGTGGGCGGTACATAATGCCGCACATCCGCGCCGCGCACCCAGAAAATCACATCCTCGGCGATGTTGGTCGCGTGGTCCGCCACCCGCTCGAGCGAGCGCGAAACCACCAGCGCGTTCAGCGCCTGCGGCGCGTAATGCGGCTGATCGCGCATCACGTTCAGCAGCGCGAAGTAGGCGTTGCGGTTCAGCGTGTCCACCGCATCGTCCATCGAGAGCACCTGCTGCGCCGCATCCGCATCACCCTCGATAAACGCCTGCAGCGAGCGACGCACCATGTCGGTCGCGAGCGCGGCCATGCGCGGAATATCGACCGGCAGCTCGGCCGTCGAGAACGCCTGCATCCCGCGCACCCGCTCGGCAATGTTCATCGCCGAATCGCCCACCCGCTCCACATCGGCGTTGATCTTGATCACCGACAGAATGAACCGCAGATCGATCGCCATCGGCTGCTCCATGGCCAGCAGGTCGAGCGCCATCTGGTCGATCTCGCGCTCGTAGCGGTTGATCGCCGCCTCGGACCGAACCACCTGCTCGCACAGCGCCAGGTCGCCCGTGCGATAGGCTTCGATGGCGCGCTCGATCGACTGCTCGGCCATGCCGGCCATCACCAGCAGCTTCTCCTTCAGGTCGCCCAGACTTTGATGAAAGCGCACACGCATATCAGCCAAACCTGCCGGTAATGTAGTCCTCGGTGCGCTTGTCACCGGGGTTGGTAAAGATCTTGTGGGTCGCTTCGAACTCGACTAGCTTGCCCGAGAGAAAAAACCCGGTGCGCTCGGCCACGCGCGCCGCCTGCTGCATGTTATGCGTCACGATGACGATGGTGTACTGCGATTTCAAATCGAAGATCAGGTCCTCGATTTTCGCGGTCGAAACCGGGTCGAGCGCCGAGGCCGGCTCGTCCATCAGCAGCACCTCGGGGTCCACCGCGAGCGCGCGCGCGATACACAGCCGCTGCTGCTGGCCGCCCGAGAGGCTGGCGCCGGACTTCTTGCGCAGGTCGTCCTTCACCTCATCCCACAGCGCCGCGTGCTTCAAGGAACGCTCGACGATCTCATCGAGCACCCGCTTGTTGCGGAAGCCGTTCAGCTTCAACCCCGACGCCACATTGTCGTAAATCGACATGGTGGGAAACGGGTTCGGCCGCTGGAAGACCATGCCGACGCGGCGGCGTATCTCGACCGGCGACGCATCCTTGTAAATGTCGACGGCCCCGATGCGAACCGTGCCCTCCACGCGCCCGGCGGCCGCGGTTTCGTGCATCCGGTTCAAGCAGCGCACAAAGGTGCTCTTGCCGCAGCCCGACGGCCCAATCAGCGCCGTCGCCTGGTTTGCGGGAATGTTCAGGTTGATCTTGAACAGAGTCTGGTGCGTGCCGTACCACGCGTCCAGCTCGCCGACCTCGATCGCGACGCCCACTCAGCTTGCCCCTTTCAAAATGCCGCGCCCAGCCACATACCGCACCAGCGCCACCGAGACCACGATGAGCAGAATCAGCACCAGCGACCCGGCCCACGCCAGCCGGTGCCAGTCGTCATAGGGCGAGATCGCGTAGATATAAATCTGCAGCGGCAGCGCGGCAATCGGTTCGTTCAGGTTCGAGCTCCAGAAGTTATTGCCAAACGCGGTAAACAACAGCGGCGCCGTTTCGCCGGCGACCCGCGCGAACGCAAGCATGCAGCCCGTGATCACGCCCGGCGACGCGGTCTTGAGCGTGATCGAAAGCACCGACCGCCAGTTCGGCACGCCCAGGCCCAGCGCCGCCTCGCGTACCGAGTTCGGCACCATCAGCAGCATCTCCTCGCTCGTGCGCGTGATCGTCGGAATCATCATGATGCCCAGCGCCACCCCGCCCGAGAACGCCGAAAAATGCTTCTGCGGCAGCACGATCAGCGAGTACACCGCGATGCCCATCACGATCGACGGCACGCCGTTCAGTACATCGGCAGTAAACCGCACAAGATTAGAAAAGCGGCCGCCGCGGCCGAACTCCGCCAGGAAGATGCCCGCCCCGATGCCGACCGGCACACCCAGCAGGCTCGCGATACCCAGAATCACGGCCGAGCCGGCAATCGCGTTCGCCATGCCGCCGCCCGGCTCGCCCACCGGCTTTGGCACCTGGGTGAAAAACGCAAGATTCAGCGAACTCGCGCCCTTGTACAGCAGGTACGCGAAGATCGCGACCAGCGGCGCGACCACCAGGATGGTGCTGACCACGGCGAGCCCCGTCGCGAAATGATTCGCGAGATTGCGCCGCATCCGGTTGCCGTTGCTCACTGCTAGCCGCTCTGCCATCGTTCCCGTCTCAAGCCGCCGCGCGCGCCGGCGCGCCGCGGGTTACGGCCCACACCAGGATGCGGGCCAGCGCATTGACCACAATTGTCACCAGGAACAGCGCGAGGCCGATCTCGACCAGCGCGCTCAGGTACATATCGTCCGAGGCCTCTGAAAACTCGTTCGCAATCACGCTCGCCATGCTGTAGCCCGGCGCGAACAGCGATCGCGCAATCTCCGGACGGTTGCCGATCACCATCGTGACCGCCATCGTCTCGCCCAGCGCCCGGCCCAGCCCTAAAATGACCGCGCCCACAATCCCGATGCGCGCATTCCTCAGCACGCCCATGCGGATCATCTCCCAGCGGGTCGCGCCCAGCGCCAGCACCGCTTCACGCTGGTTGTACGGCACCGCGGTCATTACCTCGCGCGTCAGCGATGAAATGATGGGCAGGATCATGATCGCGAGAATCACCCCCGCGGCCAGCATGCCGATGCCGAAGTTCGGACCCGAGAAAAGCGTCGTCCAGCCCAGCGTCTTCGCGAGCACCGGGTTCACATGCTGGCGCAGCAGCGGCACCAGCACGAACACCGCCCACAACCCGTACACCACGCTCGGGATGGCCGCCAGCAGCTCCGTCAAAAACGCGAGCGGCGAGCGCAGCCAGCGCGGGCACATCTCGGTCAAAAAGATAGCCAGGCCCACCGCCAGCGGCACCGCGATCGCAAGCGCTACAAATGAAGACACCAGAGTGCCGTAAATGAACGGCCACGCGCCGTAGTCGCCCGAGACCGGGTTCCACCCGGAATGGAAAAAGAAACCGATCCCGAACTTCTTCAGGGTCAGCTGAGAGCGCAGCACCAGTTCGGTCGCGATCAGCGCCACGATGCCGAAGATCGACAGCGCGCAAATTATCATCAGGCCGCGAAACGCGCGGTCGCTCCACGCGGAGCTTCCCCGTCCGGCCAAAAACCGCCGCGCGCCGGAAGGCCCTGTCGAGGGCGCGGTCGGGCCCGGGCTTGGCGTGGCGCTTGCAGTCTGGGACAAGGATTCAGAGAAGCCTGGGATGCGAACCTGCTGTGTTTTACTCTCCACCAGCGTTCACCCTACCCGGCTTTCTTGAATAACAGGTTAATTTTTCGATGCACCGCCCCGTGCAACCAGAAGCTGATGTGGTGAGTCGTTTACTCGATACACGCAAGGCTGTCATCCTGAGCGAAGCGAGGGACCTGCTTTTTTAATCATTCATCGTACGGCGCGTCCGGATCCATTGGATCGTCACACGCACCGCGTTTCCGTTCTCAGGATTCTGCTCTCGCTTTGTTACAGAAGGTTGACGCCGCCATCAATAACAGCGCGTGTCTCCCGGCAGCAGACGCGTCAAAGCGAGGAGCCCACCTGCTCCGCCGGCAGCACGCCGCGTGCGCCGCCGGCCGGCTCCGCGGCACGCGGCAGCGTGAACACAAAGCGCGATCCGCCGCCCAGCTCGCTCTCCGCCCGAATCGTACCCTTGTGCGCCAGAACAATGTGCTTCACGATTGCCAGGCCCAGCCCGGTGCCGCCTGAATCGCGCGAGCGCGCCTTGTCCACCCGGTAGAATCGCTCGAAAATCCGCTCCAGGTGCTCCGACGCGATCCCCTGCCCGAAGTCCTCGACCGTAAACTCCACCCCGGCCGCCACTTCACGCGCCGCTACCCGCACCCGTCCGCCGGCGCGCCCATACTTCATGCCGTTCTCAATCAGGTTGCCGAACACCTGGTTCAGCGCATCGAGATCAGCAAGTACCAGCATCGGAGACGCCGGGCCGCGCTCCAGTGCGATCCCCGACTCCATCGCCATGCCGGCCAGCAGATCTACCGCATCCTCGAGCAGCGTGTCCGCCCGGATCGCCTGCGGCCTCACCCGGTAATCGCCCGCCTCCACATTCGCGAGCGCCAGCAGGTCCGCCGTCAACCGGTTCATGCGCGTCGCATTGCGCAGCACGATCTCGAGAAACTCCCGCGCCTGCTCCGGCAGCTTGTCTTCGAGCACTGTCTCCACATAGCCGGTGATCGAGGTCAGCGGCGTGCGCAGCTCGTGCGACACATTGGCGACGAAATCGCGCCGCATCCGCTCGGCCCGCTCGGCGTCGGTCACGTCATGCAGCACAAGCACCGCGCCGCCCCCCGGCATCGGCGCCGCGCTTACCGCGAACGCGCGGCCCGGCACAAACGAGGTCGCGCGGCCCCGCCCCAGCGCCTGCTCCTTGAGCGCCACCTCCACGCAGCGCAGCACCTCCGGGTCGCGGATACACTCCACCAGCGGCCGCCCTTCGCGCACCACATACGGCAGAATCCCCTTCATCTTGGTGTTGCTCCAGGTCACCTGCAGTTGCGGCGAAATCCCGATCACGGCCTCCTGCATGCTGTCCAGCAGCACCGACAGTTCGCGCCGCGAGCCGTCGAGCGCGCGGAAGCTCGCCTCCAGCCGCGCCGCGGTCGCGTCCAGCGCATGCGCGACCTCTGAAATCTCGTCGAGCCGCCCTTCCTCCACCCGCGCCGACAGCTCGCCCGAGGCGATCCGGTTGGCAAACCGCACGATGCGCGCCATTCTCTGCGCCACCCTCCGGGCCAGAAACGCAGCCATGAAGGTCGCCAGGCCCAGCGCCAGCAGCGAAGCGAAGAACAGGTCGCTGCGCAGCAGGTCGAGCGTGGCTCGCACGCTGGCCAGCGAGAAAACATACCGCGCCCTGAGCTGCCCCGCGGGCTGCGTGATCGCGAGCAGATCGCCCTTCAGAATGCCGGCTGGCTTGCCGGCTTTTCCGGTCGCGCGCTCCGGAGCAGCCGCCTGGTTCGGCTGACCGGACGCGAGCGCGCCCGATGCCGCGAATGCCTGCGCTATGGTTTGCCCTTTGCCGTTTGTGAGCGTGACATCGGCCCGCGTCGCCAGCGCCTGCGCCTCCACCACCGCCGGCAGCGCCGCGGCCGGCGTGCTGGCAAGCTGCCGCGCCATCCCCTCCGCCTTGGCGCCGTAATACCCCGCCGCCTGCGCGTACAGGGAGTGCTCGACAATCCGCCGCAGCGAGAAATCCAGAATCGCCGTGCCGATGCACAGCACCAGCATGAACGAGAACAGCAGCTTCGTGAAAACGCGACCAGTCATAAGTCAGGAGTCAAAAGCCAGGAATCAAGAAGACTTTTCAGGCACGGGAGCATACCGGAGTCCCTACACTTTACGCCTTAAACCTGCTTCCTGATTCCCTACTTCCTGCTTTCCTGCTTCCTGCTTCTGCTTCCTGCTCCCTCAGCCTTTCGGCACCTCAAACCGGTACCCGGCGCCGCGCACCGTCTTCAGATAGCGCGGGTTCTCCGCATCCACCTCGATCTTCTCGCGAATCCTCCGCACATACACATCCACCGACCGCGGCGTCACGAACCGCGCATCGCCCCACACCGCGTCCAGCAGATGGTCGCGCGAGAATACCCGCCCCGGGTGCCGGGCCAGGTAATCCAGCAGCCGGAACTCGGTCGCGGTCGTCGTCGTCAGCTCGCCGCGAACTTTCAACTGCATCGCCCCGGCATCGATCACGACATCCTCAAATTGGATGGTCAGCGGCCCGGTCGGCCGCTCAAACCGCCGCAGCACCGCCTTCACCCGCGCCACCAGCTCCCGCGGCGCAAACGGCTTGGTCACGTAGTCGTCCGCGCCCAGCTCCAGGCCGAGTACCCGATCGTTTTCCGACGCTTTCGCCGTCATAAAAATGATCGGAATCGTCGAAAGCTGCGCATTGGCCCGCAGCTTTCGGCATACATCCAGGCCATCGCCGCCTGGAACCATGATGTCGAGCAGAAACAGCGCCGGCGCCTGCCGCTCGGCTTCCGCGATCAGGTGAAGCGGCGTGGGAAACAGCTTGGGCGCATACCCTGCGGCCAGCAGGTGGTGCTCGACCAAACGGGCGATATCGGTATCGTCTTCCAGAACAAACACAGACTGGCTCAAGCGGCGCTGCCTTTCCTTGCGGCGAAAACGAGAGACTAGCGCGCCGCCCGCGGCTGGCTTTAGCCTAAGCCCGGGCTCCCGCGCGCGGTGCAAACATTGCATGAATTGTGCGCGAGCGGGTCTTCCGGCATCGCGCCAGCGGGTTTCCGACTCCAATCAAGCAAAAGGAGTTCCATGGCACAGCAACAGCGCAAACTCGGCACGCAAGGCCTCGTCGTTTCCGAGCAGGGCCTCGGCTGCATGGGCATGTCGGAGTTCTACGGATCCCTCGACGAGCAGGAATCCGTCCGCACGCTCAACCGCTCCATCGAGCTCGGCGTCACCTTCCTCGATACCTCCGACGTCTACGGCCCGCACACCAATGAGGAGCTGCTGGGGCGCGTCTTCAAAGGGCGCCGCGACGAAATCACCCTCGCCACCAAGTTCGGCATCGTCCGCGACCCGAACGACCCTTCCAAACGCAGCATCAGCGGCCGGCCGGAGTACGTCCGCCAGTCCTGCGATGCCAGCCTCAAGCGGCTCGGCGTTCAGGTCATCGACCTCTACTACCAGCACCGCGTCGACCCCGACGTTCCCATCGAGGAGACCGTCGGCGCCATGGCCGGCCTCATCGACGCCGGCAAGGTCCGCTACCTGGGCCTGTCCGAAGCCGGGCCCGAGACCATCCGCCGCGCCCACAAGACGCACCCGATATCCGCGCTCCAAACCGAGTACTCCCTCTGGTCACGCGACCCCGAGGACGGCCTGCTCGAGGTCACCCGCGAGCTGGGCATCGGCTTCGTCGCCTACTCCCCGCTCGGCCGCGGCTTTCTCACCGGCCAGATCAAAAGCGAGAGCGACCTTGAGCCCGGCGACTTCCGCCGCAACAATCCCCGCTTTCAGGGCGAGAACTTCCAGAAGAACCTTGAGCTCGTCGTGAAGCTCCAGGACCTGGCCAAACGCAAAGGCGTCACCGCCTCCCAACTCGCGCTCGCCTGGACCCTTCAGCAGGGTGACGACATCGTGCCGATCCCCGGCACCAAGCGGGTCAAGTACCTGGAAGAAAACGCGGCCGCGTCGGAGCTCACCTTCTCCACTGCCGAGTTGCGCGAAATTGACGAGATCGCGCCCGCAAACATCGCCGCAGGCACCCGGTACACAGAAAATGCCATGGCAATGCTGAACCGGTAAAAGCGAAGACCCCCTACGCGGGAGGCGGCCACTTCGTGGCGGGTGTACCGGATGCTCGCAGCCTGAACAATTGTGCGCCTCCCGTTGGTCGGCATCGGCGATGTCAGCCCCGACCAACGGGAGGGCCACACAGACGCCGGTTGCGGACACAAGGTAAACACGTCACGAAGTGACCGCCTCCCGCGTTAGGGCTACGCCCCAGCAGGGGGTCTTTAGCTGTTCGCCCGCACCTGCGCCGCCCGCTCCGCGTTATCCCTCCGCGTCCACCGCGTCGCCCGGGCCCACGCGCCTCCGCCCATCAGCGGCCGCTCGATCAGCAGGTAAAACGCGAACGCGACCACCAACACCGCGACCGCCAGCACCGGCAGCCATACGCCCCAGATCAGCCACGCATGACGCAGCGGCAGACGCCCCAGCAGCAGCTCCGACACGCCCTGCACCACCACAATATGCGTCAGGTAGATCGAATAGCACATCGTCCCCATCAGCGCGATCCACGGGGCGCCGAAGCACCGCCGGCCTACCGGTCCGTACATCGCCCCCAGGTACAGCAGCACAGTCGCCGTCAGCCCGGCAACCGGCGCGAGCAGGTTCGCGGCAAGCCCCAGCGGGTGCGCGTCGATACGGGTAAACCAGAGCCCCAGCGCGGCCAGCGTACCCAGCCCGCACAGCAGCAGCGCGTCATACCGGGCGCCCGGCTGCACGCGCGCAAGCAGGCTGCCCGGCGTGGACAGATCGGCAGCCGCGATCCCAGCCAGAAAATAAGGCGCATAGGCCGGCAGCCCCACGCGGAAGCGCCCATCGAAGACGAACGCCTGGTGCAGCACGGCCATGCCCACGATCAGCGCCGCTCCCAGCGCGCCCAGCAGCGCCAGCCGCACCGCCTGCCGCCGCACCCGCAGGTAGCCCAGCATGAAAAACGGCACCAGCAGGTAGAACTGGATCTCAATCTCGAGCGACCACATCGGCGGGTTCAGCCGCGACGGCGCATCGAAGACCAGGCTGTGCAGGTACCCAGCACTCGCGGCGAAGCTGCTGGTCAGCGAGATGCTGGTCGCCGCGAACGCGCGCGCGCCCTCCGGCCGATGGCCGCTCGCGGCCAGAAACAGGAAGCAGACGACCAGACTGACCAGGTACGGCGGGTAAATCCGTATAAAGCGCTTGGCGTAAAAGTCGCGAAAGCTCCCGGCCTTCTTGCGAAACAGGAACGACTGCGCAATCACCATGCCGCTGATAAAGAAGAACAGGTCGACGCCGACCTCGCCATGCAGGAAATACCGGTAGAAGCTGGCGACGTGCACGCCCTGCTGGTGCAGCCGGTCGACATAGCGCGAGGCCCGCAGCGAGCCATGCCATAGGAAGACCAGAAAAATGGCCAGGAAGCGCAGCCCGTCCACCTGCGGAATGTACGCGACCCGGCCGACGGGCCGACCCACCGTACGCGGCAGGTCCGCGAGCTTGCCGTACCAGCGCGCCTGCGTTGTTTGCAAATTCGCGGCTTTCATTTGGGGAGCTGCTCCGCGCATGTCTTTTGGAAAACTTGCGCAAAGCCTAGCAGTCGACTATCTGTCCCACAACGAAACAGTGCGATAGGTGACTAGAATACGGTTTAGTAACCAGCCTGGAGCAGGCCGGTTAGATCGACTGCACCGGCACCCGCAGCAGGTCGTCCACCAGCCCGACCTCTTTCTGCACGAACGGCTCGCCGTACCGCACTCCGCCCAGCAGGCCGTAGTGGCGCGCCTCGGCAAAGGTGCGCTCGCGGATCTCCTCTTCCGGCACGAACAGCCCCGCGCCCGCCGCCTGGTTTCCATACTGCGAGCCGTAGGCCATCAACGCCCGGTGCCGCTGCTCGATGTACGGCGCGATGTCGACCACGAACGAAGGCCGCACATCCGCGTAGAGGCTTGCATAGACGATCTTGAACGGCCGGTGCGGCGACTGCTCTTCCCCGCCGTCCCCCTGCGTCGCAACCTTGCCGAGGCCGGAGAGAAAACACGCTTCGTACCCCAGCACCGCGCAGGTGCTGTGGTCCGGGTGCCGCGCGGTCCAGTAGGGCAGAATCACCACCCGCGGCATAAGCGCGCGCAGCACCCGCACGACCTTCAACCGGTTCGCATAGGTGTTTTCGACCGCGCCATCGGGCAGGTCAAGCGCCTCGCGATGCCCCACACCCAACAGCGCCGCTGCCGCTTCAGCCTCGGCCGCCCGCTCCTGCGCCGACCCGCGCGTCCCCGCCTCGCCCGCGGTCAGGTCCAGGATGGCCGTCTGCTGCCCCAGCGCCGCGGCGCGCAGCAGCGTCCCGCCGCAGGTCTGCTCCACATCGTCCCGGTGCGCCGCGATCGCCAGAATGTCATATGCCTGCATGCTCATGCCTCGGAACTCGCCGACAATCCCCGCCAGCCCTCGAAAACCTGTCAGTCCCCCGAGCAAAACTGTCGCTTCGCCAAAGCTGTCATCCTGAGCGAGCGCGGCGAGTCGAAGGATCTGCTCGTGCCTTTCACGCCCGAAGGGCGTCGCCAGCCCCACCGCAGGTGGTTAGTACCAGGAGTTGTCCGAGTCGTCCGGCGCGTCCATGTACGCCACATCCACCGCGGTTCCCTGCACCGTGACGTTGGCGTTGTCGAGCGCGGCGCCGGCGGTCGTGTTGTAGATATACACCTGCCCGCCCTCGGCCGTGTAGACCTTGTGCAGATTGGTGAGGGCGGCGATGCCGGTTCCGTCGCCCTTGTACGACTCGATCGCGGTCACCGTATTGGTCGCTGTGTTGAACAGCGTGATGCAGCCATACGGCGTAGCCGCGCCCGCCTGCGACTGTTTGTACCGCTCGCCGCCCTGGCAGTTCGAGCTGCCGATCCACAAGGAACTGTCATCGGCCAGCACCATGCGCGAGTGGGTGCCGTCGGAGATGGGCACGGGCGCGCTGACCGTTCCCGCCGCCGGGTTCACGACCGACAACTCCCCCGTCAGCAGGCCGTCGGCAGGTACCGCCGGCTGCTGGCCTGCCACGTACATCGTGCCCCCGTTAAAGATCGCATCGGTCGCGCCGCCCGGCACCGCGATGAAACGCGACGTCGCCAGGTTTGACCCAGCGGGGCCCGCGGCGCCCGTGTTCAACACGCCGGCCGAAATCGGAATCTGCGTCATCCCCGCTGTCTGGCCGCCGCACTCCGGTCCGCAGTCGATGATGTAGGCCGACGACCCATCCGGCGAAAACACCGCCTTGGTGGGGCGGTCCACCGGCGCGTTCGCCGTGCTCACCGGGAAAACGCAGTACTGCGGCAGGTTTTGCGGCTCGCAATCATGCGCCGTGTTGCCGTTGATCTGGAACGTCGTCGGCTTGTTTACCGCCGCCTGCTGCTGCGCCGATGTCAGGTGCACCACGCTGTACACCGTATTGTCGTTCTGCACAAACGCGAGCGCGATGGTGCCGCTCGGGTTGATCGACACCCGGTACACACCCGGCAGGTCCAGCAGATAGGTGCTGGGCGTGGCCGAGGCGTCGAACACCTCGAGCACATGGTTCTGCTGCTGCGCGGCGACGATGTACTGCCGGCTCGATGAGGCAAACAGCGACGACGCGACGGCATTCGTCGCGGGCGCGCTAAATAGGCTTGTCGAGCTCTCGGTCTGGTAGTTCACCTGCGACACCGAGCCGTCGGAGCTTGAAAACACCAGACCCACCTGCTCTGCCGGCAGGTTCTGGATTGCCACCGGCAGCGAACTGCCGTTGTACCCGCCGATCGGGTACGACGGAACCTTGTTGTCGAAGCTGTGGCGGATGTCGTACAGGCCGTCGACCAGGAACAGCTGCCCGCGGCCGGAGTTCTGCACGGCGATCAGCACGCGGTTCAGAATGCCGCTGGGCGGCAGCACGCGTCCCGCGAAATAGTAGCTTTTGCCGCACGCGGTCAGCCCGAGAGAAACCAGCAGAAGAGCGGCGACGACAGACCCAACACGCACATACCGGCGGATACGGCTGCTCGCAGGTGCAAGCAGGGACTCAAACAGGTTCAACAAACGCAAATGGAAACCCCGGTCCTCCGCGGCGGAAGCCCGGAAGAAAGCCAAGTATACCAAAGCGGGCGCACTGCCAGCCCGGCCCCCCCGCCTCCTCTGGCGCTCGCCCGCGGCCCTGGCATAGCATGGGAAACAGCCCATGCCAAATCGCCTGCACGACATCTTTCACGAGCGCCCGGTGCTCTGCGACGGCGCCATGGGCACCACGCTTTACGACCGCGGCATCTTCATCAACCGCTGCTACGACGAGCTCAACCTCACCGAGCCCGACCTCATCCGCGGCATCCACGAAGAGTATCTGCTCTCCGGCGCCGAGCTGATCGAAACCAATACTTTCGGCGCCAACCGCTTCCGCATGCGACGCTTCGGGCTCGAGCACCAGGTGGAGGCGATCAACCGCGCCGGGGTCCGCCTGGCTCGCGAGGCCGTGCTTGCGCGCAAGGAGAAGCACGCGACCGAAGCCTGGGTTGCCGGGTCCATCGGCCCGCTTGGCATCAAGATGGAGCCGCTGGGCAAGGTCGCGCGCGAGGAAGTGCGCGAGGCCTACGCCGAGCAGATCCGCGCGCTCGCCGGCGGCGGTCCTGACGCTGGTTTAGACACAGGCGCCGACCTGCTCATCTTCGAGACCATCATGTCGCTCGCGGAAGCCGAGCAGGCCCTGATCGCCGCGCGCGAAACGGCGCCCCACCTGCCGGTCGTCGCCATGGTCACCGTCGATGAAGAGAGCCTCTGCCTGGACGGCACCCCGCCCGAGCTCGCCGCCGCGCGCCTGGCCGGCTGGGGAGCCGACGGCATCGGCGTCAACTGCAGCACCGGTCCCGCCGCCGTCCTCAGCGCGATAGAAGGCATGGCCGCCGGCACTCATCTGCCGCTGTTTGCCATGCCCAACGCCGGGGTGCCCCGCTCCGTCGACGGCCGCAACCTCTATCTCTGCTCGCCCGAGTACATGGCCAGTTTCGCCCGCAAGTTCCTCAAAGCCGGCGTGCAGTTCGTCGGCGGCTGCTGCGGCACCACCCCGGCCCACATCCGCGCCATGCGCGCCTCGCTGCGCGCCCAGGCGGCCCAAAGCAGCGCTTCGCCTGGCGAAAAAGGCGAAGCCCGCGTCCAGGCAGCCGTCGAAACCGCGGAGAACGCCGTCCCGCCCCCACTGCTCGCCGCCCGCTCCACCATCGGCCGCCTGCTCGCCGAGCGCTCTTTCATCACCCTGGTCGAGATCGTCCCGCCGCGCGGCATCGACACCACCCGCGAGCTGGCCGGGGCCAAGCTGCTGGCCGAGCACGGCGTCGACGCCATCAACGTCCCCGACTCCCCCCGCGCCTCGGCCCGCATGAGCGCCCAGTCGCTCTGCATCCAGATCCAGCAGCACGCTCGCATCGACACTGTACTGCACTACACCTGCCGCGACCGCAACATCCTTTCTATTCAAAGCGATCTACTCGGCGCTTCATCCATCGGTTTAAAGAACATCCTGTGCCTTACCGGCGACCCGCCCAAGCTCGGCAACTATCCCGACGCTACCGCCGTCTTCGACGTGGACGCCATCGGCCTGGTCAATATCGTGCGCAAGCTCAACCACGGCTTCGACATCGGCGGCAACAGCATCGGCGTTTCCACCGGGTTCACCATTGCGGCGGCCGCCAACCCCGGCGTTCCCGACATGGAGAACGAGATCCGCCGCTTCGCCTACAAGGTCGAAGCCGGCGCCGAGTACGCCATCACCCAACCGGTTTTCGACCTGCGCCTGCTCGAAACCTTCCTGCGCCGCGTGGAGCAGTTCCGCATCCCGGTCATCGCCGGCATCTGGCCGCTCACCAGCCTGCGCAATGCCGAGTTCATGAAGAACGACCTGCGCGTCGCGGTGCCCGATGAGATCATGGCCCGCATGGCCGCGGTCGACCCAGCCGGCGGCCCCGATGCCGCGCGCGCCGAGGGCGTCCGCATCGCCCAGGAAATGCTCGCCGTTGCCCGGCCCATGGTCCAGGGCGTCGCCGCCAGCGCCCCCTTCGGCCGCTACGCGACCGCCATCGAAACCCTCTCCGCGGTCCTTGAGGAGCGCGCCGCCATCTCCGCCTCCACCTGAGCTCCCGGAAACCAATGTCATTCTGAAAAACGTTGTCATTCTGAGCGCAGCGGCAGCGCTTGCGCCAAGGGATCTGCTTTCCCCTCGTAGCGTTATATCTCGCCTTCTTTTGCTGCAAGCCGTGCGCAGCCTGTTCCTGAACCGAAAGTCTGGAGAAAGCAATGAGCCAGCCCAGCCTCAAGCCGCCCTTCGACGCTGAAACCGCATCCCTGAAAGTTCGCGCCGCCGAAGATTCCTGGAACACCCGCGACCCCGAGCGCATTGCGCTCGCCTACTCCCCCGACAGCGCCTGGCGCAACCGCGCCGAGTTCCTCGAAGGCCGCCTCGCGATCGTCGCCTTTCTTACCCGCAAATGGCGGCGCGAGCAGGACTACCGACTCGTCAAGGAACTCTGGGGCTTCAAGGAAAACCGCATGGCCGTCCGCTTTGCCTACGAGTCGCACGACGGCGCCGGCCAGTGGTTCCGCTCCTACGGCAATGAGCTGTGGGAGTTCGATCCCGAGGGCCTCATGCGCCGCCGGCTCGCCTCCATCAACGACCTCGCCATCGCGGAGAGCGAGCGCCTCTTTCACTGGCCGCTCGGCCCGCGTCCCGCTGACCATCCCGGCCTCAGCGAGTTAGGCTTGTAAGCACCATGGCGACCTTTGAAGAGAACGTGAAGCAGCTAGAAACCATCGTCGCGCAACTGGAGCGCGGCGACCTGCCGCTTGAAGACTCGATCAAGCTCTTCGAGCAGGGCATGCGCGTCTCGGCCGCCTGCAAGGAGCAGCTGGAGGCCGCCGAGGGCAAGGTGCAGATGCTGATGAAGCAGCGCGACGGCTCGCTCGCCCCGGAGCCGTTTCCGCCGGGCAAGTAGCTGCGAGCTCCCTTGTCGGCTTTCGAAATGGCTGTTATACATAGTGCTGAGTGCACAAAGGCGAGAAATGAAACGTGCAGGAACAACCTTTACAGCGGCTGTTCGCCTTCTCTTCAGCGCTGCATGTTATCTTTCGGCCGCGTTCATTACTGCGCCGCTGGCAGATAGAGTCTGGCTGCACAACGGGCCGGGCGGTATCGGAGCCATCCGGCTCTACCAAGTTTTTCTTTCACTCTCTGCCTGGGGAACAGGTGGTGGAATCTCTGCGGCGCTGCTGCCGCTCCGGAATTCTTGGCAGCGATGGCTCATGTGGATCGGCTTGGCAGCTATTCAAGCTGCCGGAGTCACGGCACTCTGGATGCTCATCATCGGAGGGGTGGGAATGCTAGAAGGAGAGGCAGCCCTAGTTCTATTCTTTGAGGCCTTCGGGGCTGCCCTCGCCACAGTTCTCTATCTCAGTCTTGGTGGCCTGTTTTCACTTGTAGCCGCAAGACTGCAGCATCAAGCTTCTGCTTTGCCTCAGGATTGAGCGACCCAGAGGTTTGATAGTTCTGCAATTGGCTCAGTGCGAGCGATTTATCACTGTTGAGAGATTCGACAGCAAGAACGGCAGCCGATTGAACTCGCGGGTCAGAATCGGCGATCAGTCTCGAAGCTGACTGCGCCACATCTGGATTGGTTTTTCGCGCCTGCGTGACTCCAGTTAGTAGCGCTTCCTTGGATTCGGCATCCTGCTCGCTCGACATTTTATCGGTAAGCAACTTAATGCTTCCGGAACTGCTCCCCGGCGGAAGATTCATGATGCCCGTAGCTCCAATCTCTTTGACGGCGAGAATAGGGTCATTCAGTGCCGCTTCAAAGTCTGGAGCGGCGGCTGCAGGAGGGCCGCCCACTTTATACGCCAGAGCAAGCAAAGAATTCTGCCGGACCTGGTCAGTTGCATCGACGCCTGCCTTGATAAGTTGAGGGCTGCATGCAGAAATCATTGCTGCATCTTCAGGGTGGAGCTGTGCAAGCACGCTGAAAACGGCGCTCGCCTGTTGCCGGATATATGCGTCACTATCAGTCAGTGCTGTGCAGAGTGTTGACGTTTCAGCGCTAATGGTAGGGAGCTCTCGCTCAAAAACCTCGACGCTTACCTTGTTTGCTGCAGCCCGAACCTTCGGATCCTGGCTATGCAGATCTCGAAAGACCTGAGTTAGCGTTGTCTGCCCGTAGCCGTTCACGGTTAAAAGCAGAATCGATACTGGTAGTAGTCCCGCTTTTACTAGCTTCACTGGTTTTCTCCTGCTTTCCGCGGTGAGTTTCTACACTACGGGGCAATGATCAATTGCGTGCTGAAAGATTCGGTAACCTCACCGAAACCGGCTAGGCATGTCGCGATCGTAAAAAAATTGCTGGAAGTTGGCGGCTGGTAGTCTACATCGGTTCCGGCAACGCTTAGCTCATAGGCTGGAAAGCACTTGTGAAGCATTGTGCCAGAGACACTCACTGTCGTGGGCGAGGATTGTGTCAATGTAATCTGGGCATTCCACTGGATAGCCCCCGATGGAGTCAGCGGATTCCCGGCGCTTCCTTGGAGCGTAGTGCTGGCAGACGAGCCTCCTGACCCATTCGCCTGCGGTCTGGTCATCCCAGATGTGCTCGCCTTGTCCAGATAGATTAGATAGTGGCAATCCCCTTGCGTTCTATCTTGCAAGGCCGCTTGCGAAATAACCCCGTTTGTAATTGCATCCTGCGCGAACAGGTGTGTGTAGCCGGTGTCCTGTACGCCGGTGGTCGGTGGAGTAACACCGCCCAGTCCGAGCGTGACCTGCTGAAAGGAACGGTAACTTCCCAGGTCAGGATTCGCTGCTCGGTTATCCCCTTGAAACCACCCGATAGGAAGGCTATCGTATTGAGTTGCGCCGCAGAATGGTGGCGGCTTGTATGGCGCCTCTGCATTGTTACCGGGAATAAAGGTCTGCATTAGAACCGAGTACGAGCGGGCTGAGGGTGTGTTGGGATTTGTAGGGTGAATAGAGTTGTGATTCATTGCGCCGATCGTCTGGCCGAGAACGACCGAGGCTTCGCCGACGTAAATTCCAATTACCGTCACATAATACCAGAACCCATCTCCATAATTGCCGTCGCCTTGGCCATTGACGATACCGCTGTAGCCGTAAGGGTCATAATAGCCGCCTCCCGTGGTCACATAAAAGAAATTCAAGTAGTGCAGCGTGTCTTCCGAATAAATGCCGTCGGCATTTGCGCCGGGGTATTCATATGACATGAGCGTGCTAGCGCCGCCATTTGTCGGCGCCGTGGTCTGGGACGCAACCGGACTCGATTGGATGTTGTAGTACTCCGACGTGGCTGTTTGCACATCGTAATACAGCGCTGCGGTATAGTCTTCCTCGGTTTCCGACTCTGTCTCGGCGCTTAGGTTGGTTGAGTTTGCTAATGTACAGGTAACCGGGCCATGCCCTATTGGGAAACTTATATACGGGGATGGATGAGTTCCAGGAGGTTGAGGTGTTGATCCAGGAGGGCAAAGTCCGGTTTCGAAGATAGCAGAATAACCGGTGATAGATTGTGCTTGAAGAACTGCTGGTGCGATCATAGCCGCACAGACAACGGCCATCCCGAAACCAGTTCGGCAGGTCATAGATTTTTCCCCTTGCCCAGACCGCAGGCTCACTGTGTTGTTGTTGTTGTGTTTGGCGCTGCATGCCCCTGAGTAGCATTGCGGATAGTCTTGTCGAATTGGGCAAAGCGCTGATCGCCGAGCATGGCGTGTAGATGCTGGACATGCTTCAAAGTAAGGGTATCCCGCTGCGTCTGCATCGCCAGCAGTTCAGGAGGCGGAACCGGAGGCTGCTGCCCAGGAGCGAGGTGTCCTCCAGGTGTACGCGCTCGAATAGAGGCAATCATTGCGAATGCGGTTTTATCCACAGGTGCAACATCAGCCTGCCAGGCTTGGGCTTCCTGAAGGAGCGCGGCGTTCTCAGTTTCAGTCAAACCGATCGTGCGCGAGAAGAAATCCATATTCGGAGCGGTGGTAGTCACTGCAGTCGGCTGCTGCGTCTTGAGAACGTGCTTAAACACCAAGGGATAGAACCGCTCATCTGGAGCACGTTTTAAACTTTGTGCGAACGCAGTCGAAACTAAGCCTGCGAGCAGGGCTGAGCACAAACATTGCTTCAGTAACATTTTCATCATGCACACCGCACCTCCTGATGCGGCGCGTTCAACGTGAACGTCTAAGAAGCGCCCGTCAAGTTACTTTTCGGTGAGTAAATCTAGGCTAGAGAAAGCCGAAGGCCCGTTGCCCAGCCCTAAAACTCTAAGAGCCTATGTCGACCTTGGCGTACGTCCCATTCTATTTCTTGATCCCCCAGCTCGCAGAACCCGCTGATCGTCGCGGGCGCGGCCGGGCTGCTGGTGCTGGTCGCAGCGGGCGCCTGTCTTATTCCAGCCCGGCGGGCGTCGCTGGTGGACCCGAACGAAGCGCTGCGCTCGGAGTAGCCGTGCATCGCAGGCGCTCCCGCACGAACTCGACCAGCTCCGGCGACAGGTAGGCAGGCGCGTGCACTGGGAAGCGCGGCTTGCCGGCCGTCAGCCGCGCGGAGACGCCTTTCCACTGCGGCGCGAGAGGCCGGTCGACGAGGAGCAGCGCGTCCGCGCGGTCCAGGAATAGCCGTGCCGACTCCTTGAAGTCCGCCGTGCCCGCGTCCAGCACGCTCAGGTACAGATCCGGCTGCAGGAACTGCATCACCGAGTTGGATTCCAGAATCGCATTGCGCGAGGCCGCAATCTCCTTGCGGATGCGCGGCATGGCCTCGGCCAGCAGGCCGGTGCGCGTCCGCACCCACAGCGAGCGCTCGGCGCCGGCACGCAGGTAGCGGGCCGTATCTGTGGCCGCGGCGCTACTGGTCGTTGCGTCGCCACCCGGCTTCTCCGCGCTCACCGCCAGCGTGTGGTCGTCGGTCTGGCAGTCGCAGGCTGCGCCGTCAGCCGTGCAGAAGCCGTGGCCGTACTGGGTGATCTTGAAGGCCGTCCAGCCAAACTCCGGCAGCGCCGCGATCAACCCGGCCACCACCGAAGTCTTGCCGATGTTGCGCGAGTGGCCGCCCACCACCACGATGGCCACGGCTACCTGCCCCTACGCTTCGTCAGCCGTGCCAGCGTGGCCAGTTCCTTCAGATACTGCTGGATGGGCCGCGCCGGCGTTCCCCAAAACAGGATCCCGGGCCCCTCAATGCGCTTATTCGACGGCACGCCGCACTGCGCGCCCAGGATCGCTCCCTCGCCGATTGTGACATGGTCGGCGATGCCGACCTGGCCCGCGACCACCGCGCCCGCGCCGATCGTGCTTGACCCGGAAACCCCGGTCTGCGCCGCGATCACCACGTCGGCGCCAACCAGCACGTTGTGTCCGATGTGCACCAGGTTGTCGAGCTTGACGCCGCGCCCGATGCGCGTTTCCTCGAGCGCGCCGCGGTCGATCGTCGAGTTGGCGCCGATCTCCACATCATCCTCGATCACCAGGCTGCCCTGCTGCGGAAACTGGAGGTATGCGCCCGTCGCCCGGTCGCGCACGTAGCCGAAACCGTCTGAGCCCAGCACCGCGCCGGCATGCACCACCACCCGCTCGCCCATCCGCACGCCCGGATACAGCACCACGCGCGGGTAGATGTGGCAGCGGGCGCCGAGCACGGAGCCTGCGCCGATCACCGCGCCCGCCTCCACGCGCACTCCCTCGCCCAGCCGCGCCTCCGCCTCGATCACCGCGAACGGGCCGACCGAAACGTCGCGCGCGAGCAGGGCGGTGGGCGCGACCGAGGCCTGCGGGTGGATTCCGGAAGGCTCCGGGACCGGCCGCAGCAGCCGTGCGGCGCGGGCAAAGGCGAGCTTCGGATGGGCAACGATCAGCAGAGGGTGCTCGGTCCGGACCTGGGCTGCCAGCTCGGCACTGGCGAGAATGCCGCCTGCCCGGCTGGCCTCCGCGGCTGCGAGCGAGCGCTCATCCTCGGCAAAAACCAGCATTTCCGCGGTCGCCGCGCGGGGGCTGGCGATGCCGCGGATCAGACGCTGGGCCGCCGAAGCAGGCCGCAATGCGCCATGCAGGGCAATAGCCAGTTCGCCGAGCGGGACGGGATGAGAGTCGGAGGGCATTCGAGTCCAATCGCGACGGGGTTCGATAACGAAAAGCCGCGCGGCTAGTAGATCGGCGCCTCGCCGGGCGGTCGCGTCTTCCAGCGGCGGTGCACCCACAGCCACTGCTCAGGATACGCCCGGATCACGCGCTCGATCGCCGCCGTGCAGCGGGCTGTGTTTTCGAGCGCGTCGGCTTCCCCGTCGCCGGTGCGCGCGAGCTCGATCCGAGGGTAGAAGTGCAGCACGTATTTCTGCTCGTCCTGGTGCCAGAGCAGGAACCCGGGCAGCACCGCGGCGCCGGTCTTTTGCGCCACCCGGGCGAGGCCGGACGCCGTGCAGGCCGGAACCCCGAAAAAGGGGACGAAGACTCCCTGCGGCGGCGTCATGTTGGTGTCCATCAGGATGCCGACCGAGCGGCCCTCGCGCATGGCCCCCAGCAGCCCGCGGGCAAAGTCGTCCTTGTGCAGCACCTGGTTGCCGTGCAGGCAGCGGATGCGGTTCACAAACCGGTCCACGCGGGGGTTGTCGAGGCGGCGGATGACCATGCTCATGGGGTGGCCCATGACCGAGTGGTAATAGCTCGAGAGCTCCCAGGCGCCCAGGTGCCCGGTCACGATGAGCACGCCGCGGCCCAGCGCCTGCGCCTGCTCGAAGTGCTCCAGACCCTCGTAGCGCAGGAAGGACCGGGTATTCGCGGGGGTGTAGCGGCGCATCTGGCAGAACTCGGCCAACTGCCAGCCAAGGCTGCGGTAGAGGCCGCGCAGAGTCTGCTCGCGCCACTCGGGGCCAGCCTCTGGAAACGCCAGGGCGAGGTTGCGCTCCCCGGTGCGGCGAAGCCGGGCCAAGCCCGTGAACGCCAGCGCTCCGATTGCCTGTCCGATCCGCCGGGCGGCCCCGTGAGGCATCGATCCGAGCGTGCCGACCAGCGCGCGCACCAACCAGTATTCAAGCAGTTGCCGCAGAAACACAGCCCTCCGTACCCAGCGTTCCAGTGTACGGGGCGCGTAGGCTGGAAAAGGCCAGTCCCGATACCGGGCTGGCCTTTCTCCCGGGTGACTTTTCGCTTAGCTGGCGACCTGCGAACCACGGAAGTACTTGGCCACCGTGGAAACGAAGGTCTTGGAATCATCCGGCGGCAGCACGTTTCCCTTCAAAATCTGCTCGAAGGTGTGCGGCTGGCCATAGAAATTGGTCGTGTCCTCGGTGTTCTCGTACACGGCCACGCCGTTGAGGTCGATGCCGGCGAACAGGCCCTTGGAGCGCGACCAGGTCAGCAGCTCCGACTGGAGCTTCCAGTTGGTGGCCGCCTGGGCGTCGCGGCCGACCGGGCCGGCCGCCGCGTTGGCATCGGCGCCGATCTTGAACTTGCTCTTCAGCAGGTCCTGGAAGCCCTTCATGTTTGTCGCGACCAGGACCAGGTCGGTACCGGAGCCGCCGATCTGGAAGCCGACCGAGCCGCCGGTCATCTTGATGAACGCAGGCGCGCTCCAGCCGTGGCCGGTCTTGCAGGTCACCACGCCCTGGCCATACTCCGCGCCAAAGATAAAGGCCCCCTTGATCAAACCGGGAATGACGCCGACGCAGGTCGCGTCGCGCAGAACGGAGTTCGGGATGGACTTGTCCGGTGTGGCCATGATGGCGTTCAGCGTGTCGGTAGCCGCTACCAGGCGCTTGTCGATGGTGGCCTTGTCACTGGCCGCCAGAGCCGGAATGCTCATACCCGCCATGCAAAGAAGTGCAAATAGCTTTTTCATAGACTTACTCTCCCCAATTTCAAAAAACCCGATAGAAGAACCGTGGCAAACCGCCAAGTGCTTTCGAGACACTACGATGCAGCATACCGAATGGGAGTGGGATTGCACGTTGAAAAAAGTAGGCCAGGTGTCTGCGAAGGGACATCGGGCAGCATCTGGGCCGCATCGGGCGAAAAAAGAGGGGCTGGTTTCCCAGCCCCGTTCCCCAGATCTGCGTTGTTACTGGTTACTTTGTATAACTACTGATTCAGATCCGCAAGGTTACTTTAGTGTAATTTCGTGAAGATTCACAGTTTCGGCAGCACAATTCCCTGCTGGCCCTGGTATTTGCCCTTGCGATCCGCGTAGCTTACTTCGCAAAACTCGTCGGACTGGAAGAAGAGGATCTGGCACAAACCCTCATTGGCGTAGACCTTGGCGGGCAGCGGCGTGGTGTTTGAGATCTCAAGCGTAACGAATCCCTCCCATTCCGGCTCAAACGGGGTGACGTTGACGATGATGCCGCAGCGCGCATAGGTGGATTTGCCGACGCAGATGGTGAGCACGTCGCGGGGAATGCGGAAGTACTCGACCGAGCGGGCCAGCGCGAAGGAGTTTGGGGGGATGATGACGGAGTCGGCCTGGACGGTGACGAAGGAGCGCTCGTCGAAGTTCTTGGGGTCGATGACGGCCGAGTTGACGTTGGTGAAGATCTTGAACTCATCGGCCACGCGCAGGTCGTAGCCGTAGGAGGACAGGCCGTAGGAGATGCAGCCTTCCTTCATCTGTTTCTCGCTGAACGGCGAGATCATGCCGTTCTCCGTGGCCTGAGAACGGATCCAGCGGTCGCTTTTGATGGACATCGGGCTCCGGCCGCGCCACGGTGCCCGAAAGGTGACTTCCGTGCAGCGCCGCGTCCCTGGTTGAAGTAGCTCGGTTTGAATCTGCATCTTACGGGAGGCCAGGCGTGCTTGCAAAGGCGCGGTACATCGTTGCAGAAGGGAAAGGCGAGACAAACCGGCATGATCAAGCAGGACATCATCCAGCAAGTGGTGGAACGGACCGGATTGCCGCGCAACAAGGCGGAAGCGGCGGTGGATACAATTTTTGAGACATTGAAGCAGGCCCTGGCGGCGGGCGAGCGGATCGAGCTGCGCGGGTTTGGCGTGTTCAACGTGCGTCCCCGCAAGACCGGCATCGGCCGCAATCCGCGCACCGGGACTGAGGTGACGATCGCGCCGGGGCGGGCGGTGCGGTTCAAACCGGGCAAGGAGCTGCACATTATTGATTGAGAGGCGGAAGACCGCCTGCGCGGCTGGCGGCCACTTCGTGGCGGGTGTACCGGGTGCTCGCATCGTCAACCTTTGTCGGCCTCCCGTTGGTCGGCATTGCGGAAGTCGATCCCGACCAACGGGAGAGCCACAATGTTCGCAATTGCGAACACAAGGTAAACACGCCACAAAGTGGCCGCCTCCCGCGTAGGGGGTCTTGAGTTTTACATAAGGCTGACCGCATCGACGTCGAGGATGAGGTTGCGGCGCGGGATGGCGGCGGCCTCGGCAAAGGCCAAAGCGCCGCACAGGGCGCGGTGCAGCGCGGCGCGGTTTTCGGCCTTCACGACCAGGTGAAAGCGGTAAATGCGTTTGACCTTCGAGAGCGGCGCGGAAGCTGGGCCCAGCATGCGCACGCCCGGCAGTGGCGTCTCCCGGAACCACTGCCCCAGCTTCCCTGCCCAGTCCGCAGCCTCTTCCAGGCGGGGGCTTTGCAGGACGAGGTTGGCGAGCACGGCAAACGGCGGGTAATGCATGTAGCGGCGCAGCTTCATTTCGCGGTCCACAAAGGCCAGGTAATTGTGCTGCGCGGCGCAGGCGATGGCGTAGTGGTCGGCGTGGTAGGTCTGCACAATGACCTTGCCCGGCAGCTGGCCGCGGCCGGCGCGGCCGGAGACCTGGATCAGCAGCTGGAAGACGCGCTCGGCGGCGCGGAAGTCCGGCAGGCCCAGCGCATGGTCGCAGCCGACCACGCCGACCAGGGTGACACCGTGGATATCGTGGCCCTTGGCGATCATCTGCGTGCCGACCAGCAGGTTGATTTCGCCCGAGTGCAGCCGCTGCAGCAGCCGCTCCATATCGAAGCGGCCGCGGACGGTGTCGCGGTCCATGCGGCCGATCCGCGCGCCGGGAAACAGCTCGGTGAGCCGCTCTTCACCCTGCTGCGAGCCGGCGCCGAGATAGTAGAGGTGCTCGGACTCGCAGTGCGGGCAGCGCGAGGGGACGCGGGTTTTATAGCCGCAGTAGTGGCACTCCAGGCGTTGGCCGATGTGGGCGTGTTCGTCGGTCGAGCCGAGCACGGCCTTGTGCAGGGTGAGCGCGATGGCGCAGTTCTCGCACTGGAGCTTTTCGCCGCAGGCCCGGCACATGGCGACGTAGGAGTAGCCGCGCCGGTTGAGCAGGATGATCGCCTGCTCGCCGCGGTCGAGCGTGTGCTGGGTCTGCTCGATGAGCTTGCGGGCGAACAGGTGCTCCTGCCCGGTCTCGCGAAACTCATTGCGCATGTCAAGCAGCTCGACCGCGGGTAGCGGGCGGTTGTGGACGCGCTCGCGGATGGTGAGCAGGCGGTAGCGGCCGCGCTGGGCGTTGTGCCAGCTCTCGAGCGAGGGGGTGGCGGAGCCGAGCACGACGGCGATATCGAGCAGCTTGGCGCGCATCACGGCGACGTCGCGGGCGTGATATCGCGGCATCTCCTCCTGCTTGTAGCTAGAGTCGTGCTCTTCATCGACGATGAGCAGGCCGAGGTTCGCGACGGGCGCGAAGACGGCGGAGCGGGTGCCGACGACGATGCGGGCTTCGCCGCGGCGGATGCGGTGCCACTGCTCGGCGCGCTCCTGCGGCGTGAGCGCGGAGTGGAGCAGCGCGACCTGGGCGCCGAAGGCCGCGTGCATCTGCCCGGCCATCGCCGGGGTGAGGCCGATCTCCGGCACCAGCAGCAGAGCGCCGCGGCCCTGGGCGAGCGCCTGGGTCATTGCCTGGAGGTAGACCGCCGTTTTGCCCGAGCCGGTGACGCCGTGGAGCAGCAAAGCTTGAAAGCCGGGGCGCTCCATAGCGGTAGTGATGGCGGCGAGCGCCTGGACCTGCGGTGGGTTGAGCGGGTGCAGGTGTGTGCCCGCGGGGGTGACTCCGGAGACGTGGAAGGCGAGCGGGCGCTCTTCGAGCAGCACCAGTCCCCGGCGCACCAGGGCGGCGAGGGTGGACTGGGGTGGCGCGGATTCAGCCGGGAGATCGCCCTTCGCTAGCAGCATGCGCAGCTCGGGCACAGGCAGCGCGCCGCCGGCGCCGGCGAGCTCGGCCAGGATGCGCTGCTGATTGAGGTTGAGCTTCGGCAGGCGCCCTTCGGGCGCGACCTGCAGCACGGCCCAGCGCACGGTGCGGCCGGCGGCGCGGGGCTCGGCTTCGGTCTCGCGTTCGAGCCACTTCTTGCGCAGCATGCCGTCGAGCAGTTCGCGGCTGGCGCCGGTCGCGGTGCGCAGGCTGCCCAGACGCGCCGGCTCGCCGTTCTCGAGATAATTGAGCACGTTGTATTCGAGATCCTGCTCGGCGGGCGTGCGTCGGGAGCGGCGCGAGGAGCCCTGCGCGGCGCCGGCGGAAAGCGCGGCGCGGCCGGCCTCGGCAATGCGCAGCAGCACCCGGCGGCGGACCTCGGCAACCAGGGGAAGCATGGTGCGCAGGACTTCGCCCAGCGGGCACAGATAGTAGCCGGCGATCCACTCGGCAAGCCGCATCAGATCGGGCGCGATGGCGGGCTCGGTATCGAGGACAGCGAGGATGGGCTTGGCTTCGACCGGTGGCGCGTCGTCGTGCACGCGGGTCACGATACCGGCCATTTTCTCGCTGCGGAACGGGACCAGCACGCGGGCACCTACCACCGGCGTGGGCTCAGAGAGGACGCAGCGGTAGGTCCACACGCGATCGAGCGGCACGGGCAGAGCGACATCGCAGAACAGGGCCACTTGGGCGAGGGTAACAGGTCGCGCGCATCATGCCGGCTAGCGGTAGCCAATCCCGACCAACGGGAGGGCCATCCAGGCTCCGAGCTGCGAGCATCCTGGTACACACGTCACTAAGTGGCCGGTCCTTCGGACGGTGCACGAAGCGCCCGCGTAGGCGGCCTTGCATTGTGACACAGAGAAGGCCAGGTCCGAGAACCTGGCCTTTTGTGTGCGATAAGAGCTACTTGACCCCAGCCAGCGCGGTAAAGATGGCCGGCATATTGAGCGTGCCCCAGCCGGTGACCGGGTCCCAGCCCGGGCCGACGGCCAGCGAGGTATCCGTGCCGAAGGTGAGGTCGTACAGGTTGCCGATGCCGTCGTTGTAGAGCGCACCGAGGAAGCCGGCGCTGGTCTCAGGAGCGGCGAGCGCCTCGGCCGAGTAGGTTTTCACGCCCTTGCTGTCGGCGACCGCGCCCTGCACCGAGAACTGCGTGGAAGGCGCGGTCACGTCTGTAATGGCCTGGGTGGCGGCAACCTGGGCGATGTACGGCGCGGCCTGACCCAGGGGGAAGCCGAAGCGCTGATCGAGCAGGGCCCACTCGGCCGAGAAGATGGGCGTGGCCAGGCTGGTGCCGCCGATCAGGACGTAGTAGCGCTGCCCTTTCTCGGTAAAGAGCACTTCAACCCCGGTGTAGGGGTCGGCCAGCGCGGAGACATCGGGCAGCTCGCGGCCAGAGCCCTGCAGGGACGCCTGATAGCTGGGCAGCTTGAAGTACTGGCTGACGCCTCCACCCGCGCCGCCCTGGAAGCCGTAGACCAGAGGCGGGTCGGAGACGCCGCTGGGCAGCCCGAGCTGCGTAATGTTGGTGCCCCAGCCAGTCTGCACGATGGAGCCGTCAAACGGCGAGAACGAAGCGCTGGTGCCGCCCACGGCTGTGGCATAAGGCGAGTCCGCCGGCGAGCTGACGTCGGTTGTGCCCTCCGTGGCGAAATAGTCGCCGCTGTCGCCGGTGGCGAAGTTGACCGAGATGCCCTCGTACGCGGCGAGCTGGCAGATCTCGTCCCAGGAGGTGATGGTCTGGATGTCGGAGGCAAGCTCGCCGCCGCCGTAGCTGTTGGAGATCACATTGGCGAGATGGTGCTCGATGACGTAGAGCACGCCCTGCTGGAGATCGTCATCATTGTTGGTCGGGGTGGTGACGAGGGCGATGTTGGCGTCGGGCGCGATGGCGTGCGACCACTCGACATCGAGCGTGGTTTCCTCGGCCCAGCCCGTATTGGTCTTGGTGATTGGGGCAGTCTCAAACACCTGGAAGTTGGTGCTGGTGGCAGGCGTGAGGCCGTAAGTCTTGTTGAAGCTGGCGAGGTCGGCCTGGATGGTCGGGGAGCCGTAGGCATCGACGATGGCGATGGTCTGGCCCTTGCCGGTGTAGCCCTGGCCGTAGACCGTGTTGAGGCCGGCGAGTTTGTAAACATCCTGGGGCGAGTAGCCGCACGGGCTGATGGTGCCGCGGGTGGTGTTCGCCGGCGAGGCGCCGTAGACAAGGCCCGAATAGGCCGCCGCGGGCAGGCTCGCGCCGGGGGTGGTGAGCTTGACGGTCTGCGGCGTGTACAGGCAGTTGGAGGAGAAGACGACGCCCTGCGGATTCTCAGAGCCGTTTGCCGGAACCAGGCCGATCTGCTTGCCGGTGGCGGGGTCGAGCGGGTGCTTGAGGAAGGGCTGCAAGCCGGCGCCGGCGATGCCGGTGACGGCGCGGACCAGGCCGGCAGTGCCGAGGGTGGGCGCGGCCGCGAGCGCGTTGACGGTCGCTCCGGTCTTCATCCGGTACTGCATCACAGTGGTGTGGAACGCGGCCTCGAAGTCGGAGCTCTGACCCTGGATCTTGATGGAAAAGTTGTTGGGGTCGGCGCTGACGACGGAGAGATTGTGCGCGGCAAGCTCCTTCTTCACGCTCGCCATTTCGGCCGCCGTGGGGGCAAACTGCTTCAAGGCGTCCGGGCCCTGGAACTTCTGGTAGCTCGGGGAGCCGGGCGTGTACATCGCCTGCACGGCGGCATCGAGCGCGGCCTGGTTGTGCAGCTGGAGCCAGACCGTACCGGCGACCAGCGCGGACGGCTGCTGCCGGCCGAGGCTGATGGCGGAGCGCTGAAGCGCAGGGGCCACCTGCCCGTAGGCGGAACCGGCGGCGGGCAGAGCAGCCAAGAGGACAGCGGCTGCGGCGGGGCGCAGGCTCGCGCGCAAACGAAAGAGATCAACATGCATGCGGCACTTCTCCTGAAGGAAAAAGCTGACAACCGATGGGGCGGAATGGGAGCTGCTATAGCGCAGCGATTGTTGAGACATGCAGTGCCGCAGGCGGAAACGCTGGAGGCTGGGTGCAAGAGTTTTCCCGGCGCTGCCGGGGCGTCCTGTCTTTGTGGCACGAGGTATAGCACATGGAGGTGCCGCGCCCAAAGCACTTAGTGCAGCAGAGCGGCAATTTTCTTCCGCATGGGAATGAGGGGCTCACGAAGCAGAGCCGCCGCGGATCTCTGTCTCGACGCGAACCGCGGCACGGCCGTCGCGCATAAATCAGGAACCGCTGGCGGCGAGCTCGCGCATGGCGAGCTGGAGGTCGGTCCAGGCTTCCTTTTTCTGGCGCGGGTCGCGCAGCAGGTAGGCCGGGTGGTACGTCACGATGAGCTTGGTGCCGAGCGCGGGATGGACGCGGCCGCGCAGGGCGCTGAGCGGGCTTTTCGCGCCGAGCAGGTAGGTAGCGGCAGTCGAGCCGAGAGCGACGACGACCTCCGGCCGCACGATGCCGATCTGCTCGAACAGAAATTGGGTGCAGGTGTTGGCTTCGACAGGCTCGGGCACACGATTGCCCGGCGGCCGGCACTTGACGATATTGGCGATGTAGACCTGTTCGCGCGAGAGGCCCATCGCTGTGATCATGTTGTTGAGCAGCTGGCCGGCCTTGCCGATGAAGGGAATGCCCTGCGCGTCTTCGTCCGCGCCGGGGCCTTCGCCGACGAAGAGCAGGCGCGCGTTGGGGTCGCCGTCGCCGAACACGATGGTGCGGCGGCCCGCGAAGGCAAGCGGGCAGCGGGTGCAGTCGCCGATCTCGGCGCGGATGGCCGCGAGCGCGGCTCCGCGTGCGGCGGGTGCGATGGGCGCGCTGGGGAATGCGGTGGGTGGCGCGAGTGGCTGGGCGGGTTTGCGGGCGGCGATTTCGTGGTCCTCCTGGGTTTCTGTAACTGGTGCAGTTGCAAATACATGCTGTTGCGGGGCTGCCTCCTGCTCCGTAACCAACAAGCTTTCCTCGGTGAAGCTCGCACCACGGCGGTAGAGATCGTAGACGCCGAGGTCGCGGAGAAAGTCAAGCCGCGCGCGCAGGGCCGCCGCGGCCTCGGCGGAAAGCGTGGGCGGCATGTCAGCAGCTCAGCGGTGAGGTGGCGCCGGTTTCTGAAAGCAGAATCTGCGGGCGGCGCAGCTGCAGCACCTCGCCCAGAATGCGGTCGGCGAGCGCGCGCTTCGACATCTGCGGCAGATCGATGGCGGTGGTCGGCGTCAGGAAGGTGGCGGCGTTGTTGTCGGAGTCGAAGCCGATGCCCTCGCGCGAAACGTCGTTGAGCACGATGGCGTCGGCGCCCTTGCGGACGAGCTTCGCGCGGCCGCTGGCCATCGCATCTTCCGTCTCTGCGGCGAAGCCGATGACGAGCACGCCGGGCTCGCGGCGCAGCACGATTTCCGAGAGAATGTCCTCGGTCGGGTCGAGCTCAAGCGTGATGGGACCGGAGCGCCGCAGCTTCTGCTCGGCGACCATGCGCGGGCGGTAGTCGGCGACCGCGGCCGACATGACGACCATCGATGCCTCAGGAAGCCGCGCGAAAATTGCGTTGCGCATCTGCTCAGCCGTGGTTACAGATACGAGTTCGCAGCCTGCTGGAGCACGCAGCGCCGTGGGCGCGGAGACGAGGATCACCCGCGCGCCGCGCCGCGCCGCGGCTTCGGCCAGCGCGTAGCCCATCTTGCCGCTGGAGCGGTTGCCGAGAAAGCGCACCGGGTCGACCGCCTCGCGGGTACCCCCGGCGGTGATCAGCACGGTCTCGCCGGCAAGGTCCTCGCGGTTGTGGAGCACGCCGAGAACCGCTTCGACGATGATCGAAGTTTCAGCCAGGCGGCCGCTGCCCTGCATGCCACAGGCCAGCGCGCCGCTCGCGGGGGCGACGATGGCGGCGCCGCGCTCCTCGAGCAGGGCGACGTTGGCCTGGGTGGCCGGGTGCTCCCACATGCGGACGTTCATGGCAGGCGCGAGGATGACAGGGGCGAGGGTGGCGAGATACAGCGTGGAGAGGAAGTCGTCGGCGCGGCCTTGCGCGAAACGGGCCAGCGTGTCGGCGGTAGCGGGCGCGACGACCAGCGCATCGGTCGCCTGCGCGAGCTCGATGTGCTCCATCGCCGGCGTGCGGCCGGCGGCCTCGTCGTCGGCCTGCTCGCTCCACATGCCGGTGATCACACGATGGCCGGAGAGCGCGGCAAAGGTGAGCGGCTGCATGAAGCGCTGCGCGCCCTCGGTCATGACGACGTGCACGTCGAGCGCCTTGTTCTGCAAGGCCCGCAGCAGTTCAGCCGCCTTGTACGCCGCGATACCGCCGGTGACACCCAGGGTGATCTTCATGCGCACCTCCGTAGTTCACCCCATTGTAACGGGATCGCGCATGAAGAGGCGGGCGCATCGAGCCCTGGAAAAGCGGTCCGCGAGGCGCGCACCTAGACGAAGCGCGGGATCTCGGGCGCGTCGAAGCCGGGCTTGATGACCGGCGTTTCATGGCGGACGTGCTGCACCATGCCCGCCATGATCTCGTTCTGCGCGATCTTCGAGGCTTTGAACGAGCTGGTGGGGATCAACGGCGCGGAGCCGTTCTGCAGCTGGCGGGCGCGGCGCGCGGCCACGATGACATAGCGGAAATTGCTGTCGAACTCGTGCTCAAGCTTCATGAACTGCCTCCCAAAAGGGACTGCTCTTGCGCTTCAGTTGGAGTACCCGGGCAGCCCGAAGGCAGCGAGTACCGGTTGCAGCCGCGAACGGATGCCGGCCTGCCGGCATCCCGCCGCCAGGGCTTCCAGGCGCGCCAGTTCCGCCGGTGTTTCCTGCGAGGCACCTGCCCGCCGGAACCGTTCTACCGACACGATAGCTGAAAGTTCGTCCACCGCGATATCCAAAATGTCGTTCAGCAGCACATACCCGTAGCGGTCATAGCTGCCGATCTCGCTGCGGGCCTTGGCCAGGCGGCGGGCGATGACCGCGTCATCGAGGCTGCCCTCGGCGCGGCTGCGATTGCGCAGGCGGGCTTCCAGTATCTCGGGCGTAGGCGGCAGCACGAAGATGCTGACTGCTTCCTGCATGCGCGTGCGCACCTGCTCGGCGCCCTGCACGTCGATGTCGAGCAGCAGGTCCTTGCCGTGCGCGGTAGCGTCACTGAGCGAGCGGCGCGCGGTGCCGTAGTAGTTGCCGAAGACATTGGCGTGCTCCAGGAATTCGTCTCGCGCGATCATCGCTTCGAACTCCGGCACGGAGATGAAGTGGTACTCGCGGCCGCTCTCCTCGGAGCCGCGCGGTGCGCGCGTGGTGTAGGAGACGGAGAATTCGAGGTCGGCCACCAGCGAGCGGAGCTGCGCGACGAGGGTCGATTTGCCCGAGCCGGATGGAGCCGAAATGATGAAGAGAATGCCTGCCAAGTGCCTCCTGTGCTGGTTCGAATTCGTCTGGTGCCTGCCCTACTCCAGATTCTGCACCTGCTCGCGGAGTTTTTCGATTTCCGCTTTCATCGCGAGGCCGCATTCGGTGATGCGCGCGCTGCCGCCGGTCACTCCGGCCGTTTTCGAGAGCAGCGTGTTGGCTTCGCGGTTCATCTCCTGCAGCAGGAAGTCGAGCTTCTTGCCGGCCTCGCCGCCGCCATCGAGCAGTCCGCGAAAGTGCGTGATGTGCGTGTGCATGCGCGCGACTTCTTCCTCGACATCGCCGCGCTCGGCCAGCAGCGCGGCCTCGGCGAGCACGCGGTCGCGGTCGAACGCGCGGCCGACCAGTGCGTCGAGCCGTTCGGCGATGCGGGCAAAGTGGGCATCCTGCATGCCGCTGCGCAGCGTGCCCACTTCCTTGACCATCAGGCTCAGGCGATCGAGCCCGTCGCGCAGAAGGGCGGCAAGCGCCGCGCCTTCCACGGTTCGCATCGCGCGTAGTGCGGCGAGCGCTTCGGTTAGCAGGGCCGGCACCTCGCGCGCCAGCATGGCATCGAGTGCCGCCTGCTCCTCGGCCGCGGCTTCGACGCGCGGTTCCAGCGCGGCCAGCAGCATGCCGGGTAGTTGCGCGGCCACGTTCAGGTCCGGCTCCACGGCAACGCCGAGCGCCGCCGCCGCCGCGCGAAAACTTTCCACATAGGTACGCAGGGCGTCGAGATCGAAGCGGGCTGCTGTCGCACGGCGCTCGCTGCCGTCCCGCCTGCCCGCGCGGTCGAGCGTGAGCGTGCACTCAACATGGCCACGTGCCAGCGAGCGCTTCAGTTCTCCGCGAATCGATGCCTCCAGCGCTTCAGCCCCGGCGGGCAGGCGCAGCTGCAGATCGAGGAAGCGGTGATTGATGCTCTTGAGCGTGAGGGTAAGGCTCGGCGCGTCAGCAGCGCGCGAGGAGACGCGCGCATAGCCAGTCATGGAAGCAATGGATGAGGCCGGCGAATGTGGTGCCGGCGCATTCGTCGCGCGAGAATCCTGTGGTTCGCCCAGCGGCTCGACTACCCGCTCCCATGCACTCACGCTTGCGCCTCCTGCTCGGCCATGCCGGCAAACTGCAGATCGTAGAGCCTTCGATAGGTCGGCGATTGCCGCAGCAGCTCGTCGTGCGTGCCGATCGCGGTAAGCGCGCCGCCTTCCATCACGCCGATGCGCGTCGCGCGCCGCACCGTCGAGAGCCGGTGCGCGATGACAATGACCGTGCGGCCCTCCATCAGGTTGCCGAGGGCGGGCTGCACCAGCGACTCGCTCTCGGCGTCGAGCGAGGAGGTGGCCTCGTCGAGGATGAGGATGGGCGCGTTCTTAAGCAGCGCGCGCGCAATCGCGATCCTCTGGCGCTCGCCGCCCGAGAGCCGGAAGCCCTTCTCGCCGATGGGTGTGTCATAGCCTTCGGGCAGCTGCTCGATAAAGGTGTGCGCGAAGGCGGCGCGCGCCGCGGCCTGCACGGCTGCCAGCGGCACGTCGGGTCTTCCGTACGCGATGTTGTTGCGAATGGTGTCGTTGAACAGAATCGTCTCCTGGGTAACCTTGCCGATCTGCTCGCGCAGCGAGCGCGTGGAGACCTCGCGCAGGTCGTGGCCGTCGATGAGGATGCGGCCTGACGTGACGTCGAAGAAGCGCGGGATGAGATTGACGAGCGTCGATTTGCCCGCGCCGCTGGGGCCGACGAGCGCGACCACCTCGCCCTCGTGAATGGTTAGATTGACGTCGAACAGTACCTGGCTCTCGCCGTCGCCCGCGTGTTCCGGCGCGTAAGAGAAGGCGACGTGCTCCAGCCGAATCGAATCGTGAAAGCCTTTCAGGTGGTGCGCGCGGGGCTTTTCGACGAGATCGTCCTGGTCGTCGATAAAGCGGAAGATTTCGCTCGATGCGCCGAGCGCCTGCTGGAAGTTGTTGTAGTAGAGCGCGAACTTGCGGACCGGATCGTAGAGCTTGAACAGCGCGACGAGGAAGGTGAAGAACTGGCCCTCGGTCATGGAGCGGGACTGGATCTGCCCGCGGCCGACCAGCAGCAGCAGCGCGATGGCGACGGCGCCGATCGCGTCCATCAGCGGCGACGAGACAGCCTGCGCGCGCACCGAGCGCAGGTTGGCGCGGAGCAGCCGGTGCGCCGCCGCGCGAAAGCGGCCCAGCTCCCATCGCTCCATGTTGAAGGCCTTCACGATGCGGTTGCCGGTGATGGTCTCGTGCAGGATGTTCTGGATCTCGGCGAGCTTGTCCTGGCCGCCGCGGGTGGTTTTGCGCACGCTGCGCCCGATGCGCCGGATCGAAGCAGCCACAATCGGCACGAACAACAGCAGCAGCCAGGCGAGCTTGCCGCCCAGCGCGATGACCAGCACCAGCGTGAAGATGAGTGTAAAGAACTGCTGCAGAAAGTCCGACAGCACCGACGACATCGCGTACTGCACCCGCTCGATATCGTTGATGAGAGTAGAGAGCAGGGTGCCGGTGGCGTGCTTCTGGAAGAACGAGGCCGAGCGGCGCAGCATGGTCTCGTACAGGTCGTCGCGCAGGTCGGTAATCATGCCGAAGCCGGCGTAGTTGACGAGATAGGTGCCGGAGAAATCGCAGACGCTCTTGAGCAGCGTGGACGCGACCAGAGCGAAGCCGACGATGGTCCACTCGTTGTGCATCCAGTGCGGGGTGAAGGTGTGCAGGTCGAGGTTGAGGTGGGTGCCGAAGCGCTGGTTGAAGTTGCCCAGCAGCTGCACGGAGCGCGAGGCTTTGCCGGGGTGCAGCACGTTGTCGAAAATGGGCCCGATGAGAAGGACGCGGAAAGCTTCCAGCAGACCGACCAGCGCCATCAGCACGACCGCGGCCGCGGCCTGCAGCGCATAGCGGCGCAGGTAGCCGAGCAGGCGGAGGATGCGCTTCACTGCCCCGCCTGCTTTCGCCAACTACGTGCCGCCGTGTGTCGTTCCATGCTCACTCTTTCCACAGTGTAGTAAGCAGGACGCGGATGCGCGAGCCCTTGCGGATTGCGACATTCGACTATGTACGCAGGGGCATTCACCGCGGCATGTCGCGGTGCGTGGTCTTGACGCGGTAGTCCTCACCGGCAAGCCGCCGGCTTACCTCCTCGGCAATCATCACCGAGCGGTGCTGGCCGCCGGTACAGCCGAACGAAACCGTCAGGTAGCTCTTGCCCTCGTGAATATAGTGCGGCAGCAGGAACAGCAGCATGTCGAGCGTCTTGTTGAGAAATTCGGCCGTCTGCGGGAAGCCGTTGACGTAGTCCACGACTTGCTGGTCCTGGCCGGTGAGCGGGCGGAACGCGGGGATGAAGTGGGGGTTGGGCAGGAAGCGGACGTCGAGCACCAGGTCGGCGCCCAGCGGGATTCCATTCTTGTAGCCGAAGCTGGTGACCGAGACGAGCAGGCTTTTGCCGGTCTCGGCGCCGAAGCGGGTCTGCAGGTACGCCCGCAGTTCGTGCACGTTGAAGTTGGTGGTCTCGAGCACCACATCGGCGACGTTGCGCACCGGCTCCAGCAGCATGCGCTCGGCATCGAGCGAGGCTTCCACACTTTCGTCCGCGCCGAGCGGGTGCGGACGGCGCGTTTCGGAGTAGCGCCGCAGCAGTGCCGGCCGGGCCGCCTCCAGAAACAGCACGGAGACGGGCAGGGTCTTGCGCATACTCAGCAAAGTGGCGGGCAGCTGTTCGAGTGCGTCGCCTTCGCGCACATCAACCACGATTGCCGCCTTGCGCGCGGTGGCGGCGCTGGCAATCAGCTCGGCGAATGGCGGCAGCAGCTCGATGGGGAGGTTATCAACCGCGTAGTAGCCGAGATCTTCAAACGCCTTGAGGGCGGAGCCTTTGCCGGAGCCGGAGAGGCCGGTGAGCACCACCAGTTCACGGGTTGGTCCGGTCTCGCTCACGCTCCCCCTGCAGAGCCTGGACGCAATTTCCGCTGAATTGCCGCCCAGGTTGCGGATAGTTTACGGCAGAGCCGCTACGGCAGTTCAATCAACTCGAGCGTGCCGTCGCGTTTGCAGTGCAGGATGCGCATCAACCCGGCCTTATCGCGGAAGATGAAGATCTCGCGATTGCGGGTTTCCAGCTCTTTGATCGCCTCCTCCAGGCTCATGGGGCCGAGCGCGAAAGCGTCGATGGTGCGCGTGACGTGCGGTTCGAGCGTGGACAGTTCCCTGCCGCCGTGGCCGTTCTGGGCAGGCGCAGGCGTGCCGGGGGCGCGGTCAGGCTCGATGCCGAGGGCTTCGTCAAGCGGCGAATCGGGCACGGCGAGCAGGCCGGTCCGCTTGGCCTTGCCGGGCCGGGCCAGCGCCGTCTCCACCATCGCTTTTTCATCCTTGGGCAGCCGCTTCTGGGTCGCGCGCTTCTCCTTGAAGCGGATGGCCTGGGCTTCGGTTTTTTCGAGCGCCTGGCGCAGCGCGGCCTCGGGGCTGGCCGTCGACTCGCACAACCCGACCAGGTCGTGGGAGCGGGTCTTGACCGTCACCTCGGCGATCTGCCGGTTTTTTTCCGCGCTCATCACGACGTGCGCGCTCGAGCCGCGCCCGATCATCTTCTCCATGCGGTCCAAAAAAGGTCCCGCCAGGGCACGCATCTCGTCGGTCACGACCGCCTGCCTGCCTGTGTACTCAACGTCCATCGTTGCTCCTTTTCAAAGCGATCGCGGCTTACCCGCGTACACGCCGCTGATGCGTAGATGGGATGCGCATATCCTCGCGATACTTTGCCACGGTGCGTCGAGTTACATCGATCCCGTCTTTCTTCAGCAGTTCGGTGATGTGGTCGTCGGTCAGCGGCTTGCTCGGGTCCTCGTCTTCAATCAGCTTCTTGACTCGGCGTTTGAGCAGCATCAGCGGGGTTCCGGAGCCCTCGGGCCCGTTGACGCCCTCGGAAAAGAAGAAGCGCAGCTCGAAGACGCCCTGCGGGGTGTGCGCGTACTTGTTCGAAACAGCGCGGCTGACGGTGGAGGGGTGCACGCCGATCTCCTCCGCGACATCCTTGATCATCATGGGCTTCAGCCGCTCGACGCCGCCCTCCAGAAACTCGCCCTGCCGGCGGACGATCGCCTCGCAGGTGCGCAGAATGGTGTTCTTGCGCTGCTCGATGTTGCGCATCAGCTGCAACGCCGACCGGTAGCGGTCCTTGACGTAGTCCTTGACGTCCTTCTCGGCTTCGCCCTTCTGCAGCAGCTTGCGGTAGTCGCGGTTGAGCCGCAGCGTCGGCAGATTGTCGTCGTCCATCACGGCGATGTACACGTCATCGCGCTTGACAAAGGAGACATCGGGCTCGATGAGGCGGGCGTCGGAGTGCTGGAAGCGCTGGCCGGGCCGGGGGTCGAGGGTGCGGATAAACTCGAGCGCGGCGGCGACCTCTTCCTGGGTGCACTGGGCGGCCTTGCTCAGCTCGCGCAGATCGCGCTTGTGCAGCATGGGCAGGCAGGTATCGACGATGCGGTGGGCCAGGGCAAGCAGGACCAGGCGGGCTTCCGCGGTCGGTTTTCCCGCGAGCGCGCGCTGGCAGGCCGCGATCTGCAGCAGCAGGCACTCGCGCAGGTCGCAGGCCCCGACGCCGACCGGATCGAGCGAGCGCACGATCGCGAGCGCCTGAGCCAGCAGCGCTTCCGCGTCCGGCAGCTCGCGGTTTGGGTGCAATGGAACGCTGGTCAACTCGCGCAGCCATCCGGCGTGCAACTCCTGCTCTCCCGCCGCGCAGTACCCGTCTTCATCCAGGTTGCCCAGCACGTACTCCACCGCGACGCGGACGAGCGGCGCCAACGACAGCGAGCCAACCTGCCACTGCAGGTGGTCGATGAGTGAGCCGGGCTGGGTGAGGAAGTTCTCAATGGACGGCTTGTCGTTCAACTCGAAGCTTTGCGGGGAGCGGAAGCCGGGATCCAGATATTCCTGAAAATAGGAGCCAAAGTCGATCTCCTCGAAGGGGTCGGCGCGCTCCTGCTCTTTTTCGACCGCCGCGGCCTGCTCGCGGTCTGCCTCGCGGCTGGCCACGTGGTCCAGCATGGGGACCGTGTCTTCCAGCTCTTCGAGGACCGGGTTCTCCGCGATCTCGGTCTGGATCATGTCCTTGAGCTCAAGCTTGTTGAGCGCCAGGACGCTGACCATCTGCATCAGCCCAGGGGTGAGGATCTGGCGCTGCGCGACCCGCAGATTCAATTTGGGCTGGAGTGAGACCATGCCGCTGGAGACGACCTCAAGGCGTTTGGAATGCTGCGTGCAGTCTAACCAAAAGTAGACACCCGGAACCAGATTTCGCCAACCTTCCGTAACCTGGCGCGAAAACGGGCCAAAGGCAGGCGCTAGTCCAGGAAGAAGTTCTCCCCCAGGTATACCCGCCGGACTTCCGGGTCCGACCCCAGCTCCTGCGGTGTGCCGTCGCGGAAGATGCGGCCCTCGTTGATGATGTAGGCGCGGTCGGTGACGGAGAGCGTTTCGCGCACGTTGTGGTCGGTGATGAGCACGCCGATGCCGCTCTGTTTGAGCCCGGAGATGATCTCCTGCAGGTCGTCAACGGCCAGCGGATCGATGCCGGAAAAGGGCTCGTCGAGCAGGATGAACGAGGGCCGTATGCAGAGGCAGCGGGCGATCTCGACCCGGCGCCGCTCGCCGCCCGAGAGCGCATACCCCTGCGTCTTGCGGATGTGGCCGAGGTTGAGCTGCTCGATGAGCCGCTCGGTGCGCGAGCGGCGCTCGGAGGCGGCCACGGGCTGGGCTTCAAGCACGGCGAGGATATTGTCCTCGACCGACAGCTTGCGGAAGACGGAGGGCTCCTGCGGCAGGTAGGAGATGCCGTAGGTGCGGGCGCGCAGATACATGGGCACCCGCGTGATCTCGACGCCGTCGGCGAGGATGCGGCCGGCGTCCGGTGTCACCAGCCCGACCATCATGTAGAAGCTGGTGGTCTTGCCGGCGCCGTTGGGGCCCAGTAGGCCGACGACCTCGCCCTGGCTGACCGAGATGCTGACGCCGCGAACAACCTGCCGGCCCTTGTAACTCTTGCCAATCTCTTCGGTGGAAAGCTTCTGCATTTACTTCGGGGTCCGGGTGTCCGTCACCGTGCGACGGCTGTTTCCTTCCGCATCGCTGCTCAATACCTCCACGCTATCATCGGTGTTTCTGAACAGCAGCGCGGCGCCGGTGGTCGAGCCTCTTTGGCTGTCGGTGGCGCGGGGCGGCGCGGCCGGGGTTCCAGTCAGCACGTAGTTGCCGTCGGCAGCGGTGTAGACCAGCTTGGAGCCGGTGCCGCTGCGCCCGGGCTGCGTGAGCGCGACGCGCCCTGTGGCGATCATGCGGTCCAGCTGCGAGGGCTGTCCCGGGGGCGCTTCGGTGAGGAAGACCTGCGCATCGTCGGCGTGGACGGTGCCGTTCGGCTGCTGGGCCACGACGCTGCCGCGGAAGTCGCCGGTGCGGGTTGTGTCGGAGTAGAAGAGGGTGTCGGAGGCAATGCGCGTGACGGCGTTAGCGGCCGCGGCGCTGTTGCCGGGCCTGCCCGCGCTGCCGGTAAACGCCGCGTGCACGGCTGTGCCGCTTGCGCCCTGAGCCCCATGGGCGTTGAGCGAGCCCTGCTGCTTGCCCAGCTCCAGCACCGGCGCGGTGACCGAGTTGGCGCCCTGCCACATGCGCGCCGGCGCATGCGCATCGCCGAAAAAGACGGCAGCGCTGGTGCTGCGCGTCATCTGCGCCAGGGCGGACACGACGTGCACCGGCCCCGAGCCGCCCAGGCCCGGCGCTGCTCTGGTTCCGGCTGCTTTTTGCGTCTGCAGGTAGGTCGAGCGCACATCCCCGCGAGCGGTTGCATCACCCGTGTCGCGGCGGTAATCGACTGCCGTCGCGGTGAGGGCGAGCGTATCGTTATGCACGCGCGGCGGCGACTTTGCGTCGCCGGTCAGGTGCAGCGTCTGGTCGGCGGCATGGTAGGTCGCGGTCTGGGCATCGGCGTACAAGGGCTTCTGCGGCGTGCCATCGCTGGCCTTGGCGTCGCGCGCCGGCTGCGCCTCCAGGGTGACATGGCCCTGCTGCGCCGCGGTATCGACCTCCGCGCTCCCGGCGTGGGCCGCGCCTTTTTCAACCGGCACGCGTGAGGGCCGGCCGGGCGGCTGGTGCGCCGGCGCCGTTGGCAGAAACGTCACGTGCAGCGTGTCGCCGGTACTGGTCTGGGTCGCGCCGTCCGGCGCAAAACTGGTTACCCGGGTACCGCCCGCGCCATCCAGCTGCCGGAACTCATGGCCGTCGATCAGCTGCGCCACCAGCTGCTGGCCGTGGATCTCGGTGTGGGTCGGCGGCGCGCCGTAAGGGAGGTCATGCAGGTTTACCGTCGCGCCGCCCTGGGCCACCGCGTTCTGCGCCAGGCTCTTGCCGCCGGGCCCGGGCGCGAAGGTAATATCGAGCTTGCTCGCGGTCATCTCGCGGGTCGCCGAGCCGCGCGGGTCGCCGCCCAGCGACCGCTGCTGGAGCACAAAGCTGACCGCGTTCTGGAACTCGGCGTGGTGCAGCGCCGCCTTGCCGTCCGGCCCGGCCGTGAACACCATCGTGCCGTCGACGGCGTTGCCGTGCATGCTGGAGTCGGCGGTGTCGGAGGTGAAGTTGACGCCGCCGCCGGCATGCGCGACCAGCGGCTGGCTGCGTGGGTCAAAGTCCGCGTGCGCGGTCGTCGCGTACAGCTCCGCGCCGTCCGCGGTCAGCATGTGCACGTGGTTTTCCGCGTCCAGGTGCTGGATGGAGCCGTCCGGGCGGAAGTGCAGGATGGCCTGGTCGGCCGAGTCGCGGCCGCCCTGGTACTCGCTGCGCGCGTGCAGCAGATAGGCGATGTGGGTGTCGCGCAGCAGCTGCGCGTGTTCGGCGTAGACGACGGCGGGCGTGCCGTTCTGGTCGGCGTGCAGCTCGACGGCGCTCTGGAGAATTAACACTCCGGTTTTGGAGTCGTAGTCGCCGCCCACGGCCTTGCCGTCGGCCCGGGGCAGCGTAAAGGCGAGCGGCTGGTCGGTCTGCGCCTGCCCGCTTTTCTGGTCGAAGCGCAGGCCGCTGGTCTGCACGTGGATCGTGTCAGGGGGCGCCGCCTGAACAGGCGCGCCCGCGGCTGGGGACGCCATGTCGATCTGGACCTGGCCCTTGGCGGTAACGACGCCGGTGCTCTTGTCGTAGAGAAAGTCGCTGCCGGAGATCTTGTCCTGGCGATGCGAGCCCTCGGGGCCGTAGAGCGTGATGGCCACATCGTGCAGCTCGGCCTGCTGGCCCTTGTTGAACTCGACGATCCGGGAGGCATGAATCGTAAAAATGGTGTGGCCGCGCTGCGACTGCGAGTAGGTGAACCCGTTCGCGGTCTGCGAAATGTCGGCGCCCAGCTGGCCGGGCAGGTCGAGGTGAAAGCGGTGATTTCTGAACTGGTGGAGCAGAACCGCGCCGGTCAGAGCCACGGCCAGCGCGGCGAAGGCTGCGATCAGGATGGTGCGGATGGTCTGTGTACGGGTGCCGTCGATCGTGATCTTCGCCATCCGGTTAGTTCACCTGCTGCAGGCGCGCGATGAGCTTTTCGGCCAGGCTCTCGCCCGACTCGGACCAGAGCAGCCGGGTAGAGATGCCGCAGTTTTTCTCGATCGCGCGGACGAGCGACACCAGCTGAGCCACATTTTCGCGCACCTTGGCCGCGGCCTCCGCGTCGAGCTCGACTTCCTCCTGCAGAAACGGCGTGTCCAGGCCGAAGCCGATGCGGATTTGGCCGTTGGTCTCGAAAGCGGCTTCGTCGAACTCCGGGCCGAAGCCAACGACGCGCACGCGCGAAGGCGACTGCCGCCAGATTGGGTCGAGGTTGCCCACTGTTTCCGGCTGCCACAGCTGCCACTCAATCTCGAACTCGTAGGCGAAATCGTCGTGGAGCTGCGTCATGGCCTCGGGAATCGCATAGGCGGGCTGCGCCTGTTCTGCTTCGTCTTCCAGGTACACGCGATTGTAAACAGGTGTTTCCGACCACTGGATGGGGTAGGCGGAGGCGGCCTGGATCAGCGGGGCCTCGCCGGTGACAGAGCCGATGAGGGCAAACTGGCGCAGGACGCCGAGGATCGCCGGCCCGAGGGCGGCGGTACGGAAATTGGGATACCAGAGGCTCAGGAAAAGTTGATCGGCCATGCCAGTTGTAGATGCTAGAGCATTCGGATCGGCTCGGACCGGGGCCCGGCGTGGTCTTAGACGAAGAGAAAGTACCTTCGTAACAAAAGATTCTTGTGCCGGGACGGCGATGTGCGGTACCTTAAAGCAAGCTCGTTACTGAGTGGGTTCGTTCTGCACGGTTCTATGAAGTTGCCATGCGTTGCGCCTTGCTCCGATATCAGCGAATTACATTTACTAAGGAATACCAGTCACATGGAACAAGGCACAGTCAAGTGGTTTAACGACGCAAAGGGCTTCGGCTTCATTACCCGCGAGAGCAACAACGAAGATGTTTTCGTACACTTTACCGCGATCAGCGCGAACGGCTTCCGTTCGCTTCAGGAAGGCCAGCGCGTTCAGTTCAACGTCGTGCGTGGTCCCAAGGGCTTCCAGGCCGAGAACGTCCAGGCGGTCTAACCCTCCTCCCCCGGAAACTGCGGGAGAACATCAAACGGCAGCCTCTCGGGGCTGCCGTTTGTCCGTTTGGATTCATCTGGACTCGATACGATTGCGGGCCGGTAGGGGCCCGGCACAGGCGCTCATTACTTGGGCCCGGCTACGGTATTTTCAGCGCCGCCCTCCTCACGCGATTTCGCGATGTCGTCCCGCTGTTTGTTCTGGAGGCGCTGTTCGGTCTTGTTCAGCGTGGTTTTGGGGCCATTCGGCTGGCTGCCGCTCTGCCCGTTCGAGCCCTGCACGCCACTCGGTGTGCTGCGCGCCGGCACAAACGAAGTGGGACGCGAGGCGGCGCCACCGGGAATCCCGCGGCCCCCTGCATTGCCGGACCGGCGCACGATCTGCGGCCCATTCGACTGCGCGCCATTGCCCGACGGCGCCGGTACGGTCTCAGGCAGTTGTGCCGGCGCCTGCTGTGCGTCGATCAAACCCGCGCCTGCACTCTCCAGCGCGTCCATTAGGGTTCCGGTACCGGCGGCTCCGCGCGGCTTCGATGGAATCCGGATCGGCTGTCCATCGGGGCCGACGATCTGCATCAGGTACAGGTAGCGGACCGTGTCCTCCTGGAAGCGGATCATCATCTGCTCGAACATATCGAACGACTCGCGCTTGTAGGCGACCAGCGGATCCTGCTGGCCGTAGCCGCGCAGGCCGATGCCTTCCTTCAGGTGGTCCATATTGAGCAAGTGGTCTTTCCACAGCCCGTCGAGCACGCTCAGCATGATGACGCGCTCGTGGTAGCGCATGCCGGTCGCGCCGATGATCTCTTCCTTGGCGCCGTAGCGGTCGCGCAGGTTCTCGAAAATCGCCTCGCCAAGCTGGTTGCGGCTCAGGTCCTCCGGCTTGATGCCCTCCTCGTCGAGCTCCAGGCCGAAATTTTCCTTGACCTTGGCGCGCATGGAGGCAGTATCCCACTGGTCAGGGTGCATTTTTTCGGGAGCCGTCTCATCCATGATCGTGCTCAGGATGTTGGCGACGTAATCCTCGGTGACGAGCTCGCGCTGGTCGATGCCCTCAAGCAGCGCGTGGCGCAGCCCGTAGACCGCCTCGCGCTGCTTGTTCATCACATCGTCGTACTCGAGCAGGTGTTTGCGCGACTCGAAGTTCTGCGCCTCGACCGCCTTCTGCGCGGACTCGATGCGGCGTGAGATCATACCGGACTCGATCGGCACGCCTTCTTCCATGCCCATGCGCTGCAGCAGGCCGGAGACCCACTCGCGCGCGAAGATGCGCATCAGGTCGTCTTCAAGCGAGAGGTAAAAGCGCGACGCGCCGGGGTCGCCCTGGCGGCCGGCGCGGCCGCGGAGCTGGTTGTCGATGCGGCGCGACTCGTGGCGCTCGGTGCCGAGAATGTGCAGGCCGCCCGCCTCAATGACCTCAGCATGCTCCTGCTTGACCTCTTCGGCGTGGCGCTCGAGGGCGTGCTGCCACTCGGCTTCGGTGGTTTCGAACTCCTGGCCCTGGTAGTAAAAGCGCTCCTTGCCGCCGGTGGAGATGGCCTGGATTTCACCCTCGGCGGCGGCGACCGGCTTGGCCTTCTTGCTCTTGGTGAGCTCCTGCTTGGCGATGAACTCGGCATTGCCGCCGAGCAGAATGTCGGTTCCGCGGCCGGCCATGTTGGTCGCGATGGTGACCATGCCGAGCCGGCCGGCCTGCGCGACGATCTCGGCCTCGCGCTCGTGGTATTTAGCGTTCAACACCACGTGGCCCACGCCCTTGTGCTGCAGGATCTGCGAGAGCAGTTCGGATTTCTCGATGGAGGTGGTGCCGACCAGCACGGGCTGCTTTTTCTCGTGCAGCTCGGCGATTTCGTCAGCGACCGCGTTGTACTTTTCCTTGGCCGTGCGGAAGACCACGTCCGGGTACTCGATGCGCTGCATCGTCCGGTTGGTAGGGATCACGACAATGTCGAGCTTGTAAATCTTGTCGAACTCGACCGCCTCGGTCTCGGCAGTGCCGGTCATGCCGGAAAGCTTCTTGTAGAGCCGGAAGTAGTTCTGGAAGGTGATGGTGGCGAGGGTCTGGTCCTCGCGGCGGATGCTCACGCCCTCCTTCGCCTCGACCGATTGATGGAGCCCGTCCGACCAACGCCGGCCGGGCATGAGGCGCCCGGTGAACTCGTCGACGATGATGACCTCGCCGTCCTTGACCACGTAGGCCACGTCGCGGCGGTAGAGCGAGTGCGCCTTGATGGCGACCTCGACGTGGTGCTTCAGCTCCCAGTTCTCCACCTCGGCGATGTTGCCGATGCCGAGCAAGCCCTCGATCTTCTCCCAGCCTTCATCGGTGACGGTGATGGCCTTGTGCTTTTCGTCGACGACGTAGTCGCCGGTGAGGATTTTCTGCTCGCCTTTTTCGATCTCCTCGCCGAGGATGAGCGACGGAATGATGCGGTTGACGCGGACGTACTTGTCCGTTGTCTGATCGGTGGGGCCGGAGATGATGAGCGGGGTGCGGGCTTCGTCGATAAGGATTGAGTCTACTTCGTCGACGACCGAGAAGTAGTTGCCACGCTGCACGCAGTCGCTCAGCTCGAATTTCATGTTGTCGCGCAGGTAGTCGAAGCCGTACTCATTATTGGTCCCGTAGGTAATGTCGGCGGCGTAGGCGGCGCGGCGCTGCGCGTCGTCGAGGTCGTGCACGATGACACCGACCGTGAGCCCGAGAAACTCGTAGATCTTGCCCATCCACTCGGCATCGCGCTTGGCCAGGTAGTCGTTGACGGTGACGACGTGGACGCCCTTGCCGGCGAGCGCATTGAGGTAGACGGGCAGGGTCGCGACCAGCGTCTTGCCTTCGCCGGTGCGCATTTCGGCGATCTTGCCCTGGTGCAGCACCATGCCGCCGATCATCTGCACGTCGAAATGGCGCATGCCGACGGCGCGTTTGCCAGCCTCGCGCACGACCGCGAAGGCCTCGGGCAAGATCTCGTCGAGCAAGCGCTTTTCCGCGGCGAGAACCGCGTCTTCCCCGTCCGGCTTCGCCGCATCGAGTGCCTCAGTGATGCGCGCCTTAAAGGCGAGCGTTTTCGCGCGCAGGTCCTCGTCGGAGAGCGGCTCGATGGCCGGCTCGAACGCGGTGATTTCGTTGACAACGGGCAGCAGGCGCTTGACCACGCGCTCGTTGCTGGTCCCGAAAAGCTTGGTTAGTGTGCCACCGATCAATGCGAAACCTCGTCGCTTTCCAGTGTAAACGGTAGCGGCATTGCATGGCTTGATGGTTGCGGGTACAGGGGTTAGTCCGTATGCTTAGTTCACTGGAGGGCGCACATGAAAACCGTCAACATGCACGAAGCCAAGACCCACCTGTCCAAGCTAGTGGCTGGAGCCGTGGCGGGTGAGCCGTTTCTGATCGCGAAGGCGGGGAAACCACTGGTGAAGGTCAGCCCGGTCGAGCAAGAACCGCGAACGCGCCGCCTGGGCTTCGCGATCGGCAAGATGCCCCTCATTCCTGACGAGTTCTTTGATTCGGCTCTTGACGGGGAAATCGAGGAAATGTTCTACGGCGTGGGCGACGGACAGAAATTCGCCGGCCTGGACTTCCCTTACCCCAAGCCGGGCGATCCGGATCAGCGCGTGCAGTTGTCGGCGGATGAGTTTCGAGAGAGGTTTAAGGATGAGTTGGCCGGAAAATGAACCTGCTTCTCGATACCAACGCGTTAATTTGCATGGCAATGCAACCGGAGCGCATCTCCGAGTCGATCCGCGGGTTGTTGTCTGATGTCAACAACGAGCTCAGCTACAGCGTAACCGCACTTTGGGAAATCGCGATCAAGAACGGCACCCGGCGTTCCCTGCATATCGATCCGTTCGCCTTCCGCGGTCTTCTTCAAGAGGCCGACTTGGATGAGTTGCCTATCACGGCCGAACACACCCTTGCTACCAGTCGACTCCCTCGCATCCACGGCGATCCTTTCGACCGTATCCTCATCGCGCAAGCCTTGGTGGAGGGTATGACCTTGATCACATCGGACCGCGTGATGCTCGAATACCCTGGCGTGCTGATGCTGGCCCTGTAATCAGCGCCCGAGCTGTTCCAGAAAAAACCGCGCCATGACCGCATACGCCTCGCGCGACTCGGGCAGGCTGACGTCGTTCCAGAAGGCGTGGGGCAGGCCGTCGAACAGCACCATCTGGGTGGGGACGCCGTCGCGGCGCCAGGCGCGCTCCATGTCGGCAGTCGAGCTCAGCAGCAGGTCGCGGCTGCTGGTGACGAACAGGGTCGCCGGCAGGCCGTGCAGGTCGCCTTCCACGGGGGCGAGCACGGGGTCGTGCAGGTCGGTCGAGCCGGTGTAGGCAGGTAGGGCGTGCTGGGGGCCGGGCTTGGGCGGCGCGAGCGGGCCGGTAAAGCCGGTGAGAGTGAACAGCGCGCCCGAGTCGGCGGTGGCGGTAAAGTCGCCCAGTCCGGAGAAGACGCCGAGAGCGCCGGGCTCGGGCAGGTTGAGCTGCTTGAGGCGCGCGGCGATTTCGCCCGTGAGAATGGCCCCGGCGGAGGTGCCGAAGATGGCGATGCGGTTTGGCTTGTAGGTCTTGAGCAGCTCTTTGTAGACGGCGACCGCGTCGTCAAGCGCGGCGGGGTAGGGGTGCTCGGGGGCGAGCCGGTACAGGACCGAGACGACGCGGATGCGGGTGAGATTGGCGATGGGAATCGACTCGGTGAGCGAGCCGGAGTCGGAGTCGAAGCCGCCGCCGTGGACGCACATGAGGACGCGGTCGGTGTGGATGGACTCCGCCGCGGTGGGACCGACGTGGGCCGGGCCGCCGCCGATAGCGGAGTAGCGCAGCGGGTCGCCGCCGGAGCCTGGGCCGGCGATGGGACCGGTGTGCGCTTCCGGCAGTGGATCGATCAGGTGCACCGGCACGCCGGCCATGGTGCTTTCGGTGATCTTGACCGGGTACACGGCGGCGGACTTCTTCCCCGCCCCGTTCTGCCAGGCCTGGGTGGCGGCGCGGCGCTTCAGCACGTCGGGCTCCATGCCGGCGGCGTCCGTACCGGGCTTGCTCCAGGCTGCGCGGGCTTCGGGGCTCAGCACGGAGGGCAGCGGGACGATGCGGGTGATGTGCGCGGTGCCGTCGGCAGTGACGACGGACGTGTCTGCCTGCGGGGCTGAGGATAGAGTACCGGGGGTGGTTTGCGCCGGAGCAACGAGCGGCAGGCATAAAAGCAGAAGGACAAAAACTCGCACGCGAAGCTCCTTAGAAACGGCAGTAGCGGCCGCCTAACTATACTGCACCGCTTTGCTCCTCTGCGCACCTTGTGGGTCGGCGGGCAACGCAGGTCCTTTGGCGCAAAGCGTTACCAACTACGCAGGCCGGCGAGACCGGCCTGCATCGCTCAGGATGGCCCGGAGTGGAGTATGGATGGTGACTTGAGCGCGTGGTTCTGGTGCTTGGTTCTGGCGCGTAGCCGCTGGCATCGGAGCGCAGGCTACCGGGCCCTTGGGTGGGTTCTGTCGTACACCGCGGCGACCTGGGTGTTGGTGAGCTGGGTGTAGCGCTGGGTGGTGGAGAGGCGGGCGTGGCCGAGCAGTTCCTGGATGGCGCGCAGGTCGGCACCGTCTTCGAGCAGGTGGGTGCCGAAGGCGTGGCGCAGGGTGTGGGGGTGGGTCTCGGCGGGCAGGCCGCCGGCGATGGCGAGGGTTTTGAGGATGCGGCCGATGGAGCGGGTGGTGAGCCGGGGCAGGCCGGGGGCTTTGCGGATTTTTCTGAGGTGTGGCGCCAGCTGCAGCGGCAGTAGGAGAGGGCCCTGTCCCTCGGCGAGCAGGGCGGCCAGCGCCTGCCGCGGGTCTGCTGCGGGCGGCTGAACAACAGGCTGGGCCTCCTGCAGCCGGGCTTTGGCGAGTACGGCCTCGCGGGTAGGCAGGTAGCGGACCAGGGCGTGAGCGGCCGCCTCGCCGAGGGGCACGTAGCGCTCCTTGCGGCCCTTGCCACGGATGCGCAGCAGCTCGCCGGCGGCGTCGATGGCTTCGAGGTCGAGCGAGGCGAGCTCGGCATTGCGGATGCCGCAGCCGTAGAGCAGCTCGAGGATGAGCGCGTCGCGCTCGGGCCAGGCGGCGATGGCGGCGGCGGCGGCTGAATCCATGGCCTGGTTCAGGTCGGCGGCGGAGGGGACGCGGGGTAGGCGGCGGGGCAGCTTCGGCGTGCTGACGAGCGCGGCGGGGTTGTGCCCGAGGACGCCTTCCCGGGCGAGCCACTTGCACCAGGAGCGGACGGCGCCCAGCGCGCGGGCGATGGAGGATTTGGCGAGATCGCGCTCGTAGAGCAGCCGCAAATACTGCTGCACGTGGGTGTGGCGGATCGCGGAGGGGGCTTCCAGCCCGGCTTCGGTTTGCAGGAACAGGGCGAAGCCGGCGAGCTCGCGGCGATAGGCGCGCAGGGTGTGCGGGGAGGCGGAGCGCTCGTGCTCGAGAGTGCTCAGGAAGCGGGCAAGAGATTCGGTCCAAAACTCGGTCAAGGGGGGAGCAGGCCGGTTTGGCTCTGCTCGGCGATCCCGGAGGCGCGGCCCCGCGCGAGCGGTCCGCGGAGAGCCCGGTTCTGCCCTCCCGCAGGTTTGCGAGTGCGCGCCGGCGCGGCAGCAGACTGCGCCGCGGATGCCTGCGGGTTTGCCGCGATTGCGAGGTGCCGGGTCATGCCGGCTTTCCGGTTGCGGCGGGCTGCAGGCGCTGCTCGCGGGGGTGATGCGCGCGGTGCACGGCGCGCAGGCGGCCGAGCGCGACGTGGGTGTAGACCTGGGTGGTCGCGATGTCGGCGTGGCCGAGTACGGTTTGTACCGAGCGCAGGTCGGCGCCGTGGTCGACCATGTGGGTGGCGCAGCTGTGGCGCAGCATGTGCGGGCTGGCCGCGCCGCCGGTGGCCCGCTTGACCAGCTGCCAGACGAATTGGCGGGTTACCGGGCTGCCGCGCGAGGAAAGAAAGAGCCGGGGCTCGCGCGGGGCGGCGGCCGCGAGCGCAGGGCGGCCGCCGCGGAGGTACTGCTCGAGCGCCAAAGCGGCGGCGCGGCCGATGGGGACGACCCGCTCCTTATCGCCCTTGCCGAGCACGCGCAGGCGCAGGCCGTCGAGGTCGAGGCTGGCGACGGTGAGGCTCACAACCTCGGAGGCGCGCAGACCGCCGGCATACAGCACTTCGAGAATTGCGCCGTCGCGCAGGGCGCACGCTTCGGGGAGCGTCGCTTCCCTTGCGCCCGCGGGCCGCTCCCGGCGCGCGTGGGCGGCACGGGTTTGCGCCGCGTCCAGAACGCTGGAGACGGCGCTCTCGGCCAAGGCTTTCGGCAGCACTTTCCAGCCGGAGGGCAGGCTGATGTGCACGGTGGGGTCGGCGCTGGCCAGGCCCGAGCGCAGCAGCCAGCGGTAGAAGCCGCGCAGGCTCGAAAGCTTGCGGGCGGCCGCGCGGGCGGAAATGCCGCGGGAGGAGAGAAAGGCGAGGAAGGCGGAGACGTCGTCGCGCGCGGCCTGGGCCAGGGTGCGGCCGGACGGCTGCAAACACAAAGCGAACTGCAGCAGGTCGGACTGGTAGGCCTCGACCGAAAGCGGCTGCAAGCCGCGCTCCACCCGGAGAAAGCTCAAGTAGTCGCGCAGCAGGAGAGTGTCTCGGGGGTGTGGAACGGCGGTCACAAGACCAGTATCGGCGCTGGGCCGCGCTCCGCAACAGCACAACCTGGTTTGACCCGTAACCGGGAAGGCACCTGCGTGGGTTTGATCGCCAAATGGCACCGCTCCGTCAGTTTTCGGTTCCTGCGGTTGGAAGGGCTTCAGAGTGCGGCTTGGCTACACTGGTATGGCGGCGTGCGGCAGCAAAAGCACGATGCGGGGAGCTCACAGAGAATGGCAGTGTTATACACGGCAAATGTACGTGCCGAGGGTGGGCGCGAGGGATCGATCACATCGTCGGATGGGCTGTTGAACCTGAGGCTGGCGCATCCCAAGGGATTGGGCGGCAAGGAAGACGCGACGAACCCGGAGCAGCTGTTCGCCGCTGGCTATGCGGCCTGCTTCGAGAGCTCGATCCTGTTCATCGCCCAGCGGGACGGCATGCAGCTGCAGGGAACGGCGGTGAATGCGACGGTCAGCCTGCGCTCGACCGAAGCTGGACCGTTTGCGCTGGACGTGACGCTCGGGATCGAGCTTGGCGGCTTGTCGCAGGCCGACGCGGAGAAGCTGACGGCGGACGCGCACCAGGTTTGCCCTTACTCGAGCGCGGTGCGCGGCAATATCGACGTGCAGCTGCACACGACGGTGAAGTAGCCGGTGGACTGTGCTGAGTGGATGGAACAGGTGCTGGCGGAGCAGCCGCGCGTGGCGGTGTTTGACTGCGACGGGACGCTGTGGAGCGGGGATGCCGGGTTCGGCTTCATGCGGTGGTCGCTGGATCAGGGGCTGGTTTCGCGGGCGGCCTCGGACTGGCTGGCCGGGCGCTACCGCGAGTACCAGGCCGGCACGGTAGACGAAGCGACGATGTGCGGCGAGATGGTGCAGGTGTACGCCGGGCTGCGCGAGAGCGAGCTGCGGCAGGCTGCGGCGCGCTATTTCGGCGAGGCGATCGAGCCGCTGATCTTTCCCGAGATGGTGGCGCTGGTTCGGGAACTGCGGCGAGCAGGCGTGGAGATCTGGGCTGTTTCCTCAACCTGCGACTGGGTCATCGAGGCGGGGGTGGTAGAACAGTTCGGGATCGGGGCCGACCGGGTGCTGGCAGCGCGAGTCCGGGTGACGAGCGGGGTTGCCACGGGCGAACTGCTGGCGGTGCCGACCGATGAAGCCAAGGCTGAAGCGCTGCGGGCCGCAGGCGTGTCGCGGCCGGACGCGGTCTTCGGCAACTCGATCCATGACCTGGCGATGCTTGACATGGCGCGGAATCCTTACCCGGTGAACCCGACCGAGGCGCTGCGGGAGCGGGCCGAGGCAGCGGGCTGGCCGGTTTTCTGGCCGGCGGCCACACTGGCCCGCGTACTTCGCTGAAGGGAGTCAGCCGCCGATGCATGACACGACGAACAAGCCTCGGAGACCTGAATCGGGCGCCAAGCCGACCTTATTGTTCGATTGTGTATCTAAGGCCCCATGCGTCCTGAAGGCTTGCAGAACGGGAACACTCCCGAGCGGCGCACCGAGGCAGCCACAGGCGATGGGCGGCCCGATTTGAAAAGCGAGACAAAGGGCGTGCGCTACGTAGTCGCGGCGTTGATCCTGCGCGGGGACACGGTGCTGATCTGCCAGCGCCGGGCCGATCAGCCGATGGCGCACAAGTGGGAGTTCCCGGGCGGCAAGATGGAGTCGGGCGAGACCGCGGAGCAGGCGCTGAAGCGGGAGCTGGATGAGGAGCTCAGCATCCAGGCTGAAATCGGCAGCCGGGTGACCCGCCTGCGCCACACGTATCGATCGGGCGGCGCGGTGGACCTGCAGTTTTTCGCGGTGCACCGCTTTGACGGCGAGCTGACCAACAATATTTTTCAGCAGATGCGCTGGTGCGAGCTGCGCGAGCTGCCTACGTTCGATTTCCTGGCGGCGGATCGATCTCTGATCCGCGATTTGGCCGCGGGCAAACTGTTGTAGACGCGGGCAAGCTGCTTTAGTTCTGGCGCGGGATGCAACGCTTCTTGACATACGCGGCGCAACACAAGACACTGCGGGAACGGCGCATTGGCTCGCGCGAGCGCAGGGAGAGCACCTTGACCGGAACCATGGGACGCCGGATAACGCTGACTCTGGAATCGTGCCTGGCCAGTGTGGACCGGGTGGAACAGACCGCGGAGCAGGTGGTGGAGCAGGCCGGCGTGGACCAGGATGCGCGTTTCGGCATCACCATGGCGGTGCGCGAGGCCGCCGCGAATGCGGTGTTCCACGGCAACCATGGGGACAAGGCGAAGCAGATCACGGCCAGCTTCGAGAACACCGGCCGGTCTCTCATCTTTTGTATTGCCGACCAGGGCGAAGGGCTGGACCCGAAGGCGATTCCCGACCCACTGGCGCCTGAAAACCTTCTGCGCGGCTCCGGGCGCGGCATCTTCCTGATACGGTCGTTTATGGACGAGGTGCATTTCCGGCAACTGCACCCCGGCACGGAGCTGACCCTGATCAAACACCTCAACGCAGTAGAAGCAGACACGCACGGAGGAAAGACAGCATGAGCATGACGAGCCACACGCGCCAGGTAGATGGCGTAACGATACTTGACCTAAGCGGCCGGATTGTCCTCGGCGAAGGCTCCGTCCAGCTGCGCGATTCGATCAAAGAGCTTGTAACCAAGGGGCAGAAGAACATTCTGCTGAACCTGGGCGATGTGAACTACATCGACAGCTCCGGCCTCGGCGAGCTGGTGAGCGCGTACACGACCGTGAAGAACTCAGGCGGCGAGTTGAAGCTGCTGAACCTGACCAAGAAGGTGCACGACCTGCTGCAGATCACCAAGCTGTACACGGTTTTCGACATCAAGGATGACGAGGCGAGCGCGATTTCGGCGTTTACGGCCAAGTAATAGCCGGGTGTTTCCCTCAAGGCTGCCTTCCGAGGCGGCCTTTTCTGTTCCCGCCGATGACTGGTGCGCTGTTTGGGTCGGATCGGGCTTGACTTATTCGCGGGAATCGCATCGAATTGACATGTGAAGGCAATAGTCCCTCGATGGTTGCGACCCACCGAGGGAGTTAGGATTATCGCTTTCGCGACAGCCTGACCAGGGCTACAACAGCAGCAAGGAATCGCTAGTCAATGACGATTCTTACCACCAGATGCAGCCAGCTGGACTGAACGACGTCCATAGGCCAACCTCCAGCATTGGAACCGGCGTTCACCGTGTCTGCGGAGAACGCCGGTCAGGCCGATCTTCCGGCCCATCCTGCTCCCGCTTCGCACTCTGCTGAAGACTTCCTTAGTTTAGCTTTGCTTCAGCGTGTTTTCCGTCGTCAGGCTACGGCATTCCACCCGCAAGTAATGACTCGACGATGGCTTGCCGTTCGGTCTCGAGCGGTTCCCTGCCGGCGGTCCTGTTCGCCTGCCGGTACCAGTAGGCGGCGTTTCCATCGTCACCCTGGTGGCGGTGCAGGTAAGCATGCACCCAGGCGCCGTCCGGGCTGTTCACGTCCTGCGCGAGCGTGTGAGCCTGCTCCCAGTTATCGCGCGCGTCCCACCAGAGCGCCTGCAGCAGCGGCGGCAGGCCGGCGGGCGGCTGCTGTTCGCACAGAGAGTTCTCAAAGTCCACTGGCTCCATACCACGGTCAGATGCGCTCGGAATCAGCATCGCCAACTCACTTTCAGCTGTTGCTAAATCCTTCCCTCCAACGCGGACCAATTCCGTCGCACATTGCGGTATGATCTTCACAAGGAGCCCACTTGCTAGCGCTCAATCAACTGCCGGTCGGCCAGGTCGCTGTGATCCAGGAGCTTATGCTGCCGGACAGCGTGGAACACCACCTGATGCACATGGGCTTTTCGCCCGAGGCGCGGGTGATCGCGGTGCGGCGGGCGCCGGCCGGGGACCCGACCGTGTACGCGATCGACGGCATGGAGATCGCGCTGCGGCGGGAGACGGCTCGGGGCATTCTGGTGAAGCCGGTAGTGGAACCGGTGCAGCGGCCGCGCTCGGCGGCGCGCGCGACAGAGCAGGTTTCCGCATGAGCTGCCACGCGACGGGTCTCATCGATCTGCCCACCGGACCGAGAGTTTCTGGGCACATCCGCACCGTGGCGCTGGTGGGGCCGCCCAACTCCGGCAAATCGACTCTGTTCAACCGACTGACCGGCCTGCGGCAGAAGGTCGCGAACTACCCCGGGGTGACGGTGGAGCAGCGCTACGGCAAGCTGAGCGGGATTCAGCGGCCGGACCTGACGCTGATCGATCTGCCGGGCATTTACTCGCTCGACAGCTACTCCGAAGACGCGCGGGTGGCGGTGGATGTGCTGGAAGGCCGGATGCCCGGCTCGCCGGAGGTGGATGCGGTGCTGCTGGTGCTCGATTCGCTGCACCTGCAGCGGCAGCTGATGCTGGCCGCGCCGATCCTGGCGCTCAAGCTGCCGACCCTGGTGCTGCTGAACATGAGCGACCTGATGGAGGTGCGCGGCGGGGCGGTGGATACGCTGGCGCTGGCGCAGGAACTGGGCGTGCCGGTGGCGAAGATCAGCGCGACGCGCGGCGCCGGCATGGACGCGATTCCGCGGTTTCTGGGCCAGAAGGAAGCCCTGCCCAGCAATGCCTCGCGGCTGGAGCTGCCGGTGCTGGGCAACGCGCGCTCGTACCGGCAGTGGGCGACCGGCGTCAGCACCCGCACGCGCTACAAGGCGCCGCTTTCGCCGGAGTGGACGCGCAAGCTGGACGGCTTTCTACTGGGCCGTGTGACCGGGCCGCTGATGTTCCTGGTCGTGGTCATCGCGGTGTTCCAGGTGGTTTTCTCGGTGGGGCTGCCGTTTTCTGACTGGTCGCAGAACGGGCTGAATGCGCTGGGCGACCTGCTGGTCGGGCACATCCACCCGGCCTGGCTGGCGTCGCTGCTGATCGACGGCATCTGGAAGGGTGTGGCGTCGGTGCTGATCTTCCTGCCGCAGATCCTACTGCTGTTCCTGTTCATTGGGCTGCTGGAGGACACGGGCTACCTGGCGCGGGCGGCGCTGATCGCCGACCGGGTGATGCGGGTGATCGGGCTGAACGGCAAGGCGTTTATCCCGCTGCTGTCGGCGTATGCCTGCGCGGTGCCGGCGATCATGGCGACGCGCACCATCGAGAACAAGCGCGACCGGTTCGCGACGATCCTGGTGGCGCCGTTTATGACTTGCTCGGCGCGGCTGCCGATTTACCTGCTGATGATCGCGGCGTTTGTGCCGAACCGGCCGCTGCTGGGGGCGTTTTTCGGGCTGCAAGCGGCGGTGATGCTGGGGTTGTACCTGCTCGGGTTCCTGGCGGCGCTGTTTACGGCGCGGCTGCTCAAAAGCTCGATTTTGAAGGCTTCGCCGGCGCCGTTCATCCTGGAGCTGCCGCAGTACCGGGTGCCCACGATGCGGGGGCTGGGGACGCGGCTGGTCGATCGCGGCGGGGTGTTCCTGAAGCAGGCGGGGACGATTATTCTAGCGGTGACGGTCGGCATCTGGGTGCTGAGCCATGTTCCGCTGCACGGCGGCGGCTTTCCCGGGTTGGCGCACTCGATCGTAGGCCAGGTGGGGCAGTGGATCGAGCCGGTGATCCGCCCGCTCGGGTTCAACTGGAAGATCGGTATCGGGCTGCTTTCGTCGATCATTGCGCGCGAGGTGATCGTGGGTACGCTGGGCACGCTGTACGGCATGGACCCCGCGACGCAGGCGCTCGGCCTGCAGCAGGCCCTGCGGCACGACCTGACGCTGGGCGGAGCGATGGCGCTGGTGGTGTTCTTCGCGTTCGCGATGCAGTGCGCCTCGACGCTGGCGGTTGTGCGGCGCGAGACGAACAGCTGGCGGTGGCCGGCGCTGCAGTTCGTGTACATGAGCGTACTGGCGTATGTGGCGGCGTTTGCGACCAACCTGCTGGTCTCGCATTTTTTCTAGCCCGAGCGGGCATGCGATAGCATAGAGGAAGTACGGTTGTACAGCGGCAACCTGGCCGCGGCTGCCGGGCGAGCGGCACGCAGTACCCTACACAACTTTTGAAAGCCGGGTTTGTCGCAGCGCTGCGCGCGCCGCCCGGATGGGGATTTTGCATGATTTCTGTCAGTGGTGTGAGCATGCGCTACGGCGCGAAGATTCTGTTCGATGACGTCTCGATAACGTTTGTACCAGGGCGCCGCTACGGGCTGACCGGGCCGAATGGCGCGGGCAAGTCCACCTTCATGAAGGTGTTGACGGGCGAGATCGACGCGCAGAAGGGCAACGTAGTGCGGCCGCGCAAGTTCGGCGTGCTGCGGCAGGACCAGTACGCGTTCGACGCCTACCGGGTGATCGATACGGTCGTCATGGGCAACAAGGCGCTGTGGGCGGCGCTCGAAGAGCGGGACCGGATCTACGAGAAAGCCGAGCTGACCGATGAGGACGGCATGCGCCTGGGCGAGCTGGAGGGCGTGGTCGGCGAGGAAGACGGCTACACGGCGGAGAGCGACGCGGCGGTGCTGCTGCAGGGGCTCGACATAGAAGACGAGTTGCACGAGCGCCGGATGGGCGAGCTGCAGGGCGGTGAGAAGGTGCGGGTGCTGCTGGCGCAGGCGCTGTTCGGCAACCCGCAGGCGCTGCTGCTCGACGAGCCGACCAACTACCTCGATCTTGAGTCCGTGCAGTGGCTGCAGGAGTTCCTGCTGAAGTTTGAAGGGACGCTGATCACGATTTCGCATGACCGGCATTTCCTGAACGCGGTGTGCACGCACACGGCCGACATCGATTACCAGACGATCATCACCTATACCGGCGGCTACGACGAGATGGTGGAGGCGAAGTCGGGGATCCGGTCGCGGCTGGAGAGCCAGAATGAGCAGCGCGAGAAGAAGATCGCGCAGCTGAACGAGTTCATTGCGCGGTTCGCCGCCGGCACCCGGTCGAGCCAGGTGACCAGCCGCAAGAAAGAAGTAGAACGGCTGCAGACGAGCGAACTGGCGCGGTCCAATATCTCGCGGCCGTTTATTCGCTTTGAGCAGAACCGGCCCAGCGGCAAGCAGACCATCGAGATCGAAGGCGTGCGCAAAAGCTACGGCGACGAGCGGGTGATCGGGAAGTTTTCAGCGACCGTGATGCGCGGCGAAAAGGTGTGCCTGATGGGCCGCAACGGGCAGGGCAAGACGACGATGCTGAAGTCGCTGCTCGCCGGACTGCCGGAGCTGGAGCCCGCGTTCACGACCGATGGCGGCGAGGTAAAGTGGGGCCACGAGGCGCAGATCGGCTATTTTCCGCAGGACCATACGGGCGCGATCGAGCATGGGACCACTGTGTTCGAATGGCTGTACAAGTGGGACACGAAGAAGACCAAGGAAGAGATTCGCGGGCTGCTGGGGCAGATGCTGTTCTCGGGCGATGAAGGCCTGAAAAAGACGAGCGCGCTGTCGGGTGGCGAGGCGGCGCGGCTGCTGTTCTGCAAGCTGATGCTGCAGAAGCCGAACGTGCTGATCCTGGATGAGCCGACGAACCACCTGGACCTGGAAGCGATCAATGCGCTGAATACGTCACTGCAGCGGTATGAGGGGACGGTGCTGCTGGTGACGCATGACCGCGATTTGATCGATGATGTGGGCACGCGGATATGGCGGTTCGAGCATGGGTCGATCGACGACCACAAGGGGCCGTACGCGGAGATCGCCGAGGCGATGAGTGTGGCGGCGCGGTAGGCTGTCTGCGAAGGAGGAGTTATGGACTGGACTGGGTGTGAGCTGGTGGAGCGGGTTGAGGGGCGCTGCGGCGGACGACCGACAATCGTGGGGAGCCGGGTATGGCCGGAGACGTTCCTAGAGCATGCTGAGTCTGGGTTGAGCGTGGAAGAGATGCACGAGGAGTTCCCTTCTATCAGCGTTGAGCAGATTCGGGGAGTGCTAGCCTTCGCGCAACAAAAGCGCTCGGCTGCGTGAAGGTGCTGCTCGATGAAAACATGCCGCATGGCCTGCGTTACGGGCTGGGCGACCACGAGGTCTACACGACCGCGCACCAGGGCTGGGATGGTGTGAGAAACGGTCTCCTGCTGGGAAAAGCAGAGGAGGCCGGTTTTCAAGCATTCATAACCGCGGATCGAAGCATGTCCTACCAGCAAAGTATGGATGGCCGTCCGTTCGGTCTTCTTGTGCTGAGTACAAATCATTGGCCGAGCATTAAACCGCGAGTCGCAGCCGTTGCCGAAGCGGTGGGTCGCTGCACGCCGGGTTCTATTGTTTACGTAGAGATTTAGAGGTTTGTTTGCTGATCTTGAACGCACAGAGCATTACCAAGCGGTTTGGCGCGCAGCCGCTGTTTCGCGACATCTCGCTGACCGTCAACGATGGGGACCGGATCGCGCTGATTGGGCCGAATGGCGCGGGTAAGTCGACGCTGCTGAAGATTCTTTCGGGTGAGATCGATCCGGACACGGGTGAGGTAAGCCTGCGCAAGCGGGCGCGCGTGGTGTATATCGCGCAGGAGTCGAGCTTTGCGGCGGGGGCGACGGTGCGCTCGGTGCTTGAGGGCTCGCTTGCGCAGGCTGGTGTGGCTGAAGGAGAGCGTGAGGGACGCATCCGCGAGGCATTCGGACGCGCCGGGTTCGCATCGCTCGACGATGAAGCGGCGGCCTACTCGGGGGGCTGGCGCAAGCGGCTTGCCATTGTCGAAGCGGCGGTGCAGCAGCCGGACGTGCTGCTGCTCGATGAGCCGACCAATCACCTCGACATCGCCGGGATTGCCTGGCTCGAAGAGATGCTGCGCACGGCCAGCTTTGCTAGCATCGTGGTCTCGCACGACCGCTATTTTCTCGAAGGCATCGCGAACGAAACGGCGGAACTGAGCCGCGCGTACCCGGACGGCATGCTGCGGTTTTCCGGGACCTACAGCACGTTTCTTGAGAAGAAGTCGGAGTATCTGGCGGCCGAGGGGCGTCGGCAGGAGTCGCTCGAAAACCGGGTACGCATCGAGACCGAGTGGCTGCGGCGCGGGCCCAAGGCGCGCACCACCAAGAGCAAGGCGCGCATCGACCATGCCAACGCGCTGATCGGCGAGCTGGGAGACATGCGCACGCGCTCGGCGACGAGCACGGCCGGAATCGACTTTTCGGCGAGCGACCGCAAGACCAAGCGGCTGGTCATTATCGACGGGCTGACGTACGGGTTTGACGGGCGGACGCTCTTCAACAACTTGAGCTTTGCCGTCACCGCAGGCATGCGCGTGGGCGTGGTCGGGCCGAACGGGTCGGGCAAGACGACGCTGCTGCGCCTGGTAAACGGCGATCTGGCGCCGCTCGGCGGAACGGTTGAGCGCGCGAACTCGCTGCGCGTTGTCTATTTCGAGCAGAACCGCGAGCTGGACGGCTCGCAGACGCTGCGGCGCGCGCTCGCGCCGGACTCGGACTCAGTGGTTTACAACGGAAAAGTGCTGCACGTGGCAAGCTGGGCGGCGCGGTTCCTGTTCACGGGCGAGCAGCTGAACCAGCCGGTCGAGCGGCTTTCCGGCGGGGAGCGGGCGCGGGTGCTGATCGCGCGGCTGATGCTGGAGCCGGCGGACCTGCTGCTGCTCGACGAACCGACCAATGACCTGGATATTCCGACGCTCGAAATCCTGGAAGAGGCGCTGCTCGAGTACCCGGGCGCGCTGATGCTGGTCACGCACGACCGCTACATGCTCGATCGCGTCTCGAACGTGGTGCTGGGGCTTGACGGTGCGGGCGGGGCGGGCTCGTTCGCGGATTATGGGCAGTGGGAAGAGTGGCAGCGGGCCAGCCGGGCTCCGAAGACCGCGAGCACGCCGCCACCCGCGGGCAGTGCGCCGGGGAAGAAGAAAAAACTCTCCTACCTGGAGCAGCGCGACTGGGAAACCATCGAGGTGCGGATCGAGGAGGCCGAGTCGCTGGCAGCTGAAAAGCAGGCGCTCCTGCACGACCCGGCGGTGGCAACCGACGCGGTGCGGCTGCATGCGGCGATGGAGGAAGCGGCGGCCGCGCAGGAGGCGGTGGATGCGCTGTACGAGCGGTGGGGCGAGCTGGGCGCGAAGCAGGGCTAGACTCGCCTGCCAGCCGTCGCGGTTCTGCTACACTTTGAAAGTCGCCGCACACCAAGCGGCGATCCCCTCCTGAGGCGCCATGGTGTAATTGGTTAACACGTCGCCCTCTCAAGGCGAAGAGTTCGGGTTCGATCCCCGATGGCGCTACCAAGCCTGCTTCCCCCAGCCAACCTCCCGCTTGCCGCCCGCACCCTAGTAGAGATACAGGAGGACGCACATGAACGACGATAAAGCGAAGGGTGTACTGCAGAAGATCGGTGGGCATGTTGAGGAATCCGCTGGAGCGCTGGTGGGCGACCACAACCTGAAACAGGCCGGCCGTGAGGACCAGATCAAGGGTTCGGCGCGCGAGGCGTGGGGCAATGTCAAGGACGCTGGGAATGCGCTAGTAGATAGAGCGCGTGGGGCCAAGCTGGACGCCGAGGCGAAGTCAGACGATGCGACGGTGTTTGACCGCGAGCACGACGTGAAGGTTGACCGGTAAGTTGATTCGTTCAAGAAAAGGGAGGGCGCTCAAGCGCCCTCCCTTTTGCATGCCTTGAAACTCGATCAGGCTTTCGCAGCAGCCTGCAAGGGCGGCAGATGTGACCGATGCTTCAGCATGAGCCAGACCAGCCGCCGGGCAGCCCAGTAACGGGGCACGTAGGCGCTGGGTTTTGAGATACAGCGGAAAAGCCATCCCAGGCCGGTTTTGTCGGCCCAGGTGGGGATGTAGACCTGGTCGCCGCTGAGGAATGCAATGGCCGCACCGATGCAGTGGATGGCCGGCAGATAGCCTAGCTGCCGCTTGAGGTAAAGGCCAAGCCGCTCCTGTGTTCCGCCGCCCACGGTGACAACGACGTGTTTGTAACGGTGCGCACGCATTTTCTCAAGCAGCGGCTCGTCGAGGATTTCGCCTTTGTACAGCGGCGCCATGTAGACGTCTTCGCTGCGCAACTCGATTCCCTGCCCGCGCAGCCAGTCAAGGTTGGTACGCGCGCTCTTGGGGCTGGCCATGATCCACAGCGTGTTGCCGGGCTCGCGCACGTCCGGCTCCTGCAGCAGTTCCTTCAGGTAGGCCAGGCCGGAAACGCGGGGAACCCGGTGGCGGCTGATGAGGTTCCAGATCAGCACCATGAAGGCGCTGTCGGTGATGGCGAGGTCGGCATGCAGCAGCGCTTCGCGGTAGGCCGGGTTGGTCGGCAGGTCTTTGAGAGCAGGCGCGGCGGGCACGACGAGCAGGCCGCCCTGCTTCATGCGCGCTACCGTTTCATGCGTTGTCCCGCAAAAGAAATCCACGCCGAGAATCCGTTGAAATCGTGCTTTGCTGGAAGCCATGCCTGCCTTTCCTGGGTATGCATCGGTCTGACCGCCGGTCTATGAGTACTTATCGGCGGATCGAGCGCGATCGTGAGCGCTGCGGCTGGTTTCTTTTGCAGTTCCGGCTTCGCGGCGGCACGGACACTTAGATGCCGAGCCGCTTGACTTCGTCGTTATAGTACTTGCGGTACAGGATGTTCCACTCCTGAGTGCCTTCGAGGATGATTTTGCGCTGCGAGGTGATCTTGGCGCGGGCGGCCTGGTCGATGCGCATTTCCTCGGCGAGCAGCACCTGCAGATAGTTGCGGGCTTCCTTGCGGATGGTGTCGCGGTCTTCCTGGAACTCGACTTCGTCGATGCCGGCGAGGGTATCGGCGACCGCATGCGCGAGCTTGTTAACCTTGTCGGGAGAGACTCTCACAGCACCGCCTTGTACTTGCGCACCAGCTGCTGCTTTACCTTTTTGAACATCTCGCCGTACTCGGCGCCCGAGCGCCGCATGTCGTCCTGGATGGCATCGAGAATGACCCGCACTTCATCGTTAATCTGGTCTTCGAGCAGCAGCTCCGAAAGCAGAGCGCCGGTGACGCGCTCTTCGACCGCCTTGAAGTGGCCGGTCTTGATCATTTTGGAATCGACCAGGTGCTGCACCGTTTTACGGCCGAGATAGCCGACGTATTCGCGTGAAAAAATCATAAGTCTGGGGGCGAGTCTAGCACAAGGGCCGCTCCCGCGAGAGCGGTTGGCGGCACTCGCATACCGGCGGCGAACCTGCGAGAATAGCGAAGCTATGGCACACGACAACCTGCTGAATGTGAAAGATGACATGGTCGCGTTTCTCACCGGCCACGGGCTGCGCCAGTTCCCCGGCTACGTGGGCGATGACGTGCCCTCGGTTCTATGGGAAGACCAAGGCGACCCGGATGGCTGGAAGCGGCTGGTGGAGACGGCGAAGGCGGCCGGTTCGCCGTTCCTGACGCTGAGCGATGTGGTGGTAGAGGACGAAGAACTCGATCTGATCCTCGAAAAGCTGCGCGAGCAGAACTTTCCGGACGAAGACGCGCCTGAGTTCGACGAAGTGGAGGCACTGCGCAAGCACGTCGGCAAGGTCGGCTTCCTGCAGCTGGGTTTCGTGCACCAGGGCGTGGCGTTTCTGCATGAGACGGCGAGCGACTGGTACGAGCGCTACGAAGACCTGGTCGAAGCTGTCGACGAGTTCGGCATCGGCAACGTGGTGTTTGACGAGGACAGCGACGAGGAAGCGTAAGGCGCTTGGCTGAGCTCACTTCTTCTCCTGCTCCCGTGGACGCAGAGCCGAAAACAAGGCGCTGGCTGCTGCCCGAGTGCGATCCTGCATTGACCGCGGAACTGACCCGCGAGCTGCTGCTGCCTGCCGCGGTTGCCGGATTGCTGGTGCAGCGCGGCCTGCGCAATGCTGCTGAAGCCCTCGCTTTTCTTCAACCATCGCTTGAACAGTTGCACGATCCGCTCTCCATGCTGGGCATGGCGGTAGCCGTCGAGCGCGTTCGGCTGGCGATCGCGGCCGGGCAGACGATCCTGATCTACGGCGATTACGACGTGGACGGTACGACTGCTATCGTCCTGCTGAAAACGGCGATGGAGCGGCTTGGAGGCGCGGTGCGCTTCCACGTGCCGCACCGTTTGCGCGAGGGCTACGGCATGCAGCGCGAGGTGCTGGAGCGGGCTGCGGCCGATGGCGTGCGGCTGGTCATCAGCGTCGATACGGGGATCCGAGCGGTGGCTGCCGCGGAGGCCGCCGAGGCACTGGGGCTGGAGCTGATCGTGACCGACCATCACCTGCCTGAAGGCGCCGGCAGCCTGCCCCGGGCGCTCGCCATCCTGAATCCGAACCAGCCGGGCTGCTCCTACCAGTGCAAGGGGCTGTGCGGGGCCGGGGTGGCGTTCAAACTGGCGCAGGCGCTGCTGGAGAGCGCGGCGGCCGGCGATGAAGCGGCGCAGGTGAGGCTGCGGACCAAGGTGCTGCCGTCGTTTCTGAAGATGCTGGCGATCGCGACGGTGGCCGACGCGGTTCCGCTGCTGGGGGAGAACCGGGCGATCGTAGCGCTGGGACTGGAAGCCCTGCGAGACCCGGTGAGCCCCGGCCTGCGCGCGCTGCTCGAAGTGGCGCAGCTGGACCCGGCGAAAAAGCGGCTGAGCGCGACGGATGTGGGTTTCCGGCTGGGACCGCGCATCAACGCGGCGGGGCGCATGGACGTGGCCAGCGATGTGGTGGAGCTGTTTACGACGCGGGTGCCGGGGCGCGCGCGGGAGCTGGCGGCGAAGCTGGACCGGCTGAACACTGAGCGGCGCGAGACCGAGTTCGCCGCCCTGCAAGCAGTGCTGGAGCAGCTGGAAGAGCCCCGGTTTGCCGAAGCCCGCTGCCTGGTGCTCGATGGCGCGGGCTGGCACCGTGGGGTGATCGGCATCCTGGCCTCGCGCGTGGTGGAGGCGACCGGAAAGCCGGCGCTGGTGATTGCACACGAGGATGGCGAGGCGTATGGGTCGGGGCGCGCGGTCGAGGGATTCCACCTGCTGGCGGCGCTCGAAAGCTGCGCGGCGCTGTTCACGCGGTTTGGCGGCCACTCGCATGCGGCCGGGTTCTCGCTGCCGTCCGGCGCGGTGCCGGAGCTGCGGGCGCGCATGGTTGCGTATGCGGCGGAGCATGTGCGGGACGAAGACCTGCTCGCGCCAGTGCGCTGCGATGCGGAGCTGGCGCTGGACCACGTCACGCCTGCGCTGTACAAGGCGGTGCGCCGCCTGGAGCCGTTCGGGATGGGCAATCCGGAGCCGCTGTTCCTGGCGAGAGGTGTGCGGCTGCTGGCCGAGCCGCGCTGGCTCAAGGAGCGGCACGTCAAGCTCCAGCTGAGCCAGGCCGGGGCGCAGCTAGCCGCTCTGGGCTGGCACTGGGCCCAGCGGGTGCGCGCGCTTGGGTTGACCGCCGGAGATGGAGTGGACCTGGTCTACCGCCTGCGCGAGAACGAGCACCCGGAGTACGGCGGGCTGGAGCTGGAGATCGTGGATTTGCGGCGGGAAGCCCTCGCCACTTCGCCGATCGGGCTGAGTTGAAGCAAAAGCAGATCCTTTGGCGCAAGCGCTACCGCTGCGCTCAGGATGACAAGCTTTTCTACACAGCGCAGCAACTCTGCTCTTTCTGCAAACAACTCTGGTTCACAGCCGCCTGCTACCATCGCAGCCACGATGGACCGCGGATTTTTCATTACCTTTGAAGGCCTGGATGGCTCCGGCAAATCGACCCAGCTGCACCGGCTGGCCGCGGTACTGCGCGGGCGGAAGCTGCCGGTACGCGAGATGCGGCAGCCAGGCGGCACAGGGCTTGGCGACCGGCTGCGCGCGCTGCTGCTGGAGGCCGGAAGCGGTGTGCCGCTGGCGCCGCTCGCCGAGCTGGCGATGATGTTCGCCGACCGCGCGCAGGCCATTGCGGAGATCGTGCAGCCGGCGCTGGAGCGGGGCGAACTGGTGCTGTGCGACCGGTGGACAGACTCGACCGAGGCCTACCAGGGGGGAGGCCGCACGCTGGGCGCGGAGATCGTGCGGCGGCTGCATGAGGAGCTTTGCGGCGGCCTGCAGCCGGAGCTGACAATCCTGCTGCTGCCGCCGATTGAGGTGGCACTGGCGCGGGCGCGCCGGCGCAACCAGCGTCACTTGGCGCAGACCGGGCGCGAGGAAAGCCGCTTTGAATCCGAAACGGATGACTTCTTTCGCCGCACGCACATGCAGTACGAGATGATCGCCGCGCGTGAGCCTTTGCGTGTGGTCGCAATCGATCGAGACGAGCCGGTAGAGGCGATCCACGCGCGTATCCTAAAGGTTGTCGAGGAGCGGCTTGCCGAGTGGATGCGGCCCCCGCTTCGCTGAACCCTTATGGCCACGATCTCTCCCCAGCCTCCCCTTGCAACAGAGCAGAAGTGGACCGTCATCGAGCGGGACGGCTATCGCTACCCGCCCGGGCTGCGGCGCAACCTGCCGTTCTATCTATTCAGCCGCTTCTTTCGCGCCAGCAATCCTATCCTGCTGTTCGAGTATCTGCAGCAGCAGTACGGCTCCATCTCGCACTACCGTCTGGGACCCAACCACATCGTGTTCCTCAATGACCCGGAGCTGATCCGCGAGGTGCTGGTCAACCAGGCGCCGCTGTTCATCAAGGAGCGCACACAGCGGCGGATGAAGATCCTGCTGGGCGAGGGGCTGATCACGAGCGAGGGCGAGACGCACATGCGCCAGCGCCGCATCGCCGCGCCTGCATTCCACCGGCAGCGCATCGCGGCATATGGCGGCATGATGACCGCGCGCGCGGCGACGATGCGCGAGGAGTGGCAGGAGGGCGTCGAGATCGACGCGGTGAGCGAGATGATGCGCCTGGCTCTGCAGGTGGTGGCGCGCACCATCTTCGATACCGACGTTACCGAGGACGTGCAGACGATCAACACCGAAGTCAACGCGATCATGGGACTGTATAACTTTTTGATCGCGCTGCCGAAGGCAGAGGCGCTGCTGCACCTCCCGATCCCGGGCTTGATGCGCTTCAAGCGCGCGCGCAGGAACCTGGACGCGGTGGTGCACCGCATGATCGAGCAGCGGCGGCAGTCAGGGGAGGACCGCGGCGACCTACTCTCGATGCTGCTGGCCTCGCGCGACGAGGAGCGCGACCAGAGCAAGTTGACCGACGAGCAGGTGCGCGATGAAGTGACGACGATTTTTCTCGCCGGCTACGAGACGGTCGCGAATGCGCTGGCGTGGACCTGGCTGCTGCTGGCACAGAACCCGGACGCGGAAGCGATGCTGCACGCGGAGCTGGACGCGGTGCTGGGTGGAAGGCTGCCGACGCTCGAAGACCTGCCGCAGCTGCGCTACACGGAAATGGTGCTGTCGGAGTCGATGCGGCTGTATCCGCCGGCTTGGGCGATGGGCCGGCAGTCGACCGCGCCGGTCGAGCTAGGGCCGTACCGGCTGCCTGTGGGCACGTACTTTTTCTTCAGCCAGTACATCATGCAGAGGACGCCCGAGTACTTCCCGGATCCGCTGCGGTTCGACCCGGAGCGGTTTACGCCGGAAGCGAAAGCGGCGCGGCCGAAGTTCGCGTATTTTCCGTTTGGCGGGGGCAGCCGGCAGTGTATCGGCGAGTCGTTCGCGTGGATGGAAGCGATACTGCTGACCGCGACCATCGCGCAACGCTGGCGGCTGCGGCTGGTGCCCGGGCAGCGCATTGAAGTGCAGCCGAAGATCACGCTGCGGCCCAAGTTTCCCATCCGGATGGTGCCGGAGCGGCGCACATGAAGCTGCCGCAAAGCACGCGGCGGAGCATGCGCGGCGGCCGAGCGGCGGCTGAGAGCCTGCCAACGGACGCGGACGGCCGGACGCTGTGCCGGTGGTGCGCGATGGCGGTCCAGGGCAGGCGCCGGAGCTTCTGCTCGGAGGACTGCGTGCACCAGTGGCGGCTGCGCTCGAGCCCGGCCTACCTGCGCGGCGCGGTGCTGAAGCGGGACAGCGGCGTGTGCGCGCGCTGCACGGTGGATACGATTGCCGCCTGGGGCATGCTGCGGAAAGCGCGCGGGGCGCGGCGGCACGAGCTGCTGGCGGTGTGGGGTTTGACCAGCTTGCGGCGCAGGAGCCTGTGGGATGCGGACCATATTCTGCCGGTGGCCGAAGGTGGAGGAGAGTGCGACCTTGATAATCTGCGGACGCTATGCGTGCACTGCCACCGGATGATGACCCGCGCGCTGCGGGAGCGCCTTGCACTGCGCAGGCTGGCGGCCGCTGCGCCGGGCGCAGCGCTGCTAGGATGAGCGAGTGCCCGGATGGCGAAACCGGCAGACGCAGCGGACTTAAAATCCGCAGACCTTAACCGGTCGTGGGGGTTCAAGTCCCCCTCCGGGCACCATCGAATCAATAGCTTGCGAGGTTTTGCCCTTATTCACTTCTTTCTTCGTTTTCCACCTGGTGCCACTTCTGGTGCCACTTGGCTCACTCCGGTGGCACCAGCCGCAATCCGGTCGATGACGGACAGGGTGTGTTCAGGTGACAGGTGAGCATAACGGGCGCTCATGGAGATGGTCTTGTGCCCTGCTAGCTCCTGAATATCCCTGATGGACGCCCCAGCCATAGCAAGCCATGAACAGAATGTGTGCCGGTTCCCGTGCCACGTGTACCCCTCGATCTTGGCTGCATCGAGAGCGGGATTAAACCATTCTCGTGTGCCATAAGCTCCCTTCGTCTGAGTCGCCGGGAATACGCGAGCACTCGCCTTTGGCTTCTCCCTTTTCAGACCATTCAGAGCAGCAAGCGAGTCTGGATTCAGCCGCACCGTTCGGGCAGAGCCATTCTTCGTAGCCGTCAGTTGAATGGTCTTTCGCTCCAGACTCACTTGATCCCATGTTGTCGTGAATTGCTCAGACAACCTCATCCCTGCGTTCACAGAAACGATCAGAGATGACTTGTGCGCGTCCGGTACGTGCTCCAGCAGGGTTTGGTATTCCTCACGGCTCAGAAAGCGCAGGCGGCCTGCTGGCTCCTTCCGCTGCCTCACCAGACGAGCGGGATTGACCTCCACCTTTCCGTTGCTCAGCCCCTCGCGGTAGCAGAGTGAAATGAAGCTCTTGTACCTGTTGGCCGTGGCGGGACTCGACTTCCGGGCAGCTAGCCAGCGGTCAATCTCCTGCGGCGTGATTTCGGCAGCAGGACGGGCACCCAGCTCTGCTCTGACAATCTCCGCTTTCGACACGTAAGAGCGCCGGTCCTTGTGGTCAACCGTGAACTCCAGAGCAAGATCGATAAGGTCTGAGAGCAGGATTGCTTTCGTGTGCCGTGGTTTCGGCAACTTCCTACCCTCAAGCACAGTTGCGCGGCGGATGCCGTAGAGCTTGATGGCATCCCCTTTGCGACCTACCTTCTCGCGGCGACGCTTCCCTTCCGCAAAATAGCTAATCCACCAAATTCCAGACTTTGCCGGTCTCTCGAATATGCCTCGCATGGTCACCCTCATGGGCCACAATACGCGGATTTCATTATTCTTGCAATCCGCTGCTTGTGGCACAGGCTCAGGCAGCGTCCACAGGCTCATAGTGGTTCGCAGAGGCGAACTTCACCAACTCGCCCCGTGGCACCATAACCTTCTTCCCGAGCCTGCGGGTAGCTAATTTGCGACCCGCGATCAGGTAATCAAGGCTGCGAACCGATATGGAAAGCTGACGAGCCGCACCCTTACGGTCATAGAGAAGTCTGGGCGAATCGTCCCGGCTGTCGTCTGCCGAAGCCTCCAAATCGATGCAACCGTTATAGACAACTCTGCTCCTGGCCTTGGTCACCATCTGTGCAATCAGGCCAGCCTCCCAGGGTTCCGACTGGGGCTCATCCGCGCATGCCTGGATTGAAATCACCTGGTCCCCATCGTCTGAGAAAAGTGTGCTGGCCTTTGACTGGATACCCTTTAGGCGCGCTTGAACGGTTCTGGTAGAGACCATTTCAAGGGATGCGATGTGCGCATAAGTCTCGCCCGCAAGGTGAAGTTTGAGGATTCTCTTCTCCTCAGGTGTGAGCATCGGTACCAATTCCAGCATTCGCCAATCCAGAGAATCCGCCAGCCCACCTGCGGAGGCATTGTCAAGCAAAGACTCCTCCAGCACCCGCCCTGCTTCCGCCCTGCCTTCCTCTCCATCGCCTTTCCATCTCTGGATTCCAACTTCGCTCTTTCGCTGCCTGGCTGCTTCTTTTGTGTGCTTCTTCCAGTGGTAATTTCTCCAGACCCCTGAGAGCCAGCCACGGAACGTGCCCGCGTCTTGATACTTTCCCCGGTCCATCAGTCGGAGGGCGTGGAGGGCAAAGCCGTTGGCAGCGTCCTTTGCGTACCCCGCCGTGACGAGCACGCGCTCTGTGCGCTTGGCGACGTGCAATCCATAGCGGCAGATACCCTCCGCAAGCTGTTCGCGCTCTTGAACTGTGATGTGAGGATGTCGCGCTGCCAGTTCCAAATACCTAAGCGCATCGAACTGACGCTTGAATTCTGCGTCTTCTTCAACCACGGTGCGCTCTACTTCCTGCCCTCCTTCGCCTGCTGCTTCCTCTACCGCTTTCTTTTCTTCTTTCTCTGCTGCTTCCCCGGAATCGACCAGCGATGAAAACTTTTCTTTAGCTTCAGGAGTGGCAGGAATGTCGAAGTCATGCGACTCGTCCAGCCCTATCGCGTCTACTGCACTGGCACGCAGAGCTTTTTCGCAGGCACGGTCTTCGATGCGACGAAATGAGGCCAGTTCGGATATAAGGTCACCCTTGCGGCCTTGGATCGGCTCGGAGTGCTGCCCATTCTTGTTCCGCCCCTGAGTTACAGTAATGGCGAGGTGCCAACTGTCGTTCTGCCAGAGTGGGTCAGACGCGGGGCGGCTCACGACTGTGAATGTGGGTCTCCAGGCGGTGAGAATGGCTTGCGCTTCTTGAAATTGCGGATGTTTGGGGTCGGCACAGGCTTTAGACAGGTATTCATCAGGGCGCGACGAATTGAGTTTTCGATGGGAACGGGCAATGGCGGCTTTGCATTTGGCACGGTTGATGTCGGCATACAGTCGGGTTTCATGAAATGGGCGAGGAGCCGCAACGGCGGCACCAGAAGGCATGACAAAAATGCTCTTCAAGATGAGGTTCTCAGGTCCGAGGCGCAGGTTTCCCTACTTGCGGGTTGATCTTTCTGGGATTTTTGTTATATGAAGTCCATGACACCGCTGAAACCGACTCTTCAGCCGGTAACCCCAGGGAGGGGGCGATGCATCCAGGGTCTTGCACAGTTACGCCCCAGTTCCGGAATTATCTGAGCCCCGCGTGGCCAAGCCATCCGAGGACGGCATCCGAGATAGATCGATCAGGCCTCACGCAGCTAATCCAGAGGTGTCACGGGGACACGTAGGCGCGATGTTTGACCGTCCTGAGAGCTATACCTTAAGCATCGCACACGGGTTGCAGGATGTCAACGCTTTTTTCGGCTTTTTCTTGACAATCTTTTCCGCTTATGAGTTTTTTTGAGCACCCCAAGGCAATTTGGCCACAATGCCGGGTTTTTTGCTCATCGGCTCCTTACTGCGCCACTCTCTGCCCTCATGAGCTGGGAATGGTTGTGGTGAATGACATGTCCACAGACCTGCTCAAACTTGAGCAGCCCTTTTGTTGAAGAAGAGCGCAACTCTATGGATCGTCTGACTCGTAAACTTTTTTGTAGCGATTTGTCCGCGACGGGGACACTCACCCTGCCCAAAGCTGCGCGAAGCCCACCAGGGTGCCATAGCGTGCGGCTACCGGCGACGTGCAGAGGATTTCTCGCATGTTCCTGGAGTTGTTCCAAAAGATCGTCGCATTTCTGCGTTGATCGTATGTGACGATTTACGGCTACAGGACTGATGTCATCGAGGGGCTCCTACTTCGTCCTATAACATGTGCCGGATTCCCGTCTGATCGTATGTGACGGCATCACGCATCCGCCCGATGTCGCTAAGGGCGGCAATACTTCTGCCCCAGAACTATTGGTGTTTGCACTCGTTCGCCGTCCGCGTAAAGGGCGGCAAATCAGCGCCCAGATTGAGGGCAGATGCTTCCAAGTATGGACGCATCTTGCGCCGATGTTGGCAGACTTGCCCCTGAAAGACCCAGAATGGGAGCCCGACTTACCTCTGCCACAATTGACTTACTTAGTGGTGACCCTACTTAAACAGCTTGGCTTATACATTTCTTGAGAAAGTAGTGAAAATAGTTGCCACTTTCGGTACTTTCCAGACACTTAGTAGGTGTAAGGCAGAATACAGCCCGCTGGATGAACCACAAAGCCAGCAAGTTATATCCTCCACTTTTGGTAAAGGTGGGGGTTCTAAAGTTTAAAACCTTGATGTCCACACGTTGTAAAGTGGGCGCGTCCTGAGCAGCAAGACGCGAAAATCGTGCTGCCACCTTACTAATAGACCAAAAGTCTGTTCTAAGGCCCGAACCAGATACTTTTCTGGGTAGTGTTCCCTAAGACGACTCAAGCGTGAGTCTACAGGTCGATTACCAGTCGATTGCAGGCGGGTTCACAGTTTCTCGAAATTGACTTTCCTACATCGTAGGTTTTTCCAGGCAACGCGTGAGTGATTGATCTCACGAGGGGGCTGCGCCCTGGTCTATATCGGAATTCACAAAAAAGTCATGCCACACAAGTGGACGAACAGAAACTGACACTTTCAATGTCGGAAACCGATCAAGGTTAACAATAGTCGGAACACAATACGATTTATATCATTAGGTGCCTCTTGTCTTATCTCCATTATCGGACTAGACGAGTGTTCCTTAGTTGGGTATTCCCACTTGTACATCAAGTGATCCCAGCTATTCCAAATGATATTTTCCGCAGGGATGCCCCCGGTGTGTCTTTTATCCAGACCAACATCACATACACCAAAGAAATAACCAGCCCAGTAACCAATAATGCACAAAGTAGTGAAACTAGTTGCCACTTTGCGACATTACCGGACACTTAGTAGGTGTAGGGCAGAACACAACACAGATCAGACCTAAACGATACATGGAAGGCACACGATGCGACGAGATTTGGGTTTAGCGAAATACAACATCATGCTCCTCTTCGTTGCCGATGTGCAGGAGAACTACCCCGCTGATGAGAGTAAAGAAATCATCCTAGAATCCTTGGGCATTTATTGTGGAGAGCTAGAGCGTCAGGTTCAGGGAAAGCATGGAGATTTAGCCATATTAGTCACTGTAAAACGTGGTATCCGACTCGCATCAGTTCTGCTAGATGCACTGCAGGAGACGGCTTGGGAGCACGTCAGAGAGTGGCATTATGGAAAGCAATCTGTGAACCCCTTTGAACAATTGTGGGGACTCCTCCAGCAGCTAGTAATGGATTTGACTATGACTGTCTTCTTCACCGAAGCACAGTACCCTGAAATGAAGTCCGACTTCGATGCTGAGCGTCAGGCATATCACGAGGATTATGTTCGCAGACGGACGATAGATCGAGCGAATGGTAGAGAGTTCACCCGGGTTAAGTGACGTGTCGCTATCGATGCGGAAGGCTTTTGCGAGATGGCGGTCGTGATGTAGCCACGATTCGCCTAGCTGCCGAGGAAGACTAAGGCGGCGGTCGGTTTGGGGCAGTGTTTCTCACCAATTCCTGCCCCATTTCGATCTACATCAGACAACATAACTCGCACCACCAAAGGAGAACAATGGAGCCATCTTTCGCAGACATTAAAATCGATTTGCTGGGTATTCGGAAGGTGGGAACCTATGCATATGAACTTCGGGGTAATAAAAAGCTAGCGCGAATGGCTTGCGGAACAGTTAAGAACGCGAGTCGTCACACCTTGCTGGCCGTGGGTACCGTGGCGGCGCTAAGAACCTTTACAAACAAGATGGCAGAAGAGCTAGTCCCCCGAGGCCAGCAGAGAAAGCTCGCTGTGGACATTTTCTGCTCCGACCTTGAGTTTGTGATTGCATTCAACGAGGCGATGAAGGATGAGCAGGCAGGTATGCGCAAGCGTTGTGCAAGGAATATTTGGGAAACACTCCTGCGACACGCAAGGCGGTTCGACCTAAACGTCACCCATGTTGGCAGAATTGCCAGCTTCGACAAGCTCAAGAGGTTCAGCCAGCAATCGTTACCTCCGCGAAGCAAGTATGACTGGTTTCTAATGCCTGATGCAATCCGTGTCGATACGGCTTGCTAGTTTGATATTGCTGCCGGGCTTTCCTTCATTTCTCGGCAGCAACGTGTGCTCCATTCTCCCCTGCGAGCTTTTACGCGCTCTGGGCCGTCATTTGGGGGCACACGCTGATGTGTGGACGTGTTTGAGCAACGCTCCGCGTCCACACACTCAACCCTACTGCATACAGGGTCGCCATCAGACTGGCTCACAACATCTTTTACATCTTGTAAAAGTCCTTGTGACTAACAAATAAACGTAGGCAAGCCTAAATAGGGGTATGGGTAGACAATCCTAGGCACCTAAAGGCTTTGGCGGACCGCGTTCCAAACGCACGCTTATTCCCGCGTTTCAAACATTTCAATACCATTTATCATATTATATGATAAGTCATAGATACTAAATAGCTTAGTCACTTATTGTCCTTCTTACAGTTAGGAATCACATGCCATTTTTAAACAAGTTGCGGGCCAGTCTCGGATTGGAAAAGCGCGGACTAACTTTAGAGAATCCATCCGTACCGCTGATGTCCCCAGGGGCGTTCCAGTGGTTAAGCGCCGGTGACCCGACTGCGTCTGGCGAACTGATTAACGATAGCACCGCAATGCAGATTGTCGCTGTTTATTCCTGTGTCCGAGTCATTGCGGAATCAATTGCGAGTTTGCCACTGAAGTTATACGAACGCACCGGCACGAACAAGAAAACGGAAGCAATAGACAATCCCTTGTATCCGCTGCTCACTGTGTCACCCAATCCTGAGATGACAGCGTTTTCCTTCTGGGAAACCTACACGGGCAGCCTTGCGCTTACGGGCAACGCCTATGCCCAGCTGCATCGAGATGACGCTGGGAACTGTGTTGGTCTATGGCCATTGAATCCCCGACTGACTGCTCCCTTTCGCCTGCCTGATAACACCCTCGCTTACAGAACCAGTGACGGCATGCCGAATGGTGCGCACAGAATCATAGCCAGTGAGGACATGCTCCACTGCCCCCTGCTGGGTGATGGTGTCCTCGGCATGTCTCCAGTGATGCAGGCGCGGCAGGCACTGGGATTGAGCAGGGCAGCGGAAAAGTTTGGCGCTCGTTTCTTCGGAAATGGAAGCCGACCGGGTGGCATCCTGGCCGGGCCTGATGACCTTTCTGAGCTTCAGATTTCGCAAGCCAAAGCAAGCTGGGAGGCCAGTCACGGGTCAAGCAACTCGGGAAAAGTAGCTGTTATGCCGGGGGCCTGGACGTACTCTGCCGTTGGATTGTCACCTGAAGAGGGCCAGTTCCTACAGACGCGGCAGTTTAGCCGAGAAGAAGTGGCATCCCTTTTCCGCGTCCCCGTTCACCTTCTTGCCGATACATCCAAGCTATCGAACAATACGGCAACACAACTCCAACTTCAGTTTGTGACCAGTTGTTTACGTGCCTACATGAGCAGGATTGAGGCAGAAGTGCATCGAAAGCTGCTGCCCCCAACAGAAGGTCAGCTCAGCCCCTTCTTTGTCCAGTTCGATGTCCGCGAGATGCTCAGAGGTGACTTCCAACAGACCTTGACTGCCCTGGCTAGTGGACGCCAGTGGGGCTTTTACAGCATAAACGATTGCAAAGCTGAGCTAGGGGAAAACCCGATTGGACCGGAGGGAGACATCTATCTCGTTCCCTTGAACATGGGCAACGCTACTGACCTTCTTAGGCCTTCTGCTATCCAAACTGAAGACACAGATAGCACAACCAGCCTTGGCAGCTATCGGAGCGCATTTCACCGGATGTTCAGGGATGCAGTTGGAAAGACAGTCCACAGGTCGAAGCGTGACCTGTCAGCAGTCACAAACACCTTCCAAGCAATCCTCGAAAGCATCTCCGAACTCACAATAGAGAACACACGAAGCCGTATGGACGCCCCAGACTTTCAACACGATTCTGCGAAAGTGATTCGAGATTACCTTTCGAAACTCACAGAACGAGCTACCACATGGACAGCAGAAGGTGCAGATGCAATTGCGGTGCAAGAGTTGACCAGGGCAGTCAAGGCGTTAGCCTTCGATGCTAGTAGAGCGGCAGCAAACTATTCAGTCACAAAGGAATTGGCACCAAATGCATAAGCACAAACTACGCCAGAACACGAACCAGATTGAAGTCCGCACTCACCCAGAGGAAATCAGGGTAGGACTGGACACGCAGGGGAACAGGACGGTTTCCGGCTATGCCGTCATGTGGAATCAGCCATTTACAGACCTGGGATTCATCGAAAAAGTAGCTCCGTATGCCTTCAGGGACTCGATTGCTGCCAACGATACGAGATTGCTCAGGGAGCACAAACCAGAATCACTCCTGGCTCGTACGTCATCCAAGACACTCACTTTGAGTGAAGACGCCAACGGCTTACAATTCTCTGCCACTCTGCCTAACTCCCCGATTGGGCAGGACACGGCAGAGTTGATTACCCGCTCTGACCTGAAGGGGATGTCTTTCGGTCCGAGCCATTTCCGATACCTGGGGCAAAGAAGGTAAGACAATCACTCGCACTCTGAACAAGTGTGCCCTTAGTGAGATTTCAATCGTGGGCAATCCTGCGTACACGTCGTCATCGGTAAGCCTCCGGTCCTGTCCTGTAGAGCTACGCGGTTTGCTTGATGGAGCAGACGACGCGGAAGACGATGGTTGCACCTGCGATTGCCCGGAGTGCGTTGAGGGTGATTGCGCAGACTGTTCCAACGCAGACTGTGATGATCCCGACTGCGAAGGCTGCCCGATGCAAGCTGGTGAGGATGATCCCGAGGATCGCAGCCTAGCTATTGAGCCGGAAGATTTGGCACGTTACATGAGATTGCAGATCGCACTTCGCCGGTAACACCCCCATTTCATAAAAGTTTGGCAGCCAGACGCGCCCCTCGTGGGCTGCATTCGATTGCTAGCGTCTCGGCTGCCTGCATGGAATTTCCGTTCCTGGGAGCGGCTGTGTCCTTGCGCCAATTTTGCAAGAGAAAGAGCACCACATGGACCTTAAAATACTCAAAACTAGCCGTAACAAACTCATGGCCGACGCTCAGAAGCTCACCCTCAAGCCCACCACGGAGACACGGGCACAGCTCGACACCATGCTGGCTGAGGTGGACGTAATTGAACAGGACATCGCGCGGCTTGAACGCACGAGCAAGCACGTTGAAGAGCAGCGTACTGCTGGTCGCCCGCCTCGTGCCGGTTTCCAGACAGAGCAGACCGATGAGACGCGATCTGCGGAAACGAAGGCATTCACGAATTACCTGAAATTCGGTGCAATCGACAAGGAGCACCTGACGGAAACCCGAGACCTCACAACGGGGAACACAGGCCAGATCATTGCGCAAGACTTCCTGCCTACCATCGTCGAAGCGCAGAAGGCCTGGGGCGCTCTTATGATGGTCGTGAACCAGAAGACGACCGCGAATGGGGAGCCTTTGAAGGTTGCACTCGTGAACGATGTCAGCAACGTCTCACAGGTAATCGGTGAAGGTGTTGTCGCTCCGGAAGTGGACCCCGCGTTCACTGGGTTCATTAACTCAGTGGACTTTCTTACCACTGGCGTGATTCGCGTCAGTCTGGCGGAATTGCAGGATAGCTACTTCGACCTGGACAACTGGATCAGAAATGCTTTCGGCAAGCGCATTGCGCGAGGTGTAAGCAAGTTGATGGTTACAGGTTCAACTTCTGGAAACTTTCAGTCAATCATCACGACGGCTGCTCCTGGGCCGACTTCGGTCGCGCCTGCTGCTATTGGGTACACAGACTTTGTGGGCCTGTATTCAGAGCTGGACCCTGCCTATGTGCAGAATGCCAGCTATGTGATGAACAGCACCACTCGTGGAAGCATCCTGGGTGTGTTGGATAGCTTCGGTCGCCCCTTGTTTGTGCCTTCCGTGAATACAGATACTCTGGACACCATCCTCGGAAGGCCGGTCGTGATCTCTCAATATCACCCAAACCTCGCGGCTGGTGCTGTAGGCGCTGTACAGTTCGGATCGCTCACGGATGGTTACACTTTGCGCACCGCAGGGGAAATCTCCGTCCTGCGCCTGAATGAGCGGTATGCAGATACGGGCGAGGTCGGCTTCATCGGCTACCACCGGAACTCCGGCTATGCGACGGTCGCGGACAATGCGATTGCTCCGATCTTGAATCTGGTGCAGCACGGCACGCATAAACAAACTAGGGGCGGCGAACCTGCTGCCCCTGTTTTTTTGGAGACGATGTGGTAACAAGAGTGGTTCCAATCCGGATTATCAGAGGAAAACAGCGCAGACACGGTTCTCTGCCGGTCGGCTGTATCGTCGAGTATCCCGTAGATCAGGCACTTTCGTTTATTAAGGAGGGTGCCGCAGAACACCTTACGCTTGAAGAGTACATTCAGTACGAATTCTTCTGGAGTTAGCAATGAGAAAGAAAGTCAGACCTAAGAAAGACCAGACCAGAATCGTAGTCGAAATTGTTAGGCCGCTTGACGAACCTGGTGCAGCGAAGGCAGGAGATACCATCTCAGTACCAATTGGAGTAGGTTACTATTTCTGCCGTAAAGGATTTGCAAAACATGTTTATGGCAAGTCCTGCACCCCGACTGAGACAATTTGAATGCAAGAGCCCCCACTTTCCTTATGGATTGTGGGGGCTCTTTGTCATTTTTGAACGGCTATGAATCCAGAGTCGAGACATCTGAATTCCGTCTGGTTGATCCGGACACGAAATGCGAAAGGCTCTCTCAGATTGAGAGCTTCTTCCATAGATTGCAAAGTAGAGGCGGGAGGCAGTTCTTTGCGTAAGGCCTTCTTTATATGCTCGACTAGTTCATCAACGCTAACAAACGGCTGCTGTCTTTCCGGTGGAAACCATTCGCAATCGATATTTAGAACGTACGGGGTGATGGGATCGTCATTGACCGCGACGCTCAGGGTTGCTGGATGCTTCTCCATTAGTGACTCCTTGTTCTTGCTAGAGCCTGTTATTAAGCTTGTTCCTTTAGAAACAAAGGCATAGGAATTGCGGAGAGTTGGTCTGACGATATTGGGATGGGCAATCGTGGTCAACTCGGGTATCCGAGCGATGTGACGGATGAGGAGTGGGCGTTTGTGGCGCCCTATCTGGTCTTGTGCCGGGAGGACGCTGCGCAGCGGGAGTACTCGCTGCGCGCGGTATTCAACGGGGTGCGGTACGTGGTCAAGACGGGCAATCAGTGGCGCATGCTGCCCAATGACCTGCCTCCGTGGCCGGTGGTGTACCAGCAGATGCGGCGCTGGATGGACGCGGGCTGCTTTGAGGCCATGGTCGAGGATCTGCGCTTGCTGCTGCGCGAGTTTGCCGGGCGCAATGCTCAGCCGACGGCCATGATTCTGGACAGCCGCACGCTGCAATCGACGCCGGAGTCGGGCGCGCGCGCCGGCTATGACGGGGCCAAGCGGCGCAAAGGCTCGAAGGTGCATGCGGCGGTCGATACGCTGGGCCACCTGCTGGCACTGCACGTGACCGCGGCCGACGAGCAGGACCGCGCCCAGGTCGGCGAGTTGGCCCGGGCGGTGCAGGAGGTGACCGGGGACCATGTGGAGCTGGCTTTCGTCGATCAGGGCTACACCGGCGAGGCTGCAATGGAGGCGGCGGCCGCGCATGGAGTAAGGCTGGAAGTGGTCAAACATACCGAGGCCAAGCGCGGGTTCGTGCTGCTGCCGCGCCGCTGGGTGGTCGAGCGCAGCTTCGCCTGGGCGGTGCGCTTCCGCCGCCTCGCGCGCGATTATGAACGGCTCGCCCACACGCTCGGAGGACTCCACTACCTTGCCTTCGCCATACTCATGCTTGCCAAACTGACCCGGATTCCCGGCTGAAGTTAATAACAGGCTCTAGATGAAGGTTCCTGTCGGTAATCTCCTGGTGCTTTCTGACCCGACCTGTCAATAAAGGGGTCCCTTCAGAAAACGGACGATAGAGCACGCTAAGGGTGCGCAGATGCAGGAATCCACCGGTAGAGCGTCGGAACAGAGACCCCGAGGTTGGCGGCTACATCTCGTGGCGGCACTCCGGTGGCGAGCAGCTTCTTGGCCGATTTGATCTTGCTTTCCGTCATTTGGCGTCTACGTCCGCCTATACGACCGGGCTGGCGGGCGACTCTAAGGCCGGCGATTTGCCTTCCAAGTGCATAGCCGAACTCCTTGGACTACACCCAACGCCGTGTCCGTAAGACGATCCTTCAACGGACAGTTTGGAAACCATCACTTCATCGCTTGAAACCCAGCAAACCGTGTCTCACATACCTGGTACGGTGATATTCTCACATAAGGCCCGCCAAACGTTACAAATTATGCCAAAAACTCTCATCGGCTACGCACGATGCTCGACGGACAAGCAGGACCTCACCGCACAGCGGGAAGCTCTTGTTGAATTAGGCGTAGCTGCAGATCGAATCTACGTCGATCACGGATTGACCGGAACGAGCCGGGCCAGGCCAGGGCTTAACCAAGCGCTCGCCGCTGTTCGCAAGGGCGATATGCTGGTCGTGCCGAAGCTGGATCGGCTCGCCCGCTCGGTACCCGATGCACGCTCAATCGCAGATGAACTGGCAGCACGAGGCGTAACGCTTGCCCTCGGCCAAAGCCGCTATGACCCAAACGATCCCATGGGCAAGATGTTCTTCAACATCCTGGCTACCTTTGCGGAGTTTGAAGCTGACCTGATTCGGCTGCGCACCCGTGAGGGCATGAAGATCGCCCGCGCAAAAGGCCGACTTCGGGGCAAACAGCCCAAGCTGTCAGACAAGCAGCAGAAAGAACTGGGCCGCATGCATGGAACAGGCCAGTACACGATCAGCGACCTGGCGGAATTGTTTTCCATCTCTCGCCCCACCGTCTACCGGACGCTCCTTCGTTCTCCTCTTCCATAGTTTTTCTTTTTTCTACTGGAGCACATTGGTCTCTTTGCTTGAGTGCTTGGTGAGTGGTTTTGCGATTCGGCACCATCCAGAAGCATCGCGTCCGCTTAGCGCGTTTCTCGTTTGCAGGGAAACGGAGGCTAACGAGGTCACTTGCACTCGAAGGCTGCTAGTTGTTTGCCGTCAACCGCTAATGCTGCGCACACACGAGACCATGCGGAATTCCCGTATAGCGCTGTTTGCAGGTAGGCCCACGTGAGCTGCTGTAAAGTCGATACTCTTTCCGGGCTCTCGTCCGTTGTCTCTGCCGCGTGATAATCGGCAATGCCCCCAAGCGAGTGTTCTCCACCTTTGAGTATCAGCAGGCATTTCGAGGCGGGACTTAGAAAGTAAGGATCAGCTCTCCAGTCCGGTCCACGAGTTGTCATGTGGGAGTAGTCGCGGTCGCCGTACACAATAAGAGCTGGCGTTGTCATTTCGGCGAAGCTGGGTTGGAGAAACGGAAAGCGCTTTGCTGTTTCCGGGTTCAGGTCGGCACCGCCTCGTCCCGGTGCGGCAAGGAGAACCCCGGCTTTGATCCGGGCGTCCTGGAGATCTATCGTTGCTCCGGTTTCCGGGTCCGGAAGCCTTGCACCGAGCAACATGCCAACTGTCTGCCCTCCCCACGAGTGTCCTGCCGCCGCGATGCGCTCCCGGTCCAGGCTGGTTCCCGACGCCGCAAAGAGCTGCTCGATAGTGTCGAGTTGGTCGAGTGCGGAGATGATGTCCTGCGCACGGAAGCGCCAGATAGAAGGCCGCCTTGGATCATCTGGAGAGAGCGCAAGGGTTCTGGAATCCAGATGAGTCGGCTGGATGACCACGAAGCCGTGTGCGGCCCAGAAATCGACCAACGGACCGTTGCCGTTCCTGGAGGAGCCATTACCGTGCGAGAAAAGGATTACCGGCAGTCTGCCACCGATCCGCGGCACTGAAATACGTACCTGGAGCGCTGCGCCACGAGCCGGCTGCGCAGGAAACTCCATCTCAAACCGCGCTATCGGAACGGGAGCCGGAAGAATTTCTCTTATGTTCAGAATATTTGCAGCACTCATGCGTCGTCCTTTCGGGGTCCCGGTTCAGATGGGTAGGCTTCGGTGCGAGGGAAAAGGTGCTCAACCACTTTGGGCAGGTATTGCGTGACGAAGTTCTTTGCTGTTGCACCTTTGAAGAACTGCATCGCTTTCTCTTCGATCACCATGTTGGCAAGCCCATGGAGGGCTGCAATGCCGCACAGCATCTCTGCCGAGTCCTCGAAACTGCCTGGTTGCGGAACAGCGTTGGAACGGTAGGCGAGGACCGCATGTCCAAGGCGGATACCTGGCTCCCTGCTGGCCGCTGAGAGCCGTAGATCACTGCGATCGACCAGATCGTTGCGAAACATAAGCCGGAAGTGCCCCGGGTAATCGACGGCGAATTTGATGAAGGCCAATCCCACCGCGCGTACATCGGCAACGATGTCCTCCGAACGGCCAGCACCGTCGATATACCTTCCCGCTCGTTCGTAGGCCAGGATCGCCACCTCCGTCAGAAGTCCTTTCGCTCCGCCGAAATGATGCGCGGGCGCTGCGGGCGACACACCGGCCCTCTGTGCGGCTGCACGTAGGGAAAACCCCTCAATCCCACCCTGCGCAATCATTTCGTCGGCAGCTCTGATGAGTGCCGCGCGTAGGTCGCCGTGATGGTAACTGTCTCGTGGTTTCGAAGTAACAACATGTTTATCTTGACGCCGTTTAGATAAGGGCTTATTCTTGTTTGAAGTGGTCGAAGCGGTTCCTGAAAGACTGGTGCGGCCCATAACTAAACACTGTACAGATAAATGCCGAAGAAATATATCTCCGGCTGGAGGAATACATGAGTAAGGTCTGGTTCATCACAGGAGCATCGCGCGGCTTTGGGCGTGTTTGGGCTGAAGCCGCATTGGAGCGCGGCGATAAGGTTGTCGCGACGGCTCGCAAACTGGAGAGCATCGCGGATTTGAAGGAGCAATTCGGCGACAGCGTCCTGCCGTTAGAGCTGGATATAACGAACGCCGTGCGTGTGCCCGTCGCGGTGCGCGAGGCCTTCGAGCACTTCGGGCGCATTGATGTTCTGGTCAACAATGCCGGATACAGCCTGATTGCCACGACGGAGGAGGCAGCTGACGAACAGATTGCAAACCTGTTTGACGCAAACTACACCGGCGTAGTGCGCGTTCTGCGCGCCGCTTTGCCGCTCATGCGGGAGCAGGGAGGCGGTCACATCCTTGGTGTGACAAGCAGTGTGGGCGTGGTCCCCGCACCGTTCATCGGTGTCTACTCTGCCACGAAAGCGGCTGCTGAAGCTTTGCACGAAGCTCTGGCCAAAGAGGTTGCGCAGTTCGGGATCAAGGTCACGATGATCGAACCTGGAGCCTATGCCACGGAGTTTGGAAAGAGCGCCACGCGCGCGAACACGCTGGAGGTCTATGACACTCTACGCAAGGACTTCATCGGCACCCTGATGAAGTTGGAGCGCGGCAATCCTAAAGCCACCGGAGAAGCCATCCTCAAAGTTGTGGATGCGGCGGAGCCACCGCTGCGCCTCATCCTTGGAAGCACTGCGCTTCCGGAGATACGTTCGACATATGCTGACCGACTCGCTACATGGAGCGCATGGCAGGCTGTTTCAGACTCCGCACAGTAAGGGCCGATGACTCTCGGCATCTCCCTTGGGAGCACGGGCAGCAAAGCCGTGCTTCAGAACCAGCGCTAGATTGTAACTCTCTTGAGGTCGGCTTCTCGAAAGTGATTAGCCGAAGCGCCTCATCTGACGAGAACAGACCGAGTCACTTGTAAGGTGAGATTCAGTACCTTCGAGCTCCGACTGCTGCGGCAACTCAGTCGACTCTCAAGACAATTGTTGGCCGCCAGGTAGTGCTGAAGAATACCCGTCACTTATCGTTGAAGGTCACAGTTCTGTGACTTGTCCCGTTCTGTTCTCATAAACGTTCGTTTGTAAGAGGACTGACATGCCCCGCCGTTCGATTCTTTCCGCCTCTGAGCGGGATGGTTTGCTTGCTCTGCCCGACAGCCGAGACGACTTGATCCGGCGCTATACCTTGAGCGAGCACGATCTCTCCATCGTTCGGCAACGCCGCGGCGCGGCGAATCGGCTGGGCTTTGCAGTGCAGCTCTGCTACCTCCGCTATCCCGGTATTGTGCTCGGCGTGGACCAGCTCCCGCTGCCTGCGCTGCTTCATCTGGTCGCCGGCCAACTCAAAATTCCTGTGGAGTGCTGGGTCGAGTACGGGGAACGTGCTCAGACCCGGCGAGAGCATCTGGTGGAGCTTCAAACAGTCTATGGCTTTGCGCCGTTCACCAGAGGTCATCATCGGCTTGCTGTCGAGGACCTGATTGAGACGGCGATGCAGACGGATAAGGGGATCGTACTTGCGGCTTGTCTGGTCGAGATGCTGCGGGAAAAAGCGATCCTACAGCCGCGCCTGAATGTGATCGAGGATGTTTGTGCGGAGGCGCTTACACGCGCGAACCGCTCCATCTATAAGCAACTGACCGATGCGCTGACCGAAGTTCACCGCGAGCGACTGGACAGTCTGCTTCAGCGGAAAGCACAGAGCAACATGACTCAGCTTGCCTGGCTACGCCAGGCGCCCTTGAAGCCAAACTCAAAGCATATGCTGGAACACATCGACCGGCTTCAGACGTGGCGTGCTCTCGAACTTCCCTCTGGTATCGACCGGCAAATTCATCAGAACCGGTTGCTGAAGATCGCACGCGAAGGCGGTCAGATGACATCTGCCGATCTGATGAAATTCGAGCGCGAGCGGCGCTATGCGACGCTGGTCGCGATAGCTATCGAAGGAACGGCAACCGTCACCGATGAAGTGATTGATCTCCATGATCGAATCGTCGGCAAGCTATTCAATACTGCGAAGCACAAACATCAGGAGCAGTTTCAAGCTGACGGCAGAGCCATCAACGACAAGCTTCGGCTCTATGGACGTGTTGGGCGGGCATTACTTGAAGCCAAACAGAGTGGCAGTGATCCGTTCGCCGCCATCGAAACCGTTGTGTCCTGGGACGAGTTCGCGAAAAGCATTACGGAAGCGCAAAAGCTCGCGCAGCCGGAAGACTTCGACTTCCTCTACCGGATCGGCGAGGGATACGCGACACTGCGACGGTATGCGCCGGAGCTGCTGAATGCACTCGGACTGCATGCGGCTCCAGCCGCAAAGCCGGTCCTCGACGCCATCGAACTGCTGCGCAAGATGAACTCCGGCAACCTTCGCAAGTTGCCCGATGACGCTCCGTTCGACTTCATCCGCGAACGCTGGTCCAGGCTCATCTTTACCGATGCTGGCATTGATCGCCGCTACTACGAGCTATGCGCATTATCGGAGCTCAAGAACGCCCTTAGATCGGGAGACATCTGGGTTGAAGGGTCCCGCCAGTTCAAGAACTTCAACGAATACCTGCTGCCTGCTCAGAAGTTCGCCGAGCTCAAAGGAGCCGATGAACTTCCGTTGGCGGTCGATTCCGATTGCGAGCGGTACTTGAAGGGACGACTCGACACGCTCAACGATCAGCTCCAATCAGTCGATCGGCTGGCTGCCGCCAATGACCTGCCGGATGCAATCCTGACCGACGCCGGCTTGAAGATCACGCCGCTCGACGCTTCGGTACCGCAGCCGGCACAGAGCTTGATCGATCAGATCGCGGCTTCGCTGCCACACGTCAAGATCACCGAACTGCTCCTCGAAGTCGACCAGTGGACCGGCTTCACGAAGCACTTCACTCACCTGAAGAGCGGGGATGCCGCGAGGGATCGGACACCCTTGCTGACCACCATACTCGCCGATGCAATCAACCTTGGACTGACCAAGATGGCTGAATCCTGTCCCGGATCAAGCTATGCAAAACTCTCCTGGCTCCAAGCCTGGCACATCCGTGATGAGACCTACGCCGCGGCCCTCGCCGAACTTGTAAACGCTCAGTCTCGGCAACCATTCGCAGAGCACTGGGGCGATGGCACGACATCGTCCTCAGATGGACAGCGCTTCAAGGCTGGAGGAAAAGCTGAAAGCACCGGTCATATCAATCCCAAGTACGGGGCCGAACCGGGCAAGCTCTTCTATACCCATATCTCGGACCAATACGCACCGTTCAGTTCCAAGGTCGTCAACGTCGGCGTGCGAGACTCCACCTACGTCCTCGATGGATTGCTTCATCATGAATCCGACCTGCGGATCGAGGAGCATTACACCGATACAGCCGGCTTCACCGACCATGTCTTCGCCCTCATGCATCTGCTCGGGTTCCGTTTTGCTCCGCGTATCCGCGACTTGAGCGATACCAAGCTCTATCTGCCGAACAGCAAAATTAAGTGCCAGGCACTTGCGCCCATGACAGGCGGGACCATCAATCTCAAGGCAATTCGCACGCATTGGAACGAGATCCTTCGTCTGGCCACTTCAATCAAGCAGGGCACCGTCACGGCTTCGCTCATGCTTCGCAAGCTGGGCAGCTATCCTCGCCAGAACGGCCTCGCTGTCGCCTTGCGCGAGCTGGGCCGGATCGAACGGACGCTCTTCATTCTCTCCTGGCTGCAGAGCGTCGACCTTCGTCGCCGCGTTCACGCGGGCCTCAATAAAGGCGAGGCTCGGAATGCGCTCGCAAGAGCAGTCTTTCTCTGCCGACTCGGGGAAATCCGAGATCGCAGCTTCGAGCAGCAACGCTACAGGGCGAGCGGTCTCACGCTCGTTACGGCCGCAATCGCTCTTTGGAACACTGTCTATATAGAGAGGGCAGTCAAAACCTCAGAGCTCCGAGGCCAAACCGTCGATCCCGCGCTGCTCAGGTACCTCTCACCGCTCGGCTGGGAGCACATCAACCTCACCGGAGACTACCAATGGAAGGGCAAGAGGCCGGCACCTGGCAAATTCAGGTCGCTACGAACCCCAAACCTTCCTTAGCGTGCTCTATAGTCCGTTTTCTGACGGGACCCCAATAAAGATTCGGAAGATTATTCACGAACGCTGTGAGTCACCAAGCCACACATTAGGACTGCCTTTACTGCACCTTCATTGCATCCTCACTGTCCCAAGCAAGTAATATCTCATCCGTGTTGACTTCGATTTCGTTTCCTTGCAATGGTCCAACCTGACGACGGAGGGCAGCCTATTGCTCTTTATGGAGGCTGCCTGGCACACTTATGTCTTCGCAGAGAGCTATGTACTCCTCCACTGCCACAGCGAAGTCCGCCTCCAGCATCTCAAGGTCATTTCCTTCATAGGTGATGGTGCTCGTGATGCCCATGATTTTGCCGTGGAATACATGGTCTGGTTCACTCCATTCGACTGAACCTTGAAAACCCTTATGCTCGAAAAACTTTTCCATAGAAGACAAGGGCTCCCGTCCTGTGTTTATTCTGCTTATCAGCTTCAGTGCTGTTCACCACTCGGCTGCATACTGACCGGCACACCCATCTGCATGGCAAGGCTGGTCGCAAACTTCTTTGCAAACGTGCCCTCCACGATGAACCCCAGGGTGAGCACCTTTCTTGCCCTTGGCCTTCGCCTGCAAACGATGTAGCGACCGTCGTAAACATTGCGGGTGGGCTCGTGGACAATGAACAGCCCATGACCGAAGTCCTCTTTCGTAGGGAAAAAGGACCACATCTTCACATCTCCAGACTCGTTCACAACGGCTCTCATGCTGCACTCCCTCAGTGCTCCATCGAGCACGAGAGTGGTTGTACAGCAAAGCTAGTCCAGAGCGCAAGGGGTGAGTGGCGCTCAAATGATACACACGTTACCAGCGTAAGTCTTGTAGAAAATGTTTCATTACAACATTTTTCACAAGCATTTTGTCGTGCTGCCGTCTCCTGCCCTCGTGGTCCTCTGCAAACACTGCAACAGGCCGGTTCCCGCTGGTGTTCGCTCCGTCCCTGACAATTCGCTGACCGTTAAGTGCCCTCTTTGTGGCGAGCTTCGGCAGTATCGACCATCCGAGACGCATGAGGGCAGGGTGGCTTTTGAGGTTGTGATGGGGGGCAGACGATGACGTGGCAGCCATGGACTCCAGGAGTGAGCACGCCGAAGGTAAACAGGAACCTGGTCTACCTGGGGGCATGCGTGATTGCGGGATTGCGCCTGGCAAGGGAAAAGCAGGTGCATACCCGAGTGGTCCCTACGAGTGCGGCCATTGACGAGTCCATTGACCTGAGCCATGAGATATTTCTGCGGATATTCAAGGATGCTAGGGGAATGTAACTACTAGCGAAGCAAATACTCCTACTTCACGACTTTTTCTTCTCTTAGACGACATTCCGAGCACTCGTAAACTCGCCTAGTCAGACCTAGATCGGACATCATTGGATCAGGATAGCTTTCGATTAGCCGCCAGCTCGGCTTGCTGCATCTAGGGCAACGCTCTCCGTTGAGATTCTGGAGTGTAGTGAGTTTAGATTTAAGCTCCGCGTTCTCCAGCATTGTGGAGGCAAGTTCTATCTTGATTGTCGAAAGCTCTATGCTTAGGTCTGCTACTAATCCCTTGATTTCAGCATCCCTTAGCTTATCGCTTAAATCAGAAAGTGCCTTCACTAGAACGACAGCCGTAGAGAAGGATGAGAGTATGTCAGCCATTGTTTGTCTGCGTTTGGGGACCCGTCTCAGAGGTATTTACAACACGAATTGGCAATGGTTCACCTTTGAGTAGCTGCAACAGTAGTAATCTTGTTTCGAGTTCAGTCTTGTCAAGCTGAAAGTGGATGTCAGGGCGATATATATCATCTCGGATGTGGGCCTTACCGAATGTGTAACCCAGCACTTGACCCATTTCATATAGAAGTGTGGAATAACGTTCCATATGCAGTCTTTGTTGTTCGGCTTCGCTGATGCCTGCTTTATCTGCTTTATAGTGAGCAAAGAGATCGGCCCAAGCATCAACTACTTTCGCCTGACCTCGGAATTCCACATCAATCATGTTCAAAGCATCCACCCGAGCCAGCCACACGGGACGTGCCCTGTTTGCCCAAAGCGTTTTGAAGAGCTGTTGGCGGCTGTCCCTCAGTGAACGTGCCGCATCACCTTTTCTTTGAACGTACAGTGCCGTTATCGGCGCAGCGATGATAGCGGCGACATTGAGAATTCCTGTGAACCACAACACCGAGGTCTCAGTCATAGACTCACAGGATGCCATAGGCACACATGCGCGGGAAGGCTTTTTGACACAAATGTGCTCAACACTAGAGTGGCTGCTGAACGTCCGGAGAAAAGAGAGCAGCACTGAAGCACCTTGACCACTGCCGAAATGTTCAAGTGGAATCCACTGTGGAGGTCACCATGGAAGAAACCACAAACAAGCTGCTAGAACTCATCAGCCTGCAACTCACCCTCTCCGCGATGGAGCAGAAGGCCCATTCCCTTTCGGCAGACGACCAGCAACGATTAGCAAACCTAAACACAAGCATCAAGGGCAGACAGGCGGGACTCGCGCTGAAGGACGAAACAGAGATGAATGCAGAGGTCAAGCTATTGCTCTGCAACCAGGGCAGCAACTCAAGGTTCGTCTCGCGCGTGCCATCCACTCCCAGTTGGGAAACGATTCTGAGGGATGAGGCATGGACTCGTGCAGACGTTCGGGCGGCGATTTCAGCGGTATCGCAGAAAGACATGAACGTTGAGATTACCGCGTACATCGCTTGGAGCGATGGAAGACGGCGCTATGCCATCGTAGACACCACATCTTTTGAGACCCAAAAAGGGGCTTGAGCCTTCATCGCAAGTGGCACCAGAAGTGGCACCAAAAGTGGCACCAGCGGGAAAACCCAAGTGCAAAAATCCGCATTGAAATCCGCAGACATCTGGTGCCACTTCGGGTGCCACTTGCCAAGCGACTATCCAGCTATTATCTGCAATCTCTTGCAAAAACGATGTTTGTCTTAAGCTATTCATTGTAAATGGGTTATGCATCTTTAAGCAGCATAGTGCAACATCCCGCATAGTGCATTTAGTTGGACTTAAAATCCGCAGACCTTAACCGGTCGTGGGGGTTCAAGTCCCCCTCCGGGCACCATTGCCGTTGCCAGAGTAAATCAGCATATCCGGGGAATCTGCTCGCCGATCTGGAGCGGGATAATGCGTGTGCCGCCAATGGCGGTGCGGGCGGCGAGCATGCCGGGGTGCTGTGCCGTGACTGTTCCGACGACGGTCGCCCTGCGGCCGTACTCGTTTTCCTGCATGACTCGTAAGACGCCGCTCGCGGCACTCGGATCGACAATGGCGACGAGTTTGCCTTCGTTCGGCACGTACACCGGGTCCATGCCCAGCAGGTCGCACGCGGACTGGACGTCGGGCAGGATGGGCAGGCTTCGCTCGTCGATCAGAACGCCGATTTTCGATTGGACCGCAATTTCATTGAGCGAAGTCGCGAGGCCGCCGCGCGTGGGGTCGCGCAGGACGTGAATGTGCGGGGCGAACTGGAGAAGCGAGGCGACCATGCTGTTCAGGGGGGCGCTGTCGCTCTTGAGGATGGTCTCGAACTCGAGGCCCTCGCGCACGCTCATGATGGCCATGCCGTGATCGCCGATGGTGCCGCTGAGCAGGACCACATCGCCGGGGCGCGCGCGGGTGGGATCGATGTGCAAGTGATCGGCGATGACGCCGATTCCGGCGGTATTGATGTAGCAGCCGTCGCCGTGGCCCTTGTCGACGACCTTGGTGTCGCCGGTAACGATCTGCACGCCGGCGGCGAGGGCGGCGGCGCCCATGCGGTTGGCGATGGCGGCAAGGTGCGCGATGGGGAAGCCCTCTTCGAGGATGAAGCCGGCGCTGAGATAAAGCGGGATTGCGCCGCTCATGGCCAGGTCGTTCACGGTGCCGTTCACGGCCAGGTCGGCGATGGAGCCGCCGGGGAAAAACAGGGGCTGCACGACGTAGGTGTCGGTGGGAAAAGCGAGTCGGCCGGCGAGGGCGGGCAGGACGGACGAGTCGCCCATGACCTCGAGCGCCGGGTTGCGAAAGGCGGGCACGAAGATGTGCTCGATGAGCTCGGCGGAGAGTTTGCCGCCGCCGCCATGGCCCATCACGATGGAGGGGTAATCGCGGAGCGCCTCGATCGCCGGCGGCACCAGCACGTGCGACACCAGCATGGAAAAATTCCGGATGCCCTGCCGCCTGGCCTGGTGCACGGCCATGGCATTGGCGGGGGCGGTTGTCTCAAAGCCGATGCCGAAGAAGACGACTTCGCGTTCGGGGTTCTGGCGGGCGATCTGTAACGCATCCAGTGGCGAGTACACGACACGAATGTCGCCGCCCTCGGCCTTGACGCGGAACAGGTCAACCTTGCTGCCGGGAACGCGCAGCATGTCGCCGAAGGAGCAAAAGATGACGCCCGGTTGCGCGGCGATGGCGAGCGCCTTATCGATCAACTCGAGCGGCGTGACACAGACCGGGCAGCCAGGGCCGTGGATCATCTCGACCGCGCCTTCGAGCAGCTGGTCATTCCGTTGCGCACGATCGAGTGCGTCTGGCCGCCGCAGACCTCCATCAGCGGCCACGTGCGGGTCGCGGTCTGGCGGATTTCGCGCGCGAGCTTCCACGCCAGGTCTCCATCGCGGAACTCATCGAGGTATTTCATCGCTGCCTCCCAAGACCGGCTCGCCGAACTCTTCCTCCAGCAGGCCCATCTCTCGAAACGTCGCCAGGGTCTGCATGGCCGAGGCCTCGTCGACCCTGGTGATGGCGAAGCCGACGTGCACGATGGTGTAGTCGCCCACCGCGATATCGGGCAGGTAAGCGAGGCAGACTTCCTTGACGATGCCGCCAAAGCTGACCTTGCCCATGCGCGTGCCCATGGACTCGTAAATCTCCCGGATCTGGCCGGGAACAGCGAGGCACATTAGTCGTCTCCTAGCGCGTACGCGGCTTCTGAAATCGCCACGGTTGCTTGTTCTTCTTCGATCTCCCAGACGGTCACGCGATTGTTGCCGGAGTCGGCAACCACCAGCGTCTGCCAGTGCATGGAGACTCCGTAGGGCCAGCAGAGGGTCTCGGGCGCGACCGCCTTCCAGTGGTTCTCGCCGGTGTGTTCGAAGTCAACCTGCCCGGTGACGGCGGCGGCGGGAATGCCGGCGCCAGACGGGGGAAGATGGTGCCAGAAGAGCACGCGGTTGTTGGCCGTATCGGCGACGGCGAGCGTGTCATCCTGCATGGCAAGGCAGTAGGGGGAAGCGCATCGCAGCCGGCCCCTGGGCGGTGTAGGGCCACTCGATGGCGGTGGCGAAGCTTTGCTGGCCGAGCACCAGGTCGGCGTCGCGGTCTGCATCTGGCAGAGGCGCCCAGCCGAGAACACGATGGTTGCCGGCATCGGCGACATAGAGCGCGGCGCGGCTGCCGGCGATGGCATGGGGCCAGCGGAATGATCTCGCAGACGCCGGGCCATCGCGGTTTTCGTGGCGGCTGTGCGCGTCAGGTCGGCCGAGAATGACGTATGGCTGCTCCCCTGGCGTGGGCAGCCCAATCGCGCCGGTGTTATCCCGCGGTCCGACATTCCAGGCTGTCGGAGTCACCACCTGGTAGTTTTCGATCTTGCCGTCCTTGAGGACGATCCAGTCCGAAAGCGAGCCGCGCGCGGCCTCGGTCGAGCCGAATCCCTTGCCTTCGGCGTGCTCGACCGGCTTGGTGTAGAAGTTTTCGTGCAGGTCGATCTGGTCGAGCCACTTGCGCGCCAGCGCATAGTCCTTGGCGGCCTCGTGCATGCGTCCCAACACGCGCACCAGCACACTGGGGCCGATGGTCGTCACGGCATCGAGGAAGAGCGGATCGTAATCCGCATGCGCGCCCGCACCGGGGCGTCCGTCGACGACCTGCCGCCTTGCTTGTGCCCCTCAAGCGGGTCAATCGGCTCGGTACGGCCCTCCCATGGGTGCAGCGAGGACGCGCCCGCGTAAAGAGAATGGCCGATGTCCTCGCGGACGTTCAGGTGGTCGAAGTCGTAGAACTTCTTATCGTTGTAAACCCCGGAACGGAAAATGAGCGCATCGTTGCGTCCATCGATGGTGGGATTCTCATACAGCTCGGGCTGGAAGTAGGTGCCGGTTGCGAGATAGGAGCCGCAGCCCTGGCCGAACTTGTCGAGGCCGGCCTTCACGGAGAAGCGGATGAAGAGCGCCCAATCGGAGTTATGCTGGCTCTCGTTCTCGTCGCACCAGGCCAGCACATCGTTCCACGTCTTGTTCTCGAGCCAGCGCTCGACCGAGCAGCCGAGCCATATGGTTCCAGCCACTCGCGCTTCCACCAGTCCAGAATCGAGATAGCCCGGGTAACATCCGAGAGTCCCGGTGCGCACATGACGCCGCCCGGAATCATGAAACTCGAATGCGGCCACTGGCCGCCGAAGATCGCGTAAACCTCGACCGGTTTGCCGGAGAGGGTCACACCCTTCTCATAACTGGTGCCGACAAAGAGTGCAAAACGACGCACCACTTCGTCGTACTCGGGGATGTTGGCATAGTTCTTGTTGGTCAAATCGATCGCGAAGATGGCGTAGAACCAGCGCGGGATCGACTGCATTGTCTCGCAGGCCTGGGTGATGTTGCGCACCAGCGTGGCATTCTGCGGAACATGCGTCGCCCAGGCGGTATCGAGCGCATAGCAGGCTTTGTACAGGTGACTGCCGCCGCTGCCGCCGCAGATGCGCGGCGTGACGATCAGTCCAGCCTGCGGGTCTTTGCCCTTGAGGATGATCTCGAAGCCGCGGAACATACTGGCCTCGGTCCACGCATTGGTCACGACGTTGTCGCGGATCGTGACGTTGAGGTCCAGGTCGCCTTCCACGCGGTCCAGCGGGCTGATCCTGAGCTTTTTTCCGTCCAGTATTTCACGTCGGGCAGCGTTTCGGTCATCGTCGACATAGGTAGCTCCTCGGTCTTGCCTGGTTCTTGCCGCGTGGTGGTTCCTGACTTACAAGAAGCTGCCTACACGAACATATCTTCCTTACTCCACTTGGAAGCTGCGATCTTGACTATTCCTGCCAAGGCCATATAAGTCAGGTGGTTTTCCCCAGGCGATATCTCCTTCGGGATAAAGCCGAGTATCTTCTGCGTTTTGAAGACCGTATCGGGCATAAGGTCGTGGTGCGGAAACTCGGGCTCCGTGCAGCCCAGGCACGGCATGCCGGCACGGGTCTTTGACGACTGCCGGTTCCACAGAATGCGATTGCAGGGCGAATGCGTCAGCGGTCCCCGGCAGCCGAACTCATAAAACAGGCAGCCTTTGCGCGTTCCCTGCCCAAAGCTCACGGGGTATTGTTTGCACTCGTAGCACTGCACACCGTGCAGCTTGTCTGCGTGAACGTTTTGAAGAAGGTCTGCGGGCGCTGCAGATCGTCAAGGGTAAGGTCAGCCGCGCGTCCGGATGCGACCGCAACCAGTATCTGCGTCACCCAGTCCGGATGCGCCGGGCAGCCCGGAATGTTGATCACGGGCAGGCCCCACTTTGACTTGAAGTCCGCGCCCAGAAACCCGCCCTGCTTGCGCTTGAGATACTGCAGTCCGATGTTATCGACCGGGTTCGGAGCCGTTGCCGGTATGCCGCTCCAGCAGGCGCAATCCCCCAGCGCGACGACGGCCCCGGCCTGCGCACACATTTCCCGCATCCAGTCCTGCATGGGGCGGTCGGCGAAGATGTTGTAGCGGCCTGTGCCGTTCGCCCCCTGGATAACGGTGCCCTCGAAAACGAAGATATCCAGAGGTGTCTTTCCGCTGGCGACATCATCGAAATGCGCTGGCGTTGTCTCCCATCTCCATGCCAAGGGAAGGGCGCCAGAGCACATTGATCCCGAAATCGGTGACCAGGTCGCAGGCGCTACAGCGTCGACCGGATTTACGCGGCCGCCGGATGGAGTACGCGAGCGTGTTTCTCCTGCGCGAGCTGGTTCATCCATGCATCCATGCCCGCGCCGGACTTAGCCGATGTTGTCAGGATGCGCATTCCCGGCCGAACCGCGTGGATATTGACAGTCGCCGCTTCCAGGTCGAACTCGCAAGCCTCGGCCAGATCCATCTTCGTAATCACCGCCAGGTCCGCGGAGTTGAAGATAGTCGGGTATCTCAGGGGCTTGTTTTCGCCCTCGGTGACAGAGAGCAGGACTACCCTCACATCCTCGCCGAGATCGTAGCTCGAGGGGCACACCAGGCTGCCGACATTTTCAATAAAGAGATACTCGAACGCGTCCAGGTCCCACTCGGCAAGGTGATCTGAGATCATCTGCGCCTCCAGATGGCAGCGCCCATCCGTATTGATCTGCTTCACCGGGACGCCGGCCTGGGCCAGCCGGCGCGCGTCATTGTCAGTCGCCAGATCGCCCACCAGTGCCGCCGCTCGGGAACCCTGTTCGCGAAGCGTACGCAGGGTGCGCTCCAGGAATGCCGTTTTGCCGGCGCCGGGGCTCGAGACCAGGTTGATGGTCAGCAATCCGGACGCCTGCATCCTGCCGCGCAGGCCCCGTGCGATCTCATCATTCTTATTCAGGATGCCCTTGCGAATCTCCAGAACCCTGGTGTTCATGAGTCTCCCTCCGGCGCGTCGATCTCGATCGATTCAACCTCCATCTCGCGGCCCTGGCGAATGTTCCCGCTGGGGGTATCGCACTGCGGGCATCGGAAGCGCTGGACGCTTTTGAGTTCTGCCTCTTCCGCGCAGAAGGCGCAGTACACCCTTACTGGCAGTTCTTTCACAACCAGTGCAGAACCGGCAAGGGGCGTATCCGCGATGGCGATCTCATAGCTGAACCCAAGCGCCCCGCGCACCATGCCGCACAGCGCCCCAAGCCTAAGGTGCACGGCGCGGACACGCGTCGCACCCGCATCCGCGGCACTCTGGCTGGCAAGTTCCAAAAGATTGTAGCCAATTGATAGCTCATGCATGGTTGGCTCACCTGTGGGCGACGAGAACTACCATACAGTGAAGTTCGACTTATGGGCGAATGCTCCAGAGTGCTGCGTACAATCATGGTCTATTCGGCAAGTCCAAGGCGGATAGCAGCCAATGAACAAACTGAATCAACGAAGGAAGATCGAAATCCGTGGCATTGTGCAGGGAGTCGGCTTTCGCCCCTTTATCTACAGACTCGCGCATCGCTTTTTTCTTGTCGGCCATATCGGCAATTCCGAGGCGGGCGTCTCGATCGAAATTGAAGGCGCCGAGACAAACATCGAACTCTTTATTCGCGCTCTGAACGCGGAAGCTCATCCGCTCGCCCGGTTGATCGAGATCACCACGACCGCGCTCGCGCCCGAGGACGATTCCGGGTTCTCCATTCTTGAGAGCACCCACTCCGGCCCCGGCCGGCGCACTCATTTCGCCGGACATCGCAACCTGCGCCGATTGCGTCGCCGAGATGTTCGATCCTGCGAATCGCCGCTATCTGTAGCTTTTCATCAACTGCACCAACTGCGGTCCGCGATTTACCATCACGCGCAGTGTGCCTTATGACCGCAAACAGACATCGATGGCCGACTTTACCCTATGTGAGCGATGCCAGGCGGAATATGACGACCCCATGGATCGCCGCTTCCACGCGCAGCCCAATGCCTGCTGGGTATGCGGCCCGCAACTACAGCTTGTCGATATGAACGGGGTGCCTCAACCCGGCGACCCAGTTATCGAAACAATCCGCTTGCTCAAGCTCGGCTCAATCTTCGCCATTAAAGATCTAGGAAGGTTTCACCTGGCAGTCGACGCCGGCCAGCCAGCGGCGGTTCGTGAACTACGCCGCAGGAAACGCCGCGGCGGGAAACCATTCGCCCTGATGGCCGCCGAAATCGCCGCGATTGAGCGCGTGTGCGATGTAACCGCGGAACGGGCGTCCGCTCCATCGAACTTGGAAACAGCGCCCGCAACACACGCATGAAAAGAAGGACGGCACTGCACCGGGCGGCAAACAGACTTACCTGGAGTGCAGCGTATGCTCGTAAAAAGCATATGTCCGGCGGATGCCTTCCGCCAGGTGCGTGCGCGCGGTCCAGCCAAGCTGCCGGATGCGGCTGACATCGAGCAGTTTCTGCGCTGTTCCGTCTGGCTTCGACCGATCGAATAGAATTTCACCGGAAAAGTCCAGTTCGTCCGCAACCAGCTCGACCAATTCCCGGATGGTCACATCCTCGCCGGTTCCTATATTAATCAGCGGCGCCGCGTTCTTTGTGAGAAGGCCTGCAAACTGCTGCTCGGGAAGCGTCATGAGAAAGGTGCAGGCTTCCGCGCAATCGTCGCTGTAGAGCAGCTCCCGGCGTGGTGTGCCGGTGCCCCAGACCTCGACTGCGGCACGGCCTTCTAACTTCGCTTCGGCCACCTTGCGGATCAACGCAGGCAGGACATGCGACGTTTTCAGATCGAAGTTATCGCCAGGCCCATAGAGATTCGTCGGCATTGCTGCCAGATAGCGGGTTCCATACTGCCGGTTGTAAGCCCAGCAAAGCTCAATGCCCGCGATTTTCGCCAGGGCATACGGCCGGTTGGTAGATTCCAGATCCCCGGTCAGCAGGTATTCCTCACGAATGGGCTGCGGACACTGCTTTGGGTAAATACAACTGGAGCCCAAAAAGAGCAGCCGCTCGACTCCATTTCTATAACTCGAACTGATGACGTTTTGTTGTATTTTCAAGTTCTCCGAGAGAAACTCGACGGGATAGGTCTGGTTGGCCAGGATGCCGCCGACCTTGGCTGCCGCGAGAAACACGAACTCGGGTTTGCGGTCCGCGAAGAAAGCATCGACAGCAGCAGCATCGGCCAGGTCGAGGTCTTCTCTCCCCTGCAGCAGCAGCTCCTCATAGCCGAGGCCACTAAGATGGCGATGGATTGCCGATCCGACAAGGCCGCGATGCCCCGCGATAAAGACGCGGCTTTCTTTTCTCATCTCCGGCATCGATCCTCCAATCTCAGGACTCGTATCCACGCTGGAACACAGGATATCCGTGCTTCTCGACCAATGCATCGCGCTCGGCGGCTCGCAAGTCGGCCTCCGTCATCTCGGCGACCATTTCCTCGAACGACGTGGGCGGGGACCAGCCCAGTTCCCTTCGCGCTTTGCTCGCATCGCCGAGCAGGGACTCCACCTCGGTAAGGCGAAAGTATCGAGGGTCGATGGCGACCATCACCTGACCATTGCTGCCGCGCGCCACCTCCTCGACCCCCTCGCCTTCCCAGGTGATCGGCATGTCAAGATAGCGGGCCGCCAGATTGACAAAGTCGCGCACGCTATATTGCCGGCCTGTGGCAATCACATAATCCTTCGCACTCTGCTGCTGCAGCATGAGCCACTGCATTTCGACATAGTCGCGCGCGTGGCCCCAGTCGCGGAGCGCATCCAGGTTGCCGAGAAACAGGCATCCTTGGAGCCCCAGCTTGATCCGCGCCATAGCCAGAGTAATCTTACGGGTGACAAATGTCTCTCCACGGTTCGGGGATTCGTGGTTGAACAGGATCCCGTTGCACGCATACAGTCCATAGGCTTCACGGTAGTTTACCGTGATCCAGTACGCATAGAGCTTCGCCGCGGCGTAGGGTGAGCGCGGATAGAACGGAGTCGTTTCGCGCTGCGGCGTCTCCTGCACCAGCCCGTACAGCTCGGATGTCGAGGCCTGGTAGAAGCGCGTTGTCTGCTCAAGGCCGAGAATGCGGATCGCCTCCAGCAGCCGCAGAGTGCCCAGCCCGTCCGCGTTCGCGGTGTACTCCGGCTGCTCGAATGACACCTTGACGTGGCTCTGCGCGGCAAGGTTGTAAATCTCGTCCGGCTGCACTTTCTGTACAATATGGATCAGGCTAGACGAGTCGGTCATGTCGCCGTAATGGAGCACCAGCCTTCGCTGCTCTTCATGAGGGTCTTGATACAGGTGGTCGATGCGATCGGTGTTAAATAGCGACGTGCGCCGCTTGATGCCGTGCACCTCGTAGCCTTTTCGAAGCAGCAGCTCCGCTAGATAGGATCCATCCTGCCCGGTGATCCCGGTGATCAATGCCTTCTTCATAGTTGCTCCTGACTTATTTTGGGACAAGGATGCACTGGAACGAAGATGCGGCCGCGGTTCATGCATCCAGCTCCGCCACTGCGCATGAGTTACCCGGCACATACCCGGGCATACCGATGTCATGGTCGCTTTCCGCACCATCCAGCACCCGGAACGCTCGAAAGACAGCTGGGTTTCCGCCGTGTATCTCGCCTGCCGGTATGCTCTGATATACGACACTGCCGATCGATGCGATGGAGCTTTCCCCCAGTGTCACGCCAGGACCGATGGTGCTGCGCGAAGCGATCCAGCTGCCGCTTTTCAGGACAATCGGCCGCGCGTACATGCGAAAGCTCGGATCTCTCCAGTCGTGATTGCCGGTGCACAGATAGCAGCCCTGGGACACGCAGACGTCATTGTCGAGCACGACATCGGCCATGTTGTCGATCCAGCAGCCTTCGCCGATCCAACAATCATTGCCAAGCCGCAGCCGCCAGGGATATTTGATTCTCACCCCTGTCTTAATCCGAACGCCCTTGCCTATGCGCGCGCCAAACGCGCGCAGCAGGGCCACGCGCCAGCCCGATCCCGGCATCCATGAGCTGCCTATCAGGGGCATGCCCGCCAGCAGCCAGAGCAGCTGCGCAGCAACCGGCCGGCCGGCTATGCTGTCGTTTCTCTTGAAGGCCGCAAGTTTGACAGTCATCGTTTCCAATCCTCGACTTATCATCGTGTCTGCTGCGGAAGCATATCGCAAGTTCTGCTCTTTCCACAAAGCACGATTCTTGTAGAGCCAGGACAACGCACCTGGGATGCCCTCGTAACATAGTGAAGTAACCCACTTACGCATTGGCATGTGACCATAATGTGATTGCGCCACCCCAGACCTTGTGTGAGGCTTGCCGAGGATTGGCGCACGCCATGAAAGCGATCAGGTTAGAGCAAACCCGCTGCCTGCCCTCTCATGCATTCGACGCCGGCCGCACCACCACTTAGGTTGAATACTCCAGGTTCTCGAGTGAGGTCGTACCGATGCTCCCCGAAGCTTCGTCTCCGCTGATGCTGGCAAAGCGCCTGACCCTGCGCTGGCGTCCCGCCGCGCTTGTCTTTATGACTACGTTCTGCCTGATCACCGCCATTGCCCTGATGCTGCCGAGCAAGTACCAGTCGCAACTCAAGATCCTAGTCAAGAACGAGCGGGTCGATCCCCTGGTGGGCGCGGACAAGCAGACCCAGGGCATTCTCTACCTGGACGAGATCAGCGAAGCCCGTATCAACACCGAAATCGAGCTGCTGACGAGCGCCGATGTGCTGCGCAAGGTGGTCGTGAAGTGCCGCCTGGCGGAGACTGTCGGGATGCGGGGCAAGCCGCAGGCCGAACGCGAAGAAGCAGCGCTCGCGCAGCTCGAAAAAGACCTGGTCGTCAGTCCGGTGCGCAAATCGAATGTTATCGAGGCCACTTATCGTTCGAAGGACCCGAGGCAGGCCGCGGCCGTTCTCGATGCTCTCTCGCAGACTTACATGCAGTCGCATCTTGCGCTGCACGGGGCGCCGGGCTCTTACACCTTCTTTGAGCAGCTTTCGGCGAAGTACTCGGGCCTGCTGGCTGGCGCGGAGGGCGACCTGGCGCGGTTCCGGCAGGCGCATAACATCGTCGCGCTGCCGGAGGAAAAGACCCTCGCGCTCGAGACCGTCGCCGGCCTGCAGCGGCAGATGGAACAGAGTGCCGCTGCCGCGCGGAAGACCGGCCAGGTCGCCGGGAACTTACAGGAGTCGATCGCGCAGCTGCCGGTAAACGTAGAGCGCGAACGGCGCTCGGTGCCAAACCAGTATTCGGTCGAGCAGTTGACCACGCTGCTGATCGGCTTTGAGAACAAGCGGGCTGAAGCCATCGAGCGCTACCAGCCGCAGGACCGCATCATCAAGGAGCTGGACGCCGAGATCGCGCAGACCCGGGCCGCGTTGACAACCGCTAACCAGACCAATGCCGAAGAGGTTTCGACCGGAGAAAACCCGACCCTGGCCAGTGTGCAGGGCGATTCCATCCGCGCGGCGGCCGACCACGCGGGAGACCAGGCCGAGACGCGGGAGCTGGCCCGCCAGCTGCGCGCCAACCGTACCCAGCTGCTGGCGCTCGACGCGCAGTCGGTGGCCTACCAGGACCTGGTACGAAAGGTGAAAACGCTCGAGGATCTGGACGACAGCTACCGCAAGCGAAGCGAGGAAGCGCGGGTCTCGGAACTGCTGGACGCGGAGCGCATCTCGAACGTCGCGGTCGTCGAGAGGCCGTTCGCGGCCGAGCTGCCGAGCTCGCCCAAGCGCGGCCTGATTGTCGCGCTTGGCTTCTTCTGGTCGCTTCTACTGGGGGTGGGCACCGCGTTTGGCCTGGACCTGCTGAGCGAGCGTGTGCACTCGCCGTTTGATCTGGAACAGGCGATGGGTATGCCGCTGCTGGCGGCGGTGCCGGTGGACGCGATTGCGCCCAGCTTCGGCGGATCGTTCCCAAGCCTGTACACCGCGATGCAGAGAGCGTCTGAAACATCCGCACGGAGGCCGTTATGAATACAACTGTGGTGTTGAGCGAGGTACTGACCGAGCGGTATGCGCGGCCCCGGGCCGGCGAAATCGCAAGCGAGATTCCGGATGAACCGGCGCATCCCTCGTACTTCTCCGAGCTGATCCGGGTGGTGTTCGAGCAGCGCGGCGAGGTTCTCGGCTCCGCGGTCCAGTTCGCCGCGCCGCACCCCGGCTGTGGCGTGTCCTACATCTGCAGCTCGATCGCGGCCCAGCTCGCGGCCTCAGGCGCCAAGGTGCTGCTCGCCGATGCCCAGGCCATTCTCGCGCTCGCGCACCGCAGCGGCGTGCACGCGGCCGCGCTGTGCGAGCGGGTGGAGCCCGGCCGGGTATGGGTGCTCGGCAGAGGCCAGATCGAGGCCGCCGGCCTGGGCTCCTCCCGGGCTGCCTCTTCGCCGGCGGCGGCGCTCGAGCTGCTGCGCCGCGAGTTTTCGCATGTCGTCATCGATGCCCCGGCTCTGTCGGCAAGCGACGCCGCGCTGACTCTCTCAGCTGCCGTGCGCGGTACCGTTTTCATCGCGGCATCGGGCCGCACGGAGAAGCGCCAGATCGTGAACGCGTGCCGAACATTTACCTCGCTGGGCGCGAGGGTGTTCGGGTCGGTCTACAACGCGCGATGAAGCCGTGTCGGGATGGTTACGAAGAAGCAGCGGTCGGACGCACAAGGATGATGGGCGGATGGGCATGATCAGGTTGCAGACACTTGGAGTTCTTACATTGAGCGCGGTGCTGTGGCAGGCAGCCGCGCCCGCGCAGCAGATCGCCGAACGCAATCCCGAGTACCGGGTGCATGCGAGCGATGTGCTCGATGTGAAGTATCGCTACACGCCGGAGTTCGACCAGACCGTGAACGTGGGACCCGATGGGCGGGTTGCGCTCACCGAAGCGGGCAGCTTCGTGGCGGCCGGCCTGACGGTAGACCAGTGCAGGCGGAAGGTCGTCGAGCTGTCCTCGGCGCGGCTGGTCAGCCCGGAAGTCTCGGTGGTGCTCAAGGAGTTCGACAAGCCGCACGTAATGGTCGAGGGCGAAGTGGGGACGCCCGGCCGGGTCGATCTGCGCGGCGATCTTTCCGTTCTCGACGCCATCGCGATGGCGGGCGGCTTCAAAAACACAAGCAGCAAGTCGAAGGTGCTGCTGCTGCGCGCGGGCGAGGGCGCCGGCAAAGACCAGGGCCAGCCCGGCAGCACGCGGGTGCTCAACCTCAAAAAAGTGATCGCGCAAAACAAGCTTGAGGAAGCGGTCGCGCTTCGCCCCGGCGACGTGATCTATGTCACGCAGAACAACCTGAGCAAGGTCGAGCGGCTCGCTCACCTGGGGCAATTCGGTGCCATTTACAGCCCGGTTCGCTAACCCGGTGATTGAGCCGGAGCCGCGCACGCGCCGCTCTGTGCCGGTCCTGCTGGCGGCGCTGCGCGTGTTCGCGTCGCCGCCGGCGGCGCTCGACGCGGAAACGCTGCGCTCGGCGACCCGCTACCGCCGCGCCGCGCTCACCGGGTTCACCTCGATCCTGGCCAAGCTCGTCGTGCTCGCGACCACCATCGTCTCCGTGCCGCTCACCTTTCGCTACCTGGGCGCCGAGCGCTACGGGCTGTGGATGACGATCACCTCCTTCGTTCTTTTTCTCGGCTTCGCGGATTTCGGCGTGGGCAACGGGCTGGCCGCGGGCGTCGCCGCGGCGAACGGCAGGGACGATGTCGAGCACGCGCGAAGCCAGGTTTCCTGCGGGTTTTTTCTGCTCCTGCTGCTGGGCTGCGCGGTGTGCCTGCTGCTTGCCGCCGTGTTTCCCTTCGTGCCCTGGCCCGCGCTGTTCGGCACCCACACGGCGCTGGCCAGCCGCGAGGCCGGGCCGGCCGCCGCGGTGCTGATCGTCTGCACCGCGCTCAGCATGCCGCTCGGCACGGTGCTGCGGGTGCAGCTCGGCTACCAGCAGGGCTACGTGGGCGACCTGTGGAACGCGGCCGGCAATGCGCTCGCGCTCGGCGGCATTGTGCTGGCGACGCATTTCGGCGGCACTCTGCCGGTGCTGGTGCTGGCTGTTGCCGGCGCGCCGGTGCTGGTCACCACCGTCAACTGGCTGGTGCAATTCTTGCGCGTGCGGCCGTGGCTACGGCCGCGCCTGGCGCTGTTCGACACCGCGGCCGCGCTGCGGCTGGCCGCGGTCGGCGGGCTATTTTTTATCCAGCAGTGCTTCGGGCTGATCTACTACGTCAGCGATAACCTCGTCATCGCCCGCACCATGGGCGCGGCCCAGGTAGCCGAGTACGCGGTGCTGCAGCGCATCTTCTCAATCGGGCTGGTAGCGCAGTATTTCATGGTCCCGCTGTGGCCGGCCATCGGCGAGGCGCTGGCCCGGCGCGACTACCGGTGGGCGCGCCAGGTGATACGCCGCGCGATCGCGCTCAGCATGGCGGTTGGCGCGGCGGCCGCGGTGTGCCTGCTCGCGGCCAGCCGGCCGCTGATGAAGCACTGGTCGGGCATCGATGTGGGCGCGGTCGATTCGCTGCGCATCGGCTTCGCGGCATGGGTGGTGCTGGTCGGCTATGTGGCCGCGATGAACGCGATCCTCAACCAGCCGGCCGTGATGCGGCGCCACCTGGTCCTGTTCGGCGGAGCTGCCGTGGCCAGCCTCGCGCTCAAGATTGCATTCGCCCGGCATGGCTCGCTCGCGGGCGTGGTGTGGGCGACGGTGATCGGCTACGGCGTCATCTACGTCATCCCGGCCGCGCGGCTTGCGCTCGGCAGCGTTGCGCTGGAGGGCGCTGCGGCATGAGTACGCACCCGCCCGTCGAGCATCGCAGCCTGCTCTACGCGCTGGCCGCGATCCCGTTCTTCGACTGCATCTTCAACCAGCTGAACAATGCGCTGCACATCAGCTTCGGTCCCCTGAGCATGCTGCAGGTGCTGCGCGGCTACCTGGTGGTGGTCTTCGCGGCCATCGCGCTGTGGGTCGTGCTTAAGGATGCGTCCCGGCTCAAGCGCATTCCCCTGCCCGCGCTCGGCGCCCTTCTGCTGATCGCGATGGCCTCGACCAAGGAGCTGGTCGTGACCGGCACGCTGGCCATGCCGAGCCTGGGCGCGTATGGCCAGATGGCCTACTGGGTTTTCTTCTGGATCGTGGTTTCAATGCTCTGCCGCGAGCCGGAGCAGGCGGAGATCATTCTGCGCGGCCTGGCCGTGGGCGCCATGGCGACGGCGGTGTCCGTACTGCTGGGCTTCGTCTTCGGAGGCCTCAATTACTACCAGGACGATGCGGTCGACTCCTCGGCCGGCTGGTTCGACACCGCGAAGATGATCACCGGCGTGCTCGTAACCGGGGGCGTGGTGCTGCTCTATCTGGGCAGGCACAAGCGGGGCTGGCTCTATCCCCTGCTGGCCTGCACCTGTTTTATCGCCTGTGTGCTCACCTATGCGCGGGCCGGCTCGGTGGCGCTGGCTGCCGTGCTTCTGTGGCTGCCGTTGTGGCTGCTGCTGTTCGGCCGCGGGTGCAAGAAGCAGTGGATTGGCAAGTTCCTGATCCTCGCGCTGCTGGCCGGCGCGCTGGTGCCGGTGGCGGTCGGGACAGACAAACTGTTCGCCCGCTGGAGCGATGTGCAGGAAGGCGACAAGGCGGGCTCCGGACGCGCCACGTTCTGGAAGGTCGCGGCCGATGGCTACATGGACGGCACACCCGCCGAGCAGGCGATCGGGCATGGCTACAGCTCCATGTCGGACCTGCTGTTCCTCAACTACGGCGCCGACATCAAGCACACGCACAACGACATGCTCGACATGCTGCTGGTGGCAGGCGCCGCCGGCGCGGCGTGGCTGCTCTTCTTTGCCGGCACCTTAGCCTGGCGCATCCTGCGGACCTCGATCGCCTCGGTCGAGGGAGGCGCGGGCGTGGCGATCCTGCTCGCCTACCTGCTGCACGGCCAGTTCACGGGTCAGCTGTGGGGCACGGACGCGATGAGCTACTACACGCTTTCGCTCGCCTGCCTGTACACCATCGCGCAGGGCAGCGCCCGCGCTCCCAAGGCTTTGCCGCGGCTGGGCGCGGCCCAGAGTGCGGCTCACTACGACGCAGGCACGGCTCCCGCCTAGGCGGACATTCAACTGTAACAAGGACGGCTACAGATGTTCAGAGCACGCAGGACAGGCAGCATTCTAGGGACCGGGATCGATGTGACGACGATGCACTCCACCGTGGAGCGCATCCTGGAGCTTGCCCGCGTTCGCCGGCCGGCTTACGTCTGCTTCGCCACCGCGCACATGCTGGTCGAGGCGGCGCGGCGCCGGGCGATCCACGAGGCCTATGCCGGCGCCGACATGGTGAACCCGGACGGCACGCCGGTGGCCTGGTGCCTGCGCCTGCTGGGACACGCGGACGCCGACTGTGTAAGCGGACCGCGCACGGTGCCCCTGCTTCTGAAGGAGGCCGCCGCGCGCGGGATCGCGGTCGGCTTTTACGGCGGCCGGCCCGGCACCCTCACCCGCATGCAGGAAGCGCTCGAGCGCGAGCTGCCCACGCTCCAGATTCGCTACGCCTGCTCGCCGCCCTTCCGGCCGCTCGAGCGCGAGGAGCAGCAGGATCTGCTGGACCCGATCGCCGCCTCGGGCGTCGAGCTCTTGTTCGTCGGCCTGGGCTCGCCCAAGCAGGAGCTGTGGATGCGCCAGTGGAGCGCCTCGCTGCCGTGCGTGTGCCTGGGCGTGGGCGCGGCGTTCGAATTTCTCTCCGGAGAAAAGAAACTGCCGCCGCTGTGGCTGCAGAATCTCGGCCTCACCTGGCTGGTGCGGCTTTGCCAGGAGCCGCGCCGGCTCGCGAAGCGCAACCTCTACTCCCCGGTGTTCGCGGCCATGTTCGCCGCGCAGCGGCTGTTCGGCGCGCGCTTTGCCCGGCGCTTCCAGGCCGCGGCGCTCGCGCCCGGCACGCTCGCGGAGGGGAGCCCCGAGGCATGATGCGGCTCACCACTCTCGTTACCGGAGCGAACGGCTTCATCGGCCGGCACCTGTGCGGGCATCTGGCGCGCAGCGGCCGGGAGGTCATCGCGGTCGTCCGCCCGGGACCGGCTCCGGCTGCATCCGCCGAGCGGCCTGCACGCATCGTCCCGCTGCCGCTGCTGGGCGCCGAGCGCGAGTGGCTCAAACTGCTGGCCGAAGTCGATTCCGTCATCCACCTGGCGGCGCGGGTCCACGTCATGCGCGAGACGGCCGAGGACCCACTCGCCGCGTTCCGCGCGGTGAACGTTGAAGCCACGGCGCAGCTGGCTGCCCTCGCCCGCCGCGCCGGCGTGCGCCGCCTTATCTATCTCAGCTCCATCAAGGTGAATGGCGAGGCGACGGGCCCGGGCTGCGCTTCCGCCTGCTTTGGTCCCGAAGACGAACCGGCCTACAGCGATCCCTACGGGCAGTCGAAGTGGGAGGCGGAGCAGGCACTCGCCCAGGCCGCCGGCGGCGCGGCCGGAGATAGGGATTGCAACCCGATGGAGTGGGTGGTCGTGCGGCCTCCGCTGGTCTTCGGGCCAGGGGTCCGCGGCAACTTTCTCTCGCTGGTGCGCGCGGTCGAGCGCGGCGTGCCGCTGCCGGTCGGCGCCATCCGCAACCGCCGCAGCCTGGTCAGCGTGTACAACCTCGTCGACCTGCTCGAGAAAACCCTCGACCACCCGGCCGCCCCGGGCCAACGCTTTCTGGTCAAGGATGGAGATGGAAGCGATGCGGAAGACCTATCGACCGGCGAACTGGTGCGCCGGCTGGCCCGCGCGCTCGGCGGCAGGCCGCGGCTGGTCCCGCAGCTGGTCCCGGTGCTGATCCCGGTCCCGGCCGCGCTGCTCTCGGCCGCCGGCAGGCTGGTGCGCCGCCAGGCCGCGGTTGCCCGGCTGTGCTCTTCGCTGGTGCTCGATACGAGCAAGACGCGCGACCTGCTCGACTGGCGGGCGCCGATGACGCTCGACCAGGGTCTGGAGCGAACCTGCGCGTGGTTCAAAACTGCTGGTACAGGTTCACGAATGCTGCTGTGAGTTCGAGATTGCGATTGTGAGTTCATTATTTGGGTCATAATTTCGGGATTTTGGCTGTGAGTTCAAGACTGCTGCTGTGAGTTCAAGACTGCTGCTGTGAGTTCAAGACTGCCGCTGCGAGCCGTCTCGATGGAGCCCTATGAAAACCCTGATCGTCGTTGCGACACTGCTGGCCTGCGGTTGGCTGTCCTGGTACATCACCAGGCGCTTTCTCTGGTTTGCGCTCGAAAAAGAGTTCCTCGACCTGCCCAACCATCGCAGCTCCCACTCCATCCCGACGCCGCGGGGCGGCGGCATCGCGTTTGTCCTGGTGCTGCTGGCCGCGACGCTGGCACTGGCCGCCGTGCACCTGCTGGCGCCGGCTGAAACGGCCGGACTGCTGGCCGGCGCTATTCTCGCGGCGGTTGGCTACCGCGACGACCAGGCCGGTCTGTCCGTGCGCCTGCGCCTCATCCTCCAGCTTTGTATCGCGGCGGCCGCCCTGGTCTACCTGCGGGGCGTGCCCGCGGGCAACACCGCGCCGGGCGCGACACTGCTCTCCGGATTGCTCTCCGGGCTGGCCTGCTTCGCCGCCGTGCTCGGCTTTGTCTGGCTCATCAATCTCACCAACTTCATGGACGGCATCGACGGGCTCGCCGCCACCGAAGGCTGCACCGTCGGCCTGGTGTGTTCGCTGCTTCTCGCGCTGAAGCACCACGCCGGCGGCGACATGATTCTTTACGGGGTGCTCGCGGTCTCCACCTTCGGCTTCCTGGTCCATAACTGGCCGCCGGCCAAGATCTTCATGGGCGATGTGGGCAGCGGCTTTCTGGGCTACTGGTTTGGCGCGCTGGCGCTGGTGGCGGCCGGCCGCGGCCATCTTTCTCTTTGGACCCCGGCGATCCTGCTCGGCGTCTTCGTCATCGATGCCACGCTGACGCTCGGCCGGCGCATGCTCGCGGGCAAGCCGTGGTACAGGCCGCACCGCACGCACGCGTTCCAGCATGTGGCCGCGCGCTACGGCCATCGCTTCACCACGCTGTCGGCCGCGGCTATCAACCTGGTCTGGCTGGCGCCGTGGGCGGTGCTTGCCGACGTCTATCCACGGTTTGCTCCGCTGTGCCTGGCACTGGCGTGGCTGCCTCTGGCTGCGCTCGCGTTTGCGCTCGGCGCGGGGCAGCCGTCCGCCGTGCGCGCGCCGGCACAGCCGGCAAGTCCGCTGCTGGGCCCAGATTTGGGTCTGGGCGCTGGCACGGATTTTCTGGGCCGGGAGGTGGGACGCGAACTGCAGGGCCTGCGCAATCTCTCCGCCTCGCGAGCCCATGCCGCGCTGCAGAAGCATGCCGCTATCTTCCAGATCGCGCTGCTCGCGGTGCTCAACTACGGCTGCGTTTACTTCGCCTTTTTCACCCGCTTCGACGGCGCGGTGCCGGGCGCGTGGCAGCGCGCGCTGCCCGGTATGGCCCTGCTGTGGAGCCTGGTGCAGTGCGCGGTGCTGGTGCTGTTCCGCGTGCACCGGAGCCACTGGCAGTTCACCTCGGCCGAGGAGCTGCCGTCGGTGGCCGGCGTCGCCGCGATTGCCGCCATCGCGGGCGCGGTTGCAGTGACGTTTGTCTCAAGCGGCCGCGCCATGCCGCTGCCCCACTCCATCTATCTGCTCGACGGCGTCTACTCGGTGCTGGCCTTCGCGGGCGCACGCCTGCTGTCCCGCTACACGGCGCGGCTGATGCAGCCTCGGCCGCCTCATGAGCCGAAACGCGTGCTGATTTACGGAGCCGACCGAAGCGGCGTCGGCATCTTGTCCGAGCTGCGCCGCCACTGCGCGGAGTGCCACGTGGTGGGCTTCCTCGACGACCGGCCCGGACTGCAGGGCGTCTCCATCTCCGGCCTGCATATCCTAGGCAAGGGGGAGGACCTGGGCAGGATCGCCCGAAGTTTCAAGGTGCACCAGCTGTTGTTTTCTTCTGTTCCCAACCGCGAGCAGGGCGGCAGCGCGATGCTCGAAACCTGTGTCCGCGAGAAGATCGATTTCCGCGTTGTGCCATCGATCTCGGAAGAGATGCGGCAACTGCGGCGCAGGGCCATGCGCGAGGTCGCGGTCGAGGAGCTGCTGGGCCGCGAGCCGGTCCGGCTGGACGCGGCGCTGATCCGTGCGCGCTTCGGCAGCCGGGTGGCCATGGTAACGGGCGCGGCCGGCTCCATCGGCTTCGAGCTATGCCGACAGCTGGCCGAATTCGCGCCCGCCGCCATCCTCGGCTTCGAGATCAACGAGACCGCGCTCTTCTTTACCGAGCGGGAGCTGCGGGAGCGGTTCCCGGCGGTGCCCTTTGTCCCGTGCATCGGCGACATCCGCAACAGCCAGCGGCTCGGCGATGTGCTGCGGCAGTACCGGCCCGAGGTCGTGTATCACGCGGCAGCCTACAAGCATGTGCCGCTGATGGAAGAACACCTGTTCGAGGCAATCGAGAACAACATTTTCGGCACCGAAGCAGTGGTGCGCGCCTGCGAGGCGCACGGCGTCAAGCGGCTGGTGCTTATCTCGACCGACAAGGCGGTGCGGCCGTCAAGCCTGATGGGGCTAACCAAGCGGGTGGCCGAGATGATCGTCCGCTCGGCCTCGTCGAGCGAGTTCAGCTGTATCTCAACGCGCTTCGGCAACGTGCTGGGCTCGGCCGGCAGCGTCATTCCCATCTTCCGCGAGCAGATCGCGCGCGGCGGCCCGGTCACGGTCACGCATCCGGGCATGCTGCGCTACTTTATGACCATTCCCGAGGCGGCGCAGCTGGTGCTCGAGGCTTCGAGCTACACCGCGACCGACGGCATCTACGTGCTGGACATGGGCGAGCCGGTGCGCATCGTGGAGCTGGCCGAGCGCATGATCCGGCTGATGGGCCTGGTACCCGGTCGCGACATCGAGATCGCCTTTACCGGCATGCGCCCGGGCGAGAAGCTGGTCGAAGAACTGAGCCACGAGGGCGAAGCGATCACCGCGACCGCAAACCCCAAGATTTTCGCGCTGATGAACCTGGCCGCGCCGAGAGCCGATCTGCGCTTCGAGCTGGAAGCGCTGCGCGCCGCCTGCCGGCAGAGGAATGCGGCCGAAGCTCTGCGGATCCTCGCCCGGCTGGTGCCCGACTACCAGCCCGGGCCCAGCCTTCCATCCAGTCTTGAGAGCAGCCCGCGCGCGCTGTCTTCCGAGCTTCCGGCCGTCGTCATCGCGCTGGAACCGGTCAACCTGCAGTCCGCCTGAGAGGAAACATGCCCAGCAGCAACGCAGCATCGATACGCAGCAGCAGGCGAGCGAGGCTTCTCGTCATCGGTCCCGGTTCCAGGTCGCGCGGCGGCATTTCGTCGGTGATCCAGCTGCACCGCACGGCGCCGTTCTGGAAGCGCATGCAGACGCAGCTGCTCTCGACCTACGACGACCGCGGCGCCTTGTCGAAGATCCAGGCGGCAGCCGGGGCGTACGCGGCCGCGCCTTTCCGGATGCTGCGCGCCCGCGTGGTGCACGTGCATGTGGCGGCGCAGCTCAGCCTGCTGCGCAAACTTCCCTTCATCTGCATGGCGCGGGCGCTGGGCAAGCCGCTGGTCGTGCATCTGCACGCGCCGACGGAAGCAAGCCTCTTCGAGCACACGCCGCGCTTGGCCGTGCGCTTCACGCTGCGCTCCGCCAGCCGGGTCATCGCGCTGTCTGAGAGCTGGGCCGAAGTCATCGTAAAGCATGTGCCGCAGGCGCGGGTGGTGGTCGTGCCCAACCCGGTCTCCATCCACGACCCAGCCAACATGCGCCCGCGCACGAGCCCGGTGGTTCTGTATGTCGGCAAGCTCGAGGCCCGCAAGGGCTATGCCGACCTGCTGACCGCGGCGGCCGAGGTTCTGCGCGAGTTTCCCGCCGCGCAGTTCTGGTTTGCCGGCCACGGCGAGACCGCCGAAGCCCGGGCCCAGTGCGAGCAGCTGGGCATCGGCGGCTCCGTCCGCCTGCTCGGCTGGGTGGGACGCACGCACCTGGAGCAGCTGTTCCGCGAGGCCAGCGTTCTCGCGCTGCCTAGCTACGGCGAGGGTGTGCCGATGGCGGTGCTCGAAGCCATGAGCCACGGAGTGCCTGTCATCTGCACCCCGGTGGGCGGACTTCCGGAGCTGATCGAGGATGGCCGCAATGGATTGTTCGTCGCGCCGGGCGATGCGCCGGCACTGGCCCGGCAGATCGCCAAAGTGCTCGGCGACCCGGCCTGCGCCGCTTCGCTGGCTGCCGCGGCGAGCGAAACGGTGCAGCAGCGCTGCGGGCTCGCCGCCGTTTCCGCGCGTCTGGAAACGCTCTACGCCGAGCTGCTCACACCGCTTCCATCGCGCTGACCATTGCGTGCGTCCGGACGCGGGCAATTGACGCAGGCTATCATGCGGTCCATGGCGATGCTGGCAGGAGCCTTAATGGCGGCGATCGGATGCGGCGGGGCGCAGACGGAAAATCCCGCGCCCGCCATGACTCTCGCGGGACTTATCGATCCCGCGACCGTTTCGGCATCGATGTTTGTTTACGCAGCGGGCGTTCCCGCCTCCGCGACCGTGACTTACTTTCTCGACAACCGGCAGCAGACAAGCGAAACGCAATTCCCTTTCTGGATGGGGGGTCAGACGAGCGGCGCGCCCAATGGCTTTTCGCTCGCATCGACCGCGTCCGGCATGCACCACTTGTCGGCTGTGGCCAAACTTCCAGACGGAAGCGTTCTTACCTCCGCACCCATCGCGCTCAACGTGCTGCCGTCGATCAACCCGCAGTTCAGCGCCGCGATGACGGCGTACCCGAACGAGTTGAGCGCCCAGCAGACCAGCCCGGCCGCCATCCTCGCGAATACGACCACGCCGAACGCGGCGCTCAGCCCGGCGGAGCTCGCCGCGCGGCAGAACGTGCTCGCGATGTATATCGACTGGGGCATCGATCCATCGCTCGACACTGTGCACGACCAGTCCGCGCTGTTGCTCTCGCTTGCTCCGCGGCACTGGGCGCCGACCCGGGACAGCGCGGCCAGCGCGCCGCTCAGCCTGCTCTTCTCGCCGGACGCGCCCTTCTATCACGCGATCCCGTCCGCATGGCCGCGCGTGGCGCTGCCCGCCGGCTACATTCAGCATGTCCAGCTCAATACCAACCAGCAGGGCGACGGGATCGGCTTCGGTGAGGTTGCCGCCTCGGCCGCCGATGCGGCGCGCACGGTCAAAAGCCAGTGGTACGGCGATGCCGCAACCTTGAAAACGTTTTCATTTCGCATGCCGCAGGACTGGGCGAGGCAGCTGCCCGCGCAACCGGCCGGCGACGCGCACATGATTTATGTCGATCCCGCCGCGAACACCTTCGTCAGCAGCTACAAGACCACGCAAGACGCGCTCACGAGCGGTCCGGACGCGCTCTATGCCAGCGCGCCGACACCGCTGGGCACGCTCGGCGACCGCGGAGGCTCGGTTGCCGCGGGCTTTGCTGAACTTCCGGTGATGCTGCAGCCCGGCGAGGCGACCAATCCCGCGCAGCCGATTCAACATGCCCTTGGGGGACCGGTGGGGCGCACCTGGGCCGCGCGGGTCTTCCCCGCCAGCGCCTGGGACGCAGGCGTAAAGACCAGCGTGAACAGCTGCACCGGCAGGGGCTACACCAACACCGGTCTGGTGCCCTACGGCGGCGTCATCCAGCTGGACCCCGCGATCGACTTAGGCAAGCTGGGGCTGAGCCTGCCCGCGCTGCGCATCCTTCAAGCGATGCAGACCTACGGCTACTACGTGATGGACTTCGGCTGCGCCGATATGGACATCTACACCGCCATTCCAGAGGCAGAACTGGATCCCTTCGGCGGCTTATGGGGCTATAACAAGCTGGGTGTGGGCGTGCAGAACGAAATCCAGAAAGTGCTAGCCAGCAGCACCTTGTATGTGGTCGCGCCGCTGACTAAGAAGCGATAGCTCCTGCCCGCCCCGCCGAAGCTGCCCGCATCGGCGCCCATTTGTTACAAAATCCACCAATCCGGCTTCTATTCATTTCCCTGTCATATGGCGCTCGTATACAGCGTCTTGCGGCGTGCATTGTTCCATGCGCGCCGCGCAGGTTACTTGGAGCGACACGTCGCAGGCAGGCCCACGCAAACTACAGAGGATGGCTCTATGAAGATCGATTATTTCAAGAAGGGGTGTGCGTCGCTGGCCATGTTCGCCATGCTGCAGCCCGGATTGGCCCAGGCACAGAGTGCCTCGAACGCCGCGAACCCAATGGTCACGATCGCGCCGAAGTCCAGCTACGCGGTGCAGCAGTACGTCGTCAGCACGGTGCAGGAAGCCCACCTGTCCCAGGCGCAGAAGCTGGCGCTGATCAAGAAGAACATCAAGTATGTCTTCGTGCTGTTCCAAGAGAACCGCTCGTTCGACTTTTATTTCGGCACCTACCCCGGCGCGGACGGACTTTACTCGAAGCCCGCCTCGGAAACGCTCGGCCTGGTGCAGCCGATCGTGAATACGGACGGAACGGTGGGAACGATTTCACCATTTAAAATCCCGAACACAATCACCGCTGTCAACGGCATGGCGGTTCCGCTGTACCCGGCGGATACCGACTCGGTGAACCACTCACACACTCCGTTCGACGCGAAGCTAGACCTGCAGAACGGCGTGACGCAGAACGACCGCTATGCCGTTACCGAGGAAGGCATCACGCTGACGAACGGCAAGCCCTCCGCGGTGCCGACGCTGGCACAGAAGCAGATGGGCGAGCTGGTGATGGCCCACGTGGACTGCGACCAGGCCCCGATCTACTGGAACTACGCGGACCGCTTCACCCTGTTCGACAACTTTCACGAGACGGTGATCGGCCCGTCCTCCCCGAATGCAATTGCGATGATCGCCGGCCAGTCGGGCGAGACCCAGTGGGTCAAGCATCCGCAGGAGAGCACCAAGGCCTATGGCAGCGCGAACGGCAACGGGGTTCCGGTCGTCAGCGACGGCGACCCGTTCTGGGGTTCGCAGCTGGATATGAACGGCAGCGGGCAGCCGGCTAACCCGCCCAGCAAGAATCCGCAGATCAACCTGACCTTCGCCAGCCTCCCGCTGTCGTTTATGGGCTCGCAGATTGAGGCCACGACCGCAGCGGACAAGCAGCCGCAGACCGATCTGACCGACGTAGAGAAAGACATCAAGGAGATCGCAGGCAACGGCGTGAAGCCGACCAACTGGACATGGTACGAGCAAGGCTACGACCATGAGCTGAACGACCCCACGGCCGTCGCTTCGCACTCCGGCTACATCACCCACCACAACGGCCCGCAGTATTTCGGATACGTTTCCAACAACCCTGAAGTCAACTCGCACCTTCGCGGCCTTACCAATTTCGGCTACGACATGGTCACCCGCAAGCTGCCCGCCGATGGCGGCGTTTTTTACGTTCGCGGCGGCTACGGCAACATCCAGGGCCTGACGCCGGAAGACCCGAAGCCGAGCCTGGCGACGGTGTTCAACGGCAACGACGATCATCCGGGCTACTCCGACGCGCAGATCTCGCAGGCGCTGGTTGCCGACGAAGTCAACCTGATCGCGTCCAGCCCCTACTGGTCGCAGAGCGCGATCATCATCACCTACGACGAGACTGACGGACTGTATGATCACGCGCCTTCGATTATCCGCTCGTATGATTCAGAAGGCGACCCGCTCGACCAGGGACCCCGCATTCCGGCCATCATCATTTCACCGTATGGCGTGGTGCATGCGGTCTCGCATGAGCCGAGCGAGCACAGCTCCATCATCAAGTTTATCGACCTGCTGTTCGACCTGGAGCCGCTGGCCAACCTGCCGGATGAAGCGCAGGCCCGCAGAGACGGCCTGAGCATGTTCGGGCAGGCGAACCTGGGTCCGGCAGACGCCAAGGTGGAGGGCGTCGGCAACCTGTTTACCGCATTTGACAATGCGCGGCTGATGGGTACCGTGCCGCCACTGCCGCCGCAGTATGCCGAGATTCCGGAGAACCTGGTCAACTCTATTCCGCAGGCTGGCGGCCAGGGCTGCCGCGCATTGAACATCACACCCACGGACAACGGCATGCCCAACAATGTGCCGATCGACTTCAACCCGCGTCCCAGCTCGGACCCCGGCGTGCCTAGCTCCGGCACCTGGAACTAACCTCCACCCGCAACCCTGAGGGACCAGGCCAGCCCTGGTCCCCTTTTTCTGGAAAGTGAAACAACCCACCGCATGTTTGTTGCTAAGAAATTGACTTATGTTGCGCTTCTGCTGGCAGCCAACGGCGCTGCCCACGCCGGCACCGTTCTCGACAAAGTAAAAGCAGCGCACTCGCTGAGCTGCGGGGTGATGAAGGAAGAAGAGGATTACTCGCGCGCGGAGGACCACGGCAACCGCGCGGCGTTCGACCTGGATATGTGCAAGGCCGTGGCCGTCGCCATTCTCGGCCCCGGCGCGCAGTTCGTCATCAAGGCTTATCCGGACGAGCCGGCCGGAGTCAAGGGGATCGAAAACGGAGAGGTCGAACTGCTCGCGTCCGCAAGCCCGACAGTCCGCAATGAAACGACCGCCGGCCTGGGCTTCACGCGGCCCACGTTTTACGACGGGCAAGGCTTTCTTGTCCTGAAAAGCGCGAACGTGCACTCCGCGCGCGATCTGGCCGGCAAAAAGATATGCTTCGTCATTGAAAGCCAGAGCGAGGTCGGCTTGCGCACCTACGCCGCGCGCCAGCACATCACCTATATCTGGTATCCGTTCTCCGAGGCCGGGGAGATGGAGGCTGCGTTCTTTACCAATAACTGCGCCGCTATTACAGGGGATGTGTCGCAGCTTGCGAATACGCGCGCTATTTACAAGGCACGCGCAGCCGAGTTCACGATTCTGCCCGATACCATCCGCAAGGACCCGCTCGCGGCTGCCTATCGACTTGGCGATCCGCAATTTGCCGCCATCGTGAACTGGACGGTCGAGTCGCTGATTGAAGCGGAAGAGCTGGGAGTGACTCGGGCCAATGTCGAATCGATGAAGAAGAGCCCCGACGCCGAGGTGCAGGAATTGCCGGGCCGGCCGCTAGGCGCCGGTGCGCTGCTGGGCCTGGAGACGGACTGGGCGGCTCACGTTATTGAAGCCGTGGGTAATTACGGCGAGATGTTCGAGCGCGATCTCGGCGCCGGCTCCCCGCTGCGGCTCGACCGCGGAGCCAACCGGCTGTGGACCGACGGCGGCCAGATGTACGCGCTGCCTGTCGGGAGTCAGTAGGCAGCGCTGCGTTACCCTGAGCAGTGAGGGACCCATGCCGGAGAACGAAAGCGCCCCACCCCGCCAGCACGCCTACACCGGACCCGCTTTGCCGCAAGTGCCCGAGCCAAGCCATGCCGAGCGGGTCCGCACCCTCGCGACACTGTCTTCTGTCGGCACTCTTTCGACACTTTCGCGCAAGCATGCAGGCTTCCCGTTTGGCTCGCTGATGCCCTACGCCCTCGACTCCGCTGGCCGCCCGCTGTTCCTTATCAGCAACATGGCCATGCACACGCAGAACTTGAAAACCGACGCGCGGGCCAGTCTCTTTATCGAGCAGGTGGTCGCTGATGGCGACCCGCTGGGCGCCGCGCGCGCAACCTTGATCGGGCGCGCGGAGCCGGTTCCGGCAGACGAAATAGCCGGCGCACGCGAGCAGTACCTGGGCCGCCACGAGAACAGCCGCTACTGGGTCGATTTCGCCGACTTCAGCTTTTTTCGCCTGCAGCCGGTCGATATTTACTATGTCGGCGGCTTTGGCGTGATGGGCTGGGTCGAGGCGCGGGATTATGAGCAGGCCTCGCCCGACCCGCTTGCCGAAGCCGCGCCGGGCATCCTGGCCCACATGAACGCCGACCACGTCGACTCGATGATCCTGCTGGCGCGCACGCACGCGCAGCTTGAAGCGACCGAGGCTGCCATGACCGGGGTCGACCGGCTCGGGTTCTCTCTGCGCTTGAAGACCACCGATGGGATGAAAGGCGCGCGCATCAATTTTCTTCGCGAAGTGGCGGCTCCCCAGGAGACTCGCGCTGTGCTGGTCGAAATGGTTCGCCAGGCGAAAACGACGGCTTGAAAGACAGCGGCACACCCCAGCGCCGTTGCACAACTTGGCTCCGCCGCTCACGTTCGGTTGCGCTCAGTACCCGGAATCGGAGACTATCAACGTGCACTATGCGCGCCCTCCGGCAATGCAGCCTACGGGCAGCGCGACATTCGCGCACGTTGGTCCATACAGCGCTTCGTGAGGGCTTCCATGACCAGACCTTCTCCCCGCTCGCTTCTTCTTCTACTTGTCGCCATTCTCGCTTTCTCGTTTCCGGCGCTCGCCCAGTTCAACGCAAGCCTGTCCGGCACGGTTACCGATAACTCCGGCGCCGTGGTCGGCGGCGCGACGGTGACGCTGACCAACAAGGGCAGCGGGGCGGTCAAGACCTTCACCACCAGCGGCGCCGGCTACTACAACTTCAGCGAGCTGGCCCCGGGCAGTTACTCGCTCGCCTCCACCGCGAAGGGTTTCCAGAAGTCCTCATTCGATGACGTCACGCTCACCGCGGAGACCCCGCGCAGCATCGACATCAAGCTCCAGATCGGCGGCGCGTCCGAGACCGTGACTGTCTCGGCCAACCAGATCCAGACGCTCAACACCTCGGACGCGAGCGTGGGTACCAGCTTTTCTTCGGCCGATGTCACGCGGTTGCCGGTGTTCGGCCGCGACCCGTATGAGTTGCTGCGCCTCACCCCCGGAACGGTCTCCGATGCGGCGCGCTCGGGCTCCGGGACCAGCGTATCGCTGCCCAATAATCAGAGCGGCAACCAATCCAACGCGGGCGTCTTCCAGACGGAAAACCAGATCCAGGCCTCCGCCGCCGGCCAGCGGGTTACATCGAACACCTACCTGATCGATGGCGTCAGCGTCGACAGTCTGTCGCACGGCGGCTCGGCTGTCGTCACGCCCAACCCGGAGTCGGTCGCGCAGGTCACCGCCAGCTCCAGCAACTTCGACGCAAGCGAAGGCCGCAACGTCGGGCTCCATACCCGGGTCGTCACCAAAGGCGGCTCCAATGAGGTGCACGGCAGCCTCTTCTTCCAGTACGACGAGCCGGGCTTGAACGCCTATCCATCGTATGGCGGCCCCGCCGGCGCGCTGCCCATTCGCGATAACAATAAACAGCGTGAGTATGCGGCCAGCCTCGGATTTCCTATCTTGAAAGACAAGCTGTTTTTCTTCGCTTCGTATGAGGGCGTCAGCAATCTCAACAATGGCTCGTCGGAACAGTATGTGCCGACGCCACAGTTCCTCAGCAGCTTGCAAAGTGGGCGCACCAATGGCATTGTGTCTCAGGTACTTACAGGTCCGGGTAGCGCGCCTAACGTCGTTAAAGTACTACCCACGCTTTGCGCCAACCTGCAACTGCCTGCCAACGGTGCACCCGGTTCTGTTTGCAACCAAATGCCTGGAGGAGCTGACGTCGGTTCGCTCTCAGGCGGCGTTGGAAAGTATCTGCCCGCTTATCAACCAGCCGCGGCAAACGCGCCAAACCTGGTTACCGGCGGCGGTCTTGACGGCGTACCGGACATCGAGTTCGCGCAAATCCTTGCCAGCTCCCGCTTTCGGGGCAACCAGTACAACGCCCGCGTCGATTACAACTTTTCTCCGCGCGATCAGTTAGCGGTCAGCGGCTTCATCGTCAAATTCGACCAGATTAGCCCCGACGCGAGTACAGGCGCGCAGCCGCTGTCGAATCTTCCCTTTAAGCCCTTCAACTCCTCGGCCACTATTGTCTACATTCACACTTTCAGCCCATCGCTCATCAATGAGGCTCGCGCTAACTTTACCCGCTACGCCGACAACCAGATCAACGATGCCGGGACCTCGGTCGACTTTGGAATCCCGCGCCTTGAGGTACAGAACTACGTTTTCGGCCGCCTGGAAGCCGGAGCGGGCCAGGGTTCAACCACGCCAGGCCTGTTCGCGCAGAATACCTACGAAATCCAAAACACGCTTGTGCAGACCCTCGGCGCACATACTATCCGCTACGGCGCGTCGCTGCGCTGGGAGCAGGACAATGACAACCTGAGCGGAGCCTCTCGCCCCGATTACACGTTTAACGGCATCTGGAACTATGCGAACGACGCTGTAATCGACGAGACGATTGCCGCAAACCCGAGCACAGGAGGCGTCGCGAACGGCCAGCGCTATTTTCGCGACAAAGACATCTCGGCCTTTTTACAGCAAGACTGGAAAGTTGGCCCGAACTTCACCATCAACGCCGGCCTGCGCTGGGAATACTTCGGGCCTCTCTACAACAAAGGTTTCGCCATCAACGAGCCGGTGTTCGGCTCCAACGCTTCTAACTTCATCACTACCGCAACACTCAAGCCGGTCAACCACTTGTTCAACTCGAATTACAACAACTGGTCGCCAAGGGTCGGTTTCAACTGGTCGCCGGCTGCGGCGAACAACAAGCTTGTGTTGAGCGGCGGCTTCGGCATCTCCTACGACCGTATCGACGATCAGCTCTTCATCCCCGGCTTTGAAAACGGGCCCAATTACGCAGCGTTCAATCTATGCTGCGGCAATGACGCTGCCAGTGCTCAAAAGGCCAACATTCTCTTTGGGCGCGGCGCAACCCGGTCCCCTTTCAGCTACGCAACAAACCCGAGTCTTGCGCTTGGCAATAATCCCGTAACAGGGCTCCCAAACGGGCCGAATAAGATCGAGGTCTACGGGGCCACAAACCATACCGCGCAGCCCATGCTCGAAAGCTACTCCGCCCAACTGCAGTATCAACTACCTTACGCAACAACTGCCTCCATTTCGTACCAGGGTTCCTCCGGTCACCACTTTCCCCGGCTCGTCGATCAGAACTTCCTTTACCAGACGCAGGATGCAGCGGGTAACATGACTCCGTTCAGCGACACCTATGTGCCGACGACCGACCAAGCAAGCAACTACAACGGCGTAAATCTCCTGCTCGACAAGCACTTCTCGCAGGGCTATAACCTCGACGTTCGCTACACCTATGCCAAGAGCCTCGACCAAGGCTCGAACGAGGGCCCAGGCGCGCAATCAAACCAGACCGATCCCGCCAACCAAATCACCGAATACGGTCCCTCGGATTTCGATATCCGCCACAACGTCTCGGTTTCGGGTAACTGGAATCTGCCCAAGTATCATGAGGGCCACGGTCTTACCGGCCACGCGCTGTCCGGCTGGGAAGTTAACGGCATTTTCCAGTATCGAACCGGCTTCCCATGGACACCAGTCACTGGAAATCCGACAGTAGCGGTCGTGCAGAGCGCCCAGACTATCGCGCCAACCCGGCCTATCGCCTACTTCGGCGGAGCGCATGACTCCTGCTCCAACAGCGCTCTCATCACTGGATCGAATTTCCCCGGAGGCGGACTGAAGTATTTTGACAACAGCCACTCCGGACCGCCGGGCATTGGCCGCAATACGTTTCGCAGCTCCTGCTATCTAGATACAGATATGACAGCTGCAAAGGAGCAGACCGTTACCATCCACGACCATGAAGCGCAGATCCGGTTTCAGGCCAACTTCTACAATGCCTTCAACAAGCTCAACCTAGCACCAATTGTTTCTCAATCTAACAATTCAAAGATTGAAAACACCCTTTTCGGTTTGGCTCCGGCTGCCGACTCGGGCCGCGTAATCGAGTTCTTCGGGCGGCTGCAGTTTTAAGTGCAACCGTACCCCGCCGCCGGGCAGGCTAAATCCGATTCTCTACCCGGAGCGCCGCGATCTCCTCATCCGTAAACACCCGCGAGCGGATCAGAAATCGCACACCTTCCGGCCCTTCGAGCGAGAACATCCCGCCCCGCCCGGGCACCACGTCCAGGATCAACTGCGTGTGCTTCCAGTACTCGAACTGGCTGCGGCTCATGTAGAACGGCGTCTCGCTGGACAAAGTTTCAAGTTTCGCGAGCAGCACATCCTCGTCGCCGACCAGAAACTCACCCCGCGGATAACACATCGGCGAGCTTCCGTCGCAGCAGCCGCCGGACTGGTGGAACATCAGCTCTCCATGTTTAGCGGAAAGCCGGTCCATCAGCGCGGCAGCTGCCGGCGTGCACAGCACCTGCTCAGGGCATGTAGACATATCTAGAAGAAACCCATCGCGTTCGGGCTGTAGCTGATGAGCTGGTTCTTGGTCTGTTGATAGTGCTCCAGCATCATCTTGTGGTTCTCCCGCCCGATGCCCGACTGCTTGTACCCGCCGAACGCCGCATGCGCGGGATATAGGTGATAGCAGTTGGTCCACACCCGACCCGCCTCGATCCCGCGACCCATCCGGAACGAGCGATTGATGTCGCGCGTCCAAAGGCCCGCACCCAGCCCGTACAGCGTGTCGTTGGCAATCGCGAGCGCCTCGTCCTCATTATGAAAAGTCGTCACCGAGACAACCGGCCCAAAGATTTCCTCTTGAAAGACGCGCATTTTATTATGACCTTTAAAGATGGTCGGCTCGACATAGAACCCGCCGGCTAAGTCGCCATCCATCTGGGCTCGCTTGCCGCCGGTCAGCACCTCGGCGCCCTCCTGCTTGCCAATATCGAAGTAGGAAAGTATCTTCTCCAGCTGCTCGCTCGAGGCCTGTGCGCCAATCATCGTGCTTTTTTCGAGCGGGTTGGCCTGGCGAATGGCTTTGACCCGCTTGATCGCGCGCTCCATGAACTGGTCGTACATCGTGTCCTGAATCAACGCGCGCGAAGGGCAGGTACACACCTCGCCCTGGTTTAGCGCGAACATCGCAAAGCCCTCCAGCGCCTTGTCAAAGAACGCATCGTCCGCGCTCACCACGTCGTCAAAGAAAATATTGGGCGACTTACCGCCAAGCTCCAGCGTAACCGGAATAATGTTCTGCGACGCGTACTGCATGATGAGCCGCCCGGTCGTCGTCTCGCCGGTAAAGGCAACCTTCTGGATGCGCGGGCTCGAAGCCAGCGGCTTACCCGCTTCCAGTCCGAATCCGTTGACGATGTTCAACACGCCCGCAGGCAGAATGTCCTCGATCAACTCCATCAGCACCAGGATGGAAAGCGGCGTCTGCTCGGCCGGCTTAAGCACCACCGCATTGCCCGCGGCCAGCGCGGGCGCCAGCTTCCACGTCGCCATCAGGATCGGAAAGTTCCACGGAATGATGAGCCCGATGACGCCCAGCGGTTCGTGATAGTGATAGGCGACAGTCGTCTCATCGAGCTGCGAGATGCCGCCCTCCTGCGCGCGAATCACCCCGGCAAAGTAGCGAAAATGATCGATCGCGAGCGGCAAGTCGGCCGCCATCGTCTCGCGAATCGGCTTGCCGTTGTCCCACGTCTCGACCGTCGCGAGCAGCTCCAGGTTCTCTTCCATGCGGTCCGCGATACGCGCCAGCATGCGGCTGCGCTCAGCCACTGAAGTCCGGCCCCACGCCGCGCGTGCTGCATGCGCCGCGTCGAGCGCGAGGTTGACATCGGCCGCGTTCGAGCGCGGAATCTCGCACAGCCGCTGCCCGGTCACAGGCGTTACGTTCTCGAAATACTGACCCGAGGAGGGCGCGACCCACTGGCCGCCGATGTGGTTCTGGTACTGCTCGCGAATCCGAACTGGAAATCCGTATGTTCCGGGTTGAAGCGCGGTAAGGGTCGCCATGTGCTTGCTCCTTATAAAATGGAAGCAGAATCTCAGGCGGTTCGACAGCCAGGCCGCTTCCGCGAAGATTCTATGCCTTTGAGCAAGCCCCTGTCTTCGAGCTCCGCGTTGCGTTTCGCCCGTTTGCAGCCTGAGCGCCGCAGCATCGCTCAACAGTCTTGAAAGAAGAGAAGAATGCCCCTGAACTGTGGAATTGTCGGTCTGCCGAATGTAGGCAAGAGCACCATTTTCAATGCGCTGACCTCGGCCAAGGCCCAGGCCGCCAACTATCCCTTTTGCACCATCGAGCCAAACACCGGGGTTGTGACCGTGCCCGATCAGCGGCTCCAGAAAATTGCCGCGCTGATCCAGCCGAAGAGCCTCGTCCCTACGACGATGGAGTTCATCGACATCGCCGGTCTGGTTGAAGGCGCCTCCAAGGGCGAAGGCCTCGGTAACCAATTTCTCGGCCATATCCGCGCCACCGACGCCATTGTGCACGTGGTCCGCTGCTTCGACGATCCCGAGGTCGTCCATGTTGCGGGCGGCGTCAATCCCCTGCACGACATCGACATCATCAACACCGAGCTGCTGCTCGCCGATCTCGATACTGTCGAGAAGCGCAGTGCACGCGTCGAGCGTGCCGCTAAGTCGACCTCTGATAATAAGGTCAAAGCGGAACATGCCCTTTTGCAGAAGCTGCTTGCCGTACTGGGCGCGGGCAAGCCGGCGCGGTCGGTTGATCTTTCGGACGACGAGAAGCCGATCGCGCGCGACCTGTTCCTGATTACCGCGAAGCCGCAGTTGTATGTCGCCAATGTAGACGAGGCGGGGCTTATGAATGGCAATGAGTACACCGCGGCGGTCGAGCAGCGCGCACAGGAGGAAGCCAGCCAGGTGGTGCGCATCTGTGGCGCGCTCGAGAGTGAAATCGCGCAGCTCGAACCAGAGGAGCGCGATGAGTTTCTGGCCGACATGGGACTTGCCGAGCCCGGACTGGACCGGCTCATCCATTCGGCTTACCGGCTGCTCAATCTCATCACCTACTTCACCGCTGGGGTGCAGGAGGTGCGCGCCTGGACGATCCGCCGGGGCACCAAGGCGCCGGGCGCCGCGGGCGTCATCCACTCGGATTTCGAAAAAGGCTTTATCAAGGCCGACTGCTACGCGAGCGACGACCTGTTCACTCTTGGCAGCGAGCAGGCGGTCAAGGAAAAGGGCTTGCTGCGCTCGGAAGGCAAGGAGTACGTCGTCAAGGATGGCGACATTCTTTTCTTCAAGTTCAATGTATAGCTGTCGAAAAACGGGCTTGCTGGAAGAGACAGGCGCCCCGCTTGAAAGCGGGGCGCCTGTTTTGTTCGAGCAAAGCCTGCTTACTGGTGAAATACCGACCCTTGTTCGGCGCTGCTCGTCCAGCGCAGGCCGAAGGTGTATGTTGGGGAGTAGTATTCCCGCTGGACCGGATACTGCTCCCTGCCATTGAAGAAGCCGAATACTTCGTTATTCAAGTTTAGAAACTGCGCTACGACGCTTACTCCGCGTCCCTTCGGCACCAGGTAATTGACCTGGGCATCCACCTGCGTATGAGGATAGTAGTAGTTATCGCCGTTCGGGCCTTTGGGTCCGCCAGTTGTGATGCTTGTAGGTGTGCCGTCTATGGGGGTGCCGTCCTGGTACTGATATGCCGAAATGTAAGCATCGTTGTGAGTAAGGCCCATGCGTGCCGACAGGTTGTACTTGTCGTATGTCAAATCGACGTTCCAGTTATTGGGCGCGTCGCCGGCGAGTGAGGGCTTGTCGGAGCGGCCGGGAACGCTGGCGACCGAGGCGACATAGCTGTAATTGAAGCGGTAGCCCGTACCGCTCAAGGCGCCGGGCAGACTGGTCAGGTGCTGCTCGTAGGAGGCCTCGACGCCGATCAGGTGCGACGAACCGCCGTTGATCGGTATGCTTTCAGTGACCTGCGTGGGCTGGGCTGCTCCCGGCAGCGTGTATGGAACACTGAGTACGGATTGAAAGATGTCGTTGTAGATCTGCTTGTAGAAGAGGCCTCCCTGGATGACACCAATGCCCTTGAGGTAATGCTCGCCAAGCAAGTCAAGATTCTCGGCCCAGGTCGCCTTGAGCGAAGGATTGCCGGCGGTAAGTTGAGGGCTGGAGGGGTTGTTCGCGGGGTTATTGGGATTGAACTGAACGAAGGGCGCCAGATCGCCGTAATTCGGCCGCGCCAGCCCTATGCTGAAAGCAGCCCGGAAGTCCGTGTAGTTATCCAGGTTGTACTGCATGCCCGCGCTTGGCAGCACATAGACATAGTTATTGGTTCTATAGAGCGGGCTGATTGCGCCTGAGTTGAGGTCGGGCTGGTAGCCCTTGACTCCGTTGCTCGTCGATTCGATGCGCACGCCGGAGTTGTAACGGAATCTGCCGTGGGTGATGGTGTTCTCAAGATAGCCGGCGTATACGCGCTCGCTGACGTGGAAGTCGGCGCGGAGATCGCCGGAGACTCCGGGATCCACGGTAAACTGCCCGGGATTCGCATTGTAGAATGAAATGATATTGGTAGCCTGCGACTGCGGCCCCACCTGGTAGTGATTGAAATAGTAATTCGACTCGTCCCGGTTGCTGGGGAACTGGCTCAGAAGAATGGTTGGCGAAACAGCGGTCGCGGTCGGCTGGTTGTCGAGCTGATTCTTGATAACATCGCGCACCTGGAACCCGGCCTGCCAGGTGCCGAAATTGGACCCGAGCGTGTAACCGCGAGAGTAGTCTACCTGGCCCTCGACATCGCGCTCGAAGGTGTGATTGTCCTGGAATCCGATCGTGTTGAGCGCATACTGGCTGCCGTCGTAAATGCTGACGTTGTGCGGCGTCGCGGTGACCCGGGCGCCCGGCACGAAGACGTCATTGGTCGCCGTGTTAAAAGCGACTCCATCCTGGTTCGGCGTCATGGTCGCCTGGTTCGTGGATGGCGCCGGCCCGTTGAACTGGCTCGTGGTAAAGCCGCCGGTGATCTTGGCCTGTGACAGTGCAAGATGCGCCGAGAGCAGGGACTGGCCGAACTCCTTCCGCCCACCCACGGAGGTGCTGAACAGGTCCTGCGAAGGACGGCGATAGATGTTTTGGTAGACGGTGTTGCCGGTCTGGTCGGTCTGGGTGGGCGTGTTGAAGGCGCCGAACGTCAGACGGTTGATGCTGTCCTCGCCGAAGTCGTCAAGGTGCGAGTAAATCCCTTTGAAGTAAGCCGTTGTCTGAGGATCGAACTTGTAGTCCAACGTGCCGCCCGCGCCGTACCGTGAGCGGTCGTAGTAATAATCTCGCAGATCGATACTGTTGGGACTGTCGACCGTACCGGTGGTGAGGCCTGTGACGGGGTCGACAATGGTGTTGACGCCTTGGCTCGGCTCGATGTCGTTGATGCCGCGGGCGTTGTAATCGTAGCTGCCGGTAGCGAGAAAGCCGAGTTTGTTCGCGAGAAAGCGCCGTCCGTAAGTGGCGAATTCCTGATTCTCCTGGCGGACCCCGTTGATCGGCGTATGGCCGAAGAGACCCTCGACAGCGAAGTAAGGCTGGTCGGTGGCCTGGCGGGTGACCAAGTTGAGCGAGCCGCCGATGCCGTCGCCGTTCATGTCGGCGGTGAGGGTCTTGTTGAGTTCGATGGATTCGACCAGATCGGCGGGAATGGTGTCGAGCTTCACGTAACGGACATTCTCAGGTGCGGGCAGCTGGATGCCATCGACGGTCACGTTATTGAGCCGGGGCTCGGTGCCGCGAATCTGCACCCACTTGCCTTCGCCCTCGTCGCGCACGATCGAGACGCTGGGCAGGCGGCCGGCAGCATCGGCGATGTTGACGTTCGGCAGGCTGTTGATCACCTCCGACGGCAGCACCTGCACGATGTTGGTCGCCACCCGCTGCCGGTTGAGCGACTCGGCCTCGCCTACCTCGCGCTCCGGGCGCACTGTCACATCGCTCGAAGCATTCTCGATGGTAAGCACCGCGTCGGATTTGGCGACCACACCGGCGGCGACGTCGATCTCGGCAGTGGATTGCTGAAAGCCCAGATAGGAAATCTGCACGGTATAGTGGCCCGGCTTGACCCCGGCAATAATGTAATTGCCGCCCGGGCCGGTGACGGCTGTCTGCCCCCCGGGCTGCAAGACGACTTTGGCGCCCTGGAGCACGGACTTGGATGGCTCGGTGACGTTGCCGGCGACCGAACCGCGGTCTGCCTGGGCCCGTGCCGAGGGTGTCTGGAGCGCGATGGTTCCGATCAGAATCGGAGTGGGCAGGAGAAAGGCAAAGCCGGGGGCAAGCAGGCTACGACGGAACAGCGCGGATTGAAACAAGGGAGAAGGCCTCACGTTGGATGAACGGGTAAGCGGGCGGCAGAGACGTGCTTTTGCTTCCTCGCGCTTACCACTTCACTTCGCGCACGTTAAGGCGGATTGAAAATGACCGCGCTCGCATTGAACATTCAACGTACGTTTACTGGTTTTTCACAAAAGGTACACGGCAAGGCGGTTCTGTCCAGCATGGATTGCACCCCAGCTGCGGCGGGTTTCCCACAATCACTTTCATTGCGCGCTGTTCCCACTCTGGAACTCAACGTACCGGCAGGCAGACTTCGAGACTGTCAACCAGGGCGGCTGCCTGCGATACTGAGCCGATGCTGCATTGGCTCAAACGATTGCGAACCCTGGCGCTGGCGCTCACATTCTGCTGCCTCCTGGAATGCCTCGCGCCAGCCGCCCGGGGCTACTCCGTACTGACGCACGAGCAGCTCATCGACCTCACGTGGCAAAGCTCGATCGCGCCGCTTTTGCGCAGCCGCTACCCGGGCCTTACCCCCGAGCAACTGGAGCAGGCGCGCGCTTATGCGTACGGCGGCTGCGTCATCCAGGACATCGGCTACTATCCCTTCGGGGACCGCTTTTTTTCGGACCTGACCCACTACGTGCGCTCCGGCGACTTCATCGTCAACCTGTTCCGCAACGCGCACAACGCGAACGAGCTCGCCTTTGCCATCGGCGCGCTTTCACACTACATCGGCGATACCGTCGGCCACGCGCAGGCTACCAACCTCGCGGTGGCGGTCGAGTTTCCCAAGCTCGAGGCACGCTACGGCAAGACGGTGAATTATGCCGAAGACCCGCGCGCGCATGTGCGAACCGAGTTCGCCTACGATATCAACGAGATCGCACACCACCGCTTCGCGCCCGTGCACTACCTGCGGCATGTAGGGCTGCACGTTCCGGTGGGCCAGCTGGGGGCCGCGTTCTACCAGACCTACGGGCTGAGCGAGGACTTCACGACGACGCGCCGGCTGCGCATCAACGTGCGCGGCTACCGGTTCGCGGTGCACAATTTTCTGCCGCGTATCGCCTACGCGGTTACGGTGCTTGACCGCAACAAGATGCCCGCCGATACCAACGATGCAGCCACCGCCCAGCTGCAGGCTGAGGTTACCCAGATTGCCGCGGAGAACGACTGGGAGAAGTACAGAAAGAAGCCTGGCATCGGCACCTATTCGCTCGCCGGATTTCTCTATATCCTGCCCAAGGTCGGCTCGCTCAAGCTGCTGTCCATTAAAGGGCCGACCGAGAGCACGGAGGCGCTGTACGTCAAGAGTGTCAACGATTCGGCCGACGCGCTGCGTTTCGCGATCACACGCTTCGGCAACCCGCACCAGACGCTGCCGAACCGCGATCTCGACACAGGCTCGCCGGTGCGGCCGGGCGGCTACCCGCTCACCGACCAGACCTATGCCGAGCTGCTGCTTCGAACCACGGCGAATGCGCGCAACACGGTGCCGTCGGGACTGAAGGCCGACATCCTCGCATACTACGCCGATCCGTCGAGCCCGATTGCGACCAAGCGCGACCCGCCAAAGTGGGCTCGCGTGCAGGCTGAGCTGCAAACGCTGCAAGCAATGCCCGTAAGCAACCAGCCGCTTGCGGCGGAGACAGAGTAGGATCTGCATGGAATGAGCCTGCAGGAGACAGTAAAAGCGCATGCCAAAGCAGCCGGCTTCGCGGCTGCCGGCATTGCGCCGCTGCCCGGGATTGAGTCGCCCGAAGGCGAGGCGCAGGCGAGCTATTTCTCCGACTGGATTGCGCAGGGGCACGCCGGCGAAATGGAGTACCTGAAGCGCAAGGATGGGCTGGGGCGGTTTGTCCGCGGCGCAGTCGAGGTCGCGGCGCCCTGGGCGCGTTCGATCGTCGTGTGCGCGGCCCCGTATGGCGGCGGGGGCGCGCACCCGCTCTCGACCGACCCGGCGACCCAAGCGACCGGCTGGATCGGGCGCTATGCATGGTCTGGTAGAGAAACAGACGAGGGCAAGCTGGTTCCCTCGGACTACCATAAGGTGCTGCTGCGCCGGCTCAAACTGCTGGAGCAATCGCTCCAGGCGGAACTGAGCCAGTTCCAGTCCTGGGCTTATGTCGATACCGGACCGATGGTGGAGCGGGCGTTCAGCGCGATGGCCGGCGTGGGCTGGACGGGAAAAAACGTCTGCACCCTAAACGAGGAGCTGGGCTCGTTTTTCTTCCTCGGGGTCATTCTTACCAGTCTGCCTGTGGAGCCGGACCAGCGCGCGACGATCCCGGCAGACCGGTGCGGCTCCTGCACGCGCTGCCTCGAGGCCTGCCCCACCGGCGCGCTGATCGCGCCGAGGCAGATGGACGCAAGCCGCTGCATCTCCTATCTGACCATCGAAAAGCGCGGCCCGGTGGACGCGGAACTGCGCGCGGGGATGGGCCGGCAGGTGTTTGGCTGCGACATCTGCCAGGACGTATGCCCGTGGAACGCCAAGGCCCGGCGGCTGCCAGATTTGCTCCCAGACCTGGAGCTGACCTCGCGCGAGGACTTGATCAATCCATCGCTTGCGCAGCTGGGGGCGCTAAGCGAGAGCGAGTGGGAAGCGCTTTTTTTCGGCTCGCCGGTCAAGCGGGCGCGGTTTGCGGGTTTCCGGCGCAATGTGGCCATTGCCATGGGCAACAGCGGCGACGCGTCCATGCTGCCGCAGCTCGAGCGCTGGGCCGCCGAGGAGCAGGACGCAGTGCTGCAGGAATCGGCGCGCTGGGCCATCGCGCGCCTGCAGGGTGACTCCGCCTGAAGCGAGCCACCGAGGCTGTTGCGATCGGTATCATCGCTAACAGGAGATATCTCATGATCGTCGTGACTGGAGCCGCCGGCCAACTCGGACGAGCCGTCGTAGAAAACCTGCTGACCCGTTTACCCGCAGACCGGATCGTCGCCAGCGTCCGTGACCCTGCTAAAGCGAGCGCTCTCGCACAACTGGGCGTCAACGTCCGTGCAGGCGACTTCGCCCAGCCCGGCGGCCTGGCTGCCGCGTTTGCAGGCGCGGAACAGATCCTGCTCGTCTCCGTGGACAAGCTCGGGGAGACGGCCCTTCAGCTGCACCACACCGCCATCAAGGCTGCCCACGCGGCCGGAGCGCGGCGCGTGCTCTACACCAGTCACATGGCCGCGCGGGCAGACTCGCTTTTCGCCCCGGCGCCCGATCACGCCGCAACCGAGGGATTTCTCGCCGAGGCAGACGTGCCGTTCACGTCGCTACGCCACGGCTTTTACGCCGAGAGCGCCTTGCATCTACTCGGGCACTGGCTCGAAGCCGCAGAGATCCGCGCGCCCGAGGACGGACCGGTGAGCTGGACCGCCCGCGCCGATCTGGCCGAGGCGGACGCAATCCTGCTCGCCGAAGAGGGCCGGCTCAATGGCATCACACCGCCGTTGACCGCGCCCGAGGCGTTCACCATGGCCGATCTCGCCGCGATCGCGTCCGATCTGACCGGGCGCACCATCAAACGGGTGACCGTGTCCGATGACGAGTGGCGGGACGCGACCGTGGCGCAGGGCACACCCGCGCCCATGGCGGACATGCTGCTCGGAATGTACCGGGCCGCCCGGCGTGGAGACTTCGCCGCGGTCGATCCCACTCTGGAGGCGCTGCTGGGCCGCCGCCCGCAAACGATGCACGACGTACTTGCTGCCGTCCTCAAGCCGGGCCTAAGTGAACGCTCCAGCAGTCCGGCATAAGGGGGTGACTGCCTGCCCGTCCGCGTCGGCCCGCTATACAGTCGGCGCGGCATTCACTGGCACAGCGCGAGCGCGGCTTCAACCCCACCGGAACATGAGTTGCGCTCTTAACGTGCTCCAGTGTCCGTTCTCTTGCGGAACACTCAAGAGATTGGCTCCCTTGCCCAACCGCTCGATACGATTCTTCGCATTTCCGGTCGCTCTCCTCGCCCTGCTGCTCGCGGTAACTGGCTGCCGGCGCCAAGGCGCGCCGGCGACCAACCATGCAACCAGCACACCGCTCGAGCAGGCGCTGCACGCCGATGCCGATGCCGGGCGGCTGGCACCGCTGCACTGGCCCGACTTCCGCGATTACAAGCCGCTGGTCGAGCGGTTCTACGGCGAGCGCGACTGGGATCCGGCCTGGGTGGACGACCACCAGGCAACGCCGCAGGCCATCGCGCTGATCAGGCTGTTTGCCCTGAGCGCGAGCAAGGGGTTGAACCCGGAGGACTACGACGCGGAGCAATGGCCGGCTCGCCTGCACGGCCTCGCCGATGCCAACGACCGGAAGGTCGCCGCCTTCGACACCGCCCTGACGGTTGCCGCGATGCGCTACATCTCGGACCTGCATATCGGGCGCGTGAACCCGACGCACTTTTCCTTCGGCGTCAACGTGCAGGCGAAGAAGTATGACCTGGCGCACTTCATGGTGCAGCAGGTGGTCGCCGCGAAGAACATGGACGACGCTCTGAAGGGCGTCGAGCCGGATTCGGAGGCGTATCGCAACACTCTGATAGCGCTGGCGCACTACCGGGAGCTGGAAGCGGTTGCGAAACAGAACGGCGCGCCGCAAGCGCTCCCCGCTCCGGGCAGGCCGCTCAGCGCCGGTTCGCCCTACTCCGCGGCAGGCGAACTCGCAGCCCGGCTGCAGTTGCTGGGCGACATGCCCGGAGATGCGGGGCTCGCCAGAATCTCCGCCTGCGGCGATGCCTTCGTTGTCGGCTGCGGGCACACGAGCTACACGCAGGCGATGGCGGATGGGGTGCGCAGCTTCCAAAGCCGGCACGGTCTGCCGAGCAATGGGCGGCTGACGCCGGCGACCGTCGCCGCGCTGAATGTTCCTCTCGATACGCGCGTCCACCAGCTTGAGGACACACTGGAACGCATGCGCTGGCTCGCGCCCGAATACCAGACCGCTCCCATCCAGGTAAACATTCCGGAGTTTGTGCTGCGGGTATTTGGCGACGACCATAAGCTGGCCTTCCAGATGCGCGTGGTCGTGGGGCGGTCGCTCGAGGACGACCACAAAACGCCGGTGCTTGCGGAGCGCATGAAGTACCTTGTCCTGCGGCCGTTCTGGGTGGTGACGCCGACTATCATCAAGCAGGAGATCGTGCCGCACGTCGAGGCGGACAAGGATTACATCGACGCGAAGAACTTCGAGGTGGTCGACCGCGGCGGAAAGCCGGTAAAGGGCTGGACCACGGCAGGGCTCGCGAAAAACCAGTACATGGTGCGCGAGAAGCCGGGGCCGCAAAACTCGCTGGGGCTAGTGAAGTTCATGTTCCCGAACAAGCTCAACATCTATCTGCATTCCACGCCGGCGGTGCAGCTTTTCTCGCGCGGCAAACGCGATTTCTCGCATGGCTGCGTGCGCATCGAGGACCCGGAGAAGCTGGCCGACTGGGTGCTGCGCGACAAGCCGGAGTGGACGCCGGACAAGATTCACGATGCGATGGAGAACGGCCAGGACAACAAGGCGGTCGTGCTGTCGCACCCCATTCCGGTGCTGATTTCCTATGACACGGCGCGCGTGGGCGACGACGGGAAGGTCTACTTCTTCAACGACATCTATGGCTATGACCAGGATATGGAGCAGGTCTTGGCAAAGGGCGATCCGTTCCCGGTAAAACCCGAGCCGAAAAAGCTGACGGGCGACACGGTATAGCGGCTTACATATAGGTCCACTTGCGCACCGGGCCTACGTCGACGTGGACAAAGCGCGAGCGGGGATAGTACCCCACCCCGCCGTCGCCGAGCGAGAGCGCGATGCGGTCGAGCCTGCGGGTCGAGACCCCGGGCACCCGGATGTCGATCGCCTTGGAAAGCATGTGCTGCGAGTGCTCGGCGACCCCGTCGCTGGTCTCGCGAAGCAGGTTGTTGCTCCAGGGTGTGCGATAGCCGCAGATGATATCGATGACCCCGTTGGGGCGATGGAGCTTGGCCATGATGGCGTGCAGCACGTCGAATTCATGCGGGTCGTAGTCCGCCGTATCGCCGGTGCGGTGGTCGCGCAAAAAGTGGTTGAGCATGGCGATCGCCGAGGGCACATAGTGGTTGCCAACGCGATAGGTTACGTCGACCGACTCGCCCGTGTGCAAGTGGTGCATGCGTAGATGGTACTGCTGCCGCGGGCTGCGCGCCGTATCGAGGGGAGCCGGCGGCGTGGCCGGGGTCGCTTCTGCCACGGCGGGAATCGCAGTAACAGGGGCAGGCGCGATTCCGGGCTGCGAGGTCTGCGCCCCGGCGGAAACGGCCAGCAGCAGCGTGCAGAACGCGAGGGCTTTCGAGGTTCTGGATAGCAAGCGAACGCCTCCTCAAAGTATGTCAGCAGAGCAATACCGGCTGCAATAAAACGATGGGGGCTTGCACACCACCCGCAGTCCTAGCATAGCGCCAATTGGTATACGGCAGAACGCATTCCAAGACCGAGAATTGCAGTTCTGGTTCCGAAAGGCACCTTGTGTCGGGCACGTTCCCGGACCGGCGCTTCATATTGCACGGGCAGTTTGCAAGCCAAAGGTTACGGTTCGGGTGGGCCGCTGAGTGAAGCCGGGGCGACGAGAGCGAAGCGGCCATCGGCATCGCGCGCAAGCGTGGGCGCGTACGTACCCAGAAGCTGCCGCCTCCACCAGATACCCTGGTCATGTTTCTGCTGCGGCGTGCTGAACCAGTACTGCCACAGAACCGCACGGACAAAGCGCGGCGGAGCGCCCGGGAACGGACTGCCGGCGAAGAGGCTGAGCACCTCGGGATCGTTCTCGAGCAGGCGCTCCTCGGTCCGGGGAACGATGGGGTACTGCTGCCACGCGCCGAGCGAGGCAAACCAGAGATTCCAGTCGAAGCGTGGCTGGTAAGGCGCGTAGATGCGCGGGCGTTCGCGCACGTCCTGCGGCTTGTAGCGGAACCGGTATGCGCTCCAGTTTTCGCCGTCATTGGAGCCTTGGAACTCGATCTCGTAGCGGTGCGGCGTCATGACGGCGAACAGTCCGTACTGGTTGGCAATGCGAAAGGGTTCCAGTGCAACCAGGGGCTGTTCGGGCAGCGGCGCGCGGCGCCAGAACATCTGCGCCAGCGGCACGGCCGTTGCGTAGAAAATCACCGTAAGCACCAGGGCATTGCCAGCCAGGGACAAACGAATAGCCACGCGCGGCCTGCCTGCCGCCGCCTCTCTTGCCGTGCCGAGTGGCTTCTCTTCCTTCGCGCCGATCTTCGCGCCGATGAGGAGAGGGACGTCGAGGCCCTGCCGCCAGCGTGCAGGAACGAAGCGGCGTAAAAACGTGTCGTCGAGCAGAAGGACGGCGAGCGCCAGAACCAGATAGTTAAGGAAGGCGTAATTCGCCGTCGCGATCACGCCGATCTGCCAGACGGTCACGATGAAGAAACAGGCGATCCGCCATCGGCGCGGCAGCAATGCCATCCAGACCAGAGCAAGCTCCATGAAGAGCGTGAGCGCGGCGGTTGCAATGTGGAACCAGTGCGGCAGGTGCTGCAGGTACCAACCGATCCAGGTGGGCAGCGGTCCGTTCTGGTAGTACTCGTACATCGCGGTCAGGTTGCGCCATGTTGGATCGCCGCTTTCGAGCTTGACCACGCCCGATTCGAAGTAAATACGGAACCACTCCCAAAGCAGGAGAAACACGACGGCGCGAGAGGCCAGGCGCCGCGCTCCCCAGCCGGGCAACAAGCCGGCGGGAGCCAGGAAGAGGGAGAGGAAACCCGCTTCCAGCAGCATGCCGTCGGACTGGTAGCTGGAGAAATCCTGCGCGGCAGAGACAAAGGAGAGGAAACAGAGAAAGCAGAGCAGCAGCATGCCTCGCGGCCACAGATTGGCAACCAGCAGAAGCGAGGCGAGCAGGCCGACCCAGCAAAGTGCCGTAAGAGCCGCATCGCTCGTCGAAAACCAGAGAAGCGTGGGGGCATACCAGAAGCGGAGCAGGCCAAGACCGTGCAGCGCGACGAGAAACTCGCGCGCAGGAAGAATGCCGCGAGATCCAATGATACCCCGCACCTGAAAGAGAAGGGCAAAGAAAGCCGAGAAGTAGATGAGCCCAAGCGCGCGCAGGAAGAGCCAGCGCGCGACCAGCCGGTCGGAAGATCCGCGCGCCGGGTCGAAAAGAAAGAGGAGAGCTTGTCTGGCCTGCTGCATGGCGGTGGCTGATGCCTCGTCTCCAACGGATTGGATGCTAAGTGCGTCCGCAGCCTGGGAGCGGGACGGGGCGACTGGAGAGCAGAGGCGTTTCGCGCTGCCGCCTATTGCCGTGTTCAACGAGAGACGGGCTGCACGGGAAGAAACGCGAGCGGGGGTGCGATGAAAAGATTCGAAGTGGGCGCGTTTTCCAGCATCCACCCACCATGCGCCTGCTCAATTTTCTATTTACAAGTGCCGGCGCATGCGGCAGCGGAGCCGAACAAGCCATTTTTCTCTCGCTGGGCAGTCGCTTCAGATCTTATCTTTCACTTTTAGATTGCCAGCTTGGAGCTTACGCTCGATGGTTTCACACTCCGTAAGCACAAAATCCAACGGCACATCGTAGGGCTGCGGATAAATAGTTTCCAATCTAGATAGCTCGAACCCGACACCTATCGTAAGCGGCGGCGATACTCTGCGCCGGAGTGTCCGGTCGTAATAGCCTCCCCCGTAACCTAGCCGGTAGCATGCGGAATCGAAGCCTACCAGCGGAACAAGAAGGATGTCTGGTTGGACGGCCGCGGCTGGGTGTGGATGCGGAATGTTATAGGCGCCGGGCAGCATGCTGTCGCCCGGCATCCAGCGCCGGAATTGGAGCGGCTGGCCGGGGCCGACCACGACAGGCAGCGCCGCGGACGCGCCTTCCGCGATGACGCCAAGGAGCAGGGGCAGCACATCGATTTCGCCGCGGAACGGCCAGTAAAAGCCGATCAAGCGTGCGGATGACCGCGCCAGGACCGCACGCAGGCGCTCAAGCACCTGGCTGCTCTTCTGTCGGTGGATTTCGGCAGGAAGCGCGATGCGGGCCGCAAGCAGTACAGCGCGCTTCCGTCTGCGCCAGGCGTTCAGTGCCGTGCTGTCCGCGGCAGGGCGCAGGGGAACTGCCGTTTCGAGATCGTCCGCCGAAGCCATCTTCCTCAGACTACAGGCGTCCTTGCCTGGCTTGCAGGTCATTGTGCCGGAGCAGGCAGCGGCTGGCGCTCAAGACCTGGCCCCTCCCACAGGATGACAGGCTGCGCGTCACCGCTCGTCTGGACGCGCAGGTGGTGCGTACCCGCGAGCAGCCCGGCACTTATCCGCACCGGCTGCACAGCACTCTCCTCGGACCCGCAGGCACGTGCACGCGGCGCGGGGCTTGCGACCGGAGGCAGCGTATCGAGCGCCAGTGTCGCGGTGCTGCGGGTCAGCAATGTAAACGTGTAGCCACCGTCGACGGGCACCTGGAACTCGCGATCCATGGAAGAATTATCTGTAGCAGTGGGAGTGGCAGATGGCGGCAGCGGGTTCAACGCGAGCACAACGGACTTGCTCTTCCACGATTGCGCTCCGCTCGCGTCGGTGACATGCAGCAGAACGCGGAAGCGACCGGAACCGTCGAGCAGAGTGCCCTCGGTATCGGGGAAGGTGTGGCGTACCTCGCGGCCTTCGGCGCGGGTTCCATCCCCGAAAAGCCACTGGAATCTGCGGCCGGGTGCTTGCTCCGCGGCTGCGGTAAACGTGACGGCCTGGCGCGGGCGCAGCAGGCCGGGCGTGTAGGTATAGCTCGCTTCGATCACGGCAGGCGTTATTGCCGGAGCACCCGCGCCGTCGAGCACTTGAGTGGGTCTTCCCGCAGTTTCGGCCGCGTCCTCAAGCGTCACGCCTTGCACATCGCCCTTCACAGCGGAGGCCACCATGCCCGGCCCATCCATCGCCCACACACCCGAGAAGCTCACGCCGCGCACGCTCGGCTGCGGGTAGCGGATCTGGAATAGCGAGTACCAGTCCTCCAGGCGAATGTCTTGAAAGCGGTAATCGGTGTGCGAACCAACGCCGCCCGGGTCGGCCCAGAGCTCGAAGAAGGCGAAGGGCACCTTGCAGTCGCCGTAGCCGGTGTGGAGCACGTCCATGTCGCGCATATGAAAGTGCGCGCTCGAGAAAATCTTCTGCGGCCAGGCGACGCGAATGGTGTTCGAGATACTGGTCGAAACAACGGAGCTCTCGACGGAGATATTCGTCACATCGTGGCCAGGGGTGCGCATCGCTGCTTCGGAGTAACCATCCCAGTTGCCTTGCAGCGCGAACACGTCATCGGAGGCGCGGAAGAAGCTGTCGCGGACCGTCGTATCACCGCCGCCCAGCCAGTCCATGCCGTCCTGGTTGGCATCGCCCTTGGTGCCGGCAACAACCTTGACGTTATAGAAGCCGATGTTGCGCGAGTCCTTCATCTGGATCTGCCAGGTGCGGCTGCGCACGACGGTCGTGATGCCGTCGATTTCGATGTTATGCGCGTTGTCCATCACGATGGCATGCCAGTTGCGCTTGTGCATCCAGCCGTCGTCATCCGCGGGGTTCTGCGGGCCGTCATAGATGATCATGCCGCGGCCCAGCACGCGCACGTCGTGCACCTGCCAGATGTTGAGGCTGCCAAAGACAACGGCGCCCCCGGCGAGATAGATGGTGTCGCCGGACTGGGCATCGATCGATTCGCGATGCACGCCGGGCGCATAGTAGCGCACGCCGCGGGTGTGCGGGCCGATGCCGGATGTATCCGGCGCGTTAGCGAAGAGGAACAGCATGTCAGCCTCGGCGAAGTGGTCGCCGGGGCGGCTGATGGAAAGCTTTTGCGGCCCCGCAAGCGGGAACGTGATGGTAGCGCCGCGGCGCACGGGGCGGATGCCAAGCCGCATGGGCTGCACCTCCACGCCGCGATCCCAGAAGTGCGGATCGCTAGCTGTAACCGTCACGGTTACAGGGCCGGTGGTGTCGAAGTTCAACAGATAGTAGTCGCTCGCGGCATGCACGACCGGCGTTTTGCGCCCGTTAATAGTTACGATGTACTGCGTCGACTGGACTTCGCGCGGAATGGGGTAGAGGGTGACGAGCGAGGCGGCGTAGAGCGGAGCAGCGAAGCAGACAAGCGTGAGAACCGCGAGCATAGCCGCCGGACGGATGCAGCGGTGCGCTTTGCGCAAGAACAGCCAGGAAACGAGTTCGGACATGCCACGAGTATCCCAAAGAACGACAAAGTTTGGGAGCAGAGACTTTCCAAATGGAATTGCAGGCGGTCTCGGGCTTTTTTAAGGATCGAGGCCACGCCGATTTTCGCCTGCTCAATCGACGTCATCTCCTTTCTTGCTGGAACGCGAAGCAGGGTGGCGCAGCTGTTCCGGCAGCGGGGCGTCGCCCATCGCGTCCTTCCACAGAATCGCGTTCAGCTGCGCGGTCGGCGCCTGGTCGGCGTGGGAGAAGTCCATGCGCGCCGACTCGCGGGCGCCGGGGGTGCGCGCAGTGTTGGCCTGGTAAATGAGGCCGTTGTCGCGATTGCTGGTGTCGGCGGTATAGGGCGGCTGGTCGCCTTCGCCGGAGAAGGACGGCGCCATCAGCGGCGCGAAGGCGTCATTGTTGTTCATCGGCGGCAGCGCGAGCAGGCTTTCCATGGTGCGGATGGTGCTGACCGTCGTGTAAAAGCGGTGATCCACAAAGGGTATGCCGGCTTGCGGGCGCGGCGCGTACTTGCTGATGACGAGCGAGAGGCTGCGGTGCGCATCCACATGGTCGGCGCCGTCCTGCGCGTCATCCTCAAGGATGAAGAAAGCTGTGTCGTCCCAATACGCGCTGTGCGAAACCGCTTCGACCGCGCGGCCTACAGCCAGATCATTGTCGGCGACAGAAGCCGACGGCCGGGGCATGCCGGGCCGCGTTCCGGCGGTGTGGTCGTTCGGCAAACGCAGCTGGATGAAGTCCGGCATCGTGTCGCGGCCGGCCGCGCGGTCCGCGGTCCAACCGCGAAATTTCGTGAGGAACTCGTTGACGCGTAGCTGGTCCGGAAAGGCCAGCTCGAAGTCTGGATAGAGCGGATCGAAGTGCCCCTGCAGCTCGGGCTTGGTCGCGATGTTCGACGCGATGATCGGAATCGCCCAGGGGTAGGGACTCTCGCCACCGCCATAGTTCGCGGGGATCGCTTCCCCTTTGTGAATCGCCGTGCGCGGGCAGCTGATTGTCGTTTGCTCGGGCGTTCCTTCACGCGGCGAGCTCTGGCGCGCCGCTGTTCCCTTCTCCACGCAGAACTTGGTCGAGATGTACTCGCCGAAGTGGTAGAGCGTCTTGTTGTGCTTTGCGAGATTGGTCCACAGATAGCCGCTCGCTGGCTCATTCACATCGGGGATGCCCTGCAGCAGCGGGTACGCGCCGGAGACCACGCCCTCGAAGTCATAGGAGCGCTCGCCGCCGCGGTAGCTCTGCTGCCAGTTCTTCTCGGTGTAGTCAGACGTGATAGCGGCGTTCGACCAGACGTGGCCGTCGCCGGAGACCTCGGCCGAGTCGTAGAAGTTATCGAGAATGCCGAACTGCTCGGCCAGCTTATGCTGGTTGGGCGTGATGGCGCCGCCGTACATCGTCAAGTTTGGGTCGCCGTTGGCGGCGGACTCGTCGCCGAGGATCTGATCATAAGTGCGGTTTTCCTTGATGATGTAGATGATGTGCCGGATGGGGTTAGCGCCGGCATGAAAAGCGATCTTCTCCTCCGCGGCTTTCATGCGGTTCTCTTCAACCACCTGGGTCGTGTAGCCGGTTAACTGCGCATCAAGCCCGGCCAGCGGTACGCGCGCGAACGAACCGTGCAGAAGGGTCGGGATGTAGGTCCGGCCACGGTGTGCAGCGCCAGCCGCGGCATCTTTCTGCGGCATGTTATTCGGCCCTGTTCCCTGCCCTTTGGCGGTCGCGATCAGCAGCTCATTGGCGGTCGCCGCCAGCCCAGTGGGGTACCAGCCCGTAGGGAGAAAGCCAAGCGGGCGCACGGCCTGCTTGCCCGCGCGCCCGGTGCTGTATACCGCGACCGCATCGGAGCTTGCGTTGGCTACGAACAGCCGCTTGCCGTCGGGCGCGAGCGCAAGCGCATCGGGCACAGCGCCGAAGTAACTCTGGCCCGGCAGTTTCGTGTCAAAGAAACCAGAGGCGTGCATGGCTTTCACGTCGACCGCCGCGGCCATGTCGCGGTTGGCCAGAGCAACATAGAACCGCTTCTCGTCGGGCGCGAGGGCCAGTGCGGCCGGGTGCGAGCCCGCCGCCGTCGCGCTTTGCGGTGGAAGCAGCGACACCCTGCCCAGCACCCGCCCATGCTCCAGGTCGAGCTTCACCACCGCGGAGCCGTTCCACAGCGCGACAAAGCCAAGCTTGCCATCGCGCGTCGCGGCCACCGTGATGGGGTAGGCCGCGGGCACGGCGCTCGTAGTCGAAAGGTCAAAGCGGGCCAGCGTTTTTCCGGTTGCCGCGTCCAGCAGCAGGGCATCGTCTGAAAGGTCGTCGGCCACCAGCAGCGCATCGCCATCCGGCCTGGCCACCACGCACAGCCCCGCTGGATACGGAATGGCCATGCCTTCCGCCATCGACCGCTTGAACACGCTCTGCTGCTTGCCTGCCGCGAGCCTTTGCAGCGGCAGCGGCAGCAGCCGCTCCTGCGTCAGCCTGCCCCCGTCAAAGCCGTACACGGCGATCGCATTTCCGGTCTCCCCCGGCGCCCCGCCTTCGGGTGCGGTGAGCGAGGCAAAGCTCGCGTACACGTGCTTGCTGTCGCGGCTCCAGGCGAGCCCCTGGTACAGCGTCTGGTGGGAGGAGCGGGCGGCGGTGCGCGCATCCGGCGTGTCAAAGTGCTCGCCCGTTTTGAGGTCCACGACCAGGATCGACTGATCGTAGTTTGACTCGGCCGTGCCGTAGCCCGCGTTCAGGGTCGCTGCGTAGCGCCCGTCGGGCGAAACGACGAGCGACATAGGAAGGCTGTTGGTCGGGAAAGGCGAGCCCGGCAGCGCGGCCGCCAGCTGCTTGCTGCTGGGCAGGTCGAGCGGCTGCTGCGCGAGCGCAAACAGCGGCAGAAAGACGGGAGCGAGCAGGACACAGATACGACGAACGCGGTTCCGCATCCATCCAACATACCCACAGGCGGCCCCGGAATCAGCAGTACACGAGAAATTCACACACTCATGCTCATGGCTCGTCGCGGTAAATGCCAATTTGCGGCGTGCCGCCCTGCCGCAGCTTCGCGCGGAACATGCCCGGCGTGTTGAAGCTCCAGGCGATCTGCCCGTCCGGCGTAATCGCGATAATGCCGCCGTCTCCGTGGATCGCCGGCAGCTGCCTCTGGACCACATCATCGGCAGCCTGCTGCAGCGGCATTGCCTTGTACTGCACCAGCGCGCAGATGGTGCGCGCGACGGTGAGCCGGATGAAGTACTCGCCGGTACCGGTGGCCGAAACCGCGCAGGAGGCATTCGAAGCATAGGTGCCGGCGCCGATGATGGGCGAGTCGCCGACGCGGTCCCAACGCTTGGCGGTAACGCCGCCGGTGGAAGTTCCGGCGGCGATGTTGCCGTGCTCGTCGAGCGCCGCGACGCCAACGGTGCCGTACTTGTGCGCATCGGGCTGCTCAAAAAAGCTGAGCGGCTTGCCCGGCGCCGGCGGCGCGCCCGTGGGCCGCGGCGGCACCGGCAAGCCCTCGCTCTTGAGCTGTTTCTCGAGCGACTCCCAGCGCCGCTCGGTAAAGAAAAAGCTGGCCGACTGCTGCTCCAAACCCACATGCGCGGCAAATGCATCGGCGCCGGCGCCGATCATCATCACATTCTGGCTCTTGTCCATGACCGCGCGGGCGAGCGCGATGGGGTGTCGCGTGTGCTGCACATCGGCGACCGCGCCGGCCTTCATCGTCGCGCCATCCATGATGGACGAGTCCATCTGATTGGTGCCGTCGGCTGCGAAAACAGCGCCGCGGCCCGCGTTGAACAGCGGATTATCCTCCATCAACTCAATAGCCACCTGGACCGCGTCCACGGCAGAGCCGCCCTTGTCGAGCACCGCGCCAGCGGCAGTGATCGCCTCGTTCAGCCCGGCGCGATACTGCCGCTCGGCATCGGGCGTCATGGAGGAGCGCTCAATCACACCCGCGCCGCCGTGCAGCACGATCGCCCACTTGTGCGGCGGCGCCGTTTGCGCCAGCGCTGGCAGCGCAAACCCGAGCATGAGCAGGCCTCCCGCTAAATGCAGTCTCACTGCTTGCCTCCCTGCGCGTTTGATTCATCGTTGCGAAACACAGTTCCATTCTTCATCACGAACTGTACCTTGGTCACCGCGGAAATATCTGTCAACGGGTCGCCGTCGACTGCAATCACATCGGCATAAAAGCCCGGTCTGAGCTGGCCGATCGCGCTCTGCCAATCCAGCAGGCGTGCGCCGTGCAGCAGGTCCGCGCGCAGCACTTCGACAGCGGGCATGCCGTACTGAACCATCAACTCCAGCTCGCGCGCCTGCGTACCGTGAGGGAACGGGCCAACGTCCGAACCAACCGCCATCGGCACGCCCGCGGCCAGCTGCTTTTTGAATTCGGCGGCGTGGAAATCCAGGAGCGCTCGCTCGTGCGCCGCGGCCTCGGGCGCTGCCGCGTGATCGGCGAAGTATTCTGAAATCGCAAACGTCGGCACCGCGTAGATCTGCTTCTCCTTCATCAGCTGCATCGTCCTCGCACTCAGCTGGTAGGCATGATCGATGGATGCGACCCCAGCTTCGGCAGCGTAGCTAGCCCCGGGCTCGGCTGTGCAGTGCACGCCCACGCGCGTGCCAGTGCGCGCGGCTTCGGCCACAGCCGCGGCCAGCTGCACCTCGTTGTATTGGTAGGGCGCGGTGAGCTTTCCGTCCACGAGATAATCTACGCCGGTCTCGTAGATCTTGGTGAAATCCGCGCCTTCCTTTCTCTGCTGCCGCATAACGTGCACGATCTCATCGGCAGTGTCGGCGTAGTCCGCGTTTGAGGAGATGTGCTCAGCAGGATTGAAATGGATCGCGTCTTCATGGCCGCCAGTGATGTCGATCGCATTGGCGCTCATGCGCATGCGCGGACCGGGGATAAGCCCGGTGTCGATCGCGTTGCGCACGGCGGTACTGGCGGACCCGGCACCCTCGGTTCCCATGTCGCGCTCCGCTGTGAAGCCAGCCATCAGGTCGGCGCGCGCCGCGAGCGCGGCCAGGATCGTCCGCTCCGGCACCGACTCAACGACGGTCTGCGAATCCTCGGCGCCTGGGTGAAGGAACAGGTGCACATGCGCGTCGATGAGCCCGGGCATCAGGGTTGCCGCGCCCAGGTCGATCACCAGCGCTCCGGCTGGATGCGGCACGCTGGCGCCGGCGGCGGTGATGCGCTCGCCCTCAACCAGAACCTCGCCAGGGGAGACCAGTGAACCTTTCTCGACGTCGAGCAGATGGGCAGCATGCAGCACCGTCGGCCGTGCCGGTGCGCCCTGTGCACTCAGCGTTACTGGCACCAGAGCGGCGGCAAAAGCAGCAGCGTACAAAGTACGGGAAAACATGCTTCGGATGCTAGCACGCGCATCCCCGCCGGCATCTCGAAAAGCTACGAACTCTCCTCTAAGTCCCAGGGCTGTGCCGGTGGCGCAACGGGCACGCGCAAGCGGAATACCGACCCCGCGCCGGGCGTGCTTTCCACCTGCAGACTGCCTCCGTGCGCCTCCGCGATTGACCGGCTGATGGCCAGCCCCATGCCGGTGCCCGACACAACATCGCTTTGCGTTTTGGCCCGGTAGAAGCGATCGAAAATAAGTGCCGTCTCGGACGCATCGATGCCCACTCCATTGTCATGCACAGAGAAGACGAGCATGCCGTGCTGCTGCTGCGCTTCGAGAAAAATACCGGTGCCGGCACGCGAGTACTTCGCCGCGTTTTCAAGCAGGTTCGAGAGCACTTTGGCGAGGTAAGCGCCATCGCCAAACACCAGCGGCAAAGCACTGCTCACGTCCGCTTGCAGCACGTGGCGCCCCAGCGCGGCGGCGCTTTCCTCCAGCGCCTCCTGCGCGATCTCGGCAGCCGCCACGGGCGCAAACACCATCTGTGCGTCGCGCGCTTCCAGCTGCGTCACCTCGACCGCCCGCGCGACGAGCCTGTTCAAACGGTCTGCCTCTTCATCGATCACCTCCAGCAGCTCGCGCTGGTCCTCGCGGGCCATCGCCTGGGTCGTCAACAGCGTTGTGGCCGCGGCCTTGATCGCGGTCAGCGGCGTCCGCAGCTCATGCGTCACGGCGTCGATCATCACCTTGCGCATGCGTTCGCTCTCCTGCGCGGAGCGGGTGCGCGTCACTTCTTCCAGCGCCTGCGCGCGATCCATCGAGACCGACACCAGACCGCCCAGGGCATCGAGCGTCTCGGGCGAGAGCCGCACGCCGCGCAGCAGCAGCAGGCCTCGCGGCCTAACGCCTGCGCGCAGCGGGACCGCTCGCACGTCCTCGGCAACCCACTCTGCCGCAGCCGGCAACGCTGCCAGCGCGGCGCGCGCAGTACGCAGTATCTCCTGCGCCAGCGCTTCTCCTGCGGCAAGGCACAATCCATCGCTCGTCAGCAGAGTCACCGCGGAGGCGGCGGTTACCCGCTCCACCGCGGGCGCAATCATCTTGAGCAGCGACGAAACATCCTCGGCCTGCAGCAGCTCCCGGCTCAAGCGGTACAGCACTTCGAGCTCCCTCTGCCGCGAGCGTGCCTGCTCTGCTTCGCGCCGGGCCTGCTCGGCCAGGCGGCTGCCTATCACGGACGTCGCGAGAAAGGCGAAAAGCGTGAGCCAGTTCTGCGGGTCGCTAATAGTGAAAGTGCCGATCGGCGGCAGGAAAAAAAAGTTGTAGCAGATGGTCGCGCCGATGGAGGTAGCCACCGCATAGCGCAGGCCCCAGCGCGCCAGCGCGAGCACCAGCAACAGCAGTGTGAGCGCGACCGTGGTCGGGTTTGCCGCGGCATAGAAACGGTAGGCGCATACAATTGCAGCCAGCAGTACCGTCGCGCTCGCCCAACGCCGCGCATTTTGTGCTCGGAGAGGATGCACGACGCGATTCTACGCGGCGGACGAGCCTCCATGCGCATTTTGGTAGTCGATGACGAGCGGCAGATTACTCGTGTGCTGCGTGCTTCGCTGCAGTCCAGCGGCTATGAGGTCACGGTCGCGCACGACGGCATCGAAGCGCTGGCGCGCTTTCAGGAATCGCCCCCGGACCTCATTATCACGGACCTGGCGATGCCCGAGATGGACGGCGTCGAGCTGACGCGCGAGGTGCGCCGCAGCTCCGACACGCCCATCCTCGTGCTCTCCGTACGCGAGGCCGAGCGACAGAAAGTAGCCGCGCTCGACTCGGGCGCGGACGACTACATCGTTAAACCTTTCAGCATGCCGGAGCTGCTGGCGCGCGTCCGGGCCAACCTGCGCAAGGTGGTGCAGCAGCCGGAGGCCGCGCAGGTCGCTGCCGGAGACTTCTTCATCGACGCCGAGGCCCACCAGTTGATCGTGCGCGGCGAAGCCCTGCACCTGACGCCCAAGGAGTTCGACCTGCTGCTCTTCTTCGCCCGCAACCCGCAGCGCGTGCTCACCCACAAAACGCTGCTGAAGCACGTGTGGGGCCCCGCCGGCGACGATCAGCCCGAGTATCTGCGCGTGCTGATCGCACAGCTGCGCAAGAAGCTCGACGGAGGCGCGGGCCATCGCTACATCCAGAGCGAGCCTTGGGTCGGGTACCAGTTTCATCCTGAAGGCCTATGACTTTACGATTTCTTTACGCTTTCTCTACGGATTTCCTACAGGCGTCGATGTTCTGATGCGTATGTGAAGAACTTTCAGATCATCGCTACTGGAGTAACTCTGGGGGCGCTGCTGACCATGCAGCCGCACCTGGGTCAAGCGCAGCAAAATGCTTCTGCCGATCCGCGGCAGCAGGAGATGGACGCGCTGCGTGCGGACCTGGCTCGCATCTCGGCGCGGCTCGATTCACTGGAGCAGGAGCAAGCCGCGCACAATGCGGCAGCCGGCGCCTTGAAACTGCAAGCGGAGGCCGCGAAGGAACAAGCAGCCGCGGAACAGCCGCCAGCCACGCCGGCTGCAACAGGAGAAACGCAGGAAAACCCGCTGCTTGATGGAACGACCTTCAACGCCACGCTGGACGGCTATTACGCCTATAACTTCAACCATCCAATCGGAAGGGTCAATCTCCTGCGCGCATACGATGTTTCCAGCAACAGCTTCTCGATCAACCAGGTTGCCCTGATCGCGGAACACCTGCCGCAGGCGTCGTCGGGGAAACGGTTTGGAGGGCGGATTGACCTGCAGTTTGGCCAAGCCACGGAGACCCTGCAGGGCTCGTCCGCAAACGAACTGCGCCCTCAGGTCTGGCGCAATCTCTTCCAGGCTTATGGCAGCTACCTGGCTCCCCTGGGCAGCGGCTTGCAAATCGACTTCGGTAAATGGGCAAGCGTCCTCGGCGTTGAAGGGAATTACACCAAAGACCAGCTGAACTATTCACGGTCCTACCTGTTCAACTATCTTCCCTTTTACCACTTAGGGCTACGCGCAAATTATAACTTCAACAGCAAGATCAATCTGGCCTACTGGGTGGTAAACGGCGCTCAGCAGTCGGAGGATTTCAACGGCTCCAAATCCCAGGCTTTCATCACGACGCTCAAGCCGACCTCGACGCTTACCTGGAATGTAAACTACTACTTCGGCGCCGAAGGTAGAGACGTCGCGCAGGTGCTCAATCCCGGGGTTCCAACGTCTCCTACCCAGCCTGGCCTTCCAGTCGCCAACATATCCCCTGCGCCCAATGGACGGGAACACATCTTCGATACCTACGCCACATGGAACGCGACACCCAAGCTCAGCCTTGTAGGAGAAGCGGATTATGTCATCAATCGGACGTTCTCCGAGTCCGCACCTTCGCACGTGGCGGCCGGCGCTGCCTACGCGCGCTACGCCCTCCCGCGGAACTGGGCGGTCGCCGGCCGCGCCGAGTATTTCGACGATCGCAATGGACTGTTCAGCGGGAAGACGCAAGCCCTGAAGGAGTTTACCCTGACCCTTGACCAGCAGCTACAGCCGGGGCTTCTGGCGCGCTTTGAGTATCGCCGCGACTTTTCCAATCAACAATTCTTTCTCACCAGCGATCCAGGCGTTCTGAGCCATGCGCAGCCCACTGCGACTCTTGGTCTCGTCTACTGGCTGGGTGGAAAGAAAGGCAGCTGGTAAGGAGCAGATATGACAGACGCACTCTTTGTTGTTGTCACCATCGTTCTTTTCGCTGCCGCGGAGCTTTACGTTCTCGGCTGCGAAAAGCTTGCATCGGCGAGGCAATCGCATGATTGAAAATGCCCTTCTTCTCGCACTCGCGCTCGCCCTGCTTGTTTACCTCACCTATGCCCTGCTGCGGCCGGAGAAGTTTTAGATGTCTCTGAATGGTTGGCTCCAGATCGCCCTGTTCTTCGCCTGCGTCGCGTTGCTGGCGAAACCGATGGGGAGTTACATGACGCTGGTCTTCACGCGCAAGCGCACCTGGCTTGACCCGGTGCTCGCGCCCTGCGAACGCCTGCTGTATCGCGTGACGGGCATTGATCCCGAACAGGAAATGCGCTGGACCGGCTACCTGCTTGCCTTGCTTATCTTCTCGATGATGACGCTGCTGATGACTTACACGGTCGAGCGTCTGCAGCATCTTCTTCCCTTTAACCCGCAGCACCTGGGCGCGGTTGAGCCCTACCTTGCCTGGAGTACCGCGGTCTCCTTCACGACCAATACCAACTGGCAGGCCTACACGCCCGAATCGACGATGAGCTATCTGACCCAGATGCTCGGGCTGGCCACGCATAACTTCTGGTCGGCCGCATCCGGCCTGGCGCTTGCCATCGCTTTCATCCGGGGCATCGCACGCCGCGAGATGAAGACTCTCGGCAATTTCTGGGTCGACCTTACCCGTGCCACCTTCTGGGTGCTGCTGCCTATCTCCGCCGTGTTTGCAGTCGTGCTGGTGTCGCAAGGCGTCGTGCAGAACATGCATCCCTACACCACCGCGCAGCTGCTGGAACCCCAGACTGCAACCGGGGCTGACGGCAAGAGCACAATCGTGGCCACGCAGACCATTGCGCAGGGTCCGGTCGCCTCGCAGGAAGCCATCAAGATGCTGGGCACCAACGGCGGCGGCTTCTTCAACGCGAACAGCTCGCACCCTTTCGAGAACCCGACGCCGCTCTCGAACCTGCTGCAGATGATCTCCATCTTCCTCATCCCGGCCGGACTTACAGTAACTCTTGGCCAAATGGTCGGCTCTTCCCGTCACGGCTGGGCGGTATTCGGGGCCATGGCCATCCTCTGGTTTGCCGGTACGTGCACGGCCTACTGGGCGGAGTCGCAGCCGAACCCCCTGCTGCATGGGGTCGACCAACACACGTCGCTCACGCAGTCCGGCGGCAACATGGAGGGCAAGGAAGTCCGCTTCGGCATCGCGAACTCCGCGCTGTTCGCAACCGTAACTACCGACGCCAGCTGCGGCGCGGTCAACTCCATGCACGACTCGTTCATGCCGTTAGGCGGCATGGTGCCGATGATCAACATTCTGCTTGGCGAGGTGGTGTTCGGCGGCGTCGGTGCGGGTTTGTACGGCATGCTCGTCTTCGTCATTCTCTCGGTCTTTATCGCCGGACTCATGGTTGGCCGAACGCCGGAGTATCTCGGTAAGAAGATCGAAGCCTATGACGTGCAGCTCGCCATGTTATACCTGCTTATCTTCCCGGTGGTTATCCTGGGCTTCTCGGCGGTTGCTGTTCTAGCCCCCGGCTTTGGTCTTTCAGCGCTTACCAATCACGGCCCGCACGGACTCTCTGAAATCCTCTACGCCTACACTTCGGCAACCGGTAACAACGGTTCTGCCTTCGCAGGCCTCAGTGCGAACACGCACTGGTATAACTCCACGCTCGGCATCGCGATGTTCGTCGGCCGCTTTCTCATGCTCATCCCCATGCTCGCCATCGCCGGCCACCTTGCGGGCAAGAAGTCCGTTCCCCCTTCCGCTGGAACCTTTCCGGTCACGACGCCGCTGTTTACCGTTCTGCTGACCGGCATCATCCTGATTGTGGGCGCACTGACCTTCTTCCCTGCCCTCAGCCTCGGTCCCATACTGGAGCACTTAACGTTGCGCGCCGGTCAGGCGTTCTAACTCACAAGGAGCCCCATGCCTACCAGTTCCAACACAAAACGCCGCACCCTGCTCGACAGCAAGATCATTCGCCGTGCCACGGCCGATGCGCTGCTCAAGCTCAACCCGAAGAGCATGATGAAGAACCCGGTCATGTTCGTCGTTGAAGTCGGCAGTGTGCTGACGACCGTGCTGCTCATCACCGACCGCCTTCACCACCACGGCGACTTCAGCTTCGATCTCCAGATCACGCTCTGGCTGTGGTTCACGGTGCTGTTCGCGAACTTTGCGGAAGCGATGGCGGAAGGCCGCGGCAAAGCCCAGGCCGACGCCCTGCGCCTGGCCAAGTCCGAGACCTCGGCGATCCGCGTGAGCAAAGGCTCGGACGAAGAAGTCCCAAGCTCGCAGCTGCGCGTCGACGATGTGGTGCGCGTCTCTGCCGGGCAGATGATCCCCGGCGACGGCGAAGTGATCGAAGGCGTGGCTTCGGTCGATGAATCGGCGATCACCGGCGAGTCGGCGCCTGTGATCCGCGAGGCCGGGGGCGACCGCTCCGCTGTCACCGGCGGCACGCGCGTGCTCAGCGATGTGCTGCTGGTCCGCATCACGTCCAACCCGGGCGAGACCTTTCTCGACCGCATGATCGCGCTGGTCGAAGGCGCCGAGCGGCAGAAGACGCCGAACGAGATCGCGCTCAACATCCTGCTTGCGGGCCTCACCATCATCTTCCTGCTCGCGGTGGTCACGCTGCAGCCGTTCGCCATCTACTCCCATGCGCCGCAGACGGTCTTCATCCTGGTCGCGCTGCTGGTCTGCCTCATTCCCACGACTATCGGCGGCCTGCTCTCCGCCATCGGCATCGCCGGCATGGACCGCCTGGTGCAGCACAATGTGCTGGCCACCTCGGGCCGCGCGGTTGAGGCCGCGGGCGATGTCAATACACTGCTGCTCGATAAGACCGGTACCATTACGATCGGCAACCGCCAGGCCGCGGCCTTTGTGCCCGCACCGGGCGTCGATACGCAAACACTGGCCGATGCAGCGCAGCTTTCCTCACTTTCTGATGAAACACCCGAAGGCCGCTCGATTGTGGTGCTCGCGAAGGAGCAGTACAACCTGCGCGGGCGCGAGCTGGCATCGCTGCACGCCGACTTCGTGCCCTTCAGCGCAACCACGCGCATGTCCGGCATTGACCTCGAAGGCCGCTCGATCCGCAAAGGCGCCGTCGATGCGATCTCAGGCTACCTGCAGAGCCACGGCACGCAGCTTCCGGTGCAGGTGCGCGCCAGCGTGGAGGAGATCGCGCGCAGCGGAGGCACGCCGCTGGTGGTAGCCGAAAATGGCCGCGCGCTAGGCGTCATCCACCTCAAGGATGTGGTGAAAGGGGGCATGCGCGAGCGCTTCGACCAGCTGCGAGCGATGGGCATCCGCACCGTCATGATCACCGGCGACAACCCGTTGACCGCCGCCGCGATCGCACGCGAAGCCGGCGTCGACGACTTTCTCGCCGAGGCCAAGCCGAAAGACAAGATGGACCTGATCAAGCGCGAGCAGGCCCAGGGCAAGCTAGTCGCGATGACCGGCGACGGCACCAACGATGCCCCGGCGCTCGCCCAGGCCGACGTCGGCGTTGCCATGAACTCCGGCACCCAGGCCGCCAAGGAAGCCGGCAACATGGTCGATCTCGACTCCGATCCGACCAAGCTGATCGAGATCGTCGCCATCGGCAAACAACTCCTCATGACCCGCGGCGCGCTCACTACTTTCTCCATCGCCAACGACGTGGCCAAGTACTTCGCCATCATTCCAGCGATGTTCGCGGGCGTGTTCCCGGTACTCAACGCGCTCAACATCATGCACCTGCACAGCGCGCATTCGGCCGTACTTTCGGCCATCATCTTCAACGCGCTCATCATCGTCGCGCTCATTCCGCTGGCGCTGCGCGGGGTCGCCTACCGTCCGCTCTCAGCCGCCTCGCTGCTGCAGCGCAATTTGCTGGTCTACGGCCTTGGCGGCATTGTGGCGCCGTTTCTCGGTATCAAGGCCATCGACCTGCTCCTTACCGTAGCGGGGCTTGCCTAATGCCGACGCTTGAAAGGATTTCTACTGTGCCCGAAACAACGTCGCTCAGGAAACTGTGCACCACCTCGGTGCTCTACACGCTGTGCACGGCCGTGCTCCTCGGCCTTGGCTATCCCCTTCTGATTACCGGGATCGCGCATGTGCTGCTGCCCAGCCGCGCGGACGGGAGCCTCATCCAGCGCAACGGCCAGGTCGCGGGCTCGCGATTGATCGGGCAGCCCTTCACCGGACCCGGCTTCTTCCATAGCCGGCCTTCGGCGGCGGGCACCGGCTACGATGCCTCCTCCTCGTCCGGGTCGAACTTCGGTCCTTCGAGCAAAGCACTCGCCGACCGTGTAGCGGCAAGCGTCAAGGCGGAGCATGGCTCAGGTCCAGTGCCCATCGATCTGGTCACGGCATCGGGTTCCGGGCTTGACCCGGATATTTCCGAAGCCGCGGCGCTCTATCAGGTGGACCGCGTGGCGCGCGAGCGCAAGCTGCCGGCCGCCACAGTTACGGCTCTCGTCCGCAAGCACACCACTGCCCGGCAGCTCGGCCTGCTCGGCGAGCCGCGTGTGAACGTGCTCGAGCTAAACCTGGACTTAACCGGCCAGCAGACGAGCCCAGCAGCGGGCAAGCCTTGAACTCAAATCCACGGCTATCCCGGCGCATCCCCACTTCGTACCTGCGTGCGCATCTTGATTGCTTCCTGAGTAACTTGATCTTTTGGTAACTCAAGTAAGTTACTGCATTTCGTGTGCATCTTTGCCGTACAAGTCCGGGTAGAACCGCTGCTTCTATGGCAGACTTATGCCGAGGACTCTCCCATGAAGCTTTCTCTGGTGGTCGCATCCGTCGACCGCACCCAGGAGCTGCACGACTTGCTGCAAGCCTTCGCCGCGCAGCCTTTCCGGAACTTTGAAGTATTGGTCGTTGACCAGAACAAGGACGAACGACTGGCTCCGATTATCGCCGAATTCGAGTCAGGTTTTCCAATTGTCCACCTCCGCTCCGAGGTGCGCAATGCATCCCACGCCCGCAATCTAGGCCTAAGTGCCGCCACCGGCGACATTGTCGGATTCCCTGACGACGACTGCATGTATCAGCCCGACACCATGCTGCGCATCGTGAACAACTTCAAGCAGGATCCGACTCTGACTCTACTGGCCGGCAACTGCGTTTCCCCCACGGGCGAACTGATCAATGCGCGCTGGACGCCGTTCTCCTGCAAAATCGACGACAGGACTGTCTGGACAACCGTGATGGGCTTTTCGATGTGGATCCGTACCGGACCGGCACGCGAGGTCGGCGGCTTTGACCCGGCCATCGGACCGGGAACCCAGTGGGGTTCCGGCGAGGAACCGGATTTCGCGCTGCGTCTGCTGCGGAAGGGCTATCGCGGCTACTATGACGTGGGACTCGGCATCCTGCATCCGGACAAGCGACTGACGCCCCACGCGGTTGCGCGCGCCTTCCACTATGGCGCCGGCATGGGCCGCGTTCTGCGCAAGCACTCCATCGCCGCCTGGATCACGCTGCCCTACTTCATCCGCCCCCTCGGCGGCATGCTGCTCAGTCTGGTGCGCCGTCGGACGTCGCACGCCCGCTACTACTGGGGCACGTTCCGCGGCCGTTTGTTCGGCTACCTAGCTGCGCCAGCCCGATAAGCGGCGCCGGCGGCGGCCAGGATTTCTAAAGCATTTTCCCTGATGCCGTGTAGCCAGGAGAGTATCTCGATGTGGCTTTTCCCGCCGGAAAAGCCACCTTCACCACCGCTGAGCTCTGTATACCTTCAGGGAAAATGCCTTAGCTGTGGAGCATCAACAGATTATTGGCCGGGCTTGGCGATGCGGGCCAGGCGCTTGATATCGAAATGAATCAGGTCTCCGGGGTGCTTGTGCTCATAGCGCACCACGGGCGGCGGAGGGCGTGAGCGAGCCGAGTTTGCGCAGCACGGCGCGGCGCAAGATCCAGCTCACCGTGGCCGTGCCCAGCTTGAGTTCGGAGGCGATCCTGATCCCGGTCCAGCGCAGCCGGATGGCCTGCTCGACCGAGGGCTTGCGGTGTGGCGCGGGGTATCAGGGTTGGGGCGTGAGGAGCGGTCGGCAAGCGAGTCCGGCCCCTGATCGCGGTACCGGCGTACTCACTTGGCTTCGGTTTTCCCGCTCACGTTGAAAGAGGCCGCAGCCTCTTTCAACGCGCAACCCTGCTCAACAACCTTCCTGGCCAGAGCTACGCGCTGATGCAGGGTCAATCGGGCGTTCGGGTGGCAGCGCATCCGTTTCCTCCGGAGAAGCTGATTCTCGGTGCAACCAGCTTCTCTCTTTCAGAGGAAATGGATAGCCTGCGGCAACATCACAGCTAGTCTAAGATTAAAAAATTAACTTTAATTGGAACTCCGTGGAGCGAGGCGCGCCCTGGTCGAAGGTGCCAGACCCACGTTGGGTGCGCAGTCCGTTCGCCACGGCACCGTTGTTTGGTCCGTTAAGATAGTTACTGGTCGCTCCCACCGTTCCACCTGCGTCGGTTACGTTGAGCAACTGCCCGGTAAGGCCACTGCCATTGGAGCCTCCAGTGAAGTTACTCAGGTTAGCTACGTTATACATAACGACATTCGGTTCGAGCGTCAAACCCTCTCGTATGCGGCTTAGTTTGATCGGGTATCCGGCATTGACATCGAAGGCCCGAAACGCCGAGTTGTTGATTGGACTTGTCGGAGCTGTCGCAATAGCCTGCTGGACCCCGTTCAGCGCGGTCAAGTCGGAGGCCGACAGCACGCCTGAGTTGATCAGAGCCTGGCCGGCCGGTGTGGGCTTGCCTGCGTTGGCCGCGTTGTAGCTGTTGATCAGCCTGTTCAGGCCGGCACCCTTGACCTGGTGCATGTAAAAGCCAGGACCTGTGCCCGGGACCAGATCTCCCGTCTGCCCGTCCCCATCCACGTCCGTCCTGAAGATTTCGCCAGCCTGGCCGGAGCTGTTGTCGAGGGTAAGACTGCTTGCCGGCGCGGAGTAAAAGTGTCCGATGACGCCGATGGTGACGCCGTACTTCACATCAATGCTTCCGCCGAGGCTCAATTCATTCGTATGGTCTAGATTCGAGCGGCCCAGGAAACGGTTTGGATCGTCGTAATCCCAGGGTTTGGCGTTAAAGAACTGGTCAGCGTTGTTGGTTCCCGAGTTCGCGCCGCCAATCGGGTTCACAATCCTTGAAAACGAGTAGGAAACTTGGAAGTTCGCGCTCCGGATGCCCGGGGCCGGCTGCGTGACCTGCGAACGAAGAACAGCTTGCAGCGCATCATAGCCTGACCGACCAATAGGAAGGATGAACTGGCCAAGGCCCACGTTGGGGTTTGCTCCGCCAAAAGCCGCCTGTGCAGAGCCAGCAAGCGCACCAGCCTCGAAAGACGCCGCGTGACCGCCAAGGTATTGCGTGCCGGAGTCCAAACCATTCGCGGCGAAGTCGACAATTGTGGCTCCGCCGTTTGGATTGGAGCCGCCTGCGAACTGGATCCCGGGATTCGCCGGGCAGCCGCCAGGAGCCGCGGCGTTCGCAACCGAAGTCGCACCGCATTTCTGCAGCGTAGCCGCGACGGCTGCTTTTGCCGCTGCCACGTTCAAATACCGAGCGGCCCCAACATGATTCACATCGATTGTAAGTGGAACCTTCAGAGTCGCGTTATGCACATAGTCAACTGAAAGGATTGTCCCCCTTGCAATTTCGCGCTGCACTCCACCATTGAACTGGATGGAGTAGGGCGACAGGTAAGGAGCCGCGTAAAGATTGCCGGTAAGCCCAGTGCTAAGACCGCCGCCCGTGCCGATGAAAGCCGGGTTCGGGCCGCCGGTCGAGGAAGCCGCCTGATACTGCGCCTTCAGCTGATTGATAAGTGGCGCGGACTGGGCGATAGGTTCCGCGCATATCGTTGAAAGCGGCACCCCGCCGATCTGAGACACGGTCGTACCATCCGGAAGGGTCAGCGTATTGGTGCCGCCGCATACACCAGTCGCGTTGAAGAAGTTTCCGTTTGAAGTAATGGCCCCGCTGCGGGCGTTGGACGTGTTATTGAAGACATCGCTCTCATAGAAGATGCCTGCACCGCCACGAACTGACGTCTTATGATCGCCAGGGCTGAAAACAAAGCCAAGCTGCGGCCCAAAGTTACCGTAAGGCTGATGGGTCCGCTTGCCCAGACCGGCCTGGTACTGGTCGAATAAAGGAGTGTTTCCCGTGCACCCCGGGAACTGGAGCGAAGGGCTCACGCTCGAGCACAGCGGAGTCGGAACGTCCTGGTTGGCGCGGTCGGTATCGACGCTCCAACGAAGACCCGCGATGGCCGTGAAGCTGGGAGTGACCTTCCAGGAGTCGGCGACATAGGCGCCGCTGCGCCAGTCTTCTTCACCGCCGCCCGTCAACCCAAAGCCCGGCTTCTCGGTAAACAGGCCGTTGCCATTGCCCAGCGTGTAGCCGGACGAGCTATAACCCTCGATCGGGTTGCCGGGGCACGGCCCGGAAACCGTAGGATCGCCGCACTGCGCCAGCAAAGTCGCAGCGCCGAATCCGGTGAACAGAGAAGGCCCATAGAACGAAGCGAAACCGCCGCCGAGAATGCGGTTCAGGCTGGCTCCGAACTTGACTGTATGTGCGCCTCTGGTCCAGGTGCCGTCGTATCTCAGCTGCTTATCGGACTGATAGGTCCCTTGCGGCGCCAGATAGTTCGGACCGGAGAAGAAAGTATCCGCCTGGTCGAACAGCGTAACACTCGCCCCGCCAGCAAACACTGGATTGTAGATAGACGTCACACCCGCCGTACCGCCAGTAAGCAGGTTATGGAACTTCTCATAACCGCCGCGGAACGAGTGCGTGAAGTGTCCGGTGGCGAAATCCGCCCCACCAACGATCGCTGGAACATTGTTACGGGTCGTGTAAAGCGAGTACAGATCTCCGAAGTTAGCTGTAGAAGAATTGACGTTATACGCGCCGCGTACAAAGAAGTGAATGCCCTTGGGGCCGTCATAGTCCACACGCGCGGTACTGTATGTCTCCCGGTATGGCGATGGAATGAATGGGAACTGTGCCTGTATTCCGGCGAATGTCGGACTGGTGGTTGCCGACCCATCCTCGTCCTGCTTGATCCGCTCTGCGTTCGCGAAGAAATACAACTTATTCTTGAGCAGCGGACCGCCGAAGGAGCCGCCAAACTGGTTCCGCTGGAAAGGAGCGTCAAAGCCGCCCGTTGTGTTGGCAAAGCCGGCGTTGTTGTCCTGGAAGTTATAGAACGCTTCGCCGTGGAATGTATTGGTGCCCGAGCGGGTCGCGACCAGTACCTGACCCGTGGAAGTTACCTCACCGGAGACGTCCTGCGTCGAGCGGTTCAGCTGGAACTCATCGACCGCACCTTCGTCGACGTTCATGATCGTCGTGCCGACGGTCTCGTCGGTAATATCCTGCCCGTCCAACAGAATGCGCGTCGTACGCCCCGAAACGCCGCCCACCGAAATCGCCGAATAGCCCGCCTTGGTTGGATCGAAGGTCGCCCCGCTCTGCAGGATGACACCCGGCTGCAGCTGCGCGATATCCAGGAAGTTGCGTCCATTGATCGGCAGCGACTCGATCTGCTGTCGGGTGATGACGTCTGAAACACCGGCCTGGTCGGTGTTGACCTGGAGCTGCCCGGCATTGACTTGCACGGTCTCAGTGGACGAGCCGACCGTGAGCTTGTAGTTGCCGCTCGTCGCCGTTCCCGTTTTCACGACCGTCTGCACGTTAAGCGATTGAAAGCCATTCAGCGTAACGCCGATCGTGTACGGGCCCGGGTTCAGCGGCCCAACACTGTAGAAACCGGCGGAATCTGTCTTCAGGGTCTTTGTGAAGCCCGTGTCCGCTCCCTTGATCACGACAGTCGCGCCGGGCAAAACGCCGCCGCTTGGGTCCGTAATGCTGCCCTGGATTGAACCACCATTGACAGAGACGGCCTGGCCGAAACCAACGCCGCCAGCAATGGACAGCACCGTAATGACTCCAAGTATTTGCTTCATCCGTTCGAAACTCCTTGTGGCGGTTTTCAGTTGAGCCGCGGAACGGATGCCCAACGAAGCATTTAGCAGCCGATTTTATCTACCCTGCTGATTCGCGGGCTACAACGCTCCCTGCATTCACATTGCCAAACGGCTTGCCATGGCTTTCAAGGTAAGCAAGCGCATGCTGCGCGTACGTTATTCGATCGCCGCCACCCGGCTACTCTAACGACCGAAACGCAGCTCTCCGTAATCGCGGAGCGGCCTTCTGAAAATCATAGCGAGTACACTCTACTTTCTATTTCGTCGAACCACCACACGAGTCTTTCGCCGCGACCACTACATCACAATGCCTGGCGACCTGGAGCCGCCTGCGCCATGAACCTGTTAAAGACAGCCTTTCTCCTCACCGCGCTCACCCTTCTGCTGATGCTGATGGGAGAGCACTTCGGCGGGCAGCGCGGCCTGCTGCTCGGCTTTGTCCTCGCGGCCGGGATGAACTTCGTTTCCTACTTTTTCTCGGACAAGATCGCGCTCACCATGTACCGGGCGCAGGCGGTCGAGCCGGGTACCCTGCCGAGGGTCGAACGGATCGTCGAGCGGCTGGCTGCGCGCGCGCACATTCCGGTTCCCAGGCTCCACGTCATCCCCATCGAGACGCCCAATGCCTTTGCTACGGGGCGCAATCCGCGTCACGCCTCGGTCGCGGTCACCTCCGGCATCCTCAACCTGCTCAGCGATGAGGAGCTGGAGGGCGTGCTGGCGCATGAGCTGGGCCACGTGCGCAACCGCGACATCCTCACCAGCTCCATCGCCGCGACCCTCGCCGGTGCGATCACGCTGCTGGCGCGCATGGGCTATTGGGCTTCGCTGTTCGGCGGCTACGGCGGCCGCGACCGCGACCGGGATGGAGGCTTTGGCGGCCTGCTGATGCTACTGCTGGCGCCGGTAGCGGCGATGCTGATCCAGTTCGCCGTCTCCCGCTCGCGCGAGTACGCAGCGGACGCCTCCGGCGCGGAGCTCACCGGCAATCCGTATGCGCTCGCCGCCGCGCTCGAAAAACTGGAAGGCTACAATCGCAGGGCGCCCTTTGCCGCCTCGCCTTCGACCGCGCACCTGTTCATCGTGTCGCCTATGGTCTCCGGCGCGTCCTTCGCGGAGCTGTTTTCGACGCACCCGCCGACGGCCAAGCGGGTCGAGCGGCTGACCGGGCGGCCCAGCCAGGGCGGCGTACGCTAAAGCCTGTGAAAACACTGCTGCGCATTCTTATCTCGCTGTTGATCGTGCTGTGGCTGGGCGCAGTCATGTTCTTCCCGGCAGTCGCTCAGATCACGTTCGACGTGCTGCCCAACGCGCACCCAGTCGCTGGTCTCATCGTGCGCGACTGCCTGCTCACGCTGCACAACGAAGGCCTGGTCGCGGGCACGCTGCTGTTGCTGCTGCTGCTTGCCGCTGCGGTAAAGCGCGTCTACGACCGCACGCTTCTGGGGCCCATTCTGTGCACCTTGGCCATGCTGCTGCTGACTGTTTTTTCGCAGCGCGACATTATGCCGCGCATGGAGGCGGACCGGATCGCGGTTGGCGGCGACATTGACAAGGCTCCGCTGGCTGATCCGCACCGGCAGGAGTTCAACCGGCTGCACCAGGCCAGCGTGGATCTGGAAGAAGGCGTTCTGGCGGCTGGGGTTGCGATGATCGTTTTTCTGGCCCGGCCGCCACGTACGGGCGCCGCGGTCTGACACACGAACGCTACTCTTTCAGCGACCAGTCATAGGTAACCCCGGTCAGCTCCTCGGAGATGCTCCACAGGCGCGGCCCAATCGTCGGATTCTGCGCGGGCGCAGCGACTTTCGCGGCAGCGGGCGCGCCTTTGAACTCCTGAAAACCATCTGGACCGTAGTAGCCGCCGGGCTGCGCTTCGGGTTCAGTGGCAGCGTACAGCTGCGGCAGAGCGCCCTCGGCATCGCTGTGGCCCAGTATCTGGAATGCCAGGCCGGTAATCAGCTTGGCCGGCGCTGGCAGGTCGCGCCCTATCGATGTCGTCGACAGGCCCGGATGCGCGGCAATGCTGACCAAGCGGGAGCCGTGCTGCTCGCTCTGCCGCTCGAGCTCCCGCGCAAATACCAGGTTCGCGAGCTTGCTCTGCGAGTAGCTCTTCATCGCCCCGTAGCCTTGCTCCATCTGCAGATCGTCGAAGCGGATCTGCCCGCGCTTGTGCGCATTGCTCGACACGCTGATGACGCGCGGAGCCGCGGCGCGCAGCAGCACCGGCAGCAGCCAGCCGGTCAGCGCGAAGTGGCCCAGATAGTTGGTGGCCAGCTGCATTTCCAGCCCGTCCACGCTGGTCTGGCGCTGCGTCAGCCCCATGATGCCGGCGTTGTTCACCAGTAGGTCCACCGCTTCGCCGGCGCTCAGCACGTCCTCCGCAAAACCGCGCACCGAATCCAGCGAGGAGAGGTCGAGCTGCGCGACAAAGACCTGCGCGCCGGGTTGCTCTGCCTTTATCTTCCCGGCAGCCACGTTGCCGCGCTCGAGCGAGCGGCAGGCCAGCACCACCTGGGCCCCGGCGCGGGCCAGTTCGCGCGCGGTCTGGTAACCGAGGCCGATGTTAGCGCCGGTGACGATGGCGCGTTTGCCGTGCTGGCTGGGAATCTGCTTTGCGGTCCAACTTTGCGCCATGTGCTCTGCTCCTTAATCCTGCGAATGCTGCGCTTCTTTCCAAATCTTGTACAGCCCCCAGGCCGCTAGAGTGCAGCAGTCCTGGATGCGGCCTTCGCGCAGCATCTGTTCAAACTCTGTGACAGAAACGGCATGCAGCGTCAGGTCGTGCTCTTCCGGGTCGAACTCGGGTTTGCCCGGCGTCAGCTCGGTAGCTAGAAACGCATGCTGCTGCTGGTTGCAGAAGCCGTACGCAACATACATGGGCCCCAGATACTGGAGCGAGCCGGCGCGCATGCCCGTCTCCTCGCGCAGCTCGCCCGCGGCAAGCGCGTGGATGTCCGCATCCGGGTCTTCCCAGCCGCCCTGCGGAAACTCCAGGCAGACTTTGCCAACGGTATAGCGGTACTGCTGCACCAGGTAGAGGGTGTCGCCGGCCAGCGGCACGACTACCGCGCAGGGCGCCTTCTCGACCACGCCGTAAATGCCGCGCATACCATTCGAGCGTTCGATCTCGTCCTCGCGCACCCGCATCCACGCGTTGCGATATACCTCACGGCTCGCGAGCGTCCTGATGCTCATTCGCCTAGTGTACCTGCCTGCGATCCCCCAGGCTTCCGCGATAAAGTAGTAGCCGGGCAGGCGAGGAGCGAACACTTGGCGAAGCAGGTTTTCTTTTTAGGCATCGACGTGGGAACCGGCGGCACGCGCGCCCTTCTGATCGACGGCGCTGGCGCTATCGTCGCGTCCGCCGCGAGCGAGCACGCGGCCTTCCGCGCCGAGCAGCCCGGCTGGGCCGAGCAGGACCCGGAGGACTGGTGGCGCGCGGCCCAGCAGGCCATCCGCGACACGCTCGCGCAGGTCGGCGCGGAAGCAGCGCGCAGGATCGGCGGCGTCGGCCTGACCGGCCAGATGCATGGCGCGGTGCTGCTCGACCAGGACGGCGCCGTGCTGCGGCCTTCGCTGATCTGGTGCGACCAGCGCACCGGTCCGCAGTGCGACTGGCTGCACCGTGAGATTGGGCGCGAGCGGCTGATCGGGCTGGTCGCGAACCCGGCGCTGCCCAACTTCACCCTGACCAAGCTGCTGTGGGTGCGCGAGCACCAGCCGGAGATCTACGCGCGCATCGCCCATGTGCTGTGCCCCAAGGATTACGTGCGCTACCGGCTGACCGGCGCCTACGCGATGGATGTGCAGGAGGCCTCCGGCACGCTGCTGCTCGATGTGGCGAACCGCCGCTGGTCGAGCGAGGTGGCACGGGCCGCAGGCGTGCGCGAGCAGTGGCTGCCGCGGCTGTGGGAGTCGCCCGAGGTCTGCGCGGCCATTGACGGGAGCGGCGCGCAGGCGACCGGTCTGCGCGCCGGTACGCCTGTCGTCGCAGGCGCGGGCGACCAGGGCGCGGGCGCGGTGGGCATGGGCATTCTCGAGCCCGGATCGGTCTCGGTCACCATCGGCACCTCGGGCGTGGTCTTCGCGGCCACGGCCAAGCCATCGCTCGATACAGGCGGCCGGCTGCACACTTTTTGCCACGCCGTTCCGGGCCGCTGGCACGTAATGGGCGTGACACAGGCCGCGGGCCTGAGCCTGCGCTGGCTGCGCGACACGCTGCTGCCCGGGGGGGCATATGACACTTTGACTGCCGAGGCGGCCGGCGTGCCGGCGGGCAGCGACGGCCTGCTGTGGACGCCGTACCTGCTGGGCGAGCGCACCCCGCACCTCGACTCGCAGGCGCGCGCCGCCTTCGTCGGGCTCACCGCCGGCCACACCCGCGGGCATCTCACCCGCGCCGTCATGGAAGGCGTGGCCTACTCGCTGCGCGACAGCTTCACGCTGTTCGCCGGCATGGACGTGCCCGTCAAAGGCGTCCGGCTGGGCGGAGGCGGCGCGCGCTCCGCCCTGTGGCGCACCATCCAGGCCGAGGTCTACGGACACACCTGCGACGTTCTGAGCGCTGAGGAAGGCGGCGCATTTGGAGCGGCGCTGCTCGCCGGAGTGGGCGGCGGCGGCTGGCCCACGGTCGAGGCGGCCTGCGCGCAATCTATCCAGGTCGCCGGACAGATCGTTCCCGACCCGGCCGCGGTCGAGCGCTTCGCACACGGCTACGAAGGTTTCCGCAAGATCTATCCCGCGCTCAAGGATGTTCGCGGATAAGTATCGGGCGACTTACTCCACCGGCAGCTTGGCCCGGTACCCATCCCGCGCAATCACGTCATACTTCAGCTGCTTGTGCTTTTCATCCTGCATGCGCAGCGGGTTGCCTTCGTTGTCTACCAGCTCCACCTGTATCTTGCGGTAACTGCCGTCCTGTTTCGTATTGGTCGGCCGGTAAGTCAGCGCGTACTGGTTGCGGATCGAGTTATTGATCTCGTGGAAGATATCCGGCATCTCCCCTTCGAAGCGGGGGAAGAACGACTCGCCGCCGGTCATGCGCGCGAAGCTCGAAAGCTGGTTGTCCGCCTGCAGATAGTCGATCTCGCGCGCGCCGCCCAGGGCTCCGCGGCCTTCGGCGATTATCCGCGCGAACTGGCCGGTGCCGATCGAGAAGATCGTCACGTTCGGCGTCGCCTTAATCTTCTGCAGTACCTTGTCCAGGGTTATCTTCGAGAAGGTATCGCGGCCCGATGAAATCAAAATCACATACTTGCGTCCGTCCACCCGGCTTAGCCGGTCCAGCGTCTCATACACCGCGTCGAACAGGTTGGTTTCCTGCCAGGTGGGAATGGTCAGCGAGTTGAGCGCCTGCGCCACCAGCCGCTTGTCCTGGGTAAAGTCGGTTAGCACTTCCGTGTGCATGTCATACGTCATCACCGCGACATAGTCGTCCGGCTTCAACTGCTCGGCGAACGCGTACGCCGCATTGCGCATGTCGTAGATAAAGTTCCAGTTGGTTGCCGCGAACTCGGTCAGCAGCACCGCCGTGATCGGCGCCTGGATGCGCGCGAAATGCGTGATCTGCTGCGGCTTGCCGTCCTCCAGCACGCGGAAATTCGCCTCCTGCAGATTGGGCACGAACTGGTGCGTTTTCTCGAGAATCACGCCCACATCCACGTTTACGCTCGGCACGTTCACGCGTATGGCCAGGTTTGAAAGCTCCGGGGGGTTCTTGACCACCGGCTCAGAAGGCGGAGGAGGAGGAGGCGCGGGCTGCTCTTTTTTTTTCGGGATGGCGATGGAGCCGTTATCGCCGCCGGGGCCGCCCTGGTCAGGCGCGGTCTGGTCAGGCGTGCCCTGCTGCGGAGCCGTCTGCCCCGGCGAAGGCTCGGCGCGGGGCTGCTGCGCGCGCAGCGGTGAAAGCGCACCTACCGCGATCGCGAGGCAAGCACCAAGCACCAAGCCAGACCGTGGAAATGCCCGGCAGTTTGTCAGGATTCGTCGATTCACATTCAGCTCCACTGCAGGAAGGCAGTGCTTCAGCAACAACTTTATTCTCGCTGCTGGCGGTCCCTTGCCGCAAGATCATAGCCGCCAACCGTTCTCCAGCTACTCTATAGACGTGTTGACCCCGCAAAAGGCCCTGCTGCTCGCCACTGCCCTGCTCCTCCCTTTCTCCGCGCTGGCGCAGGCTCCCGCGCCGCCGCCGCCGTCCAGCGCCGGCACCTTCCCCCTGGCCCAGGTACATGCCGGGCTGCACGGCACGGCCTACACCGTTTTCGAGGGCGTCACGCCAGAGCCTTTCGGCGTCGACATTCTCGGCGTGCTGCGCAATGCGCAGGGGCCCGGCGAAGACCTCATCCTGGCCCGGCTCACCGGCGCCAAGGCCGAGTACACCGGGGTCGTCGCCGGCATGAGCGGCAGCCCCGTCTACATCGACGGCAAGCTGGTCGGCGCGCTCGCCTTCCGCATCGGCCAGTTCTCGAAAGAGCCTATTGCCGGCATCACGCCCATCGCCCAAATGCTCCAGGTGCGCGACATGGACGCCGGCAGTGCGGCCCCCGTGGCCAGCAGCGCACAGATCCGGCCCATCGACACGCCGCTGGTCTTTTCCGGCTTCTCCCCCGCCGCGCTCGACCTGTGGAAGCAGCACGCACCTTCACTCGGCATGGAAGCCCAGGCGGGCCTTGGCGGCACAGGCGGCCAGACCACCAAGGGCCCGTCGCAGCACCAGGCCGCGGAGCCGCCGCTCGAGCCCGGCTCCGCCGTCAGCGCGCTGCTAGTCTCAGGCGACCTCGAGATCGCGGCCACCTGCACCGTCACCTATCTCGACGCGAACCGCCTGCTCGCCTGCGGCCACCCGCTGACCCAGTTCGGCGCGGTAAGCCTGCCCATGACCAAGGCCGAGATTGTCGCGACGCTGGCCTCGCCCGCCGGCTCCTTCAAAATCGTGAACACCGGCGAAACAGTCGGCGCGTTTACCCAGGACCGCCAGACCGCGATCGGCGGCCTGGTCGGCGCCACCGCGCACATGATTCCCGTCGAGATCGCCATCCATGGGGCGCAGGGCGACCGCACGCTCCACCTCGCCGTGCTCGACCAGCCCCAGCTCACCCCCACGGCCATCCTCGTTTCGCTGTTCCAGGCCCTGCAGGAGACGCCCGGCTACGCGGAGGAGGACAGCTACCGCGTGCGCGCCGCCGTGCGCCTTGCCGGGGGCTACCCGCCGGTCGCGATCCAGACGCTCGCGGCGCCGGGCGGCCTGGGCGCCGCCGCGCTCGCGGCCGCGCTCACCGTCGGCCTGCGCTTCAACGCGCTCTACAGCAGCAGCGACCGGCGCACACCGATCGAGGGCGTCCGCATCGAAGTCGAGGCCATCCGCGGCCGGCAGTCGACCACGCTCGATCGCGCCGCGGTCGAGCAGTCCACCATCCACGCGGGCGACCGCATCACCGTGGCCGCCACCCTTGCGCCCTATCGCGGCGCGCGGCAACCGCTCCGCATCCCCATCACGCTGCCGGCTTCGCTGCCGCAGGGCGAGGTGCGTCTGCTGGTCAGCGACGGGCCCACGCTCGACCGCCTGCTGAGCGCCGGCCGCGCCACGGCAAACACTTCTCTGGCCGGCACCGTTGACGAGCTGAACGCCCTGCATGCCGACGACCGGCTCTACGTCACGCTGCTGCGGCCCGATGCCCAGGTCAGCTTCGACGGGCGCGTGCTCTCGTCCGTGCCGCTCTCGGTGGCCAATCAGCTGGTGCCCGCGCACGAGCGCGACCGCGGCTCGCTGCACAGCGAGTCGGTGCAGCCGCTGGCCAGCGTGCCCACCGGCGCCAACTTCACGGGCGAGCAGATTCTCACGCTCCGGGTAGAATAGGGCCGACCGAAGACCGTCACGGAAGAAGCGAGAGTCGAGACGCATGATCCAAGGATTTGCCGTACACGCCGCCGGCGCCGAGCTCCACCCCTACAAGTACGATCCGGGCGAGCTGCGGCCCGGCGATGTCGAGGTCGCCGTCTCGCACTGCGGCGTGTGCCGCAGCGACGTCAACCTCATCGACAACGACTGGAACACGAGCAAATACCCGTTCATCCCGGGCCACGAGGTAGTGGGCACGGTGGCCGCGGCCGGCGATCGGGTCAAGCACCTGAAGGCCGGAGACCGCGTGGGCATCGGCTGGCAGGCCGACAGCTGCGGCTACTGCGAGTGGTGCCGCCGCGGCGAGGAGCACCTCTGCGCGCTGGCCGTGGCCACCTGCGTGGGTCGCAACGGCGGCTATGCCGAGAAACTCCGCGTCGACGCCCGCTTCGCTCTCGCGATTCCCGCCGGCATGGACAGCGCCGCGACCGCGCCCCTGCTGTGCGGCGGCATCACCGTGTACTCTCCCATGCGCCTCTACAGCGTCAACCCGGCCTCGCGCGTCGGCGTGATCGGCATCGGCGGCCTGGGCCACCTGGCTTTGCAGTTCGCACGCGCTTTCGGCGCCGAGGTCACCGCCTTCTCGTCCTCAACCAACAAGGAGGACGAGGCAAAAACGCTCGGCGCGCACCGCTTCGTCAACACCCGCGAGACCAAATCGCTCAAGGCGCTCGGCGGCCAGTTCGACTTCATCCTCTCCACCATCAACGTCGACCAGGACTGGAGCGCGTACGTCAATGCCCTGCGTCCGCACGGCGCATTCGTCTTTGTCGGCGTGCCGCCCAAGCCTGCTGCCTTTCCGGTGTTCCCGCTCATTTCCGGCATCAAGAGCGTCTCCGGCTGCAACATCGGCAGCCCCACGCAGATCGCCGAAATGCTCGACGTCGCAGCGCGGCACAACATCAAGGCGGTGACGGAGAGCTTCGCCATGCGCGACGCCAACACAGCGGTCGAGCGGGCCCGTAAGAGCGCCGTGCGCTACCGGGCGGTGCTGGCCAATTAGCTGGAGCGCGTTGCACTGGTAGACTCCTGTGGTGACGATGTTCTCCCGCGTTCTCCCCCTCCTGCTCTGTTTCTGCGCCTTGGCCCCGGCGCTCGGACGTGCGCAGGGTACGCACCTGTGGAATGAAAGCAGCGCTGCCGACTGGGAAAAGGGCACGCCCAAAGGCGTCTCCATCGGCAGCGATGGCACGCTTGCGGCCGGGGTCGATGTCACGACCGTTGCACTGCTGAATGCAGCCGACGTATGGGCCACGGCCAGCGACTCTCACGGCAACGCCTATGTCGCTACGGGCTCGCCCGCGCAGGTGGTCCGCATCGCACCGGACGGCAAGCAGACGGTCCTGTTCACGACCAAAGACCTCAGCGTGCAGGCGCTCGCCGTCGGTCCGGACGGCGCGCTCTACGCCGCAACCCTTCCCTCCGCGAAGGTGTACCGCATCGACCCGAACGCGGCGAAACCCCTCGATGAAGCGACCGCGCCGGTCGTCTTCGACGCGGCCCAGACCGAGGCCAAGCCGAAGTACATCTGGGCCATGCAGTTCGACCGGCAGGGACGGCTTTACCTCGGCAGCGGCGCGCCTGGGGCCGTCTATCGAGTCGATCTAAGCCGCACAGGCTCCAAGCCCGAGGTTTTCTTCGCCAGCGACGAGCCGCACATCCGCTCGCTGCTGTTCGCGCCAAACGGCGACCTGCTCGCCGGCTCCGACGGCACGGGCCTGGTCTACCGCATCGCTCCCGACGGCAAAGGCTCTGTTCTGTTCGAGGCGCAGAAACGCGAGATCACCTCGCTCGCCCTCGGTGCTAAGGGTCAGCTCTACGTCGCTGCCGTCGGCGAAAAAGGCCGCGCCAGCACCCTGCCGCCGCTGCCGGTCGGCGGAGGCGCCGCAGCGCCTACCGCGAGTATCACCGTCACCGTGGTCCAGCCCGGCTCCACGCAGGCGGTCAGCAACAACGCGGCGGTTCCGGACGGCTCGGAAATCTACCTGCTGCCGGCCAGCCCGGCTGAAGCGCCGCGCCGTATCTGGGCCGCGCACGACGATGTGGTGTACAGCCTGCGCGCGACCGTGGACGGCCTGCTGGCCGCCACCGGCAACCGCGGCCGCGTGTACCGCCTGCACGACGACGGCGCCTTTGAAGACCTGGTGCACGCCGATGCGGGCCAGGTCATCGGTTTTGCGCCGGCGCCCGGCAACGCGCTCTACCTGCCCGCCGCGAACACCGGCAAGTTGCTGCGCATGAGCCTGACCCCGGCTGCCAGCGGCACGCTGCTCAGCGAGGTCTTCGATGCGACGCAGCCCTCGCTGTGGGGCCGCGCCGAGATCACCGCCGCCTCGTCCGGCTACACGCTCGAAGCCCGTACCGGCAACATTGACAACCCGGTCCGCGGCTGGAGCGTTTGGAAGCCGGTGCGCCCGGAAGACCCGACGCTCGACCAGCCCACCGCCCGCTACGCGCAGTGGCGGCTGACGCTGAAGCCCGGTGCGCGTGTCAGCCAGGTCGCGCTCAACTATCTGCCCGCCAACGCCGCGCCCGAAGTGGACGAAGTACTCGTTGCGCCCGGTACACGCGTCAACGCCGCCGCCATGCAGGCCAGCTATCCGCAGCAGACCACCCTCACCTTCGCCTCGCAGGGCGGCACCGTCAATATCGACAGCAACAGCCCCCAGGCGCCGCTCAGCGCGATCCGCGACAAGGGTGCGGTGACGGTGCGCTGGGCCGCGCATGACGATAACGGTGACGATCTGCGCTTCGCGCTCTACTATCGCGGCGCGGAAGACCGCGCCTGGCGCCTTCTGAAGGACGACCTCACCGACCGCTACTACACCTTCGACGCGACCCTTCTGCCCGACGGCCCGTACCGCCTGCGCGTGGTGGCAAGCGACGCGCCCTCGCACCCGGCCGGCGCGGCGCTCACCGGCGAGCGGGTCAGCGACCTTTTCCTGATCGACACGGCCACGCCGCAGGTCGCGCCGCTTGCCGCGCAGAGGGCCAGCGCAGGCCTGCATGTAACTGCCACCGTGACAGATACAAAAACCCCCATCGCCCGCGCCGAGTACTCGCTCGACGCCGGCCCCTGGCAGTACGTCGAGCCGGTCGGACGGCTCTCCGACTCGCTGCGCGAGCAGTACGACTTCGACGCGCCGCTGCCGGCTGGCGCGGCGGCCCAGCACACCCTCACCCTGCGCGCCTTCGACCGCTACGACAACGAGGGCTCCGCCAAGGTTGCAGTCCCGTGAGTACATGCTTGGCTTGCCGCCAGCTAAAGGCGCTGCTGCCGGATGCGCACGTGGGCCCGCGTGGGCCGTTCGCCGAGCCGGACCCGCTGAGCGGCCGGCGGCTCGCCCCAAGCGGGCCGTCCACGTATCGACGACTGGACCCGCCCCATGCGCTTTGAGCTGTTCATCGCCGCGCGCTACCTCAAAGCCAAGCGCCGCCAGGCGGTCATCGGCATCGTCACCGTGATCTCCATCCTCGGCGTCGCGGTCGGCGTCGCCTCGCTCATCCTCGCGCTCGCCATCACCACCGGCATGCGCCGCGACCTGCAGGACCGCCTGCTCTCCGCCACCGCGCACGTCTCGCTGCTGCGCGTGCAGAACGACGGCATCCATGACTGGCGCGCGCTTACCGCCAGGCTGCGCAGGCTGCCCCACGTCACCGCCGCCGCGCCCGCCCTCTATGAGCCGGTGCTCATCTCGCGCGGAGCCCACTCCGGCGGCGCTCTGCTCAAAGGCATCCTGCCCGACCGCGAGCGCCAGGTCAGCGACATGCTCCACGACATGACCGCCGGCAGCGCCGCCGCCCTCAGCCTGCCCGCGGACAACGACCCGAACGCCTCCACGCCGCCCGTGGTCCTCGGCTACGACCTCGCCGACTCGCTCGACGCGCACGCCGGCGACACCGTCATCGTCACCAGCCCGCAGGGCGAGCTCACCCCTTACGGCCTGGTCCCCAAGTACCAGCGCTTCCAGGTCGCGGGCATCTTCCACTCCGGCTTCTACCAGTACGACTCCGGCTTCGGCTTCGTGCGCCTTCACGACGCGCAGGCGCTGTTCGGCGAGCCCGACCTGGTCTCCGTCATCTCCTTCAAGGTCGACGACCTGTACCACGCCGACCGCATCGGCCGCGCCATCGAGCAGGCCGCCGGACCGGGATTTGAGACCACCAACTGGATGGAGCAGAACCGCGAGCTGTTCCACGCGCTCCAGCTCGAGCAGCTGGTCACCTTCATCGTCATCGGCCTCATCGTCTGCGTCGCCGCGCTCAACATCCTCATCGCGCTCACCATGATGGTGATGGAGAAAACCCGCGACATCGCCGTGCTGCTCTCGATGGGCGTCGCCCCCGCGCAGGTGCGCCGCATTTTCCTGTTCCAGGGCCTGCTTATCAGCCTCATCGGCACCGCCATTGGCCTGGTGGTCGGCTACGGCACCGCGCTGGTCTGCGGTCACTATCACCTCATCCATCTTTCGGCCGACGTGTACTCGATTGACACGCTGCCCTTCGCGCCCAGCCTCGCCGATGCCTTCCTGGTCGCCGGCGTTTCGCTCGGCGTCGCGCTGCTGGCCACGCTTTACCCCTCGAGCGCCGCCGCCCGGGTGCTGCCGGCAGAGGCGCTGCGCTATGAGTAGCCCATCAAACCCGCCTCTGCGACCTTTTGCGCAACCGGAACATCCATTAATACGAGTAGAAAACCTGAGCATGAGCTACTCAATGCCAGGCGGCCGCACCCTGACCCTCTTCGACGGGCTTACCTTTTCCGTCCCTAAGGGTCAGATATTGGCAATCGTCGGACAGTCCGGCGTGGGAAAAAGCACTCTGCTGCATCTGCTCGGCGCGCTTGACCAGCCCAGCAGCGGCGAAATCCACTGCGACGGCACAGCGCTCAGCAGTCTGACCGGGGCCTCCGCAGCCCACTTTCGTAACCGCGATGTGGGCTACGTCTGGCAGTTCCACTACCTGCTGCCGGAGTTCACGGCTGTGGAAAACGTGTCCATGCCTCTACTGGCACGTGGCGACAAGGGCAGACCGGCTGGAAAAGCAGCCGCCGGATGGCTGGAGCGGGTTGGCTTGGCCGACCGGCTGCATCACCGCGCCGGGGAGCTTTCAGGCGGCGAGCAGCAGCGGGTTTCACTCGCACGCGCGTTGATTACAAAGCCCCGTTTACTGCTCGCCGACGAACCTACCGGCGATCTGGACGAGGGCACCGCCGACGAGATGTTTCTGCTGATTGAAGAGCTGCACCGGCAGGAGGGGCTTACCACCGTACTGGTAACCCACAACATGCTGCTGGCAAGGCGCTGCCACCGTGTGTTACGGCTAACGCATGATGGTATGAGCGAGGCGGTGGGGCTGTAGCGAAGGCCGTCGCGGCGCGAGGTCTGGAACACCGAAAGGCATACAGTAAAGGAGCAGGGCCGATGTCGTCCTGACCGCAAACTCGATCCTGCTCCGGCACGAAGGAGCAGCGCAAGGCCGTAAGGGGGAACATGTTCGAACGCTATACAGAAAAAGCGCGGCGCGTCATCTTCTTCGCCCGGTATGAGGCCAGCCAGTTCGGCTCGCCGTATATCGAGACGGAGCACCTGCTGCTCGGGCTGCTACGCGAAGACAAGACGCTGACCAACCGCTTTCTACGCTCGCATGCATCCGTCGAGTCGATCCGCAAGCAGATCGAAGGGCACACCACCATCCGCGAGAAGGTTTCCACCTCGGTCGACCTGCCGCTCTCGAACGAGTGCAAGCGCGTGCTGGCCTACGCGGCCGAGGAGGCCGAGCGGCTGTCGCACAAGCACATCGGCACCGAGCACCTGCTGCTGGGGCTGCTGCGCGAGGAGAAGTGCTTCGCTGCGGAGATCCTGCACGAGCGCGGGCTGAAGCTGACCACGATTCGTGAAGACCTGGCGCGCGCCACGCAGGAAAAATCGCCGCAGGGCGCCGCGCAGCAGCGCAGCCGCGAGGGCGCAGCCACAACGGGCAACCGCGAAGCCAGCCTGCTGGCCGAGTTCTCGCGCGACCTGACCCAGGTGGCGATGGACAATCAGCTCGATCCGCTGGTTGGCCGCGACGGCGAGCTCGAGCGGGTGATCCAGATCCTGTGCCGCCGGACGAAGAACAACCCTGTCCTGATCGGCGAGCCCGGCGTCGGCAAGACCGCCATCGTCGAGGGCCTGGCCCAGCGCATCTCCGACGGCGAAGTGCCGAGCTTCCTCGCCGATAAACGGGTGCTCGCGCTGGACCTCTCGCTGATTGTCGCCGGCACCAAGTACCGCGGGCAGTTCGAGGAGCGGCTCAAGACCATCATGAAAGAGCTGATGGAAAACCAGAACTGCATCATCTTTATCGATGAGCTGCACACGCTGGTCGGCGCCGGTTCGGCCGAGGGCTCGCTCGACGCGGCCAACATCCTCAAGCCGGCTTTGTCGCGGGGCGAGATCCAGTGCATCGGCGCCACCACGCCGGGCGAGTTCCGCAAGTCGATCGAGAAAGACCGGTCGCTCGAACGCCGCTTCCAGGCCGTCAAGGTCCCGCCGCCCAACGAGGAAGACGCGATCAAGATCATCATGGGCATCAAGGACCGCTACGAGAAGTTCCACGCGGTCAGCTACACCGATGATTCGATCGAGTTCGCGGTCTCGCACTCGAGCCGCTACATCCCCGACCGCTTCCTGCCGGACAAGGCCATCGACCTGATCGACGAGGCAGGCGCGCGCGTGAAGCTGCGCCAGACTTCCCTGCCCGAGGAGATCACCGAGGTCCAGAAGCGGATCAAGTTCATCGTGCACCGGATGGAAAACGCCATTGCGAATCACGAGTTCGAGAAGGCGCGCTTCTACTCCGACGAGGAGCGCAAGGAGCGCGAAAACCTGCGCGCCCTGCGGGACAAGTACCACCTCGATGATTCGACCGCCGGCATCGTCACCCGCGAGGACATCGAAGACGTGGTCAGCCGCTGGACCGGCGTGCCCGTCACCTCAATCAAGGAAGAGGAGACGCAGAAGCTGCTCCGCGTCGAGGGCGAGCTGCACAAGCGCGTCATCTCGCAGGAGAAGGCGATCTCCGCGCTCTCGCGTGCGATCCGCCGTTCGCGGGCCGGCCTCAAATCCCCGAACCGGCCGATCGGGTCCTTTCTCTTCTTAGGCCCAACCGGCGTAGGCAAGACGGAAATGGCGCGGACTCTCGCGCAGTTTCTCTTCGGCAGCGAAAAGGCGCTGATCCGCTTCGATATGTCGGAGTTCATGGAGAAACACTCCGTCTCAAAGCTGATCGGCTCGCCCCCGGGCTATGTCGGCTACGAGGAGGGCGGCCAGCTCACCGAGCGCGTCAAGCGTTCGCCCTACTCGGTCGTGCTGCTCGACGAAATCGAAAAGGCGCACCCGGATGTCTTCAACATCCTGCTGCAGGTCTTTGAAGACGGCCACCTGACCGACGGGCTCGGCAATACGGTCGACTTCAAGAACGTGATCCTCATCATGACCTCCAATATTGGAGCCCGGCACCTCCAGCGCAAGCAGGGGCTCGGCTTCCAGTCGGAGCGTGAGGACCTGGTGATGGACAAGATCGAGGAGTTGGTCAAGCAGGAGGTTAAGCGAACCTTCAACCCGGAGTTCCTGAACCGCGTGGACGAGATCATCTTGTTCCACTCGCTCTCGGACGCCGACCTGATCCAGATCCTGGAGCTGCTGGTGGGTCAGCTGAACACGAACCTGGTGCAGAAGGCGATCACCATCTCGGTGACCGACGACGCCAAGAAGTGGATCCTCGAAAAAACGCTGGTGGACCGCAGCTACGGGGCGCGCCCCCTGCGCCGCGCCCTGCAGCGCTACGTCGAGGACCCGCTCTCGGAAGCGCTGATCGCCGGCCACATCAACGAGCGGCCCGCATTCCTCGAGGTCTATCTCGAAAACAACCAGCTCTTCTACCGGCCCGTTTCGCAGGACAGCGAAGAAAGCGAAGTGCGCTCCGAGGGCATTCTTCTCTACAGCGCGTAGAACCATGCAGGCAAGCGAGGCCCCGTCGATTTCGATGGGGCCTCTGCTTTTTTCACCTCGCTTCGCGGGAAATCGCCGAAGCCTGTTTTTTCCTGAAACGGCCGGCTACAAAGGGCGCATGCGCCGGATACGGTCGCGGATGGAGCGCCGGGCCGACTGCGGGACGAGCAGGAAGACAGCCAGGCGAAGGTAATCCGGGGGGCGTGCCGTGCCGGAGCGCAGGAAAGCGCGCAGCACGGCCACACGTTCGCGCCAGCTCTCACCCTGCGCCTGCGCGGCACACTCGGTCGCGATGAAGCCGGCAAGCGCGCGCGGGGTAAAGTGCTGCTGGCGTGCGAGCGCCCATTCGAGTGAAAAACGCCAGTTCCGGGCGCGGCCAATACTCGCGCGGTCGCCTTCGACGTGAAAGATGGCGAGCGGCAAGCGGCCTGAAGAATGGATTGTGACGGAAGGGTCGGCGGCGACGCGAAGCAGCCAATCCCAATCCTGGTGCTTGCGCAGGCCGATGGTAAAGGGAATACGCAGCAGCAGGTCGCGCGGCGCGAGCAGCGTCGAGGTCTGCAGCAGGGCCGAGCCGTAGCGCCAGCCGCGGCGGCAGAACAGGTACTCGGCCATGGACTCGCCTGCCCGGTACGGCTCCCGTGGCCAGATCTCGTCCCAGTGCGGGCTGCGCGCCAGCACCGGGCAGCTGAGCACAGGCGTGCATCCGGACGGGAGCTGCCCGGCAAACGCAAGCTGCGCGGCCAGCTTGCCGGGCATCCAAAGATCGTCGTCATCCAGAAACGCGACCCAGCAGCCGCCCGCTGCCTGCACGCCGAGGTTGCGGGCCTGGCCGCCGCCCACCGGTGCGGCAAGAGCCAGGACGCGCAGGCGTGGATCTTCGACGGAGGCGAGCGCCTCTGGAGTGGTCTTGAGGTTTCCCCCCGGTGCATCCGTGTTTTCCGGGCCGTCAACAACAACAATCACTTCACAAGGGGGATAGGTCTGCCGCAGCGCGCTGCGCACGGCGGCGAGCGCCATCTCGGCGCGGTTGCGCGTGGGGATGACCACGCTGACGGAGCATGCTGAAGCAGGATGATGCAGGAGACAAAACCCTCGTTGCCGTGGAGTGTGTTTGAAGAATAGGCTGCTTTGGGGCAGACAGACGCACAACGGCACGCCGGCAACTGCACCAAAGTAAGCAAACGGGAAACGGCCGCCGCCCCGCGACAGAAATCATCGAAGGAGAACGATGAAGCACAAGGCACACGCGCCAACCCGGGTCGGCGTCATTGGCTCCGGACCGAACGGAATGGCGGCGGCGATCGCGATGGCCCACGCAGGCTTTGCCACCGAGGTGCGCGAGGCGCAGGACACCCCCGGGGGCGCCTGCCGCAGCCTGCCGCTGACGCTGCCCGGCTTTGTGCACGATTTCGGCTCGGCGGTGCACCCCATGGCCGCCGGCTCGCCTTTCTTTGAGGCGCTGCCGCTGCACGAGCACGGGCTCGAATGGCTGCACCACCCGGCGCCGCTGGCGCACCCGCTCGACGACGGCACGGCGGTGACGCTGGAGCGCGACCTGGGCGATGCCGTCGCGGAACTTGGAGTGGACGGTAAAGCCTGGCGCGCCATGGTCAAACCGCTGGTGGAGCACTGGGACGCGCTGGCGCCGGAGCTGCTGGGGCCGCTGCTGCACCTGCCGCGGCACCCTCTGCGCTTGGCGCGGTTTGGCGTACTGGCCGCGCAGCCGGCGCGTTTGCTGGCCGGCGCGCTGTTCCGCACCGAGCGCGCTCGGGCGCTGTTCGGGGGCCTCGCCGCGCACTCGTTCCTGTCGCTCGATGCGCCGTTTTCGTCCGCAATTGCGCTGGTGCTGGGCGCTGTAGGCCATGCGGTGGGCTGGCCGATTCCGCGCGGCGGCTCGGGCAGCATCACCCGCGCGCTCGCCGGGGTGCTCGCCGAGCAGGGCGGCGTGCTCCGCGTATCGTCGCCGGTCCAGTCGGTCGGCGAGTTCAACGACCAGTTCGACGATGACGCGATCGTGCTCGGTGACGTGCGGCCAGCGCAGATGGCCGCGCTCGCCGGTTCCCGTTTGCCCGCACGGTACGCGCGCAAACTGCGGCGGTTCCGGCCCGGTCCGGGCGCGTTCAAGATCGATTACGCGCTGAGCGAGCCTATTCCCTGGACGGCCGCGGCCTGCCGGCGCGCCAGCACCGTGCACCTGGGGGGCACGCTCGGCGAGATCACGCGCAGCGAGCGCGCGATGCTGCAAGGGCGATTGCCCGAGCGGCCGTTTGTCCTGGTGGCCCAGCCCACGCTCGTGGACCCCTCACGCGCACCCGAGGGCCGGCACGTGGCGTGGGTGTACTGCCACGTGCCTTACGGCTGCACCGAGGATGCGACGCGGCAGATCGAGGCGCAGCTGGAGCGGTTTGCGCCGGGATTTCGAGAATGCGTGCTGGCGCGCAGCGTCTTCTCGCCCCAGCGGCTGGAACAGATGGACGCGAACCTTGCCGGCGGCGACATCAGCGGCGGGGCCATGGACCTGGTGCAGTTGCTGCTGCGGCCGACCTGGCACAGTTATCGCACGCCCGACCCGCACCTGTTTTTGTGTTCCTCCTCGACGCCGCCCGGGGGGGGCGTGCACGGCATGTGCGGGTACCATGCGGCGCAGGCGGCGCTGCGGCGCTGGTAAGCCCGGAGAAACCTATTTCGCCGCCGCGCCGCTCTGCTCGATCACCGTGCGAAGCACCTCGGGCGCCAGTGGCTGCGGCTTCATGCCGGCCCAGGGATTGTTTTTCGGCGCGAGCCGATCGCGCCAGTCGCTGAAGTTCGCGACCGCGAAGGCCGGAGGGCCGCCGGCCAGCTCGTCCCAGCGCAAAGGCACGGCGACCCGCATGCCGGGGCGCGCGCGCGGCGACCAGGGTGCAATCGCGGTGGCGCCGCGCTCGTTGCGCATCCAGTCCAGGAAAATGCGGCCCTTGCGCGCGGCCTTGGTCATCTTGATCAGGTACAGTTTGGGGTCGCTGCTCTCGATAGCCAGCGCGATGCCGCGGGCGAAGAGGCGGATGTCGGGCCACTCGGCGGCAGGCTCGATGGCCGCGACGATGTGCAGGCCCTTGCCACCGGTTGTTTTCACAAAGCTCTCCAGCCGTAGTTCCTTGAGGAACGCGCGGATGGCCTGCGCGCTTTCGACGATCGTGCTCCAGGGCAAACTCTCGTCGGGGTCGAGGTCCAGGATGAGCCGGTCGGGCTGCTCGAGCGCGCTCGCCTGCGAGCCCCAGGGGTGCAGTTCGAGCACGCCCAATTGCGCGAGGCCCAGCAGCGCATCCGCTGTGTCGACCGCGATATAGGCCTCGCTGTGTGCCGGGTTGTCGCGCTCCGGCACCGGGATGGAGCCGATCGTCGCCGGCAGCCCGGCAGCGGCATGCTTCTGGAAAAAGCAGGGTTTGCCGCTGCCGTTGGGACAGCGCACGATCGAGACCGGGCGTCCGGCGAGGTGCGGCAGCATCGCCGGCGCAACCGCCTCGAAATAGTCGGCGAGCTGCTGCTTGGTGGTGCCGGTCTGGGCATCGAGGATTTTGTCCGGGTGGGTGAGGCGCGCTTTCGATGTGCCTGCTGGCGCGTCCTCGGATTTGCCACCGCTCCGGTTACGAATGCTTGTCGCGGAGGAGGCTTGCCTTACTTGCGGCTCCAGCTGTTCCCTTGCGTCTTTCGCGGGAGCGGCCGGCTTCGCTCTCGCGGCCTTTTTTGCCGGCGCGACCACCGCATCCGGCTCATCCACGCTTGAATCCGGCCGGGGCAGCTCCGGCTCTTCCTTTACCACGTCAGCGGCTGGCTTATCGGTGCGCATGCCTTGGAACGACGCGTGGCGCAGCGAGCTGTCCGCGGTCCAGGCGGCGAACTCGACCTCGCAGACCAGCTCCGGCTGCACCCAGATCGCGTTCTTCCTTGCTTCCCTGCTCAACGCCAAGCCGTACCCCGGCGTGGCCTGGCGCAGCGGCTCCAGCTGCTTGCGCACCGCGCGCGCCGAGGCCTGCGTAAAGCCCGTCCCGCAGCGGCCGCAATGAACCAGCTTGCCGCCGCGGTAGTAGCCGAGCAGCAGCGAGCCGAGGCCTGCGCCGCCGTCCTTCGGCAGCGTGAAGCCGGCGATCACGAACTCCTGCCGGTGGGTGCACTTGAGCTTGAGCCAGGAATCGGAGCGGCCGCTCGTATAACGCGCATCTCCATTTTTGGAGAGAATACCCTCCGCGCCGAGCGCGCAGGCGTGCGCGTACACCTCGTCGGCCGAGAGCCGCAGGTGCTGGCTGAACTGGAGCAGGGGCTTGGCGGCTGCGGCTTGTGCGGAGCCTACCAGCGGCTCCAGCAGCTCCTTGCGCGCGCGCACCGGCAGCCCGCGCAGGTTGCGTCCGTCCAGGTGCAGCAGGTCGAACGCGAAATAGGTAAGCTCCGCCGCCTCCCCTTGCTCAAACGCGGCCTGCAGCTTGCTGAAGCTGGTCTTGCCCTCGGCATCGAGGACCACGACTTCACCGTCCACAATGGCTTGCTCGACCGGCAGCTTTTCGATAGCACTGGCAAAGGCGCGCATGCGGTGGGTCCAGTCCAGGCCGGAGCGGGTGAACAGCGCCGCGTGGAGCTTGCCTTGGCGGTCGCGGCGCAGGTGCGCCTGGATGCGATAGCCGTCGAGCTTCAACTCGTGGAGCCATCCGGCGCCCTCCGGAATTCGGGCCGCGGCGGTCGCGAGCTGCGGTGGGAAAAACGGCGGCATCTTTTCCGAAGGAGCACCTTCGAGCCATGCCTGCGCCGTGCTCTGCAATGTGGGTGGCTCAGTCGCCCGATCCCGCGCCGCTTTCCCAGGCGCACTTCCTGGCGCAGTCCCGTGCAGGTGAGCGCTCTTGAGCTTCTGCTGGAGCCGCGAGCCGCTCGCCGACGCGGCATGCTCGGCCGGGCGCGAGTTCCACACGTGGTCCTCGGCCTCCGCAATGGCTTCCAGGCTGCGGCCCGTCACCACGCTGTCGGGCGCCTCGTCCGTAATGGATGACGCATCCGGAGCTCGCTCGTTGCCGTCGTGCTCCTTGATCAGCAGCCAGTTCGGCTTGCTCTCGTTGGCGGCGCGCCCGCCCATGCGCACTAATGTCCAGCGGCCCTTCAGCTTCTCGCCGTGCAGCGTGAACTTGAGCGAGCCCTTCTCCAGCCCCTCGTCCGCATCGCCCACCGGCTCCCATGTCCCCTGGTCCCATACCATCACCGTGCCGCCGCCGTACTGGCCCTTGGGAATGGTGCCCTCGAAGCCGCCGTACTCCATCGGGTGGTCTTCCACCTGTACGGCAAGCCGCTTGTCGCGCGTGGAGTAGCTGGGGCCCTTGGCGCAGGCCCAGCTTTTCAAAACGCCGCGCCAGCCCAGGCGAAAGTCATAGTGCAGACGGGTAGCGGCGTGCTTCTGGATAACAAAGGGCAGTCCGTCTGGCCGCGTCTGTACCTCCGCCCCGCTGGGCTCGGCGGTCGCGGAGAAATTGCGCATGTCGCGATAACGCGCAAGCTGCTTGTCGACCTCCTGCTTGGCCGCTGCCGGAGCCGGTTTGCTGCGCGTGCTTTTCCTTGTCGCCACACGGCACCCGGGCTTCTAGAAGTGATGAATCCGCTCTTCCTTCGCGGGTACGGGCGTGGGCCGCGCCGCAACCTCACGCTCGAGCGAGCGCGTCACCAGGTCGCGCGAGCCCAGGCCCACCGCCAGCGCGAGTGCGAACACGATCCCGCCGAACAGAATGCCGAAGGCCAGGTCGACGATGCGGCCGCCGATCGCCAGATGGTCGAGCACCATGGCTGCCGTGAGCACCAGCACCAGCCACTTGACGCCGGTGCCCAGCAGCCGCGCGTACTGTAGGTTCATATTGACGCCCGAGATGAGCACGGAGCGGCCCAGCATGCGGGCGATAAGCGAGCCGACAAACAAGAGCACCAGCGCGCCGACAACCCGCGGCACATAAGAGAAAACGTAGGCTGAAACGCCGGTATCCGACGAGCCCGCCTCGAACGCGGAGATACCGACCAGGATACCGATCAGCAGGATGCTCCAGAAAACGACTCGCGCGATCAGGCGGGAAGGCGAGTGGGTCCACTCGGAAAAGTTTTCGCTCTGCTCAAAGCGCGCGTCGAAGCGCAGTGCCGCGAGAATGCGCTGGGTTACCCAGGCAAGGCCGGCCGCGAGCCCGAGAAACACGAGGAGGACAACGACAAATGCAACGATCCCCGGCAGCAGCATCACAACCTTGGTGATGACGCGGCCCACGGAATCGTGCAAGGACTGTGCGATCTGTTCACCCATGCGAGTTTCTCCTCTTCTATTGCCGTGCGTCCTCGCGACGCTGCTTGCCTGTCTTACGGGTTAAAGCGGTCGGGCCAGCGCCAGCGGCGCACCAGGTACGGCCTGCCATCCTCAAAGGCGCGCGCCAGGCGCTCTGAACGCGCCTCCGGGTCAAAGGCCGGGTCGCCCGCTGCCTCGTTGACAAACGACGCTACCCAGCCCAGGTAAAGCGGCGTGAGCGCGCCCAGCAGGTGGGTGCGGTTGATGGTGCGCAGCCGGTAGCCGAGCGCGAAATCGTACACGATGCGGACCCACAGCTCGTCGGGTAGGCGGAACTTGTCGGCGGCGAGCAGGGTGAGCCGCTTCAGGTCGAGCAGCGTAACCGGCGGCAGCACCATGCCCCACACATCCTGCAGGCTTCGCGAGCCCAGCAGAAACGACTTGATCATGGGTCCTGTGTCGATGCCCTTCGCCTGCTCCTCGACGGGTGCGGAGGCCATCGACCCGTTAACGCGCGGGGACCCGCCGGGGTTGGCGCGGACCCGCTGCCACAGCGGCGCGTGCACTTCCATCTCGGCAAAGCAGGAGCCGGCGAGCAGGGCGATGACGGTGCTGAGCTCAATGTCAGACGCCGGCGGGGGATGGTGGATGCCGAGCCGCGCCTCCAGGACCGTCGCGTCAATGCCGGCGGCCACGGTGGCGGGCCACAGCACAGCCGGCCCCGCGCCGCCACGGCCGCTGTGCGCGCCCATGGCAAGGCGCGCGGCCATGCGCGGTGAAACCGCGAAGTCGGGCGCAAGCGGAAAGCGGACGCGCCGGCCGTACAGGGCGCGCGACAGCGGCGCCAGCATGCTCTGGTTCAGCAGCGAGTCGAACGGGCCCTGCGCATAGCTGGCCATCACCAGGTCCGCTTCGCGCGCCAGCACCGGGCCGGCAAGCTGCATCAGCAGGGGCGGTGCGAGCGCCGCGAGGTCGTGGTGCAGCAGGACGACCGCCTGGGGCGGCGCCTGGGCCGGCCCCTGCGGCTCGGCGGCCAGCAGCAGCAGCGCAGCCTGCGCGGCGGCGGTATGCGCCCATGGCGAAAGAGTGCCCTCGACGGCCGGCAGCGGGTAAGCGAGCAGCTCGATTGTGTCATTGATTGAGGTGCGGCTGGTGTCCGCCCCGGGATAGGCGAGGGTGACATGAAGACCGCTGAAAACGCCGGAGGCCGCGAGCGCTTCCGCATGAGCGCGCAGCTGTTCCTGGTCGACGACTCCGCTGACGCCAGCGAACAGCGCGGTTGCGGGCTGCGCGCCCGTGCGCCCGTCTATCTGCGCCGCTGTGCCGGCGGTTCGGTCGGCGGTTCGGTCAAGGGCGAGCTCGGACTCGGTTTCCATCTCTGACATGCTCTCGGGTCTACTCCAACCCCCATGCTACGGGGCCGCGCGACAGTTGCAAAATGCCGGACAAAGGAATCCTGACCCAGGCCGGCCGGTTATTGAGTTCGTAGACCAGCTCGTATAGCGCTTTGTCGAGCAGGTACACGTCGAGCAGCTGGGTAAAGCTGGTTTCCTCTGCCGGAACGATGGTACCTCCCGCGGCGACATTGCGGTAGGATTCAAGAAATTCGGCCGAAACGGCCGCCTCCCACAGGCGCGCCCAGGGCTCCAGCTGGTCGTAGTCCTGCGGGCGCCGCTGGGTGCTGCGCGCAAGCGCGGCGTAGGCCGCGTAGGAGAACGAGCGCAACATGCCGGCGACATCCTTCATGGGCGACTGCTTGGCGCGGCGCTCGGCCAGCGGCCTAGCCGGCTCACCCTCAAAGTCCAGCAGCACGAAGTCACCCTTGGCGCGCAGCACCTGGCCCAGGTGGTAGTCGCCGTGCACACGGGTGCGCAGCGCACCGGCGCCGATGCCGGTCAGCGCGGAAAATTTACCCAGGATGGTCCGGCGCCGGCTGAGCAGCAGGCCCGCGAGCTCCACCGTACTCTCCGACTCCTCCGCGAGCTTTGCCAGGCTGCCGCGCAGCACGTCGAACGCGCGCGAGCCATGCGCGATCAGGTCCTGCTCAAGCACGCGCAGGTCTTCAGGCGACAGCGTCTCGGCGGCAAAGGCAGCGTGGCTGGTCGGCTGGGCCAGCGCTAGGTGCATCTCCGCGGTGCGGCGCCCCAGCGTGCAGGCTGCCTCCAGGTAAATACCTGCGGCATCGCGCGCGTGCAGCATGGCCGGGCTACGGGCATCGATCGGCATGCCGGGGCTGGGCAGCTGCGCCTCCGGGAACTGCGAAGCGAGCGCGCCCTCGTAGTAGCGGGCCAGCTCTTCGAGCGTCCACTGCCAGCCGTCGCCCTCGTTCTGCACCAGGCCCTGCAGCATGGCGATGGTGGCGGGCTCCTGCCCATTCGCAGGCGTGTACTCGATCGACCCGCCGAACGGCGCTATGTTGCGGAAGGCCGACTCCTCAGTGAGATAGCGGCCGATCTCCGTATCGGGATTGGGCCCGAACTGGAGCCGGCGGAAGAGCTTCATGATGAGCCGGTCGCCGAAGAAGATCGAGGTATTGCTCTGCTCGGCGGAGGAGCGCCGCGGCGGCAGTGCGGCGGTCGCCTCCCCGCGCAGCTCGGCGAAGATAGAGGATGGCGTGCCGCGCAGTGCGCCGTTGCGCATGGGCAGTTCGCCCCCGTGCGCGATCAGGTCCAGCAGCGCGGCCGAGGCGTCGTCGAGGTACATGGCATCAGCCAGCACGCCGATCCCGTCGGGCGCGAGCACGGCGCCGATGACCGCGTTGGGCGCGGCTTCACGCAGCGCCGCGGCTGCGTCGCCAAACAGGAGAGTCAGCGGCAGCAGGTAGATCTCCGGCTCGCCATCCGTGTACTGCACTTCCACGATGGCCAGCGCGATGGGAGCCGGGGCCGCTTTGCCCCCGGCTTTAGCACTGGCCAGCAGCGGCGTCCAGTCTGTAACCGTTGTGGTGGCAATTATTCGGCTTTTTGCGCCGAACCAGCGCTGGCGCGGCAGATAGTCGGGCAGCAGACGTTCCTCAAACAACCGCCCCGCCGCCGCGAAGACAGACTCCCAGTCGCGCTGCTGCCGCAGCGAAATCTGTGGGACCGACTGCGGGCTGTCGGCTTCGTCGAGCGCCTGGCGGTCGGGGGAGGCCTGCAGCTCCAGCCAGAAGAACCCGTAGGAGCCGAGCGTGACGTGATATGGCGCATGGGTAATGGTAGGGAACTCGACATAGCCCAGCATCTCGACCGGAACCATCCCTTCGAACTCCGAAAGGTCGAGACTGGCGGGCTGCGCGAACCGCGATAAGTTCGCGATGCACAAGATCGTTTGGTTCTCATCCTCACGCACATAGGCCAGCACCTTGCGATTGTCGAGCGCGAGGAAGCGCAGCGTGCCGCGGCCGAAGACCTGAAACAATTTGCGCAGCGAGATCATGTTGCGCATCCAGCTCAGCAGGCTCGAGGGATCGCTCTGCTGCGCCTCGACGTTAATGAGTTCGTAGCCCCATACCGGGTCCATGATGACGGGCGAGAATAGCTTGGCAGGCGAAGCGCGGGAGAAGCCGGCATTGCGGTCGCCTGACCACTGCATGGGCGTGCGCACACCGTTACGGTCGCCAAGATAGATGTTATCGCCCATGCCGATCTCGTCGCCGTAGTAGAGGATGGGCGTGCCGGGAAAGGAAAACAGCAGCGAGTTGAGCAGCTCGATGCGACGGCGGTTGTTATCGACCAGCGGCGCAAGCCGGCGGCGGATACCGATGTTGATGCGCATGCGCGGATCGGCTGAGTAAGCGAGATACATGTAATCGCGCTCTTCATCGGAGACCATTTCAAGCGTGAGCTCGTCATGGTTGCGCAGAAAGATGCCCCACTGGCAGCTCTCGGGAATATCCGGTGTCTGCGCCATGATGTCGGTGATGGGCAGGCGGTCTTCCTGCCGCAAAGCCATGTAGATGCGCGGCATCAGCGGGAAGTGAAAGGCCATGTGGCACTCATCGCCGTCGCCGAAGTAGGGGCGCACATCCTCGGGCCACTGATTGGCTTCGGCCAGAATAAGCCGGCCGTCATAATCATCGTCGATCGCCTTACGGATCGCCTTGATCGCGGCGTGGGTTTCTGGTAGATTCTCGCAGCTGGTGCCGTCGCGCTCGATCAGGTACGGGATCGCGTCCATGCGCAGTCCGTCGACGCCCATGTCGAGCCAGAAGCGCATAACATCGATCACCTCTTGCAGCACGCGAGGGTTATCGAAGTTCAGGTCCGGCTGGTGCGAGAAAAAGCGGTGCCAGTAATAGGCGTTTGCAACCGGGTCCCAGGTCCAGTTGGACTTTTCGGTATCGGTGAAGATGATACGCGCGTCTTTGTAAAGCTCGGGCGTGTCGGACCAGACGTAGAAGCCGCGCTCGGGCGAGCCCACGGGCGCGGTGCGAGCGGCCTGGAACCAGGGGTGCTGGTCCGAGGTGTGGTTGATGACCAGCTCGACCATGACCTGCATGTTGCGCTCATGCGCGGCCTGCAGAACCTGCTTGAAGTCGTCCACCGTGCCATAACTCGGGTTGACCGAGAGATAGTCCGATATATCGTACCCGTCGTCGCGCAGCGGGGAAGGAAAAAACGGCAGAAGCCAGATACAGGTGACGCCGAGATCCTGCAGATAGTCGAGCTTGCCCAGCAGCCCGGGAAAATCGCCGATGCCGTCATTATTCGAGTCCGCGAACGCACGCACGTGCAGCTCGTAGATGATGGCGTCCTTATACCAGAGTGGATCGGCCGCGCTTCCCTGCTGCTTCAACAGTGCCTCCTGCGTTAGTTATGCGTGAACGACAAAGATATGCGCCGGCTGCACGGCCGGATCGAGCGCTACGAAATTGCTGGGACCGCTCCAGGTATAAGCTGCTCCGGAAAGCAGGTCTTCGACCGTGTAAGTGGACTGGTCGGTAAGTCTAAGCTGCCGCGTGTCAAGATACAGCCAGCCTGCCTGGCGGTTGAATGGATCGAGGTTGACAACCGTAAGCACCACGCTCGTGTTATCGAACGAGCGCTTGCTGTAGGCGATCAACTGCGGATTGTCGACCGAGTGGAACCGCAGAGATTGGTCGAAGGTCTGCAACGCCGGGTGCTCGCGCCGCGCCTTATTGACGGCCGCGATCAGCCGCGCGATGGGGTTATCGAGCGAGAGCGGCCAATGCTTAATCTCATACTTTTCCGAGTCCAGATATTCCTCGCCGCCCGCGCGAAACGGCGCGTCGACAAGATTCTCATACGCGCCGCCATAAATGCCGTACGACGGGTTCATGGTCGCGGCGAGCACAAACCGCAGCGCAAAAGACGCCTGTCCGCCCGATTGTAAGTTCGTCGGCAGGATGTCAGGCGTATTCGGCCAGAAGTTCGGCCGGAAGTATTGCCACTGCTCCGTCTGGGTCAACTCGGTCAGGTATTGCTCCAGCTCCGCTTTGGTCGAGCGCCAGGAAAAGTAAGTGTAACTCTGCGAGAAGCCAACCTTGGCCAGCCGCTCCATCACCCGTGGGCGCGTAAATGCCTCCGCCAGGAACAGTGCGTCCGCGTATTGGCGTTTCACCTCGGCGGTGCACCACTCCCAGAAAGGAAACGCCTTGGTGTGCGGGTTATCGACGCGAAAAATACGCACGCCACGCTCAGCCCAGAAGAGAAATACGCCCGCGAGCGCGTCCCACAAAGCTTCCCAGTCCTCGCTCTCGAAGTCGATCGGGTAGATGTCCTGATATTTCTTGGGCGGGTTTTCCGCGTACTGGATCGACCCATCCGCGCGATGCTTAAACCACTCCGGATGCTTTGCGACCCAAGGGTGATCGGGAGCGCACTGGAACGCGATGTCGAGCGCGATCTCCATCCCGTGCTGCCCGGCAGCAGCGCACAGGTGCTCGAAGTCCGCCATCGTACCCAGCGCGGGCAGTATCTCGGTATGTCCGCCTTCAGCCGCGCCAATGGCCCAGGGGCTGCCTACATCGCCATCCTGCGCGGCGACCGCATTGTTCTTGCCCTTGCGATACGACCGACCAATCGGGTGAATCGGCGGCAGGTACAGCACATCAAAGCCAAGCTGCTGCAAGTACGGCAGCTTCGCTTCCACATCGCGCAGCGTGCCGTGCGTCCGCGCATCGGCACCCTGCGAGCGCGGGAACAGCTCATACCAGGTGGAGAAGCGGGCCCGCACGCGGTCAACCTGCACATGGAGCGTCCGCTCGTAGCGGGTTTCAAGCTCCGTATCCGGGTAGCGCGAGACCAGCGCCAGCAGTTCCGGCGCGAGCGCAGGCGCGGCCAGGCCGGCGCGCTCTGCCTCCGCATGGCCGCTTTTTTCAATCGCTGCCAGCGCACCACCGTTTTTCTTCAGCATCTTCGCAGCCGAGGCAAGCGACTTCCGGTCTTTTTGTCTCGAGCCAGCGTCGCCCCGCACGCGGCTCGCCGCGGCCTCCACAAGCAGGCTTCCGGTCTGCAGCTCCAGCGCGATGTCCTGGCCGGCTTTCAGCTTCTTCGCCAAGCCGTCCTGCCAGGTATCGAAATGATCGATGCTGGCCGCGAGCGTGTAGTGATGCACGCCTTCACGGGAAACAGCAAAGCCGCCCCGCCAGCGATCGTTGCCGATCGGCGTGAGCGCGCTGCTGATCCAATTCTTTTCGCCGGGCCCGCGAAACAGCAGCCGCGCTTCCACATGGTCGTGCCCATCGCCAAAGATATCGGCCTCGACCGTGACGATTTCGCCGGCCACGCGGGTTGCCGCAAACCGGCCCGCGTCAATCTCCGGCGTAACGTGCTCGATGACGACACGCTTGCGCCCGTCCTCCGGCTTCGGAACCTCTCGTTTCCAGCCTGCCATGCATTCCCCTGAATCCGTGATGTCGCTGGTTGCGAAACGCTGCCGCGGTTTTCATCCCGCGCAAACAGGAGGAGATGAACGAAAACGGCGCGCAGTTGTCAGCGCGGCGCACCGCTCATTCGCCTTCCCAGCTGTAAAAAATGTTGTTCAGCGCCTCAGCCCACGTGGGATGCGCCCAGACCGCATCGCGCAGCGCGGTGTACGGCATCTTGGCCTCCATCGCGATCTGCACCATCGCGGCCAGTTCGCCGCCCTGGCCGGCCATGATCGCCGCACCGAGAATCTGCTCGGAGTCGCGGTCGACCAGAATCTTCATCAGTCCGCGATCCTCGCCCGTCTCAAAGGCACGCGCGATCTTGCTCGCCGGCATCTTTGCAACGCGCACCGTGTGCCCAGCCTTCTTCGCTTCGTCAAGCGTCATGCCGATGCGCCCAAGCTCCGGGTCGGTAAATACGGTGTACGGTACAGGGCGGTCCCTCGTCGTCCTGTTCCCGCCTTCGAGCAGGTTGGCCGCGACGATGCGGTAGTCGTCGTAGGAAATATGCGTGAACGCGGGACCGCCCTTCACGTCGCCCAGCGCGTAGATGCCCGCAACGCTGGTCTCCAACCGCTCATTCACGGGGACAAAGCCGTGCTCGTCCGGTTTCAGGCCGGCTGCCTCTAGGTTCAGCTGGTCGGTATTGGGGGCGCGGCCGGCGGCGAGCAGCAGGTGCGAGCCGCTCAGCGTCTTCTCTCCGCCTTCTATCGAGACGGTCAGCGAAACACCGCCGCCCGTCTCCGCCGCGGCGGTCGCCTTCGCGTTGAAAATCAACTCAATCCCATCCTCCGCGAAGATCCCCGCCAGGCACTCGGCAACGTCCGCGTCCTCGCGCGGCAGCAGCTGCGGGGCATGGCTCACCACCGTCACCTCCGCGCCAAAACGGCGAAACATCTGCGCGAATTCGACCGCGATGTAGCTGCCGCCCAGCACCAGCAGGTGCCGCGGCACCACGTCGAGCTCCATCACCGTCTCATTGGTCAGATACGGCACCGCCTCAAGCCCCAGGCCGGCTGGCACGGCCGAGCGCAGCCCGGTATTGATAAAAATTTTCTTCGCGGTAAAGCTCCGCGTGCCCCCCTCGTTCAGCGCGGCCTCAATGGTTTTCGGCCCTGTAAATCGGCCCAGCCCCCACACTAGCTCGATATTCTTGTCGCTTTCGAGCCGCTTCTCGCTGCCCGAGCGCCACACATCGACCACCCTGCGCTTGCGGTCGCGCACCTCGGCCATGCTTACTGTAACCGCGCCCGTGTGAACGCCGTACTCGGCTGCGCGGCGTGCCTGGTCGGCAACCTTGGCGCTCGCGATCATAGTCTTGGTCGGGGTGCAGCCTTCATTCACACAAGTGCCGCCCACGTGCTTGCTTTCGACCAGGATCACGCGCTGGCCCTTCGCGGCAAGCGCCGACGCCAGCGGGTTGCCGGCCTGTCCGGAGCCCAGAATGAGAGCGTCTATCGTTTCCGATGTTTCCGCCATGCAACAATGCCTTTCGAGTGGAGCCTAGAAGCGTGAGACAACGAAGAACGCGCCGCCGATCGCAACCACATCTTCGACGAGCGCGATTGGCAAATCGGGCAGCCTGCCCGGCTTGGTCAACGCGCGCCGCAGCAGGAAACCCGAATAGGCCCCTACCACCGCTCCCACCCCGGCCGACAGCACGCCCACGAACAGCGACATGCCGGCGACCGCCGCGAGCGCCGCGCCGCAGCCCGCGCCGAACACAACGCGGCCGATAAGCGGAAAGGCGGAGACCCGCGAGGGCGTCTTCGGCAGCTTGTCACCGATCAACTCGCCGACGGCAAGCACAGTGAAAATAACGAGCGAGATGGGGTTTGCAAGGAAGGCAAAGGGCGTGTGCGCGAGCGAAAACCAGTGCAGGTGCACGCCCCAGCAAAGCGCGGCCACCGGCGTGAGCGTGCGCAGGCCGTTGACGAAACCCAGCACAAGGAGCAGTGAGGCGAGAAGAGGGAGCGGCATGACTGCTGGTGAGATGCGCATTGCGCGGCGCACACAGTCGCCATCACACGCGGCTTCAGCACTTTCGTAAGGGCTCAACGAAGCGTCTGCTGGTGTAAGTTGAGCGTGCAGTCTGCTTCTTGACAGTGTGAGCGGCCCCAAGGATCGGTTACGGTCCACAGGCCGTTGGTAGCGTCCTCTGGACCGACCGATGTCAGGAGGTGGTGCTTGATGCCGAGAGAGCCGAAGCGCTGGCTCTCAGTGGCGGTGCGAATCACCATAGACTGGAGATTCGTTGCTGCTCTGGTAGTTCTAGCCAGGTTGCTACTGAAAAGGTAGTGCCCACTGCCCGGACGGGTCACACCCCGTCCGGCCTAACTTTTCGCTATGAGCATACCACTTTTCGGATGGCTGCTCATAATTTGGGCCGGGTTGGTCAGTTCTCGCGCAGCAGGCTCGGCTCTTCCGGCGCGCGCAGCCGCACCAGCCGGTCGATGGCATATGGAGAGCGCTGGCCCGCGTGGTGATAATGCCGCACCTGCAGCTCGCCGAGCAGCCCGATCGCCAGCATCTGGATACCAGCCAAGATGAGGATGCCGGCGACGACAAAAAGCGGCCCGTGCTCATCCATCACATGCTGTCGGGTGAACAGCTTGAGAGCCAGCAGCAGCATGGTCACCGCGCCGCCGCCCAGCATCGATAGAGCGCCAATGCTGCCGAAGAAGTGCAGCGGCCGCGTCATGTACTTAAGCAGGAACCGGATCGTGAGCAGGTCGAAGAACACGCGAAAGGTACGGCCGATGCCGTAATGGCTCTTGCCGCGTTCGCGGTTCACATTCCGGATCGGGATCTCGCAAATACTGGCGCCGTACCAGGACGCGAGTGCCGGGATAAACCGGTGCATCTCGCCATACAGCGGCACGGCGTGGATCACCTCTCGGCGGTACGCCTTGAAAGTCGTGCCGAAATCGTGGATGTCGACGCCGGAAAGCTTGGCCATGAGCCAGTTGGCGCAGCGCGAAGGAATCCTCCGCATGACGAAGTTGTCGATGCGCTCTTTACGCCAGCCGCTTACAACGTCGTAGCCCTCTTCCAGCTTCTCCATAAACGCGGGAATCTCGTTCGGATCGTGCTGCAAATCGCCGTCCATCGCCAGGATGAACTCCCCCTGCGCGTGATCGAAGCCTGCTGCCAGCGCCGAGGTCTGCCCGAAGTTGCGGCGCAATTTGACCACCAGCACCCGGCTGTCCACAGCGGCCACTTCTTCCAGCAGCTTGTAGGTGCGGTCGCTCGAACCGTCGTCAACCAGCACCAGTTCGAACGAGTCGCTGATCTGCTCCATCACGGCTTTCAGCCGGTCGTAGAGCGCGGTGACGTTCTCTTCCTCGTTGTGGAACGGGACGACGATCGAGTACTTCGGCATACCTTTATCCTATACCGCGCGGCTATCAGTCCGGCCGCTTGGGAAAGCCCTCGGACTCGTCGTAATTGCCGACCATTTCGAGGAAGACGCGCTCGGTGGTGGCAGCGTCGTCGAGCGCTTGGTCGACCAGGTCGGGCGAACCGCCCTGCTGGCGCAGCCAGTGCTCCGCATCCGCGCGGCTGGGCGACTCATAGGTAGCGCTGTCCTTGCGGTAGTTGGAGCCGGCCTGCTCCAGGATGAGGTAGGTTTCGCCCTGCTTGCGGATTTCGAGTGTGCGCACTGCCATGCGTGGTCCTCCGAACAAGTTTCCCTGAGTAAGATGCAACGCGAGCATTGCGAGCGCTATAAGGTACACCCGCCACGTTAGGGCTATGCCCCAGAAGTGGGCCGCTAGGCGCGCAGGCGGTTTTTAGCCCTCCGCCAGCACTTCCACCGCAACCCGCGCCGCCTGCGCGCAAGCCGCACGGTCCACATCGTAATGCGTGACAAAGCGCACCGCATGCGGCCCCACCGAGCCGGCCAGGACGCCGCGATGCTTGAGCGCGCGCACGACCTCTTCGGCATCCCGGCCGCCACGCAGGCTGAAGATCACGATATTGCTCTGCACCGTTCTCAGGTCGAGCTCGATCCCGGGCAGCCGGGTGAGCCGTTCGGCCAGCAAGCGAGCATTGGCGTGGTCCTCGTGCAGCCGCGCCGGCATTTCTTCCAGCGCGATCAGCCCCGCGGCTGCCAGGATACCGGCCTGGCGCATTCCGCCGCCCAGCGCCTTGCGCACCGAGCGCGCCCGCTCAATGAACTCGCCCGAGCCCACCAGCATGGACCCCACCGGGGCGCACAGGCCTTTCGACAGGCAGAACATAACCGAGTCGAACCCGCTCGTCAACTCGCGCACGCTGATGCCGAGATGCGTAGCCGCATGGAAGACCCGAGCGCCATCGAGATGCACCGGCAGTCCGGCTTCGCGCGCGCCGGCCCAGATCTCCTCGAAGACAGCCAGCGGTGACACAATCCCGCCAGCCATGTTGTGCGTATTTTCGAGCGAGATAAGCCCCGGCTGCTGGCGGTAATAAATCCGGGGCGCGATCAGGCTCTTGACGTGCTCCCAGCGAAAAATGCCGTCCTCGGCGTAGGCGGTCCGCAGTTGGCAGCCGGCAAATGCCGCCACCATGGCCATCTCCCAGTCCACCAGGTGCGCGCGCGCCTCGCACAGCACCTCCTGCCCGTGCGTGGTATGCAGGCGGATCGCAATCTGGTTGCCCATGGTGCCGGTCGGCACGAACAGCCCCGCCTCGCGGCCGAACACCTCCGCCGCGCGCGCCTCCAGCGCGTTCACGGTGGGGTCTTCCCCGTACACATCGTCGCCCACCTCGGCCTCGGCCATAGCGGCGCGCATCTTCGCGGTGGGGCGCGTCACGGTGTCGCTGCGCAGGTCGATGGTCGTGACCGGCGTGGCATGGGAAGCCGAAACGGAGGGAGCGATCAGAATGTCGGAGTCGGTTGCCATGGCTGCTCTCATTATCCACGGAAGAAGCCGCTGCTACATAGCAGTAGAAACGTTTTCAGCTGACTCGACGGCGAGCATTGCAGCGAAAACCTCGTTCGATAGCAGGCGTCCACGCGCGGTGAGCACAGCTATACCGGGATCGGGAAACGAGACCAGTCCGCCGGCGCCCAGCTCGTCCAAGGTCAGCCGGTACGCAGCCACGGCGGCTTCTCCGAAGTCCGCGCGCAGCGCCGCGAGCGAGACTCCGGCATTGCGGCGAAGGCCCAGGAACCAGGCTTCTTCAAGCTCCTGGACCGGGCTCAGGCGCTCCGGCTCGCTCCATCTGCCGTCTTCCAGAAACGAGTCCAGCGCATCGGCCACGGCGAAGCGGGCCGCGGCGCCGCTGCTCGTCCGCAGCATGGAGTGAGCATCGACGCCCACGCCCAGGTAGGGCGCGCGCAGCCAGTAGCGCTCGTTGTGGCGCGAGCGGCCGCTGTCCTTCAAAGTCTGGCGGGCGAAGTTCGAAATCTCATACTGCGCCAGGCCGGCGTGGCCCAGCGTTTCACAAGCCTGCCCGTACCAGTCCGCGACCGCATCGTCATGCGGCAGCAGCCCCGCGCCAAACCGTGCGCCGCCGCGCAGCGCTTCCGCGCCCAGCCGCGAGTCCTCATCAAGCTCGAACATATAAATGCTGGCATGATCGACCGGCGCCGCGGCCAGCGCCGCGGCGGAGTACGCCCAGCTTGCCCCGGTCTGCCCGGGGAGCCCCGCGATCAAGTCGGCCGAGACATGCGCGACGCCGGCGGCGCGCACACGCTCGATCTCCGCCAGCGCCTCCGCGCCCGAGTGGGTGCGGGCCGTCGCCCGGGCCTCGGCCTCGACAAACGACTGCACCCCGAAGGAAACACGATTGACCCCGGCCCGGAGCGCGGCTTCCAGTGTCGCCGGCTCCAGCTGCAGCGGCGCCGCTTCCAGCGTGATCTCGGCATCGGCATCCACGGCAAACTGCTCGCGAACCGCCGCGAACAGCTCGCTCAAAAGCTCCGGCGGCAGCAGCGACGGCGTACCGCCGCCGAGATAAATGGTGTCAACCCGCTCCGGCAGCGCCAGCCCTTGCGCACGCGCCCAGGCTCGCGCGCCCAGCAACTGCCGCCGCAGAGCCGCGACATAGCGCGGCATCGCCGAGGCCGGATACACCCCCGAAGCGAAGTTGCAGAAGGTGCACTTGGCCCGGCAGAACGGCACGGAGATATAGAGGCCCGCGGGATCGCCGGTTTGCACCATGCGGTCTATTTTCGCTCATCCGCAAGGCACATTCCCAATGGGTCGCTAGAATAGAGAAGACACATGGCAGAGGCCGCGCAGCAGCACCAGGACGACGATGTAGTCGGCAAAGCGTACGACGGGCGCCTGATGCGGCGGCTGCTCACGTACCTGCGCCCGTACAAGGCCATTGCCTTTGTTTCGCTGATCGCGATCCTGCTCAAGGCCGCCTTCGATGTTCTGCAGCCTTATCTGTTCAAGGTCGCCATCGACCTCTACCTGACCCCGCACGGTCGGACGAAGCACTCGTTCCTCTCGCGCTACCTAAGCCCCCATGCGGCGCGCGGCATCACCCAAATCGCCGGCATTTATTTCGGCGCGCTGGCCATCTCCTATGTGCTCGAGTTCATGCAGACCTATGTGCTGCAGTGGATGGGCCAAAAGGTGATGTTCGACATGCGCCGGCAGATCTTCGGGCACATGCAGCGCATGCACGTCGGCTTCTTCGACAAGAACCCGGTCGGCCGCCTGGTCACCCGGCTCACCAGCGATGTCGACGCGCTCAACGAGATGTTCACGTCGGGCATTTTTGCCATCTTCGAGGACGTTTTCGTCCTGATCGGCATCGTCGGCGTCATGCTCTCGATGAACTGGTGGCTCGCGCTGCTCACCTTCTCGGTGCTGCCGCTCATCCTGCTCATCACCCGCGTCTTCCGCAAGTATGTACGCGAGAGCTACCGCCGCATCCGCACCGCCATCGCGCGCATTAACGCGTACACGCAGGAGCACATCAGCGGCATGCACCTGGTGCAGCTGTTCAACCGGCAGCAGCGCGCCTACAACGATTTCGAAGCGATCAACCGGACGCACATGGTGGCCTTCAAGGATTCGATCTTGGCTTACGCGCTCTACTATCCGGGCGTCGAGCTGCTCAGCACCATCGCCATCGCGCTCGTGATCTGGATTGGCGGCGGCGGGGTGTTGCGCAATACCGTCACGGTCGGCGTGCTGGTCGCCTTCATCCAGTACTCGCAGCGATTCTTCCGGCCCATCCAGGATCTCAGCGAGAAGTACAACATTCTGCAGGCGGCCATGGCGGCGAGCGAGCGCGTGTTTAAGCTGCTCGACTCGGAGCCGGAGATTCGCTCGCCGCAAACGGCGGCCGCGGAAATCGATCGGGAGGGTGCCGGCACCATCGAATTCCGGGATGTCTGGTTCACCTACGCGAAGCTCACCCCGGAGCAGCAGACGCTCGCCGCGGCGAACGGGCCGGCAGCGCTAGCGGCCATAAAGGACGTCGAGTGGATCCTGCGCGGCGTCTCCTTCCGCGTCGCCGCCAACGAGACTGCCGCCATCGTCGGCCACACCGGCGCCGGCAAGACCACCATCATCAGCCTCATGATGCGCTTCTACGACGTGCAGCACGGCGCGGTGCTGATCGACGGCATCGACGTGCGCGCGCAGGACCTGCGCGCACTCCGGTCCCGCTTCGGCGTCGTCCTGCAGGACCCGTTCCTCTTCTCGGGCACCATCGAAGCAAACATCCGCATGGGATCGCCCATCACGGAAGAGCGGGTGCGCGAGGCGGCCGAAGAGGTCAACCTGCTCGACTTCATCCAGGCTCAGCCGGCCGGTTTCCAGGAGCTGCTGCGCGAGCGCGGCGCGGGCCTCTCGACCGGGCAGAAGCAGCTCATCAACTTCGCCCGCGCGCTGGCCCACGACCCCGCCATCCTGATTCTCGACGAAGCGACCTCCTCGGTCGATACGGACACCGAGCTGCTGGTGCGCTCCGCGCTCGACCGCATGGTCACCGGGCGCACCTCGGTGCTGATCGCGCACCGGCTCTCGACCGTGCAGCGCGCCGACGTCATTCTCGTGATGCACAAAGGACAGCTGCGCGAGCAGGGCCCGCACCAGCAGCTGCTCACCCAGCGCGGGCTCTACTGGAAGCTCTACCAGCTGCAGTATCGCGACCAGGAGACCGGCGTCCCGGGCGAGGCATTTGCGCCGGTGCTTGAGAACAGCGCGCTGGCGCTGGGATCGGACTAGGCCGGCCGATGACGCGCATCTTCCTCTCGGCGGGCGAGGCCAGCGGCGAGCACTATGCCGTGCAGCTGATGGCGGCGCTCGGCCGCCGGCTCCCCGACGCCGACTTTTTCGGCCTCGGCGGCCCGCGCATGCAGGCCGCCGGCTTCCGCCGCATCGTACGGTCTGAGAATGTGGCTGTGATGGGCATCACCGAGATCGTGCGCCATATCCCCCGCATCTACCGCGAGTACCGCAAACTGCGCCGCTCGCTCGCGACCCAAAAGCCGGACATCGCGGTACTGATCGACTTCCCCGACGTGAACCTGGGCTTGGCGCGCCGCGCGAAAACGCTGGGCATTCCGGTCGTCTTCTTCGTGAGCCCGCAGGTGTGGGCGTGGAAGCAGCATCGCCTGCCGCAGATCCAGCGCAATATAGACCGCATGCTGGTCATCTTTCCGTTTGAGGAGCCGTGGTACCGCGATCGCGGCGTCGCGGCGACCTTCGTCGGCCACCCGCTCGCCGAGCTGCCGCTGCCTTCCGTTTCACGCGAGGCGTTCGCGCGCGAGCACGGCCTCGACCCCGCGAAACACTGGGTCGGCCTGCTGCCGGGCAGCCGCCCGGGCGAGATCGCGCTCAACTTGCCGACGATGCTTGCAGCCGCCGCCCTGCTGGGGCCGGGGTACGAATTCCTGCTGCCGCTAGCGCCCACGCTGACCGCAGCGCAGGCCGCGCGCGTTCACGCAACCGCCGGCCAGCGAAACCACGTCAAAGTCGTCCACGACGCCCGCGCCGCGCTCCACCACGCCCGCGCCAGCGTGGTCGCGAGCGGCACCGCGACCGTCGAGGCCGCTCTCATCGGCAACCCGTTCGTGGTCGTCTACCGGCTCTCCCGCGCCTCCTACGCGGTCGCGAAGCGCTTCGTCAAAGTACCGCACGTCGCCATGGCCAACCTCATCGCCGGCCGGCGCGTCGTGCCCGAGCTCATCCAGGACGCCTTCACGCCCGAAGCCATCGCCGCCGCCCTCAAGCCCTTGATCGAGCCAACACCCGAGCGCGCCGCCATGCAGCTTGCGCTGGCACGCATCCGTCTTTCTCTGCATCAAGACGCGAGCGCCATCGATACCGTCGCCGATCACGTCCTTTCGCTGCTTTCCGTGTCTAAGCTGAACGAACGATCCCTGAGCCTCGCCCTATGAAGCTGTCCGCCTGCACCACGCTTGCTCTTCTGCTCGCCTCCCCCGCCGCCTTTTCCGCGGACGTGGTCAAACCCCCGATCGACATTACCGGCTACGTCATCGATGCGCAGGTGGTGCCCGCGACCCACAAGCTCACCGCCCAGGCCAAGGTCACCTTTACCGCCAACCAGCCCGGCGATACGGCCGTTTTCGAGCTGCACGGCGCGCTGCAGGTCACCCAGGTGCTGGACGCGAGCGGCGCGGCGCTGAACGGCGAACGCGGCGCCAATGCAACTGTGCGCGTGACGCCGCCTCAGCCGCTGGTGGCGGGGCAAAGCTATACCTGGACCTTCTCCTACAACGGCGCGCTTACCGGCGCGGAGGGCGGCCCGGTCGAGGGGCTCAAACTGGCCTCGATTGGCAACAATGACGAAACCGCCGACGCCGCGACCAAACCTGCCGCACCGGCGCCCGACACCTCCATCTCCTACCTGCTCTACGCCGCGCGCTGGTTCCCCATGGTTGGCTACACAACAGACCGGTTCACGGCGGAAATGCACGTGTTCGTGCCCGCCGGGTACACGGTGATCGGCTCGGGCGCAACCCGTGGCGGCCCTGGCTCAGGCCCCGGCGCGGGCACCACCGTAAGCGCCGAGCAGGCGCACCGCGAGGCCGCCGCGCCCGCCGGCCAGGCCGGCCCCGGCGAGCCCGAGCTGCAGCGCCGCGGCAATGCCGCCACCGAAGCCCCGACCACCGCCAGCGAGGCGCGCAAGAAGAGCGGCACCAGCGTCGCCAGCGATGACGAGGAGACGGCCAGGCCGCCGGTCAACGCGCGCCCCTCGAAATCTGCCGCCGTGAAGAACCCGCCCACGCCTGCCGCAACCCGGGCGGCCGCGCGCAGAGCCCGAGCCGCCGCGGCTGCCGCGACAGCCAGGCAGACCCCGCAGCCGCCCTCAACCGCCGCCCTCGCCCTGCCCGGCGGCCAGGAGTTCGACTTCTCCTGGACCAAGCCCGGCTTCCCCGGCACCCTCGTCATCGCCAAATTTCTCCCCCCGGTCACCGAGGCCGGCTCACCCAACATCCGCGTCTACACCACCGACGCGCACAAAGCCTCGGCCGCCGCCTACGCCGATACCGCCAACCGCGAGTTCGCCTTTTTCTCCAGCACCTTCGGCCTCGCCGAGTCGAGCCGCGTCAACATCGTCGAGCTGCCCGACGACACCGTTCCCGCGGCCTGGGCGCCCGAGATCGTCGCCATCGCCGGCTCGCGCCTGGCCAACAAAGCCGACTACCGCCTGCTCGCCAACACCCTCGCGCACCAGTGGTGGGGCTCTGCGATAAGCCCAGCCACGCTCAACGACACCTGGATCACCAACGGCATGGCCCGCTATGGCGAGCTGCTCTACCTCGAAGATCTCAACGGCAAGGGCGCCCTGCAGTCCGCGGTGCTCGACGTCTCGGCCGGCGCGCTCGCCTACGACACCATCCCGCTCGCGACCGCGGGCCGGCTCGCCGTCTTCTCGCCCGAGTTCCAATCCATGACGCTTGAAAAAGGCGCGATGGTCTTCCACATGCTCCGTTGGGAGGTCGGCGACGACAGCTTCCTCAAGATCGTACGCGCGGCCCTGTCGCAGTACACCGACAAGGGCCTCAGCACGCAGGACTTTGAAAAACTGGCCGAGGCGCAGTCGCAGCAGCAGCTCACGGCGTTTTTCTCGGAGTGGCTCGACGGCACCGGCGCCCCCCAGTTCGTCAACAAGTACGCGGTCTACCGGCTGGGCAACGACAAGGGCTTCCGCACCATCGGCTCGGTCGCGCAGGACCTCGACCTGTTCAACATGCCGGTCGACCTGCGCGTCGAAACCGAAGGCAAAACCGAAAACAAGCGTGTGGAGGTGGAAGGCACCAACTCGCAGTATGTGGTGGACACCTTCGGCGCGCCGCGCCACATCACCATCGACCCCGACAATTGGATCCTCAAGAACTCACCCGACATGCAGGTGCGCATCGCCATCCTGCGCGGGCAGCAGCTGGTGGGCGAGGGCGACCTGACCGGCGCGCTGGCCGAGTACCAGAAAGCGCTCGCCGCCAACCCGGCCAGCTCACTGGCCAGCTACCGCGTGGCCGAGCTGCTGTTTACGCAGCGCAACTACCAGTCCGCCGCCAACTCCTACCGCGACGCGCTGCGCGGCGACGGCGAGCCCGCCTGGACGCAGGTGTGGAGCCACATCGCGCTGGGCAAGATCTTCGATGTCACCGGCCAAAGAGACCGCGCGGTCAACGAGTACCGCCAGGCCGTGCAGACCAATGACAACACCGCCGGCGCCCTGAATGAAGCGCGCCTGTACCTGAAAACAGCCTACAAGCGGCCGGAGAGCGGCGAGTAGTCTTGCTCGGTTATCTCGGGTCATCCCGAGCGAAGCCGAGGGACCTGCGTTCGCTCAAGCTGCCTGCCAGTTATGGTAAAGCGCGTGTGTCCTGCGCACTCTCGACCGTCGCGCCAAGCGCATTGAGAAACGCCTCCATGCGCGCGATCGAATCGCGGCCACACGCGGCGGGATAGCTGAGCGCAACATGCAGCGGCGCGGGCGGCAGCGCCACAAAACGCAGCCCGAAACACTGCCCCGGCCGGTACGTGCAGGAGGCGAGATCGGCGATGCTGAGCACCTCGGTGGGCGTGGCGAACAGCGCCCCCGGCGGCGCCATGCGGTCCAGCAAACTCAGGATTTCGAGCTTCGACTCGAGCTCATCCGGCACCGTATCGATGACCAGATCGGCATCGCGCACCGCGTCCTCAATGCTGCCTGCATAAAGCGGCGCGCATTCGTTACTCCCGATCACCTCAGCGGCGCGGCGAAGGTTGCTTGGCAGCACATCCTCCAGCACGGTGCTGAAACCCGCCCGCCCGCACAGCAGGGCAAACGCAGCCCCGGAAACCGGGCCGCCCGCACCGGCGCCGATAATGGCGACCCGCCGGATGGCCGCGCTCCCAGCGGCCTGCGCAGGCGGCCGCACCTAGTCGCCGGTCGGCTTATCGCTCGAAAGCCTGGTCACCACATCCTGCACGCTCGGCTCGGATTTGGTGAGGTACAGGCTGACGCGGGTCTTCTCTTCCGGCGTCAGGCTGATGGAAAGCGCCATGATGCGGCGCAGCGTTGTGGCCACATCGTCTACGTAGTTCATCAGGCGGATGGCTTCGCCGGAAAGTGGCATGGGGCTCCTCGAAAGTTCTCGAAATCGTTCGCTTCCCCAGTATAGATGCCGCCGCTGCATCCAAGTCATTCGAGCGGACTCGAACCCCCATTCCAAGCAAGGACCACGAACAATCGCCATGACGGACTGCATACAGAAAACGCTCGCCACCGATGCACGCACGCCAGCCTCCACCTACCGGCTGCAGATGCACGAGAAGTTCACGTTCGAGGACGCGCAGGCGATCCTGCCCTACCTCAAAAAACTGGGCATCGGCGATGTGTACCTGTCGCCCATCTTCGAGGCGCGGCCCCACTCCATGCACGGCTACGATGTCGCGCGCCACGACTGCCTGAACCCGGAGCTTGGCGGCGAAGAGAAGTTTGCGGTCTTCGCGGCCGCGCTCAAGGCGCACGGCATGGGCCTGCTGCTCGACACCGTACCGAACCACATGGGCGTCGGCAACAAGTCGGTCTGGTGGCAAGACGTGCTCGAAAACGGGCGCGCGTCGGAGTACTCCGAGTATTTCGACATCGACTGGGAGCCGCTCAAGCCCGACATGCAGAACAAGCTGCTGCTGCCGATCCTGGGCCAGCAGTATGGTGAGGCGCTCGAGTCGAAGCAGCTGCAGGTGAAGTTTGAAGACGGCCGCGCGCTGATCGCCTATTTCGATCACCTGCAGCCTATCGCGCCGCGCACCCTGCCGATGGTGTTTCCTGCCGCGCGCGACAAAGAGTTCGGCGTGCCGGCGGAGTTCCGCGCGCTGCTCGACGAGCTGGCCGCGCTGCCGCCGCATGAAAGCACCGGCGAGCGGCCGGTGGAAGAGCGGCGCGAACGGCTGAAACAGCTCAAGCCGCGCCTTGAACAAGCGCTCCGCGAGACAGCGCTCCAGCCCGTTCTTGAAAAAGCAGCGGCGGCCGTGAACGGGACGGAAAACGAGCCCCGCTCCTTCGACGCGCTGCACGCCCTGCTCGAGGCGCAGCCCTACCGGCTGGCATTCTGGCGCACCTCCAGCGAGCAGATCAACTACCGCCGCTTCTTCGACGTCAACGACCTGGTCGGCCTGCGCATGGAGAACCCGGAGGTCTTCGCCGAAACGCATTCGCTCATCCGCAAGCTGCTTGCCAATGGCGACGTAACCGGTCTGCGCATCGACCACTGCGACGGCATGTTCAACCCGCACGTCTACCTGGAGCGTTTGCAGCAGCTCTTCATCGCGGCCCAGTGCATGGGCCCCAGGCTGGACACGCACGAGGCGAGCGGCATCGAGCGCGCGGTGCTCGACGCGACCCGCGGCCGCGACTGGACCGAATCCAAACTGCCGCTGTACTGCGTCGTCGAGAAAATCCTCGAGCCGGGCGAGACCCTGCCCCGCACCTGGGCTGTGCAGGGCACCTCCGGCTACGACTTCGTGCACTTCGCCAATCAGTTCTTTATCCAGGCGAAGAACAGGACGCGCTTCAACGCGATCTACTCGGACTTTATCGGCGGCGGCGTCAACCCGATGCAGATTGTCTACGAGGCCAAGCGCAACGTGATGCTGAGCTCGCTTTCAAGCGAGACCCATGTACTTGCCAACCTGCTCTCGCACCTGGCGCGCAGCGACCGCCGCGTGCGCGACTTTACCGACAACCTGCTTGAAACCGTCATCCGCGAAACCATCGCCTGCTTCCCCATCTACCGCACCTACATCGACGAGCGCGGCCAGTATTCGGAGGAGGATAAGAAGACGATCCGCACCGCGGTCCGCACCGCCAAGCGGCGCAATGCCAGTGTGGACGGGTCGGCGTTCGACTATCTGCAACAGATGCTGTTACTGGAAGGCCGCGGGACCAAGGACGCAGTTCACGACGAAGCGCAGCTCTACTTTGCGCTCAAGTTTCAGCAGCTCACCGGTCCGGTGATGGCGAAGGGTGTCGAGGACACCAGCTTCTACGTGTACTTCCGCTTTCTCTCGTCGAACGAAGTAGGCTCCGCAATGGACGCCTTCGGGCTGAAGCCGGAGACCCTGCACCGGGCCAATGCAGAGCGGCTGAAGCACACGCCGCACGCGCTGCTGACCACCTCGACCCACGACACCAAACGCAGCGAGGACGTGCGCAACCGCCTCAATGTGCTCTCGGAGATGCCCGACGCCTGGGCCGCGCAGGTCGAGCACTGGGCCGAAGCCAACGCGCGCTTCAAGACCACGCTCGAAGACGGCACCGTCGCGCCCGATGCGAACGAGGAGTACCTGATCTACCAGACCATCGTGGGCGCGTGGCCGTGGCTCAAAGTCCACCAGAAAAACTTCGCCGGCCGGGTGAAGGAGTACATGGCCAAGGCGCTTAGCGAGGGCAAGGTCAACGTGAGCTGGATCAACCCGCGGCCTGAGTACACCGAAGCCGTACAGGCCTTCGTCGACCGGCTGCTGGTAAGCAGCGAAGGCACGACGCGCTTCATTGAAGAACTCGAGCGCCTGCTCGAGCCGGTCAAGCTGCACGGCGCGGTTAACTCACTCGCGCAGATGGTGCTGAAAGCCACCTCGCCAGGCGTCCCGGACTTCTACCAGGGCACCGACATGTGGGACCTGAGCCTGGTCGACCCCGACAACCGCCGCCCGGTCGACTACGCCCATCGCAGCGGAACGCTCGACGCATTTGCCACCGCGCCGGTTACAGAAACAATTGCAGACGTGCTCGGGACGCTCGAAGACGGCCGCGTCAAGCTGTTCGCGATGCAGAAAACGCTTGCCGTACGCAACGCGCATCGCGCGGTGTTCGACGACGGCGTGTATACACCGCTCGAAGTCAGCGACCCGGAGCACGCGCTGGCCTACATGCGTGGAGACAATGTATTGGTGGTTATCCCGTGCTTCACTTACACGCTGACCGGTGGCAAAGCCGAGATGCCGATCGGCGAACACTGGGCCGGCATGGGGGTTACGCTGCCGGATGACGCGGCCACAACATGGGTGCACGCCTTTACCGGCAAGGAAATCGCCTCGAACGGAAACTCGCTGGAACTCGCCGAGCTCTTTGCAGAGTTCCCCGTCGCGATCCTCACGCGCAACCAGTAGCGCAGCAGAGCCGGTATCCCGTCTGTGCATCCGGTTCTGCGCGAAGCACCTGCACCCTCACACGCGGACTATCTCCCCGGCGCGGCCGCTTTCACCGCCGCTGCCGCTTTCGCATCCTCTTCCTTCGCTCTCGCAATCTCCCGCTGCGCCGCCAGCGTGCGGTCGGTGCCGTCGGTAATCGCGCGCAGCTTTTCCGCAACCTCCCTGGTCAACGCAGCCTGCGCAAACCGCCAGCTCCAGTTACCGGTCGCGGCCGAAGGCACATTCATGCGCCCCTCCGAGCCCACGCCGATCACATCCTGCAACGGAAACAAACATAGATCGGCAACCGAGGTCGCGGCCGCGCGGATCAGCGACCACGCCGGTCCATCCTCGCCCGGCGGCGCATAGATCTCGATCGCCGCCTTCTCCTCCGCGGTCGCCCCGTTCTGCCACCAGCCCAGCGTCGTGTCATTGTCGTGCGTGCCCGTGTACACCACCGCGTTGGTCTCAAAGCGGTGCGGCAGATAACTGTGCGCGCCACGGTTACCGAAGCCGAACTGCAAAATCCGCATGCCCGGCAGCTCGAACGCGGTGCGCAGCGCATCCACCTCATCGGTAATCACGCCCAAGTCCTCCGCGATAAACGGCAGCGTTCCCAGTGCCTCGCGCAGCCTGGTAAACAGCGCATGCCCCGGCGCCTTCACCCACTTGCCATTGACCGCGGTCTCGTCCTCGCCGGGGATCGACCAGTAGGCCTCAAAGCCGCGGAAGTGGTCGAGCCGGATCATGTCGTACAGCTCCGTCGCGCGCCCGATCCGCTCCACCCACCAGCCAAACTCCTGCGCCGCCAGCGTCTCCCACTTGTACAGTGGGTTGCCCCACCTCTGGCCCGTCTTGCTGAAGTAGTCCGGCGGCACCCCGGCCACGCGCGCCGGCGTGCCATCTTCGCGCAAATCGAACAATTCGGGGTGCGTCCACACATCGGCCGAGTCGAACGAAACGAAGATCGCGATGTCGCCCATCAGGTCGATGCCGCGCTCGCGGCAGTAGCCGTGCAGGTGGAACCACTGCTCGTCAAACGCGAACTGGACCGCCTTTTCGACCGCGAGCGCCTGCGCATTCTCCTCGCGAAACCGCGCCAGCGCTTCCGGCTCGCGGGCACCCAGCGGCTTCGGCCACTCGGTCCACAGCGCGTTGCCGTTTTGCTGGCGCAGCACCACGAACGCAACGTAATCGTCGAGCCACGCCGCCTTATCGCGGCAGAACGCTTCAAACCGCGCCCACTGCTTCTCTGTGTGCTGCCCTAAAAACGCCGCTGCGGCTTCCCGCAGCAGCGGCAGTTTCTTCTCGATCACCGCGTCGAAGTCCACTGAACCAGCGTCATCCGGCAGCTCGGCCAAACGCTCGCCCGCGATCCATCCCCAGTCGCGCAGCACCTCCAGGCTTACGAACAGCGGGTTGCCCGCCATCGCCGAAAGCGCCGCGTACGGCGAGTTGCCGTAGCCCACCGGGTTGAGCGGCAGCACCTGCCAGATGCGCTGCCCCGCCGCATGCAGAAAGTTGGCAAAGTCGTAAGCCGCCGGCCCCAGGTCGCCGATGCCGCCGTTGGAAGGAAGAGAAGAGATGTGCAGCAGCAATCCGGAGGCGCGATCGAAAGGCATGAGTGTCCAGTCAGTGCAGGCAAAAAAGGCCCGCCGCTTGGAAAGATTCTCTTTGCGGCGGGCCCGTTGCCCCGCGCTCTTCCGGAGCCGCTTTAGCTTCCCGGCTGCCCCGGCAGCTGCGGCATGGCCTGCGCCTGCTTGCTCACCACGATGCGCTTATCCTTCTGGTACTGCTCGGTCAGGCTGCTGACGAACACCGCGAACGCCTCCTCGCGGTTCTGGTCGAGCAGCGCGTCCTTGGCCTGCGGCAAGTGCTGCGCCACGTCCGCGGCCGAAGGCTCCTGCTTGTCATCGAGCCTCGCCACCACCCCGGTCCGGTCTCCGCGGATCGGCCCGCTGATCTGCCCCACGTTCAGCGTGAACAGCTGCGGCGCTGTTGTCGCCACCGCGCCCACATCCGGCACCTGCCCGTCGCGGCCGATCAGGTCGCTGGTCTTGATGGTTGCGCCAAACTCCTTCGCCGCCGCGGCCAGATCGTTGGTCGCGTGCGCCTTATCCGCCATCTGCGTGGTCTTCTGCTCCAGCAGCACCGGGGTCTGCTGCGTGCGGTAGTCGGCCAGGATGTGGTCCTTGTAGCTTGCGAACTCCGGCGCATGCGCGGCGCGCACGTCTTCCACCTGGTAGACGGCGAACCCGTCGCCCGTGCTCGCGGTCGCCGGCGACGCGCCCTTGGCTACAGTGAACGCGGCGGTCAGCAGCTTCGAGGCGTCCGCTACACCGGGCACCACCGCATCCTGCTGGACATAGTCAGTCGTTTGCAGCTGCAGATGGTGCGCGGCCGCAGTCGCCTGCATTCCGCTCTTCTTCGCTTCGCTCGCCAACTGACTGGCATAAGCCTGCTGTGCGGCCTGCTCCTTCTGCTGGGTCAGCCCGGCCAGGATCTGCGGCTTTACCTCGTCGAACGGCCGCGTGTGCGCGGTCTGCTTCTCTTCGGTCTGGATGATGTGGTAGCCGAACTGCGACTTCACCAGGCCGGAGGTCTGTCCCGGCTCCAGGCTGAACGCGGCCTGCTCAAACGGAGGCACGGTCGCGCCCCGCTTGAGGAAGCCCAGCTCACCGCCCTGGTCCTTCGAGCCCGGATCGTCGGAGTTCTTCTTTGCCAGCTCGGCAAAGTTGCCGCCCTTGTGCAGCTGATCCAAAATGCCCTGCGCCTTCGCCTTCGCGGCCGCGTCATCGGCCGGCGAGGCGTTCGGCGCAACCTTGATCAGGATGTGGCGCACCTTTACCTGCTCGTCCACCTTGTAGTCGCTCGCATGCGCGTTGTAGTACGCCTGCTCTTCCGCATCGGTCGGCGGCTTCACCCCGCCCGGAACATTGTCCGCGGTAAAGACCAGATACTGCAGCTTGCGCGTCTCCGGAATCGCATTCGCATACAGCGCGCTGTGCGACTTGAAGAAGCTCTGCAGCTCGGCGTCGGTCGGGTTGATGGTCTTCGCCAGGTCATCCGAAGTCAGCACCGCGTAGGTGAACTTGATTTTGGTCGCCTGCCCCATGTAGCTCGAGCGCACCTCCGCGTCCGAGACCGCGACGCTGCCGGTAACCAGATCGCGCAGCCGCGCCTCTTCAAGCTCTTTCTTGATCTCCGCCTCGAACCGCTCGCGCGAAATGCCGAAGTTATCCGCGATCAGCTCCGCATACCGCTGATCGCCGATGTACTGTCCGCCCGGAAACAGCGCCGCGCCGATCGGCCCGCTGTGCAGGAACTTCGCGACCGCTTCATCGCTCACCTGCAGGCCCAGCCGGTTCGCCTCGTTCAACATCACCGCCTGCTGAATCAATCCCTGCCCGGCGCGCTGCATCACGAACGGCAGCGCCGCATCGGGCCAGCCCTGGCGCTTCAGCATGCGCTCCGCGGCCTGCTGCACATCCTGCGTCGTGACCTCGGTCGAGGCGCCGAACAGCCGTGTGAACGGGTTGCCGCCGCGGATCGTTGCGTAGTTCGCCTGGGTTTCGGCACTGGTCTGGAAGATGCCCGGCACCAACGTGATGACCATCGTGACGCAGGCCACGGCGATGATGACGAAGAAGACCGTCTTGATGAAGCGATTGTCTTTCTGCAGGAAGCGGATCATGGAATCTAGCTGGCCTTTGGCGGTCGGCAGGCGCGCTTACAGGCGCGCGGACGCGAGAGAGTGCGCCCGGCCGCGGCCAGGCGTTGTACCTAAGTATACCGGGCAAATGACCTAAGCAGGCTGCAAGGTCAGCTCGGTCAGCTCCGCCGGGCAGTTGAACCGGAACGGCAGCCCCACCGCGCCCAGGCCCCGGTTCACGTACAGCTGCGTCCGCCCCCACTGGAAGTGGCCCTCGACAAAGCGCTTGCCCAGCGGCGGCAGCAGCAGCGGCGGCAGAAACGGCAGCCGCACCTGGCCGCCATGCGTATGGCCGGAGAGCATCAGGTCCACCGCGTTCAGCCGCGCCACCGCCGGCAGAATATCCGGTTCGTGCGCCATCAAGATAACCGGCTCCTTGTCTTTCACGGCATGCGCCGGCATGGTCTTGTTCAGGTCCGCCTCCCAACTCAGCGCGTCCATCAGCCCCGCAATCCAGAACCGCCCGCCATCCCGCTCAAACGGCAGGCTCTGATTGCGCAGCAGCGGAATGCCGACCGCCTTGAGCGCGTCAATCACCGCGCCGGCATTGACCATCCAGTCGTGGTTGCCGAGCACGGCATAGCGGTGCCCGCACTCGATCCCGGCGAGGATCGCAGCCACCAGCGGCGCATACTTCTCCGCGCGCGTCTTCTCGACCGGCGCCATGGTCACGAAGTCGCCGGTAAGCATCACGATGTCGGGCCGCAGCCGGTTGATCTGCCGCACCGCGTGCTCGACGAAAAACGGCTCTGTGTATTCCGCGAAGTGAATGTCGGAAAGCTGCGCGATGCGCAAACCGGCGAAGCCCTCCGCCAGGCCCGCGATGCGGATCGTGCGCCGTTCGAGGACGAGCTCGTGCCGGCCGATCTCCCCCGCGTACAGCGCGAGCCCGGCCGCGGCCGCGCTGCCGAGCGCGAGAAACGCACGCCGCGTCAGCAGCGGGTTGGCAACAGCAGGAGCGGAGCGGGTGGTGGTTGCCGGGGCCATGCCTTGACTATAAAGGCGCGGGCTCGAAACTCCGATTGACTTTGGTACCCAGCCGCCAGAATCGTGTGAGAAGAGAGATACACCCGCCCGCCGCGCAATCCAGGAAGATGGAAGCAGGAAGAAGAACTCATCCCGAGCGAAGCAGGCCGGTTTTACCGGCCTGCGCAGTCAGAGAGCCTGCTTTCTGTCTCCTAATTCCGACAGCCTAGTACCGCGGATAGTAGGCGTAAGGGTACGGTCGCACCGCATACGGATAAGGCGGAGGGTAGGCATACGGATAAGGCGCGGCCACATACACCGGCCTTCTGCGCAGCACCGGCTGCTCCGGCACCGAAGACGCCAGCCGTTCGGCTTCGTCAAACCGCACCGGCTGCACCGTAAGCGGCTGCGCCAGGTGGAACTCGAGCAGCGCCTCAGGCGGCAGGTCGAGCCGCGGCCCGTGCGTGGCGCCTGAAATCAGCGCGCCGCCCGTGCCCCCGGCGATCGCACCCACACCCGCACCCAATCCGCCGCCAGCCACCGCGCCGATCAACGCCCCTACCACCGCGCCGCCAGCCGCATTGCCCACCGTGCGCCCGGTCTTGCTGGGCCCCTGGCTCGACCACACCTCGGAGTCCACCGGATAGGTTGTGGTTCCCAACTGGATCGAGGTCAGCCGCAGGTCCAGCTTGGGGCTGCCCGCGAACGGACCTGCATTCTTCGACTCCACCACGATGCCCGTCAGCACGGCGCCGCGCGGAATGGCCACGACGCCGTTGGCGTACACGTCCGCGGCGGAGGTCACCTGGAAATATTCGCCGCCCTTCAGGGCGCCGGTGCTAAGAGGCTGCGCGGTCCGCACGCTCAGTAAGGTTCCAGCCGGCATGCTTACCGGGCCGCTGGCATTCTGCTGCTGCGGCGTGACGCCAAAATTCGAGCTGCGCGGCGGGCGCGCGTTGCCTCGCGGGCCGTAGCCTCCGTTTTCCGCGCTGTTCGCCGGATAGCCGTTGCCCTGGCCCGGATATTGGCCCGGGTACTGACTTGGGTACTGGCCCGGATACTGACTTCGATTTCCGTTCGGGTAGCCGTTCTGCTGGCCCGGTCCGTTCCCCGGTCCATTTCCGGGTCCGTTCCCAGGTCCATTCCCCGTCCCGTTCCCATCCGGCGGATACTGCTGCTGATCAGCGGACTGGTCCGCCGGTGGCGCCGGGGGCATGCCGCTCGCCGAACTCGTCGGTGCGGCCGTCGGGGGCGGCGGTGCATTCCCCGCTTGATCATTCGGCGCGGGGGGCTGTGCCGGCTCCGCCGCGGGCGGGGGAGCAGGTGCTGCGTTTGCCGGTGCCGACGCCGTTCCCGCATCCGCCGTATTGATGTTGTCCTGGATCGAGCGCACGCCGCTCACCCCGGCCACCACCTGCTCCGCCTCCACCCGCGCCGCCTCGTCGGCGACGCTGCCGGTCAGCGTGACCACACCCTGGGCGGCGGTCGCGCTGATGTTCGCGCCGCTGAGCTTCGTATCGTTATGCAGAGCGGTGGCCACGCTCGTCTGCAGCTGCGGGTCGCTCACCGTGTACTGCGCACGCGCGGGGCTGGGTGTAAGCACCAGCAGCGTAGCCAGCGCACCCGTTCCCGCTGCCACCCTGATCGACTGACTTGCTTTGCGGAGAAGCCGTTCCGTTGTCATCTGCACTCCTGTCCCTGCTTCGAGTTCCTGCGAGAGACAATCTATCCTGTGCTAGCAAAGACCCCGCCGCTAAAAAAAAGTTGCTGCCGCTGACAAGCTCCTTCCCCAAATGGAAATCCGCGTAGCGGCCGCCCGCCGCCACGCAGTGGCCGCTGGCCGCGCAGGCGGTCTTCGCTTTTACCCCCGCCCCCTGCGATACCGCGCAATCAGTGCCGCCGTCGAGCTGTCATGCCGGTTCTGCTTCGACCCATCCAAGTCCGCGATGATCTCCACCGCCAGCTTCTTGCCCAGCTCCACCCCCCACTGGTCGAACGAGTCGATCTGCCAGACGACCCCCTGCGTAAACACCATGTGCTCATACAGCGCGACCAGCTTGCCCAGCGACTCCGGCGTCAGCCTGTCTACCAGAATAGTATTGGTCGGCCGGTTGCCCTCGAACACCCGGTGCGCCACCAGCTCCGGCTTCGTGCCTTCCGCTTTTACCTCGTCCGCCGTCTTGCCGAACGCCAGCGCCTCGGCCTGCGCAAACACGTTCGCCATCAGGTAGTCATGGTGCTTTCCCTGCGGGTTCAGTGTCTGGTTGAACCCGATTAGATCGCACGGAATCAGCTTCGTCCCCTGGTGGATCAGCTGGTAGAACGAGTGCTGCCCATTCGTCCCCGGCTCGCCCCAGAAGATCTGCCCCGTCTCGTAGTTCACCCGCTCGCCGGCGAGGGTCACATGCTTGCCGTTCGACTCCATTGTGAGCTGCTGCAGGTACGCCGGGAACCGCTTCAGGTACTGGTCATACGGCAGCACCGCGACGGTCTGCGCGCCGAAAAAGTTGTTGTACCAGACCCCCAGCAGCCCCATCAGCACCGGCAGGTTCTTCCCGAGCGGCGCGGTGCGGAAGTGCTCGTCCATAGCGTGGAACCCAGCCAGCATCTTGCGGAAGTTTTCCGGCCCGATCGCGATCATCGTCGACAACCCGATCGCCGAGTCCATTGAGTAGCGGCCGCCCACCCAGTCCCAGAACCCGAACATATTCGCCGTATCAATGCCGAACTTCGAGACCTCGCCGGCGTTGGTGCTGACCGCGACAAAATGCTTCGCAACCGCCTTCTGGTCGCCGCCCAGCTGCTTCAGCGACCATTCCCGCGCCGTATGCGCATTTGTCATCGTTTCGAGCGTGGTAAACGTCTTCGACGAGACAATGAACAGCGTTTCCTCCGCGCTCAGCCCCTCGGTGGCCTCGGCGAAATCCGTCCCATCGATGTTCGAAACAAACTTGAACGCCAGCTCCCGCTGCGAGTAAAACCGCAGCGCCTCATAGGCCATCACCGGCCCCAGGTCCGACCCGCCGATGCCGATGTTGATCACCGTCTTGATCCGTTTGCCCGTTTGCCCGGTCCACGCCCCCGAGCGCACCCGGTCCGCGAATGCCGCCATCCGGTCCAGCACCGCGTGCACCTCCGGAACGACATTCTTGCCGTCGACCTCAATCACCGCGTTCTTCGGCGCCCGCAGCGCCACATGCAGCACAGCCCGACCCTCGGTCGTGTTGATCTTCTCGCCCGCGAACATCGCGTCGCGGTGCGCGGCGAGCCCGCTCTGCTCCGCCAGCTCCAGCAGCAGCTTCACCGTCTCATCCGTAATCCGGTGCTTCGAGTAATCGAGGTAGATGTCCTCGAATGAAGCCGTCAACCGGCCGCCCCGCTCGGGATCCTGCTTGAAGATTTCGCGCAGATGCCGCGGCGCAATTGCTTCGTAGTGGGCCTGGAGCGCTTTCCAGGCGGGCAGCTGGGTCAACGGGGTTTTCGCGGCAACGGGGGCGGCAGTGCTCATCGGTTCACAACCTTTCAGGGGCGCGCCTCAAGAAAGCGCGCCGCATTCCTCGAGTTAGATTCTATCGAGCGGCTGCGAGCAGCATGAAAGGTTTGGGAATCGTTGCTCCCCCGGAGCGGACGCGGAAGACGCTCCGGGAATCGCGCCGTTATCGGCCTTTCGGCGATGCTTTGCGCCGCGCGGCCGCCTGCGTCAGCGGTTCGGTCGCGTAGTAGCTCACGCATTGCTTGCTGCTGTTGTAATCGCTCGCCAGCTCCAGCAGGCTCGACCCGTCGAGCGACGGCAGCAGCGCCGAGGAATAGTTGGGGCAGTAATTGTCATACGCGGTGGGCACCTGCACCGGCGCTGGCATCGTCGACCACGCACCCGATCCATCGGCGCTCGTGTTGGTAAACAGCAGCTGCCCGTTGCTCGGCGAAACCGCCCCGTTCGACTCGAACAAAACCTGCCCCACCAGCAGCAGCAACCCACTGCTCGCGGCCGAAGGGCTCCACACATTCGCCGGCGCATGCTCGAAAAACTGCCCGGCCGTCGTCTGTATCTTCGTCCCGGTATTCGAGGCAGTCCCGAAGTTCCACCCGTCCGCCGAAGTACGAGAAAACACCGTGCACGCCGCCGGCCCGCACAGCTCGTAGCTCATAAAGAACGTCCCGCTGGGCAGCTTCGAGACCACCGCCATCCCCGGCCGGTCCGCCTGCACCAGGCTCGCGACCGTGTTCATCTGGTCCTGCCACGCCGTCCCGCTGTAGGTGCGGATCTGCGCCAGCTTCTGGCTGCAGCACGCGTCCGTCTCATCCGACCAGAACATCACCAGCGCGCCATCGTTCGCGATCGTGAACTCGGGCTCCCACAGGCCGTGCTTGCTGTCGCCGCCGGTCACGGGAGTGGACGAATAATTCCACGTCCGGCCCTGGTCGGTGCTCGTGTAGATCTCAATCGCCGGCGTCTGCCCGGAGAAGTACGAGCCCGCGAACAGCAGCGTGCCCGCCTGCAGGCTCCCGACCGTTCTCGGCATTTCGTACAGCGTTGCGCAGCACCGCTCCGTGCTGCCGGCCTGCGTCGGCACGGTATCGAGGAAGGTAAAGCTCGCGCCATTGTCGGTGCTCAAAAAGATGTTCCCATTGGTGCTGGCGACGATCTGCCCGTTGACCTGCGGCGAGCCGTGCGACAGCCGCACCAGGCGTGGGTAGAGCGTGCTGTTCTGTAAATAGGTGCCGGTTGCGGCGTTGGCTGGGAGCACCAACAGCAGCGCTATCACGATTGCAAGAAGGATTGGGAAGCGCTTCAGGGCTGTGTGCGGCATGGCTCCTCCTGAGAGTGAAAGGGAGTGACGGTGTTTGCGGGAGCCGCCGCGGATGACGGCCGGCTTTCCATGCGCGGCACGATCCGGACGCTTGTTTCAACGCGGTGCAGTAAACACTGCTCAGCGGGGTAAGCGCAATAGACCGTCCGGCCTATGACCCTTAACCTTGCAGGGCAAAGCTGTTCAGCTGCCGCTTGTCAGCCCAGGCTCCCCATCGCGAACTGCTTCCCTGCCTCGAGCAGCTTCTCGACCGACTCCTTCGAGCACGACTCCGAGTAAATCCGCAGCAGCGGCTCGGTGCCCGAGGCCCGCAGCAGCAGCCAGCTTTCGGCTGCATTCTTCTTTCCCGCGGCCTCCGGATTCTTGACGAAAAACTTGATTCCGTCCAGCGTGCTCACCCGCTCGACCGGCATCCCCGCAAACTCCTTCACCCCTGCCTTCGCCTTCGCGATCGCCGCGTTCTTGAGCTTGTCGTCGATGTGAAGATCGATGCGCCCGTACTGGTGCTCGCCGTACTCCTCCTGCAGCGCCTGCACCAGCTCGCCCAGCGTCTTCTTCTCCTCCGCCATCACGGTCGCCAGCAGCAGAGAGTTCAGCAGCCCGTCGCGCTCCGGCAGGTGCCTGGCGATGCCGATGCCGCCCGACTCCTCCCCGCCGATCAGGATGTCTTTCTCAAGCATCAGATCGACCACATACTTGAAGCCGATGCCGTGCTCATACAGCGGGCGATGGTACTTCGCCGCGATGCGGTCCAGCATGCTCGTCGTGTTGAAGGCGCGGGTCACGCCGCCCGGCCAGTCTTTCGTCTTGAGCAGCCATTCGAGCAAAATCGAAAAAATCTTGTGCGGGTCGACAAACTCCCCATGCTCGTCGATGGCCCCGATCCGGTCCGCATCGCCATCGGTCGCGAACCCGGCCTGGCACTTGTTCGCGACAACAGCGTCGCCGAGCGCGCGGATGTGCGGCTCGATCGGCTCCGGGTTGATGCCCGGAAACAGCGGATTGTGCTCGGCGCGAATCTCGACGAACTCGACCCCGAGCTCGGTGAAAATGCCGGCGAGCACCCCGCGGCCCGCGCCATACATGCAGTCCACCGCAAACTTGAACCCCGAAGTCCGGATCGCCTCCAGGTTGGCGAACGCGCGGATCGCCTGGATATAAGGGCCGTTGAGGTCGACGTGCTCGATTTTCGCCGGCGTCGCCGCCTTCGCGAGCGGCTTGCCCAGGTCCTTTTCGATCTCGGCGATGATCGCCGGACGCCCCGAGCCGCCGTACCAGCCCTTGTACTTCACCCCGTTCCACTGGAAAGGATTGTGCGAGGAAGTAATCATGACGCCGCCTGCGCAGCCGCGGTCTCGAACGCCGAGCGAGAGCGCCGGGGTCGGCGTAATGCTGTCCGCGAGCGCGACCGGGATGCCCGCGCCCGCGAGCACCTCCGCCACCGCCTCGGCGAACGCGCGCGAGCCGAACCGCGTGTCATAGCCGATGGCCGCACCCTTCTCGCGCCCGCCCTCACCAAGCAGGTAGTTCCCGATCGCCGCCGCCGCTACCCGGACATTCTCAAAGGTGAAATCAGCAGCGATAATCCCGCGCCAGCCGTCCGTGCCGAACTTGACTTCCATGCGTTTGCCGTCCCCTCAAGTGTTGCCAACCGAAAAGCCTATCCATCTCTGCGCTCAGGATGACAGTTGTCTCTGCCTGACGCCTGTTTCCTGTTTCCTGACGCCTGTTTCCTGACGCCTGTTTCCTGACGCCTGATTCCTGACGCCTAGATCAGCTCCGTCTTCCCCTTCGCCGCCAGCTCCTTCACCACCTTGCCCACATCCTGCGAGTGGTGGCGGGTCGTCACCAGAATCGCGTCGTCCGTTTCGACCACCACCAGGTCGCTTACGCCCACCAGCGCGACAAACTTCTTGGGGCTGTAGGCATAGTTGCGGTGCGCGTCAACGGTCATCACCCCGGCCGCCTCCATCACATTGCCCTGCGCATCCACGCCGTCGTTCTGCTCTAGCTGGTGCTCGTAGAGCGCCGCCCACGAGCCCAGATCGTTCCAGCCGAAATCCGCCTGCAGGCAGAACAAGTTTGAGTGGTGCTCGCCCTTGGCCGACCGCGGCTCGAGGATCGCGTAGTCCACGCTGATGTTTTCGCACCGCGGGTACAGCTCGGCGAAAACTTGCTCCCACTGCGGCGTGCCATGCGCGGCGGCGATCGTCTCCAGCAGCGGCGCGGTCTCCGGCAGGTGCTCGCGCATCGCGTTCGCCAGCGTCCGGGCGCTCCAGACGAAGATTCCCGAGTTCCAGTGGTAGTTCCCTGCCGCGACAAAGGCCTCGGCGCGCTCCTGGTTCGGCTTCTCGGTAAAACGGCGCACCCGCAGCTCACCGCCCGGCATCGCGTCGCCAGTCTCGATGTAGCCGTAGCCGGTCTCGGCGCGGGTCGGCTTGATGCCCAGCACCACCATGTTTTCGCCGGCCGCCGCCAGGTGGATCGCCCGGCGGATCACCGCGACGAACGCCGCTTCATTGGCGATTACGTGGTCGGCCGGAAACATGCCGAGAACCGCGTCCGGGTTCTGCCGCTCGATCAGGAATGCCGCCAGGCCGGCTGCCGGCGCGGTGTTGCGGGCTGCCGGCTCGCATACCACCTGCTGCTTGGGCACCGCGTCCAGCTGGCCGCAGATCTCGGGCGAAAGCAGGTCGTTGGTGATCACCCACACATCCTCAGCGGAACTTAGCGCGCCCAGCCGGTCGACCGTCCGCTGGATCATCGTCCGCTCGCCGTCGAGCGCCAGCACCTGCTTCGCGCGCGCCTTACGGCTGCGCGGCCAGAAGCGGGTTCCGCTTCCCCCAGCCAGGATGATGGGCCGGAACTCTTCCTGTCGTGCCATTGGCTCTCCTTTCACTCCCGGGCGGATTGTTTGCCGCCCTGTCTCTTATCGTCACGGCAGGGTTTTTCTTGAGCGCATCGCGGCTAAACCGGCGGCGCGGCCTTGGGAACAATCCGCATCACTTCCGCCTCGCCCCGCGCCTCCCAGGCGCTGGTTTCGGCCGGAACCACCGCCAACTCGCACCGCGCCAGCGTGAACGGCTCGAAAGCCCCGGCTTCCCGCGGCTCGATCCGCAGCGTGCCCCCAGCCACAAACAGCAGCTGCGGCCCCGGCTCGGCCGCCGCCGCCGCGCTCAGCCCCGCCGCATCGCCGTCCCACTGCTCCATGCGGAAATACTTCTCGTCCACAATCACCGTCTCGCCGCGCGTGCCCGGCCTGGGCTCCACCTTGCCGGCACCCGTGTGCATCCGCATCGCCTCCAGAGACGCCTCCACATGCAGCTCGCGCGGGCGGCCGTAATCGTACAGCCGGTACGTCGTGTCCGAGGTTTGCTGGGTCTCGAGAATCACCGAACCCGGCCAGATGGCGTGCACCGTTCCCGCATCGACATACACCATGTCGCCGACATGCAGCGGCAGCCAGCCCAAAAGTGCTTCCAGGGTGTTGTCCGCAACCGCCGCGCGCACCGCCGCCGGCGTCACTCCCGGCTTCCAGCCCAGCGCCACCTTCGCATCCGGTTTCGCGTCGAGCGCGTACCAGCACTCTGTCTTGCCGCGGGGCTCGCCTTTCTGCCGTGCCAGCGCGTCGTCAGGGTGCACCTGCACGCTCAGCTTGTCGCGCGGAAACAGGACCTTGATCAGCAGCGGGTACTCGCCGTCCGCAGCAAACGCTTTTCCTAGAATGGTTTGCGCGCGATACTTCACCATATGCGCGAAGTTCTGCCCGGCCAGCTGTCCAGTCGCGATCGTGCACTTCGCCCCCGTCAGCCAAACCTCGCCAATCGGCTCGCCCGCGGCTGCCTTGTGATCGAACCAGGGCGCCAGATCGTCAAAACCCCAAATACGGGTCTGGAACCAGGGCGCGAGTTTGAACGGAGATAGCGGGGCTTTCGGGTCGATCGGGTCTACGCGGTCCATGCACCCCAGTATGCCGCATTTCCTACGCGTTCATCTGCCACCCGGCGAAGCACCCCCACCCGGGAGTAACCAAGTACGATAAAGCGATGGCACACACCCTGGTAACCGGCTGCGCCGGCTTTATCGGCTCCTGGATCGCTGAAACCCTCCTGCGGCAGGGCGAGCCGGTCCGCGGGCTCGACAACTTTGAAACCGGCCGGCAGGAAAACATCCGCGCGGTCGAGAAAGCGGCGCGGGAGAGCGGCGCGCCCTTTTCCCTGCACCAAGCCGACCTGCGCGACGCCGCGGCCGTCGCCCGCGCCTGCCAGGGCATCGAGGTCATCTACCACCAGGCCGCGCTGCCTTCGGTACCGCGCTCCATCAAAGACCCGCGCACCTCGCACACCGCCAACATCGACGGCACCTTCAACCTACTCGAAGGCGCGCGGGCGGCCGGGGTGCGCCGCGTCATTTACGCCGCGTCCTCCTCGGCCTATGGCAACCAGCCCGGCTTTCCCCGTGTCGAGACGATGGTGCCCATGCCCATCGCCCCCTACCCGGTGCAGAAGCTCACGGGCGAGCTCTACATGCGCTCGTACTGGCAGGTTTACGGCCTCGAAACAGTGGCGCTGCGCTACTTCAATATCTTCGGCCCGCGCCAGGTGCCGGACTCGCCCTACTCCGGCGTCATGGCCCGCTGGGCACTCCAGATGATGCGCGGCGAGCCGCCCACCGTCTTCGGCGACGGCGAGCAGGGCCGCGATTTTACTTACGTCGCCAACGCGGTCTCGGCCAACCTGCTGGCCGCCGCCGCTCCGCCCGAGAAGGTCGCGGGGTGCGTCTTCAACATTGCCTGCGGCCAGCGGCACACGCTCAACCAGACCTTCCAGATCCTGGCCCGGCTGCTCGCGTTTGGCCAGCCGCCGATCCATGGACCCGAGCGCGCCGGCGACATCCAGAACTCGCTTGCCGACATCAGCGCGGCGCGGGAGGCCTTCGGCTACGAGCCGCGGGTGAGTTTTGAGGACGGCCTGCACCAGACGGTCGAGTGGTACCGCGCGGCCTACAGCGAGGCAGCCGAACCGGCCCGAGGCTGAGCGGCTGCGCGCTGGGGCGGCTTGCGGCCCAGGGCGCAGGCGTAGCCCGGGCAGCCGATGGGCCGCACGCAGACCCGCGCCGCCAGCACCACCAGCGCGATCCACAGCAGGTCCGCACCCAGCAGGTGCGCCACCTGCAGCCAGGTCGGCGCCAGCAGCAGCACGTCGGCGATCCCCAGCACGATCTGCATGCCTACCAGCCCCGCGACCGCCGCGCCCAGCCGGCCGCTGTCGTTCCTGCGGCTGCTCGCGACCAGAAACAGGACCCAGACGGCGGTCAGTAGGCTCAATGCGGGGTGAATCCAGCGGACATGCAGCAGCCAGCTGCCGTGCGGCGACAGGTCCTGCGCAAATGCCTCGGCCAGCGAGTGCGCCGGGTACAGCGTGTCGCCCAGCGCGGCCAGCGAGCCGCTCACGCCTACCAGCAGTACGGCCAGCAGCCCGATGGCGGAGGGTAGCGCGTGGCGCAGCTCGACGCCGCCCCGCATGCGCGCGCTGGCGCGGCCCAGGAAGTGCGCCGTCAGCGCCAGCGCGGCCAGCAGAAGCAGGGTATTTGCAAGGTGCAGCGAAAGCCAGAACGCCCGCATCGGCGACTGGTCGCTCCCGGTATGGTGCAGCACCACCAGCAGCGCACCCAGCAGCCCTTCGTTGAAAGTAAGCACCGCGGCAGCCGTCGCGAACGCCCGCGCCAAATGCCGGCGAGGCGTGCGCTTCCAGGTGAACAGAACCAAAGGCGCCAGGGCGGCGACCCCGACCCCGACCGAGGCCCGGTGCGCGAACTCGATCACCGAGGCCAGCGTGCTCCAGTGCTGCACCACCGTGCCGCCGCACAGCGGCCAGTGATCGCCGCAGCCGTTGCCGGAACCGGTCGCGCGTACCACCGCGCCCCACAGAATCACGAGCACGTTGTAGGCGACCACCAGCCAGCTGTACCGCCGCAGCCAGCGCGGAGGCCGGCTGGCGGCTGGAGCCGGGGCGGGCGGAGCCGAAATCTCGGCCCGGGGCTGGGCTGCTCGCGAAAACTCCGTTTCGTTTTCCGGAATGGATACTTTTGTGGCCATGATGTCGAAGCAGCAGCCGGGGAAAGCGCCGCTGGCCCGATTCTAGCCTTCTTTTCCTCTCCGCATGGGCGCGGGCAGCAACCCTTTCTCGCGAAATCGAATCTTTCTTTTTCTATGAGAAATTTGCGCGTCTTTTTACCGCTCGCCTCCGTCGCACTCGCCTCCACGCTGCTCATGCCGGCCGCTTCTTTCGCCCAGACCGCCAGCCAGGATGCGCACAACGCCGGCACCGACACCAAGAATGCAGCGACGGATACCGGCCACGCGACCAGCAAGACCACGAAGAAGGCGTATCACAAGACCAAGCACACCACCAAGAAGGCCGCCGCGAGCACCAAGAGCGGCACCGCCAAAGCCGCCGACAAGACCAAGGAAGGTACCACTGTCGCCGCGGACAAGACCAAGGAAGCTTCGGTCAAGACCTATAACAAGTCCAAAGAAGGCGTGCAGAAGGTGTTCGATCCAAGCGCCGCGAAACGCAGTGAAGTGACTGATAAAGCGACCCAGACCAAAATGGACGCGAAGGACTCGACCATGCAGGCGAACCAGAAGGCGAAAGACGCGACGCCCCAGTAACGTCTTAGATTGTGAGCGGGCACAGGCGCCTGCTTGGGGGCGCAACCCGAGCGGAGTTCGCTGCCGCTGTTCAGCCTTTCCCGAGTTCGCGCGCCCGCTCGGTCGCACGCATCACGGCTTTAATCAGCGTGACTCGCAGACCGCCCTCCTCCAACTCCAAAATCCCGTCGATAGTGCAGCCGGCCGGCGTCGTCACGGCGTCCTTCAGCAGAGCCGGATGGTACCCGGTATCGAGCACCATCTTCGCCGCGCCGAAGGTGGTCTGTGCCGCCAGCAGCGTGGCCACATCCCTGGGCAGCCCGACCTTGACCCCCGCCTCGGCCAGCGACTCGAGAATGATATAGATGAACGCGGGACCGCTGGCCGACAGCCCGGTCACAGCGTCCATGTGCTTCTCATCCACCACCACCGTGCGGCCCACGGTCGCGAACACCCGCCCGGCCAGCTCCATCTGCGCGTCGGTCACAAAGCGCCCCCGGCACAGCCCGGCCATGCCCGCACCCAGCGTTGAAGGCGTGTTCGGCATCGCCCGGATCACCGCGACGTCCATCCCGGCTGCCTCCTCGATCGCCCGCGTCCGCACCGAGGCGGCCACCGAGATCACAAGCTTGCCCGGCGCGAGCGCGGGCTGGATGCGGGTGAGCAGGTCCTCGATCTGAAACGGCTTGACCGCCAGCAGCAGAATATCCGCGCCCTGGGCCGCGCGCAGATTGTCGGTTGTGACCTCAACGCCCCACTGCGTGGAAAGGGCCGCCGCCCGGTCCTCGTGCGCCACCGTGGCGGCGATCTCTCCGGGCGCGAACAGCTGCTGCCGCAGAAAGGCCTGCAGCAGAATGCCGCCCATCTTGCCCGCGCCCAGCACCGCGATGTGCGGCCGTTCCGCTTGTGTCGGCGCATTTCCCGCACCCGTTGCATCCGTTGGATGGACAAAATCAGACAGCCCGGGCAGATCCGACAGATCGCTCATTTTTTCGCTCCCTGGGTTCCAATCCACGCCGCCACCCTCGTCTCCAGCACATCCATCGGCAGCGGTCCGGCGTCCAGCACCTCGTCGTGGAAGCTGCGGTAGTCGAACTTCGCGCCCAGCGCCGCCTGCGCCTGGGCGCGCAGCTTCAGGATTTCAAGCTGCCCGATCTTGTAGCCCAGCGCCTGCGCCGGCCACGCGATATAGCGGTCCGTCTCCGCCTGCACCGTCGACTCGTCCAGGCCCGTGTGCGCATGGAAGTAGTCGATCATCTGCTGGCGCGTCCAGTGCTGGGAGTGCACGCCGGTATCGACGACCAGCCGCACCGCGCGAAAGATGTCCGTCTCCAGCCGCCCGTAGTCCGAGTAGGGGTCTTGGTAGAAGCCCATGTCCTTGCCCAGCCGCTCGGCATACAGGCCCCATCCCTCGGTGTAGGCGGTGTAGCCGGCGTACTTGCGGAACTGGGGCAGCCCGCTCAGCTCCTGCGCGATCGAAATCTGCAGGTGGTGCCCGGGAATGCCCTCGTGGTAGGCGATCGATTCCACGTTCGCAAGCGAGCGGTGCGCGAAATCGTAAGTATTGATGTAGATCGTGCCTGGGCGCGAGCCGTCCGGGGTTCCCCGCTGGTAGTACGCCGGCGCCTGCTCTTTTTCCGAGTAGGCCGGCACCGGCTCGACCTCGAGCGGCGCCTTGGGCAGGATGCCGAAATACTGCGGCAGCCTGGGCCGCATCGCGTCCAGATCCCTGCGGTAGACCGCGAGCAGGGCCTCGCGGCTCACCGGGTGCTGCTTCGGGTCGGCGGCGACCGCGGCGCGTAGAGCGGCGATGTCCTTGAAGCCGAGCTTGTGCGCGATGGCTAGGATTTCGGCTTCGTCGCGTGCCACTTCGTCCAGGCCAATCTGGTGAATCTGCGCCGGGGTCAGGTCGGTGGTGGTGCTCTGCTTCACCCGGAAGGCATAGTAGGCATCCCCGTCGGGCAGCGACCAGGCTCCGGGCTCGGCGCGTCCGGCCGGAATGTACGTGCCCTGCACAAAGTTCGCAAAACGGGCATACGCGGGCTGCACATCCTTCGCGATGGCCGCGAGCAGGTCGGTGCGGATGCGCGCCTGGTCGGCCGCCGCGATGCTGGCTGGAAACTTGGCCAGCGGCCGCGCGAAGGGGCTGTCCTCCGGCTTCCCGCCGGCGAGCGTCTGCGTCTGCTTCAGCACTTTCTCGAGCAGGAACCGCGGCGGCGTGCGCTTGTCCGCGATCCCCGATTCGATCGAGTTGGTCACCTGTTGAAACGCGCGCGGCACCGCGTGCATACGCGCGATGTAGTCGTCGTAATCCTTCACCGCCGTGAACGGCGCAATGGACTGCAGCTGCGGCAGGTCCACCTGGATGCCCGCAAACTGGTTCACCGGCATCTCCCAGGGCTCGAAGACCGCCTCTTGCTGCTGCTCGATCAGGCGGCGCAGCATCAAATCTTTCGAGAGCTGCTCCTGCTCGGGCAGGCCGTCGGTCGCGATGGCGGCGAGGCGCAGCAGAAACGCCTGCCCGCGCGCGACATCGTCGTTGTAGGCCGCGGCCGAGTACTCGTCGAGCCGGTCGTTGTAGCGCTTGTCCCCGACCGCGGTCGCGAACTCGGGGTTATGCTCCAGCCGGTCCTGCCACATCTCGGCAAACAGCGCCGCCAGGGCCGCGGACCGCTCCTTCACCGGCGTGTTGGCTGCCATCGGCGCCGGCGGGGCAGCCGGCGCATTGGGCGCGGGTGTGGGCGCGAGCGCCGATTTGGGAAACGAGCCCGGGTGCTGCGGCCACGCCGGCAGGCTCCCTGGCAGCAGTACTGGCAACGCGAAAACGAGAAAAGCGCGGGGAAAGAGTTTCAGCATGATTCCGGTCAGGGTCCAATCGGAGGAAACGCGCTGCGCGGCAAAGCGCAGCGCGTTTGTTGCCGAGTGTACCTTACGGTCCCGGAGGATGATCCGGGAAGGCGATTCCCGATGCGGTTTGGCCTTGTGCCAGCCGCGCAGCGGCCGATCCTCGCCCGGGACAGAGCCTAGAGCCGTTTGCCTGCTGCTATAGAGAGATAGACGACTCTTGACGTGGCTTTTCCGTCAAGAAAAGCCACATGCAACAACATTCCCGCCTCGCCACCTACAGGCAAACGGCTCTAAACGGCCGCCATCGACCGGCTCTACTGCTCCATCACCGATTGCCGCGCCATCGACGGCTGCAGCATCGACGGCTGGAGCATGGGCGGCTGAAGCGTGGGCGGCTGACGGAGCGCCTGGATCCGGTTTTCCGCAGGCCTATTTTCCCCAGCCGGGGCAGACGCGGCCTCGGCATCGAGCAAACGGTACAGCGTGGACCGGCTGATCCCCAGCAGCCGGGCCGCGCGCAGCTTGTTTCCATCCACGCTGGCCAGCACCCGTCGGATATGGCGCAGAATCGCGCGGTCGAGATTGGGGTCGAGCCGGGGGCCGCCTTCCGCATCCAAGGCCGTCTGCACTGCGACCGGTCCGGCGACCGGTCCGGCGACTGGCCCGGCCTGGCCGGCAGCGCCGGCTCCCATGGCGCTTGGCGGCGGCGTGGAGGCTTCGATCGCGCGCGCGGGCCATACCGCAATCGCAGGTGCAATCGCAGGCGCGGCCGCGCCGGGGAATCTGCCGAGGCGCGGGGCCAGCACCAGACTGGACGAAGCAACACCCTGGTTTTCGTGCGCCGGCAGCACCACGTCCCGGCCCAGCAGCCACTCGCCCTCGGCCCGCGCAGCGGCCCGGGAGATGATCGCCTGCAACTCGGCAAGATTGCCGGGCCAGCCGTAGGCCAGCAGGTGGGGCAGAACCTCCTGCGCGGCGCCGCGCAGAGGCTTGCCGTACTGCCGGGCGACCCGCGCGAGAAACACCTCGACCAGCATCGCGACATCCTCGCGCCGGTCCCGCAGCGGAGGCAGCAGCAGGTGCACGGCGGAGATCTGCTGGTACAGGTCGCCGCGAAACTTGCCGTACAGCACCAGCGGACGCAGCGCGCGCCGGGAGGAGAGCAGCAGCGCCCGCGGCATGGCGCCCTCCGCCTGGCGCAGACCGCCGCTGCGCGCATGCTGCTGCTGTACCCACTCGAGCAGGTGCAGCAAACGCCCCTGCTGCTCATGGTTCAACAGTTCGAGCTGGGACAGGTACAGCGTGCCTCCGCGCGCCTGCTCGATGCGCGCCGCCGAGCCGCCGTCCTCGAGAAACTGCGCTGCCGGGCAGGCGACAAAGCCGCTGCTCCTGCTCAGGCTCAGCTCGTGCAGTGTTTCCGCGGCCAGCAGCTTGCCGGTGCCGCGTTCTCCCTCGATCAGCGCCAGCCGCAGGTGTTTCGAGAGATACCGCATCTGGAGGAAGAGCCGCTCCATCGCGGCGCTGCGCCCCACCATCTGGCCCAGCGTCCAGCGGACCCTCTGCCCGCTGCTGATCGCGGCCAGGCTCCCTGTCGTGCTCTCCGCATTGCTCCCTCTATCGCTTCCGGCCGCTTGCGCGCCGGGCACGGACCTGTTCAGTGCCATCAGCTCCCCCAACTTTCGCCGCATATATGCGGTCTCAGGTGGCTTATCGGCGAAGTGGAGCAGGACGTGAGGAAGAGTTTTCGGGATCTTTTCAGGATGCAGGCTGCGCGGGCCGCATGCGCGCCGACGGGTGGTCCGACGCGATGACCCCGTCGCGGATCGTCACCACCCGGTGCGCGTACTCGGCGATATCCGGCTCGTGGGTGACGACGACGATGGTGTTGCCCCGGCTGTGCAGCTCGTCGAACAGCGCCATGATCTCGTCGCCGGTCTTCGAATCGAGGTTGCCGGTCGGCTCGTCGGCCAGGATGATCGAGGGCCGGTTGATGAGCGCGCGGGCGATGGCGACCCGTTGCCGCTGGCCGCCGGAAAGCTCGTTCGGCCGGTGGTCCATACGTTCTTCCAGGTTGACCGCGGTCAGCGCCGCGCGCGCCCGCTCCAGCCGCTCGGCCGACCCGGTCCCGTTGTAGATCAGCGGCAGCTCCACGTTGTGCAGGGCGCTCGCGCGCGCCAGAAGGTTGAAGGTCTGGAAAACGAAGCCGATCTCCCGGTTGCGGATGCGCGCCAGTTGGTCGTCGTCGAGCTCCGAGACCAGGTGCCCATTCAGCCAGTATTGGCCTTGGCTGGGCGTGTCGAGGCAGCCGATCAGGTTCATCAGCGTCGACTTGCCGGAGCCGGACGGGCCCATGATGGCCACGTACTCGTTGTGGCGGATGTTGAGGTTAATGCCCTGCAGGGCATGCACCGCCTGCTCGCCCATCTGGTAGGTCTTCCACAGGTTGTCGACTACGATGACGTTGCCCGCCACAGCCGCTGCCGTTTGCTCCGCTACCGCCATTCCGCTCCTCGTGATCCCATGGGCAGGTACATTGCCGCGTATTCTGAAACCCGTTCCGGTTTCTGGAACAGCGTTTACTTTCCTGAAACCAGAACGCAGTGTCTGTTCGCTGACTCCTGATTCCTGATCCCTAGCCGCCCGCGCCGTCATCGGTCTTCGGCGCCAGCTCGGCTTCGGTCGCCGCCTTCACCGGCGCATCGTTCTTGAGCACGCGCAGTACCTTGTAGGTGCCGGTCACAATCTGGTCGCCGGCGTGGATGGGCCCGGTGACCTCCATCTTTGAGGTGCCGCTGATGCCGGTCGAGAGCGGGACGAAATGCGCCCGCAGCTTGCCCTGCTCCTGCCGCAGCACGAACACACCCTGCTTGCCGCCGGGCCCGCTTACGGGTGCGGATTCGGCCGCGGCCTGCACCGTGGCTCCGCCGCCCTTCAGCGCGCTCGCCGACGGAGGGTCGGTCAGCGCCTGGATCGGCACCGAGAGCACGTCCTTCTTGTCCGCCGTGACGATCTTGGCCGTGGTCGAGAGGCCCGGCCGCAGGGCGTCGACCTGCTGGCCGCTATCGAGGGTGACGATGACCTTGAAGTCTTTCGCCTCTTCGGTCCCGCTGGTCGACTGGCTGGTGGCCATGCCGGAGGAGCGCAGCAGCGCCTGGTCGCCCACCTCGGTGACGCGGCCCTTGAACACCTTGTCAGGCAGCGCATCGACCGAAACCTCGACCGGCTGGCCGATCTTGACGTTGACAATGTCGGTCTCGTCGATCTTGACCTCGGCGGTCACGATCGACATATCGGCGATGGTCATCAGCGTCGAGCCTTCGGCGTTCTGGATGCCGGTGACCATGGTCTCGCCCTCGCGCACCGGCAGGTTGGTCACGATGCCGTCATAGGGGGCCATGCTGACCGTCTTGTCGAGCGAGTCCACGTCGGAGCGCAGGGTCGCGACCTGGGTGCCGAGATGCCCGCGCGCCGACTCCGTATTCGCTTTCGCCTGCACCAGCGCGGCCTGCGCCTGGGCCAGGCTCGCCAGATCGAGGTCGTAGGCGGCCTTGCGGGCATCGAAATCCTGCTTCGAGACCAGCTTCTCCTCGTACAGCTGCTGGTAGCGCTTGTAGTCGAGCTGCTTCTGCTCGAGGTCCGCGTTGGCATGCTCGATGTTGGCCTGCGCGGTCTGCTCGGCCGCGATAAACGAGTTGATGTCGGTCTTGGCCGCGGAGATCGCCTCGCGCTGCGCGGCGACGCTCGACTCCGGCTGCACATTTTCAATGGTGGCCAGCACTTGGCCGCGGCGCACCCGCTCGCCCTCCTTCACATAAAGGTGGGTGATGCGGCCGAACGCCGTCGCGCCGATGTTGACGTAGGTCTTGGGCTTGATCTGCCCGGTGCCGCTGACCACGGAAGAAATCTCGCCGCGCTCCACCTTGCCGACCAGCACCTTGGTGTAGCTGCCGCGCGCCCGCACTACCGTAAAGCCGGCGACGGCGGCCAGCAGGAGGACGGTTCCGCAGACCGCCGCTGTTTTTTTCCAGTTCATGGGCTTGCTCCGCGCCTGCTCCCGACTTGGCCCCGGCTTCCAGCGCGTCTCCATGCGCTGGTCCGGGAATCCACGCCATCATACCGTGACCGGAAAGATTCGCCACCATGGAATGCGAATTCGCGGGCACTCCGGTCCAAATCGAAGCACACCCCGCAAGAGAGCGGCGGCAGGCGGTCGGGCGGACTGGTTGCACGGCAGCCCCGAGGCGGGGATTGTTGCCCGGCGCGCGCAACCTGAGACTAGAGCCCGGGTTCGCAAGGAGGACACAGGTTTCGCGGAAGTTTCCGGGAAATGGGAGCTTTCCCGGACGGGTGACGTTGGTGTAGCAGCAGCGTTTTTTGTGCTGCACCATGCCTCAAAAATCTGCGACAGTGTGCCGGAAGCATTGCAAACGAAGGAGGATCTCATGAGTGACGAGAATCGATGGATCAAGAACATCTGGAAGCGAACAGCCTGGGCGATGGTGCTCGGGGCAGTGCTGCCGATCGCGGCCGAGGCGCAGTACGTGCGGATCGCCCCGCCGCCGCCCGTGGTCGAGCGCCCCTATGCGGCTCCCGGCCGCGGCTATACCTGGGTGCCGGGCTACCAGCGCTGGGACGGCCGGCGCTATATCTGGACCGGCGGCCGATGGGCGCTGCCGCCGAGGCCCCGCGCCGTCTGGGTGCCGGGGCGCTGGGACCGCCGGCCGGGCGGCTGGTACTGGGTCGGAGGCCACTGGCGCGGCTGATCCGTGCTGGCGCGGGATCTTGTGGCCGCGATCCCGCGACGAATGATTACGGCACGGTCGGAAGGCAGTGTACGGGTTTCCAAGGAAGCAAACCCATAAGCTGCCCCGCACCGGCCTGTCCCGGCGCAACCGCAAGCCCCTCAGATCGGGGCGGGACCGAATGCGCGCGGATCCCGGCTGAAAAAGAATAACCGCCGTCTGTTTCTTCAGTCGCGGAAAGTAGTTAGCTGGCGCTCTTTTTCTGCGCCAGCGCTTTCAGCATGGGCCGGGCCGCGCTGACAGCCGGCACCAGATCCAGGCGCGTCACGGCTGCCGCGGTCGAGTGCTGGCGGTACCCGGTCGAACGCTGCCGCAGGAAGTAGATCTTCCGGCACAGCCCGCACTCCCAAGGAAATAGTCCAAGTCGTGGAAGCACCACCCGCTGCATCAGGCCGACGCGGCCCTGCCGTCGCAGTTCTATCCCCTCGCATTGCGGACAGTGCGGCTTCTCTCCGGTTACGGCTCGCTGGTGTCGCGCTGTCGCCATTTCACTCACTCCTCTTGTCTTGAAGACCCGCTTTCCATATCGGCGACATGAAGACGAACACGAGGCCTGCGCGTAAAAAGCCCGTGGTTGAGGAAAAGTTCCGCGTCAACGCGCGAATACTTCTCCGCTAGTCACACATCTTTCCTCGTGCGTCTGGGAAAACGGAAAGGCTCTTTGGGGGAGAACGGCTCCCGCCGGAAGGCCATCTTTTCGTGTCTATGCAGCGAGGTTATACCAGAACAGCGTTGCGGAGGCTGCGGACGGCTCAATTTTGGGGCGCGACCAGAACGAACAGGCGCAGGCCGCTCGGGCGGCTCAGGCGCTGCGCCGGGCCCGTTCGCCAAGCATGTGCTTGACCAGACGGATCAGCTCGCCCGGTGGGAACGGCTTCAGCCGGAACACTACCTCGTCCGCGCTATACTCCGCCTCGGCGTCAGGCAGCCCGCTCAGGACCAGGATGGGCAGCTCAGGCAGGAACTGCCGGACGCGCGCCACCAGTTCCGGCCCATTCATGCCCGGCATCAGGTGATCGGTGATCATCAATCCGATCGAGTCGCGCACCGCATCGCTGTCGAGAAGTGCCAAGCCAGCCTCCGCGCTGCGTGCCACCAGGACATGGGGTCCAGACCTGGAAAGGATGGCGCTTCGCGCTTCGGCCTGGATCGCATTGTCGTCCACGAGCAGGATCTGGGTATCCATCATCTCTATCGTCACTTCTGCATGGCCTGCTGGGTTGGAAAGACGTTTTCCTGCTGCCCGTTGCGTATCTGGTTGCGTATCCGGTTGGGTACAGGGATGTCAGCGCTCCCGCGCTGGGTTGCCCTTGCTCCGTGCGCCCTGCCGGGGTGCCGCGCCATTGGACACACTCTTCCGGGGCGCGCCTGGTTCTGTTTGCCCTGGGTCAAACCCTTCCCGTCGATCCGTTGGACCCGCTTGCCGGCCTCTGCGAGAATAAGCGCAGCCATCGCTCGCGCTTGTTCGACCGCACCCGTCGGAAAGCGCTTCGATCGCCCGGGGCAGCTCTCGCCAACATGATGCCAGCTTTCGGCAGTTACGCTCTTCTGCTCGCCCTCGCGCTCAGCGCCTACACGCTGCTGGCCGGCGGGGTCGCGCTGCGCCAGCTCGCCACCGGACGCGCGGGCAGGCTCAGGCCGGAGCGGCTCGCCGAGACCGCGCGCCGCGGCGGCATCGCGAGCTTCGTGGCCGTCACCGCGGCCGCGTTCGCGCTGGTGTGGGCTGCGTTTACCAACGATTTCTCGGTCTCCTACGTCCTGCACCACTCGAACCGCGCACTGCCCGGCGCCTACAAGTTTGCCGCGCTGTGGAGCGGGCAGGAGGGCTCGCTGCTGCTGTGGGCGTGGCTGCTCGCGGCGTACGGGTTCGTCCTGCGGCTGCGCCACCGCACCGACGTGAAGCTGTTCGCCTACGCCTCGACGATTCTCGCGGCCATTCAGCTCTTCTTTCTCGTCCTGCTCAACTTTGTCGCGACCCCGTTCGCGCTGGTCGGCGGCACCATCCCGGCCGACGGCTTCGGGCTCAACCCGCTGCTGCAATATCCGGAAATGGTCATTCACCCGCCGATGCTGTACCTCGGCTACGTGGGCTTCTCGGTGCCGTTCGCCTTCGCGCTGGGCGCGCTGATGATGCGCTACCCGGGCGAGAAGTGGATCCAGATCACGCGCCGCTGGACGATGGTCACGTGGCTGTTCCTGACCTCCGGGATTTTCCTGGGCGCGCACTGGGCCTACTCGGTGCTGGGCTGGGGCGGCTACTGGGGCTGGGACCCGGTCGAGAATGCCTCGCTGATGCCGTGGCTGACCGGCACCGCGTTTCTGCACTCGGTGATGATGCAGGAAAAGCGCGGCATGATGAAAAAGTGGAACGTCTGGCTCATTTTTTCCACGTTCCTGCTGACGCTGCTGGGCACCGACCTGACCCGCTCCGGCCTGGTCTCGTCCGTGCACGCGTTCGCGCAGAGCTCGATCGGCGGCTGGTTTCACGGCTTCATGCTGGTCACGTTTCTGGTCTGCGCCTTCACCTTCTGGCGCCAGCGCGGACATCTCACGGCCGAGCACCACATCGAGTCGCTGGCCTCGCGCGAGTCGAGCTTCCTGTTCAACAACATCGTTCTGCTGGCGGCCTGCTTCACCATCCTGTGGGGCACGCTGTTTCCCATTTTGAGTGAGTACGTCCAGGGCAACCGCGTCACCGTGGGCGCGCCGTTCTACAACCGGGTCGCGGTGCCGATCGGCATCTTCCTCATGCTCTTGACCGGCATCGGCCCTCTGCTGGCCTGGCGCACGGGCTCGCTGCGCTCGGTGCGGCGCAACCTGGCCGCGCCGGTGACGGCGGCCGGGTTGATGGCGGTGCTGCTGGTGGCCTGGGGCGAGCGGCCCTGGACCGATACCGGCTCGTTTTACGCGTTTATCGTGTGGGTGTTCGCGATGTTTGTCGCCACCGCGATCTTCTCCGAGTTCGGCCGCGGCGCGCGGGTGCTCAGCAAGCAAACCGGCCGCGGGCTGCTGCGCTCGGCGGTGCTGCTGACCCAGCGGAACACCCGGCGCTACGGCGGCTACATCATCCATTTCGGGGTGGCGGTCATCTTTATCGGCTTTGCCGGCTCGGCGTTCAACCAGAGCCAGGAGCGGGAGATGGGCTTCCACGACCGCATGCAGGTGGGGCCGTATACGCTCGTCGCCGAGAGCTTTACCCAGGACTCGAACCGGAACTACGACGCCGAGTATGCCCTGCTGAACGTGTATGAGCATGGCAAGCTGGTGACGACGCTGACCCCGGCGAAGCGGTTCTATCTGGCTTCGCAGCAGACGGAAACCATCGTCGCCAACCACTCGACGCTGGCCTGGGACCTATATACGGTGTACGCGGGCAAGGACCCCGACAATGGGCAGCCGGTGATTAAGGTTTTCCTGAACCCGCTGGTGGCGTGGATCTGGATTGGGGTGCTGATGGTGGTAGCCGGAACCGCGGTAGCGCTGGCGCCGAACCGGACCAGCCTGCCGGCTGCCCGGGAGACGCTTGAGCCGAAACCGGTGTCCGCGCCGGGCGAACTGGTCGCGGCCGGAGGCGGGGACTGATGGGCGCTGCTCAAAGTCCTGCGCGCGTCGTACTGGCTTTGCTGCTCGCGATGGGGACAGCCGTAGCCGGCACCGGCGCGAGCGATATGGCCGGCCGCTACGACGCGCTGAGCCACCAGATGATGTGCACCTGCGGCTGCGCGCAGCTGCTGGGCGAGTGCAACCACGTGGGCTGCCCCAACTCGCCCGGCATGCTGGCCAAGCTGCATACCGACCTCGCGGGCGGCATGGGCGACCGTGCGATCCTGGTCGCCTTTGAGCAGGAGTACGGGCCGACCACGCTGGCCTCGCCCATGCTGACACGGTTCAATGAGGCGGCCTGGGTGGTGCCGCCGGCAGTGCTGATCCTGGGGCTGCTGGGCGCGCTGCTGCTGCTGCGCCGCTGGAAGGAAGGCGCACAGGCTGCGGCCCGGGTGGCGCAGGCTCCGCTCTCGCCAGCCCGGACCGAGGCTTTGGCCGGCGCCATGGCGAAGGTCCGGCGCGAGACCGGCGACGTATGACGGTCCTGATCGCCTGCATCGTGCTGACACTTGCCGTCGCCGGGTACATTTTTTACCCGGAAAAGAAGGTGGCGGCGCAAAGCCAGAAGACGCGTCTCGAATACCTCGAAGAGCGCAAGGCCGTACTGTACGACAATCTGCGCGACCTGAGCTTCGAGCACCGCGCGGGCAAGTATCGCGACGACGAGTACGCGGCCGAGCGGGCCACGCTGGAAGCTGAGGCCGCGACGGTCGTGGCCGAGATCGAGGCCGGGGTTCCCGGCCGACAGCACCAGACTGGAGCCCACGCCGGCTCGCCGCCCCGGGCGTGACGGACCGCTTGCGTGTCGGACGGTACACTCGGGGGGTGAACCTGGTTTCCCGCGTCGTCGTTTTCTGCTTTGCCGGCGTTCTTGCCGGAGCGTCCGCGCTGGCCGCACCGGTATCGGGCATTGTGACCGATCGCACCACCGGTAAACCCTCTTCCGGAGACACGGTCGCGCTGATCTCCTTCGCGCAAGGTATGCAGGTCGCCGCGACGACCAAATCCGACGCGAACGGGCGCTACACACTCGAAGTGCCGGCCGCCAACCCGGGCGAGGACGCGAGCGCCGGCATGCACCTGATCCGGGTCTCGCACCAGAAAGCGGCCTATTTTCAGCCGATTCCCGCGGGCGCGCACACGGTCGACGTGGATGTGTACGACGTGGCCGCCGCGGTCGAGGGGGTGACGACCGAGGCCGACGTGCTGGCCATGCAGACCGGGCCCGGCGCGGCTGGCGAGCTGCGCGTGACCGAGGATTTTTTCGTCCGCAACGACTCAAAACCGGCCCGGACCCAGCTGAGCGACCATGCCTACGAGTTCTACCTCCCCGAAGGCGCGAAGCTCCAGGGTACGGCGGCGATGGGCCCAGGCGGCATGCCGGTCGAGTCGTCGCCGATACCGCTCGCGGGCAAGGGCCACTACGCATTCGTCTTCCCGGTGCGGCCGGGGGAGACTCGCTTCCAGGTGGGCTACACCCTGCCGTACGACGGCAAGACGCTGGGCTGGACCCAGCGCGAGGCGCTCGCGACCGAAAACCTGGTGGTGCTGCTGCCGAAAACCATGCGCTTTACCCCCGACGGGACAGACTGGCAGCCGGTGCAGGCCAATCCGGACGCGCAGACGTTTGTGCGTAAGGGCGTTGCCGCGGCCGCGCCGGTCAGCTTTGCCGTCGCGGGCGAGGGCGAGCTGCCGCGCGAGGCGCAGAACGGGAACCAGAACGGCGGCGGCGGGAACACGCCGGGAACCGGCAATGTCGCGACCAGCGGCAGCATGGCGACCGATACGCGCCCTGGCGGCGGGTTGGGGCCTCCGGTCGACACGCCCGACCCTTTAAACAAGTACAAGCCCTGGCTCCTGGGCGGCCTGGGCGTCCTGCTGCTGGCCGGGGCGGCCTGGCTGCTGCGCGGGGGGCGTCCGGCTGCCGAGGCCTCGCCGGAGCGCGAGGAAAGCCCGCGCGCGCTGCGGCCGGCGCTTGAACGCGCGCTGCTGGCGCTCGAGCGCGAGCACGCGCTGGGTCTGCTGGCTGAGGAGGAATACATGGAAAGCCGGGCCGCGCTGCAGCGCGCACTGCACCGCGCGCTGGCCCGGGAAGCGGCGGTGGTTACTTCCGCTGCCGAGCCGATGCGCTAAATCTCGCCAAACAATTGCGTTTACCGCCCGTAGCCTCTAGGCTGACGCATAGCGGCACTGGCTTGCGGAGCAGCGGCGAAATCCCCGAGGAGGCACAGTGAGCAATACCCAGCTGTTCGTCGCGGTGGGAGTTCCCTTCTTCACGCTGCTGATCATTTACATCACATCGGCTATTTCGAATCGCACTGCGGTCCATGACCTGCGTGCTGAAAACCGCAGCATGATTACCGATCTGCGGGCGGAGAATCGCAGCGCGATCGACGATCTGCGGACAGACAATCGCAAGGCTCTCGATGACCTGCGCGCGGACACTCGCAGCGCGATCGATGACCTGCGCGCGGACACTCGCAGCGCGATCGAAGACCTGCGTACGGACAACCGCAAGGCTCTTGACGATCTGCGCGCGGAAAACCGCAGCGCCGTCGATGATTTGCGCGCGGAAATGCGTGCAGGATTTGGAGCCATCGACAAGCGGCTGGATGGCATGGAGAAGCGTCTGGACCGCGTGGAAACCAAGCTCGATCGAACGACGGAAGAGGTTTACAAGCTGCACGAGGGCCGTATCTCCAGGCTGGAGGAGAAGGTTTTCAGTCGCGCCAGCTAGGCTTCTCCGTTCCGCAGTGCTGGGCGTACCCTGTCCCGCCTTTCGCCAGCCGGATGCGCCCTGTCCAATATAGGTTGGTAAATGCTTGCCAGTCTCTCGACCGCCACTTAGAATAGTGCTGTTTCGCAGGAGTACCGCACCATGTTGAATTTGTCGAATCCGCCGTCCGTACCGGAACCTTCCCGCACATCTCTGAAACGACTTCCACTCGCGGCCTCTGCCGCGTTTGCACTGGCGCTGCTGCCCGGCGCCGCGCTGGCCCAGCAGTCCGCGCCCCCGGCCGGCACTGGCGACGCGCAGGCCGTCCCCATCAGCACCGGCCAGGATATGTCGGCCGCCAAGGCGAACGCCGCGGCCGCGCAGGCCCTGTTGAACGTGGAGCGTCCGGACCAGGGCGGCAAGAACGATCCGGACAGCCCGCTCAACCGCAAGCTCTCCGACCAGGAGCGCCGCAGCCAGCAGAAGGAGCTGCGCCAGGAGCTGAAGGGCCCGTACAAGAAGTGGGCCAACGAGGACGTGCGCTGGATCATCACCGACCAGGAGATGAAGGCATTCAAATCGCTCTCGAACGACGAGGAGCGCGACGCGTTCATCGAGCAGTTCTGGCAGCGGCGCAACCCCGATCCCGAGTCGCCCGAGAACACCTTCCGCGACGAGCACTACCGGCGCATCGAGTACTCGAATGAGCATTTTGCCGCTGGAAAACCAGGCTGGCTCACCGATCGCGGTCATATGTACATTGCCTATGGCAAGCCGGACTCGATCGACTCGCACCCCTCAGGCGGCAGCTACGACCGGCCGATGGAAGAGGGCGGCGGCCAGACCTCTACATTTCCGTTCGAGACCTGGCACTACCGGTACATCGAGGGCGTGGGCGACAACGTCGACATCGAGTTTGTGGACACCTGCATGTGCGGCGACTACCACATGACGCTCGACCGGTCAGAGAAGGACGCGCTGCTGCACGTGCCGGGCGCGGGCGCGACGCTCTACGAGCAGATGGGCCAGGCCAAGCAAGCGGATCGGTTTAAGGGCGGCCTCGAAAACCTGGGCACCGGCCCGATGAGCAGCCAGGAGCAGAGCAAGGAGTTCGACCGCCTGGAGCGCTTCGCCAAGCTGCAGGCGCCCCCGGTCATCAAGTTCCAGGACCTCAAGCTGTCCGAGTTCCTGACCAGCCGGAAGATCCTGAACGGACCGTACTTCCCCTTCGACGTGCGCACCGATTACGTGAAGGTGACCGACGATACGGTGCTGATGCCGATCACGCTGCAGATCAAGAACAAGGACATCACGTTCCAGACCAAGGATGGCGTTTCCAAGGGCGAGGTGCACATCATCGGCCGGGTTTCGACCATTACCGACAAGATCGTGCAGAGCTTTGAGGATACGGTCGAGGTGGAGGAGCCGAGCGAGCTGCTGCCGAAGCTGCTGAACAACTCGCAGCTCTACTGGAAGGCTCTGCCGCTGCGTCCCGGCCGTTACCGGGTGGACATCGCGATCAAGGACGTCAACAACGCCGACCATATCGGTACCTGGGCGCAGGGCGTGGTGGTGCCGCGCTATGACGACGACCGGCTGTCGGCCTCCTCGCTGATCCTGTCCTCCCACATGGAGAAGGTTCCCTCGAAGGAGATCGGCGCGGGCAACTTCATCATCGGCAACACCAAGCTGTACCCGTCGGTAACGGCCAACCAGAGCCAGGCGGCCACCTTCCACAAGGACCAGAGCCTGAACTTCTGGATGCAGGTCTACAACCTGGGCATCAACCAGGACAGCAAGAAGAACGGCGCGACGCTGGACTACCAGATCATCAACCTGGCCGATGGCAAGACGATTTTCAACACCCAGGAAAGCTCGGCCACGATGGGCGCCAGCTCCGACCAGATCACGGTGGCGAAAACCGTGCCGCTGGCCTCGGTGCCGGCGGGCAAGTACAGTGTGAAGGTGAGCGTGAACGACGGTGTGACCAAGCAGGACATCTCGCAGACGGCGCCGTTCACGGTCGAGTAGGCGCGCGGGCTAAGCATGCCGGACTCCATTTCGGCATGCTGGACGGAAGTGCGCTACACTTCGGTCACACGGTGCGGAAAGCGCGGGCGGAAGCAGAAGGACTCAAGGGACAGGCGGCCAGCAGAGCCGCCGCCCGGCACGTATTTTGGGGAGCAGCGCGCAGAGAAACGGGTCCCAGACATACCGAGTGATTGACAGAACTTCCAGATTCGTCGGCTTCGCCGCCGCGTTCGTTGCCGGCACCCTTGCCACCTCCACCATGTCCCCGGCGCAGGCCTTGCCGGAGCGTATGTCCGGGGCTGCTTCCCTCGCGGGTCTTCCCGGAGCGCTCCGCCCGAGCCTTTACGGTGCGGTGCTGCGGTCGAATGTCTCCGGCGTAGTCCGCGACCGGGCCGGCCGGCCCCAGATCGGCGCCATGGTCGAACTGCTCAGCGCGGAGTACGGCGTCGTCGCACGGACGTTCACCGACGATCGCGGGCGCTACTCGCTGGCGCGGCTGGGCGCGGGTATGTACCAGGTCGAGGCGACCAATTCACTGTTCCTGCCCACCATCCACTCCGATCTGCGCCTGCTCTCCCACTCGAAAGTGATCGTGAACCTCACCCTCAGCACCCTGTACCAGGCGCTGCAATGGCTGCCAGCCGAGCCGCGCACGCCGGCGGCCGAGTCCGACGACTGGGCCTGGACGCTGCGGCTCTCGGCCAACCGGCCGCTGCTGCGCCTGCTGGACCCCGGCCAGGCAGCGGCTCAGACGGCGCAAGGCGGCATTGCCGATCATTCGAATGGCCCGGTGCTGATCGAGGCTGAAAACCGCACCGCCCAGGGTTCGCGGCAGGTGATGGTCCACAGCGGGCTGCGGCGGTTCGGCCAGGGCGGCCTGGAGCAACAGGTCGTCTGGAATGGAGACAGCGAGACGCGAACGGTTCTACTCGCGGTCCAGTCGGCGATCGATCCCAGCGGCCTGGGCCGCCTCTCGACCTCGGCGGCCTACCACCAGGAGCTTTCGCCGGACCGGTCCGTGGTGACGATCGTCACGCTTGCGGATCGGCCTTCGATCCAGTCAGGGGCCACAGGCGGACTGATCACGACGCGGCTGCGCTCGGCCAGCACGGTACGGTTGGGCGACCTGGCGGAGGTGAGCGCGGGCACCGAGTTCGAAGCGGCGCGTCTGGGCGGGACCGCGACTGTATTCGGCAGCCATCCCTTCGCCGCCGTCCAGGTGCATGCCGGGGACACCCTGGTGCGGTACAGCATGGCCAGTGCGCCAACCGCGACCGGCGCCGATGCGCTTCCAGAGCAGGCTGCACTCGACGCGCCCGCGCTTTCGGAATCCGGCGGCGTCCTGCGGATGGAGCAGGGCCTGCACCAGGAGCTCGCGATCAGCCGCAGAGTGCGGAGCTGGACCGGTGAAATCAGCCTGTTCCACGACACGCTGGCGCACCCGGTGGTCGAAGGAGGAGTTTCCGGCAATGAGGCGGCGCTCGACTCGGGCGATGTGCTGTACGACCCGGGTACCGGAACGATCGCGGTTTCCGGCAAAGGCTACAGCGGGGGCGGGGTGCTGGCCATGCTGCGCGACCAGCTCAGCCCGGACACCTGGCTCTCGCTGCGCTACGCGATGGGCGACGCGGCCGCGCTGGCCGGGGCCGCGCCGCCGGGCAGCAGCGTGGCGCAAGCGGTGCACGCGCCCGGAAACTTTGTGGCCCAGCGGACGCCGATGGCCTCGGTTGCCGCCGGGACGCGCCTGCCGGGCAGCGGGACTGTGGTGCGCGGCAGCTATCGCTGGCAGCCGGACGGAACGCTCACGCAGGTGGCGCCGTTCGACGCAGGCGGGGCTTATCCCGACGCGTACCTGGGGCTCTCCATCCGCCAGCCGCTTCACCTGCAGCGGGTCGGGGCGGGCAAGCTGGAGGCGATTCTGGATGTGCGGAACCTGCTGGCACAGGGCTACCGGCCGTTCCTGTCGCAGGACGGGACGACGGTGTACTTCGCGCAGGCGCAGCGGTGTATCGCGGGTGGGCTTTCGTTCTCGTTCTAGACTAAAAGCGATTTTCCTACAGGTCCGCGCGCTTCAGTCCAGTCTTCTTCGCGATTTTAGCCATCATCACCGGACCAATTTCGTCCGCCGCATGAAACGCCCATGTGTAGCTGTATCCATAACCAGGATGGAAAAGCTGGCGGTGAGAGCCCGGACTTTTGTCATCCGGCTCCTCGATCCATCCAATTCTGTTGAGCGCTTTTAGAACCTGCCTAGCCTTGCAACTCGGCCATTTCCCGGTCAAGCTGTTGCAAACTCCACGCCGACGGTAGAGCGCTTGTCCCGCTCCAGCTGATCCGCGACGACTCGCAGCGCCAAAGCTTCAACATTGGCCTTGGCCTCTTCCTCCGTTGCGCCATAGGCGAGGACGCCTGGAAGGCTCGCGATCTCCGCGATGAAGCGGCCGTCTATTTCCCGGTCTAATTCTATTTCGAGGCGCATGAGCTGCTTCCTGTCGCTTGCGAAGTTTTCGAACCTGACAGGGCTGAGCGTACCACGTGCAGGCTCCCGAGAGCGGCGCTTCGACTCCGCTCAGGGTGCATCCGGGAGCGTCATCGCCTACCACTCGCTGTAGGGGCGGCCGTCGCTGCCGGTCTGGGCGGAGCCGCTGTGGACGTTCGAGATGCCGCCGGCGGTCTGGTCGACGCTCTGCAGGGTGTCGTCGGTGTCGGGAACCCAGGTGTCGCGGCTCTGGGTTTCGGGGTCTTTCGGGATTTCCTTCAGGTAGCCGGCCTGCACCAGGTCGTCGAGCGACTCGGGGGCTTTCTCCTTGTCCATGGTGTAGGAGTCGATCGCCTCGCGCATAACGTGGAGATCTTCGCTGAACACGGCCTCGCGCGCGCTGCGGATCGAGGCCGTGTAGCTCGGAATGGCGATAGCGGCAAGAATGCCGATGATGAGCATGACAATCATCAGCTCGACCAGCGTGAAGCCGCTTTCCTCCGGGTTGTGCGTTCTTCTAACCATAGACAGATGGACTACCAGGTGGAGTATTTGGTGCCGTCGAGCGCGGTGCCGTCGGATTTGCTGTAGATGTCGAACAGGTTCTGGCCGCCGAAGGAGGTGGAATCGGCGTCGTCCTGCATGGAGCGCTCGCCCCAGTCGTCCTTACCGGTCATGGGGTCAATGGGAATGTGGCGGAGAAACTTGACCTTCTTGCCCTGGACATCGACGCCATTGACGAGGGTGTCGAGGTCGGGCGGGTAGTTCTGGCTGTCGACCTTGGTGGTAAAAGCGTGGCGGTCGGCCGCGTCCTTGTAGCGGTCGATGGCGGCACGCATGGTCCACAGATCGTAGCGCAGTTCGCGCTCTTTCTCGCGCTTGCGCTCAAAGCGGGCAATGGGCACGGCGGCCGAGGCCAGGATGGAGAGGATGGCCACGGTCACGATCAGCTCGACTAAGGTTACCCCGGCTTCGCGGCGCGATCTGCCGCCTTCGCTCGGGCACACTGGCCCTTGCCCGCGGGCCGGGAAAGCTCGCCCAAAGCGGAAGCGAATCTGCAGCAGGCGCCTCACTTGATGTGCACGACCCCCTGGGAGCCGGTGGCCTGCACCGGCTGCTGCTTGCTGTCGCGCAGCACCGGACGGGCGATGGCGATGGTGGCATCGCCGGCCGCCTTGGCCTGGAAAGTGAGCGTGCACAGGGTGCCGCTGCCGGTGATGCCGGCGACGCCCGGCGGCCGCGAGGTAGAGATGGCGACGTTGCCGGCGCCGTCATCGCGGTGGACCAAAGCGACGGTCTGGCCGTCGCGCCCGAGGATGTCGCCTACATCCACGTTGACCAGGGCCAGGCGGGTGTGGTCGTACTCAAGGTCCTGCCAGGCCGAGTAGACGTCCTTGCCGCCGGTGAGCATGACCTGCTCCTGGAAGGTATTGCCGACGGACTGAGTCGGATTGGATGGAACAAGCTGGAGCCCGACCGGAGCGGCGCTCGAGGCAGAGCCCACGGCGGCGGCGGCCTGGGCGGCGGCCGCTTCCGGGCTGCCCGGCTGAGGTGCGGCGAGCTGGCCGGGGATGGTGCCGGCCGGCATCTGGGCCGGATTGGTGACGGCCGGGGTCTGGGCGCGGGGGGCGGCGACGCCTGCGCCGCTGGACTGGGGAGCGCTGCCGGGGGCGCCGGCAGCCGGCACATCTCCGGTGTCGGCGCCGGTGTTCGCGCCCGTGTTCGCATTGGTGTGCCGCAGCTCGACATCGTTGACGGTCCCGCTGTCGACCTGCCGCAGGTTCATCGGCGTTATGTCGGTGCCGCGGACGATATGCGGGGTCAGCAGGAACACGATCTCGTCGTCCGTGTTGGTGTCGGACGTGCTCGAGAAGATGTACTTGAGCAGCGGCAGCTCGCCCAGACCCGGGTAGCCGGAGATCGAGAGCGATTTCTGATGCTGCAGGATGCCGCTGAGCACGGTCGCCTCCCCGTCGCGGACGCGGATGGTCTGCTCGCTGATCTGCTGGTTGATGATCGGGTTGGTGATGCCGCCGAGGTTCTGCTGGGGGCCCTCGGAGGAGACCTCGATCTTGAGCTTCATGGAGACATCGCGGTCGTAGTGCACGGTCGGCTTCATGTCGATGTTGACGCCGACGTCAAGATACTGGAACTGGGTATTGACGAGCGGCGAGCCGAGCGCGCTGCCGACGCCGGCCGAGAAGGAGCCGGAGGCGATCGGAATCTTCTGGCCGATGCGAACCATCGCCTCCTGGCCGTCGGTGGCGCGCAGGCGCGGGTTCTGGATGGTCTTGGTCTGGGCATCGCTCAGCATCAGGTTGACCTGGGCCTGGCCGATCGAGACCGCGAAGTTGGTGCTGTTGAGGTGCGCAAGCTGGTTGAGCTGCAGCGCGCTGGAGGTGCTGGGCGGCGTACCGGTGGTCGTGCCGGTGGTAGGCGTGGTGGTGGTGCTGGTGCCGGTAAGGGCGTTGCTCTGCTGAAAGTTGATGGTGCCGGTCTGGGGCAGCTGGATGCCGTAAGTGCGCATTTTGGTGCGGCTGACTTCAAGCACGGCGATGTCGACGACCACCTCGGGGCGGCTTTTGTCGAGGTCGTTGATGAGCTTGCCGGCGAGCAGCAGCTCGTCCGGGGTGCCGCGCATGATCAGCGAACCCTGGCTGGGTACGGCATAGATCTTGACCGTGGGCATCACGTTGCGGATCGCGGTCTGGATGTCGTTGAGGTCGTTCTGCTGGGCGATGTTGGTCAGGTAGAAGGTCTGGACCGCCTGCTCGTCGAGCTCGGTGCGTTTGCCGCGGGTGTTCTGCGCGACAAAGATGGTGTTGGCGGTGATGGGGCGCCAGAAAGTGCCGGACTGGATGCCGAAGATGCGCAGGGCGTCGTAAAGGTCGACGTTGGTGAGGTCGACCGTCATCTGGGCGGAGTGGTAGTCGGGATCGAACAGGACGTTGATGCCGGCGGTCTTGCCGATGGTCTGGTAGATGACCTTCGAGTCTTGGGTGGCATGGATGGTGAGCGGCTCGTTGGAGATGGGTTTGAGCTCGGGCGGGGCGCCGAGGCCCTGCAGCTGTTTGCGCTCGGTGGGCGCCATGGCGGTTTCAGGCTGGGTGGCGCCGGGCTCGCCGTCGATCTTGTCGCGGGTGACGCGGATGTCCTGGGAGGCAAGCTCGTTGCTGGGGTCGATTTCAAGCGCGCGGAGAAACTCGGTGAGGGCGCCGACATTGTCGCCCTGGTCGCGCAGCCGCTCGCCCTGCTTGACGTGGGCGGCGCCGGCATCGAGGCGCAGGCGCTCGTAGGAGATTTTGTACTTCTCCTCGGCTGGCTTCTTCTGGTAGGCGCGGGCGTAGTCGTTGTAGGCGGTTTCGACGTCGTCGCGGGCTTCCGCGGCGCGGCCCTGGTTGAACAGCTTGCCGGCGGACTGCGCCCAGGCATGCTGGGTGGCCGCGAGCAGGCAGAAAGCGGTGAGGGAGAAGCCCCAGTGGGTCAGGCGGTTCATGAAACTCCAGGAAGTAAGTAGGCCAGCCCTGCGGTGTGGCGCACGCGGGCGGTCAGGCTGGCTCCGCAACGGTCGTTCTGCTCTACAGACGAATGCTGGTGAAGTATAGCACCGTGATTTGACGAAAAAAGAGCGGGGGGAGGCACGGAAATTCACGTTCATCTATCTTTAGTCATGGCCCGCCAGTCGACATACCAGACCCAGCCCGAAAAGAAGGCGAGCACGCCCGCGAAAGCCGCGCCGCGGGACCCAGTGGCCTCGGGCGACCGGGACGCGGCGCAGAACCGCGCGGCGGGGCACAACTATTTCCTGATGGACCGGTTCGAGGCGGGGGTGGCGCTGCGCGGCTCCGAGGTAAAGAGCATCCGCGAGGGCAAGGCCAACCTGAAGGACAGCTACGGCCTGGTGAAGGACGGCGAGGCGTGGCTGCTGAACGCGCATATCGGGGCCTACTCGCATACCGGGTTTGAGAGCCACGACGCGGTGCGGACGCGCAAGCTGCTGCTGCATACGGGAGAGATCAAGAAGCTGGTGGACCAGACGCAGGCCAAGGGGTTCACGCTGATCCCGACGCGGCTGTACTTCCGGCGGGGGCGGGTGAAGTGCGAGCTCGCGGTGGCCAAGGGCAAGCAGGACTGGGACAAGCGGGCGACGGAGAAGAAGCGCGAGGCGGATAAGGAAGCGCGGCAGGCCGTGGCGGCGAGTAAGGGCCGGTAAGAGCAAACCGCCTACGGGGCTGGCGGCCACTTCGTGGCGGGTTCTCGGTACAGTTGGGTCGCCAGCGGGATGGCCCTCGCGATGCTCGGGATGTGGACTGGATGACTCGCTCACCCGGAGAGGATGCCTTTGGGGGAGAGGATTATCGAAAGCATTTTCAAAGCGGCTTGACTCTAATTCGGCATGGCTGTAATCTTGGCCTCGCGCGAGGGGCTCGAAAACGATGAATAACACGCAGCTCTATCTCGCCATCGGTGTCCCGTTCTTTTCGCTCCTGGTTGTGTTTTTGATGAACAACCGCAGCATGGACGCCATGCGGTTGGAAATGCGGGAAGCTTTTGGGCGGATAGATTCCCGGCTGGACAAGATGGACTCCCGGCTGGACCGGATGGACTCCCGCTTTGACCGGATGGACTCTCGCTTCGACAGCCTGGAGCGCGACCTGCGTGAGTTCTACGGAACCCAACGCCAGCATAATACCCGTCTGGATGCGATCGAGCGCAAGCAGGCCTAGCTGCCTTTCCAGCAAGTTGCATATTGCGATCGTCATCGTGGGCTGCTTGACCTCATTCTGGATTGAAGCCGCCTGCGGCGGTATGGTTAAGGAGTGAAAACCCAACTCCGCTTTGCGCTTGCCGCCCAGACTGCCGCTGACCTTCTCGTGATCTTCACCGTGGACCAGAGCGCGAGCACCAGCGCTGATGCCAAACCCGCGGTTTTTCCGCTGACCGAATCGCAGACCGTGCATGACGGGCTGGGCGAGGTGCTGACCGGAGGCGAGTTCAAATCGGCCGCGAATGAAACGCTGCTGGTGCACAACCCTGGCGGCTTCCAGGCGAAACGGCTGCTGCTAGTCGGCCTGGGCAAGGCCGCGGTGGAAGGCGTGGGGCCGGGCACGGGCGCGCTGCGCAAGGCGGCGGGGACGGCGGCGCGCTATGCCAAACAGCGCGGGTTCAAGGAGGTCGCGGTCGCGCTGCCGCAGGAACTGGTGGAGGCGAGCGACGCCGATGCCGCACGGGCGATCGTTGAAGGCGTTGTGGTCGCGGACTTCGATCCGGATACGTACCGCTCGGACCGGAAAGATCAGAGCCTGGTCTCGCTGACCGTGATTGCGAACGAGCGGGTGGGCCAAGCTGCCGTAGCCAACGGAGTGAGCGAGGGCGCGATTGTCGCCGAGAGCCAGAACTTCGCGCGGGCGCTGGTGAACGAGCCCGGCAATGTGCTGACGCCCACCGTGCTGGGCGAGCGAGCACAGGCCATGTGCGCCGAGGTGGGGCTGGCGTGCGAGGTGTACTCGACCGAGAAGCTGCGCGAGCTGAAGATGGGAGCGTTTCTGGGCGTGACCCAGGGCTCGGACGAGCCGCCGGCTTTGATCGTGATCCGGTATGAGCCGGAAGGGGCCGCGCCGGATGTGACCCTCGGCCTGGTGGGGAAGGCGATCACCTTCGACACAGGCGGGATTTCGATCAAGCCGGCCGACGGCATGGAGAAGATGAAGTACGACATGGCCGGGGGCGCGGCGATGCTGGGCGCGATGCGGGCAGTGGCGCTCGTGAAGCCGAAGGTGCGGGTGCTGAGCGTGATCTGCTCGGCCGAAAACATGCCGAGCGGCCGCGCGTATCGCCCGGGCGACGTGCTGACAGCGATGAGCGGCAAGACGATCGAAGTGATCAACACCGATGCCGAGGGACGCCTGGTGCTGGCCGATGGGCTGCACTACGCCAAGCAGCTGGGCGCGACGCACCTGATCGATGCGGCGACGCTGACCGGGGCGGTCTCGGTCGCGCTGGGGCAGCATAACGCGGGGGCGTTCGCGAATGACGAGGCGACCTGGCGGAAGTTTTCAGACGGCCTCGCGGTGAGCGGCGAGCGGTTCTGGCGGCTGCCGCTGGGCGAGGAGTACCGCGAGCAGATCAAGTCCCATATCGCCGACCTGATGAACACGGGCGGCCGGTATGGCGGCGCGATCACGGCGGCGATGTTTCTGAAGGAATTCGCGGGGGAGACGCCGTGGATTCACCTGGATATTGCGGGAATGACGTGGCTCGATGACGGGAAAGCCTGGATGGCGAAGGGGCCGAGCGGGGTGGGGGTGCGCAGCTTGGTGGAGTGGGTGCGGGGGTACGTCAACGGCTGAAACCGCCTACGCGGGAGGCGGCCACTTCGTGGCGTGTTTACCTTGTGGTGACAACCCGAACTTCTATGGCCCTCCCGGTGGTCGGGAATGTTTTTGTTGAAAATCGGGCGCCCCGTTCCAAGGACGCCCGATGCTCATGCTTACGCCGCCTTGGCTGTCTCGCCCTGCAAAGCGGCGATGAGCTTCTGATTGAACGCCGGAATGTCGTCCGGTTTGCGGCTGGTGATCAGCTTGCCGTCGACTACCGTTTCCTGGTCGACCCAGGTTGCGCCCGCGTTCTTGAGGTCGGTCTTGAGCGATGGCCACGAGGTCATGGTCTTGCCCTTGACAACGCCTGCCTCGATCAACGTCCACGCCGCATGGCAGATGGCGCCAACCAACTTGCCGCTGTCGACGAAGCTCTTTGCGAACGCAACAGCGGCGGGGTCGAGGCGAAGCTTGTCGGGGTTCTGCACCCCGCCGGGCAGCAGGAGCATGTCGTAATCGGCGGTCTTGGCTTCGGCGACGGTTTTGTCCACCTTCACGGACTCGCCCCAATCGGTAAGATTCCAGCCTTTGATCTCGCCCGGCTTGAGCGAGATGATGTGAGTCGTCGCGCCCGCCGCCTCAAGCGCTTTCTTCGGTTCGGTGAGCTCAACCTGTTCAAAGCCCTCTGTCGCGAGGATTGCTACCTTTTTTCCTGCCAGTTGCTGTGCCATGGGGGTTCTCCTAGCGGATAGGACGGTGGGGTTTGCTCTGGCGTTGCCACCGGGCGCGATCTGGCCGGTCGATGAATGAACGGTGAATATTGCGGGGCGGGGCTGTTGGTTACGCGACAGACGCGGGATGATGGATGGGTAGAACGCGGAGGAACGACCTGTGAACTCTCCTTACTCAAAGCGCGTGCTTGCCCTGGCGAGCGCGGTCATTTTGTGCGGCAGCCTCGCCGCGTGCAAGTCTGGCTCGGGCGGCGGCAATGTGCAGTTGACCGGCGCGGGCAGCACGTTTGTGTACCCGGTGATGACGCGCTGGATCGAAAGCTACCAGCAGTCGCATGCCAATACGCAGATCAACTATGAGTCGATCGGCTCGGGCGGCGGCATTGAGCAGGTCAAGAACAAGACGGTGGACTTTGGCGCCTCGGACGCGGCGCTGACCGATGCGCAGCTGCCGGCGATGGGCCCGGTGATCCAGATTCCCGAAACCGCTGGGCCGGTGTGCATCACGTACAACCTGCCGGGGGCGCCGGCAAACCTGCAGCTGTCGCCGGCGGTGCTGGCGGGCATGTTCCTGGGGACGATCAAGAGCTGGAACGACCCGCGGGTGGCCAAGGACAACCCGGGCGTGAAGCTGCCGCAGCTGCCGGTCGTGGTGGTGCATCGCGCGGAAGGCAGCGGAACCACGGCGATCTTTACGGATTACCTGGCGACGGTGAGCCCGGAGTGGAAGACGAAGGTAGGCGCGGGAAAATCGGTGAAGTGGCCGGTGGGGTTGGGCGGCAAAGGCAGCGAGGGCGTGACCGGGCAACTGCGGCAGTCGCCGGGGGCGATCGGGTATGTGGAGCTGACCTACGCGGAGCAGAACAAGCTGCCGGAGGCGAAGATCGAAAACGCCGCGGGCGCGTACGAAGCGCCGACGGCGGCGGGGACGACGGCGGCCATCGCCGCGTTCTCAGACCAGCTGGCGCAGGATCCGCGGCATTCGATCGTGAACCCGCCGGCCTCGGCGAAAGATGCGTATCCAATCTCGGGGCTGACGTTTCTGATCATTCCGAAGGATGGGCCGGACAAGGCGAAACGGACCGCGCTGAAGAGTTTTGTGGAGTACATCATCGGGGACGATCAAGGGGCGGCGAGCTCGCTGAACTACGCCCCGCTGCCGGATGGGGTGAAGCAGTATGACGAGAAGCAGCTGAAGCTGCTGACGTCCGCGGGGCAGCCGTTGCAGTAGACGGTCGAAAGACCGGCTACTGCAACGAGGCAAGACCCCCTGCGCGGGAGGCGGCCACTTCGTGGCGGGTTTACCTTGTTGCTGGCGGCCCTGGCCTATGTGAGCCTTCCGATGGTCGGCATTAACGATGTCGATCCCGACCAACGGGAGGGCCACGCTGCATTTAGCGAGAACACGCCACAAAGTGGCCGCCTCCCGCGTAGGGGGTCTACATCACTTCCGGCGCTTCGATACCCAGAATCGCCAGCGAGCTCACCAGCGTTCGTTCTGTCACCGCGGCAGTAGCAAACAGCAGCGCCTTGCGCGCAGGGTCCTGCTCGGTGAGGATGTGGTGCTTGCGGTAGAAGGCGGAAAAATCCTGCGCGAGCTGGAAGCAGTGGCGCGCCAAGTGGGCGGGCTCGGCGGTGTCGCGGCACTGCTCAAGGATGAGATCGGTCTTGGCGGCGCGCAGCCAAACCTGCCAGATGCTGTCGGCTGCTTCGCCATCGAGATGGGGCGCGAGCTCGAGTGAAGCGGCCTGCGCGAGGGCTGCCTCGGGCGCGAGGCCGGCTTTGCGGAAGATGGAGCGCACGCGCACCACCGCGTATTGCAGGTACGGACCGGTCTCGCCCTCGAACGAGAGCGCGTCCTTGAAGTCGAACGCAATGACGGTGGTGCGGGTGAACTTGAGCATGAAGTAGCGCAGGGCGCCGATGGCGATCTGCGCCGAGGTGCGCTCGTGCTCGGCCGGGCTCAGGTCGGGGTTGCGCTCGGCAACTTCCTCGCGGGTGGCGGCGAGCAGGCGGTCGATCAGGTCGTCGGCCTTCACGCCGAAACCCTTGCGGCCCGAGACCTCGATGTAGGCGCGGGTGCGGTCTTCGTCGGAAACAGCGTAGCCGAGCTCGAGGGCGCAGCGCGGGGTGAGCGCGACCATTTCATAGGAGAAATGGGTGTAGTGGGCGGCCTGCTCAGTGTAGCCCATGCCGCGCAGGGCTTCAATGACGTTGGCCTGCGGGTCGGACTGGCGGGCGTCGATGACGTTGTAAATGGCGTCGGCACCGCCGAAGTGTGGGTGGTCGGGGTCGCCCTGCTCGGCGGTGATCCAGCAGGTGTGGTCGGGATAGTCGAAGAACGGCCGGTAGCCGAAATTCTTGCCCAGCAGGCCGAACTTCCACAGGTGGTAGGCGATGTCCTTGCCCACGTAGGTGACGGTTCCGTTGGAGCGGACGATGACTTTGGCGTCTTCATCCGGCTCGTTCTCCGCGACAAAGTCAGATCCGGCGCGGCGCATGATCCAGCAGCCTTTGTTCTTGCCTTCGGTTTCGAGGCGGAGCACGCCCTTGTCCTTGAGCTGCGCGAAGGCGGCGTCCCAGAAGTGCAAATGAAGAATCTCGCTTTCACGCGGTAGCAGGTCGTACTCGATGCCCAGCCGCTGCATGGTTTCGAGATGGCGCCGCACAATGGCGGTCGCGACGCGCTCCGCAATCGCGGCGGTTGCATTTGCACCTTCCTCTAGACGGTGCAGGGTGTCGAGGCGAAGCTGCTTGCGCGCGGCGTTTTCTCCCGCGGTGCCGGCGGAGTACCACTGCGAGGTGCGGGCGTACAAGTCCCAACAGGCGTAGTCGATCGGTTCTTGCAGGCCGCTCATCCAGGCTTCGACATCAGTGAGCGAGAGGCCGAGGAGGTGTTCGAGGCCGACCACAATATCCGCGACCTGCACGCCGGTGTTGTCGATGTAGTTCTGCACGGAGACCCGGTCGCCGGTGGCGCGCAGCAGGCGCACGAAGGTGTCGCCGAGAATGGCGTTGCGCAGGTGGCCGACGTGGGCGGCTTTGTTGGGGTTGATGCTGGTGTGCTCGACCAGCGCGTGCTGGGGGGTGCGGGTGCTGGGCTCGGGCGTATCGGCGGCGAGCGACCGAACGGCGGCGGCGCGGTCGAGCCGGGCGTTGATGTAGCCGGCGCCGGCGACCTCAAAAGACGTAAACCCTTCGATGGTACCGAGAGCGGCGACGATCTCGTCAGCGATCTTGCGCGGAGCTTTGCGCAGGGTGCGGGCCAGCTCGAAGGCGATCGGGAGCGCGTACTCGCCGAAGCGCAGGTCGGGCGGCTGCTCGATGGCGATGCGTTCGAGCTCGACGGCGTACAAGCGATCGAGTGCAGCGCGAAGATGCTCAGCGAGCGATTTCTGTCCGGAAAGGTACACAGCGGCTCCCTGCTCTTTTCCTCAGGTGTATGGCAGTACAGATTAGCAGCCGGTAAACCGCCTGCGCGGCTTTCCTTTCTCCTGACATACTCTTGAGCGAACGGCTGCGCGTGTGGCCTTTCCGTAAAGAAAGGCCACGTGGAGTGAATCTGCGCGCGGCAGAACATCAGGAGAAAGGAACTGGCGGCCACTTCGTGGCGGGTGTTCGTTTTTGGCGTCCAAGGCCAAAGGCCTTTGCGCGACTGCTAAGATGTTGGTTGCGCCGGACCCCGATTGTGAGTCCGGCAGCACCCCCATCATGCCTGAGCCAAGCACACCCTTTTACATTACGACCCCGATCTACTACGTCAACGCGCGGCCGCATATCGGGCATACGTATACGACCGTGGTGACGGACGCGATCGCGCGGCGGCGGCGGTCGCTGGGGCAGGATGTCTGGTTCCTGACCGGCACCGACGAGCATGGGCAGAAGATCGAGCGGTCGGCGGCCAACGCCGGGACCGAGCCGCAGCAGTTTACCGACCTGGTGTCGGCCGAGTTTCGCGGTCTGTGGGACCGGATGGGCCTGACGTACGACGATTACATCCGCACCACCGAGGCCCGGCACAAACGCGGCGTGGCCAAGCTGTGGAACGTGCTCAAGGAGCGCGGCTTCCTCTACAAGGGCACGTACACCGGGCAGTACTGCGTGTGGGACGAGCTGTATGTGGAGGCCGGCCCGGGGGCAGCCTGCCCGGACTGCGGCCGCGTGACCGAGACGGTGAGCGAGGAGAACTACTTCTTCAAGCTGTCGGCGTTTGAGAACAGGCTGCTGGAGCTGTACGCCGAGCGGCCCGAGTTTATCCAGCCCGAGGCGCGGCGCAACGAGGTGCTGGCGTTTGTGCGCGGCGGCCTGCGCGATCTGTCGGTGTCGCGCACCAGTTTCAAGTGGGGCATCCCGGTGCCGGGCGATGAATCGCATGTGATCTACGTGTGGCTCGACGCGCTGGCGAACTACATCACGGCGCTCGGCTACGGGTCGGAGGACGAGAGCGCTTTCGAGAAGTACTGGCCGGCGCAGCTGCACATCATCGGCAAGGAGATTTCACGGTTCCACTGCGTGTACTGGCCGGCGTTTCTGCTGGCTGCCGGGCTGCCGCTGCCCCAGGCGGTGGTGGCGCATGGATGGCTGTTGTTCGAGCAGTCGAAGATGTCGAAGTCGCGCGGGAACATCGTGCGGGCGGAGACGATTCTTTCCATTCTTGGAGCCGATGCGCTGCGATATTTTCTGCTGCGGGAGATCGTGTTCGGGCAGGATGGCAATTTTTCGTTCGACGCGCTCGCTGCACGCTACAACGCCGATCTGGCGAATGGGTACGGGAACCTGGTGAGCCGCACGCTGGCGATGATTGCGAGGTACTGCGGCGGGGTGGTTCCTTCAGGCGCCTGCGACATTGCGCTGCGGCACGCGGCCACGGCCGCCATTGAAAACTTCGCCGCGCACTTCGATGCGCTCGAGTTTTCGCGTGCTCTGGAAGTCGCGCTGGCGTTTGCCGGCGCGGTGGACGGCATGATCAGCGAGAGAGCGCCCTGGAAGACGGCTGCGCTGGGCGAGGCGAGGCTCGGAGAGATGCACAGTGTCTTGTACTCAAGCGCCGAGGCGATCCGGGTGCTCACCGCGCTTCTCTACCCCGTGATGCCGGAGGCGGCGGCGAAGGTTTGGGCGCAGCTGGGGCTGGGGGAGATCAAGGACGCCGATCTCGCGCATCTGAGCTGGGGTGGGTTGAAGCCGGGCACGCGCTTAGGCGCGCTGGGGCCGGTGTTTCCGCGGGCGGAAAAGGACGCGGTCGAAAGGATGCAGGCAATGGAAGAGGAAAACGCAAGGCAGGCGGCGAGTCCGGCAAGTCCCACGAGGCCGGAACGTGTGGCTGTCCCAGTGGACCCGGCGGTTTCGATAACGGGTGCACCGGGTGCGGCGCCGGTACTGGCGCCGATCCCGCCCGATGCGGGCCCGGTCGGCGATCTGCCCAGGGCGGCGTTTGAGCCGGGCTTGCAGGCGATGGAAGATGCGGCGCTGGCTGGGCAGATCACGACGCCGGCGGCGATCGAGGTGCGCACCGTCGAAGGCATGTCGCCCGACGCACTGCCGCAGATCACGATCGACGATTTCCTGAAGGTGGAGCTACGGGTGGCGCAGATTGTGCTGGCCGAGCGGGTGCCCAAGGCGGACAAACTGCTGCGTTTGGAGGTCGATCTGGGCTACGAGCGGCGGCAGATCCTGGCCGGCATTGCGGAAACATACGCACCGGAGACGCTTGTCGGACGCAAGGTGGTGATTGTGGCGAACCTGGCGCCGCGAAAGCTGCGCGGGTTCGAGTCGAACGGGATGGTGGTGGCCGCTTCGCTCGGGGAGCACGGCAAGCCTTCGCTGGCGGGGTTTCTGGATGAGGTCGAGCTCGGGGCGCGGTTGAAGTAGGCAGCACTATGCATGGAGTGAAAGGAGAAGGACGAACTTGCTGGTTGACTCGCACGCGCACCTGGACCACAGCCGCTTTACGGAGGACCTTGACCTGGTGCTGGCCCGGGCCTGGGAGGCGGGGGTGCGAACGATCCTGTCGATCGGGATCGGCGACGGGCCTTCCTCGATGGACGGCGCGTTGAAGCTGGCGCGGGAATATCGCGGCAAGCCGATGACGCCGCGGATCTTCGCAACCGTCGGGGTGCACCCGCAGGAGGCCGCGCAGTGCGATGCGCTGGCGCTCGGGAACCTGGACGCGCTGCTGGAGGAGTCGGAGGTACTGGCGTGCGGGGAGATCGGGCTGGATTTTTATCACGCGGAAAACCCTCCCGTGGACGTGCAGCGCGAGGCGTTTCGGGCGCAGATGGAGTTGGCGGCCGCGCACGGCAAGCCGGTGGTGATCCACTGCCGGCCAGGCGAGGCGTTCGGGCCGGAAGCCGACGCGTGGGAGCAGACGCTGGCCATGCTGGAAGAGCACTGGAGGCCGACCGGGCTAGGCGGCGTGCTGCACTGCTTTTCGGGCGAGCGGGCGCAGGCGGAGTGGGCGCTCGCGCTGGGGTTCATGATCTCGTTCGCGGGCAACCTGACCTACCCGAGCGCGGGCGGGTTGCGGGACGTGGCGGCCGCTGTGCCGCTCGACCGGCTGCTGGTGGAAACGGACTGCCCGTTTCTGGCGCCGGCGCCGGAGCGGGGCAAGCGCAATGAGCCTGCATTCATGGTGCGCACGGCGGCAGTGCTCGCCGGGCTGCGCGGCATCTCACCGGAAGAGCTGGCGCGGCAGACCAGCGAAAACTTCGCCCGGTTTTTCCATGTCGCGGATATGGCGGAAGAGCCCGGACCGGGTTTGCACCCATAATAGAAGCTGATACCTAGAGGACGTATGGCCGCTGATAATTCATTCGATATTGTGTCGAAGATTGAGATCCAGGAAGTGAAGAACGCGATCGACCAGGCCACGAAGGAAGTGAACGCCCGGTTCGACCTGAAGGATTCGAAGTCGTCGATCAAGCTAGACGGCGATGAGAAGGGCCTGGAACTTGCCTCGGCGGACAGCTACAAGCTGGAAGCGGTGACTCAGATTCTGGAGCAGAAGCTGATCAAGCGCGGCATCTCGGTGAAGTCGATCGACTACGGCAAGGTGGAGCCGGCGGCGGGCTCGAGCGTGCGCCAGAAAGTGACGCTGAAGCAGGGCATCGCGGTCGAGAAGGCGAAAGAAATCGTCAAGCTGGTAAAGGACTCGAAGCAGAAGGTGCAGGCGACGATCCAGGGCGAGACGGTGCGGATCACGGGCAAGGACCGGGACACTCTGCAGCAGACGATCGCGCTGTTGAAGGGGCACGAGTTCGGGATCGATATGCAGTTTACGAATTTCCGGACGAACTAGGGGTTTGGCTGGGTCCAAGCGGGTTTGGGAACGAACGAGCAGCGCCGGCATCAGCTAGGAAAGAGGGTGAGTGAGCACAGCGGCGATAGCGACGGCGAAGGAGGTGTTCGACCTTCTGCACGACGACCTCCTGGCCATTGAGCGGGAGTTCGGACGCGATGCTGTTTCCTCTGTTGCCGCAATCACCGAGATTGCCGACTACCTGCGCGAGAGCGGCGGCAAGCGCATCCGGCCTTCCTTGCTGCTGCTGGCCTGCCGCAGCCTTGGCTACTCTGGCGCGGCAATGCACCGTTTGGGCGCGGTGATCGAGATGGTGCACACGGCGACGCTGGTGCACGACGACATCATCGACGGCGCGGAGCTGCGGCGCGGGCGTCCTTCGCCGAACACGACCTGGGGCAACAGCCGCTGCGTGCTGGCCGGGGACTGGCTCTACATGCAGGCCTTCCGGATCGCGCTCGAAGAGCAGAACTTCAGGGTGCTGGAGCTGCTGATCTCGCTGACCCAGGCGATGGTGGAAGGCGAGCTGCTGCAGACCGAAAAGCTGGGCCGGGCGGTTTCCGAGGGCGAGTACAACGAGCTGATCTACCGCAAGACGGCCTGCCTGTTCGAAGTGAGCATGCGGCTGGGCGCGGTGCTGTCGGGCGCCGACCCGCGGACCGAGGAGTGCATGGCGCAGTATGGCCACGAGCTCGGGCTGGCGTTCCAGGTGGTGGACGACGTGCTGGACCTGACGGCGGCCGAGGCGGTGCTGGGCAAGCCGGTGGCGAGCGATCTGCGCGAGGGTAAGGCGACGCTCGCGGTGGTGCATGCGCTGGGCCAGGCGACCATCCCGGAGCAGGAAGCGATTCTGCAGGTGCTGGCCGATGGGGCGTTTACCCAGGTGCGGTATGAGGATGTGCTGGCGATCCTGGACCGGTACGGGTCGATCGAGTTCGCGATGAGCGTGGCGCAGCGGCATGCGGAGCGGGCGCGCCGGGCGCTCGATGAGCTGCCGGAGTCGGAGTACAAGCGGGCGCTGCTTTGGGTTCCGGATTTTGTGGTGAACCGGGAGAAATGACCCGAGCTCGAACTCTGGCCAGCTGGGATGTGAGTGAAACGCGGGTCCCTTCATGTCTCATATCTCCCGGACGAAATAGGGCCGGTTGAGTTTTCCCCTAGCGTGACTTAATGACCAATGTTCCAACTCGAGCAGCCACAAGCATCGCGTCGGTAAGTGGCCGGATACGGATCTAAGTCAATAGTTACAGCTCAACTCTTCAGGAAACTTGATGGGGTGGAAGCGATCAAAGTATTTACTTACAGGCAGGTAGCTTTTATCACAAACTATTTCCTGTTTTGTTACACTTCGTCGCAGCCCAGAAACGGGGCACCACGAGGCACTCCAGATATGCGCATCCCGAAGATCGCCGCAGCCCTGACACTGTCAGCGGCAACTATAACACTCGGCCAGACGAGTACCGTCACAACACAGCAGTACACGCAGACCAATTTGGTCGCCGACTCGGCGGCAACAGCGAAAGCGGCCACCCTCGATCCGAACCTGCAAGGGGGCTGGGGGCTGGTCGAATCCGCGACCGGGCCGTGGTGGCTGAGCGACAACAACAACGGGCTTTCGACGCTGTACACCGGCGCGGGCGCGACGCTGGGCCTGGTGGTGGCGATTCCTCCCGCGGACCCGAGTAAGAACAAGACCGGGACCCCGACCGGGATCGTGTTCAACGGCAGCACGACCGACTTCCTCCTCGCCGACGGCAAGCCGGCGAGCTTTATCTATGCGACTTTGGACGGGCTAATCGCCGGATGGAACGGCGGGGTGAGCAACAACACGGCCGAGATCGCGGCGAATCAGAGCGCGACCTCGAGCTTTTTCGGGCTGACGCTGGCGCAGGCCAAGGTGAAGGGGGTAACCGGCACCTACCTGTACGCGACCGACTTCAAGGCGCGGACCATCGACGTGTTCGACAGCAAGTTCAACCGCGTGCCTGAGCTCGAGAATGCCATCGCGAGCATTCCGCTGCCAGCCGGCTATGCGCCTTATGGGATACAGAATATCGGGGGCAACATCTACATCACGCTGGCCAAGCAGAACAAGCAGGGGACCGACCAGGTGAATGGGCGGGGCTTCGGGCTGGTGGGTGCGATCACGCCGGAAGGAAAACTGCTCGGCACGCTCGAGACGGGCAACTTTCTGAACGCGCCCTGGGGCGTTGCGCTGGCGCCGGCCGACTTTGGCCAGTACAGCCATGACCTGCTGGTGAGCAATAATGGAAGCGGCGTGATCGATGTCTTCAACCCGGTTTCGGGCAAGTTTATCGCCAGGCTGCGCGACGCGTCGAACGCGGTGATCAAGGTCGATGGAATCTGGGGCATCGCGTTCGGCAGCGGGTCGACCAGCGGCGGCCCGGCGACCTCGCTGTTCTTCGCGGCGCAGCCCGCGGCGGGCGGGGGGCTGTTCGGGGCGATCACCCCGGTGCAGAACACATTTGGGAGCGACAACTAACGGCGCCTGAACGGGAAAGCAGAAGGCCGCTCATTGGTGAGCGGCCTTCTGCCGTTCAAGCCGGGTTTTCGCGGCGGAAGCTTTCGATCCGCTGAAACTCCTCCTCGCTGAGGCGGAACTGAACGGCGGGGAGCGTGCCTTCGACCTGGCCGGGCCCGCGGGCGCCGACGATAGCCGCCGTGACGGCGGGGTTGTGGAGCGTCCAGGCGATGGCGACCACTCCCGGCTCCACCTGGTGCCGGCTGCCGATCTCCCCGAGCAGGTTGGCAAGCGCGAGATTGCGGGCGAGCTTGGGCTGGTTGAACTGCGGGTTCTTTTTGCGCCAATCGTCGGCGGGCATGCTGGCGATGCGCTCGGCGGTCATTTTGCCGGTGAGCAGGCCGGAGGCCATGGGCGAGTAGTTGATGACGCCGATGTTGTTCTTGAGGCAGAAGGGGAGCAGCTCGTCCTCGGCCTTCGGGTTCACCAGCGAGTACGGCGGCTGCAGGGAGGTGACGGGCGCGATCTTCCGCACACGCTCGATCTGCTGGACCGAGAAGTTGGACACGCCCAGGTAGCGCAGCTTGCCCTCGTCTTTCAGCTTGGCGAGCTCGGCCCAGCCTTCTTCGAGCTCGTTTTCGGGGTTGGGCCAGTGCACCTGGTACAGGTCGATGGTCTCGCGCTCAAGACGGCGGAGGGAGTCGTGGACTTCCTCACGGACGGATTTCGCGGAGAGCGAGCGGTAGATTTTGCGGTCGGCCAGGTTCCAACGCAGGGAGCATTTGGTGAACACGAGAGGCTTGTGCGGGCTGTTCCTGAGGGCGCGGGCGACGACCTCCTCGGAGTGGCCGAGGCCGTAGATGGCGGCGGTATCAATCCAGTTGATGCCGAGCTCGAGCGCGCGCTCGATGGCGCGGATGGAGTCCGAATCTTCCTGGCTGCCCCAAGCGAACTCCCAGTCGCCGCCGCCGATGGCCCACGCGCCGAAGCCGATGGGGGTGAGGTGAAGGTCGGAGCTGCCGAGCTGGCGGAGTGCGAGGCTGGTTGCGGTTGGCATACACAGTTCTGATGCGGGCGCGTGGGTGCGGAGGCAGAAACCGCGGCGGGTCACGGGGTGGCTCCGAAGGCAAACGCGGCGGCCGGGGCCCACGGACCGCCGTGGTAATGCCACAGCAGCAGGCTGACGGCCTGGACGGCGAAGGGGCGGAAGCCTGAGGAGAGCTGGTCGTAGAGGGTGCGGGCCTGAGCCGGATCGACCTTATTCTGCACGACAATGTGGGGGCGGAACGGCTGCCGGTCCTGGGCGGAAAGCCAGGGCAGCCAGGCGACGCGCAGGTTGGCGTGGATGCGGTCGAGCTCCGGCGCATGGACCGCGTAGGCAACGCCGCGACCGAGGCGCAGGACATCGTGGACCGTGAGCGGGAACGGCGCCGTGGATGCCTCGCGCGCGAGGGTGGCGCGGATGGAAGGTTCTTCCTCGCCGGGCAGGGCGTGGAACAGAGAGATGTGGGCGGGGATGCGGTTGAGGCGGGCAGGGTAGTGGCGCTGGCGGGCGGCCTCAAAGTGCGCGTGGTCCGGCGGGTCGAGGCCGAGGGTGAGCACGAGCGGGTCGGGCGGCGGGCCGGGGGCGTCCATGCTGGGGTGGGATGCGTGGGGCCTATCGTTGTGCGGGCGATTATCGGGTACAATCGAGGTTGGGCCGCAACTGCTTTGGTTCCGTTGTGCTTCGCGCCGGAGGCCTTCGCGCGCGCACCTGTTTTTCCCGCTGATGAGCTACTGAAAGGATTTTGCCTGTGTTGATGATTCGTCTGGCGCGTTTTGGCGCCCGCAAGAAGCCGTTTTACCGAGTGGTTGTGATTGAAAAGGACCGTGCCCGCAATGGGCGGTCGATCGAGCTGGTCGGTACCTACAATCCGCGGACGAGCCCGGCGACGGTCGAGTTCAAGCGGGAGCGGATCGATTACTGGACGGGCAAGGGCGCGCAGCTGTCGGACCGCGTTGCGAAGCTGCTGAAGAACGCACCAGCGCAGGCACCGGTAGAAGCTAGCGCCTAGAGCGGCCCTCAGCAGGGCCTGCTCCACTCAGGATGATCTATCGATCAGAGTGAGTGCGGGTTGTGGGCCGATTGAAGCGCGCGAAAAGCGGGTTGACGCCGGCCCCTATTGCGCCGATTGAACAAACTGCTACTATGGGCGCCAACCAAGCAGGCTCCCCTGTGCATACTCTGCACGCCTGCCGGGCCGGAGCGGCGGCATGATCGACGAAAGCGGCAAAGCCCAGAGCAGTCCCGACCCAACCCACGCGCTGGTCACCCAGATCGCGCGCGCGCTGGTCGACCACCCGGACGATGTGGACGTGCAGGCGGTGGAGCGGGAGGAAAGCACCGTGCTGCGGCTGCATGTTTCCGACTCGGATATCGGCAAAGTGATCGGCAAGCAGGGGCGCACGGCGCACTCGCTGCGCACCATCCTGAGCGCGGTGAGCATGAAGTACCACCACCGCTACACGCTCGATATCGTGGAGCATGGCGAGCACGGGGACGGGCACCGCGATGGTCATCGCAATAACCCGGGCGCCGACAGTCGTGATGGACACCGGGAGCCGGCGTCGGCCGAGACAGCGGAGTAAGCGCACGCATTGCGGAACGATTCTGGAGAACCTATTGAAGCCGGCGGACCGGCCTGGTTGCGCGTCGCACGCATCGTGCGGCCGCAGGGTCATCGCGGCGAGATAGTCGCGGAGCTGCTGACCGATTTTCCCGAGCGCTTCCAGGCGGGAACCGCGGTCTGGCTGCGGGCCGACCCGGAGCGCGAGCCAGAGCGCGGGGTGACGATCGAACGCGTTCGCCTGCACCAAGGCCGTATCGTTTTCAAGTTTGCCGGCTGCGAGACCATGAACGATGCCGAAGCGCTGCGCGGGTTTGAGGTAGTGGTTGCGTGGGACGAGCGCATGCCGCTGGCCAGCGACGAGGTGTACATCGCGGAGCTGGCAGGCTGCACGCTCACGGATACGCGGACCGGCGAGACGGTGGGCACGGTAGCGGATGTGGATCGCGAGTCGAGCAATACGGCCCTGCTGGTGGTGGAGCGGGAGGGCGGCGGTGAGCTGCTGGTTCCATTTGCGAAAGCATATGCGCCGCGGTGGGACCTGGCCGCGCGAACCCTGCATATGGAGCTGCCGGCTGGGCTGCTGGAGTTAGCGAAAGCGCCAGACACGGAGCATCCGGAATAGGCCCATGCGCTTCGACATTTTGACCATTTTCCCCGACTTTTTCGGAACACCCACCGCGAAGAGCGCTGGCGGCAAGGGGATCTTCGGCTCCGGCATGCTGCGGCGGGCGCTTGCCGCCGGCCAGGTTAAGGCGGTCGTGCACGACCTGCGCGCCTATGCGACGGACAAGCACCGCACCGTCGACGACCGCCCGTTTGGCGGCGGCGAGGGCATGGTACTGAAGCCCGAGCCGTTCGCCGCGGGGCTGGCCGCGCTGGGCGTTGCGGCGAAAGCAGAGCGCGACCCCGCGCGCGAAACGGTGATCCTGCTGTCGGCGCAGGGTGCGCCGTTTACCCAGGTGCTCGCGCACCGGCTGGCGCGTGTGGAGCGGGTGGTGCTGCTATGCGGCCGGTACGAGGGCGTGGACGAGCGGGTGGCGGAGCTGCTGGCCGACGGGGAGATTTCGATCGGGGATTACGTGCTGACGGGCGGCGAACTGGGGGCGGCGGTGATCGTGGATGCGGTGACGCGGCTGGTGCCGGGGGTTCTGGGCAACGCGGCGTCGAGCGTGCATGAGAGCTTTGGGGCGCCGGATGCCGCGGGGTCAGCGCCGGGGCCGGCCGGGGGCCCTCCGCGAGCCACGCATGGGGCGGGCGGGCTGCTCGATTACCCGCAGTACACGCGGCCGCCGGAGTTTGCCGGAGCGGCGGTGCCGGCGGTGCTGATGGAGGGCAACCACGAGCAGGTGCGGCGATGGCGGCGGGAGCGGGCGCTTGAAAAGACCTGGCGCAACCGGCCAGAGCTGCTGGAGCAGGCGGAGTTGAGCGGGGAGGACCGGGCGTTTTTGGCAAGCATTGCGGCCGGCAGGGAGTGAATGCCTTCGCAGCGACGATTCGCTCCGCAAACGCGCTTTGCCCGGCAGCCGCATTCTGTATACTGAAATTTCGGTTCGCGCCCGGTTTTCTCACCCGTAGTGCCGCAGCTGAAAATCAAGATCAGGAACGAGCCATGTCCATACATCCAGTCATGCAGCGCCTTGCCGACAAGTTGAAGCGTACCGACCTGCCCGCGTTTGCCACCGGCGATACGGTGCGGGTGCAGGTGAAGATCAAGGAAGGCGAGAAGGAACGCCTGCAGGCGTTCGAGGGGCTGGTGATCGCGTACAAGCGCGGGCCGCAGGGTACGTTTACCGTCCGCAAGATGAGCTTCGGGCAGGGCGTGGAACGGATCTTCCCGTTCAACTCGAAGGTCGTGGACAAGGTGGAGAAGCTGCGCTCGGCGAAGATCCGCCGGTCGAAGCTGTTCTATCTGCGCGGGCTGCGCGGCAAAGCGGCTCGGCTCAAGGAAGTCGAGCGCTCCTAGAGCAGTTCTCGTTTAAGTGTGTACCGTGAAAGCGGTGAGATGTGGCTTTTCTTGACGGAAAAGCCACCTTGAGTTCTGCTGATGCCGCTACAGGTGAACGAGAACTGCTCCTAGCGTTTTTTCTGGCGGACCGAAGGCGCTCTCGCGGGAGCGCCTTTCCGTGCTCGGCGTGTGCACCGGGCACATTACACTGGGAGCGATGCCCGTTCCTTCCCTGCCGATCGCGCGTGCGAACCGTCTTCCCCGCCCCGAGTCCGAACTCTCAAAGGCCACGCGCAAGCTGCGGATGCTGCGGGCGCTGTGCTGCGATGCGAGCTATGAGCAGGCCGCGCGCGAAGGCGGCGCGAGGGCCATTGCGGGCGTGGACGAGGTCGGGCGCGGCGCGCTTTTCGGGCCCGTCGTCGCTGCGGCGGTGGTGCTGCCGGAGGACTGCGCGGCCTTGCAGGCAGAAGGACTGCGCGACTCAAAACAGCTGGAAGCGGCGGACCGCGAGCGGCTCGCCAAAATGGTGCGCGGCTGCGCGGTAGCGGTGGCCATCGCGGAGATCGACGCGGCGACGATCGATCGCGTGAACATTTACCAGGCGACAAAGCTGGCCATGCTGCGGGCGGTCGAGGCGCTTTCGCCCGCGCCGGACCACCTGCTGATCGACGCGCTGCGGATCGCGCACCCCTGCGCGCAAACGAGCATCGTATATGGCGATTCACGCTCGCTCTCGATCGCGGCGGCATCGGTGGTCGCGAAGGTGTACCGCGACGCCCGCATGTGCGCGCTGCACCGGGAGTTCCCCCTGTACGGCCTGCACGAACACAAGGGTTATGCCACGCCGGAGCACCAGCGGGCGCTGCTGCGGCACGGGCCCTCGCGGCTGCACCGGCACAGCTTTCGCCCGGTGTGGGAGGCGCAGCTGCCGTGGGATTGCTGTTAGGTTTTCGACCGTTCGCGCTGCGAGGAGCCCTATTTGCCACTGCGACTGATGTGTTGCACGGCCCACCCCGACGATGAGGCCGGCGCGTTTGGGGCGGCGCTGCTGCTCGCCGCCGACCGCGGTGCGGAAACCTCGGTGCTGTGCCTGACCGAGGGCGCCTCGGGATCGTACCGGCAGGACGGGCAGAGCGACGAGGATCTGGCGAAACTGCGGCGGCCGGAGTTCGCGGAGGCATGCGCAGCGCTCGGCGTGAAAGAGGCGCGGCTGCTCCAGTATCCCGACGGAGGATTATGGCAGGAGCCGTTTCTGCCGCTGGTCGAAGTGCTGGTGGAGGCGCTGCGGCGCTTCAGGCCGCACCTGGTGCTGACCTTTGGCGGCGAGGGCGGGGTGAACCTGCACCGGGACCACACGGCGGTGTCGCTGGCCGCGACGGCGGCGTTCCACTGGGCGGGGCGGAGCGGGTTTTTCCCGGAGCAGGGGCTGGAGCCCTGGGCCGCGCAGAAGCTCTACTACACCGCGACTCCCTTTCTTTCCGTCAGGGACGAAGAGGCGCGGCGCGGGGGCACCCGTACGCCGGTGTCGCTGAGCTACACGCTGGGGCCGCTCAAAGAGCGGAAGCTGGCGGCGTTTGCGAAGCACGTCTCGCAGGCCGGCTTGCTGGAGCGGGTGAAGGTGGAGTTTCCGGATTGGCTGGAGCGGGAGGAGTATCTGCTGGTGGCGGCGAGGGCGCCGGTTGCGGGCGAGCGGGATATGTGGGACGGGGTTGTGGCGGAGGGTTGATGCTCGTTACGGCGGAAAAAACGAAAGCAGGTCCTTCGCTGCGCTCAGGATGACACCTTGTCTCGATCCATCGGGCAGCCTGGGCTCGGCGGCGGCATGGCATTGCATGGCAGCGTTCGCGGTGCCGGCAACTTGAATGCGTGGGCAGCTGGGGAGGTGCTAGCGGGGGACGAGCAGGCTGCCCGTGAGCGCGGCGGGGCCGTCTTCAGACTGGCCGAGGCCGCCGTAGCGGCGGTTGCGGCTGGCATAGGCTTCGAGAGCCTCGAGCAGGTGCAGGCCGCGAAAGTCGGGCCAAAGGCGCTCGGTGACGAAGATCTCGGTATAGGCGATCTGCCACAGCAGGTAATTGGAAATGCGCATCTCGCCGGAGGTGCGGATGAGCAGGTCGGGGTCGGGCATGTCGCGGGTGTAGAGGTGGCGCGAAATGTCGTGCTCGGTAAGGTGCTCGGGGCGCAGCAGGCCCTGCTCGATCTCGCGGGCCAGGCCGCGGACGGCGTCGACCAGCTCGGAGCGGGCGCCGTAGTTGAGCGCCAGGGTGAGGGTGGTGCCGGTGTTGCGGCAGGTCTCCTCGGAAGCCCATTCCATGCGCTCGCGCACCTCGGGGGGCAGCTCATGGGTGCGGCCGATGTACTGGATGCGGACATTGTTGTCGTTCATGCGCTGCACGTTGCTGGTGAGGTAATTGGCCAGCAGGCGCATGAGGAACGACACCTCGAGCCGGGGGCGGCGCAGGTTGTTTTCGAGCGAAAAGGCGTACAGCGTGAGCCAGGGCAGGTTGATGCGCGAGGCGGTTTCGACGACGTACTGGACCGACTCGGCGCCTTGCTTGTGGCCGACGAAGCGCTTCAGAGAGCGCTTGCCGGCCCAGCGGCCGTTGCCGTCCATGATGACGGCGACGTGCTGCGGCAGGCGCGCGGGATCAAGGCGGCGATAGACGGCCGACTCCTCCGCGGAGAGCTCATGGGCGCGGCTGGGCTGCTCGAGTGGCAAGGAACGACCTCAGTGCTGACCGTAGCATAGCGGGTTGCGCGCCGCAAAGCGCGTAGCGCGCCCGCCAGTGCGGCTCAGGCGCGCGCCAGGGGCGGGCGGCTTAGGCGCGCGCCAGAGGCGGGCGGCCGGTGGAGGCTTCCCGGGCCATGTCGCGGGCGTGGCTCAGCATCACCTGCTGCTGAAAGGCATTCAGGCGGGCCACGAAGGGCAGCACCTCAGTGAGAAAGGGGTCGGCCAGCACCGCGGCGAGTGCCTGCTCGCGGCGCGAGCGGGCATCGTGGAGCAGCTCGGCGATGGGCGCTTCGAGGGCATTGGCCAGGCGCTCGAGCGAGGAGAGTGTGGGCATGGCCTTGCCGTTCTCAATCTTCGAGATATAGGTGCGGGGGACGGACATGCGGGCGGCAAGCTGGCGCTGGCTGAGGGCGCGGGCGTGGCGCAGGGTGCGCACGGCGCGGGCGACGTCGAGCTCCTGCGGGGCGGCCTGTGTGACCAGATGCAGTGGAAGCGCGGGCAGCGGCGGTTCTTCCAGCTCGAGCGGCTTGTGGCAGCGCCGGCAGTGTCCGTTGGTGGTACGGAACTGGACGAGCTGACAGCGCTCACAGCGCAGGACCTCACGCGACTCCAGCAGTGCCGGGGTGGTGACCAGGGTGGTTGCCATAAATTGTCGACGGGGCGCCAGAGCAAGCGGACCGTAACGAGAGCAACCACGAGGATTGGCTCCCGTCTAGTAAAACTTCTTCAGCGTGCGCCCAGGTATCCTGATTGTCAAGTGGAAATAGGGGCACAGGGGAGTAACTTTCGGCATAAAACCCGAAGAAACCGGAAAGGAATGGGGTATGGCGGGGTTTGAAGGGTTGGAATGGCCGCGGGAACGGGCGATGGCGCTGCTGGAGGAGTACACGCAGTCGGCAAGCCTGCGCAAGCACGCGCTTGCGGTAGAGACGTGCTGCCGCGCGTATGGGGAGCAGGAAGCGATGCGGCTGGGGCTGCCGCCGGAAGAGGCCGCGCTGCTGACGGAGCGGTACGCGGTAACCGCGCTGCTGCACGACTTCGACTATGAGCGGCACCCCTCGGTCGAGGAGCACCCGTTTGTGGGCGTGCGGGTGCTGGAGGCGCAGGGCTGGCCGGAGGAGGTGCGCACGGCGATCCTGGGCCACGCGGGCTACTCTGGGGTGCCGCGCGCAACGCACCTGGCGAAGGCGCTGTTTGCCTGCGACGAGCTGAGCGGCCTGCTGACGGCGTGTGCGCTGGTGAAGCCTTCAAAGCGCATCGCGGAGGTGGATGTGGCCGGGGTGCGGCGGAAGATGAAGGACAAGGGGTTCGCGCGCGGGGTGAGCCGGGAGGATGTGGTGCAGGGTGCGGCGGAGCTGGGGGTGGAGCTGGATGCGCATATCGCGTTTTGCCTGGCGGCGATGCAGGGAAATGCGGAGGCGCTGGGGCTTTAGGGCAGACCTGGGGGGATGCACGGACAATGCTTGGCTTCGGGTGAACTGGCGCTGAGACCAGAGAGGCGCCCGTCGCGGAAGCGGGATAGGAAGCTCCCGCAGGCCCATGTGACCTTCGTTCAGGCGTGAGCGGTCTGAGCAGCTTCAATGCGCCGCAGAGTAGCTAGACTATGGAAACGCGCTTTCACCGAGGCTTTATAGATGTGCGGTTGGTCGAGCAGGGGGGAAACCGAAGTTGCCAAACGCAACAACGGCCCTGCGCTAACAGGGCCGTCATCTCTCGTTGAAAGGAGGCTGAGACATGCTGCGCTTTAACATGCACTTCAACCTTGTGGTCCGCTTGCCCTTGCGGTGGATCGCTGCTCTGCTTTATCTCTTCAGGTAAAGCAGCTAAACCCTTCCGGTGGTTTAAGGCCCACCGGAAGACACAAATAGTATACCTCAAATGCCGCTGTATGGGCGAGATTTCACTCGTCAGCAGCCGGATGACTTCTCTCGCAAGCTACATCAGACATCAGACGTTTGAAGCGAGCTGTCCAGAGGCTGCGCCGCTCTGCGTATGCTGGTGCCATGAGTCCCGTCGCCCCCCGGCGTAAACGTGCGCGCCGCAAACGCGGGCGGTCCTCCCTGCTTTTCTGGTGGCCGCTGCTGCTTGCCCTTGTCGCAACCCCATTCGCGGTGCGGGCGGCCAGCGTGCTGGTGCTCTCCGGGCCGGGGGCGCTGCGGCTGCTGTATCCCTTCGTCACGCTGGTGCAGGCGCATGCGCCCGCCACGTTTGCGCCGGAGCAGCGCGACACGCTGGCGGAGTGGACGATGTGGGCGCAGTTCCCGGTGTACGGTTTGGTCGCGGCGGTGGTGGGGCGGTGGCGCGGCATCGGGGCAGGATTTCTGGCGGCGCTGCTGCTGCATGCGGCGGCGATTGCCGCGGCGATTCTGACGGCCCGCTGATCAGCCGGTGTGCGGGTCCGCGGCGCGCAACTCTTCGACGATAACCTGGGCAGCTTCCTTCGCCTGCTCGAGCGCACCGGGCGGGAAGGAGATAGCGCCGACCCGGGCGTGGCCGCCGCCGCCGTAGCGCTCGCAGATGGCTGCCAAGTTGACCAGTCGCTCGGGCTTCGCCTGGGTCCAGGGATTGGTCCCGACCGCGACCTTGGTGCGGAAGCTGGACCGCGAGAGCCCGACCGAGTAGGTAGCCCGCGGGTGCAGGTAGTAGGGGATGAACTTGTTGTAGCCTTCGAGCTCGCGATCGGCGATGTCGAAGAAAATGGTGCCCTGCTGCTCGCGGGCGCGCTCGCGGATGATGGCGAGGGCGGCCTGGTGGCGGGCGAGCAGGGGCGGCAGCATTTCGGCGACGAAGGGCTGCTCGAGGATGGCTTCAAGCGGCATTTCGGTGAGCAGGGGGATGAGGCGCGTCACGAAATCGGGGTCGGTGGTGGACTCGATGACCAGGGTGAGGCGCATGGCGGCTTCGCGCAGCTCGACCGCGGCTTCGGCGCTTTCGTACAGGGCGCCGTCGACGATGTCGGCCCAGTGCACCAGCGTGGCGACGCTGGAGCGGTCGAAGCCGAAGCGGGCGGTGACGGTATCGGCGATCAGCGAGGTGCAGGAGGTGTAGGCGGGATCGTAGAAGCGGCGGTCGCGGAAATTGCTGTTCGGGTCGGCCACGCCGCGCTCCCAGGCGGCGTGGTCTTCAGGCGAGAGGAAGGCGCTGAGATGGTGGTCGAACCACCAGGTGATGCGGGGCGAGGGCGAGTATTTGAAGTCGACGATGGCGTTCTCATCGCCCGAGAACTCCTGCTCGTCGAACAGCGAGCCGGCGCGGTGGACGAGCCCGTGGTATTCATAGCTGGCGTGCGCGTCGATGCACTCGCGGTGGAAGCGGGTGAACAGCGAGGCCGAGCAGGCTCCGTCGAAGCAGTTGCCGTGATAGAAGACGCGGACCGTCAATGGTAGGGCTTCCTTTAAGGCCGGTTGCGAGCGGGTACGAATTTATTAGAATGGCAAGGAGCCGCGGCAATGTCAAGCCGGGTGCGCTGGGGGGTGATGGGCCATGAAAGAAGAAGGGGCGCAGGAGCCACCAGAGCCAGACGCAGAGCCAAACGCACCCGTGTTCTCGCCCGAGATGGAAGAGCGGCGGGCGAACGGGATGGGGCGCCTGCACCGGGTTTTTGTCGGGGAGCAGGGCCTGCGCGCGGGTTGGGGCTGCCTCGTCTTTCTGCTGCTGCTGTTCCTGCTGGCGTGGGGCGGCAGCTGGCTCGCGAAGCGCCTGCACGCACCGCATGTTGCGCCGGGCAGCAGCATGCCGCCGGCCTTCATGATCGTCGCCGAGGCGTTCTCGGTCGCGCTGGTGGTGGCGGTGACGTGGGCCATGGCGCGGCTGGAGCACAGGCGGTTTGCCGATTTCGGGCTGGGCGACAGGGCGTTTCTGCCTCGCCTTGGCGGGGGCCTGGTGTGCGGGTTCGCGGCGATCTCGGCGCTGGTGGGCTGGCTGTGGTTGCGGCACCTGCTGGTGCTCGGTGGACCGGTGCTGCACGGCGGCGCGGCCTGGCGGTATGGGCTGGCCTGGGGGCTCGGCTTTCTGCTGGTGGGCGTTTTCGAGGAGATGCTGCTGCGCGGATACCTGCTGTTCACGCTGGCGCGCGGGGTGGGCTTCTGGTGGGGCGCACTGCTGCTTTCGGCCGCGTTCGGAGCCATCCACGGCAACAACAAGGGCGAAACGCTGGTGGGCCTGTTCTCGGCCGGAGCGGTGGGGCTGGTTTTCTCGCTCAGCATCTGGTACACCCGCTCGCTGTGGTGGGCGATCGGGTTCCACGCGGCGTGGGACTGGGGGCAGAGTTTTTTCTGGGGCACCAGCGACAGCGGGATGATGGTGCGGGGGCACCTGCTGAACGAGCGGCCGATGGGAGCGAAGCTGATGAGCGGCGGGGCGACGGGGCCGGAGGGGAGTTTGTTCATTTTCCCCCTGCTGGTGCTCATCACGCTGGCGATCTGGCTCTGGTGGCGGCGCAGCCGGAAGGGGCTTGCGGCTTGGGATAAGAGTCAAGAGCAGGTACTTTGGCGCAAGCGCTACCGCTTCGCTCAGGATGACACCGCTTAGAAGCAGGGCTTTCGCTGCCGCGGATGAGAGAATCACGACGTGATCCGCCCTGCTGAAGCCGAACCGCGTCCATCGAAGTGGCTGCGCCGCGTCGGGCTGGTGTTCGGCTCGCTGCTGGCCGTCGTGCTGCTGGCTATGCTCGCGGTGGTGCTGGGGCTGCGACACCGGATGCAGACCTCGCTGGCGCCGCTGGACGGAACGCTGCGGCTGCCCGGGCTGAGCGCGCCGGTCGCGGTGCGGCGCGATGAACACGGGGTACCGCATATCGAGGCGGCGAATGTGGCCGACCTGCTGGCGGCGCAGGGCTGGGTGACGGCGAGCGACCGCCTGTGGCAGATGGACATGGCGCGCAGGCTGCCGGCGGGCGAGGCGGCGGAGGTGCTGGGCTCGGCGCTGGTGCGGCACGACACCCGGGAGCGGGTGCTGGGCATGCGCGACGTGGCGGCGCGGCTGGTGCGGACGATGCCGCCCGAGCAGCTGGTCCAGCTGGAGGCGTATGCGCGCGGGGTGAATGCGTATATCGCGCTCGCGGAGCAGCGGGGGACGCTGCCGGCGGAGTTCGAGCTGCTGCTGTACCGGCCCGCGCCGTGGCGGCCGGTGGATTCGGTGCTGATTGCGCTCTCGATGTCGGAGATGCTGGATGAGCGCTGGCAGGCGAAGCTGGAGCGCGAGCAGGTAGAGGCGCGGCTGGCCGCGCACGGCGGTGCGGGGCTGGCGGCGGACCTGTACCCGACGGGATCGTGGCGCGACCGGCCGCCGGTGCCGGATGCGCCCGGGATCGGCGACCCGCAGGTGGTGCCGATGATTCCGCTCGATCCGTCGCAGACGAGGTTGCATGTGCCACCGTCGCGGATGACGGAAGAGCCTTCGCGGATCGGGGTGCATGCGCCACCGTCACGGTTACAGAATGCGCTTGAGCTTTCGCAGGCGGCAGCGCATCTGGCACCGTTGCGGATACCGCTGCTGCCGGTGCGCGGACTGCTCGCGCTCGGCGGGCGGGACGGGTGCGCGGGATGCAGGCCGGGGTCGAACGAGTGGGCGGTAAGCGGGGCGCATACGGCGAGCGGCAAACCGCTGCTGTCGAACGACATGCACCTGGGGCACCAGATCCCGGACCTGTGGTACGAAACGGAGCTGCACGCCGGAGCCTTTCACGCGGCGGGGGTCACGGTGGCGGGGCTGCCGTTTGTCGCGGCCGGGCACAACGACCATATCGCGTGGGGCTTTACCGCGCTGGGCGGCGACACGCAGGATATCTATGTCGAGCAGGTGAATGCGCGGGGCGAGTATCGCACGGTAAACGGCCGCTGGCTGCCGCTCGAGCATGAACGGGAGACGATCCGCGTGCGCGGCGGCCGGGATGTGGCGCTCGATGTGGAGCGGACCGCCCACGGGCCGCTGATTACGCCGGAGCTGGGCACACCGGAGCTGCGGCAGGTGAGCGAGCACCGGGCGCTGGCGCTGCACTGGGCCATCTACGACCCCCAGGTGCGCGGGCTGCCGCTGTTCGCGCTCGACAGCGCTGGGAACTGGACGAGTTTTCGCGCGGCGCTCGCGACCTGGTGGGCGCCGACGCTAAACGTCGCGTACGCCGATGACGCGGGGCACATCGGGTACCAGGCGGTGGGGCTGATCCCGGTGCGCTCGGGCGGGCTGCGGAGCGTGCCGATTGAGCCGGGCGTGACCAAGGCGGCTGTGCCGGAGCCGGGTCCAGCAGCATCGGGCTCGGGAGCGCCGGCACAGCCGCTCGCACCGGCTCAGCCGCTCGCACCGGCTCCACAGGCTCCGGTGGGCGAGTGGACCGGATACATTCCTTTCGACGCGATGCCCTCGGTGCTGGACCCGGAGGGCGGCATCGTGGCGACGGCGAATGCGCGCATCTCGCCCGACGACTACCCGTACCAGATCACGCTCGAGTGGGCGGACCCGTACCGGAACGAGCGCATCTGGAAGTGGCTGGGGGGCAAGCAGAATCTGACCCGCGCCGACATGCTGAAGCTGGAGACCGATGTGTTCTCGGAAAGCGACCAGGAGACCGCGCAGCGGCTGGCGTATGCGGTCGACCACGCGGCGCGGCCAACGGCGCGGGCGCGCGCGGCGGCGGATCTGCTGCGCTCGTGGGACGGGGTGCTGGGGGTGGATTCGGCCGGGGCGGCGATTGTGACCGCGACCGAGCAGGCGTTCTGGCCGGCGGTGCTGGGCGCGAAGATCGGCGACGGCTGGCGGCTATACGACTGGTCGGAAAGCGGCTACGCGCGCGAGCAGCTGATCGCGAGGCAGCCGGCGGCATGGCTGCCCCCGAATTACGCGAGTTGGAACGATTTTCTCGCCGCGCTGGTCGATGGAGCGCTCGCGCAGGCGCCGGCCGACCTGCGCAGCTGGCGCTATGGGGACGTGCATACGATCACGATCGAGCACCCGCTGTGGAAGCTGCTGCCGGGGTCGCGCTCGGGCATCGGCCCCCTGCCCCAGTCGGGCGACCACTCGACGGTGAAGCAGGTCACGGGCGACCTGGGGCCGTCGCAGCGGTTTACCGCCGACCTGGGCGACCTGGACGGCTCGACCGAAAACATTGTGATGGGGCAGTCGGGCGACCCGGTGAGCCCTTATTACCGCGACCAGTGGGCGGGCTGGTACGGGGGTACGACGTTTGCGCTGCCCTTCAGCGCGGGTGCGGCGCGGGCGGCGGCGCGGCATACGCTGCGGCTGGTTCCGTAAATGCTGGCGCGGCGGCGGTGGCCTGCCTGGCTTCTGGCGCTGACGGTGGGGCTGGCCGCGGTGCTGCCGCTGCTGTCGCGGGGTCCGTCGTGCGGGCAGGATTTCGATTTTCACCTGCAGAGCTGGCTGGCGGTGCACGCGGCCTGGCACGCGAGGCTGTGGGCGCCGCACTGGGTTGCTGGTGCGAACTATGGCGCGGGGGAGCTGCGGTTTGTGTTCTATCCGCCGCTCTCGTGGCTGCTGGGGGCGGGGCTGGGCGTGGTGCTGCCGTGGGCCTGGGTGCCGGCGGCGTTTACCGGTGTGTGCTTTGCCGGGGCCGCGGGGGCGATGCAGCGAGTCGCCCGTGACTGGTGCTCGCCCACGGCCGCCGCGCTGGCGGGGGTGCTGTATGCGCTGAGCCCTTACCTGCTGTTCACCGGGTATGAGCGCGCGGCGTATGGCGAGCTGCTGGCCGGGGTGTGGATGCCGCTGCTGCTCGGGGCTTTGCTGGCCGCGCGGCTGCCGGTGGGGCGCGCGGCGGTGCTGCTGGCGGCGCTCTGGTACACCAATGCACCGGCGGGGGTGGTGGGCTGCTACCTGATGCTGTTTACCGTGCTGTGGCGCGGGGCGGAGCAATGGGCGGGGCCACGGGACGCGCGGCCAAGGAGGGTGCTGGCTGAGCTCGCGCGGGGCGCGGCCGCGCTGGGGCTGGGCTGCGGGCTGGCGGCGGACTACCTGCTGCCCGCCTGGTATGAGCAGCGGTTTGTTTCGATTGCACGAGCGGTGGGACCGGGCATGCGGGTGGAGGACAGTTTCCTGTTCGGGCGCACGGGGGAGGCATATCACGACCAGGTTCTGCGAACGGCTTCGTGGATCGTGGTTTGGATTGTGGCGGTTGCGCTGGCCGCGGGCGTGGTGGTGCTGGTAAAGCGTCTGCGCGGCGAGACCGGCGTGGCCTCCTTGCCGGCTGAGCTGTGGGGTGAATCGCGTCAGAGCCGCAGTCCTGCTGCTTTTCTGCTCGCCCTGGTGGGGCTGTGCGGCTTGTTGCAGCTGCGCTGGAGCGACTGGATCTGGCATTTGCTGCCGGAGTTTGCGTTTCTGCAGTTTCCGTGGCGGCTGATGCTGCCGGTTGGGGCTGCGGGGGCTTTGCTGGTTGGAATGGCTCTTGGCCGAGCGAAGGCCCGCTTACGGGATGACTACGCTCCCTGGAGCGCCAGTTCTGATGGCGCACCGAGGCGGCCGAGGCGGCGTTTGCGCGCTGCCCTTGCCCTCGCCGGCGCGCTGTACGCGGTGGGGTTGGTGGCCTGGGCGGCGCAGACGCGCTACCAGCCGTGCGATGAGGAAGACAACGTGCAGGCGCAGCTGGCGCTGCCGGGCAGCGGGCCGGGGTTCGAGGGAACGGACGAGTATGCGGCAGCCGGCAGCGACAATGGGGAGATCCAGCGCGGGCTGCCGCGGGTTCGCCTGCTGCGCTCGCCGGATGCGGAGGAGGGGGACGACTCGGCTGCTGACGCGGCCAACCCGACCTGGCGGCAGGACCCCCAGGCGGCGGTGAGCGGGACGGTGCGGGTGGAGCAGTGGGGTCCGGAGCGGTTCACGGTCCGGCTGCACCCTGATGCGGACCCAGATGCGAATGCGTTCGCGGTGCTGCGGCTGGAGCGCTTCCCTGCCTGGCGGGTGCTGCTGAACGGAGCGCCCTGCGCAGCGGCTTGCGTGGCACGCGAGGATGGGCTGCTGACGGTGCACGTGCCTGCGGGGCGCTGGACCACGATCGAAGCGCGGTACCGCGCGACCGGTGACGTGTGGCTGGGGCGGGCGGTCTCCCTGATCTCACTAACCGCGCTGCTTCTGCTGCTCTGGCTCGGGTGGCCGCGTGCTTCCACTCAGCTATCATGAGACGGAAATGAATGTAGACGTGCAAAGCCTGCTGCGCGAGGGCGCGGCGGCGACAGATGCGGCGCTGGATCGACTGCTTCCTCCGGCCAACGCTGTTCCCTCCTCCATCCACTCCGCGATGCGGCATAGCCTATTTGCCGGCGGCAAGCGGCTGCGGCCGGTTCTGGCCGCGCAGGCGGCAGCCGCGATCGCGGGCGCGGTTCCCGAGGGCGTGTGGGAGCTGGGCGCGGCGCTCGAAATGCTGCACACCTACTCGCTGGTGCACGACGATCTGCCGGCGCTGGACAACGACGACCTGCGGCGCGGCAAGCCGACCTGCCACGTGGTGTACGGCGAGGCGATCGCGATCCTTGCCGGGGACGCGCTGCAGACGCACGCCTACCGGGTGCTCGCAGGGCTCGGGTGCCCGGCCCAGGCGCGCGTCGAGATCGTGCGGCGGGTGGCCGAGGCGACCGGGACCGAGGACGGGATGATCGGGGGGCAGGTGCTCGACCTAGAGGGCGAGAACCTGGCGGCGACGGCGGAATCGGTCGAGCGGATTCATCGCGCGAAAACCGGGGCGCTGATCCGCGTCAGCGTGGTCGCGGGCGGCATATTTGCAGGAGCGGACGCCGGGCAAACCGAGCGGCTGACGGAGTTCGGGCGGAGGGCGGGGCTGGCGTTCCAGATCGTGGACGACGTGCTGGACCGCACGCAGAGCTCGGAGCAGCTGGGCAAGACCGCCGGCAAGGACCAGGCGAGCGAGAAGGCGACCTGGCCGGCGGTGCACGGGGTGGAGCAGTCGCGGCGGGATGCGGCCCGGCTGGTGGAGGAGGCGTTCGCGGCGCTCGATGGGCTTGGCGCCAAGGCGGATGGGCTGAAGGCCGTGGCGAGCTACTTGGTGGAACGGACGCATTGAAAGAGGAAGCGATGGCTTTGACCGAAGAGGATGTCTTGAACGCGCTGCGCGATGTGAACGATCCGGAGCTGCCGGTGAATATCGTGGACCTGGGGCTGGTGTACAAGGTCGAGATCGCGCCCGACCCGGATGCGCCGGGGATGGCGCCGCGGCAGAGGGTGGATGTGGAGATGTCGATGACCACGCAGGGCTGCCCGGCACACGCGATGATTCTGGAGCAGGTGCGGAACCGGCTGGCGGGGATGCGGGAGATCAGCGAGGCCCGGGTGGAGTTGGTGTGGGAGCCGGCCTGGACGCCGGACCGGATCAGCCCGGCGGCGCAGAAGAAGCTGGGGATCGCTTCGTAGAGAAACCGCAGGTCCTTCGACTTCGCAGGCCGGTGAAACCGGCCTGCGAAGTCGAAGGATGACCCGGTTTACGGAGCTTGTGGCTGTTGTCTGACCCTGACCACTCACTCCTGACTTCCAATTCCTGCTTCCTGACTCCTGCTTCCTGACTCCTGACTCCTCAGCCCTGGCGGCCGATGGTTTCCCGCAGCCGCGCCGCCTGCTCGCCGAGGCGCTCGATGAAGGTTTCGGCGCGGACGAGGAAGTCCTGCCCGCTGCGGATGTAGGCGGGCAGGCTGCTCCAGAGCTGCTGAGCCGATTCGGGCTTTTCAAGCAGGGTGGTGGCGGCGCCTGTCGCGGCGACGATCAACGCCTCGCGCTTGCGGCCGGTGATGAGCAGCACCGCGCCCGCGACGAGCGAGGCGGCGGCTACCTGGTGGGACCAGTGGACGCTCCGGGTGCTGGTCAAAATCCTGCCTCCAACTCTATCCCCGGCTATGTCTCCGGTTGTGCTTCCGGTGTGTGAGCTCAACTCTGTCGCGTCCATTTCGCTTGCTCCTTCAATCAACGGATTGGGATGCGCGCCGGGGCTGAAGGACTGCCCGGCGGCCAATTTCGAATCGAGCGGGTTCAGTCGAGGTCGAAGTCGCGCAGCGGGCGCTCATCGGCGGGCGACTCTTTCGCCTTCCGCAGGGCTTCGGCAAAGCGTTTGGCCATGACGTCGTCCTTGTTTTTTTCGGCGTCGACAGCCTGGCGGAAAAGCGATTCCTTGCGCTCGTCGCCTTCGCGCATCACGCGGGCGGCGGTTTCGAAGTCGTCGAAGGTGCGCTTGCGAGGGGCCGGGGTGTGGGTAATGACGGCCCGGGTTTCCGGGTCGATGCGCAGCATGCCGCCGCACTCGGGGCAGGTGACGTCAAACGCTGCTGCAGGTTTTTTCTCGGCCATGGGTCGCGTTCCCTTCGGAGCGTTTAGATGCGGTTCTAGAACAGAATTGTCTTGTGGCCGGGGCAAGGTCCGCCGGCGGCCTCGACCAGCGTGGCGGGCAGCGCGGCGCCGTGGCGGGCGAGCATGGCCACCGCGCCCACACTGCGCTCCTGGAGGCGGCCTTCGGGGTAAACGGCCAGGTAAAGCGCGGCCACGCGGCGGCGGATGCTCGCGTCTTTCTCAAGCTCCCAGCGGGCGGCGAGGCGGCGCAGCCGGTTCATCTGGTAGCGCATTTTGCTGGCCGCGACGCCGGCGGACTGACCCAGGCCGGGGTCGAGGCCACGCATCCAGGCAGTGAGCGCATCGAGCTCGCCGGTCATGGCGGCGCCGGCGGCGTGCAGGCGCTGCTTGCCTTCGAGCGGCATGGCGCGGGCGCCCACGCGCTGGGTAAGCTCGTCCTGCGGGATGCGGAAGATTTCCGGCAGGTCGATGCCGTCGCGCTCGAGCGTGGCGGCCTCGCGCCGGTCGAGCAGGGTGGCGCTCAGACGGGGCAGGACAGCGGTTTGGCGGCCGAGAATCTGCTGGTGCAGCACGGCCGTCTGGGCGAAGTAGGCGATCTCGGCCGGGCCGCCGATGTAGGCGGCAGTGGGCAGGATGGCGTCCTGGAAAACGGGCCGAAGCAGGGCGTTGGGGCTCAGGCGCTCGGGTTCCGTGTCGAGGATGGCGAGCAGTTCGCCGGTCGAGTAGGCCGAGTGGCCGGCGGACCAGCCGCCGTCCGGCTTGCGCTTGAGCGGGAGCCGGGTGTGGGGCTCGTTTTCAGCGCCGCTGGCGAGCAGGAACAGCAGGCTGGCGCCGGGCTTGACCAGCACCTGCTGGTGGTAGCCGGCGGCTTCGAGGGCTTTGCCGCGTTCGAGCAGCAGGCGTTCGAGTTCGGCGGCATCGGTGATGGCGGCGCGCAGGACCTCGCGGCCGAGCGCGTGGGCGGCGCGGCCGGCGGCGTCGAAGATGATGAGGCCCTGCTCGCGGAAGGTGGCGGCAAGCCACTGGGCAAAGGCGCCGGCGAAGGTGGCCTCGGGCCGGTAGCACTGGCGCAGCAGGTCCCACTCCGGGCCGCGGCCGAGCAGGGCGCGGGCCTGGGTAAGGGCCTTTTCGACAGAAGCGTGCAGGCGGAGCGCGCCGACGGGAGCGCCCGAGCCGCGGTCGGGATGGCTTTCAAGCTGAAGACGCTCAAGCACGTTGCCGGGTCCCGGCAGGGCGACGTGGTCGATCTCGGCGAAGTCGTGGTCCTCGGTGGCGAGCCAGAAGATGGGGACGTGGGGAATGCCGGTGCTCTGGGTCGCGTCCTGGGCGAGACGTACCGCGGTGGCTGCCTTGTAGAGGGTGTAGAGCGGGCCGCCGAACAGCGCAACCTGCTGGCCGGTAACGACGGCGCGGGCGCCCTGGCGCAGGCGGGCGATGTTGGCGATGGCCGCGGGGCCGGCATGGCAGGCGTGGTTTTGGGCTTCGAGCAGGTCGGCGAGAGCAGGGGCGGGGACGGCTGGCGCGGTGGTCATCCAGCTGGCGCCGCTGGGTGGTGTGGAGTAGAAAGCGCCGGCGGTGCCCGCGATGTAATCCTGAAAGAGCCGCGATAGCCCGAGCAGCACAGCGAGGGGGTAACATGCACCGGCCACAGAGCTTTTCTCCATCTCACATGCAGTTTCTCACGGGGAGGTGCGTAGGGGCGCGCGCCTGCGGGAAGCAGATCCTTTGGCGCAAGCGCTGCCGCTGCGCTCAGGATGACAGCTTTCTTTTGGTGAGAGGACCAGTTTTCGTGGAGCCGCATGCCGGGCGAACATGAAACCGGAACAGTAGCGGACAATGATCCACAGAGGAGATGGCATGAGCGGAAAGAAAGACAAGAAGCCGGGCAGGAAGCAGCCAAAGCCGCCAAGAGCCGCGCAGCTGCGCGAAGAGGGCACAGCGGAGATTTTGCGCTCGGAGGTGGCCTACGAGGGGCCGCTGTTCAAGGTCTACAAGGAAGAGGTGCGGGAGCCGAACGGGCACATCACCCATCGCGACATCATCCGGCACAACGGCTCGGTGGTGATCCTGGCGGTGGACTCGGCGGGCGGCAGCAAGGGCGATCCGCTGGTCATCATGGAGCGGCAGTACCGCCACGCCGCGGGGCAGTACCTGTGGGAGCTGCCGGCGGGCAAGATCGAGCCCGGCGAGGAGCGGCTGGCCGGCGCGAAACGGGAGCTCGAAGAGGAAACCGGCTACGCGGCCGCGAAATGGACCGAGCTGGTGCGCTACTTCGCCAGCCCCGGCTTCCTGGGCGAGTGGATGCAGGTGTACCTGGCCGAGGAGCTGACCGCGGGTCCGGCTCGCCTGGAAGCCGATGAGACGCTCGAAATCTACCCGCTGCCGCTCTCGGCGGTCGAGGCGCTGATCGCCGACGGGCAGATCCTGGACGGCAAGACGCTGGTCGGCATCGGCATGTACCGGCAGCTGCGCGCGCGGCGCAAGGAGCAGGCGAAAAAGAAAAAGAAGGGGTGAAGCGAAATCGGTTGAGCCTCGTCAAAGGGTGCAGTGCTGCGGGAGCCCCGGCCAGGCGTGACCAAACGCCCGGCTGGCGCGTCTGTTGATAGATAAGCAGGCTGGGCTCGCTCCCCAACCGCAATCTGCGCACAGGAAGGCAATCGCCCGGTGGGACACTTCAAAGGCAAAGTCAAGTGGTTCAACAACGCTAAGGGTTTCGGTTTCATCGGGAGAGACGATGGGCCGGATGTGTTCGTACACTTCTCCGCGATCCAGATCGAAGGCTACAAGAGCCTGAAAGAAGGCGACGAAGTGGAGTTCGACGTGATCCAGGGACAGAAAGGCCCGCAGGCTGACCAAGTCGTCCGCTACCGCGAGATCGCCTAAGCCACGGCAGAGATACGAAGCGCCCCACCCCGAAAGACCGGGGCGGGGCGTTTCGTGTTTTCGAGGGAAAAAGCAAGACCCCCTGCGCGGGAGGCGGCCACTTCGTGGCGGGTATACCCTTCGGTGACCCTCCCGTTGGTCGGCATTAGCGATGTCGATCCCGACCAACGGGAGGGTCAGAGCTGCGGCGTTTGCGAGCACCCGGTAAACGCGTCACGAAGTGACCGCCTCCCGCGCAGGGGGTCTTCTCTGTTTGAATGAAGCATGGAAAATCGTTTGATCGCCGCCATGCTGGATGAGACCGCGGACCTGCTGGAGATTTCCTCGGCGGATCCGTTCCGGGTGCGCTCGTACCGGCGTGCGGCCGAGGCGGTGGAGGCGAGCACGGTGCAGGTGGGCACGCTGGTAAGCGAGCCGAAGCAGCTTCTGGCGATTCCGGGCATCGGCAAGGGGATGGCGGCCAATATCCAGGAGATTGAAAAGGCCGGGACGTTTCCGCTGCGGGAAGAGCTGATGCTGCGCTACAGGCCCTCGATGCTCGAGCTGCTGCGCCTGCCGGGCATGGGGCCGAAGTCGGTGGCGCTGTTCTGGGACGCGCTGCAGGTGGGCTCGATCGAGGAGCTGCAGGCGGCGCTGGAAGATGGGCGCGCGCTGACTCTGCCGCGCTTCGGACAGAAGGGCGTGGACAAGCTGCTGGCGGGGATCGCCGATTACAAGCGCAATAGCGGGCGGTTCCCGATCGATGCGGCGGAGCAGGCGGCGGAGAAGCTGATCGCGTACCTGCGGGAGTTCGCTGGCCTGGAGCGGATTGTGCCGGCGGGCTCGCTGCGGCGGGGACGCGAGACGGTGGGCGACCTGGACATCCTGGTGACGGGGCCGGGGTGCGCGGAAGAGGCGGTCGCGGCGGCTGTGGAGCACACGGCGGCGTGGCCGCTCGGGGGCACGCTGCTGGCCAAGGGCGCGAACAAGGTTTCGTTCCGAATGCGGAGCGGTCTTCAAGTAGACGTCCGGCTGCTGCCGGAGGGCTCGTTTGGCGCGGCGCTGCAGTACTTCACGGGCTCAAAGATGCACAACGTAACAGTGCGACAGCGGGCGCTGCGGCAGGGCTTCACGCTGAGCGAGTATGCGCTGGCGCGGGTGGAGGATGGTTCGTTTGTGGCGGGGGCGAGGGAGGAGGAGATTTACGCCGCGCTGGGGTTGGCCTGGATCCCGCCGGAGCTGCGCGAAAATAACGGCGAGATCGAGCGGGCGGAGGCGGGGACGCTGCCAAAGCTGATCGAGCCGGGCGACATCCGCGGCGACCTGCACATGCACACGGACGCGACGGACGGGAAGAACACGATCCGCGAGATGGCGGATGCGGCGGTCGCGCTGGGGTACGAGTACATCGCGATCACCGATCACTCGAAGCAGCTCGCCATGACGAACGGGCTGGACGACGCGCGGGCGCTCGAACATATCGCGCGGATACGCGCGGTCGACCGCGAGATGGAAGGCCGGATTCGCGTCCTGCCGGGCATCGAGGTCGACATCCTGGCCGACGGCACGCTCGACCTGTCGAACGAGGTGCTGGCGCGGATGGATGTGGTGATCGCGAGCACCCACTCGCACTTCGCCCAGGGCGAGCAGGAGCTGACGGAGCGGCTGCTGCGCGCGGTCGAGAACCCCTATGTGCGGGTGATGGGGCACCTGACCGGGCGCATCCTGCTGCGGCGCGAGCCGATGCGGTTCGACGTAACGGCGGTGCTGCGGCGGGCGGCCGAGGTAGGCTGCGCGGTCGAGCACAATGCCTCGCCCGAGCGGTTGGACCTGTCGGACACGCACCTGCGGCTGGCGCGGGAGTTGGGCTGCCGGATCGTGATCAACACGGATGCGCACCAGTGCTCGACTCTCGGCAAGCTGGGGTATGGAGTGCGGCAGCTGCGCAGGGCCGGGCTGCGGGCAGAAGACGTGCTGAACACGAGGTCGTTTGGGGAGTTCATGGCGGGACTGCGGGCTCGGCCTTAACGGCTGCGGTTGGCTGGGGCGGGATGGACGGAGGATTTCGAGATGGCGGATGGGGTGAAAACGCGCTTGAGCCGGTACGGCTTTGAAGAGACGGTGGAGCGGCTGGAGAGCCTGCTCAAGGAAAAAGGTATCAAGCTGTTCTGCGTGGTCGACCACTCTGGAGAAGCGCGGGCGGCTGGGCTCGAGATGCGCCCGACCAGGGTGCTAATTTTCGGGAGCCCAAAGGCGGGGACGCCGGTGATGCTGGCCTCGCCGAGCGCAGCGCTCGATCTGCCGTTGAAAGTGCTGGTCGCGGAGGGAGCCGGGGGCGAGGTCACGCTGTGCTGGAACGACGCTGCGTGGCTCGAGCGGCGGCATGGTCTTCCGGCGGAGAGTACGGCGGTGTTGGCGGCGGTGGAAGGGCTGGTGGAAAAGGCGGCCGGATGAAGGCGCTCAGCAAGCTGCACGGCGTGCATTCGCCGCTCTTGCGCAGCGGCCGAACAGCAGGTCCTTCGACTGCGCCCCTGCGGGACTTCGCTCAGGACGACCCCTTGTCTGCAATCGTGACCGTGCTGCGAGGGGTCACACCGTTGCGTCATCTACATTGAGAGAGATGGCACCCCCTGAGTATGTATACGACCAAGGCAAGAGCCGGCGGACAATGACGCTGATCGCGGCGACCTGCATCATGTTTTTCCTGGCCTGGGCGTATGTGTTTTTTCTGCAGAAGCCGCGGGTTGCGGACGGGAAGATCGAGGTGATCACGGCGATTCCGCTGCACACCGAGCTGCGCCAGGGCGGGACGATGAGCCAGGGATACGGCGGCGGCGTCGAGAAGACGGACGAGATGCTGGTGTGGGTCGCTTTCGACATGAAGAACCTGACCGCGGATGTGCCGCTGTACGAGACGGGCCAGAAGGCGACGCTGACGCTGCCCGATGGCGAGGAGAAGTTCGCGGCGGCCGAGAGCCCGACGGAAGTGGCGAAGCTGCGGGCCTACTCGAAGGCGAAGCAGGTGCCGGGCGCGCTGATGCCGCGCGAGTTGACGCTGGCGCCGGGCAAGGGGGCCCAGGGCCTCGCGCTGTTCGTGTTTCCCATCGACAAGCAGACCTGGGACACGCACCGCGAGTTCTCGGTCGCGGTCGCGTTCCAGTGGCAGCGGGACCTGGCGCTGCGAGAGCCGAAACCGGCGCTGTAACCGCCTACAATGAGTGCATGAAGGCGCAGCACGTCGTGATCGCGGGCGCGGGGATCATCGGCCTGGCCGCAGCGCTGGAGCTTGGCGCCGCCGGCTACCGGGTGACGGTGGTGGATCGCGGCCGCGCAATGGAGCAGGCCTCCTGGGCCGCGGCGGGCATGCTGGCGGTGGAAGACCCCGAAAATGCGCCGGAACTGCTGGCGCTTTCGCGGTTTAGCCGGGGGCTGTATCCGGAGTTCCTGGCGCGGGTGGAGGCGCTGAGCGGCCTGGCGGTGCCGCTGCGGAGCTCGCGGACGCTGCAGGGGCGACGTGCGAAGACAACCACAAAGGCGCCAGACGAGTTGCCCGACCTGCGGACTGGAGAGTATGCCTTCACGCTGCTGGAAGAGGCCAGCCTGGACCCGCGCGACCTGTGCGCGGCGCTGCCTCGCGCGGCGCAGGCGGCGGGCATCATGGTGCGGGAGGGCAGCGCCGTAACGGGCGTGTCGCGGGGCGGCGGTGGGCTGCTGGTCGAACTCGAACAGGGTGAACCGCTGGCCGCGGACCACTTCGTGCTGGCGGCAGGCGCCTGGTCGGGGCAGATGCGGCTGCCGGGCGCGCCTGCCCTGCCGGTGGCGCCGCGCAAGGGGCAAGCCATTGAGGTCACGCTGGATGCGGGGGTGCTGCCGCTAGTGGTACGCACGCCGGAGGTGTACCTGGTGCCGCGCGGCGATGGCCGGGTGGTGATCGGCGCCACGGTGGAGCATGCGGGGTTTGACCGCTCGGTGGATGAAGCAGCCGGCGAGCGTTTGTGGCGGGCTGCGGGAGTGCTGTGGCCGCCTATCCTTGCGGGCCGCATCAGCGCGCGCTGGACCGGGCTGCGGCCTGGCTTCGCGCGGGGTGAGGGCGATGCGCTGCCGGTCATCGGTCCGCTTGGCGAGGGCGTTTGGGCGGCAACGGGGCATTTCCGCAACGGCATCTTGCTGGCGCCGGCGACAGCGCGGCTGCTGCGCGAGCTGCTCGCCGGTATGGCGCCTTCGGCTCCCCTGGGGGCGTTTTCTCCGGAGCGCTTCGCACCGGTGGAACTGCCGGCTGCGCTGTAGCAGCGGGGCTGCCGCACCGGCAAAGCAGGCGGCCCGCACCCGCGCGCGGCCCGTGACAACCGTTTCCCGGCTGCGCTATAACAAATATTTGCGGGAGAGGCGACTGCGTGTCCCTCCCGTGCCAGGCACACACATTCCACACCAGCACGCCGTGGAAACACAGGGAGAGCTATGTCGACTGCGGTAGCGGGAAAAGGGCTGGAAGGGATCGTCGCGGCCAATTCGGGGGTCTGCTGGATCGATGGCGAAGCGGGGGTGCTGGCCTATCGCGGGATCGATATTCACGAGCTCGCCGAGCGCTCGACTTTTGAGGAAACGACATACCTGCTGTGGCATGGTGCGCTGCCGACGAAGACGGATCTGGCGGAGTTCTCAAAGCAGCTGGCGAACGCGCGCGAGCTGCCCGCGCCGGTGATCGAAATGATGAAGGCGTTCCCCCGCGAGGCGACGCCGATGGAGGTGCTGCGCACGGCGGTCTCGGCGCTGAGCTTTTACGATGCGGACGAGCGGGCGGTGGACCACGCGAGCAACCTGCGTAAGGCGTTCGCGCTGACCGCGCAGATCCCAATGATCGTCGCGGGGTGGGACCGCATCCGCAATGGCAAGGAGGTGGTGCCGGCGGATAAGTCGCTGTCGCACGCGGGCAATTTCGTATGGATGCTGCGCGGGGAGAAGCCTTCCGAGACGGCCGCGAAGACGTTCGACGTCGCGCTGATCCTGCATGCGGACCATGAGCTGAACGCCTCGACGTTCGCCGCGCGCGTGATCGCGGCAACGCTGGCCGATATGCACTCGGCGGTGACCGGGGCCATCGGCGCGCTGAAAGGCCCGCTGCACGGCGGCGCGAACGAGGCGGTGATGCACATGCTGTTCGCGATCGATAAGGCAGGCGCGGACCCGGTCGAGCATGTGAAGGCGATGCTGGCCGAGAAGAAGAAGGTTTCCGGCTTCGGCCACCGCGTCTACCACACCGAAGACCCGCGCGCGACGCACCTGCGGCGCATGTCGGAGGAGCTGGGCCGGGCGGATGGCAACTCGAAGTGGTTCGATATGTCGCGGGCGATCGAGCTGTATATCAAAAGCGAAAAAAAGCTGAACGCGAATGTGGATTTCTATTCGGCTTCGACCTACACGACGCTGGGCATTCCCATCGACCTGTTCACGCCGATCTTCGCGGTCAGCCGTGTGGCCGGCTGGGCCGCGCATGTGATCGAGCAGCTGGACGATAACAGATTGATCCGCCCGCGGGCGGAGTATACCGGGCCGGAGTACCCGGCCCGGTATACTCCGGTGGAAAAGCGGTAGACCGCCTGCGCGGCTGGCGGCCACTTCGTGGCGGGTTTACCCTTCGGTGGGCCTTCCGTTGGTCGGCATCGGAGATGTCGATTCCGACCAACGGGAGGATCGCGAAGCTCCGGCCGCAAGCATCCGGTATACACGCCACGAAGTGGCCGCCTCCCGCGTAGGGGGTCTTATTTTCTGCTGGCCGGGGGAATGATGCCGTTCATGCGCAGATACTCGACCATCTGGCCATAGTGGTCGTCCGGGTGGGCGATGGCCGCGGCCGCCGTTCCGGCGCGGGTTCCGCCGCTGGTTCCCATGGAGGCAAATGCATTCTCCGGCGTGATGGTCGCGATGGCGGTGTGCGCGTACTGAAACGAGTCCTTCAGCGCGGCCAGGATCTCATCGCGGCTGGTCAGCTTTTCGATATCCGCCCGCGTCTTGCCGCCGGGGACGTCGAAGCCGCGGAACATGCCGTAGTTGGCCTCGGTGACGTGCTTGATCTCCTGGGCAAAGGTGCGGACACCGGTAAAGTTACCCATGCTTGTGGCTGGCGCGAAGTTGAACTTGTCGGCGGGCATGGCTTCAGCAGCCTCGACAAACTCGTGCTCCTCACTGGAGAGCAGCTTGTCGAAGACCTGCGAGGGAGCCACCATGGATCCCGTGCCCTGGGCCAGGGCGCAGGCGGGAAGCGCGAAACATGCCGCGAGTGTGAGGGTCTTGAAGGAATTGCTGAGGTGCATAGGTTGGATCTCTCCTTGGAAGAATCGAGGATTGCGGATGGAAGCGATGCGTTGCCAGCCTAGCAGAAGCATGGAAGAGTACGCGGCGTAAACTTGGAGTATGCAGCGCATTTACATGGACGCGAACGCCACGACGCCGATGCTGCCGGAGGTGTTCGAGGCGATGCGCCCGTGGCTGATGGGCGGTTTCGGCAATGCGTCGTCCATCCACCACTACGGCCAGCAGGCGCGCATGGCGGTGGAGCAGGCGCGGGAGGACGTGGCGGCAGCGCTGGGAGCGCGGACGAGCGAGATCGTGTTTACCAGCGGGGCCACGGAGAGCGATAACCTGGCGCTGTTCGGGGTGCTGGGCAGGGCGCTCGATGCCGGGGAGCCGGCGCAGCTGATTACGAGCTCGATCGAGCACCATGCGGTGCTGCACGCGGCCGAAGCACTGCAAGCGCGGGGGGCGGCGGTGACGTGGCTGCCGGTTTCAGGCGAGGGCGTCGTAGACCCGGAGGATGTGAGGCGGGCGCTGGGGGCGGCCTCCGCGCGGCCAGAGAATACGCTTATCAGCGTGATGCTGGCCAACAACGAGACCGGCGCGGTGCAGCCGGTGGAGGCGATCGCGCGGATGGCGGCGGAGGCTGACGTGTGGCTGCATACCGATGCGGTGCAGGCTGTGGGCAAGCTGCCGGTGAACGCGAAGGCGCTGGGTGTGGACCTGCTGAGTTTATCGGCGCATAAAATTCACGGTCCGCAGGGCGTAGGGGCGCTGTGGGTACGTCGCGGCACGCCGCTGCAGCCGCTGTTTTACGGCGGCGCGCACGAGCGCCAGCGCCGGGCGGGGACGGAGAACCTGGCCGGGATTGTGGGGCTGGGGGCGGCGATTCGGCTGAGCCAGCAGGCGCTGGCGGATGGCAGCATGGACCGTTTAGCCGCGTTGCGCGACCGCCTGGAACGCGGGCTGCTGGAGCGGGTGGACGAGTGCGGAGTGAATGGTCCAACCAGCGCCGCCGCCCGGCTGCCGAATACGACGAATCTGTGGTTCGACCATCTGGAAGGCGAGGCGCTGGTGATCGCGCTCGACCTGAAGGGGCTGGCGCTCTCGGGCGGCTCGGCGTGCGCCTCGGGGGCGACGGAGCCCTCGCATGTGCTGACGGCTATGGGGTTGAACGATCATCGCGCGCGGGCGAGCCTGCGGTTCTCGCTGACGCGGCTGACGACGGAGGAAGAAGTGGACCGGGCGCTGGAACTTGTGCCGGCGGCGGTGGCGCGGCTGCGGGAGCTGAGCCCGGTGTACAAGGGCTGCGAGACAGCGGAGCCGAGGGAGGCTGCGAGCGTTTAGCGCCGTTCTCACACCCGCGTAGAGCGGACAGCAGGATTCGGCGTTGTCGAATCCGTCACTAACGAGGACTGCGTTTCGCTGCATCGTCAGTATCGCCGAAAACCGGCCGCAGGTGACCGCCGGGTAAAAAGCGTCACTTTGTTGCGTCCGCCGGGCGCGGTGCGGCTTAGACTACGCGCAGCTTTCAGGGAGTCTGCCGCCGATGCGATTTTCTCTTGCCGCGATCCTGCTTCTGGCCACACCGCTGCTGGCGCAGGTGCAGCGCCAAGTTAGCAATGAGAAAGGCCGGTTCTTCGATAGGCCAGCGGCTCACCCGCTTTCCTGGTGGACGTTCGACCCGCTGCGGCTCGATACGACCGGCGACCTGATGCTTGGCTATCCCGCAGAAGGCGGCGCCGTGCTGAGTGCGAAAGATTACAACGTGCAGCAGGAAGTAACCGTACTTGGCGCCGTTGCCGGAAAAAAATCGTGCAGGTGATCGAGACGATTGTAGGCAAGCCGGGCATACGGCTGTTTGGGGCAAACCTCAGCGAAGACCGGTCGCAGTGGAAGAGCCTTGTGGTCCAGGAATCCCGTGGCAACTATGTAGAGATCTACCAACTGCACGAGGGCTTAGGGACATATAGCCCGCTGAAGCCGGCAGCAATCTTCGGCACGGGTAACGATGCGGTGCTGGGCACCGAAGACCAGGACAGCGGCAATGGCGGCGGCTGCAGCGATGGTTACTGGTGGTTTGACCAGGCCGGCGCGCATACGGTTGACTTCAAGCCTGTTTACGAGGCCATGCACAAGGCCGCACCGGCGATCAGCACGTTTACCATTGGATGCTGGACCATGCATCCTGCTGAGGGCCGCATCGAGACGTGGGTCCAGAAGAACACGACGGACTGCCGTGGCTGCGGCGGCCTGGGGGAGCTGCGCGCTACATACGTGATAAGGCATGGCGTGGCGACACCGACCAGCGTGCGGTTTACACCAGACCCGCAATCGCATTCACAGCCAGGCTCGCCGTAGGCTCCCGTCTACTGCGGCTTGCTGCCTGATACACACTTCACCAGATCGCGCACGATCGCGGAGGGCAGGCAGGCGATGACGAGGCCTACGACGAAGACGAGAGTGCCGAGGGTGCCGGCGACGATCTCAGCGGTTTTCATGGGCGGGGCGTCCTCTCACGCGCAGTCGCGCCGGCCGCGGCCGATAGGCGATACTGGTACCAGCCATGCTACAGCAGCACAACAACACGGTGGCGGTCGCGATGTCGGGCGGGGTCGACTCGTCGACGGTCGCGGCGATGCTGAAGGCCGAGGGCTACGAGCTGATCGGCCTCACGCTGCAGCTTTGGAACCAGCGGCGGCTGGCCGGCAAGGAAGGTATGCCGGAGCAGGTGCAGGGGCGGTGCTGCTCGATCGACGATGTGTACGACGCGCGGCGGGTGGCTGAGCTGCTGGGGCTGCCGTACTACGTGGTGAACGAGCAGGCGCGGTTTGAGCGAGACGTGGTGCGGCCGTTCGTGGACGAGTACCTGGCCGGGCGGACGCCGATTCCCTGCTCGCTGTGCAACAACCATTTGAAGTTCGACCAGCTGCTGATGACCGCGCGGCGGATTGGGGCGGACCGGATCGCGACCGGGCACTATGCGCGCAACCGGTATGACGCGGCGCGCGGGCGATGGGTGCTGAGCCGGCCAGCCGACCGGGCCAAGGACCAGACATATTTTCTGTTTGGGCTGACGCAGGAGCAGCTGAGCCGGACGTTGTTTCCTCTGGGCGGGTACACCAAGCCGGAGGTGCGGGCGCTCGCCGCCGGGCATGGGCTGGCGCTGGCCGCTAAGCCTGACTCGCAGGAGATTTGCTTCGTCCCGGGTGGGGATTACAAGCGATTCATCGATGCCTACCTGGAAGAGCAGGAGGAGGCGCTGCCGGATACCGCCGGAGCGCTGGTGACAACGGGTGGTGTGGAGGTCGGCGAGCATGCGGGCGTGCACAACTTCACGGTGGGGCAGAGAAAGGGGCTAGGGCTTTCGGGCCCTGATCCGCTGTACGTGATCCAGATCGATGCGGCGTCGCACCGGGTAATGGTGGGGACGGAAGCAGAGTTGGCCCGGGATCGTTTTCTGGCACGGGGGCTGAACTGGGTAAGCGTGGCGCGTCCGGAGGGTGAGATTCGTGTGGAGGTCAAGATCCGGCACCGGCACGAGGCGGCCGCCGCGACGCTGCGAGTAACCGGGGAGGACGAGGTGGAAGTGGTCTTCGACCAGCCACAGCGAGCCATTACGCCGGGACAGTCAGCGGTTTTTTATCGCGAAGAGGAAGTGGTGGGGGGCGGCTGGATCGTCTGAGCCGGGACGGAAACCTTCTCGTCCTCTCTCTCGGTATCCAGTCTCTCATTATCCAGAACAGTTGTTTTTACCTCGGTTCGGAAGGGTGCTTCCGTTACAGAGGCTGCTGGAACGGCTTCAGCGGTGTAGCCAGACGCCCTGGCTCCCGCTCCTGCCTGGGCTCGGGTTGCTGATTTCGCGCCCGTGTTCGTCTCCAGATTGAACAGAGTCTCAAGGCCGATCCGGATACCGTGCAGCACGCCGCCTACCTTGCGCACCGGCCGGGTAACGCCGGCCTGGACCGTGGACCCTGCGTGCGCGATGCTGCCGAGGACGGCCGAAACCATGTCATCGACCTTCCCGGCCTGCGCGCGGGTTTTGTCGACCACCTCATCGACGGTCGAGTTGACGTGAAGCGTCTGGTCGCGGACGGCTGAAGTGATCTCAACCACCTGGCTCGAAATGGTGCGGACCTTGGGAGAGACATCCTGCACTATTTCGCGAACATCGGCAATGACTGGGTGCGCTTTGCCGGCGAGATCCTCGATAACCTTCCTGAGCTTGGCTATGTTGCGGAAGACCACCACGAAAATCGCGAGGAAAACAGCTGCCTGCACGACGACGCTGATGACGACCGCTGTAGTAAATATGAGGAAAAGGGTGTGGGAGGACTGCATGGCTTGCATGATGAGGGCTCTCGAAAAATGTGGGTGACGCTCGTCTGTCCATCCAGGCCGCATGATCGGGGCCGCACTGACGATAGCGGACTTGCCGGGCAGGGTATTCCCTGCCCGTTCGGCTCTATCCCTGATGCTCGCCGTTGTGGATCAGCTCCTCAGGGGGCACGGGCGGAGCGGCGGTCTCAATGTAGGCCTGCCGGCCCGCGTCATAGGCGGCGCTGAGCTTTTCCTTCTGCTCGGCGACGGTCATGCGGCCCTGGTTGAACGCATCGTTGATCTTGCGGCGGCCCGCTTCGACGGCGTCCCTGCCCTGGGAAACGTACTGGTTGACTTGTCCTTTACCGCGCTCGACGTAGTCGTTGACCTGCCCCTTGCCGCGCTCGGCGTAACTGCCGGCAGCGTAGGTGGCTTCCCTCGAGCGCTGGCGGACGTACTCGCCTGAACCCAGGGCGCTGGCGACCAGTTCCTCGCGCGTCTCCTGGCCGGACTTGGGGGCGTAGAGCACGCCGAACAGCGATCCCAGGCCGAGGCCAGCGAGGAACCAGCTGAAGGCACTGCCACCGCGTGTATCGCGTCTTTCGCGTAGATCGTTTGCCATGGTTTTCTCCTCCGGTGCTGCCGCCGGTCCCGTGCCGGAAAGGCAGTAGGGAGGCCGAGAGCAGGTATCCCCGAGGTAGATGCGGTCGCGGCGGTTCGTGCTGTACCGGGCCGAAAGCGATGAGCGCGAGGCTTGAGGTGGAGAGACAAAAAGCGGCTTCGCTGGAGGGAGCGAAGCCGCTTTTACCGGGCCGGCAATGCGCCCGCGCTTATTTGCCGCATGCGGGGAGATTGGTGAGTGAGTTGTTGTTGCTGGTGCCGCCGCAGCCGACCGCGCCCATCAGGCCGATGGCGAAGAAAACCACCAGCAGCGAGCGCCAGGCGCGGCGGCGGGCCGGGATGCAGAAGAACAGGACCGAACACAGGGCCATGCTGCCGCCGGCGGCGAGCAGGGTCCGGAAATCCGGGTGCGGCAGGGTGGCGGAGGCGACCGCGGGTGCGACGAAGGAGCAGGAGGGCGCGCTCGAGGTGCTGTAGTTGGTGTCGCCGGGGTAGGAGGCCTGAAGCGAGTTGCCGCTGCCCTGGAGGCTGGAGGGAGCGAGGCTGAAGGTTGCGAGCTGGGCGACCGCTCCGTCGCCAAGAACGCCGTTCTGGGTTCCGGTGGCGGTAACCGGCTTGCCGTTGACGGTCAGGGTGATGGCGCCGCCCGGCTGCGCGCCGGCGCTGTCGGTGTCGAGCTCAACGGTGATGGTGGTGGTGCCGGCGGTCGCGGCGGCCGAGCCGGTGTGGATGGTGAGCGTGGTGGGCGCCTTGGTGATGGTCAGCGGCACCGGGGTGGTGGTGGTGCTCGCGTTATAACTGCCATCGCCGCTGTACTGCGCGGTAAAGGAGTAGGTGCCGGGCGCGGAGTTGTAAAGCGGGAAGCTGGCCTGGCCCTGGCTGTTGAGCGGTACGCTGCCCACATTGGCGCCCGCGTTGAGCAGCGTCGCGGTGCCGGTGGCGGGACCGTTGGAGCCGACGGAGAGAGCATTGGTGTTCAAGGGATTGATGTACGCGTAGCCGTATGCGCCGTAGGGAGCGGTTGCCGGATTGTTCTGGTATTGCCCGGTAGACAGGTCGCCGATGGCGAGCGAGAGGAAGGGCGTGCTCGGCTCCGGGCTGACCACGACGGGAATGGAGTTGGAGGAGGTGCTGGGCGAGTTCTTGACGTCGCCCTGGTAATAGGCCTGGATGCTGTAGCTGCCGCCGGGCAGGGTGGCGACGCTGACCGAGCCGCCGAGAGTGCCGCCGGTGACCGAGAGGGGAATGTTCTCATTGACGGCGGCGCCCGCGAGGCCCGCGCCGGCGGTGACCGAGACCGTGCCGGTGGCGGTGCCCGGAGTGACCGCGGTGGTCAGGGTGACGGGGGTGCCGTGCTGGATGGAGACCTGTGACGTGGCGCCATTGACGGCGAGCGAGACGGTCGAGGGGGTGAACTGCACGGTATTCCAGCCGGCGATCAATGCCGTAATATCGACGCTGCCCAGGCCGCTCGCGAGATCGTAGCCGGAGGTGGCGTTGTAGCCGGTTAGGAAGCTATTGGCGCCGCAGTTGGGTGAGGCAGTTACGGCCGAAGTACGCGCGCACGGTACTGAGTTGTTGCCGGCGGTGATGTCGTGGAAGATGGCGGCGCTGTTGCTGCTGGTGGCCTGCAGGTTGTAGAGGGTGTTGTTGGCGAGGCCCAGGCGCTGGGGCTGCCCGTTTGCGCCGTTGGGCAGCGATTGGATCACCTGGGCCAGGATGCCGGCGAAGGCTGGCGTGGAAGCCGAGGTGCCCCCGATGCCGCTGACGCTGAACTGACCGGTCGAATCCGGCTGGCAGTCGGTAAACGCGGTGCCTGTGCCATCGGTGGTGTTGTCAGAGCAGAAGGCCCAGGCCGCGTGATGCTCATTGCCGGGAGCGGCAAACAGCGAAATATCTGGGATAGTCCGTACGCCTTTGGGCGCGGTGGGGTCGGCGATGTTGAGGCCGGACTGGAACGACGGCGCGGCATAGCCGACCAGGGCGGCGACGCAGTTGCCGTTTTGATCGGTGGGCGCGTTGCAGAAGGCGCTGCTGCTGGCGCCCCCGCCGGTGGCATCGAGCAAGGTAAACTGCGAGCCGGTGGTGGTATCGGTGTACTGCATCGGGGTGTTGGCGGCGTAGGCGCCCGGGGGGTTGTTGCTGATGGAATCGTTCCAGGGATTCTCAGGAATGTAGCTGAGGGCGGAACCGAAATAGGGGAGCGCGCCGCCGTTGTTGGCGCTGCTGACATACTGCGAGAAGTTGGTGGCCAGGGTGTAAAAGTCGGTGCCGCCGATGGCGATGTTGTAAGGGGTGGAAGCATAGCCGCTGACAGCGAGCCCCTGGGTGGCCTGGGTCTCGGTATCGGCGTCGCAGGATGCCGAGCCGCTGTCGCCGGCCGCGACGACCACGGTGATGCCCTGCGCGGCGGCCTGCAGCCAGAGCTCATTGACCTGCTGATTGCCGCCTGTGCCGAGCGAGGCCTCGCAGCTGCCGAAGCTGAAGTTGAGGATGGAAACGTTGTTGTCCTCGATCGCACGCAGCGCCGCGTCGGTGGCGCCGTCCTGCAGCAGGTCGCTTCCGCTCGAGTAAAAGTAGATGTTGGCGTCGGGGGCCAGGCCGGCGGACACTTCGGCGTCAAGCAGCGCTTCATCGGCTTCGCCGCCGGTCACGACGCCCGGGTCGGCGCCATCGACGACCAGGGTCGGCGACACGGGATTGGTCTCATTGAGGAAGATGCGGCGGTAGTTGAGATAGTCGGCGGTCTGGAGATCGGAGTCGCCGACCAGGCCGATATTGACCCCGGTACCGTTGCGCTGGGCGCCGCCCTGGAAGTTGCGGTTGAGCGGATTGGGCGCGTCGTAAATGGTCGCCGCATCGGATGGGGTCACGAACAGCAGATCGTTCGTGGTGTCGGTGAGCAGCGGGGTCGCTCCCCGGGTGAGCTGGGAGACGACCTGGAGGCTGCCGCTCTTGCTCTGCACCTGGGCGTGGCCGCCGAGCACGTGCAGCGGCTGGGCGTGGAAGTCGTTCAGGGGCGACACGCCGGCGACGACGGGGGCGAGCGCGGCCGGAATCTGCGGGTCGCTCGCGTTGCTGTAGTGGTGGACTCCGCCGATGACGTAGGAGTGAATGCTGGTGTGGAAGGCCTGGGCGACCTGGCCGGTGTTGCCGGAAAACTGGATGAAGTTGCGGCTGGCCGGGACCGACTCGACCTTAAAGCCCTGGCTCTGGAGCCAGGCTTCGACGGTCTGGAGGTCCTGGTCGGCGATGCCGAACGAGGCGCCGTAGGCCTGCGGAGTGAGGAACTTGCGGTAATTGGCCGAATGCGGGTCCTGGAGCGCGTCGAGGTACTGGCGCAAGGCGATCTGCTGGGCAGGGCTGCGCTTGAGCAGCAGCTGCAGCTTGCCGGTCGCGAGCGAGGTGGAGGCGGCGCCCTGGTCGTAGCGGGCCTGGGCCAGGGGGTGGGTGTTGCCTTTCAAGGTAACCAGCGACTCGTTGACCACGGGCTCGGTGATGCGGACCGAGGGCGCGGCCAGGGCAGCCGGCGAGCCGGGGCTCTGCGCCTGGGCGGCAGGAAACGACAGGAGCGCGGCAGCGGTGAATCCTGCGCAGGAGAAGAGGGGGGATGAAAGCTTCAGTCGCATGCGGTGTCCTGTGATCCTGTTGTGCAAACAAATCCGGTGCGGTCTTGACGAGCCAGCCAATCGAAAAGCCGCGCGGCGCTCAAGAAACGTTTTAGCCGGGCTGCGCTTCTTGTATGGCAGCAGTGAAGTGCGCGTCAAGTCACCACGGTACCCGGCGGCTGCTTTCTACAGTGACGAAGCCTATGACAGCAAAGAAGAAGGAAAGTTGCGCGAGGCTGGCGAATAATTTTCGGAAGTGGATTCCTGGCAGCAATTGCACCCGCGCGGGCTATGGCGCACACTCATGGTTTGATACTGTGGGGCATGCAATTTAGCGTTACGCTAAAGGCTGATTGCCTGCACGCGGCCCAGCCTTGAAACCTTGATCCGAGGACACATGCTTCCATTTCCGCCCCTGTTTCCACGCCGGACCGAGCGCCGGCTCGTCGCGGCCTCGGCCGCACTGCTGTGCACGAGCTTCGGATTCGCACAGGCACCGCCGCCAGCGCAGGTTGTTTCACCGGCGGCGCTTGCCGCGCTCGAGCAGCAGGACCCCGACGCGGCGCGGGAGCTGAAGAGCTTCGAAGACCGCACGATGGTCAAGGTGCTGCCCAACGGGCTGACGCTGGTGCTGTGCGAGCGCAAGGACGCGCCGGTGTTTTCGTACTTCACCATCGTGGACGCGGGCGACGCGAACGATCCCGGGCAGGAGTCCGGCCTGGCGCATATGTTCGAGCACCTGGCCTTCAAGGGGACCGAGGATATCGGAACCAAGAATTATCCAGCCGAGAAGGCGGCGCTGGCCAAGCTCGAGACCGCGTATGCGGCCTACGACGCGGAGCAGCTGAAGCGCGTGGGGCAGGACCCGGCGAAGCTGAAGCAGCTCAAGGCGGACTACCAGGCAGCCGAGCAGGCGGCCAACCAGTATGTGATCCCGAACGAGTTCACCGAGATCGCCGAGGCCAACGGCGCGAACGGACTGAACGCGGAGACCTCGCTCGACGACACGCGGTATTTCTGGTCGATGCCGGAAAACCGCCTGGAGCTGTGGGCCTATCTCGAAAGCGACCGCATCGGGCACCCGGTGCCGCGGCAGTTTTACCGCGAGCGCAGCGTGGTCGAGGAGGAGCGGCGGATGCGGGTGGATAGCAGCCCCATCGGGCGGCTGGTGGAACAGTTCCTGGCCGCGGCCTACGCGGCGCACCCGTATGGGCGGCCCAATGTCGGCTGGGCGAGCGAGCTGGACCACATTACGGCGACCGAGGCGGCGGCTTTCCATGCGAAGTACTATGTGCCTTCGAATATCACGATCGCGGTGGTGGGCGACTTCTCGCGGACAGACGCGCTGCCGGTGATGGAGAAGTATTTCGGGGCGATCCCAGACGGCGGACCCAAGCCGCAGGGAGTGATTACGGTCGAGCCGCCGCAGACCGGTGAGCGCTCGGTGCGGCTGGAAGACCCGTCGCAGCCGATGTATCTCGAGGGCTATCACCGCCCGGACTACCGCGACCCGGACGACGCGGTGTATGACGCGATCCAGGATATTTTCTCGAATGGGCGCACCTCGCGGCTGTACCGCAGCCTGGTACGGGACCAGCGGATCGCGGTCGAGGCGGAGGGGTTTACCGGCTTTCCGGGGGACAAGTATGCGGGGCTGTTCGGGTTTTTCGCGGTGCCGGCGCCGGGGCACACCAGCGCCGAGCTGCGCACCGCGATTCACAAGGAGATCGATAAGCTGCGAACCGCCGACATTTCAGACGCCGAGCTGGCCATGTACAAGACGCGGGCGCGGGCCGACCTGCTGCGCGGTCTGGATGAAAACCAGGGGCTGGCGCAGGAGCTGGCCGAGTACCAGCTGCGGTACGGGGACTGGCGGGAGCTGTTTCTGCAGCTGGACCGGGTGGACAAGGTGACGAAGGCGGATGTGCGTAGGGTGGCGATGAAGGTGTTTACCTCGGCGAACCGGACGTACGCGCAGATTGAGCCGCCGGCGGCGCAAACAGCCAGCGCCGGGCCCGCAGCGCGACCGGCGAATGGCGGTGCGCGATGAAGCGGCTTTGCCTTTCCTGTTTCCTGCTTCCCTGCCTGCTGCTTCCTGGCTCCGTGCTGGCGCAAAGCGCCGTGACGCCGGGCCACCCGGTGGTGCCGCCCGATGCGCGCGAGCAGGCGCAGCCGGGCGCGTGGCAGCAGCTGAACGTGCCGGAGCTCGCGCCGTTCAAGCCGGTTGAGCCGCGGCGGGTGGAGCTGCCCAACGGGGCTTTATTGCTGCTCCAGGAAGACCACGAGCTGCCCTTCATCAATGGATTCATCGAGATGCACGGCGGCGGACGGGATGTGCCCGCGGCGAAGGCCGGTCTGGCCAGCCTGTACGGAGAAGTCTGGCGCACCAGCGGCACGGCCAAGATGAACGGCGACGCGCTCGACGACCTGCTGGAGGCCAAGGCGGCCAAGATCGAGACCAGCGCCGATGTGGATTCGAGCTCGGTGTCGTGGTCGTGCCTGAAGGGCGATAGCGACCAGGTTCTAGGGCTGGTGACGGACCTGCTGCTGCACCCGAAGTTCGACCCCGAGAAGCTGCAGCTAGCGCAGCAGGAGGCGATCGCGGGGATTCTACGGCGCAATGACGACCCGGAGGGGATCGCGGCGCGGGAGGCGGCAAAGCTGGTCTACGGGCCGGCCAGCGCGTATGGCCGCACCACCGAGATCGCGAACGTGCTGGGGATCACGGTGGCGGATTTCGAGGCATTCCACGCGAAAACGGTCGCGCCGAACAACATGATCATCGGCGTGGAGGGCGACTTCGACGCGGCGGCGATGGAGGCAAAGCTGCGGACGGCGATAGGCTCGCTGCCCAAGGGCACGGCGATGCCGAAGCCGCAGGAGACGTTCGCGGGGCCGAAGCCGGGGCTGTACCTGGTCGATAAAAAGGACGTGAACCAGAGCAATGTGTGGATCGTGGGACTGGGCATCCGGCGCGACGACCCGGATTTTTACACGCTGTCGGTGATGAACGAGATCTTCGGCGGGGGCTTCGGGTCGCGGCTGTTCCAGGATGTGCGGACCAAGCTGGGCCTCGCGTACAGCGTCGGCGGCGGGTTCGGCGCGGGGTTCGACCACCCGGCGATGTTCCGGGTAACGGCCTCTACCAAGAGCGCGAGCACACAGGCAGCGACCGCGGAGATGCTCAAGGACACGGGCGAGCTGAAGAGCAAGCCGTTTACCGAGGATGAGCTGAAGCTCGCGAAGGACCAGGTGCTGAATGGATTCATCTTCAACTACGACACGCGGGATAAAGTGCTTGCGGCGGCGGCGCGGCTGGCCTTCTACGGCTACCCGGCGGACTACCTGGAGCGGTACCGGGCGGGGGTGGAAAAGGTGACAGTGGCGGACCTGGAGCGGGTGGCGAAAACGCGCGTCGAACCGTCCAAGCTGGCAGTGATCGTGGTGGGCAACCAGGCGGACTTTGAGGAGCCGCTCGCGAAGCTGGGACTGGGGCCGGCGCAGCCGCTCGACATCACGATCCCGGTTCCGGAGGCGCTGAAGAAGCAGTTTGGGGGCGGCGCGCAGCCGTAAAGCATTCGAGAACAGAAGCGGAGGAAAAGCAGATCCTTCGCTGCGCTCAGGATGACACCCGTGTATTTTGACTTGTTTTCTCCGACAGAAAGGCCGCTCTTCATGGCACTTGCAATTGCAATTCTCGCCGCCGGTAAAGGCACACGGCTCCAATCGAAGCGCCCCAAAGTGCTGCACACGATTGGCGGCAAGCCGCTGCTGCTGCATGTGATCGATGCGGCGCTGCAGGTGGTGCCGGCAACCGATATCTACGTCATCATCGGCCACCAGTCGGAGACGGTGAGGGCGGCGGTCGCGCACACTGGCGTGCGGTTTGTGGAGCAGAGCGAGCAGAAAGGCACGGGGCACGCGGTGCAGCAGGCGCTGAACACGCTGCGCGGCTACGAGCATGTGGTGGTGCTGTCGGGTGATGTGCCGCTGCTCGCGAGCGGTACCATTCTGGCGCTGCGGGACTTCCACATCCGGGAGCGCGGAGCGATGACGATCCTGACGGCGGAGGTCGAGAAGCCGGAGGGCTATGGCCGGATCGTGCGGCGCAAGCGCGAGGCGGGAATGGTCGAAAAGATCGTGGAGCAGCGATCGCTCGAGGGGACGCAGGCATCGATCCGCGAGATCAATTCTGGGATTTACGCGTTTGCCACCGGGCACCTGGGCACCCATATCGACCGGCTGGAAGCGAAGAACACGCATCGCGAACTGTACCTGACCGACATGGCCGGGCTGCTGACCGAGGCGGGTGAGCGGGTGCTGGCGATGGCCGCGCCGTCGGCGGTGGAGGTGCTGGGCGCGAACACGATCGCCGAAATGATGGAGCTGGACGCGGCGCTGCGGCGCCAGACGGCGGAGCGCCACATGGCGGCCGGGGTGACCATTTTTCAGCCGGGGACGGTGGTCATCGACTCGGGCGTCGAGATTGGGCCGGATACAACGATCGAGCCGTTTGTTCAGCTGCTGGGCTCGACGCGGATCGGCGCAAATGCGACGGTGCGGTCCTACTCAGTGCTTGAGAATATGACGGTAGGCAACGGCGTGCTGATCCGGCAGGGCTGCATTCTGGAGCGGTCGGAGGTGCGCGACGGAGCGAGCGTGGGGCCGTATGCCCATGTGCGGCCGGAAAGCCTGGTGGAGGAAGACGCGCACGTGGGCAATTTTGTGGAGCTCAAAAAGACGCGCATGGGCAAGGGAGCGAAGGCCAACCACCTGGCGTACCTGGGCGACACGGAGATCGGCGCGGATGCCAACATCGGCGCCGGGACGATCGTGTGCAATTTCGACGGAGTGGCAAAGCACTCGACGCGCATCGGCAAGGGCGCGTTCGTGGGCAGCAACGCGGTGCTGGTGGCGCCGCTGACGATCGGCGACGGGGCGTATGTGGCGGCGGGCTCGTCGGTGACGGAGAACGTGCCGGAGCAGGCGCTCGCGATCAGCCGGACCCGGCAGGTGACCAAGCCGGGCTGGGCGCGGACGCGCCGGGCGCGGGCGCAGCAGAGCGAGAAACACTGAGAGCAATCGCACCGATGGTGTGGGTAAGTGAACCGCAGGTCCTTTGGCGCAAGCGCTACCGGCTCCGCAGGCCGATGATACCGGCCTGCTTCGCTCAGAATGACCCAGGTTTCACATGGCAAGAACTCTCTTACCGGTCTTAAGAGCATTTTCACTCCACACGTAGAGAGGCCGGCAGATGTGCGCGTGGCTTTTCCGTCGGGAAAAGCCACTGGAGCGAGAACCTGAGCCTCTACACCATGAGTGAAAATGCTCTAAGAGCCGGCGGCGGCGATCTCCAGCTCCACGGCATCCGGGTGGGCGGCTGCCGCGACGTGGCTGCGCTGCTGGCCCAGAGTGTTGCGCATGCGGATGCGCGCGGAGAGCAGAGTCTGCAACACTTCCTGCTCCTGCGAGCCGAGCAGGGCGGCGATCCGGGCCGGGGCGTAGCCCTCGACATCGTGCAGCAGGAACATGAGCCGCTCGCGCGACGGAAGGGTCGCGAGCGCTTCCTCCAGATCGGTGCGGCGCACCTGCCCGCGCTCGAGTTCCACCCCTTTTTCGGCGCTTGCCGACGGCGCGGGCGCAAGAGAAAACCGCCGCTCCAGCTCGCCGAGCAGCGCCTGGTCAATACGGTGCGCGTCCGGTTCTGGGACACCGGCAAAGGCCTGCACGAAGGTTTCGGTCAGGATGGCTTCGGCTTCCATTTCATTCGCGGTCATGTAATAGGAGACAGAGAACACGCGGTGGCGATGGGTTTCATACACGTCGCGCTGTTTCTGATCGGCAGTGAGCTGCTGCGATTCGGAGGCGATCATGTCGTGGTTTCCACGCAATTGCCGGTAAAATTCGAACAAGTACGGCTCCTGTGTGTGCTGCTGTGCTGGTGTGATTCGCGTTGATGTTGAAAGCTGCCGCGCCGGTAGAGCGTCGGCGCAGGCTGCCATCATGCCTGAGCAAACGCCTTAGAGTACAGCAAAGAGTGGAACGCCGGCAGCGGTCCGGAGTACATAGGGTTTGACGGTATGCCCGGCCGGAGAGCACAGGCGTTCCGACGCTTTCAGCCGCCCGGGGCCGCCGGGTTCGGCCGCTGTGTCCAGCGGAGTAACACTTGCAGCAAACTTTCGGGCAAACTAGCGGTCAGTTGTGGCAATCTCTTAGGCAGGTCCAATTGGTCCAACTGCGCTGGGCCGCGGATAGCCGGCGCGCGGGGAATCGAGAAACATGGCTGCCGAAAAGATACTGGTTGTCGATGACGAGCCGGCACCCCGCACCCTTCTGGTCTCGCTGCTGCGCAAGGAAGGCTACGCGGTGGAGAGCGCGCGCGACGGCGACGATGCGCTGCGCGTGCTGGCCGTCAAGCCGGTCGACCTGATCCTGAGCGACATGCTGATGGCGGGCATGGACGGCATGCGGCTGCTGGAGCAGGTGCGCATGCGGCAACTGCACACGCCGGTGATCATGGTGACGGCCGTGCACGAGGTGGGCACGGCGATTGCCGCCATGCGGGGCGGCGCGTTCGACGTCATCCTGAAGCCCTACGACCGGGAGAAACTGCTGGAGGCGGTGGAGCGCGGCGTGGCGTTTGGCAACGTGGCGCGGCGGAACACTACCTACCGCAACAGCCTGGAGCACCTGGTGGAGGCACGCACGCACCTGCTGCGCGAGGCCATGTTTGAGCTCGAACGCTCGTACGACACGACGCTAGAGGCGCTGGGCGACGCGCTCGATCTGAAGGACTCGGAGACCGAGGGGCACTCGCGCCGGGTGACCGCGTACACCATCGCGCTGGCGCGCTCGATGGGCGTGGACCCGGCCGATATGAAGATCATCAAGCATGGGGCGTTCCTGCACGACATCGGCAAGATGGCGATCCCGGACGCGATCCTGCTGAAACCCGGGCGGCTGGAGGCTGAAGAGCAGTTGACCATGCGCAAGCACTGCCTGTCCGGCTACCAGATCGTGCGCAAGATCCCGTTTTTGAAAGAAGCGGCCGACATCGTGTACAGCCACCAGGAGCATTTCAATGGCGGGGGATACCCGCGGCAGCTGCGAGGCGAGGAGATTCCGCTGGGGGCGCGCATCTTCGCAGTGGCCGACACGCTGGACGCGATTACCTCCGACCGGCCGTACCGGCGCGGATCGCCGTTTTCGGCCGCCCGCAACGAGATTGCGCGGTGCGCCGGCACGCAATTCGACCCGCGCGTCGTGGAAGCATTTCTCTCGATGCCGCCGGAGGTTTGGGAGGAGCTGCGGGATGCGATCGTGGGCCGCAGCGCGATGATGATGCAGTGAGGAGCCTTCGATCGACGCGTTGGCTCAGATGAACTCAGAGGATTCGGCATCCTGCATCGGCTCTCGGGTGGGAGCGGCGGGTTGCCGCATGCGTTCGAGCACCCTCCGGTTCCAGAGCACGACCGCGATTCCGCTGAGGAATGCCGAACTGGCGACGATTAGCGCCATGCGCCAGCGCAGGACCGGAGCGCGCGTGCCCTCGCCTGGGAAAAGCGTCGCGCTGGATTCGGGCGAATCGAAACTCATGCACGCCTCATGCACGCTTTGAGGCGTGCAGGGCGGGTAAGGCCGCCCGGGATGGAGGGAATGGCTGTGGAAAACTTTCTCCTGAATAATGTAGGAAGCGGCTTGCAAATATCCAGAAAATTGGTATTCTGGGATCACTCGAGGCGTTCAGTGGCACGGAACTGGTGGTCGATTTCGAGCATGGCTCTCCAGCCAGTTTAAGGTTTGAAAGGTTTAGCAGTACAAGTTGCGTCACTGGCCTCCCGGCACGAACAGGAAACTGGTCGTGCCGCCTTTTTTTGTGCGGAGCCGATTGTGGCGTAGACTGGGTCAAGGTCGTCGCTCGGCGGCTATTTGAAGATGGGGGCGTCACGGTTTCGACGGGATTGTTTGCGGCAAAGAGGCATGCCGGGGTGTGGGCACCCGTAATCGCCTGCAAAAACAGAATTGCCAACACTGAATTCGCACTCGCAGCTTAATTAAATAAGTTGCCGTCTGCCTGAGCTTCGCCTGTGGGCCCAGAACGGACGTCATACAGCAGGCTGGCTTCCCTTCCTCGGTCCGTGGAATAGAGGCGAGATCATCGGACTAGCGCCTGGTTCACCTTGTCCGTTCTGAGGGTCGGGAGCGAAGTCAATGGAACGCGACTGAGCATGGAGCCTCTCTTTGTTACCGGCAGTTTCGGACGCGGGTTCAACTCCCGCCGCCTCCACCATACCTAAATATTTCATTTTATTGGGTTTAGTGTAGAGTACCAATTCACGTACGATAGGCGTACGATATAGAAGTAGGTTGACGCCTTATCGTCGCCACCTCAAGAGCTGTTCCAAAACCTCCGACCGCTTCTACAAACGCTGCACGTGCCCGATGTGGGTCGAAGGCACAGCGAATGGTGACTATGTCCGTCGCAGTCTGAAGACAAGTAGCTAGGAAGGTGCAACCACCCTGGCACGCGTCATTGAGGCCGCCGAGAACCCCGCCGAGGCTCCTGAGCGCAAGGAAGAGCCTATAAGTCTGGCTAAAGCAGTCACTGAGTACCTGGCGGATGCCAAAGCACGCGAGCTCAGCGACGCAACCATCTACAAACTAGACATTTTCTTCCGAAAGCAATTCCTCACGTGGTGCAGCGCCGAGGGATACAGGCTGTTGTGCGAGATCGATTTGCGCTCCGTACAATTTTTCCGCACATCCTGGATCGATGGAGCGATGGCTAAGAAGAAAAAACAGGAGCGGCTCACGGGTTTTTTCTGGTTGTGCATCCGAGCCGGCTGCTCACCAGCAATCCAACGAATCATCTCGGGCGAATTTCAATAACGCAGGCGCCCACGGACTACTTCACGCGTGAGGAGTACGAGAAACTGCTCGATGCAACCTATCGCTACCGGGAGAACCGCGGGGAAACGGGAACCGCCAATGGAACTCGCCTTCGCACGTTGTTGATGCTCATGCGCTGGAGTGGACTGCGTATCCGCGATGCGATTACGTTGGAACGCACACGGCTCATCAACGACAATCTCTTGCTCTATCAGGCAAAGACTGGGACACCCGTATACGTTCCCCTCCCTCCTCAAGTGGCTGAAGCGCTTCGTACCGTGCCGGAAGGAGTAAAGCCAAATCCGCGATATTTCTTCTGGAGCGGAAACGGCCTTCCGAAGAGTGCTGTGGCTGACTGGCCACGAAGTTTCAGACGACTCTTCAAACTTGCGGGGCTGGAAAGGCCGGACGGGTCGGCGAAACGCTGCTTCCCTCACATGCTGCGAGATACGTTCGCCGTCGAGATGCTGCTCGCCGGCGTTCCCATCGATCAGGTATCCATGCTGCTGGGTCATTCCAGCATAAAAATCACTGAAAAACACTATTCGCCGTGGGTGAAAGCTCGGCAGGATCAACTGGCGATGAGTGTGAGGAACGCTTGGACCACTCTCGCTGTGATCCCGCCGAAAGTGTCCGAGAAGAAGACGGCAAGATTGCTGGCCCTTCAAGCCTAGCCGCTCAAGCGATCTGGCGGCGGTGGTGGACCCGTATGAGAACGCTTTGCGGAATGCGCAAGTTCTGGTAGCCGCGCTTGCGCGCGGTTTCAGCACTGCCCCATCGGAGAACGCCATCCTCATCGTCGAAGAGCCGGCGAACGGTTTTCTCGCTAATGCCCCAGAGTTCGGCCACCTCTGGCACCGAGTAGTGTCGTTCCAAAGCTACAGAATGCAATCCTTCACTCTGAACAATCTTCTTTTGGGACAGCAGAGCGCGCATTTCCTCACTCCAGTCATCTTCACCTTGCTTGCTGAGGAGATGCTTGATTGATGAGGTCTGTCCAATGAGAAACGCGGCAAGCATTATGCGCACAGCGTATATATGGTCGGTGGGAGTGACATCCTTTGGGTTCCCTAATAATGAAACAAGCTCAGTGTAGATGGGGCAAAATCGCCGGTGCGTCGTTCCTGGAAGCCTAGTCTTTGCGCCACAGGGCCAAGGTGGAGCGGACGTCGTTGAGGGTGCGGAACCAGCTGGCGTTGAGGCACTCATCTCGCAGTCGCCCGTGGAAGCTTTCCACATGTCCGTTCTGCATGGGCCTGCCGGGCTGGATGTGGACCAGGCCGATTCCAGTCTTCGGCCCAGCCCAGCATGCGGCGCGGCGTGAACTCCGGCCCATTGTCCGAACGTACGTTCTCCGGCCTCCCGCGCTCTTCGACCAGCCGCTCCAGTACGCGCGTCACGCGTCCACTGCCAAGGCTCGTATCCGCTTCCAGGGCCTGGCACTCGCGCGTATAGGCCTCGACCACGCTCAGGATCCGCACCATGCGGCCGGTCGCCAGCCCATCGGTGGTGAAGTCCATCGCCCACTCCTGGTTGGCTCGCAGCAGCCTCGGTTCCACTGCACGTTCGCGCACCAGCCGCTTCCGCTTCTTGCGCCGCACCATCAGCTTCTCTTCCACGCCGAGCTTGTACACACGCTTCACGTTGACCTCCTGGCCGCCCCGGCTCAGCAGCGCATGCAGCCGGCGATAGCCGTAGCGAGGCTTCTGCCTGGCCAGCTTCACCAGCTCTCCGCGCAGTTCTACGTTCCGGTCGGGCCTCGGCTCATACCGATAGCTCGACCGCTCCACCTTCAACAGCTTGCAGGCCGTGCGTTCGCTCAGCCGAAATTCGGCGGACACGAACGCCACTTCCTCTCTGAGACCGGCAAGCTCCACCCGTTTTTTCGGATCACCGCCTTCAGCGCTTCGCCGTGCAGGCTCAGCTCCGCCACCAGCAGCTTCAGGCGGCGGTTCTCGTCTTCCATCGCCTTCAGCCGCTGCGCCTCGCTTACCTCCATGCCGCCATACTTCTGCTTCCAGCCATAGAACGTCGCCGCGCCGATCCCGTGTTCCCGGCACAACTCCGCCGTCTTCACCCCAGCTTCGCTCTGCTTCAAAATCCCGATGATCTGCTCTTCGCTGTACCGGCTCTTCTTCATCTTCCGTCCTCCCGATCACAGTACGAGAGAACTCCAGCTTCAACTGGTAGAGATTTCCGGGGGCAGGTCACAGACGAAGCAGAACGCCAAGCGCCGCAGGGCGCGGTCCGCTGACTCTCGCGGTGACCGGAAGAACACGCAGGACAAAGGGGATCGATGTTCGCATGCAGGTTTCTTCCTTCAACCAGGCATTTCTCACACCTGCTTCGCCGCACGGATTAAATTCACGAAGATGAATCGAGCATATTCGCTCATTGGCCCATTTTGAGCGGTAAATATATCTAAAATGAGCGATTTAGGTGCCGATTAGGAAGGCATGCCGATTCTGCATACCCTCCCCCCCGAAAAAGCATAGCCTTTGACTAAGAAACGTTCGTATCTTCGATTTCACAGGCACTCAGCCGCGCCAGCGCTGCCGAATATCGGTGCGCAGCGGCCCAAGGCCTGAAGGTTCTACTTCGTGAGGTCGACTGTGCATAATGTTCCTTGCCACCGTAGAACCCTTCGTGGATGCAGCTACAGCTGGAGAATTTCTTGGTCTTCATCCAGTCACCGTCCAACGACTTGCCCGAAGTGGAGCCTTACCCGGTCATCCCGTCCAGAAGGGCAAGAGACGCCGTTGGAGCTTTCTGTTGACGGAACTTAAGGTGTGGCTACAGGAAATACACGGTGAGGAGTGCTGACACTACCAATGATGCGCGTGTGTCTCCCGCATTCAGAAATCGGTTGCCTTTACTCGAAGAGGCCGGGGCGGTTCACCAAGGAATGGTCATTGGCGTTCGGAAAGATTGGCTTTGCACGGCTTCATCCGAATCAACTTTCGAGTTACATTCAGACTACCGATGCATTCTGCGCCCTCAGCGAAAGGAGGTTATTATGAGGAAGGCGCGGAAACAGAATGGCTCTCTCTATTTGGACGTGAACGGAAGCAAAACACCGGTGTGGAAGTTTAGCTGGTGGCATGTTCTTCCGAACGGAAAACATGTTCGCAGAAAAAGACAAGTTGGCACCCTGGACCAGTACAAGACCGAAGCTGCCGCAGAACGGGTAGTGCGAAGTTGGCGACTGGCAATTAACTCCAATCAGGTACACGCTTCAGTGGAATCGCAATGAGCGATGTTATCGAACACTTCCGACTGAAAGAACTGGCAGACAAAGGCGAGAACGGACGTGCCTGGTCTACCCGCGATCGATATGACAGTTATCTCGATCGCTGGATCGGGCCGCGATGGGGCAAAGAAGAATCGGCTAGCATCAAAGCTCCCGCGGTCGAGGAATGGCTGGAAGATTTGAAGTTCGATCCAAACTGGCGGCAAAAGAAAGCCGTTCGGCAGGCCCGGCAGAAAATGGAAATCCAGTCCCTGGCGCCAGCCAGCAAGTCGAGGATTCGCGGTCTGATGAGTGTGCTCTTCAACCATGCGATCCGCTGGGGATTCTCTGACCGGAACCCCATTTCAGGGCCGAACAGGGGTGCTGGCGTTCGTCAGAGTTCGAAGAGGCAGAGAATCCCGGATATCCTCGAAGTCGAGGAGGTCCAGCGAATGTTGGGGGCCTTCAATTGCGCGAACGTGTGTTGGTGTTTCTGGCGATGGCGACCGGACTGCGGCAACGAGAATTAGCCGGGCTGCAGTGGAGAGACATCGATTTCGGGAAGCTCCTGATCGATGTCAACAAGTCGGTGGTCTATCAAGTCGTGGGCAGGTGCAAAACGGAGGCATCAAAGAAACCGGTGCCGCTCGACATTCACACTGCTGAGGATTTGCTCACCTGGTATCGTCACACGCCGTATCGTAGCCCCGAAGATTGGGTTTTTGCCCCGGATAGCAGCCGAGCGGGGAAAAGGCGCGGGAAGCAGCCGCTCTGGTTACAGACCATCATGCGCTATCACATCCAGCCAGTGGTCAAAATCCTGGGCATCAACAAGCGCGTCTCATGGCACACTTTTCGGCGTACCTACTCGACGTTGCTCGAAGCAAACGGCGAGGACGTGAAGATTGTTCAGGAGTTGCTGCGGCATGCATCCGTCCGCATCACGATGGATGTGTATGCGCAGGCGATGACTCCGGACAAGCGCGCAGCACAGCAGAAAGTGGTGGAGATGGTAAGGCCAGCGAAGGCTCTGCTAGACGCCGAATCAATGGCTTAACTGCTTCCCAAAAAGCTCCTCGGGGGAAACTCGGGGTTCTTGCTAAGTCATTGAAACGATTTGGCGTCCCTAAGCAGCCAGAGTTTGAACCAGTTTGCGGAAAACGTGGCGAACGCAGAAGCGCTTAGCACCGAACTTGCCTGCATTTTCAAGCACTTGCGGGCACATGAAGAATCAGCAACCATTCAGCAGTCATCAACGCAGAGAGCTGTACCAATTACCGAAAAGGCAGAACAGGGACGCTCTTGATACCCCTGTCAGTAATCGAACCATACGAACCGCATGGAAAACGTATTCGATACGTCTTTACTTGTCTTATGGGAGCCTACATCAGCAGCACTCACTGTATAGGTGCCAGAGTTCCTCTTCTCATTTGCTTTTGCCCAAAGAGTGCACAGTGCCCGACTTCTTCAATAGGGCCGCCTTTGACACTCTCGAAAGTCTCAGTAAAACGCTGAGTCGAGCGCCGGATCGCAAGTTCGTAATGTGTCATCCCTCCGCTCTTGATCAGAAAGGAGTAGGTCACCGAAATCTCGGCAGCGTCGATTGTTGCCACCGTTTCTTGGACCGCAACGTGGGTTCCCACATATTTGCCAGCCAGTTCTCCTTGTGGAGGCATCCACCATCCGGCGGGAAATGTGTGGTCCTCTCGACCCAGAGGCGGATACCATTGCAAATCAGTCCGGCGATGATTGCTCTCCCTCCTGCCCTTGCGGTATTCATCGTATGCCAACGAACCTCCGCCAACGCTAGGTAGACTGAATGACACTACAAGCAACCTGTCCTCAGTCTCATCAAAACAGACGTAGGAAGTATGAGAAGTCCCGGAACGCAGCATCGCAAGTAGCTCGCTATCGTCATTATCAAATAGCTCTTTGAATGATCCGCACGATTTCGCGGCATCGCCCAAATACGACGAACAAAAACTGGGAGCTAAAGTCAAGGTCTGGCACTTGCCGACCACGCCGAGTCCCGACAACAAAACACCGAAGAGAAGAAAGAGTCTTTTCACCGAAGTTCTCCAAAACGCTCAAACGTTGAAACAGTTCATAGCTGCTCGCCGGAGTTGCTTAAAGGCGTAAAACTTGAAACCACTAAACGAGCGTTTTCAGTCCTGCACTTTTGCCCAACTGACAGATACGCCCACTACGCGCCCAATCGCATCTCGGCCTGTCAAGACCTGTTTCTTGTAATGGCACCCCTTGCTGCCTAGAGCCTGTTATTAAGCTTGTTCCTTTAGAAACAAAGGCATAGGAATTGCGGAGAGTTGGTCTGACGATATTGGGATGGGCAATCGTGGTCAACTCGGGTATCCGAGCGATGTGACGGATGAGGAGTGGGCGTTTGTGGCGCCCTATCTGGTCTTGTGCCGGGAGGACGCTGCGCAGCGGGAGTACTCGCTGCGCGCGGTATTCAACGGGGTGCGGTACGTGGTCAAGACGGGCAATCAGTGGCGCATGCTGCCCAATGACCTGCCTCCGTGGCCGGTGGTGTACCAGCAGATGCGGCGCTGGATGGACGCGGGCTGCTTTGAGGCCATGGTCGAGGATCTGCGCTTGCTGCTGCGCGAGTTTGCCGGGCGCAATGCTCAGCCGACGGCCATGATTCTGGACAGCCGCACGCTGCAATCGACGCCGGAGTCGGGCGCGCGCGCCGGCTATGACGGGGCCAAGCGGCGCAAAGGCTCGAAGGTGCATGCGGCGGTCGATACGCTGGGCCACCTGCTGGCACTGCACGTGACCGCGGCCGACGAGCAGGACCGCGCCCAGGTCGGCGAGTTGGCCCGGGCGGTGCAGGAGGTGACCGGGGACCATGTGGAGCTGGCTTTCGTCGATCAGGGCTACACCGGCGAGGCTGCAATGGAGGCGGCGGCCGCGCATGGAGTAAGGCTGGAAGTGGTCAAACATACCGAGGCCAAGCGCGGGTTCGTGCTGCTGCCGCGCCGCTGGGTGGTCGAGCGCAGCTTCGCCTGGGCGGTGCGCTTCCGCCGCCTCGCGCGCGATTATGAACGGCTCGCCCACACGCTCGGAGGACTCCACTACCTTGCCTTCGCCATACTCATGCTTGCCAAACTGACCCGGATTCCCGGCTGAAGTTAATAACAGGCTCTAGAACAGCTTGCCGAAATCTTCGCCTGCATCTTCGACAGTCTCACGCCGGAGCAGCGGGACAACGGGATGGTGGCAAGAATTGCTGATGCCGCATAACATCCAATTCACTTCGATGTTTGTGGAGATGATATGAAAAAGGGAAATGGGGCCGTAGTCTACGTCCGGGTTTCGACTGACGAACAGGCGAACGGCCCCCTCAACCTGAGCAATCAGAGGATACGCTGCATTGAACATTGCGAGCGAAATGGCTGGCCCATTGTCGAAGTCTTCATCGACCCGGGAGAGTCTGCCCGCTCCGCTGACCGGCCCGCCTTTCAAAAGATGCTCGCCTTTTGTAAGAGGCGTAGTCGGGAAGTCGGTTACGTAATTGTGCAGGACCTAAGCCGATTCGCTCGCAACCTTGACGACCAGGCTCACACGATCAATGAACTGCGCCAGATTGGCGTCCTTCTTCGGTCTACATCAGAGAACAACATCGATGAGACGGCTGCGGGCAGATTGTCCGCGAACATCTACGGCACCTTCAATCAATATTTCTCTGATGCCCTTTCGGAAAAAATGAAGGACAGGACGCGGCAAGCAGTTGCTGCTGGCCGATTTCCGTGGCGGGCTCCCATCGGCTACATCAACTTCGGCGGAAAAGTTGGGGCGAACATAAGACCTGATCCAGAACGCGCCCCGCTGATCCGTATGGCCTTTGAGATGATGGGCAGGGGTTGCACAAGAAAACGGAGGTGCTGAGGAGAATCACGGATGAAGGACTGACGACCGCCAAAGGGAGGGCCGTCACGCCGCAGACCTTTCAGCAGGTGCTTCATAATCTCCTGTACTGCGGATGGGTGACGCTCCCAAGCGAACGAAACTTTGAGCCCGTTCGTGGATTGCATGAACCGATTGTGAGCCAAGATGCATTCGACCGAGTACAGGCGGTGCTCTCGGGAAAGAGGCCCAGCATTGCTCCGAAGCGCAAGTTCAACCCGCTGCTGCCGCTGAAGCGCTTTGTAAGATGCGGCGCATGCGGTACGCCACTCACGGGGGCTTTCTGCAAGGGCAGGAACAAACTATATGGCCACTACTGGTGCAGGCAAGCCGGATGCAGGGCTGTAGCGCTATCAAAGGAGCAACTCGAAAGCGAGTTCGGAGCAATGCTGAAACGGCTCGCCCCTGATCCCGCCTTAACTTCAGCTTTCCCGAAGATTGCAGCGAAGGTCTGGGCTCGGAAGCAAGGAGATGTGGAAAGACAGGAGACGAGGCTGAGAACTCGGCTGGAAGAGCAGAAGAAACTAAGGGCTTCGCTGCGGAACGCCATGCTGCGAAGGGCTATCTCCGACGATGAATACAGGACAGACAGCGCGGAGTTCGCGGCAGAGATCGCGGTGACAGAGCAGGAGTTGAACGAACTCAACAGCCAGCGGACGGCGCTCGAAGCATTCGTCCGGTTTGCGGAGATTCATCTTGTGGACATTGCGGGCGCTTGGGAGATTGCTGCCCCTGAGCAAAGGCAGCGGGTTCAAAATCTTCTATTTCAAGACGGTTTGGCTTACTTACCAGAAGCAGGTATTTTGAACCGCTCTAACTACTCTCTTTTCAGCACATTAGAAGCGACAAAGAGCGAAAAAAGCCTATTGGCGTCCCCGACGGGATTCGAACCCGTGTTACGGCCGTGAAAGTGTAGCAGGCTGAGGGAACTGATTGATTCTATGCGGGACGGGTGACCCACTCAGTCCCTATTTAACCCCCTTGGCTCACTTTATTGGACGGCTATCGGACGGCGGATTCTTCGCCGTCCAGCCGAGCAACAAAGGCACGAAATCGGGCTTCGATCTCTGCGGCAGAGGTCGTGGAATAGCCCAACTCTCTCGCCAAAGCCTCAAGCTCAGGCCGCCACTCAACGGGGAGGAAAACCGCCGGCGGAAAGTCGTGTGTCCCCCGTGCGGTGAATACCTTTTCGGCTGCTTCCTGGACTGCCGGCCCGTCCAGTTTCCCCAGCAGATCGATCAAGAGAATATCCAGAACATCACGCGCGCGACCTTGCGAGTAAGGTCCAGTGCAGGCGTGCAGCTTTTGGGCAACCTGCTCACTCAAGTTCATACAGCGGACGGGAAACGGCACACGCAATCCCATTGCGGCCACTCCCCGAATCGTCGGCACGACAAACTCCACCGCACCTGTTCCCGATGGGCCGAGATCGACATCGATGGTCTGCCACGCACGAGTGCGGTAGCGAATAGAGAGTTCCAAACGAACCGCGCCCACTTTATCCATGTTCAGGGGCTTTCCCTTCACCTGGAAAGTGAAGTCGTCGAACCCCAACGCGACGGCGTTCTGAAATGCCGGCAGCCGTTTTTCGCGTTGGACGGGAATGCCGATGTCGATGTCTTTCGTTGTGCGGGCGCCTTCCGCAAAGCGCAGCTCCAGGGCAACGCCGCCTTTCAGGTCGTAGTCCTCAAGAATGCCTTCCGTGACAGCCCGCTCCAAAACACCGCAGAGCGCCAGAAAGGATACCCAACGGCGGAGGCGTTCTTGCGCCAAGCCTTGTTCTTTGGCGACTCGCGCCAACGTCTTTTCCAGACGTTCAACTGGTCGGGGATTCATGGGCTGTCACTTTGCTTTCGCTTGTGGGCAGTGGGAGAGGTTCTGCGATACCGCTAATGATCTTCCGAAGCCGCGCTGCCTGGGCACGACTCAACAGGCCATCGCGGAGGGCTTCCGTGATGGCCTGCCGTACTATTTCCGTTCGGCGCGTGGTCGAAAGGACATCCATGATGGCGCGGCTTACCGTGGCGACTGGGATCCCTTCATGTTGGCCGACTTCCTTTTCTGTGAGGTCGGCCCGATGAATCGTGATCCACTCAGGGCATTCTCGCCGGAGCCTTGACGACTTGGGAACGGTGAGATGTACCCGCGACGGGTTCAGGTCCGAGATGCCGTAGAGCAGCAGTGCCGTCTCATGGGAAAGAGCGATCCGCTCCGGGCCATGATGACTTGCTTGCGCCCACAGCACCGCTTCGCGGTACTGAGCGAGCCGGTCTGGCGGATAGTGCGCGATGCGATAGACCCCGCGGCTCATTCGCTCCAAGCGGCCACGCTGCGCTAGCCGAACTAGTACGGAATCTTGAATCCCAAGTGCGCGCGCCTCTTTCGACGTGAGGAGTCCGTCACGCTCTTCGGCAAGTGCGTGCAGTTCGTCCATGCGGGTTCTTGGCATACGAATAGAGTACGCGACGCCGAACTTTAATTGTCAATATAGTTCTCTTATGGAATGATATTGACACCGTTACTGTGTCCGCCTCTCTTCGTTCAGGATCGCCACTGCACTGCTACAGGACTGCGCCTGAACACGTTGAAGAGTGCATCTACAACTGCAAAAGAACTCCCCCTGCCCTATCCCTGGTGGGCAGGAAAAGAGGCCAGATCGCAAGGGCTGGCCTCTTTGTTTATGAGGAATACCGTGCAGCTTAGCGAATTGTCACGGCAGCGCATTCCTGATAATCAACTCTACGTCTCCGGCTCGGCGTCCAGGATAGCTGTGACTTCGATTTTTTGCCAGGGAGGGGTGCAGGGGAGGGAACCGGACCCTGCCGGCCGCCGCCTGCGGGCGCGGCCAGGCCGGTGAACTGGTACATCATCTCCTGTCTTCTTGAAAATAGCGGGAGCCGTTGGCGGCTCCCGCTACGGTGCTAAACTGCGACTTTCTTCTTCACGGTTTTCTTGCTGACAGCTTTGACCGGCGCTGGTGTCGTCGTCTTTCCGATGTTGACTTTGGTGCTGGCCGTCTTCTTGGGTTTTGGCAGAACGAAAGCAGTCTCGGCTTCGGCCAGCAAGTCAATCTCTTCTTCGCTTGGAATGGCGGTATGTCCGGTGAGTGCAAGACGGAGCGCAAAGCCGGTCAGCTTGTCGTCGGTCAATCCGCCAATGATCGAAAGCAGAACCTCCTCCGCGGTTTGCTGGTTGTTCTCGTCTTCGCCGACAAAGTACGCGGCTACGTCCTCGGTGAAGGTGTAAGGGTCAAGGTTAACGAGGGCGCGTAGCAAGACGCGCAGCTGCGCAGCGCTGAACGATGCGGGGGCGTTCTCGAGAATGCGGTTGAACGTGGCTGCGCGGGCTTGCTGGATTGCGGCTTGCCGAGTGCGTTCGGCCTCGTACTCCTTTTCGCGCCGCTCGAACTCCTGCTTACGTTCCTCGGCTCTGCGTTCCTGTTCCTGTTCGTACCCCTTCCTGCGCTCCTCCTGTTCGCGCTGCTGCTCTTCGCTGATGGCAGCATTGGCTTCTGGCTCAGTTTCGGGCGGTCCGACCGGCACCGGCCTCGAAGCCTGATGCCGGGCGGCGTGTGGGTCGTGAACCGGGCAATCGGGTTTGGTGCAAACGCTCAGCGTGGTGCCAGCGCCTTTACCGTAGACGATCAGCGCAGCTTTGGTAAAGGCGCATGGCGGTTCCGCATCCGGGTTCTCGGGCGTGTCGAGTTCGCGGTACTCGCTACGCTGCAAAGCACCGGGCTTCTGCTCTTTCGGGTTGCGCCATCCGTTTTCGATCTGCACGAGCTCCGGTCGCGCCGCGATCTCGCGGTCGATGTGCGCCGCGATCTTGGTTTGATAGCAGGGAGCGTCGAAACACTGGTCGCCCTGCACGTCGCAGAACAGCGAAGTGTTGTACCCGCTGCGCCGTGGGCAGGTCGTGCATGCTCCGGCGGAGGGATTAAGGGTCGCGTCCTCGCGGTCGAACGGCGCATCCGCAAGGGAGAGGTAGAGGTGGGTTTGTATCCATGCGGTAAGGAACCGTGCGGGAAGCAGATGCGCCTCGTCGTCCTTCCAGTCCTTGCGCCAGCACTGCTCGTAGGCTAGCGCCTGGCTTTCCTGCGGCAGACGGGCGATGAGGTTGGCGTGGCTCGCTGTGATGCGTTCCTGCGTGAATGCCTCGGCCACTTCGGGGATAAGCTGCAACAGAGATAGGCGGGCATAGATGTGGCTTGCGCTTTTGCCGGACTTCTCGGCTAATGCGGCAACGTCATAGCCGGGCATGTCGAGCAAGCGCTGAAAGCCCCGCGCCTCCTCGTAGGGGTGAACGTCCACGCGCTGGCTGTTCTCAACTAACTGCCATTCGAGACTCTGTTCGTCGCTGATTTCGACGATGCGAGCCGGGATGTCCACAAGCTCGGCGAGACGGGCGGCGCGGAAACGCCGCGCTCCTGTAACGATCTCGAAGCCCTCTCCGTTCGGACGAACCGTAATGGGCTGAATCAGTCCATTGTGCCGAATACTCTCGGCCAGCTCGTACAGCTTGGCTTCGTCGAAGGTGCGGCGCGGGTTGGTGGCGGACTCGTGGATGGTGTCGAGCATGAGGTACTGGAATGCGCTGCTGTTCTGCATGATGGCCCTCCTCGGGGCGAAGTTGAAACGTGCGGGATGGTGTAAGCGGACGGCTGGAACCGTCCGCCTCTTCGGGAAGAAAACCTGGGTTAGCTGGCTTGCGCCAGTGCGGGTTCTGGTGCGGGTGCCTCAGTCTGCTCCGCTGCGGGCGTCTCGATGGCGGAAAGAATGACGGCGGAAGTACGCTGAATGACTTCCAAGCTCTCGGCCAGAAGCGCGGCGTTGCCGTGGTACAGGTGAATGTAGTCGGCGGAAGTGTGCCCGGCGTTCAGGCCGATCGTCGTGCCAACCACGAACGCGATGGCCTCGGCTTCGGTCTCCCGCACGGTCTTGGTAATGGCGGTCCGGCGCTCGGCTTTGTGCAACATCTCGTGCGCCAGCTCATGCACGAGCGTGGAGAACTCCTCGGCGGGTTGCTGGCCAGGCAGCAAGGCGATGCGGCCGCCATAGCTCATGCCAAGCGCCGGTGCGATGGACTCCTTAAACTCAAGCTCGATGCCCTGAGCAGCGGTGAACTCAAACAGGCGCTCGCGGTATGCGCCTGCGTCTCCTGCCACGCGGCCGGACAGGCTCGGCAGTTCCCTGCCTTCGGTCTGGCTCACGTCAAATACGTAGGCCGAACGGAACCCGACGATGACGGCGGTGTTCTGCTTGCGGATGTCTTTCTCGGCTTCCTCGTCCTTCTTGCGGCAAATGCCGATCATGGGCGCCAGAATGCGAATGCCCCGCTCGCCCTTCCTGACCTTGCGGCCCAGCTGGTTCCACGCATACAGCCCGGCGACACGGGTCGCGTTCGGCTTCTGCCGTGCGATTTCGAGAATGTTGCCGAAGCTGTACTTGTGGAACCGGCCCATTGCGGAGAGATACGCGGTGAGACCTTCCGAGTGTCCGCTCTCAAGCTGCTCGATGAGGGTTTTGACGTTGGCGGCGATAACCTCTTTCGAGGTCTGGGGCTTCGGGGTGGAGGGAAGGGGGGTGACGGTGGCGGCGGCTGCTGTGGTGTTCATGGTGTGGCTCCTTCGGTGGAATGGTTTCCGGCATTGAAAATCAATGCCGAACGCCACCTGGCGAAGGCGGGGGGTAGCAAGCGCAAGGGGAGGGGTCTCCCCACCCGCAGCGCAGCGGAGGGCAAGCGCAGCGCAGGTCTGCACGGAACGCAGCGCAGCGGAGTGGAGGAAGATTGGGGAAACCCCTTGCGCGCGCGAGGGGGCGGAGCCATCCTTAGGCTCTTGACTTGGCTGTTTGGTCTAACAGGCGCGCAGCGACGAATGCACTTGGGGAACTGATCTTAGCGCCTTCGGCAGGCGTAGGTGCCGCGGCCAGCAGGTCCCACATCAACCGGTCGTCCGCAGCCGGACTGATTGCCAGCATCTGCGGGTAGTACCGGTGAAGTTGCTGCCATAGGCGGTTGGTAGCGCGCCTGAGCTCGATTTTAAGCTCGTCTTCGAACCGGGAAAGCTCTCGCAGTCGAATCAACTCGGGCGAATCGATTTCTACCCGCTTGTAACTTTGTCTGTCTGTGAGCAAAGAGCTGGCCAGTACCAGAGCATCCCGGGCGTCGTCCTTCGCTCCGGCAACGGTGAAACGGTCACGGAAGCGGTCCACCTGCTTGGGATTGATCGAGAACAAGGTGAAGCCACTTTCGACAAGAGTTTCAACGAGTGCGCCCCAGGCGACCTCGATGCCGATAGCAACCAGAGATCGCTCGCATGCGGTGCGTTGTTTAAGTTTGTTGACCAGAGCGACTAGACCCTCGCCGCTGTGGGCTGCGTCATATTGCTCTATCACTCGCCCGTTAGTATCCAGCACGGCGACGCGGTGAGTCTGCGTTCCCCAATCAATCCCGACGAAATATTGAAACGACTGCTCCAAGTCCTGCCTCCCTGAACTGCTTTGTGATGCTCTCGTCACGCCTGTACCGGCACTCACCCCCTGTGCGGTGGTGCTACTCCCCACTGGACGTTGCATCACTGCTCAACCGTCAAGGCGCAAGTCCCCGAATGGTGATCAAATCACTGCGTTGCGGAGGCACTCTTGACGGCTAGCTACGTGAGACTCGCCCGCTAACGGGAAAGTCTTGAACAGCGTACAGGCGTTGCGGGGTGTCACCGCTTCCATGAGAGTGCTGCTCTTTGTCAAAATGTGAGAGTTGCTGACCCGCTTCCATAGGCACTCTAATCAGTCAATCGACTGGGTGCAAAATGGGGTGCGTCTCCCAAATCTTGCCTGTTGCTGCAAGCTAAGGTGCGGCCTTGAAAGGCCGGCGGGGGCACCGCAGTCACCACACATCGTCATGCTGGTTTAACCGTTCAATGGTCCGGCGAGAGCCAGCGATCCTGCTCCGGCGAGTAGTGGCGGAACAGCGTAGCGTCGGTGCCGTTCTCCGCGTCCCGCTCGTGGTCGGTGAAGGCGAAGTTGTCGCCCGTCGCATTGAGGTTCGATCCCCCGTACGGCAGGCTGTTGGCTGCTGTGAGCTGCCCAGTTTGCGGGTCGAAGATGCCGGTCAGCGAGCCGAGATGGTCGGTGAGCCTTGCTTTCGCAATCGCATTCTCCGTGCCGGCAACCGTCGCGAACACGCCCCCCGGCCCGTACAGCCGGTCCGTCCATGCTCCGCTGGCCGGGTCGCGAGTGGCGATCAGTTGGCTGCCAAAGTAGAAGTACTCAAGCGAGCTTCCACCGTCCCTGCGCACCCTCTGGCCGAGCGCGTCATACGTATACGCATTGCCATTGCTGTTCGCCAGCAGTCCATCCGCGTTGTACTGGTAGCGGTTCCCCAGTCCGTCCTGGACCATGTTGCCGTTGCCCAATGGATCGTAGACATACCCGCTGGCATTGATCCGGTTGTTCGCGTCGAAGCCTTGCACGAAGCTGAACGTCCCGGACTCCTTCAGATTCCCCCAGGCATCCAGAGAGTAGGACTCGGACGATGCCGGGACCGCGGGAAGATTCGCAAGGCAGGCGTTGGTCGTGCTGCCGGAATCAGTGGCGGACTGGAGGCGGTCCAAAGGATCGTAGCTGTAGGTCTGGGTCCGCCCCGAAGCTGAATCCTGCACAGCCCGGAGATTGGCCCCGTTCGCATCCCACGTGTAGCCTTTTTGCGAGATCGTGTGGGTCCCTACCATGTAGGGCAGGCCAGTTATATTCTCGTTTGCATCGTGTTTGATGACTGCTTTGAAATCATCGAAGAAGTAGCTCCTCACTGAGATTATCTAGAATCACATCAGTAATCAATGCGGCGCCACCTCGCCACCAACTTAAATCAAAAGGCATCGCTGCACAATATCGGTCTTGGGGTACATATGTTACAGAGCAACCAACTTCGCTGCCATCGAGAAGCATGCTTAGATCGTCTCGCTGAAGGCGAGGTTGAGCTATAGCAAAGAGGTAACTTTTTGAAGATATCAATAGCGGCGACAAAAGCTCTAACTGCGCCATCTGCGGGGTTAAGCTAATCGCCCGTACAATACTTCTCGCAGGCGTACCCTGGCCATCTGAATCGCGAATGTAAAGATATCGACCAATCAATCTCTGCAAGCTCATGGTTTATATACTCCTGTAATTCGAACAGGCACTTGCCCAGTGGCCGTACGTTCCAAGCCTTTACCAGGCATATTAAACGCTGGCCTTATTGTAGACGGAGCGGACAGAGCGTTCTTGGAGACCTCCATTGTGGCTCGCACCTCTGGAGTTTGGGGAAGCGCGAGCCTCTGACGAGCACGCAAGGGGTCCTTATTGGTAGCATCAGTAACGTAGTGAGTACCTTCTCTACCGCCTCTGAGCAACCCCGTTTTCTGGGTATTCAGGAGTTCATTTTCTGACATGTAGCGTTGAACGATTATGGTTTCTTCAGCATCTTTAATAAGACTACCCGAATCTGCCAACTCTTCAGCGTCGCGTAGCAGCGTAAACACCTTGCCAGTCTTTGCAATAGCACTACCACCCGGTAGGAACACCGAGGCAGCAGCACCTGCAAGATAGAGGCCAGCCTGCGCCCTGTTCCCCTCACTAAACTGGATCCCTGCGTTGATGCCGTTGGCCAAGACTCCCAGCTCGGGAACCAGTCCGATGACATCCAGGGCGCTGCTGATGAAGCTGAGAGCCGTGTCACTGCTTGCCTGCGCGGAAAGCTCGACTCCAGGATCGCCGTAGATTAGACTAGCAGACGCGTATGCCGCTCCGGAGCCGTCGAATTGCGTGCCAAAATCAGAGTTCGAGCTCGAATCGGAACCACTATACGGGTCGCCGCCCGAATAGCCGCTTCCACCGTCACCCCCACCATCTCCACTGCCATCTCCACAGCCATCGAAGCTGCCGCCTCCGCAGAGCCCATACTGATCGATCGCGGCCAACGGCCGGTTTGACAGATACGAGTAGCGGTTGAAGGATTGCGGATCGCTCAGGTCCAGGCTGCCGTTGTAGGGGTCCGGCGAGAGCCAGCGATCCTGCTCCGGCGAGTAGTGGCGGAACAGCGTAGCGTCGGTGCCGTTCTCCGCGTCCCGCTCGTGGTCGGTGAAGGCGAAGTTGTCGCCCGTCGCATTGAGGTTCGATCCCCCGTACGGCAGGCTGTTGGCTGCTGTGAGCTGCCCAGTTTGCGGGTCGAAGATGCCGGTCAGCGAGCCGAGATGGTCGGTGAGCCTTGCTTTCGCAATCGCATTCTCCGTGCCGGCAACCGTCGCGAACACGCCCCCCGGCCCGTACAGCCGGTCCGTCCATGCTCCGCTGGCCGGGTCGCGAGTGGCGATCAGTTGGCTGCCAAAGTAGAAGTACTCAAGCGAGCTTCCACCGTCCCTGCGCACCCTCTGGCCGAGCGCGTCATACGTATACGCATTGCCATTGCTGTTCGCCAGCAGTCCATCCGCGTTGTACTGGTAGCGGTTCCCCAGTCCGTCCTGGACCATGTTGCCGTTGCCCAATGGATCGTAGACATACCCGCTGGCATTGATCCGGTTGTTCGCGTCGAAGCCTTGCACGAAGCTGAACGTCCCGGACTCCTTCAGATTCCCCCAGGCATCCAGAGAGTAGGACTCGGACGATGCCGGGACCGCGGGAAGATTCGCAAGGCAGGCGTTGGCCGTGCTGCCAGAATCGGTCGCGGACTGGAGCCGGTCCAAAGGATCGTAGCTGTAGGTCTGGGTTCGACCCGAAGCTGAATCCTGCACAGCCCGGAGATTGGCCCCGTTCGCATCCCACGTGTAGCTTTTTTGCGAGATCGTGTGGGTCCCTACCATGTAGGCGAGACCGGTCATATTTTCGTTTGCGTCGTAAACTGCAGCGTAGTTGATGAAGCCGCCGTAGTTAACCTGGTTCAGCTCTCCCGTTGGCGCATAGCTGACATTACTGAGGTACGCTAGGTTCAGCTGATCTGCATTCCACTTCGCGTACGTGGATCCAATCAGTCTGTTCTGAGGATCGTAGTTCCAGGTGATCTGTCTTCCATCAGGATAGGAAAGAGAGAGAAGATTGTCTTGGAGGTCGTAGGAAGCACCCACTTTGTAGGCGAACGAGCAATCGCTTGGCATACAGAAGGCTTCAGAGTTCACCCTGCCGGCGGAGTCATGAGTGAAGAGAGTCTGAACACCTGCTCCGTTCGTAGTGCCGGTGAGACGCCCGAGTCCATACGCATCGCCTGAGCTATCTTTGCCGTCAAAGCTATAGCTATACTTCGCGCCTCCAGCTAGCTGCTTGCTCGTAAGGCGATTGTCTTCATCGTAGGTGTAAGCCACGGAATACGGATTCGCGGCTCCTACGTTGCACACTGGCTGCACCGTCGTCGATCCAGCAAGGTAACTAAGCAGGTTGCTTACCTTGTCGTAGCAGTAATTCGTGTACCCCTGTTCCGGACTCCACTGCGATTGGAGATTGCCCACTCCATCGTAGATGAATCTTCTTGTTCTCCACTGCGTGGAATCGCTTGTACCGCCGTTCTGGTCGATCCGCGTCAGCCGTCCCAAACCGTCATAGGAGTAAGACGACCTCCAATTCAAAGCTCCAGCCAGATCCGGTTCGAGCACGGACGTAAGATCCCCGAACGCATCTCGCGTGTAGCCTCGACTGTGCCCGAGCGGATCTGTGATCGTTTCTGTGTTTCCGGCATATTGATAGCTAGTCACCTTCCCGAAGGGCGAGGTGACGCTGTAAATTCGCCCAAGCTCGTCATAGCTATACAGTGTAGTGCCGTCGGTCGACGAAGGTGTTGCTGCGTGAGCATTGGTGACACTGTAGACGCGACCCTGAGGGTCGTAGGTCGTTTCGACCGAGATGTCTCCCTGAACAGACTGGGCTGTTCGTCCAAACCCGTCAACAGTAATCTTGGAAGCACCTGCATTCCCTCCCGTCTGATAGCTGGTAAGATCGGTCTCATTGGCGGAGGGATATGTCACGGTCGCGACATTTTCGGGAGATCCACCATCTGAGAACACTTGCGCTTTGACTCGGCCTGCCGAATCGTAGCTAATGCCTGTACCCTGTGTATTCTGATCAAGTTACGCGATAGGGAGTCCTGTGTTCCCGTCATTGATCGTCAGCGTTACGTGCGAAACGCCTCCCGTCGGAGGCAGAGTCGTGCTCGTCACGAGAGCGTCATAGGGGTCATACCCAAATGCCGTGGTATGGCTGTCAGCATCCGTAACACTCACTACACTGCCAGCATCATCGTAGACGATATGATTTGTTACTGGCGTTTGCTGGCCGTTCACGACAGCGCAGCATTGCGTGGTCGTCGTCAGATTGCCTCTATTCCCTGTGACGAGACTATCGTCATGGTCAGGAATCGCCGTGCTTGTAGCAAATCGGTTTACAAAGTACTCAGGCTCATCATAGCTGTAATTAGTAGTAGACACCGTCGCGCCGGCCGCGTCTTTATGTGCAATGAGAGTTGGATACATTGCATTGTTGACTGAGTAGGCTAACGTTTGATCAGTTTCGCGCGTAGGCAGCCCCGGCGGAGAGTCGGGTAGCGATGTCGGATTTGCAGGATAGTAATCCCACTGCTTTACCGCCGACGGCGCGCCAAGGCCCGGATTGTCATACACGTACTGAGTGTCTGTCGTTAGAGCAGGCGTCGCTGGCGAAGCTGCCGTTGCTGCAACTGGTGCCAAGACTGTCGTCTTCGCGATCAGATTCCGCCACATTGCTCCCGGGCAGGCGCGAAGCGAGTCGGACTGCCCCACAAAAGGGCATTGATGACTGAGATCATAATCGTAGAGCTGTGTTATCTCGGCAGCACTTGATCCCGTCGGCGCGAAGGTTACCTGCTTTGGAAGAATCGCGCCATCGCACTCGCTGAACGTATAGTTCGTGTTGAGCGAGCTCGTCTGTACTGCATTCGTTATCTCCGCACATCCTTTGCTCAACTCAGAGTATGGCGAGCTTCCGTGATATTGCCATGTAAAGCTGGTTGTACCGTCGGCTCCAGTATGCGATTGAACGAAGCGGTGGACAGTGTGCAGTACAGGCAGGTCAGGGTCTAGACCTCCAGGGGCCGTTTGATAGTTGTACGTGACCACTCCCCCGTGAGGAAGTGTTATGCGTTTCAGCTCGCCGTAACCGCCTTCATCGTAGCTGAATTGATAGGAAGTGCCGTCTGGAAGACCAACACTGCTGATAACCTCAAAGCTATTGTTGTACTCTGTTACGGAGATCTTTCCAGAGGCGTCCTTTTGATTGAAGGCTGTCGAGACGGGGATAGTCTTATAAGTAACTGTATATCGCGCAGTAGCACCACCGGGCGCAAGAACATCAAAGAAATGCTGTGGAAAGTCGATGCCGTTTATCGGATTTGGCCCGTGTGATTCGGTGACCAGATGACGTCCTAAGGTATCCTGTAAATTCGAGTCGATAAATGCTTCAGGTCCACTGATCGGCCCCGCAGGAGTCGGCGTGATTGTTCCTGAATCCTGAAGGTGATTGCCATTGCGGTCAGTCCCGTAGACGACGTTGCCATTCCTGTCCCAGATTTGCTGCTGTCCGTTAGGACCATTCCAAGTCGCGTAATAGCCCGAGCCATCTGTCGCGTAAGCGCTAAGCGTTCCGGTCGTATTGGTGTAGCTCTTCCCATCTTCAGGTTGACATCCATCGGGAACAGTGACGGTTGTTCCAATAAAATCATGCTCGAAGCCGCCTTGGTCTGTGAAAGATGTTCCTCCGGAAACAACTACTTCTCCGCCATTGAATTCGTTCGGAGGAGGTGGAGGCTGACATGCAACTGTGTAGGAGGCCACACCAGGAGGACCGGCGATGCCAGAGCTAGTTCCGTAAACTATGTGCCAGCCACCGGTGCTCTCGGGAGGCTCCGAGTAGAACAAGGCTTCCCAGTAGTAACACTCGATTCCACACGGATTGAGTACCTGCCAATAATTGCTGTCGTAAACGAGGGTTGCCGCCGCGGTCACTTCTCCGCGCTGCGTGTAAGACTCGAGCGGTATTTCCAGGTGCAGTCCACCCGTGGCAAGATTTATCTGTCCATGCTCTACCGGGAACGAAGTGTTGACCTGAGGCTGCGGAATACCCCCAAAGTCTGCCTGGCTGTAGGCCACGGGTGCAAGAGTGGTCACAAGAGTCACAAGGAGAAAACAGAACCACATGGGAATCGCAATGACAACGCGCATCGTCAGGCCTCGTCTTTAGAAGTGGAATTGTGAGTCGTCTGCTGCGGGCTCGAAGAACACGCGCTCTGCGCTAAAAGTCAGATCGGGTTCACCATTGTCAAATTCGACAAACTGGTGAGGCATGTAGCTGGCACCCTCTACGGAATACTTTTCATACTGAACAACGCGACGAACGACATAAGCGACTTGTTCTTCAACTGGCGCCATGACCAGAGAGTAAGTAAGCAGGTTTGTTTCAGGATCAAAGTAGAGGTCGGCGCTCTGCGAGGAACGCCGTACTGGACCACTGGGCTCTGAGAGGCATATTCTCCGCAGGCGTTTGTTTCCCACGGTGATGGTTCCTTCGTCCACGATGGAAAGCGCGGGGTTCGAGATGATGGCCTTTAATGATTCAGGAAACAGGAAGGGAGTTCCAAACAAGGTTGCGGGCACTGCTTTCTTACCGCCCTGGCTTGTGGTTCTCTCCGCCTTCGCTCCGAAAACTCGCAGACTCTGCTCCACCGGAGAGTGAATATCAAGCCGAAATCTCTTCCCTTCCCCGATGATCATCGTAGCGCCAAAACTCTTGGCGCTTGTCGCGTCACCCACGGTCAACGTTCCTTCAAAGGTGGTTACGCTCGAAGGGAAGGAAAGGGTAAGCTCTTCATACGTCCGAATCTCTTTAAGAGCAGACTCATCCCTGCGAATAGCACCAGGTCTCGGAGTGGGAGCAGGAAGAAGCGCGACTATACTTTGCGCGGCCTTCTGGTCGGAGACTCCCACTTGCGCCTGAACGCCGCAGCTTAAGACCATGGCGACAGCACAAGCCAGAAAAAGGCATTTAGGTTGCATTGCTGATCCTTTCGGATGACACTCTAAAGAACCTTGATCCTGCTCTCAGGAGACAGGGCTGCATGCCCCAGAGATAAGATAAAGAAAGCCGTTGCTTGCATTTCCGCTCACAATGACGATGACGTTGCCAGTCGCCGCACCAGATGGAACGGTAACCACGATCGCAGTCGGGCTCCACGATATCGGCGCTGCCGGGATACTGCCGAACATAACTGTGCTTTGCCCAGCCGTCGAGCCAAAATTGCCACCATAGATCGTCACCTGAGTACCGACAGAGCCGGGGTCCGGCAGCATCGACGTAACGGCCGGACCCGACGGCAGAATGGTGAAAGCTGTGGCGTTGCTCGGCCCAACGCTATTTACAACGGAGATTAAGCCGCTGATTGCGTAGTTTACCTGGGACTGCGGAATGATAAAGGTGATCTTGCTGTCACTCCAGTTTACATTGGTGATCAAAGGAGCAGGCTGCCCTTCGTAGTCTACTGTGCTTGAACCTTGAGTCACTCCAAAATGAAGGCCCGTTATAGTCACCATGCCTCCTGGTCCTCCTTCGGTCGGGGAGACGGAGTAGACCTGTGGCTGCTGGGGAGGCCCCACTGGCGGTGGCGTGGCAGACGGTTTGCCTATAACGCGCAAGCGGGAATTATCGTAGTCGGAGAGGTAAAGATTGCCAGAATTGTCTGTAGTCAACCCACCAGTGGTCCCCAAGAGCGCAGCTATTGCTGGGCCATTGTCTCCGTATGTCGCATTTGATGCGCCACCCGCTATGGTCGAAATGGTGTTGCTGTTCAGGTCAAGTAGGCGAATCAAGTGGATAGCACTTCCTGTAGTCCCCTGTGATGCCGGCTCAGTATCGGCTATGAACAAATGGTTGAATGGATCTACAGCAATCGCTTCAATCGACCCAGTATCGAAGCCAGTGGGCGACCCTTGGTACATCAGGGATGCATCAAATCCACCACCAGCGATTGTTGAGATGACCCCACTTGTAGCATCGATCTTTCGAATAGTTGGCCCAGGGGATACCATATATAGTGATCCAGATGAATCGATTCTGATATTGCCAACTAGACCCAGTCCTGCCTGGGAGGCAGGGCCACCATCACCCGACACCAAGATCGAATTAGGATTTCCGGCGACGAAGACGACTGTTCCTGAAGACTGGGATTTCTTGTAAATTAGAGTCGTGTACTGTAATTCTCCTCGCCCGTAGGGATCCATCGACAAAGGAATAAGCTCTGCCCAGTAGACATTTCCGGCAGCATCTACAGCCACACTATTATAGCGATTGGTCGCATTGCCATGATTTCCGATAGTCCTGCCCGGACACGCCTCGTCTTGAAATGTTGACACTTGTCCAGTAGAAGGAGTCACCTTTGCTATATAACACCCCGAGTCAGAAGGATCAAGAGCCAGGGCGAAGACGTTGCCGGAGCTGTCAACAGCCAAATCTCTAGGGATGAAAGACTGCGGTCCGCCGATAGTTCCGTCACCAGCAACACTGGAAATAATGCCGGTCACTGCATCGATTCTTCGAAGCTCATCGCCCGGAGACGCCGAGCCGGAAAACTCATTCACGTTTGATAGATAAACATTCCCGCTGAAATCGGCAGCTATCTGATTGGCGAAAACTCCTGCTTGTATAGCTGGCCCTCCATCGCCCGAAGTGCTGGCAGCACCAGTACCCGCGACGGTTTTAATGATGCCTGGTAGAGGCGCTTGCCCGTGGACGGTCAAGCACATAGCGACCAGAAGTAATGCTGTGAATGCTTGCAAGGAGGGGCAGGTGGGGAATCGCACTGTCTATCCTTAACCTTTCCTAATGCCAAGTTAATGAGTTGAGACGTCAGCGATGAATCTACTGAGGTGTTAAAAGTGCCGGGACCAAGCGTAATCCTCTCGTTTCACAGTGTGTAGCTATCCTCCTATAGGTTCAGTTGAGGCCACCCGGTAGGTTCAGTCGAGGCCACCCGGAAAAAATCCACTGCGATCATGGCAGATCATTCGTGAGCGTACAAGGAGCGGGTAGGTTACTTTTGTCATTGCTTGTTCCAAAATGGGCCAAGCCCAGGAGATCGAGGAGACCTCTCGCTTTTCGTTCTGCACATAATGCAAAAGCTTCTTGGGGGAACCTTATGGACCGAGAATCGCTATGCGGAAGTAATGTCGATCTACTTACCGCTCACGATTCGCGTTGCAAGACTTTGTATCGGGGCGGAGAGCCCGAGTGCGTTCATCTACGAACTAAATCATTCAGGAGTCGTTACTCTGTCAATCTTTGAGAGTTTAACGGAGCGGGGATCGTGGTCGCGTGATAGCTAACAATGCTCCAGATATCTCCGCGGTGTGGCTGTTGGTAAGCAAAAAGGGCGCCGCATGTCTAGTTGCCTTGAACTAGCTTTCTACTTGTCGCCAGAAAGCGGCACTAGATCGACATCTTTCGGTCAAGAAGTCTGCGCATAGGCGAAAGCTAAAGCGCACCTGCGAGTGGGATCGTAACAGGGGAGAAGGTCTTCATACAGGTTGATTCTTTCTGGTGTGCGGTTTACCAGAGGCCGAAGCCTTGGCTGAGTTCGATGTCGAGCTGGTCGTTGCCAAGATTCGGCTGCGCGATTTCCGGCAGGTTGATTTCTGGAGAGGCAGGCAGAGCGTGGCCGAGTGCGGCGTCCTGTGTGATGGGGTTCTGCTCCTGGTCATAGAACTGGCCGGTCTCGCTGTCGATGTGAATGTTGCGCTGCGTTTCGATGTGCTCGTAGGTCTGGATGCTGCTGGTCTGGGCTCGCCACTCGAATTGTGCGGCTTGCTCTGCGTTGAGCGCTTCTTGAAGCGGGGCAAGATGCCGTTCTTCCTGCAGTTCTCCATCCCGTCTCGGCGGCTCAATCTCGGTCTGTGCTTTCACTGGCTCGACCTGCTGGCGAAAGTCTACAGCGGTGGTTTTGCTGATGTCCGTGCCCAGCCGCTCTCCTAGCGTCTCGGCGTCGTTGGTGTAAATGCGGGCGTCCTCAGAGGCGCGCGAGATGGCAACATACGCAAGCCGCGTGTTGATTAAGGTGCGGCTGGAATCGGTATCGATGTTGGCGAGGACGCGCCCGGCAGTGAGTCCTTGCGAGCTGTGCGAGGTCACGGCGTACCCGTGGTCGAACTGGCGCATCTCGGCTGGATTGAAGGTCACGGCGCGCTCGTCTTTGCCGTCGATCCGTACCGTGACCTGGTTGGGTGAAAGTGCGGTGATGGTGCCCAGATCGCGGTTTGCAACTCCAAGGGTTTTGTCCGGAGCTGTGAACTGGATGCGGTCGCCGGTCGCAAACTCGCGAGTCGTCTCCTTGTAAGCATTGACGCCCTTGAGCCGTCGCGGGTCATAGGTGACCGCTTGGCCGTCTTCCCGCTCGGCGGTGATGGTGTTCTCCCCCGCGTTGACGGACTGCACGATCGCGAAACTGCCTCGACCGATGCCTTGCGCTTTGCTGCCGGTCGCATACTGGAGCACGTCGCCGACCTCATACTTGGCTGCCCAGCCTCGATCCGCGCCGGTCATGTCGGAGCGGTGGGAGAGGGTCTTGAACTCCTGGCCGTCCTGAGCGAGAGTGCCGTTGGCTCGCAACTCGCTACGCACAACCTGGTTGATTTGCTGGCGGCTGCGATTGTCAGGCGAGACGATGATGGTGTTTTCGGGCTGGGCAGCATAGTCCCGCGCGATAGCCGCGATGCGGTCCTGCGGACTAGCTATCTCGGTGACCCGGCCCTGGTCGCCCAGCATCTTGACGCCGGTTGCGGTCTCCCCCTTGGCGAGGTGCTCGACGGCTTTCAGCAGCTCCGGGTCTTTCTGCCGCATGATGCGGTCCAGCTGCGAGGTCCGCATTCCGGCATCCTGCATCTGCTCGAACGGGCGGCCTGCTTCGACGCCTTGATGCTGTCGTGTGTCGCCGATAACCAGAACCCGGTCCTCTGGCCCCACCTTCTGGAGGAAGTCGCGCATCTGCTTGGCGCTCGCCAGACTCGACTCATCGAGCATATAGAGATTCCGGCTGGCAGGATCGGCACCCGGCTGCGCCTGACCGCCGCGCACAAGGAAGCTCTGCAAGGTGGTGGCACTGATGCCTGCTTCGCGGAGCTGGGCCGCCGCGCGCGAGCTCGGGGCGAAGCCCTCAACGGCGTAGCCGCTGCACTCCGCGCCTTCCCGGATGGCCTCAAGCGTGGTTGTTTTCCCGGTTCCGGCGAGGCCTTGCAAGCCGTGGATACGGTCGTTCGTGGTCAATACTTCTTCGATGACCTGGCGTTGCGCGGAGTTTAGTAACTGGCGGCTTCCGGCCTGCGCGGTCGCCTGTTCGCGAGTCATCATGGGCTCGACCGATCCCTGGCCGCGCAGCATATGGGCGACGTTGGCCCGCTCGGTCGCTATCGTCTCAGGCGTGGTGAAGCTGCGTCCGGAGTCGTACTTCTGCGCCTGCATCTGCCGGAACTCGCCGCGCTCCTGGCGGGCGTCAAACTCCCGTCGCACGTCGGCGTAGGTCGCTTCGCCCATGCCACGACGCAAAGCGTCCCGCAGGATGATCCGTTCGTCGGCGACGGCTTCCCGCTCGAAGATGCTGGCTTTCGCGTAGGTCACGGCTTCCCGTGCGTGCGCCTGCGCCGTCACGCCGCGGTCTTGATCCCGGCCCTGTCTTTTGACATGGAGCCTCGCTTCGGCAACAACACGCTCGGGCTGATTCCCGAACTCCGCGGCCATCTGCTTGTGGGCAGCTAAAACCTGTTCAGGCGCGAGCGCCTGCTTGCCGTCGCGCGTCGCGCGAGCGGCAATCTCGGCCGCCTCGGGACTGCTGCGTCCCAGCTTCTCCAGGTGCTCGCGTATCTGCTGCGACCGGGGACTCGACGCCTCAAGGTACGCCTGCGAATAGCCTTTGATCTCGGGTGCCCCGCTCTTCCCAGCCTCGATCTCATAGCCGAGATTGCGAAGCCGGTAGGTCAGCTCCGATTGGTATACCGCTGTTGCAAAGTTCTGGCTCGCGAACAATCCCTGCGGCTGCAAAGCGCGGGTGGAACCATCTTCTCGCTCCGTCACATTGAAGATGACGGCGTGGGTATGGAGCTGCGGCGCGGCATAGCATTCGACGGGCCGCGCGGTATCGTGCTCGAACTTCGCCGCGATGAACTTGCCTGTCGTTTCGGCGGGATGGTTGCCGCCGATGCGCGCTTGCGTGTACCGCTCCAGCTCGGAGAGCGCGGTGCTGACAGCGGCGCGGTGCGCCTCGCGCACCCGCTCATCGCCGCCAACCAAAGCAGTGAGCGAAACGGATTTCGGTGCGGAGAAAGTCGCGTCCCATCCGGCCCGGTGCTCGACCGCCTTGGTCGTCGTTCCGTCCGCGTTTGTGTACTCCTGCGCCGCGCGATGCTTCACCATCGCCTCGCCGGTGTGCGGGTGAAAGCCTTCTGTAAGGGCGGAGAACTCGGCGGCGCTTACCGGCCCGGTGAGGCCGATGCCTTCGGCCATTCGGCCCTGCCACTCGCCTTCTATGGTGTCACCCTGTTTGTAGTAGTTCTGCTCGCGGGAAGTGAACTCCAGCTTGTGATAGCTCTGCGCTTGGCTGGAATTGAGCGCCTTAGAAATGGTGACCATTGGACACATACCCTTCGGCTATGACGGCATTGTCGATCTGTGCGTGGTGGTCTTCCTCGGGCTTGCTGTCTATCTGAACAGCAGGCTCCTCCGGCCCGATCCGGGCCGCTGGCGTTGGCTCGCGGGGAGCCTCTTCCGGCTCGGGTTCCACAAGCACGGGTCCGCGTTTCTCGCTGCCACTGGCCCGCTCCTTCGGCAAGGCTGGTAACGCCGCTGCCGCCCCTGCGGACGGCGCCGGATGTCTCGGCTGCTTCCGCTCCATGGTTCTCGGATCGAAGCGCAGCTCATCGTCTTCGGACTCGCGCGGGATAAAAGCCCGTGTGTTCTTCGGCAAGTCCATGTAATCGAATGCGAAGCGGGCAATGTTGTTGCCCAGTTTGAGATAGGCGTGTCGATCGTCCAACCCACTGATTTCAGACTTGAGCACAAGCTGCTCGGTTTGCCGGTCCAGAGTGAAGTTCTTGCCGGAGCGCGAGCCGTCGAACTTCGTCTCCTTTACACGTTCGATCTCGACCTCGCCGATGGCATCCGAGATCCATTTCGCGGCGTTCGGTTCGGCAGTCTTCATGAAGATTTTGGTCGCTGGCTGCGAAAGCATGACCTCGGCCAGACGTCCATAGATGACCTCAAGCTGGGACTTTCCTTGGAAGCCGAGCACGATCGGGTTGGCGCTTTTCCGGTTCTCGGTGATGGCCGTGTGGAGCTGCGGCAGCCGCTGGAGACTCGCCAGCTCGTCGATCACAAACCAGACGTGTTTCTGGTTCGGCTGGGGCTCGCTCAGCAGGCGCATGACCAGCAAATCGATCCAAAGTGAGTGGAGCGGGCGCAGCGTTTCCCGTTCTGCTGGGCGGGATGTAATGAAAATCCAGCCTTTCCGCTGGTCGGCCCAGTCTGTCGCGCTCCATTCCCGGTCGCCGGTCTGCTCTCTCTTCGGCAAAAGCCGGAAGCTCTTCGCAACCAATCCCAGAGACGAAAGAACCCCGGCCCGCTGCGGCCCTGCCTTCTGTCCGATGTAGTGCTCCATCTCGGTCCCTTTGACACGGTTCTCGATCTCCGTTGCATTCGCCATCCATGCCGCAAGCTCGTGCGGTGTCGGCCCCTGCTTGAGCAGGTGAGCGAAGATTTGTGCCGGCGTCTGATGGAAAAACTCGTCCTTGGCGTCAGTCGCGGGCTGATAGAGCGACGCGGCGATGGCATCGGCCTCCGGGTTCGACCGCATCTCCCCAGCCGGTCCCCAGTAGGGGCTCCGCGCGTCCAGTGGATTCAGCACGACATCGCCGCGCTTCTCGTCATAGAAGCGCTGGATGTACTCACAGGCCGGGTCGTAGACGATGGCAACATCGCCCCGGTCTCGAATCTGCCGGAGTATCTGCATGATGAGCTGCGTTTTGCCGACGCCGGTGTCCCCCATGATCTGAATGTGCTGCGCTTCCTTGCGGGCCGGAATCCTCATCATCTTGCCCAACTCCGTCGTCTTGAACCCGATGCCATTGCCGCCCGTCGCCTTGTTGAACTCCTCCGGCGTCAACATCGTAGGGCCGCGCAGCACCCGCCCGTACTTCATTTCCTTAAACCGTTTCAGGTCGTAAGGCACGGCGAAAAAAAGGCCGATGAGCAGGATCGCGAGTCCTTCCAGAAAGGTCACCATGTACACCTGCAGCAGGCTCTTGCCCTCGAAGATCGCGCCCTGGAACCATCGGGAGAGCGAGGCATCGCCGTAGCGCAGCTCCGGTCCTTTGTAGAAAGAACGGAACCCCTCGGCTCGCGCGACAGGCGACAATTCAACCGGCACCGTTGCGCCATTCGGCATCCTGGTTGTGCCTGGAATGAAGTCGGCGGGTAGCGCCAGACGTGGACCCTTCCGGCTTCCTCCGACGTATACAAGCCGGTACTTGCCGCGCTGCTGGAACTTCGCTCCCACCTGGGCGCGCAGGTAGTCCACGGTGTAAGTCTGCTGCAGCGTGGATTCGGAGAAATTGTAGTGCTGCCAGCCGAAAAAGAGCGTGCACACAAGCGCGAGCGCCACGGCCATGTAGCTGTAGACCGGCTGATGCGGCGGCCAGATGATCGTTTCTTTGCGTCCCCAGTGGCTCGCCATCTTAATGTCCCTCCTGCTGTTGACCTGCGTACTGCTGCATCACTTCTTTTGCCGCTTTGTGCTTTTCTTTTTTCACCACCGCCATAATCTCGACGATGTTTTCAGGCGTTAGCTTCTGCCCTTGCGCGAGCGGCTTCATTAGGTTCAACAGCAGCATCCGAACGGCGACAATCTCAGTGAAAAGGGCGTCGTCTTTCGACCGCCGCGCTTCCCGCAGCAGTACCTCGCGCGACCACTCGCTCACGCTTCTTCCTTCGCGGTCAGCAGCTTCAACCAGTTCTCTTTCTTCGCTGCTAGTAATCCTTGCGCCAACCGTTTTCGTTCTGTTGTCACCGTTTTTCAAGCGCCGCAGTCGCGTCGCAATGCCTAAGTCGTCGCTTCCCATAGAACCCTCCCCCGCTGAAAAACAAGGCGTTCACAGGTGTGAACGGTGGTTAACGATAGTGAACGCCGGTCGCGTATCTGCCCTTAATCAAGCATGTTCACCACAGTGAACATTTGGCTCTCACGCACCACCCTGGAAGGGGTGGAGTGTCAATCCTCCCCCTGTGCGAAGCACAGTTCCGAGGACCGCACAACAATTCACTTCCCGAACAACATGCCGCAGTGCAGCAGAACTACATCAGCGGGTGCGGCAACAGCACCCGGAAGGTATTGAGGAATGAGCTGGACAGCACCGAGTGGAGCTCTGCTCTTTCCTCTGTGAATGCGACTCCCACCGCTTTTGGTCTTGTCGAGCAGAGCGGTGTGCCGTGGTGTGTGGAGCGCTTCAGTTTCACCCCGAACGGTTCAACTGCACGTGCTGCAAACGAGCCAATCACTGCGCGATGGAGAGCGGCTGCTTGTCTCCAGCTTTGCTCTTCGCGGCAACAGGAACCGGCTTCTTCACGCGCAACGATGGAGCTACCTTCACATCGGCATGCTTTTCGCGGTATTGCTGAAACTCTTTGTCCCTGCTAAACACGTATTCGAGCGCCTGGTTCACCACGTCATCAGCAGGAACCTTGAGGAATGCTGCATACTGGTCCGTCAAAATCGCGGTTAACCTCTTCAAGTGCGGCAGTGATGGTGACCTTCTTCGTGGTGCGAATCTTTAACAGCGACATCGTGGGTTTCTCCTCTGGTTAAGCTGCGTGGATGTTGGGAGCTCGGTACAGCTCCTCAGTGGTAAAACTCTGCGTCTCATGCACATAGCCGCTCACAGTCAGCAGCTCCCGCACACGCCTTTTTCCTGACGCATCGCGCTCGCAATACAGCACGAAGTCGATAGCCTCAGCGGTCTCGGAACGCATGAATGAGTGGTTAAGGTTCGGCCTGGCACTCAGCGCAAGATTCGACAAGCGGCTCAGTGCATCCCAGGCGGACTTCGCATGGATCGTCGATAGCGTTCCGCCGTGTCCGGTGTTCATCGCCTGCAGCAGGTCGTAGCCGCACTCGTTGCGAACCTCGCCCATGATGATGCGGTCTGGACGATGCCGAAGGGCAGCGGCCAGCAACTCGCTCGTCGTGACCGCGGCCTGCCCTGGAATCGCCTCGACCGCTTCCCAACGAACGGCATTCGGATGCAGCACTTTCAGCTCGGCGGGCTGCTCGATGATGACCAGCCGCTCATTCGCAGGGATGTGGTCAAGGAAAGCCTTCATCAACGTCGTCTTGCCTGAGCCGGTGCCGCCGGCGATCATGCCATTCTTCTTCTCCCCGATAAACCGCACGATGGTGTCACGTACTTTCGCGGGCATACTGCCAGACGCAATCAGCTCATCCGTTGTGAACCAGCGATTGAACTTCCGGATGGTGAGCGTCGGGCCATTCATCGAAGACGGCGCACCCACAACGGCAACGCGCGAACCATCGGGAAGGCGGGTGTTGAGGATCGGGTTCTGTTCCGTGAGGTCTTGCCCCAGAACACGAGCGATACGCTCGATCGCGGCAGTCAGTCGCTCGTTGGTGTACTCCTGAGTGAGCGGAATATGTACGAGAATGCCGCCCTTGTCTGCGTAGACGCCGGTGGTCCCGTTAATCATCAGATCGGAGATGGATGGGTCGGACAGCAGCGGGCGCAGCTCGGGCGGAAAGAACGGCAGAATGAGGTCATAGCTCATCGGGAAGCCGCCTGGGAAGCTCCTGGAGCGACGCGTGGGGTCAAGGCCGGCGTGACGACGCTAGGCAAGCCAGATGAGGCACCTGGGGCTACTGGAGTGACAGAGACGCGATTCTCGTGGAACTCGGTGACGGTGAGGCCGAGCGGATTGATCGTCTCGAACTGCGGAAAGATGCGCGAGGCATCACTGACCTGCTTCGGGTTCAGGTAGTACGTCACACTCAGCAGCCAATGCTCCGTCCTGGGCTCGTGCGAATTGCGGGAGGAGTAAATCTTGTCGATGCTGACAAGCGCCGTGCCCCGCGCCATCCTGGAGCCTTGAACCATCTCGTCGGCCATCGACGTGATGGCGACATCCTTCACTTCCACATCGCTCTGCTCGACCTGGCCGCCCATCACTTGGGAAACGAGATGGTTCCGGTTGTCGTCAGTCATGAGCTGCGCGGAAAGCGTCTGCGAGAGAAAGTAGTAGTTCAACGGGTACTTGCTGCCGATGGTCTCGCGGTTGACGGTGTAGCGATAGTTGGCCCAGTCGGTAAGATAAGTTCGGATCTCACCCTCACGCGGGCTGTAGTTGAGGTCGGTGTACTGGATCGCCTGTGCCCGGCCCATCTCGTCGATGCGGATGTAGCGGTTCTGGATAGGCCGGTGCGCGAGCGAAGCGATGAGACCAAAGGAGAACAGCAGCAACACCGCCTCGGTCCCGATGATGAAGCGGCTGAGCTTCCGTTCTGCATAGTGCGAGGCATAGACCTCATTGCCCACATGGTCAACGAGCATCGCTTGCGTGGGTGTCAGAGCTGCTTCGGGGAGTATGGTTTGCGTGGGCATGATGGGCGGTGGTCCTTTCAGTCAGGATCAGAAATCCGTTGATCGTGTATGCGGTGACTGCGATTACGAGAATGGCGAACAACAGCTTGACGGCTGTCCACACAAAGCGCGGCGGAAGAATGTAGACGGTGCGAATGCCGATCATCATGCCCCGAGCCGGGCAGCAACCGCTACGACTCCGGCGACCTTCTCAATGGTTCCTGCGAGCCCAGCTCCACCGCCGAAGATCGTCTGGGTCAGACTCGGGATGAAGAGCATATTCACGATGAACGCGCCGAACACCATGAGACACGGGATGAGGTTCGCTATCCAATTTTCCATTGAGTAGTTGTTGTTGAAGGTCTGTTGGATAAATCCATTGAGGAAGCCGGCCCAGACGAAGATGAAGGCTGCGGCGACAGCGCGAATCATCGCAAAGCTCAGCAGGACATCGACGAATTGCAGGAACTTACCGCGAAACGTTTTCGTCATATAGAGCGGAATGAAGACAGGCCCGAAAAGCGCACAAACGCCGTACAGGATGAATCCGCTGACGTTGATAAGGAACAGGATCGCAGAAGCGATTCCTAACAAGAGCTGCACAAGCACATAGCAAAGGATTTCGATGGGTGCGGTAAAGGACGGCGCAGCCGTGTTCTTTCCAGCATCGGCAAAGAGGGCTTGCAGTGTTGTGAGCGAGTTCTGATCGAGAGCCTGGACGATTGCTTGCGCAAAGTAGGAGAACAGGTGATTGAAGCCGAAGCTGGCACCTGGAAGCGGGTTGACCCAGTAGCTCTCCAGCAGCAGACAGAAAACCAGCCGCAGCATGAATTGCACGAGTTCGCCGGCCTGGAGCGGTTCACGATAAAAGGTCACCGACATGGTAGAGATATTCGAATTTGCGACCATGCCGACAAGAACCATAAAGGAGAAGAAGCTCAATTCAGTAAGGCCGAGCTGCGTAAGCGCTCCACCATTCTGTGTCGTGAGATTCGTCAGGTTATTCGTAAACTGGTAGAGCCAGTTTGTGGTCCCGCCAGGCCCTGGAAGCGCTTGCGCCAACAACGCTGCGGAGAAGTGTGTGTATGCAACCATGGGGGCGTTCTCTCTTTGGGTGTGTGAATCAGGTAGCGCCTACGGGATGTAGGAGTTGGTTTTCGAGCCGCCGCCTGCATACGCTTTGCTCTGCTGCTTTTTCTTCTGAACGTTTTTCAAGAAGTCTTCCTCTTGCTTCTTCTGGGCGTCAGCGGCGTCCTTCTGTTGCTGCAATATCGCGGCGGTCTTCGCTGCTGCGTCGGCGGCCCGCTTGCTTTCTACCTGCTGATGGGCGAGTAAGCCGCCGATGACAGTGAGCGCGGCAAGAATGGCGATGAGCAGCTTCGTGTTGATAGCTTTGAGCATTGTGTGTTTCTCCTCTCCTAATTATGGGAGGTAGCTGTCCGTATCGGAGCCGTTACCGGCAAAGGTCGGGTTTGCCGCCTGCTGTTGCTGTACGTAGCCCCACGTATTGAGGTCTTGGGCTGCCGCGTTCCTCTGCTGCATGTTCGAGACGGCCATCTGCTCGGCGAGACAGGCGTGAAGAACCCCTTGCGTCTGCATCTCGGTCATCTTTTGCGCCTCGGATGCATTGAGCAAATTAAGCTGCTCGACCTCACTGTTCGTCGCCGAGCTGCTGTCGAGCTGTTGTTGCTCAAGGTTCGTTTCTGCGGCGGCGTTCGCCGCGCGCGCCGCCCGGTACTTCCCTACGGCGTTCAGGCAGTCGGGAGAAGCTGCGTCTGAGGACTCGATCATGGCGAGCTGCGAACGTTGCGCGCTCGTTGCCGGCTGTGATGCGAGATAGGAAGTCGCGTCACTGTTCAGCGGCACAGTCGAGCTGTTCCAAGCCATCGTGGCGGCGGTGGAGGAGTTCGTATTGAGAGCCGTGCTCATGCCGTTGGTCTCGCCGAAGAGGTTCTTGACGTTGGTGTTCGCCATCTGCGTTTCGGTCGTTTGCCAGAGCTGCTTGAATGAGAAATGCGTGACATTGGCCTCGATCGCTTTGAGCTGGTTGAACGCGGTCGTCGCCTTGGTAATCAATTCTCCATAGCCGGTCGGATCGAACACGATGCCGCCGAACTGGGCGAAGCTGGGCGTGGCGGCGGCCAGCAGCACAACGCCGCCGACGATGAACTTGCGATGGTTCTTGAAATCGATCTTCATAGAGCCTCCTGAGATGAAATGCTGGCTAGAGGTTGGGGTCCACGCGATGCTCCGCGTAGGACGGGATGAGGATGTCCCTGCCGATGTACACCCGCGCCCGCGAGCCTTCCTTGAGCGTGATGATGGGCAAGCGGTTCAGGAAATGGTTGAGGACCTGCTCGCCTTCCAAGGCGCTCTGCGAGGAGATCCCGTTCTGGATTTGCGCGGTGGGACTGAGGATACTGCCACCATTGCCGATTTGCGCGAGGCCGCCCAGACCGCCGATGGCTGCGGCGGCACCGAATGCCTGGAGATACCCGTGGTCCACCTTGGTTGCGAGTCCGGTGGTGCCGAGCGGGTCCAGCCCGATGTACTTGTCGAAGTCGAGCGAAAACCCGTCCGGACAGACGGCACGATGGAAGGTCACGAACAGCTTTCGTTGCTGGCCGCTGCCGACGCTTTGCACACTGCCGATAAGCCGGGTTCCCTGCGGCATAAGGAGCTGCTGGTGGTCGTGCGAGTAGTAGTCCGTCGAGAGCATGATAAGAACCGGCCCTGTGTAACCGCCGTCAACATGGTTGGTGACGATGCCCTCCAGCACCGTGCCCTCGAAGACGCGGTAGAGCCGTCCCTGGTAGGCGTCGAAAACGTAGGGAGCCATCGGGTCGGCTTTCCGCGTCGGGTCCGGCCTTTGTTCGGCAGTTGCGTTCTGCGAGTCGGCTGCGGCCGACCCGGTGCCGGTGTCCGCGTTTGTCCCTATGCCTCCGCCCGAACCTGTCTCGACCGATGCGGGCTGTGCCGCGGCCTCAGTCTCGGACTCGGGGGACCTGACTGTAGGCGCGTTCCCGCCGTGGGCGAAATCGATGGCTACGGTGTCACTGTTGAGCGCGTCCTGGTGCTGCTTTTCGCGGGCAAGCTGCCGCTGCTTTGCCTCGGCCTGGGCCTGCGAGACATTGGAGGTCTGGCGGGGCGCGTTCGGGCTGTTGCCGTAGATGGCTTGCTTGTGTGCAGGGGTCATCGGCGCTGCGCCGTCGGCCTCGGGTCCGGGTACTGCCTGCTCATTCTGCAACTGCTGCATCTGGTCGGCGACCTGCTGCTGCCGTGCCCGCTCGTCTGTATCGCGTTTGGCCTGCAAGGTCTGCTGCGTCTCGAAGCTCGATACCTGCTGCGGATTCGCGGTCGAAGGACGGAAAGGCAAGGCGCTCCTGGTCGCGGGTTTCTGGTGGCCGGAGAACAGGCTGGCGGCATTGCTCAGGGCAATCAGCACGAGGACGCCTCCAAGAATCCAGACGACCGGCATGCCCTTCTTGATGGGTGCCGAGGCTGCAGGCTGCGTCGGGACGGTCGCAGGGGTTTTCTCCTCTGGCTCTGGCATCGTTAGCTCCCTTCCCCGGTGCGGTGGAACTCGACCTTCTGCTTGCCGATGGTGAGATAGCCGTGCTCCAGCTCCTTCGGCACGGTGTACAGGCCGTTGGCGAAGTCGAAGTTGATGAGCGAGCCTTTGCCGTCCTTCAACTCGTACAGAATGGGCGGCTCCTCGAACTGCCCGCGCAGGTAGGTGAACTTGTCGTCATGCCAGATTTCCTTGAGGCCCAGCGTCTTGCCCTTCGTCTGGTCCCATGTGTAGTCGAAGTGCAACGTCGCCGGATACTGGCTCCGGTACTGCTCGGCTTTAGCGGCCTCGGTCTTGCGCTCCGTCTCGGCGGCGGCTTTTGCCTCGGCCTCTTCCGCCTTCACCTTGTCCAGCTCGGCGGCGGGCACGAAGACCGGCATCGCCGCGAGCTTGTCTTTCCCGGCCTGGTCGCCGGGCGTGATGAAGACCTTGGAATCGAAATGCGCGTCTGGATCGCCCGTGATCTCGTGGAGCTGCAGCGTGTACTCGTTCCCGTGATCGGAGATGATGTGCACGTCGGTGGTGCTGTTCGCGACCTTCGGCTTGATCGAGACGAAGCGGCTGGCAACGTGGCCGCCATCGAACACCCAATCCACCGTATCGCCGCCAAAGACGGTGGCGACCTTCTCCTCGGGCGGCAGCTCGATCAATGTCGATTGAAGCAGCCCGGCCCGGATGACCGGGGGCGCTACGGTGTCAAGGATCGCGACGGTGCGCGGCGCGTTCGGTAGGAGCGGGTGAGCGTCCGGCGTGGCCGCGAACCCCGTGACCGTAATTGCGCTCATGGCGAGCCCGGCAGTGGCGAGAAAGAACGGATTGGTCTTCATGGCTGGTCCTTTACGGGTTAGGTTTGGGGCTAGGCGGTCTCGCCCTGGGCAAAGCGCTCGATGCCGTCGGTGAGGCCGTACATCTGGATCAGCTTCGCCCGGCGTACCTTGTCCTTGGGCTTGGTGGAGAACTTGGCATAGCTGCGGGCGTCGAGATTGAGTACAACCACCTTGGTGAGGCCATCGCGCCGCACGTACAGCGCCTCCCTGCCCTGCAAGCTCTCGAACAGGTTCAACTGCTGCTCATTGAGCTTGAACAGCTCTCCGTAGTAGGCGCGGTTGAACGTCGCATCGGGCAGGAACAGGAACGAGGTGCAGGAGTTCACGATGATGTCCGCGTTCTCGCCCAGGTCGTTTGCCGACTGGCCGATCATGGTCACGCCGCCCAGATGCTTGCCGACCGTCTTGATTGAAGAAAGCGCCGATTCGAGCAGCTGCTTGTTCTTCATGGAGGAGAAAATCTCCTCGATCAGGACGTGCTTCGGAACGCCCAGATTGGCCGGGTCGTACAGCACCTCGTCGATCCGCCGCAGCAGCCAGACCATCAGCGGCTCGACCAAATCGGCATACTGCTTGTTGTTGATTCCCTGGAAGTCGAAGCACTGGAGCCGAGAGAGCGAGAGCTCGTCTTCCACGTTGTCGAAGATCGCGGCGTAGACGCCCTTGCCAACCCACTTCGACAGGTAGCGGTCCAGCTTCTTCGGCAAGTAGAGATTGGACAGCCGGCGAATCTCCGGGTCCAGCAAGTACATATCCCCGACCGCTTTGTAGATCACGTCGCCGTCTTCGGGGTCCAGCTCCGCGCCGCCGTTGGTGAGCAGCAGCTTGATGAAGCTGTACAGGAACTTCAAATTGCTCTCAGTCGGTGGGAGCGCGAAAGGGTTCACGCGCGGCCCGTCTTTCCCTACCCTGTCCACCCTGCCGCCGTACAATTCCACTTGGCTTTCATAGCTGCCGCCGATGTCGAAGATGTAGGTGAAGCCCCCGTACTTCTGCTCCATGGCAATCATCTGGTTTGCATGGACGCTCTTCCCGGTCCGGGTCGGCCCAAGGATGAGCATGATGCGCGCGCCGTTGACATACACGTCCTGGAAAAAAGGCGTTTTGCTCCGGGTCTCGAAGACGTTCAGGTACTCTGCGTCCAGATCCTCCGAGTGCAGTTGGCCGATGTCCGGCGCGAAGATGCTGGAGAGACGCGCGTGGTGGTCCTCGCCCAGCCAGAGGGGAAACACACTGAACTTGCCGTTGCCGGGAAACATCGCATAGAAGGCCGAGAGATTGCCCAGCGTCTCCTCGATCACCTGGGCGCGCGCCTCGACAAAGACGCGGTGCACGGCGGGTGCCGCGGCGCGCAGCTCCTCCGCGCTGCGTCCTGCGAGCAGCAGGCGCATGGAAAACTCGCCCTGGCCCTTCTTGTCGAGCGAACGGATCACGTCGCTGAGGTCGTCCACGCTCGTGTTCGCGGCTTTCGCTCCGGCGGTGGTTTCAAGCGATGCCGCATCGCGCCCGCTCATCACCCGCTGCAGCACGCTGGCCTTGAAAAACGAGATGAACTTCTCCTGCTGGTCGATCTCGCTGCGGGCGGCCTGCGTGGATTTCGGCTTCCACGTCGAACACAGGATGCTGTCGCAATCGAGCGCCATCAGCCCTGAGAAGAGGCAGGGCCGGGACGCCTCGGGGGTCGCCTGGAGGGTAAACATCTGGACGTGCCGCTTCCCGACCCGGAGGTGGTCGCTTTGCCACAGCACCGGGCTCTTGACGATCTGGCGGTCCACGCCGCTGTCGCTGCGGAGCTGGTCGTCTGCGGACCACTCCTCCAGGTTGAACAGGTAGGAGAAAAACTGGAATGCCTGCTGTTTGCCAAGCAACCGCAGTCCTAGCGAGGAGCCGAGATGCGAGAGCAGGATGGTCGCGGCCTTCTGGAGGTCCGCCAGCATCCTTGAAGACTCACCGGCCTGTTCTTTGGGTTTGCGCTCGAACGGGTTGGTCTTCGGCGGCTCGACCGTGAGGCACCAATGCAGGTCGATGCGCCGGAAGCCGGCCGTCTCGTTCAGGAAGGTAAGCCGGTCGTTGACGAAGGTCTCGGTGACCGGGTTGGCGTAGCTCTTCCGCCTGGGCACGTCGAAGCCTGACATCACGCGGGTGTACTGGTACAGGCAGGAGCGTTCCGGCAGGCCGCGCAGCGCGCCTTCAAGCGAGCGCACCCGTACCTCCAGCTCTGCGTCGGTCAAGCCTTCCTCATCCAGTCCCGTGAGGGCGAAGAGGCAGCCGTAGCCGCCGCCTTTCAGCGCGAAACACTCCGGGCCGACGAAGCGACCGATGGGGACAATGCTGCATGCGGCTCCGGCTTTCGCGAACCACGGCGTGTGCTTATGCTGCTCACTGTTTGCGCGGGTCATAGTAGGACTTCTGGCTCAGGCTGAGTCCCCAGATCTGGACCATTTTGGGGTGTTTGCGGATGGTGAGCCATGCCCCGCCCAGAAGCATCGGGAAAGTGAGCATGGCGAGCATCCGGAAGCCTGCGAGGAAAACCGTTATCGAGATGAAGACGATAACCAGCCAGGTACCAAGGTCCAAGCCGAGTTTGGTCCTGGGACGGTTCAGCGCCTGGTTGATCGGCAACGGTTCTCCCCGCTTCGGCGTGTGCATGGCTACTGGATCGTCTGCCCGGTGAGTGAACCGATCCAGCCCGCGCCCCAGCCCAGCACGCCAGCGCCGAACAGCGCCCCGGCCAGGCCGCCGATGGACTCGGCCCAGCGGCCACCCATCATGCGAATGCCGGCGAAGATCAAGCCGCACAGACAGATGACGGCGCCGGCAATCATGGCGAAGTTTTTGAACGTCGTCATCAGCGTGCTCGCGCCGGAGAAGTCCATCGTCCCCTGCGCGTGCGCGCTCGTTGTAAAAGCCAGCGCAAGAAGCGCGGGCGCGAGACCGCGCCCATAGGAAGCGAGTATCTGCCTAGTAAGTGTTTGCGCCTTGCTGTGGGCGAGTTCTGAGTTGAGCTGGCTCGCGAAGGAGTTAACCTTCGCGAAATCAGGATGAGAAGGAGTGTTACGACTGCGAGACATTGGCACCTCCAGCGACCGTTTCAGCCGCGATGTGCCTGAGACTAGGATCGCGTTTCGCCGCAGTCCAATACTTCTTAGCTATGCATGCATAGCCCTCTCCTATGCATCAGCTCGCTAGAGAATTGAGTGGTCATCCGAAGATGGGAAGTTGGGTTGGAAGCTCGACAGGAACGATTCCGCTCGGACGTTTGTTCCGATTGATTTCAGCCTCATCCGCACACATCTTCGCTAGTCGGTAGGCAAGCAGTGGCAGCACGGGCCGTCGCTGGGCAGGATGACAGATGAGAGCTGTTTTCACCTGGATCGAAAGGCCCGTAATATTGCGCCGCGTCAGTTCCGGATCGAGCGGCACACTTTCGCGGATCAGACCCAATCCGGTGCCGATCTTGACCAGAAACTGCATCTCGGCAGGAGCCGAAATGAAGTCCGTTGGTTTTAGGCGAATCTTTGCCTTCGCGAACTTCCGTATCAACTCGTCGTAGAACAGAGGATGGTGAATACGAGCGAAGAGGACACGGAGTCGGTCTCCGACAACAGCTCTGGGGATGCTCTCCTCGCGAGCCAATGGGTCATCCCGACGCAAGCAGACCATGAGCCTTTCGACGCACACGCGATGTACGAAAAGACTGTGCTCGCCAAGCGGCATAGTCACAAGAGCAGCGTCCAGGTGACCTTCCATAACCATCGTTACGAGAGGCGCGGAACACTCGCTCGCCGGCTCGATCCGGCCATCTGGTACGAGTTCGCGATACCCAATAAAAGTCTCTTGTACGAGGTGGTGATCGATGAAGGGCGAGTACCCGAAGCGCAAAGGAAGATCGATGCCCGCGTGCACGGAAGATGTGGTCTGCACCGCACGCTCTCTCATTTGCAATAGACGCTTTGCTTCCGGCAAGAATGCGCGTCCGGCGGGTGTCAGCTCTGCCCCGGCTCGCCCACGCAGGAACAGCGTCGCGCGCATGCCGTCTTCAAGTTGTTTGATCTGGGCGCTTAAAGACGGTTGCGAAAAATGAAGCCTTTGCGCAGCCCGTCCAAATCTGCATTCCTCAGCGACTGCCACGAAATATCGAAGGTGGCGAAACTCTGGTCCTTCATACATAGTGCACCTGCCCTGGGCACCCTCCCACTGCGATTCTTCCGGGAGCCTGGGCGTCAACACTTGCTGATACATAGGAGTCGCAACACGTAATAAAAGAAGTACTCCAGTCTTAGAATCAGGCAACCTCGGCTCGGCCCTGTGAAAATCTTTCTTCCATAGTTCCTACGGACACATACATAGGTAAGAAGTATTAGACAGAGTTCGACGCTCGCCCGAACCTTGATCCATTCGACTTCTCCGCGACTGCGCAAGCGCGTCATCGCGAAAAAGTTCGATTCCGAGGCCGCAGAAATGGACAAAAAGCCTGCTCAGTCACTCAAGAACGTACAAACAAGACCCATAGAGATCGAACCGCTTTACGACACACGTGAAGTGGCTTCGCAATACAAAGTCTCCGAGAAGAGCCTTCATCGCTGGGCGCGCACCGGCAAGATTCCTGCCGTCAAGTTTGGGAAACTCTGGCGATTCCGCAAGTCTGCAATCGACGCTTGGCTCGACTCCAAGATAGCGAGCTGACGGCTTGAATTAAGTAGCGGCGTGGGTTTCCATGCTCTATCATTGAGTCGGGTCACCCGTTCCGCCGAATGGAGAAATCTATGAAGCGAATGCGGTATCAGCAAGGCACACTCAGGCTGGAAGAACGTGCGAATGGCAATCGCGTGTGGGAGTACCGATGGTACGAAACACAGATCGACGGTACTCGCCGTCGGCGCAGCGCAATGGTAGGAACGATCCAGGAGTTCCCATCCGAGTCAGCTGCACAAAGGGCGGTCGCTGCGCTTCGAGCAAACGTCAACGCTGAAAATCCTCGTACACAGATCGACGCGATTAGCTTCAGCACACTTGCAAGTCACTATCGCGAAAAAGAACTATGCGAGGGAGCAGGCAAAACCGTCGCCACCATCAAGACGAATGAAGGTTATCTGGAGCGGTGGATTTTGCCCCGCTGGTCTTCGTACCGCTTGAAGGATATTAAGGCTGTGATTGTGGAGGAGTGGCTCCGGTCATTGCCTTTGGCGAATGGCAGTAGAGCAAAGATACGCAACCTCATGCATTCGATTTTCAATCACGGGCTACGCTGGGAATGGCACGACAAAAACCCGATTACGCAGGTGCGTCAAAGCGCCAAGCGGCAAAAAGTTCCAGTCGTGTTGAACGTCGAGCAGATCAAATCAATGCTTGAACATCTCAGAGAACCGGCCAAAACCGCCGTACTTGTTGACATTCTGACGGGACTTCGTGTGAGCGAACTGCTAGCGTTGAAATGGTCGGACGTGGACTTTGAGAATTTCTCCCTACACGTCACCCGTTCCATCTCGCTGCAGCATGTCGGTCCGTGCAAAACTGAGGCATCGCAGAAGCCGGTTCCGCTCGATCCAGAGCTGGCTGAAGTGTTGCTGATGTGGCGCAGGCAATCGGCATACCCGATGGATGATGACTGGCTCTTTGCTAGCCCCGCGAGCCAAGGCAAGCGTCCTTACTGGTCCTCCTCGCTCTTTCGCGTGTATCTCCGGCCCGCTCTCAAGGCTGCGAAGGTAACAGGTAAGGTAGGATGGCACACGTTCCGACATTCCTATGCGACGATCCTGAAGTCGCACGGGGAGGACGTGAAGACAGTGCAGGAATTGCTGCGACACGCCAACAGCAGCGTCACACTTAACCTCTATGCGCAGGCGGTTACCGAAACAAAGCGTAGCGCGCAGAGCAAAATTGCCAGGCTCGTCTTTTCCTCGGGGAAAGTGCCGCTCTCGGAGTGAAACTGCTTATCGGACCTTTTCGGACCGGCGGCAATTTCAGAGGATCGCGTTAAGTCTTTTGTTTTGTTGGCGTCCCCGACGGGATTCGAACCCGTGTTACCGCCGTGAAAGGGCGGTGTCCTAGGCCACTGGACGACGGGGACCGCAGGCGCCTTCGTAACATCCTAAACACTAGCAAGACCGTCCACCTGTGTCAAAAATTCCCCTGCCGGAGTCCTGCCCCGTCTTCTTGCGCCCGGTCTAAGTCCCATACCATACCCAACCTGCCCGGTTTCGGGAAGAAGCGTGACCATCGGGTGCGTTCCAGCAGCGTTTGCCATTGACGAGCGCTGATGCAGGGCTTTCCAATTCACTAGGCGCGGCCTGCGGCGCATGCAACGACGGCAAACCTTCACTTTCTTCGTGGCCGACCGGCGAAAAGGCACTTCCCGCTGGCCACGCGAAAATTGCCGGCAGCATCCTACCGCATTGAAAGTAGACAGCTTGCGTCACCCGCAGCGAGACAGAAACACCGGCATCCATTCGCAAAACGGCGTAAGCCGAGGAGTAGTGACAATGGTTAACAATTGTGCCAACCCACAGTGCAACAAGCCTCTGCACTACCTGCGCGATGGCCGCGTCTTCGTCTTCGACGTCGCCAGCGCCCGCCTGGGCGCCGACGGCAAACGCCTCCGCCACCTCGAGCACTACTGGCTATGCGGAGATTGCTCGCCCGCGCTCACCGTCGAGTTCACTGCCGACACAGGTATCTCTATACGCGCCAAACAAGCCTCACACCGGCCTTCCATGAGCACAGCCCTCGCATCCTGACAGAACACGCACGGATTCCACCGGTATGCCGGCCCTGCGAGACGATACACCACGCCTACTCGGAATCTAACCATAGACCCTCAATCCCATGGAACGCCGCCGGAGACCGATGCCCCTAAGCCTTTCCACGATCACCAAAGCCACCCTCATCGAGCAGGTACTCACCCTCGGCGACCTCACGCGCCGAGACGGAGAAGTTATCGTCGAAACCATCTTCGAGGCAGTTACCGGCGCCCTGAAGAAGGGCGAAAAAATTGAAGTCCGCGGCTTCGGCTCCTTCCGCATCCGTCAGAGAAAACCCCGCATCGGCCGCAATCCCAAAACCGGCGCCCGGGTCGATGTCCCCGCCAAGCGCGTGCCCTATTTTAAGCCCAGCAAGGAACTCCGCGACCTGGTCAACCCGCCCGAGGCTACTTCTCAACAATCCGCCTGACCGGCTGCGATCACCGCCATCATCCGCCCCGTAAGCCCCTGCTCTGCCCGGTACGAAAAGAATAGGTCCGTGCGGCAACTCGTGCACTGGCCCAGCACCTCCACCTCCCGCACACCCGCCGCCTGCAGCTGCCGCCGGTTCGCTTCCTGCAGGTCCAGGTGCAGCCTCGGCCCCAGATCGCTGTGCCCCGGCGCCCGCGCCGACAGAAACAGCATCGGATACTTCTCGCGCACAGGGTCCGCGTCGTACACCTCGCAAAACAGCTCCTCGGCATAGGTAAACTGCGACCGGAACTCCTGCTCCACCTCTTCGCCAATGCTGTAGCAGCATGACCCGATCGCCGGCCCCACCGCCGCCACCAGGTCCTCCGGCTCCGACCCGAACTCAACCCGCATCCGCCCGATCCCACTCTCCACAATGCGCCGCAGCGTACCGCGCCAGCCCGCGTGGAACGCCGCCACCGCGCCCCCCCGCCGGTCGGCCACCAGCACCGGCACGCAATCCGCCGTCTGGATGCCCAGCACCACCCCCGGCGCATCGGTCATCAACCCATCGCCGGCCGCTGCCACGCCCGCCTGGTCCACGCGGTGCACCACCGAGGAGTGCACCTGCCGCAGCGTCACGAGCGACCGCATCTCGCCAAACACGTCCTCCATCAGCCGCGCGCGATTGCGCAGCACGTTCTCCCGCGCATCCTGTGCTGTAAAACCCAGATTCAACTCTCCTGCCCCGCCGTCCCGCGTCCGGTAGGCCGTACTCACGCCGCCGCCGCGGGTCGCAAACCCGTGCCGCACCCCTGCCTCGCTCAGCACCCGCGCTTTCAGCGTCTCCATTCCCTCCCCCGGCCCAAGTGCTTTCGCCTGCGGCGGCGGAGCCTCCTGCCGCGCATACCGCGGCTGCGGCCCACGCCCTCCACCCAGGCGCCGCCCATGCTCCAGACCTGCCGAGGCAAGCAGGGTATCGACAGCCTCCAACGACGAACGACCCGCGGAAAACAAAGCCATCCGCTGATTGTAGCCAGTCCTTAAACTTCTCCCCCACAGCATCCCGCTCCGTTCGTATTCATTGACATGAAACGAATTGAATACTACCGTAAATCCACCAAGCGGCCTCCACAGAGCCTCTCCAGCCCCGAACCACACTCCCAGCCGCGCCTTCCTTTTCGCGCTGCCCTCTCCATACCTTCCTATTCCCCGGAGGCCTTTTGAACTCCAGAGCCATTGCTCTCTCTGCCCTCTTTCTCGCCGGCGGCGCTGCGTACGCGCAGTCCACCGCCACGCTCTCCGGCACCGTTACTGACCCTTCAGGCGCGGTCGTGCCCCAGGCGCAGGTCGCCATCCACGGCATTTCCACCGGCGTCGACCGCAAAACCGTCTCCGACTCCGCCGGCAACTACACCGTGCCCTCGCTGCAGCCGGGCAACTACAGCGTCAGCGTGCAGGCCCCAGGCTTTGCCGACTACAAACTGGCCGGCATCACCCTCCAGGTCGACCAGAGCGTCACCGCCAACGTCAAGCTCGGCCTCGCCTCAGCCGGGGAGATTGTCCAGGTGCAGGGCGCCGCGCCCATCCTCGACGCGCAGACCATCACCGTCGGCCAGGTCATCGACCAGAAAACCGTGCAGGCCATCCCCCTCAACGGCCGCCACTTTCTCGACCTCACCAATCTCACCCCCGGCACCGTCGTGCCCCCGGTCACCGGCTCGCTCACCGGCGCCAGCCGCGGCCTCGGCGCCAACTCCTTCAACACCGCCGGCCAGCGGGAAGACTCCGTCAACTTCATGATCAACGGCGTCAACCTCAACGACCTCAGCCAGAACCAGATCACCTTCCAGCCCTCCATCAACACCACCTCCGAGTTCAAAATCCTCAACTCCACCTACTCCGCCGAGTACGGCCGCTCCTCCGGCGCCGTTATCAACGTGGCCACCCGCTCCGGCACCAACCAGTTCCACGGCGAGGCGTTCGACTACCTGCGCAACAACTATTTCGACGCCCGCAACTTCTTCAACCGCAAGCCCCAGCGCCAGAACCAATTCATCCGCAACAACTTCGGCGGCGCCTTCTCCGGCCCCATCCTCAAGGACCGCACCTTCTTCTTCCTCAGCTACGAGGGCCTCCGCCAGCAGCAGGCGCTGCCGCTCACCAGCGGCGTGCTCAATACAAACCAGCGCAACACCCTTGCCGCCAGCGCCATCCCCGGCTACGCGGGCCTGCTGCAGTTCCTGCCGCCGCCAGCGGCCGGGGTCGCCCCCAACGGCCAGGCCACCGTCACCGGCTTCGCCCCCGGCCCGGTCAAAACCGACCAGTTTTCAGGCGACCTGTTCCACACCATCAGCGCCAAGGACAACATCCACGCCTACTACGCCTGGCAGCAGGACGCGCGCACCGAGCCCAACCTCCAGGGCAACACCATCGCCGGCTTCGGCGACCACCGCACCGCGCACCGGCAGATCGGCACCATCAACGAGGTGCACATCTTCTCGCCCAACGTGGTCAACGAGGCGCGCCTCGGCTTCAACCGCATCGCCATCGCCTTTACCCCCAACACCCCCCAGAACCCCGCCAACTACGGCATCCAGAACGGCGTCGCCTTCAACGCCGCCCTGCCGCAGATCACCGTCACCGACATCGGCCTCAACTTCGGCGGCCCTTCCGGCTTCCCGCAGGGCCGCTTCGTCACCACCGGCATCTTCTCTGACACGCTCTCCATCAACCGCGGGCGCCACACCATCAAGACCGGCGGCGAGTACCGCCGCGCCATCGTCGACAGCTTCTCGCAGACCGCCGGCAACCTCAACTTCGATACCGCGAATAACTTCGCGCTCGGCCTCGCCAACAGCTTCAACGTCACCCCGCAGGAGGTCTCAAGCCGCATCTTCGCCAACGCCGTCGGCGCCTTCGTCAGCGACAACTACAAGGTCTCGCCCCGCTTCAACGCCGAGATCGGCTTCCGCTACGAGTGGAACGGCACCCCCACCGACGGCGGCAATCGCCTGGTCAACTTCCTCGCCGCCAGCCAGACCCTCACCCCCGTAAGCCAGCCCTACAACCAGAACTACAACTACGAGCCGCGCGTCGGCTTCATCTGGGACCTGCGCGGCAACCAGCAAACCGTGCTCCGCGGCGGCTACGGCATCATGGCCGACCAGCCCGTCACCGGCGTCGCCGGGGGCCTCGCCGGCAACCCGCCCAATGCCAGCCCGGTTAGCTTCGCCGCGCCCACTGTTAAGACCGCCAAGGTCTACACGCCCGTCAACACTGTCTTCCAGGCCGCCGGGCTCTCCGGCCTGTCGGCCGCCGCCGTCAACCCCAAGCTCACCAACGCCTACACCGAGAGCTACAACCTCAACCTGCAGCAGCAGTTGGGCGGCGGCGTGGTCGCCGACATCGGCTTCATCGGCTCCGAGGGCAAACACCTGCGGCTCACCCGCAACGTCAACCAGTTCCTCTACCCGAACGGCATCAACGCAGCCGGGGTAAGGCCGTTCGGTCACCTGGCCGGCAACAGCCCGGTACGCCCCGGCTCCGCGGTCGGCGCCATCAACTCCATCGACTCCGACTCGCTTTCCAACTACAACGCGCTCTGGTTCACCATGCGCAAAGCCCTGCAGCACGGCCTGCAGATCAACGCCACCTACACCTGGTCCAAGTCGCAGGATGAGAACTCACTCGGCTCCCAGGGCGGCGCCTCGCTGCAGGACAACACCAATCCCCGCGGCGACTACGCCCTCTCCGACTTCGACACACGCAACCACTTCGTCTTCTCCGGCACCTGGAACCTGCCCCTGCACGCCACCCGCTTCATCGGCAGCCGGGTAGCCGAAGGCTGGCTGCTGGCCAACATCACCCAGCTGCAAACCGGCAACCCGCTCAACGTCGTCACCAGCTCCACGTTTGACGGCAACAGCTCAAGCGGCACCATCCGGCCCTCGCTGCTGGCCGCGCCGCACGTCGGCCGCGGACCCACGCTGCCGACCGGCAATGTGCGCTACATCAGCGGCCCCGCCGGCGCGCCCGGCGTCTGCACCACGCCCACCGCAGGCTGCATCTTCTACGCGCCCTCTGTTGGCTACGGCACCCTGCGCCGCAACGCCTTCACCGGCCCCGGCTTCAACGACTCCGATATCTCGCTCGAGAAAAACACCAGGCTCGCCGAGCAGACCGCGCTCGTCCTCCGCGTCGACGCCTTCGACGCCTTCAACCACACCAACTTCTACAACCCCAACCTGACCGCCACCACATCCACTACCGGCACCTTCGGCCAGATCACCCAGACCCGCACCGCCACCGGCGACGCCGGCTCCTCGCGACAGCTGCAGTTCGCCGCGCGGTTCGAGTTCTGACAGACAAGACCCCCTGCGCGGGAAGCGGTCACTTCGTGACACGTATAGCTGGATGCTCGCCTGCGCAGCTTTCGTGGCCCTCCCGCTGGTCGGGGTTGAGGATGTCGATCCCGACCAACGGGAGGGCCGCAATCCTGGCGGTTGCGAACACAAGGTAAACACGCCACGTTAGGGCTATGCCCCAGAAGTGGCCGCGAGCCGCGCAGGCGGTCTTCTCACTTGCATAAACAGGCAAAACGAAGTGCCACTCCTGGCCGGTATTTTCCCCGCCAACCATCACCATAGTTACGTTCCACGTGGAACAATTTGCCGGAATGTTCCACGTGGAACAATTTGGCTTCGTGCGCCCGGCTACTCTTCCCGCATCGAGCGCTGCCGCGCCAGCTCGTCCAGCTGCCGCCGCCAGTCCAGCGTGTCGAGGAAGCCGCGCTTTTCCCGCCAGCCCGGCTCGACGATGATGTGCAGCTGCAGAAACACGCGCGTACCCAGCAGCTGCTCGATCTCCTTGCGGGCCGATGCGCCAATGGCCTTCAGCTTCGCGCCGCCCTTGCCGATCAGGATCGCCTTCTGCCCCTCGCGCTCGCAGTAGATCGCGGCCGCGATGCGCGTCAACGGCAGTTTGTCGTCTGGCTTCGGCTTGCGCGCCGGCGGCTCTTCCCACTGCTCGATCACCACCGCGCTCGCGTACGGAACCTCTTCTCCGGTCTCCATCAGGATGCGCTCGCGGATCAACTCCGCCGCGAGGAAACGCTCCGGCTGGTCGGTGAACTGGTCCTTGGGAAACTTGCGCTGCCCTTCCGGCAGGTACTCAATCAGCTTCTCGACCAGCAGCTCCAGCCCGTCGCGTTTGCGCGCGGAGAGCAGCAAAACTTCCTTGAACGGGTGCAGCGCGCTCAGCTCCGTGATGAGCGGCAGCAGCTGCTCGCGCGGCACCAGGTCGATCTTGTTGATGAGCAGAAACACCGGGCAGTCCAGCTTGCGGATGAGCTCGAAGACGAATGCGTCCTCGCTCGCATTCGCCGAAGCTTTTCGGTTCCGCGCGAAGGGCTTCTCGCCCGCGGTCTCAGTATCTGCTACCGCGGCAGTTGCAGTTGGCAGCTCCAGCCGCCGCGATGCGTCGATCATCACCATCACCACATCGCGGCTTTCGAGCGCGTCGTACACCACCTGCATCATCTGCTTGTCGAGCAGCGTGCTGGGCTTGTGTACGCCCGGCGTATCGACAAACACGATCTGCGCGGCGTGGTGTTTGCCCTTCTTCGCCGGCACGTCCAGAATGCCGTGGATGCGCGTCCGCGTGGTCTGCGGCTTGCTCGTGACGATGGCGACCTTCTCGCCCGTCAACGCATTCACGAGCGTCGACTTGCCCGCATTCGGCCGGCCCAGAATCGATACAAATCCACTACGCATTCTTTGCTCCCTATGCCGCCGCGCCGGCCCGCGAGACGCGCATGCGCTCAATGCGCCGGTCGGTCGACGCCAGAATCTCGAAGCGCAAACCGTTCTCTTCCACCACTTCGCCGGGCATCGGGATGCGGCCGGCGGTCTCGCTCACAAAGCCGGCCACCGTGGTCGCTTCGTAGTCCTCAGGCGCTTCCCACTCGCCGCCGAGCAGGTCTTCCAGCTGCGCGACTTCGAGGTCGCCGGGCACGCTCCACACCCCGGCCGCCTCTACGCGCACGGCTTCCTCGTCCTCGCCCTCGTGCTCGTCGGCGATGGTGCCGACGATCTCTTCTAACAGATCTTCGATGGTTACAATTCCAGCGACGCCGCCGTACTCGTCGATGACGATGCGCATGTGCTGCTTCTCGCGCTGCATCTCGCGCAGCGCCTCGTTGGCGCGCTTGGTCTCGGGAATGAACGTGGCCGCGCGCGCGATCGCTCCGACCGTTTGCGTCGCGGCATCGACATCGGTGATCTGCAGCGTGTCGTGAGCAAATACAATGCCGGTGATCGCGTCGAGAGTGCCGGCAAACACAGGCACGCGAGAAAACGGGTTGGCCTTGAGCAGCGCAAGCAGCTGCTCGACCGTGATCTGCGCGGGTACGGCGAAGATGCGCGGGCGCGGCGTCATCACCTCGCGCACCACCTTGTCGCCGAACTCGACGGCGGAGCGGATGAGCGCGTGGTCCTCTTCCTCGAGAATGCCCTCCTCCTGCCCCGCCTCGATCAGCGCATCGACGGCGGCGCCCGAGGCATCGTCGTCCGCCTGCGCCGCGGGCTCGCTCGCGAGCGTCACAATCGAGAGCAGGAAGCTGATGACCAAAGTGAGCGGCAGGAAGAGCGTGAACAAGGCCCGCAGCGGCCACAAAAACCGGAGCAGCCAGACGCCGCGGGTGCGCGTGAAAAACATGTAGGGCAGCAGCCGGTTAAACAGGACGATGACGAGCACGACGGCGAAGATGGCTTGCGCCAGTTCAGCAGCCGTGGGAGCGGCAGCGTGGCTGTCGAAGAGCAGGATACCGAGAGTGAGTGTAAGCGCGGCGAGCGCGAGCTGCGAGAGCACGGAGGCGGAGAGCGCGAGCTGCTCGCGGCTGGATCCAAGCCGGGGCTCGATGCGCTCTTCCCACACGTCGATGTTTTCCTGAAAGTCGCGGGAGAGGAACTTGCCCATCTCGGAGTACATGCGGTCGATGTAGGAGGTGAGGGTGAGCACGGCGAGCAGCAGCAGGATGAGCAGCGGAGGAAGGAGGCTCATCGCGCGGCCCCCGTGGGGGCGTGCTTTCGAATTTGCGAACGCTTATTTGTATCTGTAACTGTGGCAGATACAGATAGGCGGATGGAGCGCTGAATCAGCCCGGGAGGCAGCCCGAGCCGGGCGCGCAGTGTACGCTCGCGGCGCGCCATGCGGCCCGAGTCCTGCTCATGGTCGTAGCCGGCGAGGTGCAGCAGGCCGTGCAGCAGCAGAACCTTGACCTCAAGCAGCAGCGTGTGGCCGAACTGCCCGGCCTGGCGCGCGGCGGTGTCGATGGAGATGGCGAGATCGCCGGCCAACTCGCGGGCACCCGGGAAACCAGAGTCGGCGGGGAACGAGAGCACGTCGGTGGGTTTGTTCTGGCGGCGGAAGCCGCGGTTGAGTTCCTGCACGGCAGCATCGGTGGTCAGCAGGATGGATACTTCGCCTTGAAGGGCAATGGCGGCGCATGCTTCGCGCACAAACACGGCCAACTCCCGTTTCGGAAGCGACCCGCGCGGCACACGCACTTCCGCTGCTATCGCAATCATGATGGAGGCCGATGCGCGGCCTGTCGTGGTCTCCCCGCGGGGTGAAACAGCAACAGGAGAGCCGGGCTCTCCTGTTGCCTTTATCCCGGCACTCTCAATCGTACCGCAGTTTGCCCGTAGCTCGCTTAAAAAGCAGGTCCTTAAGGCGCAAGCGCTACCGCTTCGCTCAGGATGACACCTTGCTATGCGCTCAGGATGGCACCTCCGTGCTGCGCTCGAAGGTGTCACCTGGACGGAGGGGCTACTGCGGCTTGCCCGCGGGCGCCTCCGCGCCAGACTCGCCGATGCCGAGCGGCATCTGCTCGGCGCGGCCGAAGTGGTCGTAGGCGCGAATGATGCGCTGCACTAAGTGGTGCCGCACGACATCGCCCTCTTCGAAGTGGATGAACTTGATCCCGTCGGTGCCGGAGAGAATGTTGATCGCCTCGACCAGCCCGGAGCGGCGGGGATTGGGCAGGTCGATCTGGGTGATGTCGCCGGTGATGACCGCCTTCGAGTTGTTGCCGAGCCGGGTGAGAAACATCTTCATCTGCTCGGAGGTGGTGTTCTGCGCCTCGTCCATGATGATGAAGGCATCGTTGAGAGTGCGGCCGCGCATGAACGCGAGCGGCGCCATCTCGATGATGTTTTTCTCGATCATTTTGTCGACGCGCTCGGGCTCGAGCAGGTCGTAGAGCGCGTCGTAGAGGGGGCGCAGGTAGGGATCGATCTTTTCCTGGAGCGAGCCGGGCAGGAAGCCGAGCCGCTCGCCGGCCTCGACCGCGGGGCGCACGAGAATGATGCGGCTGACCTTTTTCGCGAGCAGGGCCGCGGCGCCCATGGCCACCGCGAGATAGGTTTTGCCGGTGCCGGCGGGGCCGATGCCAAAGGTCATGTCGCTCTGCTCGATGGCCTCGACATAGCAGCGCTGGTTGATGGAGCGGGGCTGCACGATGCGTTTAACGCCGCCCGAGGAGCGCTGCTTGCCGGTCTCGATGAGCGAGCGGAGGGTGACGGTAGGGTCGCAGACCACGAGCTTGAGCAAGGCATTGAGCTCGCCGTTATGGGGGTGCACGCCGCGCTGGCGGAGGTGTTCAAAATCGGCGAAGATGCTTTCCACCCGCCGGACGCCGTCGTCCGGGCCGCTTATGTGCACCGCATCGGAGCGAAGATCGATCCGTACCTGGAGTTCGCGCTCCATCAGCTTGAGGTTTTCATCGCGGGTCCCGAACAGGGGCTCAAGGTTAGGCGTGATTTCAAGCATTTGGGTGGTCATCAATGGGCGAATAGGCCTCCATCCGAGCGCCGCGGCAAAGCGGGCCCAGGGTTGGGATGCTTCCGGTTGCGGGGGGCAGGCAGCGCGGAGACCAGCGGGAGAACAGACCGCTGGAGTGGTTCGCCGGGGCTGCAACGAGGGTCGATGCGGCAAGAGTAGCGCCGGTCGGCGAGGGCGTCAATGGTTACCAGGTAAATCTCTTGTGACCAGAGTGCGCGGGGATTCCTTCGCCCACGGTGCTGGCTGCGGTGGTTGCACCAATCCAGCGGCGCGAGCCAACGCGGCAAGGGCGGACACCCTCTATACAAGCAGGGAGTTCATAAACACCTAACCGAGGACCCCCGACCGAGGATTGATTATGGGATTGCTGACACCGAACGATATCAGGGATTTTCGCTCACTGTACACCCTGCAGCTGCGCTACATGCTGTCGGCCGAGAACCAGATTGTGGACGGGCTGGAGAGCATGATCAAGAATGCATCGGACCCGCAGCTGAAGCAGGCGTTCCAGTCGCACCTGCAGGAGACGCAGGTGCATTCGGAGCGGCTGCAGCAGTTAATCGCCGAGCTGGACGGCAAGGCGGACGACAAGAAGTGCGCGGTAACGGCGGCGCTGGTTGCGTCGGCTGAAAACATTGTGAAGGAGTCGGAGGCGGGCCCGGTGCGGGACGCGGGGCTGCTGGCGAGCGCGCAGAAGGTGGAGCACTTCGAAATGGCGTCGTATGGAGCGGCGCGGGACTGGGCGAAACTGCTGAATCTGCCGCAGCATGCGACGGTGCTGCAGAAGACGCTGGATGAGGAGAAGCACGCGAATGAGCTGCTGGGGAAGGTTGCGGAGCGCGCGAATAGTACGGCGGTTGCGGCGTAGAGGGTGTCCCGGAGATCTTTTGTATGAATTGGAGGATACGTCTGTGGATGCAAGACCCTGAAAAGCAGGTCCTTCGCTTCGCTCAGGATGACAGCTTTTATGCAAAGATTCCTGACGCAGGAGACTGGCGGTAACGAGGGAGGCGGCCTAAGTGGCCGCCTCTTTCCTGTTATGGGTTAAGTATTACATCCAGAGCAGCGCTACTTTGCCGCAGCCGTGGGTGCGCCAGAGTAGAAGGTGTAAGTAGCGGTGTACGGCACGCGAGCGACCGCGCCGATGTGGACCGTGTCGCAGCCGGTGCTCAGAGCGGTTCCGCCGTTCGTCTGCGAGCGCAGAACGTAGGTGACCGTGGAAAGCACGCCTGCCTTGGTGCCGAAATGTTGGGCGGAGAGAAGAAGCTCCGGGATACTGTTCGGATCGGGCGAGGGGACGCTCTGGATGAGGGTTCCGTAGACGCCGCTGCCATCGTTCCACTGCCAGACGGGGCCGGCGCTGTGGAGCGCGACCTGGACGGGGCCGTTGCGGTCGGCGCTGGTGAGCTGGTACAGGGCGGCCTCGGGCGCGGCGAAAATCCAGGCTGGCGTGCCGTTCTGCAGTTGGCAGTTATAGATCTGGACGCCCTTTCCGAAGGTTTGCTGCACCTGCTGAACATTCGCGGAGGCGAGAATCTGATCTGGAGTTTGAGCCAGCGCGGCGGTTTGCAGCAGAAGCGTGAGTGTGAGCGTGCCGATGGGAAGACGCATGCGTTTTACCGTACCTCGTGGGGAAGCATAGCACCTACTCTTCAACAACAGCTCGCAGCTCGGGCTGCCTGTGTTGTGGGGCCGGTGGGCGGGGGCGGAGCTTGACCGCGATGGACTGGCTGCCCTAAACTTAGAGTTTGTGGACAGCAGGCGGATGCGCCGGCGGATTCGCATTCTTTTCGCATTCTTAAGGAAACCAAAAGAGATCATGGCAAATCACGTATCCGCGCTGAAGCGCGTTCGGCAGACCAAGCGTAAGACCGCGGTGAATCGCGGAAACAAGAGCCGCATCCGGGGCAGCCTGCGGCTGCTGCGCGAGGCGCTGGTGAAGGGCGATGCCAAGGCAGCGGCCGAGCAGTACCGCTCCACCGTCTCGGCTCTGGATAAGAGCGTGCAGAAAGGCATTCTGCACAAGAACACGGCCTCGCGATACAAGAGCCGCCTGAACGCGCGGGTCAAGGCGCTGTCGGTGCCCGCGGCTGCCTAGGACACACTGAAACAGAAAAGCCGGGGCCTAAACGCCCCGGCTTTTCTGTTTAGGGACTTAGTGCGAGACCGCCTACGCGGCCGGCGGCCACTTCGTGGCGGGTGTACTGGATGCTCGCAAGCGGAATTCCGTGGCCCTTCCGTTGGTCGGGATCAGCATCCCCAGTGCCGAGCGTCGCGAGGCCCACAGCGTCGATGGCTGCCATCGACAGGGTAAACACGTCACGAAGTGACCGCCTCCCGCGCAGGGGGTCTTCGCATTTACTGAACCTCAAACACATCTTCGCCGCGGCCTTCGAGCTGTGCGGCCCGCTCGGCGACCTTGCGGGCGATGGCGAAGAATTCGCCTGCAAACGGCGCGTCGGGGCCGGCGGTAGCGATGGGTGCGCCGCGGTCGCCGCCCTCGCGGATGGCGGTGGCGAGCTCGATGGAGCCAAGAAACGGGACGTGGAACTGCTCGGCGGTGCGGACGGCGCCGCCTCTTGAGAAGATGTCGATCTCGTGGTGGCAGTGCGGGCAGGTGAAGTGGCTCATGTTTTCGACGATGCCGAGGATTTCGACATTGACCTGGCCGAACATTTCGATGGCCTTGCGCGCGTCCTGGAGCGCGACATCGGACGGGGTGGAGACGACCACCGCGCCGGTGAGCGGCACGGTCTGCACGAGCGAGATGACGACGTCGCCGGTGCCGGGGGGCAGGTCGATGAGCAGGTAGTCGAGCTCGCCCCAGTCGACCTGCTGGAGGAACTGGCGGATGATCTGGTGGAGCATGGGGCCGCGCATGACCATGGGCTTGTCGCCGGGGGAGATGAGGCCGACGGAGATGACTTTGACGCCGTGGGCGAGGTTGGGTTCGATCTGGTTGTTGGGGAGGACTTTTGGCTGGCCGGTCGAGCCGAACATGAGCGGGACGTTGGGGCCGTAGATGTCGGCGTCGATGAGGCCGACCTTTTGGCCGAGTGCCGCAAGGGCGATGGCGAGATTGACGGCGAGGGTGGTTTTGCCGACGCCGCCCTTGCCGGAGCCGATAGCGACGATGTGGCGGATGCCGGGCAGAGAGGCGGGGCCTTGCGGGGGCGGTGCGTTTCCGTGTGCCATACCCTCTAGCCTACGGCACGGGGGAGACCTTGCCGGCGGCGCGGCGGCGGGCGAGTTCGATCTGGCGCTGCTCGCGGCGGCGGCCGGCATCGGCGAAGCGGCGCTCGCCGGCGGCGTCCTCGGTCGCGAGCTGCGGGATGGGCACCGGCACGCCGGCCGCGGAGATGGCGACGAAGGTGAGATAGGCGGAGGCGACGTGGCGGTGCATGCCTTCGATGGCGTTTTCCGCCCAGACCTTGACGCCGACCTCCATGGAGGTGCGGTAGCCGCGGTTGACGGTGGATTTGAGGATGAGCAGGTCGCCGACGTGGACCGGGGCGATGAAGTCGATGTGGTCCATGGACGCGGTGACGACATGGCTGCGGGCGTGGCGGTAGGCGGCCATGGCGGCGACCAGGTCAATGAAGTGCATGAGGCGGCCGCCGAGCAGATGGCCGAGGGTGTTGGCGTCGTTGGGCAGGATGAGCTCGGTCATCTCGGAGCGGGAGGCGTGGGCGCCGCGGGTTTCCGTGCTGTTGTCTAGGGCCTGAGCCACGGGGTTCCTTTCACAGGGCCAACAGAGGCCGCAAGTAGAATCGACAGGGATAGTTTCAGCGCTTGCAAGCGTTTCTGCAAACCTGTGCCACCTGCGGGAGGGTGGTCGAATCTACTGCATTGCGGCGCGAGTAGGATGGCTGAATGGACAAGGCAGCAATGTTGCAGCAGATTTTGGAAGCGAACCCGAAGGATGCTTTTGCCCGGTACGGACTGGCGATGGAGTATGCCGGAAGAGACGAGCTGGAAGCATCGCTGGCGGAGTTCGCGACGCTGCTGCGGGACAATCCGGAGTACACGCCCGGCTACTTCATGGCGGCGCAGACGTTGGCGCGCGGGGGGAGGGTTCCCGAGGCGAAGCGGCATCTGGAGCTTGGCATTGAGAGCGCCCGGCGCACCGGGAACGGCCATGCCCAGGGCGAAATGCAGGCGATGCTTGATGAACTGGAACTGAGTGCCTAGCGGCAATCGGTACGACGTGCGACCATGCCTAGAAAGACGGCTCCGTTGAGAGAGCACGCGGTCTGAAGCTACACGGCTCCAGGCCTTCGGAGCGTAAATAAATGCGGCAAATGAAGGATTGGTTCAACCCTCGCCGGCGAGTCGGCCCGGGTTTGAACCCTGGCGAACTGGACTGAAAGGCAGCAATCTCCGATGAAGATCGCCCTGTTCCCCCTCGATGTGGTCTTATTTCCGGGCGTGCCTCTGCCGCTCCACATCTTTGAAGAGCGTTATCGGGAAATGGTTGGCGAGTGTCTCGCCGGCGACCTGGAGTTTGGGGTGGTGCGGGCGCAGGCGGAAGGGCTGGCGATCGCTGGGTGTACGGCTGGCATTTCCAAAGTGCTGCGCCGCCATCCGGATGGACGCATCGATATTCTGTGCGAGGGGCGGCGGCGGTTCGAGATCGAGCAGCTGGACAATTCGCGCTCGTTTCTGCAGGCCGAGGTCGATTTTTTCGACGACGAGCAGCTCGACTCGTCGCGGGAGGAGCGCGCCGAGTGTGTGGCGCTGCACCTGGAGGTGCTGGCGCTGGCCGGGATCGGCCACGAGAGCTATGCGCTGGACCTGGACCGCGGACTCTCGTTCCTGCTGGCGTGGGAGCTGCCGGCGGACCTCGGTTTCAAGCAGCGGCTGCTGATCAGCCGGTCGGACCGCGAGCGGACCGGGCTGCTGCGGGAGTTTTACCGGGAGATTCTGCCGAAGTTGAGAATGGGGGCGCAGGGCCGCGCGAGCAGCTCGCGCAACGGCCACGGCGGAAACGGTACGGTGATGTAAGCAGGCTGTTTACCATGCGGCGAGAGCACGGCTCGGGCGCGGGCAGCCCGTTCATTTATCCTTGAGACTGGCTTGGAGATCGAAACGAGCCATTCTTTCCGCATCCAGCGTCGCCTGTCCGCGATACGGATGCGGCGTTGTCCTCCAGGCGCAGACTGCGCTTTCCTCGCTTTTCAGGAGTCGCTATTCCAATGTCCCCACTTGACCAGACCGCAAACAGCATCGGGCAGGACGCGCTGCCGAAAACACTTGGCGAGCTTCGCAACCATCCGCTGTACGGGGAAACCCGCCTGCGCGACCGGACCGTGAAGGATGAACTGCGCGAGAACCTGATCGCGCGCCTGCGCCAGAGTACGGGTGCGCCGATCTTTCCGGGCATCGTCGGGTACGACGACTCGGTCGTGCCGCAAATTGTCAACGCCGTCCTGTCGAAGCACAACTTCATCTTGCTGGGGCTGCGCGGGCAGGCCAAGAGCCGCATTCTGCGCGCGCTAACCCATCTGCTGGACGAGTGGGCGCCGTACATCGCGGGCTCGGAGATTCGCGACAACCCGTGGAAGCCGCTCGCGAAGCACTCGCGCGAACTGCTGGCCGCGCACGGCGATCACACGCCGATCGCCTGGATGAGCCGCGAGGACCGTTACGTCGAAAAGCTGGCGACGCCGGATGTGACGGTGGCCGACCTGGTCGGCGACCTGGACCCGATCAAGGCGGCGCGCGGCGGCCAGGATCTGTCGAACGAGCTGACCATGCACTACGGCTTGCTGCCGCGGGCCAATCGCGGCATTTTCGCCATCAACGAGGTGCCCGACCTGGCCGGCAAAATCCAGGTGGCGCTGTTCAACATCATGCAGGAAGGTGATGTGCAGATCAAAGGCTACCCGGTGCGGCTGAAGCTGGATGTGGCGATCGTGTTCAGCGCGAACCCGGAGGACTATACGGCGCGCGGCAAGATCGTGACTCCGTTGAAGGACAGGATCGGCTCGGAGATCCGCACGCACTACCCGGAGACGCTGGAAGACGGCATGGCCATCACCGAGCAGGAGGCATGGGCGGAAAGGGTCTCGACCGGCTGGTCGAGCGAGATCGAGATTCCGCAGTACATGCGCGAACTGGTGGAGCAGGTCGCGTTTACCGCGCGCGGCGACAAGCGGGTGGATAAGCGCTCGGGCGTGTCGCAGCGGCTGCCTATCTCGACGATGGAGCTGATCATCTCGAATGCGGAACGCCGTGCGCTGCTGCACGGCGAGCGGCTGGTGCTGCCGCGGATCGGCGACCTGTACACGGCGATGCCGGGCATCACGGGCAAGATCGAGCTGGAGTACGAGGGCGAGATGCGGGGCGCGGACGTGGTGGTGCGGGAGCTGATCCGCGGCGCGCTAGGCACTGTGTACGACCGCTACTTTACCGAGACCAACACGCAGCAGATCGAGCAGTGGTTCAATCTGGGCGGCTCGTTGAAAGTGGAAGACTCGGAGCCTTCGGCTGCGATCGTGGGCGAGTTGAAGCAGATCCAGGGATTGTTCGAAAAGCTGGCGCCGCTCGGGGTCACGGGCGAGGACGCGCCCGAGCGGGTGGTGGCGGCCGCGGAGTTTCTGCTGGAGGGAATGGTGGCGCATCGCCGGCTGAGCCGGAACGAGGAGCGCGCCTTCGCGGCTGGCGAGAAAACCAGGCGGAGCGAGCGCACGGCGAGTGCCGACGAGCAGCAGTATGAGGCTTGGCAGACGCGCCGCTCCAAACGCGGCGGTCTGAACTAAAGCCGTTCGCAAAGCAAGGGATCCCCGGTCCTGCGGGCTCCCTTGCCTTTCTGCTGCCGTTCTACACGAAACCGAGATTAGTGTTTTGGAAATTGGTTAGCCCGGGAAGCATCGCACCCAGCGCGGAGCTGGGCACGCCGAACCAGGACGCGAGAGTCGCGGCATATTGCGACAGAGCGGTTGTCGGCACATAACGGCCGGAACCGTCGATGTCATCGGGGCCGCCAAGCTGCAGGTTGGGGAAAGTGCCATAGACTTTGGCGCCCTTGACTGCGCCGCCGACGACGAAATGGTGGCCGCCCCACGCGTGGTCCGAACCGCCGGCGCTGTTCATCTGCAGCGTGCGTGAGAAATCGGACGCGGTGAAGAGAGTGACATTGTCGTATAGCCCGATCTCCTGCATGACCTGCGTGTATACGCCGATTGCCTGGTCGATGGTGGGATAGAGCTGGGCTTGCGTGGCCGCCTGGCCGGCGTGGGTATCGAAGCCGCCGGCGTCGATAAAGAAGATCTGCCGCCGGGCGCCAATTTGACTGTGAAGCTGCATCATGGTGGCGATCGTATAGAGCGGCCCGGAGATCGGGTTATTGCCGGGAAAATTGGTTTTGAATCCTTGCGCGTCGCTAAGGATGCCGTTATAGAAGGTGTTGTATTTGTAAGCCTGCTGATAAATCTGCTCATCGGCCTGCAGCAGGTTGACTCCATTGTCAAAGGTGAGCAGCTGCTGCGCGGCGGCCGCTCGCGGATAGCATGCCATTCCCTCCGAGCACCAGAAAGCGGCCTGCTGCGCGTTGGCGCCCGCGGTAAACGGCACGGAACTGTTGCCCCTGCCGAAGTTACTCGCACTCCCCACCAAAGTGACCATGGGCAAGTTGGAGGAGTTGTAAGTGGGTGCGAGCAGATCGGCGGTCAAGCCGGACCAGCTTGAACCGATCCCAGGCACATAGGAGCCGCTCTCCCAGACTTCCTGCTGGTCGTCGTGGGCCATCAGCGAGTTGGGAATCTGCACGCTCGTGGCACGGTACTGGGCCGCGGTTGTGGGCTGCACCAGTGGGCCGACATTGGCGATCATGGCGGCGTTGCCCGCCGCATACGCCTGGCCAAGATTGGCGAACGCGGGATTGAGGCCGAAGGCGGAGTTAGCGAGCGGCAGCAGCTGGTTTTGCGCGACCGCATTGGAGCCGCGCGCCTGGCTATATGCGTTGAACTGCGGCCCCGCTAGCGGCACCAGCATGTTATTGCTGTCGTTGCCGCCGCGGAGAAAAAGGCAGATGATCGCCTTATAGTCGTTTGCGGAAGAGTTTTGGGCGAAGGCCGCCATGGACCGTAGCGGCGATACCCCTGCCAGCTGGGCGAGTGCTCCCCACGACGCGGTTTTGAGAAAGCTTCTACGCTGCATTGTGTTCTCCAGATGTTAGTGAGTACTGTTTGCCGTTGGCGACTTAGATCATGACCCGGTACTGGGGCGATGTCACGATGAGATAAATGGCAGAGCGAACCATTGTTCCCGGGTCGTCGTTCTTGACTGCGTTGATGATCGACTGCTGCATGTCCTGCGTCATGGTGCCATGCATCAGCATGGCGTCGAGTACATTGACAAGATTGGTCGGACCCCACTGCACCGCGCAGCGATACCAGATGCTGGACGGGCCTACATTCATGGAGAACTCGTTGGCCTCCGGCCCTACCACATTGAAGTTGTTATTCAGCGCGTCCTGCAGATGCAGCGCCATCCAGACGATGCTGTTTACGTTTTCGTTCTGGAACTCAGGCGCGTACAAGCTGCTGCCGGCAAGCCGGAAGTCGGGGGAGTAGAAGCTGAAAACACTGGACGGGTCGTGCGGGTGCTCGTCCATGTTGCCGAGCCAGAGATCGAAGATGCCGTCATAAATGCCTACATTCGGCACGCTGGCGCTGGAAGTAGCCTGCATGGCGCGCGCTACTGAAGCCCACCACAGCACAGGATCGCGCAGTTTGCCTCCGTTCGGGTCCACGGCGCCGGGAACGTCGCTCGCGCGCGCCTCCGGATCGAGCAGGATGGCGCGGATGACCGACTTCATGTCCCCGCGAACGCCGGAGCCATTGTTGATGAAAATTCCAGCAACGCGGCTTATGTAGGCAGGCGACGGATTACTCCTGACCAGGCTTTGGATAAGCCGCCGGCTGACAAACGGCGGCAGGGAGGGATCGTTGAAGATGTTCGCAAGCGCGTCGTTCAGATCGTCCTGCGCGCTTTGGCCGGCGGGGAGTACGGTGCCGCGCAGCAGGGTCTTGGCGGCCGTGCTGTGCTTACCAGGGAAAGGAACCATAGGACAGTTCTGCCCCCATGGATACACATACCAGTAACTCAGCGGCTCCCAGGGAACGCTGCAGTCGTTGTTAGCGAAAGTCCAACCGGTATAGGCGAGCGAAAAGTTCTGCACCTCGTCCGCGGTGTAGTTGAGGATGGGATTGCCGCTGCCGTCGAGCTTGGCGGAGCCGTCCTGGTTGAGCGCGGCGGTACCGATCGAGAACAACTGCATCAGCTCGCGGCCGAAGTTTTCATTGGCGCGCTGGCCGGCCGCGGGCGCGAAGCTGTTCGCCATGTTGAGATACGTGCCCATCGCAGGCGAAAGAGCCACGTCGTGCATCAGCGTGAGCCAGTTGCCGAACGCATCGTTGGAAAGAATGTTGAGATAGTTGGGCATGTACCGGGGATCGACCCCATCGGTCGATACAACCATCAGCTTGCTGAGCTCATAAGCGACTCTCTGGCGCAGCTGATCCTGGCCGAAGAGTATGTCGTTCCACCAGTAATACTCGGTGACGCAAGCGAAGGAGCCGCAGTCCCCGATGGGAATGATGCGTGGGTCCGCCAGCGGTATCTGGTAAGCAGGCTGGGCTAACTGCTGATTGACGTAATTGGTCAAGCCGATGTTCTCGACGGTAAAGACGTCGTTCGATGTCGGGCCAAAGGTGGCCTGGTTGAGGATGCGGCCGGCTGCCTGCAGCGAAGTGGATGTGCTTGAATTCCAGCCAGTGTTAACAATCGGACTCGACTGTGCCAGACCCGCAATAGAAGCTGTCGCCAGGGCTCCCGCGCAGCCAAGCTGCGTCAGCGTGCGAACCGTCTTCTTAAAGTATTTGCCCCTGTGTTTCATCTGCTCTGCTCCTTCGCTTTGAGTACAGTAACCGAAGATTTGAGGAAGACAAGAACCAATTTTCAGTGATTTTGTCGGGCTAGGCATCTTTACCTTCGATTGCAGATCTTACCCATTCTTTTTGAAGTTATGACATAGCTTTTTCGGCGTTTGCGGCTTTCGTAACGGTACGGGAGGGCCATCGACGGCGGTCCGCTCTGCGGCTTTCGTAACGGTACCGACTCTGGCTCCGCGAGGCCCGGAGAGGCAGAAACTGGTTTCGGAGGTGTTTGCGGTGCGCACATGGAGTGCGCGCCAGACTGGCTGCCGCAGCATGTTCCGGCTTGCGCGGGGGCTGGGAAAAGCCTGAGAATCAGGATATGAAACGCGTACGCTATACCAAGTACAACGGCGATCTGGCGGCAGAGCTCGACATGGAAGATCTGCTGGAGGCTCTTTCGGACTACCTGCTCGACTCGGGATTCCAGAACCCGATGATGCAGTTTCAGGATCTGGACCAGACGATGGAAGACCTGAAGGAGGCGCTGCGCCGCGCGATGGAGTCGGGCGAGCTGTTCGACGAAGATACACAGAAGAAGATAGAGGAGTTACAAGCGGAAGGTAAGTTCGAACAGTTTCTCGATCAACTTATGGACCGCATGGAGCAGGAGAACTATATCCAGAGCAAGGGCGATCCTTCTCGCGAACCGGGGCAGGGGCAGGCCGAGGGCGGCGAGAGCGAGGCGCGCTTTGAGGTGACGGACAAGAGCCTGGACTTTCTGGGCTTCAAGACGCTGCGCGATCTGCTCGGATCGCTGGGCAAGGCGAGCGTGGGGCGGCACGACACACTGCATTACGCGACGGGCGTGGAAGCAAGCGGCGGATCGAAGTCATACGAGTTCGGCGATGTGCTGAACCTGGATACGACGGCGACGCTGAGCGCGGCGATCGCGCGGGAGGGTGTGCGGATGCCGCTTTCGCTCGAGTACTCCGACCTGCAGGTGCATCAGTCGGAGTATCAGAGCTCGTGCGCAACGGTGGTAATGCTGGACTGCTCGCACTCGATGATCCTGTACGGCGAGGACCGCTTCACGCCGGCCAAGCGCGTCGCGATGGCGCTGTCGCACCTGATCCGCACACAGTATCCGGCGGACTCGCTGTCGCTGGTGCTCTTTCATGACTCGGCCGAGGAGCTGCCGATCTCGCAGCTGCCGCGGGTCAAGGTAGGGCCACACTATACCAACACGCGGGAAGGGCTGCGAGTGGCGCGGCGCATCCTCGAACGGCAGCGCAAGGACATGAAGCAGATCGTGATGATCACCGACGGCAAGCCTTCGGCGCTGACGCTGCCAGACGGGCGCATTTACAAGAATGCGTTCGGACTCGATCCGCTGGTGGTAAGCGAGACGCTCGAAGAGGTGAACCGCTGCAAGCGTTCGAACGTGATGATCAACACGTTCATGCTGGCGTCGGACTACGGGCTGATGCAGTTTGTGCAGAAGGTGACGGCGATGTGCCGGGGTAAGGCGTACTTTACGACGCCGGATACGCTGGGCGAGTACCTGCTGATGGATTACATGCAGCGGAAGATGAAGACGGTGCACTGAGTGGGTGGTGCGGCTCCAGATCTTTGCGGCAGCCCGGCGGCACGCCTTCGATAGACTGCTCGGGACGGCCGCTTTAAATCTATGAGTGTGGCGTTCATTTTAGGTGATGGAAGAAAGCAGTTAGGTCACCCGCGACCGCCTTTGGCTCCTCAGCCGGGGCGAAGTGGCCGCCGTGCGGAAAGATTGTCCAGCGTTGGATGTTGTACAAGCGTTCCAGATATGAGCGCGGCGGCTCGCCCTCGGGAACGGTCTGGTGCGCGAAGACACCAAATGCCGTAGGCGTACTGACGTAAGTGGGATCGACTGGGCGCCAGCGGTTATCCCAATAGTCGCGCATCGATGAGGTGATGCTCTGCGTAACCCAGTAGAGGGTAAGTGTGGCGCATAGGAAATCATTAATCGGCGTAACATCGCTCCACGAGTGCCACTTCTCACCCACGTATGCGGCCAGTCCTGCTGGGGAGTCGTTCAGTCCATAGCCGACAGTCTGCGGCTTGGTCGACTGGATCGCGCTGTAACCCCTCTCCCTCACGTCCCAGCTCCGGCTCACCGCCAGGTAGGAACGCTCGGCGTCGGACAAGTCCGTGTCATCCACCACGGGGGCGAGGTCCGACTCCAGTGTGGTGAGATGTATCCCGATCACCGATTCGGGATGGTCTCGCAAAAGGATCGTCGTCACCCCGGCCCCAAAGTCGTAACCGCCCGCGCCATAGCGGGAATACCCAAGCTCCGACATGAGCTGGTGCCAGCGCTCCGAGACATACCGGTAATTGATGCCGACTTCGAGTGGCCGCGGCGAGAATCCGTACCCGGGCAGGGAGGGTACGACCACGTCGAACTGCTCAAGCATCGGCAGCATATCAACATAGTCGAGGAAACTGCTGGGCCAGCCGTGCGTAAGGATAAGCGGCACTCCCCTACCCGATGCGGCACGCTGGTACACGAAGTGAATGCCCCGCGAAGTGAAGTGATGGAGCGCGTTGAGTCTTCGCTCCCAGGCACGCCAGTCAAAATCATTAGCCCAGTATGACACGAGGTTTCGTAACCAATCCAGTTCGGTGCCCTGTCCCCAGCCAATACCGGGTATCTGGTCGGGCCATCTCGTATGCCGCAATCGTGCTCGTAAGTCGTCGAGCACCTCATCCGCGACATGAATCCGAAACGGTTCCAATGCAATAGCCTTCTGGGCCAAGGCCGATGACCAGCCGAACGCGAGAGAGAAACTCGCCCCCACCATTATGTACGGTTGTCTGGTCAGCCGCTTAGCTTACCCTTTGACGTTTGGTGTAGAAACCCCGAACTGGAAGCGCAGGAAAGAGACCAGCACACGCTCAAGCGCGAGCTGCCTGGATGTCCATCGCGCCATTCGGGTCTGGACGCGGCGCTCAAGGTCGATGAAGAATGCGATGACAGTATCTTCCTTGGTGCGGAAATAATTGTAGACAGTGCCTTTGCCGATGTTCGCAGCCGCTGCGATCGAGTCGACGGTCGCCTGGTCGAAGCCCTGTTCTTCTATCAGGCGAATGGCGGCGCCGAGCAGACGGGCTCGCGTCTCCTGCTTGCGCCGTTCCCGCCGGGTTGGTTCGGTTGTGACCACGGTCGTAGATAACCACGGTCATTTCTGCCTGTCGAGGAGATTCGCAGGCAGACTGGCGACGCCTGGTACGCGCGTTTACCGCTCGCCTGCGCGTTTACCGCTCCCTTGGAGGCTCCGCCGCTTTCGGTCCGCTTCGCCAGGGCAGCTTCTGGAAGGTTGCGGTCCTTTGCGACTCGCGCAGGACGGAACGCCGCCGCACGGCGAGTAAGTCGTGGGCGGTGACTTTACCGGCGACCTGGCCGGTGCCGCGGTCTACAACCGGCAGGCTGGTGACGGCGAGCGCCGCCATCTGCTCCGCTGCCGCGCGGCAGGGCTCGTCCGCGTAGGCGAAGTTCACGGGAAGTGCCGCGGGCGTTTGGCCGGCGGAGGGGGTTGGAAGCCGGGGCGGGGGTTGCATGGCGTCCGCCACAATGACGGTTTCAAGCGGGTCCACGCCGTACTCGCGGGAGAGATGATAGCCGCGGCGGCTGAGCTTCTCGGTCAGGATGGATCGCGGCAGGATGAGGCACGTGACCGCGTAGGAGGCGATGCAGGCCGTGGCCACCGGCATGAGCGCGGGCAGGGCGTGCGTGAGCTCAAGCGAAAACAGGGTCGCGGTGAGCGGTACGCCCAGCGAGCCGGAAAGCATGGCCGCCATGCCCAGCAGGGCCCACAGGGCTTGTGTTTCGCCCGGCAGGTGCGCGAGCTTTGCCAGCGAGGCGCCGAAGGCTGCGCCGATCATCAGTAGCGGCGCCAGAACGCCTCCCGACGTTCCCGACCCGAGAGAAAACGCCCACATCAGCGACTTGGCCGCGAGCAGGCCCAGCAGCAAGGCCCAGGGGGCATGGCCGCGGAGCAGCTCCGCGATATTGTCGTAACCGACGCCGAGCCCACGCGGGAAGAACAAGCCGCCCACGCCCACGCCGACGCCGCCCAGGGCAGGCCACCACATCCAGTGCACTTTCAAGCGGCCGCAGACGTGCTCGAAAGCGTCTTCAAAGCCATACATGAGGCGGCTGAGCGCGGCCGAGACGAGGCCGGTGAGCAGGCCCAGCACGGCGGCCGCGAGCATGGCCGGCCCGAGGCGGATGGCGGCATGCAGCTCGACGGGAAAGAGCGGACCGGCACCCAGCCAGTGCACACGCAGGACGCCCGCTATAAGGCTCGCCACAGAAACCGGGATCAGCGAGCGGGGGCGCCACTCAAAGAGCAGCAGCTCGACCGCGAGCAGGATGGACGCGAGCGGCGCCGCGAACGTGGCTGCCATGCCCGCCGCCGCGCCGGCTACCAGCAGCGTGGTGCGCTCCGCGTCGGAGAGCCTGAGCCACTGCGCGATGAGCGAACCGAAAGCGCCGCCGGTCATGATGATGGGCCCCTCCGCGCCAAACGGGCCGCCTGAGCCGATGGAAATGGCCGCCGAAATGGGCTTCAGCAGGGCTACTTTCGGGTCGACGCGGGCGCCGCGCAAAAGGATTGCTTCGATCGCTTCCGGGATGCCGTGGCCGCGGATTTTGTCGGAGCCGTAGCGCGCCATCAGCCCGACGATGAGGCCGCCCAGGACCGGGACCAGCGGCAGGATCCAGCGCGGGAGCGGCGAGCCGGCGGGGCCGGCCATGGCAAGGCTGAGGCGGTGATAGTAGAAGAGATTGGTCGCGAGCGCGATGGCTCGCAGGAGCAGAACGGCGAGGGCTGCCGCGCCGGCGCCGATCAGCAGCGCCGCGGCTGCGAGCAGCCAGACGCGGCGGTCCACGGTGAAGTCGCGCAAGGCGGAGGGGCGGGACTTCATCGCTTCTTGTTTCCTTCGTGCGCCGGTCGCTTGTTTGCTCCTTGGGCCGCTGCTGGCGCGGCCTGTCGAGCGGGGTTGGCGTGGACCTGGATCCGGTCGAGGGCCTGCGCCAGACGGGGAGCCAGCTCATGCAGCTCGCGCGCGTGATCGCCGGCCAGCGCGCCCATCTGCCGTGCGCCTCGGGCGGTGAGCCGCAGCAGCACACGACGGCGGTCGGCTGGATCCTCCGCCCGCCGCAGCCATCCCTCGCGCTCCGACCGGTCGACAAGTTCGACCACGCTGTTGTGGCGCAGGCCGAGGCGGCCGGCCGCGTAGGCGATGGTGGCTGCCGAGCCCGCGGGCGCACCCGCTATCTGCAGCAGGAGCTGGTGCTGCTGGGGCTGCAGGCCGACTGCCTCCGCCGCGCTCTCGCTAAACTGCAGGAAGCGCCGCAGTTCGAAGCGGAAATCAGCGAGGGTGGCGAGCAGGTCGTTTGGGACGGGAGGGTCGGTTCGAGAGCTCACATTTATATCGTACTACGATACGTTGTTGGCCGGTGTTGCAACCTCAGCTAATCGCAAGCGCAGGCAGCTGTGGTGTTCTGGGTAAGCGAAACGTTGGGAGCGGTAGACCGGTACAAGGAGAAAATGCAATGATCTACACGTTCATCCTTTCATCGAATTGCGGGTTGATGCAGTTCCTATAGAAGGTGACGGCGATGTGACGGGGGAAGGCGTGCTTCAAGACTCCGGAATCGATTGGCAAGTATCTGCTGACGGATTACATTGCAGAGGAATATGAGGATGCTGCATTAGTGAGTGTTACGGTGAACGAGAATATGCGTAGAACCAGAGAAAGCACGAACATTTCAAAATGCCAGAAGCAACAAGTGGCCTCTCATGACAAAACTGCTCGACGAAAAGGTGCTTTTGCACCGCCTGCAGGAACTTCTTGCCGCGTCTACACGCGTAGATATTGCGATGGCTTGGATTCGGCGAGGGAGTGCCCTGGATGCCATTCTGGCATTTGCCGGCGCCCACCCTGGTCGGGTTCGGGTCATATGTGGGGTAAACAACTACCTTACAGAACCTGAAGCGCTCATGCAATTGAACGAGTCGACGCAGTTAAAGATCGCCTATGGCACATCCGGGCAGAAACTTCATGCAAAGCTGCTAATCTTTAAGACCCAAGAAGCATCGATAGCATGGGTGGGAAGTGCGAACCTTACCGAACCGGCTTTTTCCACGAATAGAGAGATCGTTTGTGAGTTTGCAGATGATGGTCGCGCCGATGAACTTTTTAAGAACTATTGGAACGAATTTAGAACGCCAGCCATTAGTTGGCTTGAAGAATATGCTCAACTCTGCAAGCAGGCTCCTTCTGAGACCAGCATTCGACATCTCGATGCACCCACTGGTTTGCTTGATTCGAAGGAGTGGACCGAATATGTTCTGTCCCTGCGTTTGCAGGATGAGCAAAGACTCAAGTGGCTAGCCGGTCACTTGCCAGAGGTCACTACAATTGCCCTTAGCGACTGGCAAACCTTGAGCAAGCCAGACGCAGAAAAGCTGCTAGGACTCACCGGATACGGCGGTTTAGGAAACCTGAGCGGAGCAGGAGTTATAAAGAACATTTTCTTTAGAGATAGCTGGAAGAATCTTCAGACCCGAGCAAAGATGCGATCCGAGCTGGATGCGATTCCCCTTGACCATCTTGCGCCAGCATTCGAAAAGATGCTTCAACAGGCTTTTGAAAACGTAACGGATTTACCAGGCATCGGTGTCGCTACAGTCACCCGGCTACTTGCTCTTATGCATCCTGACCGATTCGTTTCCGTGAACGGAGCGTCCATAGCCGGGCTGTCACAGCTATCGGGAATCTCACAAACAGACTTAAGGACATCAACCGGTTACGTTGCATTGATCAGTTGGGTTACGAAACAGGCTTGGTGGTCAGCACCCCGGCCGGAAGGAGACACCAGCGTTTACTGGAGTCAACGTGCGGCTCTTCTGGACATTCTTGCTTATGCCAAAGACTCCTCGAAGGGAATGGAACCGGGGGATGAATAAGTATGTCCTTAGACCAACTGGTTAGGCTGCGAACTCCGCTCCAGGCGGGTGCGGAGATTGCCGGCGAGCTCGGCGACGGTTTGGAGTTTGGCGGTGAGGTGGGCGGAGACGAGCGGCTCCGCCAAGGCCAATTGCGAGTGGAGCAGGAGGCCGGTGACGGTGTCGCGAAGGTCGTTTTCAATGGCGGTGGCGGCGGCGCGCATGGCGAGGGACTGCTCGTGCTCGCGGCGCTGGAGGGCGGCGCGGACTTCGCGGATGAGGCGGTTGGTGCCGGAGATGGCGAAGTTGATTTGCAGCGGGATGGCGAGGCCGGCCTGCTTCCAGAGCAGCTCGGCGCCCTCGGGGCTGGCTTCGGCGACCGGCTCGTCGATGACGACGATGGTGTACTCGCGGCGGCGCAGGGCGGCCATGCCCTCGCGGCGGCTGGGCGCGACATCAACCGGCAGACCGAGCTGCTTGGACAGGCTGGCGGCGCAGTGTTCCGCGCCCGAGATACTGGTGATGATGAGTGCGCTTTGCATTCGTTTCTCCCCGTGCTCCTAGTGCGCTTTCAATTGGCTCGCTCTGGCCGACTTTACTGTGTGCCCCAGGGCAGCAGTTTGATTCATACATGCTCGTGAAGCGAAAGCTGCAAACGCAGGTTCCTCCACTCCGCCGACCGCACGTTGCGCAATCGGCTACGGTTGGAATGACCCACTGTAGGCGGCTACTGCATGACGCCCATGGCGTCGCCAATGCCGTACTCCTTGAGCTTGCGGTAGAGCGTGGTTTTGCCGATGCCGAGCGCCTTGGCTGCTCCCAGTTTGTCGCCGTCGAGGCGGCGGATGGTGTCGAGGATGGCCTGCTTCTCCATTTCAGCCAGCGAGGTCACCCCGGGCGATAAGGCGGCGGCGGTTTCAAGCACCTCGCGCAGCGGCATGGTGAGCCGGCGCTGCTGCAGGCGAAAGTCCTGCAGGCCGGTGGGCATGTCGCCCAGCTGCACGACGGTGCCGGAGGCGAACGAGCAGGCGCGCTCCAGCGCATTTTCAAGCTCGCGCACGTTGCCGGGCCAGTCGTACTCGCCAAGCACGCGCAGGGCTTCATCGCTGAGCTCGAACGTCTTGGCGTAATCCTTGCCGATGCGATCGAGAAAATGCGCGGTCAGCAGGGCCACATCCTGGCGGCGCTCCCGCAGCGGCGGCAGGCGCAGGCTCACGACGTTGAGGCGGTAGTACAGATCCTTGCGAAAGCGGCCGAGCTCGACCATCTGCTTCAAGTCGCGGTTGGTGGCGGCGAGCACGCGGGCGCGGATAGGGATGCGGTGGCTGGCGCCGACGGGGCGCACTTCTCGCTCCTGCAGGGCGCGCAGAAGCTTGGCCTGGAGGTCGAGCGGCAGTTCGCCGATCTCGTCGAGGAAGACCGTGCCTTCGCCGGCGGCAACCAGCAGCCCGTCCTTGTTGCGGTTGGCGCCGGTAAATGCGCCTTTGACGTAGCCGAACAGCTCGCTTTCGACCAGCGTCGGAACCAGCGAGCCGCAGTCGACAGGGAGAAAAGGCTTCTGCGCGTTGGGGCCGTTGCAGTGAATCGAGCGCGCGACCAGCTCCTTGCCGGTGCCGCTCTCGCCCAGGATCATAACCGGGTGCGAGCTTTGCGAGACCTTGGAGAGGATGCGGTAGATTTTGTCCATCTCGGGACTTTGCCCGACGATGGTGCCGAGGGTGCCGGGGGTGCGCATGCGCTCGCGCAGCATCCGGCTTTCGGAGTCGAGCTTGCGCTTCTCCGCGGTGCGCTCGAGCACGGCCGCGAGCTCGTCCATGGCGAACGGTTTGGTCAGGTAGTCGGTCGCGCCGGTGCGCATCGCCTCGACCGCCGAGGTCACGGTCGCATACGCGGTCATGACGATGACCGAAGTTTCCGGCCGCACCGTCTTGACCTCGTCGAGCAGGTCGATGGCCTTGCCGGAAGGCGACTTGAGGTCGAGCAGAAGCACATCGGTGCTGTTGCCGCGCAGATACGCGCGGGCTGCGTCGACCGAGTCGACCGTGTGCGGCTGGAAGCCCCGGGCGCTTGCAATTTCGCAAACGGCGGAGCGGACAGCTGCGTCTTCATCGAGGATGAGAACGTGCATCTTCGCTGGCACTTGACTCGCCCTGACTTTCCTGTTGAGTGTTGCCGCTGATTCTAGGGCGTTTCTCGGGTTTCCTCCAGTTACGGAAGTGCGAAGCCGCTTCCCTGCTCCTATTTGAGGCAGGGAAGCTTGAGTTCGAAGGTCGTTCCGCGACGACGGGTGCTGGCGACGCGCACCGTGCCGCCAGCGGATTCGACCAGTTCGCGAACGATGGCGAGGCCCAGGCCGCACGGTTCCGCGGCGTTCGAGATGGCGCGCTTGGAGCTGAAGCCGGGCTCGAAAATCTGGCCGAGCACGTGCGCGGGAATGCCGGGACCGTTGTCGGAAATGTGGACCAGGACGGCGGGCGCGGTCTGGCTGAGGGCGCGGCGGGCGAGGATATGGACCGAGCCGGCGGCCGGCATGGCTTCGCTCGCGTTCTTGACCAGGTTGACGAGCACGCGGGAAAGCGCGTCATCGCCGATCGCGAGCGGCGGCAGAGCATTTTCAGAGGAGACGTGCACCTCGACCCTGGAGCCGGCAACGATGCGCAGCAGCCGGGTGCAGGCTTCGAGCGCCTCCCCGGCGCTGGGCGAGCGCTTTTCTCGTTGGGCTGCGGACCCTTGCACCCCCGGCGCTGGAACAGCCGCGGGGCGGAGAGCTTTGCCGTGCGGCGGCTGATCGGCGGGGATATCGCTGCCGAGGCTTGCGAAACGGCTGACCAGGCCGGTAAGCGCGTGGGTCACGGACTGAAGATCGGCTGCGTAGTGGGTGTGGCCGGCCGCGAGCACACCTGGCTCCGCGAGCAGGCCGGAGAGCAGGTGCAGCGACGTAAGCGCGTTGCGTGCGTCATGCGCCAGCGCGGCGGCTGGGGAAAGCATAGGCAGGCTGGGCATTTTTTCTACCAGAGCGGGGCGCACCAGCCGCACGGCCATGGCCGGCAGCAGAGGAGCGGGCAGCGCGGGCGCGGAGCGTAGGAACGGCAGAAGCTTTGGGCTGGACGTAACGGGATGGTTTTGATTCTGCATCGGTGTTCCCCTTGTGACTGCGTGGATCGCAGCGCGTTTCGATGGCCTCTATTGCAGGCCGGGGTCCAAACTCACCGTGAGGTGCTAAGTCTTTGACATGCAAAGACTTAGGTGTCGCTGAGCCACATGCTTGCTGGTTGCACGATGCCTGCGAAGCGTTCCATTTAGGGACATTTCGGCGGCGGCGCGGCTCTAAGCTGTTGTTAGGGAATGACTTACCTGGGCCGTCCTGAATCGGGACTCGCTCAACCTGTCCCATTCCGGGCCGCACGCCGCTCTACAATGGAAGAAATGACTGATGCCTCCATACCTTTTTTTCGTCAGAACGGCCGTTCGGCGGCAGAACTTCGCTCCTTTTCGCTCACGCCGGATTACGTAAGTACCGCGGAGGGCTCGGTGCTGATCGCGATGGGTGAGACGCGGGTGCTTTGCAACGCGTCGGTGGAGCAGGGGGTGCCGAACTGGATGCGCGGGCGCGGCAGGGGGTGGGTGACGGCGGAATACGGGATGCTGCCGCGGGCGACGCTGACCCGGAGCGCGCGGGAGGCGGAGCGGGGCAAGGTGGGCGGGCGGACGCATGAGATCCAGCGGCTGATCGGACGGTCGCTGCGCGCGGGCGTCGACATGGAGGCGCTGGGCGAGCGGACGGTGATCCTGGATTGCGATGTGCTGCAGGCCGACGGCGGGACGCGGACGGCGGCGATCACCGGGGCGTGCGCGGCGCTGGCCCTGGCCTTAGGCCGCATGAACGCGGCCGGCGCGCTGAAGCAGAACCCGATGCGGCAGCTGATCGCGGCGGTGAGCGCGGGCATTGTGGAAGGAGCGACGCTGCTGGACCTGGCGTATGAGGAAGACGCGCAGGCGGAGGTGGACGCGAACGTGGTGATGAGCGCGGACGGCGGGTTGATCGAGGTGCAGGCGACGGCGGAGCGCAAGGCGTTTCCGCGGGCGGGGCTTATGGAGATGCTTGACCTGGCCGGGGCGGGGCTGAAGCGGTTATTTGACGCGCAGGTTGCGATGCTCGAAGGATGTGGAGTTGTTGTACCGGGTGGCGAACCGCTTCCCGGCTCTAGCATAGCTGGAAGTGAGTAGAGCGATTCAGCGGGCTATAAGAGCAGTAGCAACGATGGTGCAGGGGAAGCGGAAGGCAGATCCTTCGCTGCGCTCAGGATGACAGCTTTTTCGCGCGGAGTTTGAATTTCAATCAGGGCGCATCTATAGCCAATAGCGGCGCTGATCGGGACTGCGGGTTACATAAGAACCTACACAGGAAATGGAGAGCACGAGGATGAAGATCGAACTTACCCCAGGCAAGCTGGCCGGGCTAAAGGCGGTATCAAACGAGCGCGGTGTGATCGCGGCGGCGGCGATGGATCAGCGCGGGTCGCTGCAGAAGTCGCTCGCGAAGGCGAAGGGTGTGGCCGAGGTGCCGGACTCGATGCTCGAGGACTTCAAGTCGATGGTCACCGATGTGCTGACGCAGCATGCTTCGGCGATCCTGCTGGACCCGGAGTTCGGGCTGCCGGCGACGCACAAGCGGCACGGCAAGGGGCTGCTGCTGGCGTATGAGAAGACCGGGTATGACGCGAACGATGCCGGCCGTTTGCCGGACTTGCTCGATCACTGGTCGGTGCGGCGGCTGAAGGAAGCGGGCGCGGACTGCATCAAGATACTGCTCTACTACACGCCGTTTGAGAAGAGCGACATCAACGACATCAAGCATGCGTTTATCGAGCGCATCGGCGATGAATGCCGGGCGCATGACATTCCGTTCTTCTGCGAGTTTGTGGGCTATGACGTGCATGGCGAGGACGAGAAGGGTCTGGGTTATGCGAAGCGCAAGCCGGCGATCGTAACCGGGTCGATGGAGGAGTTCGGCAAGGCGAAGTACAACATCGACGTGCTGAAGGTGGAGGTGCCGGTGCAGATGAAATTTGTCGCCGGGACCAAGTCGTTCGGCGGCGAGCAGGCGTATACGCGGGCCGAGGCGCTGGAGCACTTCCGCGTTGCTGCTTCGTCGACGCATAAGCCGTTTATCTATCTGTCGGCGGGCGTGACCAATGCCATGTTTATCGAGACGCTCGAGTTAGCGGGGGAAAGCGGGACAAGCTTTAACGGCGTACTGTGCGGGCGCGCGACCTGGGCCGATGGAGTCGCGATCTTCGGCAAGGATGGGGAGAAGGCGTTCGCGGATTGGTTGAATACGCAGGGGGTGGAGAATATCCGGAATGTGAATAAGGCGCTGGAGGCGGCTAGTTCTTGGCATGACAAAGTCAAAAGCTAAGACCCCCTGCTCGGGAGGCGGCCACTTCGTGGCGGGTTTACCTTGAGGTGACGGACGGGGCAATGTGGCCCTCCCGGTGGTCGGGATTGGGTGTTTTTAAGGGCCAAAAAGTGGTCACAAATGGCGCGTTTTAAGCGCACTTTGGCACATTCGTGTTTTTTGCGGATGGCATCTTAGACTTTTCCGCGAATCGGTCTGCGGGAGGGGTTTCGGTCGAGAAAGTGCCTCTTTCGGCGGCCCGGCTTTGTCAATATTGACAAATGCTTCCTCCGAAAAGGGGCCTGCTGCTCGCAACCGGAGGGGCGCCGCCCGGGTGGGCTGGTGCTGAGCCCAAGGTATGATCTTGGCCATGGCGATCATTCACATCTCGGAAGCAGAGGCTGCTCGCGACTTCGCCGGGTTGATGGCCCGGGTGCGGAAGGGCGCGGAAGTCTTGATCGACAATGAGAACAGCTCACCGGTGTCGGTGCGCATGGCCGTGGAGCCTCGCGGACGATTGCTTTCGGAGTCTATCGCGCTCGCGGAGGCACATGCGAAGGAACTGGGCTGTGAGCCGGTGATGGATGCCGAGTTCGCCGCCGATGTTGAGCGGCGGATCGGCGACTGCAAGCCGCGCGACGGTGCGGCTTGGGACTGATTCTGGATTCGAGCGGACTCATTGCAGCGAGACGTCGGGTGTTCGGTATGCCGGTTGGTGTGCTAGGTTAGAAGCCATTCGTGGGCGCGGAAAAGAACAGGCTTTACTACGGGGACAACTACGAGGTGCTCCAGCGCTATGTGCGCGACGAGTCGGTGGATTTGATTTACCTGGACCCGCCGTTCAACTCGCGGCAGGATTACAACGTGCTGTTCGCTGAGAAGGACGGCTCGAAGTCGAGCTCGCAGATTCATGCGTTCGAGGACACGTGGGAGTGGAACCTCGATGCCGAGCGGTCGTACCAGCATTTGGTCGAGACGATTGGGGGGCAGGTAGCGGACGCAATGCGGGCGTTTCGCACGTTTCTGGGCACGAGCGACATGATGGCGTACCTGGCGATGATGGCTCCGCGGCTGGTGGAGCTACGGCGGGTGTTGAAGGAGACGGGGTCGATTTATCTGCACTGCGATCCTACGGCGAGTCATTATTTGAAGATATTGATGGATGCGGTGTTCGGGCCGCAGTTCTTCAAAAGCGAGATAACTTGGAAAAGAACCTTTGCTCATGGCAATTCTGGAAGGAACTACGGCAACATAAATGACGTTCTTCTTTTCTATACGCGAACGGAGTTGCACACCTGGAACCCTCCTTATAGGCCGCTTGGAGCGGAGTATGTTAGTAAGTTCTACCGACATACCGATTTAGATGGACGCCGCTGGAGGACTGTGACCCTGCGAAATCCTGGCGTAAGGCCGAATTTGCAGTATGAGTACACCGCACTTAATGGATTGACTTACAAGCCTCATCCTAACGGCTGGTCTTGGTCGCCCGATAGAATGCGGAGGGCGGATGAACAGGGCATTCTCGTTTATCCGCGTAAACCAGAAGGCGCCTTGATGATGAAGCAATATTTGGATACATCGAAGGGGGCTCTCATTCCGAATATCTGGGATGATGTGCCGCCTATTGGAGCGCAAGCGCGAGAGAGATTGGGTTATCCGACGCAAAAGCCTGAGGCGCTTCTCGAACGGATCATAAACACTTCTTCAAGCGAAGGGGACGTAGTGCTTGACCCGTTCTGCGGGTGCGGCACGACGGTGCAGGTGGCGCAGCGGCTGAATCGTAAGTGGATTGGCATTGATGTTACGCACTTAGCAATTGGGCTGATTAAGAAGCGGCTTTCCGATGCTTTTGGGCCGGAGGTGAAGACGACTTACGAAGTGATCGGCGAGCCTACGGATTTCGCGGGGGCGGCTAAGTTAGCCGAGGAGGACAAGTACCAGTTTCAGTGGTGGTCGCTGGGATTGGTGGGTGCGCGGCCGGCGGAGCAGAAGAAGGGCGCGGACCGCGGGATCGATGGACGGCTTTATTTCCACGACGACCAATCGGGTAAGTCGAAGCAGATTCTTTTCTCGGTGAAGGCTGGCGGGGTGCAGGTCAACCAGGTACGCGATCTACGTGGGACGCTGGAGCGGGAGAAGGCGGAGATCGGGGTGTTTCTCTGCTTCGAGGAGCCGACCAGGCCGATGCTGCGGGAGGCTGCCGAGGCTGGGTTCTATCGGTCGGGGGATGGGACGACGTACCCGCGCATCCAGGTGTTGACGATTCAGCAGGTGCTCGAAGGCAAGCAGCCGGAGTATCCGCTGCACCGCCGGGATGCTACGTATAAGCGGGCGCCGAAGGCGCGGAAGGCGAGTGAGAATCTGAAGCTGCCGTTGGGGTAGCTTCTGGAAGTGGGAATGGGGCGGCAGCGGGTGGAAACCGCAGGTCCTTCGACTGCGCCTGACGCTTGCGCGTCGGGCTTCGCTCAGGATGACCCAATTTTGATCAGCACATTGTTAGCCCATTTCTCTTTCGGCGCATTGCCAACTCATTTGTTTGTCGGTAAATTGCCAATCTGTTGGCGGATTGTGGGCATGCGGAAAGCAGATCCTTCGCTGCGCTCAGGATGACACCTCGTGGTGTTGAGGTCAGGAGTGCACCGGAGGACACACGCCACGAAGTGGCCGCATCCCGCGTAGGGAGTCTTGTATTGAGCAAAGCAAAAGGGGCTGGAAACCAGCCCCTTTCGCTTTGCCCTGAGCATTACTCGAGCTTGGACTGGCCGTATTCGAGGAGGGTGACTAACAGGACGCCGCCGCAGATGTTGCCGGCGGTGGCGGGGGCGAGCCAGAGGAAGAAGCCGGCGGCGGTGACGTGGCCGGCGAGGACGCTGGAGAGGATTTCGCCGCTGGAGGCGATGCAGTGGGCGAAATGGCCGATGCCGACGACGAAGGTCATGGTCCAGATGAGCATGACGGAGCCGGTGATGGAGTGGGAGGCGGAGACGAGCCAGGCGACTGTGGCGATGATCCAGCCGCCCATGACGCCGGACCAGAAGGCGTGGGAGGCGGTGATGGAGGCGGCTTCGACGCCGAGGCGGGAGAGTTGGTCGAGGACCTCGGGACGCAGGGCGCCGGTTTTGACGGCGAGCAGGGCGAAGAGGAAGGCGCCGGCGATGTTGGAGGGGAAGACGATGGCCCAGAGGCGGAGGGTGGTCCAGAAGTGTTTTTTCTCGGCCAGCATGAGCGCGACGGGGTAGAGGGTGTTCTCGGTGAAGAGCTGCGAGCGGCCGAGGATGACGACCATGAAGCCGAGCGGGTAGAAGAAGAGCGCGGTAAGGCGGCCGGCGGGGGTGGAGCCGACCATGGACATAAGGATGGCGACGGAGAGGCCGGTGAGGCCCATGAGCAGGCCGCCGGCGATGCCGGAGATGGCGAGCGAGATGGGGGAGCGGCGCAGCTCGCGCTTGCCGTTGAGGGCGACCTGCTCGTAGATCTGGTTGGCGGTGGGGCGGTCGAGGTCGCGCTGGGTGGATTGCTCGGTGTCGGCTTCTTCGCGCTTGATGACGGGCAGGGCCATGCGGCGGGGTTCCTCTGGAGTGAGCTTACAAGGGGGAGTCGGGAGTCAGGTCTTGGATGCTAGGCGATTACGGGATGGAAGGTGGGCCATTTGACGTTGCGCCGTCAGCGTTGAGCCTGTTCTTGCTCTGATTCCTGACTCCTGCTAGAGGCTGACGTGGGCGTGCTCGCCGACAGTGGTTTTGCCGCCGGTGGCGGCGCGGGCCAGTACCTGCACCTTGCGCACGAGGGCGCTTGCGGGAGCATCCCAGAACTCGGCCTGGTCGACGGCAACGCGCAGGACGCGGATGGCGGGGTCGCTCTCGCCGGCGGGGAACCAGGCTTTGTACATGGGGTTCCAGAGGGCGGCGATGAGGGCGCGGTCGTTGGAGAGGGTGGCGCGGCCACTGAGGGTGACGAAGGCGTGTTTCGCGTCGGAGTAGCAGAGGTTGACCTCGGCGTCGTCCTTGATTTCGTCGACCTTGCCGGAGTTTTCGTGGGTGAGGAAGACGACCTCGCCGTTGAAGGGGGTGTTCTGGGTGGCCATGGGGCGGCTGTGGAGCGAGCCGTCGGCGCCGATGGTGGTGAGCATGGCGACGTGAATGTCTCGGACCAGCTCGGCAATTTTGTGGATGGATTGTTCCCGGGTGGGGATTTCTTCGCTGGCGCTCATGGGTGTCCTTTTCTGGTTGGCTCCGCGTGTTCTTCCAGTCAGATGCACGGAGGGGCGCGCGAGGGGGAAACCCGTCATCTGAAGAGCAGATGCCTTACCCGATCCAGACCGATGCAGAGCCGAACGGGCGCGCGAACCTGGCGACGCTGGTGCGCGACATGGAGCGGTGGGGGCCCCAGGCAGCCGTGGTGGAGCACAAGGGGGTGCGGCGCTACGGCACCAGCTATGGCGAGCTGGCGCGGCTAAGCCGGCGGTTCGCGGCGGAGCTGGAGCGGCGGGGGGTGGGGCCGGGCGAGCGGGTGGTGCTGTGGGGGGCGAACAGCGCGGAGTGGATCGCGGCGTTTTTCGGCTGCGTGCTGCGCGGGGTGCTGCCGGTGCCGCTGGATGCGGCGGGTGGGGCGGAGTTCGCGGAGCGGATTGTGCGGGAGGTGGCGCCGCGGCTGGTGGTGGGCGATCGGGAGCTGCTGGCTCGGCTGGCCGGACGGCAGGGCCTGGCGCTGGAGGATCTGGACGGGGCGCTGCCGCGGGAGCCTGGGCGGCTGGAAGCGGCACTGACGCCCGATTCGCCGCTGCAGATTTTGTTTACCTCGGGCACCACGGGCGAGCCGAAGGGGGTGGTGCAGACGCACCGGAACCTGCTGGCGAGCCTGGGGCCGATCGAACGGGAGATCGCGAAGTACCGGCGCTTCGAGCGGTGGGTGCACCCGCTGCGCATTCTGCATACGCTGCCGCTCTCGCATGTGTTTGGGCAGCTGATGGGGCTGTGGGTGCCGCCGCTGCTGGGGGCGGCTGTGGTGTATGAGAGCCGGGTGACGGGGTCGCGGCTGGCGGAGCTGATTCCGGGCGAGCGGGTGAACGTGCTGGCGGCGGTGCCGCGCACGCTGGGGCTGCTGCGGGCGCAGCTGCTGTCGCGGGATTCTTCGCTGGCGGGCGAGATCGAGGCGGCGCAGGGGGAGGCGATTGGACGGAGATGGTGGCGGTTCCGGCGGGTGCATGGGGCGCTGGGGCTGCGGTTCTGGGCTGCGGTGTGCGGGGGGGCCACGCTCGCGGAGGAGCTGGAGCGGTTCTGGACGACGCTGGGCTTCGCGCTGGTGCAGGGGTATGGGCTGACGGAGACCTCGGCGCTGGTGACGCTGAACCATCCGTTCCAGACGGCGCGCGGAAGCCTGGGCCGGCCGCTGCCGGGGCGCGAGCTGCGGCTGGGGGCGAACGGCGAGCTGGAGGTGCGGGGCGAAATGGTGGCCACGGCGAGCTGGCGCGGGGGGCAGATGGTGACGGGGGAAGGCGCAGGCCAGGCGGGACAGGCAGGACAGCCAGACCAGGGCGGGTGGCTGGCGACGGGCGACCTAGCGGCGTTCGATGCGGATGGGCGGGTGCGTTTTTTGGGGCGCACGGGCCAGCGGCTGGTGACCGCGGCGGGGTTGAACGTGTATCTGCAGGATGTGGAGCAGGTGCTGGAGCGGCAGACGGAGCTGGAGGTGGCGGTGGCGCTGGCGCTGCCCGATGGAGCGGGCGGGGAGGAGCCGGCGGCGGTGGTGCTGGCGCGGGCGGGGCGCGCGGCGGCTGGGGCGGCGGTCGCGCGGGCGAACGGGCTGATGGCCGCGCACCAGCAGGTGCGGCGATGGTGGCTGTGGCCGGAGCTGGAGCTGCCGCGCACCGCGACCGGCAAGGTGCGGCGCGGGATGGTGGAAAGCTGGGCGCGCGAGCAGGCGAGGGTTGCCGGGGGTGTTGTTGAAGGCGAGAAAGACGGCGGGAGCGAGCCGGTGGTGGCGCTGCTCGCGTCGGTGAGTACGCGGCGGGGGCCGGTGGAAGACGGTGCGCGGCTGGAGGAGGACTGGGGGCTGGACAGCATGGGCCGGGTGGCGCTGGCGGCGGCGCTGGAGGAGCAGCTGGGGCTGCCGCTGAGCGACGGGCAGGCGTCGGAGCTGCGGACGCTGGGCGATCTGCGGGCGCTGGTGGAGGGGCGGGCGGGGTTGATGCCGGCGGAACTCGCGCCGGAGCTGGGCGGGGGTTCACCGGGAGGGACCCGGGAGCGGAACGGGCTCGGCCAGAGTGGTCGGGAAGAAGGTTGGGGAGTTGGTCGGGAAGAAGGCCGGGAAGCGGGTCGAGAAGCTGGCCAGGAAGCGGATTTGGGAGCTGGTTCGGGAGCGGATCGGGAGGCTGGTTCTAAAACCGGACGCGAACCCAAGCTGGGAGTTGAGCCGGAAGCCGGGCGCAGAGCCGGGCTGGGAGCCGGGCGCGGAGCGGGTTCCGGAACCGGGGCGGGAGTGGCTGCGGAGATGGCTCCGGTTCGCAGGGAGCACGCGGGCACGGCGCACGCGGGCACGGCGCAGCCCGGTCGCGGGAGTCGCCAGCGCGGCGAGCTTCTCCGGTCCGCGCCGCCCCGGTACAACTACCCGCGGTGGCCCTGGGCGTGGCCGGTAGCGGGGCTGCGCATGGTGTTTGTCGAGGCGGTGCTGCGGCCGCTGGTCTGGCTGCTGGGTGCGCCCCAAGTACGCGACCAGCCACGCTCGGCACCCGGGCTCGCGCGGGGTCCGGTGCTGGTGATCAGCAATCACCGCACGGCGGTGGATGTGGCGCTGATCCTGTATGCGCTGCCGTTTGCGATGCGCCGCCGGATGGCCGTGGCGATGTCGGGGGAGATGCTGGCGGGCTGGCAGCAGAGCTGGCGCCCGGGGCCTCTGCCGGACGCACTCCAGGAGCACCGGCGGTGGTGGGGTCCCCCTGCTGCTTTTCTGCTGAAAGTGCTGTTCAATGTGTTTCCGCTGCCGCGCTTGAGCGGCTTTCGCGGCAGCTTCGCGCATGCGGGCCGGGCGCTGGACCGCGGGTATAGCGTGCTCATTTTCCCCGAAGGGCGGCGCTCGCCCGAGGAGCGCACCGCTCCATTCAAGCCCGGGCTCGGGATTCTGGCGCTGGAGGCGATGGTTCCGGTGCTGCCGGTGGCCTTGTCGATCGCCGCGGAGACGGATCGGCATTGGTTCCGAAGCCGCCCGGGAGTGAATATTGGCCTGCCTGTTCCGATCGAGAGCGGGGGCGCGCCGGAACAGCTGACGGAGCGTCTGCGGGCTAGCGTTGAAGGTCTGCTCGGCCCCAGAGCAGCATCTTAGAGCATTTTCACTTCTCGTCTGTACTGGTTAGAGTAGCGAAAAGCGGCTTTTCTTGACGGAAAAGCCGCAATGAGATGAGTGGTCTTGTAAACACCGGAAGTGAAAACGCTCGAACGGGTTCTATTCCGGCGGCCCGTCCGGCTGGAGTTCGGGGCTGGCGCGCAGGGGCAGAACGACTGCGGCGGTGGTGCGCACGGTGCCATCGGCGCTGCTGCTCAGCTGGAGGGTTCCGCCGTGTTTTTCCACGATGCCCTTGGAAACCCAGAGACCCAGGCCGGTGCCGTGCGCGCCCTTGGTGCTGAAGAAGGGCTGAAAGAGGCGGCCCTGCTGGCCGGGCTGGATGCCGGCGCCGTTGTCGTGCACCAGGATTCGCACCGAAGACTGGCCGTCGTTCTCCCGGGTAAAGGCTTCGACCGTGATGCTGCCCTTCTCCCGCACCGCGTCAATGGCGTTGTTGACCAGGTTGATGAGCACCTGGCGGATTTCGCCCTTGATGGCCTGGAACACGATGCCGGGCTGCGCGTCGAGGGTGGTCGCGATGTTTTTCGAAGTGAGCCGGCTCGCGAACAGCCGCAGCACCTCTTCGAGAATTTCCCGGGCGTCCACATCGGTGGGCATGGACGGGTCGCGGTAGAACTGGAGGGTCTGCTTGGTGATGGAGGAGATGCGCGCGAGCTCATTCTCGCTCATGTCGAGGAACTGGACGGCGCGCTCGTTGCCGGCGGACTCGAGGCGCACGAGGTAGAGCAGATTGGTGAGCGATTCGAGCGGGTTGTTGATCTCGTGGGCGATGGCGGCGGCCATGCGGCCGGTGACGGAGAGCTTTTCGGCGGTGCGCAGGGCCTCCTCATTAAGCTTTTGGTCCTGCAGGTCGGTAGCGGTACCGAGCCAGTTGAGTTCCTGGCTGGAGGGGTCCCTGGCATCGGGGTCGGCGGGGATGGGGGTCACGCGCAGCAGGTGCCAGCGGTAGGTGTCGTCCTGGCGGCGCACCAGGCGGACTTCGACCGTGAAGGGTTCGGTGTTGCGCAGGGCGGTTTGCCAGGCGGCGGCGCAGCCCGGGTAGTCGTCCGGGTGGAACAGGTCCGGCTCGCACCAGCGCGGCGTGCCGTCGGCGACCAGATCGCGCCAGGCCTGGTTGCTGTAGAGCAGCGCGCCGCTGGAGTCGGCGACCCAGACCATCTGCGGAACCGAGTCGATGAGGTGATGGAAGCGCTGCTCGCTCTGGCGGAAGCGGGCCTCGGCCTCGACCCGGGTGGCATATTCCTGCGACTCCCGGACAGCGCGCACGATGGCGGGCACCAGCCGCTCAAGCCGATGCTTGGGGACGTAATCGGTGGCGCCGCGCTGGAGCGTATCGATGGCGACCTCTTCGCTGACCCGGCCGGAGACAAAGATGAAGGGAAGCCGTGGCAGCTTTTCCCGTGCGAGCGCAAGCGCGGCGACGCCGTCGAAGTCGGGCAGGGCGTAGTCGGCGAGAATGAGGTCGTAGGGGCGCGCCAGCAGCGCCGCCTCGAAGCCCTGGCGGTCGTGGGTGAGGGTGATTTCGGGGGCGAGGTCTGCTTTTTCGAGGCGCGCAATGGCCAGCTCCGCGTCCAGCGGGCTGTCCTCGAGCATGAGGATGCGAAGCGGCCGCCTGCTCGTGTCTTCAGCCATGCCGCACCACCCGTGCGCTGCCGGGGGGCGGCTCGTTGAGCACGGCCCAGAAGACACCGAGGTCCTGGATCACCTGCACAAACGCGCTGAACGCAACCGGTTTGACCACGTAGGAGTTGACGCCCAGCTTGTAGCCGGTGACGACGTCGCGTTCTTCCCGGGAGGACGTGAGCAGCACGACCGGCGTGCGCGCGGTCTCGTCATTCTCGCGCACCAGCTTGAGCAGCTCCAGTCCGTCGACTTTGGGCAGCTTGAGGTCGAGCAGGATGACGGCGGGGTTGCCGGCGGGGCGGTCCGCGTAGCCGTTGCGGCGAAAGAGGTAGTCGGCGGCCTCGGCGCCATCGCGTGCAACGATGACCTCGTTGGCGAGATCGCTTTTTTCGAGCGCCTTGAGGGTCAGCTCCAGGTCGTTGGGGCTGTCCTCGACCACCAGAATCGGTTTGAGTGCGCTCATGGTGCTCCCCGCTCCGGCGGCAGCGGCAGGCTGAAGAAAAAGGCCGCGCCTTCGCCGACCGTGCCTTCGGCCCAGGTGCGGCCGCCATGCCGCCCGACAATGCGCCGCACATTGGCCAAACCGATCCCCGTTCCTTCGAAGTCTTCTATACGATGCAGGCGCTGGAATACTCCGAACAGTTTGCCCGCATATTGCTGATCGAAGCCGACGCCGTTGTCGGCGATGGAGAAGATGAGCTCGCGCTGCTGCCGGAGAACCTGCACGCGGACGCGCGGCGCGGGCTGCCGGGCGGTGTACTTGATTGCATTGGAGAAGAGGTTGCGCAGCACCTGGCGCAGCAGGTCCAGGTCGCCGGTGACGCGGGGCAGCGGATCGCGGGAAAACTGGATGGGGCGGGGCAGGCGTGCGTCGACGAGCGCGGCCTGCCACTCCGAGTCGACCAGCTGTTCCATGTCGACGGGCCCGGGGGTGAGCCGGGAGCGGGCGAAGCGAGAGAAGTCGAGCAGGCTGTCGACCAGGCGGCCGGCGAAGGCGGCGGAGTCGAGGATGGTGGCCAGGTAGCGCTTGCCGGGCTCGCTCATGCGCCCGGCTTCCTCCTCCTTGAGCATTTCGGCAAAGCCGGAGATGTGACGGAAGGGCGCGCGCAGGTCGTGCGAGACCGAGTAGGAGAAGGATTCGAGCTCCTGGTTGGCGACCTGCAGGCCGGCGGCGAGGGAGGCGATCTCCTCGGCTCGTTTGAGTACGATTTCGAGCACCGCGGCGCGGAACTCGGCGGCGGCGCGGAGGTGCTCGGCGGCCCAGGGTTCGGAGCAGCCGCGCACGGTCTGCGCCCACTCGGCGAAGGAGTGGCGGGGGCTGACGGTCGAGGCCTCTCCCGGGACGGCCGGCTTATGGGGGTCGCCGGCCCAGCGGACGGTTTCGAGCAGCTCGCGCCGAAACCAGAGCACCCAAGTGTTGTGGAGCCGGGAAAGGGAGATGGCGAGGACGCCGCTGGCATCGTGCGGGAAGGCGGCAGCGGGCGGGTAGTCGGCGGCCAGGCTGCTGGAGCTGAACAGCTCATCGTGGCCGCTCTGGCGGAGCCACTCGACCAGGGGGAGCACCTCTGCCTCGGTGGGTGCGGCGCCGAAGAGCTGTGTTGATGAGCCTGATACGACCGCGGCGCCATCGGCTTCGACCAGCTCGAGCAGGGACTCGGGCGCGTGCGCCAGACCGTCCATGTAGTGTTCCTGAATCGCCATGGAGGCCAGCAGGCGCGCCTGCACCACCCGGGCGGCGAGGGCGCGCTCCAGGCACAGGGCGCGGGCCTGCGACTCGAGCTGCGAGGCGGCGATCTGCATGGTGAAGTCGCAGGCCGAGCGCAGACGCAGGGGCACATAGCGCGGCGCGTGGTGGTGGCAGGAAACCAGGCCCCAGAGCTTGCCTTCAATGAGGATGGACACCGACATGGAGCAGGCGGTGCCCATGTTGCGCATGTACTGGCGGTGGATGGGCGAGACGCTGCGGAGCACGGAGCTGGAGAGGTCGAGCTCGGGGGCCGGGCCGTCCCGGGCGAGCAGCGGCGAGGGTTCGTAGTCGACATTGGGGATGATGCGGACGCGGTTGAGCAGGTACATGCGGCGCGCCTGCGCGGGCACGTCGGAGGCGGGAAAACGCAGGCCCAGGTAGGAGGCGAAGGTATCGCTGGCGCGCTGCTCGGCGAGCACCAGGCCGTGGCCCTGGTCGTCGAAGCGGTAGAGCACGACGCGGTCGCAGCCGGAGAGCGCGGCGATCTCCTCGACCGCGGCCTGGCAGACCTGGTCGGTGGTCCGCATGCCGCGGATGGCGGCGACGAAGTTGTAGAGCCGGGCGTTGAGGGCTTCGGTGTGGAGGGCGTCGGGGGTGAAGGAGCGCTCGAACTCGAGCACGGTCCAGGGTTGTTGGCCGGGGTCTTCACTGATCGAACTGGTGCGGTAGGCGACGGCCTCGAAGCTGGTTTGGCCGGGGCCGGCGGCGGGCAGGGCCACGCTGGGCAGCAGGCGGGTGGCGGTGGTGAGCGGCTCGCCGGTGAGCGCGGCCAGCAGGCTGGCGCCCTGCGCCTGCCCAAACAGCGTGGGCAGAGTGCTCTGGAAAATGGCGCTGTGCGGAAGCTGGAGGAAGCCGGCCGCGGTGCCGCTGGCTACCTGGACACGGCCCCGCGGGTCGAGCGCGAGCAGGAAGCCGTGGGGCTGGATGCTGCCGGGGATGTGGATCGGCTCGCGGTCGCAGGAGGAGAGGTCGAGAGAGCCGGAAGGCGCGGCGGCGCTGAAGGCCGCCGCCGCACTGTCGCGCTCCGCCGCTCTGCCGTCCGCTGCCTCATTCAATCCGGGTCCCTCTTCCACAGCATAGTGCCGATTTGGTAACTGCCGGCGCTGCTTTGGAGTTCAGATGCCGGGAGCAGAGGGGCTGTTATCCGCTCTACCGGCGCGCGGCGGGGTGGGGCGGCTGCATTTTCACCCGGGCTGAAACAGGCTGGCACGCGCATGAGAACCAGCAACGCACGCGGCATCCAAACCGGCAATGAACACAGCGACAACCAGCGAGATACAGAGACCGCGCGCGGCCAGGCAGCGGGCACACAAGGCAAAGCGCGCGCCGGCGGCTGAGTCGGTCCCGTGGAACAGGCTGCAGGCCGAGGCAAAGGCGCGCTTCGGGGTGGAGCGGCTGCGGGCCGGCCAGCGCGAGGTGCTGGAGGCGATCTTCGCCGGGCGCGACGTGCTGGCGCTGATGTCGACCGGCGCCGGCAAGAGCTTGTGCTACCAGTTGCCGGCGCTGCTGCTGCCCGGCCTGGTGGTGGTGGTTTCGCCGCTGCTCGCGCTCATCGAGGACCAGCACACCAAAGCAGAAGACGCGCGGATCGCGGTCGAGAAAGTGGACTCGACGCTGAGCCGCACGGAGCGGACCGAGGTGGACCGGATGATCGTCGACGGCGTCCCGAAGCTGCTCTACGTCACCCCGGAGCGGCTCGAAAACCGGGAGTTCGTGGCCATGCTGCGCGAGACCGGCGTGAGCCTGCTGGCGGTCGACGAGGCGCACTGTATCTCGCAGTGGGGGCATGACTTTCGCCCGGCCTACATGGGCCTGGGCTATGCGCGCGAGCAGCTGGGCAACCCGCCGGTGGTGGCGCTGACCGCGACGGCGACCGCGAGCGTGATCGGCGACATCCTGAAGCAGCTGCATGCCGGGGACGCGCTGGTGGTGAACACCGGCATCGAGCGCGAAAATCTCTCGTTCCGCGTGCATTACACGGTGAACAGGGAGGCCAAGCTGAAGCGCGTCGCCGACCTGGTAGCGGAGGAAGAGGGCACGGGGATTCTGTACACCGCGAGCGTAAAATCGGCGACGGAGCTGTTCGAGTGGCTGAAGGAGCGCGGGGTCAACGTGGGGCGTTACCACGGACGCATGCCGACCCGCGAGCGCGAGGCGATGCAGGCGCGGTTCATGGCGGGCGAGTACAAGCTGCTGATCGCGACCAAGGCCTTCGGCATGGGGATCGACAAGCCGGATATTCGCTTTGTGTACCACTATGAGTTTCCCGACTCGCTCGAGAGCTACTACCAGGAGGCGGGACGGGCAGGGCGCGACGGGCTGGCAGCGAGGGCGGTGCTGCTGTACCGGCTGGAGGATAAGCGGATCCAGCGATTTTTCCTGCTGGGGCGGCATCCGCGGATGGAGGAGATTCACCGGGTGACGGAGGCGATGGGGGAGCAGCCCGCGCCGGCCGCGGCCATTGCCGAGCGGGCCGGGATGCCGCGGCGGCGGACCCAGGCGATTCTCTACATCCTGAAGCAGGCGGGGCTGGTGCGGCGCACCGCGGCTGGGTACGCGGCGCCGGTGCGGGATGTCGCCGCTGCCGAACTGGAAAAGCTGGTCGAGGAGCTGAAGCAGCGCGGCGAGGAAGACAAGCAGCGGCTGGGCGAGATGATGCGTTATGCCGAGAGCCCGGACTGCCGCAAGCAGCTGCTGCGCGCCTACTTTGGCGAGGAGCAGGGCGAGCGCTGCGGGGTGTGCGACAACTGCACGGAAACGGATGCGAACGCGGCGGGGCGGCAGGTGGAGCTTCCGCGTGGTCCCCAGGCTGAGGCGGTGGTCGCGGTGGAGACGGCGGTTGGGGTGGTGGAGACGACCGCGCCAGAAACGCTGCCATCGCGCGAGCAGGAGGGTTTCCAGCCCGGCGATGGGGTGCGGCACCCGCGCTTTGGGCAGGGCCGGGTGGTGGAGCAGGATGGCGAGAACCTGGCGGTACGATTCAGCGCAGGCGTGAAGCGGGTGCGGCCCACGTATTTGAAGGCCGATTGAGACAGCAGCGCGTTCAAGCGGCAAGCAGAGCGGCTTTCGCGCGAACGCCGGCTTGAACGGCCTGCTGAGTCAGCATTGTTAACGCAACCAGAAAGCCGCCCCCAGAACGACAGCAGCCAGCGCGGCGGCCGGCAGCCACGCCATGGCCGTATGGCCGCCGGCACGGAACAGCAGACCCGAGGCAGCAGCCGAGCCGCAGTACACCACCAGAACGCCGCATTGCAGCGCCAGGCGCTGCTCCCAGGCGGCTGTGGGTTCGCCAGACTCTTCGCCATCGGTCAGCTGCGCCAGGCCACCCATCAGCACCGTCCAGGTGCCGCTGATGTAGGTGGTGATGACGCCGGGCAGCTTCATCGCTTGGATGACAGCGCTTTGCAGCCCCACCGCGACAGCGCCGAGGGCGACGAGCCCGTGCGCCAGCAGGCTGCCCTGGGCGGGCGTGAAAACGGTCGCCAGGCTGCCGGCGAGCAGCAGCAGCGCAAGCTGGAGCGCGAGCACAGAGGTGGTGCGGCGCGGCCACAGTACCGCCTGAGGGGGAGCGCGCCGTGCTGCCTGGCGTACCGGCCGGCTGAGCAGCGACCCGGCGAAGACCCCGGCGGCATAGGACACCAGCGCGCCGCCGGCGCTGAGAGCACGCGCCCAGTGCGCGGTGGCGGCGGAGAAGCCGATGATCAGGGTATTGCCGGTGTTGTTGGCGATAAACACGTGCGCCAGCCCGAAGTAGCTCCAGCTGTCGAGCGAGCCGGCGGTGACCGCAAGGCCGAGAATGAGGGTGTCCCGCTGCCACACACGCATAGCAACGGTTGGATGCGTCCGATTGTGGAAATCCGCGATGCAAAAAAGCGAATAAAATAAGAAAGTGACGAAAGTACCGCGAGCCGCATCTTTCACAGAGAGTCCGCAATTTCCACAGCCTGTGGGGGTTCACGAAGTACCGGGCCACAAGATACAGTAGGGACTACTTTCAGCGGCGCCAGATACGCCGCTCTCGGGCCAGGTGGGAGCGGAGCCGAAGCTAACGAGATTTTCAAACCCCAGTGCCGGCGGTGTCCCTAGGGCTGTCGCGGGCAGAAAAGAGATTGATTTGGCTGACCAGCAGACTTCGCACCAGAGCACGCTCGCCGACGTCATCCCCGATTTTCCCCTGCCCGAAGCGCCGGCGCAGATGCAGGTGCGCAAGCGCAACGGCTCGTCGGAGCCGGTGGACGTGAACAAGATTGTGAAGGCGGTACAGCGCTCCTCGCATGGGCTCTCGCACATCGACCCGATGCGGGTAGCCTCGAAGACCATCGGCGGCCTGTTCAACGGGGCGACCACGCGCGAGCTGGATTCGATTTCGATCCAGACCTCGGCGGCGCTGATCGCGGAGGAGCCCGAGTACTCGAAGCTGGCGGCGCGGCTGCTGCACGCGACGATCCTGAAAGAGGTCGCCGGGCAGAATATTTATTCGTTCTCGCAGTCGGTGGAGCTGGGCTATGAGCAGGGGCTGATCGGCGAGGCGGCCATCGAGTTTATCCGCAACAATGCCCGCAAGCTGAACAACGCGATCGATGACGAGTTCAGCGACCGATTTGAGTACTTCGGGCTGCGCACCGTGTACGACCGCTACCTGCTGCGGCACCCGATCACGCGCAAGGTGATCGAGACGCCGCAGTACTTTTTCCTGCGCGTGGCCTGCGGGCTGGCGGGCACGGTGGGCGAGGCGATTCCCTTCTACCGGCTGATGGCGGCGCACGATTACATGGCGTCGACGCCGACCCTGTTCAATTCAGGCACCAAGCACCCGCAGCTGTCGAGCTGCTTTCTGATCGATTCGCCGGGCGACTCGCTCGAAGGGATTTACGACACCTACAAACAGGTGGCGCTGCTGTCGAAGTTCTCGGGCGGCATCGGGCTCGCCTTCCACCGGGTGCGGTCGGAGGGATCGTTGATCCGCGCTACCAATGGACTGTCGAACGGGATTGTGCCCTGGCTACGCACGCTGGATGCGAGCGTGGCGGCGGTGAACCAGGGCGGCAAGCGCAAGGGCGCCGCGTGTGTGTACCTGGAGCCTTGGCACGCGGATGTCGAGTCTTTCCTGGAGCTGCGCGATAACACGGGCGACAATGCGCGCCGGACTTACAACCTGAACACGGCGAACTGGATTCCGGACTTATTCATGCGGAGGGTGGATGCGGACCAGACCTGGTCGCTGTTCGACCCGAAGATTGTGCCGCACCTGACCGACTTATTCGGCGCGGAGTTTGACGCGGCGTACGAAGCGGCCGAGCGCGAGGGGAAAGCGGTGCGCACGGTAAAGGCGCGCGACCTGTATGCGCGCATGATGCGGACGCTGGCCGAGACCGGCAACGGCTGGATGACGTTCAAGGACACGACGAACTTGCGCTGCAACCAGACGGGCAAGCCGGGCAATGTGGTGCACCTTTCGAACCTGTGCACCGAGATCACCGAGGTTACTTCGCAGGAGCAGACGGCGGTGTGTAACCTAGGCTCGATCAACCTATCGCGGCATGTTATCGGCGGCCGGTTCGACTATGAAAAGCTGGCGCACACGGTGCGTTTGGCGGTGCCTATGCTCGACCGCGTGATCGACATCAACTATTACCCGGTGGCGCAGGCGGCGGGCTCGAATGCGCAGTGGCGGCCGGTGGGCCTGGGCGTGATGGGGCTGCAGGATGTGTTTTTCCAGCTGGGTCTGGCGTTCGATTCAGTCGAGGCGCGGGAGCTTTCGACGCGCATCCAGGAGGAGATTTACTATCACGCGCTGGTGGCTTCGTGCGAGCTGGCGGAGAAGAACGGGCCGCACGCGACCTTCGCGGATACACGCGCGGCGCAAGGGCATCTGCAGTTCGACTTATGGGGAGTTATCCCCAGGGACCTGGCGCGCTGGGCGGTGTTGAAGGATCGCATCCGCAAGCATGGCCTGCGCAATTCCCTGCTGATCGCGATTGCGCCGACCGCGACGATCGCGTCGATCGTGGGCTGCTATGAGTGCATCGAGCCGCAGATTTCGAACCTGTTCAAGCGCGAGACGCTGTCGGGCGAGTTCCTGCAGATCAATCGCTATCTGGTGGAAGAGTTGAAGGAGCGCGGCCTGTGGAACGACGATGTGCGCAACCGCATCAAGATGGCCGAGGGCAGCGTGCAGGGGCTAACCGAGCTGCCGGAGGATGTGCGGCTGCGCTACCGCACCGTGTGGGAGCTGCCCATGCGCGCGATTATCGACATGGGCGCGGCGCGGGGCGCGTGGATCGACCAGTCGCAGTCGCTGAACCTGTTTGCCGAGTCGCCTAACATCGGGCGTTTGTCGTCGATGTATATGCATGCGTGGAAGGCGGGGGTGAAGACGACTTACTATCTACGTTCGCGGCCGGCTACGCGGATTTCTAAAACGACCGTTGGCCATGCGGCGCAGGGTAACCAGGTGCCAACGGCAGGGCCGACGCCGGCACAGCTGCCGACCGGTGCAAGTATCGCGAGTGTGGACGCGGTAGCCTGCTCGCTCGATAACCCCGACTCATGCGAAGCATGCCAGTAATACGTGAGTTCTAACCAGGTGTCATCCTGAGGAGCGCAGCGAGGAAGGATCTGCTTTAGCCCGAAGCAGTAACAAAGCAGGTCCTTCACTACGTTCAGGATGACACCTTAAAAAGTAACTAGGAATTTAGGAGTGAGTTATGTCGTCATCCGTTGAAGTACCCGATTCCATTCTTGACCCGGGCATGTGCCTGACCCTGCGTCCGATGAAGTACCCCACCTTTTATGAAATGTTCAAGGACGGCATTAAGAACACCTGGACGGTCGAGGAAGTCGACTTTTCGACCGACCTGGTAGATTTGCGCGCGCGCCTTACCCCGGCTGAGGTCCACGTGATCCAGCGGCTGGTCGCGTTTTTCGCGACCGGCGACTCGATCGTCTCGAACAACCTGGTGCTGAACCTTTACAAGCACATCAACTCGCCCGAGGCGCGGCTGTATCTCTCACGGCAGTTATACGAGGAAGCCGTGCACGTGCAGTTTTATCTCACGCTGCTCGATAACTACATTCCGGAGCCGAGCGAGCGCGCGGCCGCGTTTGCCGCGGTCGATAACATCCCGTCGATCGCGAAGAAGGCCGAGTTCTGCATGAAGTGGATGGATTCGATCCAAGAGATCGACACGCTCGAGACCGATGAGCACCGGCGGCAGTTCCTGCTGAACCTGATCTGCTTCGCGGGATGCATCGAGGGGCTGTTCTTTTTCGCGGCGTTCGCGTATGTGTATTTTTTCCGGTCGCGCGGCATGCTGCACGGGCTCGCGGCCGGCACGAACTGGGTGTTCCGCGATGAGAGCGCACACCTGGAGTTCGCGTTCGAGGTGGTGAACACGGTGCGGGAGCAGAACCCGGGCATGTTCGACGCGCGCATGGAAGCGCAGGTGACCGCGATGATGAAGGAAGCGGTGGATGCGGAGCTGCAGTTCTCGGAGGACCTGCTGGAGGGCGGCGTCGCGGGCCTGTCGACGCGCGATATGCGCGAGTACCTGCAGTATGTCGCGGACCAGCGATTGGAGCGGCTGGGCATGGCCAAGATCTTCGGCTCGCGCAACCCGTTCCCGTTCATGGACCTGCAGGATGTACAGGAGCTGACCAACTTCTTTGAGCGGCGGGTGTCGGCGTACCAGGTCGCGGTCGAGGGCGAGGTCGCGTTCCACGAGGAGTTTTAATCTGTAACTGTCGCAAGCACAGAAAGCGGAGCCTAGCGGCTCCGCTTTTCTGTTTGCGGCGGCAACGGTTGCGTGATTCTAGTCTTTCCTTTTGCCGCTTTTTCCGCTGCTCTTCGCAGGCGACGGCACTGTCTTGCCGCCGCTCTTTTTGGTTTGCGCAGCTTTCGTGGACGCGGCCTCTTCTACCATTCCCGCGGGAGAAGCACTTGATGTAGTTTTGGCTTTCGCCGTCGCAACCGCAGGCGTTTTTGCGCTTTTCTGCTTTGCGTCACCAGGTTCAAGCGGCTTCTTGCGCGGCAGGTTTCCTAGCGCAGTTGACTTACCGAGGGGCAGTGCATCCACATCGAGGGTGAATCCGTTTGTAGGCGAAGCATCGGGCGATGGAGCAGGCTCCAGGAGAGGTTCTCCCGATGGTCCGGCTGCCGGCTCCGGCTTGCTCAGTTGATAGCCGGCTGTCTTCGCACTGTCCAAGGCGGCGGCGATCTGGGTCGAGAGTGTCTCGAGCTCCCGCGCATCGAGCGAGGGCTGCGCGGCTATCTGTAACAGTTCCGGCAGCGAATGCCACCAGACCATCTGCTCGTGCAACTCCTTGTTGAAGTAGGTTGTGCCCTGATGCTCGTTGACGCCGGCGAGCCAGCTCAGGTCGCCATCCCGCCACGCGGACGCAGGCAGGCCGTGCTGGCGCGCATTGCTAGCGGCGAGCAGATCTTCGGAGTGTTTGCCCGTGGGCTCAGGCTGTGGCGGGCGAACGCCGGCGGCGAGCGCGAGGCGCACGCGGGCTGCCGCGCGCCAAGTGTCTTCGCCCGTGAACTCGACCGCGGCAAACGACTCAGCCAGCACGCTGCGCAGGCCAAACCGGTCGAACATCGCGAGCGCCGGGGAGGCGGGATCGGCCATATCGAGCGACTCGCCGACCGCGGCGAGCAGCGTGTACCCGAGCACCGGCGCCCACACCCAGCCTGCGTTGGCGAGCGGGCTGGGGCTGGGCAGAACGGTGCGCGCCTCACGCGGCCAGGCCTTGGCAAATCCAGCTTCAATCAGAGGCAGGCGAAGCAGCGCCTGCACCCGTTCACGCAGGCGGGTAGCGGTCAGCGCTTGCTCGTTCACGGTTTCGGCGGCGGCCAGTTCCGCGTCCTCGCCGGCGGCGCGCGGCTGCTCGGCGGGCGGCGGCTGCACGCGTTTGAAGTACTCCTGGCGCGAGAACTCGACGAACGCAGCGGCGCGCGCGATCCACTGCTCCAGCAATTCGCTGTGGGGCAGCAGCGACGGGTCGTCGTGCACGGTGGCCACGGTGCGGTCGGCGAGCGAGGCGAACTCGCGCACGAGCTTCGGCTCGAGCGCCGCGCGCAGGGCATAGTGCACATGCTCGAGCTCGAGCGCGAGCAGCGCCTTATCGAGGTCCTCGACGCCGCGGCCATCGAGCAGGTCGCATAGGCGGTGCCACGCGTGCGTTGCGTCGGAGCGCAGCTCGCGCCAGTCGAGCAGCGTCAGGTACTGGTAGCCGCGCAGGTCGACGTGCAGGCCGTTGTCGTCGAAGTCGGTCGCGCGCCGCAGGTGGTGCAGGCCGGTGGCCGAGTCGCGATACGCGAGCACCGCGCCGCCATCGGTGGGCAGCCCGAGCGCGTCCGAAAGCGATCGCTGCCGCAGGTGCCCCGCGCCTTTGTCCATGTAGGCGGCGGAGTGGTGCAGCGTGCCGGCCGCGCCGCTGTAGCTGTTGTTGTACACGATGAGCGCGCGCTGCCCGTCACGCTGATTGGAATAGGCGAAGACATTTTCCTCGACGCCGCCGTGATCGCCCCACAGATCGAACAGCAGAAAGTTTTCACTCTCAGCAAACAGCGAACGACGGTGCAGCAGCGGCGCGATCTCGCGGTTGTGCCGCGCGACCAGCCCATCGTTCGACCACTCGTCGTAGCGCGGACGATAGTACTCCATGCCATACTTTTCGGTGAAGCCCTCGACCTGTCCGTGGCCGAACATGGGCAGACCGGGCAGCGTCGCCATCATCGTTGCGACGCCGAAGAATTTGTCACCGCTGCCGAACTGATCGATGGCGGTGCGCTCGTCGGGGTTCGACATGAAGTTGACGTAGCGCTTCATGATGCCGGGGTCGAACTCGAGCGTGTTCTTCAACACCTTGCGGTAGTTTGCGTTGTCTTCGTCGCGCAGCATCACCATGAACGCCGAGTTATAGACGCGGTGCATGCCGAGGGTGCGGACGAAGTAGCCTTCCATCAGCCAGAAGGCCTCGGCGAGCAGCAGCGTGCCGGGCACTTCGCGCGCGACGCGGTCGACCACCTCGCGCCAGAACTCCTCGGGCATGGCCGCGTCGAACTCGGCTGTGGTCATCGCGGATTCGGCGCGTGAGGGGATGGACCCGCCGGCGCCGGGCGCGGGGAACCACAGCCGCTGCACGTGGCGCTTCGCGAGCGTCATCGCGGCGTCAAACCGGATGATGGGGAAGAGCCGCGCGACGTTGAGGATGGTCTGGATGACCTGCTCGCGCACCGCCGCGCTCAGGTAATTGAGCTGCGCGGTGTCGTTCCAGGGAAAGCTGGTGCCGTCGTTGCCGTGATAGATGAACTGGGTGTCGCCGGTCCATTTATCGCGCCGCATGAAGACAACCGCGGCATCGGTCTGCGAGTAGTAGTGGTCGTCGATTTTGATCTCGACGCGGTCGTCGCCGGAGAGATCGGGGCCGTTGAAGCTGTAGGCGGGGTAGGGCTTATCGCGGCGCGAGAGAAACCACTCCGGATGCTCGACGACCCAGGTGGAGTCGATGCCCATGTGGTTGGGGACCATGTCGCTGGCCAGGCGGATACCGTAGCGCGCGCAGCGGTCGCGCAGGTCGCGGTAGGCCGGGTCGCCGCCCAGGTTTTCGGCGATGCGGTAGTCGTAGAGCGAGTAGGCGCTGGCGACCGCGTCGGGATTGCCGCAGAGATTTTTGATGGTCTTGGACGCGCGCGAGCGCTCCCACACGCCGATCAGCCAAAGCGCGTTCATGCCGCGGCGGGCGAGGGTTTCGAGCTCGGCATCGGGAATCTGGTGCAAACGCTCGATCGAATGGCCGTAGAAGCGCGAGAGCTGGTTGAGCCAGACATAGGTGCTCTTGGCGATCATGACGGTGCGCGGCATCCACTCCTGGTCGGGGGAAAAGTGCTCGTACTCGTCCTGCGCGGTGGCAAAATTGGGCACGTCACCGTGCGCGTCGCCCCAGCCGTCGAAGCGGTGGCGGCGGGCGAGGGTTTCGGCGCTGGGCGGGTTGAACTGGAGCCACAGCGCGACTTCTTCTTCCTTCAGAACGTCGCCGGCGAGCAAGAGCCGTCGCAGCAGCTCGGCCAATGAATCCACCGCGAAACCCCAGCGCCCGCGCAGCAGGGCGAGCTGGTCGGTGAGGGTGCCGGCGCCGGTGAGCACGGTGAGCAGCAGCTGAAAGATGCCGCCGCGGCCGGCGCCCAGCTCCGGCTGGGTCGCGAAAAAGGCGGGCAGGCCGGCGGTGACGTCGGCGTAGACGGTGGTTTCGGCCAGCGGCGTGTCGTCGAACAGCTCGCGAAAGGGCGTGAACGCCGGGTTGCGGTTTTCGAACCACAGCAGCATCAGCTCTTCGAAGGCGGCCTCGCGGTGCGGCGTGTTCCCAGTCGCGCCCGCGAGCCACTCCGCCGGCGTCTGCCGACCGGTGTATACGGCTTCGCCCGGGAAGCGCTCGACGAAGGCGAGCAGCAGCGCATCGAATGCCGGCTCGCCGACCTGCGCGCTGAAGTGCTGGAGCGCCTCGCTCATCACCTTGGGCGCGACGGTGCGGCGATAGTACTCGAGCAGCGCGTGGGCGGCCTCGTCGATGAGGCCCATGGCGAACAGCGCGGCCGGCTGCACCTGGCGCTTGGGGTCATTCTCGGCGCCGCGCACCTGGTTGATGCGATGCGCCAGAGCGCGGCTGGCGGCTGGGTTGGCGAAAATGGCATTGCCGTCGAACGAGAACAGGACTCCCTCGACGCCGTAGCGGTCGCGGGCGGTGCGCGAGATGTGGAATTCGAACATGCGGAGCAGTTTTCTCCTTCGGCTTACAGGGTTCTCTTGCCCGGGGGAGCAGACCCGCGGCGAACAGTCCAGCGGCAAACGAGTTGGCGCAGCTAGAGAGATTGTATAGATGCGGGCTGGGTGAAAGCGGGGATGGTGAGGAGTGCATCCTAACCGCCCGAGAGGCTTTGTACAAAGCATGGAACAGTCCGGTATGCAGAGCTTCGACACCCGTTCGCTCACGCCGATGGAGAACTACAAGCTGCTGGCGGGCTCGGTGGTGCCGCGGCCTATCGCGTGGGTTTCGACCGTGGATGCGGCGGGGGTGGCCAACCTGGCGCCGTTTTCGTTCTTCACCGCAGCCAGCGCGAACCCGCCGGTGCTGTGCTTTTGCCCGTCGGTCCGGGAGGCAAAAAACGGCCTGCGCGCGACCAAGGACACGCTCGAAAACATCCGCGCGACCGGTGAATTTGTCGTCAATATCGTATCGGAGGAAACGGTGGAGGCGATGAACCAGACCGCCGCGCAGCTGCCGCCCGAGGCGGACGAGTTCGCCGTAACCGGGCTGACGGCGGTGCCCGGCGAGGTGGTGCGGGCGCCGCGGGTGGGCGAGGCCAGGGTGCAGATGGAGTGCCGGCTGCTGCGGATCGTCGAGGTGAGCGCGCTTGAAATGGGCGGCTCCATCGTGCTGGGCGAGGTGGTGCGCTTCCATGTCAGCGACGCGGTGCTGGAGCCGGGGCTGCGGGTTTCCCCGGAAAAGCTGCGGGCGGTGGGGCGCATGGCGGGGTCTGGGTACGTGCGGACGAGCGACCGGTTCGAGCTGAAGCGGCCGGAGTAGTTTTGAGAAAAAGTACTTTCCAAGTTGAGGAAGGCGATGGTATCGTTATCGCGCCTGTTGAGGGAGCCTGCGCGGCCGCCGAGACTTGAGGGGTCCACACCAGGCGGAAAGGTGGGCGCAGCTCATGTACCAGGCAGTAAAAGCATTTCTTGGTGTGCTCCTGACACTCGCGATGGCGGCCTCGATTCGACCCGCATCGGCCCAATCGGCTCCGGACGCGACCGACGCGCGCGGGCACCACTTCGCCGCGCGCAGCGGCCGGGTGATCTACCATCGCGGCCGGCCGTTTCGCATGGCCGGCTCGAACAACTACTACCCCATGTACGAGTCGCACTACATGGTGGACAACCTGCTGACCACGGCGGCCTCGCAGAACTTCAACACGTTTCGCATCTGGGGGTTCCTCGACGTTGGGAACCAGGATGGCTCCAATTCGGTCGATGGACCGCACAACGGCGTCTACTTCCATTACTGGAATGGCAGCGAACCGGCCTTCAACGATGGCGCCACCGGGCTCGAGCATCTGGATTATGTGATCTACAAGGCAGGTCAGCTCAATCTCAAACTCATCATCCCGTTCGTGAACAACTACGACCAGTTCGGCGGCATGGACCAGTATGTGCGCTGGAAGGGCGGCCAGTATCACGACCAGTTTTATACCGACCCGACGATCCGGCAGTGGTACAAGGACTGGATCGCGCACCTGCTCAACCATGTAAATAGTTATACCGGCATCAAGTACAAGGACGATGCCACGATCATGACCTGGGAGCTGGCCAACGAGGAGCGATGCGGCGGGGCCGGGGTGTATCCGCAGTCGCCCAGCGGCTGCACCACGGACACCATCACCAGCTGGGCCGCGGATATCAGCGCGTATGTCAAAAGCATCGATCGCAAGCACCTGCTCTCGCCGGGCGATGAGGGGTTCTACTGCACCGACCCGCACTCGTCCGACTTCACCATCAACTGCAGCCAGGGGGTGGACTCGATCGCGCTGGCGAAGCTGCCGGATATGGATATTCTTTCCTACCATCTGTATCCCGACTCGTGGGGCAAGACGCCGGAATGGGGGACCGAGTGGATCGAGCGACATATTGAGGATTCGCATCGTCTGGGAAACCGTGCGCTCGCCGGCGAGTGGGGCATCCTGGACAAGAACACCCGCAACCCTGTGTACCAGCAGTGGGAAGACGCGGTGCTGCGGGATGACGGCTCGGGCGCGCTGTACTGGATCCTGAGCGGGCTGCAGGACGATGGCACCCTGTATCCAGATTACGACGGCTACACGGTGTACTGCCCGACGCCGGTGTGCAGCGCTTTTACCCATTTTTCCAGGAAAATCCAGCACCTGCCGGTGGACAACGCGCCGATCGCCGACAACGATATGGCGAGCACGCCCAACCTCACCCCGGTCACGGTGGATGTCGCGGCCAACGACATTACCTACCAGGATGTGCCGCTGCGGCGCGAGTCGGTCGACCTGGATCCGGGAACGCCGGGCCAGCAGAAGACGCTGACTACAAGCATGGGGACGTACACTTTGCAGTCCGGGGGCAACGTCAACTTCATGCCGGCGTCGCAGTGCGTGTCGGGAAGTGTGAGCACGCCGTACCTGATCGAGGATGAAAGGGGGAGGCTGTCGAATCCGGCGAACCTGGTGGTGACGGTAGGCGGAATCGCGGGCGAGCTGTTCAACTTTGAAGACGGGACGGACACCTGGGCGGCGGCCAGCTACAACATGGGGGCGGGCACGGTGGCGCAAAGCACGATGGGCGCGACCAGCTGCGGGCACAGCCTGCAGGTCAACGCAACCGGTGGGGGGTTTTTCGGGCCGACGTATAACATGACGCCGCTTCCGCTGAAGACGGCCGGCATCTCCCAGCTGCTGCTCGATATCACGACCGTTGCGAGCGGCACCTCGCAGTCGGTCGCGGTGCAGTTCGGCAGCGATTACCACTACTGCTCGACCCCGTTTACGTACATCAATGCGGGCAGCTCGACCACGGTCGCGGTGAACCTGGCGAGCCTGGCCACAGCCGCCAACTGCGGCGGCACCAAGCCGGCGGACACGAGCGTGATCGAGGGCTTCTTTGTGTACTTCAGCGGGGGAGGGACGTACTACCTGGACAACGTGCGTACGCAGTAGCTCCGGTGGAGGCAAACAAGGGCGCCGCGAGAGCGGCGCCCTTGTTCGTGGCGGCATCGCTCTGAGGATCACCATTCACTTGCCCTTAAGCTTGAAAGAGCTAAGGTGGTAGATGGCGTGAGCAGAGCACGGACGGATGGAATAGCGGTGGCGAAAGCGCGCGGCGATACACGCGGTGCGTTGAGTTGCGCCCTGATGCTGGCCTTACTGGGGCTGGCGCCGGGAAGCGGGCTTGCCCAGACTGTTTTTCCCTCGCAGCGCCTGATGGCCGTGTTGCCGGACGCTCCGGGCTATTACCCGGCGAGCTCGGCCCAGGCGGCCGCGCTCAGCGGCACCGTGCTCGACACGAATGGCGGCGTCGTCGCAGGCGCGACTGTCACTCTGCAGGGTGGGGTACCCGCTTCACGGCGTGTGGCGACCAGCGACAGCAACGGCTTCTTTCGCCTTATGGGCGTGCCGCCGGGCCGCTACCAGTTGACGATCGCAGCGAATGGTTTCGCAAGCTCGATCCGGACGGACATCCAAATGCAGCCGGGGCGCGACCAGGACCTGGCCCGGATCGAGCTGCCGCTGACCCCGACAACCACGAATGTGCAGGTGCAGTTCAGCCAGCACCAACTGGCCGCCGAGCAGGTCCATGCGCAGGAGAAGCAGCGCGTCCTGGGCATCCTGCCCAACTTCTACAGCAGCTTTGTGTGGGACGCGGCGCCCATGTCGGCGGGCCAGAAATTCCAGCTGGCGTACCGCTCGGTGACCGACCCGCTCACGTTTGTGGGCGCGGCGGGCGTGGCCGGCATTGAGCAATGGGCGAACACCTACTCCGGCTTCGGCCAGGGGGCCGCGGGCTACGGCAAACGGTTGGGCGGGGCCTATGCCGACCTCGCCCTCAGCACCACTTTCAGCAACGCGCTATTTCCAGTACTGCTGCACCAGGATCCGCGGTATTTCGTCAAGGGCAGCGGCTCGACGACTTCGCGCGCCATCTACGCCTTGACCCGAACCGTGATTACCCGGGGCGATGACGGCCGCTCGGAGCTGAATTACTCGAACGTGGTCGGTGACTTCGCCGCCGCCAGTGTTGGCAACCTGTACTACCCGGCCCGCGATGGGGGCGCCGGGGTGACCGTGACCAATGCCATGATCAGCATCGGGTTCAGCGCGATCGACGGGCTGTTCCGCGAGCTGCTCGCGCCGGATATCACCACCGGCAGCCCGACGCGCGGGAAGCCATGAGCGTGGCGCCGCCGATGATCAACTACGCTTGCATCCCGATCCGAAGCCAATGAAACTAAGCTGTCGCAGGCAGAGCTTCGGCGACCGCAGTAGAGATCACCTGATCCGAAACCCCCTGCCTGCGCAGGCTCTCCGTAATCGCTTGCAGCTCAGAAGGCTGCAGCCGAGCCTCATCCTTGCGAAGACCTTCTCCTATGTAGGTGCGAATCAAGGGCTGGTAGCCGGAAAACCCGAGAGACGGGGCGATCTCCTTTAGATCTTCCACGATGTCTGCCGGGATCCGAATACTAATAGTTGCCATGGGCCGGTCTTTCACCATGCGTCGTTTCAGCCGCTCAGTCACGGTTCTCATATGTTCTCCTTTCGCTTGCCGTTATCTCTCGTGCGGAAATGATGCGAATCCGCTCATCCTCTCGCCACACATGCACGACATAGAGGGTGCGCCTACCTTCCGCCATTCCAATTGCGGCTTCCCGCTGCTCGCTTGCCGTGCTCGCATCGAGGATCCGTGTAGTGGATCGAGAAAGATCTGGCATGCCGGCTCGAAGCTGACGCCATGCTTGCTAATATTGCTGAAAGCTTTCTCCTGGTTCCACACAAAACCCTGACCTTCGTAGAGAAAGGAGAAATCCATACCTGAATACGTATACACGTAGTATATACAGGACATCAAGGAACGTCTTGCGCTCTCGGATGCAATCAAGCCAGCCTTGCTACAATCAGGCGAAGGCTGCGCGGCCTCGTTGCTCAGGCGCGCGGTAACTTCACCCATGATTGAACATCCGATCCCCGAAGCATTGACGTTTGACGACGTCCTTCTCATTCCTGCCTTCAGCGAAGTGGTTCCCAACCAGGTCACAACCGAGACCCGGCTCACCCGCAACATCAGCCTGAACACGCCTCTGCTGTCGGCCGCGATGGACACGGTGACCGAGTCGCGCCTGGCCATTGCCATGGCGCAGCAGGGCGGCCTCGGCATCATTCACCGCAATCTGTCGATCGAACAGCAGGCCACCGAGGTCGACAAGGTGAAGCGCTCCGAGAGCGGCATGATCGTCGACCCGGTCACGATCGCGCCCGAGCAGCTCATCTCCGACGCGCTCGACGTGATGCGGCGCTACAAGATTTCCGGCGTGCCGGTCACGCAGGGCAAGCGGCTGGTCGGGATTTTGACGAATCGCGACCTGCGCTTCGAGACCCGCACCGACATTCCCGTTTCCGCCGTGATGACCAAGAAGGACCTGATTACCGTCCCGGTCGGCACCACGCTCGAAGACGCGGAAGCGATCCTGCACGACCACCGCGTGGAAAAATTGCTGGTGGTGAATGGCGACTACGAGCTCAAGGGCCTCATTACCGTCAAGGACATCCAGAAGAAGCTGAAGTACCCGAACGCGAGCAAGGACGAGCAGGGACGCCTGCGGGTGGGCGCGGCGATCGGCGCGACCGGCGACTACCTGGAGCGCGCCTGCGAACTGGTGAAGGAGTTGTGCGATACGCTTTCGATCGACTCGGCGCACGGGCACTCCTCGCGGGTGCTGGAGGCGGTGCGGCAGGTGAAGAAGCGCTTTCCGAATGTGGACCTGCTGGCCGGCAACGTCGCCACCTATGAGGGCGCGCTGGCGCTGATGGATGCGGGCGCGGACGCGGTCAAGGTGGGCATTGGGCCGGGGTCGATCTGCACCACGCGCATGGTGACGGGCGCGGGCATGCCGCAGATTACGGCCATTTCCGAGGCCTACCGCGCGGGCCGCGAGCGCAACATTCCGATCATCGCCGATGGCGGCATCAAGTACTCGGGCGACGTGACCAAGGCGATCGCCGCGGGGGCGGACTCGATTATGATCGGCTCGCTGTTTGCCGGAGTGGACGAGAGCCCGGGCGAGACGATTCTGTACCAGGGCCGGTCGTTCAAGGCGTACCGCGGCATGGGGTCGTTGTCGGCAATGGCGCAGGGATCGGGCGAGCGGTACTTCCAGAGCTCACGCGACCTGGAGACGGTGCCGCTGCGCGCCGAAGGGGTTGTGGACGCGGACCGCGACCGCAGCGGGACGAACCGCCTGGCGAAGTTCGTGCCGGAGGGGATCGAGGGGCGGGTGCCGCATCGCGGGCCGCTGGAGGCGATGGTGCACCAGCTGGTGGGCGGCCTGCGCTCGGGCATGGGCTACCTGGGCTGCGGCACCATTGCCGAGCTGCAGCGGAATGCGCGCTTTGTCCGCATTTCAAACGCCGGCCTGCGCGAAAGCCATGTGCACGATGTCATCATCACCCGCGAGGCGCCCAACTATCATGTGGAGTAGGGCATGTGGAGTAGCGCCGGACCGCTGGGAGCTCAGGCGCGGTTTCGCTCGAGAGAAGCGCTGACCGCATTTTCCCCGAGGGAAGACCTGTCCATGTTTTTCGGCTGATACCAGGAAAACAGGTTGCGGCCGGTTCGCTTGGCCTCGTAGAGCGCCAGATCGGCGGACCGGTAGAGCGTTTCCTGGGTATCGCCGTCTTCGGGAAACACCGCGATTCCGACGCTGCAGCCGAGTTTCAGGCTCGCGCCCCGATACCCGATTTCCAAGCAGAAGCTTTCCTGAATGCGTGTGCAAACGGCCTCTATGTCCTGCCGGTCATTCGCGGGAGCCAGCAGAATCGCGAATTCATCCCCGCCGAGGCGTGCGACGCAATCCGAATCCCGGACCGCGCCCCGCAAGCGAAAAGCGGCTTCGATCAGGACACAGTCGCCCGCGTCGTGGCCAAAGGTGTCATTGATCTGCTTGAAGCGGTCGAGATCGGTGAGCAGCAGGGCAAGCGACCGTTCCTGTCGGCGAGCCTGATCCAAACGTATCTGAAGCTCCTCGGTAAACCGGCGCCGGTTGGGCAGCGATGTCAGCGTATCGCAGTAAGCAATCTGTTCGAGCTGGCGGTGGCTTTCCCTCAACTCGAGCGTCCGGTCCGCCACTTGCCGCTCCAACTGCTTTTTCTGGGTGATAAGAACCTGCATGCGGAGATGCCAGAGTGCGTAGCCCAGCAGGCCGGCAACCAAGAGGCAGGTGAGAACGAACCACAAGGTTCTCCACCAGGGGGCTTGAACGGAGAACGCGAACCGCGCGGGCTCCGGGCTCCACAGACTGTTGGGACCCTGGGCGAGCACCTCGAACACATAGTTGCCGGGCGGCAGAGCGGCATAGCGGACGTTCCGCTCGCTGGTTTCGTTCCAGGTACGTTCGTAGCCGACCAGCCGGTAGCGAAAATGAACCCGGCTCTCGGACGAGAAGCTGAGGGCGGCATAGCTGAAAGACAACGAGCGCTGGGAGTAGGGTAGAGTCGGCCGGTCGCCTGGCTGCCACTCCCGCGAAACACCCTTGACGCCGGTGAGCACGATCGGCGGAGCAGCTTCAGCGAGCGGATATGGCAGGGCGGTGTAACGCGAGAGGCCGCCGGAGGTTCCGATCCAAATATCGCCCGCGGAATCGACGCTCAAGGCGAGGCCGTTTGTGTCGTTCCAGATGAGTCCATCCTCATTGCTGAAGCGTGTCCAGCCTTGCGGTCCAGCAACACTGACGCCTTTGTCCGTGCTGGCCCAAAGCCGCCCCCGCAGGTCGATAGCCAGGGCGAAGACCGCATTGGAAGACAGGCCGCTCTGCTCGGTGAAATGGGTCGCGACAAACGAATGAGCGTTCCAGCGGAGAAAGCTGATCCCGAGAGCATCGCGGTAGGCAATCCAGAGATTGCCCCGATCCTCGGCGACGGCTGCCAAATCGGAAGCCTTGAGTCCGTCGCGCTCGGAGAAAACCTTCCAGCTTCCGTCGTAAAACCGGACCAGGCCGCCGGAAGAGGCCAGCCAGACCGCACCGGCCGCGCCGACCGTGACGCCACGAAAGGTAGTTTGCGCGGGGATGCCGGGGATGGTCATGCGCTCAAAGGTAAGCCGGGTGGAACCCCGGAGCGGCGCGCGGGTGCGAAAGCAGCCGCCTGTCCCCATGGCCCAGAGCCGGTGCTCGCGGTCAACGGTCATGGCCAGTACCTGCTCGGCTTCGTATCCGGAGACGGGGGTTCTTAACAGGACTCCGTGTTTATCGAAATGGCTGATTCCGGCAGGATCCGTGCCAACGAAGAAGTCTCCGGCCGGGCCTTCCACGATCGAAAAGACGCGGTCGCCGGCTAGTCCGTTGTGGCTGTTCCAGGAGTGAAGGACGCGGCCCTGGGCGTCGAAGATGCGCAGGCCCGCCTCGGTTCCAACCCATAGCTGTCCGGCACTGTCATGCAAGGTGGCCCAAACGGTGTTGTTTGGCAGACCGTCTTCCCGTTTCCAGGACATCCATTCTCCATGGCCGAGGCGACGAACCAGGCTGCCCCCTTCAGCGCCAATCCAGAGCGACTCTTCCCGGTCGACCAGGACAGGGCCCGCGGAGTCCGCTGGGAATCCATGCAGCGCATCGATCAGCTCAACATGCCCCCGGTCCAGCACGGCGAGTCCGACATCGGTCGACACATAGACACGTCCGTGCCGGTCGGCATAAAGGTGACAATCCGCTACGTGAGCCATTCCGGCGGTACGCTCCACGAAACGCGGCCTGCCAGCCAACTGTTCGAACAGACGCAGTTTGCTGCGGATCCAGAGATTGCCCAGGGAGTCCCTCGTAATGGCATCCCAGTTGTCAACCGGCAGCCCGGCAGAGGAGCTGACGCGTTCCAAATCGTTGTCCGCAAGGCGCCAAAGGCCGCCATCCCGGCCGAAAAGCAGGCTGCCGCCGCGGTCGACGAACATGCCCCGGACCGCGCCGCGGACCGCCGTTTGAAAATGAAACGACCCGTCCCGGTCCGGGAGTCCGCGAAGAATGCCTGCGGCGATATGGAGGTAGATTCGTTCGTGGGAGTCAAAGGCGATGGCCCTCACTTCGACATTCTGGCCAATCGCGACCGGCTGGAATCGTTTGCCCGCAAAACGGGCGATACCGATCTGCGTCGCCACCCAAAGAACACCCCTGGGTGATTCCGCCAAGTCGACGATCTCCGCGCTTTGAAGCCCCTCTTCGTGGCTGAATTTTTGGAAGCCGGCTCCGTCGTAGCGGAACAGTCCATTATCGGTGCCGACCCAGAGAAAGCCGATGCGGTCCTGGAGAAGGCATCGAACGTGCAGATTATCAAGGCCTTCGTCGACGCCATACTGGCGAAACAACTGCTTCTGCGCCCACAGCCCGGCTGTGCTGAGCAGAGCCAGCACCATCCAGACACACACACTCCGTATGTAAGCGGCCAGGGTCATTTCAATCCTGGCTGCTTTATCGGCAAGAGCGGAACGGTTCGCTAGAGGGGGCGAACGTTTCCCCTCACTTTAGTACTAGGGCCGTTCTCCAGAGCCGTTCTCCAGGGCCGTTCTCCAGGACCGTTCTGCAGGGCCGTTCTGCAGGGCCGTTCTGCAGGGCGGGAGCGGCATTTCCGCGCCAGATTTACGGCCGGAGCTTGCCGGGGGCAGATCCCGTTTCCCGCATCGTGGGCAGGAGGCAGGATTTTGGCTTACACGAAAAGGCGCATCTGGAAGGAGCTCCAGGTGCGCCACGGACGTGGGCTATAATCCCGAGGGGCCGTCTACTACGGCTGCGGCTCTTCGCCTTCGGTGCCCGGCGTGGGACCGTTGGCCGCAAGCGCGGCCTGCATTTCCTCGCGGCGCTTGGTGCGGGCTTCCGCGCGTTTCTGCCGCTTTTCGTCGAGTACCTGCTCGGCGCCTAGCAGTTCGATCAGCGCGGTCTCGCCGCCGTCGCCCTTGCGGAAGCCGGTGCGGACGATCCGCAGGTAGCCGCCGGCGCGCTCGCCGTAACGCGGCGCGACCGTGTCGAAGAGCCGCGAAACCGACTCGCGAGTCATCAGGTAAGCCAGCGCCTGACGGCGCGCGTGCAGGTCGCCCCGCTTGCCCAGCGTGATCATCTTTTCTACCTGCGGCCGCACGGCCTTGGCCTTGGTGAGCGTCGTTTCGACACGGTCTTCCATCAGGATGGACGTGACCAGGTTCCTCAACAGCGCTCGGCGGTGCGGGGTCTTGCGTCCGAGTTTGAATCCTGCTTTGCGATGGCGCATGGGGTTCTCTCTTCTGTCTCTGATCTTGCAGTGCGAAGTTCAGGATCAGGAGCCAGGGAAACAGCTGCTTGCTGTCTCCTGACTCCTGTTTGCTCGAACTTAAAAGTTCTCCGGCTCGTTCTGCAGCGTCATGTCGCCTTCGTCGTCGAGGATCTCGTCTTCCTCGTCGTCGAAGCGGCTGTACTGGGCCGCGGCAAGCTGCTGGGAGGGCAGAATGCTGGTCGGTCCAGGTACGGCGTTGCCCTGGTCGTCGATCTTCATGCCGAGCGACAAACCCATCTGCGCGAGGATTTCCTTGATCTCGTTCAAGCTCTTGCGGCCGAAGTTCTTGGTCTTCAGCATCTCGGCTTCGGTCTTCTGCACCAGCTCGCCGATGGTCTGGATGTTCGCGTTCTTCAGGCAGTTATAGCTGCGGACGCTCAGTTCGAGCTCTTCGACCGAGCGGTTCAGGTTGTCGTTGCGCAGCAGGCCGCCGCGGTCGTCCATGTGGCCCTCAAGCTCGATCTCTTCCTCGAAGTTGATGAAAATGCTCATGTGATCCTTGAGCAGCTTCGCCGCCAGACCTACCGCATCGGCCGGCACTACCGAACCGTTGGTCCACACTTCGAGCGTCAGCTTGTCGTAGTCGGTAATCTGGCCGAGACGCGCCGCCTCCACCGTGTAGTTAACCTTGCGTACGGGCGAGTGGACCGAGTCGATGGGCATGAAGCCGATCCCGAGGTCCTGGTCGAAGTTCTTGTCCGCGGAAACATAGCCGCGGCCGCGCTTGAGCCGCATTTCCATGTCGATTTTGCCGCCTTCGCTTACGGTCGCGACATAGACGTCCTTGTCGAGAATTTCGACGTCGCCGTCGGCCTCGATCATGCCCGAGGTCACGATGCCGGGCTCTTCAACCCGTAGGTAGAGCGCCTTGGGCCCATCCCCGTTCAGCTTGAAGGGGATCTGCTTGAGGTTCAGGATGATGTCGGTGGCGTCCTCGACCACGCCGGTGATGGACTGGAACTCATGCAGAACGCCTTCAATCTTAATCGCGGTGACGGCCGCGCCCTCGATCGAGCTGAGCAGGGTGCGGCGCAGCGAGTTGCCGATGGTGGTGCCGAAGCCGCGCTCGAATGGCTGGGCGCTGAACTTGCCGTAGCGATCGGTAAGAGTCTCGGTGTCGACTTGAAGCCGCTTGGGGCGCTGAAAACCTCTCCACAACATGGTGTTTCTCCTTATACGCGCCGGCGCGAAGCATTCTGCGCCGGTTCGCGTGTCTTGGTGCAAAGGCTGAAGACCCCCTGCGCGGGAGGCGGCCACTTCGTGGCGTGTGACTGCGCTTCGCGCAAAGGCAAAACCTTACTTCGAGTACAGCTCGACGATCAGCTGCTCGTTGACCGGCAGCTGAATATCCTCACGGCGCGGCAGTGCCACAATCTTGCCCGAAAGCTCGGCCGCATTGACCTGCAGCCATACCGGCGCGGGCTGGTGCGAGGCGAACTCGCGCGCCGTCTCAATGACCTGAAACTTGCTCGCGTTCGGGCGAATCTTGATCTCGTCCCCGACCGAAACCTGGAACGACGGAATGTTGACCTTGCGGCCGTTCACCTCAACGTGGCCGTGACGGACGATCTGCCGGGCCTGGCGACGGGAGCTCGCATAGCCAAGCCGGAAGGCGACATTGTCCAGGCGCCGCTCGAGCTGCTGCAGCAGGATGGCGCCGGTGTTGCCCTGCGAGTTCGAAGCCTTCTCATAGTAGGCGCGGAACTGGCCTTCGAGCGCGAAGTAGATGCGCTTGGCCTTCTGCTTTTCACGCAGCTGCAGGCCGTAGCCGACGATCTTGGCCTTGCGGTCGCGGCCGTGCTGGCCAGGGGCGAAATTGCGCTTTTCAATCGCGCACTTGTCGGAAAAGCAGCGGGTGCCTTTCAAGAACAACTTCATGCCTTCGCGGCGGCAAAGGCGGCAGACGGGTCCGGTATAACGTGCCACGGATGGTTCTCCTGACTTCGGGTGACGACCGGTTTACGCGCTTGCGGCGCTTCATCCCGGTCCAATGTTGTTGTGCGAAGCGCAGTCACATGCCACGAAGTGGCCGCGAGCCGCGCAGGCGGTTTTGCACTTACACGCGCCGCCGCTTAGGCGGCCGGCAGCCGTTGTGCGGGATCGGCGTAACGTCACGAATCGAACGCACATCGATCCCAGCCGCGGCCAGCGCACGCACCGCCGACTCACGCCCAGACCCGGGCCCCGAAACACGCACATCGACCGAGCGCAGCCCATGGTCGCGCGCCTGGGTGGCCGCGTTCTGCGCGGCCTGCTGCGCCGCGAACGGCGTCCCCTTGCGCGAGCCGCGGAAGCCGAGCGACCCGGAACTCTTCCAGGAAAGCGTATTGCCCTGCCCGTCGGTGATGGTGACGATGGTGTTGTTGAACGTCGCCTGGATGTGCACCAGGCCGTAGGGCACGTTTTTGCGCTCGCGCTTCTTGAACTTCTTGTTCTTGCCCGCCTTGGCGGCCGAGCCCTTGCCTGCTGTCGATTTCTGCGCCTTCGCCATTACTTGGTCACCTTTTTCTTGCCGGCCACGGTGCCCTTGCGCGGTCCCTTGCGGGTGCGCGCGTTGGTGTGCGACCGCTGTCCGCGCACCGGCAGGTTGCGCCGGTGGCGCAGCCCGCGGTAGGACTGAATATCGATCAGCCGCTTGATGTTCATCGAGACATCCTTGCGCAGGTCGCCTTCGATCCCGCCTTCCTGCTCGATGACCTGGCGGATCTGGTTGATCTCTTCCTCGCTCAGGGTCGAGAGCTTGCGAAAGGGATCGATGTCGGCCTTGGTGAGAATACGCATCGCGCGCGGGTTCCCGATGCCGTAGATATAGGTGAGTGCGATCCGCGTCTGCTTGTTGTTGGGCAGATCGACTCCAGCAATACGTGCCATGCTCGCCTCTTTGTGCCTCGAACCGGAACGTCTCCGTCGGGGGCGGTTGATGCCGGTGCTGGTGCCCGGCTGGGTGGAGCGGTACCGCGGGTTCATCGCACTCTCGCTACCGGAGAGAACTCGCCCGCGGGCTCACTGTGTTTCCCCCGACCCTGAAATGGCGGCCGGCGGTCGGGCGTCAGCCCTGGCGCTGCTTGTGCTTGGCGACTTCGCAGATAACCCGCACCACGCCGCGACGATGGATCACCTTGCACTTGTCACAGATCTTCTTTACAGATGCACGAACCTTCATTGTAATTCCTTCCTGCTGCTTACTTGTACCGGTACACGATCCGGCCCCGGGTCAGGTCGTAGGGACTCAGCTCCACCGCAACCCGGTCGCCCGGCAGAATGCGGATGAAGTTCTTCCGCATGCGGCCCGAGACGTGGGCCAGAACCTGATGCTTGTTCTCGAGTTCCACCTTGAACATCGCGTTCGGCAGCGTCTCCACAACCGTCGCCATTACCTCAATTGCGTCTTCCTTCGACACCCGTATCCCGATTCCGCCCCGCCGCCCGGCTTGCCGCCGCGGCGAGACTGTCTTGCCACTTTCCTTCAAGCCCGCGCGAAACGACTCTCAGCGGGTCGGATTCACTCGCGCTAGCGAGTCAGAACCTCGACCCCGTTCGCGGTGACGGCAACCGTGTGCTCGAAGTGCGCACTCAGCGTCCCATCCATCGTCACCGTCGTCCAGCCATCGCTCAACACCTGCACCGCCGCCTTGCCCGCATTCACCATCGGCTCGATGCAGAAGACCATGCCCTCGCGCAGCTTCATGCCCCGGCCGCGCCTCCCGTAGTTCGGCACCTGCGGGTCTTCGTGCAGGTGCGTCCCGATGCCGTGCCCCACAAACTCCCGCACCACGCTGAAGCCTTCCCGCTCCACCATCTGCTGCACCGCGGCGCCGACATCGCCCAAGGTCGCGCCCTTCGCCACCGCATCAATACCCGCCGCGAGCGAGGCTTCGGTGACCGCGAGCAGCCGGGCTGCTTCACCTTCCAGGCCCGCTCCCACACCGATCGTCGTTGCCGAGTCGCCGTAGAATCCGTCGACAACCACGCCGGTATCGATCGAGACAATATCCCCTTCGCGTAGAACCTTTCTCCGCGAAGGAATGCCGTGCACCACCTCCTGGTTCACACTGGTGCACAGCACACAGGGAAAACCGCGGTACCCCTTGAACGCCGGCGTGACTTTCAGCTCCTTGACCTTGGCCGCCGCCGCCTCTTCCAGGTCCATCGTGCTCGCGCCCGGGTTGACATGAGGCCGCACCGCATCGAGCAGCTCCCGCACCATCTCGCCTGCGCGGCGCATCCGCGCAATCTCATCTCCGCTCTTGAGCATGACCGCCACTACGCTTGCTTCCTCAACTGCCGCACTGCCTGCTCCACCCTTCCGGTCACCACCTCGAGCGGGGCCTCGCCATCGATCTCCACCAGCCGGCCGAGCGCCTGGTAATGTTCCACAACCGGGGCGGTCAGGGTTGCGTAAGCACGCATACGCCCTTCGAACACCGCTTCCGAGTCGTCGTCCCGGCGCTCAAGAGCCGTGCCGTCCAGGTCGCAGAGAGTTCCGCGGGCAGGCGGCTGGAGATAAATGTTGTAGATACTGCCGCAGACCGGACAGATGCGTCTGCCGGTAATTCGGCGCAGTAACTGAGTATACGCAACCCGAAGCGAGACGGCAACCAGCGGGATCGCTGCTCCAGGGATCGCCGTTTCGGGGAGCGCCGCACCGGGGATAAGATCGACTTTCCCGGAGCCAGGCGCCATCGGGTGTTCAGCCGCCAGCGTCGTGTCCAGCCACTCGGCCTGGGCCAGGGTCCTTGGATACCCGTCGAGGATGTATCCCCGCTCCGTATCCGGCTCCTCCAGCCGCTGCTCTACCATGCGGTTGACGAGGCCGTCCGGGACAAGCTGGCCAGCATCCATCAACGCCCGGGCCATGATGCCGTGCGCGGAGCCCGAGGCTACATTTGCGCGCAGCAGGTCCCCGGTCGAGATCTGCGGGATCCCCCAGCGGAGCACCAGCTCCTTGGCCTGGGTGCCCTTGCCGACCCCCGGGGCGCCCATCAGCAGAATGGGGCCGGGACGGAATGCCTGCCTGGCATCGGTCCAGTCAGTCAACGAGGACGCCAACTACCAGGACCGCCTTCCACGCACCCGGCTCTTTGAGGAGAAGCCTTCGTAGTGGCGCATGATGAGCTGCGACTCCACCTGGTTGACCGTATCCATGGCCACGCCGACCACGATCAGCAGCGAGGTGCCCCCGAAATAGAAGTTGAAGCCCAGCCCGTTGGTCATCCACAGCGGCAGGTGCTCGAATACGCCGCCAATCAGCGGCAGGTGGTTGAGGTGGATGCCCGAGATCAGGATCGTCGGCACCAGCGAGATCAGGATCAGGTAAATGGCGCCGACCAGCGTCAGCCGGGTCAGGATGTCGTTGATATAGTCCGACGTGCGCTTGCCGGGACGGATGCCCGGAATGAACCCGCCATACTTGCGCATGTTGTCCGCGATATCGTCGGGGCGGAAGACGATCGAGATATAGAAGTAGGCAAAGAAAATGATGGCGACAGACTGGAGCAGCACGTACCAGGGCTCGCCCGCGCGCAGGTTGTCGAAGATGCGAGTGAGCACGGCCGAATTCTTGACAAACTGCGCCTGGCCGAACAAGAGCGGGGCGGACAGCACCGACGCCGCGAAGATGACCGGCATCACGCCGCCCGAGTTGACCTTGAGCGGCAGATGGGTGGACTGGCCGCCCATCATGCGCCGGCCAACGATTCGCTTGGCGTACTGCACAGGCACGCGGCGCTCGGAGCGCTCGACGAACACGATAAAGGCGACGAGGCCGGCCATCGCCACCACCAGCAGGATGAGCGCGGGAATCGTGAGTGCGCCAAACTTCTCGGTGCGCGCGGTCTGCACCAGCTCGGCGATAGCGCGGGGCAGCCCCACCACGATGCCCGCGAAGATCAGCAGGCTCATGCCGTTGCCGATGCCGCGGTCGGTGATCTGCTCGCCCAGCCACATGATGAAGGCCGAACCGGTAGTCAGCGTCATCATGGTGAACAGAATAAAGCCGGCGCCGGGGTGCAGCACCAGCTGTTGGCCGCCGGTTCCATGCGAGAGCGCGACCGCGATGAAGCCCGACTGCACCAGCGCGAGCGCGATGGTCACGTAGCGGGTCCACTGGGTGATCTTGCGGCGGCCGACCTCGCCTTCCTTCTGCAGCTTGGCCAGCGGCTCGTACACGACGGTAAGCAGCTGGAAAATGATCGATGCCGTGATGTACGGCATGATGCCCAGCGCGAACACCGTCATCTTGCGCAGATTGCCGCCATTGAACAGGTCGACCAGGCCCAGCGGCGAGCCGTTCATTGAATTGAAATAGCTGGCCAGCGCGCTGGTGTTGATGCCGGGGGTGGGAATGTGGGCGCCGAGGCGGTACACGGCCAGCATGGCAAAGGTGAACAGAACGCGGTTGCGCAGTTCGGGAATGCGGAAGATGTTGAGGAACTTCTCAAGCATGCGGCAGCTCGTCTCGGGAAATCATGGGCGGTCTCGATTCAGAATACAGCGAGAGGCAGCCGGCGGCTGCCTCTCGCTGTATTCCTAAAAAAATCCGGAGCGTGGCTTACGCGATCAGGACAGCCTTGCCGCCGGCGGCTTCTATCTTCTCCTGCGCGGACTTTGAGAACTTGTGCGCGTGGATGGTGACCGCGTGCGCCAGGTCGCCCGTACCCAGGATTTTCAGCAGCTCGTTGCGGCGCTTGAGAAAGCCGAGCGCCAGCAGCCGCTCATGGGTCAGTTCGGTTTCGCCCATCTCGGCGATCCGGATCAGGTTCAGCACCGTGTACTCGGTGCGGAAAATGTTGGTGAAGCCGCGCTTGGGCAGGCGCCGGTGCAGCGGCATCTGGCCGCCTTCGAAGCCGCGCATCAGGCTTGAGCCCGAACGCGAGCCCTGGCCCTTGTGCCCGCGGGTCGAGGTCTTGCCGTGGCCCGAGCCCATGCCGCGGCCCACTCGCTTCTTGTTCCGGTTCGCCTTGGCTGGGGCGCGGAGATTGGATAAATTCATGGTTCCCTCGCTAACGCCGGCTTTCTCGGCCGACTCGCTTCAAATCAAATGCTAAAACCGCCTGCGCGGCTGGCGGCCACTTCGTGGCATGTGTACTTTGTTGCCGAGGGCGCAAGCTCAGCGGCCCTCCCGCTGGTCGGGATCAGCCTCGCAGGACTGACTCCTGACTCCTGACTCCTCAGCCCTCCAGAATACGGACCAGGTGCGGAATCTTCTTCACCATGCCCCGGATCGAGGGCGTATCTTCCCGCACAACCACCTGTTGGAGCCGCGTAAAGCCGAGCCCCTTGACTACCGTTTTATGCTTGACCGGCGCCTGGATCATCGACCGATAGTACTGGATGCGCATCATCGCCTTGCTTTCTGTCATCGCCCTATAACTCCTGCACCGATTTGCCGCGCAGCGCGGCCACTTCGGCGCGGTCGCGCAGCTGTACCAGCGCGTCGAACGTTGCCTTGATCACGTTATGCGGATTGGCAGAGCCCAGGCTCTTGCTCAGCACATTCTGCACCCCCGCCGAGGTCATTACCGCGCGCACGGCCCCGCCCGCGATCACCCCTGTGCCTTCGGGCGCCGGCTTCAGCAGGACTTGGCCGGAACCAAAGCGCCCGAGCACTTGATGGGGAATCGTGGTCTCGGTCAGATTGATGCGGACCAGGTTCTTCTTGGCCGACTCGATGCCCTTGCGGATCGCCTGCGGCACTTCCTTGGCCTTGCCCGAGCCGTACCCGACCACGCCCGAGTTCGGGTCCCCGACCACCACCAGCGCCGCGAACGACATATTCTTGCCGCCCTTGACCACCTTGGTCACGCGGTTGATTGAAACCACCTGATCCTTCAGGTTGTACTGTCCCGCGTCCAGCTTTTTCTTCAGCATTGCCTACCCTCAGTTCCTTCCGGGCCGCTCCGGGCCCCATCCCTGCACAAAACCATCGCAATCCTAGAAATCCAGCCCCGCCTCGCGCGCCGCGTCCGCAAGCGCCTTGATCCGGCCGTGATACAGGTAGCCGCCGCGGTCGAAGACCACCTTCTTGACGCCCTTCTCGCGCGCCCGCTCCGCGACCAGCTTGCCCACTTCCTTGGCCGCCTCCAGGTTGCCGCCCACCTTGATCTTCGCGGTCACGGTCGAGGCCGAAACCAGCGTGGCGCCCTGGTTGTCGTCGATCACCTGCGCGTAGATATGGTTGAGCGAGCGGTACACATTCAGCCGGGGCCGCTCGGCCGAGCCATGCACCTTCTGGCGGATGCGCGAGTGCACCCTCCGGCGGACTTCGTTGCGCTTGAGCTTGGGAATCATCTGCTTTCCTTCCTAGTGGCGGAGCCGCCCTGCGGCCCCGTTCGGTTTTTTGCTTGAAAATACTTGGGCTGCGCCCAAACTACTTCGACCCGGTTTTGCCAGCCTTCTTCTTCAGCTTTTCGCCCGCGTACCGCACACCCTTGTTCTTGTACGGATCCGGCTTGCGCAGCGAGCGCATATCGGCGGCCACCTGGCCCACCTTCTGGCGATCGATCCCGGAAATGGTCAAACGGGTCTGCTTCGCGTCGACGGCCGCCGTGATCCCGGTGGGCAGCGGGAACTCGATCGGGTGCGAGTAGCCGAGGGTGAACACCACCATCTTCGGCCCCTTCAGCTCCACCCGGTAGCCGATGCCGACAATGTCCAAGTCCTTGGTCCAGCCCTTGGTCACGCCTTCGACCGCATTGAACACGAGAGCACGGGTTAAACCGTGGATCGCGGCCTGCGAGTCGTTCTCGCGCACCGCGTGGATAAAGTTCTCGCGGGTTTCGAGCGCAATCCCAGCCGGAATCGACTGCTGCACCTTCCCCTTCGGCCCCTCGACCAGCAGGGTGTTGCCCTGGACCGTGTACTTGACCCCCGCCGGAAGCGGGATAGGCTGCCTGCCTATACGCGACATCGTTTCCATCCTTTATGGCTTGCGAGTCCCGCTCGCCGGTCATGCCGGTCCACGTTCCACTGCAGCCCGCAGGTCTTGCCCTGCCTTACCACTCAACCCAACAGGCGACATCGTCGCCCTCACACCACTTCCGTCCGCCGGCAACCCCCACGCGCGCAAGCGCGTCGCCGGCTAGCCGGCCAGGCTACCAGACTTCGCAGAGCAATTCGCCGCCTACGCCTTCGCGCCGGGCCTGCCGGCCGGTCATGACACCCTTCGGCGTGGTCAGGATCGAGATGCCGAGGCCGCCCTGGACCCGCTTGATCTCGTCGCGCCCGATGTAGACGCGGCAGCCGGGCCGCGACACCCGGTGCAGGTCGCGGATCACCGCCTCGTTGTTGGTGCCGTACTTCAGGTACACGCGCAGCACCGGGTGCCCATCCTCCTCGGCCGCCTTGTAGTTCGCGATGTAGCCCTCCTCCTTGAGGATGCGGGCGATCTCGGACTTCAACCGGGAGGCCGGCACATCGAGCTTCTGGTGGCGAGCGCGAATGGAGTTGCGAATGCGCGTAAGAAAATCAGCAACTGGGTCGGTCAGATTCATCGGTTCTCCTCATCTCCCGTTCGCTCCGGCAGCAATAGCCAGAGAACCAGCGGCGATGGTCTCGGGGCATACACCCCTTTTTGTTGCGGTTTGCATTCCTGTTCAGCTCACCAGCTCGACTTGACCACGCCGGGAATGTCTCCCTGGTGCGCCAGCATGCGGAAGCAGAGGCGGCAGATGCCGAACTTGCGCAGAAAAGCCCGCGGGCGGCCGCACAGCTTGCAGCGGTTGTGCTGCCGACTCTTGAACTTGGGGGTACGCTCGTCCTTGACACGCTTTGCTGTTGTACTCATCCTGCTCTCTTTCCTGTTTTCGCTCCCGCGGAGCGCCCAGCCGCAAGGCGGCCCATTCGGTTGAGGTCCTGCTCTTACGCGACGGCCCGGAATGGAATCCCGAATGCCTTCAGCAGCGCCCGCGCCTGGTTGTCGTCCGACGCCGTGGTCACAATGGTGATGTTCATGCCCTTCAGCTTTTCCACCTTTGAATAATCGATCTCGGGAAAGATGAGCTGGTCGCGCATGCCGAGCGTGTAATTGCCGCGCCCGTCAAAACTCTTGGTCGAAACCCCGCGGAAATCGCGCACCCGGGGCAGGCCGATCTGGATCAGCCGGTCCAGAAACTCGTACATGACATGGCCGCGCAGCGTGACCATCGCGCCGATCGGCATCCCCTCGCGCACCTTGAAGGCGGCGATCGATTTCTTGGCCCGCGTGGTCACCGGCTTCTGCCCGGCGATCAAAGCCAGGTCCGCCACCAGTGGATCGAGCAGCTTTGAGTTCTGCGTCGCCTCGCCCAGGCCCATGTTCAAGACGATCTTTTCGAGCCGCGGCACCGCCATGGGGTTTTTCAGACCCAGCTCCTTCTGGAGCGCGGGCTTGATCTCGGTCAGATACTTTTCCTTCAAACGTGCTGCCATGTCGCTTTCTTCTCCTGCTCCTGTTCCGGTCTCGGAGTAGCGCTTCTTGTGGGGCGCCGTGTACCGTTGCGGAATGCTTGCTTTTCGTGTGAACAGCGCGCCGCCTTATTTCTTCCGGGGCGGCAGAGCCTTGTCGCACTTGCGGCACACCCGCACCTTGGTCTCGCCCTCGATGCGGAAGCCTACCCGGGTCGGACCGCAGTCCGGGCACACCAGCATGACATTCGAGATCTGCAGGGGAGCTTCCTGCTCCGCGACGCCACCCTTGATATTGCGCTGCGGATTCGGCTTCACGTTCTTCTTGATGACGCGAATGCCTTGCACCAGCACCTTATTCGTATCCGGAAACACCCGCAGGACGCGGCCCTGGCGCCCGCGGTCCTTCTCCGAACCCGTAATGACCTCGACCGTATCATTGCGCTGAATCTTCAACCCTGCCATTTCCCTGCCCCTTCGCGCTGCGCCTGCTAGATGACTTCCGGCGCGAGCGATACGATCTTCAGAAACTTCTTGTCGCGCAGCTCCCGGGCCACGGGCCCGAACACGCGCGTCCCTACCGGCTCACCCGCGTCGTTGATCAGCACGCCGGCGTTTGAATCAAAGCGGATATAGGTGCCGTCTTTGCGGCGCACTTCCTTTCGCGTCCGCACGATGACCGCCTTGACCACCTTGCCCTTCTTGACCTGCCCGTCGGGCGAGCTTTCCTTGACCGCCGCCGTGACCACATCGCCGAGCGAAGCGATCCTGCCGGTGCTGCCGCCGAGCGGCAGGATGACCTGGAGCTTGCGCGCCCCGGAGTTATCCGCCACCTCGAGCATCGTTCTCATCTGTACTGCCATCTGCCTACCCTCCGGTCGCGGCTTCGATCCCCGCCGCGCCTACCATACGTCCCGCCGCGCAATCTCTGGCCCGTGCCTACTGTGCCGCGATCCGGGCTGCCTCTTCGGCCTGCGCCAGCGCCGAACGCCGCACGATCTCTTCCAGCTGCCAGCGCTTGAGCTTCGAAAGCGGCCGGGTCTCGCGAATGCGCACGACATCGCCCACCCGCGCCGAGTTCTGCTCGTCATGCGCGTAAAACTTCTTGCTGGTGCGCATGACCCGCTTGTACTTCGGGTGAGCCTTGGCCATCTCGACCTGCACCACGATGGTCTTCTCCATCTTGGTCGAAACGACCGAGCCGACCTTTTCGTTGCGCCGCGACTCGCGCGCCGGCGCGCCTGCCTGCTGTGTCTCTGTCTGCTCTGTCTCTGGCATCGCCTAGCTCGCTTCTCCCGCGCCGGCCTTGGCCTTGCGCGCCTTCTTTTCCTTCTTCACCGGCGCCGCGCTCGCGGCCAGCGGCGAGGCGCCGCGAATGCCCAGCGCCCGCTCCCGCTCGACCGTCTTGAACCGCGCGACATCCTTCTTCAAGACCTGCAGCCGCTTGACGCCTTCCTTCTGGCCCAGCTTGATCTGAAACCGGATGCGGAACAACTGCTCCGCGGCCTTGCGCGTTTCATCCCGCAGTTCGGCATCGCCAAACTCGCGTACCTTCGTGGTTTCCATTGAATCGTCTCTTCCCGGGACGCCGGCCCACTGATCCATTCTGATCCGCGCCGCTAGGCTTCTGGATTCAGACCGGGTCTCCCGTTTGTCGTCTGCTTGTCATGGCAGATCAGGGCTGCCCATAAGAAGCCATGACGCAAAGCCCAACCTGTCGATACTACTTGCTCTTGCCGCGGAATGCCAGCGAAGAATCCTGTGCCCGCTGCGCTACTTCGCCGCCACCGTTGCCTTGACATCATGCCGCTGCACAAACCGCACCCGCAGCGGCAGCTTGTTCGCCGCCAGTCGCATCGCTTCCTGGGCGATCTCCGGCGTCACGCCTTCCATTTCGAACAGCATCTTGCCCGGACGAATCACCGCCGACCAGTGGTCGGGCGCGCCCTTGCCCTTGCCCATACGGGTTTCGGCCGGCTTCTTGGTGATGGGCTTGTCCGGGAACAGGCGCAGCCAGATCTTGCCGCCGCGCTTGATGAACCGCGTCATCGCAATCCGGCTCGCCTCGATCTGGCGGTCGGTGATGTAGCCGCACTCCATCGCTTTCAGCCCGTACTCGCCGAACGCGAGCTCCGAGCCGCGCCAGGCCTTGCCTTTCATGCGTCCGCGCTGCTGTTTGCGGTACTTAACCCTTTTCGGCATCAACATAATTTCGATCCTTTTGCCGGCTCGCCCGCACGGCTACAATCTAGTAATCCCTGCTAATCCCTGCGCTCGATGTCGCTTACGCGCTCCTCGAGGCTGGTCATTCGTTCGCTAAAGCCGACCACCAGCGCCTCGTTCGCCTTGAACTTCGACTCGAAACTGATCGCCCACTTGCGAAACTCGAGCAGCAGCTTCGTTTCTACCCTTTCGTCCCGCTCGATCAACTCGAGCTTGACCGCGTCGATACGCTCTAGAATCCTCGTGGTAAATGAGTCGAGATCCTCGCGGATACCAGACCGCAGATGGTCAAGATCTATCTTGGTCGCATACTCTTCCGCCATCGTCCACCTTCTCCAAGTCGCAAGCTTGCTGCCCTAGAATACAGGCGCGCTCGCCCCGGCAACCTGCGGCACCGTGCGGCGCTGCTGGTAGATATCGCCGCGATACACCCAGGTTTTCACCCCGATGATTCCGTAGGTGGTATGCGCCTCGGCGAAGCCGTAGTCGATGTCGGCGCGCAGGGTGTGCAGCGGCAGACGCCCCTGCAGGTACCACTCCGACCGCGCGATCTCGTTGCCGTTCAAACGGCCCGACACCCGCACCTTGATCCCCTTGCAGCCGAAGCGCAGCGCCGAGTCGACCGCCTTGCGCATCGCCCGGCGGAAGCCGACCCGTTTTTCCAGCTGCAGCGCGATATTTTCGGCCACCAGCTGCGCATCGAGCTCCGGCTTGTTCACCTCCAGGATGTCGATGAACACATCCCGGTTGGTGCGCTTCTGGATCTCGAGCTTCAGCTTGTCGATCTCCGTGCCCTTGCGCCCTATGATGATGCCCGGACGCGCGGTGCGGATAATCAGCCGCAGCTTGTTGCCCGGCCGCTCGATCTCGACCGACGAGACGCCGGCAGCCTTAAGCTTTTCCTTCAGCTCGCGCTTCAGCTTGACGTCTTCGACCAGCAGCTTGTCGTAGTCGCGCTCCACGAACCAGCGCGAGCGCCAGGGCTTGTTGACCCCCAGGCGGAATCCATACGGATGAACTTTCTGACCCATCGTGCTCCTCTGTTCTTTCCCCGCCAGCCTTGCGGCGTTGTCAGCGGGCCTGCCAAACTATGTGGCTGGGCGGGCTCACCGCCCGCTCCTGCCGCTAAGCCTTCGCGGCTGCCTTGCGTTTGCCCGGCACCACTTTGGGCGCAGCCTTGTCGGTCACGCCGACGGTCCGAGCGGAATGCTTCGCCGTCGCCTTGCCGCCGCGCACCCGCTTCTCCTCGCCCGACTCGGAGCCGCCCACGCCCGCGTTCTCATTCATCTCCGCCACCGAGATCAGGATATGCGACATCCGGCGCTGGTAGCGGAACGCCCGACCCATCGGCGCCGGACGGATGCGCTTCATGCGCGGACCGTCGTTGGCTATCGCCGACTTCACGTACAGGTTGTCGACATCCACATCGAGCCCCTGCTCGCCGCTCAGGTAATTCGCATTCTGGAGCGCCGAGCGCAGCACCTTTTCGACCAGCGGCGCAACGCCCTTTTTCGTGAACATGATCGTGTTCAACGCCTGCTCCACCCGCTGCCCCTTGATCAGGTCCAGCACCAGCCGCGCCTTTTGCGGGCTGACCCGCTGGAAGCGCGCCTCGGCCCGGAACTCCCGTATATCCAGCTGCATCAGAAAACCCTCACTCCCCGTATCCCGCAACGCGCCGTCGAACGCTCAGCGTGGTTTGGCCGAAGACTCGTTCGACTTCGCCGTATGACCCTTGAACGTTCGGGTCGCCGAAAACTCGCCCAGTTTGTGGCCGACCATATTTTCGGTCACATAGACCGGGATGAACTTCTTCCCGTTGTGCACCGCGATGGTGTGCCCGACAAACTCGGGAAAGATGGTGGACCGGCGCGACCAGGTCTTGATGACCTTCTTCTCGTTCGCCGTGTTCATCGCCTCGACCTTGACCATCAGGTGCCCGTCGATGAAGGGACCCTTCTTTGTGCTGCGTGCCATCTCGTTTCCTCACCGGCGCTAGAAACGCCTTTACTCAACAAATCTCATCCGCGCCATCGGCGCGGCCACGCAAAGCGCGCCGCCCGTCCGGCCAGGACCGCAGGAGCTACTTTTTCCGTCGGTTCACGATAAACACATCGGTCCGCTTGTTGTTGCGCGTCTTGTAGCCGCGCGTCGGCTGGCCCCACGGGGTCACCGGGTGCCGGCCGCCCGAGGTCTTGCCCTCGCCGCCGCCATGCGGGTGGTCAACCGGGTTCATCGAGACGCCGCGGTTGGCCGGGCGAATGCCCTTCCAGCGATTGCGCCCCGCCTTGCCAATCGTTACATTCTCGTGGTCCGTGTTGCCCACCTGCCCGATGGTCGCCATGCAGGCCACCAGCACCCGCCGGGTTTCGCCCGAAGGCAGCTTCAAGAGCGCGTAGTCGCCCTCCTTGGCGACCAGCTGCGCGGAGGCGCCGGCCGAGCGCACCATCTGCGCACCCTTGCCCGGCCGCAGCTCGACATTGTGCACCGTCGTGCCGGCCGGAATGTTGATCAGCGGCAGCGCGTTGCCAACCAGGATGTCCGCCTCGGGGCCGCTCATGATCGACTGGCCCACCTTGAGGCCGACCGGCTGAATGATGTAGCGCTTCTCGCCGTCGGCATAGGCGATCAGGGCGATCCGGCTGGAACGGTTGGGATCGTATTCAATGGTCGCGACCTTGCCCGGAATCCCGTACTTTTCGCGCTTGAAGTCGATCAGGCGCAGCATCTTTTTGTGGCCGCCGCCCTGGTGGCGGATGGTCAAATCGCCCGCGTTGCGGCGGCCGCCGGTGCGCTGTTTGACGACCACCAGCGGCTTATACGGCTTGTCGGTGGTAATGTCGTCATTCACCAGCGTGGTCTTGAACCGCAGCGTCGGTGTAATGGGTCGGTATGTCTTGATCGGCATCGTTTCTACTCTTCCAGCCCGTGCCGCGCGAATCGCGCCGCCGGGCTTGCTCAATCTTGGCTCTCGCCTGCTCTTGCCCCAGCCCGGCTACAGACTGTCGACGTACTCCGGCATCTTTTCGCCCGCGACCAGGCGCACGTACGCCTTTTTCCAGTCCGGCTTGTAGCCCGCGAACTTGCCCCGGCGCCGCTCCTTGCCCAGGTAGTTCATGGTGCGTACCGCGGCCACCTTTACCTTGAACAGGGTCTCGACCGCCTGCTTCACTTCGGTCTTCGTCGCCTTGGTCGCCACTTCAAACACCAGCGTGGACTCGGCTTCCTTAGCCTGCAGGCCCTTTTCGGTAATGACGGGGCGCCGCAATGTTGTGTGGAGGGTCGGCATCTTAAGCCACCTGTGCCTTTCTTACCTGCGCGAGACGGCGTTTGGAAACCGTCTTCTTGAGCGACTCCTGCAGGGTTTCCATCGCGGACTTCGAAAAGATTGCCCGGTCGTGCCGCAGCACGTCATAAGGGTGCACTTCGGTCGAGAGCAGCAGCTCGACCTGCGCCAGGTTCCGCGCTCCCAGAATCGTGTTCGCGGCCAGCTCCTGGCTCGACTCGACCAGCAGCACCGTCCGCTTGGCATCGAGCGTATCGAGCGCCGCACGGTAGAGCTTCGTCTTGCCTTCCGGCAGCACCAGGGTGTCGACCACGATCAGCTTGCCCTCGGCATGCTTGGCCGCCAGCGCCGACCGCAGCGCGCCCAGCACCTTCTTGCGCGGAAACGCGTAGTCGTAGGAGCGCGGCTGCGGTCCGTGGACCGTGCCGCCATGGCGCCACAGCGGCGAGCGGACTGAGCCGACGCGGGCCCGTCCCGTGCCCTTCTGCTTCCACAGCTTTTTGCCCGAACCCGAAACCAGCTTCCGGTTCTTGGTCGCTGCAGTCCCCTGGCGCATGGCGGCGCGGAAGTGCTTGACCGCCTCCCACACCAGGCCCTCGTTCACCGACTCGGGTGCGAAGATCTCATCGGCGAGCTCGAAGGAGCCCACCGTTTCTCCGCGTAGATTGTGTACATCGATCGTTGCCATCGTCTTCTCTTCCGGCAGCCTTGACGCGCCGCGCCTGCTGCATCGCTCTTGATCTTGCGCCCAAAGGGGCGCGTCTGCCTGGACGGCTAGTCCTATTTCTTTTTGGCTGAGGCCTTCTTCGAGGCCTTCAAGGGATCGACCGTACCAGCTCCGGCAAACCCGCGGCGCTCACGCGGCGGCGCCTTCGGCTTTGAAATCAGCACGATCCCGTCCCGCGCGCCCGGTACTGCGCCTTCCACCATAATCAAATTCTCTTCAAGGTCGATGCCGCGGATGCGCAGGTTGCGCACCGTCGTCCGGTCCACGCCGTAGTGGCCCGGCATTCTCTGCCCCGGGAACACCCGTGACGGAAAGCTCGACGCACCGATCGAGCCCTGCACCTGAAACATATGTCCGTGCGACTTGGGTCCGCCGCCGAAGTTATGACGCCGGACCACGCCCGCGAAACCCCGGCCCTTGCTCGTCCCGACCACATCCACATACTTCTCGTCCGAGAAGATATCGACCAGCACGCGGTCGCCGGCCTTGACGCCGACCTCCGCTTCTTCGCCCTCGGCAACCGGCTTGACCGCCTCGACGCCCACTTCCTTGATCAGACGCGCAGGCGCAACATTGCTTTTGGCAAAGTGCCCGGCCTGCGGCTTGGTCACCTTCGACGCTTTGACAAACTCGACCAGGCCGATCTGCGCCGCGTCGTAGCCATCCCGCGCCATCGTCTTCAGCTGGGTAATGACGCACGGGCCCGCCTGCAGCACCGTGATCGGGTGCACATTGCCCTGCTCGTCGAACACCTGCGTCATGCCGATCTTTTTGCCCAGAATTCCAGTAACTGCCATTGCTTTCCTTCCTCATCATGCGCCGCATGCGACGCACTGCCGGTGTTGCTGTTGCTCTTGCGTCGCCGGCGGATTACGAGCCGTTATTTCTCGAAAGCCTTGATCTCGACATCCACGCCCGCCGGCAGGTCGAGCTTCATCAGCGCGTCTACCGTCTGCTGCGTCGGCTCCAGGATATCGATCAGCCGCTTGTGAGTCCGGATCTCGAATGCCTCGCGCGACTTCTTATCGACGTGCGGCGAACGCAGCACGCAGTACTTGTTCTTGACCGTCGGCAGCGGAATAGGCCCGGCCACCTGCGCACCCGTGCGCTTGGCCGTCTCCACAATCTCGCCCGTCGAGGTGTCGAGCACCCTGTAGTCATAAGCCTTCAGCCGGATACGAATTCTCTGTCCTACCATTTCGCTTCCACATCTTTCTGCATTCCGGCGGGGCTCGCACCCCGCCGTACGCCTACCAGTACGCAAAGAACGGAACTGCTGTTAAAACGGCCGACGAAAGCACTTCGCCCGCAGGGCGCAACTGGCCCCACCGCAGGTGGCTACGCGATGATCTCCGAGATCGTCCCCGCGCCCACCGTCCGGCCGCCCTCGCGAATCGCGAACCGCAGCCCCTTCTCCATCGCCACCGGCGTGTGCAGCTCGATCTCGAGCGCGATATTGTCCCCCGGCATCACCATCTCCGTGCCCTCCGGCAGCTTGGCGGTTCCCGTCACATCGGTGGTGCGGAAGTAGAACTGCGGCCGGTAGCCGTTGAAGAACGGCGTGTGCCGCCCGCCTTCTTCCTTGCTCAGCACGTAGATCTCGCCCTTGAACTTGGTGTGCGGCTTGATCGAGCCCGGCTTCGCCAGCACCATCCCCCGCTCCACATCTTCTTTAGCAACTCCACGAAGCAGCAGCCCGGCATTGTCCCCCGCGAGCCCCTCGTCCAGCTGCTTCTTGAACATCTCCACGCCGGTCACGACCGTTTTGCGCGTGTCGCGGAAGCCGACAATCTCGGCCTCCTCGCCCACCTTCACCTTGCCTCGCTCAATGCGCCCCGTCACCACCGTGCCCCGGCCCGAGATCGAGAAAATATCCTCGATCGGCATCAGGAACGGCAGCTCGATCGCCCGCGCCGGCAGCGGCACGTTCTGGTCCACCGCCTCCATCAGCTCGTCGATCTTCGCCTCCCACTGCGCTTCGCCGTTCAGGCCGCCCAAAGCAGACCCGCGTACCACCGGCACATCGTCGCCCGGGAAGTTGTACTTCGACAACAGCTCGCGCACCTCCATCTCCACCAGGTCCACCAGCTCTTCGTCATCCACCGCGTCGCACTTGTTCAGGAACACCACGATGTACGGCACCCCCACCTGGCGCGCCAGCAGGACATGCTCCTTGGTCTGCGGCATCGGTCCGTCGGTCGCCGCGACCACCAGGATCCCGCCGTCCATCTGCGCCGCGCCCGTGATCATGTTCTTGATGTAATCCGCGTGCCCCGGGCAGTCCACGTGCGCGTAGTGCCGGTTCTTGGTCTCGTACTCGACATGCGAAGTGGCGATCGTGATGCCCCGCTCCCGCTCCTCCGGCGCGTTGTCGATCGTGTCGAAGCTGCGAAACTTGTTGTTCGGGTTGTGCTTCGACAACACCTTCGTGATCGCCGCCGTCAACGTCGTCTTGCCGTGGTCAATGTGCCCGATCGTTCCTACATTCACGTGCGGCTTGCTGCGGTCAAACTTTTCCTTGCCCATGTGTCTCCTGTCGCTATGGTTCAACTGGTTCAACTGGTTCGAAACCTGTAGCTCAAACTGGTCCAGATCAGGCTGCCGGGTTTACCTGGCTCCGGCCTGCCCCTGGTTGCGGCCGATGATCTCTTCCGAGATCATCCGCGGCGCTTCTTCATACCGGGCGAACTGCATCGAGTAGCTGGCCCGGCCCTGCGTCGACGAGCGGATATCGTTCACGTACCCGAACATCTCCTTGAGCGGCACCATCGCCTTGATCACCTGCGATCCGCCCGCGTGCTCCATGCCTTCGATCCGCCCGCGCCGCGAGTTGATGTCGCCGATGATGGTGCCCATATGCTCTTCGGGCACCGTGACTTCAACCGCCATCATCGGCTCGAGCAGCACCGGACTGGCCTTACGCGCCGCTTCCTTGAACGCCATCGACCCGGCGATCTTGAATGCCATTTCGTTTGAATCGACATCGTGGTAGCTGCCGTCGTAGAGCACAGCCTTGAAGTCGACCATCTCGTAGCCGGCCAGGATGCCGAGGTGCAGCGCGTCGCGGATGCCCTGCTCGGTCGGCTTGATGTACTCCTTCGGTACCACGCCGCCGCGGATCGCATCGACAAACTCGAAGCCCGCGCCGGGCTCATTCGGCTCCAGGCGAATCTTGACGTGGCCATAGTTGCCCGAGCCGCCCGTCTGCCGGATGTACTTGCCCTCCGCCTCGGCGATCTTGCGGATCGTCTCGCGGAACGCGACGCGGGGCTCGCCCACATTGGCCTCGACCTTGTGCTCCCGCTTCATGCGGTCGACCAGGATTTCAAGGTGCAGCTCGCCCATCCCCGAGATAATGGTCTGCCCGGACTCGTGGTCGGTGCGCACCTTGAACGTCGGATCTTCATCGGCCAGCTTCGACAAGGCCACGCCCATCTTTTCCTGGTCGGCCTTGGTCTTCGGCTCGATTGCAACCGAGATCACGGTCTCCGGGAAGTCGATCGCGCCCAGCGCAATCGGCGCGCTCGGCGGGCACAGCGTGTCGCCGGTCTTGATGTCCTTCAGACCCACGCACGCGCAGATGTCGCCGGCCAGGATCTCGGTGATGTCCTCACGCTTGTTGGCGTGCATCTTGACCAGTCGCCCAACGCGCTCGGTCTTGCCGGTGCGCGGATTCTCGATGGTGTCGCCGGTCTTCAAGCTGCCCGAGTACACCCGGATGAAGGCCAGCTTGCCGAACGGGTCATTGATCATCTTGAACGCCAGTGCGGCGAGCGGCGCGTCATCGGTTGTCGGCCGGCTCAGGGTGCGCGTGATGTCCGCCGGATCGATCCCGGTCACATCCGCCAGGTCGAGCGGGCTGGGCAGGTAGTCGACTACCGCGTCGAGCAGCGTCTGCACTCCCTTGTTCTTGAACGAAGACCCGCACAGCACCGGAAACACATGCATGCCGATGGTCGCGTTGCGCAGTCCAGCCTTGAGCTGCGCTGGGGTCGGAATCTCGCCCTCCAGAAACTGATGCATCATGGTGTCGTCGTGCTCGGAGACCGACTCGATCAGCTGCATGCGGAAGGCTTCCGCCTTTTTGACCAGGTCCGCGGGAATCTCCTCGATCGAGTACTTCGCGCCCATCGTCTCGTCATGCCAGACGATCGCGCGCATCTCGACCAGGTCGATCACGCCCTGGAACTTCGCCTCGGCGCCAATCGGGATCTGGATCGCGACCGGCTTCGCGCCCAGCCGCTTGCGGATGGTCTCAATCACATACTCAAAGTCCGCGCCCGCCTTGTCCATCTTGTTGACGAAGCAAATCCGCGGGACCTTGTACTTGTCGCCCTGCCGCCAGACGGTTTCGCTCTGCGGCTGCACACCCGAGACCGAGTCGAACAGAGCCACCGCGCCGTCGAGCACGCGCAGGCTGCGCTCCACCTCGGCCGTGAAGTCCACGTGGCCGGGCGTATCGATGATGTTGATCCGCATACTGTTCCACATGCAGGTGGTCGCGGCCGAGGTGATGGTGATGCCCCGCTCCTGCTCCTGCTCCATGTAGTCCATCGTCGCGGTGCCTTCGTGCACTTCGCCGATCCGGTGGGTGATGCCTGTATAGAAAAGAATGCGCTCGGTCGTCGTGGTCTTCCCGGCGTCGATGTGCGCCATGATTCCGATGTTCCGGCAACGATTGAGCGGTACCTGGCGTGCCATTGTGTCTCTCTCTTTGCTTCTCGCGCCCTTGCGATGCGCGGTTGTTGTTCCTGCTGCTTGACTGAGCGCTTAACCTGACTCGTAAAACTCCGCCTGCACTCCGCAGGCAGTGCAACTTACTCCACTTACCAGCGATAGTGCGCGAACGCCTTATTGGCTTCCGCCATGCGGTGGATGTCTTCCTTCTTCTTCATCGCCGCGCCGCGGCCATTCGCCGCGTCCAGCAGCTCGTTGGTCAGCTTGTCGACCATGCCCTTCTCGCCGCGCGCCCGGCCGTAGGTAACCAGCCAGCGAATGGCGAGCGACGTGCGCCGCTCCGGATTGACCTCAATCGGCACCTGGTAGTTCGCGCCGCCCACACGACGGCTCTTGACCTCGAGTAGCGGCTTGCAGTTCTCGACCGCCTTCTTGAACAGCTTCAGCGCGTCGTCGCCGCCGCCCTTGGCTTCAAGATTCGTCATCGCGGTGTAGAAGATTCCCTGCGCGGTCGACTTCTTGCCGCCCCACATCATCGAGTTCACGAACTTGGTAACCAGCGTGGACTGATAGATCGGATCGGCTACCACTTCCCGCTTTGCAATGTGACCTTTTCTCGGCATCTCTTCTCTCTGTCTTCTCTCGAAATCTCAAGCGAAGCATCGCTTCGCCTACTCGCCTGCAGCTACGCTCCGCACTTGCTCTCGCGCGCGAAGCACGCCGCTGCCTGGACGGCCAGTCCTCATTTCTTCTTGCCCGTCGCCGCCGCCGCGCCGCCCTTGGCGCGCTTGGCCCCATACTTCGACCGGCTCTGCTTGCGCCCCGCCACGCCGACCGAATCGAGCGTGCCGCGCACCACGTGATACCGCACCCCGGGCAGGTCCTTCACACGGCCGCCGCGGATGAGCACGATCGAGTGCTCCTGCAGGTTGTGGCCAATGCCGGGAATGTAGGTCGTGACCTCGATCCCGTTGGTCAGCCGCACACGGGCCACCTTGCGCAGGGCCGAGTTCGGCTTCTTCGGGGTCTGCGTGTACACGCGCGTACACACACCCCGCCGCTGCGGCGAGCCCTGCAGCGCAGGGGATGCTGTCTTGTACCGCGGCGCCGTGCGCCCCTTGCGAACCAACTGACTGAATGTAGGCAAACCAACCACTCCTTAAAGCCGCAAAACCGCAAATGCACGCGAAACCGAAAACTCATACGTACATGCCACCCACCAACCGGCGGACGCCACCCCACATGCCCCGAAACGGGATGCGGAAACCACAACACACACCTTCGGTGAAAGACCGTGACGGTGACCGTGCGTTTTGCCTACGCTCTCAAGGAGCGAAAAAGCAAAGCCCGGTTCCGTTTCGCGGGTCTCACCCGCATAGCCCGCCAAGGGAGCGGGTGTCGCAGGTATTGATGAATGCCGATCCGGTTTCCATGTTTCCATGGTTCCATGGTTTCCATGCCAGCCGGATGCGGCTCTGGAGCTCTCAAACTGCCTTGCAGTCCCGCAAGGGCTCCAGACAACTGCCTATATACCAAAGTCCTACTTCAACCCTGAGAAAGCGCCCTGGCAGTGCAACGCACCGAGACGAAGCCGAACCTTCCCAGAGTAACAAGAGACCTGTGACTCGTCAATCGAAAGCGGTCTTTTGCGCTGTGCAGAGCTCTGTCCCGCGCTGCCGGCTTCCGCGAACACCAGTATGCCGCCCGGTCGACACAGGTGAGGCACACTGCCTTGTTCATCGCGCGCCGGACCCAGCCAGCGCAATTTGCTGCTGGCCGCGAGCCTCGCGCTGCTACTATTCACGCCATGCGTTTCGCCGCGTTTCGTCTCCCCGCCGCCCTTGCCTCAATCCTTGCCGCCTCACTCTCTCCAGCGTTTTGCCAGACGCCCTCCCCGACCGGGGAACTGCTAACCCGTTTAAGCCAAACCGGGCGTACCGGCGACGTAGCGCTTGCGCCCGACGGCAAGACCATCGCCATGGAGCTGGCCGGCAAACTGATCATTGCACCGGTCGCCAGCCCGGGCGCCGGGCACCCGGCGACGCTCTGCCCCGCGGCGGACCGCAAAGGCGGCGCGAAGACCAGCGTTTCCGCGCTCAGCTGGTCCCCGGACAGCACCCATCTCGCCGTCCTGGCCAACTGCGGCGACACTTCGCAGGTATTCGTCACCACTGCGGAGCCAGGCTCGACAGCAAAGCCGCTCGCCACCCTGCACGGCTTCGCCAAGTCGCTTGAGTACGCACCGGACGGCAAGTCCCTCGCTCTGCTCTATGTCGAAGGCGCGACCCGGCCCTCGGGCGCGCTGGCCGCCGAGAAGCCGCCTTCCGGCGTGATCGGCGTCGAGGGCCTCGAGGTCCAGCGCGTCGCCCGGATCGATGCCCAGACGGGCGCTCTCGAACAGCTCACTCCACCCAACCTGCATGTGTTTGAGTTTTCCTTCTCGCCCGACTCGCGCCAGCTGGCCTATGTCGCCGCCGCGCCCCCGGGCGAGAACAACTGGTGGATCGCGAAGCTCTATACCCAGCCCGTCAGCCCCGGCGGCCAGGCAAGCGCCGGAGGCGAACCGAGCGCCGGCGGCCAGGCAAAAGTCATTCTCGATCCCAACACCATCGCGGGCCCGCTGCACGGCCTGCAGATCGCCGTGCCCCGCTGGTCGCCCGACGGCTCGAAAATTGCGCTGATCGGCGGGCTGATGAGCGACCAGGGCGCGACCGGCGGCGATCTGTACCTCATCCCGGCAGACGGCTCGGAAGGTCCGGTCAACGAAACCCCGAACGCCGCGACGACCGTGCAGTGGATCGACTGGCTGCCCAGTGGCAAGCTGATCGCGACGGAAATCGACGGCGGCTCGGAGCGGATCGACGAGCTCAGCTTCACCTTTCCACCCGGCTTCAAGGCGCCCGGAGGAACCCGCATCGGCGTGGTCAACCGGCTCACCGACTGTGTCGTGCAGAAGCTGCCCTACTCGGTCGGCGACGGGGGCCTGGCCGGCTCGATCGGGCTCTCCCGCGACGGCAGCATCGCGGCCTGGACGGCTTCCAGCTACTCCCAGGCGCCCGAGGTATACGCCGGCCCGCTCGGCGCGGCGGCGCTGCCGGCCGTCAGCCACCTCAACGACCGGCAAAAGCCTTCCTGGGGTAAAGCCGAGTCGATCGACTGGACCAACGAGGGCTTCCACGTGCAGGGCTGGCTGCTGTACCCGGCCAATTACGACCAGGCGAAGAAGTACGGCCTGATCGTCATGGTCCATGGCGGCCCTTCTTCCGCTGTTACGCCGCGCTGGCCGCGCGCGGGCTTCGGGGCCGCGCCGCTGGCCGCCTCGGGCTACTTCGTGCTCGAGCCCAACCCGCGCGGATCGTATGGGCAGGGGGAGAAGTTCACCGAGGCCAACCGCAAGGATTTCGGCTACGGCGATCTGCGCGACATCCTCGCCGGCGTGGACGCGGTCGAGAAGCAGATCCCGGCAGTCGATGACAACCGGCTCGGGCTCACCGGCTGGAGCTACGGCGGGTTCATGACCATGTTCGGCGTCACCCAGACCCACCGCTTCAAGGCCGCGGTCGCCGGCGCCGGCATCTCAGACTGGCTCTCCTACTACGGCGAAAACTCGATCGACCAGTGGATGACCCCGTTTTTCGGCGCCACCGTCTACAAGGACCCGGCGGTCTACGCCAAAAGCTCCGCGATCCACTTCATCGATAAGGTCACCACGCCCACGCTGATCGTGGTCGGCGACCGCGACGGCGAGTGCCCGGCCCCGCAGAGCTTCGAGTTCTGGCACGCGCTTGAGGCTTTCCACGTCCCCACCACCTTCGTCGTCTACCCAGACGAGGGCCACGGCTTCGTCAACCCGGACCACCAGAGGGACGTGCTCGAACGGTCGATCCGCTGGTTCGACAAGTACCTGCGGTAGGGATTAGGAGTCAGGAATCAGGAGTCAGAAAACGAAGAGGTGGGCTCTACTTGCTTTCCTGACTCCTGACTCCTGTTCCCGGCCTCGATTTTCCTTCCTCCTGACTCCTGTTTCCTGATTCCTGCGCCTTCCCCCCTGACGCCTTCGCTCCGGTGCTGTAAACTTTGCTGGCAGCACTCTTCTCCCGCACGATCCCAAACGAGCGAGTGGCAACAACCGTCTGTGCACCATTTCCGGCAGGCGGGGAGGTTTCATGCAGCGGTTTTTCACCCTGGCAGCTTTGCTTTTGTTCGCACTTCCGGTCGGCCTTTCCGTTACCGGCTGCACCACCAACGTGGGCGCCTTCTGCAACAACGCGGGGTACGGCCCCAGAACGACTGATATTTTCGCGGTCCGGCTGCCGCCCGCGCAGTCAGCCACCGGCATCTCGCTCGCATACGGGCAGATCGGCCAGGTCGGCACCGCGACCGCGACCAGCTGCAAGGGCAACACCCTTAGCACTGGCGCCGCGACCTACGGCAGCAGCAACCTGCAGCTGGTCGATATCAGCCCCACCGGCGCCATCTGCGCGGGCACCTGGAACCGTCTGAGCCCTGGCGGCATTCCCGACTTCACCATCTGCACACCGCCGCCCGCGCCCGGCACGGTCAGCGTAACGGCCAGCATCGGCGGCGTGACCAGCAATCCGGTCACAATCTACGTCCATCCGCAGATATCGGCGATCAACATCGCCACGCCGACTCAGTGTTACTCCTCTCTGACGAATGGGCCGAACCTGGTCGGCCAGACCTCCGTCTTCGGCCCCGATGGCGCGCCCATCCCGGCCGGCACCGCACCTGGGGTGGCGAACCAGGTGGGCACCATCACCTACACGCCGAACACCCCGTCCATCGTCACCGTCAACAACACCAGCGTGAACGCGGCGACGAATATTTCGCTCGGCATCAATGGCACCACGGTCGCCAACCAGCCCGGCGGCACGGTCATTACGGCAACCATCGCCGGCACCGGTTCGCAGTCGGTCGGCACCAGCTCCGCGGCCGGCTACTTTTACACCTGCCCGCCCAAGAGCATCAGTCTGACACTGCCCAGCAGCGCCAATCCCGGTTCGCCCAGCAGCACAGCCGCCACCATCACGGGCGGCAGCCCGCAGACGCTCACCTCGCTGATTACCGACGCCAACGGCACAGCGATCACCCCGACCGCCGGCTCCGGGCCGGACTTCACCTCGACCCAGCCCCAGCAGGTCACGGTCGACGGGACCGGGCTGGTCAGCAGCAACCTGCCCGGACGCGCCACCATCACCGGCATCTGCCAGCCGGGCACCGCAACCTCCTCGACCACCTCGGCGTCCAGCAGCAGCACCTCCACCGGGCTCAGCTGCAACCCAACCCCGCTGAACAAGCTCGGCGTTTTCGGCACCGGGCTGCCCATCGTGGCCAACCCCATCGTCGTCACCTCGCCCGGCATCAACAGCACCCTGCTGTGGGCCGCTTCGCCCGACTCGCAGCAGTTCACCCCGTTCGACCTGAGCCTGGGCACCAGCGGTACGCCCATTCTGCTGCCGTACCCACCCAACTCCATGGTTCTGGACCCGACCGGCGCCAGCCTCTACTTCGGCTCGTACCGTGAGCTCATGATCTACAGCGCGACCACGAGTTCGTTCGCCGCGCAGGACACCACGGTGCCGGGCGTGGTGCTGGCCGTCTCCCCGTCCAACAACCAGGTCGTCATCGCCGACCAGCTGCGCCAGGTCATTTACCTGTACACGCCCGCCACCAGCACCACCAGCGCGACCGGCCAGAGCTCGACCACCAACTCGTCCGTCGTCAGCACCGGCGGGCTGGGCACCCACGCCGTCTACTCGCAAGACGGCAAGAACATCTATGTCGTCGGGCCCACCACGCTTTACGTGCACAACATCGTGAGCGGCTGGAGCCAGTACCCGCTTACGAATGCAAACGCCACCAGCAGCTGCAAGCTCGACAACACCGGCAGCACGCCTTTCTGCTCGCCGGACGTGGCCATCACGGTTCCCTCCGTGGCCGCCTTTGTCAGCGGCAACCCGGTCACCGCCCGCTCCTTCTGCCCGGACACCACGACCACTCCGGTGACCTACAATCCACTCGCGGCCACCGTCACCGGCAACGCGGCCGATCACATCGCCGCAGCCACCGACGGCACCCACATCTTCGGCGCCAACACCACGCAGGTCTTCGATATCGAGCCCGGCGGCGGCAGCACCACCAACCTAGTCGCGCCAGTCGGCCCCTGCCCCGGCGTGCAAACCCCAGCCGGACCGCTCACCATCGACACCACACTGCGGCAGCTGGCCCTCACCAACATCACGCCCACCCAGATCGACCAGGTGCTGGCCTCGCCCGACTCCTCCCGGGCCTTCATCACCTACACGGCATCCGCGGCCTCCGGGCTGCTGCCGCTCTACACTCCGTCCGCGACCCCGGACGCCGTCGGCACGCTCCAGAACGTGCAGCTTGCCGCCGGCGCTCTCGCTCCCATTGCCGGGGTCTTCAGCCCCGACTCATCCAGCTTTTTCGTCAGCACCACCGGCGACAACCTGATCCACATCCTCAACACCACTACGCTTCAGGACGGCCAGCAGCTCAACCCGCAGCTGACCAATTCCACTGGCCAACCGGTGCCGGCGCAGTTCCTGGTCAGCAAGCCGAGGCCGACCGTGTAAGCAACGGTTTCACTCCCTCGAAAGCCCGCCACACGCGGGCTTTCTCTTTTGCCAGTCCAGCCAACGAAGGCCGGAGGACCGCGCATCCCAGAGGAGAAGACAAGGCGAAGGAGCAGAGCATGGAAGAGCTGAAAAAGAATGGAATGATGGCGCACCTGATCGCGGCGCTGGAGGAGGGCAAGGACATCGGCCACTACGGCCGGCTGGTATTTGCCATGGTGGCGCGCCACTTTTTAGGCGAGCAGGAGTTGCTGGCCATGCTGACCAGGGATCATGACTTTTCGGAAGCGCAGGCGAAGCTGCTGGTCCGCCAGGTGGAAGGCAAGGATTACAACCCGCCCAAACGCGACAGGATCCTGGCCTGGCAGAAGGAGCAGGAGTTCCCCATCTGCCCCAACCCGGAAGACCCGGACAGCTGCAACGTGTACAAGGATCTCAACTTTCCCGACCACGTCTACGAGCACATCCAGAACTATGTCGAGCAGAAAGCGGGGAGCGGTTCCTGAGGCAATCCCAGACCGACGTCGGCTCGCGCGGTTCAGACACTCCAGTACCGTTGCGCAATCCAGTTACTGCCGCTAAGCTCGCCTCAACATGGCTATCTTCTCCAATCGCCTGCGAGCCGCCGCGTGGCAAACCAGCTTGGCGCTGCTCGACAGACTGCCCGCTAGACGACGCCGTTCCGCCCGGCACCTAGAAACCGGCAGGGCCGGCGAAGAGGCCGCATTCTTCTATCTGCGTCGCGCTGGTTTTATCGTGATCGCGCATGACTGGCAGTCCGGCCGCGCCCCCGGCGATCTCGACCTGGTGGCCTGGGAAGGCGGCGTGCTGTGCTTTGTCGAGGTAAAAACCCGCTCCAGCCGCGATGTTGCCACCGCGGAAGCCGCGGTTGACCAAGGCAAGCGGCGGAGTTTGCGACGACTGGCTACCCACTATCTGCGCCAGATGCCAGACGACACGCAGACGCGCTTCGATGTGCTTTCCGTTTACCTGCAGCCCGGCAAGCCCGCCCGCCAGGCCGAGTTCGAGCTGTACCGCAACAATTTTGGATGGCAGGAGTAACGCCTACCGGTGCGCGTCCTGCCACTCCTCGTACCAGGCCATCTGGATCGCCTCCAGCTTCGCCTCATTCGACTTAGCCGGGTCGTCCGCGAAGCCATCCAGCCCGACCACGTGCTGGTGCAGTTCGGTAAAACGAACCTTCAACGGATCCAGCTCGGGAAATTTCTCCTGCAGCTGAATGCCGATCTCCTCGGCATCGGCCCACGTCATCTCCTGCGGCATCGCGGTCTCCTCTACTTGCTCTCGCCCTGCGTCGCGCCCATCGCGAGCGGTTTGCCTTCCGACACATAGTTCTTATTCCAGTCTGGAATCTCAACCACATAGCTGCCTGGCCGCTCGATGACAGCCTGGCAGCCCAGGCGCGAGTTCAACTGCAGGCCCGGCGCCTTCTCCATGCGGTCCATCTCGTCCTCGGTTGGCTCGTTCAGCCCCGCTTCTCCCTGCTTGATATGCACGTGGCATGTGGTGCAGGCGCACACGCCGCCGCAGGCATGGTCCAGGAAGACGTTATAATTCTCGGCCACGTCCAGGAACGACATGGGCAGGCCGTGATGGTCATACGGCATCGTGCCGAAGGGAAACTCGACCGTGCGGCCTTCCGGCTGAAAGGTGACGCGCACCATGTTCTCCGCCGGAGGCTGGCTCAGGTCGATTGGCTTCTGTTCCTGCTCGTTCATTCCGTCACTCTCGCTCAAACTCACTGTGTTTTCTCGCGTTTGAGTTCTTCGTTTTCCCGCGTGACCTGCTCGAGCTTGCCGCTTGTTTCCGAAAGCTTCAACAGCAGCACAATCTTCTCTTCAGAGTTCTTGATCTCCCGTAGAAGGCGTGTTTCCATCTCGCGCTGACTGTCGGCCTGCGCTTTCAGTCCGTCGCGAAGGCTTTCTGAGAAAGCCTTCTGGTTTTCGGAAAGCGCCCTTAGATTCGCGGCAATTTCGCGCAATTCTGGCGCAAGAAAATCCTGAAGCACCTTCCGGAAATCGCCAAGAATCGACATTTTTTCACTCGCGCTCATGCCCGTATCCTACTCGATCTCCGCCTTCGCGAAAGGATGCGGCGCGGTCGGGCCTTCACCCAGCTTGGTCCCTGCCGACTCCATCGTCTGGCCGCCCAGCGCGGAACCCACCGCCTGGTCCATCATCAGCTCGGCGAAGCGGCGCGTCGCCTTATCGAGCGCCTCGGTCCCGGCCCGCAGCGAGGCCAGGTCGCCCGCTTCCTTCAGCACCTGCAGCTCCTCGGCGATCATCGCAATTTCGGAATGCTCCTCCGCGCTCAGCATCTGCCACGCCGGGCTCGCCGGCGCCTTCGCGACCGCGGTCAGGATCGTCTCCGCGTCGACCCTCGCCTCGATCAACTGGCGCTCGGCAAAGTCCGCCTCCGCGTTGTCGAACGAGTCCAGGATCATCGTTTCGACCTGCTCATCGGTGAGCCCGTAGGTCGGCTTCACCTCGATCTCGGCTTCCTTTCCCGAGCGCTGCTCCCGGGCCGACACGTGCAGAATCCCGTTCGCGTCGATTAGGAACTTGACCTCGATCCGCGGCAGCCCGGCCGCCATGGGCGGAACCCCTTTCAGATCGAACCGCGCCAGCGAGCGGCAATCCTTGGCCAGCTCCCGCTCACCCTGTACGACGTGGATCGCCACATTCGCCTGGCCGTCGACACCAGTGGTGAAGTGCTCCGTCTCGCTCGCCGGAATCGTCGAGTTGCGCTGAATGATCTTCGCGACCACCCCGCCCAGCGCCTCGATGCCGAGTGAGAGCGGCGTCACATCGAGCAGCAGCATGTGCGCCGTCGCCGCCGAGCCGCCGCCCAGGATGCTGGCCTGCACCGCCGCGCCCAGCGCCACCACCTCGTCCGGGTTCAGCTCGGTGTGCAGCGTGCGTCCGCGCTTGTCCAGTTCGAACAGCTCGCCCACCAGTTTCTGAACCAGCGGGATGCGCGTCGACCCGCCCACCATCACCACTTCGTCGATCTGCTCCGGCGTCAGCTTCGCATCGGCCAGAGCCTGCCGCACCGGCGTAAGCGTCCGTTCGATGGTCGGGCGGATCAGCTCTTCAAACTGCTGGCGCGTCAGCTCCCGCGCGTAGGGCTCCTGCCCGGGCAGTTCCACTAGAATCTGCGCGGAGGGCTCGCTCGACAGCGCGATCTTCGCATCTGTAACCGCGGCGCGCACAGATTGCACCGCTTCCGCGTTCGCGCGCACGTTTGTCCCCGTGCTGCCGGCGATGTCGTCGAGCGCGATCGTCAGCAGCAGGTTGTCGATATCATCGCCGCCCAGGTGCGTGTCGCCGTTGGTCGCAACCACCTCGAAAATCCCGTCCTGCAATCGCAAAATGGAGATATCGAACGTGCCGCCGCCAAAGTCATACACCGCGACCAGGCCTTCCTTCTTCCGGTCGAGCCCATAGGCGAGCGCGGCCGCCGTCGGCTCGTTTACCAGCCGCAGCACGTCAAGCCCCGCCATGCGCCCGGCATCCTTGGTCGCCTGCCGCTGCGCGTCATTGAAGTACGCCGGCACGGTCACGACGGCCTTGGTCACCGGCGCGCCGAAGTATCGCTCCGCATTGCGCTTGAGCTGCCGCAGCACCTGTGCGCCGATCTCCGGCGGCGTGTACTGCTGCCCGCCGATTTCCAGCCGCAGCGCCTCGCCCGGGGCCATATCCTCGGCCAGCCGAAAGGGAAACAGCTTCAGCTCATCCTGCACATCCTCAAGTCCGCGCCCCATCAGCCGCTTGGCCGAATACACCACCCGGTCCGCCGACTCGCTCAGATATTTCCGTGCGGGATAGCCAACCACAACGCGCTTGTCGCCGCCGGATGGAAACGCCACCACCGACGGCACCAAGCTGGTGCCATCCTCGCCCGGGATCACCACCGGCTGGTCGCCTTGCATGAACGCAACCAGCGAGTTGGTCGTGCCTAGATCGATGCCGACGATGCGCTCCGGTTCGGCACTCTCTTCCATGCCGCCGATTGAAATCAGACTCTTGTCTTCCATTGCCTTGCTGCCCCTCGTCTAGCTTCCCAGCGCTTCACGCACATCGCGGACCAGATTGCGCACATACCGCCGCTTGTCGAGCAGCGCAGCCATCGCATCCGCGCTCGCCTTTTTTGCCGGTGCGTCCTGCGTCTCCAACGCCGCGTCCCAGCGCGCCCAGTCACTCTGAATTTGCGCTTCGATCGCAGTCATCTGCGCCTCGAACTGGCCGCGCGCCTGCTCCAGGTCGGCCCGCAGCTGCGGATCGTCCTCGCCCGCAGCCGCGTTCATGCGCATCTCTTCCAACTGCATATTCAGCTCGAACACCTCAGCCAGCAGCTCCGGCGGTACGTTCTTTTTCTGACTGTCCGCGTCGCGCACGTCTTCGGAAAGCGTCACACCCTCAAGCCGGAGCAGATACTCCGTCCGTGCAATCGGCTCCTTCAACGCGCGATACGCATCGTTCAACAGCGAGGTCTGCTCCAGGCTCCACTGCTGCTTCTCGGCACTCGCTCGCGCAAAGCGATCGGGATGGACCTCGCGACTCTTGCGGTAGAACGCACGCTCAAGCTCCTTTTCATCGAGCGCCAGCTTGCGCGGCAGATCGAAGACAGAAAAATAATCCGCGCCCGAAGGCGCGGACCGTGGCGGCGTACTGGAGTTTTCCTGAGCCATCAAGCGGAAAAAGACGACCCGCACCCGCAGGACTTGGTCGAGTGCGGATTGATGAAGTTGAACCCCTGCCGCATCAGCGTCTCCTCATAATCGAGCACCATGCCGTGCAGGTAAAGAAATGATTTCGGGTCGATGAAGATACGGACATCGTCAAACTGGTAGACCCGGTCGCGCTCCCGGGGCTGCGTGTCGAAGCGGATGTTGTAGGAGAGCCCCGAACAGCCGCCGCCCTGGATCCCGAGCCGCAAACCGCCCTGCTCTGGCGAAACGCCTTCCTTCGCCATGGCGATGCGGATGCGTCCGAGCGCTTTCTCGGTCACCTGAATACCCTTCTGCGTCGCGGGCAGGTTTTCGGGTTGTAGAACCGCCGGGAGTGTGCTCACTGTATGCTTTCCATTCTGGCACTAAGCCGGCGTTTGACCGGGCGTCGATTCTGTTGCGGGCTGCCGAAGTCGGCTTTCGAGTTCCTCTATCCTGCGATGAGCGATTGCCAGATCGACTGCCATGAGGAGTTCCCGCTTTAGAGCTTCCATGCGATCGAGCAAAGCGTTCTGCCGCTCCGCCGTCAGCTTCTCCGAGGCTTGCTGACGCTCTTGCGCCAGCCTTTCCACCTCGGCGAACGACTTTTCCAGTCCAGCGACTATGTCATCAAGCCGCTGATTAATACCGCGCAACTCGGGTGCGACGAAATCTTGAAGCAGCTTGCGCGCGTCCTCAACAAAGCTCATTGAATGCCCTTTGCTCCAAGCTTACGCAGTCGCAACCGGCTATGCCGCAGCCTCACTCTCCGCCACGCCGTTCTTTGTCTTCCAGTCACCGATTGCGGCGCGAATCGCATCCTCCGCCAGTACCGAGCAGTGAATCTTTACTGGCGGCAGCGCCAGTTCCTTCACGATGTCGGTGTTCGAAATCGTCATCGCTTCCGAGACTGTCTTGCCCTTGACCCACTCGGTCGCAAGCGAGCTGGAAGCGATCGCCGAGCCGCAGCCAAACGTCTTGAACTTGGCTTCCTCGATCACCTGCGTCACCGGATTCACCTTGATCTGCAAACGCATCACATCGCCGCACTCCGGCGCGCCGACCAGTCCGGTTCCAACCTCTGTCGAGCTCTTGTCCAGTGTGCCCACGTTGCGGGGATTGCTGTAGTGATCCACTACCTTATCGCTGTATGCCATTGTGTTCCTCCTGGAACTTAAAATCCTGAATCTATATCTGGACGCGCTTAGTGCGCCGCCCACTCAATCTTGGTCAGATCGATGCCTTCCTTCACCATCTCATACAAGGGCGACAGCTCCCGCAGCTTCTGCACCACATCGATCAGCTTGTCCGCCACGTAGTCCACTTCGGCTTCCGTATTGAACCGCCCCAGCCCGAAACGGATGGACGAATGCGCCACATCATCGCCCAGGCCGAGGGCCTTCAATACATACGATGGCTCAAGCGTCGCCGAGGTGCAGGCCGAACCGCTCGAAACCGCAATATCGTTGATGCCCATCAGCAGGCTTTCGCCCTCGACATACACAAAACTCATGTTCAGGTTGCCAGGCAGGCGGTGTTCGGTCGAGCCGTTCACGTGCACATAGTCCAGCGCATCTTCGAACTTCTTCTGCAGCCGCAGCCGCAGCGCCAGTTGCCGCTCGCCTTCGGCCTTCATCTCCTGCTGGGCAATCTCGGCCGCTTTGCCAAAGCCGACAATCCCCGGCACATTCAGCGTGCCCGACCGCATCCCGCGCTCGTGGCCGCCGCCATTGATCTGCTCGGAAATCTGCACCCGCGGGTTACGGCGCCGCACAAACAGCGCGCCCACGCCCTTCGGCCCGTAAAGCTTGTGCGCCGTCAGGCTCATCACGTCGATGTTCATCGCCTGCACGTCCACCGGAATCTTGCCGACAGCCTGCACGCCGTCCGTGTGGAAGATCACGTTGCGCTCGTGGCAGAGCTTGCCGATCTCGGCGACCGGCTGCACCGTGCCGATCTCATTGTTGGCGAACATGATCGAGACCAGAACCGTCTTCTCGGTCATCGCCGCTTTCAGGTCGTCGAGCGAAACCAGCCCGTCGGCCTGGACAGGCAGATAGGTGACCTTGAAGCCCGACTTCTCCATCCGCTTGCAGGTATCGAGCACCGCCTTGTGCTCGGTGACCTGGGTGATGATGTGATTGCCGCGCTCACGGTACATCTCCGCGATGCCTTTAATGGCGAGGTTGTTCGACTCGGTCGCGCCGGAGGTGAAAATGATCTCCTTCGCGGTCGCGCCGATCAGCTTCGCGATCTGCTCGCGCGCATGCTCCACACCCTGCTCGGCCTCCCAGCCAAAGCCGTGATTGCGGCTGGCCGCGTTGCCGAACTTGCCCGTGAAATAGGGCACCATCGCTTCCAGAACCCGGGGGTCCATCGGCGTCGTCGCGTGATTATCCATGTAGATCGGCAGCTTCACGCCGTGGGGCGCGGTGCCTGCTTCCCCGGTCATCGAGGGCACGATCTGGTCGCCTTCGGGCGCCGTCAACGGTGGGTTTTCCTGCATCTGTGTTGCTGTGCTCATCGTCTTGCTCTCCAGGTACGTCAAGGGGGAAACTTGAAAAAGTGTGCCCAGGCTGTCTGGGGAAGCTACATCCGGATCGAAACCAGCGTTGCCGGCGTCTGAGAGGCCCGCTGCGCATCGCCCTCCACCAGGTCGCCGATGCGAATTCCTTTCAGCAGGTCGGTGATCGATTCATTCACCCGGGCCATCGGTTCTTTGATGGTGCAGCTGTCGGTCAGGTCGCAAGGCTTTGGCCCGCTGCTGCACGCGGTCAAAAACAGCGGCCCGTCCACCGCCCAGATCACCTCGAACACCGTGATCTCGGAGGCATCGCGCCCCAGCGCGTACCCTCCGTTCATGCCGGCCGTCGACCGCACCAACCCTACCTTGGCCAGCCGCTGCAGAATCTTCGCGAGCAGCTGCGGGGGGATGTGGTACGCCTCGGCGATATCCTTTGCGCTCAGCGCGGCTGTCCTCGGGTGCTCCGCCAGGTACTTGAGCGCCATCAGTCCGTAGTCCGCCTTCTTCGTCAGCCTGAGCATGCTTCTCCAGTATAGGTCCGGCTTGGAGGCCCCGCAATGAAGCGGCTCGTTTTTATCTGGTATTCGTTGATAATCTTTATCAAAGCCGGAGCGGCAAGCCGGAAGGGCTGCACGGGCTTTATTTTGCCCAGGCCGCAAATTCCCGTTTTTCCCCTCTTGGACGGGACCGGGCCGCCGGGCTACAATCGTCGCTGTCAGGCCGCATCCGGTCTGCCCTCCCCTGCCATGCCAACTCCCTGCAAACACCCCAAAGTGCGCGTTGTTTCACGCCAGGATGACGTCGAGTTCGTCGAGTGCCTGGACTGCGGAGAGGTTTTCGACTCCGACGAGTTCCGGGACATGGAAATTGAAGAAAAAACAGGTCTGGAGCCCGGACCGGCTTCTGAAATCGAGGATCTCGAACTGGAGTAGCCCGAACAGCTCAGTCGAACAGTTCCGGCGTTTCGGGCGCGGCGATGCTCAACCGCCAGGCCATCTTCATCGCGTAGTCGAAGCCCGAGACGCAGGCCAGCGCGCCGGTCGCGATCAGCGACCAGTGCCGCACCCACCCAACCAGGGCCCACGGCTCAAACCGCGCCAGCATGACCGCCACCACCGCCACGATCTGCGCCAGCGTGTTCGCCTTCCCGAAGATGCTGGGCTTGAAGTTGCGCAGCCCCAGCGCCGCGAACAGGATCGCGCCGACGATCAGGATGCCGAGATCGCGCGCGAACACCAGAACCGTGACCCGCCGCGACACCAGGCCCACATGGTGCAGCGTTAGGAACAGCGAGGACAGCAGCAGCTTGTCCGCCACCGGGTCCAGGTACTGGCCCAGCCGCGTCCGCTGCTTCAGCCAGCGCGCCAGCACGCCATCCAGTGCGTCGGAAACACCGGCGACGACGAACAATGCAAACGCCACCCGAAAATGCCCTTCCAGCACCGCCAGCAATAGAAACGGCACCAGGCACAGGCGGAGAAAGGTGAGCTGGTTGGGCGCGGCGTGCAGCTGGCTCATCGGCGTGCGGATTTCGAGGAGATAGAATGCGGCCACGGTAATTCGTAAGCCAGACGTGATCCTACCCCACCGCGGTGCTAGGGAGAAACCCGGGCCCGCATGTTCGCTGTGCTTGACACACGTCCCCCCTCTGGTTAGCGTTACTGGAGACCATGCGCAACCGCCGCCATCCCGCCCACCACCATCACCACGGCAGCGTCATGGCGGGCTGCGGGGGCAGGCACGAGGTTGGATCGAAGCACTAGTTGCAAACCCCCGGATTTGAAAGAACCAGGCCCGCCCGCCGAGACCCAAGCAGGCGGGCTTTTTCGTGCATCCATACCGCGAGAGGAACAGATGGCAGCAATCGATTTCAACAAGATGGAAGGCCTGGTGCCCGGCATCGTGCAGGACGCGGCCACGGGCGAAGTACTGATGGTCGGCTTTCTCAATGAGGAGAGCTACCGCCGCACCCAGGCCAGCGGCTACGTCACCTTCTGGAGCCGCACCCGCTCGAAGCTCTGGACCAAGGGCGAAACCAGCGGCAACCGCCTGCGCGTCGTCTCCGCCGCGACCGACTGCGACCAGGATACTTTGCTGTTCCGCGTTGCGGTGGAAGGCGACGGACTGGTGTGCCACGAGGGCACGGTCAGCTGCTTCACCCGGCCGCTGGCGATGGAAGGGATGGATCGCCGTGGCTGAGAACAAGCTGCGCCTCGGCATCCCCAAGGGCTCGCTCCAGGAGGCGACCCTCGACCTGTTCGCCAAGGCCGGCTGGAAGATCTACGCCAACGGCCGCTCCTACTTCCCGCAGATCGACGACCGGGAGATCGAGTGCATGCTGATCCGCGCGCAGGAGATGGCGCGCTACGTCCACTCGGGCGTACTCGACGCGGGGCTGACCGGGATCGACTGGGTGGTCGAAAGCGGCCTTAAAGTCGAGAGCGCCTGCTCGCTGGTCTATGCGAAGCAGAGCCGCCAGAGGGTGAAGTGGGTGCTTGCGGTTCCCGAAGACTCGCCCTGGCAGCGCGCCGAAGACCTTGCCGGCAAAACCATTGCGACGGAGCTGGTCGAAGTCACCAAGACCTACTTCGCAAGCAAGAGCGTGCCCGTAACGGTCGAGTTTTCCTGGGGCGCGACCGAGGTCAAACCGCCTATGCTGGCCGACGCGATCGTTGAGGTGACCGAAACCGGTTCAAGCCTGCGCGCCAATCGCCTGCGCATCATCGACACCGTGATGGAAAGCGAGACGCACCTGATCGTGAACCAGGCGAGCTACAGCGATGCGTGGAAGCGCGCGAAGGTGGAAACGCTGGCCATGATGCTGCGGGGCGCGATCGATGCGCAGGGCCAGGTGGGCCTGATGCTGAACGTGCGCAAGGCCGAGCTTGCCGCCGTGCTCGCCGTGCTGCCCGCGCTCAACTCACCCACTGTTTCGGCGCTCAGCGATGGCGACTGGTCGGCGGTGAATACCATCCTCGAAGAAGGCGTCGTGCGCGACGTCATCCCTAGACTGAAAGCAGCGGGCGCTACCGGCCTCGTCGAATACCCGCTCAATAAAGTGGTTTTATAGCCTTTAGAGATTACGTGTCACGAAGTGACCGCCAGCCGCGTAGGCGGTCTTGCTCTTGATGTGAAGGAGAACTATGGAGATCGTTCGCACTACTGGCCTGGGCGGCAGACGCGGCCGCGCCCGCATCCTCGCGCTCACCGAGCGCGGCGCCGCGCTCGACCGCCGCGTGCTGCCCACCGCCGAGCGGATCGTCAACGCCGTGCGCAAGGACGGCGACAAGGCTCTGCGCGCCTGGTCTGCCAAGCTCGACGGCCTGGACCCCAAAACTCCGATCGCCATCGACTCCGCGCAGATGCAGGCCGCGCTCGCCGCGCTTCCCACTGCCATGCGCACCGCGCTCGAAACAGCAGCCGCCAACATCCGCGCCTTCGCCGAAAAGCAGATGCCGCGCGACTGGGACTTCGAGCCCGCGCCCGGCCTCTCCACCGGCCAGCGCGTGCGCCCGCTCGACTCCGTCGGCTGCTATGTCCCGAGCGGCCGCCACCCTCTGCCCTCCACGCTGCTGATGACCGCAATCCCGGCGCAGGTAGCCGGCGTGCAGCGCATCGTCGCCGTCTCCCCGCGCCCCGCGCCTGAGGTTCTGGCTGCGGCCGCAATGCTCGGCATCACCGAGTTCTACCGCATCGGCGGCGCGCAGGCCGTGGCCGCCCTCGCCTTCGGAACCGCAGCGGTCACGAGAGTCGACAAGATCGTCGGCCCCGGCAACGCCTATGTGGCCGCCGCCAAAAAACTCGTCGCCTTCGACGCCGGCACCGGCATCGACATGCTCGCCGGCCCTACCGAGATCATCGTGACCAGCGAGGCGGGGACGCCCGCCGAGATCGCCGCCGACCTGGTGGCGCAGTCCGAGCACGACCCCGATGCGGTCGCCGTCTTCATCACCAGCAAGCCGGAGCTCGCGCGCCGCGTTGTCGCCGAAGCCCGGCACCAGGCCCGCGCGAACCCCATCGCCGCGCTCTCGCTCGACCGCAACGGAATCGCTATTATCGCCGGCTCGCTCGAAGAAGCGCACCAGATCACCAACCAGCTCGCCGGCGAGCACCTCACCGTCGATTCCCCCGAAGACCTCGCCTGGGTGCGCCACGCGGGCTCCGTGTTCATCGGCCGCTGGTCCCCTCAGCCGATGGGCGACTACGTCTCCGGCCCCAACCACACGCTGCCCACCGGCGGCGAGGCGCGCCTGCGCGGCGGCTTGAGCGTGCACGATTACCTCAAGCTCATCACCGTGCAGCAGTACACCCCGGCGGGCCTTGCCGCACTCGGTCCGGCCGCGATCCGCATTGCTGAAGCCGAAGGCCTCGTAGGCCACGCGGAGGCGATCCGCATGCGTGGAACTGCCGAGTGAACGCGCCCGAGCCCCGCGCAGTGGTGCGCGCCATGAAGGAGTATCACCCGCCGCTGGGCAACCGCGACGGCCTGCGCCTCGACTTCAACGAGAACACATTGGCCTGCTCGCCGCGCGTGAAAGAAGCACTCGCCGCCATCACCGCCGGCGACCTCACGCGCTACCCCGAGCGCGGCCCGGTCGAGGCGCTCGTTGCCGCGCATCTGCAACTGCCACCGTCACAGTTGCTATTGACCAACGGCGTCGACGAGGCCATCCACGTCCTCTGCCAGGCTTATCTCGACGAGCAGTCCGAAGTTCTGCTCCCGGTTCCGACCTACTCGATGTACGAGGTCTACGCCTCGGCGACGGGGGCGGCCGTCGTTCCCGTGCAGGCCGCGCGCGAGGACTTCGCGTTTCCCTTCGAGCAGGTCCTGGCGGCCATCACGCCCCGCACCCGGCTCATCGCGCTCGCCAATCCCAACAGCCCCACGGGCAGCGCAATCGCCCGCGAGCAGATCCTCGCCATCGCGTCGGCAGCCCCGCATGCCATTGTGCTGGCCGACGAAGCGTACTTCCACTTTTTCGGCGAGACCGTTCTCGACTGCCTCGCCGAGTACCCGAACCTGGTCGTCGCACGCACCTTCTCGAAAGCCTACGGACTGGCTGGTCTGCGCCTCGGCCTGCTCGCTGCGAACCCTGACATCATGCACTGGCTGCGCCGCGTCATCTCGCCCTACAGCGTCAACACGCTCGCGCTCGCCTGCCTGCCGCCTGCGCTCGGCGACACCGCCTATCTTGACTGGTACGTCGGCGAAGTGAAGGCCGCGCGCGCCGAACTTTACACGGTCTGCGACAAACTCGGCCTGCACACCTGGCCTTCGCAAGCAAATTTTGTGCTGATCGAGATCGGCGCGCGGCATCGCGAGTTCACCCGCGCCATGCACGAGCGCGGCATCCTTGTCCGCGACCGCTCCGCCGACCCCGGCTGCGACGGCTGCGTCCGCATCACCATCGGCACACGCGAACAGATGCAAAGCAGCCACGCCGCCCTGCGTGCCGTGCTGCCCGCGCTACGATAGGGAGAGTGAAGATATTGAGCGAACCAGCCAGCGAGCCGGCGAAAGCCGCGGCACCAGCCAGAGCAAAGCGGACTACAACGCCCGCCAGGATTCCCGCCCGCGCGAAACCAGCCGCACCCCGCACTGCCGTTATCGATCGCAACACTACCGAAACAAAAATCGCGCTGCGGCTCACCCTTGAAGGCAGCGGCAGCTACAAAGTCGCGACCGGCATCCGCTTTTTCGACCACATGCTTGAGCTCTTCACCCGGCACGGCGCATTCGATCTCGAGCTCACCTGCAAAGGCGACCTCGACGTCGACCAGCACCACACGGTCGAGGACGTCGGCATCGCGCTCGGCGAGGCCTTCGACCAGGCGCTCGGCGACAAGCGCGGCATCATGCGCGCCGGCTACTTCCTGATGCCGATGGATGAAACCCTCGCCATCGCCGCGATTGATTTAAGCGGCCGCGTCGCCTGCAAAATAAAAACGAAAGTGAAAAGCGACAAGGTCGGCGACTTGCAGAGCGAGTTGGTCGAGGATTTTTTCGACGGCTTCGCCCGCGGCGCGCGCGCCAACGTGCACCTGAAAACCATGTACGGCCGCTCTAACCACCACAAGCTCGAAGCGCTGTTCAAGGCTTTCGCCCGCGCCCTGCGCGTCGCCTGCTCGCGTGACCGGCAGTTGGGCGCGATGCTGCCCTCGACCAAAGGATTGTTGTGATCGCGGTCGTCGATTACAAAGCGGGAAATCTCACCTCGGTGATGAAGGCTCTCGCGACCGTCGCCAGCGATGCCGTGGTCACGGAAGATCCAGATGTCATCTGGCGCGCCGACCGCATCGTGCTTCCCGGCGTCGGCCATTTCGCGGCCACGCGGCGGCTCGACGACACCGGCCTTACTTCCTCGCTGCGCATCGCCATCGCGCAAGGCAAGCCGTTCCTCGGCATCTGTGTCGGCATGCAGTGGCTGCTGCAGGGCAGTGAAGAGGCCCCGGACCAGCCAGGGTTAGGTCACTTCCACGGTCGCTGCGAACGCTTTCCCAGCGGGGGCGATAAGCGCTTTCCGGGTAGGGGCGAAAAGGTGCCTCATGTCGGATGGGACGCGACTATCTCACGTACCGAGCCGACGGTTTCAAAGCTGTTTGCAGGCGTGCTCGGCGGCGAGATGTTCTATTTCACCCATTCCTATTTCGTCCCAACAAACACCAAGATTTTCGACCCCAACAACCGCATGCGCTATTTCAACCCCACCGCCGCGGTGACCCGCTACATCGAAATCTTCGCTTCCGCCGTGGAGCACGAGAACGTCATGGGAGTGCAGTTTCACCCAGAAAAATCGGGCGCGGCCGGCCTCAAGATTCTTGAAAACTTTGTAAGGTTCAAGGGATGACCAAACGCATCATCGCCTGCCTCGACGTCAACGCGGGCCGCGTGGTCAAAGGCGTGCAGTTTGAAGATCTCATCGACGCCGGCGACCCCGCCGCGCTCGCCGCGCGCCACGCCGCGGCCGGCGCCGACGAGATCGTGCTGCTCGACATCACCGCCACCCATGAAGGCCGCGGGACTTTACTCGAGACAGTCAAAAACACGGCTGCCAGGCTCTTCATCCCGTTCACCGTAGGCGGCGGCATCCGATCGGGCGACGACGCCACCGCGGTCTTCGACGCGGGCGCCGACAAGGTTTCGATCAACTCCGCCGCACTCTCGGACTCCGCGCTGATTGACGCCATCGGCCGCCGCTTCGGCGCGCAGGCGGTCATCGTAGCGATCGACGCTAGACGCAGCGGAAACGCGCCCGAGCAAGCAGAGGTCTACGTCCACGGCGGCCGCAAACCTACCGGGCGCGGCGCTGTCGAGTGGGCCCGCGAGGCCGAGCAGCGCGGCGCAGGCGAAATCCTGCTCACCAGCATGGACGCGGACGGCACTCGCGCGGGCTTCGACTGCGAGCTCACCGCCGCGGTCTCCAGCGCCGTGCAGATCCCTGTCATCGCCTCGGGCGGCGCAGGTTCGGCCCAGCATTTCGTCGATGTCTTTCAACACGGCCGCGCCGATGCCGCGCTGGCCGCCAGCATCTTCCACTTCGGCATCTCCGACGCCCGCGCGCTGAAGCAGCAGCTCGCCCAAAGCGGCGTCTCCGTTAGGCTGCCATGCTGATCCCAGCCATCGACCTCATGGGCGGCCGCATCGTGCAGCTGGTGCAGGGCGAGCAGCTCCGCATCGCCTCCGACGACTTCGACTATTGGATCGACCGCTTCCGGCCCTACCCGCTGGTGCAGCTCATCGACCTCGACGCGGCCAAGCGCCAGGGCGACAATCGCGCGCTCATCGAGCGCATCGCCCGCGAGCTGCCCGTGCAGGTCGGCGGCGGCGTCCGCACCGCCGCTCAGGCGCTCGACCTGCTCGAGCTCGGCGCCCACCGTGTCATCTTCGGGTCGGCACTCTTCCCTTCGACCGGCGTCGACACGAAACTCGCCGGCGAAATTGCCACCGTCATTGGCACAGAAAAGTTTTTCGCCAGCATCGACTCGAAAAACGGCCGCATTGCCGTTCGCGGCTGGCGCGATGAAACCACACTCACGCCCGACGATGCCCTGTGCGCTCTCGATCCTCTCTGCGGGGGCTTTCTCTACACCCACGTCGATACCGAGGGCACGCTCCAGGGCTTTCCGCTCGCGGTTGCCCGGCGCCTGCGCGCGCTTACGCAAAAAAAACTCATCGTCGCCGGCGGCATCCGCGATCAGGCCGAGATCGACGCGCTCGACTCACTCGGCATCGATGCGGTCGCCGGTATGGCCGTCTATACCGGCCTCATCGCGACCTGAACCATCACTCCTTGCGCATGCGCTGCCGCACCACCGAGCCCACCGCGGCAAACAGCAGCGCCATGCCGAACATTACCACCGCCCAGCGCCCCTTGTGCACCACCAGCGCGGCGCCCGCCTGCAAGGCCCACAGCACCGCCAGCACCGCCCAAATCATCCACAGCCGCATAAACCGCAAGCCTCCTGGCATCTGCCAGCCACTGCGTAGAGCACACTTACACGGGAAAGGCAGCGAGTGAGCGACACAGCCATAAAAAGGTCTTGCGTCGTCTACGCAGATTAGATGGTGGGCACAGCAGGATTCGAACCTACGACTTCCACCGTGTGAAGGTGGCACTCTACCGCTGAGTTATGCGCCCGGAGGGGACAGGCCGGCCCATGGACGACCGGCAACTCAGGCGATCATAGCACCCCGGTTCGACGCGCTCAATGGGTGCCGCTCAGCGGCAGCCGTTAGCCGTCCCTGTTCGCGGCAGGCACGTGTGGCGCATGTTTTCACGCCCAGTGGTAACCGAATAGGCTTCCTTATAGCGGGAAGGGCCACCAGGCAGGCGCGTACAATCAGCGGACGACGCCCTGATGGACTCCTCCGAACAGTTCGCAGCACGGGTGCGTCCGATGCGCTTCGGCACAGAGGGCATACCCGACCCGGAGCAACCGTCCAGGCCGCGGGAAGCGGATACGGCGGATGGGGAGGCAGGCGCCGCCGCTGTCGACCCAGAAGAAGAAGGCAGCGCCGGCGATGCGCAACCTTTTGAGGGGGATGGGGTTCATGAAGGCATGGCGACCGCGACCTATGACCGAAGCTGGGCCGACCGAAGCTGGGCTGGAGCCACGCGCGACGGCGCGGCGACGGCTCGAATCTCCGCACCCCAGGAAGACGACTCCGATGCCGCCATCATGCTGCGGGTGCGCGACGGCGACGACTCGGGATTTACCTACCTGATCGAGAAGTACCGCCGGCAGATGGTCCACTATATGTTCCGGATGACCGGCAACCAGGCGATCGCGGAGGAGCTGGCGCAGGAGGTGTTCCTGCGGGTGTACCGTTCGAGGGGAAGCTATCGCGCCGAGGCCAAGTTCAGCACCTGGCTGTACCGGATCGCGACCAACCTGGGCGTGAACCATGCCCGGGACCACAAGCACGAGAAGGCGGCGCAGAACGTTTACCTGGACCAGCCGGACGCCGAGACCGGGACCACGCCGGACGTCGCCGACAGTCGGCTGACGGCGGAGCAGAACCTGCTCCGGGGCGAGCGGCTGGCCGGCATCCGCTCGCAGGTACTGGCCCTGCCCGAGCGTCAGCGCCAGGCCGTGCTGATGCACAAATACCAGGAGATGGACTACCGCGAGATCGGCGCGGTCCTGAAACTGTCTGAATCGGCGACCAAGTCGCTGCTGTTCCGCGCCTATCAGACGCTGCGCGAACGGCTCAAGGATTACGTCTGATGGAGTCAGCCATGAACAAGCCTATGGATTGCAAACAGGTTTCCGCCGTGATGCCCGATGTGCTGTTCGACCCCGGCGCCGCGCCGGCAGGGGCAAAGACGCACCTGGACACCTGCCCCGCGTGCCGGCAGGAGGTGCAGGCGCTGACCCGCACCATGCAGGTGCTGGACGGCTGGCAGGCGCCCGACCCCTCGCCCTACTGGACGGCACGGATGGGCGCGCGGCTGCGCGAGGAGCAGGCGCGGCCGGCTAGCGGCTGGGCAGGCTGGCGGCAGCGGCTGCGGACCCGTTTCTGGCTCAGCAACTACTCGCTGAAACCGGCGGCAGGCGTGGCGGCCCTGGGCCTGGTGCTGGCGGTGGGCGGCGGCACCTGGCTCGACCTGGCCTCGCAGCCGGCGGCGCCCCCGGCCCAAGCCTCGAACACCGTGCGCGACTTGCAGTCGCTCAACGAGAACGCCCAGGTTTTCCAGCAGCTTTCCGCGCTGGACAGCCCGGATACCAGCAACCAGGGCAACGATTGAGCCGGGGCCATGCTTGAACAAATCCCCCGCCCAACGTTGCCAGGCTAAGAACCAGCCGAGACCAGAGCAACAAGAAAGCAAGCAGCGATGAAGCAGGGAGGCAGATCTGGGCGCGGGCATAGGGTGGCGGCGGCATGGGTGCCGCTGCTTCTGCTGGTTTGCACGCCTGCCCTGCTGGCGCAGCACAATGGCGGCGGCCGGGGCGAGGCGCACGGCGGCGCACCGCGCTACAGCCCGCCCCGCAATGGCTTCGGGAATGGCTCAGGAAATGGCTTTCGGGGCGGCGTCGGGCCGGGGATCCGGCCCGGCAACGGGCAGCACCTCCCACAGTGGTTTGCCCAGCACCAGGGCCTGGCCCCCAGCCAGCAGGAGGAAGCGCTGCGGCACGAACCGGGCTTCGCGCGCCTGCCGCAGGGGCAGCAGCAGCAGCTGATCGACCGCCTGCACCGGCTCGACCTGGCGCCCCCCGCACAGCGGCAGCGGATGCTCGAGCGCAACGAGCGGTTCGAGGCCCTGCCGCCGGAGAGGCAGCAGGCGATTCGCGGCGCCAGCCAGGCTTTGGGGCAGATGCCCCAGGATCGGCGCCAGGCCGTCCACCAGGCGTTTCGCGACCTGCGCAACCTTCCGCCGGCAGACCGTCAGAACGCGCTCAACTCGGCCCGCTTCCAGGCCGAATACTCCCCGCAGGAGCGCACCGTGCTCTCGAACCTGCTTTCGATCGAGCCGTATCAGCCGGGACCTCATTAACCGCGCTCAGCTGCGGAAGAAGTTCCGGACCAGGAACAGCACATTCGCCGGCCGCTCCGCGAGGCGGCGCATGAAGTACGGGTACCACTCCCGCCCAAACGGCACGTACACCCGCAGCGGCCAGCCCTGCTTCACCAGCGCACGCTGCAGGTCGCGGCGAATGCCGTACAACATCTGGAACTCGAAGCTGCCGCGCTCGAGCTTGCAGTCCCGCGCGATCTTTTCGGCGGCCGCAATCATTCTGGGATCATGCGTCGCGATGCCGTGATATATGCCGCTCGCGAGCAGCATTTCCGTCAGCCGGACGTAGTTCGCATCCACATCGGCCTTTTCGGGAAATGCGAGCGCCGCCGGCTCCTGATAGGCGCCCTTGCACAGCCGCACGCGGATTCCCTCCCGCACCAGCATCGCGATATCGTCTGCCGAGCGCCGCAGGTAGGCCTGGATCACGACGCCCACGCTCCCCGGAAAGCGCCGGTGCAGCCGGCACACCAGGTCAAGCGTTGCCTGCGTGTACGCCGAACCCTCCATATCGACCCGGACGAAGGTACCCACGCGGACCGCGTGCTCCACCAGCGCCGAAACGATCTGCTCCGCCAGACCCGGGCTCAGTTCCATGCCCATCTGCGTGAGCTTTACGCTGACATTAGCGTTGAGGCTGCGCTCGCCGATGGCATCGAGCAATTGGTGATAGACAGCGGCCGAGCGCTGCGCCTCCTCCGGCGTGTGCACGTTCTCACCCAGGCTGTCGAGGGTCGCGGACATGCCTTCGCGGTTGAGCGCGGCGGTCGCCCGCAGCACGTCCTCCACCTCCAGGCCGGCAACGAAACGCGAGGAAACCCGGCGCCCGGCAGCCGAAGCTTCCGAAAAACGGCGCAGCGGCTGGTTTTGCGAAAGCGAGATGAAGGTCGAGCGAAGGATGGCCATTGAGTCGTTGTTATTGTCACACGCCAGCCCTACCGCAGGTGGCGCCAGCCGCGCAGGCGGTTTACCCGCCGATATGCACCATGGTCCGTCCCGGCTGCAGGAAACCTGCCTCGCCGATGTGGTGCCGGGCTTCCTTCTTCTGGATGGTCGCCTCGATAAAGCCGGCCAGGTCGTCGTCGCTGCCGCCGCGGCGCAGCACCCCGTGCAGGTCGTGGTCGAAGTGTGAGAAGAGGCAGGTGCGGATTTTGCCGTCGGAGGTGAGCCGAACCCGGCTGCACGCCCCGCAGAAGGCCTGCGACACGGGCGCGATCACGCCGATTTCGCCCTGGCCGTCGTCAAAGGTATACCGCCGAGCCGTCTCGCTGGGCGAGTTCGCCGGCAGCGCGACTAGCGGGCGAAAGGCTCGCAACCGGTCCAGCACTTCGTCCAGCGGAACCACCGTATCCGGCGCCCAGATGCGGTCTTCTTCCAGCGGCATAAACTCGATAAAACGGACAATCACGCCTTCTTCGCGCGAAAACCGGGCAAACGGCGCGATCTGCTCGTCGTTCCAGCCGCGCAAGAGCACGCAGTTCACCTTAACCGGCCCCAGGCCGGCCTCACGGGCTGCCCGCACCCCGCGCAGCACGTGGTCAAACGAGCCCGGAACCCGGGTGATCCGCGCAAATGTTTCCGGGTCCACCGCGTCCATGCTCACCGTCACCCGGCTGAGCCCCGCGCTTGCGAGCGGTCCGGCAAGCGCGGCGAGCAAGTGCCCGTTGGTGGTCAGGGCCAGGTCCAGCGGCTTGCCGTCCCCGGTTCGCAACGCAGCCAGTTCCCGCACCAGGTCGACCAATCCCCGCCGCAGCAGCGGTTCCCCGCCGGTCAGCCGCACCTTCTCAATGCCAAGCGACGCAAACACCCGCACCAGCCGCAGGTAGTCCTCCATCGGCAGCTCCCGGGGCGCGACCGACTCTTCCCCGCTGCGGCAGTACACACACCGGTAATTGCAGCGGTCGGTGACGGAGATGCGCAGATCGGTGATTTTCCGGCCGAATTTGTCCGTCAAAGACCCGCGCGCGCGCGCACGCCGCTCGATCTGGAGCGGAGAAATCGCCGGAATCTCGGGGAGGGTCGTTGCCATAGGAGCGTATCTATCGGATGCAGCACGGCGGTCGAATGACGCAACGGCAATCTCCAGTGTAGCCGGACCCGGGCCTCGGCACCTCGGCTGGATTCATCCTTATGTAACCTCCGCATGCTTCCCTCATGAAAGCGAGGTCTCCAGATGCCTGCAACTTCCGCGGACTTCTCCGCGCTCGACAACGCCGGCGTAACCAGGCACCACTGGAAGATCATGTTCGTCTCCGGCATGGGCTTCTTCACCGACGCCTACGACCTGTTCATCATCGGCGTGGTGATGGCGCTGCTGAGCAACATCTGGCACGTCACCAAGCTCGAGGAGGGCTTGGTGGAGTCGACCGCTTTGCTGGCCGCGGCGCTGGGCGCGCTGCTCTTCGGCCGCGTCGCCGACATGGTCGGCCGCAAGCGCATCTACGGCGTCGAGGTGCTGGTGCTCGCGGCCGGCGCCATCGGCTGCGCCTTTGCGCCCAACATCCTCTGGCTCATCGGCCTGCGCTTTATCCTCGGCGTCGGCATCGGCGGCGATTACCCGGTCTCGGCCATCATCATGAGCGAGTACGCCGGCAAGCAGAGCCGCGGCATGCTGGTGACGCTGGTCTTCGCGATGCAGGCCGCCGGGCTCATCCTGGGGCCGCTGTTCGCCTCGGCGCTACTGTCTACCCATCTCTCGCACGACCTCATCTGGCGCATCCTGGTGGGCTTCGGCGCCGTGCCCGCGCTGGCTGTCTACTGGGCGCGCCGCCACCTTAAGGAGACGCCCCGCTTCCTACAGGCGAACGGCTATGAGGAAGGCCAGGACGGCAAGGTCGTCCGCATGAAAAAGGAGGACGGCTCGCAATACTCCGTCTCCTTCTGGGACGGCTTTACCCGGCTGGCCAGCGACAGCCGCATGCTGCCCCGGCTGGTTGGCGCGAGCGCCGCCTGGTTCTTCATGGACTTCGCCTACTATGGCAACACCGTTTCCAGCCCCCTGGTGCTCTCCGCGCTTGGCGGCACCCACTCGCTGCTCCAGAAAACCCTCACCCAGCTCGTCATCTTCGCCGTCTTCGCCGCGCCCGGCTACGCCGTGGCCGCGCTCACCATGGACCGGCTCGGCCGCAAGACTATCCAGATCCTCGGCTTCTGCATGATGGCGCTCGCTTTCGCCGCGCTTGCGCTCATCCCCGGCATTGAGAAGCTGGTTTGGCCGTTCGTGCTGATCTACGGCTTCAGCTTCTTCTTCACCGAGTTCGGCCCCAACGCCACTACCTTCGTCTATCCGTCGGAGATCTTTCCGGTGCGCGTCCGCACCACCGGCCACGGCATCGCGGCGGCCATGGGCAAGCTCGGCGGCTTTCTTGGGGTCTTCACGTTTCCGCTGTTCATTCGCTGGCACGGGCTGCCCGCGGCCGAGTCCGCCGCGGCCATCGTGAGCCTGCTGGGCGCGGTCACCACCTGGTTTCTGCTGCCGGAGACCAAGGGCAAAAGCCTTGAAGAGCTCTCGCAGGAAGACACCACACCGGCGGAAAAGGCCGCCTGAGCCGCGCTGCTAACCCTTCACGTATCGCATGAAGGGCGATCTTGAACAATGAGCCAAACACTAGGGATTTTCTTCGCCTGCGACCGGCGCAAAGCCGCCCTTGTTCTCAGGCGCCATCGGGTTCACGCCAAAGTCCCACCCGTCCAAATTGAACCCGCCGCCCGGCAGGATTTCCACCAAACTGTACTGGCCCAGGTTCAAGTCGCTGCGCGGCGCGATGCGCATCCAGTGGCCGCCGGGCAGGATCGTGCGCTCGGTCTGCACCACTTCCGCACTGCCATCCGCCGCGCCGCCATCCGCGAGCGCCCGCAGCTCCTCAGCCGACGCAGCCCGCTGGTTCTTCCACACCCGCAAACGCACCAGCGCGTACGTGCTCGCGGGCGAGGCCTGCTGCGTCTTGTCCTGCATCGCCGCGGCAGCCCCGTGCGTGTCGACCACCATCGCATCCTCGCGCGCGGTCTGGTCCTTAGTATCGAGCGCGATATAGAACACCGGCCGCGCCACGTGGAACTCGATCACCGCCTTGTACCCTTCCAAATGGATCAGGTCGCGCGAGCCGCCCCGGTCGCCAACCCGCGGAATCGCCGCTCCCTTGACGCTGTGCCCCAGATCCAGGTTCAGGTCGCCGTCGCTCTGGCGAATCCGCACCAGGTCCGGCTTGTTGTTGTAGCTGTCCAAAGCCCACACGCCGCTCTCGTCGGGCAAGCGCAGCCCGGGCGCGACTTCCGGCTGTTTGGCTGCTTCATCGGCCCGCTCGGCCGCGGCCTCGCGGTCCAGCTCCGCCGCCTCCTGCGCGGCCGGGCTGTTCGGGTCGGGCCGGGCGTTCGGGTCATGCTCGTGGTTGTAGCGCTCGGTCGCCGCCCAGTCCACCTGGTCCGACGGAATTTCTTCCCAGCCGTCGCGCTCGGCCGAGCGGAACCGGACCCGGTCGCCTTTCACTTCGTAGCGCAGAACCACCTGGTAGCTGCCGTCCTTGAGGATTAAACGCTGCCGCCCCGGCGCGTCCTGCGCATGCGAGAGCGCGGGCGCCAGCAGCAGGGCAGCAAGGGCGAAGCTGAGCAAGCGGCGCATTCCATCACCCTACTTGAAAGCACCATCCCGCCGCACGTACACCCGGAACCCCATCGGCCCGTTTTCCGCCCGGGCAAACTCCTGCTGCGCAACCAGCGTGTAATGCTCCCGCAGGTACGCGTCGAACCAGGACCACAAGGCCAGCTTGCGGTAGTCGCCAGGCCCCTCCAGAAACAGCCACGCGGACACGATGACGACCCGCGGCGGGCGCGCCGAAAATGCCGCCTGGAACCGCTGCCGTTCCGCCGCGACCGCCGCCGGCAGCGGCAGGCCAGGCGCCCAGCCGGCGTAGACCGTGCCCCAGGGAGCCGGCGACTGCGGGAACAGGAACTCGTCGTACATGGTGCCGGTGGCCTGCCGCAGGCGCAGGTGCAGCAGCGCATCGGTGCAGCCTGAGACGGCATCGATGCATTGCACATTGCCGTCGAGGCTTCGCGCGCCGCCCGGGCCAGCCTGTTTCGCGATGGCCTGCTCCATGGCCTCGGTCGTCTGGGTCGACCAGCGCGCCCGGGCCGCCGCGTGCAGGTACGAGGGCGCGCACAGCAGCACGCCAAATGCCAGGCTGGCCAGACCGGAGTAGCGCAGAACCTTCTTGTCGCTGCGCAACGCCGCGACCGACTCAAGCCCCACCAGCAGCAACAGGAACGCAACGTAGGGATAGCGCTGATACGAAAAACCCTTGCCTTGCGCGACAAACGACACCAGCCCCAGCAGCACGCAGAGCACCAGCAGAAGCCGCTCCGGGCCGGCTGTCCAGCCGCTTTTCTCAAGCGGCCGGAGCCGCAGCGCCGTCCAGCTTTCGCGCCACCCTCCGGCGAAGGCAGCGGTGACCGCAAGCAGGCCGACCACCTTGAGGATGGAGGAAATACTGCTTGCCCATACAAGCTGCGCCACGTTTCCATCTGCCAGGCCCTGGTGGTAGGGCAGGTCCACGTGCAGAACGCGCCAAAAGGCGTCCACGGCATGCCAGTGGAGCAGAAACACCCACGCCCCCAGCAGCGGCAGCGCAAGGCCCAGCCCCGCCGACGCCGCCAGGCCCAGCCGGCCGCGCAAGCTCTTCTCCCACAGCAGCAAGGGCAGCATGCACAGCAGCCAGCCCGCGGCAAATGGTTTGATGGTCATACTGGCGCCGACCAGCAGGCCGAATCCGCACACCTGCCAGTACCGCCTCGACGCGCTGCCCGTGCGCATGGCGGCAAACAGCGCCGCAACGGCCCACAGCAGCAGCATCGTCATCCACAGGTCGCGCTGCCCCGCCTGGCCGATGCCGTCGCGGCAGTGATACAGCGCAAACAGCGTCGCCGCGAACACCCAGGCATACCAGCTGTAGGGCCGCGCGATCCTCCGCATCGCCAGGCCCGCAAGCAGCAGCGCCCCGGCATCCATCGCGCGCCACATCGCCGCGTAGGAGACGTGCAGGGCGGAGGCGAGCGTCATCGACAGCCACTCCGGCGCATAGGCTCCCGGAAGGTTAATGTCGCCAATCTCGCGGTAGGGCGCCATGCCGTGCTGCATCAGGAAAACGGCGTAGTGCATCAGCGCCGCATCGTTGACCAACGGCCAGTGCCGCGACCAGAACAGAAACAGCCCCACGCAAACGAGCAGAGTCGCGGCATCCGTCAGCGCGCCCATCCGCAGAGTCCGGAGCCAGCGGGTTTCCGGCGCCCGCAGCCACTGGAGCAGTCGACCCACCGCGCCGTTCTTGTTTCCACCCACCGCCACGTCTGCGATACTAGACCGTACCCGCCCGCTTCCGTCTGCCGGTACGCCCATTTTTTGAGAGCAGCCCGGGAGGTTCCAGTGTCAGCCAAGTACATCTTTGTGACCGGCGGCGTCGTTTCCTCGCTCGGCAAGGGTCTGGCCGCGGCCTCCATCGGCTGCCTGCTTGAGAGCCGCGGCCTGCGCGTCAACCTGATGAAGTTCGACCCGTACCTCAATGTCGACCCCGGCACCATGAGCCCTTTCCAGCACGGCGAGGTCTTCGTCACCGACGACGGCGCCGAGACCGACCTGGACCTGGGCCACTACGAGCGCTTTACCCACGCCAAGCTGACCCGCGACAACAACCTGACCACCGGCCGTATCTACGAGCAGATCATTACCAAGGAGCGCCGCGGCGACTACCTGGGCAAGACCGTACAAGTTATCCCGCATGTCACCAACGAGATCAAAAACGCGATGCGCAAGGTGGCCAGCCGCATTGATGGCGCCGGTGCGAGCGACATCACCATAGTCGAGATCGGCGGCACCGTCGGCGACATCGAGTCGCTGCCGTTTCTCGAAGCCATCCGCCAGATGCGCCAGGAGCTGGGCCGCGAAAATACGGTCTTTATCCACGTCACGCTGGTGCCCTGGATCAGCGCCGCGCAGGAGCTCAAGACCAAGCCCACCCAGCACTCCGTCAAGGAAATGCTATCGATCGGTATCCAGCCCGACATCCTGCTGTGCCGCTCCGACCGCGCGCTCACGCATGAGATCAAAAGCAAGATCGCCCTCTTCTGCAATCTCGAAGAGCAGGCCGTCGTCGCCGCGCGCGACGTCGATTCCATCTACGAGGTCCCGCTCAACTTTGCGAGCGAAGGTGTGGACGCGCTCATCCTCAAGTACCTGCACCTGGCCCCGCGCGAGGCCGACCTGAGCCGCTGGAAAGCGCTGGTCGAGCACGCCTACCACCCGCGCGACGAGGTCTCGATCGCCATCGTCGGCAAGTATGTCGAGTACGAGGACAGTTACAAATCGCTCAAGGAAGCGCTCACCCACGGCGCGCTCGCTCACCGGCTCAAGCTGCGCGTCACCTGGATCGAAGCCGAGGGACTGGAAACGCCTGAGTACGTGCGGCAGTTACAAGGCTTTGACGGCATCCTGGTCCCGGGCGGCTTCGGCAAGCGCGGCATCGAGGGCATGCTGAACGCGATCCGCTACGCGCGCGAAAACCGGGTTCCGTATTTCGGCATCTGCCTCGGCATGCAGACCGCCTGCATCGAGTACACGCGCAACGTATGCGGGCTGGCACAGGCCAACTCGAGCGAGTTCGACCCCGCCACGCCGCACCGCGTCATCTACAAACTGCGCGAGCTCACCGGCGTTGAAGAAATGGGAGGCACCATGCGGCTGGGCGCGTGGGACTGCATCCTCGAACCCGACTCGCTCGCCGCGCAGGCCTACGGCACGGCGGAAGTTTCAGAGCGCCACCGCCACCGCTACGAGTTCAACCGCGAGTACGAGGCCCTGCTCTCCGGCGCCGGCCTGCGCATCACCGGCACCACGCCCGACGGCACCTATGTCGAGATCGTCGAGATCGCCGACCACCCGTTCTTCGTCGGCTGCCAGTTCCACCCGGAGTTCAAGTCGAAGCCCCTCGAACCGCACCCGCTCTTTTCGGCGTTTATCGAGGCCAGTTACTCCGCGCGCGTACGCAGCGCGGAAGGACAAAAAGTAAGTGAGGAAATTACGCCGCTGTAAGTGCCGCTCCAGAGATTTTGTATCTATGTGGCTTCACTTCACCGTTGGCTCGTCGAGTATCCATCGCTGCCACCGTTCCGGAAGCAGACCTATTTCGCCCCAAGCCCGCTCGTTGCCTGTTCCTCGTTGCACAAGTAAAGATATAGAATCCGCGGCCAGATACAAGGCAAAGACAAGCCAGCCAATAACCCGCAGCCAATCTGGCGAGCTCGTCGAACTGCCTGAAGCAATAAGAGCCGCCCAGAAAACGAAGAGGAGAAGCTGGCCCAGTATCCTTTTCTTACCGCGTCTTCTTAGACCTCCTGACATTTCCTAGGAAGCGGCCCTCTGCTTGGACTGTCGCTCCGCTTCCAGCACAGCCACCTTCTCCCGTATCTGCGTGAAATCGACGATAGTTTCCACGCGCCGGTCCATGCGCGCATCGCTTGCGCGAATGGCGTCCATTGTTTCCGCGTGCCGCTCGTCCGCGCGCTTGGTGATCTCCGCGTGCCGCTCGTCCGCACGCTTCGATACCTCTTGTATGCGCTCTGAAAGCTCCGCATGCCGCTCATCCGCCCGCTTTTCAGACGCATCCATGCGCGCCTTTAGCTCACGCATTTCAGGAGCAAGAAAGTCTTGCAGAACCTTGCGAACGTCCTCGATCACAGACATGGTCTCGCTCCTCCGCAGCATCGTCAAATCCTCACCTACACTCCAGACTACCGGCTACCTAGCCTACAAGCAATCGTCTGTGTGTTCCAATCATCCTGTGATTCCAGACTTCGAAATCGGCCCCGTTCCGGTCGGCGCAGGCCGGCTTTTCCTCATCGCCGGCCCCTGCGTCATCGAGAGCGAAACCCACGCCCGCTCCATGGCTGAGAGCATCCAGCGCATCGCGTCAGACCTCCAAATTCCTTATATCTTCAAGGCCTCCTACGATAAGGCCAACCGCACCTCCGTCACGAGCTTTCGCGGCCCCGGCCTGCGCGAGGGCACCCGCATTCTCGGCGCCATCGCCGCGGCCACCGGGCTGCCCGTGCTCACCGACGTACACGAGCCCGCGCACTGCGCGATCGCCGCCGAGGGCGCCGACGTGCTCCAGATCCCCGCGTTCCTCTGCCGACAGACCGACCTGCTCGTCGCCGCCGGCAAAACCGGCCGCGCCGTCAACGTGAAGAAAGGCCAGTTCGTCGCCCCCGCCGACATGCGCTACGCCGTCGAAAAAATCTCGACCACTGGCAACGAGCGCATCTCGCTCACCGAGCGCGGCTCGACCTTCGGCTACGGCAACCTGGTCGTCGATATGCGCTCGCTCGCCATCATGCGCCGTCTCGCCCCCGTCGTCTTCGACGCCACCCACTCCGTCCAGATGCCGTCGGCCGCCAACGGCGCGTCCGGCGGCCAGCCCGAGTTCATTCCCCTGCTCGCCCGTGCCGCTGTCGCCGCCGGCATCGACGGCATCTTCCTTGAAGTGCACGACAATCCAGCGGAAGCCAAATCCGACGGCGCGAATGCCCTGCACCTCGACCTGCTCAAGCCGCTGCTCGAAACCCTGCTTGCGCTGCATGCGCTTGCGTTGAAACGATAAGACCCCCTGCGCGGGAGGCGGCCACTTCGTGGCGTGTTTACCTTGTTGCTGGCACTCTCAGGATCTGTTGGCCTCCCGTTGGTCGGCATCAGCTATGTCAATCCCGACCAACGGGAGGGCCGCAGAAGTTTGCGGCCGCAAGCATCCAGTACACGCGTCACGAAGTGACCGCCTCCCGCGCAGGGGGTCTTTATTTTTTGCTTACAGCAAAAAAAAGGCCCCTCGGGTGAGGGGCCAATCTGCCTTGGTTCTCTCGTTGGTCGAGAGCTTGTTGCGGCTTACTGCGTGGGGCCGCCCGGGGGGTTGCCCGCGGGAGCCGTACCGCCGGAGGGTGCGGTGCCCGTTCCGGTCTGGCCGCCCGATGCCGCTAAACTGTTCTGCATAACGCTGACCCGCACCGCATTGCCGGCCGGCGCGTCGGTGCCATCCTGCAGCTTGGCATTGCCAAGCGCGATCTGGTGAATCTTATACACCGGCACCTGATGCTGCTCGACCAGGTAGCGCACTACCGCGTCGGACATATGCTGCGAGCTCGCCAACCCCGCCTGTCCGCGCAGGTGCGAGTAGCCGGAAACTTCTACCACGTAGCCCTTCTGCCCCTGCAACTGCGTCGCTACCTGATCCAGCGCTTCCTTCGCCTTCGCGTTCAGCGCGGTCTGCCCCGGACGGAAGCGCAGCTCCGTATCTGAAACCTTCGAATACTGGTCCAAGCCGGAAACGGTCGTGTTCAGTTGTGTGTTCTGCGTATTCGCCTGCTGGGCCATCTGCTGGGCCTGGCCCGCGGTCGAGTTCGCGGTGGTCGCGGTTTGGCTGGCCTGGTCGGCGGTCGACTGGGCCTGGCGGATGCCGGTCCCGGTCTTCTCGTCAAGCGCCTTGATGTCGTTGCTGTTCTTGGCCTGCAGTTGATCGAGCTCGTTCAACCGGCCCTTCACCGGGTCCAGCTGCCGGTTCACCCACTTCTTGCGAGCAAACGGGTTCAGGTGTCCCCAGAAGCCTTCCTTAGACTGCGTCGCCAAGGGCGAGCCGGAAGCATAGGTGCTGTTATCGGCCGGGTTGGCGTTTCCAGAGCTATTCCCGCTGGGAGTCTGCGGCGTGCTCTGGCTTGAAGCGCTCGGCGCGCTCGGCGCACCGGTCTGGGAACTCTGAGAACTGCCCTGGGCTGTCTGCGCAATGGCGGGCAGTGCCATCGACGCTGCAAGCAGCAAAGCTGCGCTTGCGGATAACGCATTCTTTCTAGTTTTCATAAGTGTCTTGCCTCGCTTCTCTCGGGAAACAATACTGCATAGTGAAGAACACCTTCTTGAGCAGGAGGTTGCATCCGAAGGGCCAAACTCTTTACGAAAAGCCCTGCCTTCGCATCGCCCAATGCTTTCAACGCGCTGCGCCATTGCCGCGGCTGTGGCGCACCCAAACCCGCCCTGGCCCATGTACGGCGATATGGCACGATCCGTGTACTTCTTACCACTGCGAAGCGCCACCGGCGCCCCTGCAAACACTCGCTCAGCGTGCCGCCGTTTCCACCGCGATCACCCGCACCTCAGGGTACGCGCCGTCCCAGCTTGCCGGCGGTGCGTCGAAGATGAGCCGGAACGGCCGTGACTGTCCTGGCCCGATCGGCTCCGCGCTTACCGGCTCCGTGTCCACATACGGCTCGCGAAAGCGGATCAGGTTCAAAGGCAGCGTCTCCTTGCCGGCCAGCAGCCCGGTAAAGTCCTTGAAGGCGAGCTGCACGGTAACCGCCCGCACGGTCTGAGAACCGTGGTTCGTCACCGTACCGTCGAGGTAGGTCTCCCCGCCGCCGGACAGGGTACTCGCATTGCTCATCTGCACGCCCGTGATCGGCAGTGACGCGGCATAGGCCGCCGGCGGCGCCAGGCCCGCGCCCCCCGGGTTTGCCGCCTGCGGAGTATGCCGGCCCAGCAGCAGGAGCACCGCGAGCGCGACTAGGAGCACGACCGCTCCCGCGATGGCCAACGGCTTCCAGTTGCGCGGCTCCTCGGGCGCAGCCCCTCCGGTAAAAACGGGCTCGCGCCGGTCTGGCTCGCGCTGATCCTCAAGCACCGGGTCAGCCCGCTGCTGGCCGCCGGGCCCGCTCGCATCGTGTGTGTCTGCTGCCTGCGTCATGCCAGTATCGTAACGCTCCCGCCGCACGCCTGCTTTGGCGCCGGCCTGTCCTGCTTCTGGCCAGCAAATCGGAAAAGTGATCCAAAAGCAGACGCGAGGAAATCAGTCAGTAACAATCGAGCAGATTTTTCGCGTAAAAATTCATCCGCGAGGAACATAGGTGCGTCTTAATGACAACAAAGCTTTCTCACCCGTGTTTGCTCGGGAAAGACAAGCCTGTTCTATCCCGGGAGCCCCGACCCATGCCGACCCAAACCGCCGCATTCTCCCCAGGCTCACTCTCCGCCCCGCTCGCACCGCCCAGCGGCGAGCGCCCCTACAAAATCGCTGCCGCGCTCGCTGCGCTGCTTGTCCTGCTCACCGCCGCGTTCTAGCTGCCCGCGCTATACAAACCGCGCCCGCTTCGGGCCCTGGCGGTAGTCCGGCCCGCGCATCTCCACCGGCACGCACATCTCCTGCAACCGCGACCACATCCGGTCGCCGATGCGCCCTCCCAGCGTCTCCTCGCGCATGGCCTGGCGGGCCGCCGTTCCCGCCTCGCCCTGGTCTCCGGCCGCCGTCGCACGCGAGAACCCAGCCGGCTGGTTGAGGTAATTGGTCGTGATAATCGTTGTCCGCCGGTCGTTGTAGCGGGTATTCAGAATCAGCGCCACCGTATCCCACACCCAGTCCGTCGGCTTGGCCGCGCCTAGCTCGTCCAGCACCAGCACCTCGGTTTCGAAGATCGGCTTTAGCACTTCAAGCTCGGTTGTCTCCACCCGGCTGTTGTAGGAGTTGGTGATCTGCTTCAAGAGCTCCCGGTAGTCGCAAAACAGCGCCGGAACGCCCTTCTCCAGGGTCAGCTTCTGCAGAATCGCAACCGCCAGGTGAGTCTTGCCCAGCCCCACCGATCCGGTGAACAGCAGGCCGGTCCCGTCGTTCTCGCCGGGATAAATGTCCACAAACCGGCGCGCCGCGTTGAATGCCAGGAACAGGTCGCCGCTTGCCTTGTAGCTATCGAGCGTGCAGTCCGCATAGCGCGGGGGAATCAGCGCCCGCTCAAGCAGTGCCCGCATCTTGCGGTCGTGCTGGCATTCGCACGGCTCCGCGGCCCGGCCGCCGCCCGCCTGCACCACCACGCGCATTCCCATTCCGTCACACAACGGGCACACCGGCTGCTCACTCATGCTCTCCAGTATGCCCCGTCTGCATCGTGAACCGCCTCTCGAACATCTACTACCGTGCAACCTTTTTGTTGCCTTCAGCGGCAGGGCACGATAGCATCATATGATTGTAGGAAAGGCTCTCATCCATCATGGCGAAACCAGGAATCCACCCCAGCTACAACGAAATTAACGTGAAATGTGCCTGCGGCACCGAGTTCAAGACCCGCTCGACTCACAAGGGCGACATCCGCGTCGAAATTTGCTCGGCCTGCCACCCATTCTTCACCGGCAAGCAGAAGATGATCGACACCGCGGGCCGCATCGAACGCTTCCGCCGCAAGTTCGCGAAGGCCGATGTGCCAGCGGCCAAGTAACAGCCGCATCCGCGCGTATCGAGAAGCCTCCGCGCCGCGGGGGCTTTTCTTGTTGCAGAGACTATGAACAAACGCTGGGACAATCCGGCCGAGTACACGATGCCCGCCCACGCGCGTGTGCCCGCGTCGCTCGTGATCGGCTCGATGCGCGTTGCCCCGGCGACCGTCCTGGCGCCGATGGCAGGCGTGACCGACACCATCTTCCGCCGCTTCATCCGCAACAGCAGCCTGTTCACCCCGCACGCGGCGCATAGCGACGTGGAGGCCCAGCTCAGCAACCAGCAGTCCGGCTGCGGCCTGCTGATGACCGAGTTCACCTCCGCCGACGGGCTTACCCGCATGCGCGAGTCCAAGCGCAAGCGCTACCTGACTTTCTATGACGACGAGCACCCCATTGCCGCCCAGATCTTCGGGTCCAACCCGGAAACGCTGGCCGAGGCCGCGCGCATTGTCGAGGACACCGGCTTCGACGCGGTCGACCTGAACCTGGGCTGCCCGGCCAAGCGCGTCGTGGCCTGCAATGGCGGCTCCGGCCTGCTGCGCGACCTGCCCTTGATCGCGACGATCTTCGAAACGGTCCGCGCCGCCGTCACGATTCCCTTCACCGTCAAGTTCCGCATGGGCTGGAACGACCGCCACATCGTCTGCGTCGAGCTCGCGCGGCTGGCGCAGGAGTCCGGCCTGAACGCGGTCGCGCTGCATGCCCGCACCCGCGAGGACGGCTACTCGGGCCAGGCCCGCTGGGAGTGGATCGCCGCCGTCAAGGACGCGGTCGTGATCCCGGTGATCGGCAACGGCGACATCCGCACGCCCGAGGACGCCTGCGCGATGGTCGAGCAGACCGGCTGCGACGCGGTGATGATCGGCCGCGCCGCTCCGGCGAATCCCTGGATCTTTCGCCAGATCGCCCAGTACACTGCCCTCGGCCGCTACGACCAGCCAACCGAGGCAGACCGGTACGCGCTCATCCGCAGCTACTTCGGCATGCTGCTGGGCGAGGGCTCGGACGGCCCGGAACAGAAGGAAGCGCAGGGCAAGATGAAGCAGTTCGCCTCCTGGTTCACCCACGGCGTCCCGGGCGGCGCTGCCCTGCGTAAAGCGATCTACGAGGCGAAAACCGGTCCCGCGATCCTGGACGCGGTCGAGCGCTTTTTCGAGCCGCGGCTGCGTGCAATGGAGCCGGCGGACGCTTTTGCGCAAACAGCCGGGATAGCCTGATCTCTTTCCTGAGAACCTGCTTCGCCTTGTACGTCTACACATATTCGTGAGAATCTTACACATCAGGCGAGGCATTCCCCATGCGCACAAACATTGAGATCGACGACAAGTTGATGCAGGAAGCAATCCGCACCACTGGCAGCAAGACAAAAAAGGAAGTCGTGGAGTTAGCACTTCAGATGCTCGTGCGAACTCGCCGCCAGGAGGGTCTTCGCGCTTTGAAGGGCATCCTCAAGAACGATGGTTGGGACGGCGACCTGCACGAGATGCGTCTCAGCCGTTTCCCGGATCCGTGGGACAAGAAATAGGTGGTTATCGTCGACTCCACGGTTTGGATCGACTATCTCGAGCTGCATGAGAATGAGTACAGCTTATGGCTCGAGCAGCGCATCGGCCAAGAGGCGGTCGGATTAACAGACATGATCCTTATGGAGGTACTGCAAGGCGTCCGGAAGGACGCCCATTTTCGGCAGATACGGGATCGGCTCACACAGTCTTTTGTGTTCGACACCGGAGGCCAGGAGCTAGCCATCGCGGCTGCCGAAAATTACCGCTATCTCCGCGCGCGCGGCCATACCATCCGCAAATCCATCGACTGTATCACCGCGACCTTTTGCATCAACAAGGGCCATTCGCTGTTACACCGCGATCGGGACTTCAATCCCTTCGAGCAGTACCTCGGCCTGAAGGTCATTCACCCCACCCGGCACTAGACTAACCTGCATTTATCCCCTCAATTCAATCGAGCCAGCACCTGCAGCGACTCCACGCGGGCCGGGTACTTGACGATGCTTTCCACGCTGGACGCCAGAACCTCAAACCCGGTGCGCTCGAGCAGAGCCTTCATCGAGCTCTGCTCGAAGAAGTTCAGATGCTCGTGGCACTTGATCAGTCCCAGCGGCGGAACCCGGTTCAAACGCACCCGCGCTGCCGTCGAGTAGAAATCGACCGCAACTAATGCCGGTGGAACCTTCAGCAGCGCTTCGAGATATGCGTGATAAAGCCGGCCCCCGCCGGCGAAGCCAACGCCGTACCGCTCATACGGAACACCGATCAAGAGCAGCGACCCGGGACTTAGATAGGACAGTAATTTCCTGAGCACATTCTCGGGGTCAGAGCAATGCTCGAGCACACCGAGCGCCATTATCAAATCGAACTTCATCGCGCCTAGTTCCTGCTCCGAGCCGATCCGCTCCACGCCGGCCTCCGGCACCGCATCGGATAACTCAAAAACGAACTTACTCAACCCGAGCGATGGCGGGATAAACTGCCCCCGGTCGCCGCCGTAATCGAGCACGCTCCGGATCGTCGACTTATCCACATGCGGCGATAAGAACCTGTCGATCGCCGCCACTCGATCGGCTATCTCCCGGGGGTCTCCGCCAATACCGTCGTTCACCTTCCGGGAGTACCAGAACTCCCAGCGATGCCGCTCCGCGAAGTAGCTCTCGCCCCTGTAGCCGGAATACAAGCGAGAGACTTCCTGGTCATCGAGCCGTACATCGAAGAACCGGAACGAGCAGGCCGCGCACTCCAGCAGCTTGCAACAGAAGGAAGGCTGCTCCACGGCATAATGGGCCAGAAAAGGCGCGACAATCGCCCATCGCCCGCTCAGTTTCCTGGACTGACAGCAGGGGCAGGCGTCAATGGTGTACATGCCGGGATGCTACATGATTTGCGGCCCGATTTGCGGCTCCCGGGAGCGGCCGTCTCTATGCCCCGGCGATCACCCGCGGCCACTTCTCCCCTGTCCCGCCGCGCTTCCTGAAGATGACCCCGCGCTTCTTGCGCCATTTCTCGTCGAGCGCCAACAGCCGCCACTCCACCTCCGGCGCCAGGTGCTTCAGCAGCGTGTCGACGGTCGAGTGCACCCGCAGAGCGGTCACGACGAAGTACAGCAGCGGCGCTTCCGGCGACAGCTCCACGCCGGGAAAGTACCCGGCCCGTGCAATCTCGCCCGAGGCATGCAGCGCCCGCACCCGCATCCAGTAGTCGAGGCCCTGCAGCGGCATATGCAGGTCTTCGCTCGCCTTCAGCTCCAGCACAGTCAGGCGGCCCGCGCGCGTCACCGCCAGCAGGTCGAGCATGCCGCGGTCGGCCGAGGCGAGCGCCGGCACCTGCGTGTAGACCGGATCCGGACGCAGGGAGGACTCAAGCTCCGCCAGGTCCGCGCGCAGCACCGACTCAAGCCACCGCTCCGGCTGCATGCGGTAGAGCGGATCGCGCACACTGCCCGACGGGTGCCGCGAGCGAAACAGCCGCCCCACCAGCTCCCGCAGCATCGGTTCCGTGTCGCCGTTGAGCGGCGTCTCGCTCGCGCCCGCGCCGAAGGTGATCCGGTCTTCCCGCGCAAACGAGGCCGCGCTCACCCCGTGGCGCACCCGCGCGAACTCGAGGCCGTGCAGACGAAAACTGATCTCGGTCGCCGAGCGCGGGAGTACCTCAACACGCCCACGATCCGCTGTGTCGAGCAGCCCCAGCACCTGCTCCACCGCTCCGCGCGAGCGCTCCAGCGCCGCCTCCGGCGCGAACGCCGAGACCAGGTGCGCGCGCAGGTTGCCGGAATCCGCCTCCGCCGCCGGCTCCAGTTCCTCGCGCAGTTCGTCCAGCTCCCACAGCTCCCACTTCGCGGCGCCCGGGTGCAGCCACTGCAGGCGCTCGCGCAGTGTGCCCGCCATGCCCACAGGCGCTACGACTTTTACGCCCTCCACCAGCCGCCGCCCCCCTGAGCGCTCCCGGCACTGCTCCAGCCACAGCACGGCCACCGTCAGCAGGCCGTCCACCGCGGCCTGCGACTCTTCTCCGTTGATCGCGACCAGTGCCCACGCCGTTTGCCCGCGCTCGAGCAGCCCGCGCACGTACGCCGGACCGAAGGAGTGCTCCAGATCCGCCGCCGCGAAGGTGTCGCCCTGTTTCAGGTCAGGAAAATACCGCGTCAGCACCCGCGCCAGCAGCTGCAGGTAGCGCCGCCGCGTCGTGTCCCGCGCGGTAGGCGAACGCTGGTCGCGGTCCGGCACCAGCCGCAGCACCTGCGGCTTCGCCTGCCCGAACCGCTTCACCTCCAGCCGCAGCGCCTCGCGCCGCTCCGTCAGGCCCACCACTGTGCGCACCAGGTTGCGCTCTTCATTCCACAGCTGCAGCACACAGCGGCCGCCGGCCGCATCGAGGGTCCAGCGCGATCGCGCCATGTCAAACAGCACCGCGCCATCCTCGACCACGCACGCCCGCGGGTTGTCGGTCAGGAAAGTTTCAAGCGCAGCCGCGAGCGCAGCCGGAGCAAGCGGCGGCGCGGTGCGTGCGACAGAGGTAGCGGGAGCCGGCACAGATGCAGCTTGGACCCTGCGGCCGATCAAGGCAACGGTACTTCCGTGTCGATTCTGCTGCCTCGACCCGCTTCGCCCTGGATTCGCCCGGTAGTCTTGCTTGCGCTTCGAGGGTTCCGGCTCGATCTACCAACCCCTGCGCTGCCGCAGGCCCAGCGCATGCGCGGTGTGGTGACGACCATGCCAGGCGTATAGCGCCGCCAGTTGCAGGACGCTCGTCCGTCCGCTCTCCGGGTGCACATAGCCGCGCTGCCACTGCTCCGGCTCGAGCGCCGCAAGCAGCGTTGCCCAGCGCACATGCAGCGCGGCCAGCAGCTCCAGGGAAGCGTCGACCGAACCAAGCGTCTCCGCGGTTTCGGCCCACAGCTTCTCGTCGTAGGCCTTGATGGTTGGCCAGTCTTCCGTCAGTGCCAACTTGAGCCGCACCCAGGCATTCAGGTGCGAGTCGGCGACGTGGTGCACCAGCTGCCGCAGCGTCCAGCCGCCTTCGCGGTAGGGCGTGTCGATCTGCTCGTCGCTAAGCCCCTTGCAGGCCAGCGCAAATCTCGCAGGCAGCAGCCGGATCGCCTCGATATGAGCGGCGCGGTGCTCGAAAGCGGGGTTCCGGTCGGGAGGCCCGACCGGGTAACGTTCATGCAAAGCGGGATTGGCCATGGCAGCAGCCTAGCGCATTCCCGCCCTGCTGCACATTAGTGCCCGTTATGGTGGTGATGGTGGTGGTGACGGTGGTGGTGGTCATGGTCCTGCGCAAAGGCCGAGGCCGAGAACAGGAGGGCGAGCGAAAGTACAACAAGCTTCTTCATGCGCTCATAGTAGCAATATACGTGCAACAAAACGTGTGCAAAACGTGAAGAAGCGCCCCATTAGTCACGGTACCGTTGGCATATGGACGGAACTCGGCCGCCGCGCCTAGAATCGTCAAGCCGCGGCGATCCATCCAATGCAGGTGCCTACCGTTCCCACTCCATCCATGACCGATCCCGAGCAGCAGCAGAAGTCCTTCTTTTCGCAGCGGTTCAACATCACCGAAACGCTCATGGAGCGCTGCCTGGGCGAGGCGCTCTCGGCCGGCGGCGAGTACGCCGAGCTTTACTTCGAGTCGGTCGCCTCCACCTCGCTCGGCGTCGACGAGTCGATGGTCAAGTCCGCCGCGCAGGGCGTCAGCGCGGGGTGCGGCATCCGCGTGCTCTCTGGCGAGCGCACCGGCTACGCCTATACCGATGAGCTCTCGACCGACCGCCTGCTGCGGGCCGCCCGCACCGCCGCGCTGATCGCGAGCGGCCCCGCGAAGCAGTCCGTGGTCGGCCTGCAGTCTGCCGTACCCGAGTCGCCGCGGCTCTATCCGGCGCCGGCGGTGGACCTCGATCCCGACCTGAGCGCCAAACTAGCCCTGGTAATGCGCGCCGACGCGGCTGCCCGCGCCTACGACCCGCGCATCACCCAGGTTCGCGCTTCGTATGGAGACGAAGTCAAGCGCATTCTCGTTGCCGCCTCCGACGGTACGTATGCAAGCGACACGCAGCCTCTGGTACACCTGGTCGTTTCCGTGCTGGCCAAGGACGGGGACAAGACCGCCCGCGGCGCCGGCAGCGGCGGCGGCCGGGTGAGCCTGACCTACTTCGACGATGTGCGCACGCCCGAATACTTCGCCCACGAAGCCGCGCGCCAGGCCATCCTGCAGCTGCATGCGGTCGCGGCCCCGGCGGGCGACATGGAAGTGGTGCTGGGGCCCGGCTCGCCTGGCGTGCTGCTGCACGAGGCAGTCGGCCATGGGCTGGAGGCGGACTTCAATCGCAAGGGAACCTCCGCCTTCTCCGGCCGTATCGGGCAGCGGGTCGCGGGCGACAAAGTTACGGTGCTTGACAGCGGCAACATTGCCTTCAAGCGAGGCTCTATTCATGTGGACGACGAGGGCGAAACCTCGCGCGAGAACGTGCTGATCGAGAACGGGATCTTGCGCGGCTACATGAACGACAAGCTCAGCGCTAAGCTGACCGGCGCCGCGCACACCGGCAACGGCCGCCGCGAGAGCTACCAGCAGATGCCCATGCCGCGCATGACCAACACCTACATGCTCCAGGGCGAGGAGGATCCGGAAGAGATCGTGCGCAGCGTCAAGCGCGGGCTTTACGCGGTCCACTTCGGCGGCGGTTCGGTCGATATCACCAGCGGCAAATTTGTCTTCTCAGCGTCGGAAGCCTACCTGATCGAGGACGGCAAAATCACCGCGCCGGTGCGCGACGCAACCCTGATCGGCAACGGCCCGGAGACGCTGAAGTACGTCTCGATGGTCGGCAACGACCTCGCGCTCGACGAGGGTGTAGGTAACTGCGGTAAGCAGGGCCAGTGGGTGCCGGTCAGCATGGGCATGCCCACCATCAAGCTCGACCACATGACCGTCGGCGGCACCGGTAAATAGAGCCTCCCTACCAGCAGCTAGGAAAAGTCCATGACCCTTCGGATATCTGTGATATTACAACTGGAGGCGGCTTGTGTTCTGGCTGCGGCAACCTATACATACTTCGCTGTGCTCCATGCTCCCTGGGCACTCTTTCTGATTCTTTTCCTGGTTCCGGACCTTTCTTTACTTGCTTACGCCAGGAACCCTCGCGGGCCGGGAAAAGCTTTGCTTTACAACCTGGCACACAATTACGTGCTGCCCTTTTTTCTTCTGGCACTTGGGTTAACCACTAAGTACGTTCTGGCTACACCGGTCGCACTCATCTGGTTTGCTCATATCGGCCTGGATCGAGCGATCGGCTATGGACTCAAGTTCGGGCAGGCGTTCCATCCGACACACATACAAAGCGCGGACGTCTTCCTGCTTAACAAGCAGTCGCAGCCGCATGAAGCGGCCGACGTGAGCAGGGCATAGTGAGAACGACTGATCTCAGCAAAGACGGACATTGAACGTATGTTAGGAGAAGCATTGCCGCTGAAAATGCAACATATTCCAACCTATGCCGAGGCTCTTGCCGTCGAAGCGGAAGCCATCGTCGAGCAGGCGCTCAAGGCCGGCGCCAGCGACGCCGAAGTCGTCATCCGCCAGGGCGACGAGTTCGAGGCGCAGGTGCGCATGGGCGAGCTTGAATCGCTCAAGGACTCCGGCTCGCGCGGCGTAGGCCTGCGCGTCCTGATCGCGAGCGCCGAGGGCCAGCGCGTCGGCTCGACGACCTCTAGCGATCTCACCTCCGCCGGCATTGCGCATCTCGTCGCCGGCGCCATCGCGCTGGCCCGCATCAGCTCGCCCGACCCCATGCAGGGCCTGCCCGAGCCCTCCGACTTCGGCTCACTCGACAGCGATCTTGCGCTCTACCACGACGACGTCTACTCGCTCCCCGGCCCCGAGCGCATCGAGTACGCGCGCCGGGTCGAGGCCGCCGCGCTCGCCGCCGATCCGCGCATCCGTAACAGCGACGGTGGCAGTTTCTCAGCCGCCACCTCGCTCAAGGTACTCTCCAACTCGCGCGGCTTTACCGGCGCTTCGCGCAGCTCGTACTGTGGGCTCTCGGCCGTCCCCATTGCCACCGGCGCGAACGGCGAAATGCAGCGCGACGGCTGGAGCTCCAACGCCCGGAGCCTGGCCAGGCTCGAATCCCCCGAGCAGGTCGGCGCCGAGGCCGCGCGCCGCACCCTGCGCCGGCTCGACGGCCGCCGCGTCCCCACCCAGCGGGTGCCCGTCGTCTTCGCACCCGAACTCGCCCGCTCCATCATTGGCGCCATGGCCGACGTCGCCAACGGCGACGCAATCTATCGCGGCGCCAGCTTCTTCTCGGGCAAGCTCGGCGAACAGGTCGCCGCTTCCTCCATCACCGTCATCAACGATGGCACCCTGCCCGGCCTCTTCGGCACAAGCCCGTTCGACGGCGAGGGCCTGCCCACCCGCCGCACCATGCTCATTGAAAACGGCATCCTGCGCTCCTACCTGCTCAACACCTACACCGGCCGCAAGCTCGGCCTTGCCAGCACCGCGAGCGCCGCGCGCGGGCTCGCCGGCAACCCCGGCATCGGCACCCACAACCTTTTTCTGCCGGCGGGCTCGCTTACTCCGGAGCAGATCATCGGCGACGTGCCGCAGGGCCTTTACCTGACGGAGTTCCTCGGCCGCGGCGTCAACATGGTCACCGGCGATTACTCCCGCGGCGCGTCTGGCCTGTGGATTGAAAACGGCCAGCTCGCCTATCCCGTGCAGGAAATCACCATCGCAGGCAACCTGAAGGACATGTTCATGAACATCACCGCGATCGCCAACGACCTCGAGTTCCGTTCGAGCACCGCCTGCCCCACGCTGCGCATCGACGGGTTGACCATCGCCGGCGCGTGAATCGCTGCAAGCCTTGACGCGAGATCGAGCCAGGCTTCCTTTTAATGTGCCCACTTACGTTGGTAATAGGTGAATGCAGGTTCAGGCAGAAATTTTTGCCGGCGCCGCCGATAATGAGCCCACACGCTCGTTGCTTTCCCGTGGCGCCTTTCTGTCCGCGGAACATCGGGCTGTGGACACGAGGCGCTCGGGATGGAAGTCACGCTGGACCCAGTCGATAGAACCGCACAGCCTTTTTCTGTTCCAGATGCCGCGAATGGTGTCGCGACCAATGACGAGCCGCGGGAAGGTTACCTGGTCTTCTGCCAGGCGCAGCGGATTATCTATGCCAGCAGTAATCTGCGGTCCATACTCAGGCTGCCTGAGAAATATGCCGTAACGAGCAAGAATGTGTGCGATATCCTCGCTTTCTCCTGTGGAACGGAGCAGGACGCCTCGCGCGAGTTGAAGCGCTGGCTGGAACAGCTTGGAACTCAGCAGTCTCCGCCCGATGGCCTTCCTCTGGCTCTACAAACAGTCAATGGCGCGCGCTCCCTGCATTTGGGCCTGAGCCCCATCGGCGAAGAACACTGGGTTGCGTCTTTCCAGGACGTAACCGAAGGCGCCGAAGCTGAAACCAATCTCCTCTCGCTCGCCTATCGCGACCACCTGACCGGCATCGGCAATCGCTCCTTCTTTGAGAGCAGTCTCGACAAGATGCTGGCCTTGCTGGCCTCTGGAGAAGTAGCCTCGGCTACCCTGTTTTTCCTTGACCTGGACCGATTCAAGATCGTCAATGACACCCTGGGCCACGCCGTAGGGGATACGTTGCTGCGCCTGGTCAGTGAGCGGCTCGGACGCTCGCTGCGCGACTCGGATACGCTCGCCCGGCTCGGAGGCGATGAGTTCGCCATCCTGCTCGCTTCCTCGCCGGCGCGGGACGCCTCCGCCGACCTGGCGACGCGCATTATTGACATGCTGCAACGCCCTTACCTGATCGACGGCAATGTCGTGAACATCGGCGCCAGCATCGGCATCGCTGTCGCTCCGGAGGATGGCACCACCCGCGATCAGCTGCTCAAAAGCGCGGATCTCGCGCTTTACCAGTCCAAGGCAGCGGGCCGCGGCACCTTTCACTTCTTTCAGGCCGCCATGCAGGAGAAAGCACAGCGGCGGCGCGCGCTCGAACTCGATCTGCGCAAGGCGCTTCTGCTGCGGCAGTTCGAACTGCACTATCAGCCGCAGATCGATGTCGAAACCGAAACGGTGACTGGCCTGGAAGGACTGCTGCGCTGGCGGCACCCGCAGCGCGGCCTCGTCATGCCGGCGGACTTTATACCGCTGGCCGAAGAACTTGGGCTGGCCATTCCGATTGGCGAATGGGTTCTGAAAACCGCATGCCGCGAAGCGACCCGCTGGCCCGATTCCGTCACGGTCGCCGTGAACGTCTCGCCTCTTCAATTTGAAATGGGAAAGTTTCCCGCCTCGGTCCAGAAAGCACTGGCCGCCGCCGGCCTCCCCGGAAGCAGGCTCGAGATCGAGGTGACGGAAAACATCCTGCTGCGGGATGGGCAGACGGTTCTTGCCACGCTCGAAGCGCTTCGCGCGCTCGGCGTTCGCGTTGCCATGGACAGTTTCGGTACCGGCGTCGCATCCCTCAGCCAGCTGGTGAACTTTCCGTTCGACAAGATCAAGATCGCCCGCTCACTCATCGCCCTGCATCAGGACAACGCGAAGAACCGTGCGATCGTCCGCGCCATTTCCGCATTGGGACATAGCCTGGGCATTTCCACCCTCGCGGAAGGCGTGGAGACGGCGGAGCACCTGGCGCAGGTGCGGTCGGAAGGCTGCCAGACCGTCCAGGGTTTCTACTACAGCAAGGCCGTGCCGTCGAGCGAGCTTGCCAATCTTATTTCCAACCTGTTTCCGGCCACGGAAGTTCAACAACTCGCAACCAAGGACGTCGCATGAACAACGCTTTATACAAAATCCTCTATTGCAGCAGGAATCTGATTGAAGGCGAGCAGGCCCAGAGTGACGCCGAGATCAGCCACATTCTTGCAACCGCCCGCACCAACAATAGCCGGCAAAATGTGACGGGAGCCCTGCTGTTCAACGCCGGCTGCTTTGCCCAGGTGCTCGAAGGTCCCCGGCCGGCGATCGAACAGATCTTCGAGCGCATTCAGCGTGATCCCCGGCACTCCGACGTGACGGTGCTTGAGAGCGGCGACGCGTCGGAGCGCGATTTTCCTGACTGGTCCATGGCGCATGTGCAGCCTCCGACAGGCGTGCAGGCAAACGGCATCGCGGCCGCACTCGATCAGGCCATGATGCATCCGGAAGCATCCGGCAGAGAGGTTTTAGAGTTGCTGCGCACCCTCGTCGTCCAAGAGGATTAGGAGGATTAGGAGGATTAGGAGGACGCCGCACTCCTTCTTTCGCGAAGGTTGAGATCTGCTCGGCTTAAAGCAGTCGCAGAGATAATGTGGGTTAAATCGACTGCGGATCCCTCAGGTGCGTTGGCGCGCTCAAGCCGGCTTCGCTCAGGATGGACCCATCATTTTCGCACTACGACAACTCTGCTTTCGACCTAAGTAGAGCAGCGGGTCGCTGAGACCCGCTGCTGCTCTACCAAGAGCTCACCGCGAGCCGGTCACCGGCGTTCCCGGCGTCAGCGCGACCCCGCGCAGCACTTCGGCAAACCCCGCCGAGCGCACCCGCACGAAGTACTCCTTCGCCGCCGTTGCCGTGCTCGTGTTGCTGAGCGGATCGAGGATGCCGACCAGCTTGTTCGGGTCCGCGCCCTGGTCGCCGCTGCCGCTCACCGTGGAGGTAACGGCGTACACCACTACCGTATTGCCAACCACGTAGCCGGTCAGGTTGCGCAGCCCATCGGTGGCCGGAGCCCACGGCAGATTCGTCGCGGAGTTCGAGCCCGAAGGGTAGCCGATGGGGGAGTAAGGCGTCCCCAGGTTCAGGCCGCCCTGCAGCGTGTAGGCCAGCGTCCACTTGCCCGCGTTGAAGACCCATTTCTGCAGTCCGGCGGTAGTCTGCGCGGCCGCGTGTGTGTACAGGTCCGGGCCGCCCGCGTAGCCATCGCCCTCGTCGGCAACATACAGCGTCGTCGGGTTCGCAAACCACAGTCCGAACGGATAGCTCACCCCGGTGGCGCTCTTAGCCGGGATGGTGGGAAAGCCCGCCAGCACGCACATGTTGCTCGGCAGCCCGTTGGTTTCGAGCGTGCCCAGGTTGTAAAGCAGGGCCGCGGTCGGCAGTTTGGCGCCGGCCGCGGGCACGCCCGTGCCGCTGGGGCAGGCCTGGCCTGTCGTGTCGACAAAGTAAACAGTGTTGACGCCATTGCCGCCGCTGCCTTTGGTGTAATACACGACGTCGTTGTAAACCGTCATGCCGCGGAAGTTATCGTCCTTGCCGATCTTGTCCGCCTTCGCGGCCAGCTCGGTGATATTGAAGCTTCCGAACGGCGTCGGCGTCCCCGGGCTCTGCGAATTTTCAGGCGCCTTCACCTCGTCGATTCCCTGCGCACCGGCGCCCAGAATCACCCCGTCCGGCTGCGGGTTCGCGCCATTGCCCGCATTGCCCGCCGTGTAGAAGATGTCGTTGCCGTCCAGGTCGTTCAGGATCGCCGAGCGCCCGTTGTTGCCGCTGTAGGCATTGGTCTCGGTGAAGTGGAATCTGCCGTTCGCCCCCACCGCGGCCACCGCGCGGTACACGTCCTCGCCTACCGGGTTGGTCGGGTCCACCGCGCCCGGCGTGTTCGAGTTTGAAACGTCGATCGCATCGACCGGCGTGACGTACCCCATAAAGGTCAGGTACTTGCCGCTGAGCGAAAGATGCAGGCCGATCTCCGACTTCGAGCTGAAGCTCGTCACCATCTGATCGCTGCTTGCGGTCATGTTCTTTTCGAGGCTGTTCGGCACCTGCAGCGTGTTTACGAGCGAGCCGAACGGGGTGACCTGGTCGAGATAAATCCGCGACGTGATGCCGAAGCTGCCGTCGTACAGCGCGTTGTTGAAGACGTAGGGATATTCGCCGTTGCTGGTAGCGCCGGTCGCGCCCGCGCAGCCGCCCTGCGTGCTGGCGCAGTTCGGAGGCAGCTGCTGGCCCACGGTTACGTTGCCGGCATTGTTGTCGTACACGCTGCGGCTCACCACCAGGTTACCGGGGGTAAAGTGGGGCGCTTTCGCCGTCGCGGCCGGCGTGGCCGTTTGCGCCGGCACAATGGTGCTGCCCGCCGCGGCAGCGAGCGAGAAGAACGCGATACCGCGAACCAGCCCGCGCCGGGCAGAATGCCTGTGACAGAAATCGATAGCCATATGGAGCCTCCTTGCGCGCGAAAGCCTTGAGCCCCGTGCGCGCGCCTCACCGTAGCAGCCGCGGGTTACGGGGCTGTTACGTTCAGAGAAGCCGGCTTACCGAGGATTGACTGCAGGTAAGCCTGCCGCTGTGCAGACCATTGTGCGCCGCCGACCGGCGAGACAGAGCCTGCGTCATTGCCGTAGGCTCGGGACAGCGCGATGCTGTTCCCGCATGAGATCGAGTTTGACCCGGCGCGCCCAGGTGCTTCGCTTGAACAGCTCCCGGCAAAGCCCGCGGTGTTTGCCCTGCGCGGCGTTGCGGGCGAGCCGTACCTGAATCGCACCGCCGACCTGCGGCGCCGACTGGGTAAGCTGCTCACGGCTGGCCCGGCGCAGAGCCGGCGCCTGCAGCTCGCAGGGCTGGTTCGGCGCATCGCCTGGGCGCCGACCGCCTCCGAATTCGAGGCGCAGTTCCTGCTCTACCGCGCCTCGGCCGCAGCCTTCGGCGAGCGCGCCAGCCGCCGCATGCACCTCAACGCGCCCTGGTTCCTGCGCATGGGCATGCGCAACCGTTTTCCCCGCGTCTGGGTCACAAACAATCTTTCGAGCAGCGCTGAGAGTGACCTGTTCGGTCCCTTCCCTTCGCGCCACGCCGCGGAACGCTACGCCGAGGCGGCGCTCGACCTGCACCTGCTGCGCCGCTGCTTCCAGGACCTCGACCCGGACCCGGAGTTCCCCGGCTGTATCTACTCCGAGATGAAGAAGTGCCTCGCGCCCTGCTACGGCGGCTGCTCGCAGGAGCGCTATGACGAGGAGGCCGCGGCAGTGCACGCCTTTCTGCGCACCGGCGGCCACAGTCTGCTCGACACGCTCGCAGCCGAGCGCGACCGGGCCAGTGAGTCGCTCGACTTTGAAGCCGCCGCCGCCGCGCACACCCGCTACAGCAAGGTGGAGGCGACTGCCGCGCTCGCGCCCGAGATCGCCCGCCCGCTCGGCGCCCAGCACGCCGTGCTGGTGCAGCCCAGCGCGGAGCCCGATCACGTGGCGCTGTACCTGCTCCGGGGTGCTGTGTTTACCGGGCCGGCGCTGTTTTCCGTCCTCGGCATGCGCCTGCCGAACGAGCAGTCCGGCTCAAGCTCACTGTTCGCCCACCCAGCCGCCGTTGCGGCCGTGCCGCTTGCAGTGGAAGGGAATGCGCAAGGCGCCGCGCCGGAACAGAATCCGCAAACGCCCGATGACCGGCTGCGGGAAGCTCTCGATTCCCTGGCGCAGCAGCGGCTGAGCACGGGCAACGGTGTGAGCAAGCAGCAACTCTGCGATCATCAGGCGCTGCTGGCGCGCTGGTATTTCCGTCCGCAGACGAAGCGTGAAGGCGAGCTTCTGTTGGCCGGACCGGGCGAAAGCCAGGTTCCCGTCAAGCCGCTGCTGCGAACCTGCGCTCGGGTGTATCGCGCGCATGTGGAGCGGCATGCACCCGCGCAGACGTCCGCGCCTACGCCTTAGTGCACCTGGAACTCCGGCGAACCGAGGATCATCGCCACCATTGCATCGAGCGCCGCGGTCGGAGCCTCGGCGTCGGTAGTCGCATCGCGCTGTGCAAGCTGCGCGTGGATGACGCTGTTGGTCTGTGGCGAGACCTCGCCGGCAACGAGCGCCTGCTCCAGCAGCGCCAACGCTCGGTCTTCTCCGCTCTGCTCGTCCTTCGAGGTCGTCAGCGAAACAGCATGCGTGCGCGGGACTGGCTTCCCGTCAGCAGGCTGCGCCATCAGACTGGCGGAAACCAGCAGCGGTGCGTTCAGGTGCATGCCGCCCAGCTTGCCGTCCGAGAGCGCGAGTGAAAAGTTGAGCCGAGCGATCAGCGCGGCCGAGTTCATCCAGCGGTCGCCTGTATTGGGATAGCCGGTCGGCGGCAGGCACCGGTACAGCGGCTCGCCCATGGCGCGCAGCTGGTTGGTCAGCGCGCCGGGGTTGGTTGGGTCGGTGTCCGTCGCGCGCAGGGCCGAGGCAACGAACTCGATCGGCGTTTTGACCTTGTTGTGGAAGTTGGCCCGCGCGAAAAACTCCGGCGAGTGCACCATCGCCTGCAGCACCTGGGCGATGTCCCCATCGCTCGCCGTCCAGGCGGCGACCATGCGGTCGACCAGACCGGGCGGGGGCGTGTCCGCGACGAAACGCTGCGCCAGCTCAAACGAAATGTGGCGCGCGGTGGCGGGCTGGTCGGCCAGGTACGTCAGCGCGTCAATGCCCTCCTGCTGGCCGTTTTCCTGAACGGCGTGGCCCAGCCACTGCTTGGTGCCCGGCTCATGCCGTCGCGGCTCGAAGGTGAACGAACCGCCCTGCTGCGGCTGCTGCACACCCCAGCCGGTCAGGATACTGGCCAGCGCGGTCACGTCGGCCTGGGTGTAGCCGCCGTCGACGCCGACGGTGTGCAGCTCCATCACCTCGCGGCCGTAGTTCTCGTTCAGGCCGCCGCGCGCGGTCTTTTTCTGGCGCCCCGCTGCCGGCGAATCCGGGCCGATGCTGGTCTGGTTGTCGAGATAGATCATCATCGCCGGGCTCTCGGCGGTCGCGAGCAGCAGGTCGCGGAACTTGCCCAGCGCATGCGGACGGATCGCCTGCTGCTCAAACTGGCTGGCGTAGTTGATCTCGTCGCCGGACTTGCCCAGGTCGATGTTGAAGTGGTTGACCCAGAAGTCGGTCATGACCTCCTGCAGCTGGCGCTGGCTGAGCACGGCGCGCAGCACCTTGGCCTGCTCCATCTCGTTCGCGGCCACGCCATTGCCGCCGTAGCCGGCGGCCATCATGCTCAGCAGCTCGCGGTCGTGCGGGGAGACGCCGGCGAGCAACTGCGTCCGGAGCGGCTCCTGCAGGCCGCGCGTGACCGCCATGCGGTCGGGCACGGGCAGTGCCAGCACTGCGTTGAGCCGCGCCGCTGGGGGCAAGGCCAGGATAGGACCGGCGAGGGTGCCGGCACGGGCCTGCTCTGCCGCCTTCTGCGCGGCTTCCATCTGCTGCTGCTGGGCCTGCGTTTGCGGGGTGACCGCGCCGCCGGGGCTTGCGGAAGCACTCGCGGCGGCGCGGTCCTTCTCCTGCTTCTCCTGGTAGCGGGCCAGCATCACCTGATAGGCCCCGGCCAGCTGCGGGTCGACCGGCATGGCCTGTTTGCCGTCCGCGATCCGTCGGATCACCTGTCCATCGGGAAACTGGACGGCCAGCTCGGACGGTGGCATGGCCAGCGAGGGATAGTTCTGGAGGCGCTTGTCGAGGGCGTCATCGGGAATGGACCCGGGCTGGAGCTGCTGGGAAAACCACTGCTCCCAACCCTGGGCCGCGACCGCCTGCACCATGCCCGGGGTCGCGCCGAAAGTGAACCGGTCGACCACCTGCTCCGCCTGCTCTTCAGCCGTAAGCGGAGCCTGGGGATGGACCGGTGTGCCGTGCGCGCGGGCGATGTTGCCGTGGGTGTGGAGCGCGGTCTGGGCGCGGAGCGGCGGGACCAGCAGCGGGAAAACCAAGGCGAACAGAACGGCAGGTAAGCGCATGCGGGTTGCTCCATCCGGCAGGAAACTAGCTGCCTGATGGTTGTAACCGGCGGCGCGGGCGAAAGTCGCGCTGCCCTCGTGGATTCAGCTTGTCGAGGTTGGTTGAGCACGGGTGTTGGGTGGTTTCCCTCAGGAGAACCGACGTAACCATCAAGCTTGCGAGAAGCCTTGCCAAGCCAAGGTGCGCTTGGTTGAATCGAGAAGTCAATCAGGCTCTCCAGCAGAGTGCGAAGCGGGTTCCAGGATCGGCCGGAAGATCGGCCGGGCCGGGGTACCCCGCACCAACGGGGTATCCCGGGTCCAATGCTGGGAGGTAAGCAATGGACGTTCATTCGTCCTGGCTGCACGTAGTGGTCAATTTCGCGCTGGATTGGCGTTTCTTGACCGCGTGCGGTTTGCTTATTCGAGTGCTACGGCGCAAGCGGTAGGCTCACAACTCCTCGGTGGATCGCAACCATCGAGGACCTATCTCTCACATGCATAGTGGAAACTCGTTCCGCACCTGAAGTCAAGTTTTTTAACCGAGAAAAGCAGTCCGTATGCGTAAACGGGAACTACGCGGGCGCCGTTGCCGCCGGCCGGCCCGGCTTGCGGTTCTTCCACCACGTGAGCGCCGGCCGCAGCGCCAGCAGCACCCCCAGCACCACCGTGATCTCCATCGGCGCCAGCACCCCGGTCTTCACGATCCACCAGTAGTGCACCACGCCCGCAACAGCGGAGATGTAAACCAGCCGGTGCAGCCAGCTCCAGCGCTTGCCGCCCAGCTTGCGGATCGACCAGTTGGTCGAGGTCAGCACCAGCGGCACCATCAGCGTCCAGGCCGTAAAGCCGGCCCAGATGTAGGGCCGCCTGGCCAGGTCGTCCTCCATGGCCGGCAGGTTCCACCCTGCGTATAGCCACAGATAGGTGAGCAGATGCAGCGTTCCGTAGAAGAACGCGTACAGTCCCAGCATGCGTCGGAACCGGATCAGCCAACTCAGCTTCGGGATCAGCCGCCGAACCGGCGTGACTGCGAGCGAGATGACTAGCAGCCGCAGGGTGCCAAAGCCGGTGAAAAAGGTAACGGTCGCGGTCGGATCCGGCCCCAGCGCGGAAGGGTTCGAGGTGGCGCTCTGGTAGAACAGCCAGCCCAGGTACGCGAGCGGGCCCAGGCACATCGCGTGGGCCAGCACTTTCAGCCATACGATCCAGCGGTTCGGCACGGACGGAACTCCCTAATAATTCTTCTTTAGGTCCATGCCTTTATACAGGCTGGCCACCTGGTCGCCGTAGCCATTGAACATCAGCGTGGGCTGGCGCTGCTTCCAGATCGGCGCGCCGATGACCCGCTCGCTCGCCTGCGACCAGCGCGGGTGATCGACCTGCGGGTTCACGTTCGAGTAGAAGCCGTACTCGTCCGGGGCCAGCTCGTTCCAGGTCGTGGGCGGCTCCTTGTCGACGAAACGGACTGTCGCGAGGGATTTGGCCGACTTGAAGCCGTACTTCCAGGGCACCACGATGCGCACCGGCGCGCCGTCCTGGTTGGGCAGCGACTGGCCGTAGAGCCCGAACGTCAGCAGGGTCAGCGGGTGCATGGCCTCGTCCATGCGGAGACCTTCGGAGTAAGGCCAGTGGATGCTCGACTCGCGCGTTTCCGGCATCTGCGCCGGGTCGTAGAAAGTAAGGAACTGCACGTATTTGGCCGAGGAAAGCGGCTGGCACTGCTTGATGAACTCCGAAAGCGAGTAGCCCACCCACGGGATTACCATGCTCCAGGCTTCGACGCAGCGCATGCGGTAGACGCGCTCTTCCTGCGGGCGAAAGTGGGCCAGGTCATCGATTGAAAAGACTTTCGGCTTCTGCACCAGGCCCTCCACCTTGACGCTCCAGGGGTAGGTCTTGAGGTGCTGGGCGTTTTGCGAGGGATCGCTCTTGTCGGTACCGAACTCGTAATAATTGTTGTAAGTGGTGATGTCCTTGTACGCGGTCGGGGTCAGTCCGGGGGTCGAGAGCGGGCTTTTTACCGTGTTGATCTTGGTCGCGGCCTCGACGGCGGTGCGAGGGTGCAGCAGGCGCTCGCCCGCGAGCGCGGCCACGCCGGCGCTCGCCGCGGCGGCCATGAACTGGCGGCGGTTCTGGTACACGCTCTCCGGGGTGATCTCGGAGGACGGGATCTGGTTCGGCTTGCGGATCAGCATGAAGCTCCCTTATGTCGCTGCGCGGCAAAGCCCCGGCAGCTTGTCTCTGTTGGACGCAGTGCGCTGGGCATGAGAGTAACGCGGGCGCAAGAGGTTTCAGATGCGGTCAAAACGGGTCTGCGCACAATGCAAACGTGTCCCGGAACAGGACGGTCCACCTGCCCATGACGCAGTCTGGAGCAGCAGTGAAAAAAGGGCCTCGGCCGCGGCCGGCCTTCTCGATCCTTACTGCACGACCAGCACCAGAGGAATGCTGTGGGCGATGGACCCGCTGCCCGCTTCCGAGAGCGTGACACTTAAGTTGTAGGTGCCGGGAAGGGCGTTGGCGGAGGCTGGACCGGCGGCCGGGCGGCTGGAGGCTCCGCAGCCCAGCAGGCCTCCAGCAGCCACGATGGCAGCCACGCTCGCAACAAAAGCAAGCAGAAACCGCGCGGAGTTGCGCTTGCGGGGCAGCATGCACAGCGCGGCGAATGCAAAGGCGCCCGCCGCCTTCGCACCGGCAGGCAGCATGGAATCGTCTGCAGCGGATGGTTCGGCGTTGCCGGCGACGGTACTGGCGGCGGTCGCGATCTGCAGCTGCACGCTCACCGGCGCTCCGCTCACCCCAATTTGCTGCTGCCCGGCCAACGAGCAGGAAGCATTCTTCGGCAGGCCGGCGCAGGCCAGCTGAAGGTTCGCCGTCAATCCACCGACCGGCGCAATCTGGAGCGCAACCGACCCGGTCTGGCCGCTGCAACGATAAGCGCCGCCGTCGAGAGCGCCAGGGAGAAATCGGGAGCGGGCTGCACGACCGAACCGGTCAACGTGCCGGAGGAAGCAAGAAAGTTGGCGTCCCCACTGTAGGCCGCGGTGAACGTGTGGGTTCCCGAGCTCAGGCTGCCGGTCGAGTAGGAAGCGGCGCCGCTGGCAAGCGCGACCGCCGCGAGAGGCGTGCCTCCGTCAGAGAAGGTCACTGCGCCGGTCGGCACACCGGCAATCTGCGGAGCGACCGCGGCCGACAAGGTGACCGGGGACTGGCTGCCGGGCTGCTTCAGATGGAGCACGACGCTCGAGGTGGCCTGACTCATCGTCAGCGTGGCGGTCTGTGTCTGGACGGCGTAGTGGTCCTGATCCTGAGGCGTGAAGGTGACCGAAACGTTCCGCGGGCCGGCGGCCAGGATGGTTCCAGGCGGGACGGAATACTGGAAGGTTCCAGCCAGGGCCGCCGGCAAAAACAGGCTGTAGGGCTTGGGCGTCAGCGCCGGGAGGGTGCCGATGAGGTTGTTGGCGACCTGCTCGGCGGTGTAGTCATGACCCAGCGGGGTTGGGTGGCCGCTCAGGTAGAGGTATTCGTTGCCGGTAGACGGATCTTCGCTGTCGCCATAGAACCAGCCCGCCGTTCCCATGTTGAAGTAGGTGACGTTGACGCCGGCGGCGACGCTGGACGCGACAGCGGCGGCCAGCGCGGTGTCGACTGCTGTGTGGCCGGGTGTCTGCGGGCCGTAGAGGTAGACCGGCACCCCGGGCAGGCAGGCCTGCAGCTGCGCCAGGGTTGCATCCGCGCCGGCTTCGATGGACGATTCGCTGAAACTGGCGTCGTTGACGCCCCCCATGATGAGCACCGCCGCCGGAGCGTTGGGGCAGACATCATCCTTGGCTCGCTGGGCAAAGTCGCGGCCAAGGCTATCGGTGCCCGCGGTGGTAAAGCCGGACCCGCCGATGCCGTCGTCCCAGTAGTCCCAGTTGAAGTACTCTCCCAGGGTCTGCGGGTAGCCCGAGCCGGTGAGCCCCGGCTGCGCGGGCGGCACGTTGGGCGGGGTGATCGTCGGCCCGGTCCAGGAGTCGCCGAAGATGATGACGCGCTCGCCGATGGGCACCTGGGGCGGCGAGATCGTGTCACCGCCGATGGTGTTGACTCCGAAGAACGGCGCGTTGCCGCCGATGGTCATCTTCACCTGGCGCGGGCGCTTGTCCGGGAAGCGGACCAGGAGGTAGTCATGCTGGGGGTAGGACAGCGGCAGTTGCGTCGTCTCGAGCGAGGTGTAGGCGCCGTCGACCCAGAGCCGGTAAAACCCCTCCCGGGCCTGCAGGGCCAGCTCGAACTGCTGGCAGTCGCAGGTAAAGGCGACGCGAACGTTGAGCGCGTAAGGCGCGGGGACAGTGGCGGCGATGTAGCCGCTGTCGTCGTTCGGGTACGGACTGGGGGTCAGTACGTTCGCCTCGTAGCGAAAGACGGAGGAGCTGGCCGGATAGGAGTAGCCGGACTGTACACCGAGCAGGGACGAGTCGAGCTGCGTGGTGACGGTAGTGCTGTCCGCGGATGGATCGGTAAAGGGGACGGCGGCCGCGGTCGCGTTCAACAGCGACGCCGTGACGGGAGTTCCGTAGGGGATCGTCGGCAGCGTCCATGCCACCTGCGGCGCGGCGAGCGTGGACTGAAACGACAGTTGCGCGATGGCGGCGGCGTAGGCGGTGTTGCCGGCCTGCGAAGCGGTGATGGTCACGGCGCCGGCGCCGGTCAGCGTGAGCAGCCGGCCGCTGAGGGTGGCGGGGCCCTGCACCGCAAGCGTGACCGGCAGAAAGGCGGAAGAGAGAGCGATTACCTGGAAAGGCGCGCTGGTGACGGCTCGATCGAGTATGGGGACGAAATGGATGGTCTGGGTCTGACTGCCCTGGGCAAACAGGCAGGAAGGGAGGGAGCAGGCAAGCATCAGCAGAAGACCAAGAACACTCAGAACGCGCCGCATACGTGACCCTCTCGAAATGGACATCCGTACAGTAGCAGCGAACCCCATCGAGGTAAACATCGGTGTCAAATTATTTATTGTTCGTTCCCGAGCCCTGGCCCATTTCGAGAAAACGCTGCAACGCGCCGCCGATTCAGGAGATCAAAACCCCCCATACAGCAAGGCAGCCGCACGGTACGATGAAGCGGATAGTGGGAGGAAGTGAATGGAAGCGAGTTGGAATCGGCAGGCATTTTCGGCGCTCAAGGAGAGCGACCGCACGCGGGAGACTGCCTACCTGCTGCTGGATGCGCGGCGCAGCCGGCGGCCAATCGCCGACCTGGACGCGGCGCTGCAGCCGGCGACGCTGAACGAGGCTTACGCGATCCAGGATGCGATGGCCGAGCACCTGGGTCCGGTCGGCGGCTGGAAGGTCGGCGCGCCGGGGCCCGATGCCGTGCCCATGTTCGGGCCCATGCCGCTGCCGTTCGGCTTTATCCACAGTGGCGAGGAGCTGCCCGGAGCGATGAGCCGTATGCGCGGCATCGAGGCCGAGATCGGCTTTCTGCTGCGCAAGGACCTGCCCATACGCGAGGCGCGCTACAGCCGCGAGGAGATACTCGCCGCTATCGCCAGCGTGCACCCGGTCGTCGAGGTGCTCGAGTCGGCGTTCATCGCGCCCGAGGAGGCGACGCACCTGGCCATGGTCGCCGACCTGCAGATGCATGGCGGCTTTGTGCACGGGCCGGCCTGCGCCGGCTGGCAGGAGGTTGATCGGGCGAACGAGCCGCTGGAGATCGTCATCGACGGGGTGGTGCGGTGGGACGGCATCGGCCGGAACACGAACGGCCCGGACCTGCTGCGGCTGGTCGAATATGTCGTCAATGAGGGCCAGTTCCGCACCGGCGGTTTGCAGGTGGGGCAGTGGATCACCACCGGCAGCTGGATGGGCAAGCTACTGGCGCACGCGAAATCGACGGTGGAGGTGCGGTTCGCGCACTTCGGGACGGTTGGGTTTTCGTTCGCGAAGTGAGACGTTAAGCGCGAGGCATACCGCGGCGCTCGCGCCAGGCGAACAGAAGTGCCCCCGAAACACCCAGCGCGAGCGCGAACAGCAGCTCGCGGCCAGCGCCTTTGCGGGCCAGCAGCAGAAACCCGAACCCCGCGAGCGCAAGCACTGGCGGCAGAGGGTACAGCCACAACCGGAACGGCCGCGCGAGCGTCGGCTGGCGCACCCGCAGCACCATGACGCCGATCTGCTGCATGCCGTACTGCAGCACGATGCGCACCGCAACCAGCGCCGCGATGACCGTGCGCAGGTCGAAAAAGCAGGCGACCGTCGCGATGGCGCCCAGCGCCAGCAGCGCGATATACGGGAAGCCTCGCCGGTGCAGCCGGGCGAAGGGCGCGAAGAAGTTACCCTCCCGCGCCGCGGCGTAGGGCGCCCGCGAGTAGCCCAGCAGCAGCGCCACCACCGACGCGAACGCAGTCCACATAATGAGCACGGCGATAGCGAGCGAGGCAAAATGGCCGACGCCGCCCGGCAGCACCGTCCGCATCAGCACCGCGGCCATGGGCGCCGCGCTGCCGCCGTGCACGGCCAGCGTGGATAGCGGCAGCGCGCCGACCACCGCGAAGTTCATCAGCAGGTACAAGGCCGCGACCAGCGCGATGGAGGCGAGCACGGCCCGCGGAATGGTCCGGCCGGGCTCGCGCACCTCCTCGCCCAGGAAGCAGACGTTGTAGTAGCCCCAGTAGTCGTAGGTGGTGATGAGGGTAGCGGCGCCAAGCGCTTCGAGCAGGCCTGAGCCCGAGCCGCGCGGCAGGTGCATCTGCGCGGCCACCAGCGGCGCATGCAGGTGGGTGATCCCGACGGCAATCACCGTGAGCAGCGTCGCGAGCACACCCACCGTGAGCACTCCGGCGGTGCGCACGACCGCGCCCACCCCGCGGTACAGCAGCGCGACCACCAGCATGCACACACCGGCTGCCAGCAGATTTGTGCCATGCACGGTGACAGAAGCAAACGCGAAGCCGCGATGCAGCCCGGGCCAGAGAAACGCCGCATACTGCGCCAGGCCCAGCGCGCCCGAGGCCACCGACAGCGGCGCGGTAAACAGCAGCTGCCACACGTACAGAAAACTGAGAAAGCGCCCGGCATCGAAGCCGGTTTTCGCGTCCGCCGGCTTGTAAATCTCGCGGAGGAATGCATACGAGCCACCCGCCCGGGGCAGCGCCGCGCCCAGCTCCGCCCACACCAGCCCGTCGCACACCGCCAGCACGGCGCCCAGCAGCCAGCCCATCCACGCGCCCGGACCCAGCGCGGCCACTACCAGCGGCAGCGTGATAAACGGCCCCACGCCGATCATGTTCATCAGGTTGAGCGAGACCGCGCCCGCGAGCGTGACCCTCCGGTCGAGTGCGCCTGCCTGGCCGTTGGCTTCGGGTTTCGGTCCCTGCATGGTCTGCGGATTGTACACTTCAGATGTGTCCCCGACCCGCCTGCCTACTTCCCTTCTGCGCCGCGCAGGCGCACCGCTTCTGGTCTTGCTCACCGCCGCGCAGGCGCACGCGCAGGCCGTGCCCTGGTCGACGACGCTCGCGCCCGCGATCGACAGCACCACGCTGCCTGAAGACCGCGGCGCGGACGGATTGGCGCAGACGCTCAACAAGCTGCGCACCTGGGCCAGCCTGCTGATGATCGTCGCGCACCCGGACGATGAGGACGGCGGCATGATGGCCTACGAGTCGCGCGGCGCCGGCGCACGCACCACGCTGCTGACGCTCACCCGCGGCGAGGGCGGCCAGAACGCCATCAACAGCGACGTCTATGACGCGCTGGGCCTGGTGCGCACCAGTGAGCTGCTGGCCGCCGACCGCTACTCCGGGACGGAGCAGCTGTGGGGCACGGAGGCCGACTACGGCTTTTCGAAGACGAAGGAAGAAGCGTTCGCGCAGTGGGGGCACGAGCGGGTGCTGCACGACGTGGTCCGCGCGGTCCGCGAGCAGCGCCCGCTGGTGCTGACCTCGGTCTTTCTCGGCGGCGTGACCGACGGCCACGGCCACCACCAGGTTGCGGGCGAGTTGGCGCAGGAGGCCTTCAACGCGGCCGGCGACCCGAGCGTCTTTCCCGACCAGATCGCCGCCGGCCTGCGTCCCTGGAAGCCTCTAGCAGTCTTCGCTCGGGTGCCGTTCGCGCCCATTACCGCGCGCGGCATGTACGACTACGCCACCGATACCTGGGCGCCCCCGTCGTTTACCAACTACGTCACCGGCGAGCACTCGACCACGCCGCCGGCGGCGGACGTGTCGATTCCGGAAGGCACGTTCGACCCGGTGCTGGGCCGCTCGTACCTGCAGATGGCGCGCGAAGGCTGGGGCATGCAGAAGTCGCAGAATGGCGGCGGCAACCCACCGCTGGCCGGGCCGGATTCGGTCTCGTACCATCGCTATGGCTCGCGCATCGCGGTGCCGGCCGATGCCAGCGGCTTCTTCTCGGGCATTGATACCACGCTGCCCGGCATGATCGTGCTCGCGCATGGTGGAGACACAGCCTTCGTGAGCGCCGGCCTGGAGCGGATGGAGCGTGCCGTCACCCACGCCTTCTGGGGCTACACGCCGGCGGTTCCGCAGCGCATCGCGCCCGACCTGGTGGAGCTGGCCAAGGCCGCCCAGGCACTGCTCACCGAGATCCAGCAGAGCAGCCTTACCCCCGGCAGCAAGGCCGACCTGGAGCATGAGCTGCGCATCAAGCTGGTGCAGTGCAATACGGCTCTGGTCGAGGCGCTGGGACTGCACATGGATGCGCTGGTGACCCCGGCCGCGCCGCGTGACATAAACGGCGCGAGGGCGCGCTCGCTGGGCCTGTACCCTGAGCTGACCCGCACCCACGTCACGCCCGGCGAGACCTTCGACGTGCGCCTGCACATCACCGCCGCGAGCCCGTGGTCTTCCACGGCAACCGAAGGGCTTTCGCTGCAGAAGACAGGCCTCGACACACCGGCAGGCGAGCACTGGCAGATCGACCGCACCGCGGCGCCGGGCCTGAACACCGCGCAATCGAGCGTGGGCGAAGCGGTCTTCCAGGTAACGGTGCCGCGCGGCGCCGCGCCCACCGCGCCCTATTTCACGCGGCCCTCGATCGAGCAGGCTTTCTACAACCTCAGCGATCCGGCGCTCGCGGGCGCGAGCTTCGCGCCGTACCCGGTTTCGGGCTTTGCCCAGTTCGATTACGACGGCGTGCCGCTGCGTCTTGCCGAGGTGGTGCAGGGGGTAGAGCGCGAGCGCGGCCCCGGCGACCTGACCACGCCGCTCGCGGTCACGCCGGGGCTCTCGGTTACGCTGCCGCAATCGGTCGCGGTGCTGCCCAGCGGCGCGCGGCAGCTCACCGTGCAAGCCTCGGTGACCAACGAGCAGGCCGACGCGGCGGACGCGACCCTGGCCATCGCGGCGCCCGCGGGCTGGCAGGTCGAGCCCGCCAAGGCGGCGCTTTCGCTCGCACCCGGGGAGCGCGCCACCCAGCGGTTTACGGTGCGCGCGCCGGCCGGGGCCTCGACCGCCGTGCTGCGCGCGACCGCGCAGGCAGGCAACAGCGTGTATGCAAGCGGTTTTTCGACCGCCGGCTACCCGGGACTGCGCCCCTACAACCTGTACCGCCCGGCCACGCTTGAAGTACGCTCGGTCGATGTGCGCGTCGCGTCAGGTGTGCGCGTGGGCTACGTCATGGGCACCGGCGACGAAGTCCCGGACGCCCTGCGCGCGCTCGGCGTTCCGGTCGACCTGCTGACGCCCGCGGACCTGCTCACGACCGACCTGCACGCCTACTCGACGATCATGCTGGGCGTGCGCACGTATACAGCCGACCCATCGCTCGCCGATGCGAGCAGCGTGCTTCAGCGGTTCGCAAGCACCGGCGGCACGGTGGTGGTGCAGTACCAGAGCGGCGACTTCCCCGGTACGCCGTTCGCCCTGCACGTGAACAACACGGCCGGCCGGGTGGTCGACGAGCGCTCGCCGGTTACGCTGCTCGCACCCGGCAATCCCCTGCTCTCCACGCCCAACCGCATCACCGCCGACGACTTCAATGGCTGGGTGGAGGAGCGCGGGCACGGCTTCGCCTCATCCTGGGCGCCGGAATGGACGCCGCTGCTCTCGACCGAGGACCCCGGGCAGGCGCCGCAACAGGGCGGTCTGCTGGTGGCGCGGACCGGCCGCGGCCGCTACATCTACGCTCCGCTGGCGCTCTACCGGCAGCTGCCCGAGGGCGTGCCCGGCGCATACCGTTTGCTGGCGAACCTGATCAGCGCGGGCGCGGGGCATTGAGGCCGTATCCATGTGTCATTCTGAAGGCGGATGCCCCGCTTTTCCACGGCTCTGGCTCTTCCGGCAACATTGCACCGCGAAGTTGGCGAAGCTGTAACAAAACTCTGGGACGATAAAGGCGCTCGGGCGAAGGACGCTCCCCAGTGCCTGCGACAAGGCATAGTCCGGCGAAGATCGGCGCACGTTTTACCTTACTTTTGAGAGGCCCCATGAAGATGAATTTGAAAGCGCTGGCCAGTCTTGTGCTGGCGTCGGCGGTCGCGAGTCCCGCGTACTCCGCTGCCGCCGCCCAGAGCGCGCCAGCCAAGACACCCACGGCGAAGCGCCACGTGCGCGTTAAGAAAACCGCCAAGCCCACGGTGCAGTCCGAGATCGAAGCGCTGCGCAGCGATATGGCCGCGCAGAAGAGCCAGATCGACAACCTGCAGCAGCAGCTTTCGGCGCGCGACGCGCAGCTGCAGCAGGTCCAGCAGCAGTCGCAGACCGCCGTGCAGCAGGCTACCCAGCAGGCGCAGGACGCGGTGGCCGCGCAGCAGGCCGTGACCGCCCAGAACACCACTGCGGTCCAGAGCCTGCAGAGCTCGGTCAGCGACCTGCAGACCAGCAACACCACGCTCGCCACCAAGGTTGACACCAACCAGGCCAAAACCACCAAAGCCATCGAGCACCCGGACTCGATCCACTTCAAGGGCGTCGACGTCGGCCTCACCAACTCCTTTATCGAGTTCGCGACCGTGGACCGGACCCGCGCCACCGGCGGCGGCATCAACACGTCCTTCCTGTCGACCCCGCTGGCCGCCTCCGACGCCGGCCACCTCAGCGAGTTCTACGCCTCCGGACGCCAGTCGCGCCTGGCCATCAGCGCCGTCGGCAAGATTCCGTCCGCCAATCTCCAGGCCTACTACGAGCTGGACTGGCTCGGCGCCGGCATCACCTCCAACAACAACCAGTCCAACAGCTACGTCATGCGCCAGCGTCAAATCTGGGGCCAGGCGGCTTTCAAGAGCGGTCTCACCATCACCGGCGGCCAGATGTGGACCCTAGCGACGGAAACCCGCAACCTGCTGGACAACAAAACCGAAGTCCTGCCCGACACCATCGACCCGCAATATAACGTCGGCTATGTATGGGCCCGCCAGCCCGGCATCCGCGTCACCCAGAAGTTCGGCGACAACCTGGCGGTCGGCCTCTCGCTCGAGCAGTCCGAGCTGATCAACCCGAGCTGCGCTAGCACCGCGACGTCGGCCACCGGCACAGCAATCGGCTGCCCCACCAACTACGTCGCCGGTTCGGTCGGGTTGAACGGCGGCCTCTACAATGCCACCGCGAACTACAGCTTCAACCTGTCTCCCGACATCCTGGCCAAGATCGCCTACCAGAACAAGTTCGGCCACTTTGAGCTGTTCGGCATCGGCAGCTCCTTCCGCAGCCGCGTCTATGGCCAGGGCGCCGCGCTCGGCAGCACCGCCACAACCGCGGCGGGCGCCTTCAACAACAGCAGCTTCGGCGGCGGCGTGGGCGGCGGCTTCCGCACCTATCTCGAAAACAAGCGGTTCGAGGTCGCTCTGCACGGTCTCTACGGCGATGGCACCGGCCGCTACGCCTCGGCCCAGCTGCCCGATGCCACTATCAACCCGCGCGGCGAGCTGGCCCCGCTGCACAACTGGGCCGCGCTGGGCGAGGTCTTCGCCCACGCCACGCCGCGGCTCGACCTGTACGCCGATGCCGGCTTTGAGGAGGTGGGCCGCCGCATCTACCAGTACGGCAACAGTTTTGAGGGCTACGGTTTGCGGACCGCGAACAACACGGGGTGCGGCACGGAAGGCGTTCCCGCCTCCGCTACTTCGGGTGCTTATCCGCCGCAGACCAGCGGCTTCATCCCGGGCCCCACGGGTACCTGCAATGGATCGAACAAGGATGTCGCGGAAGGCACCATCGGCTACGACTACTACTTCTACAAGGGCCCCGCGGGCCGCTTCCGTCAGGGCTTCCAATACAGCTGGCTGGAGCGCGCGCTTTACTCGGGATCCACCGGCACTTCACCCAAGGCGAACAACAACATCATCGAGACCAACATCCGCTATTACCTGCCGTAGGGCTCTGGCCCACCACACAGCAGAAAGGGCGTCCCATCCGGGACGCCCTTTCTGCTTGCCCGCTACCGCACGATCGTGGTCTCCGCCTTGGTCGGCTTCGCGTACACCTGCTTTACGGTCGGCAGGTCGGTCAAGGTCCAGCCACCGCCCAGCGCCTGCACCAGCTGCACGGCGCTGGTCATCTCCTGGATCTGGGTCGTGTACAGCGTCTGCTGGTCGGTCAGCAAAGTATTCTCCGCCGTGATCACGTTCAGATAGGGGTCGAGCCCGGTCTTGAAGCGGTCGATAGCCAGGTTGACATAGGTCTGCGACGACGCCACGGCTTCCTTCTGCTTCGCGATCTGCTGCGAGTAGATGCGCGTGTTGGCGAGGTAATCCTCCACCTGCTGAAACGCCGTGAGCACCACCTCCTGGTAAGCCGCGACATCCGCGTTGTAGGTCGCGATGTACTGGTGCACGGTCGAGCGGCGCAATCCGGCATCGTAGACGGGCTGTGAGAACGCCGGGCCCGCGGACCAGAAGCGGCTCGGCCAGTCGAACCAGTGTTTGAACGACGAGCTTTCGAAGCCTCCGTTCGCGGTTAGGGTCAGCGTGGGAAAGAAGGCGGCAGTGGCGACGCCGATCTGCGCATTCGCGGCGGCCATGGTCCGCTCGGCCGCGGCCACGTCGGGCCGGCGCTCGATCAGCTGCGAGGGCACACCGGTCGGGATGGGCGGAGGCGCCATGATGTGGGCGCGCGCGGCCAGGTGGAAGTCCGTCGCCGGCTTGCCGACAAGCGTTGCGATCGCATGCTCATAGGTCGCGCGCGGCGCGGCCACGGCGATAGCCTGCGCCTCCGCGGCCTGCAGCGTCGTCTGCGCCTGCACCAGCGAAATCTGGTCGGTGATGCCGGTCTCGTACTGCCCGCGCGCGATCTCGAGCGAGTCCTGATCTGCCTTCACCGTCGCGTTCAACACGGCCTGCAGCGCGTCTTCGCCGCGCAGCTCAAAGAATGCCTCGGCGAGCGCCGCCTGCTCGGTCAACCGCTGGTTCTCCAGGTCGGCCGCGCTTACCTGGGCCGTGTACTCGTTTTCGCGAATGGTGTTGCGGATGCGCCCCCACAGGTCCGGCTCCCAGCTCAGGTCGAGCGGCGCGGACCACACCGTGGTCTCCCGTCCCGAGTTCGCGGCGATGGTCTGCCCCGTCGACCCGGTACCGGTGCCGGTGCCCCCGCTCGTCCCGGTGCCGGTCGAGCCATTGCTGACCGTCGCGCCGTTCAGATTGCCGGAGGATTTCGAGCGGTTGAACGATGGTCCGATGCTCGCGGTCGGATAGAGCGAGGCCCGCGCTTCACGGATGAGCGCGCGCGCCGCCATGAACGATTCGAACGACTGCTTGATCGTCTGGTTGTTGACATCGACCTGTTCCTCGAGCCCGTTCAGCTCCGGGTCGCCGAACACCTCCCACCATTTGCCGCGCAGCATCGCGTCGCCCGGCGCCGCCGGCTTCCAGGTGCTGCCGTCGTCGGCCACGCTGGCGGCATTGCTCACCGCCGCGCTGGGATAGCTGGGCGCCGCCGGCGCAATCGCGGCGGGGCGGTGGTACTTGGGGCCGACCATGCACCCAGTTGAGCCAAGCAAGGCGGCGAGCGCCGCGCCGGCGAGCGGGAGCGAAGAAGCAGCAGAACGAGGCGTCATGCGGGGAGTCCTCAAATCACACGCTCCGCCTGCGCACGCGGGTGGAACGTGTCGCGTTTGCGGCCCAGCACGCGCAATCGCAGCCGGTCCAGGTACAGGTAGATCACGGGCGTGGTGTAGAGCGTAAGCAGCTGCGAGACCAGCAGGCCGCCGACGATCGAGATGCCGAGCGGTCGACGCAGCTCGGATCCGGTGCCGGTGCCGAACGCCAGCGGCAGCGCGCCGAACAGCGCCGCCATGGTCGTCATCATGATCGGCCGGAAGCGCAGCATGCAGGCCTCGAAGATCGCGTCCGAAGTCGACATGCCCTGCTCCCGCTCGGCCATCAGCGCGAAATCGATCATCATGATGGCATTCTTCTTCACGATGCCGATCAGCAGCACGATTCCGATAATAGCGATGACACTAAGGTCGGTGTTGGTCAGCTCCAGCGCGATCAGCGCGCCGACGCTTGCCGAAGGCAGGGTCGAGATAATGGTGAGCGGATGCACCAGGCTTTCATAGAGCACGCCCAGCACGATGTAGACGGCCAGCAGCGCGGTCACGACGAGGATCGGCTCGGTCTTGAGCGAATCCTGGAAGGCCTGCAGCGTGCCGGAAGCGGAGCCGCGCACGGTCGCCGGCGTTCCCAGGCGGTCCTGCAGATCCTGGACAGCCTTCATCGCGTCAGAGAGCGCGACGCCGGGCGCGAGATTGAACGAGACCGTCGTCGAGGGGAACAGTCCGGTGTGGTTGATGGTGAGCGAGGCGGTCGTCGTGTGCGTTTTTGAGAATGCGTTCAGCGGGACGGGGCCGTGGCTGTTCGCGGTGTGGTAGTAGATGGTGTTCAGGCCCTCGGGCGACTGCCAGTACTGCGGCGCGACCTCGAGGATGACGTAGTACTGGTTCAGCTGCGTGCGGATCAGCGAGACCTCCGACTGGCCGAACGCGCCGTACAGTCCGGCGTCGATGGTCTGCGGCGTCAGCCCGAGCCGCGCCGCGGTCGAGCGGTCGTAGTTTACAAACGAGGACAGGCCGCCTTGCTCGGCGTCCGAGTTGACGTCGGCCAACTGCGGCAGCTTCTTCATGTTCTCGTACAGAATAGGCGACCAGTGGTTCAGCAGCGCAAGGCTGTCGGCGACGATAGTGTACTGGTAGAGCGCATTGCCGCCGCGGCCGCCGACGCGGATGTCCTGGTTGGGCTGCAGGTAGACCGAAGCGATGGGCAGCCGCTCGAACTTGGGCCGCAGCCGCGCAATTACCTGCATGGCGCTGTCCTTGCGCTGGCCCGGGCCGCTGCCGAGCGGCTTCAAGGAGACATAGACAAAGCCGCCGTTGGTGGAGCCCTGGCCTCCCGTAAAGGCGATGGAGTTCGCGACCGCCGGGTCGGCCTTGATGATCTTGACAATCTGATTGACCGAATTGTTCATCAGGTTGAACGAGGCATCGTAGGGCCCCTGCAGGCCGCCGGAGATGGAGCCTGTATCTTGCTCCGGAAAAAAGCCTTTCGGCACGCGCACGAACAGCATGGCATTGAGAGCGATGGTGAGCAGCAGGACCACGATGGTGATGGCTGGATTCTCAAGCACCCACGTGAGCGAAACCCGGTAGACCTTCAGCACGAAGTCGAAGCCGCGCTCGCTGGCCCGGTACATCCAGTTATGCGGATCGGTCTTGGGAGAGTGCTTGAGCAGGTACGCGCACATGGTCGGCGTCGTGGTGAGCGAGACCACCATCGAGATCAGGATGGCCGTCGAAAGGGTCACCGCGAACTCGCGGAACAGGCGCCCCACGATGCCGCCCATCAGCAGGATGGGGATGAAGACCGCGATCAGCGAGATCGAGATGGTGAGCACCGTGTAGCCAATCTCGCTCGCGCCCTTGAGCGCGGCGTCGCGCGGTGGAAAGCCCATCTCGATATACCGCGAAATGTTCTCCATCACCACGATCGCGTCGTCGACGACGAAGCCGGTCGCGATGGTCAGCGCCATCAGCGACAGGTTGTCGAGCGAGTAGCCGAACAGGTACATGACCGCGAATGTGCCGATGAGCGAGACCGGCACGGCGACGGCTGGAATCAGGGTCGCGCGCGGGTTGCGCAGGAAGACAAACACCACCGCGATGACCAGCGCGATCGAAAAGGCAAGAGTCGTCTCCACGTTGGTGACCGAAGCGCGGATGGTGGTCGTGCGGTCGAGCACGATGGTCGCGTCGATGCCCTGGGGCATCGAGGCGAGCAGTGCCGGCAGCGCGTTGCGAATGCGCTGGTTGGTCTCGATGATATTGGCGCCGGGCTGGCGGGTAATGATGACCGGAATGGAGCTGACGCCGTTCAGGTAGCCCGCGGCGCGCACATTCTGCGTGGCGTCCTCGACATCGGCGACATCCTGAAGGCGGATGGCCGTGCCGTTGTGATAGCCGATGATTAGCGGGCGGTACTGCGCGGCGTGCGAAATCTGCCCGTTGGTGATGATGTCGACCTTGGTGTCGCCATTCTGCAACTGTCCGCGTGCCACATCGGTGTTCTGCGCGGAGAGCGTCGCCTGGATATTGGACAGGGTGAGCCCGTACTCCTCGAGCTGCATGGGGTTGGCTTCAACGCGCACCGAAGGCAGCGCGCCGCCGCCGACGTTGACCAGTCCTACGCCCTCAAGCTGCGAGAGCCGCTGCTCGAGGATGGTGGAAGCAAGATCGTAGAGCTTCGAGCGGTCGTACTTGTTCGACGTGAGCGAAAGGATCATGATCGGCGCGTCGGCCGGGTTCACCTTGCGGTAGCTCGGATTGCCGGGCAGGTTGGCCGGCAGGTAGGTGCGCGCGCCATTGATAGCCGCTTCCACATCGCGCGCCGCGCCGTCGATGTCGCGGTTCAGGTCGAACTGCAGCGTCACGTTGGTGGAGCCGAGCGAGCTCGACGAGGTCATCTCGCTGATGCCGGCGATGTGCGCGAACTGCCGCTCGAGCGGGGTCGCGATCGAGGACGCCATGATCTCCGCGCTCGCCCCGGGCAGCGAAGCCTGCACCCGGATGGTCGGGAAATCGACCTGCGGCAGCGGCGCGACCGGCAGCACGCTATAGCCGATGATGCCCGCGATCGCGATCGCGACAGTAAGCAGCGTGGTCGCTACGGGACGGTCGATGAAGGGGCGAGACAGGCTCATGCGCGGCCTGCCATCTGCGGCGCGGGCGAGCTCGTCTGCGGCTCGTTGCCGGTGGGCCGCTGCGTCGGCTTTTTCTTCCAGCGCGCCGCGAACCGGTCGAAAAAGATGTAGATCACGGGCGTGGTGTAAAGCGTGAGCACCTGCGAGAACAGCAGGCCGCCCACCATTACGATGCCCAGCGGCCGCCGCAGCTCGGAGCCGATGCCGCTGCCGAACGCGAGCGGAATGCCGGCCAGCAGCGCCGCCATGGTCGTCATCATGATGGGGCGAAAACGCAGCAGGCTGGCCTCGTAGATCGCCTCGGTCGAGCTCTTGCCGTGCACCCGCTCGGCCTCGAGCGCGAAGTCGACGATCATGATGCCGTTCTTTTTCACAATGCCGATCAGCAGGATGATGCCGATGATCGCGACCACCGACAGCGACTGGCCGAACATCATCAGCGCGAGCAGCGCGCCCACGCCGGCCGAGGGCAGCGTCGAGAGGATGGTGATGGGATGGATAAAGCTCTCGTACAGAATGCCGAGCACGATGTAGACCACGACGAGTGCCGCCAGGATCAGCAGGCCCTCGTTCGCGAGCGAATTGCGGAACGAGGCCGCGGTGCCCTGGAAATCGGCCTGGATGCTGGCCGGAAAGTGGAGCTGCTGCGCGGCCTTGTCGATCTCGGTAATCGCGTTGCCGAGCGCGGCCTTCGGCCCCAGGTTGAACGACACAGTCACGGCCGGGAACTGGCCCTGGTGCTCGATTGAAAGCGCTTCGCTGGTAGGCGAAATGGTCGCGAACGCGCTGAGCGGAATCTGCTTTTGCGACGAGGGAGTTGCCGGAGTGGTGTTGTTGCTGGTGGTGCTCGCAGTGGTGCCCGCACCGGCGGTCGAGAGCGCGCTGGTGGGCGCCGTCAAGACGCCCGAGCTCGGCGTGTACAGCACGCCTGTCGTGGTCGCGGCGGAGCCGGCCGAGGCCGAGCTTGAAGTGGAGAACGACTGCGAAGCTCCCGCGCCGCTTGCGCCCGCCGAGGCGTTCGCCTGCAGATAAATGTCGTTCAGCTTGTTGGGGTCGCGCTGGAACGCGGGCTGCGTCTCCATGATGACGTGGTATTGGTTCAGCTGCGTGTAGAGCGTGGAAATCTGCCGCTGTCCGAACGCGTCGTAGAGCGTGTTGTCGACCGTGGTGGGCGCGATGCCCAGTCGCGACGCGGTGACGCGGTCGATGTTGATCGATGCCGCCAGGCCGCCCATCTGCTGGTCCGTCGCGACATCTTCGAGGTCGGGCAGCTGCTTCAGCTTGTCCACGAAGCGGCCGGTCCACAGGTCCAGTTCGGTCTGGCTCGGGTCTTCAAGCGTGTACTGGTACTGGGTGCGCGTCACCCGGTCGTCGACCGTGATGTTCTGCACCGGCTGCATGAACAGCTGGATGCCGTCGACCTGGACGAGCTTGGTCTGCAGCCGGCGGATCACGTCGGCGGCGCTCAGGTCGCGCTGGTTCAGCGGCTTCAGGTTGATCGAGAAGCGGCCGCTGTTCATCGTCGTGTTGGTGCCGTCGGCGCCGATGAACGAGCTCAGGCTTTCGACCGCCGGGTCGGCCAGGATCACGCGCGCCAGCTGCTTCTGCTTTTCGACCATTGCCGAGAACGAAATGGTCTGCGCGGCCTGCGAAATGCCCTGGATCACGCCCGTATCCTGCACCGGGAAAAACCCTTTGGGGATGATGATGTAGAGGAAGATAGTGAGGCCGAGGGTCGCGACCGCGACCAGCAGCGTGAGCGGCTGGAAGCGCAGGACCACGCGCAGCGTGCGCCCGTAGAAGGCGATCATGCTCTCGAAGCCGCGCTCGGAGAGCCGGTACAGCCGTCCCTGCTGCGCCTTGGGATTATGCCGAAGGATCCGCGCGCACATCATCGGCGTGAGCGTGAGCGAGACCACCGCGGAGATGATAATTGTAACCGCCAGTGTTACAGCAAACTCACGGAACAGGCGGCCGACCACGTCGCCCATGAACAAGAGCGGAATCAGCACCGCGATCAGCGAGACGGTCAGCGAGAGAATGGTGAAACCGATCTGCCCGGCGCCCTTGAGCGCGGCCTGCATCGGTGTTTCGCCTTCTTCCAGGTAGCGCGAGATGTTCTCGATCATCACGATCGCGTCGTCGACCACGAAGCCGGTCGAGATGGTCAGCGCCATCAGCGAAAGGTTGTCGAGCGAGTAGCCGAGCGCGTACATCGCGCCGAAGGTGCCGACCAGCGACAGCGGCACCGCGACCGAGGGGATGATGGTCGCCGCGATCGAGCGCAGGAACAGAAAAATGACCAGCACTACCAGCACGATGGTCAGCATCAGCTCGAACTCGACATCGTCGACCGAGGCCTGGATACTGGTCGTCAGGTCGGTCAGCGTGGTCACGTGCAGGTCCGCCGGCAGCGTGGCTTCGAGCTGCGGCAGCAGGTTCTTGATGCTCTTGACGACAGTGATGGTGTTGGCGCCAGGCTGCCGCTGCACGTTCAAAATCACCGCCGGCGTCATGTTCATCCACGCCGCCTGGTTCGCGTTCTCGACCCCGTCCACCACGTCGGCCACGTTGCGCAGGAACACGGGCGCGCCATTGCGGTAGGCCACGACGACATCCTTGTAATCGGCGCCCGTGTTCAGCTGGTCGTTCGCATCGATCTGCCAGTCCTGGTGGGGGCCGTCGAAGGAGCCCTTGGCGGAGTTGACGCTGGTCTGCGTGAGCGCTGTCCGGACGTCCTCCAGGTTCATGCCGTAGCTGGCCAGCTGGGTCGGGTTGATCTGGATGCGCACCGCCGGCTTCTGCCCGCCGGAGATCGAGACCAGGCCCACGCCCGACAGCTGCGAAACCTTTGGCGCCAGCCGGGTATCGATCAGGTCTTCCACCTGCGACAGTGGGATGGTCTTCGACGTGATCGCCATGGTCAGCACCGGCGCGTCGGCCGGGTTGGTCTTCGAGTAGGTAGGCGGCACCGGCAGGTCCGACGGCAGCAGGCTCTGCGAGGCGTTGATGGCCGACTGCACCTCCTGCTCGGCCACGTCGATGTCGAGCGTGAGATTGAACTGCAGGACCACGACCGAGACGCCGCCGGAGGAGGTCGAGGTCATCTGGCTGAGGCCCTGCAGCTCGCCGAACTGCCGCTCCAGCGGCGCCGTGACGGTCGTCGACATCACATCCGGCGCCGCACCCGGGTAGAACGTCAGCACCTGGATGGTTGGGTAGTCCACCTGCGGCAGCGCCGAAACCGGCAGCTGGGTGTACGCGACCACGCCGACCAGCAGGATCGCGATCATCAGCAGCGACGTCGCCACCGGCCGCAGAATGAACGGGCTCGAGATACTCACGGGGTATTGCTCTCCCCGCTGTCGCTCGGCGCCAGCTTCTGCTGCACAACGCGCACCTTGCTCTTGTCCTGCAGCTTCTCAAACGAGCTGTCGGCCAGCATCGTGCCGGATGCGATCCCGGTCACCGCCGCGTTGACCGCGTCCGTCGCCACGATGTTGATGTTGGTGATGGTGGCCACATTGTTGCGCAGCACATAGACGAAAGCCTGCGTGCCGTTGCGCTGGATCGCCGAAGTCGGGATCAGCACCTGGTTGGGCAGCACTTTCACCAGCAGCTGGGTGTTGACAAACTGGTTGGGGAACAGCGAAAGCTTGGCATTGCTGAAGACCGCCCGCAGCTTCAGCGTGCCGGTGGTCGTGTCGATCTGGTTGTCGGTGGTCTCGAGATGGCCGTCGGCGAGCAGGTGTTTCTGGTCGCGGTCAAACGCCGTTACCTGGAGCGTGTGCCTGCGCATCGCCTCCTGCACGTCAGGCAGGCTGTCCTCCGGAATGGTGAAAACCACGGTGATGGGCTGCACCTGCGCGACGACCACCAGCGCGGTGGTGCTGTTGGCCTGCACCACGTTGCCCGGGTCCACCAGCCGCAGTCCCACGCGGCCGGTGATCGGCGAAACGATGTGGCAGTACGCCAGGTTCACCCGGTCCGACTCCACCGTGCCCTCGTCGCTGCGGACCAGCCCCGTATCCTGCTGGACCAGCTTTTCCTGGTCGTCCAACTGCTGGCGGGCGATGGCGTTGCGGGCCCACGCGGCCTGGTAGCGGGCCAGGTCGAGCGTGGCCTGCGCCAACACACCCTGGTCCCGAGCCAGCACGCCCATCGCGGTGTCGAGCGTCGCCTGGTAGGTGCGCGGATCGATGTCGATCAGCGAGTCGCCCTTGCGGACGGTCTGGCCTTCCCTGTAGTGGACGGCGACGATCTGCCCGGTCACCTGGCTGGTGATCGACGCCGTATAGGTCGGCGTGACCGTCCCGATCGCGAGCAGCTTCACCGCCATGTTCCCGGTGTGCGCCGTGGCCGCGTTCAGCGTTACCGTGCCGTTGCGGTGCTGCGCCCGCGCCTGCTGCTGCGAAACGCCGGGCTTGTGCTTGAGGATCAACCAGAAAGCAAGTCCAAACACAGCCAGCAGCACGATCCAGACCCAGCGGTGCCGTCGGCGCGGCCGCTCCGCGGGCGCGGTCTGGTGCGGGTTGCTCGGCTCGGCTGCCTGGTCGGTTGCGCCCCTGGTGCCGGCGAAGAGCGGTGACGCGGGAGGTTGCTGTTCCATCGAAGGTGTCTTGCCCCAAAGCTCTGGAGTGTTATCGCTTGCATGCTCGTACCGGAGCCGGCCTGGAAATGGTCCTGGAAATGGTTTGGAGACGACATGAAATCGCCCCGAATCTGAGAAAACCTGCTGTCGAGTGCAGTGTTCAAAAGCAGGCGCAACTGCCTCGGCGTCTGCCGGTTTCTGGTTGAATGCCAAGACGCGCTCAGCCCGGGGCTGCCGGCGGCTGAGCACGAGTTGGCTGAACCCATCCTACCGCAGGGTTGGTTCCGCTCCGCTGGCGCCCTTTCGCCACGGCGCCACACGCAGAGACAAACGGCTTTGCATGTCATGGTTTACGAGCGAGGCAGCGGAATGGTTGCAGCCACGCCCGGTTGTTCCTTGCGCCAGGCAAGCAACCCACGCCTCCTGCGGGCTCTCCCACTGTCATGTTTGCTCTTTCTGTAATGCCAACTCCGCTTTTCCTGCCGGCCGGCCTGCGCGCTTCAATGGGCGCGAACGGGTTCTCCATGGACACCATTCCCGGCATCGACCCCGGGCCGTTCGACCCCGAGCCCGACTTCGATCCCAATCCCGCGCCCGACCCGGATCCCGACCCGCTCGGGCCGGCCACCGGCACCCCCGGCATCGATCCCGGCTATCCCGCGCCCAGCATTCCCGGCGGACCCACACCCGCGCTCAGTTAGCGGCAGGCGGTGACTTTTCTTCACACGAATTGTTACAATCGTGTGAATGCGCATCCCCGATGCGCCTGGAAGGTTCCGCTCTCCCATGAACATCTATATACTGCGCCATGCGAGCGCCGGTACTCGCCGCGCCAATCCTGTTATCGATGTCAAGCGGCCGCTCGACAAGGAAGGCAAGAGTCAGTGCTTGCTGGTCGGCAGCTATCTCAACGCGCTGAAGGTGCACTTCGACCTGGTGGCCTCGAGCCCGCTCAAGCGCGCGCTCCAGACCGCCTCGCTGGTCGGCACTGAAATCGGCTTCGACGGCGCGATCCAAAGGACGGACGCGCTCAAGCCCGATGCCATGACCGCCGCTTTTCATTCCTTTGTCAACGAACTGCAGGGGCACGAAAATGTGCTGCTGGTCGGGCACAACCCCAACCTGCCCCAGTTTTTGGCCGCGCTCATCATGAACGGCAGCGCAACGCCTGGCCGCACCGCCATCCGGCTCAGAAAGGGCGCCATCGCACGCGTCGACCTGACCCGGCGGCCGGGCATGCTGCATTGGCTGGTCGACCCACGCATTCTCCGCGGCGTCTACGGCAGCGCCACCAAGCCGGTGCGCAAGCGCGCACTCCGCATCCCCGGTAAAAGCTAGGCTGCTATCCTGACTGGCAGGCCGCGCGCATTCCGCGTGCGCGGCCGCGGATACCCACACCTACTTCCGGACTTGAACTACTTGCCAACGCCGACCCTGTACGAGCCCGCCGCGCCGCCTGAGCCATCCCTGCTCCGCTCTCCGCGCAACGCCTGGACGCTGCTTCTCCTGCTGTTCCTCGCCGTCCACTTCGCCGCGCTTTTTTCGCCCTCGCTGCTCGACGACGCCGACGCCACCCACGCCAACGCCGCGCAGCACATGGCGCGCTCCGGCGACTGGGTCACGCTGTACGTCAACGGCGTGCGCTACCTTGAGAAGCCGCCGCTTCCCTACTGGCTGGTTGCGATCGACTACCGCATCTTCGGCTACAACGTCTTTTCGACCCACCTGCCCATGTCGCTCGCCGTGCTTGCCAATGCGGTCCTCGCCTGGGTGTGGGCACGCCGCGCCTTTTCCGATCGCGCGGCCTTCTACGCCGCGCTCGCCATCCTCACCACGGTCGGCGTCTTCCTGTTCACGCGCGTTTTCATTCCGGAGGCGATTCTGTGCTTCTTTCTGGCGCTGGCGCTCTGGGCTTTCCTCACCGCGCTGGAAGACCGCAGGCCCAACCGGCTGTACATCGCCTACAGCTCGCTGGCCGTCGCGCTGCTGACCAAGGGTCTTATCGCGCCGGTGTTCTTCCTGGCTGCGGTCGCGCCCTATCTTGCAATCACCGGCGACTGGCGCAGGTGGCGCGAGTTCCGCCTGGCCACCGGCGTGCTCCTGTTCCTAGCCATCGGCGCACCGTGGCATATCCTGGCCGCGCTGGCCAACCCCGATCACGGCCACCCGGTCGGCAACGTGCCCACCTCCGGCAACGTGCACGGCTTCCTCTACTTCTACTTTATCAACGAGCACGTTCTCCGCTTCCTGGGCCTGCGCTACCCGCACGACTACAACAAGCAGCCCGGCTGGGTGTTCTGGGCCGGACACCTGGCGTGGCTTTTTCCCTGGTGCCTGTTTTTCCCGGCCGCGCTCAGCCGTATTTGGGGGCGCCGCCGTTCTTTCTGGGCGGCGCTGTTTCCCGACCGCGCCAACACGCTCACTTTTCTCGACGAGTACCCCACCGCCTTCCACGCTGCCTTTGCCGTCAAGACGGAGCGCTTCCGCGCCCGCACCACACTGCTGCTTGGCCTCTACTCCGGCTTCATCCTGCTCTTCTTTTCGCTCTCGACCAACCAGGAGTACTACACCTTTCCGGCGTACTTCGCGCTGCTGCTGCTCACCGCCGGCTCGCTCTCGCTTCAGGAGGCACGCCCAGCGGCCGGCGGCTGGCTCACAGGCGCGCACTGGCTGCTGGCGGCGCTTGGCGTCGGGGCCTCGCTCGCGCTTGCCTGGGGGCTGTGGGCCTCGCGCAGCCTGCCCTACGTGCGCGACATCGGCACCCTGCTCGCGCACCGCGATGTGGGCAACTACACCCTCTCGATGTCGCACTTCTTCGACCTGACCGGACCGTCGTTCGCCGCGCTGCGCCTGCCGGCGGCCCTCGCCGCGGTCACGCTCTTCGCCGGACCGCTCATCGCGCTCCGCCTGCGCCGCCGCGGCCACAGCTTTGAGGCAACCACATCGGTCGCGTTCACCATGGCGGTGTTTCTCGTCGCGGCCCACATCGCGTTCGTGCGGTTTCAGCCGCTGCTCTCTTCGCGCGCCATGGCCGACGTGATCAACGCGACCGCCCGGCCCGGAGCCCAGCTCATCGTCTACGGCGACCAGTCCAATGCCTCGTCCATCAGCTTCTACACCCGGCTGCGGCCGCTGCTGGTCAACGGGCGAACATCCTCGATGATCTGGGGCTCGTTCTACCCCGACGCGCCGCACATCTTTCTGAACGATGCAGACCTGGTCGCCTTATGGCAGCAGGCCCGGAGCACGGGGCAGCAACTCTTTCTCTACGTCCCGCCTGAGTTCGACGCCCACGTTAAAGCGCTGCTCGGCCCGGCGCACCTGCTTGATGTAAAGGAACTGGGCGACCGCACGCTGTATACGGAGTGAAGCAGGAGACAGGATTGAGGAATCAGGAGTCAGGCTGATTCCCTAACGCCAGAGTTGCCTTTACCTACTCCCGCGCACTCTGCATGCGTCCATGCTCGCCCAGGCGGTACAGCTCGCCGCGCCACAGGATCGTGCCGCCGGCGTAACTGGCTGCCCAGAAGAAGAACCCCATCAGGTCGCGCAGAGGATACAGCAGCACGGTCCGGACCAGCGAGCGCTCCCGCACCACGCTGCCGGCGACCAGCAGCGCCATCACCATCCGGCTCAGCACCGCGTAGAGCAGCAGGCCCTCGCCCAGCCCGGCGTGCCGCAGCAGCACCGCGGCAGTACACGCGATGATCCCGAAAGGCACGCTGAAGGTCAGCCCGGTACCGAAATGCCCCTTCGGCCGTGAAAACCGAGTCGATTTCATCCAGCGGACCTGGTGCTTCAAACTGGTCAAAAGTGTCAGGTTCAGCACAATGTGGTCGATAACGTGGCGCGACAGGCAGACCTTATAGCCCAACGCCGCCACCCAGTTGCCCAGCAGGAAATCGTCGGAGCAGTACGGCCCCAACTTCTCAAAGCCGCCCATCCGGGCGACCGCGGCGCGGCGCACCGCCATGGTCGGCCCCAGCAGGAACTGCATGCCCTCGACCAGGTCGGCCGCCAGCACGCCCGCCGTCATCTCGACCGACATGCCCGTTGCTTCGAGCTTGGCCCAGATGCCCCGTTCGGCAATGCCGCGGTAGAGGCACGTAACCGCACCTACCTCGGGGTCGCGGAAGTCCGCCATCACTTCCCGCACATACTCGGGCGTCACCCGCACATCGCTGTCGCTGATGATGAAAATGTCGTGCGCGGCGAAAGCCTCCATCCGCTCGAGCGAGCTCACCTTTGCATTGACAAACGGCGGCCCCTCGACCGCGAGGAAGCGAACCGGCACCTGCGGGTAGCGTGCGGCGACTTCGCGCGCGATCTCCATGCCGGGGTCGCCCAGCTGCCGCGCGCAGAATAGAATCTCGTATTCGCCTGGATAGTCCTGCTCAAAAAAAGTGGCGAGATGCGCACCGAGGCCGGGTTCGTCGCCATGGAGCGGCTTGAACAGAGAAACCGGCGGCGCGAAAACCACGGGGCGCGCCACCTGCATGCGGCGCCGCTCGCGCACGAAGCGCAGGACGCCCGCACCGACCATTCCGGTAAATACCGTCGAGGTCAGCAATCCGGCCAGCCCTAAAACCAGCAGAAATATCAGCATGTCTCGCGCAATCCTGAGAGGTGCTTCACCGCCGCGTCCGTGCCGGCGGTACAACTGTTGGACGCCGCAGCGGCACAATCGCCGCAGGTCCCGCGTTTTCCCCTTGCATGCGCGTCAACATCTCGGTCCGTACGTAGTCCACAAAACCCTGCATCTGCCGGTTCATCTCCTCCATCCGCTCCCGCATCTGCAGGATGATGGCGATGCCCGAGATATTAACGCCGAGTTCGCGCGCCAGATTCAGGATAAACTCCAGCCGCTCCAGGTCGTCATCCGTATACAGGCGGGTGTTGCCGTCGGTGCGCGAAGGCTTCAGCAGGCCCTCGCGCTCATACAGGCGCAGCGTCTGGGGATGGATCTCGTACATCTCCGCCACCGAGGAGATCATGTACGCGCCTTTGGTCTTGCGTTTGGTCGGCACTGTTTTCTCCTTCCCGGCATCGGGATGATAGCACCTGGACAAACCGCCTACGCGGCTCGCGGCCACTTCGTGGCGGGTGTACTGGATGCTTGCAACCGGCGCTTCTGTGCGCCTCCCGTTGGTTGGCATCGGCTATGTTGACCCCGACCAACGGGAGGGCCACCAAGTTCCCGGGTGCGAGCATCCGGGTAAACACGTCACGAAGTGACCGCCTCCCGCGCAGGGGGTCTTAGCTTTCGCTCTTCGCCCAGATGCTTTCCCTGGGGTCTTCCGGATTCAGCTTCCCGAGCTCCCGCAAAATCTCCTTCGACCGCTCATCCCGCACCTGCGGCACCACGATCTCGACCGTCACGATCTGGTCGCCGCGCTTGTCCTCGACCGCCGCCGAGCTGACCCCGCGCTCGCGCATGCGCAGCTTCTGGCCGCCCTGCGTCCCGGGGGGAATCTTGAGCTGGGTGCGCCCGTCGATGGTCGGCACTTCGATCTTCGCGCCGAGCGCCGCCTCGACCATCGTCACCGGCACGCGCAGCGCGATGTCGTCGCCCTGGCGCGTGAAGACCGGGTGCGCGCCCACCTTCATGACCAGGTACAGGTCGCCCGCCGGCGCGCCGTTCGTCCCGGCGTTGCCCTTGCCGGCCAGGCGGATGCGCTGCCCATCGCGCGTGCCGGCCTTGATGCGGAACTCGACCGTCTCGGCCCGGCGCACGCGGCCCTCGCCGCGGCAGGTGGGGCACTCGTTCTCCACCTTGCCCGAGCCGCCGCACAGCTTGCACTGCACGCCGAACTTCATCTGCCCATGCATCTGCGTCACCTGGCCGGTGCCCGCGCACTCCGGGCAGGTATGCGCGCCGCCGCTCTGGGTGCGTCCCTTGCAGGTCGGGCAGGTGTCCAGCCGGTTGATCTCGAGCCGCATGGTGCCGCCGCGGATCGCTGTCCAGAACTCTACCTGGACCTGGTATTCGAGGTCGGTGCCCGGCTCGGGCTCCCTCTGCCGGCCGGAACCGGAAAACATGCCGGAAAAAATATCGCGCCAGCCGCCAGCCGATCCGCTCGACGACGTTCCCGCGGTCGCTGTCGCGCGCCGCCCCTGCGTGCTCTCGAAATCCGAGAAATCAAACCCGCTGAAATCGAACGGAACGCCCTGCTGCGCGCGGCCTCGGCCTGCGCCGCCGTAGCCATAGCCCGCACGCGCCGCGGCCTCAGCCTGTGCCGGATCGATCTGGTCCGAGTAGAAGCCGACCTGATCGAACACCTTGCGCTTCTTCTCATCGCTCAGCACATCGTTCGCTTCGGAGATCTCCTTGAACTTCTCTTCGGCCTTTTTATCGTTCGGGTTCACATCCGGGTGGTATTTGCGCGCGAGTTTGCGGAACGCCTTCCGAATCTCATCCGCGGTCGCCGTCTTCTTGACGCCCAGGGCGCCGTAGTAGTCCTTCTGCTGTGGTCCTGCCGCCATCGCTAATCTTTCTGGCAGAGCGGGCACCAGTACACGGTGCGCCCCGCCATGGGCTTGCTCTCGATTTCGGTCCCGCACACCCGGCACGGCCTGCCCTGCCGCCGGTATACGTAGTGTGTCTCTTCCTTCAGCGCCTTCCCGCGCGGGTGCGGCCTGTCTTTCGGCCGCGTCGTCACCATGCGGCGGTCTTCCATGCCGGCCTGCATCAGCGTTACCGCATCCTTCCAGATTGCTTTCAGTTCCAGCGTCTTCATCTGCCGGCCAGGCCGGTCCGGGTGCACGCGCGCCCGGTACAGCAATTCCGCTCGATAGATGTTGCCAATGCCGCTCACCACCGACTGGTCCATCAACAAGATACCTATCGGCGTTTTCTTACTTTCAATCAGGCTAAACAGCGGTTTCGGGTCGGTCCCGGCAACCAGCGGGTCCGGCCCCAAACGCGCTTCGAGCGCCTGCCACTCCGCGTCCGAAAAAATCCGGCAGTCGGTCGGACCGCGCAGCTCCAGCCACTCCGCCTTGGTCCACATCCTGAAGCGCAGCGCGCCTTTCGGCGCAGGCATGGGCTGCTCGCCCTCCCAGAAGTCGCCGTACTGGCCCAGGTGCACATGCACCGTCAGGTCCTTGCCGAAGCAATAGCCCAGGTGCTTACCGATCGCCTTCACTTCCAGCAGCTTGCGCCCGTCGAGCAGTTCCGCATCGGGAAAGCCGCCATTGGGCGAGTCGACGTGCATTTTCTTCCCCGCAAACGCCCGCGCCTGGCGCTCGGCGAACCGGTGGATCTCGTGGCCTTCAGGCATGGCTAGGCTGAGCGTTTTCGGACGGCTGCCAGCGAACTGGCAGCGGCTCGCTCGGCTACGGAGAGCTCATACTGCTGCTGCATGTTCATCCAGTATTCGGCATCCGTGTCAAAGTAGCGGCCAAGCCGAAGAGCAAACTCAGCACTAAACCCGTGACGCTGTTCGACTATCTCCGACACCTCAGAGGGCGGCACGCGCAAGCTCTCCGCCAGTTCCTCAGAGGAGAGATTGAGCGGAGCCATAAACTCTTCGCGAAGGATTTCGCCAGGATGAATTGGAAAGATTCGCTCCGTTGTGCGCAGGATACTCATCGCCGATCTCCTCAGTGATAATCCACGATCTCTACATCCCAAGCAGCGTTTTCGCGCCATACAAAGCAAATCCGGTACTGATCGTTCACGCGAATGCTGTGCTGCCCGATACGGTCTCCCTTGAGAAGTTCCAGCCGGTTCCCAGGCGGATATTGAAGCTGTTTCAGGGATTTTGCACTATTCAGCAAGAAAAGCTTAGTAATGGCTCGCCGGCCCAGAAGTCCAAATTTCCTGCTCTTTCCATCGACAAAGAGCAGCCGGGTTTCTTCATCCCTGAAGCTCCGAATCACACGCGCATCGTATCACGCAGTTCGTGCCGCTCCTCGTTCGACGATGCACGTATCAAAGTGATTCAGTTCCAGATCGCATTCGCGGCCACAGCCTGCAGCCGGAAGAACGCGTCGGGCTGCGCCTGGCGCATCTGGCGCATGAAGTTCTCCGCCTCGTCCTTCGAGGGGAACAGCAGCTTGTTGTACACCTGCCCTGCCCGCAACTGCTCACACTGCCACAAAGTGCTTGTCATCCCTGCCGCCTTCCAGGCCGCTGCTGTCGGCCAAGTGTATCGCTTACTGTTACAAACCCGGTTTCCCGGAGAAAGCCGCGGGCGCCACACATCTGTTTGGATGGGATGACGCCCCGCTCTCCTGAACCGCGGGCGCTTACGCTCCCACAGCCCTACTCTTCTTACGTCGCGGAAGCGCGGTCTGGATGGCGCCCCCGCGAGGGCTTACTTCTTCGGCTACTTCTTCGGTTCGACGTCCACGTACTCGGCATCGATCACGCCTTCATCCTGCTTGGCATGCGTTTCAGCATCCGCCGTGCCCGCGCTCGCTGCCGCGCCGTCAGTCGGAACCCCACCCGCCGGTGCCGCCTTGTACATCGCCTCGGCCAGCTTGTGCGAGGCCGCGGTGAGCTTCTCGTGCTCGCTCTTGAGCTCCGCCACACTGGGCGAGCCCGCCAGCACACCCTTCGCCGACTCGAGCGCCGCTTCCGTATCCGCCTTCTCCGCGCCCTGCACCTTATCGCCTGAGTCCTTCAACATCTTCTCGATGTTGTAGACCAGCGAGTCCAGTCCATTGCGCGCCTCGATCTCCTCGCGCGCGGCCTTGTCTTCCGACGCGTGCGCCTCGGCTTCCTTGGCCATCCGCTCCACTTCTTCCTTGCTCAGGCCGGAGGACGAGGTGATGGTGATCTTCTGGTCCTTGCCCGTGGCATTGTCCTTCGCCGTCACGTTCAGGATGCCGTTCGCATCGATATCGAAGGTCACCTCGATCTGCGGCACGCCGCGCGGGGCCGCGGGAATGCCGCCCAGCTTGAACTTGCCCAGCGTCCGGTTCTGGCTCGCCATCGGCCGCTCACCCTGCAGCACATGCACCTCGACCTCCATCTGCGAGTCGGAAGCGGTCGAGAACGTCTCGGTCTTCTTGGTCGGGATGGTCGTGTTGCGCGGGATCATCGGCGTCGCTACCGAGCCCATCGTCTCGATCGCGAGCGTCAGCGGGGTCACATCGAGCAGCAGCAGGTCCTTCACATCGCCCGACAACACACCGGCCTGCACCGCTGCGCCAATCGCGACGACCTCGTCCGGGTTCACACCCTTGTGGGGCTCCTTGCCGAACAGCTGCTTCACCAGTTCCTGGATCTTGGGCATGCGGGTCTGTCCACCGACCAGCACGACCTCATCGATCTTGCTCGCATCGACGCCCGCATCGGCCATTGCCTTCTTGCACGGCTCAAGCGAGCGCTGCAGCAGGTCATCGACCAGCTGCTCCAGCTTGGAGCGGGTCAGCTTCTCGACCAGGTGCTTAGGGCCGCTCGCGTCCGCGGTGACGAACGGCAGATTGATCTCGGTCTCGACCGCGGTCGACAGCTCGATCTTGGCCCGCTCGGCCGCGTCCTTCAGCCGCTGCAGCGCCATCTCGTTGCCCTTGGCGCGCAGGTCCAGGCCTTCCTTTTTCTTAAACTCGTCGATCAGCCAGTCCACGATCTTCTGGTCGATGTTGTCGCCGCCCAGGTGGGTGTCGCCATTGGTCGCCTTCACTTCGATGACGCCGTCGCCAACTTCCAGAATCGACACATCAAAGGTGCCACCGCCGAAATCGTACACCGCGATGGTCTCGTCTTTCTTCTTGTCGAGCCCATAGGCGAGCGCCGCCGCGGTCGGCTCGTTCACGATCCGCTTAACGTCGAGCCCGGCAATCTTGCCCGCATCCTTGGTCGCCTGCCGCTGCGCGTCGTTGAAGTACGCCGGCACCGTGATAACCGCCTCAGTGACCGAGCCGCCCAGGTAGTCCTCAGCCGCCTTTTTGAGCTTCTGCAGGATCATCGCCGAGACCTCGGGCGGGGTGTAGTCCTTGCCCTGCGCCTCGACCGTCAGGTGGTCGCCGGCCTGCTTCACCTTGTACGGCACCATCTTCATCTCGTCATTCACTTCGTTCGAGCGGCGGCCCATGAAGCGCTTGATCGAGTACACCGTATTCTCAGGGTTGGTGATCGCCTGGCGCTTTGCCACCTGCCCCACCAGCCGCTCGCCGCTCTTCGTGAATCCAACGACGGATGGTGTCGTGCGCCCACCCTCTTCGTTGGCGATCACCTTCGGCTCGCCGCCTTCCATCACCGCTACAACCGAATTGGTGGTGCCTAGATCGATTCCAATAATCTTCGCCATTGTCGCCTCGTCTTTGTCTGTTCAGATCACTTGACTGCCACATCAGAATCGCACTTGAGTGGTTTGTTGTCAACTTATCTGATGTAGGCGTTCGAGAAAGGTTGCAGAATATGACCGCCGTTGCTCAGCCGTGATAATCCAGAATTTCGTAGCAAAACACTTGCAATCCCTTGTGGATAACCCAAGCTGCTTGAGCTACACTGTGCCTGTGAGCGGCGCGCGATTTCAAGGTGTTCGATTCCGCTGCTATCCCGATGATCATCCGCCGCCACATATTCACGCTTTCTATGCTGAAACACAGGTCATCGTTGATCTGCTAGAGGGCGCCGTCGCGCTGGCCAGGCGCGCCGATGCTGCCCTTTCCAGCAAGAGCAGCCGCGCTGATGTGCGGCATGTGCTGCAAGTAGCAGCAAGACACTATCGCGAGCTCAGAGCGCTTTGGGAGGCGCACCATGGACGGGATTAAGGAAGAATTCAAGCACGAGGACCGAGGTGCAATCGCCCTCGGACCTACCATCGATGCGACCGACGAAGAAATCGACGCCGCTCTCGCGCGCGGGCAAGAGTTTATGGAGACCAATCCCCACGCCACCTCCATCGACTACGTCGAAGACCTGCGCCTGCTGATCGTGCACCTCAGCAACGGCCTGCGCCTGGCGCTCCCGGTTGAGAACCTGCAGGGCCTCGAAAAGGCCACGCCGGAGCAGCTGCGCCACTACGAACTGCACGGACTGGGCTACGGCTTCGGCTTCCCGGAACTCGACGCCGACTTCTACGTTCCCGCGCTGATCGAGGGCGTGTACGGCAACCGGAAATGGATGGCGCAGCTCGGCCGCAAAGGCGGCTCGGCCAGGACCGAGGCCAAGCAGAAAGCCGCGCGCACCAACGGCGCCAAGGGCGGCCGGCCGCGGAAACCCAAACAGAACCCCGCCGAGCAGCACGACGCGCATCCTAGAAGCTGAAAAGCGAGCCCGTGCCAGACGAATCCTCCCAGCAACACGCCATGACGTTCGGGGTTAACCCCTGGCTGATCGCCATTTCGGTGATGCTGGCCACGTTTATGGAGGTGCTCGACACCGCGATCGCCTCGGTGGCGCTGCCCTACATCGCGGGCTCGCTCTCTGCTTCGAACGACGAGGCGACCTGGGTTTTGACCAGCTACCTGGTCGCGAACGCGGCCATTCTGCCGGCCAGCAACTGGTTTTCACTCAAGTTCGGACGCAAACGGTTCCTGCTCACCTGCGTCACCATCTTCACGGTCTCGTCGGTGCTGGTCGGCGCCGCTCCTTCGCTCGCGTTCATCCTGCTGGCCCGCATCGTGCAGGGGGCCGGCGGGGGCGCCTTACAGCCTCTCTCGCAGTCCATTCTGCTGGAAAGCTTTCCCCCGGCCAAGCGCGGCGCGGCCATGGCTTTGTTCGCCTTTGGTGTGGTCGTCGCCCCGGTCATCGGCCCCACCCTGGGCGGCTGGTTGACCGACAGCTACAGCTGGCGATGGGCGTTTTACATCAACGTGCCGGTAGGCGTGCTGGCCTTCTTCATGATCAGCCGCTTCGTCCACGACCCGCCCTACATCAAAAACGCCAAGCCCGGCCCGTTCGATAACATCGGCTTCGGCCTGCTCGCGGTCTGGGTCGGCTGCCTGCAGGTGCTGCTCGACAAGGGGCAGGAAGATGGCTGGATGGGCGCTATCTGGCTGCGCTGGCTGCTCTTCTTCTTCATCGTCGGTTTCGTCCTCTTCCTGATCCGCAGCTTCACGGCCAAGCACCCTCTGGTCAATCTACGTACCTTCCGCGACCGCAACTTCGCGGTCGGCTGCCTGCTGATCTTCCTGTTCGGCATCTCGCTCTACTCGCTGGTCACGGTGCTGCCGCTGTTTTACCAGGAGCTGCTGGGCTACACCGCCTTCACCGCCGGCCTGGCCGTGTTTCCGCGCGGCGTCGGCTCCATTCTGGGCATGCCGGCCATTGCCTTTCTCGGCAACAAGTTCGATCCCCGCATCCTGCTCACCTTCGGCTTCTTCGTTTACGGCATCACCTCGCTCAGCTTCGGCAACGTCACGCTCGCCATCGGCCCCTGGACGCTGACCTGGCCCATCGTCGTCACCGGCTTCGCGCTCTCGTTCGTCTTCGTGCCCATCACCACCGTCTCCTACGGCACGCTGCCGAAGGAAGAGATCGGCAATGCCAGCGGCATCTTCAACCTGCTGCGCAACGTCGGCGGCTCCATCGGCATCTCGCTCGCACAGACGCTGCTCACCCGCCGCCAGGACGCGCACCAGAACGAGATCGAGAACTACGTACCGCAGTCGGGCGTCGGCTTCCAGCAGGGCATGCAGCAAATGCAGGGCTATCTGAGCCACCAGACCCACCCCGCGAACGCAGCCGGGGCGGCGCGGGGACAGCTCTACAGTCAGCTCGGCAGCCAGGCGCTGCTGTGGGCGTTTGTGGATGTGTTTCGCTGGCTGGCCGTCATCTGCTTTGTGAACGTCGCCGTGGTATGGATGTTCAGGAAGGTGAAGCCGGGCAAGGCCGCCGCAGGAGCGCACTAAGGCGTCTGCTGTAACCTGAAGTTTGTGCCCGCAGCCAACCAGACCGCCGTCGGCCAAACCGCCATCATTATCGGCGCCGGACCGGCCGGCCTGACCGCCGCGCTCGAGTTCTGCCGCCGCTCCTCGATCCGGCCTATCGTGCTCGAGGCCAGCGACCGCATCGGCGGCATCTCCTGCACCATCCGCTACCACGGCAACCGCATCGATATCGGCGGGCATCGTTTCTTCTCGAAGTCCGACCGCGTCATGGACTGGTGGACCTCGCTGATGCCGATCGCGGGGGCGAATGCCGGCGGCGAGCTTGCCATCCGCTATCAGAACCAGCAGCGGACCATCCGCTCCGCCGTGAGCAACGGCCACGCCAGTGCGCTCGCGCCGGAAAGCCCAGCAGCCGACCCCGACCTGGTCATGCTCGTTCGTCCGCGCAAAAGCCGCATCTACTTTCTGCGCTCCTTTTTCGACTATCCGCTTTCGCTCTCCGCGGCCACGCTCGGCCGCCTGGGCGCGCTGCGCATGCTGCGCATCGGGTTCAGCTACATCAAGGCGCACCTGTTCCCGCGCAAGCCGGAGAAGACGCTCGAAGACTTCCTCATCAACCGCTTTGGCCGCGAGCTTTATCTCACCTTCTTCAAGAGCTACACCGAGAAAGTGTGGGGCGTGCCGTGTGAGCAGATCTCCGCCGCCTGGGGCGCGCAGCGCATCAAGGGGCTCTCGCTGCGCACCGCCGTCGTGCATTTTCTTAAGAAAACCTTCGGCCGGAAAAAGGCGGGCGACATCGCCCAGAAAAACACTGAAACCTCGCTGATCGAGCAGTTCCTCTACCCAAAGTACGGCCCCGGCCAGCTGTGGGAGCACGTGGCTTCGCTGGTGGAGCAGGCCGGCGGCGAGGTGCGCACCGGCTGGCGCGTAATCGGGCTGCATGTCGAGCGCGGCGCTGGCGGAGTGGACCGCATCGGCTCGGTAGACGCCCTTGGTCCTGACGGCAAGACCGTCACCCTCGCGGCTGATTACGTCTTCTCGACCATGCCTGTCCGCGACCTGCTGCGTGTCGTCGATACTCCGGTCCCGGTGGAGATCCAGGCTATCTCCGACGGGCTGGTCTACCGCGACTTCATCACCGTTGGCCTGCTCGTCGACCGTTTGCTCGTGACCGAGCCGGACGGCGGCCCGCTCAAGGACACATGGATCTACATCCAGGAGCCGGATGTGCTGGTCGGCCGGCTCCAGATTTTTAATAACTGGAGCCCCTACATGGTCGCCGACCCGTCGAAAGTCTGGATCGGGCTCGAATACTTCTGCTACGACACGGACCCGCTGTGGACCATGCCCGACGCCGAGATCGCCCAGTTCGCGATCGCCGAAATCGCGAAAATCGGGATCGTGGACCCGGCCGAGGTCCGCGATTCCTGCGTCTTCCGCGTGCCCAAGACTTATCCCGCTTACTTCGGCACCTATGACCGGTTCGACGAGATTGTGCGCTACATGGACCGGTTTGAGAACCTGTTCCTGGTAGGCCGCAACGGTATGCACAAGTACAACAACCAGGACCATTCGATGCTGACCGCCATGACTTCCGTCGATAACATCCTGGCCGGTAACATGGATAAGTCGAACCTGTGGCAGATCAATACCGAGCAGGAGTATCACGAGAAGAAAGAGGGCGACGCCGGCGTGCCGATCAGCGAAGAAGAGCTGGCTGCGCGCAAGTAGCTGCTTCTTTTGACAGGTGAGCGGGAAAAGCAGGTCCTTCGCTTCGCTCAGGATGACACTTTTTCGTGCAGGGTAAGAGCGGCTTCCACGAGCAAACCGTCGGAGGGAGCGCAAGCCATAACATAGGCGGCTACTCCCAGTGGTCGTGGTGCAAGCTGACCCACCAGCAGGGCGGAATACTTTGGTGCGGCAGCAATGCCTCGACGCACGGCACGTCGACTGTGCCGAAGTACTCGAAATGATAGTGGCCGTTCTTATCGTTCACCGCGATGTACTGCTTCACGGTTGTGAACGAGAGAACATCGCCGTGCCGCTGACGGTACACAAACACTCCATAGTCCGCGGCGCAGGCTAGGATCAGCACAATGACCAGCAGTGTCAGCCACGACGTGGTGCCCCGCGATACCACTTAAACAGCTTTCTCGTGCTCCGCCCGCAGCATCGCGTTTAGCTTTTCAGGGTCGAAGCCAATCATGACTTCGCCGCCGACAACGAGCGTCGGCGTCGACCGGCTGCCCAGGTCCATCAGCTCGCGAAAGGCCTGCGGGTCGGCTTGGACATCCTTATACGTGAACGCGACCTTGCGGCTCATCAGGAAGCTGCGCGCGGCGAAGCAGGGTGCGCAGCCGGGCTGGCTGTACAGGACGACTTGCGGGTTGGTGGGGATCACTTCACTCATGGTCTTTGATGGATTCTGCTGGAGACAATTGGTTTCAGCAAGGGCTAAAACCGCCTGCGCGGCCGGCGGTCACTTCGTGACGTGTGTACGGTTGAATTGGGTTAGCGCCGATTTTCATGGGTCATCCCGAGCGCAGTCAAGGGACCTGCGGTTCTCATCGCTCGTCGCCCGCGAACCGCTCGCCCGGATGCGCCGCATCGACCACCCGCAGCACATCCATCCAGATGGGCAGCGCCGTCCGGCCGCCCGTTTCTCCCTGGCCCAGCGGCGTGCGATTGTCATAGCCCACCCACACGCCGCAGGTCACCGACGGTGAGAAACCCAGAAACCACGCGTCGGTAAAGCTGCTCGTCGTGCCAGTCTTGCCGGCCACCGGATGGTCGAGCGCCGCGGCTGCCGCGCCTGTGCCGCCCGGCGCCGTCACCGCGCGCAGAAATCGCACCATTGTCCGTGCCGTTCGCGGGGTCGTGGCCGCGCCCGACGATTGAGAAACAGCAGGCTCACCCAGCGGCACGCCGTCCGCGTCCGTCACCTTGCGGATCAGCCGCGGGCTCACCCGCATGCCGTCATTTGGAAACACCGAGTACGCGGCTACCTGCTCGCCCAGCGTGATCTCGACCGCGCCGAGCGCCACCGGCAGGTACTCCGGGATTTTGCTCGTCACCCCGAACCGGTGCGCGGTTGCCACCACCTTGGGCATGCCCACCTGGCTGGCGAGCTTGACCGCCGGAATATTTCGCGAATCGGCAAACGCCTTTTCAAGCGTGATCTCCCCGAGCGTGTTGTTCTCGTAATCGCGCGGCGTGTAGCCGCCGAAGCTGGTCGGCGCGTCCAGGATCATCGACTCCGGCGTCGCGCCCGCCTCGACCGCCGCCGTGTACACGTACGGCTTGAACGAAGAGCCCACCTGCCGCTGGGCCTCGATCGCGCGGTTGTACTGCGAGAGCGCGAAGTCCCGGCCGCCCACCATCGCCAGCACGTCGCCGGTCGCGTTATCCATCGCCAGCAGCGCGCCCTGGGCTCCAGTATCCTCTTCAAGCGAGGCGTGCCAGCCTTCAGTTCCCAGATTGGCCAGCCTCACATAAATCACGTCGCCGATTCGCAGGAATTCAGTCCCCGCGCGATGCCCAGTCCAGGCCCAGTCGGCCGGTGTGAGCACTACACTCTGCGAGCCGACGCGCGCCCGCGCCGCGCCCGCGCTCACATCGGTAACCAGCGCGTGCACATACGCGCCCGGCTCGGCAGGCACTCCCCAGTCCGGGTGCCGAAAGCTCGCCAGATCAACGTGCTCCGCCAGCAGGTTGACGGGGCGTCCGCGCCAGCCCTGCCGCCGCTCATACGCGGCCAGGCCGTCCTCGACCGCGCGGTTCGCCGCCCTCTGCACCCCCATGTCGAGCGTCGTGTACACGCGCAGCCCCGCCTGGTGCACCGTTTCGGCGCCCAGCTGCTTCTCCAGTTCGCGCCGCACCTGCTCCACAAACCAGGGCGCCTCGGTGTTCGGGGGCGCTTCCAGGTGCAGGCCCAGCGGCGCGGCCTCCGCCTCGCTGGCCGCCTCGCGCGTGATCTTGCCGTCGTTGCGCAGCGCCACGATCACCTGGTTGCGCCGCCCCAGCGCGCGCTCCGGGTGCGCGGTCGGCGAAAACTCCTCCGGCCCCTTGGGCAGCCCGGCCAGCAGCGCCGCTTCCGGCAGGGCCAGCTCGCGCGCATGCTTGCTGAAGTAGAACTCCGCCCCCGCCTCAAACCCGTACACGCCGTGGCCCAGATAGATCTGGTTGCCGTACATGGTAAAGATCTGCTGCTTGGTAAAGGTCCGCTCGATCTGGATGGAAAGCAGCGTCTCCTGGAGCTTGCGCCCAGCGGTGCGCTCGTCCGAAAGGAACAGGTTGCGCGCCAGTTGCATGGTCAGCGTCGAGGCGCCCTGCGCGCGGCCCTGTGAGCGCAGATCGTGAATCGCCGCGCCGGCCACGCGAAAGACGTTCACGCCAAAGTGGCGCTCGAAGCCTTTGTCCTCGATCGAGATCACGCTGTCGCGCAGCACCGGCGCAAATGCGTCATAGCCGACGGCGATGCGCCGCTCCAGCGCGAACGAACCGATCGGCTCGCCATGAATGTCATACAGCTCAGTGATGGTAGAAGGTTTGTAGCGCTCGAGCTCCGCCACCTCGGGCAGGTCCACCGAATCGACCAGAACCAGGCCGCCCAGCGAGCCGAAAAGCGCGGAGAGCACACAGAGCGCGATCAGCACCGCCCGGCGCAGCTTTTTGCGCCGCTCCTGCTCGCGCCGCGCTGCCCGGCGAGCCGCCGCCGTCGTCGCGGAGGGGGTCTTGGCTGACCTGGCGATCATCCCGATCCTGTTCCCGGTCGCGGCGGCGCAGCGGGCCTCAGCTTCGCTTCGCCTTCAGCACGTCCAGCGCTTTGTTCAGCTGGTCGTCGACTTTCGGGTGGTTCGCGGACGTTGTACTGCCATCCTCTTCAGCCAGGAACTGGTCGATGCTCAGGCTCACCGGCACGTTTGGCCGCACGGCGTTCTCCTGGATCGGCTTGCCGTCGGGCGCGTTGTACTTTGCGACGGAGAGAAGAATCGCCGCTCCATCGGGCAGCTCGATCGTCTTCTCGACCGTGCCGTCGCCAAAGGTACGGTCGCCCACCACGTCCCCGCGTTTGGCCCCGAGGACCGCCGCGGCCACCATCTCGGCCGCGCCCGCGGTGCCGTGGTTCGCCAGGATCACCAGCGGAGCAGAGGTTGCGAACTTCGACGGGTCAGCCATGAAGGTCTGCGTCGGGTACTTCTGGCCGCTCAGGCTGCCGATGGTGCCGCTTTGCAGAAAGGCATTCGCCAGCCGCACGCCCTGCAGTTCGTCACCCGAGGAGACGTCGCGCAGGTCCAGCAGAACCTTCTTGCCGGCCTTGACGCCCTTCAGCGCCGTTTCCAGCTCGTTCACCCGCTCCCTGGTCAGCACCGCCGGCTTCAGATACAGGATCGATCCGCCGTCATACTGTTGGGTTGCGAGCGCCGGAACCGGCACGGGGCCGCGCTGCAGCTTCTTGGTTTCCGGGTCGTCCTTGCCGGGCACAATCACGTCCATTGAGACACTGGTGCCGGCCCTGCCTTCGAGCGTCATGCGGATCATGGCCAGCGACATATCGTGGGTGGACGTGCCGTCGACGGCCTCGATCACGTCGCCATCCTGAATGCCCTGCTTGTCGGCCGGGCTGCCGGTCACCACCGAAACCACGGTCGCGTAGCCATAGCGTTTGCTCACGTGCAGACCCACCTGCTCCGCGCCGCCCGGCGTTGCGGTGGCCGCCATCGCCGCCTTGTAGGCCTTGTACTCGTCCGGCGTCAGGTAGCTCGAGTTCGAGTCGAGCGACTCGACCATGCCGTGCAGCGCGCCGTCGGTTACCGCGGGCAGACTCGGCTGCACCACGTAAAAGTTCTGGATCTTGCGCAGCACTTCCTCATACACGCCCATCTGCTTGTACGCGCCATCGCTCGCGGAGAAGCCGCCGGCGCGCACGCTGGGGGGTAGAAAGCCGCCCAACAGCACCACCAGGGCGAGCACAACCGAAACAGAAAATACCGACCGCTGGAGCTTTTTTGACATAGTTAGGAGGCCACGCAAGGCGAGGGATTTCACAACCCGTTCTCTGCCCACGATCATACTCCCTCCCCTGGCCGACCGGTTGCGGGCCACAGGGTGGTCAGTGGGTTACCGGGCCCACCTGGTCGATGCGCCACACCGGTCCATCCTGGAACAGCTGCCCCTCTTCGCGAATGAACGCCGGCGCCGCGCCTTCCAGCAGCAGCACCTTGCAATCCTTCGGCTGCTTGCCAACCATGGGGGCAATCACCCCAGTCAGGCCGCCCAACTGGAAATGGATGGTGAACTCCCGCGCCGGCCGGGCCTTGCCACCGACGCGGAACGGTACGGTACCCTTCGGAGTGATCTCCAGATGCACCATCCTGACCCCGTCGTAAGCGACCAGGTAGGGTAGATCGGTTTTCGCGGCGTCTGGACGGATATTCGTCAGCAGGGTGACGAACATGCCGTTGACCAGGTCCGGCGTCAGATCCATGTGCTCGGTCGAAACCTTTTCCTTGCCGTCCTTATCGGGCCCACGCGACAGCACCGTGCCATTGGCGACATCGATGCTCATGTCCAGTGGCTTCGCGAAAGCCGGCCCACGCTGGATGTGGTGCTCGCGCAGCAGGTGGAACGAACCGTTCTGCGTGAACACAGCCTGATCATCGTCGAGCGAGCCATCGCGGAAGTGGAAAGTCAGGCGCGTGGTGACGAGCCGCCCATGAACCGTTTGTACCAGGTCGCCTGCGGCCAGAATTTTGCCGTCGAGCGTGCTCAGCGTGAGGAAGCCATGCGCCGTTCCCTGTATGTAGCGGACCGCCACCGGCTCCGCACGGACGCTTCGTGCGGTCAGCGCAAGCAGCAGAACCGCCATTAAGGTAAAAACCTTCAAGAAACCTCCATCTGCTTTCCCATCTGCATCAAAAGTCGCGAACAGCTAACCCGCCATTTTGGAACACACGCTTGCCTCTGACGTGGAGCTTAAGGATTGGACAAACGCTTGGGATGCGCGGCAAGCGCAGGCTGGCAGCCAGCATTTCATCCGCGATCTTATGCGCGGCTTGAAACGCGCTCAAAATTGCATGCAGGGATCCTGAAACTCGCAACCCCGCATTACCAGTCCCCATTACCCGCGGGAGATTACCCACCTGCGCCTTCAAACCCCAGCACTGCGCGCAGTGACTCCCGGTCCAACCCGGCACCGGCAAAATCATCGAACGCACGGTCGGTCACGCGGAGAATCTGCCGCGCGATGAACTCCGCGCCCTGCCGCGCTCCGTCCTCGGCGCATTGCAGGGGGTCTTCCCACTCCAGCACCGCCCAGCCCGGGTAGTCGTACTGCGCCAGCTTCGCGAAGATGGCGCCAAAGTCGACCTGGCCCATGCCCGCGGTGCGGAAGCGCCCCGGCCGGTCGACCCAGCCCTGGTAGCCGCCGTACACGCCGGAGCGGCCGTTGGGGCGATACTCCGCGTCCTTGACGTGGAAGGCGCGCACATACGGGTGGTACAGGTCGAGGAAGGCGAGAGAGTCCATCTGCTGCAGCAGCAGGTGGCTCGGATCGAAGAGGATTTTGGCGCGCGGGTGACTGCCGGTGGCCGCGAGAAAGCGCTCGAAGGTCGCGCCGTCGTGCAGGTCCTCGCCCGGGTGCAGTTCAAAGCACAGGTCGACGCCAGCATCGTCGAACGCATTGAGGATGGGCAGCCAGCGCCGGGCAAGCTCCGCGAAGGCTTCCTCCACCAGCCCGGCAGGCCGCTGCGGCCAGGGGTAAAAGTAGGGCCAGGCCAGGGCGCCGGAGAAGGTCGCGTGGGCGGACAGGCCCAGGTTGCGGCTGGCCCGGGCGGCCAGCTGAAGCTGCTCGACGGCCCACGCCCGGCGCGCCGGTTCGTTTCCCTGAAACCGCGCGGGCGCGAAGCCCGCAAACAGCGCGTCATACGCCGGGTGCACCGCGACCAGCTGGCCCTGCAGGTGGGTCGAGAGCTCTGAAACCGCGAGGCCGTGCCGCGCGAGCTTTGCCTGCAGATCCTCGCAGTAGCTTCGGCTTTCGGCGGCCTGTTGCAGGTTGAAGAAGCGCTCGTCGGTGGTCGGCAGCTGCACGGCCTTGAAGCCCAAACCTGCCGCCCACGCGCAGATGCCGTCCAGGGTGTCGAAAGGCGGCTGGTCCGCGATGAACTGCGCCAGGAAGAGCGCCGGTCCCTTGATTGTCGTCATAGCCCGATGTTCATGAGCCGCCGGTCAGGCTGCGGAAGATTTCGCCCTCGCGCGCGCGGTACAGCGTGCCGTCCGGGTGGTACACGTCGTGGAACCAGACCGTCGGCTGCTCGTCCACGTAGGGCCGCGTCCAGGAGTCCCAGGGGAAATACGTCTGCGACTTGCCGGCGACGAAACCCCAGTTGATGGCGCCCACATGCTCGCGCTTGGCGATGGGCAGGATAGTGTCGAAGGTGCTGCCCGCGCCGCGCGCCATGTACTCGGTGCACAGCAGGGGGCGGTGGTACTGGCGCAGATTCTGGATGGCTTTCTCGAAGCCCTCGGGCCAGGCGTAGTTGTGGAAGCTGATGATGTCGGACTGCTCGATCTGGATCTTGCCCACCGGCGTCATGGTCGCGAGCGAGGTCCAGTCGCCGGTCCACACGCCGCTGGTGAGCGGCTGGGTGGGGTTGGCGGCGCGCGCCCAGGCAAAGACCTGCGGCAGCAGAGCGGCGACCAACTGGTTCTTGTTGGGCGCTTCTTCCTTGGCGTAGTTGCCGCCGCCGCCGTTGTCGGGCTCGTTCCACAGGTCCCAGGCCAGGATGCGGGGGTCTTTACCGAACGCGCCGATCACGCCCTCAACATACTTTTGCAAACGCGGGTATTGGGCCGAGTCCTCCAGCGCGGCGGTGCCGGGGCTCTGCACCCAGCCGGAGTTGTGCACGCCGGGGATGGGCGGGTGCTGCGGGCCCAGCTTCGGCCGCGGGTCCCAGCAGGAGTCGAACAGCACCAGCACCGGACGGATGTGGTGCTTTTGCGCGATGGTCAGAAAAGCATCGATGCGCTTGGTAAACCCGGCCTGATCCTGCTGCCACAGCAGGTCGTGCAGGAAGACGCGCATGGTGTTCATGCCCAGGCTCTGCGCCCAGCCCAGTTCCTTGTCGATCTCCTGCGGGTCGAAGGTGTCGGCCTGCCACATTTCCAGCTGGTTGATGGCATCGTCCGGCAGGTAGTCCGAGCCGACCAGCCAGGGCTGCTTGGTCCACCAGTCATTGGCCTGCTGCTCGGTCCAGCGCGCGGAGTCGGCGCGCGCGCCGGCCGGGAAAACAAGCGCACACAGCAGGAACATTCCAAAAAACAGACTCGCTACACGCATCCGGCTGCTTGCCATAAACCTCTTCCACTCCCCGCCAGTTCGACGAGCGTTGAGTATAGCGGAACCGGCCGCGGTTTTCGCGGTGCATTCAGCCCAGGCGCATCGTTGCACCGCCGCGTAATAATGCCCGCATGAACCGTCGTGAACTGCTGGCCGGCGCCGCCGCCGTCTCTCTCGTAAGCGCTGCCGCGCGCGCGCAGGTGCCGTCCACTCCGAAAGCGGCTTCCCTGGCCCGCGGCCGCAAGCGCCTGCAGACGTTCGACTATCGCGGTGTGCGCCTACTGCCCGGCCGTCTAGCCGACCAGGTGGCGGCCACGCGCGATCGCTACTACAACCTGTCGAACGACGACATCCTGAAGGGCTTTCGCCGCGAAGCCGGGCTGCCCGCGCCCGGCAACGACCTGAAGGGCTGGGCGCGGAAGGACTCCGGCGCGACCTTTGGCCAGTGGGTGAGCGGCATGGCGCGGCTGAGCTGCGCGACCGGCGACACCGCTCTCCAGCAGAAAACGCTGCTGTTGGTCGACGAATGGGCCAAGACGGTAGGCCCGGACGGGAACTGCCGCATGGGCACCTACGCGTTCGAGAAAACCGCCTGCGGACTGGTGGACGCGGCACTGTACGCGAACGACCCGCGGGCGCTCGACCATCTGGCGCTGATTACCGGCTGGGCCTCGCGCAGCTTCGACCGCTCCCGCAGCCCGGCTACGCCGATGGACCGCGACGGCCGCCGGCCGAAGGGAACGCTCGAGTGGTACACGCTGCCCGAGAACAGCTACCGGGCCTACCTGGCCTCCGGCAACCCGGCGTTCCGCGAGTTCGGCGACCTGTGGCAGTACTCGAGCTACTGGGACCAGTTCGAGGCCAGCAGCCAGCCGCTGGCCGCGGCGTTTCTGCACTCCTACAGCCACATCAACACCTTCTGCGGCGTCGCGATGGCCTACGCGGTGACGGGCGACCCGCGCTGGCTGGGCATCCTGCGCAATGCGTACATCTATGCAACCGAGGTGCAGGCCTACGCCAGCGGCGGCTACGGGCCGGGCGAGTGGAGCGTGCCGGCCGACGGCACCCTAGGCCGCGCGCTCGAGTGGCGCTCCGACACAGCCGAGATCCCCTGCGGCTCGTGGGCCGGCTTCAAGCTGTCAAAATACCTGCTGACCTTTACCGGCGAGGCGCGCTACGGCGAGTGGATCGAGACGCTGCTCTATAACGGCATCAGCGCGGCGCTGCCGGTGCAGGCCGATGGGACCGCCTTCTACTATGCCGACTATCGCCTGGGCACCGCGACCAAACTCTACTACTGGTCCGAGTGGCCGTGCTGCTCCGGCACCTACATCCAGACGGTCGCCGACTACCACGACGTGATCTACCTACACGATGACGACGACCTGTACGTGAACCTTTTCGTGCCCTCGGAAGTAACCTGGACTCGCCACGGGCGCACCGTCACCGTGCGGCAGGAGACGCAGTATCCCGAGGACGGCAGCGTGAGCTTTCGGGTCACGGTGGACAAGCCGACGGAGTTCGCGCTCAAGCTGCGCGTGCCGCGCTGGGCGCGCGGGTTCCGGCTGAGCGTTGCGGGCGCGCCGGTTCAAGCTACGGCAACGCCGGGCGAGTGGGCCGAGGTGCGCCGCAAGTGGCAGCCCGGCGACACGCTCACGCTGTCGCTCGACATGCCGCTCTATACCGTTCCCGTCGACGCGCAGCACCCATGGCGCGCCGCGGTGAAGTACGGCCCACTGCTGCTGGCGCAGGATGCTGAGTACACCTACCCGCTCGCGCTCGCGCCCGGCGAGGACGTCTCCGCGCACCTCAGCCGCCCCGGGTCTCCATTCGAGTTCAAGGTGAGCGAGAGCAAGCCCGAAAACCAGGGCCTGGGCAGCTTCCGGCCGCTGTACGCGGTGGGCGAGCGCAAGCCCTACCGGGTATACTTCGACCTCGATGCGCCGCGCTTTCTCTAGATGCTTGTGCGCCGCCGCGCTGCTGCTCACCGCCTGCGGGCCGCCGCGCCAGGGCAGCCGCCAGATCGCGGTGATTTCACTCACCGGCGGCCAGACCTACTGGGTCGTCTACCAGCATGCCGTCGCCAGAATCGCCGCGGCCAGCGGCTACTCCGTCACCTTTGCCGCGCCGCAGTCGGAGATGGACTACCAGGCGCAGGCCGACATGGTGCGCGAGGCGATCGGGCGCCACGTGGGCGGCATCCTCATCTCGCCGCAGCACCAACTGGTGCTGGCCTCGGTGCTGCGCCGGGCACACCAGGCCGGCATTCCGGTGGTGACCGCGGGCACGCCCATCGCGCTTGCGCCTTCTGATTACTCAGCTTCTGTCCAGTGGGACAACGCGAAGATGGGCGTGTTGGCCGCCGACCGCGTGATCGCGCTGCTGCACGGCCGGGGTTCGGTCGCGGTGATCGGCGTGAGCCCGACGCTCGAAGTGACAAGCGACCGCGAGCGAGCCTTCGAGCGCGAACTCGCGCTGCATTCCGCAATCCGCGTGGCGGTGACGAAATACGGGCTTTCCGACTGGGCGCGCAGCCGCCAGACCACACTCGACGCCCTGCACGAAGCGCCGCCTGGCCATCCGATCCGGGCCATCTTCGCTTCCGACGAGTTCTCGACCGTCGGCGTGCTGGGGGCTCTTCGCGGTCTGGCCCACCGGCCTGCCTTTGTCGGCATCGGGCAGGAGCCGGACACGAGGAACGCCCTGCGCCGCGGCGACATCGATGCGCTCGTCGTCACCTCGCCCACAGCGCTGGGCGAGGCCGCCATGGGCACCATGCGGGCGGTGCTCGAGCACAAGCCCTACCGCAATCTGCAGCTCGAGGATGTCAGCCTGCTCGTGAAGCCGAGCGCGTGAACCTACTCCGGGCGCAGATCGAGATCGCGCCAGGAGGCCTTGACGTAGTACACTCGCACGCCGATGCTGCCCTGCCGCGGGCAGTGCGGGTCGGTGTAGCGCAGTCTGGTCGGCGCACCCCCGGCGGCAGACGCGGCAACGGTAAAGTCGCAGCCCTGCGCGGTTACCTGCAGACGGTACCAGGCGTCTGCCATGACAGGCGCGGCCAGCGGTTTGAACGCCAGCTGCTGCCATTCCTGATCGATGCGCCCGAAGATCAGGGTGTGATCGCTGGCCCGCAGGCCCGCGTAGTAGCCATCGTAGGAGTCGACCCCCAGATGCGCGTTGCGCACCCGGAACAGCAGGCCCGCGTCGCCGTAGTTGGTATTCGGGTACAGGTCGCGCACCTGCATCTGGATGGAGAGATGGAAGTTGGTGTAATCGCTCCGGCGCGAGACGGCCATGTCGCCGCGGCCGTTGCGGGCCGCCTCCAGCACGCCGTTCTGGGTGTTCCACTCGCCCCCGTAGAACGCCCAGGGCGCGAGGCTGGCACAGCTGGGGCTCGCGGCCGCGCGTGCGGCACGGCCGCGCCAGGCCATCAGCCCGGCAATCCCGGCCGCCGCAAGGACTAACATGACGAGAACCAACCTGCGAGGGCGCCGCTTCGGCAAGCGCGAATCGAAGCGGGACAAGGCGAGGGCAGGGCTCATGCGATCGATGGGTGTCAAAGACGCGGCTCCCGGCGGCCCGCGGAGTGCGTGGGCACAACGCGGCACAGGTCTGATTGTACTGATGCTGCTGGCCTGCGCGGCACCCATCGCTGCACAGCAGAAGGCTTTCGGGCCGTCGCTACGGTCGCCCTCGCTGCGATCCATTGATTCTCTGGCCCAGGCGGCTGGCCAGACGGTCAAGGTGCGCGGCTCCGTCACCCTGTTGACGCCGTCTTCCATCGTGATCGAGGACGAGTCCGGCGCGCTCGACGTGCGGCCCTCCCCGGGCAGCGACGCGGTTTCAATCGGCGACGAGGTGGAAGTGACCGGGCGGACGATGGCCGGGGCGCCCCACGCCACGCTGGGCGGAGCGGTGGCGCGGCTGTGGAGCGGTTCCCCGCCGCTGCCGGTCGTCATCTCGCCGGACCGCGCGGCCGAGGGGCGAAACCCGCTGGAGCTGGTCAACCTGAGCGGGCGGCTGGCCTCCACACAACGCACCGCGCGGGGCGCGCTGGAGTTGACGCTCGAAGGAGAACACCAGTTCTTTACCGCGTCGCTGGCCGCCGGGACGCCGGCAAGCGAGCGCTGGCCGGACCCGGGCGCGCTGGCCCACGCGCTGCGCAGCGGGGCGACCTTGCAGCTAACCGGCGTGCTCGATGCGGCGCAGCCCTCGGGCAGCGCCCAGGGCAGCTTTACCCTGGCGCTGCGCTCGGCCGACGACCTGGTGCTGCTGGACGGGCCGCCGTGGTGGACGCTCGGCCATGTCACCGCTGTTTTCGCGGCGATGATCCTTCTGGTGTTCGCGGCCGTCGCCGTCCATGTCCGCAGCCTGCGCCTGCGTTTTCGCGCGGTGACCGACGAGCGCCTGCGCATCGCGCGCGACATCCACGACACGATGGCCCAGGGCTTTGCCGGCATCGCCCTGCAGCTGCAGGCTGCCCAGCAGGTGCTGCCGGCCGCGGCCGCCGCCGAGGCCCGGCAGCACCTGGACATGGCCCTGCTGATGGTGCGGCACAGCCGCGGCGAGTCGCACCGCTCCATCCAGATGCTGCGCTCACTCGCGGCCAGCGACAGCCTGACCAAGATGCTCGAGCAGTCCGCCCAGCAGCTCGGCGAGGGCGCTTCCGCGCGCATTGAAGTCCAGGTGCAGGGCAGCGAACCGCCGCTGCCCTACGACATCGCGATGCAGCTGTACCGCATCGGACAGGAGGGCGTTGCGAACGCCGTGCAGCACGCGCAGGCCCGGTCGATCCGGCTGCTGCTCGAGTTCCGCCGGCAGGAGATCGCGCTCGCGGTGAGCGACGACGGCCACGGCTTTGACCCAGCGCGGATTGAGGCCAATGGCGAGCATTTCGGGTTGGCCGGCATGCAGGAGCGCGTCGACGGCCTGCGCGGTCGCCTGCGGGTACAATCCTCGGCGGCCGGCAGCACGCTGCTGGTCGAGATTCCGTGGCCGGCCTGAGCAGGAAGGGAGCAGCACAGTGAGCGAAACCGGCACGCCGATCCGCATTGCCATCGCCGACGACCATCTCGTGTTTCGCCTCGGCATCCGCAGCCTGCTTCAGTCCGAACCGGGCTTTACCGTGGTGGGCGAGGCGGCCACCAGCGACCGCGCCATCGAGCTGTACCGCGAGCTCGCGCCCGACGTGCTGCTGCTCGACCTGCGCCTGCCCAAGGACGGCGGCATTCGCGTCGTCGAAGCCGTGCGCGCGTTCGCGCCCGAGGCGCGCATCCTCATCCTGACCAGCTACGAGGTGGAGGAGGAGATATTCCGCGTGCTGGAGGCGGGCGCGCGCGGCTACGCGCTTAAGGACATCGACCGCGAGAAACTGGCCGAAGCGCTGCGCCGCGTGCACACCGGGCACCTGTGGCTGGTGCCGGCCGTGGCGCACCGCTTGCGCGAGCGCGCGCAGCGCCCGCAGTTGACCGAGCGCGAGGTGGAAGTGCTGCGGCTGATCGGCCGCGGCCTCACCAACCGCGAGGTGGCGGGCGTGCTGCAGATCGCGCAGAGCACGGTGAAAAACCATCTCAACAACCTGATGACCAAGCTCGATGTCTCCGACCGCACCGAGGCCGTGGCTTACTCGATCTCGCGCGGCATCATTACGATCGAGGAGCTGTAGAGCTCGCGCGTCAGCTCACGTCGAACTCGACCTTGCGGGTTTGGGCAAACAGATTTTTCGCGAGCAGGACATGATCCTGCTGCAGCGTGCCGGCAGTCGTGTTTTTGAGCGCCGCGCCATCGGGGGCATGGATGTGCACAGCGATGTCCGCGGAAAAGTCTTCTGCCACTTCGACGGTTACATGCCACTGCCGGTCGCCGCGCGCCTCGGTCGCCCAGCTCACCTGGCCGAAGCGCGTGGGGCACTGCCGCACCGCGATGCGCTCGCCTTTCGCGAACCAATGCTTTGGCGCTCCCTTTTGTAACTGGCACAGTGCCTGATCGCTTTCCTCGTAGCAAAGCAGCCAGCGCAGGCCGAGCGTCGACTGCAGCGTGCTGTTGATGACCGCCGACCAGCCGTAGGGGCTCTGCTCGCCCGGGTAGCTGCCCGGGATGTAGGCGTCCTCGGGCGCGTAGCGGTTCCCGGAGTCCGCCGCGTAGCAGACCAGGCCGTAGAGCACCAGCAGGAACGGCCGGTAATCCCGCTGCCGGATGCCGACCGCGAGCGTGCCGTGCGACATGAAGTTGCTGGTACGCGCAACGTCGCCGTTCGTATTCATGCCGAGGATCACGTCGCCCGAAAGCGCGCGGTGCTTGAGTTGGCCCAGATCGAGCGCCGCGTCGCCCCAGTCGGCCAGGAACCAGTCCTCCATAAAGCGGTGATTCTCGTAGCTCGACAGCTGCGAGGGTTTGCTATTCGTGTCGTTCGGCTCAAACGGAGTGATGCCTGCCGCCCGCATCGCCGGGGTACCGGCGGCGATCGTCGCGGCGAGCGAGCGCTCGATGTTGCCGCGCATCTCCTCGGCCAGCGCTTTGTAGCGCGCGGCCGCGGCGCGGTGCTCCGGCTTGCCGCTCGCGGCCGCCACCAGGTCGAGCACGCGCGCATGCTCCTGCATGCCGCGCCACACGTTCGCCGCGTTCTGGTAATAGAAGGGGTGCGAGTCGGGAAAGTCGTTGTGCGGGTCGCCCAGGTCCGCCTCGGGGGAGCCCCAGATCAGCCCGTACCGGCGGTCGGGGAGCGGATATTTGCGCTTGCCAAACTCATAGCGCGCGAGCACGTAGCCGAGCATGCGTTCGAGCGTGGGCAGCCGCTGTTCAAACGCGGCCAGGTCGCGGGTGTAGTCGTAGGCGCGCGCATTGTTGCGCAGGAACAGGCCGACGTTCAGCGGCGCTTCCACCTGGTCCTGCGTGTTGTACAGAAAGTTGCCGTCGGGCAGTATGTAACGTTCGAGGTAGTAATTGAAATATGGGTCGCTTTCCGTGGTAAGGTTCCACAGCTGGTGCGCCCAGATAAACTCGTACTGCGCGACCGGGAACAGCGCGTGGCTGCGTTCGGGAATTTTTGTGTACGCGCCCTCGCCCACCTGATACGTCGGCTCCAGGCCGCGATAGCTGCAGCGCGAAAGCGTGATGCCGGCGCGCGCCGAGTCGAGCAGCCACGGGTCGGGAATCTCGACCGGCATCGTGTCCTCGTAGAAGCTGTGCCAGCGGTTCCACACCCCGGCGAGCGCGGAAAAGAAACTGCCCTGGTTGCAGTTCCAGTAGTGCTCTGTATACTCCGCCGCCGCCGCATGGCCTGCATGTGCGCCGTGCTCATCGACGGTTACATTTGTGCCGCCCAGGCGCTTGACCCGCACGCGCGCCATCGGCTTGGCATCGACGCCTGGCGGCAGCAACAGCATCACTTCATAGCCCGCTTTGTAAGTCGCGTTCCACACGCCGGTATCGGCCACCGGCAGGTAGCCGCCCAGCAGCGTGCGCTTGCTGTAGCCGGGCTCGTAGGCGTACTTGTGCGGCGCATCGAAGGGCAGGAAGCGCTCGGGGTCGAACAACGCGCCTTCCAGGTCGGGCGCCCAGTCGTTCTGCGGATTACGCGCCGGCTGGCGGCTTTTTCCATCGGCCGACAGGTATACCGAGCCTAGCGGCCCCGCTTCCTCGTTCGCCACCAGCGACCAGCCGATGTACTCCTCGCTCAGCGCGGCCACATTCTCGTAACAGGGGTCTTCCTCCGAGCGCAGGATGTACTCGCCCGCGACATCCGGCCCGGGTACCTGGCTGCGTTCGAGCCGGACCGGGGCTGCGGCCTGGCGCGGGCGAATCCGCGCCAGGTCGCCGATGCCCTTCGGAATCAGAGCGATGGTGCCGCCGCGCTCGGTCACGTACGCGATCGCGCCGCGGTGGGTCACGTGCTTTTCAAACACCGCGGTCTCGACTCCATTAATCTCGAGCACAGTCAGTAGCTGCCAGCCGCCGATGCTCTCGCCTGGCGCCAGCGAGCGTGCGGCGCCCGCCAGGCTTGCCTGCACAGCGCGCCCGGTAAAGCTGACGCCGGGCACCGCGGCCAGCGCTTCGCGCTCGCCCGGCAGCAGCTGGCTGTACTCGTTTTCAATGCGGCCGGGTCTGTAGGGCGGCGTGGGAGCGGCGGCGCTGGCGAAAATCTTTTCAGGCGAAGCCGCGCAGCTCAAACCGGCGGCGCCGACTAGGGTGAGAAACGTGCGTCGATCTAATGTCAGCAAGGGGGTAGGCAAGGCTTCTTCATCTCCAGGCAAGTAAATAACTTCAAACCGAAGCACAAACAGAACGCAATTCGCACAGCTCTGGCAACAGGCCAAAGGTCGCCAGCGCAAACGCTTCAAGCATACAGATGCGGGAAATTCAGCTTTATGTCAATAGAGCGAATGGCCCGCGACAACCCAATCCGTAAGCCGTGAATATTATCGGCGACCTTGTGGAAGGAATGCTTTGCGCGTTGAGCGTGACACCTTCTCAGGCATTTCAACTTTCTTTGAGAGGTCAGGCGCGAAGCATTTCCCCCCCCCGCTCCTGGTACATCGCTTCAGATGACACGCAATCGGCACCGCTTGATTCCCCTGGTACGCACTGGCCTTTTTACGGCCGCGTTTTCCGCCACTACCGCATTTGCCCAGTTCAACAGCAGCCTGCAAGGCACGGTCACCGATCCGACCGGCGCCGTGGTCGGCAACGCGCACCTCACACTGACCAATCCGCAAACCAATCAACACTTTGACATCACCACAAACGGCGCCGGGCAATACCGCTTCGAGAGCCTGCAGCCGGCCACTTACACGCTCAAGGTGCAGGCGCAGGGTTTCCAGCCGCAGCAGCTGACCACCACCTTGACGACCGAACAGACCGGCGGCCTCAACGTCAAGCTCAGTGTCGCCTCCTCAAGCAACACGGTGGAGGTGACGGCGCAGGCGCAGGGGCTCAACACCGAAGAAAACCGCGTGCAGGTCACGCTCTCAACCGAGCAGGTGCGCACGCTGCCGCTGCAGAACCGCGGCACTCTGAACCTAGTGAACGCCGCGCCCGGTGTCTCCGGCTTCAGCCAGAACCTGGATAACTTCGCCAACGAGACAACGCCCAACGGCTCTGCCAACGGCCATTTCTCCGGCAGCAATCTGTATGTTATCGACGGTATTTCTTCTTCAAGCAACATCACCGGCGGCACGGACAATGTGACGCCGAATCCGGACTCGCTGCAGGAGATCGCGCTCCAGACCAACACGTTCACGCCGGACTTCGCGGGAGGCGCGGGCGTTACTACCGAACTTACAACCAAGTCGGGCAGCAATCAATGGCACGGCGCCGGCGAGTACAGCTTCTACAACCAGGACCTCGAAGCCAAATCCTACTTTGTGCAGCACCCCGCGCCGTTCAAGCAGATGGAGTACTCCGGCGTGCTGGGCGGCCCGGTCTGGAAGGACAAGACCTTCTTTTTCGCCTCGGTCGAAAAGAAGAACGCGACCAACCCGGCCTCCACTAACTTCTTCCCTACTGAAGCCCCAACGCTGCTGCCTTTCCTGCAGGCCAACTATGGCGGCAGCACCGGCACGCAGCTGCTAACCAAGTACAGGACGCAGGCGGTAAGCTACCTTGGCGTCAAGTACTACACCACCCCTGACCTGGCGACGCAGTGCACCACCCCAACCGGAGCCTGCACGCTTCCATTTATCGACAATGCAAGCCAGACCTCGTCGCCGTTTAATAATGGCCTGCAGTACAGCCTGCGGCTCGACCAACTGCTGCGCGGCGGCAAAGACCGCATCTACGGCTACTACTTCCACATCGACCACGAAACGCAAACGATCGATCCGCGGCCTGCCTTCAACGCGCTGCAGACCACATCGAGCAACCTATCCCACCTCGACTGGACCCACGTTTTCTCGCCTAACTTCATCAACGAGGCATCCTTCGCCTACAACCGCGTTGACGGCGACCTGGGCGCCGGCACACCTTCGGTGCCGACCATCGATATCAACAACACTTACTCCATCAATGCGTTCGGCAACGGCGGCGGCCCGGGTGTGTACAAGCAGCATAACTATGTCTACCGCGATGTGGTGACGGTGGTGAAGGGGCGGCATGATATCCGCGCCGGCATCGAGGTTTCGCACGGCAACGATATCGCGGATTTTACCGGCATCAACGCCCGTCCTAACTTCGGCTTCCAGAGCTTCTCCGACTTCATCCACGACAATGTCTTCAGCGAGGGCAATGTCTCGTTCAACCCGCTCACCGGGCAGTTCAAGCCGCACCAGTTTGGCGCCGCGGGTACGGGCCTGGGCATCTTTGCCGAGGACTCCTGGAAGATCACGGCGAACCTGACTCTGCAACTCGGCGTGCGCTGGGATGATTTCGGCAACCCGTATGCGTTCGGTTACAGCAACTACACGCAGATCAACAACCTGATCCCGGCCGGCCCCCGCACCGACCTCAGCTCCGGCGCCAGCGCCATCGATGCGCAGTTCGCCACTGCCTCGTTCGTCTCGAAAAAGAACGTGTATAACAACCGGCAGAATAATAACTGGGCGCCGCGCATCGGCTTCTCCTGGGCGCCAACCGCCGACCGCCAGACGACGATTCATGGCGGCGTAGGCGAATACTTCGACCGCATTACCCTGGGCCAGGTAGTCGACGGACTTACCGGCAACCCGCCCGCGTTCTTCTATCCCAGCTTCGGTCAGCAGCAGGCTATCCCGGCGCTGTTCAGCCTCGGCACATCCAATGTGGCGCCCTTCGGCTATGTGTATCCAACGCTGCCGGCGACCGGGCTTGACGTGCACGGCGGCATCCCCGGCACCAATGCAGGCGTGCAGGGCATCGACCCGAACGTGAAGACCCCGCCGACGCTCAACTACACGCTTGGCCTAAGTCAGCAGTTCGCCAAGGGTCTGATCGCGGGCGTCACCTATGCCGGTTCCTACTCGTGGAACCAGCTCACCTCGACTGACTTCAATCGCTCGGCCGGCGACCTGATCCGCAACAATGGAAAGCTCAAGCGCCTGAACCCAAGCTTCGGCGGCATTAACTACATCGGTAACTTCGACACGGGCCGGTATGACAGCGTGATCTTCTCGATGGAGCAGCACGTCAAGTCGCTCGACTACCAGGCCTCGTACACCTGGTCGCGCGCCCGCGATCACGGCACCTGCGACACGCGCTACGTGTTCAACAACGGCACCGACTGCCCGGCGGACCAGCACCTGATCGGCACCGGGTACTATGGCGACTCCTCGTTCGACGAGCCGAATAACTTCAAGTTTTCGGGTTCTTATCTACTGCCTTCGCCGAAGGAGCGCTTTCTAAAAAGCGGGCTGGGCGGCTGGCAGGTGACATCGCTGGTGGTGGCGCAGAGCGGGGTGCCGTTTACCGCGTTCAACTACAACTCCTATAACGCGGGCTGCCTTACCAGCAATGCGGACAACCCGGTGCAGTGCGGCGACTACAACGCCGACGGCTACAGCCAGGACCTACCTAACATCAAGACCAGCAAGCGTGGGGGCAGCTTCTCGAAGAAACAGTACCTGCAGGGCATCTTCGCGAAAGACAGCCAGGGCCGCACCACGGACTTCTCCGCGCCCGCACCGGGAACCGAGGGCAGCGAGGGGCGCAACACCTTCCGCAATCCCCACTTTTTCGACATGGATGCGAGCGTGCTCAAGAACACGGCGCTGCCCTGGTTCGTCGGGGATAAAAAATGCAACGTGCAGCTGCGGGTCGATGCGTTCAACGTGCTGAACCGGACCAACCTGGGCACGGTCGACTACAATGTCGGCTCGTCGACGTTTGGCCAGGTGTTGTCGACCTACCAGCCGCGCATCCTGCAGCTGGGCGCTCGGTTCGAGTTCTAGCTCAGCAGATTTTTGGACTCCCGGGCTGGCATTCGTTGCCAGCCCGCTTTTTTTGCCTGCCGCGCATCTGATTTATCAGAAACCCCGACACAGGACCGATCCACCACGCGGCAGGCCCGCGAATAAATTTCTTTGAGGAGCGAGCGAATGGCGGCAGGCAAGGCACTGGGCATCACTCTGGACGAGGCGCGGCAGGTTATCGCGGCGGCGGAGAAAAGGGCGGGTGAAGTTGGCCAGCCGATGAACGTGGCGGTGGTCGACCAGGGCAATAACCTGGTCGCCTTCGCGCGTATGGAAGGCGCGTGGTTGGGCTCGATCGATATCGCGATGAACAAGGCATTTACCGCGCGCGCCTTCGACCTGCCGACCATCGACCTGGCCGACAACGCACAGCCGGGCCAGCAGTTTTACGGCATCCACGCGTCGAACGGCGGCAAGGTCATGATCTTTGCCGGCGGCATCCCGCTCAAGCGCGGCGGCGAGGTCGTCGGCGCCATCGGCGTCAGCGGGGGCACCAAGCCGCAGGACCAGTCCGTGGCCGAAGCCGGCGCCGCGGTCATTCATTAACACAACATAAGAGCAGTCAGGAGTTCGTCATGGCGAGCAATCGCGGAGTTATTTTTGAAGGTCCAGGCAAGGTCGAAGTGCATACCATCGACTATCCGAAGTTCCAGGATCCGCAGGGTAAGCAGATCGAACACGGCGTCATTCTCAAGATCGTCTCGACCAACATTTGCGGCTCGGACCAGCACATGGTGCGCGGACGCACCACCGCGCCCACCGGTATGGTGCTGGGCCACGAGATTACGGGCGAGATCATCGAGAAGGGCAAGGACGTGCTATTCCTCAACGTCGGCGACCTGGTCTCGGTGCCCTTCAACGTGGCCTGCGGCCGCTGCCGGGCCTGCAAGGAGCGCAACACCGGCGTGTGCCTCAACGTGAATAAAGAGCAGCCCGGCGGCGCGTATGGCTATGTCGATATGGGCGGCTGGATCGGCGGACAGGCCGAGTACGTCCTGGTACCGTTCGCGGACTTTAACCTGCTCAAATTTCCGGATAAAGCGCAGGCGATGGAGAAGATCACCGACCTGACCATGCTGTCGGATATTCTGCCGACCGGCTTCCATGGTGCGCGCTGCGCGGGCGTGGATGTCGGCTCGACCGTGTATGTGGCCGGCGCGGGGCCGGTAGGCCTTGCGGCCGCCGCTTCGGCCTATGTGCTGGGCGCGGCAGTGGTCATCGTCGGCGACCGCAACAAGGACCGTCTGGCGCACGCGAAGAAGATGGGCTACGAAACGGTCGATGTTTCGCAGAGCGACACCCTCGCCGACCAGATTGCCGCGATCGTGGGCGAGCCGTATGTGGACGCTGGCATCGATGCAGTCGGTTTCGAGGCCGGCGGCCACGGCGCAAACGCCCATGAGGCGGCCCCGGCCAGCGTGCTCAACTCGCTGATGGATATTGTTTTCGTCGCCGGCGGCGTAGGCATCCCGGGGCTATACGTCGTTTCCGACCCGGGCGCCGACAACGAGGAGTCAAAAAACGGGATCCTCAAGGTGCGCTTCGGCAAGGGCTGGTCGAAGTCGCTGCACTTCCACACCGGCCAGGCGCCGGTTCTGCAGTACAACCGCTCGCTGATGCAGGCCATTCTCCACGACCGGCTGCCCATCGCGAAGATCGTCAACGCGACCGTCATCACCCTCGACGAGGCACCGAAGGGCTACGCCGATTTCGATAAGGGGGCCGCCAAGAAGTTCATCCTCGACCCGCATGGACTGGTAAAAAAGCACGCGGCATAGATTTGTCTCTGCTGCTCGAGAAGGGAGCGCCCCGGGCGCTCCCTTCTTGTTCCCGGCTTCCTCATCGCGCGTTCGAAACATACCGTTCCCTGGCGCGGAACACCTGCTCCATCTGCTCCTGCTCCAGCACGCGTACCGAGCCAAGCTGGTGTGCGACCAGGTGGATATTGGCCAGGTGCTCGATGGTCTCGGTCTTGTGGAACGCGTCCAGCAGCGTTGGGCCGCACGCCACCGCGCCGTGGTTTGCCATCAGGATCGCGTCGTGGTGGTCGAGGAATGGTTCAAGGCTGGCCGCGACCTCCTGCGTGCCGGTGGTGGCATAGCGCGCCAGGGGAACCGATCCCACCGTCATGATCGCTTCCTGGCAGAGCACCTCGTCAAGGCCGCGGCCTGTGCAGGCAAACGCGGTGGCAACCGGCGGGTGCGAGTGGATTACGGCCTCGATATCGGCCCGGCGGCGGTAGATGGCGAGGTGCATGCCGATCTCACTGGTCACGCTTGCCGACCCGCTGAGCTGCCGGCCGTCCAGGTCCACAATCACCAGGTCGGCGGCGTGCAGCAGGTACTTGCTGGCCCCGGTGGGCGTGGCCAGCAGCCGGTGCGCATCCAGCCGGACCGATAGATTGCCGGAGGTCGCCGGCATGAAGCCAAGCCGGCACAGCCAGCGCCCGAGGCGCACCATCTCGCGCCTCAGCTCACTCTCCGGCCGGCGATCTCTCGTTTCCAGGCTCACCGTTCTCCCTCCTCACCTTCCCTTTTTGAGGTTTCTCCGTAACTTCACAGTATATGGAAAGGCGATCGTTCCGCTGCGGCATGAGGCGCGCCGCGGGACTTCGACGGCCGCGATCGCGCCAGTTCCCTCCAGCGCTTCCGCACACGGCCCACCCGTTCTGAGGCACGCAGCAGGTGGCCCGCGGTGAGCGGACCCAGTACGCGGTAATGGCCGACAGCCGCCAGACCCATCGATGCCATGCAGCCGCACTGCGAGCAATCCGGGTCGCCGCCGAACTGGCATGGGGCGATCCGCGTCGTCAGGTCGGCGGAGATGGTTTCCGTCGTGCGCGCGAAGATGCACGCGTCGGGGCTGCCGGGCGGCGACTCGATCTCATTGAGCAGCGGTTCGGGCATCTCGAGCTTCGGGTACAGAGGCCGCAGCCGGCGCAGGTCTTCAATAACGGTGGCTCGCTGTGAAGGCGTCAGAATCTCCGGATCGACGGCGCCTCGCTGCGGAGTGAACAGGCTGAACCAGATTTTGGCGATCTGCGGCTGCCCGCTCCAGAAGCGCACAAACTCGTCGAGGTAGCCGGGCCGCTGAGCGATCTGCGAGGTGATGGTGCAGTGCACGGTCACACGCGCGTCGCGGATGCTCTTGAGGATGCGCTCATAGGTCGCGGGTTTGCGGCGCTCATCGTGCTCCGGCTGCAAGCCGTCGATCGAAACCACGACGCTGAGCTTGCTGTACTGCGCCCAGGCAGCGGGAATGACCCGGAACGCGCTGGTGACGATCTGCAGGTGGATGCCGCGGCGCTCGATCTCCGGAATCAACCGCTCGAGCTCGCGGTAGCGGACCAGCGGATCGCCGCCGACCAGCGAAACGTGCCGCGGCCGGTGCTCGTCGATGACCGCCAGCACGCGGGTGACGAGCTCGTCGCCCTTGAAGTCGGAGAGCTGGCGCAGCTGCACATCGCTGCCGAGATGCGCCGCGTCGAAGGCATAGCAGCCGGGGCAGCGCAGCGGGCACTCCTTGGTGATTTCAATGGAAAGCGACGGCGCGCGCCCGTCCAGGATCGACGACCAGGCCTGCAGCACTTCAGAGGTTTTCATTGCGTCTCCAGATTGGGGGAGATCAGGCGCAGAAACTTCGTCCTGATCGTTTGGTCCAAGTGGTCCATGGGTCCGCCTTCGCAAGGCGTATTTGCGGAAGGAATTGTTCAAAAAGCGGACATGTGGCGCCGCTCAGGACGGGTGCTTTCTCAGGCTGGCAGCATGGATGGTGCGGATCGAAACGATGCCACAACGGAGCGGGATGGGAACGGGGCATCAAGAGTCCAGCAAGGCGCTTCCTTCACCTGTATAGAGAGATGCGCGAAGAGCGGATCCGACCGCCAATTCGGGCTGCGGGATCGATGGAATTTGCCGCGCAGGTTGACGGCGCGGCTCGCATCAGGGCAACTGCGTCACCGTGACCGCGGGCGGCGTGGCCCACCGCAAGGGCGTATCGCCGGAGTTGCACAAACGCACCGCGACCTGCGTGCCGCCGGACTCGACCGAGCCGGACGCCATGACCTGCGCGCCGGGGTTGGGCGAGAGATTTACGAGCAGCGTGGCATCGACCGCGGTGCTGAATCGGGTGCTTCCCGCCGCCTCTTCGCGGCTCTTGCAGTCGCCCTCCTGCCCGCGAGGCGCCAGGTTGTTCACCTGCCAGTCGCGCATCACGAACTTGACCGGGTTGGCGGCGCGCCCGGGCTGTGCCGCTGCAGCCGTGCCCGCGACCCAGCGGCCGCCCACCATCGCCGCCGGCTCCAGCCCGTTCGCACCCGCGCATACTCTACGGTCCGGCGCGGCACTGCCCTCCGCCGTGTTGTACCAGCACTGTGAGCCCAGATACTGGTGCGCCAGCGTGCCATCCCGCATCACGTCCGCGGCGTAGAAGCCCTCCTGCGGCGAAAAACGCACACCGGCCGAGGGGTCCAGCACGTACGCGAGCGCCGAAGCCGGCTTGGCCCCGTTCGCGCCGGGCCACTCGACCACCTGCACCCGCGTCACGCCATTGCTGTAGCTGTGCAGCGCCGTACCGGCATCCACAAAACTGCGCAGCGGCTCATTGCCGGCATCGATCTGCACCGTCGCATTGCCCGGAACCTTGATCCAGCCCTGCCCGTCCTTCTCCGCGCCGCCGGTGTAGATCGAATCGTCCACGATATCGAGCGCGAACCCGTTGTGCACGTAATCCTGGCCCGGAAACGGCACCATGAAGCCGTCCGGCACCAGGCCCGCGATAATCTCCGCACACAACTGGGACGGGCTGCTGGTCCATTGCCTGCGCTGCTCGGTATCGCTGCAACCGGAAGGGTAGCGCTGGCTGAAGTCCGCGCCGAGCGAGTTGAAGTGGTTCTCCTCGATGCGCAGCACGCCGTAGCCGTTCGACGCCACCTGCTCGATCACGCTGCCGGCCGGCCAGGCTACCGGGCGCTTGCCGCGGCTGAGCAAATGCGCCTGCCCGTCGCCTGAGAACGCGCCCATCTGCACCATCTCGAAGTCGCCCCGCGCTATGCCCGGCACGGCGCGGCTGGGCTCCTTGCTTTGGAACTGGTAGTCCGCCGGAAAGATGCCGTAGGCGTTGACGTAGCTGTGAGTACCGTTGATGCGCGCCTGCGCTGGGTCGTTGACCTGCAGCGGCTGCCAGCCAGCATCGTCGACCGGGAAGTTGAGCTCGGCCGCGCCGATAGCCGCGGTCAGGTGGCCCAGCTCGCTCTTGCCCGGCGCCGCGACCGCGTGATTGGTGCGGGGCTGGCCGCCCCACGGAAAGCCTTCGATATAGCTGTGCGCGATCGACGAAGTCGTCGTCGACAGACGGATGCCTCCGATCGCCTCCGTGCTCTTGATCGACGAGTTCATCCAGTGCACGTTGTCGCCGTCCAGGTACACGGCCGAGTGCGGGTCGGGCCGCCACACGCCCTGCTCGATCCGCTTGCCGCCGGGGCAGTTGACGCTGTAGCAGTAGCCGCCCGACTCGCCGCCGTTCAGCACGTTCACGCGGTTGAAGTAATTCTCGTTGGTGTCGCCTTCGAGCAGCACCGGCCAGCGCGCGTTCGAGATTTCCATGTCGGAGAAGTACCAGCGCTCACTCGATCCCTGCAGGTTGAGCGCAACGCCGCCCGTGTCGGCCAGCACCACGTTGCGCATGGAGCCGGTGTTGCTGCTGTCGATCTCGATCAGCCCGCCCTCGGTCGTGTGCCCCTGGCCTGCAAACGTAAGCCCCTGCACGGTGAGCGGACACGGCCCCGGCTTGCCGCTGCAGTCAGCCGCCTCCAGATAGGTAAGCGTCGCCGCGCGTGGGCTGGTGTTCAGGATCACCGTGCTCGCGGCGCCATCGCCCTCGATGCTGACGGCCTTGGTCAGCGTCAGCACCGAGGTATAGCCCTCGCCGGCAACCTTGTAGGTTCCATGCGGGAAGTAGAGCACCGGGTAGCCTGCGCCCTGGATTCCGGAGCTCTCGGCGAATTTCGCCGCCGCGCGCAGGGCGCAGGTCGAGTCGCCGCGGCCGGAAGGGTCGGCTGCGGCCGGGCATCCCTGGGCAAAGCGCGCATCCGTGACGTTGACCAGCGAGGGCGGGGCACTCTGGGCTTTCGCCAGCAGTGTACTTCCAAAAACAAGCAAAGCAGCATTCCGAATCCGCACCAGAAGAGCCTCCGAAGACGCACAGTCTTGCGGTGAGAGTGCGAATGGAGCGCGGAGGGTTGGGTTCGGAGGCTGAAATTGACAGCGGTGCAGGACTGCATATCAAGGTACGATATACGTATGCGAATCCTGGTAGACGTAACCGAACAGCAGGTGAACGACTTGGCCGCACTGGCGAAGCGGCGCGGCGAGCCGCGCGCCGAGGTGATCCGGCAGGCGATCGACAGCTTTGTCGCGGCGAACCGTAAGCCGATTTCAGATTACTTCGGATTGTGGGCAAAAAGCGGCCATACAGTCGACGTGCAGGAATACCTCGATAAGTTGCGGGCGGAATGGGACCGGTAGACTACCTCTTCGATTCGAATGTCCTGATCAACGTGCTCAACGTTTACCGGGAGGACGCAACCGCAATTCTCAGGCGCACGCCGCATAGATATCGCGCTATCAGCATCATCACCTGGATGGAAGTTCTAGCTGGTGCCGTGCAGATCGATCAATTGGAAACCGAAGCCTTCGTAAATGATTTCCAAGTCATGGAAGTAACGGCTGAAATTGCTGCTCGTACGGTGCTTGTCCGCAGGCAGATGCGGCTCAAGTTACCAGATGCGATCATCTACTCGACCGCGCTCGCGACCGGCCGCACACTGGTGACCTTCAACAGCCGGGATTTTCCGGCTGGTACTCCGTCAGTCCACCTGCTGTCATGAAGAGGACAGGAAAACCTACTAAGCACCCAAGGTACTTCGAAAATGCTTGATAGGGCGTTCCGAGATTGCGGTGCTGGTGGCGGCGGATGGAATCGAACCATCGACCTACGGGTTATGAGTCCGTCGCTCTAACCATCTGAGCTACGCCGCCGCACTCGTTAGGGCCAGCTTCCTATCGTACAAGGCGTTCCCCGATCCCGCAACGCACCGGCACAGCACAGTTGCGCCGCCAGATGGCGTCAGGGACGCTCCGCGGAACGACAGCGCACGTGGGGAGCGATCTTGCATAGGATGAAGGCTGACGCATGCTTCCGCCCGCCCAAGGAGTTTCGCCGGTGCCCGAATCCGTTCCTCCCCGGCCGCACGTGCTGGGCGTCATTCCGGCGCGGCTGGCCTCCACGCGGCTGCCGCGCAAGATGCTGCGCGAGATCGCCGGTGAGCCCATGCTGGCCTGGGTCTATCGCGCCGCGCGCGCCTGCCCCGCGCTCGACCGGGTGCTGATCGCGACCGACTCCTCCGAAATTATGGAACTGGCCGAGCGTCACGGCTTTCCCGCCGTGTTTACCCCGGAGGACTGCGCCAGCGGCACCGATCGCGTGCACGCCGTCGCCCGGGCTATTCCGGCCGACATCTACGTCAACATCCAGGGCGACGAGCCCCTGCTGCGGCCGGAGCACCTGGACGCCCTGCTCGCGCCCATGCTCGCGCCGCCCCGTTTCGACGGGCGCCTCGTCGAGGCCGCGACGCTGGCCACACCCTGCACTCCGCAGCAGTTCCACTCGCCCAGCGCGGTTAAAGTAGTGTGCGCCCGCGACGGCCGCGCGCTCTACTTCTCGCGCGCGCCCATTCCGCACGACCGGGACAACACGGGCGCGGGCGCACCGCCGCTCAAGCACCTGGGCCTGTATGCGTTCCGCCGCGATACGCTGGAGCGGTTTGCCACGCTGCCGCCAAGCCGCTTGGAGACGACAGAAAAACTGGAACAACTGCGCCTGCTCGAGAATGGCATCGACCTCTGGGTCTCCGTCACACCCTTTGACACCCGCGGCGTCGACACGCCGGAAGACCTCGCCGAAGTGGAAGCCCTGCTGCTCGCCGAAATCAAAGGCTAAGACCGCCTGCGCGGTTGGCGGCCACTTCGTGGCGGGTGCACTTGGGGTGACGGCCGCAAGCGCGGTGACCCTCCCGGTGGTCGGGATCAACATTGCTATGCCGACCAACGGGAGGCCCACAAACGCCACGGTGGCGAACATAAGGTATACACGCCACGAAGTGGCCGCAAGCCGCATTAGGGCTCTGCCCCAGCAGGCGGTCTTGGTACAGTGGGTATTTGACCCCGGAGCGCGCCAATGGATTTTGAACAACTGCGCACCTTTCTCGAGGTAAGCCGCCTACGTTCCTTTTCGCGCGCCGCGGAAAAGCTCAGCGTGACGCAGCCGGCGATCTCAGCGCAGATCCGCTCGCTCGAGACCGAAGTCAGCGCGCGGCTGTTCGACCGCGATGGCGGCAAGGTCACTTTCACCGCGGCGGGGCGCGTGTTCGAGCCGTTCGCCGAGCACGTGCTCTCCTGCCATGCGCACATCGGCATCACTATCGCCGAGCTGCACCGCTCGCCGCGCGGCGAAATCTCGATCAGCGCCAATGAAGCGACCAGCCTCTACGTGCTGCCCGCCGTGTTCGCAGCTTTCAAGAAGCAGTACACCCGGGTCTCGCTCAAGATTGAGCGAGCCGACCGCGCGCGCATCCTCGAAGAAGTACTCAACCGCGAAGTGGATTTCGGCGTGGTGAGCCTGCCGGTGAAGGACGCGCGGCTGACTATCGAGCGCATCCACAAGGACGAGGTCGTGCTCGTAACGAGCCCCGCGCACCCGCTGGCCGGGCGCGAATCTGTAACCGTGGCTGAACTGTTGGAGCACCCGCTGCTGATGACCAAAAGCGGCCGGCAGCGCGACCAGCTCGACGACTTTTTTCGCGCCGAGGATGTGCACCCGCGCGTGGCGATGGAGGTGGAATCGAGCGAACTGCTGAAGCGGCTGATCGCCGCCGGCCTGGGCATGGGCTTTCTGCCGCGAGCCGTGGTCGCGGGCGACGCCGCGGCTGGCACGCTGCACATCCTCAAGGTGGAAGGACTGCGCGTCTCACGCGAGTTGGCACTGGTGTTTCGCAAGGAGAAAACCCTGTCGCGCGCCGCGCACGCGTTCCTCGAAATCGCAACCGGCCACAGCCGCGTCGCACCAGCCGCGCCAGCCAAGACCGCACGCGCGCGCTAAGGCTCCGAATCTGCTCACGGCTTGCTCACGGCCTGGGGTACGCGCTCTTGCACACCGAGATCACCGCTTGTCTCAGCCAGCGCTGTGCAGGGTCGGCGTCCACGCGCGGGTGCCACATTGCGGAAACCAGAATCTCTGGCATGCGCACCGGAATCTCGAACTGCTGGACGCCCAAAGCGGCGCTTCGATCCTTGATGAGAGCGTTGGCAAGGCTTGCACGGGGTACCAGCGCGATGAGATCGGAGCTGGCCGCCACACGCAGTGCATCCGGAAAACCGGGCACCACAACCTGCACCACCCGTCTGAGATGAACTCCCTTTAACGCAGCATCCACGGGGCCGCTGGATTCTCCGAGCTGCGTCGAAGCAACGTGGCCGCAGGCGGCAAAGCGCTTCGGCGTCACCTTTCCGCCCGCGAGCAGCGGGTGCCCTCTTCGTGCGACGCCAACGTACTTGTCCCTAAACAGAAAATGCGTGCGAACCTCCGGCGTTGACGTCTGTCGTTTGCCGATTTCTAAATCGATCAAGCCGTTTCTGAGAAGATCTGGATCCGCGTCATGCTTCGGCGCAAAGCGGAGGCGTACACGTGGTGCGGCTTTGGTGATGCTGGCTACGACGGCACTTGAAAGCACCTCCATGAACCACTCCCCGGCACGAACGGTGAACGTCAGGTCGAGCGCGGCAGGATCAAGGTGGGCGCGATAAGGCTGCAGCACCGCTTTCGCCTCAAGGGCGAGCGAGTGCACACGCCCGCGCAGCGCTGTGGCGTGAGGAGTTGGCACGAGCCCGCGCCCCGCGCGCACAAGCAGCGGATCCCCGGTCGCGCGCCGCAGACGCACAAGAGTACGGCTCATCGCGGAAGGGCTGAGGCCCAGCCGGCGGGCCGCTCCAATCACGCTGCCTTCCGCCAGAAGCGCGTCCAGCGCACTCAGAAGATTCAGATCGACGGCGTCCATGAGCAAAGGATAGAGTCTCTGGCGCTTGAATCATAGCGTCGTGTGCACTTATCAAGTGCATCTCGTGCGTCTGGCGCTTTCTCCGGCAGCTGCCCATAATTGAAGGTGACGCATCGGGAGGAAGATTCATGCGTATCTTTGTTACAGGTGCAACGGGGTTTGTCGGATCGGCAGTCGTTCAAGACTTACTCCAGAATGGCTATAAGGTGCTCGGACTGGCGCGTTCCGAGAAGTCGGCCCAGGCGTTGCAATCGCTTGGTGTGGACGTGCTCCAGGGCAATATCGAGGATTTGGCGAGCTTACGCGAAGGTGCGAGAGTATGTAACGGCGTGATCCACACTGCGTTCAATACCGCCTTCACCGAAAACGAATCCTTCACACAAATCCAGCAGAATAGCGAGAATGATCGGATTGCCATCGAAGCCATGGGTCGGCAGCTTGAAGGCAGTAAGCGTCCCTTGCTGGTTACAACCGGGACAGCCACTCTCAAGCCTGGCTCACTTTCTGATGAGGATGATAGTACCGCTTACCCGCCTAAGCAATTTCCGCGAGTGTTATGTGAGTACGGGGCGGATGCTGTCGCTCGCCGTGGAGCTCGTGTCGGGGTCATCAGGCTGTCTCCGACCGTACATGGTGAGGGAGACCATGGTTTTGTGCCGCTCCTTATCCGAACCGCTCGCGAAAAAGGCTTTTCAGCATACGTAGGAGAAGGCCTCAATCGTTGGAGTGCCGTGCATCGCCTGGACGCCGCTCGCCTTTACCGCCTGGCGCTCAAAAACACAAAGCCTGGTCAGCGCTTTCATGCGGCGGCTGAATCGGCGATCGCGTTTCGAGACATCGCACACGCGATTGGCCGTGGTTTGGGGGTACCGGTTGTGTCCATAAAACCTGAAGAAGCCGCGGCTCATTTCGGATGGTTTAAGTTTTTCGCGGAACTGGATGCTCCTGCCGCAAGCGACAAGACCCGAGCTGAACTTGACTGGACGCCTGTGGAGGCAACACTGGCAGCGGATCTTGATGGCCCCTACTATTTCAGAAACTCGACAGACTGAACGACTAAGTACCTTGTATTGTTATTTCTGCCCGCATTCAAGCTACTTAGAAAAGGCTGCTTAGCAGCCAGCGATTTGAGGCTGCAACTAACAAGCAATATTGGCGCAGTGCGCCGCGAGGTCACATAGCAAAGGACAAGGACAATGCGAGTATTTGTTACGGGTGCAACCGGTTTCATCGGTTCAGCGGTGGTCCAGGAACTGATCGGCGCAGGCCATCACGTGGTCGGGCTCAGCCGTTCGGACGCGGGCGCCGAGGCGCTCGCCCGTGCCGGGGCGGAGGTCTTCCGCGGCGACGTGAACGACCTGGACCGCCTGCGCACCGGCGCGGAGGCGGCCGACGGCGTCATCCACGCGGCCTTCAACCACGACTTCTCCAATTTGAAGCAGCACAGCGAGGACGACCGCAAGGTTATCGAGACGCTCGGCGAGGCGCTGGCCGGCTCGGACCGGCCGCTCGTCATCACCTCCGGCACGGGCCTCGTGCGGTCCCAGGTCGGATCAACGCCCGGCGTCCCGGCGGTAGAGACCGACGACCACGTCAGCTCGGCCGAGTTCGCCCGCGCAGCCACCGAGGAGGCCGCCGACGCCCTCGTCGCCCGGGGCGGCCGCGTCGTTGTAATGCGGCTGCCGCAGGTGCACGACGCGCGCCATCAGGGCCGGATCGCACAGCACATCCTGCTGGCGCGGCAGAAGGGCCGGGTGGCGTATGTCGGCGAGGGCAAGAACCGCCTGCCTGCCGTGCACGTCTCCGACGCCGCCCGGCTTTTCCGGCTGTCGATCGAGGAGGGCCGCGCAGGCGCGCGCTGCCATGCGGTTGGCGAGGAGGGCGTTGCCCTGCGCGACATCGCCGAGGTGATCGGGGCGGGGTTGAAGATGCCGGTCGAGTCGATACTACCGGAGGAGGCGCAGGAGTACTTCGGCTGGTTGGCGCACTTTGTTCAGATCGACCTTGCGGCCTCCAGCGCGCTCACGCGCGAACAGTTGGGCTGGAATCCCACCGGGCCGGACCTGCTGGCTGACCTGCGCCAAATGGATTACGGCGTGGCTTAGCATCTCGATTTTTTCGCAAGCAGAGAGTGTCGGCCTATGTCGGCGACGCGGTGAACCGCTGGTCTGCGCGCATGTTCTAGATGCGCATTGAATCGTCGATCATCGTACCGGGAAGTGCTCGCCGGCCATCTCTTCTCCCTTTGCCCACAGCGACTTGGCACGGTCGGGGTCAAGGGCGTAGGAGCGAACGCCGGCCTTTGCGGAAGGATCGTCTATCACTTCGGCGACGCGACAGTCTTCGCAGTATCTTGCTCCTATCTCGTCCGCGGGTGCGGCAAATGCCGCCCACACCGAGGTTGCCGCTCCTTGCGGCACAGTCTTCCAGTCGTAAGCCGCAACTGCCGCGTCCTTGCCTTCACCAAGTGCCTCGATCATTTTCTGAACTGTCTCGGTCTGGATGGCTCCCGGATGAACGGCCGTAGCCCGAATGCCTTTGGACTTGAAACGCTGGTCGAACTCGACTGCAAACAGGATGGTTGCCGTCTTGGAGCGTCCGTAGGCAACATACTCGCTATACGGGCTTTTCTCGAAATTGGGATCGTCCAGATCGACGTCGGCGCGCCGATGGCCTGCGGACGAGACCATCACGACGCGTCCACCAGGATTCAGTAGACCGGCGATGCGATTGACCAGCACGAAATGTCCGAGGTAATTGGTCCCGAACTGGGCTTCGAAACCGTCGGCGGTTTCGACCTTTTCGCCTGCCATAAGACCGGCATTCGCGATGATCCCGTCGAAAGGCTCACCGGTGGAGAGGAGCGAGTCGGCACAGGAGCGGACACTCGCGAGCGAAGCCAGGTCGAGTTCAGCCAGCTCCAGACTTCGTCCCAAATGCGCCTGAGCGCGGACCTGCTCGGTCGCGGCTTGCGCCTTTTCGAGGTTGCGTACGGCGCCTACAACTTTTGCGCCGTGCGCCCGAAGAGCTCGTGCCGTCTCAACCCCGATCCCGGCAGAAACGCCGGTCACCAAAATGCGCCGGCCACGCAGATTCATACCTGCCAGTACGTCCTCTGCCGTGGATGCTGCGCCAAATGCAGCGGTCATAGTGATTTTCCTTCTTTCGAACTACTTCTACTGAAGCGTTGGTCTGCCCGAGCTATTCCACTCTGGAAAATCGCTGGGCATTCACGACTCAATCTGATCTTATCGTCCGTGTCGCTTCCTTTGCATGACATGCGCCAGCATAGTCTCATAGGTCCATGAGCTTTCCGCAGCCTGCAGTTTTACCAGTCCGGCTAAACGCGGCAGTATTGAGTGTATCGGGCGGCAACTCTCGGATGGTCGGCAATCCGTATGCCGTCCGGGTGGCCCAGGCGTACGCGCTTGACCACTCGGGCGCTGCCCCGATAGCTTCAAACCATACTGGCTGCGCTCGCGGCCTTCGATGAAGGAGAGCGATCCCCCATGCTGGAAGAACTGAAATCCGAGGTCCTCGAAGCCAACCTGGAGCTGGTGCGGCGCGGCCTGGTGATCCACACTTGGGGCAATGCCAGCGGGATCGACCGCGAGCAGGGGCTGGTCGTGATCAAGCCGAGCGGCGTCTCCTACGACAGCATGCGCGCCGAAGACATGGTCGTGACGGATTTGGACGGGGATGTGGTCGAGGGCACGCTCAAGCCGAGCTCCGACCTGGGCACGCACCTGCTGCTCTACACCGCGTTTGAGCATGCGGGCGGCGTGGTGCACACCCACTCGGAGTGGGCAACGGCCTGGGCGCAGGCGGCGCGGCCGATTCCGCCGCTCGGCACCACCCATGCGGATTATTTTTACGGTCCGATTCCGGTGACCGAGGAGCTGAGTCCGTGGGAGATCAAGGGCGATTACGTGCACAACACGGGTCTCGCGATCACGCGGAGGTTCCGTTCGCTGGACGCAGAGGCGATCCCGGGGGTTCTGGTGGCCGGGCACGCGCCGTTTGCCTGGGGCGCGACCGCGCATGAGGCTGCCCACAACGCCGTGGTTCTGGAGGCAGTCGCGAAGATGGCCTGGGTGACGCTGCAGCTGAACCCGAACGCAAAGCAGGTGTCGCAGGGTCTGCTGGATCGGCACTACTTCCGCAAGCACGGCGCGGGCGCGACTTACGGGCAGTAGCTCAAACCCTCTTCCACAATATCGGCACTCTGCACGACGCGGCCATACGCGACTCGGTTTCTGCCCTGATGCTTCGCCTCGTAAAGCGCGCGATCGGCGGCCTCCAGCAGCGCTTCGGCGGAGTGTTGATTTCCGGTCTGCAGCAGGTTCACTCCAAAACTGCACGTCACGGGGATGGACATGTCGCCACTGGCGACCGGGTCTCTGGCGATCGCCTGCCGGACACTTTCCAGACGGCTCGTCTCGGCAATCGCATTGAAGTCCGGCATGACGATCAGGAACTCCTCTCCTCCGTAGCGCCCGACCGCGTCATAGGGCCGCACCGCCTGGCCCAGACGGGTGCTGACCTGGCGAATGACCTCGTCCCCGGTGAGGTGCCCATGCGTATCGTTCACCGCCTTGAAGTGGTCGATATCGACCATGACGACGCTCAGAGGATGGCCTGTCCGGCAGGCGCGCGTGATTTCCCGGTCCAGCAGCTCGAGGATCGCGACCCGGTTGAGCAGGCCCGTCAGGCCGTCGAGGCGGGACTGCTGCCGGAGCGCCTCCCGCGCGGAGACCAACTGTCTCTTCTCTTCTTCGAGCTGGCCCGTTCGCTGCGCTACAAGGCCTTCGAGCTCCCTCTGGCGGCTGACAAGGTTGGCCTCGCGGTTGCGGACGCGACTGCGATAGGCGAAGCTGGCGAGCAACAGCATCCCTGTCGCGCAGAGCAGATAAAAGGGAACAGTCTGGTAGAAATGCGCCAAGAGCGTGAATGCATACGACGCTCCATCGAGATTCCAGACGCCGTCCCGGTTGCAGGCGATCACCCGGAAGGTGTAGCTGCCGGGCGGGATATTGGTGTAGTAGGCGGCGGTCCGGGTGCCGGCATCGATCCAGCCCTTGTCAAAGCCGGCCAGCTGATACTTGAAGCGAACGTTTGCGGGATCGACAAAGCTGAGCGCGGCGAAGTGGAACTCCAGGCTCCCTGCCCCGGGCGCGAGGCGCGTCTGGCTGCGGGTGTCGGCGGAGCGGCCATCCACGATCGCCTCGGTGATCTTAACCGGAGGAGCCAGGCTGCTGGACCGCAGGCGCGCCGGGTCGAGGCTGACCAGCCCCTGGATCGAGGTGAACCAGAGCGTACCGTCGTCCAGCCGGATGCTTCCGGGTTGGCCGCCGCCGGAAATGGTGGTGAGGATGCCGTCTTTGCCGTTGTAGCTGGTCGGGTGGAGCTGGTCGAGCGTACCTGCGGCAAGCCGGTCCAGATCGCTCCGGCTCACGCGCGAAATCTCGCTGTTGCTTCGCAGCCACAGGTCGCCCTGCGTGCTCCCCTGGATGTCGGTAATCGCGTTCGAGAGCAGCCCTTCCCGGGTAGTCAGGTGGATAGACCGCATGCCGTCCCACCGAAACAGTCCTTCGTAGGTGCCGACCCAAACGATGCCCAAGGAGTCTTCGTAGGTGGAAAATACAGCGTCGTCGATCATGCCTTGCGCGCTGCCAAAGCTTCGTACTTTGCCAAGCGAATCTATCGACGCGAGCCCGTGCGAGGTGCCGATCCAGAGGCCGCCGCGCGGGTCGGCGGAAAGCGTGAGGATCACGTCGCCCGGAAGCCCGCTATGCGTGGTAAACAGCGTTGCCTTTCCATCCCGCACCTGGACAAGCCCGTGCGGAGTGCCCACCCACACCTGGTGCTGGGTGTCCTCGGCAAGCGCCATGATGACCGAGTGGGGCAGCAGGTCGGGTACTGGTTTGGGCGCCGTCGCGCCTTTGGGCAGGCGCAGCAGCCCGGCGCCGTCGGTCCCGATCCACAGCGTACCCTCGTGATCCAGCATCAGAGCCCGGCAGTCCTTGCTTTGCACGCTGCTGTCCAGGTCGTACTTCGTCACCCTGCCGCGTTCCCACCGGCTCAGGCCGTCATCGGTGCCGATCCATACTGACGCATCGGGGCCGGCCGCAATGGCACGGACATCGTTGACGCCAGAGCCGGTGACGCGGCTGTACGTCTTGAACGTCGCGCCGCGGAGCTGGACCAGGCCGCCGCCGTCGGTCCCCAGCCAGAGCGAGCCTTCGCGGTCTTTGAACAGCGACTGCACGGTATCGCTGGGGAGACCGGTTCGCGAGTTGAAGTAGGTAACGGCGCCGGCGTGGTGCAGTTCCAGACCGCCGCCTTCGGTGCCAACCCAGACGTCTTGTCCCCGACCGGTGTACAAAGCATTGACGCGTCTGGCGGCCGTATCGCGGCTCAGCACCAGATCGCTGTCTGGCCCGGTCTTCAGCCGCACGATCGAGCGGCCCGTTGTTACCCACAAGGTGCTCTGCCGGTCCTCAAACAGGACGAGTATCTTTTTGCCAGCCAGTCCGTCGGACAGGCTTGAGCTGACGAAGCGCTGGCCGTTCCATCGTTGCAGGCCGCCTTGCTCGGTGGCAACCCACAAAACGCCGCGATGGTCGACCAGCATGGAAAGCAATGCATTGCCCGCCAGGCCGCTTTCCGCGCCAAAGCTCGCCACGCTTCCATCCCGTATTCTCAACACGCCGTGGCCGGAGGTCCCGAGCCACAGGGTTCCCGAGTCATCCTGCTGGATAAAGAGGATGCCGCCCTGCTGACCACTTATTGGCAGCGGCACCGACCGGAACCGGCCATCCTTATATGCGGTCAGGCCGTTGAGCGAAGTGCCGATCCACAAGGTGCCGTCGCGGGCTTCAAACAGCGAGGCAATGTAGTTGTCGTTGAGCTCGGGGGTGCCGGAGCGATTGAACGTGGAGAAGTGCAGCCCGTCGAAGCGGGCCAGTCCACGTTCCGTCGCGATCCACAGGAAGCCGTCCCTGGTCTGCAAAACGGTCTGGATCGAATCCCTGGGCAAGCCGTCGCTGGACTGCCATTTCTGCTGAGCGTAGTCCGCCGGAACAACCTGGGGCTCCACAGCCGGAGAAATCGGTGAGGCGAAAAGGTCTGGAAGGCAAAGGACGGCGGCCAGCAGACAGAGGCAGACTCGCGCGGCGGGTCGCCAGGCCTTCCAGCCTGCCCTGCCTCGTAACTGGGCCCACCAGTACTGCATAGAATCCTTCTCGCGTCCTCGCGCGGTCGTTTACAGCACAATCAGGCTAGGAAGGCTCGCTGACCGTTCGCCGGCGTCAACGGCCGCCCCGGAATAGAGCCTGGCTCCCGGTCATCTTGCGTGCTCCTGATACGGGCATGCCGAGGCTATTATCGGCTGAATCCGGATTTAGTCCCGAGAACCTTTCATTACGAAAGGCACCGGCGAGCGGCACCCGGCCCAATCCGGCACAAAGTTTGTCTCGAGATCCGCGCAGGCCTTCCTGCTCTGCATCGCCTCTGCTGGCCATGCGCTTCTGATAGCGTTTTCCTGGGGCCTTCCATGCACCTGCCGAGTTGTCGATCTGGTTCTTTGTCAGGAAACGTCTCACCCTGCTTGTCCCCACATTCCCCTGCCCCCTGAGAGGCTTCGGCACTGTCCACGCATCCCGCGGTGCCGAGGCTATAAACTTTTGTCTGCTGTGACAGCGAACTCTCCACCCTTCGCTCTTGAGGACTCATGAAAAAGCAGCTCACGTTTGGCGTCATTGTCGGTTCGCGCGGATTCTTTCCCCACCACCTGGCCAAAGAAGGCCGCGAGGACATGATCGCGGTGCTCTCCGGGCTCGGCTACAACTCGGTGGTGCTGTCGCCGGAGCAGACCCAGCACGGCGCCGTGCAGACACCGGATGACGCGCGCCATTGTGCGGAGCTGTTCCGCAAGCATGCCGACACGATCGACGGCGTGATTGTGACGCTGCCCAACTTCGGCGAAGAGCGGGCGATCGTCGACACGATCCGGCTGAGCGGGCTGAAGGTGCCGGTGCTGGTGCAGGCCACGCCCGACCGCACCGACATCATGAAGATCGCGAACCGCCGCGACAGCTTCTGCGGCAAGATGTCGGCCTGCAACAACCTGCGGCAGTACAACATTCCGTATTCGCTGACGGCCAAGCACACGGTCGCGCCGGCATCGGACGAGTTCGCGCGCGACCTGGCCGCGTTCGCCGCGACCTGCCGGGTGGTCAACGGGTTCAAGAACCTGCGCATCGGCGCACTGGGCGCACGGCCCGCGGCGTTCAATACTGTGCGCTATTCCGAGAAGATTTTGGAGCACAACGGCATCTCCGTCGAGACGCTCGACCTGTCGGAGGTCATCGGCCGGATCCACCGCATGCAGGACTTTGACGATGCGGCGCAGGCCAAGCTGGCTGCGATCCAGGCCTATGTGCCGACCGCGGGCATCCCGCCCGAGGCGCTAATGAAAATGGCTAAGCTGGGCGCGGTGATCGACGGCTGGATGAAGGAAACTTACTGCAGCATATCGGCGATCCAGTGCTGGACCGCGATGGAGGAGTTTTTCGGCGTGGTGCCGTGCACGGTGATGAGCATGATGAGCGAGAACCTATTCTCATCGGCCTGCGAGACCGATGTGGCCGGGGTGCTGAGCATGTACGGTCTCGCGCTCGCGAGCGAGACGCCCAGCGCGCTGCTGGACTGGAACAACAACTACGGCGAGGACGACGATAAGGCGGTCTGCTTCCACTGCTCAAACCTGCCGAAGCATTTTTTCGAGTCGGTCGTGATGGACTTCCAGGCAATCATCGCCGGAACGGTGGGAAAGGAGAATACCTTCGGCACCTGCGTGGGCCGCGTGAAGGCAGGGGCGATGAGTTATCTGCGCTTTTCGACCGACGACTTATCGGGCAAAATGCGCGGGTATGTCGGCGAGGGCGAGTTTACCAATGATCCGCTGGAGACCTTTGGCGGCGCCGGCGTGGTGCGCATCCCCAAGATGCAGAAGCTGCTGCGGTTTATCTGTGAGAACGCTTACGAGCATCACGTAGCGGCGAATTTCTCGACCGTGGCCGCTCCTGTGTATGAAGCGGCGACGAAGTATCTTGGGTGGGAAATGCATCATCACGGGCAGGAAAAAGACTGAGACCCCCTGCTGGGGCGAAGCCCTAATGCGGGAAGCGGTCACTTCGTGACGTGTGTACCTTATTCGTGGCCCTCCCGCTGGTCGGGATTCAGCTACGCTCCACAGCGACCATCGGGAGCCTAGCGAAAGCCGCCGCTGCGAGCACAAGGTATACACGTCACGAAGTGACCGCCAGCCGCGCAGGCGGTCTTGCTTGAGAGGTTTGTATGGAAGGTGTAACCGTAGCCGGCGTTGATTTCGGAACCCTGAGCGTGCGCGTCACGCTGCTCAACAGCGAATGCGGACGCCTCGGCACCGCTTCGGCCGAGTATCCTCTGCATCGCAAGCGCGAGGACCCGGACTTTGCCACGCAGTCGCACACGGACCAGATGAACGCGCTGGTCACAGCCGCGCGCAAGGTGCTGGCGGAGACCGGTGTACCCGGCAAAGAGATTGCCGCGCTCGCGCTCGACACGACAGGCTCAAGCGTCGTGATGGTCGGACGCGACATGCAGCCGCTGGACGACTACTATCTCTGGTGCGACCATCGCGCGAAGCTGGAGGCGCAGCAGATTACGGCGCTCGCGCACGCAGAAAAATTGGAAGCGATCGAGTGGTGCGGGGGCGTGTACTCGCACGAGTGGGGCTTTGCCAAGCTGCTGCACTGGCTGCGCCACAATCCCGAGCGGCGCGGCGAGTTTGCCACCGCGTTTGAACACTGCGACATGGTCGCAGCCACGCTCGCCGGGATCACCGATCCACGCGCGGTCAAGCGCAGCGTCTGCGCCATGGGCCACAAGTGGCTCTGGAACCCGAAGTGGGGCGGGCTGCCGCCGCAGAGCTTTTTCTCGAAGCTCGACCCGCTGCTCGATGGGATTCGCGAACGCTTCGATGGCGTCTACCAGACTTCCGATCACATCGCCGGCACGTTAGCGCCCGCGTGGACTGAACAGATGGGCCTGCGCACCGGCATTCCGATCCCTGTCGGCGCCTTCGATGCGCACTGGGACGCCATTGGCGCGGGCTGCCGCGAGGGTGACGTGGTCAACGTCGTCGGCACCTCGACCTGCATCATCGCCATGGAGAAAAAGACGACCCTGGTGCCCGGCGTATGCGGCGTGGTTCCGGGCAGCGTGCACCCCGCGTTCACCGGCGTTGAAGCCGGGCTGTCCGCGACCGGCGATATCTTCGAGGCCATCGCACGCCGGGCGAACACCAGGGTGCACGAACTGGCGCAGGGGCTCGAAACATACAAAGCCGGACAAACCGGCCTGCTGCGCCTGAGCTGGGATAACGGCGACCGCACCGTGCTGGTCAACCCGGAGCTGGGCGGCGTCACCCTCGGCTGGAACCTGATCCACACCGCGCAGGACGAGCTGTTCGCGGCCATCGAGGGCACCGCCTTCCACACCCGCATCATCCTCGAACGCATGGCCGAGCACGGCGTTCCGGTCGAGCGCGTCATCAACGCCGGCGGCATCCCGCAGAACAACCTTGTGCTGAACCAGGTGTACGCCGACGTGCTGGGCAAGCCGGTGCTGGTGCCCGACGGCGTGCCCACCTCGCTCGGCTCAGGCATCTTCGCACTGCTCGCCGCCGGAGCCTTCCCGTCGGTCGAAGCCGCGCAGGACAAGCTGTGCCTACCGTTTCGCACCTATGAGCCGCAGCCGGCGGCTCACGCAATCTATAACCGGCTGTTTGCGCTCTACCGCAGCGTTTACTTTGCGCTGGGATCGAGGAATGCAGAGGGAGTGCCCTTGGGACATATTCTGGCGGAGCTTCGCAGAATCGCAGCTGGGAGCTTCATGTAAAAGTAGTCTGACTGACTATTTTCCGCTAGACTAAATGAGAGGAGCGATCATGGCTACCTGGCAACTTCAGACAGCAAAGGCCCGATTCAGCGAACTAGTTGAGCAGGCGCAAACGGACGGACCGCAATTTATTACACGCCATGGCGCCGAACGTGCCGTCGTCATTTCAAATGAGGAATATCAGCGGTTGACTGGGCGCAAAAAGGATCTGCTTGAGTATTTGCTAAGCGGACCGAAGGTGGATCATTTCGAGGTGGAACGCGACCGCAGCATCGGCCGCAAGTTTGAGTTCGATCTTGATTAGGGCTGTGCCCATGCGGACTCACTATCTGTTGGACACGAACGTGATTTCCGAAACGCAAAAGTCCCGGCCTGCTCCGCAGGTCGTCGACTATCTTTCCCGCGCGGGCTCTGCAAATTTGTACCTGAGCGTGCTCACCATCGGAGAGCTCCGCAGGGGCGTTCTACAGCTTGGCAAATACGAGCCGAAAAACGCCGGCCTGCTTGCAAGCTGGCTTGATGGGATACAGCAGGACTTTTTCGAGCGTATCCTTCCGATTGATACGCAAGTCGCCGAAACCTGGGGCCAATTTTCATCCGAACGTAGCCGCTCCGTCATTGATACGTTTCTGGCGGCTACAGCCTATGTTCACGCAATGACCCTTGTCACTCGTAATGTCCGGCATGTAAGCGGTTTGCCAATAGTGGTAGTAAACCCCTGGGAAAGCGGAGATCGGGCTTCGCGAGCAACGGCTGTGACCAGTACCTGAGTCACCTCTGATTGCAATGCGGTCTCCCGAGGCCAAAGCAGCCACTTCAGCCTTTCTCGTCCAACCCCTTGCTCAACGCCAGGTCAACAAGCGTGCGCTGCTCCAGCTCATGCGCCTTGGCGCTGCCGGTCGCGGGGCTGGCAGCGGCCGAGCGCTTGATTGAAAGCACCTGCCGCCCATCGCGGACCAGGTGCCGCAGCCGCGGCATCACGAACGAAAGCGCGCCCATGTTCTCCGGCTCTTCCTGTACCCAGACAATCTCGCGGGCTTCCGGATGCGCCTCAATGGCGGCGGTAATCTCGGCCTCCGGCCAGGGATAGAGCTGCTCCAGGAAGATGATGGCGACGTTGCTGTTGCCGCGCTTTTCGCGCTCGACGCGCAGGTCGTGGCCGATCTTTCCTGTGCACAGCAGCAGGCGGTGCGCATCGGCGGCAGCCGTATCCGGCAGCACATTCATGAAGGTCGGCCGGCTAAAATCTTCGATCGATGACAGCGCGTCCGGGTGGCGCAGCATGCTCTTCGGCGTGAACACGATAAGCGGCTTGCGCCACGGGCGCAGCATCTGCCGGCGCAGCAGGTGGAAGTACTGCGCGGCGGTCGACGGCTGGCAGATCTGTACGTTGTCGTGCGCGGCAAGCTGCAGGTAGCGCTCCATGCGCGCGCTCGAGTGCTCCGGCCCCTGGCCCTCGTAGCCGTGCGGCAGCAGCAGCGCGACATGCGCCAGCAGGCCCCACTTGTCCTCGCCCGACGCGATGAACTGGTCGATGATCACTTGTGCGCCATTGGCGAAATCGCCGAACTGCGCCTCCCACAGCACCAGCGTTTCCGGGTAGTCGCGGCTGTAGCCGTACTCGAACCCGAGCACGCCGGCCTCGCTCAACGCGGAGTTGTACACCTCGAAGCGGGCCTGGTTCTTGGCGATATGTTCGAGCGGAATCCAGGGCTGCTCAGTCTCCGTATCGATCAGCACGGAGTGGCGCTGGTTGAAGGTGCCACGCTCGGAGTCCTGCCCGCTGAGGCGCACCGCAGTGCCCTGTTCGAGCAGCGAAGCGAGCGCGACCGCCTCCGCCATGCCGTAATCGAACGGGCGCTGGCCCTCGGCCATTTCCAGGCGCTGCTCCAGCAGTTTGCGCAGCTTGGCGTGGATGTGAAAGCTCTGCGGGTACTCGCACAGAGCGCGGCCCAGCCTCGTGACCTCCGCGCGAACCAGGCCGGTCTCGCGCTCATACTCGACCTTGTACGCGCCGCCCCGGTAAGGCGACCAGTACTCGGGCAGGCTCGCGAGCACGGCGACCTGCTGGATCTCGGTCGCGGCCCGCTGGGCCTCGGTGAACTCGTCCTGGATCGTGTGGATCTCGTCGCTGGCATCGACGCCAAGGCGCTTGGCGTAAATCTCCGAGAGCGGCGGATGGTTCTTGATGCGCGCGTAGCGGATGGGCTGGGTGATGGTCGGGTCGTCGACCTCGGAGTGGCCGTGGCGCCGATAGCCGATCAGATCGACCACCACATCGGAGCTGAACTCGTAGCGGTACTCGATCGCCAGCGCGGCGATGCGCAGAACCGTTTCCGGGTCTTCCGCGTTGACGTGAAAGATCGGCACCGGCAGCCGCTTGGCCGCGTCGGATGCGTAGCGCGACGAGTTGGCCTCGCCCGGCTCGGCGGTAAAGCCGATCAGGTTATTGACCAGCACATGCAGGGTGCCGCCGACGGAGTAGCCGGGAATATCGCTGAGGTTGAGCGTCTCCGCCGTGATGCCCTGCCCCGCGAACGCGGCGTCGCCGTGGATGACGATCGGCAGCACGCGGCGAACGCCTTCCGCGCCGCCGATGCGGGTCTGCTTGGCGCGCGCGCGGCCCATTGCGACCGGGTCCACGGCTTCCAAGTGACTCGGGTTCGAGACGAGGTGGAGCGCCATTTTGGTCCCGGAGCGGGTGGGGTACTCGCCCGTGGCGCCGACGTGATATTTCACATCGCCGCCGCCCAGGAACGACCGCGGGTTCACGTCTTCGAACTTCGAAAAAATGTCGGCAGCGGCCTTGCGAAAGGTATTGACCATCACGCTGAGGCGGCCGCGATGGCTCATGCCGATCATGGCCTTGGCCGCGCCCAGCTCGGCCGCGCGCTGGAATGCCTCATCGAGGAACGGGATCAGCGCGGTCACGCCTTCGAGCGAAAACCGCTTGGTGCCCAGATAGCGGGACTGGATAACCTGCTCGAACAGGTCGGCGCGGATAAGCTGCGAGAGCACGCGGCGCTGCTCGGCGGAGGAAAACTTGCGCGCCGGTTTTTCCAGGCGCGTTATGATCCACTCGCGCCGCGCCCGGTCGGCAATGTGCATGAACTCGGCGCCGAGCGTGCCGCAGTAGATCTTCTTCGCGGCCGCGATGTCTGCGTCGCTCGCGCCGGCGGGCAGGTCCTCGGGCAGCGGAAGCGGCGTGAGTTCCTGGCCAAGCGGGTCGAGCTGTGCCTGCAGGTACCCCCAGCGGCGGAAACTGTTGAAGACCAGGTCGCGGGTGGAGGCGGAGGAGAGTTGTGCGGGTTCCAGATGGGTTGCGCTCATGGTTTCGAGTGGAGCCTGCCTCCGAAGGAAAGCGGCGTGCCGGGAGGGAGGTCCGGCCTTTATTCTACGCGCCTCGGCGGGGAACGTGCAGCCGAAACCTGTAGACCGCCACGGTACCTTCGTGTGCCTGGCCGCGGGCGCCCGTACCCTGCTGCGGCCGCCGCTACTGCGAGATACGCAGCAGCACCACGCCATGGCCGGGCACGGAAATGGTATAGCTGCCATCGCTGGCCGACACATCCTGGTTGGCCCAGATGTCATGCAATTTGGCCGTTAGGCTCATGTGCGCGGCCGCCAGCGAGAGCGTCATCTGCTGCGGTTCCTGGCTGCGGTTAAACAGCCCGACCGCCACGGCGCCGCCCGTGAGCGGCCGCGACCAGATCTCCTGCATGCCTTCCTGCGAGAGCCGGTCGCCCTGCTTGCCCAGCGAATCCTGGTCGATCGCGATGACATCCTTGTCGGTCAGCATGGCGAGCGTTTCGGGCGTCATGGTGCTCAGGTCGTTGCCGGCCAGCAGCGGCGCGGCCAGCAGCGCCCATAGGCTCATGTGCGTGCGGTACTCGTCCGGGGTCATGCCGCCGTTGCCCACCTCCAGCATGTCGGGGTCGTTCCAGTGGCCTGGCCCCGCGTACTTGGCCAGCCCTGCCTGGTTGAAGCCGATCTCGGCCATGCGCTTGTAGGTGTCATTGATGTCGCCGGTAGTGCGCCAGGAGTTGCCGCCCACACTCGGAGCCCACTTCCAGGAGTCATCCCAGCCGTACTGGCACATCGAGAACAAGATGGGCCGCCCGGTTGCGAGCAGCGCCTTGTGCATCTTCTCGTACGCCGCGGTGTCCATGGCCAGGCGCTTTTCCGCGTTCGCGGCCGTTGGCTTGCCCACCTTCTTGTCCATGATGTTGCCGTAGGAGCACATGTCGTACTTCAGATAGTCGATGCCCCACTTCGCGTACGTGGCCGCGTCCTTCTTCTCGTGCTTGTAGCTGCCCGCGTAGTGCGCGCAGGTGTACGGGCCGGGCGAGGAGTAGATGCCGAGCTTGAGGCCTTTCGAGTGCACGTAATCGGCCAGCGCTTTCATGTCAGGGAACTTGCTGTTGGGCTGCAGTACACCGTGCGCGTCGCGCTTGCCCTGCCAGGTGTCGTCGATGTTGACGTAGATGTACCCTGCATCGCGCATGCCGCTCGAGACCAGGGCATCGGCGGCGGCGCGCACATCGGCATCGGTCACTTTGCCGGCAAAGTGGTTCCAGCTGTTCCAGCCCATGGGCGGAGTGGCGGCCAGGGTTGTGTCGGGAGCCTGCGCGAGAAGCATGGGAGAGTAGAGTGCAGCGAATAGGAGGGGGGCGATGACTCGAGACAGGCGGCTTGGCACGCGAGGGTTGCTCCTTCTCTGCTGACAATAAGCCCCAGCCAAGGTGGGAAGCAAGGCGCATGCGGCAACGGCGGCATCGAAGCAGTCATGCGCAGGAAACAGGCTTTGACAGGGTTGGCGGTAGCAGCGGGCGCGCTCGCGGCAGTGCAGGTCGTACTGCGCGCGTGGCGGCGTTTCCCGGTGCGGGGCAAGGTGGTGCTGGTGACAGGCTCCTCGCGCGGGTTTGGACTGGCGCTGGCGGAGCGGTTCGCCCGCGCCGGCGCGCGCGTGGTGCTGACCGCGCGCGATGAACTGGAGCTGGGCCGCGCGCGGAACCTGCTGCTCGACCGAGGCGCCGCGGACAAGAACCATCTGCTGACGCGGCCCTGCGACCTGCGCGAGAACGAGCAGGTGCTGCGGCTGCTGCGATTCATCGAGGAGCACTGGGGTGCGGTGGACGTTCTGGTCAACAATGCCGGAATCATTTCTGTCGGTCCGGTGGAGTCGCAGCCGCTCGCCGCGTTTGAAGACGCGATCCGCAGCAACTACTTCAGCATGGTGCACTGCACGCTCGCGGTGCTGCCCGGGATGCTCAAGCGGCGCGAGGGCGCAATCGTCAACATCGCATCGATCGGCGGCAAGGTCGCAGTGCCGCACCTGCTGCCCTACTCCGCCAGCAAATTCGCGGCGGTCGGCTTCTCGCAAGGCCTGCATGCGGAGGTTCGCGCGAAAGGCGTGCGCGTGACCACGGTGACGCCGGGGCTGCTGCGAACCGGTTCGCCGCGCAACGCGAAGGTGGTCGGCAACCGCGAGGAAGAGTTTCGCTGGTTCAATCTCGGCGACTCGCTGCCGGGTATCTCGCGGAATGCGTACGCGGCAGCCGGGCGCGTGCTGCGCGCCGCGGAAACAGGCGAAACAGAGTTGAGCATCACGCCGCAGGCCGCGCTTGCCGGGCGCCTGGGGCAGGTGTCGCCCGCGCTGACAGCGTCTGTGCTGTCGCTCGTGAACCGCACGCTGCCGGCGCCGCAGTCTGCACAGCAGGAGCCAATGCCCGGAGCCAATGCCGAAGGCAAGGACCTGCGCTCGCTGACAGGACTCGGCCGTACTGCGGCGAAGGAGTGGAACGAAATGTAACCTTAAAAGTTACAGAAGAGGAGTGCGTTGCCGCACCCCTCTCGTGTTCACAGTCAGCCTGCTTTCAAGCCGCTTCCGCAATCGCTCCATTCCCCTTGGGCACCAGGTCGCCAGTCCGGCCGCCCTCTACCCACGGGTCGATAATCACCTTGGTACAGCCGTACTTTTTATCGCGGAAGATCCGGAACGCCTCGGGAATCTCCTCGATGCCGATGCGGTGCGAGATGATCATGCTCGGGTCGAGCTCGCCCTTCTCAATGCGCGCGAGCAGCGGCTGCAGGTAGCGCTGCATGTGCGTCTGCCCCATCTTCATGGTGAGGCCCTTGCCGAACGCCGCGCCAAAGGGCACCTTATCGAGCAGGCCGCCGTACACGCCAGGGAACGAGACAGTGCCGCCCTTACGCACCGCTAAGATCGCCTCGCGCAAAACAGTCGGCCGGTCGAAGGAGAGCTTGAGCGCCTGCTTGGTGCGGTCGTACACGCCGCCGATCGAGCTGCCGTGCGCCTCCAGGCCGACCGCATCGATCGCGCTATCCGGCCCTACGCCGCCGGTCAGCTCGCGCAGGCTTTCAAGCGTGTCGTACCGCGAGTAATCGAGCGTTTCCGCGCCCAGCTTACCGGCAAGCGCAAGCCGGTCGGGAAAGCGGTCGATCGAGATGACCCGCTTCGCGCCCAGCATGAACGCGCTGGCCACGGCGAACAGGCCGACAGGACCCGCGCCCCAGATCGCGACCGTGTCCCCTTCCTGGATGTTGGCGTCCTCCGCGGCCATGTAACCGGTCGGGAAAATATCGGTAAGGAACAATAGCTTCTCATCGGGCAAGTCGTTCTCGATCTTGATCGGCCCGACATCGGCGAAGGGTACGCGCGCGTACTGCGCCTGGCCGCCTGCATAGCCGCCGTAGATATGCGAGTAGCCATAGAGCGCCGAGCCGGAGTAGCCGTACATCTTTTCAGCTACGGCGGCATTGGGGTTCGAGTTGTCGCACAGGCTCCAGAGCGTGCTCTTGCAGAAAAAACAGTTCCCGCAGGAAATCGTGAACGGCACCACCACCCGATCGCCGCGCTTGAGTTTCTTTACATTCTCGCCTACCTCTTCAACGATGCCCATGAACTCGTGGCCGAGAATATCGCCGGGCTGCATGGTCGGTATGTAGCCGTCGTAGAGGTGCAGGTCGGAGCCGCAGATCGCAGTCCGCGTAATCTTGATGACCGCATCGCCCGGGTTCAGAATCTTCGGGTCGGCAACGTTCTGCACTTCGAGATGTTCTTTTCCCATCCAGCAGAGAGCCTTCACTATGCCACCTCCTGTGACGCTGCATTGTGCGCAATGGCGCCGGTTGCGGGCACGGTTTGCTGCTGTTCGCGGTCGCCGGTAACGGCCTGCTGCAGGCGCGCGCCGATGGAGCGGCTGCCGTGCGGCTGGCCGCGCGTGGTGGCGATTTCGCCTGCCTCGGCAAGCTGCTTGAAGTGGCGAAGGTTCTCGCGCACGTAGCCGCCGGGGGTGCGCGAAAAGAGTCCGCCAAGCGCCGCGGCGAGCTTGCCGCCGGGCAGCAGAAACTCCTGGTTCACGCGCACGATCGTACCGCGGCCGCTCGCCGCAGGCTCAAACGCAACCTGCCCCGCGGACGGGATCGCCGGTGCTCCCACGGTGTGCCACGCGAGGCGGCGGCCCGGCTCCTGCGCGGTCCATTCCGCGTCCCATTCGAGCGTTTTGCCGCCCGGCAAATCCATGACCCAGTGCGAACCGGTCTTGCCCTTGCGGGTCACGCTGCGGATCGCTTCCATGTAGCTTGGCGCCCGCTCCACGTTCTGCCACAGCTTATAAAGCTCGTCAGCCGGCTTGTCGATCGTCATCGTGGCCTGCTCCTGCACCAGGCCTTGGGTGGAGCCCCTCATCCGCCCGGTAAGCCTTGCGGTCTTCGCATTTTTCGCGGCCATGTAGCCTGCCGCGAACAGCAGCGCGCCAGGGCTGAACAGCTGCCGCCGCAGCAGGTACGCCGCGGAAAGAACAGCGGCATAGACCAGCGGGCTTGCGGCGGCTTTTCGCGCGGAGCCCTCGGGCGCTCCCTGCGCTGCGCCGAGCCGCGTCCGCGCATCCAGATGTGTTTTCACGTCAGCTTGTAGCATTCAATCGCCTGTCCTTTTCTCCCGCCTGCTCTAGTTCGAATGAGAATTACAAAAGGTATGACGATAGGATGCCGCCGAAGCCTCGAATGCAATGCGGCTGTTTTTGTTTGCCTTGCGTCCAAGCAGGCTATGCGACCGGTTTCAGCATTTCGCCATATCGCCGTGGGCGCTCTTCTCTCCGTGGCCCCGTGCCTCTTCGCGCAGGCCACGCCGGCGTTCACGGCGATCGAGCACGTGCGGCTGATCGATGGAACCGGCGGACCGCCGCGCACCGATGTGACCGTCATAGTAGAAGGAACGCAGATCCAGTCCATCCGCGCGGCCGCGCCGAACGCGCCGGCGCTCCCGCCCGGCGCCCGCGTCATCGACGCACATGGCGAAACGATGATGCCCGGGCTGATCAACGCACATGGCCACCTGGCCCTGGTCAACGGAACTGCCAACAGCGCCGCGTTCTACACGGAGCCGCATGTGCTGGCGGAGCTGCGGCAGTACGAGCACTACGGCGTGGTCGACATGCTGTCGCTGGGGCTCAATCGCGACCTCGTCTACGCCATCCGGACGCAGCAGGCGGCGGGCAACCTGGACGGCGCGACCGTGTTCGTGGCGGACCGCGGCATCGGTGTGCCGGGCGGCGCGCCGCCGGTTCCGCACGCCGCCGACCAGCTGTACCAGCCCAAGACGCCGGACGAAGCACGCCGCGATGTGGACGAGGCCGCCGCGCGGCATACCAACTTCATCAAAGTCTGGGTCGACGACATGCATGGCACGCTGCCGAAAATGCAGCCCTCCATCTACACCGCCGTGATCGACGAAGCGCACAAGCAGCACATTCCGGTAGCCGCGCACGTGTACGCGCTGGCCGATGCAAAGGCGCTGGTAACCGCGGGCGTGGATGTGCTGGCACATTCGGTTCGCGACCAGCGCGTGGACCGCGCGCTGATTGTCGCGATGAAAAAGCAGGGCACCTTTTACATCCCCACACTCACCGTCGATGAATCGTTCTTCGTGTTCGCCGATCACCCGGAGCTGTTGAACGATCCCTTCCTGGTGCGCGCCACCAGCCCGCAGGAGCTTGCGAAGCTGCGCAGCGACGCGTACCGCAAGAGCGTGGCGGCCGACCCGCAAACCGAACAGCACCGGAAGGATTTCGCGATGGCGAAAACAAACCTGAAGCTGATGTACGCAGCAGGTGTGCGGGTCGGCTTCGGCACCGACTCCGGCGCGAACCCGGTGCGTCTGCCCGGCTACGCGGAGCATCGCGAGCTGCAGTTGATGGTCGAAGCGGGACTGACGCCGCTCGAGGCAATCCGCTGTGCCACCGCAACAAATGCAAGGCTGCTCGGCATCGACCACGTGACGGGAACGCTCGCGCTGGGCATGCGCGCCGACTTCCTGCTGCTCGACCGCGACCCTGCTGTCGATATCGCGAACACGCGCAGGATGGTGAGCATCTGGCACAACGGCTTTGCCGGGACGCCGTGGGTCACGGTGGCCCAGCCAACACCCGCTACGCGGTAAGCGCCTGCCGCGCGGCGCGCAGGCCGGAGCGCAGTGCGCCGTGCACCGTGCCCGGGTGCCCGGTTGTGTCGGTATGCTCGCCCGCGAAAAAGAGCGTGTTCTCAATCGGCTGCGACAGCATGCGCGAAGCGTCGGCAGCACCTGCGGGCGCGTAGCTGTAAGCGCCCTGCGAGTAGGGACAGTGGTTCCAGTCGACAAAGTGCGCCGCAACGAGCTCGCGATGCACAGGCCGCCCGAACATCTGCTCCAGCGCGTGAACAGATTGCTCCGTAAGATCACGCGAGCCGCGCAGCGCGCGCGGGCCGCCCACCCACGCGGTCAGCAGCGGGCCTGGCAGCGGCAGCGTACTCCACCAGGTCGGCGGGTACATCTCCGGCGCGAACAGGAAGTGCATGCGCGGATACTCCGCCGCCCACCATCGCTCGCAAAACTGCAGTACCAGCCGTTGCACAAGACCGGCGCGCAGACTCATCGCCGCGCGGAGCGCCTCTTCGGGCTGCGGCGAGAAAGTGATCGAGCGCGACTGCAGCACGCCAAGCGGCAGCGAGCAGACCACCTGCTTCGCGCTCCAGTGCCGGCCATTGGCCGCATGCACGGTACAGCGGCCGGGCTTCCAGGCGACGTTCGCTGCCGGCGTTTCGAGCAGCAGTGCGGCGCCCGCTTCGACCGCGCGACCGCAAACATACTCGGCGAGCGCTTGGTAGCCGCGCACCACGCGCGCGGCGCGCTCGCCCTCGATCGCGTCTTCCGCCGCCTGCTGCCGCGCGAGCCCGGCGATGCCGATTTCGCCTGCATTCGCCGCGTTAAATCCCTCAACGTAGTCGCGCGCGCGCCGCTTATTCGCGGGGGAGCCAGCGGAGCGAGCGAGATACGCGTCAAAGCTCATGTCGCCTGCTTCGGCGGATGTGGCTTGCATGCCGTCGAGCAGTTCCCAGGCGCCGTCCTCCGGGCACTTCACGAGCGCGCCGCCGCTATAGCAGAGCTGGTCGCCTTCGGCCTCCACGATCTCGAGCCCGGCTTCGTCGAGCAGTGCAAGCAGCTCCGGCGGCCGGCCGTGAATGAACTCCGCGCCAAGCTCGATCGGCTGCGCGAGACCCGCGGCATGGCCGGTGCGCATGCGGCCGCCCACTTGCCTTTCTGCTTCCAGAACCAGCACCCGCTGGCCTGCTTCGGCGAGAGCTCGCGCGGCCGCAAGCCCTGCGATGCCCGCACCCAGAACGATCGCGTCGTACTGCACGGCTTTCATGCGGAGATGAGATGCCGCAGAGCTGAGCGCGCCTGCTCAAGAGGGCGGCTCCAGTCGCCGGGCCGCTGCTGGCGAAAGAGCTGCGTGCGCGGATACCACGGCGTTGTTTGTTCCAGCCCCCATCGCCAGTCCGCGGCATACGGCAGCAGCAGCAGCACCGGCTTGCCCAGCGCTCCGGCAAGGTGCGCGAGCACGCCGTCCACCGTGACCACTACGTCCAGCAGCGACATGCGCACGGCAAGCTCAGCAAAAGGCGCTTCAATGTTTTGTGTGCTCATGCTGCGAACCTCAGAAAGCTCGGCAGCGCCGTTCTGCTGCAGGCTATACCCCTTGCATCCCGCCAAACCGGCGAGCATAGTTACAAACTCCGGCAGCGGCACGGAGCGAAGCAGGTTCCAGTCGCTGGAACGCCATGAAAATCCGAAGTGCACGCCGGTGTCTCCGCGCCGCTCGACGCCACGCGCAAACGCACCCGCATGTCCAAGCCGCCCAGAGTGAAGATACGGAAATGTAGCAGGAACGGTTGCAGTTGTCGTTCGAAAGATGCGAGGCAGCTCCATGATCTCAACCTGCGCATCCCAAGCAGGCGGCGCATCGCGGCCCCACGTGATGACCTGCTCCACTCCATCGCAGGCGCCGAGCAGCGAAACAATCTCAGGGTGCGCCTCGACGCAGAGCGAGGCGGCCTGCTCGCGGATCAGCGGCGCATAGCGGATGAACTGGAGCGCATCGCCGAAGCCGTGCAGACAGCGCAGCATCACGCGCTTGCCAGCGAGCGGTTCTCCATCCCAGAATCGAAGCGGGTCCGCGCTGCCGGACGCGCGTTGCCGCGCTTCGATTTGCTCACTCTCCACCCACGCGTGCTCGTATCTGCCAAGCAGCATGCAGCACTCCCAGCGGCCGGCTGCACACGCATCGGCATCGGCGCCGGCGTGCTCGGCTTCAACAAATCGCGCAAGCGCCGCATCCACACAGCGTTCGGCCAGCAGCGCATGCGCGCGAGCGAGCGTGTTTGGCGCCGGCAGCATGCTAGCGTGCCGCGTGCTGTGGGCGGATGCTCGCGGCAATCTGCTCGAGCTCGACGGCGCGGTGCGCGCTCGAGTGCTCGGCCAGCACGCGAGTGCGAGCCGCTGCGCCCATCGCTTTGCGCTCAGCGTCGCCGGTCTCGCGCAGAATGCGCAGCACGTCCTCACTGCTGGCGGCGAGCAGGATCTCCCGGCCGGGCATGAGCATCTCATCGAGCCCGGCCCACTTATCGGAAATGATCGCCGCGCCGCAGGCCGCGGCCTCAAACAAGCGCACCGAGGGCGACCAGCCCGCGGCCACCATACTGTCGCGGGTGAGATTGAGCGTGAACCGCGAAGAGCAGTAGAAAGAGGCGTGCTCGTGCGGCGGGATATGTTCAAACCGCATTACATTTGCGGGCCACTCGATACCCGGCGGGTACTGCGCGCCCCCAATGAGGAAGCGCTCCCCGGAAAGCGCGCGCGCGGCCGCAAGCAGGAGCGATTCGAGCCGGGGCTGGCGGTCCGCCGAGTACGTGCCCAGGTAGCTGAGCGCGCAGTCGAAGCGCGAGTCGCTTGGCTGCGGCTGGTGCACCTCCACGTCGACCGAACAGTAGAGCGGGAGCGCCCGCCGCGCGCCGAAGCGTGTTTCCAGTTCGTGAAGAATGGGCCCGCCGGTAAAGCTCAGGTATGCGTCATACCGGGGGATATCGGCGGCGCGCAGCGCTTCAGTCTCGCCAGCTCGGCAGAGCCGGTCGACGGTGACCGGCGTGTCGATGTCGTAGAAGAAAATGGGGCAGCGCGCGTGCTGAAACAGGTATGCAGCCGCGGCGATGCCATCGGGGAAATAGGAACCGATCACGATTAGATCGCTCGAGGCTGCCTCTGCAAGCCATGCGCCGGTCTCGCTCCACTCGCGGTAGAGCTGTACTTCGCAGAAAAAAGGGGCGGGCAGATCGCGGTGATCGCGGTACCAGGAAACATCCTTCTCAAGAAAGCGAATACTATGCCCGCGCGCGTCGAGCGCCTGGCACAGCGAGCGGTAGGTGGTGGCATGACCATTGCCCCAGGCCGAGGTGATGGTGAGGCCAAGAATGCTGATCCTCACACGCGGCCTTTCTGTGCCCACAACTGTTGCAGAAGGCGATGCGCCTGCTCCGCACGCTGGGCATAGGTGTGCTCGCGCAACGCCCGCCGGTGCAGCGCGGCTCCGTAGTTGGACGCAGCCTCAGCCGAGTAGCCGCGCAGCGCGGCAACGATCTGCTCCGCATCGCGCACGACAAGGATTTCTTTGTCGGGAACGAAAAACGTTTCCACGCCCGGCCACGCATCGCACAGCAGGCAGGCGCCGCTGCCGGCCACCTCAAAAACGCGCGTGGGCGGAGAGAAGCCAACCTGCGCCATGGAGTCGCGATTGATGTTGAGCACCATGCGCGCCGAGCAGTTGACCGCGTTGTGCTCGCCGGTGGGCACGTGGCCCAGCCAGCGCACGTTCGCGGGCATGGGTTTGCCGCCCCAGCCCTCGCCGCCCAGCAGAAACGTCATCTCGGGCGCGAGCGAAGCAGCGCGCAGAAACAATTCTTCCACGCGGCGCTCGCGGTCAGGCAAACGATTGCCGAGGAAAACCAGATCGGCGCTGTAGCGCGCATCGGGCGCGGCCGGGTGGTGCGTTTCCGGGTCCAGGCCGTTGTGAATCTGCTCGCAAACCGGCACGCCCAGCGCCTTGAAGCGGGCCACCACACCGAAGCCGCCTCCATACAGCAGCGCGGCATCGTAGCGCGGCAACGCGCCGCGAAACGGATCCGCCGGATCGCCTTCCGTGCGCTCCAGCGTTGCCGGCGCATCCACGTCCCAAATACAGGCCAGCGCGCCCGGTGCGCGATAACCGGGCAGCGCGGCTTCCAGCGCCGCATCGTCCACCCCGATGCCAGAGTGCTTGACCAGCAGGTCCGCTGACGGCGCAAGCTCGCGCAGCACAGCCTCCCACTGGCCCGGCTGGTACACGACGCTCCGTGCATACGGGACTGCATCGTAGTCGCGGTTCGCCTGGCGATTGAAGGCATCGGGCTCCGCGTAGGTAATGGTGTAGCCGAGCGCGTGCAGGTATTTGTACATGCCGCGATAGTAGGTGGCCGCGCCGTTCCAATAAGAAGAAAGCAGCGAGGAGCCGAAGGCGAGAACGTTCACTGGAGCACCTCGTCGAAGATAGCGGAGAGATGCTCCGCGCGATGCAGCGTGGTGTGGCGCGCGCGCACGGTTGCGAGGCCTTGCGCTGCGCGCTGCTCTCGTGCAGCATCGTCGCGCAGCAGCTCTCGCATCGCCGCGGCCATCTCGTCTGTGTCGCGCGCCCACAGAAAATCATGCGGGCAGAACAGCGCCTCCGCATCGCTCCACGGCGCGGAGATCAGCGGGATGCCGCAGGCCAGCGCCTCAAACACGCGAATGGTCGGAATGCCTGGCAGCTGCGCCGCATACTGCCGGCGCGGAATGTGAACTGTGCATCGCGCGGTTGCAAATGCAGCGGGCGCGTCGAGATTGGCGATGTAGCCACCATATACAACACCGGCAAGCGCAAGCGCATCGAGGCCGCTCCGCGGATAGCGCACGCCATGCACCAGGCCTGCCCGCGCGGGCAGCAGGCGAGCCGGTTCCAGCAGAAACCGCGCCAGCTCTTCGGTGCGTTCGCCATCGCCCCAGTTGCCGATCCAAAGCAGATCGCGCTCGACAGCGCCAGGCTGCGGGTGAAACACGGAAACGTCAGCCCCTTCATGCAGGGTCCAAACCCGCGCCACGCCCCAGCGCTCGCGATAAAGCCGCCGCAGTACATCGCCGAAAACAAGCACGCCATCGAACTCGGCGATTCGAAAGTGGCTGAGCTGCCCGGGGTTTGAAGAGGCGCGGTGATGGGTGTCGTGGAAGAGCACGCGAAAGCCATACTGCGCACGCAGCGTCAGCACGCGGTCGATCAGCGTCCGCTCGGTCCATTCATGCACGATGACGATGTCTGCCTCACGCAAGCCGGCCGCGAGCACCAGGTCGTCGGCATAGGTGCGCACGTCCAGCTCCGGGTAGGTTGCGGCAAACTGGGCGAGCGACCGGCGGCCGCGCTCGCCTTCGCCCAGCAGGTTGGTATACGACCAGCTGTCGGCCGGCTCAAAACAGCTGACACTATGGCCCAGCGCATTGAGCCCTCGCAGAAGCCCACGCAGGAAGTGGGCATTGCCGTTGTTCCAGTCGGACCGGAGCGAGTGCGCGAGATAGACGATGCGCCGCGCGCTCATTCGCCCTCTGCCTGCAGGCTGGCTAGCTGCAACAGCGACGAGTAGGTCGCCTCATGATGCGCAACCATCTCGTCCGCGGTGTAGCGCGTGCGGGCGCGGGCCAGCGCGCGTGCGGCAAACTCCGCGATCTCGTCCGGTTGCGCGGCCACGCGGCGCAGCGCCGCCGCCAGCGCGGCCGCATCGCCGGCGGGATAGTAAAGCGCGGCGTCGCCCCAGATCTCGCGCAGCGTCGGCAGATCGCTGAGCACAAGCGCGCAGCCGCTCAGCGCTGCTTCCAGCGGCGCCAGCCCAAATGGCTCGTAACGCGACGTAGCCACGTAGATCGCCGTGCGGCTGTATAGCTCGCGCAGCTGCGATGCATTCTGCTTGCCCAGGTAAACCACGCCGCGCACCCGGGTCGCCACCGGCGCTTGCGGCACATGCGAGGCAGGCACAGGAGACGTGGACTCGCCGGCAATCCAGAGCGGCATAGCGACATCGATCTGTTCCAGAATCGAAACATGCTTGCCCGGGTCCCAGGCGCGGCCCACTGTAATGGCCTGCAGAGTTTTCGGTCGGTTCGCGATAAACAGCTGCGGCGATCGCCCATTCGGGATCACTTCAATCGCCCGTGCAATCCCGTACTGCTCGCGCAGCTCCCGCGCCATCCAGGCCGTGGGCGCGGCCAGGCGCGTCGCCGCCTGCAAACCGGCGCGCACCAGCGCGGCATAGGCGCGCATGCGCCCGGTATCGGGCACGCGTTCCCCGTGCACTGCCTGCCACCAGCCAAGCACGTCGCTGTGCCCGGTCATCAGCACCGGCAGGGTGTCCGCCAGCTCGCCATACGCAAACTGGTTGGTATGTAACAGATCCGGTTGCACTTTCAGCGCGAGCTCGCGAAGGAACGTGACCGAGCGCAGCAGGTCTTCGCCTGCATCGTCCATCCACTCCAGCCTGTACTCCGTTTCCACCCACTCGAACAGCGGCGAATCCATGCTCAGCAGCCACGCCCGCTGGCCATCGTCCAGCAGTTGGCCGAACGTGACCAGCGTGACCTGGTGCCCATTGCGCACCAGCCCCGCGCTCAGCTCTTCGGTATACGTCCACACGCCTCCGACCGAATCCGTGGTCAGAAGGACATGCATTCAAGCTCCTCCAGAGCGACCGGCTTTTCTTCCTGGATGTCGCTGAAACCCGCGTCGGCAAACAGGCCGAGATAATGGCGATGCGCACGCTCCCAGGCCTCGTCATCGGGCGCCGCGCCAAAGGTTTCCACGTACAGCGGCGAGCCGGGAAACGGAAACATCGGCACCGGGTCAGAGACCCACACGCCGTGCTCGCGCAGCTCCGTCTGCCACGCGCGCACCGCGGCCGCGTCATCCTGCGTGGTGCGGATCAGGTTGGCCTGCACCCACGGGATTCTCTGCCGCGCATACGCGAGCATCTCCCCAATGCGTTCGGTCGAGAGCCGGCAGTTTTTGTTCAGCTCTCTGCGTCCTTCTTCTGTAATCGACTCAATGCCGCACTCAATCGAAATGGCATGCGCGCGTCCCAGCAAATCGAAGCTCTCTTCATCCCACAGGTCGATGCGCGTCTGAAAGCCGATCTTGAGCGGGCGCTTCGCGATCTGCTCAAGCAATGCGCGCACATTCTTGCCAACTCCGAAGATTTCATCGATGAAGTAGACATAGGTGACGCCGCGCGCGATCAGCGCGTCGATCTCCGCCAGCACCACGGCCACCGGGCGCTCGCGGTATTTGTTGCGGAACAGCGTCTTGTTGCAAAACGAGCAGGACCACGGGCAGCCGCGCGCGTACTCAAGCTCCGCGCCGAGGCCGTCCACATGCTCGAACACGTGGTGCTTGTGCGTGTGCAGCTCGACCGGATAGTCGCTGAAATCGATGGCGCCAATGTCCGTCATGGACGTAACGCCAAGTCCTTCGCTCAGGTGCAGCCCGGTATCGTCCTGCCAGCAGCAGCCGGCAATCGTGCTCCACGGCTGCGAAGCGAGCAGCGGGAGCAGCTGGTCGTGCTCGCCGCGCACCACAATGTCGCAGCTGGTTTTGCGCAGCGTCGCGCCAGGCGTGACCGAGCCGTGCGGGCCAATCAACACGAACTTTCCCTGCGCGCCGACGCCGCGCCTGAGCGCGGCGACCCACTCGCGCGGCACGCGAAGCTCCGGCGGCGGGCAGCGCCAGAACAGGTACGAGGGCGCGGTCGGCATCACGACAAAATCCGCCGCGAAGCCAGCCTCATTGAGCCGCGCGCTCACCTGTGCGGGCGCGAGCGATTCCATCTGCGCATCGACCAGCAGCACAGTATGGCCGGCCTTGCGCAGCTCTTCGCGCGCATGCAGCAGCTCCAGCGGAAGATGCGGGTCGCGGCACCCGAAGTACGTCGAACCTTCAAAACTCCAGCGCGGATTGATCAGTGCATAATTCATGCCACATATCCCTCCCGCGTACGGGGCCGGGTTGCGGGCTGGGTCGTGACCAGCTCCTGCTCCTGCTCCGCCGCCTCGAGTTCGAGCCCGCGGCGGCACGCAAGTTCCTCACGCCAGAAGGCGGCAATGTCGGCGAAGATAAGGTCGAGCTTGCGCGCGGGCTGCCATCCGGTGTGCGCGAAGAGCTTGGCCGTGTCGCTGATATAAATCTGCTGGTCGCCGGGCCGCGCCTCGGCGTAGCGGCAGTCGATCGCGAGCCCGGTCTGCTGCTCAATCATCGCCAGCGCCTGCCGCACCGAGACCGACTGGCTGTATCCGCCGCCGACGTTGAACACTTGGCCGGCCGCCTTGCCGCGCTCGGCGGCAACCCGCTCCATCGCATCCACCAGGTCATGCACGTGCAGAATATCGCGTACCTGGCAGCCATCGCCGTAAATGGTGACCGGCTTGCCTTCAAGCGCGGAGTACAGAAAGTGCGCGACCCAGCCCTGGTCCTCGGTGCCCAGCTGCCGCGGGCCCGCGATGCAGCTCATGCGGAACACCACCGTCGGCACGCCGTAAATGCGCGCGTAATCGTGCACATACTGGTCGGCGGCGCCTTTGCTGCAGCCGTACGGCGAGTGGAAGTCGAGCGGATGCGTCTCCGGCACGCCGCGGAAACCGGCATCGGCAAAAGCGTAGCGGTCGCCCACGCGCTCCACCGGCACACCATCGAGCGAGCCGTACACCTTGTTGGTCGAAGTGAACAGGACCAGCGGCTTGTGGCGAGACAGGCGCGCCGCCTCCAGCACGTGCAGCGTGCCTAGCACGTTGGTATGGCAGTCTTCGAGCGGGTCGGCGATGGAGCTGGTGACGGCAACCTGCGCCGCGAAATGGTAAATCTCTGTCGCGCCGTCGGCTGCCTTCGCAAGCGCGGTACGTTCGCGCACATCGCCGCGAACCACGCTGAGCCGCCCGGGCGCCGCGAGGCTTTCAAGCCATACCAGGTTCTGCTCGACGCCGGGACGCGCCAGGCTGTCGTATACCGTCACGTGCGCGGAGGTGCGCCGCAGCAGGTGCGCGGCCAGATTGCTGCCCACGAATCCCGCGCCGCCCGTGATCAGAACTCTGCGTTCGGTCCTGCTCTTCAATGTGCCTCCTCCAGGAGAATTGGGAATAACGCTGGCCGCATGGCGCCGCACGCGGCCTTTCTTGTTCTTGCGATGCAGGTTCAGGCGGAAAGTCCGTATGTGTTCAACTCCTGCAGCATCGTATCGGCTTTGTCTTCAGCCTGCTGCGCGCGCAGCCACTCCACCAGCTCGGCAAAGCCCTGCTCGTGCGTTATCTGCGGCTCGTAGCCCAGCAGCCTGCGCGCCTTGGCAAGATCGGCATAGCAGTGCCGGATATCACCGGAGCGATAGCGCCCGGTAAGCTGATGAGGCAGCAGCTTACCGAGCGAGGTGCTGAGCAGCTCGGCCACACGGCTGATCGAGATCGGCTGGCCGGAGCCGACATTGATGACCTGCCCATTGGCTTCATCGCGCTCGAGCGCGAGGATATTAGCGCGCACGATGTCGTGAATGTTGACGAAGTCGCGCTGCTGCTCGCCATCCTCAAACACCATGGGCGGCTGGTTGTTGAGCAGGCGCGCGGCGAAGATGGCGGCAACACCCGTGTAGGGGTTCGAGAGCGCCTGGCGCGTGCCGTAGATGTTGAAGAACCGCAGCGCCACCACCGGCAGATCGTACACGCGGCCGTAGGTGAGGCACAGCTCTTCCTGGTCGCGCTTTGAGAGCGCGTAGACGCTCGTGACCTCGCTCGGCTTGTTCTCCGCGGTCGGCCGCGGAGTGAGCGCGCCGCCGCAGCCGGCGCAGGCGGGGTCCCACACGCCCGAGCGCAGCTGCCCGTTGCCGCGAATCGGCGGAGCCACCGGCCCGCACCGCGCACACGTGTACGACCCTTCCCCGTAGATCGACATCGACGACGCGACGATCAGCTTCTCGATCGGCTGCTTGCTGTCGAGCAGCACCTGCAGCAGCTGCGCGGTGCCCAGCGTATTCACGTCCATGTAGCGCTGAATCTCATACATCGACTGGCCCACGCCTACAGTCGCGGCAAAGTGGTAGATCGCATCCACGCCTTCGATCGCCTGCTGCACCGCCGCGCGGTCGCGCACGTCGCCGTACACAAACTCCACTTCCGGCGAGAGATAGGTCGGCAGCTTGCGCCCGTGCACCTGCGGCGTCAGGTTGTCGAGCACCCGCACCGAGTGCCCCTCGCGCAGCAGCCCGTCGGCCAGGTGCGAGCCGACAAATCCGGCGCCGCCGGTGATCAGAATCGTGCGCATTCGTCCCATTTACTTACCTTCCCTCTTCTGCTTAAACTGCTGCCGCAAGCGGCTCCGGCTCCGGCTTTACCGCGAGCGGCGCGGCGTAGCGGCCCACCGCCCAGCGCGCAAATTCGGTGAAATCCTCCACATTCCGCGGAGGGCTCGCCCAGTGTTTTTCCAGGCCCAGATGCTCCGGCGTAAAGCACAGTGTCATTGTCGTTTCAAAGGAGGCCAGCGCGCTCATCTGCCGGTCGAACCAGGCTTCCGCGCTGGGACGAAACGAATCCGCCCAGCTGACGCCTGTGCGCAGGTAGCGCACCCCCAGCCGCTCCATCCAGTCCACCGCCGCATCCAGCCGGTGGTCCTCGAAATGGAACCACTGGCACAGGCCCAGCGCCGGGTTGGCCGCCGTGAGCGGGGGGAACAGCCGCGCCGACTGCTTCGGCGTGCCATCGTGCCGCAGCAGGCCCATGTAGTAGTGGCGGTAGTACGACGAGCCCTCGGCCTCCTTGTGGCGCGTCGTCGCTTCCCACTCCGGCGGCAGGTCGTACAGGCTGTACCAGTGGATGCGCTCCACCTGATCCTTCAGCAGCGCGGTCATGCGCTCCAGCCCGAACGCGGCCACTTCATCCGCGCCGAACGACGACGCACCCACCTCCGAAACCCACACCGGCAGCCCCGCCGCCGCCCGCGTCTCGCGAATGCGCTCCGGCCAGTCGTTCACGTGCCAGTGGTTCCAGTCCAGCGGAAACCCGTGCACCGCGACCACATCGATCTGCTCCAGCGCGCCGTGCGCTTTCATCAGCTGGATCCACCGCCAGTCGCAGGAGGAAACGCCGCCCAGCACGATTTTTAGCTCCGGGTTGATCGCGCGAATCGCCCGCGAGGCAGACCGCACCATCGCCGCGAACGTCTCCCACTGCGGGTCGAGGTGGAAGTTCCAGTGGGACAGGTTGTTCGGTTCGTTCCACAGCATCACTGCTTCTACCATCTGCCCCTCCCTTTACCAGAGTTTGCCGGCGAACTCGAGCGCCTGCAGCGGCTGCCCGTTGCGCTCGGTTGCAACCGGCGTGCACAGCCAGGTTTCTTCCTCAGGCTGCGCATCGATGCGCAGCCCCGCCGAGCGCAAAATCCCCTCCACCGCCGCCCGGTTGGGGATCCACCAGTTGGTCTTGTCGCCGGCAAAGCTGTGCTCGAAAAAACGCATCTGCGGAAACGCCGGATCGGTAAAGATCGGCTCCTCCCAGAACGGGTAGTCCGGCTCCACCGGCGTGCCGCTGCCAGCCGCATGCGGGCGAAACAGCGTCTGAAACACCAGCGTGCCACCGGGTTTGATCTTCTGCACCACCCGGTCCAGCGCGTACAGCGGGTAGCGTAGGTGGTAGAACAGGCCCATGAACAGCACAATGTCGAACTGCCCCGGAATCGACGGCACATCGTAGGCGGAGCAATGCTGATACTCAATGTCGAGCGCGAGTTCGTCGCGCGCGATGCATGCCTGGTTCAGGTACAGCTCCTCCGTATCGATGCCCAGCACCCGGCCCGCATTCCGCCGCTTCAGCTCAATGCTGTAGTAGCCGGCATTGCAGCCTATGTCGAGCACACTTCTGCCGCCCAGGTCTTCCGGCAGCGCCTCGGCCAGATAGCGCCACTTGACATATGGATAGTCCCCGAGAAAATGCTCCGGCGCGGTCTCGACCCCTTGAATGCGCAGGTTATGAAACCAGGGACCGGCGGTGCGGAGCCGCGTTTGCAAATCCTGCTGCTCGACTGTCTGCGATCTGTCTCCTGCCAAAAGTCGGACCCCTCTCCAAATTTCGCGCGAGCCATCCAACCCGCGCATGGATTGAGCACGAATGGCAACGTTCGCTGGCGAACATTACTCACTGACGTACTCTGCGCACCTACATTGATGCTAAATACAACGTTCATGGAGCCGCTGGCAAGCAGCTTTGATCCTTCTCTGCACAAATTATGCCAGGCAGGCACACAGGCTCAAGCGCCGCCGCTTGAGCCTGGCCCCTCCCGGTGTACCCTGAAGTATCACGGCATGCGCCGCCGGCGGCGGCACTCACAACAGTTCAAAGCGGGCTCGCATCCGAGCAACCAGCTTTCGCGGCATCGATTCCACGTCGTCGCGCGGCACTCTCCTTGCGGGCAGGAAAGCAACCAGAATGGCCGAAGCAGCGGCGAAGAAAGGCAGCGCCTGGGGCGAGCGCATTGTTGCGCTCCGCAACATACCCCCCGTCCTCCATATCCTGTGGGAGTCCGGTCCCGCGGTCGTCACCTGGGGCCTGATCCTGCGGGTGGTCGTGCCCGCCATCGGCCTCGGCATCGGCCTGGTCGCGTCACAAATCATCTACGGCGCGCAGCGCGCCCTCAGCCATCAGCCCTGGCTTCCCCACTTCTGGTGGCTGGTCGCCACCGAGGTGGCGCTCGCCCTGCTCAGCAACGTCCTCTCTCGCGGTATCACCTACAGCGACCAGCTGCTCGCCGACCGCTATACCTACCACGCCAGTGTCAAGGTGATGGAGAAGGCCGCGCAGCTCGACCTGACCACCTATGAAGACCCTGTCTTCTACGACCGCTTGGAGCGCGCGCGCGTGCAGGCTACCGACCGGCTGGCCATGATCCAGCAGATGGGCAATCTCTTCCAGCAGCTTGTTCTCACCCTCATCTGGAGCGTGGTACTGGTCTACCACTCGCCGTTCCTCATCTTCCTGCTGATCGCCGGCGTCGTTCCATCGTTCCTTGGCGAGACCCACTTCGCCTTCCTCGGCTACGCGAAGAACTTCCGTCAGACCCCGGCCAAGCGCCAGATGGACTACCTGCGTCAAGTGGGCGGCAGCAAGGAAGCAGCCAAGGAGCTCAAGCTTTTCAACCTGAGCCGCTATCTCACCGACCGCTTCAAGCGCCTCTCCCGCGGCATCTACAACGAAGATGTATCGCTCGCGCGCCGCAAGCTGCTCTGGGGCGGGCTTCTCTCGCTTGTCAGCGTGGCCGGCTACTACGGCGCGTATGTCTTCGCGGTGTACCAGGCGGTCACCGGCCACTACGCCACCATCGCCATTTTCACCTTCATCACCATCGCTATCCAGCAAGCCAGCACCAACTTTCAGCAGGCATTCTCAACCGCCTCCGGCATGGCCGACCAGGCGCTTTTCCTCACCGACCTCATCGCCTTTTTCGACATGAAGCCCACCGTTGTCTCCAAGCCCAACGGCCTGCCCATGCCGCGCCCCATCCAGCACGGCTTCGAGTTCCGCAACGTCAGCTTCGCCTACCCCGGCACCGAGCGGCGCGTGCTCAAGAACTTCAACTTCAGCCTCAAACCGGGCGAGCGCATCGCGCTCATCGGCGAAAATGGACAGGGCAAGACCACCGTCGTCAAGCTCATCACCCGGCTCTACGACCCGACCGAGGGCGAAATCCTGCTCGACGGTATCGACCTGCGCGAATACGACCTCGACGACCTGCACAAGGAGATGGGCGTCATCTTCCAGGACTTCATGCGCTACGAAATGACCGCGCGCGAGAACATCGCGGTCGGCCACGTCGAGGTCGAGCACTCGGAAGCAGACATCGAACACGCCGCCGAAAAGTCGCTCGCGGCCAGCGTCGTCGCCAAGCTCGGCAATGGCTACGACCAGATGCTGGGGCGCCGTTTTGAACAAGGCGTCGACCTCTCCGGCGGCGAGTGGCAGCGCATTGCACTGGCGCGTGCGTATCTGCGCAACGCCCAGCTGCTGATCCTCGACGAGCCCACCGCCGCGCTCGACGCACGCTCCGAGCTGGAAGTCTTCCAGCGCTTCGCGGAGCTGACCATGGGCAAGATGGCTCTGCTCATCTCGCACCGTTTTTCAACCGTCCGCATGGCCGACCGCATCGTCGTGCTGGCCGGCGGGCAGCTGGTGGAAGAGGGCGACCACGCCCGCCTGATGGCGCTTGGCGGCCAGTACGCGGAGATGTTCGAGATGCAGGCCGCCAGCTATCGCTAAAAGTTTTCTCCCTGGAGCATGCGTGACAGACATAAACACATCCGGCAGCCCGTCCGTCCATGCGGATTCCGCTCTGAAAGACCTGGATCAGGCGCAGTCCCCAGCGACAAGCACAGCGCCCTCCTGGAACGCTGACGCGCTGCGCGCCCAGGCCCGCGCCGATGCGGGCCAGTGGTCCGCGACCCGGCACCCTCGCGGCCACAGCGGCCTGCGCACCCGCGTGGAGGCGGCCCGCAACGCGCTCGACGCGCTGGTGCGCAAGCTCGACGCGCTGCCCGAGCCCGACCCCAAAACCGGCAACACCAACCCGCTGCTGGTGCTGCGCGAGAACCCCCGCCTGCTGCGCTCCGCCCTCAACGAGGTCGCCACCGGCGGCCGCGTGCTCGACAAACTGCCGCGCCTCTCGCCTGCCGGCGACGATGGAGAAGGCCTGCCCCGCGCGCTCGCCGTCGCCTCCGGCTACTTCCAGGGCACCGCCAACGTGTGGGACGCGAAGGCGCTGCCCGTCTACATCGAAGAGCTGCAGGCAGTCGAGCCGCTGGAGCTGCAGGAGCTCTGGTCGCTTTCTTCGCTGATGAAGTTTCACCTCATGGAGCAGGCCGTCGCCGAAGGCGAATCCGTGCTCGCGGCCGGCATTCCTTCGGGGCTCAACCCCGTCATCCAGACCTGCATCAAAAGCCTGCGCGAGCTGGGCTACGCCGACTGGACCATCGTTGGCGAGCCGCTCATCGTCTTCGACCGCGTGCTGCGCGAAGACCCCGCCGGCGCCTACCCGCGCATGGACTTCAATAGCCGCGAAGCCTATCGCAAGCGCGTGGCGCAGCTGGCTTCGCACGCCGACCTGACCGAAGTCGAGGTCGCGCGCGAAGCCCTGCGCTTCGCCCGCGCCGCGCAGCAGCGCACCATTGAGGATCCTCGCGTGTACCTCCGCGAGTCCCACGTCGGCTACTACCTGGTCGACGGCGGCGTCGACGACCTCTCGCACGCCATCGGCTACCGTCCCCCGTTCGTCGAGCGCATGCGCATCGCCGCCAAGCGCGATGCGGACCTGTTCTACATCGCGCCCATCGAGGTGCTCTCGGTCCTGCTGATCGCCGCGCTGCTGCTGCCCATCGTGCCGGCCGCGCACACCGCCATCGCGCTGGTGCTGCCGTTCCTGCTGCTGTTTCTGCCCGCCACGCAGGGCATCGTGGACCTGGTCAACAACATCGTCACCTCGCTGTTTGAAGCCCGCGCACTGCCCAAGCTCGAGTTCATCAAGGCCGGCATCCCCGCCGACTGCGCGACGCTGGTCGCCGTGCCGACGCTGCTGCTCAACGAAAAACAATTGCGCGAGCTGGTCGCCGACCTCGAAGTCCGCTATCTCGCGAATCAAGACCCGCACCTGCATTTCGCCCTCATCACCGACCTGCCCGACGCGGTCACCCGCCCGCGCGAGAACGACTCCGACCCGCTGGTCGATCTCGCCATCAAGCTCATCAACGACCTCAACACGCGCTACCGCGGCCAGAAGGGCGGCTGCTTCGTTCTCTTCCACCGCCTGCGCATCTTCAACGCGCGGCAGGGCGTGTGGATGGGCTGGGAGCGCAAGCGCGGCAAGCTGCTTGACCTCAACAAGTTTCTCGAAGGCGTCTTCGATGCCTTTCCGGTCAAGGCAGGCGGCGTGAAGGAGGTACAGAACGTCCGCTACATCATCACGCTCGACTCCGACACGCAGCTGCCGCGCGGCACCGCGGCCGCGATGGTCGGCGCCATGGCGCACCCCTTGAACCGCGCCGTCATCGACCCCGAGCGCCGCATCGTCACCGCCGGCTATGGCATCCTGCAGCCGCGCGTGGGCGTCAGCGTGCAGTCGGCCTCGCGCTCGCGCCTGGCGGCCTTGTTCTCCGGCCAAACCGGCTTCGACATTTACACCCGCGCCGTCTCCGACGTCTACCAGGACCTCTACGGCGAAGGCATCTTCACCGGCAAAGGCATCTACGAAATCGCGACGCTGCACGCCGTACTCGACCGCCGCTTCCCGCGCAACTCCCTGCTCTCGCACGACCTCATCGAAGGCGCCTACACACGCGCCGGCCTCGCCACCGACATTGAAGTCATCGACGATTACCCCTCGCACTACTCCGCCTTCACCCGCCGCAAACACCGCTGGGTGCGCGGCGACTGGCAGATCGCGCAGTGGCTGTTCCGCAGCGTGCCTGACGAGTCGCGCAGAAAAGTGCGCAACCCCATTTCGACCATCTCGCGCTGGAAAATCTTCGATAACCTGCGCCGCTCGCTGGTCGAGCCCTTCACCATGCTGCTGCTCATCGCCGGCTGGTTCGGCCTTGAAGGCGGTGCGCTCTACTGGACGCTCATCACGCTGCTGCTGATGTTCCTGCCGACCATCGTGCAGTTCGTTTTCTCGCTCGGCCGCGCTTTCGTTTCCGACACCGCCGGCGCGGTCGGCGAAGCGGTCAGCGGCGCGGGTCAGGCCGCTTTCATCACGCTGCTCAACGTGGCTTTTCTGCCCCACTCCACTTTCCTCTCGCTCGACGCGATCCTGCGCGCCCTGGTGCGCCGCTTCATCACCGGGCAGCGCCTGCTCGAGTGGGAAACCGCGGCCGAGGCGGAGGCCGGCAAGCGCGTCACCCCGGTCGACCGCTATCTCGCGGCCACACCGCTGTTCGCGCTCGTCATCGCCGCGTTCGTCTTCTGGAAGGCGCCGCACGCGCTGCCCATCGCCGCGCCCGTGCTGCTGCTGTGGGGCGCGGCCAGCGCCATCACCGCATGGCTCAACAAGCCGCCCAGCGAAGCAGAGGCTGAGCTCGGTGCGAAAGACTCCGCCTTCCTGCGCGAGCAGGCCCTGCGTATCTGGCGCTACTTCTACCAGTTCGGCGGCCCGCGGCACCACTACCTCGTGCCCGACAATGTCGAGGAGGCAAACCTCTTCGAAGCGCCCCGCGTTTCCCCCACCAATCTCGGGCTGCTTTTGAACGCGAGGCAGGCCGCGGTCGAGTTTGGCTGGCTCACCGTCCCCGAATTTGCCGAGCTGACCAGCGCGACGCTCTCGACCTTCGTCGCGCTGCCCAAGCACCGCGGTCACCTCTACAACTGGTACAACACGCACACGCTTGAGCCGATCAAGCCCGTCACGGTCTCCTCGGTCGACAGCGGCAACTTCGCCGCATCGCTCTACACGCTGCGCATGGGCGCGGCCGAGCTGCTGGAGCGTCGACTGATAGACGAGCGCCTCTTTACCGGCCTGCGCACTCAGTTCGCCGTGTCGCAGCTCGGCGACTCCGGCCTTCCTGCTTCGAATGCATCTCTCGAAGCGTTGTTGCAGTGGGCAGTTGAGCGCGCCGCGCTGCAGCCCGCTATGGACGCACTCGAAACCGAAAACCAGGCCAACGAAGCGGCATGGTGGCGCGACGAGCACGCCAAACGCATCTCCGCCATCGCGGCGCTCGCGACCGAGTGCGAGCCGTGGCTGCTGCCCCGGTTCGCACCGCTGCGCGCCCTCGCGCCCATCGCGATCGAAGGCGAAGCAGCCCATCCAAAGCTGATGTACGCCGAAGACTTCGCACGACAGCTCGCCGAACGGCTGCGCAACTTCGCGGCAGTTCGCGACCCAGGCGCAGACTCCGCCTCTTTCGTTCTCGCCGACCAACTGCGCGCGCTGCTGCCTGCGGCTATGGAGCGCCTGCGAGGCGTGGCTGCGCAAGTCGCCCACTGCTCCGAAGAAGCATTCCGACTCGCGACTGAGATGGATTTCGAGTTCCTCGTCCAGCGCGACCGCCAGATGCTTTCGATCGGCTATGACCTCGAGATCGACGAGCTGCATTCGGCCTGCTACGACATGCTTGCATCGGAGGCGCGCGTGGCCGCCTTCATCTCCATCGCCAAGGGCGACCTGATGCAGGAAAGCTGGTTCAAGATGGGCCGCACCCACACGCTCGCGCATGGCCGCGCCGTGCTGCTCTCCTGGACCGGCACTATGTTCGAGTACCTGATGCCGTCGCTTTGGATGCGCTCCTACCCGGACACGCTGATGGCGCGCACCCTCTCGGGTGTCGTCGATGTGCAGCGCGCATACGGCCGGCGCATGGGCTTTCCCTGGGGCATTTCGGAGTCCGGTTACGCCGAAGTCGACGACGCCGGCCACTACCATTACCAGGCCTTCGGCATCCCGCAAATCGCGCTCAAATGGGACGCAACCGCCGGCCCGGTCATCGCGCCGTACGCGAGTTTTCTGGCGCTCGGCATTGACCGTGACGCGGCGCTCAAAAACCTGCACGCAATGGCCAAGGCCGGCTGGATCGGCGCTTACGGCATGTATGAAGCGATCGACTACGTGCAGGGCCGCGAGCGCCCGCGCCTAGTGCGCGAGTGGATGGCGCATCACCAGGGCATGTCGCTCATGGCGCTCTTGAACCTGCTGCACGACGAGGCCTGCAAACGCTGGTTCCACGCGAACCCGCACCTGCAGGCCACCGAACTACTGCTGCACGAGAAGCCCATCAACAAAGCGGCGCTGCGCGAAGAGGTGCGCCAGCAGCCTAAGAAAGCAGAGCCTCAGCCAGCTTGAGACACAGCTACTGCTCCAGTCTCTACGCGCTGTCATCCTGAGCGCAGCGAAGGATCTGCTCCTGATTTCTGCGGCTGCTCTAGGCAGTCTGCAGAACCGTCGGCACATCAGCAAAATGCTTCCTGAAGACGCTCATCACCTTTGCAGCGCGCTGCGGGTCGGTCGACCAGCTCTTTGAAACCTCCTCGACAAACTGCTCGCCGTTCCGCGCGGCAAGCGCTGCGCCGTAGTGCGGGTAGGCCCGCTCCAGCTCACGCAGCAGCGCCATGCGCTCGGCAAAGCAGCTCTGCCAATCGTCGAAGATCATCCATTCCGCATTGACCGTGGTCCACTCACCGTGCAGAAACTCGCGCGTGGGCAATGCAAGCGAAGCGCCTCGCGGTGGATGCGCCTGCTTCTGTCCAAACAAATTGTTAGCCCTGAGAGCAAGCGTGGCACTGCCCCAGGCGGACTCAAGCGCCGCCTCACAGGCAGCATGCTCAGGAAAAATGTGGTCTGCCGCGCGCGCTGCAGCCGTGGCCCTTTCAAGAAACTCTTGTGGTGTCATCGGTCATCCTTCTGGAAAAAGAAAAAGGCGCGCCATATGGCGCACCTTACTTAGTATTTCAGCTGCCGCCCTAATTGCCGGCCACACTTACACCACGAAATACTTAGCCTGCGGATGATGAACGACGAGCGCATTGGTACTCTGCTCTGGCTCCAGGTGGAAACCCTCCGTCAGCCTCACCCCGATGTTCTCCTCCGGCTTCAGCAGCTCGAATATCTTCGTCTGGTCTTCCAGATTGGGACACGCCGGGTAGCCGAACGAGTAGCGCGATCCGCGATACTTCTGGTGGAACAGCTCGCGCACCTCCGCGGCATCCTCACCGCCAATGCCGAGCTCCTCGCGAATCAACTTGTGCGCGTACTCGGCAAGCGCCTCCGCGGTTTCCACGCCAAGCCCGTGCACGTAGAGGTAGCGCGTGAAGTCGCCCGCGTCGAACAGCTTCTTGGTCTCCTCACTCGCGCGGTCGCCGATGGTGACGACGGAAAACCCGATCACATCCATCCGGCCTGAGTCCTTCGGATGGAAAAAGTCGGCGATCGACAGCTTGCGCCCATCCCTCTGGCGCGGGAAATGAATGCGCAGCCGCTCGCGCGGCGCGCTCGCGGCAGCAGCTTCCGGCTCGTACACGACCACATCATTGCCATCAGCCTGCGCTGGATAAAACCCGTACACCAGCTTCGGCCAGAACCAGCCTTTCTCCTTCACCTCAGCCTTCAACTCGCGCAGAATGGGCCGATACTTCTCCTCAACCAGCCGCACATAATCGCTCGCCGAGGCCGTCTTGAGCTGCCACTGGTTCTTGAACAACGCTGTCTCATTGATGTACGTGAAAATAAAATCAAGGTCGAAATCCTTGCGCACCCGATTGCCGAAAAATGCCGGCACCGGCGTCTCCTGCTCCGGCACCACCCAGCTCGATCGCACTGGCGGAGCGTCCACCGGCAAGGCCTGCGCAGCCGCGATATGCGGCGCAACAGGAAATATCTTGACCGTGCTCCCCTCTTCCATGCGGCGCAGCCGCGCCCCGTCCTTGCTGGCCAGGTCGCTCATCACATGCAGTCCCGCGAACGCATCTTCCGCATAGAAAACAGCCGACGAATATTCCTGTCGCAGATCTTGCTCCACATACTTGCGCGTCAGCGCGGCGCCCCCGCAGATCACCGGCGTCGCCATCGCAAGCCGCTGCAGGTCCTGGATCACATACTTCATCTCGAGCGTCGACTTCACCAGCAGTCCACTCAGCCCGATCGCGTCAGCCTTATGCTCCTGCGCGGCCTTGATAATCACATCCGCAGGCTGCTTGATGCCAAGGTTGACCACCTTGTAGCCATTGTTCGAGAGGATAATATCGACCAGATTTTTGCCAATATCGTGCACGTCGCCCTTCACCGTCGCGAGCACGATCGTGCCTTTCTGCGTGCCTTCCACGCGCTCCATCTTCGGCTCCAGATACGCAACCGCGGCCTTCATCACGGCCGCCGAGTCGAGCACCGAGGGCAGCTGCATCTTGCGCGCGCCGAACAGGTCGCCCACCGTCTTCATCCCGTCCAGCAGCACCGTGTTGATCAGCTCCAGCGGCGTATAGGTAACCAGCGCCGTGTCAATTACCTGTTCCAAACTTTGCTTCTCCGCCCCCTGGCCGAGCGAGCGCTCGCCGCGGATAATCAGCTGCTTCAGCTGGTCTTCAAGGCTCAGATCTTCGACAGCAATCTCGTCCTGCTTTACGCTCGGGTCAATCCCGCTGAAGTGAGCCATGTAGCCCTGCAGCGGATCGCCCTCCGACCTGTCCTGAAAGATGAGCTTGCGGGCGAGCTCGACCTCGCGCTCCGGAATCTTGTACAGCGGATAAATCTTCGCGTAGTTCACAATCGCCGCGTCCAGCCCGCGGTCCACTGCCTCTTTCAGGAACACGCTGTTCAGCACCCGCCGCGCGTACGCGTTCAGCCCGAAAGAAATATTGCTGACGCCGAGAACAGTCTTCGCCTTCGGCAGCTCCTGCTTGATGCGGCGCACCGCCTCCAGCGTCTCCATGCCCGCATCGCGGTAGTCTTCCTGTCCGGTCGAAATCGGCAGCGTCAGCGGGTCGAACAGAATGTCTTCCCCACGAATCCCGTAGCGCTCCGTCGCCATCTCGTAGATCCGTTTCGCCACCGCGACCTTCCTGTCCGCGGTCAGCGCCATGCCTTCTTCGTCGATCGTCAGCGCAATCACCGCGGCGCCGTAGCGCTTGGCCATCGGCAGCACCTTGCTGGTGCGCTTCTCTCCATCTTCCAAATTGATCGAGTTGATCAGCGGCTTGCCGGGCACGCGCTTCAGCGCTTCTTCCACCACATCGGCCTCGGTCGAATCGATCATGATCGGCGCCGTCACCCGCGTTGCGATCTTCTCGAGCACGCCGTTCATGTACGCCTTCTCGTCTTCACCCACGATCGCGCAGCACAGGTCCAGCATCTGCGAGCCCTCGCTCGCCAACCGCTTCGCCATCGCGAGAATCCCGTCGTAGTCGCCGGCGCGCACCATGTCGCGGAAATGCGCAACGCGCGTGGTCGTGTTCATCTCCTCGGCGATGATCACCGGCTGCCCATCCACCACAAGCGGCAGCGCCGAAAACGCGCTCGCTGCCACACCCTGCGGCTTCACATTTCGCCTTGCAGGCACCGCATCCTTCACCGCGTCTACAACCGCGCGCAGGTGCGCGGGCGTGGTGCCGCAGCAGCCGCCGACAACCTGCACACCGTACTCCGTAACAAACCGGCGGTGATACGTTGCAAGCTCCTGCGGTGTGAGCTTATAGACCGCAACGCCGCCCTCGTTCTGCGGCAGCCCCGCATTCGGCAGCACACTAATCGCCCGCACGGAGTTCTGACACAGAAAGCGCACCGCGTCATTCATCTCCGCGGGCCCGGTCGCGCAGTTCAACCCGATGATGTCCGGATTGAAGCACTCCACCACGGCAAGCGCCGCGCCAATCTCCGAGCCCAGCAGCATGGTGCCCGTGGCCTCGAGCGTCACCTGCATCTGCAGCGGCAGGCGCCTTCCGGCTGCCCGCATCGCATCGTGGCACGCAGCCAGCGCAATCTTCGCCTGCAGCAGATCCTGGCTGGTCTCGATCAGCAGGATGTCGACGCCGCCCTCAATCAGCGCGCCGGCCTGCTCGCGATACATCTCAGCCATTGCGTCGTAGCCGATGTGTGCGAGCGATGGCAGCTTGGTCGTCGGCCCAATGGAACCCGCGACAAAACGCGGCCGCGCAGGCGTCGAAAACTCTGCCGCCACTTCCTTCGCCAGCCGCGCAGCCGCCACATTCAGCTCGTGTGTTTTTTCTCCGAGTTCATACTCATCCAGTACCACGCGCGTCGAGCCGAAACTGTTGGTCTCGACAATGTCGCAGCCCACCTCGAAAAAGCTGGCATGGATGCCGCGGATGATGTCGGGCCGCGAGAGCACCAGCAGCTCATTGCAGCCTTCCTTGCCCCAGTAGTCGTCGATGGTCGGCGCATGCAGCTGGATGCTGGTGCCCATGGCGCCGTCATACACGAGCACGCGCTCGCTGAGAAGCTCAAGAAAGTCAGTCATAGATAGGGTGAGGCCAACAGGTTCAGCCGCAACCTCGATTGTAGCTTGCGCACCACACCAGTCTTTGCTCGGCTCACGCCGGGGCGTCGCTGGGCTTTGTTCATGCCACGGCTACAGAACCGGCTCCACCGGATCGACGACCCAGATTGCAAGCTCTCCATCGAGCAGCGGCTGCATCGCGACGCCAGCCTTCTTGAAGTGGTCCGAAGCCTTGTGCTCGTCGAACTCCTGCTGCCCGGCATACTGTTCGCTGAAGAGAAACTCTCCGCCTTCGGTTGTCTCGTACAACTCGTAAAAGTCGACGCCTTCCTCAGCCCGGCTTGCCTTCACCAGTTCCAGCAGCGGCTCGCGCAGTTCCTGCTCCCTGCCCGCTTTCGCCTTTGCCCGCGCAAATACCCGTACACTCGCCATGCTGTTGCCCTCTAGCCGCTTGGATGCATGCTCCAGCACAAAGCGGCGGCCGGTTGGCCGCCGCTCTTTCTACTCGCACTCGGCTACTTGGTGGAGTCGGCGCCGCTGGCCACCGCGCCCGGCAGCCCCACATTCGCCACCAGCATGTCTTCCTTGCGCATCACCAGGCCAGTCGCATTCAGGCCCGCCAGCTCAAAGCCGTGTCCATGCGTAATCGCATCTGTCGGGCAGGCCTCCACGCAGTAGCCGCAGAAGATGCACCGGTTGTAGTCGATGTTGTAAACCTTCGCATAGCGCTCCGCGCTTGAAATGCGCGTCTCCGCGGTATTCTCGGCCGCCTCAATGTAAATGCAGTTGGCCGGGCAAGCCGCCGCGCACAGGAAGCACGCGACGCACTTTTCCAGGCCATTCTCGTCGCGCTGCAGCACGTGCGCGCCGCGAAAGCGCTCCTGCAGCACCGCGCCCTTGTTCGGCCCCGGGCCGTCCGGGTAATTCTCCACTTCGGTCGGCTTGAACATCTCCCCGAAGGTGATGCTCATACCCTTGGCCACACCTGCGATGTTGCGCACGATCGACATAGCGGTATTCTACCAGCGCGGGCAGAACGGTTTTGCGGCCGGTTTGAAGCGCCGAAAATGTCCATGTCGAGGGTTCACCATGCGCCGAGGTACGCTCCATCCACTCCTCAAGTCCGTCGCCTGTTCCGCCGTATTCAGCCTGGCATGCTTTGCCCGCGCGCAAACCGCTCCTTCTTCGCTCGCGCTCGCCGGCCCGGGCCAGCAGACCACCCTTTCACTCGACGCGCTGAAGGCTATGCACCACGTATCCATTACCGTCACCAATGGCCACAGCCATGCGCGGGAAACCTACACAGGTGTCCCGCTCATTGAGCTGATCGAAAAAGTCGGCGCTCCACAGCCTGCTGCCGTCAAAGGCAAGGTGCTGTCGGACTACATCGTCGCCACCGGCAGCGATAACTACCACGCCGTTTTGTCGCTTGCGGAGGTCGAGCCTGGTTTCCACCCAGGCGCCGTCATCGTCGCCGACACGCTCGGCGGCAAGCCGCTCGACACCAAGGAGGGTCCGCTGAAGTTGATTGTCGAAGAAGACCAGAAGCCCGCGCGCTGGGTGCATAGTCTGGCTAAGATCGAACTGAAACAGGCTGAGTAGCCCGCCAGACACAACAGTTCTCAAGGCACGGGGTTCAAACAGAGCAGCCGGAGGCTTCCCGCCATGCGCTTGTCCCGACCGTCCTCTGCACTTCTACTCGGAATGCTGCTCACCTGCAGCGCTCTCGCGCAGCAGGCGCCTCCGCCCGGCTTTACCCAGACCCCACCGCCACAGCAGCTCGACGCGCTCACGCTGATCCCGCAGGGCCTGACCGTGTTGGCTCAGCAAGCCTCCTGGCATACGGACTTCACGTTCGACCGCTCCATGTTGGCGCTGGCCGGTGACTTCAGCGGACTGGATGCTCAAACGCAGCAGACGATTGCGCGGCTCAACGGAATCGCCGTCCACCTGTACCGCTTTCCGCATCCGGGCGCGTACGACCCCGCGGCGCTCGACGCGGTGCGCGCGCAATACGGTTCTCTCGGCTGGAAGCATATCGTGACGGCAAACAAGTTTCCCGATTCGCAGGGCGCTGGCCAGCCTGCAGGTCAGGGTGTTCCGGGGCAGTTCATTCCCAGCGGACCTGGCCGCACGGATGTATGGCTTCAGAACCGCGGCGTCAACTTCGCCGGCGCGGCCATCCTGCTCGCCGGACAAACCAGCGTCAACCTCATCGTGGTTTCGGGCGATATCAGCACGCTCGACCTGCTGCATCTGCGCGGACATTTCGGCATTCCGCGCTTCCCGGACGACGCGCTGAACCATTAAGAACAAGACCCCCTGCGCGGGAGGCGCCCACTTCGTGGGGTGTGTACCCTTTGAAGAAAACACGTCGCGAAGTGACCGCGAGCCGCGCAGACGGTTTATTCCTACTCGATCCCAAGCTTCCGCCAGATAGCATCCACGCGCGCCCGTGTCCCCGCATCCATCTCGATCATCGGCGGCCACACCCGCGTGAAGCCCTCGGCAGGCCACTTGCGCGTCGCATCGATGCCCATCTTTGAGCCGAAGTTCGGCAGCCGCGACGCGTGATCGAGCGAGTCCACCGGCCCCAGCGTGAACTGGATATCGCGCTCAGGATCGATGTTGTTTGCCGCGCGCAGCACCACCTCGCCCAGGTCCTGCACGTCGCAGTCTTCATCCACCACCACGATGCACTTGGTGAACATCGCCTGGCCGAGCGCCCAGATGCCGTTCATCACCTTGCGTGCATGCCCGGCGTAGCTCTTGCGGATCGAGACCACCATCAGGTTGTGGAACACGCCCTCGACCGGCAGGTTGATGTCGACGATCTCCGGCAGCGTCAGCCGCATCAGCGGCAGAAAAATCCGCTCCACCGCTTTACCCATCCACGCGTCTTCCATCGGCGGCTTGCCGACGATTGTCGCCGCGTAGATTGGGTTCCTGCGGTGCGTGATGGCGGTGATGTGGAAGACCGGGTACTCGTCTTCCATGGTGTAAAAGCCGGTGTGGTCGCCGAACGGGCCTTCGGTGCGGAGCTCGTCGAGTTTGACGAAGCCTTCGAGGATAATCTCAGCGTGCGCCGGCACCTGGAGATCGACGGTCTCGCACTGCACCAGTTCCAGCGGCTTCTGCCGCAGGAAGCCCGCGACGATGTACTCCTCAACCTCGGGCGGCGCGGGAACAATGGCCGAGAAAGTCGTCGCCGGGTCGGTCCCGATCGCGACCGCGACCTCCAGCCGGTCTGGCAGGTCATTCGAAATTTTCGTATATGTAACCGAAGGAGTGGCAAATAGCTTAGCCGCCCGTGCTGCCTGCCCAGGTCTCGCTCCACTGTGTGCGACCGTCCCGCCGGCTGTCTCCGCCATCCGCGCCACGCGAGCCGCCGCATCGCCGGCCTGTGCGCGCATTCTCTCCCGCACGTGCTCCGCCGCATTCTTCTGCCGCTGCCAGTGCATGCCGGTAGTCTGCCCGTCATACACCTGCATGCGGTACATGCCGACGTTGCGCTTGCCCGTCTTCGGGTCGCGCGTCACCACGCACGGCAGCGTGATGTACCGGCCGCCATCCATCGGCCAGCATTGCAAGACAGGAAACTCAAGCACATCGATCCGGTCGCCGCGTGCGCCAATCTTCACCACTTCCTTGCACGCCGCCTGCTTCGCCGAAATCGTCTTCGGGAAAAACCGGCCAAACTCCGCCAGCTTCGGCAGCAGCTTCAGCTTCTCTATCACGCCTTCGGGCGACTTCATCTCGAGCAGCGCGCGAATCCGCCCGGCAATCTCATCGAGCGAGTCCACATCGAGCGCCAGCTTCATCCGGCTCTCTGAGCCGAACTGGTTCATCAATACCCGCGCGCCAGCGTAGCCCTTGACATTCTCAAACAGCAGCGCCGGTCCACCCGCAACGCCGCCGCGCTTGCCCGCTTTCGAGGCGCGATCCGTAATCTCCGCGATCTCCAGAATCGGATCGACCTCTTCGCGCACGCGCTTGAGCTCGCCCGCACGATCCATCGCCTTGATCCACTCACGCAAGTCCTGATACGGCACGCACATCTCCCCGGAACGCCTCAACAGAGCGAAACAGTTCCCATTTTATGGGAACTGTTCAACTTGCCTTCAGTAACGCAATTCAACCCATTTGCATGCCGCACGCAGAAAGGCCCCGGCATCGCCGAGGCCCCACTACTAGAAACGTGATTTAAGCTGTACCCGGCGCAAAGCGCCGCGCCGCCCGTCCGGCCAGGACCTACTTCTCAGCCATGCGCGTCTGGTACTCGGCCTCGTTCGGCCCGTGCGCCAGGTCCGGGTGCTCGTTCTCCACCAGGAACTTCTGCACGCGCTTCGCGTAATCCGGGTCCGCCTTTTCAAAGTGCGTTAATTGCAGCTCCTGGATGCGAATCGGCGTCTGGCCCAGGCTCTGCGCGATGCTGTGGCAAAGCAGATTTTTCTGCTCCTCGTTCATCAGCCGGAACAAATCGCCCGCCTGCGTGTAATCGTCATTGTCTTCGCGATGGTTGTAGCGCGCTGCCGGCTCGCCCGAGAGCTTCATCGGCCGATCGCGATACTGCGCATCTTCCTTCGGTCCGCCAAAGCTGTTCGGCTCATAGTTCGGTGCCGAACCCATGTTGCCGTCGAACCGCATCGCGCCATCGCGGTTGTAGTTGTTCATCGGGCACTTCGCCGCGTTTACCGGCAGCGTCTCGTAGTTGGTGCCGATCCGGTAGCGGTGCGCATCCGGGTAGCTGACCAGCCGCGCCTGCAGCATCTTGTCCGGCGAGTAGCTCATACCAGGCACCACATTCACCGGATTGAACGCCGCCTGCTCCACATCCTGGTGATAGTTGAGCGGGTTGCGGTTCAGTTCGAACTCGCCCACCTCGATCAGCGGAAACTCCCCATGCGGCCACACCTTGGTTAGGTCGAACGGGTTGAACTTGGTGTAGTTGTACGCCTGCTCCTCGCCCATCACCTGGATGTACACGCCCCACTTCGGGAAATCGCCTTCTTCGATCGCGTGGAACAGGTCGCGCTGCGCATAGTCAGGATCGGAGCCGGCCAGCTCTTCGGCCCGTTTCGGGTGCAGCGTCTTGTTGCCCTGCTTGGTCTTGAAGTGCCACTTCACATACACCAGCTCGTCCTGCGCATTGATGAGCGAAAATGCGTGGCTCGAGTAGCCGTTCATGTGCCGGTAGCCGTCAGGAATCCCGCGGTCCGAGAACAGAATCGTCACCTGGTGCAGCGACTCCGGTGACAGCGACCAGAAGTCCCACATCATCGTGGCGGACTTCAAATTGGTCTGCGGCTCGCGCTTCTGCGTGTGAATAAAATCGCCAAACTTGAGGGGGTCGCGGATGAAGAAGATCGGCGTGTTGTTGCCGGTCATGTCCCAGTTGCCCTCCTCGGTATAGAACTTTACCGAGAAGCCGCGCGGGTCGCGCGCCGTGTCGGCCGAACCCTTCTCGCCGCCCACGGTCGAAAAGCGCGCAAACGTCTCGCACGTATTGCCGGCCTTCGAGAACAGCTTCGCCTTGGTGTACTTCGTAATGTCGCCCGTCACCGTAAATTTGCCGTACGCGCCCGAGCCCTTCGCATGCACTACGCGCTCCGGCACGCGCTCCCGGTTGAACTGCGCCATCTTCTCAAACAGCAGGTAATCCTCCATCAGGAGGGGGCCGCGACGGCCGGCCGAGATCGAGTTCTGGTTGTCGCCCACCGGGCGGCCATTGTTGAGGGTAAGAACCGGACTCGGCTTCGACGCGCCTGCGTCGACCTGCCCCGCGCCGTGATTGCCGTTGTCTTTGGCCATGAAGAAAGCTCCTCTTTGATAATTATTATCACAGGTAGGGGGTCACCGAAGGCCGGCTGCCTGTGCAATTTCCCTGTCTTTCATTGGACGCGCCGAGGCTTCGCAACGATCGAGAAAAACCAGCGAATCCGCCTCTCTATCCGCCCTGCTGACTCGCCTGACCCATCCAGCGGTCCAGAACCGTCTGCGCGCAGCGGGCGCCGCACAGGTGGCGCACCTCCGCGGCATGCGACAAAGCGCCGTTCCATCCGGTCATCTTCAGCATCGGCTCGTCCTCCGACCCTGGCTCGCCTGCAGTCGAGCCCATCCAGGCCAGCCACCAGTCGCCGCCGGTCTCGCTCTTGGCCTTGCCGCACACGTCGCAGTGGTAGCTTTCGGTCCAGCTCATCCGGCAAGAGCCTCCACCCAGAGTTGCCGCAGCCCGGGCAACCGGCTGCCAGCAGGCACGTTAGCACGATCAGCCCTGCAAAGCGAAACACCGGATCCAGCGCAAAGGCCGGGCTAACTCGCTTCCAGGCTGGCCAGCGGCGCTTCCACGCCGGCGATCGCCACCAGCGGGTACCCGAGCTTCTTCCAGCCCTCATAGCCGCCCAGCAGCGGCCGCACCCGCGACACGCCCATTTTGCGGATCGTCAAAGCCATGCGCACCGCCGTCTCCTCATTCGGGCAGGTGCAGAACAGCACCACATCCCGGTCGCGCGGAATCGTCGGGCTCAGCTCCACCAGCCGGTCCGGCGTCATCATCGCGGCGCCGGGCAGCGTTCTCGGGTCGGGCAAATAGTCGAGCGGATGCCGGAGGTCGACCAGGTAGAGCGGCTCGCCATTTTCGAGCATCTCGAACAGCGTCTCCGGCGAGACGCGGTCCGTGCGGATCTCTTCCAAAGACCGCCGCCGCCGCCGCATGCGGTTGATAAAGAAGGCCAGCAGCAGCAGCACAAACACCGCCGCGGCAAACTGCGTGAACCAGGCCAGCGCATGTGGGTGCATCTTCAGCAAATCGCCAAAGAACCGGCCGCCCACCACGAACGCCAGTGCCCACAGCAGAACTCCGCCCGCATCGCATGCCAGAAACAGCCGGAAGTCCATCCCGGTCTGCCCCGCGATCGCGCCGGCCATGGTGTTCAGCGCGGGCAGAAACTTGGATAGCAGCAGAGTGCTGGCGCCGTGCCGGCCGAAGTAGCCCTCAGTGCGCTGCACGCAGGTGTCCCGCTCCGGGGTAAACCTGCACAGCAGCCGCACCACCGCGTTGCCGTAGCGCTTGCCCAGAAAATACCAGCTCACATCGCTTACCAGTGAGCCCAGCAGGATTGAAACCAGCACCGGCGCCAGGTGCAGTTTGTGCGTGGCCGTCAGCGTGCCGGCCGCCAGCAGCAGCGGCGCGGAAGGGATCGGCACCCCGACCTGCTCCACCAGCACCCAGAAAAAGAGGACCGTGTACGCATGGGCGAGGAAGATGTGGGTAAACGTCACGGCGGGCTCCCTCCCTCGCAAGTCGGACAGATGCAGTATAGATGTCTGGCGCGGGAGAGATGACGCGAAAAGCCCTGGCTGCGGTGTGGAACGCACAAAAAGAAGCGGCCCCGCCGCAGCGAGGCCGCCCTGACCGGACCAGGCGCCTAGCTCTTAACCCGCACCTTCGGCTCGACCGACAGCCCCGGGCGCAGGAAGTGGTCCTTGTCCTCGGTCCGGTCTTTCAGGTCGATGCGCACCGGCACTCTCTGCACCACCTTGACGTAGTTGCCGGTGGCGTTTTCGGGCGGGAACAGGCTCAACACCGAGCCGGTCGCGCCGCCGATCTGCGTCACCACGCCGTCGTACTTGCGGCCGCCGTAAGCATCCACGCTGATGGTGACCGGCTGGCCCGAGCGCATCATGTCCAGCTGCGTTTCCTTGAAGTTCGCCGTGATCCACACATCGTTGAGCGAAACCAGCGTCGTCATGTTCTGCCCGATGGAAACGTTCTGCCCGACTTCAACGCTCTTACGGGTGATAATGCCGTCCACCGGCGCGACCAGCCGGCAGTAGCTCAAGTTCAGCTTGGCCTGGGCCAGGGCGGCCCGGTTTTGCTCCACCTGTGCCGCGGCCTGTTCGGTCCTCGCCTTTTGGATCCGGATCTGTTCCGGCGCCGTCTTCGCGTTCTGCAGCTGCGCCTTGGTCTGCACTACCCGGTCCTGTGCCATGCGCACCGAGGTCTCCCCGGCGCTCGCCGTCTGCTGCGCCTGTGCCAACGCCGCCTCATCCGACTTCGCGGTCGCGACCGCCTGGTCGAACTGCTGCTTCGAGATCACATCGCGCTGCACCAGAGGCGTGTACCGCTCCACATCCAGCTTGGCTTTTACGTAATTCGCATCCGCCTGCGCGATCGCGGAGCGGCTTGCTTCGAGTTGCTGCTGAGCCTGAACGACCGCACTGTTCGACTGCGAAAGCGTGGACGCGATGGCCGCGAGATTGGTGTTCACGCTCGTGGCCGTGACTGGGATATTCACCGTGTTCGACTGGAGATTAGCCTCAGCCGCAGCCAGGTTCGCCTCGTCCTGCTGTACCTGGGTCTGGTAGTCCTTGGGGTCCAGCTCGACGATCGTGTCGCCCGCCTTTACCTGCTGGTTCTCGTCCACCGGCACGCCGATCACGTTGCCGCTGATGCGCGACGAAACCTGGATCAGGTGGCCGTTCACCTGGGCGTCGTCGGTATCCTGAAAGAAGGTGGAGTGCCAGTAGAACAGCCCCGCGCCCACCAGCAGGATGGCGACGACAAGAATGATGATGAAGCGGCGGCGCGACTTCTGGCGCGGGTTGTCCTTGGAGTCGTTGCGGGACTCGCCCTGGCCATCTTCCCCGGCCTTCTTCTGTGCAGTCTCTGTATCCGGTGTCTGCTCTGCCACTTACTTGCCTCCCACGTAATGCTTCAGGTCCGTGCTCGCGACGCCCAGCGCGCGCGCCAGTTCGAGCTTGGCGACATTGTGCTGGTACAGACTGGCGATGTACTGGTCGTCCGCCTGCGCCACCTGCTGCTGCGCCTGCGATACCGATAAATTGTCTGAAACGCCCGCTGCGTACTGCTGCTGCGCTTCGCTCAGCGCCTCCGCGGCCAGCGCGGCATTGCTCTGCGCTACTGACACCTGCTTTTGCGCCGCCTGTATATCCAGGATGCTGTCCCGAACGTCCTGCGCGATCTGCCCGCGCAAATTGCCCAGCTGCGCCCGCTTCTGCTCCAGCTGCGTCTCGGCCTGGGCCTCGTCGCCGCGAATCTTCGCCTCTTCCAACACCGGGATGTCGAGCGTTCCAGTCGCGTCTCCGGTGCCGTGCGACTTCCGCACATTGGTCCCGATATCGCCGTAGTCGCCGCTGAAGGAAAGCGTCGGGTAGCGCTCCGCCTTGGCCGCGCCCGCGGCCTGGTCGGCCCCTTTCAGCTGCTCGCCAAATCCCTGCAGATCTTTCCGGGCGCCCAGCGCCTGGGCCACGGCTGTATCCGGGTCCACCCCGTCCAGCTGCGCGTACGGCACCGCATCGGTCAGCGCGAATTGCTGCGCCACGTTCAACCCGATTACCCGCGCCAGCGCCAGCTTGTCTTTCTCAAACGTCGCCTGCGCCTGGATCAGGTTCTGCTGCTGCGTCTGGTAGTCCACCTGCGCCCGCAGCTCGTCGAGCAGCGGCGAAGTCCCGGCTACATGCTGCTGGTGCGCCTGGTCGAACGAAACCTTCGATGTATCCACCTGCGCCTGGGTCGAGCGCACCCGCGCCTGGTCCGCGATCACCAGCAGGTACGCATTGCCCACGCTCAGCACTACTTCATTTCGCGCATCCTCCACCGAGAGCTTCGAGGCGATGAAGTTATGCTTCGCACCCAGGTAATTCCGCAGCGAAGCGACATTGATCAGGCTGGTGTCCAGCGTCGCCCGGAAATCCTGGTAGCCGTATGGTCCGATGATTGAGGGAAATCCCGGGATGCGCAGCCCCTCCGCCTGCAGGTCTGTCTCCTGCAGGGCTTCCCTGATATTCACATTGATGGTCGGCAGCAGATTCTGCAGCTGCGACAGCTGTGTGGATCGCGCCGCAACCACATTGTCTGCGGTCAGGATCAGGCCCAGGTTATGCCGCAGACCGCGCGCGACCGCATCGTCCAGCGAAAGCGGCAAAATACCCGGCACCAGCGCCTGATCGGCCACACTACCCTGGTAGCTGTCGGCCTGCACCTGCTGCTGGGTGATCTGGACAGGGGTCGGCAGGTTCTGCACCGTACCGGCGCTGGCCGTACCAAGCTGCGCACGAACGCCCACCGGAAGCGCGAGCGTTCCAACGAGCACCAGCCATCTTGACGCGGCCGGCACCCGGCCTATCCCCCCTTGCAGCACACACGCTCCCACTTGCTTTATCCGCGGACAGGCAACTTCACTCCGCGCGTATTGGATGCACCGGCCTCTGGATCGGTCGAAATATGTTGCGGGAAGTTTCACCGCGGTTCGCGGCCGCCGGCGAATCTCGCCTGAAGGCCGCCCGTTAAGCCGGTATCGCGTCAGCCGCCGGCGCGTGCGCCAGCGAGTTCGCCAGCGAGCACAGCGCCTGCCGGAACGTATCGCTCACCGTCTGCGGAGTCCAGCCGCTGGCCTCCGCGCCCCCAGCCTCGCGCAGCAGCCCGGCCGCGGCCTCATTGCCCTGGCCCAGCACCGCGCGCTGCACAAAGATGGCCCGCTGCACCATCGGCAGGCTCTCCAGCCACTCCCGCAGGCCGCGCCGCAGCTCCGGCTTGCCCTGCTGCTCCAGCCAGCCGCGCAGCTGCGCCGGCGTGATCCCGGCCGCCTGCAGATCGTCGTCCTGGATGCACGGATCGCTCCCCGCCGCACTGGCCGCCTGGGCGGCAAAAGCCGCGGGCTGCTCGGCAGCCAGCTGCGCCAGCGCGCCCCGCACCACGTGAGCCCGCGCCTGCTGGTTCGCCGTCTCCGGGTCCAGGCACGGGTCGATTTCCATCGTCGCGAGCGTGCTTTCAATCAGCCGCAGCGCACGGCCTTCCTCACCCACCAGCAGAGAGGCCAGCTGAAACAGCTCCGCCGCCATGCCCTGCACCGCACTCGCATCTCCACATCCGCTTTCCGCCATTGTGTCTCCCCCGGGCAGTTGCACTACCCTGCTCTTCCATCTTCCGCCCAGCCCCGCGGCGGGTCAACCCACAGGCTACGGCATCCAAACATCCAGAGATCAGCGATTCGCCCCGCTTGCGCGTCCGCTCCCCCGCGGCGCATGCCTCCACCTTTCGCCGCGCACCCATATAGGATGGTGTGCGCGCATACCTGGGACAGCCGCTCTGCCATGGACGAAGCACACCGCAATCTTTTCCTCTCCCGCGACAGCTCCTGGCTGAACTTCAACCGCCGTGTGCTGGAGCAGGCGCAGGACCCCGCCAACCCCCTGCTCGAGCGGGTCAAGTTTCTCGCCATCACCGCCTCCAACCTCGACGAGTTCATCGAGGTCCGCATCGCCGGCATGCTGCAGCGCATCGAGGAAGGCCTCGGCGAGCCCGGCCCCGACGGCATGACCGCCCAGGACCTGCTCGACCAGATCAACGCCGACATGCACGACTTTGTCGCCGAGCAGTACGCCTGCTGGAACAGGGAGCTGCACCCCGCGCTGTGCGCCGAGGGCATCCGCGTGCTGCAGTGGGCCGAGCTCGGCGACGAAGCCCGCCAGGCCGCCACCGAGCTCTACCAGCGCGAAGTCGATCCCCTGCTCACCCCCATCACCATCGACCCGCGCCACCCCTTTCCCCGCGTCCTCAACAAGGCGCTCTGCATCGCGCTGCTGCTGCGCCGCAAGCGCAAGGGCGCCAACGCCGCCGTGCTCGGTGTGGTCACCGTGCCCCGCGCGCTGCCCCGCTTCGTCCCCCTGCCCCAGCCCGCCGGCAGCAGCACGCAGGACTTCCTCTTCCTCCACGACCTCATCGAGCACCAGGCCTCCGGCATGTACCGCGGCTACGAGGTCCTCTCGACCGCCGCCTTCCGGGTCACCCGCAACAGCAATCTCTATTTCGAGGAAGAAGAGTCCCGCTCGCTGCTCGAGGCCATCCGCTCCGAGCTGCACAACCGCCGCAAGGGCGACGCCGTGCGCCTGGAAATCGAGCAGGACGCGCACCCCGAAATCATCGAGCGCCTGCGCTCCAACTTCGAGCTCGACGACTCGCAGGTCTTTCGCACCGGCGGCCCCGTCAACCTCTCCCGGCTCATGACGCTTTACGGCGACATTCAGTGCCCGGACTTGAAATATCCGCCCTTCACCGGGCGCGAGCTGCGTCTGCACCGCAAGTCCGTCGACCTGTTCGACGAGCTGCGCCACCACGACATCCTGCTCCACCACCCCTACGACTCCTACGAGGCCGTCGTCGGCTTCATCGAGGCCGCAGCGGCCGACCCCGCCGTCATCTCCATGAAGCAGACCCTCTACCGCACCAGCGACAACTCGCCCATCTTCCGCGCGCTTACCGAGGCCTCGCAATCGAAGGAAGTCACGGTTGTGGTCGAGCTCACCGCGCGTTTCGACGAGGCCAGCAACATCCGCTGGGCGCGCAATCTCGAAGACGCCGGCGTGCAGGTCTTCCACGGCATCGTCGGCCTCAAGACCCACTGCAAGCTCGCCATGGTCGTCCGCCGCGACGACGACGGCGTCATGCGCCGCTACGCCCACCTCGGCACCGGCAACTACAATCCCGTCACCTCGCGCTTCTACACCGACATCAGCCTGCTTACCTCCGACCCCGCCATCACCGCGAGCGTGCATTCTGTCTTCAATTACCTCACCGCGCACTCTGAGTCCGACGACTACGCCCCCCTTCTGGTCGCGCCGCTTACGCTGGCTGAAAGCACCATCCGACTCATCCAGCGCGAGACCGAAAACGCCCGCGCCGGCCGCCCCGCGCGCATCGTCGCCAAGATGAACTCGCTGCTCGAGCAGAGCATCATTGAGGCGCTCTACGCCGCGTCCCAGGCCGGCGTCGAGATCGACCTCATCATCCGCGGCATCTGCTCGCTGCGCCCCGGCCTGCCCGGCGTGAGCGAGCGCATCCGCGTGCGCTCCATCGTCGGCCGCTTCCTCGAGCACTCTCGCATCTTCTACTTTCTGAACGCGGGTCCAGGCGGGAATCAGGAAGAGATCTACTGCGGCTCCGTCGACTGGATGCCCCGCAACCTGTTCGAGCGCTGCGAGGTCGCCTTCCCCGTCAAGGATCCAGCGCAGCGCACCCGCCTGCGCACGGAAATCCTCGGCGCGTACCTCGCCGACACCACCAACACCCGCCTGCTGCGCCCCGACGGCAGCTACGTCAAGCCGGACGAAGCTGGCAAGCACCGCGCGCAGCCGGCCTTCAGCGCTCAGCAGTTCCTCATGGACCTGGCCGAAGGCCGCACGTCGGTCGACGCCATCCCCCGCGGCGCCTTCCCATCGCTCGCGCCCCCGCCGCCCGCCCAGGAAAAAGCAGTTGAGAAACTCTCAGACGAGGACGATGCGGCAGCCTCGATGACACCGAAGACCGTCATCCAGGGCAAACGCCCGCGGCGCCGCAAGCTCATGCAGGGCGACGCCTGAGCCGGCAGACCAGGGCCGCCGCACTCGAACGGGACAGCCCCAAGTGCTGGGCCTCACGCAAACAGCCATGCTACTGTCGAGAAGACGCGAGCCGAATCCGCGCCGCACACACTCCATGCACATACTCCTCACAGGCGCCGCCGGCTTCCTTGGATCGCACCTCGCCGACCGTCTGCTGGCCGACGGCCACTCCGTCCTCGGCGTCGACAACCTGTGCACCGGCGCCCTGTGCAACCTTGAGCACCTGGCCCGCGAGCCCCGCTTCTCCCTCATCGAGCACGATATCTGCCGCCCCTTCGACTTCGGCGCCGTCGACTACGTCTACAACTTCGCCTCGCCCGCGAGCCCGGTCAACTACCACCAGCTCGGCATCGAGACGCTCGACGTCGGATCGAGCGGCACCCGCAACGCCCTCGAAACCGCCAGGCGCTATAACGCCGGCTTCCTCCACGCCTCCACCTCCGAGTGCTACGGCGACCCGCTCGAGCACCCGCAGACCGAGGAGTACTGGGGCAACGTCAACCCGGTCGGTCCGCGCTCGGTCTACGATGAGGCAAAGCGCTTTTCTGAAGCGCTCGTCACCGCCTACCATCGCTATCACAATCTCAACACCCACCTGGTCCGCATCTTCAACACCTACGGTCCACGCCTGGGCCGCGACGACGGCCGCGTCATCTCGAACCTCATGGTGCAGGCCCTGCGCGGCGAGCCGCTCACCGTCTACGGCGACGGCTCGCAGACCCGCTCCTTCTGCTACGTCTCGGACGAAATCGAGGGCATCGTGCGCCTCGCGCGCTCCGCTGAACACACACCCGTCAACATCGGCAACCCGGTTGAGTTCACCATCCTCGAGTGCGCCGAAACCGTCCGCCGCGTCACCGGCTCGCGCTCCCCGCTGGCCTTCGAAGCGCTCCCGCAGGACGACCCCACCCAGCGCAAGCCCGACATCGCCAAGGCCCGGCGCCTGCTCGGCTGGGAGCCGAAAATTACGCTGGAGCAGGGCCTGCGCCTCTCGCTCGACTACTTCCGCTCGACCCTCGCCCAGCCGGCTTCGAGCCCGACCTTCTCCGAACAGCCAGTGGCCAACCGCTAGTCTCCTTTAGTCTCCTGGCGCCTGCTGCCGGAAGAGAGACCAGCGACCCTCCTCGCTGCTTTTCCATCGAAAAACATGGACTTCGGCACGAACCTCGTCGTTTTCGCACTGCGCCGCACCGGCGCGAGCCTGCTGCTCTCCGTCGAACCCGCGCCCGGCGGCCCCCAGAACTTCGCCATGCAGGGCGTCCAGCTGCAGCGCTTTCGCTATGAGGCCGATGCCCTGCGGGTGCTGGAGCAGGCCGGCGTGGGCCGCTGGTCGTCGTTCCCGCCGGACAACATTCAGGCCACGGTGACGCGCAGCCAACTTCGGGCCATGGGCTTTCGAGGCAATTACTGAGGGCTTTTCCACCCCGTCGCACACAGCGCTTCGCCCGGCAAACGAGTCGATCCTTCGCTGTGATACATTTCCGCCGTTGTCCGACAATGCTCTGAAAGGATCTCGTATGCGACTCGCCCTCCCCCGTGCAGCGCACCACGCCCACCCTCGGCTCACCATCGCCGCAGCCTATGCAGCGGCCGCCCGCCCCCTTCTCCGGTCCCTGCTATGCTCCGTCGCCGCACTGCTCGCTTTCGCCGGCGCCGCGCACCCGCTCCACGCGCAAAACTGGACCCTGGTCTGGAGCGACGAGTTCAACGCCGCCGCCGGCACCTATCCCGATGCCTCCAAATGGACCTACGACCTGGGCAACGGCGGCTTCGGCAACCCCGAAATCGAAAACTACTGCCAGCCCGGCTCGAACACCGCCCCCTGTGTCGCGAGCCAGCCCAACGCCTACCAGGACGGCAACGGCAACCTCGTCCTCCAGGCCCGGCGCGACTCGAGCGGCGCTTGGACCTCGGCCCGGCTCAAGACCCAGGGCCTCTACCAGTTCCAGTACGGCCGCGTCGAAGCACGGATGAAGCTGCCTGTCGGCGACGGCTTCTGGCCCGCCTTCTGGATGCTGGGCGCGAACATCAACCAGGTCGGCTGGCCGCAGACCGGGGAGCAGGACATTATGGAGTGGGTCCAGTCCTACACCCCCACCACCACCTCCTCGACCACCCACGGCCCCGGCTACTCGGGTGCCAACGGCATCGGCGCCCGCTACACCTTCCCCAACGGCGGCCGCGTTGACGATGCCGGCTACCACGTCTACGGCGTGCTCTGGTCGCCCAACCTGCTCCAGTACTACCGCGACAGCACCAGCAACGTCTTCCTCACCCTTACGCCGTCCACCATCCCCGCCGGTACCCAGTGGGTCTACAACAATCCATTCTTCATCCTGCTCAACCTGGCCATCGGCAGCGGCGGCTTCCCAGGGCCGACCGACGGCTCCACCCCCTCTACCGCCACCGCGCTCATTGACTATGTCCGCGTCTACCAGCAAAGCGGCTCAACCGGGGCTGCTAACCTGAACGGCACCCACACCCTCACGCCCCAAAACGCGACCGCCCTGCGCCTGGATGACGTAGCCGCCGGCACCACGGCCGGGAATCCGGTCGACATCTATACCGCCAACGGCACCGGCGCGCAGAACTGGAGCTTCTCCAGCTCCGGCGTTGTGCCTTCCGGCAACTACAATCTTGCCGTGCTCGGCCCCAACTGCCTCACCGCTTCCAGTACCGCAAGCGGCGCGGCGGCCAACATCCAGCCCTGCAATGGATCCTCCGCGCAGTCCTGGAACGCCGTCGTCGCCGGCAGCCTCTTTGCCCTGCACCCCGCCAACAGCCCCAACCTGTGCCTGGACGTACGCAGTTCCGGAAACACCAACGGAACTGTAGTGCAGTCCTGGACCTGCAACGGAACAGCCGCCCAGCAGTGGGCGATCCAGTAATCGTTTTTTCTTCAATGACAAAGGCCTGAGACGACTTGTCTCAGGCCTTTCTCCCGTCGTTCCCGCTCATCTCCGCAAAGGCTCGAAAGTCACTTCAAGCGCGCCCGCTGCTCCCGTGACACGCACACCTTCGAGCGAATCCACAAGGTAATCCGCCGCCGCCAGCTGCTGGGCGGAGTGCGAAAACAAAGTCCCCAGCACCATGCACCCCGCCGCCTTGCCAGCCGCGCAGCCCGCCGGCGCGTCCTCGATCACCAAACACCGCTCCGGCGCGAAGCCAAGCAGCGCAGCGCCTTGCAGGTAGGGCTCCGGGTGCGGCTTGCCGTGCGCGACCATTTCCGCCGAAATAAACTGCTCCGGCACTGTGAGCCCGACATGCTCCATCCGTACCCGCGCCAGCCGCTTTGTCGCCGAAGTACACACCGTCCAGCTGCCCGCCGGCAGCGAGGCCAGCAGCTCCGGCACCTGGGGCAGCACCTGCATTCCTTCCGTGTCGTCGATCTCGATCTGCTCGATCACGGCGAGCTCTTCCTCGTCGTTCAAATCGGGCCGCAGCAGCCGGATCGTCTCAATGGCGCGCTTGCCGTGCGCCGTCAGCATCGCTTTCGCGCTATCCACCCCGCGCATCGCGCCCCACTTCGCCCACGACCGCTCCACCGACCCCAGCGACGAAACCAGAATGCCGTCCATGTCGAACAAAATACCTTGCACTGTCAGCTTCATCCGTCCCCTCATTCACCAGTGAAGCCGTATCCCGACCAACGGGAGGGGCAGATAAAACCCGTATTCTGACAACGAGAACACGCCACGAAGTGGCCGCCTCCCGCGCAGGGGGTCCTGCCTTTGACTTTTACTTGAGCCCCGCCAACCACTCCTTCATCCGCTTCGTCCCTTCCTCCACCGCCTCGTGCGAGACCGCATACGACAGCCGGATATGATCGCTCGTCCCGAACGCCTCGCCCGGCACCGCGACCACCCGCGCCTCCGTCAGCAGCCGCTTCGCGAGCTCCATCGCCGTCGCCGGGCCGCCGGGCCTGCCCAGGTACTTCGACACATTCGGGTACACATAAAACGCACCCTCCGGTCTAGTGCACGTGAGCCCCGGAATCTCCGCCAGCCGTGTCAGAATGCGGTCCCGCAGCTTGACATAATCCGCCCGCATCTCCGCTACACACGCCTGCGAGCTCGACAGCGCCACTGCCGAGGCTTTCTGCACAAACGAGGCCGCGTTCGAGGTCGTCTGTGACTGCAGCTTGCCCATTGCCGCGATGATGGGCTTCGGCCCCAGCGCGAACCCCGCGCGCCAGCCTGTCATCGCATACGTCTTCGAGAGCGACCCCAGCACCACGATGTGCTCCTTGGCTTCCTTGATCGAGGCCCCCGAAACCATCTCGCCCGAGAACTGCAGATAGATGTAGCACTCGTCGATCAACAGGTAAATCCCGCGCTCATGCGCCATCCGCACGATGCGGAACAGGTCCTCCTTCGCGATCACCGAGCCCGCCGGGTTCGAGGGCGTATTCAGGAGGATGGCCTTGGTCCGCGGCGTAATCGCCGCCTCGATGGCCTCCACGCTGACCCGAAAATTCTCGCGCTCTCTGGTCTCTACAAATACCGGCGTCGCACCCGCGTACTGGATAATGTCCTTATACGAAACCCAGTACGGCACCGGCACAATGACCTCGTCGCCATGCTCGATCAGCACCTGCACCGCGTTGAAGATCGCGAGCTTGCCGCCGGTCGTGAACACCGCCTCATCCGGCGCATAGCTCGTGCCGAAATCCGCCGCATGCCGCTCAACGATCGCCCGCCGCACATCCGGAATCCCCGGCACCGCGGTATACCGCGTGAAGTTCCCCTCAATGGCCGCGATCGCCGCATCCTTGATGTGCTTCGGCGTGGCGAAGTGCGGCTCCCCCGCACCAAAATCCACCAGGTCCACACCCTCCGCGCGCAGCCGCCCGGCTTCGGCGGTTACGGCCATGGTCGCGGAGACCTCAATCCGGTTGATTCGATCGGTAAACAGCTTGCGGGCAGCGGGCGTGGCAGTCGCGGTTGCGCTCATGCTTCTAGTTTTTCAGATTTTGCCCGAACCGTGTAGTCCTTGCCCGCATCCAGAGACTTCAGACCTGTTCAAACAGGTGAATGCAGGCGTACTGGAGCAGCATGATGGTCTTGCCATCCACGATGTCGCCGGTCTCGACAGCCTTCATTGCATCCTCGATGGAGAGCTCCAGAACTTCGATATCCTCGCCCTCGGCATGATTGCCTCCGCCATCACCGGTCTTGCTGCGGGGGTCGTAGGCAGCGGCAAAGAAGTGGAGTTTCTCGGTGACGGAGCCGGGGCTCATAAAGGCTTCGAAGAGTTTCCGCACATGGTCTACCCGGTACCCTGTTTCTTCTTCCGCTTCCGCCTTGATCCGGTCCTCCGGACTTGCCCTGTCGAGCAGACCCGCTGCGGCCTCTATCAGCAAGCCCGAGTGGCCGTTGACGAACGCTGGGAACCGGAACTGCCGCGTCAGCACGACCGCTCGGCGTTCCAGGTTGTAAAGCAGGATCGTCGCACCGTTTCCCCTGTCATAGGTTTCCCTGCTCTGCTCCTGCCAGGTCCCATCCCTTCGCAGAAGCTCAAACGTAGTCTTTTTCAGCACGTACCAGTCATCGGAAAGCGTTTCGACGCGCTTGATGCGAATGCGCTCCTGCATAGTGGTCTCTGAGCGCCAGGTCATGAAGAGAAAGTATCGTGCAACTTCGTGCAATGTCAAGGATTATCGTGAGGTACGGAAATGTTGACCACTCACCGCAAACAAGAGCTTCTTTCCATTCTCAAACGGAACGGGCAGGTCGTCGCAAAGGCTGCCAGCCATTCCATGGGCGTATCGGAGGACACGATCCGGCGCGACTTGCGAGAGCTGGCGCAGGACGGCCTGCTTCAGCGTGTTCACGGGGGCGCTTTACCTGCATCGCCCGCAGTTGCCGACTTTGCCGGCCGGGAACGCATTACGCCAGACGGCAAGATGGCAATCGGCCGGATAGCGGCAACGATGATCCAACCCGGGCAAGTGGTCATTCTGGATGGCGGGACGACTGCAAGACAGGTCGCGCGGCATCTCTCGCCGGATTTAAAGGCAACGGTCGTTACCCACAGCCCAACAATCGCGCTGGAACTCGTAAGCCACCCTCATATTGAAGTCATTCTCATCGGAGGCCGCTTGTTCAAACATTCGGTCGTTGCTGTGGGAGCAGCCGCAACTGAGGCGATCTCTCAAATTCATGCCGACACCTACTTCATGGGTGTCACCGGCGTTCACCCAAGAACAGGCTTGACGACGGGCGATTTCGAAGAGGCGGCCGTGAAGCGCGCGCTAAGCCACGCGGCGGCGGAAACGATTGTGCTTGCCTCATCGGAAAAGCTCAACACCGCTTCGTCGTATGTCGTTGTGCCTCTTGCCGAAATCACCGGCATCATTACTGAACGAATCACCGACGCTGCCTTGACGAGGCCCTACGAGAAGCTGGGGATTGCCGTCACTCGGGCATAGTCGCCGACGCCGGTCTCAGCGCTACACTGGGTGCTTGCCAGACACCCTCGCAACCTCTCTGCCGATCCACCCCCTCGACCACCTCACCCTCGTGCTCGTCTCCCCGCGCAACACGCTCAACATCGGCGCGGTGGCGCGCGCCATGAGCAACTTCGGCGCCGGCGACCTGCGCGTCGCCAACATCTTCTACAAGGAGTTCCGCTCCGCCTCCTCCGCCGTCGGCCCCTCGGCCGCCCTGCTGCGCGGCGCCCGCGACTACCCCACCACCGCCGAAGCCGTGCACGATGCCCAGCTCGTCGTCGGCACCAGCGGCGCCGCCGGCGAGAAACCCTGGCTGCAGCCGCTCGAACGGCTTGAGGCAGGCGCGGTCCGCATGCGCGCCGCGCTTGACCGCGGCCGGCGGGTCGCCCTACTGTTCGGCTCGGAAAAGTTCGGCCTCTCGAACGACGACATGAGCCATTGCCACCTGCTCGTCCGCATCCCCACCCGCGACGAGCACCCTTCCATGAACCTGGGCCAGGCCGCCGCGCTTTGCCTTTACGAGCTGGCCCGCGTCGATCCCGCAACGGCCAGCGAACCCGCATTCGCCGCGATCCCGCACCCCCCGTGGGAGCTCCCCCAGAACTTCCCCCGCGATGCCGACCCCGGCGCACCGGCCACCGCCGAGGCGGTCGAGCGCCTGACCGAACTGCTCACCCAGGCGCTCACCGCCAGCCAGTACCCGGGCATCGGCTCGCCCACCCGCAACCGCCAGCTGCGCACCCTGCTGCGCCGGCTCCGCCTCTCCGAGCGCGACACCGGCCTCACCGCCGGCTTCCTCCGCCAGATGCTCTGGAAACTAAGCAGCCGTCCCGACGAACGCTGATCCCGACCAGCGGGAGGGCCACAAAGTCTGCGGCTGCCACCCCAAACGAGAACATGGCACGAAGTGCCCGCCGGCCGCGCAGGCGGTCTGGCTCTTGCCCCCGTGGTACATAACAAAGAACATGAGGAACGTCTGACCCTTCTCCTGCTCCAGATCGCGGTCGTCATCGCCGTTACCAGCGCCTGCGCGTGGCTCGCGGGCAGGCTCGGCCAGACGCGCGTTATCGGCGAGATCGTTGGCGGCATTCTGCTCGGCCCTTCCGTGCTGGGCCGCCTCGCACCCGCTGCCAGCCACCGCCTGTTCCCCGCCTCCTCGCTCGGCCCCATGGAGGAGCTCTCCACCGTCGGCCTCATCCTGTTCCTGTTCGTCGTCGGATTGGAGCTCGACGACTCCCAGCTCAGAAAGCAGCGCTTCACCGCGCTCGCCGCCAGCGGCACCAGCATCGTTATTCCCTTTCTCGCCGCCATCCTGCTCGCGCACTCGCTGCGCAGCCGCTTCGCCCCGCACGGCATCGGGAGCGTGCCGTTTGTCCTGTTCCTCGGCATCAGCATGAGCATCACGGCGTTCCCCGTGCTCGCGCGCATCCTCGATGAGCGCGGACTCATGAACACTCCGCTCGGCACAATCGCTATCCTCTGCGCGGCGGTAGATGACGTCGTCGCCTGGCTGCTGCTCGCCGTCGCGCTCACCCTGGTCGACGTCGCCGGCACCCCGGGCAAACTGCTGCTGCACTTCGGCCTGCTCGCGGCCTACCTGCTGTTCATGCTCGGCATGGTGCGCCCGCTCGCCACCCGTCTGGTCAAGCGCCGCAACAATCCTGAGCTCTCCTTCGGCCTGCTCGGCATCGCCATCGCCTTCCTCTTCGCCTCGGCCGCCGCGACCGAGTGGGCCGGCGTGCACCCGCTGTTTGGCGCCTTCATCGCCGGCATCTGCTTCCCGCGCGTCGAGCATTGGCAGCACGCCATTCGCATGCGTCTCGACATGATCACATCCGTCCTGCTGCTGCCCTTGTTCTTCGCGCTCACCGGCCTGCGCACCCGGCTCGACCTGCTCAACGATTCGACCATGTGGCTGTGGGCCGCGGTGGTGCTGCTGGGCGCCATAGGCGGCAAAGTCGGGGGCGCGGTGCTCGCCGCCCGCTGGACCGGTCAGAGCTGGACAACCGCCCTCGCCCTCGGCGCCCTGCTCAACACCCGCGGCCTGGTCGAGTTGGTCGTGCTCAACATCGCCTACAATGTCGGCGCGTTTTCGCCCACGCTGTTCACCATGCTGGTCGTCATGGCGCTCGTCACCACCATGTGCACCACGCCGATGCTCAATTTGCTCAATGTGCGCGGCACGAAGACGGAGCAGCCGACTTAGGAGTCAGGAGTCACCGCGCAGCCCGCAACAGTCAACCTTTGTACAGAGCCGAAACGAAGCTGCATCGCTCTCTCCCGTGTCTCCCTACAGCTTACCCGCGCTGAAAAGACTCATCCGCGCAGATCACCTGAACCAATGGAACCGATGGAATCCGTGGAACCAATGGAATCGCCCAGCTGCGCCCGGCGCCGCAGGCGATCGATCACCAGTTGCGGCACCAGCCCCTCCACCGACCCACCCACGCGAAACACCTCTTTCACCAGCCGCGAGCTCACATACGAGTACTGTGCATCCGGCATCAGGAAGATCGTCTCCACGCCCGGGTTCAGCCGCCGGTTCATGTGCGCCATCTGCAGCTCATACTCATAGTCCGAGATGGCGCGAATGCCGCGCAGCACCGCGTGCGCCCCCTGCTCCCGCGCGAAGTTCACCAGCAGACCCTCAAACGTCGCCACCTCCACGTTCGCGAACCCCGCCGTGCCCTCCCGCAGCATCTCCACCCGCTCCGCGACCGAGAACAGCGGGTTCTTCGCCGAGTTGCGCAGCACCGCCACAATCAGCCGGTCGAACAGCTTCGCCCCCCGCGCCACCAGGTCCAGGTGGCCGTTGGTCACGGGGTCGAACGAGCCGGGATAGATCGCGGTCACGGTATGCACGGCGTTGAGTGTAGCAGGCATGCCGAAGGGCCTCCGCCGCGCCTCCCCCATTCACTCCGGCAAAACGGGGCAAATCCCCCATAACCTGGGCATTTTCACCTCTGTGCTGCCGGGAGTATCCTTATCGTAAAGGAGCTACGCCCATGCTCAGGAGAGACTTTCTTCGCCGTTCCGCTGGCCTCGCCGCCGCCTCGCTGGTGGCCGGCAAAGCCGCCAAGGCCGCGCTGGTCGACATTCCGCCGCTGACGCGCAAGTACAGCGCCCACGATGACGTGGTGCTGGGCAAGACCGGCATCCGCACCAGCCGGCTCGCCATGGGCACCGGCACCATGGGTGGCGGCGGGGCGTCCAACCAGACCCGGCTCGGCACCGATCCCTTCACCACCCTGCTGCTGAACGGCTACAACGAGAACGGCCTCCGCTTCTTCGATACCGCCGACTCCTATGGCTCCCACCCCTACGTAGCCCGCGCCATCAAGCAGCTGCCGCGCGACAAGGTTACCGTGCTGACCAAGACCGATACACGCGACGCCGCGGGGGTTCAAGCGGACCTCGACCGCTTCCGCCGCGAGCTCGGCACCGACTACATCGACATTGTGCTGATCCACTGCGTTACCGAGGCCGACTGGACCACGCGCTACCGCGGCGCCATGGACGTGCTGTCGGAGGCCAAGCGGAAGGGCGTCATCCGCGCCCACGGGGTCTCCTGCCACAGCATTGAAGCGCTGCGGGCGGCGGCCCGCTCGCCCTGGGTCGACATCGACCTGGTCCGGCTCAACCCCATCCAGTCGCATATGGACGCCCATCCCGACGTTGTGATTCACGAGATCAAAACCATGCGCGCTGCCGGCGTCGGCATCGTCGGGATGAAAATTCTCGGCCAGGGCGACATGAGCGACCGCCCCTCCGACGCCATCCGCTACGGCCTCGGCACCGGCGTGCTCGATGCCTTCACCATTGGCGCGCAGTCGCAACAGCAGCAGAACGATCTGGTTCACCGCGTCGCCGCCGCCTAAGCCGAGCCGGCGCTTCCGCGGCCTTTCAAAAGGGTCATCCCAACCGGACCAGACCGCGCAACCCGCGGTCTGCTGAGTAGAGGGACCTGCGGTACAAAGCTTTCAAATCACACGCATCGCAATCAAGTGAGGTCCGCCCATGGAACGCCGCGATTTTCTCAAGCAAAGCGCCTTCACCGCCGCCGCTGCTGCCGGCACCCGCCTCGCTTCCGCCGCGAGCCCTGAAAAACCGATCGCACGCCGCACTCTGGGCAAAACCGGCGAGAGCCTTTCCATCATCGGCTTCGGCGGCATAGTCGTCATGAACGAGGACCCCACTCAGTCGAAGAACATTGTTTCGGAAGCCGTGGACCGCGGCGTCAACTATTTCGACATCGCCCCCAGCTACGGCAACGCACAGGAGCGCCTCGGCCCCGCGCTCGCTCCCTACCGCAAGAACTGCTTTCTGGCCTGCAAAACCGACGGCCGCATGAGGGACGACTCCCGCAAGGATCTCGAAAACTCGCTGCGCCTGCTCCAGACCGACCACCTCGACCTGTACCAGTTCCACGCCCTGACCAAGATGACCGATCTGGACAAATGCCTCGGCCCGGGCGGCGCCATCGAGACGATGGAAGCGGCTAAGAAAGAAGGCAAGATCCGCTACATCGGCTTCTCGGTGCACTCGGCCGAGACCGCGCTGGCCGCGATGGACCGCTACCCGTTCGACACGATCCTGTTCCCGGTCAACTTCGTGCTCTTCTCGCAAGCCGGCTTCGGCCCGCAGATTTTGAAACGTGCGCAGGAGAAGAACATGGGCATCCTGGCGCTCAAGGCAATGGCCAAAACCACCTGGTCCCCGAGCGAAAAACAAAACCACCCCGAGCCCAAATGCTGGTACCAGCCCGCCGCCTACCCGGACCAGGCCTCGCTCGGCCTGCGCTGGACCCTCGGCCATCCCATTACCGCCGCCCTGCCGCCCGGTGACGAAAAATACTTCCGCCTGGCCATGGACGTGGCGCAAAACTACAAGCCTCTCGAACAGCACGAGCAGCTCGCCCTGTTATCCCAGGCAAACGGACTCGAGCCAATCTTTCACTTAGGGAATGACGTGTAGCGTCTCGCAATCTGACGAAAGATGTTGTTCTGAGCAGCGCGAACTCAGTCCCTGGCAGCAGCTAGGCAGACCGGTAAATCCTGCAACGCAGACGGCGATTTCAGTTGGTTCGCGCTTGAGAATGCGGAGGAAAATGCACCGGTCGCCGCAGACGGCAGCCCTCTTGTAAGGCTGTTACGTTCCTGGCGTACTACAGTCGAACTGGTCAGCTACCCTGCAAGGCAGCAGTTCCTGAGGGAATGCCATGGGAAACCTGAGAATAGCCGCAGTTGCAACTCTATTGGTCGGATTAATCACAACCGGTTCGCGGCTGGCCGATGCACAGGCCGGCGATTCAGTGGGTTCCGCGACAGACCCGGACGCGTCCCAGCCCGAGATCGTCACCGGAGAGGCGTTTTCCGCGGTCAAGTACACGCGCACCGTGCAAGTGCAGCCCAATGGCAAACGGCTGATCACGGCGGAAGGCCACCACATCCTCATGGCGCGCGATCGCTCCGGGAAAATCTACATGACTGGAGTGGAAGAGACCCCGGAAAACACTTGCGATCTGTCCTCGCTCGGCAAACTCCCCCTCTGTGAAGCGTGGAGTAACTTTCTCTTCGATCCGACGGGAGGAACCATGACGCACTGGATGAGGGGTAAACGAGGCGGAAAGGATCAATATGTTGTGGTCAAGCTCTCGGATGAGCAGATCGCGGAAGCGGAACGGCTCACCTCCGCCTTGGAGAGCACGCGGGCTGAACCGGCCGGCGACGAACCCGGGATCACGATCCGAAACCTGGGAGAGCGACTGATCGGCAATGTCAAAGCAACCGGCGTGATAACAACCGTGACGCACTCGGGCTCCGGCGCAAATCCTGCAACCACCATCCACGAGGTCTGGACTTCAGCGAAGATGCGGCTTGTGCTTCGAGTCGTCGATGGCGACCCTCACGGTGAGGAAACCGTCTCGGGGTTGAACCACATTTCGCTTACCCCGGACGCCGCCTTGTTTCAGGCGCCGACAGATCGCATCCTGAGACAGACGAAAGAGAGCAGGTTTGCGTCTGGGGACATGAACGATCTGTCAGGATGGCTCCTCAAGTAGCGCCGCGATTCTGCTCGTAAAACATGGAATGCATATGCATAACTCCGCAAACCGCTGCCTAAGCTAGTAATGAAAGCGAAAACGAAGCTCGCCATATATTTCCCTTGGATCGTTGTAGTGGAACCCGCCGAATGTGAGGCTGTTATCCAGCAGCACGCGCCGGTTGCCCACGTTCAACGCATTGACTGAAAGACTCGTCTGTTCTCCGAGACTTTTTCCTACAGAAAGATCCAAGGTTGTGTGCTGCGGTAGATAGTTGCCCGGGTATTGGCTATCAGGCGAACCATTGTGAAAGCCTGAGCCGTAGTAGACGTTCGTCGAGGCGTAGGTCCGGAATGGCAGCGCCGAATTATAGCCAACATTGAGAGTATTGCGCTGATCGTGGTCGAGGGGAGTGTATGTCAAATCAGCGCTGCAGTCGGGTGATGCGACAGGATAGCAAACCAGGCCGCCGGTAATGGCTCCCCGCTGCTGCCCGATCTGGTTTGAGTAGGCAAGATGCGCCTGTCCGCCGCGCCACAAGTGAGGCGAGCGAAGCGTCAGCTCCCATGCCTGGATCAGCGCGCCATCGATCGTGACCGGATAATAGATACTCGACTCACCTAAGTTCGAGTGGTCCAGAAAGTTGTTGGCTCGCGTCTGAAACGTATCCGCATCGAGCAGCCATCCTCGAAACGGAATCTGCACTCCGAACTGGTGCTCCTCATCCCGCTCTCCATGCAGCGGCGCGAACGTGGTGTTCTGGCTGTTGGCATAGCCGACGATAGGTCCGGAAGCGGTAAGAAGCGGGGGCGGCTGATAGAAGCGTCCGTAGAAGCCGCGAAAAACCCAGTTGAGCTTTGGTATCTGGACCGCCAGATCAAGACGAGGGTTCACTTGATCTTCAGTAAAGGAACCTTTGAAGTGGGATGCTCGCAGGCCGCCGATCACGGTAAGCCACGGCGTCACTTTGTAGTTATCGGAAACGAATTCCTCGATAACATCGCCTGCCGCTGAGTCGCTGGTCTTGAAGCTTGGGTAAGTGCCGTCATTGAAGACAGAACCAAATGTGTAACTATCGTTCTGGCCGAATGCATAGAAGCCGGCCTGCAAAGTGTTGCGGGTGATCTCGCCGGTGATCGAGCCTTGCAGTCCACCGTAATTGGAAGCGCGATCCGAGATGGCCGCCACCGGCAGGTCCTCGGCGCCGGGCTGATAGTCGGCGCGATTGTAATGATAGAAGGGTGAAACCTGCAGCAGAGTCGAAGCGCTGAAGGTGCGCGCCCATGTAAAGTCGGCGACGCCGTCGGTCTCATGCTGCGCGTCCCGCAGCCCGCTCGAGTCATACTGCTGATTTTCGCTGCTGTTCGGGTCGGGATCGTAGGGAATCTGGAACGTGTCGCTCCGCAACTGCGTGACCGCCCGGAACTGGTCTCTCGGCGTCCGGTTGTAAATAAAGGAACCAAAGCCTCCGTAACCGTTCGCCGCATCGTGGTACACCTGCGCGATTGGTGGAGAGAGACCATAATCGCTGCGGTTTCCGTTCAGGCTAGCGTAGTAGGCAAACTTGCCCATGTGGCTGCCGAAGTTCACCTGATCGTTCGTCTGGAAGAAACTGCCGAGGCTGAAAACCAGCTCGCCTTCGTTGTAGCGCTCGAAACCCGTCCTCGGCACCAGGTTGAAGACGCCATACGTCCGGTCACCCACATCCGAGTTGTAGCTTCCGCGCTGCACCTCGATGTAGTCAATGTCTTTGGGATCAATCTGCGCGCCGAGATTGCTCGCGATGTTGGTGTTTGGAATCTCGACTCCATCGATCTGCCAGCTCACCTGGTGGCCGCCGCGAATATGCAGCATGTCATGGGTGATATAGGCCCCAGGCACGAAATCGGTGATCGCCTGCAGACCGTTGGTCCGGTCGGCTCCCGGCGTCCGGGCTATATCGGTGCGGTCGATAAGCGTGGTCGGCGTGACGGAGTCCACGTTTGCCGTCCCGCCACGGGCCGAAACCGAGACAGTCTCTCTTACACTCCCGACCTCCAGCTGAAAGTGCAGCACCGGTGACGTGTCCGAGGCGAGAGTAAGGTTCTGCTCCAGGGTATGAAACCCTGCCTGCGTTACCGTGACGACGTATTCGCCAAGCGGAATGGCGGGCAGGCTGAAGTCTCCGTCCTGCCTGGTTCGTGCGGAGACAGCGAAATCAGAATGCCGTGCGTGGATGACGATGACCGCGCCCGCAACCGGACGGTGCTGTGGATCGTGGACTACACCCTGCACGCGGCCGAAGATCGTCGCGTGGGCGGCCTGGTTCGAAAGTAAGCATAGTAATAGAAAGCAGAAGGCGAACGGGCGCATGGAACAACCTCCGCATCACCGCGTGAGTGACGGGTCTGGATCCCAGATGGACAAGCAGCACGTGTTCAGCGCCGTTCGAGCGGACGCGAGAAGAATCAGCGCTGCTGACGTTTGGAAACTAGACGAGGATGGAAGGAGGACCGCGTTTTTGACGCGAGCGGTCGCGCGCGATGCGCCATCGGGATTCAGCTTGTGGGACGCCGGCCGGATGGCTTGCTAGCGAAAGCCGATCTGCCATCAGCCTTGGACTCGCCAGCGGATTCAGGTGCACGGCTGCCAGTGCCGCTGGACGACAGGGACACTTTTCCGCGACGGTGCCGATTTGAAGTTGCGATCGAGAGCCGGCGCTGGGAGGCAACATGCGCCGATTCATCATGCAATGGTGTTTCCCGCCTCTGCGGCAGCAGGCAGGCACGCCCGCGCCTGCATCCGTCCCCAGCGCAAACAAGGGCGCCGCGAGAGGAAGGCCGAACAGGGCCAGCAGCAAGATGGCAAGCAGCTTCCGCACTGGCTTGATTGGAACCCAGAATGCAATGGAGTTCAAGGCCGCGTGAAAAGGCAAACCACGCGGACCGTAGCTTCCTACGCGCGCCCACGCAAACGCACTGGCGAACAAGAGGGTAGCCAAGCGGCCACCCTCTTGCCGCAAACAGCAGGCGCTACTGCCGCCGCGCGGCCCGCACCACTTCCTGCGCCATCACCGGGCCGTCCACCGGAACCGCCGGGATCTCGACCGCCGTACCCTTCCCGGCAATGCCCAGCTTCTGCCGCACCGCCGCATCGATCCGCGCGAATGTGTCTTTGTTGTCCTTGAGGAACTGCCGCACATTCTCACGGCCCTGGCCAATCCGCTCGCCGGAGTAGCTGTACCACGCACCCGACTTGTCGACCACATTGTGCGTGACCGCCAGGTCCAGCACATCGCCTTCGCGCGAGATGCCTTCCCCGTAAAGAATGTCGAACTCGGCCTCGCGGAACGGCGCCGCTACCTTGTTCTTCACGATCTTCACCTTGGTCCGCGATCCCACTACCTGATCGCCTTCCTTGACCGCCGCGATCCGGCGAATGTCGATGCGCACGGACGAGTAAAACTTCAGCGCCTTGCCGCCGGTCGTCGTCTCCGGGTTGCCGAACATGACGCCGATCTTCTCGCGGATCTGGTTGATGAAGATTAGGCAGGTGCGCGACTTCGACACCGTGCCGGTCAGCTTGCGCAGCGCCTGCGACATCAGCCGCGCCTGCAGGCCCATGTGCGAGTCGCCCATTTCGCCGTCCAGCTCCGCCTTCGGCACCAGCGCCGCCACCGAATCGACCACCAGCACATCGACCGCGTTCGAGCGCACCAGGGCTTCGACGATTTCAAGCGCTTGCTCGCCGTAATCCGGCTGCGAAACCAGCAGGTTGTCGATGTCGACGCCCAGCTTCTTGGCGTAGCTCGGGTCGAGCGCATGCTCGGCATCGACAAACGCCGCCAGGCCGCCCAGCTTCTGCGCCTCGGCGATGATCTGCAGCGTAATCGTCGTCTTGCCTGAAGACTCCGGCCCGAAGATCTCGACGACCCTGCCCCGCGGCACGCCGCCCACGCCCAGCGCCGCGTCGAACGAGATCGAGCCCGTCGAAATGGTCGCGATTGGCAGCGTGTCCTTGCTGCCCAGCCGCATCACCGAACCTTTGCCAAACTGCTTGTCCAACTGCGCCAGTGCTGCTTCGATTGCCCGGGACCGTTCGTCAGCCACGCTGTTTCCCCCAAAGAGTGTGCTTGTATCCGGCTCGCGAACGCCCTCAAAAACACCGGCGCCTGCATGCGGGCGCGGCTGGCAATACTGTCCGAAACTGATACAGAGGCTGTCGCTAGCCTACCATCCAACTACGTCAAGGGCGAAGAAAATACAAACACGAAAGTCACGTTCCTTTCGTGCTGTTTTTCTTTCCTTTATCGCTTCAGCAGGTCGACAGGAGCGTCGATATCCGTTACACGGAAATGCCGCGCCAGCGCCGGATGCCGTCGCGCGACCGCCTGGTACATCTCCCATGCCACTCGCCGGTACGACACATGCCCTTGCGGCGCCGAACGAAGCTCGGCGATATAAAGCGCCTCGGCAAAGTCCATCCGGAACAGCGCCCGCGTCCGCGTCGCCAGCGGCAGCAGGTATTGCCGCGCCTCCTCCACGGCGCCCACCCCGACCGTTCCCGGGCTCGCATCCAGAGGCTTTCCAAGCCCCGCCGCTGCTTCTCGCGCAGCCTCCATCGCCCCGGTAAACAAAGGTTCCAGCGCACCCAGCCTCTCCGGCGTCTCCCACCCGTGCAGTCCGGTAAACCCCTGCAACAGCTGCACGCAGCGCCGGTGCCGGTGCATGTCGCGGAAGCCGCCGATATCCATCAGAATGTCGAACCGCATCCGCTGCCCGGCGGTAAACTCCCGCAACAGCTCGTCATGCCGCCCCCGCTCGCGCAATCCCAGGTCCACAATCTCGTCCCGCCGGGCTGCCGGCAGCGCCGCCACATGGTCCCGCAGCTGGCGGTACGGATAGTGGCAGGCCGGGTACAGCAGGCTCGCCGCCAGATCCACCTCGAGCGCGTCCATATCGTCCACCAGGTCCACCAGAGGAGCCGCCGCCACCGGCGTCTCCCTCATAAGCGCCGCCGCGGCCTCGGCCATCAGCGCCCGCGTCTCGATCGCGTAGCGGTTCGGCTCGGCGTATTTCACCAGAGTCGGCGCCACCCGCACCGCGCGCGCGCCTTCCGCCGGATTCCATGCCTCGCCCGAGGCCGCCGCCCGCAAAGCCTCGCCCAGTGCCCGCACCTCGGCCAGCGGATGCGACAGCAGCCGCGACACCTGCGTCTCGAGCGTGCGTGCGTTCACAATCTGCCCCAGCGAGGTGTTCGCCGCCAGCGGCAGCAGGTAGCGCGCCACGTCGAACGCCCGCGCCCGCAGCGTCCGCTCGAACGCCTCCGGCTTCATCTCCGCCGGGCGCGCCGTCGCCTCCTTCAGCTGCGCCAACACCCCGTCCGTCACCTGCGCATACCCCGCGAACAGCGCCTCGACCGCGCCCGTATACGAGGCCCGGTCCGCGTCCAGCGCGAACCGCGGCGTGTACCAGCCGCCCTTCTTGAAGTCCTGGTACCGGGTCGAGCGCTCCTGCCCATCCCAGCGCTGCTCGTCCACCAGGACGATGGCCGCCAGCAGCGAGAGCCGCTCCACCGCGAACGCCAGGTGGGCCAGGTCGGCGATCGAGCGGTGGCCGTACTCGAAATAAAACGTGTTCAGGAACTGCTCGGCCCGCTGCGCGCTGATCTCCCGCAGCGACTCTTTGAGCGACAGCGACGAGCGGGAGTATTTGGCCATCGCGTAGGCCAGCACCTCGGGGTCGGCGCCATGCACGGCGTAGACTTCGGTTCCATTCGCTTGCGCGCCGGTAGACTTTCGGGAAGATTCCATCGCACCCCAGAATACCGCGGCATTTCTCAACCCCCGGGGTGGAAAGCTGGGAGAGAATAGACGAGCATGCCTGCCGAGACCGACCCCGAGCTCCAGAACAGCACCCGCCCCGCCGGCGCGGCCGCCGTTCTGCGCACCGTCGAGCACCGGCCCCTGCCCCTGCCGCGCCGCCCCTGGACCATGCAGCAGCGCTGGAACGACCTGCTGTTCGCGCACTGGCCTATGCCCCCGCAAGCCATCGGCTCGACCCTCCCGCCCGGTCTGGTCGCCGACACCTTCGACGGCTCCGCCTGGCTGGGCGTGGTGCCCTTCGGCATGGACCGGGTCCACCTGCACGGGCTGCCCAGCGTGCCCGGCGCCCGCGCCTTTCCTGAGCTCAACCTGCGCACCTATGTCCGCGAGCGCGGCACCAACCGCACCGGGGTCTACTTCTACTCGCTCGACGCCAGCAATCCGCTCGCCGTCGCCATCGCCCGCTCCGTTTTCCACCTGCCCTATTTCTGGGCGCTTATGGGCCTGCGGTTCGGCGAGGGAACGGGCCGCTCCCGGGAAATCCGCTACCACAGCCAGCGGCTGCTCACCGCGCGTCCCGCCCGTTTTCGCGCCAGCTATCGCGGCCTCGGCCTTATGGCGCAGGGCCCGCTCGAGCACTTCCTCACCGCCCGCTACGCTCTCTACACCGCCCTCGGCGGCACCCTGCTGCGCGGCGATATCCACCACCTGCCCTGGCCGCTCGAGCGTGCCGAAGCCGAGTTCGAGCTGAACGAACTGCCTGCCGCGCACGGCTTCACCCTGCCCGACAGCGAGCCCGTCCTGCACTACTCGCGCGAGCTGCTGGTCTATGTCTGGGCGGTCGAGCCGGCCAGCCGCAGCCGCGCCTTCGCTCCCAGCGCCCAGCCGGCCGGCAGCCCCATCGCCTCCATCAAGCACCGCTGATGACTGCTCCTATACTGATAGCTCTCCCCGCGCCGCTTTCGGCTGGCGTAGAAACAGCTTCAGGAAAGCGAGCTCTTCTTTGTCCGAACCGTCCTCATTGACCGAAACAGCTCCCTCCCAGCCGCTCGCCGGCAAAACCGCCCTCGTTACCGGCGCCTCCCAGGGTATCGGCCGCGCTATCGCTCTCGCCCTCGCCGCGCAGGGCGCCCGCCTCGCGCTGGCCGCCCGCAATGCCGGCAAGCTGGCCGAGGTCTCGGCCGAGATCGCCGCGGCCGGCGGTGAGGCCCACACCTACACTCTCGACGTCAGCAGCGAAAGCTCAATCAAAGAGGTCGCCCGGGCCGCGCTCGCCGCCCACGGCACTGTTGACATTCTGGTCAACAACGCGGGCATTACCCGCGATGGCCTGATGATGCGCATGAAGCGCGCTGACTGGGACGAGGTTCTGAATACCAACCTGACCGGCGCGTTTCTGCTGACCCAGGCGCTTCTTCCGCCGCTGGTGAAAGCCCGCTGGGGCCGCATCGTGAACATTTCAAGCGTCGTGGGGCAGATGGGTCAGGCCGGCCAGGTGAACTATGCCGCAAGCAAGGCTGCGCTCATCGGCTTTACCCGCGCCCTGGCCCGCGAAGTCGCCTCGCGGTCCATCACCGTCAACGCGGTCGCTCCCGGATTTATCGAGACGGCCATGACCGGCGTGCTCACCGATGCCCAGAAAATCGGCATGCTCCAGAACATCCCACTGGGCCGCCCGGGAACCGAGGACGACGTAGCTCATGCGGTCGCGTTTCTCTGCTCGCCCGGCGCCGCCTATATCACCGGCCACACGCTCGACGTCAACGGCGGCCTGCATATGCAGTAGGCCGCCCGGCTTCCGCGCACAACGCTCAGGCAACGTCGGAGGTGCGCTGCTGGGAAGTCATTCGCGAAGCACCCGGCGCAGTGGCAGGCTGCTCTTCCGCGGCAACGCGATCGTCGTTCTCCTGCGAGCGAAACGCGAACTCTTTGGCTCGCAGGGCAGCGTAGAGCGCCGGATGCTGCTGCTTCCAAAGCTCCGCGTTCAGCTCAGCGCCGACCAGGATCGAAACCGAGGTCAGGTAAAGCCACAGCATCAGGATGATGATGGCACCGAGCGAGCCATAGGTCGCGTTGTAGTTGGAAAAGTGACCGATGTAGAAGTTCAGCCCCAGCGAGCCGAGAAACCAGATACCGATGGCTAGCGACGCTCCCGGCATCGACGAGCGAAAACTGACCCTGCGGTTCGGGCCGAGGGTATACAGCAGCATGACATTGGCCACAAAGGTGCAGAAGATAAGAGCGATGCGGATGGGCGGCCAGATCGCGGCAAACACTGCCGGCACCGGCACCAGATACGAGAGCAGGTGGATGAACGCCGGGCCGGCGAGCGCACACAGCAGCGATAGCAGCGCGAGGCTGCCGCATAAGAAGGTCAGCATCAGCGCCTGCACCCGGTCGCGCCACCAGGACCGCGCAACCGGCACGTCATAGGCGATGTTGAGCGCCTCGATAATGGACGAGAACGACCCGGTCGCCGCCCACAGATAGCTGAGAATGCCGATCGAAGCGATGCGCGCCGGATGCACTGTCAAAATGGAATGCAGAAGCGAACGGACGAATGACATCGCGTCAGGGGGAACGAGCAAGGCCATCAGGCCCAGCAACTGGTCGAAAAGGTTCGGGATCGGCAGCACGCTTAGCAGAGCCGAGGCCACCATCAGCAGCGGCACCAGCGACATCAGTAGGAAAAATGCCACCGCGGCGCCGATCGTCAGCACCCGCGTCCGCATCACCTCGTTGAAGAGCACCACCGACAAGCGGGGCAGCTTCTTGCACTCATCCGTTACTTTTTCAATGACTTTCTCAACCTGCGTCGTCGCGCTTTGAGCCATACGTCCCTCTTGCGGCGGAGCACCGGAACCGCAACTCGGGCCGCCCTATGCAGACCCGAGTCAACCCTAGTTCGCGTAACGGATTCTAGGATGCAGGTAACTCGCACGCGGAAATCGCGCGATTGCCCGAAGGATAAGTCGCGTTCCGCAGGCTCAACAAGCTGGGCGCCGGCGCTTCCCGCACCAGAACGGCGGCAGCTTGCGTGGGCGCATGCCAGCAATTGGAATTGAAGCATTGAGTCGTAAACGCTCATCCGAATGCAGATTTGGGCGCTTACGAGAAAATAAATCGGCGGCGGATCGCTCTCCGCTCTCGCTCCTAAGAGCCTGTTATTAACTTCAGCCGGGAATCCGGGTCAGTTTGGCAAGCATGAGTATGGCGAAGGCAAGGTAGTGGAGTCCTCCGAGCGTGTGGGCGAGCCGTTCATAATCGCGCGCGAGGCGGCGGAAGCGCACCGCCCAGGCGAAGCTGCGCTCGACCACCCAGCGGCGCGGCAGCAGCACGAACCCGCGCTTGGCCTCGGTATGTTTGACCACTTCCAGCCTTACTCCATGCGCGGCCGCCGCCTCCATTGCAGCCTCGCCGGTGTAGCCCTGATCGACGAAAGCCAGCTCCACATGGTCCCCGGTCACCTCCTGCACCGCCCGGGCCAACTCGCCGACCTGGGCGCGGTCCTGCTCGTCGGCCGCGGTCACGTGCAGTGCCAGCAGGTGGCCCAGCGTATCGACCGCCGCATGCACCTTCGAGCCTTTGCGCCGCTTGGCCCCGTCATAGCCGGCGCGCGCGCCCGACTCCGGCGTCGATTGCAGCGTGCGGCTGTCCAGAATCATGGCCGTCGGCTGAGCATTGCGCCCGGCAAACTCGCGCAGCAGCAAGCGCAGATCCTCGACCATGGCCTCAAAGCAGCCCGCGTCCATCCAGCGCCGCATCTGCTGGTACACCACCGGCCACGGAGGCAGGTCATTGGGCAGCATGCGCCACTGATTGCCCGTCTTGACCACGTACCGCACCCCGTTGAATACCGCGCGCAGCGAGTACTCCCGCTGCGCAGCGTCCTCCCGGCACAAGACCAGATAGGGCGCCACAAACGCCCACTCCTCATCCGTCACATCGCTCGGATACCCGAGTTGACCACGATTGCCCATCCCAATATCGTCAGACCAACTCTCCGCAATTCCTATGCCTTTGTTTCTAAAGGAACAAGCTTAATAACAGGCTCTAAGGGGTGAATGCCTCAGCGGTCTTCCCGCCGGCGGACATCTTCTACTTTTTCAATCGACGCCGAGGATGGAAGCATGTTAACTCTACAGTCACCACTGGGCACGCATTCTTCCGACCCAGGGACGACAAGGATTGATTCGAGCCATGAACATAGGCGTAACCATTCGCACTTTTCGCCTGCAGCAGGGGCTTTCACAGGGCGACATCGAAAAGCGTACCGGGCTGCTGCGCTGCTATCTTTCGCGGGTGGAGAACGGCCACACCATCCCTTCTCTCGACACCCTGACCAAGATCGCGCACTCCCTGGAGTTGCCACTGGCGCAGTTCTTCGCTGAGAACAGCACCCAGCAGGAGCAGCCGGCGCCGAAAGTCTCCGACGAGGAACTGCGCTTCCTGACCCAGATCCGGCGCTACTCGTCCAACCTGAATGACAGCGACAAGAAGCTGCTCCTCGCGATGGTCAAGAAGTTCGCGACCGGCACCAGCTCGGCCACTGCCTAAAGGGTCAGCCTGCAGCCTGCACCGCGGCCTGCCAGAAGGCGCGCACGCCCGCGCACAGCAGCAGCAGCAGCAGCAACTCTCCGGCAACCGCAAGGTTCCGCCGCCTGCGAAACAGGCCCGGCGGTGCGCCGATCCTGGGCACCATGGGCAGCGCCAGCAGCAGCCCCGCCAGAAACCCGCCCAGGTGCGCCGTGTTGTCGATGCGCACTGAAAAGTGGCCCAGGTCCACCCCGAACGCGAGCACGAAGTTCAGCACCGCGAACCAGATCACGTTCTTCCTGAGCGCATTGCGGTCCGCGACCGGCAGCGGCAGGTAGCGTGAGCTAAGCAGCACGATCAGCACGCCGGCAAGGCCGAAGATCGCCCCGCTCGCCCCCGCCCCGATCACGCCATCGGCTCCACTGCTCTGCAGGCCCGGGTGCGTGGCCACGCTCAGCAGGTTGCCGGCAAAGCCGGTCAGCAGGTAGGCCGCGACCAGCCCCGGACCGCCTAGCAGCGGCTCGCCCAGCAGGCCCAGGTTCCACAGGCACCACATATTGGTGGCCAGGTGCAGGAAGCCGACGTGCACGAACATCGCCGTCACCAGCCGCCACCACTGGCCGTACCCCAGCACGAAGCCGCCGTAGTCGGCGCCCCAGTGCAGCAGCTGCTGCGGCTGCGGCGAGACCGGCGACACTCCGCCCAGCACCATCGCGAGGAACACCGCGCAGTTGATCCCCAGCAGCACGTAGGTCGCCGGCGCGGATGCCCAGCTCCTCTGCGGACTGCGCGCCGGGGCGGCCGGCGGCGCGGGCGCAAGTACCTCCGCAAAGCCGTCTGCCGGGGCGGTTCCATAGCCAGGCCCGTCGCCGGTTCCCGCGCCCGGCAGCACAGGACCCGGTGCGGGAACACTGCCTCGCTCGCGCTCGATCCCGTCTGCCATGCCCCTACCGTACCGGCTGCCGCATCCCGCTGCAAATTACGTTAGGGTGGCCATTGGATCGCCCGCGTGTGACAAGGCATCAAGCCCTTCGTAGAATCTGTGTAAGGATCAGCTCAGCGAAGCAGGACCCGGCTCCTGCCACAAGGACAGCGACCATGGAAGAAGCAGCGGGTACGCAGACAATCGGAGAAGGACGCCGCAGCCTTCAGGATTTTGTCGCCCCGGAGCTGCGCATGCTCGCCGAGCGGCTGGACTCCGTCCGTGCCGAACAGAGCCGGCTGCGCGAGGATATCGCGCTGGTGCGCTCCGAAGCCCGCGAGATGGAAGCGCGGCTACACGGAGAGAGGGCGCTGGTGCGCTCCGTACTCAAAGGGGATGTAGCGCTGCTGCGCACAGAAATGAAAGAAGGCTTCGCGCTGGTGCGCTCCGAAGCCCGCGAGATGGAAGGCCGCCTTACACACCTCATGGAATCGCACACCAAGGAAATCCTGCTGACCCTGCAACTGGCGACCGCCGAGCAGCGCAGCGAGAAGTTGCAGAAACAGCTTGAAGAGCATACCAGCGCGCCTCCCGCGCACTAGCTACGCGGCCGCTTCGCCTCAAGTTAAGGCGCGCTCTTACGGAGATTCTAATTGACCGGTTTAAAGCCCGTGCGCCGCGCCCTGCTCAGCGTTACCGACAAGGATGGCCTCGTGCCGTTCGCCCGCGGCCTCTCCGCGCATGGCGTGGAGCTGGTCTCGACCGGCGGCACCGCCCGTGCCCTGCGCCAGGCCGGCCTCCCGGTCCGCGACATCGACGACCTCACCGGCTTCCCCGAAATGCTCGATGGCCGCGTCAAGACCCTGCACCCCCGGGTGCACGGCGGCATCCTCCACGTCCGCGCCAACCCCGAGCACCTGCAGGCCATAGTCAGGCACGGCATCGAGCCGATCGACATGGTCGTCGTCAACCTGTACGCCTTTGAGAAAACCGCGGCCCGTGAGGGCGTGCCCTTTGGCGAGCTGATCGAAAACATCGACATCGGCGGCCCGTCCCTGCTGCGCTCGGCAGCGAAAAACTTCGAGGACGTCGCGGTCGTGACCAGCCCCGGCGACTACGAGCCACTGCTCGCCGAACTGGCCAAGTACCAAGGCCAGTTTACCCGCGCGACCCGCTGGAAGCTCGCCCGGCAGGCCTTCTCCACCACCGCCGCCTACGACGTCGCCATTGCCAATGCGCTCGACCGCATCGAGCCGGTAGACGAAACGAGCGCCGAGCCGCCGGCAATCCATCCGCCGCCCGCGCTGCCGGCCACACTCCGCATCGTCCTTCCCCGTACCGCCACCCTGCGCTACGGCGAGAATCCCCACCAGCGCGCCGCCCTCTACGCCGACGGCAGCAAACGCGGCATCGCCGGCGCGCTCCAGCTCCAGGGCAAGGAGCTCTCCTACAACAACCTCGTCGACCTGGACGCCTGCTGGGAGCTGACACGGGAGTTCACCGGGGCTCCCGATCACCAGCACACCTCGGCCATGGTCGCCATCATCAAGCACACCAACCCGTGCGGCGCCGCCACCGGAGCCACCGTACTCGAGGCCTACACCAAAGCGCTTGCCGCCGACCCGGTCTCGGCCTTCGGCGGCGTCATCGGCGTCAATCGCGAGATCGACGAAGCCGCCGCCGAGCAGATCGCCAAGCTGTTCGTCGAGGCCATCGTCGCGCCGGCTTACACGCCCGGCGCCCGCGAGCGCTTCGCGGCCAAAAAGAACCTGCGCCTGCTTGAGATCGAGCACAGCGGCGGCACTCAGGTCTTGAAGCACATCTCCGGCGGCCTGCTGGTGCAGGACGCCGACCATGCACCCATCGCCGTCGGCGACTTCAAGGCCGCCACCAGCCGCAGGCCTTCAGAGCAAGAACAGCAGGCGCTGCTGTTCGCCTGGCGCGTCTGCAAGCACGTCAAATCGAACGCGATCGTGTATGCCCGCGACGGACAGACCGTCGGCATCGGCGCCGGCCAGATGAGCCGCATCGACGCCGCCCGCTTCGGAGCCCAGAAGGCCGCTTTGTCCCTCGCCGGCTGCGTCGCCGCCTCGGACGCCTTTTTCCCTTTCCCCGATGGCCTGGAAGCCGTCGCCGAGGCCGGCGCCACGGCAGTCATCCAGCCCGGCGGCTCAGTGCGCGATCCGGAAGTCATCGCCGCCGCCGAGCGGCTCGGTCTCGCCATGGTCTTTACCGGCATCCGCCACTTTCGGCATTGAGCGCTATACGGGAATCCTCCTCCCACTTCCACCCGCCGGTAACCTGCTTTTGTGGAAACAGAGTCCGTTTGCCATTTACAATCGTCTGATTCAGCAAGCTGCCCAGGATTTCGGCGGCTGAAAGGCCGCCGACGCGCCCCAAGCCATGACACCAACGACTGTCTCGACCCCGCACTCCCGCTCCAGAGCTCACGCCACGCTTCTGGTGTTCGCGTCCCTGCTGCTCGCCGCCTTGGCCGCCTCGGCTCAGACCAAAGCCGCGCCGGCGGCCCCGGCCGATTCAAAAGCCGACGCCTACTACCACTCCATGCTGGCCCACGGCTATGAGGAGCAGGCCATCGCCGGCGGCCAGCCCGAGTTCGCCAATAAGGCGATCGAAGAGTACAAAGCCGCGCTGGCCGCCGACCCGAACTCGCCCGAGCTCAGCAACGGCCTCGCCGAGCTCTACTTCCGCACCGGCCGGGTCAAGGAGGCCATTGAGGCCGCGCAGGCCCAGATCGTGCGAGACCCCAACTCGCTCCAAGCCCACAAGCTGCTCGGCCGCATCTATCTGCGCTCGCTCGGCGATGCGCAGACCAGCGGCAATACCCAGATGCTGCAGCTCGCCATCGCCGAGTACACCCGCATCGTCGCGCTCGAGCCCGGCAATATCGAGGACCACCTGCTGCTCGGCCAGCTCTACTCGTTCGCCAAGGACGCGCCGCACGCGCAGGAGCAGTTCGCCGCCGCGCAGAAGATCGATCCCCACTCGGAAGAGGTGGTGCTGAACATGGCGCGCATCGATACCGAGCAGGGCAATCTCCACGCCGCCATCCAGGTGCTCAGCAGCTTGCCCGACGGCGACCAGACCGCGAAGACCGAGTACGCGCTCGGCGCCAGCTACGACCAGAACAAGGAAACGAAGAAGGCCATCGCGGCTTACCAGAAGTCGCTCGCGCTGGAGCCGGACAATCTCGACGTGGAGCGCGCGCTGGCTGAATCGCTCGAAAAAGACGGCCAGGATAAGGCCGCGCTCGCCGCCTACAACGACGTGATCGACGGCGACCCCACCGATGCTTCGGCCCTGCTGCACGCCGCGGAGATCGAACGCAACCAGGGCCGGCTCGACGAAGCCCTGGCCAACCTGAAAAAGGCCGCGCCGCTGGCTTCCGATTCGCTCGAGATCCGCTACAACGAAGCGCTGGTTTACGAGCAGATGGGCCAGTACACCGATGCGGAGCACCTGCTGACCAAGATGGTCGCCGACTCCGAACACTCGACCGGCGACTACTCCGCAGCCGAGAAAAATAACTACGCTCTATTCGCCGAGCACCTGGCCAGCGTCTACGCGGACGAGGGCCGCACCGATGACGCGATCGCGACCTACAACAAGCTGCTGCCGCTGGGCGGCGACTACACGCTGAACGCCTATGGCGCCGAGGTGGACGTTTACCGCCAGGCGCACGAGTATGACAAGGCCACCGCCGCGCTCCAGCAGGGGACCGCGAAATTTCCCAAGAACCGCGGGCTGAAGCTTGCCCTGGCCAGCCAGCTGAGCTCAAACGGCAAGCTTGACGACGGCGTGAACATGGCCAAGAGCCTGCTGAACAACACGCCCCAGGACCGCGAAGTGTATCTGTCACTGGCACAGATCTACATGAACGCCAAGAAATGGAAGGACTCGGGCGAAGCACTCGACAAGGCCGACCAGCTGAGCTCGAGCAGCGACGACAAGCTGACCGTTCTGCTGCAGCGCGCCGTTCTTGAAGATCGCCAGAAGCATTTCGACGCCGCCGACGACACCTACAAGAAGGCGCTCGCGCTAGACCCAAACAACAGCCTGGTGCTGAACAATTACGGCTACATGCTGGCCGACCGCGGCACCCGCCTGAACGATGCGCTCGCGATGATCCAGAAGGCGGTCAAGCTCGACCCGCAGAACTACGCCAACCTCGACTCGCTCGGCTGGGCCTACTTCAAGCTGGGCCAGTACGCGTTGGCCGAAAACAACCTGGTCAAGGCCAGCCAGCGCAACGCCCAGGAAGCCACCGTGCACGAGCACCTGGGCGACCTGTATGAGAAGACCGACCGGCTGAAGCAGGCTGCTTCGCAGTGGGAAGAATCGCTCCGGCTCTACGGCAAGACCGACCCGGCCGAGGCCGAACCGGGCGAGGGTCCGCGGCTGCAGAAAAAGCTCGACTCCGCCCGCGTGAAGCTGGCCAAGGAGATGCCCGGGCCTGGCGACAAGAACGACAAGCAGCACCCGTAACGCGAGCGACAGCCGCGCCGCGCTACTCTAACAGAGCATGCGCTTCCCGCTCGCTCCCTGTGCCGTGCCTGACGATCCAGCGGATCCGCTCGCCCTGCGCGAACATCCTGAGCCGCAGCACGCTTACCGCTCTCCATTCGAGCGCGACCGCGCCCGCATCATCCATGCACGCGCCTTTCGCAGGCTCGCCGGCAAAACCCAGGTTTTTTCGGCCGGGGGCGCGGCCGGCGAGCCATCCGATCACTTCCGCTCGCGCCTGACCCACACCATGGAGGTCGCGCAGATCGCGCGCACCATCGCGACCACCCTCGGGCTCAACCAGAACCTCACCGAAGCGCTCGCCTTGGTGCACGACATCGGCCACCCGCCCTTCGGCCATGCCGGCGAGCGCGCCCTCGACGCCTGCCTCCAGAAACACGGCCTGCGCTTCGACCACAACCTGCACGCGCTGCGCATCGTCGAGCACTTTGAGCTGCGCTACGCTGCCTTTCGCGGCCTCAATCTCACCTTCGCTGTGCGCGAGGGCATCATCAAGCACTCGCACGACTACACGCTTACCGAACAGCCGCATCTCGCCCAGTACCTGCTCGACCAGCTGCCGCCGCTCGAGGCACAGTTGATCGATCTCGCCGACGAGATCGCCTACCTCACCGCCGATCTCGACGACGGCATGGAAGCCGGCCTGCTCGACATCGCCCACGTCCGCGCGAACCTGGAGCTGTTCGAGCGCTTCTACGCGCCCATGGCGCAGGATCATCAAGGCGTGAGCGAGAAACTCATCTTCAACGAAGCGCTCAAGCGCATGCTCAATGCGCTGGTCGGCGACCTGCTCGACGAAACCGTCCGCCGCGCCCAGGCAGCCGGCGTGCACACGCTCGCCGAGGTCCGCACAGCACCGGGAAGGCTGGTCGCGTTCTCGCCCGCGGTGGAGCAGGCGCGCATGCAGGCCCGGCGCTACCTGTACGCCAACCTCTATGGATCGAGCGAGCTTAAACGCGACCATGCCATAGCCGAAAGCGTTGTAAGCGATCTTTTCGACGCCTGGGTCACCAACCCCGCGCTGCTGCCGCCCAGCTATGCCGCGCGCATCACTGCCAGCGAGGGCGGTGCATGCGGCCCTTCCGAGAACGCGGAGCGCGCCGCGCGCGTGGTCGCCGACTATCTCGCCGGCATGACCGACAGCTTCATCCTGCAGCAGCACGCGCTGCTTCTTCTGCAACAGCGACGGTGACAGTGGCCGCGAAGCGTGGCTGCCGTACGCGCCCAGGCAAGCTGTTGCGTGGCTCCCTGCCCTACTGCACCTTCCCCTGCGGCCGCAGCTTGCGCAGCTCGCCCGCGCAGGCGATCGCGTTCAGCGAGGCGAACTTCAAGTTGTCGAACGCCGCCCATATCCAGAAGCGGGTCGACAGCGCCTGCTCCGCATCCGCCTGGCGCAGCCGCAGCAGCACGTCTTCCTGACCCGCGCAGCTCAGGTTGCTCGGCGGGTCGCTCTCGCCCATCACCACGTCGACGTGGTCGCCGGCCAGCGCGGCCTCCAGGTGCTCGAGCGCGACCGCCCGCTCCAGCTCGACGCCCAGCGAAATGCCGTAGCCGTGGAACGCCGGCGCCTGCAGCAGCTGCACGCTGACCACCGGCAGCCGGCCGCCCGACAGCAGCGCGTAGTGCCGCCGAATCCGCGCTTCCACCGCGACCAGGTCGATCCGCGCCGCCTCGCCGAGAGTCGGCGTCAGATTGAACGCGATCTGCATATCGAACACATCCTTGGGCATGGTCTGAAAATTGAGCAGCGCGACCGTCTGCTGGTGCAGTTCCTCGACCGCCGCGCGGCCATGCTCGGATGCAGGCTCATGCACCGTGGCCCAAGCGCTGCGCACCGCGCCTACATCCTGCAGCCGCGCCATCAGCAGCCCCAGCGTGGTCGCGGCGATGTGCGCCGGCACCAGCGCGGGGGTGTGCAGGTCGGGCGCCGGCGTCGTTGGGTTCTCGATCGCGTCCGTCACCCAGGGCGCCGCAACCAGCACCCCCGGCTCATCTTCGAGGACCGCCGAAAGATCGACGATGCTGGCATGCGCATCGGCCGCGGCGTGCCAGTGCGCGGCCGTCTGTGCCGGCGTTCCGGCGAAAAACACATAGTCCACATGCGTGAACGAGTCGGCGTCGATGGCCTGGATGACCGTCACCTCATCCCCGACCGCTTCGATCTGGCCGAGCCCTTCGCTCTCGTCCATCAGCAGGACCTCCGCCGCGGCAAACGGAGTCTCTTCCAGCGCCTCCGCCAGCTCCCTGCCTCTGAGCGATGCGGCCCCTACGATTGCGATCCGTACTTTGTCCAACCCAACCCTCTTTCCTTCAGGCGTGGCAGTCAGGCGTGGCCCAGCGCGCTCTTGCGCCGCCAGGAGTAGAGCAGCCGTGCCAGCACGCCCGAAAACATATAGATGAGCGCAATCGCGGCGAGCACAAACTGCGAAAAGAAAACCAGCGCGTACAGAAACGCCCCGATCAGCACGATCCAGCGAAACGGGTGCGTGTTCGCGAGGTTGATCTCCTTACCGCTCCAGAACCGCCAGGTGCTCACCATCAGGAAGCCGATCGCGGCCACATACGCGCCCCACAGCAGCCCCACCCAGGGCACCGCCACCGGGATGCCGCCGAAGAAATGGACGACCGCGGCGATGGCTCCGGCAGCAGCCGGAATCGGCATGCCGACGAAGTACTTGCGGCCCGGCCGGCCCGGGTTCTTGGGCTTCGGCGTGCCCATGCTGTTGAACCGCGCCAGCCGGGCCGCGCCGCAGATCAGAAACAGGAAGCAGAGCATCGCCCCGAACTCGATGAGCGTGTGCCGCAGGCCGCTGCCCATGGTGTGCGGCAGCGCCTGGAAGCCCCAGCAGTACGCCAGCAGCGACGGTGCGACGCCGAACGTGATCACGTCCGCCAGCGAGTCGAGCTCCTTGCCGAAGTCGCTGGTCGTGTCCGTCATGCGCGCGATGCGGCCGTCGATGGTGTCGAACGGGATGGCGAAGCCGATCGCGAGCGCCGCATAGTCGAAGTGCTGCGGCTCGACCGGCGAGCCTTGCAGGCTTTGGGTGATCGCGAAGTACCCGGCCGCGATGTTGCCGGCCGTGAACAGCGACGGCAGCAGGTACATGCCGCGCGACCGGCGGCGCCGGCCCTGCGAGCGCACCGTCTCCAGCGCGACAGGCGCGAGCCGGGGCTGCTCGCTCACCGAGCGTCCCGGGCTGTCACGGGCTCCGCTGCCATATCCGCAGTGTCGAACTGGGCAGCGCTTCGCGGAGCGACATACGCGAGCACCGTGCTGCCGCCCTTGACGATCGCGCCCAGTTGCACCCGCACCTCGGTGTCCGCCGGCAGCAGCAGGTCGGTCCGCGAGCCGAACTTGATCAGCCCCACCCGCTGGCCGCGTACCAATCTGTCACCGTGCTTGTGGCGGAAAACGATCCGCCGCGCTAGCAGCCCGGCGATCTGCTTGAAGACGACTTCGTAGCCGTCTTCTGCCTGCATCACGCAGATATTCTGCTCGTTGCGGTCAGCCGAAGCCGCGTCCATCGCGTTGACGAACGCACCTTTCTGGTAGCGCACCTCGCGCACCACGCCCGAAACCGGAGCGCGGTTCACATGCACGTTGAACACATTCAAGAAGATAGAAATGCGCGTCCGGGGCCCATCCACGGTGGCGATGGTTTCAATGCTGGTCACCTTGCCGTCGGCTGGCGAAACCACCAGGCCCGCGCCCTCGGGAATCGCCCGCTCCGGGTCGCGGAAAAACCACAGAAAAAACGCGGCCAGCCCCAGCGGCAGCACCGCCCACCAGAGGGTGTGCGTCAGCGCCCCCACCGCAACCGCGACCACAATCAACGAGATGCCGTACCAGTACCCGTCGCGAACCATCCCACTGATTATAGAGGCCATACCAGGCAGGCGGAGCGGCTACTTCGGCAGCCCGAGGCTCAGCAGCAGCGCATCCTCGTCCGGATTCACATAGTAGCCGCGCCGCACGCCATCCTGGCGAAAGCCGTGGCGCGCATACAGGCGCAGTGCGTTTCCGTTCGAGGCGCGCACCTCGAGCAGCAGCCGCTCGGCGCCGACCGTGCGGCACCAGTCAATCACCTCGACCACCAGCGCGGCGCCGACCCCCTTGCGGCGATGCTCCGGCGCGGTCACCACTGCCTCCAGCTGCGCTTCTCCCGCCGCGCAGCTTGCCATGGCAAAGCCCCGCACCCCGTCCCCGGCCACCCACGCCCCGCGCCGTTCCGGCTGCTCCGCGATCACCTGCAGCATGCGCAGGAACTCCGCCGGCGGCCAGTGCGGCGCGGTCGGCACCACCGCCGCGATCGCCACCACCTCGTCCAGGTCCTCCCCGCGCATCGCGCGCACGGTGGTGCCGCTCACAAGCGCGGGCTCAGCATCTGCTCGGGCCGCCACAGGTACAGCGCGTCCAGCGTCGCGGCGTCGTCCCAGTCAGCATGCTCAATTCGCAGGCGCGCATACTCGATCGCCTGCGCGGCCGTCGGTGCGGGCACCATGTGCGCCCCGGGAAAAAGCGCCTTTACCTTCTCCTCGCACAACACCAACGCGCCAGGGTCCGGCAGGAGCGCCCGCGCCTCATCCGGGGTCAGCATGGCTTCCTCTACGTCTCCCGCAACGGTATGCCGCAGGTACACGTTGCCCCGGCCCGCATCGAGCGCCGCGTACCGTGCGCCGCCGGCAAGCACGCCCAGGCGCGAGACACCCAGGATCGGCACCCCGGCCGCCTCAGCCAGCGCCTTGGCCGCGCTCAGCCCGATGCGCATCCCGGTAAAGCTCCCCGGCCCGCGCACCACCACGATCGCCGCAAGCGCGCTCGGCGGCAGTCCCTGCAGCAGATCGCGTAGAGCCCCCGTCAGCAGCGAGCCAGCCGTGCGGGCCGCCAGGGTCGCCTCCCGCGGCAAGCCTCCGGCGCCCCAGTCCACCAGGGCCAGCGTCGTCTCCGCCCCGCAGCTGTCGAGGCCGAGCACAGGGCCAAACAAAGAGCCCAGCACAGGAGCGGATTTTAGCTCTTCCCGCTGTGACTCGCAGTGCTCGCCGGATTGGCGCTCTTCCCGCACACCCGCTCCTATGCGCCTGCCGTGCCGTCCAGGTGGCGCAGCACCCGCGCCAGCTGCGCATCGTTGCTGTACCCTGAGCGCTCGGCCCGCGCGCGCCCCGCGGCCGCAATGCGCATTCGCTCCTCCGGGTGCGCCAGGTAGTACCGCGCCTTCTCCGCGCACTCCTCCTCCGAGCCGTAAAACACCGCCTCGCGGTCTTCCTCGAACGCCTCCCGGTGCCCGTCCGAGCGCTCCGCCAGCAGGAACTGCGCGCACGCCGTGATCTCGAACGACTTGTGCGCGACATCCTCCTCGTTCTGCCGCGTCACAAACGCCATGTTGATCTTGGAGCGCCACATGGCCTCGCGATACGCGGCGCCGTTCATCATGCCGCCGAACAGGAAACGCCGCTGCACTTCCTCTGGCCACGCCTTGTCCCAGCGCGGGCCGGCGACCGAGACGGGCAGCCTCTGCTTCTCACCCAGTGCCCGCAGAAACTCCGGCCGGTGCTCGAGCGGCGAACCGGTGTAGGCCAGCTCGCGATCCCGGTCCGCATCGGACCAGCCCTCCGGCGGTGGGTAGTGCTGCAGCGGGTCGTACGAGAGCGCAATCTTGATCGCCGGCAGTCCCCAGTCTGCGTACCGCTTGATATCAACATCGCGAAACAGGCAGTGCAGGTCGAACTTTCTGTAGACCTTATAAAACTGCATCCAGCAGCCGTCATTGCGCGGCCCGAACGGGTTGTCCTGGTTGTAGCAGACCGTCGCCGCGCCCAGCCGCTTCAACGTTTCGATCGTCCCGGCATGAAAGTGCACTGGCTTGTCGAACCACACCACATCCGGCCGGTGCTCGCGCGCCGCCCGCTGCAAAGCCCGGTTCACCCGCGCAATCAGCGGCCCTACCGGATACCGATAGCGCAGCGCCGCCACATACCGCGAGCGCGGCTCATAATCGTCCACCGCGAACGGAACCATCTCCTGCCCCAGCCGCCGAAACGCCTCCAGCCGGTACAGCGACGTATTGCCCGCGGCCAGGGGCGCGACATACAGGATTTTCCGCCGCTTCGGCTGCTCACTCACGTCTGTGTTCTTTCTCCCGATTCACATCGAGTGCCAGTTACTCGCATAACTTTCAGATAGAAGAGTCCTGCCTGAGCGCCCGGAAAAGAGAGTGTCACAAAATCTCACCGAACACCCGAAAAGACGGGGTCATCCTGAGCAAAGCGAAGGATATGCTTTTCCCAAATCCGCAAGCAATTCAGAATTATCCTGACTCGCGGCTTCCCTGCTCTTTAAACAAGTCCATCCAGCGCCTGCCGCAGATCCTCCTCCAGATCCGCCAGATCTTCAATCCCCACCGAAATCCGCACCATGCCGTCGGTGATCCCCAGCCGTTTTCGGGCCTCCGCCCCAATCGCCGCGTGCGTCATCGTCGCCGGGTGCGAGATCAGCGTCTCCACCCCGCCCAGAGACTCGGCCAGCGTGCACACTTTCAGCCTTTTGAGAAACGCATTCGCCCGCTCCAGCGAAACAAACTCAAACGCGATCATTGCCCCGAACCCCGACATCTGCCGCACCGCGAGCTCATGCTGTGGGTGCGACGCAAGCCCGGGATACCAGACCAGCTCGACTGCCGGGTGAGCATCCAGCAGCGCCGCCACCGCACGCCCGTTGCGGTCATGCTCCCGCATCCGCACCGCCAAGGTCTTGACCCCGCGCAGCACCAGCCACGCCTCGAACGGCGACAGAATCCCGCCTGTGCACTTCTGGATGAACGCGAACTGCTCTTTATGCTTCGCCGTGGTGCCGACCAGCACCCCGCCTAGCCCATCCGAGTGCCCGTTCAGGTACTTGGTCGTCGAGTGCATCACGATATCCGCGCCCAGCGCGATCGGCTGCTGAAAGTACGGCGACATGAACGTGTTATCGACCGATAATTCGCAACCGTGTTGGTGACAAATATCAGCAGCAGCGCGAATATCAGTCAACGTCATCAGCGGATTGGTCGGCGTCTCGATGTGAACGAGCCTGGTATTCGGCCGCAGCGCCCCGCGCAGAGCCTCCGGGTCGGCCGTGTCCACATAGGTGAACTCGATCCCGTACCCCGTGACGATCTGGTTGAACAGCCGCGGCGTGCCACCGTATACATTCTCGCCGCATACCACGTGGTCGCCGGTTTTCAAGAGCGTCACCAGCGCCGAAATCGCCGCCATGCCGCTCGCGAACACATGCGCGCTCGCGCCGCCTTCAAGCGAGGCCAGGCTCATCTCGAGCGCGTCGCGAGTCGGGTTCGACACCCGCGAGTACTCCCACCCCTTGTGTTTGCCGATCTCCTCCTGCGCATAGGTGGAGGAGAGATACAACGGCACATTCACCGCGCCGGTAAGGGGATCGGGCGCCTGCCCATCATGAATCGCACGCGTCGAAAAACCTGCCATGCCTTGAAGGTATCAGGCGACTTACTCCCGGATGGGCGGCTCTCCCGCTCCCTCACCCTCGACGCATCCCTCGGCCTTCTCGGCAAAGATATGCTTCGATAAATACCGCTCCGCCGAATCCGGCACCACCGTCGCCACCCGCTTGCCCGGCCCCAGCCGCAGCGCCACTTCCATCGCCGCGAACACTGCCGCGCCCGCGCTCGAGCCTGCCAGCACACCCTCTTCGCGCGCCAGCCGCCGCACCATGCAGAACGCATCCTCATCCGTCACGCGCACAATTTCATCGGCAAGCTCGCCGTCGAAAGTTCCCGGCACAAACGACACGCCGATCCCTTCCACCCGGTGCGGCCCCGGCTGGCCGCCCTGCAAAACCGAGCCTTCCGTCTCAACCGCGACCGTCAGCACCCGGGCGTCCTGCTCCTTCAAAAACCGCGCAATGCCGGAGAACGTGCCGCCCGTGCCCACGCCGGCCACGAACGCATCGACACGCCCATCCATCTGCTCCCACAGCTCGCGCGCCGTGGTCTTGTGGTGAAACGCGGGGTTGGCCCGGTTCTCGAACTGCCCCGCGACAAAGTACTCCGGCTTGCCCTCGGCCAGCGCCCGCATCGCGCGGATCGCTCCGCGAATCCCCTCGGCCTGCGGCGTCCGCAGCACCGTCGCGCCGAACGCGCGCATCAGCGTGCACTTCTCCTCGGCGAACCCTTCCGGCACATACAGCACCACCCTGTAGCCGCGGTTGATCCCGGCCAACGCCAGGCCCACGCCGGTGTTGCCGGCTGTTGCCTCTACAATCGTCATGCCCGTTCGCAGCGCCCCGCGCCGCTCCGCGTCCTCAACGATCCCCAGCGCCGCGCGGTCCTTCACGCTGCCGCCGGGGTTCAGGTATTCGAGCTTCGCGAACAGCGCCGCGCGGCCGCTGCCCTCCGAAGGCACCGGCGCAAGCCGCCGCATCTCAAGCATCGGCGTGCACCCGATCAGTTCCAGGATGCTGTCCGCGACCCGCAGCCCGCTCGCCTCGGCCACCGCCTGCATGCGCGCTACACCTGGTCTTTTCCCGGGGCCGCGGCGCCTCCTGGAGCGGCATCGGCACCTGGAGCGGCAGCACCGGGCACCAGAGTCATCCCGTGCGCCACCGCCTCGCGGATCTTGCTGTTGATCAGCGCGCATGGCAGCAGCATTGGCGAGTCCGTGCACTGCACCGTCAGCGTCTGGGTCTCCGGGGTGAATGCCCACCGGATCGTCACCCCGGCGCGCGAAGCCTCGCCGCTGTTGCCCTTGCCCGCGAGGCCCGGAATCCCCATCTCCTCGGCCTTTGCCAGAAACATGGCGAAGTGCCCACCCGTGACGCCCGAAAATCCCTGCTCCTCACACTGCGCCATGCTTGCCTCGTTTCATTTCGACTGCCCACCCTGCTGCAAACCCTCGCCCGGCTCTTTCGCGGGCGCGTTGTTGCCCACGCGCGGGTAGTAGCCGCTGCGCGTCCTCACATTCAGGTTCTTCTTGCTGCCATTGGCATGCGCCAGCACCCGCACCGCGCGATACCCGCCCAGCACCGCCGGCTTGGTCGAGTGGTACCCCACCGTGTACTGCGACCGGATATCCCGCGCCACCTCATCGGCCACCGCGTCCACATCGCTCAGCGAGCGCGGGAAATACGCGATGCCGCCCGTCTCCTGCGCCATCAGCTGCAGCGCCCGCTTGGCCTGCCGCGACTCGTGCGCGCCGCCATCGTCGCCGAACAGCAGCCCGATGCAGTACACGATCGGTCCCTGCAGGTCCTGGATGCGCCGGATCGTTTGCTCGAGCGTCAGCCCCGACGCATTGTCCTCGCCGTCCGTAATAATCAGAATCACCTGCTTCGACCGCTTGGCGCCCTTGCTCAGCTCGTCCGCCGAGGCCACCGTCGCGTCATACAGCGCCGTGCCGCCCTTTGAGTCATAGTGCGCCAGCCCGTCGCGCAGCTTGTTCAGGTCGCTGGTAAAGTCCTGGTCGATGAATGCCTCGTCTGAAAAGTTGACGATAAAAGCCTCATCCTCCTTGTTCGACGAGCGCACCATGTCCAGCGCCGCCGCGTTCACCGCGCCACGCTTCTCCCGCATCGAGCCGGAGTTATCGACCAGGATGCCCATCGAAACCGGCACATCCGTGTGCTGGAACGAGGCGACCGTCTGCGGCACCCCGTCCTCGAAGATGTGAAAATCTTCCTTCGTCAGGTCGTTCACCAGGTGGCCCTGGTCGTCGAGCACGGTCGCGTTCAGCACCACTTCCTCGACATCGCGGCGCAGGGTGAACCGGCCATCGGTCTTGCTGATGTCGTTCGATCTCTGGGCCGCGGCCGCCGTATCGCTCAGGCTGCCCGGCTTTACCGCGGCATTGTCCGCCGCATCGGGCGAGACGACCGGGTCGCGCTCGACATCGAGCGGAGGCTGGGTCTCCGCGGGCAGCGGATGCTGCGCCGCGGCCGGGCTCGCGCCAGTCTGCGCCTGCACTCCCGCCGGCGAGACCAGCAGCAGCGCCCCGAGAATCCATGGTGCCAGGTTCGAGATTTGTTTATTGGGCAGGCGCATAGTAGCCGGAGCGTGCGTGCACCGTGAGCGGCGGCAGCCCCGGCGGCGGCCCGAGCCGCACCTTCACTTTACGCCACTTGCCGTCCTTGCGGCTGTCCGTCGACCGGTAGCCCAGCACGTACTCGTCGCGCAGCTCGTCCGAAATCTTCGACGCCACGTCCGCCATATCGCTCAAATCGTTCACCTTGAACAGCCGACCGCCCGTGTCCTCGCAGATGTCGTTCAGCAGCAGCGGGCCCAGCTGCTCCTCGGTGGTCGGCGCGTAGGCGTCGAAAATCCCGATCGAGTAAATCTGCACATCGGACTCGCGCACCATCGCGCGCAACTCGCTCTCGGTGTACCGCGAGCGGTTGTCGCCGCCGTCCGACACCACCAGCAGCGCCTTGCGCGGGTACTTCGCGTCCTTCATCTTATTGATGCCGAGATAGATCGCGTCCAGCAGCGCGGTGCGCTTGCCCGGCTTCACCAGCGCCAGCCGCGCGTCCACGTCGTCGATGTTCGAGGTGAAATCCTCGATCAGTTCCGGCCGGTCGTTGAACCCCACCACGAAGAACTCGTCCTGCGGGTTCGCCGTCTTCAGAAACGCCTTCACCGACTGCCGCGAGCGGTTGAACTTGTTGGCCATCGACCCGCTCAGGTCGAGGATGATGCCGAGCGAGACCGGCGCATCCTCGGTCGAGAACGTTTTGATGGTCTGGATCTGCTCGGGCCCGGTCGTGCCCTTCTCGTAGATGAAGAAGTTTTCCTTTTCGAGCCCCGTGACCAGCCGGTTCATGGGGTCGGTCACGGTCAGCGGGATCAGCGTCAGGTTTACATCCACGCGGATGCGCTCGTTGGGCCGCGCCTTGAGCGCCGCCGCTCCTGTAAGCGCTGCCGCGCCTTCGACCGGCTTCTCACCCTTCGGCTCAGGGGGCGCCGGCATGGAGGCAGCCGGCGGCGGCTGCACATGCACCTGGTCCAGCGGCGCGGTCTGCGCCCGCGCAATCGCCGCCGACGCGAAAAGCACGAGCAGCAGCACCGCCGCTATCCGAACCCCGCCGCGCGTCTGAGAAAGGCATCCCACTCTGCTCCACCTGCCCTGTTTCTACAGTGGCTGAGATGCTCCGCGCCACCCCTGCCGGGCTTTCATGTTGAAGCAGGACGTGACAATAAGCAAGCACTTGCTGACAAAAGCTGTTCGCGCAGTGTCTGTTCTTAGCGAAAACCTGGTGCCTTGGGAAGAGAAACCTGCGGGTAGAGGTGTTACCTAATCCTCTCCTCTCCGAATTTGTTCTTCAGAGCGTCCAAGTAGTCCGCAGCTTCCCAGTCCACCGGATCTTCAGGGAGCCCCAGGAGCGCAGAGGCTGCCTCAGCTACTCGTACCTTTAACTCTGGCTCGTCTAACATTCGCCTTAAAGCAGTAATTACCCTGGTGTCTTGGCGCTTTCCCAGTCCTACCGCGGCTTCTTCGCGCACGTTCTCATCGGCATCGGAGAGACAGGCCAATAAAGTTTCCCGGATCTCTCGTGAATCGCTGCTACCTCGGACGCCCAATCCGAAAACCGACCAATCTCGAACACCAGAATCCTGATCGCGAGTCAACGATATCATCGTCGAAACCGAGCGCACATCATCTGGTAAGCAGCCCAGGGCAAATGCTACAGAGAACCTAACGTTCCGATCCGGATGTTCCTTGTGCTTGATGATGACAGGAATTCCAGCGAACTCGCCTAGATGGCCGAGAGCCGATATGCCGCTGTCGAGAACTACGACTTCTACTTCAAATTCCACCATCTGGACAATGAGTGCAAATGCTTCATCGCGAAACAACCACTTCGGTTCCTGCAAGGAATGCGCATCTTTCTCAAGTTCTCGCAGTTGCGCCAGAATCGCAGCTGCGCGCGCTCTCTTCAGAGGTTCTTCCGCCTTTAGCCATTGGGTCGCAATCACAAATGTTTCGCGGCTGCCGTCTCTCTGTAAAGCAAAGACCGCATCCCAAGCAGCGTCTGTTTCGTAATCGCCGATGAGTGTTTGATCGAAGAGGTGCTGAGTTTCGGAAGCAGTCATGAAAGCGCCTTGGCATGATCCTAATATCTGTCAGGCCACCTTCGCGAAGATTTGACTCTCCTAAGCGACTCGTACAAAGGCACCCCCGACCCGCTCGTCTACAATCAAGCCAGCGCCGCACCCGGCCAATGCGCCGGGCGCGCATGCATTCGCGCACCAAGGAAAGCCCACCCTCTGCATGGCTCGCATCTTCCCCTTTCGCGCCCTTCGCTACAACCCCTCGCTGGTCCGCGTCGAGGACTGCGTGACCCAGCCCTACGACAAGATCACCCCCTCCATGCAACAGAGCTATTACGCGCGCAGCCCCTACAACCTGGTGCGCATCATCCTGGGCCTGCCGGAGCTGTTCGACGAGCCCGGCGTCAGCGACGTTTATACCCGCGCGGCGCGCGACTTCCACGAGTGGCGCTCCGCCGGGGTGCTCGCGCAGGAGTCCGAGCCCTGCCTGTTCGCCTACTCGCAGCGGTTCACCGCCCCTGGCACCGGCAAGCAGGTCGAGCGCCGCGGCCTGATCGCGCTCGGCGCCGCCTCGCCCTACGCGGAGGGCGTCGTCTTCCGCCACGAGCAGACCCACACCCGCGCCCGCCGCGACCGACTCGACCTGCTGCGCACCACCCGCGCCCATTTCGGGCAGATCTTCATGCTCTACTCCGACCCCGGCCGCTCCGTCGAGGCGCTGGTCTTCCCTTCCCCCGGCCGCCCCGCGCCGGTGCCCGAAATCGAGCTGCTCGACGAGTTCGGCGTGCTGCACCGCGTGTGGAAGATCAGCGACCCGGCCACCATCAACGTGGTCCAGGGCGCGCTCGGCGACAAAAAACTCATCATCGCCGACGGGCACCACCGCTACGAGACCGCCCTGGCCTACGCCGAGGAGCACCGCCCGGCGAGCACGCCGCGGGTCGGTGGCGCCCAGCAGCCGCTTTACCCAGAGGCCGCCGTGATGATGACGCTGGTCAACATGGACGGCGGCCCCCCGGACAAAAATGGCCTGCATATCCTGCCCACGCACCGGGTCGTCCACGGACTGGCGCAGTTCGCGGGCGATGCGTTTGCCGCGCGGGCCGCGCGGATGTTCACAACCGTGCAGCCGCTCGCGCTTGCGCCGCGCAATACGGAGGCGTTGACCGCCGCGCTGGCCCACGCCACCGCCGAGGCCGGCCCGGACGCAACCGTAATGCTGGCCGTGATGGCCGACCGCGTGCTTGCGCTGACGATGAACCACGCCGCCCGCGCCCGCGCGCTGCCCGAAACTTCAGAGCGCCGCCGCCAGCTGGACATGGTGGTGCTGCACGAGGCCGTGTTCGCCAAGCTGCTTGGCATTAGCGCCGAGGCGGTCCAGGCCGGCGAGCACGTGGCCTACCAGCGCGAAGCCGCCGAAGCCGTCGCCCCGGTGCTGCACGGCGAGGCCCAGATCGCTTTCCTCGTCAACCCCGTCACCCTGGCCCAGCTGCGCGAAAACACCTTTGCCGGCGAAGTGTTGCCGCAGAAGTCCACCGACTTTTACCCCAAACTGCTGAGCGGGCTGACCATCTACGCGCTTGACGAGCAGAATGCTCCCAGGGATGGCCAGCACTGAGCGTGTTTTGCGAAACGCAGTTTCGGTTTTCCTGCGCTGCTTTCACTTTGCCGCGTGGCAGCACCCAATTGTGGAAAATCGGCGCAGGTCGCGGGTGGAGTGTGCAGCTTCTGAAACAAGGCCGCATTTCCGAGTGCGTTGGCGGTCTTTTCGGCCGGCTATGCCTGGCGGCACTGCTGCCGGCGGCGGGCGGATGGCCTCTCCACGCTCAGGCGCCCGGTGCTCCTGGCCCGGCACAGTCGAGCGGGCCGCAGCCGTTCACGGTTGTGCTGGACGCCGCGCACGGCGGCCCGGAGACAGGCACGACCCTCGCCCCGCAGCTGCTTGAAAAGGATCTCGTCCTGCGCCTCTCCATTCGGCTGCGCTCGGCGCTCGCCGCGCGCGGGTTCCAGGTGGTCACCACCCGCGAGGCCGACACCAACCCCACCCCGGAAACGCGGGCCGCGGAAGCCAACCATGCCGCGGAAGGTGCCCGCGCGGCGGCCTGCCTGCTGCTGCATGCCACGGCCAGCGGCTCCGGCGTGCACCTGTATACGTCCTCACTGGCCCAGTCGACTGCCGCGCCGGGCCTCATACCCTGGACCAGCGCGGGCGCGCCGTTTGCAACCGCCAGCCTGCAGCTTGCCTCCGACATCAGCACCGCGCTCTCGAGCGCCGGTGTGCCCTTCACCCTGGGCCGCGTGCGCCTGGCGCCGATGGACGCGATGCGCTGCCCGGCAGTCGCGGTGGAGATCGCGCCCCTGCGCCCGTCCCCGTCTCATCCGAACGGGGCGAGCTCGGCAGCCATCGACGACGGGGCGTACCAGCAGCGCGTGCTGGACGCTCTGGCGGCCGCGCTGCTGGCCTGGCGCGGCGAGCACGCCGGCGGGGCCGCACGGTGACGCCCGGCAGGCCCGGCGAAGGCGCCGACACAGGCGCACCGGCCCGGCGGCGCGCGTGGCAGTCGCCGGGGGCGACGCGCCCGGGCAAACCAAAGCAACCGGCGCCCCCGGCAAGGCAGCCGCTGCCCGTCAAGCAGGCGGTGGAAACCGGCTCGCAGGCACCGCCGCCAGTCCCCCTGCCCACCCGGGCAGGTGCCGCCGCTCGCAAGTCCGCGGCAGCCTCGGACAGCGCGCCTCCGCCCGTCGTTGTTTCGGCTTCGGCTTCGGCTCCGGCTTCCCGCGCAGACCAGCTCAGCGCGAGCACCGCGCCCCCGGCACCGGGGCCGAGAAGCCGCCGCCCGGCGCGAGCCGCGGCTCCCTGCCGGTTTCGCATCCCCGCCCCACGCGGGCCGGCTCTCATCTCGCGCGGCGAACGGTCACTCTTCTGGGCCCTGCTCGCTTCCGTACTCGCCATGAGCATCTTCCTGGTGCGCTACCGCGAGCGCGTCGACGCCCACTTCCAGGCCCGCGCCATGGCCGTTCCGCTGGACTCAGCCGGCTCCACTGCCGGGCCGCTGCTGCTGTACCTGGCCAACGACGACACCGGCGCCCTTACCGAGCGGCCCCTCGCCTTCCCGCTGCCCGAGGACCCGAACACCCGCGCGCGCGTCGTGCTCGAAAAACTGCTCTCCGAGTACACCGCCCCCGGCTCCCCGCACCCACTCACCCCAGCCGCCCCCGGCGTCGGAGGCGTGGACGAGGTCTATCTCTCACCCGTGCCCGGCCAACGCCGAGGAACCCTCGCCGTCGTCGATCTCACCCCGAACTTCGTCCACACCCACCCCTCCGGAATTGAGCCCGAAACGCTCACATTGCTTTCCATGATCGCGACCCTGCATGCCAACCTGCCCTCCGTGACCGAGGTCCGCTTCCTGGTCGATGGCGAGCCGCGCCCCACCCTCGCCGGCCACGCCGACCTGTCGCGCACCTACCTGGCCGGTGCCGCGCAGATGGCGCCGTCGGAGGCCTTTACCACGCGCCCGGTGCAGCCATGAGCGCGGGCACCATCGGCGTCTTCGACTCCGGCGTGGGCGGCCTGACGGTGCTGCGCGCCCTGCGCCAGCGCCTGCCCGCGGCCGACTACCTCTATATCGGCGACACGGCCCGGCTGCCCTACGGCTCGAAGTCGCAGGCCACCGTTGCCCGCTACGCGGTCGAGAGCGCGCGGTTCCTGCTGGAGCAGGGGGCCGAGTACCTGGTCATCGCCTGCAACACCGCCTCGGCGCTGGCACTCGATGAGATTCGCGCCGCTGTGCCCATCCCGGTGCTGGGCGTGATCGAGACCGGCGCCGATGCAGCCCGGGTGCGGTCCCGCTCCGGCGACGTGTGTGTACTGGCCACCAGCGCGACCGTCGCAAGCCACGCCTACGCCACAGCCTGCGCCGCGCGCGGGCTGCGCGCGCTTGAGAAGGCTTGCCCGCTGCTCGTTCCCCTGGTCGAGGAAGGCTGGACCGCGCATTCGGTCACCCGCGAAGTGCTCGCCATCTACCTGGCGGAGGCCGAGGCGAGCGCCCGCGAGGCTGGCCTGCGGCCGGACGCCCTGGTGCTGGGCTGCACCCACTACCCTCTGCTGCGCGCCGAGTTTGAGTCGCTTGCCCCAGCAGGCACAGCCGTCATCGACTCCGCCGAGGTCACTGCCGAGCAGGTGGCGCGGGCACTCGGGACGCCTTCCGCAATCGCGACCGCTGCCCGGCCGCCCATCCGCTTCTTCGCCACCGATGGCGCGGAGCGGTTTCGCGCGCTCGGCAGCCGCTTTCTCGGCGAACCGATCGTGCAGGTCGATCTCGTCGACCTGGGAGGTTGACAAAGCCGCGCTTACGCCTCTGGCTGCTATGCTTTTGCTGCTGCTCAAAACAGGTTTCGAAAACCGGGAGCGGTGCGTCGCAAGGAAAGGAACCGCTGCATGTTGAATCTTGAGGGCCGCGTCGCGGTCGTCTTCGGCGTTGCGAACAAGCGATCGATCGCCTACGCCATTGCCCAGAAACTCGCCGAAGCCGGCTGCACGCTCGCCATCGGCTACCAGAACGAGCGCCTGAAGTCGGAGGCGGAGTCGCTGATTCAAGGCCTTCCGAACGCCTCGAGCTTTCAGTGCGATGTGTCGAGCGACGAGGAGATCGCGCGCAGCTTCGCCGAGCTCAAAAGCCGCTACGGCATCCTCCACGTGCTGGTGCACTCGATCGCCTTCGCACCGGCGCCCGAGATCCACAACGACTTTCTCGAGACCTCGCGCGAGGGCTTTCGGATCGCGCACGATATCAGCGTTTACTCGCTAATCGCGCTGGCCCGCGCCGCCGCCCCGTTGATGACCGACGGCGGCTCCATCATGACCATGACCTACTATGGCGCCGACAAGGTTTTCCCCCGGTACAACGTGATGGGCGTGGCCAAGGCGGCGCTCGAATCCACGGTGCGCTATCTGGCCGCCAGCCTCGGCCCGCGCAACATCCGCGTCAACGCCATCTCCGCCGGCCCCATCCAGACGCTCGCCGCGCGCGGCATCGGCGACCTGAGCACGATGCTCAAAGGCCACGCCGAGCGCGCGCCGCTGGGCCGCAATGTGAAGCAGACCGAGGTCGCGGGCGCGGCTATCTATCTGGCATCTGATCTATCGAGCGGCGTTACCGGCGAGGTGACCTATGTGGATGCCGGCTACAACGTGATGGGGTTCTAACCTATGCCGATCAACAAGTACAGCGTCCTCAAGGGTTCACCGGTCTCCGGATCGATCTCCGCGAACTCTCGCCCGCACTACCTGATCGCGGTGCAGGCGGCGGGCACGCGTTATCAAATCGCGGTCAATGTGGAGTCGGACACGGGCTCCGGCACCAGCGCCGAGGTGCTGTACGCGCTCGATGAAGACTGGACGCCGCCGGACCAGGCCGCCCTCCTGGCGCTGCCGGTGGGCGTGACCTCCCTGGCCGGCAAGGACGCGAACCCGGCGATCGATTACCTGCGCAGCCGGGCGGGTACTCCAGCACAGCCGCTGATTACGCGCGCCGCCATGACCGACCTGCCGCTGCCGGGCAAGACCGCCTCCGAAAACCTGCAGAACGCGGTGATCCAGTACCTGAACCAGGCCATCGCCGACAAGAGCGGGACCATCTACGCCTTTGGCGCGCTGTATACCAGCGGCAACGGCATCCACGACATCCACATGAACCAGGGCAATCCGGCGGGCGACCACGCGCAGGACAACGGCATCTGGCAGGATGGGCTGCTAGTGTTTTCGATGCCCACGGCGGCAAACGGCGCGGGCCAGTGGGTCGCGGTCTTCATCGCGTTCCAGGAGCAGGTCTGGTCGACGGATAACAACGGCAACGCGGTTTAGAGCTTCCAGTTGACGCGTGTATCGATACACGCTACATTCAACCAGTGATCAAGACTTTCAAGCACGCCGGACTTGAAAGTTTTTTCGCGGCCGGCTCCAAGCGGGGCATCCAGCCTGCGCACGCGGGCAAACTGGCCAGCCTCTTGCTCGTTCTGGATTCCGCTGTGAAGCCGGGCGACATGAATCTGCCCGGCTGGAATCTGCACGCGCTCAGCAAAGACCTTGCGGGCCACTGGTCCGTTAAGGTGAACGGCAACTGGCGCGTGACCTTCACCTTTGAGGGTAAAGACGCGGTTCTTGTGGACTATCAGGATTATCACTAAAGTCGCTTTACCGCGCGCGGAGCGAAACATGCAGATGCACAATCCACCTCATCCCGGACTCATTCTGAAGGATGCCCTGGAAAACACGCCCATCACGGTGACCGAATTCGCGGCGCATCTCGGTGTCTCCCGCGTTACGCTGTCGCGCGTGCTCAACGGCCGCGCCGGGGTTACCGCCGAGATGTCCATCCGGATCAGCGAGGCTTTTGGCCAGTCAGCCGATCTCTGGTTCAAGATGCAGAATACCCATGACTTAGGGTTCACCGGTCTCCGGATCGATCTCCGCGAACTCTCGCCCGCACTACCTGATCGCGGTGCAGGCGGCGGGCACGCGTTATCAAATCGCGGTCAATGTGGAGTCGGACACGGGCTCCGGCACCAGCGCCGAGGTGCTGTACGCGCTCGATGAAGACTGGACGCCGCCGGACCAGGCCGCCCTCCTGGCGCTGCCGGTGGGCGTGACCTCCCTGGCCGGCAAGGACGCGAACCCGGCGATCGATTACCTGCGCAGCCGGGCGGGTACTCCAGCACAGCCGCTGATTACGCGCGCCGCCATGACCGACCTGCCGCTGCCGGGCAAGACCGCCTCCGAAAACCTGCAGAACGCGGTGATCCAGTACCTGAACCAGGCCATCGCCGACAAGAGCGGGACCATCTACGCCTTTGGCGCGCTGTATACCAGCGGCAACGGCATCCACGACATCCACATGAACCAGGGCAATCCGGCGGGCGACCACGCGCAGGACAACGGCATCTGGCAGGATGGGCTGCTAGTGTTTTCGATGCCCACGGCGGCAAACGGCGCGGGCCAGTGGGTCGCGGTCTTCATCGCGTTCCAGGAGCAGGTCTGGTCGACGGATAACAACGGCAACGCGGTTTAGAGCTTCCAGTTGACGCGTGTATCGATACACGCTACATTCAACCAGTGATCAAGACTTTCAAGCACGCCGGACTTGAAAGTTTTTTCGCGGCCGGCTCCAAGCGGGGCATCCAGCCTGCGCACGCGGGCAAACTGGCCAGCCTCTTGCTCGTTCTGGATTCCGCTGTGAAGCCGGGCGACATGAATCTGCCCGGCTGGAATCTGCACGCGCTCAGCAAAGACCTTGCGGGCCACTGGTCCGTTAAGGTGAACGGCAACTGGCGCGTGACCTTCACCTTTGAGGGTAAAGACGCGGTTCTTGTGGACTATCAGGATTATCACTAAAGTCGCTTTACCGCGCGCGGAGCGAAACATGCAGATGCACAATCCACCTCATCCCGGACTCATTCTGAAGGATGCCCTGGAAAACACGCCCATCACGGTGACCGAATTCGCGGCGCATCTCGGTGTCTCCCGCGTTACGCTGTCGCGCGTGCTCAACGGCCGCGCCGGGGTTACCGCCGAGATGTCCATCCGGATCAGCGAGGCTTTTGGCCAGTCAGCCGATCTCTGGTTCAAGATGCAGAATACCCATGACTTCTGGCAGGCAAGCCGGGTCAAGAGAAAAAAGATCCGCCCCTTGCGGGCGGCGTAAGAGCGATACTGCTAGCGCAGCGTAACGCTGATCCGGCGCTGGTCGCCGCCAGTGGTTTCCATCACGATCTCGCCGGCGGCCTTGCGCTGGATCGACGCGAACTTTTCGCCCCACTCCACCAGCACGATTGCGTCTTCTTCAAGCAGCTCGTCGATGCCCAACTGCTCGACCTGGCGCTCGGTTTCGAGCCGGTACAGATCCAGGTGGTAGAGCGAGACGGGCTTGCCGCTGCGCTCGCCCTCGTACTCGTGCACCAGGGTGAAGGTGGGGCTGGTGACTTCGTCGGGATCGGCGGCGCCCAGGGCTTCGGCGATGCCCTTAACCAGCGTGGTCTTGCCGGCGCCCAGGGTTCCGGTCAGGATGAGCAGGACCGAGGGAGACATCGCGCCCGAGATGGCGTCGAGCAGCTGCGCGCCGATGCCGATGGTTTCGGCCGCGGTTGCGGTGTGGAATTCCAGCCTGCGCGTCGCCAGCTCTTCGGTCATGTGGGCAAACCCTCCCACCAAACATACCCGTCTTTGCTCTGAGAGCGGTAACGAAAAGCCTTCCACAGACTTGACAGCACGTCTGTGACAAGTAGAGTGTGCTCGTCCTGCTCGCGGACGGCGAAATCGGCGGCGAGGCCGTGGAGGTAGACGGCGGCCTCGACTGCTTCCTCCAACTGCTCTGGATATTGTGCAATGAGGGCGGCGACGATGCCGGTGAGCATGTCGCCGGAGCCGCCTTTGGCGAGGCCCGGGTTACCGGTTGTGTTAATAGCTATCGCGCCATCAGGGTGGGCGACGAGGGTGCGCCAGCCTTTGAGGACCAGGGTTACTTTGTAGTCAACGGCGAAGCGGCGGGCGAGGCCGATGCGGTGTTTCTGGACCTCGGCGATGGAGAGGCCGGCGAGACGGGCCATTTCGCCGGGGTGGGGGGTGAGGATGACCCGGCTTTCGCGGTGGGGGCGGTTGCGCAGGCGGCCCATGTCTCTCGAGAGGATGTTGAGCGCGTCGGCGTCGAGGACGAGCGGGACTTCGACGCGGTCAAGCAGGGCGTGGACCAGCGCGGCGGCGCTTTCGCTCTCGCCCAGGCCGGGGCCGGCGGCCACTACTGTTTTCTTGTTGAGGACGGACGTGAGGGGGTCGCCGAAGAAGCTGGTGTCGAGCTGGCCCTGCGCATCCTCGGGCAGAGGGGTCGTCATCAGTTCGGGGGCGACCAGGGCGACGTTGTTGAGGATCGACGCGGGGATGGCGGCGGTGACCAGGCCGGCGCCCGCGCGCAGGGCGGCGAGCGAGGCCATCGAGGGCGCACCGGCCTTGCCGTGGCTGCCCGAGAACAACAGCACATGGCCGTGGCGGCCCTTGTTGTCGTCGGCCTGCCGCGGCTTTTCCGTAATGCGCTTGGCGGCGCCGGTCCAGCGCAGGTTTTGCGCGGAGACGATGGCATCGTCGGGCGAGCCGATGCTCGCGACCACGATGGGCCCGGTAGCCGAGCCGGTCAGGTTGCCGAAGGCGTGCGCGATTTTGGGCGCGGTGAAGGTGATAACGGCGTTGGCCCGGAAGGCCCCGGGCTGCTCGTACTCGGTCGAGTCGGCGTCCAAGCCGGAGGGCAGGTCGGCTGCGACCACTGGCGTCGGCATGGGCTGGATGAGGTCGCGCAGCTGGGCGGCGATGCCCCGCATGGGCGGCTTGAAGCCGGTGCCAAAGATCGCGTCAATGAGCAGGTCGGCTTCGGCGAACAGCCTGGCGATGGCCGGCTCGTTGAGCTGGGCATCGGAGGTAATTTCGGTGACCGGGACCCTGGGCTGGGCCTTGCGCAGCATCGCGGGGCCGTCGCCGGTAAGCTCGTCGCGGCGGCCGAGCAGCAGCACGTGCGGCGCGCGGCCGGCCTGGGCGAGGGCGCTGGCGGCCATCAGACCGTCGCCCCCGTTGCTGCCCTTGCCGCAGAGAGCGACGATGCGGTGCGCCCCCGGATACTGGTTAATGACAAAGCGGGCCAGCGCCTCGCCGGCGTGGGTGGCGAGGTGGGCGGAGGGGATGCCGTACTTCTCGATGGTGACGCGATCGGTCTCGCGCATTTCGGCGGCGGTGAGGATTTTCATAGGCTTGTCGCGCTTCGACACAAGCGGCCTCTGGTTTCGCAGAGGCCGCTTGGGTCATGCGCTACAGCCTAGGATGCCGCTAGAGCCGTTTGCCTGTGGGTGGCGAGGCGCGGGTATTGTTGCATGTGGCTTTTCTTGACGGAAAAGCCACGTCGAGAGTCGTTGGTCTCTCAATAGCAGCAGGCAAACGGCTAGCGGGAAGTCCCGGGCAAGGGCAGGCCGGGGTTTTCGCGCGAGGCGAAGTAGCTGTGGTCCCACATGTTCTTGTAGAAGAGGCCGGTGAGCTCGGCGGCCTTGGGGCCGAAGGTGGCGCGGCCTCCTTCGAGGAAGATGACGGTAACGATGCGGCCGTACTGCTGGGTGTCGGCGAAGCTCGCGAACCAGCCGAAGCGGGTGCCGTCGTTCGAGCAGGTGCCGGTCTTGCCCATCACCGGGAACTGGCTGAAGGAGGCCTTGAGCGAGCGGGCGGTGCCCCAGCCCACCGCACCGGCCATGCCCGGCTCGATCTCCGGGATGAGGTTCTTGATATTGAGGGTGCGCTTGATGCGCGGCTGGTAGTTGGCGATGGCCTGCGCTGTGGTGGGGTGCTGCAGGTAGTAGAGCGTGCCGCCGTTGGCGATGGCCGAAACCAGCGCGCCGAGCTGCAGCGGCGTCATCGAAACGCCCTCGCCGAAGCTGCACATGCGGCCAACGCCGCCCTTCGAATCCGGCAGCGGCTGGGAGGGATAGACGCCGAGCTGCTCGTTGGGGATGTCGTAGCCGGCCAGCTCGCCCAGGCCGAACTGGTTGGCGTAGTGGCGCACCTTGTCAAAGCCGAGCCGGCGGCCCAGTACCTCAAAATACGGGTTGACCGAGCGAGCCAGCGCGTCGGTCAGGTCGAGCGAGTAGTGGCCGCCCAGGTTGACCTGAGTGTCCTTGGTAATGATGCCCTCGGACAACGCGGCAAGCGCGACCGAGACCTTGATGGTGGAGCAGGGCTCGGCGCCGCTCGACAGCGCGAGCTTCTGGTTGACCATGGCCAGGATGCGGCCGTTGTCGGGGTTGATGGCGACAACGGTGCCGTTCATGTTGCCGAGTGCGTCAATAGCAGCCTGGCGAACAACCGGGTCTTCGCCGGTGGTCACGTCGCCCTGGCTCACATCGGTGTTGGTGAAGGAGTCGGCGGTGAAAACCTCGCTGTACCGATGGCGGACACTGACGCGGCGGTAGCGGCCGTTGCGGCCGCGCACCAGCCGGGTGGTGGAGGAGACAGTGGACACGCGCACCAAGTGGCCGCGGCCAGTGGTGACGGCGCGGCGGCTGTGCTGGAGCGAGACCAGGTGGCTGTGCGCGCGGGAGCTCTCATGCACCTGCGCGGAGCGGGTGTGGTGGCGGCGGGTGCTGGCCGTGGCAAAGCTGCTGAGCGGCAGCAGAAGTAGTGCAAAGACTGCAAATAGCGGCAGAAACCGTCTCATCCGTCTCACCTGGAAAACTTTCAAAGTCCGCGGTGGAGTCCGCGGCAAGTCCGGCCGTGCATCGGCCCGATGGGTTGTCCCGCCGGCAGCGGCAGTGCGTCGGCACTGCAACGGGGATGGCGAATGAGGATTCGCGGAAGTCAATCCTCATTCGCCAAACGCGGGGTGAATTGGGAACGTGTTGCACTCACTCTAGCAAAGCTTTGTTCCGAGGAGCGAAAAAGCGTGCCCGGCTAGTTACCTCCGCGTCGCAAGTAGGCGGGAATTTCGAGGTCGTCGGCGCGGGTGGCGTCGTCGGACGCCTCCGGCCTGGGCTCCGCACGCTGGTTCTGGGCCGGCTCGTGCCGGTCCGCGAACAGCGCAGGGGTCTGCTCCCGCTCGGGCGGCGGATCGCTCGGGCGGGCAGCGTGCATCCAGTGGGACGATTGGGGCGATTGGGTTAATTGCCCCGGCTGGCCGGCGGCTTCGCCGGCAACCTCGTGGGCATCGCTCATCTCGCTGGCGAAACGGGGCTTGGCCGGGGGTGCGCCGAGCGTCGCAACAGGCTTGGCGACGGCTGGCTGGGCAGCGGCCTTGGCGGCTTCCTTGGCGGCAGGCCCGCTCTGGCGGAAGCCGGTGGCGATGACGGTGATCTTGACGTCGTCGCCCATGGTTTCGTCCAGCACCGCGCCGAAGATGATGTTGGCGTCCTCGTGGGCGGCGCTCTGGATGAGGGTGGAGGCGGTGTTGACCTCGCTGAGCTTGAGGGAGCTGGAGCCGGAGATATTGATCAGGATGCCGCGGGCGCCGTCGATGGCGCCGTCCTCAAGCAGCGGCGAGGCCATGGCGGCCTGGGCGGCGGCTATGGAGCGGTTCTCGCCCGAGCGCATCGCGGTGCCCATGACCGCGTAGCCCATGCCGGCCATCGTCGTCTTGACATCGGCGAAGTCGCGGTTGATGATGCCGGGGATGGTAATGATGTCGGAGATACCCTGCACGCCCTGGCGGAGCACGTCGTCGGCGACGCGGAAGCTCTCGAAGAAGCCGGCATCCTGGGCGACGGCGAGCAGCTTCTCGTTGGGGATGACGATCATGGTGTCGACGGCGTCGAGCAGCTCCTGCATGCCGCGCTCGGCCTGGGCCATGCGGCGCTTGCCCTCGAAGCCGAAGGGGCGGGTGATGACGGCGACGGTGAGCGCGCCCATTTCGCTGGCGAGCGAGGCGATGACCGGCGCGGCGCCGGTGCCGGTGCCGCCGCCCATGCCGGCGGTGACGAAGACCATATCGGCGCCTTCGAGGGCCTCGATGATTTTTTCGGAGTCTTCGAGCGCGGCGCGGCGGCCGACGTCGGGGTTGGCGCCGGCGCCGAGGCCGCTGGTGAGCTTGACGCCGAGCTGCAGCTTGACCGGCGCGGAGGAGAGCTGGAGCGCCTGCACGTCGGTGTTGGCGACGATGAACTCGACGCCTTCCATTTTGGCCGCGATCATGCGGTTGACGGCATTGCCGCCGCCGCCGCCTACGCCGATGACCTTGATCTTCGCGCCTCGCGGCATGTCGTCGTGGTACTGGATCCGGATTGCTTCGCTTTCGCTCATTGGGCCTCCCTGGAGTCTATTGTCCGCTGTTTGGCGGTGTGGTGCATGGGTGAAAGAAGTTTTAGCTGATGCTCCAGGCGAAAAGCAGATCCTTCGCTTCGCTCAGGATGACACCTTATAAGTACGGCTGCTTTTCCCTGTTTCTCGTTTCCTGACTCCTGACTCCTGTTTCCTGGTTCCTGGTCTCTCAGATACTGCCGGCGAACATGGAGCGGAGCTTGGCGCGCAGGGTGCCGTCTTCCTGGGCGCGGATGGTGCGGGTGCGGTGGGCGTAGAGCATGAGGCCGACCAGGACAGCGTACTCGGGCTGCTGGAGTTCGCCGGGCATGCGGGAGAGGGGGACGGGAGTGCCGATCCGGGCGGGGACGCGGAGGATGCTTTCGGCGGTGTCGAGAAGGCCGGCGAGACGGGCGCCGCCGCCGACCAGGACGCAGCCGGAGCCGAGCGCTTCGAGGACGGCGCCGGTGCGCAGGGCCTCGCGGATGAGCGAGAAGAGCTCGCGGGCGCGAGGTTCGAGGATCTCGGCGAGGGCGCGCTGGCGGATGCTGCCGCGGGAGGGCCTAGGCGCATCGGGCGCCTCGGGGTCGGGCTGCCACTCGATCTCGCTGGACTGGGAGACGGAGGTGACGACGGCGTGGCCGTACTCGCATTTAAGGTACTCGGCCTCGGCGATGCTGAGGTGCTGGCCGGTGGCGAGGTCGCTCGAGAAGTGGTCGCCGCCGATGGGGATGACGGTGGAGTAGACGACCGCGCCCTCGAAGTAGACGACCAGCTCGGTGGAGCCGGCGCCGATGTCGATGAGGCAGCAGCCGAGCTCGCGCTCGTCGGAGGAGAGCGAGCTTTCGGCGGCGGCGAGGGCTTCGTAGACGGTCTCGGTGACTTCAAGGCCGGCTTTGTTGGCGCAGGTGACGAGGCTCTGGTGGGCGCTGGCGGAGCAGGTGGCGAGGTGGAGCGAGACCTCGAGCTGGTGGCCGACCATGCCGACGGGGTCGTGAATGCCGGGGACTTCGTCGAGCAGGAAGTGGCGGGGGAGCAGGTGAAGGACCTCGCGGTCGCTGGGCAGGGAGATGGCACGGGCGCGGTCGGCGGCGGCGCGGACGTCTTCGCGGGTGATCTCGCGCATGCGGGAGCCGAGGGCGATGCCGCCCTGGGAGTTGACGCCGCGGACGTGGGGGCCGCCGATGCCGGCGACGCACTGCTCGATGACGGACTGGGAGGCGGCCTCGGCGAGCACGGAGGCCTGGTTGATGGCGTCGGTGGCGGGTTTGAGGTCGGCGATGACGCCGCGGCGGATGCCGGCGCTGGGGGCGACGGCGTGGCCGCGGTAGCGCAAAGAGCCCTCGTGCAGCTCGGCGACGAGCATGCGGGTTTTGGCGCTGCCGACGTCGAGGACGGCGAGCACGCCTTCCTGGCGGGGGGTCATTGGGGCCTCGCAGTGTTGGCGTTTGGGCCGGCTGCGCTGGCGGGCAGGGTATGCGCTACCCAGTGGGCCGGGCGGTACGGGCCGGAGCGAGCCTGGGTGTACCAGGTGCGCTTGGCCGCCGGGTGGTGGGCTCCTGGTTTCGGGTTCAGCGGGGTGTGCGCGGGCTTGCCGGCGATGCGGTGGGCCGGTTTCAGGGCTGGTTTTGCGGTCGTTTTCAGGGTCGGTTTCGGGGCTGGGCCGGGCAGCGGCTTGCTTTCGGCGGCTTCGTCGGCCTGGGCGGCATCGGCCATTTTGAGGACCACTTGACGATCGTAGCGCAGGTCGACGGCGCTGAGGTTGGGGTACTGCTGGCGCCACTCGGGCAGGTGCTCCTTATAAGAGAGATAGCGCTCGAGGAAGTCGGAGTCGCCGAAGTGGAGCAGGATGTCGGTGCCCTGGGCGGGGACGACGGCGCGGATGTCGTCGAGGTCGGTGAGGTCGACTTCGCTGAGCTGGGAGGAAATGTTGGCGGCGGCAGAGTCAGACTTGGAGTCGAGCGCCGCGACGAAGGACTGGAAGAGGCGCATGCGGTCGGCGCGGGCTTGCGGAGGGCTGTTGGGGTCGAGCCCGACGACGACGGGGAAGGAGTAGTGGCGGGCGGCGAGGGTGGCGGGGGGCATGCTGAGGAGCATGCCGTCGCGGTCGGCGAGCTGGATCTGGCGGCCGATGCGGACAAAGGCGATGGGGACGCGCTCCTCGATGGGGACGCGGAGCGAGTCGGGGAGGATGCGCATGACGGTGGCGTGGCGGACCCAGGGCTGGGCTTCGAGAGCGGCCTCGCGGCGGGCGAGCGGGACGAAGAAGATGTTGCGGCCGATATCGGAGCCGAAGACGGTCATGAGCTCGGGGCGGGTGAGCTCGGTGACGCCGGTAGCCTGGATGTTGGCGGAGGAGTCGATGCGGAAGCGGGGGTCGTGCTGAAGAAAGGAGCGGACGGCCCAGGCGGCGGCGGCGAGGCCGGCAAGGGCGGTGAAAAAGGCGAGGCCGAGCAGGATGCGTCCGAAGCGGCTGCGGGCGAGCGAGCGCAGGCGCCCGCCCTTGCGCGGGGGGACGCGGCGGCGGGTGCGGAGATAGGTTTCGGTGTCTTCCGCGGGGTCGTAGTTGGGGACGAGCTCGCGCTTGGCCGCGCGGCGGGTGCTGCGCGGCGGCTTGCGGGGGACCGATTCCGGGCGCAGGTAGGCGTCGTCCTCGTCGAAGCCGTCAGGCTCGAAGCCATTCGGGACGAGGGCGGAGGCCTGCCGGCTGGTCCACTGGTTGCCTTGGTTCAGTTTTGCCACGGCCCGAGCGAGGTCGCGGGAATCGCCACCCTGACTATAGCGCGGGGGCCGGGGCTTTTTAGCGGGCCACAGGTGGAAAAGTTCGGAGCGGTGAGCCAGTCTGGTAACGGCCTGCTGCTTTGGGCTGAGAGTGCTCGAGAAGCATGGGGCTGCTGGCAGGGTTAACTGAAAAGTAATTTTTACCGGAGTAGGGAAAGCTCCCCGATAGGGGTGCGGCGAAGGAGATTTCATCGCGAAAATTGTTACTATTAAGTAACTTTACGTGTGCACAAAGTGGCTCAAAAGTGTCCAATTTGGACCACTTTGCGGCTGATTTTGAGCGGGATTGCACCATGTGTGGTGCAGGTTTTCAGGCGGTTTCAAAGTGGAGGCGGCAGTTTCGCGCCAATTTTTAGGGAATTATTTCGCGGGACGCGGTACGGAAGTCATGCGCCTCTTCGGGGAGGCCGACGAGACGACCGCCGGGGGAAACGCGGGCGCTTTGGGGCAGACGTGGGCGAGGCGGGAACCGCAGGTCCTTCGACTCGCTTCGCTCGCTCAGGATGACCCGGTTTTTTTGGGGTAACGAGGGAAAAGCAGGTCCTTCGACTCGCTTCGCTCGCTCAGGATGACCCGGTTTTTTGGGGTGGCGATTGGGAAAAGCAGATCCCTGCGCCGGAGCCTCCTCAATCGGCGGCGATGGCTGCTTGGGTGCCGAGGGCTTCGAGGACGAGGGGGGCGAGATGGGAGACGTTGCCGGCGCCGAGGGTGAGGATGGCGTCGCCGGGCTGGGCGCGGGCGGCGGCGCGGGCGGCGGCCTCGGCGAAGCTGCGGGCGTGGCGCATGCCCGGCTGGGCGGCGGCAGCCACCAGGGCGAGGGCGTCAATGCCGGGGATGGCGGGCTCGCTGGCGGGGTAGATGTCGAGGACCTCGACCGAGGCGGCGCCCGAGAAGGCGGTGGCGAACTGGGGCATCAGGTCGCGGGTGCGGGTGTAGCGGTGCGGCTGGAAGATGACGTGCAGGCGGCTGTAGCGGCAGTCGTGGGCGGCGCGCAGGGTGGCGGCGATCTCGGTGGGGTGGTGGCCGTAGTCGTCGATGACGGCGACGCCGCGGACGGAGCCCTTGTGCTGGAAGCGGCGATCGACGCCGCGAAACTGGCGCAGGCCGGCGACGATGGCGGCGGGGGCGACCTCGAGCTGGTGGGCGACGGCGACGGCGGCGGCGGCGTTGAGGATGTTGTGCAGGCCGGGGACGAGGAGGTCGAAGGGGCCGAGGATGACGCCGTCGGCGGCGACCTCGAAGCGGGAGCGGACGGGCATGGTCTCGATGTCTGCCGTGCGCGCGTCGGGGGACAGGTCGGAGGACAGGTCGGGGGACAGAATGGGGGAGGATGGATCGCCGGGGAACGGACTCGACAGCGGGGTGCCGGGGGACGGGTGGCTGGAGGGCGAGTGCGCGGGCGGCGGCAGGATGCGGATGACGTAGTCGGCCTGGGCGCTGGCGCCGTAGGTGAAGACGCGGCGGCGGACGCGGGGCAGCAGCGCGCTGAGGCGGGGGTCGTCGCAGCAGGCGATGGTGGCGCCGTAGAAGGGGACGCGGTCCATGAACTCGACGAAGGCGTCCTCGATGTCGGCCATATCGCGGTAGCAGTCCATGTGCTCGCGGTCGAGATTGGTGACGACGGCGAGGATAGGGGAGAGTTTGAGGAAGGAGCGGTCGCTTTCGTCGGCCTCGGCGACGAGATAGCGGCTGGTGCCGAGGCGGGCGTTGGAGCCGAGAGTATCGACGCGGCCGCCGACGACGAGGGTGGGGTCGAGGCCGCCGGCCGAGAGCACGCTCGCGATCATGGAGGTGGTAGTGGTTTTGCCGTGCATGCCGGCGATGGCGATGCCGTATTTGAGGCGCATGAGCTCGGCGAGCATTTCGGCGCGCTGGATGACGGGGATTTTGCGGCGGCGGGCTTCGGCGATCTCGGGGTTGGGGTCGCCGGAGCTGCGGTCTTGAATGGCGGAGCTGGCGACGACGACGCCCGCGCCGACGACGTTGGCCGCGGCGTGGCCCTCAAAGACGCTGGCGCCGAGGCTCTCGAGCCGGGCGGTGAGCGGGCCGAGGCGCAGGTCGGAGCCGGAGACGGAGTAGCCGAGAGTGAGCAGGATTTCGGCGATGCCGCTCATGCCGATGCCGCCGATGCCGATGAAGTGAACGCGCTGTGCCTTGGCGAACATGGGTACAGGGTATAGGAAGCAGGAATCAGGAGTCAGGGGGCAGCATGGAGGGATGGAGGACGCGAGGGGATTCGGCGATGGACGGCAATCCGCTGGGTGGCAGTTGCGCGGCGATAGAGTGGCGGTCTTGCTTTGCTGCTGCCGGGTCGCCGGGGCTGCTCGCGATTCCGCGCAACTTGCCCGGGGGAGATGTGTTCTAACAGACAAGTCCGGCTCGATTCGACTCAGCAAGAAGCGAGGCCGGGCGGCATCCGCAGCGTGAGGCGCACGTGGCTCTCTGCCGGATGAGGAGGAATGCGATGAGAAACCTGTTGCGTGCACTTGGTTTGGCAACTTTGCTGGCTGTACCGCTGACCCTGGCGCCGCGGGCGGCGGACGCGCAGATCGCGGTCGGCATCGGCATTGGACCGGACGTGGATTACCCGGGGTACGGCTACGGGTACGACGCGGCGCCGGTTTGCGACTACGGATACTACAGCTATTATCCCTATTCCTGCGCGCCCGTTGGTTATTATGGAGCGGACTGGTTCGCGGGCGGGCTGTTTATCGGCGCGGGGCCGTGGTATCGCGGGTTTTACGGGCATCCGTGGGGCTGGGGCTACGGGCGGGTCGGGTATGGCTGGGGTGGCTGGGGCTATGGGCGCGGCTGGGGCTATGGCGGCTATCGCGGCGGGTACGGAGGCTACCGTGGGGGTTATAGCGGATACCGGGGCGGGTATGGCGGAGGCTATCGCGGCGGGTACGGCGGAGGCTATCGCGGCGGGTACGGCGGCGGCTATCGCGGTGGATACACGAATGCGTATCACAATGGAGTGAACAATAACTTTCACAACACGACGGTGAACAACTTTCATGGTGGCGCGGCCAATGGCGGCGGGTTCCATGGCGGGGGGTACGCCAGCGGCAGTGGGTTCCACGGGAACACGGCTGGGGGCGGGTTCCACGGCGGTGGTGGCGGATTCGGAGGCGGTGGGTTCCACGGTGGAGGCGGAGGCGGGTTTCATGGTGGTGGCGGTGGGGGTGGGTTCCACGGCGGTGGCGGCGGCCACGGCGGCGGCGGTGGACATCGCTGAGACTCGCGGGCTTCCGCGAAAAAACAAAAAGGGCTGCGCTTACCGGCGCGGCCCTTTTTCGTGTGCGCGGCTCTGGCGGCTTTATGGGTGGCGGGCGAGTGCGCGGACCATCGCGGCGATGCGTTGGGCGGCGTCGTGGCGGGCGAGGGAGCGAGCGCGCTGGCCCATGGCGGTGAGCTTCGCGCGGTCGGCGAAGAGTTCGGTGAGGCGCGCGAGCAGGCGCTCCGGGGTGAGCTGGGCTTCGGGCAGGACGGCGGCGGCGGCATTTTGTTCTAGGACAGCGGCATTGCGAGCCTGGTGGTCGTCGGCGGCTGACGGGAAGGGGATGAGCAGGGAGGGTTTGCCGGCGGCGCAGAGCTCGGCGACAGTGCTGGCGCCGGAGCGGGCGAGCACGAGGTCGGCGGCGGCGAAGCGGGCGGGCATGTCGTCGAGGAAGGCGCTGACCTGCCAGCGGGCGGGGGCGGCTCCAGTGGGGTCGGCATATGCAGCGAGGAAGGCTGCGCGGGTTTGGTCGGCGGAGCGGGCGCCGGACTGGTGGAGGAGGGTGAGGCCGGGGATGGCCTGGAGCAGGTCGGGGAGGATCTGGGGCAGGATGTGGTTGAAGATGCGCGCGCCCTGGCTGCCGCCGAAGACGAGCAGGTGCGGCGGGGCGGTGGCGGGGCGCGGGCGGAGCGCGAAGAAGGCCTCGCGGACGGGGATGCCGGTGACCTGGGCGTTGCGAAAAAAGCGGGCGGCGGGGGCAAAGTTGACGGCGGCGGCGGAGACGCGCTTGCCGACCAGGCGGTTAGCGAGCCCGGGAGCGGCGTTGGGCTCAAAGGCGAGGGTGGGGATGCGGGCGAGGATGGCGGCGGCCATGGCGGGGCCGGAGGCGTAGCCGCCGACGCCGACGACCACATGGGGCCGGAAGGTGCGGAGCAGGGCGCCGGCGCGGAGGACGGCGCGGGGCAGGTCGAGCAGGGTGCGGGCGCGGGTGAGAAGGCTGACATTTTTGAGCTGGCCGACGTGGATGAGCTCGAGCGGGTAGCCGGCCTGGGGGACGAGCTTGGACTCGAGGCCGCGGGGGGTGCCGAGGAAGAGAAGTTCCGCGCCGCTGGGGCCGGCTTGGAGGGCATCGGCGATGGCAAGGGCCGGGATGATGTGGCCGCCGGTGCCGCCGCCGGCGATGAGGACACGGAGCATGGAGTCAGGGTACAGGGTTTAACGGGCAGGGGCGGGGTTCAACAAATCTAAGGCGGTGCGGTTTATCTCTCACGCTTCCTGGGGCGTTGTGAAGCTGAAGTTCGTCGATGGAATCGAGGCCGTGTGCCGTTCTGTACTTGGTTAAGAAGCAGATCCTTCGCTGCGCTCAGGATGACAGTTTTTGTGGAACCAACTTCAGGATGACAGCTTTTGGAAGACGAACTAACGACTGATAACACTTAGCCTGCTTTGTGCTTTTGCCTGTTACACCCTTTACCGTGCCCCTGCTTGTTAAACCCTTTACCCTGCCCCCTTACTCGGTCTCCCGGGTGATGTTGAGCAGGACGCCGACCGAGGCGAGGGTGATGAAGAGGCTGGTGCCGCCGTAGGAGACGAACGGAAGGGTGATGCCCTTGGTGGGGAGCAGGGCGATGACGACGCTGATGTTGAAGAAGGCCTGAATGAGGATAGTGGCGGTGATGCCGAAGGCAAGGAAGCGGGCGAAGGGGTCGGTGGAGAGGATGGCGGCGCGGATGCCGCGGTAACCGAAGGCGACGAAGAGGGCGAGGATGCAGAGGGCGCCGATGAGGCCGAGCTCCTCGGCGATGTTGGCGAAGATGTAATCGGTGTGGGACTCGGGGAGGTAGAAGAGCTTCTGGCGGCCCTCCATGTAGCCGACGCCGTGGAAGCCGCCAGTGCCGACGGCGATGAGGGACTGGATGATGTGGAAGCCTTTGCCGAGGGGGTCGGCGTCGGGGTTGAGGAAGGCGAAGATGCGGTCGCGGCGGAACTTCACCCGGAAGAGCAGGAAGTAGAGCGGGATGACGGAGGCGAGCGCGGCGTACCAGAGATATTTGAAGTTCATGCCGGCGAGATAGAGCAGCAGGGCAGTGACGGCGGCGCAGACCATGGCGGTGCCGAGGTCGGGCTCCTTGACGATGAGCAGGATAAAGAGAAGGCTGGGTACGGCGGCGGGGAGGATGGTTTCGCGGAGGTTCTCGATGCGGCTCATGCGGTCCTGGAGCCACCAGGCGAGGAAGAGCACGAGCGTGGGTTTGGCCAGCTCAGAGGGCTGGAACTGCATGGGGCCGAGGCGGATCCAGCGGTGGGCGCCGTGGGAGTCATGCCCGAAGAAGGCGCCGATAAGCAGGACGACGGTGATGGCGACGGCGGGGAAGACGACGGAGGGGTTGTTGAGCTTGCGGTAGTCAAGGTGCATGAGCGCCCACATGGCGAGCAGGCCGGCGGCGGCCCAGATGGCCTGGCGGACGACGAAGCTGTAAGCGGAGCCGTAGCGGGCGCTGGCCATGACGGCGGAGGCGGAAAAGATCATGAGCAGGCCGGCGACGACCAGCAGCAGGGTGATGCAGAAGATCCACTTGTCGACGCCTACGCGTTTTGCCATGCGGCCTGCTGCTGGAGCGCGTGCACGAGCTGTTTGAAGTGGGCGCCGCGGTGTTCGTAGTCGCGGAACTGGTCAAAGGAGGAGCAGGCGGGGGCGAGCAGGACGGTGTCGCCTTGCTGCGCGGCGGCCGTGGCTTGCTCGACGGCGGCGGCGAGGGTGCCGGCGCGGCGGATGGGGACGGTGGAGTGGAGGTGCGAGTCGATTTTGTCGGCGGCTGCGCCGATGAGGTAGACGGCGCGGACGCGGCCTTCGAGCAGGGGGCGGAGGGCGCGGTAGTCGGAGTCCTTGTCCTTGCCGCCGAGGATGAGGTGGATGCCGTGGTCGAAGGAGGCGATGGCTTTCGCGGCGGCGTCGACGTTGGTGGCTTTGGAGTCGTTGTAGTAGTCGACGCCGCGGTGGGTGGCGACGAATTCGAGGCGGTGCTCGACGGCGTGGAAGGTTTCGACGGTGGCGCGGATGACGGCGGGGGCGACGCCGGCGAGGCGGCTGGCGGCGACGGCGGCTAGGACGTTTTCAAGGTTGTGTGCGCCTTTGAGCGGGATGGAGGCGAGGGGGAGGATGGGTTCGGGGGCGGATTGCCCCCCGGACGTCTCGGCGGCGCGGAACATGATGGCGCCGTTGTGCACGAAGGCGCCCTGGCGGACGATGCGGGTGCGCGAGAACCAGAAGACCTGCGCGCGGGCGCGGGCGGCGGCGGATTGGGCGACCTCGTCGTCGGCGTTGAGGACGAGGAAGTCGGCGGGGGTCTGGTTGGAGAAGATTTTTTCTTTCGCGGCGCGGTAGTTCTCGAAGGTTCCGTGGCGGTCGAGGTGGTCGGGGGTGATGTTGAGCAGGACCGCGATCTCGGGGCGGAAGGTGTCGATGGTTTCGAGTTGGAAGGAGGAGATTTCGAGGATGTTCCAGCCGTCAGCGCGGGACTCGTCGGTAAGCGCGATGACCGGAATGCCGATGTTGCCGCCGACGACGGTGGGCAGGCCGGAGGCGGCGAGGATGGCGCCGCAGAGGGTGGTGGTGGTGGTTTTGCCGTTGGAGCCGGTGATGGCGAGGGTGCGGCCCTTGAGGAAGCGCGAGGCGAGCTCGACCTCGCCCAGAATCATCGGGCCGGTCTGGCCGAAGGCGCGGACCTGGCGGATTTCGGGGGTGTCGAGCGGGACGCCGGGGCTGAGGACCAGCAGGTCTTGCCGACGGAAGGTGAGCAGGCCGTGGCCGCCGGCCTCGACCGCGATGCCCTCTTCGAGGAGCATGGGGATTTCTTTCTCGAGGGCCTGGGCGCTGCGCACGTCGGAGACGGTGACCTGGGCGCCGTGGCGGCGCAGGAACAGGGCCGCGGCCAGGCCCGACCGGCCCAGGCCCACTACCAGCACGCGTTTGTTTCTTAATTCCATTCGGCTCGGTTCAAAGGAGGAAAATCCATTGTGGCATGCGGGGGCGAAGGAAGGGTAGAGGCTTAAGACCCCCTGCGCGGGATTCCTTTCTCCTGACATGCTCATGGGAAAGCAATTGCGCGTGTGGCCTTTCTTAACGGAAAGGCCACACGCGCAATTGCTTTCCCATGAGCATGTCAGGAGAAAGGAATCCCGCGCAGGGGGTCTTGTACCGATTCTCCTGAGTTGTTCGCTGCTGTATTCGAGACTTGCGATGATCTCGTAGCATGCCGGAAAAGCAGATCCTTCGCTTCGCTCAGGATGACAGGGTTTGTGAAGTCGCTCAGGATGACAGGTTTTGTTAAGTCGATGAAAGACTTGCCATATCAACGCAGTTTCAGAGTGGTGAGCGCGAAGAGCGCGAACACGAGCGCGCCGATCCAGAAGCGGGCGATGACTTTGGATTCGGACCAGCCCATGAGCTCGAAGTGGTGGTGGAGGGGGGCCATTTTAAAGATGCGTTTTTTCCGGAGTTTGTAGCTGCCGACCTGGAGGATGACGGAGACGGCTTCGAGGACGAAGATGCCGCCGATGAAGGGGAGCAGCAGTTCCTGCTTGATGGCGACGGCGACGGTGCCGATGGCGCCGCCGAGGGCGAGGGAGCCGACGTCGCCCATGAAGACCTCGGCGGGGTGGGCGTTGTACCAGAGGAAGCCGATGCTGGCGCCGACCATGGCGCCGCAGAAGATGGTGAGCTCGCTGATCATGGGCATGCGCTGCAGCTCGAGGTAGTCGGCGAAGACGATGTGGCCGCTGACGTAGGTGAGCACGGTGAGCGCGGTGGCGGCGACAATGGTGCAGCCGATGGCGAGGCCGTCGAGGCCGTCGGTGAGGTTGACGGCGTTGCTGGAAAAAACGATGACGAGCACGGTGAAGACGATGAACGGCAGGAACGCGAGCAAATGCAGGTGGGGGATGCCGGCGAGGGCGGGGATGCTGAGCGCGGGGTGGACGCGCTTGAAGAACGGGACGACGAGCTGGGTGGAGTAGGCGCCCTGGGTCTGCATGGAGACGAGCGCGACGGCGACGCCCGAGCTGACGAGGACCTGGTAGCCGAGCTTGGCGCGGGCGGTGAGGCCGAGGTTGCGGCGGTGGACGACCTTGATGTAGTCGTCGGCGAAACCGATGGCGCCGAAGCCGAGGGTGGAGAGCATGACCAGCCAGATGAAGGGGTTCGAGAGGTCGGCCCAGAGCAGCGTGGGCAGCAGGATGGCGATGCAGATGAGCACGCCGCCCATGGTGGGGGTTCCGGCTTTTTTCTGGTGGGCCTGGGGGCCGTCTTCGCGGATGTACTGGCCGATCTGGAACTCGCGCAGCTTCTCAATGACGTAGGGGCCGATGAAGAGCGCGATGAGTAGCGCGGTGAGCGAGGCGAAGGCGGTGCGGAAGGTGAGATAGCGGAAGATGCGGAAGGGCGAGACGTAGGGGAAGAGCTTCTGGTAGAGCAGCCAGTAGAGCAACGGGCCTCCATACGGGTGTGCGGGTCTATCTTACTAGCGTGTTCCGCGAGGCGTTTGCGGGAAATGCGGGTGGGATGCCTTTGGTGCGGGGTTACTGAAGAGGTTCGAGGGCGCGCTCGAGGCGGACGCCGCGGGAGGCTTTGAGCAGGACGGCGTCGCCTGGCTTCAGCTCGGATTGGAGCCAGGCGCCGGCTTCGGCGGGGGTGGCGAAGAAGAGCGCGGGAGTGCCGGCTTTTGTGGCGGCATCGGTGAGGGCGCGGGCGGCGCCCTGGACGCCGATGACGAAGTTGGCGCCGGCGCGGGCGGCTTGGGCGCCGCAGGCGGCGTGCATGGCGGGGGATTGGGGGCCGAGTTCGAGCATTTCGCCGGCGATGAGGATGTGGCGTTTCGCGGGGAGTTGCATGAGGGTTTGGATCATGGCGGAGAGGGCGGCAGGGTTGGAGTTGTAGCAGTCGTCGATGAGCCGCGCGCCGCGGAGGTGAAGGAGCTGGCCGCGTTTGTCGCCGGGGGTGAGCTGGGCGAGGGCGGCGGCGCCGGATTCGAGGGACACACCGGCTTCGAGGCCGACAGCGAGCGCGAGCAGGGCGTTGCTGGCGTTGTGGGCGCCTAGGAAGTTGAGGTGGACGGACGTCTTCTGGGAACCAGCGCGGACGTCGATGAGGAGGCCTTCCGTGCCGCGTTCAACGATCGCGACGGCCTGCACGTCGGCGGTTTCGGTGCGGCCAGCGAGGACTTTGCGCCCGCTGTAATGCAGGGCATAGCCGGCGACCCGGTGATCGTCGGCGTTGAGGAAAGCGACGCCGGTTGTGGGGGAGAGGGCGTCGATGAGCTCGCGCTTGGCCAGGGCGATTCCCTCGATGCCGGTGGGGAAGTTCTGGGCGTGGGCGGCGCCTACGTTGGTGACGACGGCCCAGTCGGGAGCGGCGAGGCGGGCGAGCAGGGCGATTTCGCCGGGTTTGGACATACCCATTTCGATGACGGCGTATTTGTGTTCAGGCTCGATGCGGAGGAGCTGGAGAGGGACGCCGAAGTGGTTGTTGAGGTTGGCGTCGGATTTGAGGACCTTATGTTTAGCCGAGAGGACCGCGGCGACCATTTCTTTCGTCGTCGTTTTGCCGGCGCTGCCGGTGAGGCCGATGAGGGTGCCGGGCCAGTGGGCGCGGGCGGCGGCGCTGAGGCGCTGGAGGGCGAGCAGGGGGTCGTCCACCAGAACACAGTTGTAACCGCGAAGGTACGAGTACTCGGGGGTATCCAGCTTGGCTCGGGAGACAACGGCGGCGGCCGCGCCTTGCACGATGGCTTTGTCGACGAAGCGGTGCGCGTCGTGATGCTCGCCGGAGACCGCGAAGAAAAGGTCGTTGTGCGCCATCGTTCGCGTATCGATGGAGTAGCCGTGGACGGGCTCGTCATGTCCGGAGAGGAGCGTGGCGCCCATCCACTCCACGCACTGCTTGAGAGACAGCTTCATCGCGCGCCCTCGTAGCCGAGTTCTTCGAGGGCTTTGGCTGCGACTTCGGCGTCGTCGAAAGGCAGGATTTCAGTGCCGATGGTCTGGGTTTTCTCGTGGCCTTTGCCGGCGATCAGCACGATGTCGTGTTCTCTGGCTTGGGCAAGCAGGGCGCGGATGGCGCGGGCGCGGTCGGGCTCGACGAGGTAGGGCGCGCCGGTTTGCTGGAGGCCGGGGAGTATGTCGTCGAGGATGGCCTGCGGATTCTCGCCGCGGGGGTTGTCGCTCGAGAGCATGCAGAAGTCGCTGGCAGCGCCGGCGGCGGCGCCCATGAGGGGGCGCTTGGCGCGGTCGCGGTCGCCGCCGCAGCCGAACAATGTCAGCACGCGGCCCTGCTGCGGGGAAGCGAACTCGCGGGCGACGGCGAGCAGGTTGCGCAGGGCGTCGTCGGTGTGGGCGTAGTCGATGACGACGGTGAAGGGCTGGCCGCGGACGACGGTCTGGAAGCGGCCGGGGACGTGGGTGAGCGCGGCGGCGCCGCAGGCAATGTCGGCGAGCGAGAGGCCGCGGGCGAGGCCGGCGGCGGCGGCGGCGAGCATGTTCTGGACGTTGACGCGGCCGGTGAGCCTGGAGGCGATTTCGGCCGCGCCGAACGGGGATTGCAGGGTGAAGCGCATGCCGGCGGGGGTGACGGAGATGGCCTCGGCGCGGAACTCGCCGACGCCGAGGCCGAAGCTGTAGAGCGCGGCGCCGGCCTCGCGGGCGCGGGTGGCGAGCTCGAGGCCGCGGTCGTCTTCGACATTGATGACGGCGATGCGGGGCGGGGGGCCGTTGCTGCCGTCGAACAGGGCGCGCTTGGCGGCGAAGTACTGCTGCATGGTCTGGTGGAAGTCGAGGTGGTCGCGGGTGAGATTGGTGAAGATGGCGACGTCGAAGGGCAGGTTATGGACGCGGCCCTGCGCGAGCGCGTGGGAGCTGACCTCCATGACGGCCTCGGTCGCGCCGAGCCCGGCGCCCTCGGCGAGCAGGTGCAGCAGGTCGCGGCTTTCGGGCGTGGTGTGCGGGGAGGGGCGGATGTCGGCGGCGACGTGGTACTCGATGGTGCCGACAAGCACGGTGGTGCGGCCGGCGGCGCGGAGCATGGCGTCGAGTAGAAAGGCGGTGGTGGTTTTGCCGTTGGTGCCGGTGACGCCGGTGAGCGCGAGCTGTTCCTCGGGGTGGTTGTAGAGGTTGGCGGAGAGGGTTGCGAGGGCGCGGCGGCCGTTGGGGACGAGGATCATCGGCAGGCGCGGGTTCTGTTCAGCGAGAGTTGCAAATGCGTCGGCTGCGTCGGTGACGACGGCGACGGCGCCTGCCTTGGCGGCTGCCTCGATGAAGCGCGAGCCGTCGGTAGAGCCGCCGCGCATGGCGACGAAGAGCGCGCCTTTGCGGACTGCGCGGGAGTCGAACTCGATGGAGCGGATTTCGGCGCTGGCGGGGCCGGCGCGCTTGAGGATTTCGAGGCTGTAGAGGAGTTGGTCGAGTCGCATGGTTTCTGCTTTCGATCCTATTCGACAAAGCCGCTGCACGCGCTACCTGCGGTATGGCACCATTGAGTTTAGGGGTAGCGTTATGGCGGCGAACGAGGCAAGTGCCATTGTCAGCGGGATTCGACAGGCGATCCAGGATGTGCTCGCCCCTGAAGTGCGGCAGCTCAGTGCTGAAGTGAAAGCGAATTCACAGCGGCAGGACGATTTCCGCGCTGATTTCAAGGACTGGATGGCGGCTATCGACAGGCGGCTGGGGTCGATGGAAGGCCAGCTGAACACGTACATAGAGGTGCAGGTTCTGAAGGAGCAGGTAGCCGAGTTGAGGGCGCGGCAGCAGCCGTCAGCGTAGGCGGGCTGGAGGTTGGAGCTTGTTTACTTGTGCTTTCAGCATATGATTTGCCGGATTCGAGGAAAGCTGAGCGCGGACTTTGCGGGAGTTGAACTCGATGGAGCGGACTTCGGCGCTGGCGGGGCCGGATCGCTTGAGGATTTCGAGGCTGTAGAGGAGTTGGTCGAGTCTCATGGCCATTTAGCTCGATAGTGCCCCCTTCTGTTGTGAGGACAAGAAAAAAGCAGATCCTTCGCTTCGCTCAGGATGACATCGCTTTTGTATATCGCATTAAGTTTGCTCGTGATTTGAGGGAACTGCAGTTTAACCTAAAGTTATTGCCGGTGCTTTTATTTTCATTGATATTGAGTACGCGCCGATAGTAGCTGCTTTGCCAGGCGGCCTGAAATCTTCCAAGGTATCTTTGCTTCGCGGCCCAATACGAACTTACATCTAGTAAAGAACAATGTGTGTGTTTCTGGCCCAACCGTAATCTCGCTCCAAGGTATGAGGAGGGGGGGATGGCAGAAGCGAAAAAGCGGGAATATTGTGAGCGCCAGACCCTCTCGATCTGCTCCGACGTTGATACAGCCGCTATACCTTGCAGTGAAGCGCATTTGGCAAGACTGAAGGAGGCGCCTGCGGCCTTGGTAAGGGCTCTTCGCGCGGAACTGTTTTGCCAAACGGTGCCACCCTCCTATCCAGGCGATGGCTGCCGAGATCGCCAACCATCCCAGAGCGAAAAATAAGAAGAACGCGGGAAGAGGGAAACTCTCGTTTGAATGCATATGCGGGTGGCGGTGTGGACTAGCGTGTAAAGCGTACGACGACCTCGGTGCCGGTGGGGACGCGGGTGCCGGGGGCGGGGGCCTGGGCGCGGGCGAGGCCGCTGCCGATGATCTGGACTCCGAGGCCGATGGCGCCGGCTTTTTCGGTGGCGGCGCGGACGGTGGTTCCGGTGAAGTCGGGGACTTGGACGTTGTGGCCGGAGGCTACGGTGACGCTGCCCTGCAAGGGTGGGGCGGGCTCAGATGGGGGCATGAGCGGCGCGGGTCGCTGGTGTGCGGAGAGCGTGGCGGCGTCGCCGGCAGACGAGGCGGTGGCGGAGCCTGCAATCGCAGAAGAGCCTGCGATTGTTGGCGTAGCGGGACCGGTGGCAGTGCCGGCGGGGACGCCGGCGGCGGCGGCCTGGTCGTCTGTGGAATCAGTGGAAGCGGTCTGAGACAGCTGTGCGGGGGCGGAGGGGTGGCGCAGGGGGTCGTCGGCGGGGAGATCGTTGATGGAGCTGAAGAGGGCGTTGAGGTCGCCGACTTCGGTGGGCGGGGCTTCGCTGGCGACGGGCTTCTGGGTGGCGGCGATCTGCTGCGGGGTCTTGATGGGCTGGTCGTGGGGGACGCCGAGGTACTCGAGGATCTGCTGGGCGAGCTCGTGGAAGACGGGGGCGCTGACGGCGGTGCCGAAGTGGCTGCCGACGCTGGGGGAATCGATGACGACGGCGATGGCGATGGCGGGGGTATTGACCGGGGCGATGCCGACGAAGGAGGCGATGTATTTCGTCTTCGAGTAGGTGTGGGTGCGCACGTCGATTTTTTGCGCGGTGCCGGTTTTGCCGCCGGCGCTGTAGCCGTTGAGCTGGGCGGGGATGCCGGTGCCGTGCTCGACGACGTTCTGCATGAGCTGGCGCATCTGGGCGGCGCTGAGGGTGGTGATGACGCGGTGGGCGCCGGCTGGCTGGGGGTCGGGCAGTGAGTCTTCGGGGCGGAAGACGTCGGGCTGCAGGCCGGGGTTGCCGCGGGCTTTGTCGGTGGAGCGCAGGACGATGTGCGGGGGCAGGTAGGTGCCGCCGTTGGCGATGGTGGAGGCCATGGTGACGAGCTGGATGGGGGTGACGCCGATCTCCTGGCCCATGGGGATGGAGCCGATGGTGGTGGGCTGCCAGCGCTCGGGCGGCTTGAGCAGGCCGCGGGTTTCGCCGGGCAGCTCGAGGCCGGAGCGCTGGCCGAAGCCGAAGGCGTGGATGTAGCTGTAGAAGCGGTCCTTGCCCATGCGCTCGCCGAGCTTGATGGCGGCAACGTCGCTGGATTCGGCGAGGGCCTGCGGGATGGTGAGCACGTTGTGGTAGTGGCTCTCAAAGATGACCGCGTCGCGGTCGTCGTGCACAATGCGGCCGGCGACATTGGTCTTGCCGCCTTCGCAGTCGATCTTATCGCTCAGCGTGGTGACGTGGGAGTCGAGCGCGGCGGAGTAGGTGACGAGCTTGAAGGTGGAGCCGGGCTCGTAGACATCGCTGACGGCGTGGTCGCGGAGCAGCTCGGGCGAAGTGTGCTTGAAGTCGTTGGGGTTGAAGGTGGGACGGATGGCGAGGGCGAGGATCTGGCCGGTGTGGGGGTCCTGGACGACGATGGTGCCGTTGAGGGGCTTGACGCGCTCCATGGCGTGGTCGAGGGCCTGCTCGGCCATGAACTGGATGTTGGCGTCGAGCGAGAGGACGAGGTTGGCGCCGGGCTCGGGGTCGCGCTCGCTCGAGGCGAGGACGTGGCGGCGGGCGTCGAGCGCGGTGAGCATGCGGCCGGGCTGGCCGTGGAGCTGGCGGTCGAACTTCTGCTCGACGCCGCCGAGGCCGTTGTCGTCGACGCCGACGTAGCCGAGGACCTGGGCGGCAATGTCGTTCTCGGGGTAGAAGCGCTTGAACTCTTTCTGGAAGTAGACGCCTTTCAAATGCAAAGCGCGGACCTGGTCGATGATGCGCGGGTCCTGCTTGCGGGCGATCCAGGTGAAGTAACGGGAGCCATTGATGCGCTTGAGGATTTCCGCGGGCTGGGTGAAGCGGTCTTCGGGGTCGGTATGGAGAACGCGCGAGAGGGCGGCGGCGAGGGCGGGGCGGCGCTCGGCGGGGATTTCGCCGGGGACGGCGTAGATGGAGTCGACCGAGACGGTCATGGCGAGCTCGTGGAGGTCGCGGTCGTAGAGGATGCCGCGGCGGGGGGCGACCTGGAAGGTGCGCTGCTGCTGGAGGGCGGCGCGGGCGACCCACTGGGGGCTCTGAATGACCTGAAGCCAGACGAGGCGGCCGGCGATGAGCAGCGCCCAGGCGGCGAAGATGGCGATGATGGCAAAGACGCGGGCGCGGCGCATGGGCGTCGCCAGCTTCGAAACAGAACCCGGCGCTCGCGCAAAAGAAAAAGGCCTCATAAAAAGAGAAAGCTCAAGAGATTGCGTCCGACACGACAGGATCCAGGAATGAGATCGAAACGATTCCAGCTTCTTTAGTCAACAGGATGCCAGGTCCATCGATCGGGGTCTGCACGCCATCTGCACTGAGCCAAGCCGCGTCCTGCAGGAAGATGGATGCTTGCTCGACATCATCTGAGTAGTACCGGAGAAACCCCACTACCGTTCGCTGATCGCCGAGCTCTACCAGCAGGTACCTGCTTTGTATGTCCTGGAGAGCGTCATTCCAAACGGACACACGAGAAGTCTTCTCGGTCAGCTTGACTTTGCGAAGAAGCCTATGGAGCAGGTCACGGTTCAACACGGTGCCGTACACGAGCGAAAGAATGACAGCCCCAACCGCCAGAAACGCTAGATATTTAGCGTTGAATTCGAAAGTGAAACTTGTCGACTCACCCGCTTTATAAGCGAGCCAGTTAACTGGAAGCGTGTTATGAAAAAAGGGCCCAATGCAGAGGTAGAGGATACTGCTGAAGAGAAGAGCCTCGACTATTTTTTCGAACTCACTCTGCTTCGCCCGTACGGCAAGGAGCTGAACCAGCAATGCGCAAACGAAGCCTGGTATCAGCAGCAGCAGGATTCCAAGCGCTTCAGTCTTTTCAGGCACTCTTGCTCAACCCCTTGCCGGAGGCCGTGGAGGAACTTTGATGTTTTGTGGGCGCGACAGGTTCGCTGGTTTTGTCGATTTGAACGGGACTACTCCCGATTTAGAAGCTGTATTTCCAGCCTTCGAGTCCATTGTGCCTTTACGATTTGACATAGCAACTCCTTATCCCCGGTACTCATTCTAGAATGCCGGACCGCCCGGACAGCTCACTTTTCAGATTATCGCCCCAACGTAAACGGGCGTGCTTCGGCAAGCGCGGCGCCGTCTGCGCTGGGGGCGCCGTCGGGGCGGACGACCTGGCCGGGGAGGGGCTGCTCGAGGCCCATCTGGTGAGCGAGGCGGTCGATTCTGGCCGGGTCGCTGAGCTGGGCTTCGTTGAGGCGCAGCTCGCGGTTCTGCTCCTGCAGCTGCGAGAGCTGCTGCTTCTGCTGCTCGACGTGGTAGCCGGACTGGATGGACTGGTAGTGCTGCCAGCCGTAGAACATGACGAGGGCGAACAGCATGACCATCGCGCTCGCGAAGGACTGCATTTCGCGTTTGCGCACCGGGCACTGGGCCTTGACCAGGCGGGTGTTGTCCATGCGCCGGGTGAAGAAGATTTCCGGCGTGGGGCCGCGGCGGGCGCGCTGCTCCGCCATCCACCGTGAGTGGTTGCTGTCACCGGCCGCGGGGGTTTCCCGCGCCATTCCGAAGATTTCCGCCAGCGCCTGTGTCGCCATGCTGCACCCTTGTGTGTTCTGCTTCGTGCCTGGTTCCTGCTGCCTGATTCCGGCCCTTTCCTACGACCGGGCCAGGTCGCTGTGTGAGGAAGGGGGTGGTACGCGGTTGGGTCCTACGCGGGTTTACTTTCGCCTGATATGCGGCAGGACGACCCAGCCCGATCTTGTGTTCAGCGCCGTTTTTTTGGCGGCGCCGGTAATTTTTCCGCCGCGCGGAGTTTCGCGCTGCGGCTGCGGGGATTGCGATCGATTTCCTCCTCGCTCGCCGTTACCGGCTTGCGGGTCAATACTTCGTACAGCCCGGCTTCGCGGCCCTCGCGCAGGGCGTCTTTCGCGAGCCGGTCTTCGAGCGAGTGGAACGAGATGACGACCAGCCGGCCGCCCGGCTTCAGCAAATTCGGCGCGCTTCCAAGCAGCGCATTGATCTCGTCCAGCTCAGCATTGACATGGATTCGAAGAGCCTGAAAGGTACGCGTCGCCGGATGAATCCTGTCGCTTTTCATTGTTGGGGCCGCGGCCTTTACCACCTGGGCCAACTGCGCCGTGGTGTGCAAAGGCCGGGCCCTGACAATGGCTCTGGCGATTCTCCGCGACCTCCTTTCTTCTCCGAATTCGTAAATCAGGTTGGCGAGATCGTTTTCGTCCGCCTGATTTACCACTTGTGCGGCGGTGAGCGTCTGGGCGGAATTCATCCGCATGTCCAGAGGCCCGTCCGCCTGAAAACTGAATCCGCGATGCGCCTGGTCCAGGTGCATGGAGCTGGTGCCGAAGTCGGCCAGGATTCCATCGACCGTGCCGGGTTGGAGAAACTCCTCGACCCGGCTGAACTCGGCGTGGTGCAGGGTGAGCTTCGGGCTGTTCTCGCCCAGTTCACTGCTGAGCGCCTGGAGCCTGGTTCGTGCCAGCTCGAGCGCCTCGGGGTCCCGGTCGAAACCGATCAGGTGGCCCTCGGCGCCGAGCGCCTGCAGAATGCCGGCCGCGTGGCCGCCGAAGCCGAGCGTGCAGTCCACATACGTGCCGCCCCGGCGCACCGCTAGATATTCGATCGCAACATCAAAAAGAACTGGCATATGCCGCTCACTGCCCTGCTGCATATGCCCGGCCCCTCGGAGCCTACGTACTAAAGTCCAAACCCTGCCAGCGCCTGCTGGTCTTCGTCGGTCAGCGGGTTCAATTCAAGGTTCTGTTTGAAGCTGTCGTGGTTGGCTACCTCGAGGTAGCTCTGCACGCCGAACACCACGACATCGCCGGCCAGCTTTGCCTGCTCGCGCAAAATCTGCGGCAGCAGCACTCGTCCCTGGTCGTCCATCTTCGCCATCTGTCCGAAGTAGTTCAGCCGGTCGAGCAGCTTCTTTTTCGCCGGGTTGAAGCTGGGGATGGCGGCCAGCTTTTCTTCAAACTTTTCCCACTCCTTGAGCGGGTGGATCTCGGCCAGCTTGCCGTCCTTGCTGGTGATGTAGAACCACTCCCCTTCCGGGTTGGTGAAGTGCTGCTTGAACTCCGCGGGCAGCTTGAGGCGGCCTTTGTCGTCGACCCGGGCTGGATGATTTCCGCGGAACACTGGGGAACTCCGTTTGAGGACATGGAACAGCTGACCGGGTGATTGTGCGCTCTTGTTTTGAAGGAATGCAACCTCTTTCCTCCACTTTTAACCACTTTCGACCACAGACTAGCGTGAGCCGGCCCACTTTGGGAACAGCAATTCAAGCGCTTGTTACTGGAATGGTGTTACTAAAGTGGGAAATCGGTGGAAAGGCTGTGCAAAGCGTTGCTGCAACCCGAATGGGCCAGGGAAATAGCCGGGGCGAATGGGTGTATCGCGAAGGCGAGCCGGGGAGGTGATTTGCGGGTCCGGGTGGCTCGTCGCGGCGGAAACGGCAAAAGCAGGTCCTTCACTTCGTTCAGGATGACACCGTGATTGGCGAAGACAGTGGCCTGGCAATCAAGCGCGCGATTCACCACTGCGTTCGCGCATGCGCTTTTGCAGGTAGGTGGCGAGATACCAGACGACGGCGATGTTGAGCAGGGTGAAGACGACCTTGGGCCAGTTGGGCTTGCGCAGAATCTCGAAGAACTCCCACGGAAGCAGGGCCGCGGTGACGATGAGGGTGAGGTACTCGGCCCAGGCCTTGCCGAGGACCAGGCCGGTGCCCTCGAGCACGTCCATGGCGGCGTAGCAGAAGATGCCGACGGAGATGAGCCGGAGTTTGTGCGGGCTGATGAGCGAGATCTTATCGAGGATGAAGTTGACGAAGCGGCTTTCGGGGTCGAAGCGGAGGTCGACGATCCAGTGGGTGACGAGCGAGACCAGGTCGCGGTGCACCAGGTGCAGGGCGCCGACGCCGAGCGCGACGAAGAGGATCGCCTTGAGGAGCTTGCCGGCGCCGATGAGGACGAGCCAGCGGTTGCTGCCGGAGTAGCGGCGGGTTGGGGAGGATTCGATCTGCTGCATGCGTGCCGCCGAAGAGAGCTTCGGCAGCTTCCAGCATACGCAATGGGGTGTGATTTCGGCGCGCCACCGGCTGCGGCGGGAGCGGGCGGCGCCAAGGCGGGAAGCGGCGGCTGCGGGCCGGCGCGCCATGAACTTTCGCCACATGGAAACTTTGGTCACATTGAATCCGCGCGGCGATGCGGCGCGTTTCCACAGCGAGCCATCACAAAGCAGGCAATAGTTTCAACTGGGTCTTGTGGCAGACAGACAAACTTTAACGTACCAGGTCCCTTCGGGACAGAAAACAGGCAGACAACGATGAACAAACATACATTTTTTGCGGCAACACTGGCGCTTGCCATGGGATTCTCCGCGGTCGGGGTGCAGGCGCAGAAAGACCCGATGGTGGGCGGCGCGGCGATGTACCCGACGAAGAACATTGTCGAGAACGCGATGAACTCGAAAGACCACACGACGCTGGTTTCGGCGGTGAAGGCAGCCGGGCTGGTGGACACGCTCGAAGGTCCGGGACCGTTCACGGTGTTCGCGCCGACCAACGAGGCGTTCGACAAGCTGCCCGCGGGCACGGTGGATACGCTGGTGAAGCCGGAGAACAAGGACCAGCTCACGAAGATCCTGACGTACCACGTGGTGCCGGGCAAGCTGACCTCGAAGGATATCGCGAAGCTGATCAAAAAGGGCGACGGCAAGGCCGAGCTGAAGACGGTGCAGGGCGAAACGCTGACCGCGACGATGCAGGACGGCAAGCTGGTGCTGACCGACCAGAAGGGCGGGACCGCGACGGTGACGATTCCGAACGTGATTCAGTCGAACGGTGTGATCCACGTGGTGGACTCGGTGCTGATGCCGAACTAGTTTTTGCCTGCGGCTGACACTGACAAGGAGGAGCGCTTCGGCGCTCCTTTTTGTTTGCCGGTTGTGTGATTCCAGGGGGCGTGGGGGACGCATCCTAGCGCGCATGCGTCACACGCTTGAAATGCAGCAGTGGGTTCCGTATGCGCTGGAATACGTGTTCGACTTTTTCGCCGATCCGCGGAATCTGCCGCCGCTGATGCCGAAGTGGCAGGCGGCGCGGATCGATCGTGAAACGATCGTTGCGCCGCCAGTGTTTTCACGCGTGCGGCAGAATGCGCCGGGCCGCGCGGCGGGCGCGGGTTCGCGGCTGCTGATCAGCTTTCGGCCGGTTCCCTTCTCGCCGGTGCGGATGCACTGGGATGCGCGGATCGCGGAGTTTGCCTGGGACGACCACTTCTGCGATGAGCAGGTGACGGGGCCGTTCGGGTACTGGCGGCACTGCCACCGGGTGCGGGAGGAGTCGCGCGGCGGGGTGCGCGGGACATCTGTAACCGATGCGGTTACGTATGCGTTTCCGTTCGGGGTGCTGGGGGATGCGGCGTATGGGCTGGGAGGAGCGCTGCAGGTACGGGCTCTATTCCGGTACCGGCAGCGGCAGTTATTAAAGCTGCTGCCCGCATGGGTGGCCGAGCGCTAAGGCATTTTCCCTGAAGGTATACAGAGCTCAACGGCCGTGAAGGTGGCTTTTCCGGCGGGAAAAGCCACATCGAGATACTCTCCCGGCCGCACAGCATCAGGGAAAATGCCCTAGCCGGCGGCGACGGCTTTGAGGCCGCGCCGCGATACCTTGCGCAGCAGCGGCTGGAGGCGCGCGAGGGCGGCTTCCACGGTGATGCCGTAGCGGGTGCGGAGCTCATCGACCTTGCCGTGCTCGATGAACTGGTCGGGCCAGCCGATGCGGATGACGGGAGTGGAAATGGCCGCGCGCTCGAGTTCTTCGAGCACGGCGCTGCCGAAGCCGCCGGCGAGCACGTGATCTTCAAATGTAACCACGGCGGTGGCGGATCGCGCGTAGTGGAGCAGGGTGTCGCGGTCGAGCGGCTTGACGAAGCGGGGGTTGATGACGGCGGCGGAGTAGCCGCGCTCGCTGAGCCGATCGGCGAGTTGGTGGGCCATGGGCAGCAGAGCGCCGAGGCCGAAAATGGCGATTTCGTCGCCCTCGCGCACCACTTTTGCCTTGCCGATAGCGAGCGGACGGGGCGTGGGTTTGAGCGCGGCGCCGGGGCCGACGCCGCGCGGGTAGCGGAGGGCGCTGGGACCGGGGTGCAGCTGCGCGGTCGCGAGCATGTCGGCGAGTTCGTCTTCATCGGCGGGAACCATGTGCACGATGTTGGGAATCGCGCGCAGGTAGCTTATGTCGAACAGGCCGTGATGGGTGGCGCCGTCGTCGCCCGAGAGGCTGCCGCGGTCCATGCAGAAGACGACCGGTAGGTTCTGCAGGCAGACATCGTGCACGATGGGGTCGAACGCGCGCTGCAGGAAGGTGGAGTAGATGGCGCAGAAGGGCTTGTAGCCGCGGGTGGCCATGCCGGCGGCGAAGATGACCGCGTGCTCTTCCGCGATGCCGACGTCGAAGTAGCGCGTGGGGTGGTGCGGGCGAAAGAGATCGAGCGCGGTGCCGTTGGGCATGGCGGCTGTGATGGCGACAACCTTGTCGTCGGTGTCGGCGAGCTTGACCAGCGTGTTGGCGAAGACCTCGGAGTAGGTGGGTTGGCCGGCCTGATGGGTGTGGCCGGTTTCGGGGTCGTAGGGGCCGAGGCCGTGGAACTTCTTCTGGCCGTCAATCGCCGGTTGGAAGCCCCTGCCCTTCTGGGTGATGGCGTGCAGCAGGACGGGGCGGTCCTGCTGCTTGAGGAACTCGAATGTCTCGATGAGCAAGCCGATGTTGTGGCCGTCGAGGGGGCCGTAGTAGACGAGGCCGAACTCTTCGAAGAAGCTCGAAGGAAAGACCATGCCTTTCGCGGCTTCCTCGGCGCGGCGCACGGCCTGCTTGGCGGCCTTGCCGCCGATGCGCTCGACTAAACGCGTGGCGCCCTCGTGCAGCGAGGTGACGTGGTGGTTGGTGACAATCTTGTGCAGGTAGCGCGCGATGGAGCCGACGTTGCGGTCGATGGACCACTCATTGTCGTTGAGCACGACGATGAGGCGCCTGGTTTGCCCAGCGATGTTGTTGAGCGCCTCGAAGGTAATGCCATTGGTGAAGGCGGCATCGCCGGCAAGCGCGACGACGTGCTCGGTGCCGCCGGCGAGGTCGCGGGCGACGGCCATGCCGAGGGCTGCCGAGAGCGCGGTGCCTGCGTGGCCGGCGCCGTAGTTGTCGTGCTCGCTCTCGGTGCGGAGCATAAAACCGTTGAGGCCGCCGCCTTGGCGGATCGAGTCGAAGCGCGGCTCGCGCCCGGTGAGCAGCTTATGCACATAGGCCTGATGGCTCACGTCGAAGACGAACTTGTCTTCAGGCGTTGAGAAGACATAGTGCAGGGCGAGGGTGAGCTCGACGACGCCGAGGTTGGGGCCGAGATGGCCGCCGTTTTTCGAGAGGGTGAGGATGAGCCGCTCGCGGATCTCCTGGGCGAGCGATTCGAGCTCCGGGATGGAGAGCTTTTTGATGTCGGCCGGAGATTGGATGGTTCCGAGTCGGGTGGGCATGCGGCTCCTGCTGACCCTTGAGTATATCAGTCAGGGCTGAAGCGACTACGGTGATTGCGGATCGGGAGCAGCTAGAGTCTTGTTCAGGATACCCGGCCGGACGGATACAAGGTCTTTCGGCCCACGAGTATCGGGGAGTCCCAAGGCGAAACAGCGCTGCGACTTACTTCTCCGGATTCAGCTTCGTTTCGATGCTGCTCAATCGGCCGTGGTGATCGTAGACAATGCCTTCGAGTACCCGCATGTCGCCCCGGAGATCAGAACGCAAAGCGTCTATTTTCGCATCGACCCTGGTGCTGAGGCTATCGATCTTGGCATCGGAGCGCAGGATGGAAATGACGACAGCCAAGGTAGGCACGATCGTCGGTACGGAGATAGCAGCAATGGTCTCGAGTTGTGTCACCAGGTCACTCCCCCAATCTGCACGTCGTTAGTGTACAGCCAGGAGCCAGATACCGCTGAATGGTGGATGACGGATCATGACGGATCATTTCGTACTCCGAACTGCGGCGAGTGCTTCCGGCGCGGCTGCCTCCTTGCGGAAGACGCCTTCCCACTGCGCGATAACCACGGCGGCGAGGCAGTTGCCGGTGACGTTGATGACGGTGCGGCCCATGTCCATGAGCGCGTCGATGCCGAGGATGAGGAAGATGGGGCCCTCGGGCAGGTGGAAGGTGCTGGCGGTGGCGAGCAGCACCACCAGCACCGCGCGCGGCACGCCGGCGACGCCTTTGCTGGTGAGCATGAGCACGAGCAGCATGGCGAGCTGGGCGCGCAGGCCCATGTGCATGCCAGCGGCCTGCGCGACGAAGATGGACGCGATGGCGAGGTAGAGCGCGGAGCCGGCGAGATTGAAGCTGTAACCGGCGGGGATGACAAAGCCGGTGATGCGGCGGGGGACGCCGAAGGCTTCCATGGCCTCCATGGCGCGGGGCAGCGCGGCCTCGCTGGTGCTGGTGGCGAAGGCGATGGTGGCGGGCTCGGCGATGGCTTTCAAGAAGCCGCGGATGGGGATTTTCGCGATGAGCGCGACGGGGAGCATGGCGAGGAAAACGAAGGCGGCGAGAGCGATGTAGAGGGTGAGCAGCAGGCGGCCGAGGCTGGCCATGACGCTGAAGCCGGCGGTTGCGACGGTGTAGGCGAGCGCGGCACCTACGCCGAGGGGCGCGAGGTACATGACGAGGTTGGTGAAGGCGAACATGGTGTCGGTGAGCGACTCGACGAGCGCGAGCATGGGGGCGCGGCGCGGCGCGGGAACGCGGCGCAGGGCGAGGCCGAAGAGCAGGGCGAAGACGGCGACCTCGAGGATCTGGCCGTCGGCGACGGCTTTGGCGAGGTTGTCGGGGAAGACGCGGAGGAGGAAGGCTTGCCAGGTGCCGGTGTCTGTGGCTGGGATGGTTGCGGCGTGGAGTTGCGCGGTGTTTGCGGCTGCGCCTACACCTGCCTTGGAAATATTGATGGCGAGGAGGCCGATAGCGAGGGCGATGGTGGTGAGCGCTTCGAAGTAGACGAGGGATTTCCAGCCCAGGCGGCCGACCTTGGTGTCTCCCCCGTGGCCGGCGATGCCGGTGACGAGGGTGCCGAAGATGAGCGGGGCGACGATGCACTGGATGAGGCGCAGGAAGATGTCGGAGAAGACGCGGGAAGCGATGGCGGCGTGGGGCAGGTCGAGGCCGTACTCGATGCCGGCGAGCATGGAGAAGAAGATCCAGGGGGTGAGGGAGCGGCGGCGGAAGGCCAGTACCGCGAGCAGCAGCAGGCAGACCACCCGAAGGGCGAGTGCGCCGACCGCAGCGTCAGGAGTACCGAGCACTGAAGGGCGCATCAGGATGCCGACAGCCCACCCGAGCAGCACCGCCAGGAGCAGCCAGCGCCCGGACCGGCTGGATGCGGCGCTCGATTCCGGTCTACTTCCGGACTGGCTCCCGGGAGTAGTCACCAACGCTCTTGCTCTATTTTCGGCAGCGGGTTCACGCCGTAAGCATAGAACCTTTGCGCGCCCGTGCAACCGGAAAGGATTGCGAGCGCGGCGGCGAAAACAGCCCTGGGCAACGGTCTGGTACAAAGCACGCCGCATCTCAATGAACAGACGCTCCAAAACAAGCACAGCGCGGAGCAGGAGGATTGCAACGATGTATCACCACATAAAGAAACTGATGTACGACGTTAATGTCGGCACTCCCGACGTTCGTTTCGGCAACATACTGCTCGAGCAGTTCGGCGGGGCGAATGGAGAGTTGGCAGCAGCACTGCAATATACGGTGCAGGGTTGGAGTTGCGACGATCCCGAGCGCAAAGACCTGCTGATGGATATCGGCACGGAGGAGATCAGCCACCTCGAAGTAGTAGGGGCGCTGATCCGAATGCATCTCAAGCCGCAGAAGAAAGCTCTCGCCGATGCGGAAGAGGATCCCCTAGTGGCGGTTACGGGTGGAGGCGGTCTAAACTTTTATAACTCTGTAGGCAGCGCGTGGACCGCGGATTACTTAAAGGTTTCCGGTGAGTTGGATGTCGACCTTCGCAACAACATCGCGGCGGAGGCCCGGGCGAAGATTACTTACGAGCGGCTGATGCACCTGACCGACGATCAGGGCTCGAAAGATGCGCTGCAATTCCTCATGACGCGAGAAATTACGCACATGAAAGCATTTACAGCGGCGCTGGACAGTCTGGGCAAGGATCGCTTCATCATTGGCCTGCTGCCCCCTACGCCCGGGATCGTGGATGAGTACTATAACGATTCGACCGGCAATGGCAATGTGGGCAAGGACGGCGTCGGTAAGTGGATCGAGATGTACGGATTGAAGGTCGCGGAGACCCCGGCGTTTATCGAGGCGATCGACAAGAGCATCATGGACGGGGAGAACTCAGCTCACAAGTCCTCGTCGACGCCGCTGGAAGCTGCACTTATGAGCCGGTAATTTACAAGCCGATAATAATGTGGATGAACCGAGAGGGGGTCGCAAGTGGGCCTCCTCTGTTTACAGGGTTTACAGGTTTTCTGAGCGCGGCTTTGGCGAGGCTGGTAACTCTGCGAGGTGTTCCCGTCGTTCACTTCGCGCTCTTGGGACCGTGCGCGGATAAGTTGCTTTTCAGAACGCGGCGGTCAGCTCGAAGCGGTCTCCCACGGTTTGCACGAAGGTTTTCTGACCATGGCCCGGGTTCGTCTCCTTGCGCCGGTCGAGGACGCCGAGGGCTTCCAGGCGCTTGATGTCGCGCATTACGGAGGGCCGTGGGCGGCCCAGCTTTCGGGCCAGATCGTCGACGGACAGGGGCTTGCCCCGCGCGGCCTTGAGCAGGCGGATGCGCTCGACGGAAAGCAGTTCGAGCAGGTCGAGCGGGTCTTCAAACGAGATTATGTTGTCAGGCTCGATCGGCTCGCCGGCGTCGAGCTTGCGGGCGCGCTCGATCGACCGTTGTGTCATGGCTTCGAAAGGTTCCTGAATAAAGCGAGTCTTCATTGCTTCCTCTTTTTCAGCGCGGCGACTTCCGACCTTAGGAAAGCAGATCCTTCGCTGCGCTCAGGATGACACATTTCTTACGGGAAGGTTGCTTATTACCTGAGCGCTCCCGCCGCAGGAGAGAGGCGTAGACCATCCTGATCCCAAACGCAAAATGCCACGTGAGTGGCCGCCTCCCGCGCAGGGAGTCTTTGTACTTACTCATCTTTCTCGTGGAGTTTGGCGAGGCCGGCGAAGTCTTCGAGAGTGGTGGTGTCGCCTTTGATTTCGCCGTGTTCGGCTAACTCGCGTAGCAGGCGGCGCATGATTTTGCCGGAGCGGGTTTTAGGGAGGGCTTCGACAAAGCGGACATCGTCGGGGCGGGCGAGGGAGCCGATTTCTTTCGCGACCCAGGCGCGGAGTTCTTCGCGCAGCTCGGGGCTCGGCTTCGCCTCGCGTTCGAGGGTGACGAAAACGGAGATGGCCTGGCCTTTGAGCGCGTGAGGTTTGCCGACGGCGGCGGCCTCGGCGACGGCCTTGTGGGCGACGAGGGCGGACTCGACCTCCATGGTGCCGAGGCGGTGGCCGCTGACGTTGATAACGTCGTCGACGCGGCCCATGAGCCAGTAGTAGCCGTCCTGGTCGACGCGGGCGCCGTCGCCGGAGAAGTAGCAGCCGGGGACCTCGGACCAGTAGGTCTGGAGGTAGCGCGCGTGGTCGTTCCAGATGGTACGGGCCATCGACGGCCAGGGTTTGCGGATGACGAGCAGGCCGCCCTGGCCCGCCGGGACTCGCTCGCCGGCTTTGGTAACGATCTCCGGCACGATTCCCAGGAACGGGACGGTGGCGGAGCCGGGCTTGGTCGCGATAGCGCCGGGCAGAGGGGTGAGCATGTGGGCGCCGGTCTCGGTCTGCCACCAGGTGTCGGCGATGGGGCAGCGGGCGTGGCCGATTTCGGTGTGGTACCACATCCAGGCTTCGGGGTTGATGGGCTCGCCGACGGTGCCGAGCACGCGGAGGCTGGCGAGCGAGGCGGCGCGGGGGTACTGCTCGCCCCACTGCATGAAGGCGCGGATGGCGGTGGGCGCGGTGTAGAAGGCGGTGACGCGGTGGCGGTCGATGACCTGCCAGAAGCGGCCGGGGTCGGGTGCGTTCGGTGCGCCTTCGTAGAGGAGGGTGGTGACGCCGTTCTGGAGGGCGCCGTAGAGGACGTAGGAGTGGCCGGTGATCCAGCCGACGTCGGCGGTGCACCAGAAGACGTCGTCGTCGCGGGTGTCGGGGTGCAGGTCGAAGACCAGCTTGGTGGTGAGATAGGTTTGCACGGCGTAGCCGCCGTTCGAGTGGACGAGGCCCTTGGGTTTGCCGGTGGTGCCGGAGGTGTAGAGGATGAAGAGCGGGTCTTCGGCGGCGAGCTCTTCCGGCGGGCACTCGGGCGAGGCTGCGGCCATGGCCTCGTGCCACCAGAGATCGCGGCCCGGCTGCATGAAAAGGGGCGAGCCGGTGCGGGCGTAGACCACAACGCTGCGGACGTTCGGGCATTGCTTGAGGGCTTCGTCGACGCAGGGCTTGAGCTTGATTTCTGTGGCGCGCCGGTAGGTGCCGTCCTGAGTGAGCACAACGCGGCAGTCGGAGTCGAGAATGCGGTCGGCGAGGGCCTGCGGGGCGAAGCCGCCGAAAACCACCGAGTGCACGGCGCCTATGCGGGTGCAGGCAAGCATGGCGACGGCGACCTCGAGCGTCATGCCCATGTAGATGGCGACGCGGTCGCCTTTCCGGACGCCGAGCGAGCGGAGCATGCCGGCGCAGCGGGCTACTTCGGTTTGCAGATCGGAGAAAGTGAGAGTGCGGACCTCGCCGGGCTCGCCCTCCCAGATGAGTGCGGTGCGGCCGCCGCGGCCGGCGGCGACGTGGCGGTCGACGCAGTTGTCGCTCATGTTGAGGGTGCCGTCGGCAAACCAGCGGGCATCGGGGCCGGTGCCGGTGAGGGTTTCTTTTGGGGTGCGGAACCAGTGGAGCTCGCACGCGGCTTCGGCCCAGAACTGCTCGGGCTGCTCGATAGAACGCTGGTAGAGGGCCTGGTACTCGGCGTGGCTCTTTACGTGCGCGTGGGCGGCGAACTCGGGCGGCGGCGGGAAAAGCCGGGTTTCGCGCAGGGTGGACGAGAGGTTTGCGGAAGCAGTGTGCGGGCTGGAGGCCATGCGAGCCAGTTTAGAGCCGTTTGCCTGTAGGTGGCGAGGCGCGCATGTTGTTGCATGCGGCTTTTCTTGACGGAAAAGCCACATCAAGAGTGGTCGATCCCTCCTAAAGCAGCAGGCAAAAGGCTCTAGCCTTTTCGTGGATGGATGGACCTTGCTCTTGTCGGGAGCAAGGTCCGCATGGCTTGGTGCATGCGAAGTCCATCGTGTCTGTCGAGACACTTTTTTGGCCGGTCAGCCGGAAAAAGCAGATCCTTCACTTCGTTCAGGATGACACCTCTCGTGAAAGGAGGTTCGATCGCGGCAGTTACTTTCGGACCATTGTGTCTCCAATGTGAATTCCCGTACAAGAGTGCAGCGGCGTGCGGATAGATTGTTTCGAGGGCGACGTACGCGCATCAGAGTAGTGCGAAGTACGCGGCAGCGCGCAAGAGAAGGCAGACACATCGATGGGCAATTCTTCATTTTTCGACCGGCAGCGCACGGTAGCCGGCCCGGGCTACAGCCGCTGGCTGGTGCCGCCGGCGGCGCTGGCCATTCATCTGGCGATCGGGCAGGTGTACTCGTTTTCGGTGTTCGTAAAGCCGCTGCTGGGGCTGCATGGCGCAGGCGTTCCGGGCTGGAGCCAGAAAGAAGTGGGCTATATCTTCTCGCTGGCGATCGCGGTGCTGGGGATTTCGGCGGCGGTGTTTGGGCGGTGGCTGGAGACGGCGGGGCCGCGGAAGGCGATGGCGATTGCGGCGTTGTGCTTCGGGCTGGGGTTCATCGTGGCGGCCGGTGGGGTGGCGCTGCACCTGCTCTGGCTGATTTACCTGGGCTACGGGGTGATCGGCGGGGTGGGGCTGGGCCTGGGGTATATTTCGCCGGTTTCGACGCTGATCAAGTGGTTTCCGGACCGGCCGGGCCTCGCGACCGGGCTTGCGATCATGGGCTTTGGCGGGGGCGCGATGATTGGCGCGCCGCTGGGGACCGACCTGATGAAGCTGTTCGGCGGGACGGGGCCGCACGCGATTGTGGGCGCGTGGCTGACGATGGGCGTGCTGTATTTCCTGTTCATGTTGCTGGGCGTGTTCATGATCAGGGTGCCGCCGGAGGGCTGGCGGCCGGAGGGGTGGACGCCGCGCGAGGCAACGAGCGCGACCACGCTGATCTCGACGCACAACGTGACGGTGGCGCATGCGACCCGGACGCCGCAGTTCGTGCTGCTGTGGCTGGTGCTGGCGCTGAACGTGACGGCGGGGATCGGCATCCTGGAGCAGGCTTCGCCGATGCTGCAGACGCTGTTCGCGGGCAAGGTGACGGCGCTGGCGGCGGCTGGGTTTGTGGGGGTGCTGTCGCTGTTCAACATGGGCGGGCGGTTTGTGTGGGCATCGCTTTCGGACTATATCGGGCGCAAGGGGACGTATTTTGTGTTTTTTGTGGTGGGCGCGGTGCTGTTCTTCGCGCTGCCGGCGATCGCTTCCCTGCCGCTGTTCGTGCTGGCCGCGGGGGTGCTGATCAGTATGTACGGCGGCGGGTTCGCGACGATCCCGGCGTACCTGAAGGATCTGTATGGCGGGGTGAATGTCAGCGCGATCCACGGGCGGCTGTTGACCGCGTGGTCGTTTGCCGGGATAGCCGGGCCGCTGATCGTAAACGCGCTGCTAGATCATGCCACGGCGACGCACCAGCCATTGCGCTCGGCCTATCCGCTGGTGCTGCATGTGATGGCGGGGCTGCTGGTGCTGGGGTTTGTGGCGAATCTGCTGGTGCGGCCGGTAGCGGAGAAGTACTGGATGCGCGAGGGGGATGTAGCCCCGGGCGGGTACGGGGCGCACTGATGTGGGCATGAGCGAAAAGAGGCTTGTATGAGAAACGAAGCGAAGAGTGCCAGTTCGCGGGCCAGCATCGCGCTGGCGTGGCTGGTGGTTGCGCTGCCGGCTGCCTGGGGGGTTTACAACACGGTGCTGCGGGCGGCGAATCTGTTCACCAAGTAGGCCGCTGTCCGGCTTAAAAGCCGGTGCGCTGATAGCGCTGCCGGTGCCACTGCCAGGCGCTTTCGACGATTCCGTCAATTTCGGTGTACTCGGGGCGCCAGCCGATTTCCTCGGTGATCTTGTCGGAGCTCGCGATGAGCACGGCGGGGTCGCCCGGGCGTCGCGGTTCTTCGATGACGGGAATAGGGTGGCCGGTGACCCGGCGCACGGCCTCGACAATCTGGCGGACGCTGAATCCGACGCCATTGCCGATGTTGTAGATGAGGCGCTGCGGCTCGGGTTTCGCAACCAGCGCGGCGATGGCAAGCTGGTGCGCGCGGGCCAGGTCGCCGACATGGATATAGTCACGGACCGCGGTGCCGTCGGGGGTTTTGTAGTCCTGGCCGAAGATTTTGATGGAAGGACGGCGACCGAGGGCCACATCGAGCACCAGGGGGATCAGGTGGGACTCCGGCTCGTGCGCCTCGCCGCGGCCCGGGACCGCGCCGGCCACGTTGAAGTAGCGCAGGCTGGCGTAGGAGAAGCCGTGCGCCTGGTAGAACCAGCGGAGCATCTGCTCAACCAGCAGCTTGGACTCGCCGTAGGCGTTGGTCGGCTGCAGGGCGGCGTCTTCGCGAATGGGCGTGGTCTCGGGCTCGCCGTAGAGGGCGGCGGTGGAGGAGAAGACCAGCCGGCGTACGTCGGTCGCGAGCATGGCTTCGAGCAGGGTGAGGGTGGTTGCGCTATTGTTGCGGAAGTAGAGCTCCGGGTGCTTCATGCTTTCGCCGGCCTCAATGAGCGCGGCAAAGTGCATGACGCCGTCGAAGCCGCCCTGGCGCAGAGTGGCTTCGAGCAGCGGGCGGTCGGCCAGTTCGCCTTCGACAAAAGCGGCGCCGGTGGGAAGCATGGACCGGTGGCCGTGGCAGAGATTGTCATAGATGACAACCTGGTGGCCCTCGGCTAGTAACTGCTCTGCAACCGTGCCGCCGACGTAGCCGGCGCCTCCTGTTACGAGTACTTTCACGTATTTGGTCCTTCTGGGCTGCGAATCGGCTGGTTGAGCAACCGAAGCTGCCTCCCGGTCCGTCCAAGGAGCGTAAACCAGGGGTGAAAATCCCCTGTGAATGCCCGCCAAGCCTACCTATGGTAACCGAAAGACGCTTTTGCCATGCAAGGTATCGAGTGTTGCCCGGTAGAATGTAGCCAAACCTCTGTCCATACTGTTCCGCTGGAGAAAGGACCAAGTGTGGACCGCGAAGGAGAGGCGCAATGCGCGAGGCCGAAACCCACGAAACCCACGAAACCCAAGACAGGCTCCTGCAACAGGATATGTACCGGAGCAGGGAGGCCCGCCGCCTTGCTTCCATTCAGCCTAGTGAGCCTGGGAGCACAGCCGTCGCACGGGAGACGCGTGCCGCGGACGAGACAGGATATATGCCGCGACAATCGGAAGTACAGGGCGAAGACGTGAAACGGGAGCGGGCATCCGCGAAGGCAGCCGTGCCGGTGCCGCAGCGCGACGTGCTGAACCACGCGAACTTCGGACTGCTGCCGCAGGAAAAGGGCAGGCTGGGTTCGTTTGGCGTGGCGGCCGGGGTCAACCTGGCGCTGCTGGCGGCACTGCTGCTGCTGACCATCGACCAGGTGCATGAAGCGCGGGTTCACCGGCAGGAGACGCTGGTCTACGTAGCGCCGCCTCCGCCGAAACCATATATACCGCCGGTGCCGAAGGTGCAGATGCCGCCGATTCCGGTGCTGAAGGACGAGCCGAAGATTGTGCCGCCGAAGCCGGTGATTGAGCCGCCCAAGGTGGAACCGATAAAGGTTGCAGTGAAGGCCCCGGCGATGCCGGCGCCGGCGCCCCGGCCGGTGGTAACGCCGCCCAAGCCGGTTCTGGGCGCGTTCAAGTCGCCGCAAGCCCCGGCCCAGCAGGCGCAGAAGGTAGCCGCGGCGCAGGCTGCGGGCTTTGGCGCGCCGACCGGCGTGCATGCGAACCCGGATGCGAACCGGCCGTCGCAGCTGGCGACAGTGGGTGCTTTCGGCTCTGCCTCGAATGCCAACCAGGGCGCGGCATCGCGGCTGGGGTCGGTTTCGCAGACGGGTTTCGGTTCGGGCGCGCCCGCGGGGTCGCCGAATGGGAGCGCGCGCGGGGCGGTCGCCTCCACCGGCTTCGGCTCAGGCACGCAGCCTGCCGGGATGCCGGGCGGTCATGGTACGGTAGCTTCCACAGGTTTCGGCGCCGGCTCCTCGCCTGGCGGGACGCCGGGCGGCCACGGCACCATTGCCTCGACCGGATTCGGCGGGGGCCATGCGGCCCAGGGTGCACCCGCGGCGCGGACGCAGGAACCGGTGACGACCCCGATTGTGGTCCTCACCAAGCCCTTGCCCCAGTACACTGCGGAGGCCCGGGAAGCGCATGTGCAGGGCGATGTGACACTGGAGGTCCGTTTTACGGCTGAAGGTCAGGTGGAAGTGCTTCGAGTGGTGAGCGGTCTGGGACATGGGCTGGATGAGCAGGCGCGGCTGGCGGCAGCGCGGATCCGCTTCAAGCCGGCAACGCGCGGCGGCAAGGCCGTGGACCAGGTTTCCGTCATTCACGTAGCGTTCCAGCTGGCCTAGGTACGGTTCCGCGGGCTGAGCTGGCGGTAGATGGTTTTTCGAACGATTGACACAACCGGCTTGTCCGGCGATAAGAGGATTTTTCTATGGTTGCTCGTAAAGTCGGGCTGTTGGTACTGGGCATTTCGCTTGCCGTGGTGCCGGCCTTCGCCAAAAAACAAAAGCCCCTGCAGCTGGTGCCGCTTACCGCGGACCAGAAAGCACTCGTCACCAAGGCGATGGCGCAGGAAAAGATCACGGTCAAACAGATCGCGAAGCATACTCCGGTGGTGCAGACCTACATCCAGAACATGCGGCCCGACCCAGTGCAATACCAGGTGCCGGTTTCAGACCAGTACATCATCGGGCGGGTGGACTTCGGCAAGACGTTCTCGAACGACCAATACGATGCGCGGGCGACCAAGCGGGGACTGCTGCATGGTTCGCTGAACTACATTACCGGGTTGAGCAAGGCGTTTGAGCTGAGCTATTCGCCGACCGGGTTCATGGACATGATGTTCGTCGACCCGGCCGGCTTCGACTTCCAGCACTATGATTTTTCGTTCGTGCGCCGGGAGTTCATCGGCAATGTGCGGACCGCGGTGTTCGATGTAAGGCCGACCAAGAAGGCCGGCGGCGGCGGGCGCTTCTTCGGGCGTATCTGGGTCGAGGACCGCGATGGAAACATCGTCCGGTTCAACGGCACCTACACCAGCAATCCCAACGACGAGGACACCCACTACTATCACTTCGACAGCTGGCGGTCGAATCTGCAGGAAGGCATCTGGCTGCCGTCGGTGATCTACACCGAGGAATCGGACAAGGCCGCGGCCGCGCATGCCAAGGGCTTTAAGGCGCAGACCTACTTCTGGGGCTACTCGCTGAAGATTCCGCAGAGCGCGTCGGACAATTCGTCGATCGAAGTGGAGAACGCGCAGGACCAGAGCCAGAACTCGCAGGACGTGAGCCCGCTGCAGGCGCAGCGGCTGTTCGTGACGCAGGCGGAGAACAACGTGCTGGACCGCCTGGTGCAGGCAGGGCTGCTGGCGCCGGCCAGCCCCTACGACAAAATCCTGGAGCAGGTCACCAACAACATCATCATCGGCAACAACCTGCAGCTGCCGAGCGATATTCACTGCCGGATCATGCTGACGCAGCCGCTCGAGTCGCTCGCGGTCGGCAATACTATCCTGCTGAGCAAGGGGTTGATCGATACGCTGCCGAACGAGGAAGACCTGGCCGCGGTGATCAGCTTCCAGCTGGCGCACATCGTGCTCGGCCATCACATCGATACCCGGTATGCCTTCAACGACCGCCTGCTGTTTCCAGATGAGGCGGCGTTCGAGCGCATCACCATGAACCACAACGATGTGGACAATACGGCGGCCGCGAAAAAGGCGGTCGAGCTGTTCAACAACTCGGTCTACAAGGACAAAGGCGCAAGCGTGGGGCTGTTTTTCGCCGAGGTGCAGAGCCGCGAAAAGGAGCTGACCTCGCTGCTTTCACCACGGCTGGGCGACTCGCTGATCCAGCCGAGCGGCGTGCCGTGGCTCGAGAACATCGGCAAGGGGCAGGTCAAGCTGAACGTGGCCGATATTCACCAGGTTGCCGCCCTGCCGCTGGGCAGCCATCTGCGCACCGACGCCTGGGACGATAGGGTGGTGGGACTGAACGCGCCGACCCCGATTATCGCCAATCCGAGCGACAAGCTGCCGCTCGAGATTACGCCGGTGTACCTGCGGCTGCAGTACTATCAGGCTGCGGCAAACACGCCGATCCCGGCTGCCGCGCCTGGGGGACAGCCAGCGCCCGGAACGCCGGGAGCAACGGGCGGCGAGGCGAACGCGGCGCCAGCGCAGAATGGGGCTGCACCGGCAGAGGGTGCGGCCGCCGCGCCGGCGGCTCAGAACGTACCACGGTAAGAAACACGCCGCGGCGGCAGAGGACAGCTATATCTGCCGCCGGGTGCCTGCATTCTGATAGGTTTGTTCGGAGCTTTGGAGACCATGTATGCGCGCAATCAAGTTGCTGCCGGTTTTGCTTGTTCTTCTTTCCCTCGTGAAGCCGGCGCATGCGCAGGTGGCCGAGGCCGCTGTGGGGTCGGACCGGCACCTGTGGGTGGGCGCAGAGGGTTCCAGCTTTAATCCCGACTACAACCACATTGCAGGACGTCTCACCGGTGTAGGGGTCTACGGCGATTATCTGGTGTCGCACCTGTTCGGGCTGGAGGGGGAAGGCCGGTTGATGGACTTCAACAAGATAGACGGCCAGACGCAGAAGTTCGTTGCCGGAGGTCCAATCGTCAATGTTTACCACTATCGCGGGTTCATTCCGTTTGTAAAGGTTTTGCTGGGGGCGGCCGCAATTACCTACCCCTACCAATCCGGTACAAAGATCTCCATAGGTTCTGGAAGCTATTTTGCTTTTGTCCCCGGAGGCGGCATTGATTACCGGTTCAACTCCCGGTTCAAGATTCGTGGCGAATACGAGTACGAACTGATCCCGAGCGCGCCCGGATTTCCCGGTCAACCAAGCAATGGACTAACGCCAACCGGTTACAGCGCCGGCGTTTCCTACCGCATCTTCTGACATCCACCCGCCGCGAACAGTGACAAAAAGCCCCGCCGGAGCGGGGCTTTTTCACGGAAGCTTCCAGCGCCTCAGAAGTGGTAAGCGACGCCGACCACCGGATCGCTGATGTTTTCATACCGGCCTGTTGCCGTGACATTGCCGGGCGCGCTCAGGCTTGGGGCCTTCAGCACGATGCCGCGGTATTCAACCCGGATATCGAAGCTGGGGCTGAGCTCGTAAGCAACGCCGCCGCCGTAGGGGACGCCGATAGCGGTGTTGCTCTTCAGCCCGTTGTAGTTCGTCTTGTTGTCGTTGACGATGCCGAAGAAGTAGCCGCCAATGCCGCCTTCCACGAAGGGAAAAAAGTTATGCCAGGCGAAAGCGCTGTAGACGTACTCGGCCGAGAACTCCTGAAACTGGGTGTGGGCGCGGGTGTTGATGCCGGCCGGCCCGGTGTACTTGTTGATATAGCGGTTGTAGCCGTAGTTGGCCTCGATGGCGCCGCGGGGGGTGAGCAGATAGCGGTAGCTGGCCAGCACACCGATATCCCCGACCGTTCCCGTCTGGGTGATGGCATTGCCGACGACCTGGGGTGAGAACAGCCCGGAGTAGCTCGCGCTCGCGTCCTGCCGGCTCTCCTGCGCGTGCGCCACGGCGGCTACCAGAGGCAGGCTCGCCAGAAACAGAATCCATTTCTTCATTCGTTGTGTCGACCTCTCGCCCGGCGCGAAAAACAATCGTCCATTCCCTGCGCGCGGAGCGTTGCCCTGGGGGCACTGCCAAGTTCCGGGCGGTCAAGCCATCTGAACACGCTTCCCGGTCAATCGCAATTGTACCTTTGCCGAGGCTCCGGCTGCGCGCATCCCAACGGTTTATCTGGAGGTCTCCCCTGTGGCCGAACCGTTTACCCCCATGCGCGTGGCCCGCTTTTTGCTGCTGTGCCTGCTGGGCATGGCCGCGGTGTACGGGTTATTCTTCCTGCTGACCCATGCCCGCGCGCGCAAGAGCGTGACGCCCAGCACGCAGTCGTAGCTGCCGGCGCCGGCTGAGCCCATGCACCAACTGGTCTAACCGGTCTAGCTGTCGGGCTCGGGCGCAAACCGGTGAGGCGAGCCCTGTTCTTCGGCGAGGATGCGGAGCGTGCGCAGAAACGCGCCGGCCGCGTGTGACAGGGTTGCCTGGCGGCGGCGCACGATCCACAAACGGCGCTTCCAGTCCAGCTCCGGCACCGGCACCCGCACCAGTTCGCCGCGCGCGACCTCCTGCAGCACGGCAAGCCCGGGCAGGATGGCGACACCGGCCCCCAACGCGACGAAGCGCTTGATCGCCTCCAGGCTGGGCAGCTGCACGCCCATGTGCAGAGGAGTTTTGTGGAGCGCGAACAGCTCCGTGATCTGGCGCCGCACGGGCGAGGCGACCGCGTGGCCGATAAAATTCTGGGCGCCCAGGTCGCGGACTGAAACGGAGCCGGACCGGGCCAGCGAGTGGCTCGGGTCGACGACCAGCGCGACGTCATCCTCGTAAACGGCGATCGCCGAAAGACCTTCCTGTTCCGGAAGAAAGGAGAGTACACCGAGCTCGACCGAGCGCTCGAGCACCTGCTCCGGAATGCGGCTGGCGAGGGAACGCTGGACGACGATGCTGATCTGCGGGCTGGTCTGGCGATACGCGGCGAGCACGGGCAGCAGCAGGTGCGAGGTGTACTCATTGGCCGCGACCAGAAGGCGGCCGCGCGCGAGCGAGCGCAGCTCCTCGACCGCGCTGGCGGCCTCGCCGCGGAGGCGCAGCAGGCGCTCGGCATAGCCGCGGAGCACGTCGCCGGCCGCGGTGAGGGTGCCGTCGCGGCTGCCTCGCTCGAAAAGCCGCTCGCCGAGCTCCTCCTCCAGCTTGCGAATGGCCTGGCTGACCGCCGGCTGGGTCCGGTGCAAGCGGACCGCAGCTCGGGAGAAGCCGCGCTCCTCCACAATGGCGAGGAAGGTCTCGAGTTGAGCCATATCCATAGCTGCTAGCACCTCTTCGCTTCGTCAACGCAGCTTGCATAAGCGCTACTTATCGAAGCAGGCATATTTTATAATTGGATTTATGTTGCTGTCTCTGCAAGACTGATGCTGCGACGAGAAAACTACCGCAAGGCGGCCTTATGGGATTGGCAAACGGCACAGTTCTCTTCTTCGACACAACACTGCGGGACGGCGAGCAGTCGCCGGGCTGCAGCATGACCGAACCCGAGAAGCTCAGGATGGCGCACGCGCTCGAGAATCTGGGCGTGGACATTCTGGAGGCGGGCTTTGCAATCTCGTCCGAAGGCGACTTCCAGGCGATCCGCCACATCGCGCGTGAAATTCGCGGACCGGTGATCGCGTCGCTGGCGCGCGCGCGACGCGAGGACATCGAGCGCGCCGCGGCTTCCATCGAGGGAGCCGAGCGGGCGCGCATTCACACCTTTCTGGCCAGCTCCGACATTCACCTGGAGTTCAAGCTGAAGATGAGCCGCGAGAAAGCGCTGGCGCAGGTAGGCGACATGGTGGCGCTCGCTCGCGGCTACGTGGAGGACGTGGAGTTCTCGGCCGAGGATGCGACCCGCACCGAGATTGGCTACCTGTGCGCGATGGCGCGGGTGGCAATCGAGGCGGGGGCGACGACGATCAACCTGCCGGACACGACCGGCTACTCGACGCCCGAGGACTACGCGGCGATGTACCGCGCGGTGCATGCGTGTGTGCTGGCTGGGACGCCGCATGCGGAGCGGGTGGTGCTTTCGACGCACTGCCACGACGACCTGGGGCTCGCGGTAGCGAACACATTGGCTGGCGTGCAGGGCGGTGCGCGGCAGGTGGAGTGCACGATCAACGGTATCGGCGAGCGCGCGGGCAATGCGGCGCTAGAAGAGATCGCGGCGGCCTTGAAGGTGCGCGCCGACCGCTACCAGGTGGGCAGCAATATCGTGCTGGACCGGCTGTACGCGACGAGCCGGCTGCTGGGCGAGACGATCTCGTTCAAGCCGGCGCCGAACAAGGCGATCGTGGGCGAGAACGCGTTCGCGCACGAGGCGGGCATCCATCAGCACGGCATGCTGGCGAATCCACTGACCTACGAGATCATGACGCCGGCCTCAGTGGGCCAGCCGGCGAATAAGCTGGTTCTGGGCAAGCACTCCGGCCGGGCGGCACTGCGGGCGCGGCTGAAAGATCTGGGAGTGGTGCTGGAAGCCCTGGATCTGGACAAGGTGTATGCCGGGTTTACTGAGCTGGCGGACCGAAAGAAATCGATTTACGACCAGGATTTGATCAACCTGGCTTCTCGCGCACCGCAGGCGTCTCAACCAGAGACGGCCGCTGCGCGGAATTAGAAGAGGAGTGGAGGCATGCAGCTGAAGATTTTGGTTGTGGCGGGCGACGGGATTGGGCCGGAGGTGACGCAGGAAGCGCTGCGCGTGCTGCGCACCGTGGCTGTGCATGGCGATCATCGATTTACTTTTCAAGACGCACTGATTGGCGGGGCGGCGATCGACGCGCACGGGACACCGCTGCCGCAGGCGACGCGCGAGGCGGCGCTTGCGAGCGATGCGGTGTTCCTGGGTGCGGTGGGGCATAACAAGTTCAATGCGCTGCCCCCGGGTGAGCGGCCCGAGGCGGGGCTGCTGGCGATCCGCACAGCGCTGGGAGGGTTCGCGAATCTTCGTCCCGCGTTTGCGCACCCGGCGCTGGCGCAGAACTCGCCGCTGCGGCCGGAAGTGCTCGAGGGCGCGGACATTCTGTTTGTGCGCGAGCTGCTGGGCGGCCTTTATTTCGGCCAGCCGCGTGCGTGGGATCGCGCGGCGAACGAGGCATGGAACACGATGCGGTATACGCGCGCGGAGATTGAGCGGGTGGCGCGGGTGGCGTTCGAGCTGGCGCGCGGGCGGCGCAAAAAGCTGACCTCCGTGGACAAGGCGAATGTGCTTGAGGTTTCGCAGATGTGGCGTGCGACGGTGAATGAGATCGCGCGGGATTACCCCGATGTGACGGTGGAGCATGAGTATGTCGACGCGATGGCGATGCACTTGATGAATGGTCCGCGGCGGTTCGACGTGGTGCTGACGGAGAACCTGTTCGGCGACATACTTTCGGATGAGGCGGGCGTGATCGCTGGCTCGCTCGGCGTGCTGCCATCTGCCACCGTGGGCGGTACAGTTAACTTATACGAGCCGGTGCATGGGTCGGCGCCCGATATCGCGGGGAAAGGGATTGCGAACCCGATTGGCGCAATTCTGACAGCGGCGATGCTGCTGCGGCACTCGGCCGGCCTTGACACGGAAGCGCGAGCGGTCGAGCAGGCGGTGCGCACAGTGCTTGAGGAGGGTGCGCGCACGAAGGATATTGCACGAGGCGGCGAAGAAGCGATCAGCACGCAGGCGATGGGCGTGCGCGTGAACGATGCATTGATTGAGGGGCTGCGGCACCAGGCGGAAGAGTCGCGCATGGCTGCTGCCAAGGGATAGCAGATTGCGGCAGGTGGGACTCGAGTCCAAACTGACCAGGAGGAGTTCTTGAAAGCAAACAGGCAAGTCAAATGTAGCGCCGTCCTCGGATTGCTTCTCGCTTGTGCTCCGCTCACCCTGGCGCAGTTTTCACAGGCGCCTGATGTTCCGCAAGGTGCGGTGAACTCTCCGACGCTCAAACCGCCCGCGGGCGCGAGGGTCGCCATTGTGGAGTTCGATGATATGGAGTGTCCGCTGTGCGCGGCCTGGAATCCGATATTGATGCAGGCAGCGGCGAAGTACCACGTGGCATGGGTCCGGCACGACTATCTTATTCCCGGCCATGTCTGGAGCCCGCAGGCGGCGGTGAACGCACGATGGTTCGATGATAAGTCACGCAAGTTGGGCAGCGACTACAGGAACGCGGTCTTTGAGCAGCAGCGTGAGATTGCCACGCAGGACGATCTGCGCGCTTGTACGGAGCGTTTCGCTCAGTCACATGGGCTTGCCACGCCTTTTGTGATGGATGCGCAGGGCAAGCTGCTCGATGAAGTCCGGGCGGATTGCCGCATGGGAGCGAGTTTAGGCGTGCATGAAACGCCGACCGTCTGGGTAGTGACTTCGGGCGGTCATAGTACGGGGTATCCCATTGCTCGGGTGCGCGATATAAGCCTGCTGTACGCGTACCTGGATCAGGCAGCCTCAGCGCATTGAGAAAACCACGCAAGGCCAGCTGCCACGTAGGCGGTTTGAAAAGGAAGTGTTTGTGAGCACACCGAAGACGCTGTTTGAAAAACTCTGGGAGCAGCACATTGTCGTCGAGCCGGCGGGCGAGCCGACGATTCTCTACATCGATCTGCACCTGGTGCACGAGGTGACGTCGCCGCAGGCTTTCGACGGGCTGCGCATGGCCGGCCGCGCAGTGCACCGGACCGACCGCACACTCGCGACGGTAGACCACAATGTGCCGACCGACCGCGAGCGCGTGAATATCAAGGACCCGATCGCGGCGGCGCAGATTGAGGCGCTGCGCAAAAACTGCGCGGAGTTTGGCGTGGAATTGTTCGACGTGAACTCGGTGGACCAGGGCATCGTGCACATGATTGGGCCGGAGCTGGGCGCGACCAAGCCGGGCATGACGATCGTATGCGGCGACTCGCATACTTCCACGCATGGCGCGTTCGGCGCGCTCGCGTTCGGCATCGGCACCAGCGAGGTGGAGCATGTGCTGGCCACGCAGACGCTGCCGCAGGCGCGGCCGAAAACATTTCGCATCGCGGTCGAAGGCGAACTGCCGCACGGGGTCACGGCGAAGGATGTGGTGCTCGGCATCATCGGCCGCATCGGCACCGACGGCGCGACCGGGTACGCGATCGAGTACGCGGGCTCGGCGATTCATGCGCTCTCGATGGAAGGCCGCATGACAGTGTGCAACATGAGCATCGAAGCGGGGGCGCGGGCGGGGATGATTGCGCCGGACGAGACGACGTTTGCGTATCTTGAGGGCCGGCGGTTCACACCAAAGGGAGCGGAGTGGGAGCGCGCGAAGCAGGAGTGGCGCAAGCTGCCCACCGATAAGGGTGCGGTGTTCGACCGTGAATTGGTAATCGAGGCGCACGAGCTGACGCCGTATGTGACCTGGGGCACAAGCCCGGGGATGGTGGTATCTGTAACCGAAGCGGTGCCAGATCCATCCATTGGCGCAACGGAGGCGGATCGCAACGGACTGGCGCGGGCGCTTGAGTACATGGACCTGCGCGCGGGCACGCCGATCGAGGAAATCGCGATCGACCGGGTGTTTATCGGCTCCTGCACGAATGCGCGGATCGAGGATCTGCGGGCGGCGGCGAAGGTGGTGGCGGGCTACCGGGTGCACGCGCGGGTCAGCGCGATGGTGGTGCCGGGATCGCAGCAGGTAAAGGCGCAGGCGGAGCGCGAGGGGCTCGACCATATCTTTAAGGAAGCGGGGTTTGACTGGCGCGAGCCGGGCTGCTCGATGTGCCTGGGCATGAACCCGGATATTCTGCAGCCGGGCGAGCGGTGTGCGTCGACCTCGAATCGCAATTTCGAAGGCCGCCAAGGCAAGGGCGGCCGCACGCACCTGGTGAGCCCGGCCATGGCCGCTGCGGCTGCGGTGATGGGGCGCTTCACGGACATTCGCACGTGGGAATACAAGCAGGCGGAGGTGCTGGCGTAATGCAGGCATTTACTCATCTCACATCGATCGTCACCCCGCTCGATCTATCAAACGTCGACACGGACCAGATCATTCCCAAGCAGTTTCTCAAGCGAATCGAGCGGACCGGCTATGAGGATTTTCTGTTCTACGACTGGCGGCAGAAGCCTGGGTTTGTGCTGAACAATCCGGCGTACCGCGGATCGCAAATACTTGTCGCGGGCCGGAACTTCGGCTGCGGTTCGTCGCGTGAGCATGCGGCATGGGCGCTCTCGCAGTACGGCTTTCGCTGCGTAATCGCGCCGAGCTTCGCGGATATTTTTTATTCGAACGCGGGTAAGAATGGGATTCTGCCGGTTGTTCTATCTGAAACAGAGATGGAACAGATCATGCTGCATGCGAAGGCCGCGGATGGCTATCAGCTCACGGTTTCACTGGAGAAGAACCTTGTGACCGATGCGTTTGGCTTGCGTTCGGCATTTGCCATCGATCCGTTTCGCCGCGACTGCCTGCTGGAGGGGCTCGATGATATTGGGCTGACGCTGCGGCACACCGATGCGCTCGCGCGCTACGAGCAGCGGCACGATGCGCAAACCTGGATGCGCGCACGCGCTTAAACAACAAGACCGCCTGCTGGGGCGTAGCCCTAACGCGGCTGGCGGCCACTTCGTGGCATGTGATCTCAAGATCGAAAGGACAAAGTGGGCAGCAACGGAACGCTTCACCAGATCAGCAGCGCGAAAACGAACAGCGTCGCGTTGACCGAAGGGCCGAACCGCGCGGCGGCGCGTGCCATGCTGCGCGCGGTCGGCTACACGCGCGAAGACCTGCGCAAGCCGATCATCGGGATCGCGAATACGTGGACTGAGATCGGGCCGTGCAACTATCACCTGCGCGAGATTGCCGCTGCGGTGAAGCAGGGCGTACGCGAGGCGGGCGGCACGCCGATGGAGTTCAACACGGTGACGATCTCGGACGGCATCACGATGGGCACCGAGGGGATGAAGGCGTCGCTGATTTCGCGGGAGGTGATCGCTGATTCGGTTGAGTTGGTCGCGCGCGGCAATTTGTTCGATGGACTGGTGGCCATCGCGGGCTGCGACAAGAACATGCCGGGCACGGTGATGGCGCTGGCGCGGCTCGATCTTCCTTCGCTGATGCTGTACGGCGGCTCGATTGCGCCGGGGCATTTGGATGGCAGGGATTTAACCGTACAGGACGTGTTCGAAGCGATTGGCTCGCATGCAGCGGGCCGGCTGGACGATGCGGGTCTCGAAGCGGTGGAGGCGAACGCGTGCCCGGGCGCGGGCGCGTGTGGCGGGCAGTTTACGGCGAACACGATGGCGATGGCATGCGAGTTTCTCGGCATCTCGCCGCTGGGCTTGTCGGGCGTGCCGGCGTTTCTGCCGGCAAAGATCGAGGCCTCGCGGCAGGCGGGCCGCCTGGTGATGCAGGCCGCGCGGAACGGCCTGAAGCCTTCGCAGCTCATCACACGCGTGTCGCTCGAGAATGCGATTGCGAGTGTGGCGGCCTCGGGCGGCTCGACCAACGCGGTGCTGCACTTCCTCGCCATTGCGCACGAGATGGGGCTGGAGCTTTCAATCGACGACTTCGACCGCATCTCGAGCCGGACTCCCCTGCTCTGCGACCTAAAGCCGGGCGGCAGGTATGTGGCGGCGGATTACCACGCGGCAGGCGGCTCGCGCCTGCTGGCGAAGCGCTTGCTGGAGGGCGGACTAATTGTTGGTGAAGCGCCAAATGTTACAGGCAAATCGCTGGCCGAGGAGGCCGCGCTGGCCGAGGAGCAGCCGGGGCAATCTGTAATCTTCACGGTGGCAGATGCGATCAAGCCGACCGGCGGTCTGGTGATCCTGAAGGGCAATATCGCGCCCGAGGGCTGCGTGATCAAGGTCGCCGGGCACAAGCGGCTGACCCACTCCGGGCCGGCGCGGGTGTTCGAGTCGGAGCCGGAGGCGTTTGCGGCGGTGGAGCACGGAAGCATTCAGCCGAACGATGTGGTGGTGATCCGCTACGAAGGGCCGCGCGGCGGCCCGGGCATGCAGGAGATGCTATCTGTAACCGCGGCGATTGCAGGTATTCCGGAGCTGAGCGAAACGGTGGCGCTGCTGACCGATGGACGCTTCTCGGGCGCGACCCGCGGGCTGATGGCGGGGCACGTGGCGCCGGAGGCGGCGGTGGGCGGACCCATCGCTGCGATCCGCGAGGGCGAGACCATTACGTTCGACATTCCCAATCGCACACTGTCGGTGGACGTGCCGCGAAGCGAGATCGACGCGCGGTTGAAAGCATGGCGAGCACCTGCGCCGCGGTACGCGCGCGGCGTGTTTCGCAAATACGCCGACTCGGTTTCATCCGCCTCGCGCGGCGCGGTCACCAACTAAGGAGTACGCAGATGAGCGACACACACGAGCTGCCGAACCCGGGGCAGGACTGGCAGATGGGCCGGGGCGCGAAGCCCGCGCCGCCGGCGCCGCGGCACACGCACGAGGAGATACAGGCGGCGCAAACGATTGAGCTCACTGGCGCCGAGATTGTGTGGGCGACGCTTGAGGGCGAAGGCGTGCGCGAGGTGTTCGGCTACCCGGGCGGCGCGATTCTGCCGGTGTATGACGCGCTGCGCAAGTTTCCCATCCGGCACATTTTGGTACGGCATGAGCAGGGCGCGACGCACATGGCCGACGGCTACGCGCGGGCTTCGGGCCGCGTGGGCGTGGCGATCGCAACGTCGGGGCCGGGCGCGACCAATATGGTCACGGGGCTGGCGACAGCAATGCTCGACTCGATTCCGATCGTGTGCATCACTGGCCAGGTGTCGAGCAAAGTGCTGGGCTCGGATGCGTTTCAGGAGGTTGACATCACAGGCGTAACGCTACCGATCACCAAGCACAACTACCTGGTGACGCGCGCGGACGAGATCGCGCCGGTGCTGCGTGAGGCGTTCGCGGTGGCGCAGTCGGGGCGGCCGGGGCCGGTGCTGGTCGACATTACCAAGGACGCGCAGCAGGCGACGGCGAAGTTCAACTTCGCGGCGGCGATGCCAAAGCCGCGGCGGCCGCACCCCATGCTGCGCGCCGAGTACGATTCGATTTCGGACGCGGCCGAGTTGATTCGCGCGGCGAAACGGCCGGTCCTGCTCGCGGGGCACGGCGTGATAAAAGCCACCGCGACGGAACAGATGCTGACGCTCGCCGAGCGTATGCAGATTCCCGTGGCGACAACGCTGCTAGGCCTCGGCGGCTTCCCTGCCTCGCACCCGCTGGCGCTGGGCATGATGGGCATGCACGGCGAGTCGTGGGTGAACGATGCGATCCAGAAGGCGGACCTGTTGATCGCCTGCGGGATGCGCTTCGACGACCGCGTGACCGGCACGCTCGCGACCTATGCGCCGCATGCGAAGAAGATTCACATCGAGATCGATCCGTCGGAGATCGACAAGAATGTGAAGGCGGATGTGGCGCTGATCGGCGACCTGCGCGAGGTGCTGGAGCTGCTGCTGCCGCATCTCTCCGGCGCGGCTACGGCACGGGAGAGCGAATGGCTGCGGCAGATCAATGCGAGCAAGGGCGAGAGCGCGGTGCGCGATATCCGCAACCTGCCCGATCTGGGCCACCTGTACGCAGCGCATGTGATGCACGACCTGTGGCGGGCGACCGAGGGCAACGCGATCGTCGCGACCGATGTGGGGCAGCACCAGATGTGGGAGGCGCAGTACTACCGGCACGAGCAGCCGCGCACGCTGATCACGTCGGGCGGGCTGGGCACGATGGGCTTCGCGCTGCCCGCGGGCATTGGCGCAAAGGTCGCGTGCCCGGATCGCGAGGTGTGGGTGATTGCGGGCGACGGCGGGTTCCAGATGACGGCGTGCGAGCTCTCCACGATCGTGCAGGAGAACCTCGACATCAATATCGCTATCGTGAATAACGGCTATCTCGGTATGGTGCGGCAGTGGCAGGAATTTTTCTACGACAAGAATTATGCATCGTCGCCGATTCTCTCGCCCGATTTCGTGAAGCTTGCCGATGCGCACGGCATTCCGGGCGCGACGGTGCGGACGCGCGGCGAAGTAGACGCGGCGCTGGATGCGGCACGCTCAATCAAGGGGCCGTTTCTGATCAATTTTCTCGTGGAAAAAGAAGAGTCGGTGTACCCGATGATCCCGGCCGGAGCGGCGCTGCACGAGATGATCCTGCGGCCCGCTTCCGACCCGATGCTCGAATCGCCGGACGATCTGTAACCGTATCTGTAGCAGAAGAAAGAAGGACGATGCTGCACACTTTTGTCGCACTGGTGGAAGACAAGCCTGGCGTGCTGAGCCGCGTTTCGCTTCTGTTCCGCAGGCTGAACATCAACATCTACTCGCTGGTAGTGGGCCGGTCGGAGCGCGCGGGCACCTCGCGGATGACGATCGTGACCGAGGCTTCGGCGACCGCGGGGCACCGCATCGCGGCAAGCCTGTACAAGCTGGAAAACGTGATCAGCGTGGAGGATGTAGGCGCGCAGGCGACGGTGACGCGCGAGCTCGCGCTGATTAAAGTGGCCGCGACGCCGCAGACGCGCTCGCATATTTTCGAGCTGGTCGAGGTATTTCGTGCGCGCATCGTCGATCTCGCGAAGGAGTCGCTGATGATCGAGCTGACCGGGGTTGAGAGCAAGATCGAAGGCTTGATCCAGGTGCTGGAAGAGAGCGGAGACGCGGTGCTCGAGGTCGCGCGCACGGGGCGCATGGTGATGCGGCGCGGCAAGCATGGCTCGCGGGTGCTGGGGGCGATGCGGGTGCCTGGGGTGGGGGGCGATGAGCATGAGGCCGAGGTGCTGGAGCCGGATGTTACGGGGGAGCACCGGTTTGAGGAGTGAGGAATTGCCTTGCAACCGGAAGGAGCAGAAGCAGGTTCTTCGCTGCGCTCAGGATGACGCCTTTTTTTTGTAAGCCGCTGGAAAGCATTCTATTTGTAACCGTCAGAGAGCAATATTGTTAAGGCGAAGAACAGCGCAAGACAAAACTGACATGCAGCACACTGGAAGGGACACAGAAGAAAAATGGCAAAGACTTACCACGATAACGACGCAGACCTCTCGCTGATCCAGGCAAAAAAAGTAGCCATCATCGGCTACGGCTCGCAGGGCCATGCGCATGCGCTCAACCTGAAGGACTCGGGCGTGGAGGTGCGCATCGGGTTGCGCGAAGGCTCGAAATCGAGCGAAAAGGCGCGCAAGGCGGGGCTCCAGGTAAGCTCGGTTGCCGAGGCGGCAAAGTGGGCCGACGTGGTCATGATTCTCGCGCCCGATGAACTGCAGCGCGGGATCTATGCGGAGCACGTGCAGGCCAATCTCGAGAAAGGCAATGCGCTCGTGTTCGCGCACGGCTTCAATATCCGCTTCGGGACCATCACTCCGCCGAAAGAGGTCGACGTGTTTCTGGTAGCGCCGAAAGCGCCGGGCCATCGCGTGCGCGAAGTGTTCACCGAAGGCGGCGGCACGCCGGGGCTGATCGCGATCGAGCAGGACGCGAGCGGCGACGCGCATGCGCTGGCGCTCTCGTACGCGAAGGGCATCGGGTGCACGCGCGCCGGGGTAATCGAAACGACGTTCAAGGAGGAGACCGAGACCGACCTGTTCGGCGAACAGGCAGTGCTGTGCGGCGGCACGGCGGAGCTGGTGAAGGCGGGCTTTGAGACGCTGGTCGCCGCGGGCTACCAGCCGGAGATCGCGTATTTCGAGTGCCTGCACGAGTTGAAGCTGATTGTCGACCTGATGTATCGCGGCGGTCTCGCGTACATGCGCCATTCCATTTCAAACACAGCCGAGTGGGGCGATTACCAGTCCGGCAAGCGCGTGGTGACACCGGCGGTGCGCGAGGAGATGAAGAAAATCCTCGCCGACATCCAGGACGGGAGCTTCGCGAGGAAGTTCATCGCGGAAAACGAGGCGGGCAACAAGACCTTCAACGATATTCGCAGAGGCGAGGCCGAGCACCCGATCGAGAAGGTCGGTGCGGAGCTGCGCGCGGCCATGCCGTTCCTCGATCCGGTGGTGGTCAAGGACGGTACGCCCCAGCCCGCGGCACAGGCGGCCCGGCGCGAACCGGCAGCCAAGGCGTAGGGCATCAGCGAGTATGGACCGGATCAGGCGCGCGGCTTCCCTTACGTTGATTGCGCTGGCTTTCGCGCTTCCGGCTCCGCAGGCGCAGGGGCAGGCGCACGCCGGCTGCCCCATGCATCCGCAAAGTGTGGCGGCAATGCGCGGCTGCTATCGGCCTGTGCTGGTTTTCAGTCCGTCGGGCGCTGACCCGCGGTTGAAGAAGCAGGAGGCGTGGCTCGACGGCGCGGCCGACGACATGATGGACCGCGACATGCTTTTTGTTCCGGTGCTGGGCCGCGCGCAGGGCTACCAGGCGCCGCTGGATGCACCGTCCGCGGTCGTGCCCTCGCGGGAAACTGCCGCGCTGCGCAGGCGGTTTGGCGTCGGCCCGGAGAGTTTCCGGGTGGTTCTGCTGGGAGAAGATGGGGGCGCCAAGCTCTCGAGCAGCGCACCGATTGCATCCGACAAGTTCAACGGGACCATCGACCGCATGCCGGCGCGCAGGCGCGAGATGCAGCAACCGCACAGCAACTGACATTTCCTGACGCAGCGCCGCGAGCAGCCAGGAGTACCATGGGCACACGCGTATGAGCACGACAACGATTCCCGAACTGCACCCGGGCACGGCTCCGGCACTGCCCACCCCGCGCGAGGAGATTGCCGCCGCGCTTGAAAAGATCGCCGCGCTCCAGGGTCTTACGAGCGAAGAGTTCGCATGGCTGGCCGAGCACGGGCTGGAGCGGACCGCTGCCCCGGGCGAGGTTCTGTTCCATGAGGGGCAAACCGCCACGGCGATGAACATTCTGCTGCGCGGCGAGATCCACGTGCGCCGCGAGTACGGCGGGGTACTGCCGCTGTTCATCGGCCGCTCGGGCGCGCTGACCGGCCTGCTGCCGTTCTCGCGGATGAAGACCTACGGCGGCATCGGGTTCGCCGTGGGCGACGTCTGGGCGCTGCTCATCGACCGATCGCTGTTCGACGAAATGCTGCGAGCGATCCCCTCCATGACCCAGCGCGCGGTGAGCACTTTGCTGGACCGCGTACGCGAGGTAACGCGCATCGAGCAGCAGGCGGAAAAGCTGAACGCGCTGGGCAAGCTGGCCGGCAACCTGGCGCACGAACTGAACAATCCCGCCTCGGCCGCGCAGAGGGCCGCCTCGGGTCTGCTGTCGGAGCTGCGCACCTATGGGCAGCAGAAATACGAGCTAGGCTCGATCTGCCTGCGGGACGCCGAGATCGCCGCGGTGCGGGCCTGGCAGGACGAGATGCGCGCACGCACCGGCTCGAGCGAGTCGGTCGACATGGCGGCGCGCGAGGACGCGCTGTCTTCCTGGTTCAAAGCGCACGGAATGGACGAGAAGAGCTGGCAGAGCACGCCGGAGCTGAGCGAGCGCGGGGTAGACGCAGCCGACCTGGACCGCCTGCACGCCGCGCTGAACGGCCGCGCCGTGGACGTGGTGCTGCGCCAGTTCGCCTCCTCGCTGCGCGCCGAGCACATGACCGAGGCGATGGTGGATGCGACCGCGCGCATTTTCGACCTGATCGGCGCCATCAAGGACTATTCCTACATGGACCAGGCGCCGATCCAGGAGATCAGCATCCCGCAGGGAATCGAAAATACGCTGGCCATGCTGCAGTCGCGGCTCAACGGAATCGAGATCGAGCGGCGCTACGACGAGAACCTGCCGATGATTTCGGCCTATGGCTCGGAGCTGAACCAGGTGTGGATGGCGCTGCTTGAAAACGCGCTCGACTCAATGGAAGACAGCCGCGAAGCCGGCGGCAAAATTACGCTGAGCGTGACAGTTTCCGGCACCCTGCTGCTGATCGAGATATGGGACAACGGCCACGGGATCCCGGCCGAGCTGCGGGACCGGATTTTCGAGCCATTCTTCACCACACGCGCACCCGGCAAAGGGCTGGGGCTGGGGCTGGACATGGTGCAGCGCATCGTCCGCAAGCATCGCGGCTACGTGCGCGTGCAGAGCAGCCCCGAGGCGACCTGTTTTCAAGTGCGTTTGCCGTTGGAGCAGCTGCAGGCGTACTAGAGTTTCTTCTCCTCCGGCAGTGGATCCCTCCAAAGTGGTATTGCGGAACCGATTACCAAAGATTACCTTGGTGCGTAACCGCGACCGGGAAATACCGGAACTCGCGGCCGGGGCAAAGACGTGCTGATTGGAATCCTTGCGGCGTTCGTACTGTTCTACTGCGCGTGCGTGGCCGGGTCGGCGATGCGGTTTGGCCTGGGCGACGGGGATGAGGTGTATGCGGATGCGCCCGCGATCTCGCAGCCCGGGGTGGTCGCGACGGAAAGGGCAGCCGTACACACGTTTTGAGAGGCCGGCGTGCTACTCCAGTCGGCGGCGATTCCAGATGCGTCTGCTGATCTGACATCTTCTCTCCAACGCGCAGGGCAGCCTTCGTTCCATCACGGGTCAGGATGGCTGCATCGGCCCGCTCACCGTGGTACGAGAAGCGCGATAGCTCAGCGTCGCGTGTTGGGACGTCGGGTATCTCACTTTCGAGGGACGCCCTGTGTCTCGCATGCGCCGGTCAGCTTCGATCCAGGAGGGAAGCGTTTTTTCAACCTGGGTCCAGTGCGCGACCGAGGCCTCATCGCACCAGTCGAGAAGGTGCGACATTGCCTCCTTATGGGAGCCGTTGGTCATGTACCGCCGCATACTCTGCTGGCCATCCCAGGCGGTCATCGTCCAGAAGGTCCAGCGACGGTCGGCCAGAACGGCTCCGGTGTGGAGACCCGAGGCTTTCCTGACCTGGCGCAGCGAGCGAAGAGTATGAAGGACGAATTGCGGTACGAACCGGATGGACCGAATCCTGAGGCGGGTCAGGCTAACGAAAACCATATCGATCTGACACTCGTGCATGCGTGCGAGTTGGCAATTCCATGGCGGCTCTCAGGCGTCAAGGAGATGCGGCGGCAGCCACCATCCCCTATTTCGCTGGCCGGTTGCTACGGCTCCACTTCGACGCCGCGCCAGAAAGCCACATGATTCTTAATGTTGTGCGCGGCGGGCTTGGGGTCGGGGTAGTACCAGGCGGCGTCCTGGTTTTCCTGGCCATCGATCAGCAGGGAGTAGTAGCGGGCCTGGCCTTTCCAGGGGCAGGTCGAGGTGGTCGAACTGGGGCGGAAGAACTCACGCTTGAGCGCGCTCTCGTGAAAATAGACGTTGCCTTCCACCATTTCGAACTGATCGCCTTCTGCGATCGTCTTGCCGTTCCAGGTTGCGCGTGCCATCGGTCTCTCACTTTCCTGTTCAACTTAGCAGATATGCGGCAGCGTATGGAAAGCCGCCGCGGAAATTTTCAGTGGTGCTAAACCGCGGCTCGCTCGCGCTCCGGTTCGCTCTTTACTTTCAGCCGGGTGGGGGCACTTTTCTTGGCCGCGGCCTTTTTCCCGGCGGCCTTTACGGCTGCCGGCTTTGCGGCGGGTTGCTCGACGCCATCGGTGACTGGAGCGTCGCCGATACGCTCGGTAAAGCCGCAGACAATTGGCTCCCCGGGCTCCGCAACGGACTTCTTCCCGCCCGACTTCTTTTCGCTCGCAACGGCGCCCTTTTTGTTATTGGGGCACACCAGGTACACGCCCGACTTGAGCGTTTTCTCCATCAGGTAGGGGCTGTCGCACTCCGGGCAGCGCTGGTCCACCGGCTTGTGGTTTGCTGTAAAGTCGCACTTGGGATAGTTGGTGCAGGAGTAGAACATGGTCCCGAACCGGGACTTCTTCTGCACAATTTCGCCATCGGCGCACTTGGGGCAGTGCATGCCAATGGTGTCCTGCTTGACGTACTTGCACTTGGGATAGGCCGAGCAGGAGATAAACTCACCATACTGGCCGCTGCGTAACACCAATTGAGCGTTGCACTTAGGGCAGTTTTCCTCAAGCGGTACAGCAGGTTTCTGCTGCTGCTTCGAGGTCAACCGCCGCACGGTTTTGCAGGGTGGATCGGCGTTGTAGCCGGTGCAGGCCATGAAGGGCCCGAACCGTCCGCTGCGCAGCACCATCGGTCGCCCGCAGGCCTCGCAAAACTCTTCCTTGTCCTCCGCGTCGGCTTCGGGCAGGTTCAGGTTCGGCTTGGTGTCGTAATTCTCCTTGGTAAAGGTGCAGCTGCCTTTCACCTTCTTATCGTAGGCGCTGCAGGCATAAAAGGTGCCGAACTTGCCCCACTTCATCACCAGCGGCGAGCCGCAGTTGTCGCAGGTCTGGTCGGTCTTGACTTCCATCCGCTTCAGGTCTTCCATGTGCTCGCTTGCGTGGGTGAGCTCTTTCTTCAGGTGCCCGTAGAAGCCCTGCAGCAGCGAAGTCCACTGCTCCTTGCCGTCCTCAATGTCGTCGAGCTCGGTTTCGAGCTTCGCCGTGTAGGCGGAGTCGAAGATGTAGGGAAAATTCTTGACCAGCAGGTCGGCGACAACGGTGCCGATCTCGGTCGGGATGAACCCTCCATTGCGCTTGCCGCCCACCTTCTGGACGTACTCGCGCTCCTGGATGGTGTTGATAATGGCGGCGTAGGTGGAAGGGCGGCCGATGCCGCGCTCCTCGAGCACCTTGACCAGCGAGGCCTCGGAGTAGCGGGGCGGCGGCTCGGTGAACTTCTGGACGGTATCGACCGCGGAACGCACCTTGAGCTCGATCTCCGGTTCTTCGACAAAGTCCGGGAGCATGGCCCTGAGCATTTCCTGGGAGGCATCCTCGTCGAGCTCGCGATCCTCGGCGCGGGCCTCGATTTTTGCCTTCTTCATCTCGTACTGGCGTCGCGCCTCGGCACGGCGGCTGTCGCGCTGCTTGACCGCGGCTGCTTCGAGCGCGGCCGGGGAGGCGAGATCGAGTGCCTGCTTTTCGGCAAGCGCGGGCAGCTTCTGCTCCTCGTCGCCGTCCTCGACGTCCTCGTAGACCTTGAGGAAGCCGTCGAACTTGAGCACTGAGCCGGACAGCCGGAAGTTATAGGTCCGGTCGCCCTTGGCGTCGATCTCGACCGTGGTGACGTCGAAGACCGCCGGCATCATCTGCGAGGCGACAAAGCGCTGCCAGATGAGCCGGTAGAGCCGCAGCTCGGCGTCGCTCAGGTGCTTGCGCAGCGAGTCCGGGTGCATCTCCGGGTGGGTGGGGCGGATGGCTTCGTGGGCGTCCTGCGCGTCCTTCTTACTCTTGAAAACGTTGGGCTTCTCGGGCAGGTACTGCTCGCCCAACTGCTGGCCGATCCACTCCCGAGTCTCCGCGATGGCGTCCGGCGACACGCGGGTCGAATCGGTCCGCATGTAGGTGATCAGGCCGACCGTGTTCGATTCCCCGGCCTCGTCCTTGCCGATCTCGACGCCCTCATACAGGCGCTGGGCCAGGCCCATGGTCTGCTTCACGCCGTAGCCCAGCTTGCCCGCGGCGTCCTGCTGCAGCTTGCTGGTGGTGAAGGGGGCAGGCGCGTTGCGCTTGCGCTCCTTGCGCTCGACCGAGCGCACGCTCCATTTGGCCTTGGACGCGCCCTCGACGGCAGCGCGGGCGGAGACGCCGTCTGGCAGGGCAGCCTGGCTGACGGTATCGACGGCAATGCGTTCGCCGTCGATCGCGACCAAACGAGCGGTAAACAGCGTCGGATCAGCGCTGCCGGCGTAGCCTGGAACTTCAAGTACTGCATCCACTGTCCAGTACTCGACCGGCTTGAACGCCTTGATCTCGCTTTCGCGCTCGACAATCAGCCGCACGGCGACAGTCTGCACCCGGCCGGCAGAGAGCCCGCGCCGCACCTTATCCCACAGCAGCGGCGAAATCTGGTAGCCGACGATCCGGTCCAGAACACGTCTCGTCTGCTGCGCGTCCACCAGGTTCACGTTGACCTTGCGCGCATTTTCAAAGGCAGCCTTGACCGCCTTGGGTGTGATCTCGTTGAAGGTGACGCGCTGGATGTCTGCGCTGCCTATCCCGCTCAGCTCCTCCTCCAGGTGAGCGGCGATAGCCTCGCCCTCGCGGTCCGGGTCAGGCGCCAGGTAGATATGGTCGACCTTTTTCGCGAGCTTCTTCAGGTGGTCGACGACTTTTTCCTTGCCGGGAATAACGATCAGGTCCGGGCGGAACGAGCCTCCGTCCAGGTCGACGCCGATCTTCGACTTGGGCAGGTCCTTGATATGGCCGAGCGAGGCTTCGACGATGAAGTCCGCGCCCAGGTACTTGTTGATCGTCTTGGCCTTTGCCGGCGATTCGACGATCACGAGAGATTTGCTCATTGTTGAATCCTTCTTTTTCTCCGCCGTGCGCGGTTCGGGGCGCTTGCGGCCACACCGGAAATCTACTGGAAGCTACCACGCGCCTCCCCGTGGGGGCCAGCAATGGTAGAAAACTCCACACTCGGAGGTACTGAGACGGGTGAATGTCCAAAGGGGTGCATCTGTCCGATGCGCCAGGACCGCCTTTCGGTCCAAAGCGAGCCTTCCGTCCGATGCGTCAGCAAGCATATGGGTTCTAAATGACCCTGAAGGAAGCGGCAGCATGGCCTCAAGTCAAAAGTGTTTTGGCCATCGCCTGGCACCGTGAATGACGGCGAGCACCTCAATCCGCTGCTTGCGTGCGACATACGCGACGATATACGGCGTGCCATGAACAACCAGTTCGCGCGTGCCTTCCACACGGCCGGGACGCCCTTTCCCAGGAAACAATACCAGCCCGTGAACGGCGCCACGGATGAGACGAAATTGGCTTTCTAAAACAGAAGGGTTCCGGCCGGACAGAAAATCCGCGATTGCCGCCAGATCCGAGAGAGCCAGCCGGCTCCACCGCACAGATTGGCTCAACCGCGCTTCGCCTGGTCCACCAATCGCTGCATATGTGCCTGCGCTTCCTCATCACTGACCAGCTCACCCTGCTCCGCCTGTCGCAACCCTTCTCGAATGTGTTCGGTATGGAAATCGTTCAGCGCGAGGTATTGTTCCACGGCCTCATTCAAGATGTAGCTGCGATCTCGATCCTGGAGCGAAGCCAGCCTGCCGAGCGCCTCGACTTTGGCTGTAGCTATGCGAAAGCTGACTGTAGTGTTCTGGCCTACCATGTCTCTTATTGTATCACGCGGTATCTTCACATATCAGAAGCTGCGCACGTAGTGTTTTCCGGGCAGCACCTTGATCTTGCCGGCGAGCTCGAGTTCGAACAGCGCGGTGAAGATCTCGGCCGAGCTGTACTCGCCTTCGAGCTTCTCCATAACTTCATCCAGCTGCAGCGACTCATCATGACGTAGGACGGCGAGCACCCGGGTTTCGGTAGGCGGCAGGCCGGCATCGTCGAACAGGGTGGCGGCGGTGCCAACCGGTTCGGGCGCGTAGCCGGGCAGGGTCGCTTCGATCTCCACCCGCACCTGCGTGGGCAGGTCTTCCCACACGTCCTCCCAGCTGGCGACCAGCTTGGCGCCTTGTTTAATCAGCGAGTTAGGACCCCAGGAGTTCTTGTTAGTGACGTTGCCGGGCACGGCATAGACATCGCGGTTCTGCTCGATGGCGCAGCGGGCGGTCACGCGCGAGCCGGAGTACTCTGCCGCCTCGACGACCAGGACGCCGTGGCTGAGGGCGCTCAAAATACGGTTGCGTTTGGGGAAATTGGGCGGCGCGGGATAGGTGCCGAGCGGCTGCTCGGTGGCGATGCAGCCGCCCGTGGCCAGGATCTGCTCCGCGAGCGCTTTATTGTCCTTGGGATAGATGACGTCGATGCCGGTGCCCCAGATAGCGACGGTGGGCTTGCCGCTCGCGATCGCGCCCTTGTGGGCGAACGTATCGATGCCGCGGGCCATGCCACTCATGATAATAAGGTTGCGGCTGGCCAGGTCGCGCGACAGCAGCTCGGCCATGCCGGTGCCGTAGGGGCTGGGGTGCCGGGTGCCGACCACCGCGATGCCGTGGGCGGAAAGCAGCTCCGGGTTGCCGCGGACCCACAGCACCGGGGGAGGATCGTAGATTTCGCGCAGGCGCTCGGGGTAGAGCGCATCCTCGAAGCAGACGAACAGGGCGCCCATCGTGCGCAGCCGCTCGGCCTCTTCCATCGCCGCGCGCCAGGCTTGGCCGTCGGCGAGGAACTGGACCGAGGGCGCCGGGAAGCGCTGGGCCTCGAGCGCGGTCAGAGGAAGCTTTGCCACTTTCAGAGCCGAGCCGACCCGCTCGACGGCCTGCAAGATTCGACGGGAACCGAGCCCCGGGGTCAGCGAAAGGGCCAGCCAGGCGAGCCGGGCCGGGTCTTCAGCCGGCTCTGGCTCCGACGCAGGGGGCTGCACGACAGTGGGCGCTGGAAGCGGAGCAAATAATTTGTTCGCGGACAAGCCGAGACCTCTGAGATCCCGGCCGGGTGAGTCAGGTCGGAAACTTACCCGAAGCGTACCGCTTCGGCAAAGCGGTCACAAGTACCCGAAGTACTCAAGCATCGTCCAGCTAGCCTTGCACCATCTCGCGGTCGAGGGCGTACTGGAGCAGGGTTTCGAGCGAGACGAGCTGCAGGGCGGCCTCGTGGGTAGCGGCCAGCACGATGGGCGGCGCGGTACCGTGGCGCTCGGCCTCAACCCAGCGCGTGGCGCACAGGCACCAGGGATCGCCCGGTTTGAGGCCGGCGAAACCGGGCCGCGGGGTCATCAGGTCGTTGCCGCGGCTTTTCGAGAAAACGAGGAACTCCTGCGTCATCACCGCGCAAACGACGTGGGCGCCGGAGTCGTCCAGGCCCGTCTCGCAGCAGCCCGTGCGATAGAACCCGGTCATTGGGTCCTTGCCGCAGGTTTCGAGGGTTCCCCCCAGTACGTTCCGCACTCTCTGCTTCACTGCCATTTGCTTCTCCCCTCGGCTCCGGCACATCGGCTACAGTGGTGCCAGGACACCCTGCATGCCGCTCATTCTCTCACTGCCAGCCACCAAGCCGCTCGACCAGATGAACCGCCTCGGCGATATGGCCCGATTCCCCGCGCTGGTCAACGCGGGGGCTACGCTGAACGTGCTGCTCACGATCGCCTTTACGCTGGCCGTGTACGCGCGCTACGGATCGCTGCCATGGGCGCTGCCGGGCTGGATCGTGCTCGTGCTCTCACTCAATTTGATGCCGGTGGCGGCCTTGCGCGCAAGCGGCTGGCGCATGCGGGTTCCATACCCCGCGATCGAGCAGATGCAGTTCTCGGGCGACCAGCACCGGTTTCCCGACTGGGTGTACCTGGCGGCTTCGGCAAACATGGCATTCTGGATCGCGGTGGCCTGGTGCGCGGACGCGCTGCTGCCGGCCGCGGCCGCGCTGCCCGGGGTGCAGCTGCTGGCGTTTGTGTGCACGTTTGCGCCGGTGTGGCTGCGACTGTTCGGCGGGCGCGCGCGGTGACGACGCCGCTGTTCCGGCTGGCGGCCATCGATTTCCTCAACCCCGCGCCGCTGATGTGGAACTTCGAGCACCCGCCGCTGGCCGGGCGCCTGGCCGAACGCTACGCGATCGAACGGATGACGCCGGCGGAGTGCGCCGTCTCGCTCGCCGAGGGAACGGCCGATGTTGGCCTGATTCCCATCGGCGCCTACGCGACGATCCCGGGGCTGGCGGTGGTGCCGGGCTGCGCGATCGCGTCGCTGGGCGCGATCCGCTCGCTGGTGCTGGTGATGCGGGGCGAGGGAGGCGGCGAAGAGCCGGACTTGGAGCCCCCGTCCGCGGCCGAGCTGGCGCGCATCGGCACGGTCGCGCTCGATACCGCTTCGCGCACCACGGCGCTGTACACGCAGATTCTCTTTCGGCGGTTCTGGGGGCGCACGCCGCGGTTTGTGCCGCACGCGCCGGATCTCGATGCGATGCTGCGCGCGGCCGACGCCGCGGTGCTGATCGGCGACCCCGCGCTGTATGCGCTGAGGGACCGCGCTGAGCGGCAGGCGCGCACCGGCGAGCGGCTGCGGTACGTGGACCTGGGCGCGGCCTGGCAGCGGGCCACCGGGACGGCCTGGGTCTCGGCTTTCTGGGCGGTGCGCCAGGCGGGGCTGGTGGGGGTAAGCGCGGCGGAGCGCGATGCGATGGCGGAGGATTTCGAGCAGTCGCGCGACGCGGGACTCGCACATATTCCCGAGCTGGTGGCGGAGTGGGCGCCTCGGCTGAACCTGAGCCCGGCGACGGTGCAGACATACCTGAGCCGCAACATTCACTACCATCTCGATGCGCGGGCGATCGCGGGAGTGGAGCGGTTCTTCGCCGAGGCGCATGCGCTGCGGCTGGTGCCTTCCCTGCCCCGGCTGGTGTGGATGGGGGCCGGATAGCGGCAGGTTCGCGCATTTAAGAAAGCAGGATGGCGCGGCTGGTGAAAAGCTGCCGGCTGGTGCATCTATCTTTCGGTACACTCGCCCGTACCGACGGCCCCTGCCGGTTCGGGATGCCTTTCAGGAGCTGAGCTTGCCGATATCGCCTACACTGCTATCTCTCCTGGAAAGCTCCGCCCGGGCTGCGCACCACGCGAGCCACGCGCACGGGCCGCATATTCCGCACTGGCTCATTCATCTTGGGATTCCGGGGCTGTTCGTCGTTTCACTGCTCGACGCGGCCATTATCCCGCTGCCGCTGCCAGGCAGCGCCGATGTGCTGCTGTTGCTGCTGGCGGCGCAGCGGCACTCCAACCCGGTGGTGCTGGCGGTGACGGCGATTGTGGCCAGCGTGATCGGCGGGTACACCACCTGGAAAGCGGGGGAGTCGGGCGGCGAGGCCATGCTGCGCCACTTCGCGCCCAAACGCATGGTGGACCCGGTGACCCGGTGGATGCGCGGTCATGGACTGGTCACGATCGCCGTCAGCGCCGTGCTGCCGCCGCCGGTTCCGCTGATGCCGCTGCTGCTGGGCGCAGGCGCTCTGGGGGCGACACGCAAACAGTTTCTGATCGCGTTCTCGCTGGCCCGCGGCCTGCGTTATGGCCTGGTAGCGTGGGTGGGCGCGACCTACGGACGGCATGTGCTGCGCTGGTGGAACCGTTACCTGGCCAACTGGTCGGGGGTGATCCTGTGGAGCTTCTTCTCGCTGCTGCTGGCCGCGATCGTGTTCGGCTTCTGGCAGTACCGGAGGAAGAAGCGCAGTTGGGATGCGGAGCGCGCCGGGCAGGCGGCTAAGTCAACGGCGTAAAACCGCCTACGCGGCTTGCGGGCACTCCGTGCCTGTTTTCGGATGTTCGCAGGCGCGGCTCTTGTGGCCCTCCCGCTGGTCGGCGTCGGCATCGCTTCCTGCTTCCTGCTTCCTGCTTCCTGCTTCCTGCTTCCTGCTTCCTGCTTCCTGATTCCTGCTTCCTGCTTCCTGATTCCTGCTTCTCAGTCCAGCTCCCAGCGCAGCAGGGTGGCGCCGGCGGTAAAGCCCGCCCCGACGCTCGCGAGCAAAACCATGCCGCCGCGCTTGAGCTTGCCCTCTTCGCGCGCCGTGCCCATGGCCAGCGGCACCGTCGCGGCGATGGTATTGCCGTAGCGGTCGATATTGATGATCACGCAGTCGAGCGGCATGTCCAGCCGCTGCGCGGTCGACTCAATAATGCGCCGGTTGGCCTGGTGGGGGATGAAGCAGGCCAGGTCGCGGCCCTTGAGCCCGTTGCGGGTGAGCACTTTCTCTGAGATTTCGGCCATCTTGCGCACGGCAAACTTGTACACCGTCTGGCCGTCCTGGTGGACGTAGTGCTGCTTGGCGGCGACCGTCTCGGCGCTGGCTGGCCGCAGGCTGCCGCCGGCGGGCAGTCGCAGCGCGTTTGCGCCAGAGCCGTCGATCTCATGCGCGTAGTCGAGAATGCCCTCTTCGCCGTCCCCAGCCGCCTCCAGCAACACCGCGCCGGCGCCGTCGCCGAACAGGATGCAGGTCGAGCGGTCGGTGTAGTCGATCATCGAGCTCATGGTGTCGGCGCCGATCACCATCACGTTGCGCTGCGCGCCGCTCTCGATCAGCTTGGCGCCGACCTGCAGCGCATACAGAAAGCCCGAGCAGGCCGCGCCCAGGTCGAAGCCCCAGGCATGGTGCGCGCCGATCTTCTCCTGCACCAGGCAGGCGGTCGCCGGGAACGGCATATCGGGCGAGACGGTCGCGACGATGATGACCTCGACCTCGTCGGCCGAGATGCCGCGGTCGGCCAGGCAATTGCGGGCGGCCGCGGCGGCCAGGTCGCTGGTGGCGGAGCCCTTCTCGGCGAGGTGGCGCTCGCGGATGCCGGTGCGCTCGACGATCCACTGGTCGGAGGTGTCGACCATCTTTTCAAGATCGGCGTTGGTGAGCACGCGGGGCGGTACGTAGGTGCCGAGCGCGCTGACTTTCGCACGCCGTAGAACCCGCTGCGCTGCACTGCGCGCGACGCCTTGTGGTTCATCCAGGTTCAATGCATCTCTCCAGGCGGTCGCTCCAGGCGACCAAAACCGTTGCGCCCGTTGGATGGGCAGCAAAACAGTCTCGATTCTCGCTGAGAGGAGACGCCCTGTCGAATGACCTTAGTGCTGCCGGAGGGCGGGGGGGGGATTTTGTACCGGGGTACCTGCTGCGCACGCACGAGCCCGTTGCCGTTGCTTCCTTCCGGACCTGGCGGGGTTGGCGGGATTGCGCCGCGCAGGGCCCGGCACAGGCTTATTTTAGCATCGTGCGCCGGGGTAAGTCAGAAATCAGGACTTCCTGATTCCTGACCGTTCGTTACTTGCCGCTCACCGGCTTCGAGGTTCCCTTGCTGACCGAGTAGAGCACGGCATGGTCCACGACCGCGTACAGCAGCTGGTCCGGATCCTTGAGCGCCTGGGTACGGATCCACTCGCCGGCCCGCGAGCCGGCGGTCTTGTCATCGGGCAGGGTGACGCCGCGGTTGTGCGCGGACAGGTCCGTAAGCCGCTCGACTATGTCGAAGAAGGCATCCTGGTTGTCGCCGCCCATGTGCCAGGCCTGGCGGCAGGTCGCCGTCACCAGCCGGTCGAGCGGGATGGCGTTGATTTTGGCATCGTTCGGGTCGTTGCCTTCGGCCTTGTTGTGAGTGGTCGCGCTGCTCTGCGCCGTGGCGGACGGCATGCCGCAGAACATGGCCGTCGCGGCGAGGGTTACGGCGAGTACGCCTGCGCGGTACTGGATTGCCAGCTTCATGGTGCCCCCTGATCGTGATGTCTAGTGGTGGTGGTAATCGTCGTGGTGATTGTTGTTGCCCTGGGCCAGCTTGCCGCCGAGCGCGCCGAGGCCAGCGCCGGCCGCGCCGCCGATGAGCGTTCCCTTCATGCCGCCGCCGAACAGCGCGCCCAGCGCCGCGCCGCCGCCGCCGCCGATCAGCGCACCATAGCCAGGGCCGATGCCGCCGCCGTGGTCGTCATGATGGTGGTCGCGGTCGTCCTGCTGGTAGCGCTGGTTGTAGTTGCCCCCGCGCTCGCTGTCGCGCTGGCCGCTGTAGTAGTTGCTGCGGTTGTTGTTGCCGTAGTTGCCGTTATTGTTTCGGTTGTACTGCGCGGATGCGCCGGGTGCGAGCGGTGCCGCGGTGGCACAGAGCAAAGCTCCGGCGGCCAGCCATGCTTTCGCCTTTTGAAACTTCATGCGTTTCCTCCGAGCGGGCCTCGCCGCCCCTCAAGATGTCAGCGGGTGGGTCGGCCAGTCGCTTTCGATGCGGTAAGGTGCCCAGAGGATTGACGCCGGAGAAATTAAACGTCGCAAAGAGTAACCGCGTTCGCGAGCCCGGTGAGCGGATCGCCGGCGGGGACGAACTCATGCGCCACGTAGCCCGTGAAGTTCATTGCGACCAGCGCGCGCATCAGCCCCGGCCAGGCGACCTCCTCATCGGGCGCATCGAGCTCGTGCCGGCCCGGCACCCCGCCGGTATGAATATGGGCGATGGTGTCGCGGTTGGCGCGCAGCGTATCGACCAGGTCGCCCTCCATAATCTGCATGTGGTACGCGTCGTAGAGCAGCCGGATGCGCGGAGAGCCGATGGCGCGGACGACGGCCGAGCCCCAGGCGGTGTGGTCGGCCATGTAGTGCGGGTGGTCGCGTTTGGAGTTGAGCAACTCCATGCAGACGGTAACCCCGTGCGCCTCGGCAATGGGCGCGATGCGCTTGAGGCCGGCGATGGTGTTGCGCGCGCCTTCGTCATCGCCGATGCCGTCGCGCAGGCCGGAAAATGTGATGACATTGGGCACGTTGGCTTTGGCAGCCAGGGGAATGCCGGCGGTGAGCCCGGCAACGATCGCGTCGTGGTTGGCGGTCTGGTTCAGGCCGTGGTCGATCTCGCCGCCGCCGGCGTAGCCCATGGTGCAGCGCAAGCCGTACTGCGCGGGGAGGGCGTACTCCTCCGGCTTGAGCAGGTCGACGCCGACCAGGCCGAGCGCGCGGGCGTGCTCGCAGAGAACTGGCAGCGGCCACTCCTTGAAGCACCAGCGGGAGACGGACTGGTGGATGCGGCCGCGGCGCGGCTGAGTGGCTGTACCCTGCGAGACGGCGGCAACCGACCCTCCGATGGCCGCGCTCGCCACGGCGCCCGCTACTCCACGAATCACACCTCTGCGCGTCGCTTCGGTCATTGTGTGCACCTTCCTTTCGCTACCAGACCGTGGCGCTATAGTTGGCTTGTATATGCGCGTCCGCGGAGATCAGGGCAGCCACCCCATTCGCACGTGCGTGCGCGACGACGAGGCGGTCGAATACATCGCGCGTCCATTTCTCATGGATCGCCGCCTGTACGACGGCGGGGAATGGGTAGTTGCACACTTTCAAGTCGAGCTCCGCGCTAAGCCTGGCCACCATCTCCGTCGCGGGTACGACGGTTCGTCTGACTTCGAGCATATATTCCAGCTCGAGAACCACAGTAGGCGAGACCAGCAGCGAAGCCTGCCGGATCACTCGGCTCGCTTCCTTGGTCAGCTTTTTGAGATTGCCCTCAACGAGCCATGCCGCAACGTTCGTATCCAGATACGCGATCAAAGCTCATTCCAGTCCGCTTCGATCTCAGCCCACATCTCCCGGTCTGCTCGTTTCGTGTCAGCCTCCGTCCAGTCTGGATTGAATACCTGGACCGGCCGTATCCGGCTCAGCTTGTCCACTGGCTTCTCCGGCATCAGCCGGAACTGCTCGCCCTTGTGCGAGACCAGGACCTCTTCGCCTTGCTTGGCCAGCTCGAAGACCTGGAACATATCCTTCCGGAAATTTGTAGCTGTGATCTGCATGGCTCCACCTCAGCTTTCAAGCTATATGTACATTACATGGATTGCGCATGTACATGCAAGGGCAGCTTTCTTTGTGCTGACGGAGACTCTCTTCGAACCGCAGACACAGTGCTGGGAGAAAGGCATCGCCGTATCGGCTAAACTCTTGAAGTGCCGCCTGTTCTCCTCATCTCGGAAGCGTCTGCTTCGCCGGTGCAGTCCGCCGCGCCGCTCAAGATCGGCTTCGTCTCGCTTGGCTGCCCCAAGAACCTCGTCGACAGCGAAGTAATGATGGGCATGTTGCAGCAGGCGGGGGCGGAGCTGACCAGCGATACGGCCGAGGCGGATGTGCTGGTCGTGAATACGTGCTCGTTCATCGACTCGGCCAAGCAGGAGTCGGTGGATACGATTCTGGAGATGGCCGGGCACAAGACGGGCGGACGGGCGCAGAGGCTGGTCGTAGCCGGGTGCCTGGTGGAGCGCTACCGGGACGAGATTCGCAGGAATATTCCGGAAGTGGATGCGGTGGTGGGTACGGGGGAGCTGGAGGCGATTCTGGCGGCGACCGGATTGATTCGACCGGCCCCGCAGGTTCTGCCACCCTCCCCTTTTACGATTCTCGGGGCTACGGCGATCGTGCACCGGGCGGCGGAATCGACACTTTCGGATCCCGACGCCGACCAACGGGAGGCCCACCCAACGTATACACGTCCCGAAGGGACCGCCTCCCGCGTAGGGGGTCTACCAAGCCGCCCGGCAGGCGACCTGCGCGAGCAGCAGGGGCGGTTCACGCGCGCGGACTGGGATGGGGCGGAGAGTTCCCCGCTGCCGACCTACCTGTATAACGATGAGACCCCGCGGCTGCTCGCGACCGGACGCGCCTCGGCCTATATCAAGATCGCCGAGGGTTGCGATCATCCGTGCACGTTCTGCGTGATCCCGAACCTGCGCGGCAAGTTCCGCTCGCGGCGGCTGGAGTCGGTGGTCGCCGAGGCCCAGCGGCTGGTGGCGAGCGGCGTGCGGGAGCTGACGCTGATCGGCCAGGACACCACCTGCTATGGCGAGGACCTGGGCTTGCGCGACGGGCTGGCGCTGCTGCTCGACCGGCTGGCCGGGATTGACGGTGTGGTCTGGCTGCGCTTCCTGTACACCTATCCCAACCGCATCACGACTCGCCTGCTGGAGACGATGGCGCGGCACGCGAGCATCTGCCCGTATCTGGACGTCCCGCTGCAGCACGCCTCGCCGGCGGTGTTGAAGAGCATGCGGCGCGGCGCGGGAGCTGAGATCTTCCTGCGCACGCTTGAAAAGGCGCGCTCCATCGTGCCGGACCTGGTCATCCGGACCGGCTTCATCGTCGGCTTTCCGGGCGAAACGGAGGAGGATTTCGCCACCCTGAAGCAGTTTGTACGGGATGCGCGCTTCGACTGGATGGGGGTGTTTTCCTACTCCGACGAGGAAGGTGCGAAGGCATTCGATTTCGGCGCCAAAGTACCGCGCCGGACGGTAGAGGCACGCCGCCGCTCGCTGATGAAGCTGCAGCAGGGTATCTCGAAAGCCGGCAAGCAGGCCTGGGTGGGCCGGCAGGTGCAGGTGCTGGTCGAGGGCGAGAGCGAGGAAACGCCGCTGCTGTGGGAAGGCCGGAGCTCCTTTCACGCGCCGGAGATCGACGGCAAGCTGTACCTGAACGATTTCGGCGAGCACGCGATGCTCGCCGCCGGAAGTTTCTACACCTGCGAGATCACCGAGGCGCACGACTACGACGTGGTCGCGCGGGTGCTCTGATGGCGGCCAAGAAGAAAATCAAAGCCCTGCGCTGCCCTTCGTGCGGAACCCTCGTTACCGCGGGCGACCCGGAGTTTCCCTTCTGCTCGGACCGCTGCCGGGTGATCGACCTGGGCAAGTGGGCCTCGGGGGCGTACCGCATTTCGTCGCCGGTGCACGACCCGGAGCTGCTGGACGAGTTGGAAGGGCTGCGCGGCGCTCAAAAGAGCGAAAAGGAGTCGGACCCCGATGCCTGACGCGGAGGTCATCCCGCGTCCGCCGCGCACGCCCTGGGCCTGGGCCGTCGCGACCGTTCTGGGGACGGGTTTTCTCAAGCCGGGGCCGGGCACCTGGGGCTCGCTGGTTGCGGTGCTGGTGTGGCTGCTGTTCGCCTGGGCGGTCGAACCGTCGCCGCCAGCGCTGCGCGCGGCGACCCTGCTGGCGGCGCTGCTGGCGCTGGTTACCGGCATTCCGGCGGCTTCTGTTGTCGAGCTCGAGTCGGAGCACCCGGACCCCGGCCATGTCGTGATCGACGAGGTCGCCGGGCAGTGGATCGCGCTGCTCGCCTTCTGCGGCTACGGCCGGGCGAACTGGGCGCACGCCCTGGCAGCGCTGGTGCTCTTCCGCTGCTTCGACATCCTCAAGCCCTGGCCGGTGCGCCAGCTGGAGCGGCTGCAGGGCGGCATCGGCATCCTGATGGACGATGCGGCGGCGGGGATCTATGCGCTGCTTGTAGGGGCCATCCTCGCCCACTGGTGGTAGACGGCCCTCGCGCTTCGCTACAGTAGAAAGAGCATGACACCCGACAATCCCACGCCTGCTTCCGCCGCCGCGCCGCAACCTGATCCGCGCATCACTCGGGTGCACCCCATTGCGGCGCTTCCGGGCGGGGAAATCCACATCCACGGCCGCGGGCTTGCTCCCGCGGCGGGGCACCTGCCGGTGGCCATGCTGGGCGGCCTGGCGGCGGGGGTTCTGCTGAGCCGCGAGGAGCGCCTGGTGCTGCGCGTGCCCGATGAAGGCGAGCCGGGGCTGCTGCGGGTGCTGCGCAACGGCGCCCAGAGCAACAGCGTTCCAGTGGATGTGGCGCAGCTGCTCGCGACCGGAATCCACCAGGTTTCAAACCCCGCGGTGGACGCGCGCGGCAACATCTATGCGACGTTCTCCGGCGCGCGCGGGCAGGAGACGCCGGTCTCGGTATTTCGCATCACGCCATCGGGCGAGGCGGCGCCCTTCGTCAGCGGCATCCTGAACGCGACGGGCCTGGCGGTGGGGCCGGATGGGCACCTGTATGTTTCGTCGCGGCAGGACGGGACCATCTACCGCGTGACACCGGAGGGCGCGGTTTCCACTTACTCGGAAGGCATGGGGATCGCGACTGGGATCGTGTTCGACGCGGAGGAAAATCTGTATGTCGGCGACCGCAGCGGGACGATCTTCAAGATTGCACCGGACCGGCAGATTTTCGTCTTCGCGACGCTCGAGCCGTCGATCGCCGCCTACCATCTGGCGTTTGGGCTGGATGGAACGCTGTTTGTTGCGAGCCCCACCCCGTCGAGCTTCGACACGCTGTACGCGATCGGGCAGGATGGTACGCCGAAGGTGCACTACCGCGGTCTGGGGCGGCCGCAGGGGATCGCGCTCGATATAGCCGGGAACGTGTATGTCGCGGCATCGTTCGCGGGGCGGCGCGGGATCGTGCAGGTTTCGCCGGACGGCACGGCGGAGCTGGTCGCGGCGGGAAGCGGGATCGCGGGATTGGCGTTCATGCCGGGGGGGGATGCGGTAGTCGCGACCGCGCAGGCTTTGTTCACGCTGCCGCTGGGGGTGGAGGGTTTGCGGCTATATTAAAGAAGGCCTTGGAAGCGGGACTTTACATCATGAATCACGACGTACTGACGATCGGCGTTCCGGTAGTGGCGATCTTCCTGGCGGCGCTCCTAAACCGCAGCGACGTTCAGAGGCTTGAAGATCGCATCAACAAGCGCTTCGACGCAGTCGAGCAGCGATTTAATGCCATCGAAGCGCGCTTCGACTCGATCCATAGCGACTTCAGCGAGTTCCACAGCACACTGGGCGAACACCGGGCTAAGATCGACCGCCTAGAAAACCTGTAAGCCTTGGTTTGCACCGTTTCCGGCTATCTGAGCTTTCTTCGAGCCCTGCCGGTCGAACGAGCGCGATTGCGGACGCAAGTATGCATCCGCAGTCTTTACTCATCGACGCGCTCAAGCACTCCGGCCACGCGCCGGGAAGGGAAAGCCATAAAGACGCTCACGGAAAAGCTGGATGCGCTGCCTGCCGCCCGCCGCGGGAAGATCGAGCAGCGAGCGGCGCTGCTGATCGCCGAGGAGATGACCATGCGGGAGCTGCGCAAGGCGCGCCGGTTGACGCAGACCGAGATGGCGAAGGCGCTTGGCGTCAAGCAGGAACAGATCTCGCGCATCGAACAGAGGACAGACCTGCACATCTCCACGCTGCGGCGGTCGGTGGAGGCGATGGGCGGCCGTTTGTCGCTCGTGGCGGAATTTCCGGACGGCGCGCCGGTGGTGGTCTCCGGATTTGCAGTAATGAAGCCCTGAAGAAAGAATCCAGAAGAATTATGAACTGTGACATTATTGCGGTCGGCTCGGAACTGCTGACACCCTACCGGCAGGACACCAACTCGCTCTACATCACCGGGCAGCTCAACCAACTGGGCGTGAGCATCTCCGCAAAGACCATCGTCGGCGACCGGCGCGAGCACCTGGTGAGCGCGGTGCGCAATGCGCTCGAGCGCGCCGACATTGTCGTGACCATGGGCGGGCTGGGGCCGACCGAGGACGACCTGACGCGGGAGTCGGTCGCCGAAGCGCTGGGACTGCGCCTGCGCCGCAACCAGGAGATCGTGGCGGCGCTCTACGCGCGCTTCGCCACGCGGCGCATCCAGATCACCGAGAACAATACCAAGCAGGGCGACGTGCTGGAAGGCGCCGAGGCGCTGACCAACAACGCCGGCACCGCGCCGGGCCAGTGGCTCGACACCGTATATAACGGCCATCGCAAGCTGCTGGTGCTGCTGCCCGGGCCGCCCAGCGAGCTGAAGCCGATGTTCGAGGCCGAGGTGCTGCCGCGGCTGACGGAGACGATCCCGCGCCGCTACTTCGCGACCCGCACCCTGAAAGCGGCGATGATCGGCGAGTCGGCCTGCGACGCGCGCATCGCGCCGATCTACAAGCAGTATGCCGATGTCGAGACGACGATCCTCGCGCATCTGGGCGACATCCAGCTGAACCTGATCGCGACCAAGCCGACGCTTGAGCAGGCGCAGCAGCGGGTGGATGCGCTGTCGAGCGCGATCGAGGAAGAGCTCGACGATGTGCTGTACTCCTCGAACGGCGAGAGCCTGGAGCGGATCGTGCTGTACCATCTGGAGCTGGCCGCGGCCACGCTCTCGGTGGCGGAGAGCTGCACCGGCGGCATGATCGCCGAGCGGCTGACCGGGATCAGCGGGTCGTCGCGGTCGTTTGTGGGCGGCGCGGTGGTGTATTCGAACGAGCTCAAGACGCTGTTCGCCGGGGTTGCGCCCGCTCTGATCGCGTCCAACGGCGCCGTGAGCCGGGAAGTGGCCTCGGCGCTCGCGACGGGTATCCGCGCGAAGACCGGCAGCACGTTTGGCGTGGGAGTAACGGGCGTCGCGGGACCCAACGGCGGCTCCGAGGAAAAACCGGTTGGGCTGGTCTACATCGCCGTGACCGATGGCATGGATACGGATGTGGTTGAAAAGCGATTCAATGGAGATCGCGACCGGATCCGCCAGCAGGCCAGCCAGCAGGCGCTCGATCTGGTGCGAAAGCGGCTGCTGGCGCGGCGTTAGAGCGGGGTGGGATGCGAGTTGGTGGTGGATAGCCGTTCCGGCTCAGGAAGCGGCGGACAAGGCAAGGACGCTCCAGCATTTGTGATTTTCGGGTTGACTTCAGCGCATTTCCGGCGGAGACTGTCAGCGTAGGAACCGAGGGCGCGGTCGATACACCGCGCCTTCGGGGTTATACGGGAGTTGCCTACCCGTGCAAGTCATGGATGAGGTGGTCAACCACTTCCACGATCCGCACAAGCAAGGCTCCCACGCGCAGCCAAAGTGTTACCTTTGGCGCGGAAGGTTTCGGTTTGGGTCTGTCCATACCGTTCCTCCTTGGCACCAGGCAGGGCCCGCGTTCCTAGGCGCGGGCCTTGTTGCATGGCGCCTGGTTTGGAGGCTAACCCAGCAGGCACGCCAGCCAACCGCCTTTCAGCCAAACCAAAGTCACATTCCAGGCGCGAACGGCCGCGGCATTCCTTCAGAGGAGCAGCCATCGCCGGTGCGCTACACTCGATACGCGATGAACGCCGTTCCCTTCCTGCTGATTGCCGCGGTCGCTTACCTGCTGGGCTCGATTCCGTGGGGTTACCTGCTGGTCCGCGCGTTTCGCCACCAGGACATTCGCACCACCGGCAGCGGCAATATCGGGGCTACAAATGTGGTGCGCTCAGGGGCGAAGTGGCTGGGCGCTTTAACGTTTTTTCTTGACGCAGCGAAAGGCTGGGTCGCGGTCGTGTTCGCAACCGGTGTGCTGCCGATGCTGCCGGCGCGCTGGGTGCAGCACGATGCCGCGTACACCTTCCATGTGAGCGTCGCAGCATCTCTGGCCGCGCTGTGCGCCCTACTGGGGCATATTTTCCCGGTGTGGCTCGGCTTTCGCGGGGGCAAGGGCGTGGCTACGGCGTTTGGCGTGGTGCTCGCGCTGGCCTGGCCGGTCGCGCTGATTTCGCTAGGCACGTTTCTTCTGTCACTGGCGCTGTTACGGATTGTTTCGCTCGCGTCGATCCTCGGCGCGTTGGGCATGGCGGTCGCCGCGTTTGCCGTGCCGCCTTATACGGGCAAAGGCTGGGCCGTGATGACTGCGCTGCTCGCCATCCCCGCGATCGTCATCCTCAAGCACCACCAGAACATCCGCCGCCTGCTGGCCGGCACGGAGTACCGTATCGGCGGCGGCAATCGGGCGCCAGCCGCTTGAGCCGCATCGGCATACTGGGCGCCGGCTCCTGGGGCACGGCGCTCGCGCTCAATCTCTGCCGCCGTGCCGACCATTCGGTCACGCTGTGGGCGCACACGCCCGGGCATACCGCGGCGCTGGCCGGCGAGCGCGAGAATCGCCGCTACCTACCGGGCTTCGCGCTGCCTGCCACTCTCACGGTTACAAATTCGCTCGCCGCGGCGGCGGACGGAGCGGAGGCGATCCTGTTCGTAGTGCCGTCGCAGCATGTGCGCGTGACAGCGCGCGCGCTTGCTGCGTTTCTTGAGCCTGGAACCATGCTGGTGAGCGCGGCCAAGGGCATTGAGGACGCGACCCTGCTGCGCATGACCGAGGTACTGGCGGATGCTTTCGGCGCGCAGGCGCATGCGGTCGGGGTGCTGAGCGGGCCGTCGTTCGCGCAGGAAGTTGCCGCCGGGTCGCCTGCCGCGGTCACGGTTGCGTTCCCGCAGGCCGAAGACGCCGAGCGCGCACAGGCCATGCTGACCACCGGAACCATGCGCCTCTATCGCAATACCGACGTGGTGGGCGTTGAGCTGGGCGGGGCGCTCAAGAACGTGATTGCGATCGCCGCCGGCGCGGTCGCGGGGCTCGAACTGGGGCACAACAGCGGCGCCGCGATTATCACCCGCGGCATCGCCGAGATCACACGTCTGGCGCTGGCCTGCGGAGGCCGCCGCGAAACGCTCGCCGGCCTGGCTGGCGTCGGCGACCTGGTGCTGACCTGCACCGGCGCTCTCTCGCGCAACCGCTTCGTCGGGATGGAGCTGGGCCGCGGGCGAGCACTGCCGGAGATCGTCGCGAGCCTGCATGGCAAGGTCGCCGAAGGCGTACGCACCACTGACGCTGCGCTCGGCATGGCTGGCCGCCTCGGCGTGGACATGCCGATTACGGAAGAAGTGCGCGCGGTGCTGCATGGCGAGCGTTCGGCGTCTGACGCAGTGCGCGCGCTGATGGCGCGACCCGGCCGCGACGAGTAAAGACAAGACCGCCTGCGCGGCTGGCGGCCACTTCGTGGCGTGTCTACCTGGATGCTCGCAGCCGGCACATTTGTGGGCCTCCCGTTGGTCGGCATCAGCGCTGTCGATCCCGACCAGCGGGAGGGCCACGGACAGAGTAGACACGCCACGAAGTGGCCGCCTCCCGCGCAGGGGGTCTTGACGCCTTAAACTGAACACATGATTCAGACCTTATTCGGCTCGCTCGACCAGCCTGAAAAGCGCAGTGTGTTCGACCGGATGCGCGATGCGGTCTCGCGCACGCGCGAGTCGCTTTCGGACCGTATTGGCGACGTGGTCGCGTTGACGCGCGAGGTGGACGAAACGGCGCTCGACCAGCTGGAAGAGGTGCTGCTCGCGTCCGACATCGGCATGACGACCACGACTGTCGTTCTAGACGCGCTGCGGGCCCGGGCTCGCCGCCAGACGATCCAGAACGGCGCCGAGCTGAAGGCGCTGCTGCGCGCGGAATTGCTGACCATTCTTGAGGCGAAGAGCTCGCTGCCGCCGCGCCGGATCGCGCCGCCGGAGATCGTGTTCCTGGTCGGGGTGAACGGTACCGGCAAGACCACCACCACCGGCAAGCTGGCCGCATGGCACCGGCGCGCGGGCAAAACCGTGCTGCTGTGCGCGGCCGATACGTTCCGCGCCGCGGCGATCGAGCAACTGGAAGTGTGGGGGCAGCGCGCCGGGGTCGAGATCATCAAGACGCGGCAGGGCGGCGACCCGTCCGCGGCGCTGTTCGACGCGATGCAGGCAGCGAACGCGCGCCGGACTGATTTTCTGTTGGTGGATACGGCCGGCCGGCTGCACACCAAGACGGGGCTGATGGCGGAGCTCGACAAGATGCGGCGCACCGCGCAGAGGATTATCTGGGACGCGCCGCACGAGGTTCTGCTGGTGCTGGACGCGACGACGGGGCAGAACGGACTGCAGCAGGCGCGACTGTTTACCGAGTCGGCGGGCGTGACCGGCATCGTGCTGACCAAGCTCGATGGCACCGCGAAGGGCGGCATCGTGATTGCCATTGCGCAGGAGCTGAAACTTCCGGTACGGTTCGTAGGCGTGGGCGAGCAGATGGACGATCTGCTCGCGTTTGAGAGTGAAGCATTTGTGGACTCGCTGCTGGGCGAGTAGGCCGGAGAGCAGGCGATGCCGGAGCCATTCCCGCTGCATGGAGAAGAACGGCGCGGCGAATATCCAGGCCTGGACCCGGACACGCGCTGGATGCGCCAGGCGCTGGAGCTGGCCCGGGATTCCGTCGGCCTCGCCTCGCCCAACCCGCATGTGGGTTGCGTGCTGGTGAGTCACGGGGCCGTCGTTGGCCGCGGCGCGCACCACTACGACCGCGTGGATCATGCCGAGGCCGTCGCCCTGCGCGAAGCCGGCGAGCAGGCCCGCGGCGCGACCGCCTATGTCACGCTCGAGCCCTGCGCGCATACCGGCCGCACGCCGCCCTGCGCGCAGGCGCTCGTCCGCGCGGGCGTTGCTCGGGTGATCGTGGCCACGGGCGACCCCTTTGCCCTGGTCAACGGGCGCGGGCTTGCGCTGCTGCGCGAGGCTGGCATCGCGGTGACCGTGGGCGTGCTGGAAAACGAGGCGCGCGCGCTCAACGATGGGTTTGCCCGCTTTGTGCTGAAAGGGCTGCCGTTTGTCACGCTCAAGGCGGGGGTCTCGCTCGACGGCAGGATCGCTCCGCCGCGCGCACGGAAGCCCGCCGGTACCGTGGCGTACCTGACCGGCGCGCACTCGCTGCTGGCAGTGCAGGGACTGCGCCACGCGGCCGACGCAGTGCTGACCGGCATCGGCACGGTGCTTGCAGACAACCCCCTGCTGACCGACCGCAGCGGAGGCGCGCGCCGGCGTCCGCTGCTGCGGGCGGTGCTGGACTCGCGCCTGCGCCTGCCCTTGGACAGCCAGCTGGTGCGGACTGCGGGCGGCGACCTGCTGGTGTGCACAGCCGAAGCGCCCGGGGATCCCGTTCACGCGGAGCGCCGGCGTGCGCTGGAGGCAGCGGGCGTGCAGGTGCGCGCTGTGGGGATTACCGGTGCGGACGGACTCGATCTGGATGCGGTGCTGCGGCTGCTGGCGCAGGAGTACCGGGTACTAAACCTGTTGGCCGAGGGCGGATCGCAGCTGAACCGGGCGCTGCTCGGAAGCGAACCGGCGAGCGGCGCTGCCGCAATCGCGGACAAGCTGTGCTTGTTCTACGCGCCGATGTTTCTGGGCGAAGCAGGCGTGCCGCTGGTCGCGGGCGAGCTGCCGCTGCCGCTCGAGCTGCGCCGCTCCGCGATCTCGGAGTCGGGCTCGGACTTCCTGCTGGAAGCGTGGCTGCGCGATCCCTGGCGCGACGGCTGATCTCTTTTAGAATCGAAACAGAGGCGCGAAACCATGTTTACAGGGCTTGTGCAGGCTACTGGTACCGTCGAAGCGCTGACGGCTGGCGATGGAACGCTGCGGCTGACGGTCGGGGCGCCGGGGCTGGCGCAGCCGTTGAAGGTGGGCGACAGCATCGCGGTAAGCGGTGTGTGCCTGACGGCGCTGGAGCCTGAGAGCGGGCGATTCCACGCGGAGCTGGCGGCCGAAACCGTGGAGCGGACTTCGCTCGCCTCGCTGGCTGCGGGCGCGAAGGTCAACCTGGAGCTGCCGACGCCGGCCGGCACCCCGCTGGGCGGCCACATCGTGCAAGGACACGTGGACGCGGCCGGATCGCTGCTGGGCCTGGAGCGCGTGGCGTCGGGCGAGCGCAGCGACTGGCTGCTGCGGGTCGCGGTGCCGCCGGCGGTGGGGCGGTTCGTGGTCGAGAAGGGTTCGATCACCATCGAAGGCATCAGCCTCACGGTAGCGCGCTGGTTCCCGGAGAAAGACGCGAACGATGACACGCTGACCGGCGCGGGCGAGCTGCATGTCGCGGTGATTCCGCATACCTATGAGGCGACCAACCTGCATACCCTCGCGCCCGGCGCGCCGGTAAACCTTGAGGCGGATGTGCTGATGAAGCTGGCGGTGCAGAACGGCTTGCTGATGGCCGGAAAGAAGGAAGACCGGTGGACGCGGCTGGCCGGGCCGGATACCGCGGGCGATACGGCGTTTGAGGTCACGCTGCCCTACCTGATCGCGAACGGGTATTAAGCTCTGCCCAACTTCATTGCAAAGCATCACAATAATCGTCCATGAAGGAGCCGCACTTGGGAAAGAGATACGCCAATATCCTGGAAACGATTGGAAACACCCCGGTGGTGCGCATTAACAAACTAGCGCCCCCGCATGTAAACCTTTATGTAAAGGTGGAAGCATTCAATCCTCTTGGCTCGGTAAAGGACCGCCTGGCGCTGGGCGTAATTGAGGATGCCGAGAAAACGGGCAAGCTGAAGCCGGGGCAGACGGTTGTGGAAGCCTCGAGCGGCAACACAGGCATTGGGCTGGCCATGGTGTGCGCGCAGAAAGGCTACCCGCTGGTGATCGTGATGGCGGATACGTTCAGCGTGGAGCGGCGCAAGCTGATGCGGTTCCTGGGAGCGAAGGTGGTGCTGACGCCCGGCGCGGCGCGCGGATCGGGCATGGTCGCTAAGGCGCGGGAGCTGGCGGAGCAGCACGGTTGGTTTCTGACGCGGCAGTTCGAAAACGAGGCCAATGCCGACATGCACTCGCGCACCACGGCGCGGGAGATTCTCGATGATTTTGCAGGCGAGCGACTGGATTACTGGGTGACCGGGTTCGGCACGGGCGGGACGCTGAAGGGGGTTTCGCGTGTGCTCGCGAAGGAGCGGCCGGAGACGAAAATCGTGGTGTGCGAACCGGACGACGCGCCCATGCTGGCCAGCGGTCTGCCGCAGGAACGCAACCCAGATGGGTCCCCCGCCGCCGGCCACCCCGCCTGGCACCCGCATCCGCAGCAGGGCTGGAGCCCGGATTTTATCGCCAAGCTGGTGGGCGACGGGATGGACGCGGCGAACGGGCGCCTGTTTGAGCCGGTGCTGCGCATTCCGAATGCCGAGGCGTTTCGCTGCAGCCGCGAGCTTGCCACGAAGGAAGGGATCTTTGTCGGGATCAGCTCTGGCGCGACCTTTGCCGCGGCGCTGATGGCGTGCAAGGAAGCGCCCGAAGGCTCGACCATGCTGTGCATGCTGCCGGATACGGGCGAGCGGTACCTGAGCACGCCGCTGTTCTCCGACGTTGCAGTCGACATGAATGAGGAGGAAGTGGCGATCGCGCGCTCGACGCCTAGCGCGCAGATGCAGGCCGCCGCGGCGCCCCCCAGCGCGGTGCAGCCTACGATGTAGGGAAGGGACTGTTCCGGTTCTTCTCAGCGCTGGAGAGCACCGCTAAGCGTCGGCCACCATGCGTCTGTCGCTAATTTCTGATTTGCCGTTTGAGGAAGCCGTCAAAAAGCGGCACGGTGAATGCATTGTCGCCATGAGCAGGGCTATAGATCATGCCTTTTCGAATCAGAGAGCTTCGGAGAGGACCGATCGAGGTGGCCTTTACGCCGAGTTGCTCCGCAATGTCTCCCGATCTTTGCATCTCGCCTCCTACATTCACCATTGCGAACAGGAAGTCCTTCTCTCTCTTCGTCAAACGATCAAACCGAACGCGAAAAAAGCTCGTATCCAATTGCCGAACCGCTCGTACCGTGGCTTCGCTTACCGCCTTCACAGTAATCGGGGAGTTAGCGGCTACATTCCAAGCCTCGTATCCCCATTGTTGAAGGAAGTAGGGATATCGCTCGGTTTTTTGAAGGATTGCCTTCACTGCAGCCGGTTCGATGGCAACACCGAGGGCTTCTATGGGACGGACGATCGCTCTGCGTCCAGCAACCAAGTCCAGAGTGCCTATACTCGGAAATGCGAAAAGACGTTCTGAATATGATTTGGATCGCCCTGCCAGGCCGAGAATCAGCGGCAATCCCGCCGCATACATAATGAGCGGCAGCTTTTTCTGTGAAACCTGATGCAGGCCCATAATCAGGGCGCTGAATTCTACTTCAGAAAGATATTGAAGTTCGTCGATGAATAATCCGACGGACACACCTTTCGAAGCGGCTGCTTCGCCTACGGCAACCAGGACTTCGCTCAGATCATGCTCCAGGTCTCCGCTATCCGCCGTTCCCTGCTCGGCCTCAATGCCGAACTCGATATCCATCTGTTCATTCAGAGTAACTTTGACCTTCATCCCTGAAACAAAGCTCTTGAAGACACGGAGCGCTCTTCTGGTCTTCTCTGTGAATGAGCCAGAATTCAGCCCAAGAAGAATGCGGCGCAGGTGGGGTGCCAGCAAGGCAGGAAGCGACTTCTCTTCATGCGCCTCGATGAAGACGGTAAGAAAGCCGTGCTCGTCGGCAATCTCGCGAGCGCGGTTGAGTAATACCGTTTTCCCTACGCCTCGCAGACCGACAAAGATGGAGCTCTTGCTGAAAGAGCCGTTTCTTATGCGCTGGATGCCAACCTGAACTTCTTCGAGAACGTCTTCACGACCGGCCAACTCAGGCGGCGCGCTGCCTGCACCGGGGGAAAACGGATTGTCAACGCGGTTCATTATCGGAAGTTTACCCAATAATTGGCGTTATCTCCAATTCTTTGGTAAATATCCTAGTTTTCCAGCTAACCAGGCCTTACTTTGGTGTGATGATGCCGCCAACCGGCATGCGGGCGGGCAGCTTTGCCGGTCCGCCGGGCCGTACCAGCCCCATCGCGTCCGCGGTCAGGTCGGTGTACTTCAGACCGGCGCCGGTGTTGAACAGCACGACCCGGTCGGTTTTACTCAGGAAGCCCGACGCGAGCAGGTGGTCGTAGGCCGCGGTAGCCGCCGCGCCCTCGGGCGACAGCAGCAGGCCCTCGTGCTTCGCCCAGTCCAGCAGCGAGCGCAGGATTTCGTCATCCGGGAAGTCGAGAACCAAGCCGCCCGACTCGCGCGCGATTTCGAGGATGATGGAGTCGCCGTAAGGCTTGGGCACGCGCAGGCCGCTGGCGAAAGTCGCCGCGCCCTGCCACATGGTCGAGGCCTGCTCTCCGGCCGCGAACGCGCGCGCGACCGGCGCGCAGCCGGAACTCTGCACCGCGATCATCTTTGGTCGTTTCAAGGGGCGTTTCCCGCTCACCCAGCCCAGCTGCTCCATCTCCTCGAACGCCTTCCACATGCCGATCAGCCCGACGCCGCCGCCGGTCGGGTAGAAGACGGCGTCGGGGTACTCCCAGCCCAGCTGCTCGACCAGTTCGTAGCCCATCGTCTTTTTGCCTTCCACGCGATAGGGCTCCTTGAGGGTCGAGATGTCGAACCAGCCCTCAGCCTGCTTGCGCTCATTCACGATGCGGGCGCAGTCGGAGATGAGCCCGTCGACCAGGGTGGTGTGGGCGCCGTAGGCGACGCATTCCAGATAGTTGGCGAAGGGGACGTCACGGGGCATGAAGATGTGGGCTCCCAGGCCTCCAGCCGCGGGGCCTCCGGTGGCCGCCGCGTAAGCCGCGAGCGCCCCGGCGGCGTTGCCGGCCGAGGGCACAGCCAGCTTCTTCAGCCCGAAATGCCTGGCCATCGTCACGGCCATCGACATGCCTCGCGCCTTGAAGGTGCCGGTCGGGTTGGTGGCTTCCTCCTTGAGCAGGACCCCGGGAAAGCGCCGGCTTTCGAGCATCGGCGTCCAGCCCTCGCCGAGCGTGACGGGATCGACGGCGGGCAGTACATCGCGGTAGCGCCACATGCTGTCCTGCAACTGCCGCTCACGACTGCCGGACCGGCCGGCGGTCGAGTCATCCGGCTTGCGGGCCGTCTTCTTTAGCTGCTCCATGTCGTAGCGCACGTAGAGCGCGCCCGCGCAGTGGGGGCAAACCGTCTGAGGCGTTTCGGCGGAGGTGTGGCGGTGACAGCGGGAGCACTGGAGCGAGGCGATCTGCGGCATACCGCATTTTCACAGGAGTGGGAGCGGGGAGGAAAGCCCGGCTTGCCCTTCGCCTCGGTAGTGCTGGGCTGCCGCTTTTGCTGGGCTGAAACCTGGTTACCGAAGGTTCGCTATTTCTTCTCTACGCTGGCCGCGCAGGCCGGGCTGCCCGGTACACTTACGGCAATGACTCCCCGCTCTCCTCAACCGCATCCGGTGGCCTTGGCCGCCTTCGATATCGACGGGACGCTGATGCCGTCGGAAGGCGAACGCATGAGCGAGCGCACCATGGCTACTTTGCGCGCCGCGGTCGCCGCCGGGGTCGAAGTAGTGATCGCGACCGGCCGCCGCTCGGCCTATGCCATGCCCCTGCTGGAGCCGATCGGACTGGCGCCCGAAACCGTGCTGATTGCCTCGAACGGCGCCTCGACCCGCGACTTCGCCGGCAACCTGATGGACCACTTCTTTCTCTCGCTCGAAACGGCGCGGGCGCTGTGCGCGGAGCTGCGGCCCTTCGGCGGCACCATGGTGTTTACCTTCGACAAGGTAGGGCCGGGCGAGCTGGTGCTCGAGTCGCTCGATCGCCTGCACGACCGCATTGCCCTGTGGGTGGACGCGAATCTTCCTTATATAGAGCAGGTGGACCCGCTGGAGCGGGTGTTCGACCGCGGCGAGGCGCCCATGCAGGGCATGATCTGCGGCACGGTGGCCCAGATGGGCGCGGCCGAGGCCCACCTGCTGCGCACGCCCTTTGCCGCGCAGATCGAGATGCACCGGACCGAGTATGCGGAGCGTGACCTGAGCATCCTCGACGTGCTGCCGCTGGGCTGCAACAAGGGGGTGGCGCTGGCGCGGCTGGCCGAGCGGCGCGGCATTCCGCGCGAAGCGGTGATGGCGGTCGGCGACAACTGGAACGACCTGGAAATGCTGCGCTGGGCCGGCCAGCCGGTGCTGATGCGCAATGCCGGCGCGCTGCTCCGCGAGGAGGCGGCGCGCTCCGGGTGGCGGATTACCGCGACGAACGATGAGGATGGCGCCGCGCTGGCGCTGGAGGCGGCGCTGGAAGTGCGCGCGAAACTGCTGCCGGGTCTTCGAGAAATGGTTCAGCAGGGTGTGGTGACCCAAGAAGCGTAAGCGATAGCGATGTAGACTCGAGCGGAAGGAGCCGAGACCATGATCTTCCACGTATCGATGGAACAGGCCGAGGATGGCTGGGTCGTGATTGAGTGTCTGGCGCTCCCTGGTTGTGTTTCGCAGGGCCGTGATGAAAAGGAGGCGCTGGAGAATATCAAGGAGGCCATGACTGCCTGGATGTGGGCCGAGGATCAAAAAGCTGTTCGCACTATGGCTCCCGAGCAAACCCACCTTGTCGTTGCGGTTTGATGGGGAAGCTCGGCAATATCTCGGGCAAGGAAGCGGCAAAGGCTTTGGCAGAAACGGCTGGGAAACAATGGGGCAGGTTGGGAGTCATATGATCATGAGCAAGACGGGAGAGCGCGCGAACCTTTCCATTCCTCAGCATAAAGAACTCTCGGTGGGCACCTGCGTGCGCTGATCCGTAACGCGGGTCTATCGGTAGATGATTTTTTGAACCTGCTGTGACAATTCCTATCCGGCCGTGTTCCCGCCGCTGAAGGATGAAACCGGACCGTGATAGATTGACCCCAATGTTGGCTCGCTCCTCATTTTTTCCGCGCAGCGGCCGCCGCTATCTGGCGCTGATGCTGTTCTTGCCCGCCGCGGGTCCGCTGTTTGCTGCCGAGCACGTCACGCTCAGCAACGGCTTTGACATGGTTTGCGACCACCGCGTTGCGGACGGGACGAAGACGCGGCTGTACATGGACGCCGCGTCTTCCAGTTACGTGGAAGTAAACACGGCGGAAATCACCGCCGATGAGCTTGTCGCGCTGCCTGCTTCCCCGGCAATTTCTCCCACCATGGCCGCAAAGGCGGCGAGCACCGCGCCTGAGGTGCTGACCGCGCCCGAGCTGCACGAAGTTCTCCAGGGCGCCGGCAGCAAGCATGATCTCGATGTCGATCTGCTGGCGAGCGTGGTTCACGCGGAGAGCGGCAGCCGGGTGCATGCGCGCAGCCGCGCCGGCGCGCAGGGGCTGATGCAGCTGATGCCGGCCACGGCGGCAACGCTTGGGGTCCATGACAGTTTCGCGCCGGCCGAGAATGTGGGCGGCGGCGCCGCTTACCTCGATGCCCTGCTCACCCGCTATCACAACAACCTGGCCTTCGCACTGGCTGCGTACAATGCGGGACCGGGCGCGGTCGACCGCTGGCACGGCATCCCACCCTACAGGGAGACGCGTGCCTACGTGGCCCGCATCATTCACGAGTTCAACCAGCGGTACGCCGCACGCCAGGTGGCCGCGCTCGGCGCCAGGGCTTCGACCGGCACGCGCTGACGCCGGGCCGCGGCGCTGAATCCGCAAAGAAAGTAAGGAGACGACCGCGTTGAGAAAGAACCGCACGGCGATTGGCGTCGGGCTGCTGTTGCTGCTGGCCGTGGCAGTGTATCTGCTGCGCAGCCGCATTCACTTCGATGGGCGAACCTTCGTCAACCAGCTGCGGCTGGCGGACTGGAGGATGTTCGGGCTCGGCATTGCGCTCATCTACGCTGCCTACTGCGTGCGCGCGGTGCGCTGGGCGCTGTTCTTGAAGCCCACCCGGCGCGTGGGCCCGCTTTCGCTGTTCGGCACGCAGATCATCGGCTTTACCGCGGTAGCCCTGTTCGGCCGCGTCGCCGACCTGGTGCGGCCGTACCTGGTTTCGCGCCGCACCAGCATTCCGCTCACCTCGCAGGTTGCGGTGTGGGCGGTCGAGCGCATCTTCGACTTCGGCTCCAATGCGCTCATCTTCGCGGTGGTTCTGCTGTTCGCGCCCGACCGCAAATCGCTGCCCCACCCGGAAGTCGCGAACCGTTTTGCCCTGGCCGCGCTGGCCGCGGTGGTCGGCTTTGCCCTGTTCGCGTTCTTCGTGCGGAGAGCGGGCGAGACAGTCGCCGGCTTTTTCCGCGGCGGCTTCGGCAGGTTCTCCCCCAGGCTGGGCGAGAGCATTCACGAGAAGATTCTCGCTTTCCGGGACGGTTTGAACGCGATCGACTCGTTCAGCGCGTTCGCACAGGCCACGGTGCTGTCGCTGGTCATGTGGGTGATGATCGTGTACGCCTACCTGGTAACGCTGCGCGCCTTTACCGCGTCGCCGCCGCTGCACAATATGACGCTCGCGCGCTGCATGCTGCTGTCGGTCGTGAGCCAGGGCGCATCGCTGGTACAGCTGCCGATTATCGGCTGGTTCACCCAGATCGGCATCGTCGCGAAAGGCATCCAGTCGCTGTTCGGCGCGGCGCCCGAGCCCTCGCTGGGCGCCGCGACCATGCTGCTGCTGGTCACCTTCATGAGCGTGATTCCGGCGGGGCTGATCTGGTCGCGCATCGAGCATGTTTCGCTCAAGAAGCTGACCGAGGAGAGCGAACATGCGGGCGAGGAAGCCATTGCGCCGGCGGCCGAGCGGGAGTTTGTGCCGGAGGCGTGACGCTGCTGAACGAACACGCTCGTAGTCTGGGCGGAGACGGAAAGTAAGACCTGGAAGCGAACCGACTGTAGCCTGCATCCCACCCGGGTATGACTACTGTGCGCACCACCTCGTTCACCAAGGCATTTCTGGCTGGGCTTGCCGGCGGTCTGGCCGGATCGGCCGCCAAAGTCGTTGGAGAAAAGCTGCTGCCGCCGCGGACACGGGGGCAGACACCGCCGCCCAAGCTGGTGGTGGAGCGCGCCTCGGCCGCGGCGGATGTGCACCTGCCACCCGCAGGCAAAGCTGCCGCGTCGGAGGGGATCCACTGGTCATTCGGCACGCTCACCGGCGGCGTGTACGGCCTGGCGGCGGAGTACCAGCCGCGCGTGACCGCATGGCGCGGCGCCGCGTTCGGGCTCACGCTGAACCGGCTGATGCATGAGGGCGTGCTGCCGCGCACCGGTCTGGTGGAGCCGGTCGCCGATCAGCCGGCGCAGGAGCGGGTCAGCGAGTGGGTCACGCATGTGATCTACGGCGTTGTGACGGAAGCGGTACGCCGCGCCGTGCGCAAGCGCCTGTAGATGCCGATCCCGACCAGCGGGAGGGCCGCGATTGCTCTGCCTGCTGACACAACGAACACGTGGCACGAAGTGCCCGCCAGCCGCGCAGGCGGTTTTAAGTTTTGTCCGTGGATTTGCTCTAGAATCGTTGCATACCATGAAGTGCCCTTTTTGCGGCTTTGCACAGGATCGCGTGGTGGATTCACGCGAGATCGAGGAGTCGGCCGCGGTGCGCCGCCGCCGCGAGTGCGACCGCTGCACCCGGCGCTTTACTACCTATGAGCGCATCGACGAGATCCCGTTCATGGTCGTCAAGAAAGACGGCCGCCGCGAAAAGTTCGATCGCCAGAAGATGTTGACCGGCCTGCAGCATGCCTGCGAAAAGCGCCCCGTCGCGATGCACCAGCTGGAGGCGCTGGTGGAAGCAGCGGAAAACTTTCTGAATGAAGCGCCCGATCGCGAGCGCCCGACCTCCGAACTGGGCCAGCTCATCATGAATGGGCTGAAGAAGCTGGACACCGTCGCCTACATCCGCTTCGCGAGCGTGTACCGCGAGTTCAAGGATGCGGCCGAATTTCGCGACGAGCTGGAGCAGCTGGTGCAGTCGCGCTCGCTTTCCACCCAGTCGACTGCCGAGCCGCCCGCGAAGAAAGCACCGGTTTCCCAAAGTCTATGAGCCAACACACCATCACGCTGATCCCCGGCGACGGCATCGGTCCGGAAGTGACCGACGCTACCGTTCGCATACTGGAAGCAGCCGGCAAGCGCGCCGGCACGGAGTTTGCCTGGGAGCGCCACGAGGCCGGCGCGGACTCGTTCGCGAAGACCGGCGAGTACATCCCGAAGGCGCTGTACGAGTCGGTCCGCCGCACGAAAGTCGCGCTGAAGGGCCCGGTAACAACGCCCATCGGCGAAGGTTTCAAGTCGATCAATGTGACGCTGCGCAAGCAGTTCGACCTGTACGCGAACTTTCGGCCAATCAAGAACCTGCCCGGGCTCGCCACGAAGTATCCGGATGTCGACCTGATCATCGTGCGCGAAAACACAGAAGGTTTGTATGTGGGCCTGGAGCAGGAGATCGTGCCCGGTGTGACGACGGCACTAAAGGTCGTCACCGAAAAAGCCTCGACGCGCATCGCGAAGTTTGCGTTCGAGTACGCCGTGAAGCATGGCCGCAAGAAAGTGCACGCGGTGCACAAGGCCAACATCATGAAGCTGACCGACGGCCTGTTTCTGCGGTGCGCACGCGATGTCGCTTCGGCTTATCCGGAGATCCCGTATGCCGAGCACATTGTCGACAACACCTGCATGCAGCTCGTCACCAATCCTTACCAGTACGACGTGCTGGTAATGGAGAACCTGTACGGCGACATCCTGAGCGACCTGTGCTCGGGCTTTGTGGGCGGCCTGGGCCTGGTGCCGGGCGCGAACCTGGGCGACGACGCGGCGATCTTTGAAGCCGTGCACGGCTCGGCGCCCGACATCGCCGGGCAGGACAAAGCGAACCCCACCGCGCTGCTGCAATCGGCCGTGCTGATGCTGCGGCATATCGATGAGCCGGCTGTGGCCGACTCGATCCAGAAGGCCATCGAGCAGGTGTACGCCGAGGGCAAGACATTGACACGCGATGTAGGCGGCCACGCCGGCACGCGCGCCTTCGCCGATGCGGTCATCGCGGCGCTGGCCTAGATGCGCCGGGGAGGAAGTGTTTTGAGAATGAAACCACGCGGCATCGCGGTGCTTTGCGCGGCGGCGTGCCTGGTACCGCTTACCGCCTGCAAATCCGGCTCGCTAGGGCCGACGAAGCACTACACGCAGATCGACTATGCGCACGGCGGCACGGTCACGGGCGTGGTGCATATGACCGGGGCCGCGCCGAAGCCGGTCGAGATCGATATGGCGCAAGACCCGGTGTGCTCGATGTCCGACGCCTCGGTCAGCAACATGACCAGCGACTATGTGGTGAGCCACGGCAATCTCGCGAACGTGCTGGTGTACATCCAGAGCGGCCTCGGCGACCAGAATTATCCCATCCCGCGGACGCCCATCACGATCGACCAGCAAGGCTGCCGGTTCGTGCCGCACGTCGCCGCGGCCATGGCCGGCCAGGGCGTACACTTCACCAACTCCGACAACACCCGGCACAACGTGCACATGACGCCGTCGGCGCCGGGCAACAATGCTTTCGATGTCTCGCAGAACGCGCACGCCGACCCGGTCACGCGCTACTTTGAGTCGCCGGAGCTGATGATGCCGATCCGCTGCAACAATCACCCGTGGATGCACAGCTATCTCAATATCCTGGCCAACCCGTTCTTCGCGGTGACGGATCGGGATGGCCGCTTTTCGATCAAGGGCCTGCCGTCCGGCACCTATACGCTGACCGCGGTGCACGAGAAGCTGGGGCAGAAGTCGGCAACCATCACGGTTGCGGCGAATGGCACGGTGCAGCAGACGTTCACTTACTGAGGCGGCCCGCCGCCTTTACGACCCGCTTATAACTCTCGGCGGCTGCCGCGCGGAGACGCATGCAAAAGCCGGTACACTTACGGCTGAGGCGTGCAGGGCTTGCGGTTGACTGAAGGAGAGACACACAGCACCATGCAACGGGTGGACATCGGCATCCTGGGCGCGACCGGCATGGTGGGTCAGCGCTTTCTCGAGCTGCTTGCTGAGCATCCGTGGTTCCATGTCACCTGGCTCGCCGCGAGCGACCGCTCCAGCGGCAAGCGCTATGCGGATGCCGTGCGCTGGAAGCTCGCGACGCCGCTGCCGGAACAGTACGCGGACCTGCCGCTCTCGCCCGCGGCGCCCGGTGCGGCCACGCCGCGCGTCATCTTCGCGGCGCTCGATACCGACATCGCGCTTGAGCTGGAACCGCGCTTCGCAAGCGCCGGCTGCGCGGTGATCTCGAACTCCTCCGCGTTCCGCATGGACCCGCACACGCCGCTGGTGATCCCTGAAGTCAACGCCGATCATCTGCGATTGATGGAGCAGCAGCGCTGGCCGGGCGGGGGCTTCATGGTGACCAATCCGAACTGCTCGGCCATGGGCCTGGTGCTCGCGCTCAAACCTTTGCACGATGCGTTCGGGATCGAGAGTTTGTTTGTCACGACGATGCAGGCGGTTTCCGGCGCGGGCTATCCCGGTGTCGCGTCGCTCGACATCCTGGGCAATGTGGTGCCGTTCGTGCGCAACGAAGAAGAGAAAATGCTCGCCGAAACGGCGAAGCTGCTGGGTGCGTTCAAGGGCGACCAAGTGCAACCGTTGCAGTTACAGATGACGGCGCACTGCAACCGCGTTCCGGTCGAGGATGGCCACACCGAGTCGGTGAGCATCAAGCTTAAGGCGCCCGCGGCGTGCGAGCAGATACTTGCCGCGTGGCGCGAGTTCAAGCCGCTCGCCGGGCTGCATCTGCCGAGCGCGCCCGCGCAGCCGGTCGAGTATGTTGACGCGGAAGACCGGCCGCAGCCGCGGCTGGACCGCATGCGCGGCAACGGCATGGCGGCCGTCGTGGGCCGGCTGCGCCCGTGCACGCTGCTCGACTGGAAGTTTACCGTGCTCTCGCATAACACCATTCGCGGGGCGGCCGGGGCTGCCCTGCTGAATGCCGAACTTCTGCACGCACAGGGCAAGCTGCTGCCGGGGCAGGCGCGATGAAGTATGTGGTGATGAAGTTCGGCGGGACGTCCGTGGAGGACGCCGCAGCCATCGATCGGACCGCGGGCATCGTCGCGGCACGCCGCACTGCGGAGCTGCAGCCGATCGTGGTTGTAAGTGCAATGGCCAAGGTTACAGATCAGCTGCTGCTGGCAGCGGCAGCCGCGGCGCGCGGAGAGCGCGCGCCGGCCCTGGCCGTCTCCGCAGGTCTGCTTACGCGGCACGCGGCCGCCGCCGCCGCGCTCGGCTTGGAAGCAGGCTGGCTCCCAGCGGAGTTCGCGGCGCTCGATGAAATCCTGCGCGGGCTGAGCGCGGTCGGCGAGCTGACGCCGCGCATTCACGACATGATCGTGTCCTACGGCGAGCGGCTCTCGAGCCGGATGATCGCCGAGGCGTTCGCGCTGCGCGGGCTCGCAAGCGTGCATGTCGACGCGCGCACCTGCATCGTCACCGATGCGACGCACACGCGCGCCGTGCCCGATGACGCGCGCATCGAAGAGCAGTTGCGCCGGTTGGTGCTACCGCACGCCGATGCAGGCAAAACGGTCGTCATGGGCGGTTTTATCGGCTCGTCCGAGAGCGGCGCGACGACGACGCTGGGCCGCGGCGGATCGGACTTTACCGCGGCGCTGGTGGGCGGCGGGGTCGGCGCGGAAGCCATCGAAATCTGGACCGATGTGGACGGCATTATGACTACCGATCCGCGCGTGGTGCCGGGAGCGCTGCGGGTGCGCTCCATCTCGTTTGAGGAGGCGGCTGAGCTGGCGTACTTCGGCGCCAAGGTGCTGCATCCGGCGACCATCCTGCCGGCTGTCAAGAAGAACATTCCGGTCTTCGTGCTCAACTCGCGCAACCCGGCGAACGAGGGCACGCGCATCCAGGCGCTGGCGCCGCCGTGCCGCAATCCGGTCAAGAGCATCGCCGCGAAGCGGCGGCTGACCATCGTCGATGTGGTCGCCAGCCGCATGCTGATGACGCACGGCTATCTCAAGGCCATCTTCGATATCTTCGACAAGCACAAATGCGCGGTCGACATGGTGTCTACGTCGGAAGTCAGCGTTTCACTGACTGTCGACTCGAACGAAGCGCTGCCCGCGATCGCGGCCGACCTGTCGAAGCTGGCGGACGTGAAGTACGAGGGGCGTAAGGCGCTGGTGTGCCTGGTGGGCGAAGACATCCGCGGCCATTCAGGGGTTGCGGCACGGCTGTTCAACGCAATCAAACACATCAACGTGCGGATGATCTCGCAGGGCGCGAGCGAGATCAACATGAGCTTCATGATCGACGAGGACGATGTGGATGAAGCGATCCGCTCGCTGCACGCCGAGTTTTTCGGCGATGCGGACCCGGCGATCTTTGACGTGGAACCCGTCGCTACCAGTAGCTGAAAACCGCGAAGCGGAGAATGCATGCCGCGAAGCGGCCGGTTCTTCAAATTTTGCACGAAGTGCCCGCGCAGGCGGTTTGCCCGTTGACCTTAACCAGGAAAATAAATGGCTAGTTTCTTGATGCTGGGCCGGGGCAAAACCGGCAGCGCTATTCTCGATGTCGCACGCGAGCGCGGCCACATCGTGCTCACACTCGCGGCGCGACAGAACGCGGATGCCCGCGCACTGACCGCCGAACTGCTCGAGCACACCCACGTTGTCATCGACTTCACCACGCCCGAGGCCGTGCTCCAAAATCTGCGCGCGCTGCTGCCGCTCGGCGCACGCGTCGTCGTCGGCACTACAGGCTGGCACGCGCACCTGCCTGAAATGGAGCGGCTCGCGGCGCAGCACGGCGCTTCCCTGCTGCATGGAACAAACTTCTCGCTCGGGGTGCAGGCCTTTTTCAACGCGGCGCGCGAGCTTGCCGCCTCGCTGCCCGGCTATGAACTTGCGATTGAGGAGACCCACCACGTCGCCAAGAAGGACGCGCCCTCGGGCACGGCTCTCACGCTGCAGCGGATCGTGGAGCAAGTGTCACAGCAGCAGGCACAGATAACATCGCACCGCGAGGGCGATGCAGCCGGGCTGCACACGCTTACCCTTCGCTCGCCCGGGGAGACCATCACTCTCCGGCATGAATCGTTCTCGCGTCTGGGCTTTGCTGTTGGCGCAGTCCGCGCCGCGGAGTGGCTCAGTGCGCAGAATACGCCCGGCGTGTGGGAGTTTGCTGAAGTCGCCCCGCTGCTTCTTTAGCATCCGCACTCAAAACGCTCAACGATACTGCTCCGGCACGGCCCCACGCTCGCGCTCTTTCACCTTCTTCGCGGGCACACCCGCGTACACCCCGAACGGCTCCAGATCCCGCGTGGCAATCGAGCCCAGCCCTAGAATCGCGCCGGCACCGAGGTTCACGCCGGGCGACACAATCGCGCGCGCGCAAACCCATGAGTACGCGCCCAGCCGCGTCGGCGCGGAGACCAGGGGGAAGTCCGGATCGTTGTATGTGTGCGTTGCGCCGCACACATATGCGCCCTGCGAAACAATGGCGTGCGAGCCGAGAAAGAACGGCGATGGGTTGTAGAGCTCGGCGTCGTCGGCGAGCGAGACGCGGTCCTCGCAGACCAGGTTCCATGGCGCCCAGATGCGGCATTTGGCGTAGAAGTGGCACTTCGGGCCCAGCTTCGCGCCGAACAGCCGCAGCAGCATCGCGCGCCAGGCGTGCAGCGGGCGGGGCGAGTAGCGGTACAGCAGCACGTAGGCGATGCCCCACAGCAGCCGCGCGAACCGGTTGCCGAGCGAGTAGGCCGGGCGCAGGGTTGGGTCGCCCTGGTCCGCTGGCGCAGCGATTGCTTCGACTGGCTCGACTGGTCCGGCGGCCGTCGCTTGACTTTCGCGGCTGGCTTCCTCGTTCACTTCTTCACTTCCTCCACTGCTTCTTGCATAGGCTTCTCCGCACTTTCATCCGCGCTCCGCAACGCCGCCCGGCGCGCCCGCAGCTCCGCCGTTTTCAGCACAATCTGCCACTCATAGAACGCCTGCAGCGTTGAGTACACAAACCCCGCGCGGCCGTCGAGAATGCCCTTCCGGTAAAACATCAGATACGCCCAGCGCATCAGCGGCCGGCCGGGCAGGCTGTAGAAAATCGCCTTGCGCGCCGCATGCTTTTCGTTGAAGTCCTTCGCGAACAGCGCCTTTCTCCAGGACACCTCGCCCACGAACTCGCTCTCGGCGACGATGACCGCCTCGGCGCTCGAGTAGCTGTTGTGTTTCGCCACCCAGTGGGTCAGCCCTTTTGAAAACGGGTAGTGGTCGAAATAAACAGCTTCGGCGTCGAGGTCGACGATCGCGCCGTCCACCTCGACCACCTCGTTCACCTCGCGGCGAAAGCGCGCCGCGCCCAGCCGCAGCACCCGGATGTAAAACGGCGTGGTCTGCGCGTGCTTGAGCCAGCGGCCGAGGAAGTAATCGCGCCGCCGCAGCCGGAACGCGTCGGTGCCCGCAGGCGCGCTCGCGGTCCGCTCGGCCAGCACCCGCGCCAGCTTCGGGTTGGCACGTTCGTCCGCATCGAGGATCAGCACCCACGGGTATCTGTACGCAGGCTTAAACAACCCCGCGTTGCGCTGCGCGGCGTAGCTGTCGAACACGCGCTGGTGCACCTGCGCGCCGTGCGCCCGCGCAATCTCAACCGTACGGTCCGTGCTGAACGAGTCGAACACATGCACATCGTCCGACCAGGCTACCGATTGCAGGCAGCCGGGCAGGTCGAGTTCCTCGTTCCTGGTCAGGATCAGAACAGAAAGCACGCACACTCCGCCTGGCCGGCAATCCGGCCAAGCCCAGTGTACCGTCGCCTTATGCTCCCTGGCCCGACGCCAGGTTGCCGCCAACGTCGCCGTTGAGCAGCTCGCGCGTCTTCAGCACGATCTGCCACTCGTACATCGCCTGCAGCGTCGCGTAGATCACCCCCGCCCTGCCGTCGAGCAGGCCCTTGCGCACGAACATCAGGTAGGCAAAGCGCAGTACCGGACGGCCCGGCAGCAGGTAAAAGATCGCCTTCTGCGCCCGGCGCCGGGTATGGAAGTCGTGGTGGAACAGAGCCGTGCGCAGGTTCGCGTCGCTGGTAAAGCTGCGCTCGGCGACAATCTTGGCCTCCATGGTCGAGTACAGGTTGTGCTTCTCGAACCAGCGGTCCAGTCCCTTGGAAAACGAGTAATGGTCGAAGCGGTGCTCCAGCTGCCCGGTTTCGCCCTGCACCTCCAGAAACTCGTTGATGTCGCGGGTGTAGCGCACAAAGCCCACCCGCACCAGCCGGGTATAGAGCGCCATCATCTGCGCGTGGCGCAGGTGGTGGCCCAGGAAGTGGTCGTCGCGGCGGATGCGGAAGGCATGCAGCTGCGGGGGCGCCGCGGCGGTCGCCTGCATTGCGTCCTTCCACACCAGCGGGTTCAGCCGCTCGTCGGCATCCAGAATAAACACCCACGGATGCTTGAAGGGAATCGTGTCGAGCGCGTGGTTGCGCTGCGCCGCGTAGGAGTCGAACGGCCGCTGGTACACATGCGCGCCCATCTCTTTGGCCACCTCGACCGTCCTGTCGGTGCTGCAGGAGTCGAGTACATGCACGTCGTCGCAGAAGCTGACAGAAGCCAGGCACTCTGGCAGGTCATGCTCCTCGTTCTTGGTCAGGATCACTACGGAAATCATTCGGGCTCTCCTCCCGGCGCATTGCGCTGCTGCCGGGCTTGCTTCCCGGTTCTCATCGGCGGCGCGGCGCTGCGCGCGAGTGCACTGAGCAGGTCTGCGACAAATCTCGATTTCAGAATGGGAATGGCTCGCATTTCAGCTGCGGGGCAGAGCGGTATAGACTCGGAAAGGTATGAAACTGGTTGGGTGCGGAACAGCGCTGGTGACCCCTTTTCGCGCGGACGGCGCGGTGGACGAGGCGGCGCTGCGGGCGCTGGTGGACTGGCAGATCGGCTCTGGGGAAGGGCCGCGGGATAGACATCCCGGCGAATCCAGCGGCATCGATTGGCTGGTCGCCTGCGGCACCACAGGCGAAACGCCGACCCTCTCCCACGAGGAGTGGCTGCTGGTGCTGCGCACTGTCGCCGCGCAGGCCGCGCTGCGGGTGCCGGTGTGGGCCGGCTGCACCAGCAACGCCACCCGCGATGCGGTCGAGCGGGCCCAGGCCGCCGCGGAGATTCCCGGCATCAGCGCCGTGCTGACGGCGAATCCCTTTTACAACAAGCCCGGGCAGGAGGGCCAGTTCCAGCACTTCCAGGCCGTCGCCCGCGCGGTCGCGCCCTTCCCGGTCGTGCTCTACAACATTCCGGGCCGCACTGGCGTCAACCTGGAGCCGGCCACGGTCGTCCGGCTGGCCCAGGCCTGCGAGAACATCGTCGCGGTCAAGGAATCGAGCGGCAACCTGGCCCAGATCACCGAGCTGCTGACGCTGGTGCCGCGCTCCTTTTCGGTCTACGCGGGCGATGACGCGATGGCTCTGGGCGTGCTCGGCGCGGGCGGCGCGGGGCTGGTTTCGGTCGCCTCCAACGTCATTCCGCGGGAGATGGCCTCGATGGTGCGCGCCGCGCTGGCCAACGACTGGCCTACCGCACGGCGGCTCAACCATGCCTACTTTCCGCTGCTGCTGGCCAATTTTCTCGAGCCCAGCCCCGGCCCCATCAAGGCGCTGCTAGCCATGATGGGCCGCATCCACGAGACCTATCGCCTGCCCATGCTGCCGGTTACGCCGGCCACGCGCGAGCGGCTTGCCTCGCTCGCGGGGCGGCTTGGTCTGCTCGAAACCGCCGCCGCCGTCTGATCGCACCAGAAAACCACAAAACCGGAAGAGGGATTGCCATGCCCGAAGGCGAAAGTGTGCTCAGCGCTCCAGCGTTGCGAGAGCAGATAGAACACTGTTTCCGGAGCGGAGCCGATGAGGCGATCGCGATGGAGGCTTTCCTCGCTCTGCGCGCTTCGATGGAGGCGGGAACGGTGCGCGCGGCCGAGCCGGACGCAAGCGCTCCGCTCGGCTGGCGTGTGAACCCGTGGGTGAAGCAGGGCATCCTGCTCGGCTTCCGGCTAGGGCAACTGCAGGGCGCTGGCACGGAAGGCGCGGCGCAGCGGTTTGCCTTTGTCGACAAGAATACTTACCCCGCACGCACCTGGACGGTCGAGGACCGGGTGCGCATCGTCCCCGGCGGCTCATCGGTGCGCGCCGGCGCTTATCTGGCGCCGGGTGTCGTCTGCATGCCGCCGATGTACGTCAACGTGGGCGCCTACGTTGGCGAGGGCACCATGATCGATTCTCACGCGCTGGTCGGCTCCTGCGCGCAGGTGGGCAGGCGTGTGCACCTGAGCGCGGCGGCGCAGATTGGCGGCGTGCTCGAGCCGGTCAACGCGAGCCCGGTCATCCTCGAAGACGATGTGCTGGTCGGCGGCAACTGCGGCGTGTACGAGGGAACGCTGGTGCGCCAGGGCGCGGTGCTGGCCGCCGGAACCATCCTGACCCGCGGTACGCCAGTCTACGATGTGGTGCACGGGACGGTCCTGCGCGCGGACGGCGACACGCCGCTTGTCATCCCGGAGAATGCCGTGGTCGTTCCCGGCGCGCGCGCTGTCTCGAAAGGCAAAGCCGCCGAGTGGGGCCTCAGCGTCTACACGCCGGTCATCGTGAAGTACCGTGACGGGAAAACCGAGCTCAGCCTCGCGCTCGAAGACCTGCTGCGCTAGCCGAAAACACGCCATCGGCCGGTTCCGCGAACGGTGCACGAAGTGCCCGCTCAGGCGCCAGGAGTTCTCCTTCCGAGGCTGCCATTACTGGACGACCAATGTGAGCGTCTGGGACGCGGTGGTCGCGGCGCCTGTGGCCGAGACCATGATGCTGTAGCCGGTGGGTGGGGTGGTCGGCGGCGGTGGGCTGGCCTTGGAGCTGCCTCCGCCGCAACCCTGCAATCCCAGCCCGAGACCAACAGTGGCGGTCACCGCGAGCATACCGGCCCGGCGGCGCCGTCTTCTGGAACCGAGCAGAAGCAGGGAGAAGAATGGCAGCCCACACAAGGCGATCTTGCCGCCCTGCGGCGTTGCTCTCGCGGTGGTCGCGGAGCTGATCACCACCGAGATCGGCGTCGATACACCCGGTGCGAGCGTCACCGATGCAGGCGAAATATTGCAGGAGACCGTGGCCGGTGCTCCTGTACACGCGAGCTGCACGACCCCCGAAGATCCCGCGGCTGCCGAGAGGGCCAGGTTGTAGGTTGCGGAGCCTCCACTGGCGATCGTTGCCGACGAGGCCGAGCCGCCCGCCAGTGCCAGCGTAAAGTCCGCGCTCCCGGTGCCAGTCAGCGCGATAGTCTGCGGGCCCGCGCCGCTCGTCAGCGTGAGCACCCCGGTACGCGCGCCAGCCGCGGTTGGGGTAAACGTCACCGCGACCTGGCATGCCGCGCCGGCTGCGAGGCTGCCGCCGCAGGTGTTGGTCGCCGCGAAGTCTCCCGAGGCCGAGATACCGGTGAAGTTAGCCGTACCGCCGCCGCTATTGGTCACGGTGATGGTTTGCGCCGCGCTGGTGGTGCCCTCGACCTGCGCCGTAAAGGTGAGCGAGCCGGGACCGGCCGAAACCGAAGCGCCGACCGGCAGCGCGACCGGCGTGATGGTGGCAAAGTCCAGCTCGGAGTACTGCGTGTTCTTCTGCAGCCGCACCGTGTTCAGGCCGGTGTTGAGCGCTACCTGCATGGTCGCGATCTGCTCGTCTGTGCGCGGATCCCCCGTCGCGGTAAAGTTACCGGTGTAGGGCATGTCGAGCTGGCCCACGTTGTTGCCGTTCACGAACACGTCATCGAGCGCGTCATTGCCGGTGATGCCATTGGCGAAGTTCACCGACAGCAGATACGTGCCGGCCTGCGGTGCGTCCATGGTGAAGGTAACATTGGATGAAGTGGTGTTGATACCGCCGATAAAGTCGGGCACGATCGATTCGTACTTATACTCGCCGGGGATGGTGTTATTTTGCGCAGCATACTCAGCCTCGTACCGGTGCGTATCCGGCCGCACGTCGATGTAATCGAGCGCGACCGCGCCGTTGTTGAAACCGAGCGTGACCATGTTAGAGCCGGCGTTCAGAGCGACTCGCTTGGTCGCGAAGTCGAACTCCTGCCCGGGGCCGCCGGCGGTTGCCGGGTAAGTGATCAACCCCTGGCTCGCGCCGCTCACCGAGACGCTTTGCGTCGCGGCCTCGGCCGTGTCGGTGGCATAGCGCACATACACGAAGTAAACTCCCGCCTTTGGCGCCGATACATTGAAGCTTACCGACGAGCCGGCCTTCGCGATTCCGTCGACAAAATTTCCGCCAGAAACGTTCGCCGTACCCTGCTGCACTTGCGCGCCTTGCAGAGTACCGTTCTCTGCTTCGTACTTGGTCGGGTACATATCGGCCGGGGCGGCCGGGCTGATGACGATGCGGTAGCCGTTGTTATGGTCGATCTTATGGATGGGTACGGTAAGCGTTCCGCCGGCGGCCATGCTGGTATCGAGAATATTATAAGTCGCGGTCTGCGGGTCGCCGCCGCGCTCCGGCCGCTGGTCGCTCTGGTTCGGGTCCACCGTCCAGATAGTCGCGTCGACGCGCACCCGCACATTACCGCTCAGCCCCACCGTGTCCAGCCCATTGAAGACGATATCGGCATCGTCGTCGGAGCCGCCGAGGATCACCGTGACGCTCTGCGAGGCTGCGTCATAACTGGCCACGCCGTCATAGGCCAGGTCGTAGCGGGTGCTCGCCGCACTCACCGGCACATACACGCCCTTCATCTGGTTGTACCAGTTCTGCATGTACCAGCCGCCGTTGGGCTGTGCCTGCGTTTGGCCCACGTTCCACGGGTAGCGGAGGGTATTGCCCAGCTCGCCGTAATTGGTGTAGACACCGGTACCGCCAAAGTCGATGCCGTCGCGCTCCATCTCGCCCCACCACTGGCCGAACCGGCCGGGGATGCCCTCGAACGTGCCGTCTCCGATGCCGTACTCGTTGACGCTGATGGGCAGCGGCGCATTCGGGATATTGAGCTGCTTCTCGAGCGTGCGATAGTTACTGAGCGAGTTACCAATGTCGGCCGGCTCATCGTCATACAGGCTGTGCCAGCCGATGTAATCGGGCATGGTGCCGGTCGTGAGCGCGTTCTGCAAAAAGTTCTGCATGCGCAGCTGGTCGCCGGCGTACTTGGTCTGCTGCGGCAGATAGTGCTGGTAATTCGGACCCATGATCTTCAGGTTCGGGTTGATCGCCTTGATCTCCTGCACCGTGTGCGTCCACAGCCAGTTGATGCGCGCATCCGTGGTGCTGCCCTGCACGTTGGGGTCGCTGTTGAAGGCGGCCCCGCGCCACTCCTGGTCCGGCTCGTTGAAGATTTCCACCGCAAACACCACGTCGGCGTAGTTAGCGGTAATATCCTGGATCGCCGCTGTCACCTGGGAGTCCCAGTAGGCCAGCCCGTTCCAGCCGTAGGGCTCAAAGCCGGGCAGCAGGTCGTTCAAACGGCACATCATCTTGATGCCGGTTCCGCGGATCAGCGGCGCCACTGAGTCGGTTGAAAACGGGTCGGAGCCGTTGCCGCTCAGCCGTCCCTGGTGCGCTGTGATCCATAAAATGCTGTTATCGAGCAGCGTTGGGGGCAGCTGGTTGCCGACATTGCCGACGCCGAACAGGCTGCCCAGGCCGCCCTTCTTGAGCGGGGCGGCGGTGCGCTTTGTCAGGTCCACCGTCATGGTGGAGGCATGCAGCGGAACGCTGCCAAGCAGCGAGAGAAGCAGAACAGATACCATGTTGCGCAGGCGCATGGGGGTGAACCTCGTTAGTGAGCAAACGAGAGCACTCTATGGAGGCACTTAGAAGCCTGTCCATAGCCGAACGGCCTATGTCGCTCGATTCCCTGCTGACTTATAAGCTGAACGCACCTCTGAACCTTTGAGGCGGGCGCCGAATCGCAAGGCCGCTACGGATAGAGCCGCGTCCGGGTCCAGCCCTGGCCATTCCGCACGAACAGCACGCGGTCGTGCAGACGGTCCGGCCCGTCCTTCCAGAACTCCACCTGCTCGGCCGCGACCGAGTAGCCGCGCCAGTAATCGGGCAGCGGGATTTCACCCGGATGCTGCTCGGTAAACTGCCCCACCTGTTCTTCGAGCTGCTCGCGGCTGGCAAGTGGCCGGCTCTGGGCCGACACCGCCGCGCCGATCTGGCTCTTGCGGCCGCGGCTGTGAAAGTACTGCTCCACCTCCTCGACCGGCAGCGGCGAAACCGCGCCGCGCACCCGTACCTGCCGCCGCAGGCTCTTCCAGTGCAGGCAAAGAGCCGCGTGCGGGTTCGCCGCCAGTTCCTCACCCTTCATGCTTGCCGCGTTTGTAAAAAACGAAAATCCGCGCACGTCGACTCCCTTGATCAAAACCATGCGCACGCTCGGCACTCCGTCGGCGGTCGCGGTCGCGAGCGCGGCTGCATTGGGGTCGTTCGGCTCGCTCGCCTTCGCCTCTTCCGCCCATCGCCCGTACAGCTCCAGCGGATCCTCCGCCTCAAACATCTCCCGCTCGCCTTGCTTTTCGGTGGCCATATCGCGATGGTAGCGCCCCAGCCGCCGGGTCGCGGCGGACTAAGATTGATGCTGCGAACTCCACTGCCCGTTCGGGGAACTGTAAACTCGAACCGAGATGCCGAGCGACCCACCCCAACCCGCGCAGCCCGGCCTCAGCGGCGCCGAGCCGGAGCTGGCCGACACCCTAGACCAGACGCCGGGCGGCACCGCCGGGGAAAAGGGCCCGCGCCGCGCCGCCGTACTGTTTATCTTTTTTACGGTCGCGCTCGACATGCTCGCCCTCGGCATGATCGCGCCCGTGCTGCCGCGGCTGGTGCAGACGCTGATGCACGGCAGCACCGCCAGCGCCTCGCAGATGCTGGGCATCTTCGGCACCGTCTTTGCCGCGATGCAGTTCGTCTTCTCACCGGTAATCGGCTCGCTCTCCGACCGCTGGGGCCGCCGTCCGGTCGTGCTGCTGTCGAACTTCGGCCTCGGCCTCGACTACCTGCTGATGGCCTGGGCGCCGACGATCGGCTGGCTGCTGCTGGGCCGCATCATCTCCGGCCTCACCACTTCCTCGATCCCCACCGCGCAGGCCTACATCGCCGATGTGACCCCGCCCGAGAAGCGCGCCGGCGCCTTTGGCCTGCTCTCGGCCGCGTTCGCAATGGGGTTCGTGCTGGGCCCGGCGATCGGCGGCCTGCTGGGCGACATCAGCCCCCGCGCGCCCTTCTGGGCCTCGGCCGGGTTGAGCCTGCTCAACGGCATGTACGGGCTGTTCGTGCTGCCGGAGTCGCTCGGCCGCGAGCATCGCAGCCCGTTTTCGTGGCGGCGCGCCAACCCGGTCGGTTCCCTGCGCATGCTCAGCCGCTCGCGCCTGCTGCTGTCGCTCTCGGCCATCCTGCTGCTGGCCTACATCGCCCAGCAATCGCTGATGAACGTATACGTCCTCTACGCCGACTATCGCTTCCACTGGACCGACCGCACCGTCGGTCTTTCGCTGGCTGCGGTGGGCATTTTCTCAGGCGTGTACGGCGGGGTGCTGGTCAAGCGGCTGGTCAAAGCGGCGGGCGAGCGAGCGTCGATCCTGCTCGGGCTCCTGCTCGGCATGGCGGGCTTCTGCATGTTCGGCCTGTCAAAAACCGGCCTGCTGCTCTGGTTCGGCATTCCGGTGATGAACGGGATGTCGTTCGTGTGGCCGGCGGCGCAGAGCATGATGACCCGCGGCGCCGCGGCCAATGAGCAGGGCCAGCTGCAGGGCGCGATCCACAGCCTGCGCGGCATTTCCGGCCTCATCGGTCCCGGCCTGTTTACCTACGTTTTTTCAAAATCCATCGGCGCCAGTGCATGGGTTCACCTGCCCGGCTCACCGTTCTTTCTGGCCTCGGCGCTGCTCGCGCTGGCGCTGGTGGCAACACTGCTGGTGCGCATGCCGCACGCTCCTACCGCTGCTGCTTGACCGGCGGAGGCAACCGCTGCGGCATCGGCCTGCCGCGCAGCGCGGCAACCAGCCGCAGCCGGAACAGCGTCGCGCTGGTCGGCCGGTGCAGCGCAAACCATAGCACGAACAGTACCAGGAAGATCAGGTGCGTGATGACGATCAGCAGCCCGATGACCTCGATCAGGTGGTCCGCCGACTTGGGCCATGTGTCAACCTGCATATCTGGTTGGATACCGCAAACGGAGGACTGTTTCCGCCAACCGCCCAAAAAGCAGTTTCAGCGCATAAGAGCTCGTCAATGAGCGAAGAACAGGTCACGAAGTGACCTGTTCTTCGAACGGTGCACGAAGTGCCCGCGCAGGCGGTTCTTAGCTCTTGCCGCCGCTCCAATACGCATACCCCGCGCACCTGCTAGCATTAAAGATTCCGATGGCAGAACAGAACGTAAAACTTATCCCTCTAGGCGGCCTTGGCGAGTTCGGCATGAACTGCATGGCCGTTCGCTATAAGGACGACATCCTCGTCATTGATGCAGGACTCATGTTTCCCGAGTCCGAACTCCTTGGCGTCGACATTGTCGTCCCCGATATTTCCTATCTCGTTGAAAACAAGTCGATGGTGCGCGGCATCCTGCTCACGCATGGGCACGAAGACCACATCGGCGGCCTGCCGTGGATCCTCTCCGAGGTCAACGTGCCGGTGTACGGCACCGAATTTACGCTGGCCTATGTCGAGGGCAAGCTCGAAGAGCACCGCATGCTCGACCAGACCGAACTGATCGAGATTGCGCCGAACAACAAGTTCACCATCGGCCCGTTCACGGTCGAGCCCATCCGCGTCACGCACTCGCTGGTCGACTGTGTCGCGCTCGCGATCGAAACGCCGGTTGGCGTCATCGTGCACACGGGCGACTTCAAGATCGATCTCTCGCCACCCGACGGCAAAGCCTTCGACCTGCACAAGTTCGCCGAGTACGGCCAGAAGGGCGTGCTGGCGCTGCTGCAGGACTCGACCAACGTGGACCGCCCGGGCTACACGCCAGGCGAGTCGGCGGTGAAGCCGCGGCTCGACGAGGTATTTTTGCGCACCCGCAAAAAGCTCTTCTTCTCCTGTTTTTCGAGCTCGATCTACCGCATCCAGATCGCGCTCGACCTGGCCCACAAATACGGGCGCAAGGTCGCGGTGGTCGGCCGCTCCATGATGGAGTCGACCGAGATCTCGCAGGACCTGGGCTACCTGACCTTGCCGCCGGGGCTGATGATCCACCCGGGGCAGATCGGCGACCACTCGCCTGAAAATGTCATGGTGCTGATCTCCGGCACGCAAGGCGAACCGATGAGCGCGCTCTCCCGCGCGGCGGTTGATAACCACAAGCACGCCCGCATCTCGCCGGGCGACACAGTGCTGCTCTCCTCGCGCGTCATTCCCGGCAACGAGAAATCGATTTATCGCGTGATCGACCACCTCTACCGCCGCGAGGCTGAAATCCTCTATGACGACGGTTCGATGGGGCTCATCCATGTCTCGGGCCATGCCTCGCAGGAGGAGCAGCGGTTGCTCATCAATCTGCTACGGCCGAAGTTCTTCATCCCGGTCCACGGCGACTTCCGCCACCTGAAAAAGCACACCGAACTGGCGAAGGCGACCGGGCTGGTGGGCGAGGCGATCCTTATCGAGGACGGCGACATTCTGGAGCTCACGCCGACCAAGGCCCGCAAGGCCGGCAAGGTGACGGCGGGCCGCGTCTGCATCGACTCCGGCTCGACCGCGGATGTGGTCGGCGACCTGGTTATCCGCGACCGGCGCAACCTGTCGGAAGACGGCATCGTGCTGCCCATCCTGACGATCAATAAGCTGACCGGCAAGGTCGAGCGCGCGCCCGAGGTCGTCACCCGAGGCTTCGTGGGCGCCGATGCTGCCATCCTGGGCGAAGCGAGAAACGTGATCCAGCAGACGCTTGAAACCTCGAGCGCCGAGGAGAAAGCCGACCCCGGCGTGATGAAGGAGAAAATCCGCATCGACCTGAAGCGGTATATCCAGAAGCACACCAGCCGTCGACCGCTGATTATGCCGGTGATCCTGGAGGTCTGAGCTGGCTTCCAGCCAGTCTGTACCCTGACTGACTGGAGCGCTCGGGCCGCCCACGCACCGTCGCGCCAGCGCACTATCATGAAGGCATGACATCAGGCCTCGTCACCCTCGCCGACATCCGCGCCGCCCAGCAGCGCATCGCCGGCATCGCCGTCCGCACGCCGCTTATTCCCTTCCCTGCCGCGGATGTGCCGGGCGAACTCTGGCTCAAGGATGAAGGCGCGCAGCCGATCGGCAGCTTCAAGCTGCGAGGCGCGGCGAACAAGATTCTCTCGCTGCCGCCGGAAGCCCGAAAGGCGGGCGTCATCACCTACTCGAGCGGCAATCATGCGCAGGGCGTTGCCTACGCCGCGCGCGCGGTGGGCATCCAGGCTGTCATCGTAATGCCGCGCGACGCGCCCGCGATCAAGCGTGCGGCCACCGCGGCTCTCGGCGCGGAGATCGTCTTCGTCGAGACGGCAAGCAGCAGCGAGCGCAAGGCCCGCGCCGAAGCGCTCGCCAGCGAGCACGGCTACCTCATGGTTCCGCCCTACGACGACCCCAAGATCATCGCCGGCCAGGGTACCTGCGGCATTGAAATCCTCGAAGACCTGCCCGATGTCGATCTCGTCCTGGTACCGGTCTCAGGCGGCGGCCTGCTCTCGGGTATCGCGGCCGCCGTAAAGCACCAGCGTCCCGAGGTTTCGGTGATCGGCATCGAGCCCGAGCTCGCCGGCGACGCGCGCGAGAGCTATCTCTCGGGCGAACTCGTCAGCTGGCCCGCCGAGCTCACCACCCGCACCATTGCCGACGGCCTGCGCACCCAATCCCTCGGCGCGCTCAACTGGGAGCACGTGCATACCTTTGTCGACTCGATCTTGACTGTTTCCGAGGACGAGATCAAGGCCGCGGTTCGCGCCATTCACTCGCTCGCGCCAGCGCGGGCCGGGTCAGGGGAAACGGGGCTGGTCGCCGAGCCCAGCGGGGCCGTTACCGCGGCCGCCCTGCTGTTTCACTCGACCGCACTGCTGCCGTATCGCAAAGCGGTCGCTATCCTGAGCGGCCGCAATGTGGAACCGGCGCTGCTGCACCAGCTTCTCGCAGACCCACATACGGCGCTGTCCTCCTGAGCGCAGCGAAGCAGTGGCACCAGCCGCCGCAAGCGGTTTTCCCAGGCGTGGCCCGCACCCGATATACTTCGACCGTCAAAAGAAAGTGAGACTCCGCTTGCCCGACCAGCCCTCCCGCCTTTCCCGTCGAAGCTTTGCCCGCCTGCTTGGCGCGGGCGCCGCCATTGCCGCCAGCCCAGCGCTGCCATCGATTGCCCGCGCCCAGGCTTCTGACGGCGCCGCCCCCACAACTGGTTTTAAGTTCCCCGAAGGCTTTCTCTGGGGCTCGGCCACGGCCAGCTACCAGGTCGAGGGCGCAGTCAAGGAAGACGGCCGCGGCGTCTCTATCTGGGACACTTTCTCGCACACCCCCGGCAAGACCCACGACGGTGACACCGGCGACGTTGCCGACGACGATTACCACCGCTACAGGGAAGACATCGCCATCATGAAGGAGCTCGGCCTGAAGACTTGCCGGTTCTCGATCGCGTGGCCGCGCATCTTTCCCGACGGCACGGGCGAGCCGAACCAGAAAGGCGTCGACCACTACCAAAAATTTGTCGACGCGCTGCTTGAGGCCGGCGTGCAGCCCTACTGCACGCTCTACCACTGGGACCTGCCGCAGGCCTTGCAGGACAAGGGCGGCTGGCAAACGAAAGATACCTCGAAAGCCTTTGCCGACTACGCCGGCTACACCGCCGGCAAGCTGTCTGACAAGATTCAGCACTTCATGACGACCAATGAAATCCGCTCGTTTACCGAGCTCGGCTACAAGCAGGGCACGCACGCGCCCGGACTCCAGGTGGATGCCAAGGCGTTCGCGCAAGTGTGCCACAACGCCGTGCTGGCCCATGGGCTTGCCGTGCAGGCGATCCGCGCGCATGCCAAGACCGGCACGCTGGTTGGCCTGGCCGAAAACGCGACGGCCACCTGTCCGGTGATCGCGAGCGAGCCGCACATCACCGCCGCCCGCCGCGCCTACCAGGAAGAGAATGCGCAGTATCTCAACGTCATCATGACGGGCAAGTACACAGACGCCTATCTCAAAAAGCTCGGCGCGAATGCTCCCTCCACGACGCCCGAAGAGATGAAGGCCATCGCGAGTCCGCTCGACTTCGTCGGCCTGAACGTTTACCAGCCGACCTATGTGATGGCCGATGAGTCGAAGGAAACCGGCTACTCGGTCGTCGAGCCGCCGAGCTCGTACCCACATATGTTTTCCGAGTGGCTTTCCATTGGACCGGAGGCGCTGTACTGGTCGCCGACGCTCGCGCACTCGCTCTATGGCGTCAAGGCCATTTACATCACGGAGAATGGCGCGTCGTCCAATGACAAGCTGACAGCGGATGGTGAAGTGCTGGACACCGACCGGACCATGTACCTGCGCAACTACATCATGCAACTGCACCGCGCGGTCGCGGGCGGCGCGCCGGTCAAGGGATACTTCCTGTGGAGCCTGCTTGATAACTACGAGTGGGCGGATGGGTATCAAAAGCGCTTCGGCATCACGTATGTGGATTTTCAGACCCAGAAACGCACGCCGAAGCTAAGCTCGCGGTTTTACAAGGCGCTGATCGCTGCGAATGCTGTTTCTTAGACACGCATAATGGAGCACACCTCAAGAGCAGGACGGCGGCTTGCTCAGCAAGCCCGCCTGCGCTGCTGGCGGCGTGTTTGTGGCGTTTACTCGCTTGAGATGGCAGCATTAGCAGGCAAAAACTTAAAGTCGCGCACACCATAACAAACGTCTTCGATAGTCATTCCTGTTCACTGATATTTGCGTTTTTTGAACGCAGTTACGTCATTAGGACGAAGCTCGAACCACTCTCCATTCGCGCGTCGGTCGGCGAATCGCCTATGCCAATAGGTTTCGATTCCTGATGGATCATCCGTCCTAATCGTGTGAACCAAAGTTACGGCCTCGGGTAGAGCGATTCGAATCTCCTTTACTCGCCGCTCCAATTCATCGCTTCGGCCAATTTTATAATGAAGTCCCGATCTCAAGAGATAGACAGAACCCTCTTCCTTCTTTTTAGATATAGATAGTCGCCCTTGACCGAAGTCGGTAAGTTCAGGAAGCATTGAGGCAATGTCACTATATTCACACGCTTTATTTGAATACTGAACCAGGGCTTTTAGGAGCAAGGCCTTGGTTGGAAAGTGGTTCGTTACAGTGTTATGGCTTGGGAATGATGGATTTTCAACGCGATATAGTTTCAACTCTGAGGAGCTTGGAACACGGCCATAGTAGCGGCAAGCCTCGACGATCTTTAGCAGCACATCTTCCGTAGCAAAACGGCCCTGTAAGCAATTCTTTTCAAATCCGGCGGCGGCTAGCGCATCACTCCATCTTGCCCATAGAACCCCACTCCATTGATGCTCGCGGATTCCGGTCTCTCTTGCAAATACTAGCTTGCCAGGAACTTTCCCGGTCGAAGCAGCCAGCCGTCTTATTTCGGCCAAAATATGCTCGCGCATTTCTCCAGTCATAATTGCCGCGTGCCCCGGATATCGCTTCTGAGATGTGAGAATTATAAAGGCTCGCAACTTGACCAAAACTGTTGTCATCCTGAGCGAAGCGAAGGATCTGCTTTACTCTACATTCGGCCTTGCGGCTTCAGATCGAATAGCGCAACGCTCAAATCTTCCCAGCTGCAGTTATCCGCTTCGATCAGCGCGACTTTTTTCATCCGGGTCCATCCCTTGAGTTCCTTCTCCCTGCGGATGGCGTACAGCACCTCTGGATGCGCCTCAAACCAGACCAGCCGGCTGCACCGGAACAGAGCCGTAAAGCCCACACCCTCGCCAAGCCTGTGCTCAAACATGCGCCGGCGCAGGTCGCCCGTCATGCCGATGTACAGCACCCTCGTCCGGCTTGCGACCATGTATGTGTAGAAAAGTTCTCGTCGCATGGCGCCAGCCTAACCGTTGCGGGCGCTCTGGCACCATCAGAAAGCGACGGGATTGAGCACGGAAGTCATTTGTTCTTCACAGCTTTGTGCGGAACCCGCTGTGGCGACCGGGCAAAAAGCAGATCCTTCGCTGCGCTCAGGATGACAACGCTTTCGCGGTTTTTTGCTGTTTCCCAAAATACCTGAATTCTGACGTGCCGGAGTCACAGCGCCCCAGGCTCCCCAATCCAGCTCCATTGCAGGTAGCTCTAAACTAGTCAAGAGCAAGGGACGCGATTCAGCAACCTTGCTCGACTGCCGCCAGGAGCACTCGCTTGCCAACCCGAACCACACTCCCCCTGCTGCTCCTGCTCGCCTGCCTGCCTCTTTTTGCCCAGAAGAACGCCCCGCCGCCCGACCCGCGTACCTCCCCGAAGGCCACCGTCATCCGCCCCACCGCGCTTTATATCCAGGGCGACGAGCACTCCGACAAGCTCGCCACCATCACCCCCGGCCGCGAGATGGCCATCACCGGGCGCAGCGGCCACTGGCTGCGCGTCTACGCCAACACGGACATCGAAACAGTCCAGGCTGAGGACCAGCCTGTCTTCACCGATCATCCGCCGGATCAGCCCATCTCCGGTTGGGTGCGGGACCAGACCGTCATCGCCGCCGACACCCCGCAGGGCGAGGCCATCCTCTTCGGCGAGGCGATCAGCGCCGAGCAGGCCGCGGCCGCGCCGCACCCGCCGCCTACCGCCGCCCAGGAGGCGCGCGGGCTGTACCGCATGGACGCAGAGCTCTTCCCGCAGGGCCCGCACACAGCCGAAGCCCTGTGGCGTGCGGCCGACATCCGCTGGCAGCTGCAGAAGCAGGATGCCAGCACCCTACCCTCGGCCCACGAAAAGGAAAACTACCTGCGCCAGCAGCCCAATGAGAGCGAAATGAAGCGCATCGAGAAGTTCTTTCCCGGCTCCAAATGGGCCAGCTACGCCGCCTATGACCTGATTGACAACAAGCTGTGCGGCGATTGGCAGGGCGCCGAAAAATGCCCTGAGCAGGAGGCCGGCTACTACGCCCAGTTCGCGGACAAGTTCCCCGACTCGCCCCGCGCACCCCAGGCCCTGTACGAGGCCGCCTGGCGCCTGGCCTGCGCCGGCGACATGTGGACCGCCGACAACGACGAGAAGCGCGCCACCGCGGACCGCAACCACTCCGTCGACATCGCGCAGCACCTGCTGACCAAATACGGCACCACCGATTACGCCGCCCGCGGAGCCGGTCTGGTATACAAGGTGCAGCACGCAATCCCGGTCTACGGCAGCGATCGTCAGTAGCCGCACGCGAAGGAAACCTGAGCATTGAACGACTACGCAGTCTCTGTCCTGCTTGGCATTGTCGAAGGTCTCACGGAGTTTCTCCCCGTCAGCTCGACCGCCCACCTGCGCATCGCTGAAGCGCTGATGAACGTCTCGCTCACCGACCCCTACTGGAAGATGTACACCATCGTCATCCAGCTCGGCGCCATCCTCGCGCTGGTGCTGCTGTTCCTCAGCCGCATCGTTACATTCGTCCGCACCTTTCCGCAGGGCGAGGGCCGCGACCGCACCATCTGGACACACCCGCTCACGCTTGTCATGGCCGCGTTCGTGTGCACCGCCGTGCCCTCGCTCATCTTTGAGAAAGCCATCGGCAAGCACCTCGAAAGCCTCCGCGTGATCGCGCTGGCTGAGCTGATCGGCGGCATTGTCATGTGGGCGGTCGACATCTGGAGCACCCGCCAGGAGTCGCCCACCAAGGACGTCGACCAGATGGGTCTCGGCCAAGCCATCTGGATCGGCCTGTGCCAGGTTCTGTCGGCGGTCTTCCCCGGCACTTCGCGCTCCATGTCCACCATCACCGCCGGCCAGCTCGCCGGCATGACCCGCATGGCCGCGCTCGAGTTCTCATTTCTCGTCTCAATTCCGGTCATGGTCGCCGCCACTGGCTACGACCTGCTCAAGACCCTGCATCCCAGCCACAAGCAGCTTGCCGCGGCGGCCGCATCGGGCGAGTCGATCGCCCCGCTCGTCATGACCGGCCACAACTGGGTCATCCTCGCCATCGGCTTTGTCGTCTCGTTCCTGGTCGCGCTGGCGGTGGTCGAGTGGTTCCTGCAGTATGTCCGCAAGCACGGCTTCACCGTGTTTGCCATCTACCGCATCGCGCTCGGCATCGCCCTGCTGTTCTTGGGCGCGCGCCTGTTTCACGCTTAAACCAGGCTGATCCCGACCAGCGGGAGGGCCGCAGCCGCGACGTTTGCGAGCATCCGGTATACGTGTCACGAAGTGACCGCCGGCCGCGTAGGCGGTCTTGCCTGACAACACGTTAACTCTTCCTGTTCCCGGCCAGCATTCCCGGGCGAATACCCTGCCGTCTCCTACACCCGCTCTGTCATCCTGAGAGTGCTCTGGCTCGAAACTGCGTCCGTCCCGGCGCAGCCGCCGTTCACGCCTGCCGATGAAGCCACTCACACTCGCTCCCGCGCCTGCCCGCCGCAACCGGCTCAACGAGCTGGCCGGCCTCCTGCTGCTGCTCGCCTCCGCGCTGCTGCTGCTCGCGCTGGTTTCCTACCGGCCGGCCGATCCGTCGCTCGATACGGCCGGCGCGCAAGCCGTGCACAACTGGACCGGGCGCCTGGGCGCGAGCGTCAGCGACCTGCTGTTGCAACTAGAAGGCGCCGCCGCCTTCGGGCTGCCGCTGCTGCTCGTCCTGCTTGGCTGGGCCCAGATCCGCTCTGCCCACACCGCAGGCAATCGATGGGTCAAGCTCGCGGGCGTGCTGCTGGCGGTGGTCACCGGGCCGGCCATCTTCGCGCTGCTGCCGGCCCATCTGCAGCTGTTCGGCGCCATCCCGGCCGGCGGCGTTGCCGGCGCCCTGCTGCTTGACACCCTCGTCGCCTACATCAATTTTCCCGGCGCGTGTGTCGTACTGCTCTTCCTCGCAGCCGTGTCGGTATATCTGCTGACCTCGTTCTCCTTTTCGACCGCGCGCGCATGGCTGCTGGTGCGCTTCGCCTTTGTTCCCGCCGTGCGCGACCGCATCGCCAACTGGCGCGCGCACCGCACCCGGCGCACGATTGAGCGGCGCAACCGGAAGGCGTTTGCCCGGCAGGCGCGCCAGCACGAAGACGATTTCGCAACGGAGGATGAGTCCCTGCACCACCCGCTGCATGGTTCGCAGGAGCAGCTCTTCACAAGCGAGGCACTCCCCTACGACCCGGGAACCGACACAGGAGCCGCGCTGCGCCGCGGCGGCTTCGCCGAGATGCAGGAAGAGCGCGCCGCCATCGCCGAAGGCTGGGACGATGAGGCCTTCAGCACGCATCCTTCGGCCACAATCGAAGAAGCTTTCGCCGAAGCAGAGATGCTTTCTCCCCTGCCACCACAGCTACTCCCTGCCACAATTTTCCCGGCGCAAAGCGCCGCGCCGCCCGTCCGGCCAGGACCGGGACCGCAGGTGCTGTTCGGCACTCGCGCCGATGCCGACCAGCGCCCCGTCACCATGACCGCCAAGACCGTCACCGGCTTCGCCAGCGCCTACAAGCTGCCCCCCACCACCCTGCTTCACCGCTCCGACGAGTCCCACGAAGTCCGTCAGGAAGCCCTCCGCCTCGAGGCCCAGGTCCTCATCGAAAAATGCGCCGAGTTCGACGTCGGCGGCCAGGTCACCCAGATCAACCCCGGCCCCGTCGTCACCACTTTCGAGTTCCGCCCCGATGCCGGCGTGAAATACTCCCGCGTCACCGGCCTCGCCGACGACCTCTGCCTCGCCATGGCCGCCGAGTCGATCCTCATTGAGCGCATGGCCGGCAAATCCACCGTCGGCATCCAGGTCCCCAACGCCGAGCGCGAAACCATCTGGCTGCGCGACATCATCGAATCTGAAGGCTTCGCCCACTCCAAGTCCCGCATCACCATGGCCATGGGCAAGGACATCAACGGACGCGTCATCGTCGCCGATCTCGCGACCATGCCGCACGTGCTCATCGCCGGCTCCACCGGCTCTGGCAAGTCCGTCGCCATCAACGCCATGATCATGAGCGTTCTATATAAAGCGACCCCCGAGCAGGTCCGGCTCATTCTCGTCGACCCGAAGCGCGTCGAGCTCGGCATGTACGAGGGCATCCCGCACCTGTTCACGCCCATCATCACCGAGGCCAAGCTCGCCGCCAACGCGCTCAAAAACGCGGTCCGCGAGATGGAGCGCCGCCTCAAGCTGCTCGCCTCCCGCTCGGTGCGCAACATCGACCAGTACAACCGCCTCTTCGACACCACGCCCACCTTCTGGGACGAGCAGGGCGTCGAGGAAACGCCGCTGCCGTACATCATGATCATCATCGACGAGCTCGCCGACCTGATGATCCTCGACAAGTCGAACGTGGAAGAGGCCATCACCCGCCTCGCCCAGATGGCCCGCGCCGTCGGCATCCACCTGGTGCTCGCGACGCAGCGGCCGTCGGTCGACGTCATCACCGGCCTCATCAAGGCGAACGTGCCGACCCGCATGAGCTTCCGGCTGTCGACGAAGGTGGACAGCCGGACCATCCTCGACGCAAACGGGGCGGAAAGCCTGCTCGGCCGCGGCGACATGCTGTTCCTGCCACCCGGCACCTCGCGGGTGCAGCGCGTCCACGCGCCGTTCGTTACGGAGAAGGAGATCGCCGGGGTTGTGGCCTTCTGGAAAGCCCAGGGCGAAGCCCAGTACGTGGAAGCCTTCCTCGACGCGCCGAAGGACGACAAAGGGCGCGACCTCGACGGGGACGGCTCCGGCGAGGGCGGCGAGGAGAACGACCCGCTGTTCGACGATGCTGTGCGGCTGGTGTTCGAGTTCGGCAAGGCGAGTACGTCGCTGCTGCAGAGAAGAATGCGCATCGGCTACGGCCGCGCCGCGCACCTTATCGATTTAATGGAGCGCGATGGGCTGGTGGGGCCGCCGGAAGGCTCCAAACCCAGAGAACTGCTGAAGCCAGCAAGCTGGCTTAGCGAAAGCGACGAAGCGCTGCGTTAACGACCACACCTCTTCTCAAGAGCAAGTGCCTCCTATGACTTTAGATGTCTGTCCCGGAAAATAACCAGCGAGTATATTGCATGTGTTGATGAAAGGTAACCAACTGCATGCTCGCGCTACTGCTCGCCGTCGCCTTAACCCGAAGAGAACACCAAATGTCATCACCGAAAACCGATCTTGTGATGCTGTCGATTTCGGCTGTGCTATTAGTGGCACTATCGCTGATGTCTTGGCTGGTTGCTCAGAGAGCACATTTAGCCGCGATGTTGCCAATATGGGGAAGACGGCTAAGACGTCGCAGGAGAAAGCTCAAGTGGACTTCGCGCCTAGATGGCGGAAAGTGCACTCGATAAAATTAGAAGAGCTGCGCTTGGCTAAGCAGGGCAACGTCTCAAAAATCATTTTGCTTGAAGTAGCGCTTGCCGACGCGAAATGCTCAATCGCAATGTATGACTACAACATACCGCCCTCCGAATTTCAGAAACACGCGAACACTTGCCATGACTCCATCGTTGAAATGATTGGTGCTCTGCGCGCTTCACAATAGAAGACGCATGACCGCGGAAATCTAAGCGCGCACGTGTATCACACTCGACACCATCGCCTATGCTGATATTTGCACTTCGCTGCTGAGCATAGAGTCTGTCAGAATTGAGCGTCAACCCTGTTCGTGCTAGAGTGCCAGACCATAAGGAGCAAAGGCGTGTCAAACGGAAAGCTCTTCCAATCGGGCACAATAGCTCCTTTTTTTCCGGGATTGATCATTGCCATTATCAGTGTTCTTCTCACTGTCCTGCTGAGCCCTATAGTCGAGCGCATCTATAGATCTTCTGACGCCAATGCATCTGCAATCCAGGCATTCGATACTGATGTCAAGTATCTTCTCAATGACGCTAGGACCGGTAACGAAGTAGATTTCGTTTCCCGCGCGAGAGAATTCAAGAAGAAGATGGATGCTGACCAGTTTCCAGCGCAATATAGCGGTCAAGCTGCCATGGCAGACAAGAACGGTGACATTGCCGCATTGGCCTACAACGTAAACAGGGCTTTTGGCTACTATTTGTCGAACTGCGTAGACACGCGTGCAATTTTCAACCAAGACCAGCTCAAAAGCGACTGCCGGATCTTTTTGCACGAGGAAGTCAGTTCTGTTTTGGAGACGCTATCGGAAAGACTTCATACGGACCAGCTTTACGCCAAGTAATAAACTCGAGGCCAGCTGAGCTGGTAGCCCACATATGTCACGGACTTGGACATAGATGCCGGGGCCAGGTGCGCTGCCCTTTACCTCTTTATGCAAGCGGGCCAAACCACGTGTTTTGGAATGTGGGTTGATGTGGAGCACCGACTTGCTTCCTTTGGCCTCTCGAGCAAGCAAGTGAGTACTTCTTCAACCCGTTCCGAAACGCGTTTATGATTGGCACATGGCACAACTACAAGAAAAACACGCTACCGATTGGACAGACTGCCTCCTGGTCGAAGTCAATCCGCGCAAGGTGAGCGGCGTACCCATCCTCAAGGGAACGCGCGTCCAGGCGGACTCCATTGTGGAGAACTACGAGAGCGGTTCCCCAGTTGAGGAGATCGCCGACAACTTCGATATTCCGGAAGCGACGATCCGCGCTGTGTTGACCTACGCCGCCGAGAAACGCAGGTCAGTCGAACCGTGAGGGTGTTGTTCGACCACAATGTCCCGAAGCGCTTTCGCCAGTTCCTGACTCACCATGAAGTAAAAACAGCGCGCGAGATGGGCTGGGCCGAGTTGGAAAATGGCGAACTCCTGGCCGCCGCCGAAACAGCCGGGTTCGACGTTATGTTGACGGGAGATAAAAACCTCGCCTACCAGCAGAACCTCAAAGACCGCAAGTTGGCCCTTGTTGTTCTCAGCACGAACGACTGGAACGTTCTCAAGCAGACTCCTATGCCGATCGTAGAGGCGCTGGATGGCGCGAAGCCTGGGAGCTTTCAAACTGTGGCGGTGGAAAGCCGCTCAGCGCGCAGGCCTCGCCCAAATTGACACCACGCCACCCTACAGCTTCTTGATCTTGATATCCCGGAACCACAGCTTCACCCCCGGCTCCCCCTTCGGCTCCGTTCCCTGGATCGAGATGTGCCCCTCGTGGTACTTCCCGAACCCCGGCATCTTCGCGAACTTGGTTCCGGCGACCAGTTGGTTCCACTTGTCGTCCCACAGCTGCGTCTCGATCACCATGTGCCCGTTCTGGAACATCTGCAGGTGGCCGTTGTTCGCGATGATCTCGAAGTGGTTCCACTCGCCCGCCGGCTTCACCCACTCCATCTTGTCCGGGATCAGGTCGAACAGGTCGCCCGCGCGCTCCATCAGCACGCGGCTGTCGGGCACCGTACAGGCCAGGTCCGCGATCTGGAACTCGGGGCCGGTCTCGTAGGTGTTCTTGTACTCCGGCGACTCGTGCACGAAGAACATCACGCCGCCATCGATGCAGGGCTTCCCTTTCCAGTCCAGCTGCAGGTCGAAGTTCTTATACTCCCCATCCGTCACGATGTCGTCGTAATCCGCCGCCGGATCCTGGTTCGTCTTCTTCAGCTGGATTGCGCCATCGACCACCGACCAGTCCTTTCCCGTTCCCTTCTGCAGGTACGAGTGCCAGCCGTTCAGGTTGGCGCCGTCAAACAGCAGCTGCCAGCCGCTCGCCTTTTCCTGCGGGGTAAGCGTGTTCGGGGTTTGCGCATGCATCAGGAGAGGCAGCAGGCATGAACCCAGCGCCGCGATCATTACTTTTTGCATTTTCCTGGAAACCATTCGTCGTGAGTCCTTTTGAGATGGGTTAAAGCTATGCTGCATTGTCGCGCCGCTTTCAACCTCATCCTAGACAAGCATTTCATATCTCTGCGCAGCGTGCGCAGGCGGAAGGTCAACGCCGAGCATCGCGAGGCCCACAAATGCTCAGGTTGCGAACACAAAGTAAACCCGCCACGAAGTGGCCGCCAGCCGCGTAGGCGGTTTACCCGCCGTGCTCTTTCCCGCGCAGGTTCAGCAAGTCTCTCTGGTAGATAAATGAAACGCCCAGCAGCAGCACGCCCAGGCCCAGAAAGCTCAAAATCCGGAATCCCTGGCTCAGCGAGCGGGTATCGACCAGGAACACCTTCGCGACCGCGAGCGTGAGCAGCACCAGCGCCTGCCAGCGCAGGAACGCCCAGCGCAGCCGGAAGCCGAGCACCAGCAGCCCCACCCCCAGCAGCGCCGCCCAGGCCGAGGTCCAGAATTGCTCGGCCGTGCCCCTGGCGCCGTTCCAGTAGGCGTGGATTTCGAGCACGCCCGCGATCAGCAGCAGCACGGTCGCGGTTACAGCCGCGCCGGCACCCACGCCGCTCCACTGCCGCAGGCGCACGGCTTCGCGCTCGCCCTCGCGATGCGCGCCGTGCTGCCGGGCGGCCAGCCGTACCGCCAACACCGCCACCGCGATCACCAGCAGGTACAGCGCCGACCGTTCATTCAAGAGCACCAGCGTCGGCCTGGGCAGTACATTCGCAAGCGAGTCCGCTACCAGCAGCACCGCCGTGCCTCCCAGCAGCATGGCCGAAGGAACCGGCGAGCCCATCACCGGGTCAGCGGCTGCTTCGCCATTAGCGGCTGCTCCGCCCTCTTGGACCGCACGCTGCCGCATCGTGAGCAGCAGCAGCACCGCTGTCTCCAGGGCCCAGCCAGCCACCACGCCCGCACCCGTCAGCCCCGACCACATCCCCAGTGCCGCGAACCCGGCCACCAGCGCCGCGTGCACCGGCTGTAGAACTCCTGGCGCACGCAGCCGCCCGGCAAGCAGCAGTGCCGCGAACCATAGAGCGACCAGCGCCGGCAGCCAGTGGTCGGCAAACGAGCCGGCCGGCAGCTGCTGCCACAGCTCGAACGTTCCCAACGCCGCATTCAGCAGGGCGATCCCAATCGCGATGGTGCGCGCAGCCTGCTCGCCAGCCGAGGGCAGAGAGGCGACCGCCAGCGGCGCAACCGAAAAAATCGCGAAGAACAGCACGGCCACCAGCAGCGCCGCGCCCGCCTCGCCCTGCACGCGCAGCTGCGCCGGGTGGAACGCCATGCTAAGCAGATAGCTCGCCGTGCCGGCAAACGCGGCCGGCAGCAGCCGCGGCCACCTCCGCAGCGCCATCAGCGCGAACAGGCCCGCATTCAGCAGCACCAGATAACTGCCCAGGGTCCAGACGGAGGTGTGCTCCTGCGCCAGCAGCGCGGGGGTGAGAAAGCCGCCGATGGCAGCATAGGCGGCCAGCACCTCCGACCGCTGCACCCAGCACAGCCACGCGTTCGCCGCCGTGACCAATACCATGCCCGCGAACGCCACCGGATACGGCACCAGGTGGAATAGCGCGAACGAGGCCCACAGCACCAGATACAACAGCCCCGTGCCCACCGCCTTGAGCGAGAAGGCGAACACCGGGTACTGCCGCCGCCTGAACCGCTCCGACCAAGCAATCAGCCCCAGGCCGGCCGCGGCGCCGATCGCCACCCGCGCCAGCGACCCGAGCCACTGCTGGTCGACCGCGTACTTCAGGAACCATGCCGCGCCGATGAGCACCGCTACAATGCCGACGCGGTTGAACAGCTGCGAACCGATGCGCGACTCAAGCGAAGGCCTGGCCGGCGGCGTGAACGAGACCGGCGGCGCGGCTTGCATCGCGGGCGGCTCAGCCTCCACGGTTGGCAGCCCGCCAGGCGCTTTCACCAGCAGAGACTCCAGCCGGGAGACACGCTCCCGCACTAACGTCAGCTCTTTCCACAACCGCTCCGACTCGGATGCATCCATGAGCCGAACTTTACCCTGTTCGGAGGCGAAGTATGGAGACGAAAACCACACTGGCGCTCACAGCCGTTGCCAGCGCCAAACTTCCTCAGTCCACGCTCCCTCCGCTCTCGGCCAGCCCTCAGGCTTGTACCCTGCTTAGTCCGGTGGAGCGAGCCCGCGGAAGCAGACAGAGAAGACTCCATGGGCGAGCCCAGCCCTCTGTCTTTGCCTATTTCGCTCGCTGGCTGTTTCGGTCAAAAAGTTACTTCGGTCACGTAGTTAATGCTTACGAAAGTTGCATTCGAGGCGTATTGTCCCATCATGCAGATTTCCCGACAGCGTTCACATGGTGAGCTCTCGCGGAAGGGCGAGCCGATGAATCCGCCCCGGCAAACGGGGGGCGGACGCGTTGCCGTGCTGGACGGCGAGGTTTTCGGCACCCTGCGGGAGCTGCTGGATGCCTCAATCCTGGCCCAGACCTATCGTGATTTTCTATCGCAAACGCGGCTTCGGCTGAAGGGCTTTCCCGCGGCTTCCGAGGAAAAGGCTGTCCGCGAGATGGCGCATAGCCTGCGCGGGACCGCGGCCATGCTGGGCGCCGGCCGGATCGCCGCCGCGGTGGTGCGGCTGGAAGAACAACCTGTTACGAGTCGCGCGGTCGAGCAGGTGATCGAACTACTGCATGCCGAATGCGCGGCACTCGAGTTGGCGCTGCGGAAAGAGGGATTGTGAGCTACGGATCGGGCATCGGCGGCTCTGGCAGCAGTATCGGCGCCTTGGGCGGAGGGTTTGTGGCGGCCAGGCGCGAAGGGCCCATCCGGGTCATCGTGGCCGACGACCACCCCGTCGTGCGCATCGGCGTGCGCAATGTCCTGGCCGCGCACGGGCACTTCTCCGTGGTGGCGGAGGCGGAAAACGGCTTGCAGGCGGTTGCGCATTCGCTGCAGCTGTTCCCGGACGTGCTGCTGCTCGACGTGCAGATGCCGAATACGTCGGGGTTCGACACGCTGCGGCAGGTTGCGGCCGGCTCGCCCAAGACGCGCGTCGTCCTGCTCACCGGCTCCATCGAGGCGGAAAGCCTGGCCGAGGCGTTCAACGCCGGCGCCCGGGGCATCGTGCTCAAGGGCGCGCTCACCGAGCAGATCGCCTCCGCCCTGCTGGCTGTCTTTGACGGCGGCTACTGGGCGCAGGGGCGGCGCATCGACCACCTGGCCGGGGTGCTCGGCGAACTGCGCTCACAGTCGCGCAAGGAAAGCAACGACCGCTTCAACCTGACCCGGCGCGAGCTGGAGGTGATCGGCCTCATCGTCAAGGGCTACTCCAACCGCGACATCGCCAAGCAGTTCAACCTGAGCGAGGAAACCGTCAAGCGCCACCTCTCGAACACCTTCGAGAAGCTCAATATCTCCACCCGCCTGGAGCTCGCCATCTTCGCGATCGCGAACAAGCTGGCGCCGGGCAAAGATGGCTGAAAGACGACCCGAAATCCCCGGGTCTGCCGTCCATACACAGGGGAAGGTTTCGCAAGCTGTCCTGTTCTGACACAGCCGCGCCAGACCTCCCCCGCGCCGGGCGTCGCATCTTTCTCTCGGACACCAAGAATCGCCGGCCTGCCGCTCGCTATGCGGACTACGGCGCATGGAATGGATACTGACAATGCTGAACTTCTTGAAGCACACCCCTGCCCTGGTCCTGTTCGGGGCGCTCTCTGCCGCGGGCCACGCGCAGGTCATGAACCCGACCGCGACCGACCGCTTTCCCCAGCCCCAGGAGCCGTCCTCCGTCAAGAACGGCGTGCCGGTCTACAAGATCCAGGTGGTGGGCCGCGACATCCCGGCGATCAACTATTTCCACCGCAGCGGCTCGACCAAGATCGGCTTTGAAGGCACACCGCTGCTGCCCTACGCCAAGGGTTCGGCCACGGTCGAAAGCAACAAGGGCCAGATCGCCATCAACGCGCACTTCGAAGGCCTGAAGCCGGCCAACGGCTTCGGGGTCGAGTACCTGACGTACGTCCTGTGGGCGATCACGCCGGAAGGCCGGCCGCAGGCCCTCGGCGAAATCCTGCCCACCGGCGGCGGCATGAAGTGCGACATCAAGGTAACGACCAACCTGCAGGCGTTCGCGCTGATCGTGACCGCCGAGCCGTACTACGACGTGAGCCTGCCGAGCGACGTGGTCGTGCTGCAGAACACGGTACTGCGCGACAAGACCCAGGGCATCATCGACCAGGTGAATGCGCACACCAATCTGCTGCCGCGCGGCGCCTACTCGACCACCAACGGCGCGGACAGCGTGCTAAACCCGATCACGCGCAACGACCAGTCGCCGCTGGAGCTGTACGAAGCGATCAATGCGGTGCAGATCGCGAAGGCCGCCGGAGCGGAGCGCCTGGCCAGCGACACCTACCAGCGCGCGGTGCAGAACCTCCAGAACGCGCAGTCGATGGACGCGCGCAAGAGCGAGCGCAAGCAGGAGATCACCTACGCACGCGCCGCGGTGCAGGCGGCGGAGGACTCGCGCGTGATCGCGATCCGCAAGCACCAGCAGATGGATGCCGAGGCGCAGCAGCAGGCGCGCGAGCAGGCCCAGCAGCAGGCCCAGCAGTCGGCGCTCGAAGCGCAGCAGTCGCAGCTCCAGGCCCAGCAGGCGCAGCTGAAGGCCGAGCAGGCGGCGGCGGAGCAGGCCAAGGCGGAAGCGCAGGCGGCCCAGGCCCAGGCGGCGGCAGCGGCGGCCCGGCAGTCGCAGCAGCAGGCCGCCGACCAGACCGCGAAGATCCGCCAGCAGCTCAAGGACCAGCTCAACTCCGTGCTCAACACTCAGGAAACCGCGCGCGGGCTCATCGTCAACCTGTCGGATGTGCTGTTCGATACCGGCAAGTACACGCTCAAGCCGGATGCCAAGGTCAAGCTCGCGAAGGTTTCGGGCATCCTGCAGGCGTATCCCAACCTGAAGCTGCAGGTGGAGGGCTACACGGACAACGTGGGCAGCGCGCCGTATAACCAGAAGCTGTCGGAGAACCGCGCGCAGGCCACGGGCGACTTCCTGGTCGCCCAGGGTGTGCCGCTTGCGAACGTCACCGCAACGGGTTTTGGGTTGAACAACCCGGTCGCCGACAACAGCACTGCCGCGGGCCGCGCGCAGAACCGGCGTGTGCAGCTGGTGGTCTCAGGCCAGGCGATCGGTGTGCAGCAGCAGGCGGAGCCGTCCGGCGGCGCGCCAGCCGCGCCCGCCGGTCAGCAGCCGCCGCAGTAAGCCTGGGAGCCGCAGGCAGACGGAAAGGACCGCTTTCATGCGGTCCTTTCTGATTCCATGGGTGGTCGGCTTCCTCCGCATCCAACCAGCGAAGGAGCTGCTTGCACGCATGAGGATCGCATTTCTAGGATTGGGCAAGATGGGCAGCGCGGTGGCGCGTTTGCTGGTTGAGAAGGGCTACGAGCTTACGGTATGGAATCGCACCGCGAGCGCCGCGCAGCCGCTGACCTCGCTCGGCGCAACCGTCGCAGAGATGCCCGCGCAGGCCGTGCAGGGCGCGCGCATCGTTTTCACGATGGTGCACGACGATGCCGCGCTTGAGAGCATTCTCTTCGAGCAGGGCGCGCTTGCCGCCATTGAAAAAGGCGCAATCCACGTTTCGCTTTCGACCATAAGCGTCGCGCTGGCCGAGCGTTTGGAGCGCGAGCACGGCGGCCGGCAGCAGGGCTACATCGGCTCACCGGTGTTTGGAAGACCGGGAGTAGCAGCCGAGGGCAAACTCTGGCTGGCCGTCGCCGGAAAACCGGACGTACTCAAAGAGATCACGCCGGTGCTCGAAGTCTTCTCGCGCGGCATGTCTGTTCTAGGCGACAAACCGAGCCTGGCGCACGCGGTCAAGCTGGGCGGCAACTTCCTGATCACCGCGATGATCGCCGCGCTCTCTGAAGGCATAACCTACGCCGAAGGCTGCGGGGTCGATCCGGAACTCTTCCTTGAAACCGTCAACAGCGCGCTGTTCCAGTCGCCCTTCTATGCCAACTACAGCAAGGTGATGCTGCACCCGCCCGAGGACGCCGCGGCGACCGTCGCGCTGGGGGCGAAGGACACGCGCCTGTTCCGCGAAGCAGCCAAGGAAGCGGCCACGCGCACGCCGCTGGCCGACATTTTTCAGCAGCAGCTCAACGCCGCCATGCAGGCTGGCGGAACCAACGACGACTGGGCCGCCAGCTACCTGAAGCAGATGCGCAGCGAAGCGAAAGGACTGAAAACAGCGTGAGCGGATTGAAGAACCAGGTCGTTTTGATTACCGGCGCAAGCTCCGGCATCGGCGAGGCATGCGCCTATGCCTTCGCGCGGGAAGGCGCCAAACTGCTGCTCGCGGCGCGCCGGCTGGACCGTTTGCAGGCCCTGGAGCCGAAGCTGAAGCAGGCAGGCGCGGCGGGCGTGCACGTGGTTTCGCTCGACGTGCAGCACTCCGCCGAGGTTGAGAAAGCGTTCACCGCGCTGCCGCCGGAGTGGGCCGCAATCGATGTGCTGGTCAACAACGCCGGCCTCTCGCGCGGGCTCGACAAGGTGCAGGAGGCCAAGGTCGAGGACTGGGACGAGATGATCGACACCAACGTCAAGGGCCTGCTCTACGTCACCCGCGCCGTAGTTCCGGGCATGGTCGAACGCGGACGCGGCCACGTCGTCAGCCTGGGCTCAACCGCCGGCGAGATGACCTACCCGGGCGGCTCGGTCTACTGCGCGACCAAGGCCGCCGAGCGGGCGATCAGCGACGGCCTGCGGCAGGACTTGCTGGGAACGCCGGTGCGCGTCACCTCCATCGATCCCGGCATGGTCGAGACCGATTTCTCGAAGATTCGCTTTCGCGGCGACAACGAACGCGCCGCCAAGGTGTACGCCAACCTGACCCCGCTGACTCCGGAGGATGTTGCGGATGCGATCGTGTGGGCGGCAACGCGGCCGACCCATGTCAACATTGCGCGCGTACTGTTGACCTCGATCGACCAGGCCAACTCGCTGCTGTTCAACCGGAAGAGTTGACCCTGACCCTTGAGCCAGGTCAGGGCTGCTTATCGAGTGCTTCGATCTGCTGCTCAATGTGGCTGAGGGCCGCTGCCAGGGAGGCGCGCCGGTGTGCGTTGCTGGTGCGCTCGTTCAGGATTTGCTCCCGCTTGAGCTCTAGATTCTGCCGCGTGCGCGATGCATCCGCACGCGCACGCAGGTCGTTCGCCGCCGGCGCGCCGCTTGCCGGCGCACTGTTTTCCCGCTCCGCCAATTGCTCTTCCACTCCCTTGCTCTCCCAGCCTTTTGCCATATGTATTGGGATGCGCCGCATCGGTCCCCCATCCAGAAGCATCTGCGTACCAGGAGAACCTCAATGAAGTTTTGGACGCTGCCCGCTTTCGGCATCGATTCGCTCACGGTCCGCGAAGCCGCAATCCCTGACCCCGCTCCCGGTCAGGTCGTGGTTGAAGTACATGCCTGCTCGCTCAACTACCGCGACTTGAAAATCGTGCAGGGCACATATAACCCAAAGTTCAAACTACCGCGCGTCCCGCTTTCCGATGGCGCGGGCATTGTGCACGCGGTCGGCGAGGGCGTTACCGGGCTAAAGGCCGGCGACCGCGTCGCCGCTCTCTTCATGCAGCAATGGCAGGAGGGGCAGCCCACAGCCGAGAAGTACCGCGGCGCCCTTGGCGGCGACATCGACGGCATGGCGGCCCAGTACATCGCGCTGAGCGAGGCCGGCGTCGTCCGCATTCCTGAGTACCTCTCCTACGCGCAGGCCGCGACACTGCCCTGCGCAGCCGTGACCGCGTGGAGCGCGCTGCACAAAGCCGGCGGCATCACTAGTGGCAGCACGGTGCTGATCCAGGGCACGGGCGGCGTCTCCATCGCCGCGCTGCAACTGACCAGGGCCATGGGCGCGCGGGTTTTGGGCATTTCGAGCAGCGACAGCAAGCTCGAGCGCGCCCGCGCGCTGGGGCTTGCCGCGGGACTGAACTACAAGCAGAACCCCGCATGGGACGAGTGGGCGATGGCCCAGACCGGCGGCGAAGGGGTCGATCTGGTCATCGAGGTCGGCGGTGCCGGGACGTTTACCCGGTCGCTCAAGGCCGCGCGCATCGGCGGGGCGGTGGCGCAGATCGGCATCCTGACCGAGAGCGACGAGCCGGTCGCGATCCCGCTCATCCTGCGCAAACAGCTGCGCGTGCAGGGAATTTACGTAGGCTCGCGGGCCGACTTCGAAGAGATGAACCGCGCCCTGCTCGCAACCCGCATCGAGCCCGTCGTCGACCGGGAGTTTGCCTTCGAGGATCTGCCGAAGGCGCTGCGCACCATGGAGTCCGCCTCGCACTTCGGCAAGCTGGTGGTGCACATGCGGTAGTGCAACCAGGCGGCCGGCACTGTCCGGTTCCAGGTCATCCAGCACTCCGGGGCGGAAAAATGGCAACCCGCACGCTGCTTCCGCATCCCACTTTTGCTCCCCGCGCGCCGCTTCCGCAGGAGCAGGGAGACCCCGGATGAAAGCGATCCGCTCCGTCGTTCACGCTGTATTCGGCTGCCAGCACGAGCAGCTTTCGCGCCCCTTCACCATTCAGCAGCAGAGCTACATGGTCTGCCTGGAATGCGGACGTAAAGTTTTCTACTCCATCGACGAAATGAGGCGGCTCTCGCGCCGCGAGGTGCGCCGCCTGCAGGCTCTTCCGTCCAGCGGTGTCTCGATCGCCGCCAAGCGAACGGTGCAGCCAGTGGCGGACGACCCGACAATCGCAGCCTAACCAGTGCCTGATCCGCAGGCTTGCTACGCGGCCGCCCTGGCTCGATAATCACAGCGGATGAGCGGATGATTGTCGCGATCGATGGGCTGAGAAAAGTGTACGAGGCCAAACCCGAGCCGGTCGTGGCCGTGGCGGGCATTGACCTCGGCGTCGCGCAGGGCGAGATTTTCGGCTTGCTGGGCCCCAATGGCGCCGGCAAAACCACCACCATCAGCATCTGCACCACCCGCGCACGGCCCACCGCCGGCACGGTGACCATTGCAGGGGTCGATGTGGTCAAGCACCCATCCCGGGCGCGCGTGCACATGGGCGTGGTGCCGCAGTACAACACGCTCGACCGCTCGCTGACCGCATTTGAAAACCTCTACTTCCATTGCCGCTATTTCGGCATGTCCGCCGCCGGTGCCCGCACCCGTTCCCGGGCATTGCTGGAGCAGTTTCATCTTGCCGAGCGCGGCAAAGCCTTTCCCCGGGAGCTCTCCGGCGGCATGCAGCAGCGGATGCAGATCGCGCGCGCCATCGCGCACCGGCCGGCGGTGCTGTTTCTCGATGAGCCCAGCGCCGGGCTTGACCCGCAGAGCCGCATCGCCATGTGGGAAGCAGTGCGCGCGCTGCGCGGCGAGGGCATTACGGTCGTGCTGACCACGCACTACATGGAAGAGGCCGACACCTTGTGCGACCGCGTCGCCGTCGTCGACAAGGGGCGCATCCTGGCGCTCGACACGCCGGAAGCGCTCAAAACGCAGCACGGCGCCCACACCATGCTGGAGTTGACATTGCGCGACCGGAGCGGCCTGGCGGACCTGCTTGCCGCATTGCAGTCTCTGCCCGGCGTGGTCTCGGCCGAGGCGGCCGGCGAGGGCATCCGCATCTTCGCGCGGCATTTGGACGGTATGCTGCCGGCGGTCGTCTCCGCGGCCCAAAGCGCAGGCCTGCGCGACCTTGCCATCCACGAGCCGAGCCTCGAAACCGTCTTCCTGCGCCTGACCGGAAGGGAGCTCCGTGACTGACCCCCGCACCGCACGGCCGTTCGCGGCCTTTGGCGCGCTGCTGCTGCGCGACACGCGGGTGCTGAGCCGCGAGCTGCTGCCCTTCGCGGTGCGCGTCATCATGCAGCCGCTGCTGTTCCTCTTCGTGTTCACCTACCTGTTCCCGCGGCTGGGTTCGGGCAGCGGCATGACGGTCGGCGGCGGCAGCTTCGCAACCGTGCTGCTGCCGGGGCTCATGGCCGTCGCCATCATGTTCACCGGCATCGCCGCGGTCGCGCTGCCCTTGTCCAGCGAGTTCGGCGTCACCCGCGAGATCGACGACCGCGTCATGTGCCCGCTGCCGGTGTACGCGGTCGCGCTTGAGAAGGTCTGCTTCTCTGCCGTGCAAAGCGTGCTGGCGGCCCTGCTGGTGCTGCCGCTGGCCTACTATGTGCCCAGCACGCCGGTGCTGCTGCACGTCAGCAGCTGGCCTGTGTTCATCGCGGTGATGCTGCTGGCCAGCCTGGTCGCGGGCGCGCTCGGCCTGGCCATCGGCGCCAGCGTGGAGCCGCGGCAGATCGGCCTGGTGTTCTCGATCGTGGTCATCCCGATCACGTTTCTGGGTTGCGTGTACTATCCGTGGGCGCTGCTGACCCACGTGCGCTGGCTGCAGATCGCGGTGTTGGCCAACCCCATCGTGTACATGAGTGAAGGCCTGCGCACGGCGCTTACGCCCGGCGTGCCCCACATGCCGGTACTGGCGATTCTGGCCGGCCTGCTGGTCTCACTCGCAGTGCTCGGCGGCATCGGTTTGCGCAGTTTTCTCGGGCGCGTGATCGCCTAGAGCCGGTTGCCTGCCGCTATGGAGTGACCGGCAACTCTCCCCGTGGCTTTTCCGTCAAGAAAAGCCACATGCATCAACACTAGCGCCTCGACACCTACAGGCAAACGGCTCTGATCACCCAAGCGTTCAAAGCGTCATCCTGCGCGCAGCGAAGGACCTGCTTTTCAGCAGCTCGCGCATTAAATCGTTACTCCTTCCGGCTCCGCGATATTCGCCGGCAGCTTCCGCGCCAGGTCCAGCGCAATCTCCTTGCCGTGGAACCGCCCATTCTCAATAAAGACCTCATTCGTCCGCATCCCCGCCACAATCACCCCCGCCAGGTACAGCCCCGGCACATTGCTCTCGCGGGTCTCCTCGTCGCAGACCGGCATCTGGTCCTCGCCTTCCATGCGGATACCGAGCGAACGCAGGAACGGAAAATCCGGATGATACCCGGTCAGCGCGAACACGAACTGGTTCTCGATCGTCTTCTCGCCCTCCGGCGTGCGCAGCGTCACCGAGTCGAGCGCAACGCTCCTCACCTCGGAGTTGAAGTAGGCCGTGATCTCGCCATTTTTCACCCGATTGTTGAAGTCCGGCAGAATCCAATATTTCACATGCCGCTCATGCATCTCCGGCCCGCGGTGCACCACGGTCACCCGCGCACCGTGACGCCACAGGTCGAGCGCCGCGATGGCCGCCGAGTTCTTCCCGCCCACCACCACCACATCCATCCCGTAGTACGGGTGCGGGTCGTCGTAATAGTGCATCACCTTGCTAAGCTCTTCGCCGGGTATGTCGAGATAGTTCGGCAGGTCATAGTAGCCGGTCGCGACGATCAGCTTGCGGGCGCAGAATGTGGCGTGGCGCGCGAAACGGTCTGTCGTTCGCACGCGAAAATCTCCATCGCTGCCTTCAACGGAGTCGACATTCAGGTAGAGCCGGATGTCCAGTTCGAACCGCTCGGCGACCTTGCGGTAATACTCCAGCGCCTCGTTGCGGTTGGGCTTCGTATTCTGGCTCGGAAACGGAACCTCGCCGATCTCGAGCAGCTCCGGCGTGGTGAAAAACGTCATATGCGCGGGATAGTGAAAAATCGAGTTGCACAGGCAGCCCTTGTCGACCAGCACCACGCGCAAGCCCAGCCGCTTGGCCTCGAGCGCACATGCCAGGCCCGTAGGGCCTGCGCCGATCACCAGCACGTCGAAGTGCTCGGGAATGCTCATAGAGATAGGGTAAACCCCCTGCGCGGGAGGCGGTCACTTCGTGACGGGTATACCGGATGCTCGCAGCCGAAACTGTCGCGGTCCTCCCGCTGGTCGGGGTTTACATAGCCGATGCCGAGCATCGCGAGGCCAACCAACGCCGCGGTTGCGAACACAAGGTAAACACGCCACGAAGTGGCCGCCTCCCGCGTAGGGGGTCTTAGAATGGCCTTTATGGCACTTACAAGGCAGGAAAAGGACTCTCTAGGCTTCGTTGAAGTTCCCGCGCAGAGTTTCTACGGCGCGCAGACCGCGCGGGCGGTTGAGAACTACCCCATCAGCGGGCTGCGGGCGCACCCGGTGCTCATCCGGGCGTTTGGCCTGGTCAAAGCCGCGGCCGCGGAGGCGAACAAGGAGATCGGCCTGGTCGAGCCGCACCGCGCCGACGCCATCATCGCCGCCGCTACTGAAGTCGCCGAGGGCCGCTGGAACAGCGAGTTCGTGGTCGACGTCTTCCAGGCCGGCGCCGGGGTCAGCTTCCACATGAACACCAACGAGGTCGTGGCCAACCGCGCCAACCAGCTGCTGGGCGGCGCGCTCGGCGAGTACGCGCACGTGCACCCGAACGACCACGTCAACTACGGCCAGTCCACCAACGACGTCTTTCCCACCGGCATGCGCGTAGCCACGCTGCTGGCGCTCGAAACGCTGTACCCCGTGCTCGACGCGCTCGCGGCCACCTTCGCAAGCAAGGCGCGGGAGTTCCACGGCATCATGAAGTCGGGCCGCACGCACATGCAGGACGCGGTGCCGATCCGCCTCGGCCAGGAGTTCGCAGCCTACGGCCTCGCTATCGAGAAAGGCCGCCGCTTCCTCGCGCTCGCGGCCGACTCGCTGCGCGAACTCGGCCTGGGCGGCTCGGCGGTCGGCACCGGCATCAACACCCACCCGGACTACCGCGTGAAGGCCGTCGCCGCGCTTGCCCGGCTCACCGGCCAGCGGCTGGAACCGGCCGCCGATATGCGCTGGGCCATGCAGTCCAACGCCTGCATGGCGGACGTGAGCGCGGCGCTGCGCGGCATCGCGCTCGAAATTATCCGTATCTCGAACGACATTCGCCTGCTCTCCTCCGGCCCCAACACCGGCTTCGCCGAAATTTTCCTCCCCAGCCTGCAGCCTGGCTCCTCCATCATGCCCGGCAAAATCAACCCGGTGCTGCCGGAGCTGGTCGCGATGGTCGGCTTCCAGGTCATCGGCAACGACACCGCAACCGCGCTCGCCGTGCAGGCCGGCCAGCTCGAGCTCAACGTCATGATGCCCACCATGGCACTGAACACGCTCCAGAGCATTACGATCCTCGCGAGCGCTCTGGACCAGTTCGACCGGCGCTGCGTCGCGGGCGTCACCGCCAACACGTCCCGCTGTGTCGAATACAGCCAGAAAACAGTCTCGCTAGCCACGGCTCTGAACCCGTATATTGGCTACGCGAAAGCAGCGGAGATCGTAAAGGAGTCAGTCGCGACCGGTGAGTCCATCATCGCGCTGGCCCGTAAGCGTAAGCTGCTGAGCGAGAAGGAGATAGCCGAAATCCTAGACCCCGAGCGCATGACCGAGCCGCAGTACCCGCTGGACGCGGCCCGCGAGCGCGACAGCCGCGCGCACTAGCGCGGGGGGGCAGGATCGCCGCCAACGCGCCATGCATCTTTCTTCGAACCTCTCGCACTGGGTTTGTCTGCTTGCCGGCCTGTACCTGGCGCTGACCGGCCTGATGCTGCGCGATATTATCGACGAGCAGCCGCCCTCGCTAAGCCTGCCGGCCCGCGGCAGGACCGATCGCCAGCGGTTCGCGGGCTATGGCCGCCGGGCCGTGCTGATCGCGGTCGGCCTTGCGGCGGTGGCCTACGGCATCTCGCGCATGCTCACCTAGAGCAGACCTACTGGCGACCCCAGCGGTACACCACGCCCGCGGTAAAGCCGAGGTTGTGCTGTAGGTCGCCGCCGAAGTTGGTCAGCAGGTAGTTCGGCATCAGCCGCACGGCCAGCGCCGGGCCCAGGTTGTAGTCCACCGCCGCGCCCACGCTGAAGGCGAGCTTGTTGCCGTCCGCGTACAGGCCCACGGGCGCGCCGGTCAGCGAGCCCAGCCCGGTCGAGAAGTTGCCGTGGTCCAGCCCGGCCAGCACCTGCGCGTTCCAGTCCCAGTGCTGGCTCTGGTAGAAGCGGTACTGCGGACCGACCATGAAGGTGTACTGGCTGATGGCTGGCTTGAAGACCTGGAACTCGAAATTGTTAGTGATGGCGGTGCCATAGTAGCCGCGGAAATCCGCGGTCACGCCCAGCTTCGGCCGCACCCATTCCGTTACGCCGGCGTTCCAGGCGCCCTCGGTGTTGTGCTGCAGGTTGTGCCCCGGGCGAAACCGCAGATACGCGCCGCCGCCGTAAACCTCGTATTTGTGCGAATAGGTATCCTGCTCGACGGCTTGCTCGCGCACGCGGCGGCGCGCCAGCACCCGGTTCTGCGCGTCGCGAAGTACCTGGGCGCGCTGCTGCTGCGTCTGCGGGGGCGGTTCGGCTTCCTGGCCGCTGGTGTCTAGCGCGGGTGCGGGCGGCTGCGCGGTCGTGTCGGTGCCAGCCTGCGCCAGGACACAAAACGGGAGAAACGCTGCCCCGGCAAGGGCTAGCGATGGAGCGAGAAAACGGCGGCGGTACTGAAACAAGCTTGGTGCCTCCAGAAAACGGCGAACGGCGCGATAGGGATTCACCGCATGTGGAAACGGCGCGCCACTCCCTATTAAAACATTGAAAGCAGCCGCGCCTCGGAGTTTGCTCCAGCCAAACTCGGCCGCGCGCTCTCCATTCTTCGGCAGGATAACGCTTGCCTCCATGCCAGCCGCTGCGGTACACACGCAGCAGGGCCGATGAACGGGCGCCCGCGAGACACGACCGGAGAACGACAAAATGCGAGGATTTCTGCTTGGACTGCTGCTCGGGCTGCTGGTACTGCCCATTGGCGCGTGGTGGTGGCTGCGGTACGGACACCCCCCGGTCGCGGTGACCGATCCGCGTCTGCCTTTTGAGAAGCAGATCGTGAGCGTACCGCTGCATGCCCGCATCGACCGGGAAATGCCCACGCACGCAGCTATGGACCCGAGCCCGGCCAACCTGCTGCTGGGCGCCGAGCTGTACCGGGAGCAGTGCGCCAGCTGCCATGGCCAGTACGGCCGTCCATCGGCGTTTGGGCCGCATATGTTCCCCGCCGCGCCGCAGCTGTGGGCGCCGCATGGCCACGGCATCGTCGGCGTCAGCGACGACCCGCCGGGCGAAACCTACTGGAAGATCAAGAACGGTATCCGCCTCTCCGGCATGCCCAGCTACCAAACCATCCTGAATGAGGCGCAGATGTGGCAGATCGCCGTGCTGCTGGCCAACGCCGACAAGCAGCTGCCGGACGATGTGATGGCCGTGCTGAAACAGCCCGTGCTGAGCGGAGTGCCGGGCCCCCCGCCCGAGGCGCCCACCGCCCCCATCGTGATCCCGGTGCAGCCGGTTCCGAAGAGCTAGCGGGGTTGAGCCTTGCGCTGGCTCGGCAGCAAGGCCAGCGTGCGCAGCCAGCGCTGGGCCGGACCCTTTAGAATAGGGCGCGGTCTTGAAGGAGTCCCATGCTGCGCTTCCCTGCCATTGTCCTCACTGTGTCTCTGCTGTGCGCGTTTCCTTCTGTCCTCTCGGCGCAAACCGCTGCCCCTGAGCAGGTCACGCTCGACACAAAGGCCGCCGGCACGCCGTTCCCACACTTCTGGGAGCAGATGTTAGGCTCCGGGCGCGCCGTGCTGGCCCTGCGCGACGACTATCGCAAGGACATGCACACGGTGAAGCAGGCGACGGACTTCAAGTACGTCCGCTTCCACGCCATTCTCGATGACGATGTCGGCGTGTACGACGAGGACAAGAACGGCAGCCCGGTTTACAACTGGAGCTATGTCGACCAGATTTACGACGGCCTGCTGGCTGAAGGCGTGCGGCCGTTTGTCGAGATCAGCTTCATGCCGAAGAAGCTGGCTTCGCGGCTGGACTATCACGCGTTCTGGTACAAGCAGATCGTGGCGCCGCCGGCGGATTACAAAAAGTGGGACGCGCTGATTACCGCGTTCGGCAACCACCTGGTCGAGCGCTACGGGATTGACGAAGTTTCGCAGTGGTACTTCGAGGTGTGGAATGAGCCGAACATCGACTTCTGGACCGGGAGGCCGGCGCAGCAGACCTACTTCGAGCTGTACGACAACACCGCGCGCGCGATCAAGGCGGCGAACGCGCGGCTGCGCATCGGCGGCCCGGCGACGGCGCAGGCCGCATGGGTGGACGCGATGATCGCCCATGCCGCCCAAACCCATGTTCCGCTCGATTTCGTCTCGACCCATGTGTACGGCAACGATGTCTCGATGGATGTGTTCCATGACAACCGCCCGGTCGCGCCGCACCAGATGGTCGCGGCTGCGGTCGCCAAGGTGCACCAGCAGATCGAGCAATCGGCAATGCCGCACATCCCGCTGATCTGGAGCGAGTTCAACGCCACCTATGCGAACGAGCAGGCCATCACCGACTCAACCTACATGGGCCCGTGGATGGCGGATACAATCCGCCAGTGCGACGGGCTGGTGCAGTCGATGAGCTACTGGAGCTTCTCCGATGTGTTTGAAGAGCAGGGCGTGGTCAAGACGCCGTTCTACGGAGGCTACGGGCTGATCGCGGAGCGCGATATTCCCAAGCCGGCGCTGCTCGTGTTTTCGCTGCTGCACACGCTGGGAGATACACGACTGCCGATACAGGCGAAAGACATGCTGGTGACGCGGCGCGCGGATGGCACTCTGGTCTTGGCGGCGTGGAACATGGCCGAGCCGCCGGGCTCGTCGGTTCCGGAGAAGACCATCACGATCACGCTTGCAGGTGAGGCTGCGAACGCAACGGCTTCCGTTCGGCGCGTCGACGCCGCCCACGGCGACACGCTCGACGCGTGGAAACAGATGGGCTCGCCTATGTATCCGTCGCTGCAACAGATCGCTTCGCTGCGCAAGACGGGTACGCTGGGCGCGCCGGAGCCGGTCGCTGTCTCAGGCGGCAAACTTACGCTCGTGATCCCGTCGAGCGGCCTGGCGGTGGTCGAGGTGAAGCCGTAGCGGTTTACGATGTCGCGGTTCTCGGCGCGGGCGCGGCGGGTCTGTTCTGCGCGGGGCTGCTGGCGCAGCGCGGGCTGCGGGTGCTGCTTGTCGATCACGCGCCTGCGCCGGGCCGCAAGATCCTGATCTCGGGCGGCGGCCGCGCCAACTTTACCAACCTCAACACGCGGCCCGAGCATTTCCTTTCACAGAACCCGCACTTCGCCAAGTCGGCGCTGGCCCGCTACACGCCCCGGCAGTTTGTCGCGCTGGTCGAGCGGTACGGCATCGGCTACCACGCCAAGGCACCGGGGCAGCTGTTCTGCGACGGCTCCGCGCGGCAGCTGGTCGAGATGCTGCTGGCGGAGGCGAGTGCCGCGGAGCTTCGCCTCAACACGGAAGTGCTTGCTGTCACGCGCGAGGAAAACGGGTTTGCGCTGCGGCTGCGCTGCGGCGGCGCTGCAATCTCGGAAGAAAGCCGCACTGTCATTGTCGCGACCGGAGGACTTTCCATCCCGAAGCTCGGCGCAACCGGCTTCGGCTACGACCTGGCACGGCAGTTCGGCCTGGGCATCGTGCCAACCCGCGCCGCGCTGGTGCCGTTCACGTTCAGCGCGGAGGACGCGGTGCGCTTCGACGGCCTGAGCGGCGTCGCGGCAGAGGCCGAGTTTACCCTTGCGGGCGACGGCAGCAAGCGCGCGAAGCCGATCCGCTTCCGCGACAAGCTGCTGATCACCCATCGCGGACTGAGCGGGCCGGCTGTGCTGCAGATCTCTTCGTACTGGCAAGCCGGGGCTGCCCTCTCGCTCGACCTCGCGCCGGACCGGCAGGCAGGCGCGCCGCTACTCGTGGCGCAGGCGCGGCGCGACGAGGCTGGTCTGGCCGCAGCATGGTCCGCCGTGATGCCGCGGCGGCTTGCCGAGCGGCTGCTGGCGCTCGAACCCCCGCAGGCCTGGAGCAACGATGCTTTGCTCGCGGTCGAGCAGCGTCTGCACCGCTGGTCGCTCACACCCGGCGGCACCGAGGGCTACGCCAAGGCCGAGGTCACCGCGGGCGGCGTTTCGACCGCCAACCTTCACGCGCGCACGCTCGAGGCGCGCCAGGTTCCGGGCCTCTACTTCATCGGCGAGGTGGTCGATGTCACGGGCCACCTGGGCGGCTTTAACTTTCAGTGGGCCTGGGCCTCGGCCGCCGCCGCCGCGCAAGCGGTCGTGGAGTCCTGAGTGGGGAAAGGACCATGCGCGATACACTGAAGCCTGCTCACCCGGGGCGCCTGCTCCACACAGGAGTGCAGAGCGCTCCGTACACCCTTTCCAGGACAGCACGCAGCATGAGTATTGAGACAGATTTCGATCACGGCACCGATCTCGCCACACCCACCGGCAATGCCCTGATCGCCGCCGCGCGCCAGGCTGGGCTCACGCCAACGAGCGCAACCGCGGGCGCGGATTTCCACGGCAAACCCACGGCGCGGCTTATGTTTCAGGGCCCGGGCACAGCCACGCCGCTCCTGCTCGAGGTCAGCGAAGGCTTCGACCCCGCGGCCGGCGAGCTGCGCGACGGCCTGGCGCGGCATTTTAGCGAGCTGGTCCGGCGCCTGCGCAACCCGCAGCCCGAGCTCTACGTCACCATGAGCGGCCTGCCGCTGCGTTTCACCGGCTTTGCGTGGCCGTTTCACCGGTCGACCTCCGGAGCCGATACGTACCTCGTGCACGGCACCATCTGGCTGGCCGACGGAACCGAAAGCCCGCTGCACGCCAAAATTTCAGCCAGCATGACCGTCACCTTCGCCGAGATCGTCGAAGCACCCGAGCAGCCCTACGCTGAAGGCTTCATCTACAACGCCATCCGCAAGACCTTCGATTACGGCCAGCTGGAGCTGCTCAAAAGCGGCAACCGCCAGCCGGTGCCGGTGACGACGCGCTACTACAGCCGCTGGCAGAAGACGTTCCTCTTCACCGACACGACCGAGGAGCAGCGCGCCGGATTCCTGGCGCGCAAAGCCTTCTGGCTCTCCGGGGCGCTGGGCGGCGGCGCGCCCGTGTGGCTGGCCGACCCGCGCGATGCGCAGTACCTGAACACGACCGAGGAAGCGCTCAAGAAGGACGTGCAGGGGCTGGCCCAGGCCGGTCTGGTCCTGCTCTCTGGCGACCCAGGCTACGCGGCCGCCTCACCCGCTCTGCTGGCGCGCGAGCCGGCCTACCGCGCCGAGCTGGCCGAGGCGCTCGACAGCATCAAGCCCGCATTCAACGAGAGCATGCGCGGCGGCCACACGAATATGTAGCGCGGTTGTTCCATGATGTACCGCGGCTGTTCCATGTCTGCGGCCTGCACCGGATTCCGCCACCCTCACGCTCTTTCGCGTTGATTCCGGTTGATTCCAGCGGAGCTTTGGCTTACTATTCTGCCAGAACCCCCAGGCACAGTTTGGGGGAACTGCGCCCTTGGGGTTACACGGAAGCCTATCCGTGAAAATCATGGATGAGTGTGATGAGCTCCTCCATGAATCGCACGAGTAAAACTCCCACGCGCAGCCAAGGTGTTACCCTTGGCGCGGACGGCTTCGGTTTGGCCTTTCCCATTCCGAACCTCCTCAGCACTTCGGAGAAGGCCCGCGTTGGCGCGCGGGCCTCTTCGTTTGCGCCTGAGAAAACACTACTTGACGGGCTGCAGGCATAAGAGCCTGCCGACAGGAAAAATCCAGCTGTCCCGTTACTTACGAGTCCTGTCGCCGACATCCCGCGCCGGCTCCTACTCCAAAGTTTGTCTTGCCGCTTTTCGGCCCCGCTGCGTCCTCGCTTCGCCTAGCATTTACAAGTGCAGTTGAAATCGCAAAAGCGGCAGCGGGACACGCGCGAAGGCAGCATCTTCACGCGCGAGCCTCTGCTGCTGCTCGGCCTGCTGCTGGCCGCGTTTTACTTCGGGCGCCCACTGCTGATTCCGCTGGCGCTGGCGCTTACCTTCACTTTTCTGCTGACACCGGTGGTCTCGCGCCTTGAGCGCTACCGCATGCGCCGCACGCCGGCGGCGCTGCTGGTGCTTGGCTGCGCGACGGCGCTGCTGGGCGGCATCGTGTGGCTGGTCGCGGAGCAGCTGCTGACCGTGGTCAACGACCTGCCCAGCCGCGCGCCCAACATCCGGGCCAAGCTCGACAAGACGCATGTGCCCGCGGACAGCGCGCTGGGCCAGGCGCTGGTGAGCATGGAGGGGCTGTCGCGCGAGTTTTCAAGCGATCCGGCGCAGCAGGACGCGCAGCACCGCACCCTGGCCGGGGCCGCGACCGCCCGCGCCCGCAGCGCCGCCGGGCGCGAGGCGGCCCGGCAGGCCGCGCGCAAGGCCGCCGCCGGCCAGGGCGCTGAGCTGCCGCAGCCCACGCCAGTGCTCGTGGTGCAGGCGCCGGCGAGCGAGTTCGCCTACCTGCGCCAGCTGCTGCGGCCGGTGCTGGGTCCGCTCGGCACCGCGGGCATGGTGCTCATCTTCACGGTCTACATGCTGCTCAAGCGCGAAGACCTGCGCAACCGGCTGCTGCTGCTGGCCGGCATTGGGCGGCTCAACCTGGTCTCGCAGGCGCTCGATGACGCGGCGGCGCGCATCTCGCGCTACCTGATCGCGAATGTGGCCGTGAATGCCGGCTTCGGTGTCGTGTTCGCGGCCGGGCTTTACGCCATCGGCGTACCCTATGCGAGCCTGTGGGGCGCACTGCTGGCGCTGCTGCGCACCGTACCCTACATCGGCCCGCTGGTGGGCGGGGGGCTGCCGGCTCTGTTCGCGCTGATCTACTTTCCAAACTGGTGGGAGGGCGGCTGCACCATCGCGCTGATCGGGCTGCTGGAGATCCTGGTCTCGAACTTTCTCGAGCCGTGGCTCTACGGCGCGCATACCGGCATCTCCGAGCTGGCGCTGCTGGCGATGGCCGTCGTATGGACGCTGCTGTGGGGCTGGCCCGGCCTGGCGCTGTCGACTCCGCTGACCGTCTGCTTGATCGTGATTGGCCGCACCATGCCGCAGATGTCGTTCCTGCACATCCTGCTGGGCGACGATGCGGAACTGGCGCCCGAAGCCCGCTTTTATGAGCGGATGCTCGCGCTCGACCAGGCGGAGGCTCGCGGTATCGCGGAGCGATTCCTGGGAATAGGCGCTGCCGGCAAGCACGGCCCGGAACGCAATCCGGCCCGGCGCGTTGCGGCGCGGCACGTCCTCGCGCGGCGCGCTCCAGTCGAGCTGTACGATACCGTCCTGCTGCCTGCCATCGCGCTCGCGGAAAGCGACCGCCACAAGGGCGCTCTCGAGGAAGATCGGGCTTCATTCTTCATGCAGAGCGCGGCGGAACTGGTCGCCGAGCTCGCCAGCTACGCCGTGACTGTGCCGGCGGCCGGCTCGGCAGCGCTGCCGCTCTCAGACGCGGCCGACGATGCGCGGGCGCGGGCGCTCGCCGCCCGGGTCTGTTGCCCGGTGGTGTGCGTGCCGGCCAGCGACCAGGCGGATGAAATTGCCGCGACCATGATGGCGCAGCTGCTGGAAGCGGCCGGCCACAAGACGCTGCTGCTGCCGCCGTCGGCGCTCACCCCGGAGCTGCTGGCGCGCTTTGCCGAGGAGCCGCAGACCAGCCTGTGTATCTCCGCGCTGCCGCCGGCTGCGTTTGCCGGCGCTCGGCTGCTCTACCAGCGGCTGCGCGCCGCGCTGCCACACAATCCCATTGTCATCGGCCTGTGGCGCAGCCCGATCGATCCCGATCTGCTGCGCCGGCGTTTCGGCCTGGCGGGCGAGCAGGACCAGGTCACGACCAGCCTCTCCGCGGCACTGCAAATCATTCAACATCGCGACGCCGCCCTCGTGCCTACGAACATTTACGCTCGCAGCGGCGGTGCCGGACCCGGGCGCTGAAGGTTGTGGGGCACCGCAGCCCAGCCTTCCCCGAAAAACTTTCCGTGCAGCCCGGCATCGTGCCGGGACATCCATCTCGAAAGCAAAGGAAAGGCAGCCCTATTCATGGATTCTCCAGAAGCCGTCGTGCAGGCCAACATCGATGCCTACAACGCCCACGATCTCGAAGCCTACGTCGCGACCTACACGCCCGCGGCGACATTCGGCCAACTGGGCGGCCGAGTCCTGCTCGATAGCCGCGACGCTATGACGGGCTTCTACAAGCAGTTTTTCGAGGCCCGCCCCACGGTTCGCTGCGAGATCAAACAGCGGTCCGTGCTGGGGCCTTTTGTCATCGACCTGCAGGAGATCTCCGGCGACGACCAGCCGCCGATGCAGGCCATGCTGATCCAGGAAGTGCGCGAGGGCCGTATCAGCAAGGTCTGGTACGCGCCGCTGTCGGGCGGCGCGCCCGCGCATTAAAGCCGTTTACTCGAGGAACACCGGGCTCGCGCCCACGCTGACCGACCCATCCGCGCCGATCGAGGTGACGTTGCCATCTAGGTCGGTCACAGTTGAAGCGCCGAAGCTGCTGCTGCTGACCGTGCCGTTTGTCGACCACAGGATCCAGCCGGTCTTGCCGTCGCGCACGATCTGGCAGGTCCACACACCGCCCGCGGTAGCCGCGCAGCCGTTCATCTGTGCGCCTACAATCCAGCCTTCGACGACGCCGTACGCGGTCGCCGCCTCGGTCGGCAGGGCTTGCGCGTCGGTCAGCGCCAGCGAGCTCGAGCTGTTCTCGTCCCACGCATACCAGTGGATGCGCTGGACGGCGAAGCCGGCGTTCAAGAGCAGCGCGCGCGCAACGTAGGCCGCCTGGGTGCCGGCCGGCAGACCGCCCTGCGGCAGAATCCACGAACCCTGCTCGTTCCACAGCGGTTTGCCCGCCGCCGCGGTGCCGGCCATGGCTGCCCGCAGCGCCTGCACGGTCGCCGTCATCGCTTCCGGCGCCTGGCCGGCCGCGTCGAGCGAGCTGCCGATTGCATCCACCGTCTGGATTGCGGAACCTGACGCACCGGCGGCGAGAAAAGCCGCCAGCCCGGCAGGCGAGAGCGCCGGCGAGACGACCAGCGCCGCGCTATCCGCGCCGTGCACGTCGGCCGCCGCATGCGCGCTCAGCGCCGCCATATCGGCGCCCACCCGGGCCGGCGCGCCGCTCCAGTAGGTCGCGTCCTCCGGAGCATTCCAAACCTCATAGGCGCTGATGCGGCCCTTGTAGCGGATCGCGACCGCGGTCACGTAGGCATCCCAGTCCGCAAGGCTGGCCGGCATTGCGGTCGCGCCCGGGCCGTAGCTCGAGGCTGCGCCCGGCTGGGACGATGCCCATGTCGGCGTCATGCCGAGGGTCAGCGTCACTTGCGCCCCGGCGTCCTGGGCCGCGGCCACCTCGGCGTCGAGCGTCTGCCAGGCGAACACGCCGGCGGCCGGTTCAATGGCAGCCCAGGTGACGCCCGAGTCCCACAGCCGGCGCGAGCCGACCGCGACCGCGGCATGTCCCGCCGGGTCCTTGACGACCATGCCGAAGAACTGCGGCTGAATAACGCCGGTCGCCTCGGCCGCCTGCTGCTTGGCAGTGGAAGAGCCAACCGCGCCGGTCGAGGCGACCGAGCAGCCGAGGGGGAAGTAAAACACCAGCACCAGCAGCATGAGAAGGCCGAGTATCGAGATGCGTCCGAGATTGTTGCGGGTGTTGAAGCAGTTGTTGCGGTGCATGATGTTGTCCTCTGAGAGGCATCATGCTGCCGTGGAGGAGACAACTTGAGCGCAATCGATGCGCGTTTTTGGCGGCTGTTTCATAGCGAAACCACTGCTCCGGCGTCTATCCAAAATGGGAACGCGGCGAAGATATTTGTGTGGGACAGCGCGCGGGATCGAGAGATGCGTGCAGGTCAGACCAGCGGAGCCGGATTTGCGTCTTCCCGGGACAGCGCATTCCCCGTGTGGAACAGATCGGGAATCCTAGCTCGTCGTGCCCTGAAATTTTCCTCAAACAGCAAAAAAAATCATTGCCAATTCCGAGCGCGGAGGGGGAATATAGTCGCATTCGACCAGGCAGGAGCACACCTGCCTCTCCCGCAGAGCTAAAAACAAGACTGTGCATCCATTTCAACCCCCGTTAAGGAGCCCCACAATGCAAGTTCTTTGCATGGTCACGTCCGACGATTCCTGCGACGTGCAGTGCCCTTGCTGCAACCAGCGGTACATCGTCTACTACGCGAGGCAAAGCCGGGCAGAGCGCGAGGAGGCACTGGAAGTTGTGCGCCTCACACTGCTTGAGCACCACGTCCTTAATCCGCTCCATACAGCGCACCCGGGCGAGGCCTTCAACGTGCCGCCGTGGAGCGGCCCGGTCCATGCCTCCGCGGCAGCCCTGCTGAGCGGAGCGCCCATCAAGGCGCCATCCCGCACCCGGTCCGCCACGCTCACCTTCATGCCCAGTACGCAGCAGCGGCGCGTCTCTTAAAAGAAACGGAACAGGCCACCCCTCAACCAGCGGGTGGCCTTGTTTTTCTGGCGATTTGTTACTCGCGGGTAGTATCGACAAACGCCTTGAGCTTGCGCGATCGCGAGGGATGCCGCAGCTTGCGCAGCGCCTTGGCCTCGATCTGCCGGATGCGCTCGCGCGTGACCTGGAAGCTCTGGCCAACCTCTTCAAGCGTGTGCTCGGAGCCGTCCTCGAGCCCGAAGCGCATCTTGATGACGCGCTCCTCGCGCGGGGTGAGCGTCCGCAGCACCTGCGAGGTGTACTCCTTCAGATTGACGCTGATGACCGCGTCGGACGGCGAGACCGCCTGACGGTCCTCGATGAAGTCGCCCAAGTGCGAGTCCTCTTCCTCGCCGATCGGCGTTTCAAGCGAGATCGGTTCCTGCGCGATCTTGAGGACTTTCCGGACTTTCGCGACCGGAATATCCATGCGCCGCGCGATCTCTTCGGAGGTCGGCTCGCGCCCCAACTCCTGCACCAGCTGCCGCGAGGTCCGGATCAGCTTGTTGATCGTCTCGATCATGTGCACCGGGATGCGGATGGTGCGGGCCTGGTCGGCGATGGCTCGGGTGATGGCCTGGCGAATCCACCAGGTCGCATAAGTCGAGAACTTATACCCGCGCCGATACTCGAACTTATCCACCGCCTTCATCAGGCCGATGTTGCCTTCCTGGATCAGGTCGAGAAACTGCAGGCCGCGGTTGGTGTACTTCTTGGCGATCGAGACCACCAGGCGCAGGTTGGCTTCGATCAGCTCGCGCTTGGCCTGCTCGGCGTCCATGTCGCCCTGGATCATCTCGCGCTGGGTGCGCTTGATCTCGGAGAGCGGCACCCCGGTCTCGTCTTCCATCTTTTCGAGGTCGGCGCGGCAGTTCTTCTGCTGGCGGCGGTACTCCTTCTTGAGCTCCTCGCTCTTCGAGGCATCGAACTTGGTGTCGAGCGAGCGGATCTGCCGTTCCAGCGTGCGCATCGAGTCGACGGACTTGTTCACCTTGTCGAGCAGGCGCTTGCGCTCTCCGTTGGTGTATTTCAGCTCGCGCACAATGCGCGAGACGAACACACGCTCCCGCGCGATCAGCCAGCGGGTTTTGCGTGCTTCCTTTGCCTTGGCCTTTACCGCATCGAGCGCCGGCATCTTCTCCTCGAGCAGCGCGGCCTTCTTCAGGTGCTTCAGCATCGATTCAATGCGAGAAGAAGTCTGCTTCACGCGCGCCACCACCACCTCTTCGGTGACGTCTTCCTCGTCGAAGATCACCACTTCCTTGATGTTGCGGACGCCGCGCTTGAGGTCTTCACCGAGCGCGATGATTTCGCGCACGACGATGGGCGAACGCGCGATGGCCTTCATCACGCGCACTTGTCCGCGCTCGATACGTTTCGCGATTTCGACTTCGCCCTCGCGCGTTAGCAGAGGGACGGTGCCCATCTCGCGCAGGTACATGCGGACGGGGTCGTTGGTTTTTTCGAGCGTACCCGGGGTCAGGTCGAGCTCGACGTCTTCGCCGTCTTCGCTCTCCTCGAACTTGTCCCCGCCGAACTTGGGGCCGCCCTCCAGGATGTCAATGCCCTGCGTCCCGATGGTGGTCATCAGGTCGTCCAGGTCGTCTGGCGAATGCACGTCGCCGGGGATCAGGTCGTTGACCTCGTTGTAGGTCAAATACCCTTTCTCCTTGCCTGCTTCGATCAGGTTCTGGATATCGTCTTCGTACTTATCTTCCATGGCCAAGCGAGTCATCTCTCCCGCGTAATATTTCGGACGTTTCCGGGTGGTTCGGCAGGTGGCTGTCGCAGCTTCACACTGGGGAAGGGCCAAAGGGCGCCATCCGAGCAGGGGCGCAGGCCGGCGCAGTTTGCCAAAGAACACCAGAATAGCAGGTTTTGATGCGATCAAGACCTCGATCAGACACCCACACTCCGTATCGAGGGTGGTCGTCCGCGCGGCTTTCCTGCATTTCCTGATAGCCCGTTGCTAGTTAGATGTGGAAAACGCGATTTCGTTTCTCTGGCGGAGCCTTTAACCTTCAATCGGCTTTGCTTACGCCTTGCGTACACTCAAGAGACAGGCAGGAGATGGAACCCGAAACGTTGACTCAGCCCTGGGCTTTCCTCTCAAGTATTTCGATCGCTTTCTCGCTGCGGCCCAGATCGCGATAGAACTGCCGAAGATCATTCTCCATGACCCCGAGCTTCTTGTTGATTTCCGCAATCTGCTGGTGCTGTATGACAAAACCGAGCGCATACATAACCAGCGGTGCCCCGATCGCAAGATAAAGCTGCTGGTTGGTCACAGTTGGGCTCCTCTGGACGCGATCGCGGATACGCCGCTTACGCCTCTCTAAAATACGCTCTTCCAGCCATTTTGGGGCGCCGGCTGACATTCGGCGAGAGCAGAAGAGGTTCCTTGCGGAGAACGCCGCGCCTAAAGCGCCCGCAGGTCGCGCTCGATCTGCTGCTTGCGGGCTAGCAGCAGGACGATTTGCCCTTCGTCGTTGCGGCGCTCCGCCTCCGCCAGGGCCACCCGCACCGCGCGCTGCTCGCGCTCGAGCGCGCCACAGTGCAGCGAGCGCAGCGCGGCCTCGGTATCGGCCTGCTCCACCGGGTGCTGCCCTTCCTCCAGCAGCACCTGGGCCAGCAGCGTCTTTTCCGGCCCTTCCGGCAGGGCCTCCATCCAGTTCGCGCCAAACACTCCCTCGCGCAGCAGACGCAGCGCCTTTTCCGCCGCCAGCCCGGCAAAGTGCTCTGGATGCGCGTCCCACGCATCGGCGACGGCCTGAAACGCCGGGCTGCCTGGGGGCGCCGTCATCGCCCGCAGCAGGTCCTTCTCCGCATCGCTCAGCGCGGGCCCGGACCGCTGCAGTGCCTGCCTGCGCCCGGACGCCGCCTCCTTCAACTCCTGCCGCACCAGCGCCGAATCGATGCCCAGACGGTGCGCTGCCTCGCTCGCGAACTCCTCCCGGCCGATCGCGCTGGGCATGCGCCGGATGTGCGGCAGCAGCGAGTTGAGCGCGTCGATCTTGCCCTGGGCCGTGGCCGGGTGCAGCTGCCGGGCGCGGTCCAGCAGGTACTCCGAATGCCGCCGGGCCGCGCGTACCGCATCTGTGTACGCGGCGAGGCCCCGCTCACGTACATAACGGTCCGGGTCCAGGCCGCCTTCAAGCGTGACCACTCGCACCTCGAAGCCCTCCTCGGTAAGCAGCGCGATCGACTTTTCGGCCGCGTTCGCGCCGGCTGTGTCGGGGTCGAAGTTGACGATCACCTGCTTCGTGTACCGGCCCAGCAAACGCACCTGCGCCTCGGTAAAGGCCGTCCCGCTGGTCGCGAGCACGTTGCCGATCCCGGCCAGCGCAACCGAGATGCAGTCCATCTGGCCCTCCACCAGCAACGCCCATTTCATCTGCCGGATGGGCTGGCGAGCGTTGTGCAGGTTGAAGAGGACTTGCCCCTTCGAGTACAGCGGGGTTTCGGGCGAGTTGAGGTACTTCGGTCCGGCTTTTTCGCCGCTTTCGAGCGCGCGGGCGGTAAAGGCGATCACCCGGCCGCCCTCATTGGCGATGGGGAAGGTGATGCGTTTGCGGAAGCGCGGGTACACCGGCCCGTCTTTCTTGTTCCCTGCCCCATCCTCCTGCTCCTTCGCGGTAAACAGGCCGGCGAGGCGCAGCAGGCGGGCAAACTCACCGGAGCGCACCTGCTCGGGCGGGGCTGCGCGCTCCAACTGCTGGCGCAGGGCGGAGGACGAGTCGGGCGCGTACCCGATGCGAAACCGCGCGATGCCCTCGGCCGTAAGGCCGCGGCCGGAGAGGTATTCCCGCGCACGCGCACCTTCGGGACTGCGGAGCTGCTCTTCGAACCAGGCGCCGGCCTGCTCGTGCAGCTCGATCAACCGGGCCCGTTCGCGGTGCTCCGCCGCGTCCTCGGGCGAGGCGAACTCGCGCTTCGGCAGCGGCATGCCCATCTTGACCGCAACCAGCTTCACCGACTCCGGAAACGAGACATTCTCGATCTTCTGGATGAACGTGAACACGTCGCCCGACACGCCGCAACCGAAGCAGTGAAAGAACTGCCGCGCCGCGTGGACCGAGAACGAAGGCGATTTTTCCGAATGAAACGGGCACAGGCCGGTCCAGTTCTGCGCCCCGGCCTTACGCAGGCGCACGTGCTCCTCGACGATCTTGACGATGTCGGCCTGGGCTTTGACGAGTTGGGCGAAGTCATCGGGCACGCCACGCTTAGTGTAGCGACCGGCGAGGGCTCACTCGCGTCGGGAGCAGGTCTTAACGAAAACACGCCACGTTAGGGCTACGCCCCAGAAGTGGCCGCAAGCCGCGCAGGCGGTTTACCGACAGTCACAGCACCGCTTCCAATTTGCGCTCTGCCGCGTTTGTTGCCTCGGGCTGCGCGGCAGCCTCCCGGCGCAGGCTCCAGGCCGCAAACAGGAACAGCGAAACTGTCAGCGCGGCCTCTGTCCCGTCCCAGGCATCGGCAACCCCCATCCCAACGTTGGCGGCGAGGAACAGCACCACGCCCGCGAGCACCGCCTGGCGCGGGCTGCGCATGCGACGGGCGAGGCCGCGCCAAGCCGCCAGCGCCATCGGCAGGGTGATGATCGCGGCCTCGTACTGCTTGATGCGGGGGTTAAGCAGGATGACGCCAATGAGCAGTACCGGGAGCCACCGCGGGGCGGAGATGCGCCCCGCCAGGTAGCTCCGCGAGCAGGAGAGCAGAACGAAAAACAGGACCGCCGCATAGCCGGCGTAGAAGACCATGCAGCCTTGCCGGTACGGCAGATGGTGGTTGAGCAGCGCCTCGCCGAGCTGGCCGGCGGGGCTGAAGCCGAACTCGTGATTGTAGAGGAACTCCAGGTCCATCATGCGGGTGTAGCTGTGGAAGGCATCGGGCCAGACCAACCGCTGCAGGAAGAACACCGCGCAGCCAAGCGCCCCCACCCCGGCTGTCCGCAGCCAGTACCCGGCGCGCGTGAGCACGGGGATGGCCAGCAGCGTGAGCATGGGCGGCTTGAGGGCGGAGGCGAACAGGACGGCGAGGTAGAACCACCTCCACTGCTTGTGCTTCCAGTCCCACATGCCGGCGGCGGCGATCAGGCCGTACAGGACCGGCGCGATGTTGCCGGCCAGGATGGAGTCGTCGTAAAGCAGGCCGGGGAAGAAGACGGAGAACGGGGTAAGGAGAGCGAATGTCTTGCGCTCGCTGTGGAGGAAAAAGAGCTGCTCCATGCGCAGGACGATCCAGGTACCGGCAGCGTACAGGAGCCAGAAACCGGAGACGCGCAGCCAGGCAGGAAGCCAGCCCATGGCACGCAGCAGGGGCAGGGTGACGGGCGGATAGATATAGTTCATCGTCCGCTCGCTGGTGGGGTGCGCATGGTCGGTGCGCAAACGGGCCATGCCGAGCGTGTAGGGCGAGAGGCCGGCCCGCACCTCGGCGGCAGCCCGTCCGTAGGCCTTGGCATCGCGCCCGTACGGCCGGGTGAAAGCCATCACGGCAATGGGGATGAGGATAAATAACCACGCGGCAAGCACTAGATGAGGCTTGCCGGCGGTGACGAGACCCGTGCGGCCGGCTGGACCGGGGTGCAGATGGTTCTGGCCAATCATGCGGGAAGGCCGCAGCGCCGATCGGCTGCGCCTGCGCGGATTCTCATAGCGAAAGAGTAGTGGAAGCACCCGGCTCTGCAAAGCTCGGGGTTGCCGAACTTCCTTTTTAAAGTTCGAGACCGGGAAGGCTACTAACGGCGTTTCGGACCGTCCGCATCACTCCGGCCATATCACAAAACTTGGCTCGTGATGGACCGGAAACGACACGGATCGCGCGATAAAGCACATCCGCGCCGCTTCCTGGTGCAGGCGAAGCGCCTTTTGCTCGTCCGCACCCGGAGCGAGCCGGGCATGCGGACGAAGGGTTACGCTGGCAAACTGACCGGCGCCTCCGTCCTCTTCCAACATGACACCGGAAGCCCGATCGCTATAGCTCTCGACGACGATGCCCGCAATGGCGCAGAGGTGGAGATACCAGAGCTGGTGGCAGGCAGCCAGCGAGGCCACGAGCAGCTCTTCCGGGTTCCAGCGGGCCGGGTCGCCCCGAAAGCCCGAGTCGGAGGAGCCGAGGATCGGGGGTTTGCCCACGACACGCAGTTCGTGCGCACGGGAGTAGGCGCCGTAGGAGGAGGTTCCAGAGCCAGCGTTCCCGGTCCAGTCAAGCTCAACGGAGTAGGTATGTTCTCGTGGCATGAAGCTCCTGTTCTCGCCCGTTTGAAGCGGGCGCCGGCAAGCAATTCAACTTCTACTGTAGCCGGGCGGCCTGCGCCATCGCCAGCACCGCGCCCGGGCTGAGCCCCTGCTCGCGCAGGGAGCGCACGCTCAGGGCGTCGGCCCGCTTGGCCAGGCGATTTCCGGCTCCGTCGACCACCAGCGGGCAGTGGAACCACGCGGGCGCGCTGAGACCGAGCGCGCGGTAGAGCAGCAACTGGCGGGCGGTCGAGAGCAGCAGGTCCGCGCCGCGCACGACCTCGGTGATGCGCATGGCGGCATCGTCGACTACAGTTGCGAGCTGGTAGGCGGGGACGCCGTCCCTGCGCCATACGGCGAAGTCGCCGAAGTGCCGGCTGGCGGTTAAGGTTTGCGGGCCCAGGCCGCCGTCGGTCCAGCGCACCGGTTCGTCGAGAGGCACGCGGAAGCGCCAGTTCGCGCCATCGGGGCCGGCGGCGAGCCAGTCCGAACGCTGCCGAACGCCGGCGTGCGCACCGGGCAGCCACGCGGGGCGGCAGGTGCCTGGGTAGAGGGGCTCGTCTTCACCGACGCCCACGCCTGGTTCGTGAGGCCGCTCAGGCGTTTGCTCATGGAACTGCTCGTGGGGAGCCGTGGCGCTCTGCGCCAGGTCGCGCCGGGAGCAGCGGCACGGGTACACAAAACCGCCGGCGACCAGGCGCTCCCATATGGCGCGGTAGGCGTGGCCGCGCAGGCTCTGCCGCCAGGGCTCACCCGCCCATGCCAGCCCCAGCCAGCGCAGGTCCTGCTCGGCAGCGGCGATAAAAACAGGCCGGCTGCGCTGCGGGTCCAGGTCGTCGATGCGCAGCAGCAGAGAACCGTTTGCCGCCCGGTCGCGCGCCACGGCAAAGGTGCGCACATGCCCCAGGTGCAGCAGGCCGGTAGGCGAGGGCGCGAGCCGGCCCCGGTACTCAGCGCGATGCCGCATGCGTCCAGTGTAGGCATGTAGGCAAGCAGCAGGCTCTCTGCGCAGCAGGGTGCCGCCTAAAACAGGTCAGGAATGTTGGTGAACGCAATGCGCGTGGGCGCCGAGGCGCCGGCCAGCAGCATGCTCGCGGTGGCGAGGGTGTTGGTGCCGTACTTGTGGTTGAGCTTGTCCATGGTGGACGCGATGCGGGTGCGCCTGGCTTCGGTTTCCAGATTCGCGAACAGGGATAAGGTGTGCAGGTGGTCGGGCACCAACGGGCCGAGCCACACGCCTACGTAGAACGGGGCCTGGTGCTGTTCGCCCTGGGGGCGGCGCGCCCACAGCTTCGCGAGCGCTTCGACCAGCGTTTGCGTGTCCTGGCACTCGATAGTCGCGGTGCCCTGCGACCAGGCGGCCTGGGGAATGCCCGAGAGATGCCGCTTCTGCATCGCCGTTTTCGGCACGGTGAACTTGATCGAGAGGGTCAAGTGCGTCGTCCACAGCCGGGCCGTGCGCAGGCGCATGGCGGCCTTGTGCAGCAGCTTGTGCAGAACCGAGTAGGCGCCGTCGATGGTACGCAGTTCGGGCGATAGAACGTGGCTCTGGCTGATGGATTTCTGGTGTTCGAGCTGGGGATCGTGGAAATCCTCGCCCTGCAGCCAGAACCAGAGCTTGTCGCCGGCGGCGCCCTGCCACACGGTGCGCATGCCCTCGCGGCCCAGCGCCAGCAGCTGCGGCATGGTGTGGATGCCGGCGGTCTGGAGGCGGCGCTCCATCCGCGCGCCGATGCCGGGCAGGTCGCGCAGCGCGAGCCCCGCGAGCGCTGCCTGCAGAATGTCGGCGGTGAGCGCGACCAGCCCGTCCGGCTTCTCCATGTCGGACGCGATCTTGGCCAGGTAGCGATTGGGCGCGAGGCCGACCGAGCAGCGCAGCGTGGCGCCTGCGTGGGTGCGGATGGACTGCTTGACCGCCTGGGCGAGCTCGAGCGCGTGCAGCAGCCGCTGCTCGCGGCCCATCAGCGAGCAGGCCATCTCGTCGATCGACATCACGGCCGAAACAGGGATGCAGCGCTCGACCGCCTCAATGACGCGGTGGTGGTACTCGACATATTCGCGGTGCCGGGCCTCGACCAGCACCAGGCCGGGGCACATGCGCTTCGCGTCGCCTACCTTGACGCCGGTTTTCACGCCGAAGGCCTTGGCCTCGTAACTGGCGGCGATGCAGCTGGTGGTATCGGCGACGACCGGAACGACGGCGATGGGCCGGCCGCGCAGCTCGGGGCGCAGCTCCTGCTCAACCGAAGCGAAGTAGGAGTTGAGGTCGAGAAAGAGCCAGCGCACCGCGGGCTCTGCTGCATCTGCCGTGCGCCTCCTCACCAGACTGGTGTTCGTATTTTGTTTGTGCGTGCTTTCGTCCGTGCTCATGCAAGGCTATTTCTGGATCGCACCGGCGAGCGACAGCTTGATTCGGGCGGCTCGCAGGAAGGTGCCGGCTTCCCATTTTCGCCTTTTGTTTGCTGCTGCACAAGTTCGCTTTCCAGGTGCAAACCAAAGTACTGCAATCCTGTCCCGGAATGAAGCAAAAGTAAGCCTTCAGCGCAGGAACGGGAAACTCACGGGGCGCCGCTTCTACAAAGGCCTACATTTGCTTTGCAAAAAGATACAAAAAGATGACAGCATAGTCATATGTGAGGATGTTTCCCATCGGATCAACATCACACGCTTGTCGGGACAGACGAGGACAGGGCCATGTGGTTTCTTCATCTACGCGACGTTCTCTGGCACCTAGCCCATGTGAATGCCCACTGGGCAGAGGGCCTGATTACTGTTGGAGCAGCCTTGCTGGTCGGCTGCGCCGCCTCCTGCGCATGCAGTCCATGCGCGGAAAAAGACGATCTGTTCCACCGGCACGTTTCCTGAGCGGCACGTTCGCGGCCGCTTGAACCTGGCGGCCGCTCGCCGCCCACTGGTGTTTTCCGGCTTTCATCCGGCGACTTCACGTTTTCAAGGAACCGTTTCCCCTCTTCCCTGCCCTGGAGCCGGCAACCTGCGGGTGGAAAGCGCCGCCGCTCCCCGCCCCGGCCTGCACAGCCTTCCTGTTTTGTTTTAGCGTGGAAGACAGAGGTGCTGTCCAATGAGTGCAGGTGACGAAAAGAAGCAGGCGCGCACATCGCTCGCCGCAAGCGAAAACCCCCTACCCGCCGACGCTTCGCAGACTGGCTCGATCGCTCCCGAACAGATCCTGAGTGTTTCCGTCATCACGCGGCGCCGCGCGCCGCTGGACCTGGCCGGCCTGAACGGCCGCCTTGTATCGCGCGAGGAGTTCGACCGGAAATACGCCGGCGATCCCGCGGATTTCGACGCCTTGCGCGTGTTCGCGCAGCAGCACGGGCTGTCGGTCGACGAAGCCGCTTCGAGCCTGGCGCGCCGCACGATGGTGCTGACCGGGCCCGCTTCGCGCATGGAGCAGGCCTTCGGCGTGACCCTCAACACCCACCAGACCGCCGGGGGGAGGCCGTTCCACAGCTACAGGGGCGCAATCTCGCTGCCGTCGGACCACGCGCCGCGCATTGAGGCGGTGCTCGGCCTGGACACGCGCCCCATTGCCAAGTCGCACCTGCGGCGCCTTGAGGAGAAAACCCCGGGCGGCCGCATTATCCGGGCCAGTGCGAACGCGGCCAGCTACACGCCCGTGCAGGTCGCGCAGCTGTACGGCTTTCCGGCGAACCTCACGGGCGCGGGCCAGACCATCGGCATTCTCGAGCTCGGCGGCGGCTACGAAACCAGCGACATCACCACCTATTTTCAGGGGCTCGGGCTTACGCCGCCGTCGGTTACCGCAGTCTCGGTCGATGGCGGCACCAACGTACCGGGCGGCGACCCAAGCGGCGCCGATGGTGAAGTCGCGCTCGATATCCAGGTAGCCGGCGCGGTAGCGCCGGGGGCGAAGATCGTGGTCTACTTTTCGCCGAATACGGACCAGGGCTTCATCGACACGATCACGACCGCGGTGCACGACACGGCGAATAAGCCGGGGGTTCTGTCGATCTCCTGGGGCGGTCCGGAGTCGGGTTGGAGCGCCGCTTCGCGGACCGCGCTCGACAATGCCTGCCAGTCAGCCGCGGCGCTGGGGGTCACGATCACGGTAGCCTGCGGCGACAACGGCTCGACCGACGGAGGGACCGGCAACAATGTGGACTTTCCCGCATCGAGCCCGCATGTACTGGCTTGCGGGGGCACCCTGCTGGAGGGATCGGGATCGACCATCTCGTCCGAGGTGGTGTGGAACGACCTGGCCAATGGCGGCGGGGCCACCGGCGGTGGGGTGAGCATGGTGTTCGCGCTGCCCAGTTGGCAGGCGAATGCCGGGGTGCCGGCGGCGCCGGGCGGCAGCGGCGGCCGCGGCGTTCCCGATGTGGCCGGCGATGCGTCACCGGAGTCCGGCTACGGCGTGCTGGTGGACGGGGCCCGGCAGGTGGTCGGTGGAACCAGCGCGGTGGCGCCGCTGTGGGCGGGGCTGATCACGCTGGTCAACCAGCAGCGGGTGCAGGGTGGAGGCACGCCGGTGGGCTTTGCCAATCCGCAGCTGTATGCAACGCCTTCAGCGCTGCGCGACATCACCAGCGGGTCGAACGGCAGCTACAGCGCCGGGCCCGGGTGGGATGCCTGCACGGGGCTGGGCTCGCCGAACGGGGCGGCAGTGGCGCAGGCGCTGGCGTAAAGGTTGATGAAGCAGCGCACACTGCGAGCAGTCATGTGCGCTGCCTCAGCCTGCGGGCGGCGTTTCCCGCAGCGTCTCTCGTAACGTCTCTCGCAGCCATGACGCGATCTTCCCCAGTGCCCGGTCGCTCTGCGGAAAGCGCGCCACCGTGGCCGGGCTCACCGCGAAGTTGTGGTGCATGTCGGGGGAGTGGATGTGGGTGACCGCGACCCCGGCCTGCTCCAGCTTGCGCGCGTAGGCGATGCCTTCGTCGCGGAGCACATCGTACTGCGCCGTAGCCACGAATGTGAGCGGAAGCGGCGGCAGCAGCGGGGCGCGCAGGGGCGAGATGGACGGGTCGTCGGGCGAGACGCCGGGCGCGTAGAGCTCCCAGTACCAGCGCATCGCGGCCGCCTCCAGGCCGTACCCGGTCGCGTTCTCGGCGTAGGAGGCGTGATGGCCGCTGGGATGGTCGATCACCGGGTACAAAAGCATCAGGGCACGCAGCTTCGGGGCCTCGCGCTCCAGCGCGAGCCGGTTGGCGGCAACCGCGGCCAGGTTGGCGCCGGAGCTGTCGCCGCCGAGCGCCAGCAACTCCGGATCGGCGCCCCAGCTGGACGCGTTGCGCGCGGTCCACAGCAGCGCCTGCCGGGCGTCCTCAAGCGCGGCGGGGTAGGGGTGCTCGGGGGCGAGGCGATAGTCGACCGAGACGATGCTGATGCCGGCAAGCGGCGCGAGCAGCCGGCAGAACGGGTCGTGGGTCTCAATGGAACCCGCCGCCCAGCCGCCGCCGTGCAGGTACACGAGCGCCGGCAGCAGCTGGCGCGGACCAGGCGGGGTATAGACCCGCACCCGCAAACCGGTTGCGTCTGGGAATGCGTGGTCGGCGGTATGAACGCCGTTTGGAAGCCCCGGAATGGCGCGGCTTTCCAGCTGCCGCTGCATGCGGCCGCGGGCGTCCTCGGGCGACTGGATGGGCCCGGCGGAAGCGGCGGCCTGGTCATCGAGAAATCGGCGCAGGGCCGAGTCGATCGGCTGTCTCTCAGGCATGGGTCTCGTCTTCCTTTTTTCTGAGCGCGGCACCGTTGCCGGCCGCCTCCAGGTACCGGCCCGGCGTGCCCGCTTCGTGCGTGAACAGCACCAGCCAGTCCTCCTCGATAGCCCGGGCGTAAAAGCGCTTCTTCTCTTCGATGACGCGCAGCGGGTCCAGGTCGAAACCCATGCCCCAGGTGAGCGGGAGATGGGCGGTAGTGGGGACGAGGTCGGAGATGTAGCAGGCGCGTTTGCCGCTCGTACTGTCGCGGATGTGGACGGCCATGAGGTGCCGGGTGTGGCCGGGGTACAGCTCGACCGCGATGCCGGGAGCGATTTCCTGCTCTTCGCCCTCTTTGACGGCGAGCGCCTGCATCTGGCCTGTGGCGAGCAGCGGCTCGTAGTTGTCGGCGACGTAGGAGACGGCGTCGCGCTCGTGGCGGCCGCGGCCGTGGGCGATCTCGCCCGCGTGCGCGAAGTATTGCGCGTTCGGAAAAGTGGGAGTCACGCTCTGCCGGTCGGGCGCGTAGCGGGTGTTCCAGCCGCAGTGGTCCCAGTGCAGGTGGGTGTTGATGACTATGTCTACCGACGCGAGCGGGATCGCGGCTTCGGCGAAGGCGTCGAGCAAGCGGGCTTGCGCGCCGCAGATGGCGGCCGGCTTCGCCGGCAGCTTCTCGCCAAAGCCGGTTTCGATCACGACCGTGTGTGCAGGCGTGCGCACCACGACCGTGTTGAGCCCGATGGTGACGCGGTTTTGTTCGTCGGCGGGGACGGCACGGCTCCAGAGCGGCTTGGGCACGACGCCGAACATGGCGCCGCCGTCAAAGCGGGCGGTGCCGTCGGAAAGCACGATCAATTCGGTCTCGGGGCCGAGCCGGTAGCGGGCGCGGATCAGACTCGGCGCCTGCATGCCGGGCGGCTCTGCTTTGGGACTCGATTCTGGCGGATTGAGTGGGAGCATGGTCCTGTTCTCTGATGAGTGGGCGGCTGTTTGCGGCGGTGTTTGCAGTGTAACGAGGAACAGCAGGTCTACCAGCTCGCCCAGGATGACCTTTACGCGCCTGGGAGCGCCTGGGAGCGCCTGCGAGGCGAAGTTGCGGTAAGTTGAATCAATGGACGAGATTATCGATGGGGTGCTGCGCTTTCAGCGCGAGGTGCATCCGAAGCGCGAGGCGCAGTTTCAGGAGCTGGCGCTGGGGCAGTCGCCGCGGGCCATGTTCATCGGCTGCGCCGACTCGCGCATTGTGCCGGAGGTGCTGACGCAGCAAGGGCCGGGCTCGCTGTTCGTGGTGCGGAACGCGGGCAATATCGTGCCGCCGCACTCGCCCATGCCGGGCGGCGTGACGGCGAGCATCGAGTACGCGGTGGCCGTGCTGGAAGTGCCGGATATCGTCATCTGCGGGCACTCGGGGTGCGGGGCGATGACGGCGATTCTGCGCACGGGGCAGAAGCTGGAGCAGCTGCCGGCGGTGGCGCGCTGGCTGCACTATGCCGACGCCGCCCGCGACGCTGTGGCGGCGAAGCACGGCGGCGCCACCGAGGAGGAAAAGCTGAGCGCGCTGGTGCGGGAGAACGTGCTGGCGCAGCTGGCGCACCTGACCACGCACCCGGCGGTGGCTGAGGCGCTCGAAGCCAAGCGCCTGCGGCTGCATGGATGGGTGTATGAGATCGCGCTGGGCACCGTGAGCACGTATGACGCGCGCGCGGGGCGGTTTGTCGAGATCAGCGAAGACCCGTTTGTGCATGCTACCCCGGTGGGGTGAGCGCGGCTTGCGGGTTTGAGCCGGAAGCTTCGCCGCGCGCATTAGAATAGAGTGGTGAGCCCTTCCCTCTTCAGCGAGCGCGAAACCAGCCGCGAAACCAATCTCGACCAGATCCGCCGGAAAGTGCGGGGCCGCGGGCGCATCTCGGTTGAAGACGCGCGCTGGCTGTGGCGACATGCGAGCGATGCCGAGCTGCGGGAGCTGGCCTCCGCGGTGCGGGCGCGCTTCCATGCGCCGAACGCCTGCACGTACATGGTGATGCGCATCATCAACTACACCAATGTGTGCGTGGCGCAGTGCGATTACTGCGCATTTTACAAGCTGCCGGGCGACGCGGGCGGCTACGTGATGAGCCACAACGAGGTGTTCGCGAAGCTCGACGAACTGCTGGCGCTTGGGGGCGACCTGGCGGCGTTCAACGGCGGCTTCAACCCGTACCTGCCGCTCGACTACTACTGCGAACTGTTCGCCGCGATCCGTGCGCGCTACGGCGACTCGCTCGAGTTTTACGCGCTGACCATTGCCGAGTTCATGTACCTGGCCGACCATGCGAAGCTCGACTACCGGACGACCGCGCTGCGCTTCAAGGCCGCGGGCGTGCGCTGGATTACGGGCGGCGGCTCGGAGATTTTGACCGAGGAGTTCCGGCGCCGGCACAGCAAGTTCAAGTACACGGTGGCGCAATATTTCGAGGCTCAGCGCGCCATCGTCGACGCGGGCCTGCGGACGACGGCGACCATGGTGATCGGGTTCGACGAGTCGCTCGACGAGCGGCTGGAGCACCTGGAGCGCACACGGCTGTTTCAGGATGAGACTATAGACGAGAGCGGCGGCTTGGCCAGCTTTCTCTGCTGGACCTACAAGCCGTATTTCACCCAGATCGGCGGCATCGAGATCGGCACGGGCGAGTACCTGCGCCATCTCGCGCTGTGCCGTATTTTTCTCGACAACGTGCCGCGGATCCGCACCTCGGTGCTGACCCAGAACGAGCGCGCGCTCGAAGGGCTGCTCTACGGAGCCGACGACTTCGATCTGCCGATTGAAGACGAGGTGACGCAGAAGGCCGGCGCGACGATCGACCTCCAGTTCGACCGCATGCTGGATGTGGCGCGCGGACTCGGGTTCGAGCCCGTGTACCGGCATGTTATCCGGAGTTAGTTCCGGGTTTTCTAATTACTAAGGACAACAGGCGCCGCCAGCAGTGACTTACGGCGCCTGTCTTTGTAGTTAGAAGGACGAGCGAAGGTCGGAGGCAGCCTGCTGCTCGGCCTGCTTTGCCTTGTCGACGACCGCGCCCATGCCGAAAAACTCATGCGTGACGCCTAAGTAAAGTTGATAGTCGACGGCAACGCCCGAGGCCTTGAGCTTGGTGGCGTACAACTGGCCCTGCGACATGAGCGGGTCGATTTGCGCCGAAATGATTGTGGCTGGGGCGATACCGGTCAGGTTCGCCTGGAGCGGCGAGATCAAGGGATTCGTCGGGTCAATGTTCGAGGGAACATAGTAGCCGAAAAAGTACTTCAGAGCGGCCGCGCTTAGCGGCACGGCATTGGCGTATTGAAGTTCCGATGGTGCGGTCAGGCTGCTGTCGACCACCGGGTAGACAAGCACCTGCCGGACCGGCTGCTGGATGTTGAGCTGCTTGGAAAGCAGGGCAAGCTCCGCCGCGAGATTACCGCCCGCGCTTTCCCCCATGACGGCAACCTTGGTGGGAATGCCCTTGACGCTCGCCGCGTTCTGGATGGTCCAGTAGTAAGTGGCGAGGGCGTCTTGCAGTGCTGCCGGGAAGGGGTGCTCGGGGGCCTTGCGGTACTCGACCGAAATCACGATGGCGCCAGCGAGGTTCGCGATCGCACGCGGCGATGCGTCATAGGTGTCATTGGTCGCGATGACGAAGCCGCCCCCATGGAAGTAGAGCACGACTGGGAACGGGCCGCTGCCGGTTGGCGTGTAGATACGGATGGGTAGTTGCGTGTTGTCAGGGCCTGGGATCGTGGTATCGAGGATGGAGGCAACGGGTTGGGCTGCCAGCTGTATGCCGGTGGCGCGGGCAACCGCCTTTGCGGCATCTTCGGCGGCAAACTGCTGGCGCGCATCGGCGGGAGCGAGCTGGTACACGGGCGTTCCCTCGGCATCCTGGAGAAGCTGGAGCACGGCGCTCATCTGCGGATCAAGCTGGCTGGCGTACGGCAGCGGCGGCTGCTGTGCGAGGCTTGCCGGGGCCGAGGCAAACAGAGCGAAGGCGGCAACGGCGAGGCCGCTGCGGACACGGGAATGAAGGATCATCTTACGCAGCAACATCATCTTGGGCGCTCCTGAAGAATGTATGGCGAGATACAAAGGAATGAAAATGGACTGCGCCGTAAGAAGGGGAAAGCGTCTTTTTGTGTGTCTGGCGCTTGTGAATATACGTTGCCATCGTAGCGCCTGGAAGATATCTCCGGCTGGCGCGAGCTGCACAAGAAGCTAACAGGCGCGCTTGATCGAGGAGGATATGCAGAAGAACGCGCGGCAGATACAAACGGATTCACTTCGAGCGAAAATTGCTGGAGAAAATCCGGAACTCAATTCCGGAACTCTATGTAGCTTTCTAACTTCATCTGCGTGGATTGGTGTGGATCCGCGGTTCAGGGCTTCGCCGGGTCGGTCTGGGGCAGCAGGTACTGCTCCCAGTGGGCGAGCATGCGCTCGAACAGCTGCGTGCGAGCTGCGGGGCCGGCGATAGAGTGGGTCTTGCGAGGGTATATCTGCAGGTCGTACGGCTTGTCGGCGTCGATCAGCTTCTGCACGAACTGCACGGTGTTCTCAATGTGCACATTGTCGTCGCCGGTGCCATGGGCGATCAGCAGGCGGCCGTGCAGTGCGGCGGCCGTGTTTTGCACGGAAGCGGCGTTGTACACCGCGGCCTCATCCTGCGGCAGCCCAAGGTAGCGCTCAGTGTAGATGGAATCGTAGTTGCGGAAGTCGGTGACCGGGGCGACGGCGATGCCGGCGCGGAAGCGGGTGGAGTGGGTGAGCGCGTTGAGGGTGAAGGTGCCGCCCCAGCTCCAGCCCCACCAGCCCAGGCGTTTCGCGTCGAGCTGCGGATACTTCGCCAGCACCTGGTCGATGGCGGCGAGCTGGTCGGCCAGCTGCACTTTGCCGAAGTCATGATAGGCGGCCTGCTCGAACTCGCGGCCGCGGCTGCCCATGCCGCGGTTGTCGACGTGCAGCACGGCAAAGCCATGCTCGGCGAGCAGCTGGTCGAAGTAGTAGCTCCGGCCGCCCCAGCTGTCTGTAACCGTCGCGGTGCCAGGGCCGCCGTAGGGATTGGTGATGAGCGGCACGCTGGCTGCACTGGTCTTGCCCTCGGGCAGCAGCAGCGAGGCGTAGAGGGTGGTCTTGCCGTCGGCGGCTTTCAGGGTAAGCATCTCGGGCGCGCGCACGGTGTGGCCCGTGGGGACGGACTGCTTCACGATACTGGTGCAGCGGGCGCCCGCGGAGCAGATGTCGAGCTGCGGAGGCGTGTGCAGGGTGGAGTGGATGTCGGTGTAGGTTCCGTGGCCCTCGGCGAACTCGACAGAGTGCACTCCCTCGCCGCTGGTGATCTGGTGTTTGTTTGAGCCGTCCAGGTCGACGGACCAGACTTGCGACTGGCGCGGGTCGCCTTCGTTGCTGGTGTAGTAGACGGTGCTGCCCACGACGGAGAGGATGTCGGCGACTTCATAAGGCCCGTTCTCGAGCTGGGCAGCCAGTTTAAGGCCCCGGGCGGGCGAGTCCGTTGCGTACGTGTAGTGGTCGATGTGGGTATGGCCGGTGCGCCAGGACCGAAGCAGGAGGTTGCCGGAGGCGTAGAAGTCGAGATCGTAGTTTTCGTCGAAGAACTTGGAGTCGGTAAGGGCGAGCACGAGCTTGGCCTGACCTGTATCGGCGTTGGCGAACCAGATGTCCAGGTGTTTGTGGTCGCGGCGCAGGGTTTCAATCCAGACGGTGCGGGCGTCGAGCCAGCCGGAGCGGGGAATGTAGTCCTGGTTTGCGCGGACTTCCGGGAGGTCGATCCAGCGGGTCGCTCCGCCGGTTGCCGCAACGATGCCGACGCGGACCGCGGGGTTGGGGTCGCCGGGCTGCGGGTATTTCTGCTCGTCGAGGGTGGCGTGGGTCGGGATCCAGTCGGCGATGGGGTAGGCCGGAACCTTGGTCTCGTCCATCTGCACGTAGGCCAGGTGGGCGGAGTCCGGCGACCAGGAGTAGTTGGTGCGGACCTTGAGCTCCTCGAGGTAGACCCAGTCGACCTCGCCGTTGAGCAGGTTGGGGTCCGCCGTGGTGGTGAGCGGGATGGGTTTTGCCCCGGAAACCAAAGGCTGCGCGTAGAGATTGTGGTCGTGCAGATAGGAGATGGTCTTGCCGTCGGGGGAGAACTGAACGTCGTCGCCCGAGCCCTGGCCGGTGTCGCCGATCTGGCGGACGTCTCCGCTCTTCAATGTGTCGAGCCAGAGGGTGCCGTCCTCGTCGAACAACACTTCGGAGCCGTCCGGGGACCAGAAATAGCCTTTCTGCTGGTAGCGGCCGCGGTGGTCGCGGTCCTTCTCGCCGACCGGGCGGGCGTCGATGCGGCTGAGTTTTGCGCCGGGCGTAAGCAGGCTGCGCTCTCCGGTGCGGGCGTCGATAACGCCGAACGCGCCGTCGGGTGCGCGATAGCTCAAACGGGTGCCGTCGGGAGTCCATTCCGTCTCCGCGGGCGGGGTCGGACCGTTCGCGGGCGGGGAGAAGATATCGTGGACGGTCCATGGCGTCTGGGGTATCGATTCAGTCTGGCCGCGGGCGGCCGAGGCAAGCAAAAGGGAGCATAGCGAGAGCAGGCAAAAGCGCAGAGTGGGCACTGGGGCTCCGAACTGTATGGAATGTCGTGAGCAACAGTGTACCCATAGCGGCGCGAACTGCCGGCCGCGTTCAGGGAAAAACGCACGGGATCTGATGGTGGTTTCCGGCGCCGGCAGTGGTGTGGGTGGAGGGATGCAGGTCGAGCAGAGGAAGGCAGACCCTTTTGCGCATTCATCGACTGCAAAAGAAGGCGCGGCAGCAGGAGGTACCTGCTGCCGCGCCTGGATTGTCCACTGAATCGTGCGGTTACATCGCGGCGCTGACGCCGTTCGGGCGGGGAGCCTGCACCGGACCGCGCAGACTCGTGGCCGGTGAACCCGAAGGCTTGAAGCCCGCGCTGCCGCCATTCGCGGATGCGCTGGGTGCGTTGCCGGCGGAGCGGGTTCCACTGAATGGGCGAACCGTGTTCTGCGCCTGCTGGACCTGGGGCTGATGCATGGTCACGATGATGACCCTCGCAGCCGTCTTGCCGTTGCAGCGGTAGGAATGAGGGGTGCTGGCGTCGAAGTAAACGCCGTCGCCGGCCTCGACGATGTTGGTCTTGTCCGCGTGGCGGATCTCGAGCTCGCCTTCGAGCACGTAGAGGAACTCAAAGCCGGGATGAACGTGCGGGCGCACATCGCTGGCCTTGCGCAGGGGCAGGAACTCGGCGATATATGGATCCAGTTGCCGATCGGGAACCATGTAGCCCAGGCTCTCGAAGAAGTAGCTGGGATCGTCGACGCCGCTCTGCGGCAGGCGGGTACGCTCGCCTTTGCGATGCACACGGAATAGGGGCTGCGGCTCGGCCTCGAAGAAATAATTGAGGTCCTTGCCGAAGACGATGGAGACGCGGGCGAGATTGCGCAGGGTGGGAACGACGCGGCCGGTTTCAAGCTGCGAGAGAAAGCTCGCCGAGAGGCCGGTTTGCCGCCCGAGCTCGACCAGGCCCATGGACTTCTTGAGGCGCAGGCGTTTGATGCGTTCGCCAATATGTTTTTCGGCGATGAATGCCTCAGCGCTGGCTGGATCGATGGAGCCTTTCTCCTCAACCGCAGCGACGGATAGGGGGGCGATTTCCTGCTCGGACAGTTCGGCTTTCGAAATGCTTTCTAACATTGGAGAAGGGTCCTCCCGGACCGGAAAAGTAGAAACAATATGTCTGTATGGGATGCTTGGCGAGCGAATCCTGATTGATTATTTTTCTTTGTTTCCCCTTCCTTTCGCCCCCAAACTGAACGAAATGACGAGAGAAGCTTGTCTGTTTGCCAGGAGACAATTGCAGCGAAATGGGGATTTCTGCAGACAGGTGGGGCTGCCGTGCATCTCACTCCCTGTGCTGACGCGTATTCCCCATACGCTCTTTCGCGCGGCTCTTCCGCTTAGCAGCTAGCAGAACCCAGACCGCTCTACCTGCACGAATCGACGAACCTGAAAACCTAATCCTGAGCATCACCCGAGGACCCTCTGTAATGACTCAGCTTCCTGCCCCCGAGTATTCCGAATCCGGTTCGCAGAACAGCACACACGCCAACAGGCAGTCCCATAGCAGCATGCAATCCGAGAGCAAGTCCACGCCACGGCTGCTGATTACCGGCGCCAACGGGATGATCGGCCATGCGCTGCGCGCCTCGGCGGCCGCGCGCGGTGCCGACGCGGTGCCGGCGCAGCGTCCGCTGCGCGACAGGAAAGACGCGGGCCAGGCGCCGGCCAGCCCGGAGACGATCCTTTGGGAGCCGGAGGCGGCGCAGCCGTTCGCCGACTTGGAGCAGCTGGAGGGGTTTGACGCGGTGGTGCACCTGGCCGGGGCGAACCTGGCGGCGCGGCGGTGGACGCCGGAGTACAAGAAGACGATTCTGGAGAGCCGGACGCAGCCGACGGGCGCTCTAGCGCTGACGCTGGCACGCCTGCAGAAGCCGCCCCGGGTGCTGGTATGCGCCTCGGCAACGGGATTTTACGGCTCGCGCGGCGATGAGGTATTGACGGAGGAATCGGCGCAGGGCAAGGGCTTTTTGAGCGAGGTGTGCGCGGCGTGGGAGAACGCGGCGGCGCCGGCGGTTTCGGCGGGGATCCGGGTGGTGCATTTGCGGTTCGGGGTGGTGCTGACGCCGTTCGGCGGGGCGCTGAAGCAGATGCTGCCGCTGTTTCGCGCGGGGCTGGGCGGCCGGCTGGGCAGCGGCAAGCAGTGGATGAGCTGGGTAACGCTGGACGACCTGCTGGAAGCGGTGTTCCACACGATCGAGCATGAGCAATTGCGCGGCCCGGTGAATGTGGCGGCGCCGGAGCCGGTGCGCAATGTGGAGTTTACCCGAGCACTGGGCGCGGCGCTGCGAAGACCGGCGGTGCTGCCGGCGCCGGCGTTTGCGCTGCGGGCCGCGTTTGGAGAGATGGCGGATGAAGCGCTGCTGGCCAGCTGCCGCGCGGTCCCAAAGACGCTGGAGGCGAGCGGGTTCCGGTTTGCGGAGCAGCGGATGGATGGGGCGCTTAACAAAATGCTGGGCGCAAACCGCTAGTCACTTGGGGCGGGATTCGGCAGGGGCCGGAGCGCGCCTGCTCTGCTAGGCTTGGCTTGCCATGATGCCTGTTTGCCGCCGCGTGGCGGTTTTGCTGATATTTGTGTCGTTGTGCGGGTGTGGAAACCCGGGGTCGCCGCTGCCGCCCTCGCTGATGCTGCCGGAGCCGGTGGTGGACCTGAGCGGCGCGCGGACCGGAGATACGGTGGCGCTGCACTGGACCATGACGCGCCGCACGACCGACCGGGTGGTGCTGAAGGGCGACCAGAGAGTGCTGGTGTGCCGGGCGGTGGGCGCGGGTGCGTGCGAGCGGGCTGGGGAGCTGCTGGTCGAGGCAGGCAAACCGGCGGCATTCAGCGATGCGCTGCCGGCGGCGCTGCGCGCGGGGCCGCTGCGGCTGCTGCGGTATGAGGTGCGGCTGAAGAACCACGCGGGGCGGGATGCGGGCGCGTCGAATGCGGTGTTTACGGCGGCGGGATGGGCGCCTCCGGCAGTGGGCGCGGCCTCAGCCGAGGTGACAGCGAAGGGCGTCGAGGTGCGCTGGCAGGCGCGGGCAGCGGGCACGGAGCAGCCCGGAGCGCGGCTGCTGGCGCGGGTGGAGCGGAACCGGGTACTGCGGCCCGGCGAAAGCGAGAGAGCCGGGAAAGAGGAAGTGCAGGCGGGGGTTCCGCAGCCGATGGAGCAGACGCTGGAGGCGCCGGAGCACTGGTCCGCGGACGCCTGGACGCCGGACCACACGCTCGATGCGAACGCGGTGCTGAACCGGAGCTACCGCTACATGGTGCGGTTGGTGGAGCAGGTTCGGCTGGATGGCCGCGCGGTAGAGATAAGCGGGGAACCGGGGCAAACGGGTGTGATGGCGGCGAGGGATGTGTTTCCACCGGGGGTGCCGTCGGGACTGGCGGCGGTGGCGAATGCGGAGGGCGGGAGCATCGACCTGGCGTGGAACGCGGATGCGGAGCCGGATGTGGCGGGGTATGTCGTGTACCGGCGGGTAGACGGCGGAGCGCCGGAACGGGTGAGCGGGGGGGCGCCGGTGAAATCGCCGGACTGGAGCGATACGAAGGCGGCCAAGGGCGTGCGGTACAGGTATTCAGTAGCGGCGGTGGATGCAAGCGGGAATGAGAGTGGGCGGTCGGCGGAGGTGGTGGAGGGGCTGCCCTAGTAAGTCACAAGGATAAGACCGCCTACGCGGCTGGCAGCCACTTCGTGGCGGGTGTACCGTGTTGCTGGCAACCCAAGCTTAGCGGGCCTCGCGATGCTCGGCAGTAGCGATCTCGATCCCGACCAGCGGGAGGGCCACAGAGGCTGCAGCCGCAAGCATCCGGTACACACGTCATGAAGTGACCGCCTCCCGCGCAGGGGGTCTTGCCTTTCCCTCACTTATAAGGAATCCCGGGCGGCGGCGGCAGGTTGCGGTCTTTGAGCCACTCCATGGTGATGGTCTGCTTGGTCTTCTGCGGGGGCATGTCGTCGAGGTCGGGCATGAAGATCTGCAGACCGGCCTCGGGAGTCGTGCGGGTGATGCCATTGACCAGCTGGGCCTGGTAATTGGCCAGGTCCAGGTCGAACCAGGGATCCTTCGAGGCATCGACCATAATGAGGTCGACGTGGTGCATGGTGAGCTTGCCGAAATCGATGGTGCCCTGGGAGAACTGGAGAAAGTTGTGCCACTGCTGCTCGCGCGTGGGGTCGCTTTTGGCGTTGCCGTAGACGGCCTCGATGGCCTGGCCCTGCTGGTCAGTGACCAGGCGAACCCCGGTGAGCGCGCCGCGGATGTGGGGCGGCGGCAGCAGCTTCTCGGTATCGAAGATGACATCGTTGCCGGCGATCTGGACGCCCGGCGTCCCGGACTGGATCAAGCTGGCGAGGGTCATATGAAAGCCGCCCAGGAGGCCCTTGAGCGGGATCTTCAGCATCTCGAACCTGGCGACGTGGAAGTGGATGCGGTTGTCGGGGGTGACGGAGAGTGTGCCGGTAAGCCCGACCGGCAGCGGGATGAGCTTGTGCGCGGTGCCGTGGAGCTGGATCTGGCCGTCTTTCTCAACGACGGAGATGTGCGTGAGGGGCGAGTTGGGAACGGCGCCGTTGTTGAGGAATTTGGATAGGTCGGCGAGCTCGACGTGGATGACGCCCTTGTGGATGTCGAGCACGAAGGACTGAACATCGTCGAAGGAGGGGTCCTTCGCGGGATGCGTACGCACCATTTCACCGCGAAGCCAGAGGATGTAGATGCGGAAGCTGGGACCCTTGCGCAGCAGCAGGTTGTGCGCGTAGACGAGCGTGGGGACATCGGCGGGGGTGGCGTCGGCGTGCGGGTTTGAATCACTGGGCGCGTTGGGCGCGTCAGGGGACGAGGATGCCGGCGGTGCGGCACCGGCAACCGAGCCGGGCGTGGGACCGGCGGAGGCGCTCTGCGGCAGGCGCGCGTGCCAGCCTGCCCAGACGAGGGCCGCGGCGATCAGGACCAGGGCGCAAAGCAGAAGTGCGGGGCGGGCGCGCATACCCGTCCACTGTACACAGGAACAGGCTTCAGCCGGTATCGGCCGCGGAACACAAGCTGGCTGTGCACGAACCTGCGACAGTCAGGCGCCCGGCGTACTGGGCGCGCGGGGGGCATGACATAATTGCGGGGAAGATGCCCGCGGGCGAGCAAGGCACTCGCGTTTGAGCGATGGCGCCATGTGGACCGGCTCGGACGGAGCAGCAGGGCACCGATAACAGGGTGCCTCGGGGCAGGGCCGCGGAAGGCGGCGGCGCATCCAACTATTGGTACGCACTTGCGGGCTCGCACCGGGACCGCGGCGCAAAAGGGGAGAGAATCGATGGCCGATACAATGCTGGAACAGCTACGCAAGATGACAACCGTGGTCGCCGATACGGGCGATATCCAGGCGATCGAGGAGGTAAAGCCGCAGGATGCAACCACGAACCCCTCGCTGATTACGACGGCGGCGGGCATGCCCGCCTACTCGCAGATTGTGGACGACGTGCTGCTGGCGGCCAAGAAGCGGCTGGGCGACGGAGCCGCGGACAAAGATGTAGCCAATGACGCGTTCAAGCATCTGGCGGTGGCGTTCGGGCAGAAGATCCTGGCGATCATCCCGGGCCGGGTTTCGACCGAGGTGGACGCGCGGCTGAGCTACGACAGCGACAAGACGCTCGAGCAGGCGCACCAGATCATCAAAATGTACGAGGAGGTCGGGATCAAGCGGGAGCGCATCCTGATCAAGATCGCCTCGACCTGGCCGGGGATCAAGGCGGCCGAGAAGCTGGAGAAGGAAGGCATCCACTGTAACCTGACTCTGCTGTTCGGGCTGCATCAGGCGGTGGCCTGCGCGGAGGCGAAGGTAACGCTGGTGTCGCCGTTTGTGGGGCGCATCCTGGATTGGTACAAGAAGGACACGGGCAAGGACTACCAGGGGGCGGATGACCCGGGCGTGCAGTCGGTGACCAAGATTTACAACTACTACAAGAAATTCGGCTACAAAACGCAGGTGATGGGGGCGAGCTTCCGCAATATCGGGGAGATCCAGGAGCTTGCCGGGTGCGACCTGCTGACCATTTCGCCCAAGCTGCTGCATGAGCTGGATGAGAAGCAGGGAACGCTCGATCGCAAGCTGGACCCGAAGAATGCCGACTCGCAGCAGATCGAAAAGATTGAGATGAACGAGAAGGTGTTCGAGAACATGCACGCGGCGGACCGGATGGCGCACGACAAGTTGAAGGAAGGGATCGAGGGCTTCTCCGAGGCGCTCGAAAACCTGGAGCAGCTGCTGGCCAAGCGGCTGAAGGAGCTGGGCGCGGGGGAGACGGTGGGAGCGCGGTAAGAGCTTCACGTTTGGGGCAATGAAAAAGGGGACGACCTTCGGGCCGTCCTTTTTTGCTGCGCGGGATGCTGCCGGCGGACTCCTGTTTCCTGAGATTTTCTTCTGGGCGTCGCCCGGCGTCGTGGCATGCTGGTAGCCGGACTGAACCATGCGGGAAACCCCTTCATCGACGCCGGCAGCTTCGCTCACGCCCACGCTGTGGCAGTCCATTGGCGAGGCCTTGCGCGGCAGCCATCAGGACTACACGGCGGGCAGCCTGAACCGGTCCATCCTGCTGCTGGCGATCCCGATGGTGCTCGAGATGGTGCTCGAGTCGCTGTTCGCGGTGGTGGACGTGTTCTGGGTAAGCCGGCTGGGTTCGGACGCGGTGGCGACCGTAGGGCTGACGGAGTCGGTGCTGACGCTGGTGTTCGCGGTCGGGATGGGCCTGGGCATGTCGACGACGGCGATGGTGGCGCGGCGCATCGGCGAGAAGGACGCGAACGGGGCGGCGGTGGCGGCGGTGCAGGCGGTATTCCTCGGGCTGGTTGCTTCCCTGCTGCTGGGAGTGCCGTTCCTGCTGCTGGCGCCGCATCTGCTGCGGATGATGGGCGCGACGCCGGCGATCATCGCGAGCGGGGCCAACTACACGCGCATTGCGCTGGGCGGCTCGGGCGTGGTGCTGCTGCTGTTCCTCAACAACGCTATCTTTCGCGGAGCGGGCGATGCGGCGATCGCCATGCGGCTGCTGTGGGTTTCGAACATCCTCAACCTCATCTTCGACCCGTGCCTGATCTTCGGTCTGGGGCCGTTCCCCAGGCTCGGCGTGACGGGCGCGGCGTTGGCGACCTTCAGCGGCCGCGGCATCGGGGTGCTGTACCAGTTTTACCGGCTGGCGAAAGGGACCGAGCGGCTGCGGATTCTGGCGCGGCATATGCGGATTGAGGGCGCGGTGCTGTGGAGGCTGCTGCGGGTTTCGCTCACCGGCATTGTGCAGTTTTTGATCGGGATGGCGAGCTGGATCGGGCTGGTGCGGATCGTGAGCCTGTTCGGGGCGCCGGCGCTGGCCGGGTATACGATTGGCATCCGCATCGTCATTTTCGCGATTCTGCCGTCGTGGGGCTTGAGCAACGCCGCCGCGACGCTGGTGGGGCAGAACCTGGGCGCGGGCCGGTCGGACCGGGCGCGCGACGCGGTGTGGCGCACCGGCTTGTGGAACATGGCGTTTCTCGGCTCGGTCGGCATCGTGTTCATCGCGCTCGCGCCCCAGATTATCGGCATCTTCAGCCGCGACCCGGCGGTGGCGCCGGTAGCGGTGCACTGCCTGCGCATCTTCAGCTGCGGCAATATCGCGTTCGCCTATGGAATGGTGCTGCTGCAGGCGTTCAACGGCGCGGGCGACACGCTGACGCCGACCTATGTAAACCTGTTCGGGTTCTGGATCCTGGAGATTCCGCTGGCCTGGTGGCTAGCCATGCACACGTTTTTGGGCGTGAACGGGACGTTTGTGTCGGTGGTGGTGGCGCAGACGGCCATCGTGGTAGTGAGCCTGGTGCTGTTCCGGCAGGGTCGCTGGGCGCGGCAGCGGATTTAGTTGTGCGGGAGCGGCGACTCGGGGTAAGCTAGTGGTTCGGCCTGCGGAGCCCCGCCGGGTGGCGGATGACTGCTCTTACATTCGACGGCTGAAAATTTCTTACGAGTTCGCTCGGGTTGGAGTTTTACGATGGCGCAGATTTGTGCGATTTGCAGCAAGGGTCCGCAGTTCGGCAACAATATCTCGCATGCGCATAATGTGACGCGGCGACGGTGGAATGTGAACCTGAAGCCGGTGCGGGCAAAGGTCGCGGGCGGATCGAAGAAGATGCGGGTGTGTACCTCCTGCATCAAGAGCGGGAAGGTTGTGAAGGCTTAGTTTTCGCTGGAACCGGATATGGAAACGCCCCGTGGCTTGCGCTGCGGGGCGTTTTTGCGTTCTCGATTTGTGGGTAAAGCGCTGCTCTCAGGATGACAGCCTACTATGTTCTGCCCTACTTGGCCTCGAAGTTGAGCGACGCGGAGTTGATGCAGTAGCGCAGGCCGGTGGGTTTGGGGCCGTCAGGGAAGATGTGGCCCAGGTGGGCGTCGCAGCGGGCGCAGGTGGCCTCGGTGCGGCGCATGCCGTAGCTCGTGTCGTCATGGGTCGAGACGGCGTTGTCGCTGACCGGGGTCCAGAAGGACGGCCAGCCGCTGCCGGACTCGAACTTTTCCTCGGAGCGGAACAGCGGGGCGTTGCAGGCGACGCAGTGATAGACGCCATCGTCGTGGTTCTGGTACAGCGCGCCGCTGAAAGCCGGTTCGGTGCCCTTCTGGCGGGTGACGTAAAACTGCTCGGGGGTGAGGCGCTCGCGCCACTCCTGCTCGGTGCGGTCGATCTTTTCAGGCGTATTCGTAGTGGCCATGATTTTCCTCTTTTTTGTTAGATGAAGCGCGGAGGCCTGGCGACGCGCCGCCCCCTACCGGCGCGCGATGAGTTCGATTTCGACGCGGGCGTCGCGGGGCAGGCGGGCGGCCTCGACCGTCGAGCGGGCCGGGGCAATGGCGCCAGGGGGCGCGAGATGGCGGGCATAGACCTCGTTCATGGCGGCGAAGTCGTTCATGTCCTTGAGGAAAACGGTGGTTTTGACGGTATCGGCGAGGGTGCAGCCGGCGGCGGCGAGCACGGCGGCGAGGTTGCGCAGGACCTGCTCGGTCTGCTCCGTAATGCCGCCCGGGACGAGCTCGCCGGTCGTGGGATCGAAGCCGACCTGGCCGGCGGTGTAGACAAACCCATCGATGGCGATGGCCTGGGAGTAGGGGCCGATGGCGGCGGGGGCGTTCGGAGTGGTGATGGGCTGTTTACGGGTGTCGCTCATGGATGTATTGTGCCCGAAATCGCATGCTTCGTTGGAACCCCAGCCAATCCGGGCGCGTATCTACTTACTGGCTACCGAATCGTACACAATCGCGGACGTGGGATTCCGTTTTTTGTAGCATGAACGCTGGCGAACCAGTGCGTTTCTCGGTGAAGTGTTCATTTCCTGGCACTTCGCGGCGCTGTGTGTTTGGCCACGGGATTGCGAGAAGGCTCTTCACCGGGACTTTCTTTCGGGTGGAGGGTAGTGGATGCAGCGTTTCGCGGGCCGGTCACGGCTGAGGGGTGGATCGTTCAAGCGCGGGACCGGGGCAGCAATGCTGGCCGGTTCTCTTTCGATCATGGTGGGTGGCTTGACGCCCGGGCTGCATGCGCAGGCGGTGTCGGTCAACGGCGGCTCGATCCAGGGAACGATCACGGACAGTACCGGGGCGGTGGTGCCGCACGCGCAGATCCTGGTGACGAACCCGCAGACGGGATCGAAGAAGACGCTGATAACAGACGGCGCGGGGCTATACACGTTCGGACCGGTAAACCCGGGCGAGTATCACCTGGCGGTGACGTCGGCAGGCTACTCGACGCTGTCGGTGGACACGGTAGTAAAGACGGGCACGGTGACCAACGGCAACTTCAAGCTGCAGGTGGGCGCGAGCACGGAAACGGTGCAGGTGACAGCGGGCTCGATCCAGGTGAACACCGACCAGAGCAGCGTGTCGAACGTGCTGACGAGCAAGCAAATCGATACCCTGCCGATCAATGGGAGGAACTTTCTGGACCTGGCGCAGTTGGAGCCGGGGGTGCAGCTGCAGAGCGGGGAGAGCTTCGACCCGACCAAGGCCGGGTATTCGGCGATCGGGTTCAACGGCGGGTCAGGGCGCACGACGCGGATCCTGCTGGACGGACAGGATATTACCGACGAGACGGTCGGGACGACGATCTTCAACGTATCGCAGGGCGCGGTGGACCAGTTCCAGATCACGCGCGCGAACAACGGAGTTTCGGGGGAGATTGGCTCGTCGGGGCAGGTACTGGTTTCGACGCGCACCGGAACCAACAACTATCATGGCGAGCTATTTTACAACTTTCAGGACAACAACGCAGGCTTCGCGACCATTCAGGGGCTGAACGCGCCGTTCCAGCGGAACCAGTTCGGCGGCAGCATCGGCGGCCCGGTGCTGAAGGACAAGCTGTTCTTCTTCGCAAATGCGGAGCGTATCAAGCAGGACGAGTCGAGCCCGGTGCAGCTGGGCAGCCTGTTTCAGACCTCGATCGGAGCGGCGAACCCGAATGTGCCGGCGCCCTTCCGGGAGACCTATTCGACCGGGCGGCTGGACTATAACGCGCCTTACGGAGTGCACCTGTTTGCGCGCGTGAACTACGACGTGAACTCGGCCGTGACGAGCGGAAATACGTCGTACAACATCTATGCCAACCGGGACAATACGCCGGGCATTGCGGGCGGCGCGGACTTTGTGACGGGCAACTTCACGCACTCGTTCCGAGGCTCGTATGAGAAGTTCCACAACCTGATCGGGGACGCGACGGGTTCGGGCGTGTATGTGGCGCAGCCGGGGGCGCTGATCGAGTACGACTCGGAGGGGCTGTATACAGGGCCGAACGGCCTGGCGCCGCAGTCGACCTACCAGTCGGACAAGCAGATCCGTTACGACGGAACCTGGACGAAGGGCAAGCACCAGGTGAACTACGGCGCCAGCCTGAACGATATCCTGCAGGGCGGCTTCGCATCTTTCAACGGGCTGGCTCCGGATATCTCCGTGACGTCGGCTTCGCTGATCCCGGGGGCTGACCCCACCAACCTGCTGGCCAGCTACACCGCTTCCCACGGTGTGTCGATCGGCAACGGGCTGGGCTACTACACCGACCTGCCCACCTTTGGGGCGCCGGCAGGCGGTTCGCAAGACTACCGCGTGGGCGTGTATGTAGGCGACGCGTGGAAGGTGATGCCGAAGCTGCTGGTGAACTACGGGGTGCGCTACCAGCGCGACACCGGGCGGACCGACAATGCAATCGCACCAATTCCCTGCTCGGCGATCAACACGGCCAACTTTCCGAATCCGCCATGCAGTGGGAATCAGCTAATCCTGGACCAGTTTGGGCCGGGCCTGGGCGATCGCATCGGCCAGCCCAACTTCGACTTCAACCCGCAGCTTGGGTTTGCCTACACGCCGGGTTCGTCGGGCAAGACGGTGGTGAGCGGAGGCATCGGGATTTTCCGCGAAAACACGGTGTTCAACGCGGTGCAGTTCGACACGCCCTTCAAGCTGGCGACGGGGCTGTTCAACAACTACGCCGTACCGCTGTGCGGCGGCACCTACGCGATCAACTTTCCCGGGCAGAGCGCACCTGTGACGTCGTATGGGGGTGAGTCGATCCAGCAGATCTGCCAGGACCCGCTGCAGACCTCGGCGGCCAAGTTCGCCGGGATCGAAGCGGCGTTCCAGAAGGCGTCGATAGCTGCGGGAGCGGCTGCGAATGGCAGCTTTATCGGCAATACTCTGGCAATTCCGAGGGGCGATTCGGCCTACTCGCCGAACTACAAGACGCCGTACTCCACCCAGGTGAACTTCAGCGTGCAGCAGCAGTTGAGCCGGGGCACGGTGTTGACGGTGAGCTACCTGCACACGGCGACGGTGCATGTGGCGCAGACGATCGACGCCAACCATGTGGGGGACGCGAAGTTCTTCAACAAGGCAGCGGCGCAGAATGCGATTACCGCGGCGCTGACAGCATGCGGCGTTCCGGGGCTCGATGAGGCGATCATCGCGTGCCCGGGGCTGCACCCGGGCGGGGGCGGACTGACGATTGCCGATCTCTCGGGGACGGGGCTGGACTCGGGCAATGTGGTGCTGGGCGGTTCGCCGGCAGCGGGCAAGGGGCTGACGCCGGATACGGGCGCTGCGTTTCCGGGCGCGAACCCGGCTGTGGGCAATGGCTTTTTCGCGTTTCCCGCGGGCCGCTCCGGCTACGATGCACTGCAGGTAAACCTGCGCGAGCAGAAGACGCATCCGCTGCCGGGCCTCGCCGACTCGAACTTTGAGGCGAGCTATGCGCTGGGACGGACGGTCTCGACGAGTACCTCGGGGTCGGACCAGTTCTTCGGGTCCGGTGCGTGGGACTACAACAACCCGACCAAGTACAACGGCTACTCCACGCTGGACCACCGGAACACGATCTCCTTTGGAGGCTCAGTGACGGTGGTGCACGGACCGCAAATCGGCCTGATCGGGCATATCTACTCGGCGCCGCCGTCGAACCTGCTGCTCGACAACACGTCCGGGAGCGCCGGGCAGATCTTCACCTCGGATGCGATCGGCGACGGCAATACCGGTCAGCACCTGCTGCCGGAGACGAACCCGGGCGAGTACATGCGCACCTACAACGGGGGCAGCCTGCAAACGGCAATCAACCGGTACAACTCCAAGTACGCCAACCAACTGTCGCCGGCCGGCCAGACGCTGGTGAACAGCGGGCTAGTAAGCGCGAGCCAGATGCAGGCGCTCGGCGGCGTCCTGCAGCCGATCGCCAACCTGCCGCAGAGCAAAGCGATCACCAACCCGCCGTTCCGGCAGATCGATGCCAGCGCTTCGTACCCGTTTCATATCCACGCGATCTCGGAAGCGTTCACCCTGCTGCCTGGGGTGGCGATCTATAACGTCGCCAACCTGGGCAACTACACCGATCCGAACGGCACGCTGCTGAATACCGCGGATGCCGGGACGGCAAACTACGTCAACGGACCGAACAACTTCGGGATCAAGAATCAGAACCGTGTGGGCCGCGGATCGGGGACGTTCGATGCGGGTGGGCCGCGGTCGACTGAGTTTCAGCTGAAGCTGGAGTTCTGACGGCTGATGTGGGGCGGGCGGGGAGGGGCTTCGGCTCCTCCCGCTTTCTTGTTGGGAACCGCTTGGCATGTTCAAAATAGAGTCATGGACTCGCTGCATGAGGGCGGCATCTGACCAGATGCACGCGCGACCGTCTAAGTGAAAAGCTGTGCTGCTGGAAAGGTGTGAAACTTCGTGATTGCTACACTTCTGCTGCTTTTCTTTGCTCCCGCGCCGTCGACGCTGACGGGAGACTGGACGACTTCGAACAAGTCGGTGATCCGGGTGTACTCGTGCGGCGAGGCTCACCTGTGCGCGCGGGTGGTGGCGGTGGGTCCGAAGAACGAGCCCCAGGTGGATGTGAACAATCCGGATGCGTCGCTGCGCAAGCGCTCGCTGTGCGGGCTGACGATTGGGACCGCGTTTACCCCGGACGGCGATGGAAGCGCGAAGGACGGGAAGATTTACGATCCGGAGTCGGGCAAGACCTACTCGGCGCGGATGCAGGCATCGGGCGACGAGCTGAAGCTGCGGGGGTTTATCGGTATTTCGCTGCTGGGGCGGACGGAGACATGGCACCGGGCGAGCGGGACGGCGGCGAGCTGCAGCTAAGGCGAACCGAGACCGTCACGTCGCGGATGTAAACTCGCCAAGCTTTGTTTTCCGCAGTGTGAGGCCTTCCAGCTCCGTGTCGAGTTTCTCGTAGTACGTGTGGAAGCGCGCCCGGAAGTCGTGGAAGGCGCTTGCGGACCCTAGCTCCCGACTCCTAGAGCTTCGACGAGCGCTGGACGTCGCGGACGCCTGGGACGCGACGGAGGCCTTGCTGGAGGCGTTCGAGGTGGCGGAGGTCGTTGGCGTCGAGGGTGAGCTCAATGAGCGCGCTGTCATTGGGGCCGGGGCGGGTGTCCATGGAGCGGATGTTGGTGTTCTCCTCGCTGGCGGTGGCGGTGATGTCCTTGAGCATGCCGGGGCGGTCGTCGCAGACCACCGTGAGCTTGACGGGGTAGGTGGCGCGGCGGGTGACCGGTTCGGCGCCCCCCTCGCGGGCCCACTCGACGGAGATGCGGCGGTCGGACTCGTAGAGCAGGTTCTGCACGTTGGGGCAGGTGCGGCCGTGCACCGCGACGCCCTTGCCGCGGGTGACGTAGCCGATGATCTCCTCGCCGCGGATGGGGTTGCAGCAGCGGGCGCGGTAGACGAGCAGCTCGTTCGAGCCCTCGACTTCAAGGGTGTCGGCGGCGGCGCTCGCATGCACCTGGAGGCGCTTGGCGTCTTCGGCGCTGGAGGGCAGCAACGGCTCGTCGGGCGTGGGCTGCTGGTGCAGGATGCCGGGGGCGAGCCGGTTGAGCACCTGCCGCGCGGAGTACTTGCCGAAGCCGATGGCGGCCATCATGTCGCTGGTGGTCGAGACGGAGTAGTCGGCGGCGAGGCGAGCGTAGTCGGACTCCTCGAATTTTGAGAGGGCGATCTTGTATTTGCGGGCCTCGCGCTCCAGCAGCTTGCGGCCGATCTCGATGGCGCGCTCCCTCTGGTGCTCGTTGATCCAGTGCTTGATCTTGTTGCGCGCGCGGGAGCTTTTGACGAAGGTGAGCCAGTCGCGCGAGGGGGTGTGGCCGTTCTGGGTGACGACCTCGACGATGTCGCCGTTGCGCAGCTTGGCGCGCAGGGGCACGATGCGGCCGTTGACCTTCGCCGAGACGCAGGAGTGGCCGACTTCGGTGTGGACGGCGTAGGCGAAGTCGAGCGGGCTGGCGTCCTTGGGCAGGACGACGACCTTGCCTTTCGGAGTAAAGGTGTAGACCTCCTCGGGGTAGAGGTCGATTTTGAGCGTGGAGATGAACTCGTTGGGGTCGGTCATCTCCCGCTGCCATTCGACGAGCTGGCGGACCCAGGCGAGGCGCTGCTCGTCGCGCGCGGTGACAGGCGAGCCGCCGGCCTTGTATTTCCAATGGGCCGCAATGCCCTCTTCCGCGATGCGGTGCATCTCCTCGGTGCGGATCTGCACTTCGAACTGGTGGCCCGCCTCGCCCATCACCGTGGTGTGCAGAGATTGGTAAAGGTTAGGCCGGGGCATCGCGATGAAGTCCTTGATGCGGTTGGGCACGGGGCGGAACAGCGAGTGAATGAGGCCGAGGACGGCATAGCAGTCGGCGACCGAGCCGACGATGACGCGCAGGGCGAGCAGGTCGTGGACCTGGTCGACGCCGGCGCCGGATTCGGTGAGCTTCTGGTGGATGGAGTAGAGACGCTTGATGCGCCACTCGACACGGGCCTGGATGCTGCTTTCGGCGATCTTCTCGGAGAGCATGGCCTCGACCGTGGCAAGGAACTTCTCGCCTTCGGTCCGGCGGGCCTCGATGGCAGCGTGCAGCTCGTCGAAACCGTGGGCGTCGACATAGCGGAAGGCGAGGTCTTCGAGCTCGCCGCGCACCTTGCCCATGCCCAGCCGGTGGGCGAGCGGGGCGTAGATGTCGAGGGTTTCGCGGGCGATGGCGGCCTGACGCTCGGGCTTCAAGTGCTCGAGCGTGCGCATGTTATGCAGGCGGTCGGCGAGCTTGATGAGCACCACGCGCACGTCGGTGACCATGGCGAGCAGCATCTTGCGAACGCTTTCGGCCTGGCGGTCTTCGCGGTTGGCGAACTGGATTTTGTCGAGCTTAGTGACGCCCTCGACGATGTGCGCGACCTGCTCGCCAAATAGCGCTGTGATTTCAGGGGTGGTGACGGGGGTGTCTTCGACCGCGTCGTGGAGCAGGCCGGCGGCAATGGCGGTCGAGTCGAGCTTGAGCTCGGCGAGCACGATGGCGACCTCGAGCGGGTGCAGCACGTAGGGCTCGCCCGAGGCGCGGAGCTGGCCGCGATGGTGGCGGAGGCAGAACTCCCAGGCCTTGCGGATGATCTCGGTGTCGTCGGAAGGGCGGTTGCGGTGAACAGTTTCGATGAGCTGGTGGTAGCGCGGGCCGGTAAGGGCGGCGGTCTGGTCGTCGTACAGGGCAAGCGATTCGAGGGAGTACGGAGTAGGCTGCTTCGAGGGCGCGGACTTGCCCGGCGCGGGGGCGACGCGGCGGGGAGAGTCAGGTTGCGCGGGGATGGTTTGCGCGGGCGCCATAGCTGATTATAGGCAGGTTGTCGCGGAGGTACCACATGGGCTGGGGCGCCAGTGTAGCTTTGGAGCGCGATGGTAGACTGTGCCCATCGCGAGGCGACACTATGGCGACACAGACACAAGCTCCCACCATTTCTCTCGAAGAGTATCTGCACACGATGTACCATCCCGATCGTGAGTACATTGATGGGGAAGTGCGGGAGCGCAACGTGGGCAAGTGGGAGCACTCAAGAATTCAGTATTGGCTTGCTGCTTGGTTCAGCAATCACGAGACTGCCTGGAACATCATGGGCTCGACCGAGCAGAGAACCCATGTCGCCCGGCCCCGGGTCCGCATCCCCGACCTGGTGCTGGTAAAAGCAGGCAAGCAGCCGGATGTTCTCGTCGATCCCCCTCTTTTGATCGTGGAGATTCTCTCTCCCGATGACAGTTACTCGGAGATGCGCGAGCGCGTGGAAGACTACCAGAAGATGGGCGTAAAAACTGTCTGGATCATTGATCCGAAAACACGCACCGGCCAGGTGTGCGCGGGCGATACGTGGACTGCGGGGAGGACTCTTACGGTGCCGGAAACGCCGATATATGTCGAGCTCGATACTCTTTTCAGCTACCTGGACCGGCCCGCGGACCCGGCCTGAACGTGCCAACAGACTACGATCTGGACCGATTTATGGACGCGTTTATGGACGCGCAGGCTGGCGTGTACGAGCAAGCCCGGGCGGAGCTGCGCGCCGGAGAGAAGCGGAGCCACTGGATGTGGTTTGTGTTTCCGCAGATCGCCGGGTTGGGGCGCAGCGCGATGGCGGCGCGGTATGCAATCGGCTCACGCGCGGAGGCGCGGGCGTACCTGGAACATGCGGTACTGGGAGCGCGGCTGCGGGAGTGCGCGGGGATCGTGGTGGGGCTGGAAGAGCGCACTGTTGGTGAGATTTTTGGGGACCCGGATGATTTGAAGTTTCGCTCGTCGATGACTTTGTTCGACGCGGTTGCACCGGGGCAGGTGTTTGCCGAGGCACTGCGAAAGTACTTTGACGGGCAGCCGGACGGGGCCACGCTGGAGCGGTTGGGGAAGTAGGTCTATCGCGGCCTGACAGACGGTTGAGTGCGGCGAAAGCGCGGCCGGAGTCGACCAGGCAGTCGCGTTACACTAAGGATTAATAAAATTCCTAACCGGGAGTGAAAACCGCCTCTTGAGACAGACCTATACCGCTCGCCTGACCAAGAAACTGCTTCTTTCCGATGTTGCACAGTGCTTTCACCTGGAGTTTGCCGCCGAGGAGCTCGGGAGCTTCGAGTTCAAAGCCGGTCAGTTTGTCTCGTGCCTGGCCGAGGACAAGACCGGCAAGCAGCAAACCCGTGCGTACTCGATTGCCTCCGCGGCGCGTGAGAACACGTTCGATATCTGCGTGAACCGTGTGGAAGGCGGGTTTTTCTCGAACCTGCTGTGCGACCTGGATGAGGGCGACACACTCAAGTTCCATGGGCCGCACGGGCTGTTTACGCTGCGCCAGCCGCTGGTGGATGGGGTGTTTATCGCGACCGGCACCGGCATTGCGCCGATGCGCGGCTTTGCGCAGTGGCTGTTCCCGGAGAACGGGCCGAACCGCAGCGAGGGTAAAGACTTCTGGCTGGTGTACGGGACGCGATACGAGACCGATATCTATTACCAGGACTACTTTGAGCAGCTGGCGGCGAAACATCCGAACTTCCACTACGTGGCCACGCTGAGCCGTGGGCAGGAGAGCTGGAAGGGCGAGCGCGGGTACGTGCAGGAGCATGTGGCGCAACTGGTGGCGGCGCGGGCGGAGCAGAGAGTGCTGGTGGGCGCCGGCGGCGTGCCTCCCGAGACAAATCCGAGTGGGCCGTTCGACATCCACGCCTATGTGTGCGGACTGAACGATATGGTTTCGGCCAGCCGGGACCGGCTGGTGGGCATGGGCTGGGAGAAGAAGCAGGTCGTGTTCGAGCGCTACGACTGAGGACGGCCGAAGGTGGTGCGCTATTTTCGCCGTCGGGGCTGGTTCTCAGGCTTGGAGAAGAACATGCCCGCGGCGAAGAAGACCACGGCGATGGCAATAGCGCCAAGTGTGCGTCCGGGGACGTGAAAACGCAGTGAAAGGGCAGCGACGACAAGCCACACTGCGGAGCCCAGGAACCAGATGCCATAGGTCCATACCGGCATATGTATCTTTGATGCCACGGCGAGGGGACGATCTGCAAGTTGCGCATTCCCGGTGAGAGATGGTGGGGCGCGTGCAAGCCGCTCAAGAAGGGACCTGCAGGCGGTGAGGCATGAGGGATGATTGCGGCTGCTGTATACTGAGGGTCGCGCGGCGGGTTAAGGCGCGCGGACGCAGGCGCGTAGCTCAGTTGGTTAGAGCGCTACCTTGACACGGTAGAGGTCGCTGGTTCGAATCCAGTCGTGCCTACCATATTTCTCAATCACTTCCGCCAGGATATGGGAACAGAAGCACTTTACGTGGGAACAGTTTGGGAACACTTTGCCGTTCACAGCGCGACCTCTGGTTGGGGCTTTCGGTTGAATAACACATCGACCGCTTTGCGTTGAGCGATGCGCTTGTTTTCCATCCGTGCATGCGTGTAAAGATCCATTGTCGTGCTGACCTTCGCATGCCGCATCAGTTCCTGCACCACCTTCACATCGTTCCCCGTTTCCGCGAGTAGCGAACTGTACGTGTGCCGAAATGTGTGCCAGCCAATCGGCTTTGCGATTCCAGCTTTCCGTGCAGAGGGTTGCAGGATCTTGCTGCGCAGGCTATCTGGCCAGACGGGCATTCGGCCGAAGAGCCGCTCACTCCCGAAAACCCAGTCCTGCGCCTGTGAGTAAAGACAGGTAGAGCGGGGTATGCAGAATCGGCATACCCTCCTGATCGGCACCTAAATCACTCATCTGCATATGTTTATCGCTCAAAATGGGCCATTGAGCGAATATGCTCGATTCATCTTCGTGGATTTAATCCGTGCGGCGAAGCAGGTGTGAGAAATGCCTGGTTGAAGGACGAAACCTGCATGCGAACATCGATCCCCTTTGTCCTGCGTGTTCTTCCGGCCACCGCGAAAGTCAGCGGACCGGGCCCTGCGGCACTTGGCGTTCTGCTTCGGCTTACCACCCCAGCAGGTCAACACCAGACCTGCCGGGGACCCCGGTTTGCGCCGCCCTTCGGGTCTGGGTTTCCAAACAAGAATCTCGCTGCGGCTGCGGCCCTGACGGGCGAGATTTTTCTTCGGAGCCTCCACAGAAAGCACGCCTTAGCCCCTTGGGAGCGGTCCACTCTCGCGCCCTTCGGGGGTGTGCTCCGGCAGAACACTCCGGGGCCACAAAGGAGATCCAGGTCATGCAGGCATTCCAGTCCATTCAATCCAGCCAACTCATCAACACTATCGCGCATGGAGATTGCGTCGAGATCATGCGGCAGATGCCCGCGAACAGCGTCGATTTCATCCTCACCGATCCGCCGTACCTGGTGAACTACCGCGATCGCGCGGGGCGCTCTATTCAGAACGACGTGAATGAAGATTGGCTCAAGCCGGCGATGGCGGAAGCATATCGCGTGCTCAAGCAGGACCGCGTAGCCATCATGTTTTACGTGTGGACCAAGGTGGATGCGTTCTTCGCAGCGTGGCGTAGCGCGGGTTTTCAGCCCGTCGGTCACTTGGTGTTTCGCAAGAGTTATAGCTCGAAGAGCAGGTTCCTTCGCTATCAGCACGAGCAGGCCTACCTGCTGGCAAAGGGAAGACCGCCGCTTCCAGCGCAGCCGCTGACGGATGTGCTCGATATGCCGTATAGCGGCAACAAACTCCATCCCACGCAGAAGCCCGTAGCGGCGCTGGCGCCGCTGGTTCGCAGCTTTTCGCTCCCCAGCGAGTTGGTACTCGATCCGTTTACCGGAAGCGGTTCGACCTGTGCGGCGGCGGCGCTCACGGGTCGTAGGTATCACGGCATGGAACTCGATGCTGGATACCATCAGGCTGCGAGTCAAAGAATGGTCAGAGTAAAGGAGAGGATCGCAAAGCGGTCCTCTCCTTCCTTCCCGTCCATGTGCATGATGCCCGCACAGCGTCGCGCGTAAAGGCGAGCTATAGTTCCCGCACCCCTATTCTGCTGCCTTGACTCGCGCCGCTGTGCGGTGTTCTTTGCTGGCCATGTCGGGAAGGAATGGTTTGGCAGCTCTGCCACTCGCGTACCGACCTCCTCACGCTCAGTTTTCTCAGCTCTTCCCAGCGAAACCGAGGGTATGCCGATTCTGCATACCCTCCCCCCTGAAAAGCATTGGTCAGCCATCCGTGCCGGTCCTAACTTCAGCTCTAGACGTTGCAAACGGGAGTGCCCCTCACCGAATGCAAACGAAAGGAGTGTATGCAGACCACACACACGAATGAACCATCCCGCCTCCGTCGATGGCGCGAGCGGGCCCGAAGTCTGGCTCTTTCATCCCTGCTCTTGTTTTCGGCAGTGCCCGCCCATGCCCAGGCGACCGGCAACGATCCGTAAGATAACGCAGTCAACGTCCTCAGAACAGCCTTCACCGGAACGATTGCGACCGGGCTGTCGTTGGTCGCGATCGTAGTCGGCGGCTTGATGTTCGCCTACGGCGAGGGCCAGTCCAAAAAGACCCTTGCCGGGATCGTTTTCGGCGTTGGCATGGCCATCGGCGCTGTCAACTTCATGGCTTGGCTCTTTCCGGGCTAGCGCGGAAAACCAAAGGAGGTGACCCTGACCTGCCCCCGATTTCTCAACCAGTCATAAGTGGAGATTCTCGGTTAAGGTTTGGCTGCGAGATGGTCTCGTAGCCGCCGAGGCTGTGTGGATGTGGGAAGCGCGAAGCGCTTCCCACATCTGCACAGCCTAACGCTTGCCGGAACTCCTGTGGGGTGCGATAGTCCAGGCTGCTGTGCGGTCGCTCGCAGTTGTAGTCTTCGCGCCACAGGGCCAAGGTGGAGCGGACGTCGTTGAGGGTGCGGAACCAGCTGGCGTTGAGGCACTCATCTCGCAGTCGCCCGTGGAAGCTTTCCACATGTCCGTTCTGCATGGGCCTGCCGGGCTGGATGTGGACCAGGCCGATTCCAGTCTTCGGCCCAGCCCAGCATGCGGCGCGGCGTGAACTCCGGCCCATTGTCCGAACGTACGTTCTCCGGCCTCCCGCGCTCTTCGACCAGCCGCTCCAGTACGCGCGTCACGCGTCCACTGCCAAGGCTCGTATCCGCTTCCAGGGCCTGGCACTCGCGCGTATAGGCCTCGACCACGCTCAGGATCCGCACCATGCGGCCGGTCGCCAGCCCATCGGTGGTGAAGTCCATCGCCCACTCCTGGTTGGCTCGCAGCAGCCTCGGTTCCACTGCACGTTCGCGCACCAGCCGCTTCCGCTTCTTGCGCCGCACCATCAGCTTCTCTTCCACGCCGAGCTTGTACACACGCTTCACGTTGACCTCCTGGCCGCCCCGGCTCAGCAGCGCATGCAGCCGGCGATAGCCGTAGCGAGGCTTCTGCCTGGCCAGCTTCACCAGCTCTCCGCGCAGTTCTACGTTCCGGTCGGGCCTCGGCTCATACCGATAGCTCGACCGCTCCACCTTCAACAGCTTGCAGGCCGTGCGTTCGCTCAGCCGAAATTCGGCGGACACGAACGCCACTTCCTCTCTGAGACCGGCAAGCTCCACCCGTTTTTTCGGATCACCGCCTTCAGCGCTTCGCCGTGCAGGCTCAGCTCCGCCACCAGCAGCTTCAGGCGGCGGTTCTCGTCTTCCATCGCCTTCAGCCGCTGCGCCTCGCTTACCTCCATGCCGCCATACTTCTGCTTCCAGCCATAGAACGTCGCCGCGCCGATCCCGTGTTCCCGGCACAACTCCGCCGTCTTCACCCCAGCTTCGCTCTGCTTCAAAATCCCGATGATCTGCTCTTCGCTGTACCGGCTCTTCTTCATCTTCCGTCCTCCCGATCACAGTACGAGAGAACTCCAGCTTCAACTGGTAGAGATTTCCGGGGGGCAGGTCAACCCGAACCTACTTCTCAGGTGCCGTGTGCTGTCCGCTGGGAGCTACGAACGGCTGATAATCCACGATAGCGTAGTGTCTGGCAAGGTCACGGCGCATGGTGGTGATATCGGCGGTTTGACTGTGCCACATCTGATTGCAAAGGCTCATAAGGTGAGGATGCAACAGCTCCGAACCGGTGATGCACTGGTTCAGTGGGTCGAGCAGGGTGTAGTGATGCCGGCTGAACATATCATAGAACTTTTTATCAAACTGCGTTCCCGTCGATGCCGCCTCGATAACATCAATCCCAGCCTCACCGTCCAGGGTCAGCTTCGGCTGATACGAGATGCCGTACCAATCCCGAAGAAATGATTGCAGCGTCAGGATTTCTTCGCGCTGTGTCCGGTTGGCACGTCGCGAGAGAGATTTCAGATCGTCGAGCGTGGCCTTCGCCTGCGTTGCTGGATACCCAGGAGTTTGGGCGACACCTTCCGTTGGTGAGATCGTTGAAGACCGCTGTGGATCGGTCCCGGCCGCCAGTTCCGTCATCCGGAGGGCTGAGAAGTGATGGTCGATAGTCGATTCGATGAACTGAATTTCAAAGTCTCTCGTCAAACCCCGGCCGGGTCCGATGTAGGCTCCGTCGAGAGTTGCGGGGATACCAGGGATCGGAAAGATAGGCTTCGGACTTTGGGCCTGAGCACCGAATGTCAGGAAGAGGGCTGCTGCCGCTGTAAGGCAGCGAAGGCCAGAATGGATGGTTCGGACGCGGTTGCGACCGTTAAACGGGGCGAGATTTCGTGTCATAGCGGCTCTCCTGGGCGAGTGGTTAACGTGCTGATTGGCTTTACTCCGTAGTTAGTCCGCCGTGCTCATCTTCTTGCAGGAGTCCGCACAGGCACGGCAGGCCGCAGCGCAGCTCTTCATCTGCTGGTCGTCACCCATCTTTTCGCACGAATCCGCACAGGCAGTGCAGATTAGTGCGCAAATGCCACACTCTTTCATGTGAAAGGTCGATTCCCGGAGCATGAAATCCGTGCAGGTTGCGCAACTCTGGGCACAGTCCAGGAGGAGCTTGATGTGATCGGCAGCCGCGTGCTCGCCGCCTTTGGAAAAGCAATATGTGGCGATCTGGATGCAGGATGCGTGACAGCTTTGGCAGTTTGAGATGCACTCTTGCATCTCGCTTGACGATGAGGTCATGGCGAATCTCCGGAAACTATTAGGTTGACCCCCCCCCGGACCTCTTGCCCTTGCTCTGATTCGAGCACACGGTCATACCGTTGCCCCCTTGTTCAGGATGACGTAAGGGCTCGTATGACCCTATTCCATGGCGCTGCATTCAATGGCAAGAAGGTGGATACTACTTCTATGCGGTTTCGAGCGACACTTGCGAGCTTACTGACAGTGATCCTGTTGACGCTCGCCCCGTTCGCCTCGAAATGTGAGATCCAGTGCAACCTGGCCAGCATAGGTGGTGTCGACGATCTCGATAGTGCCGCCGGTGCGATCGGTATCGAGGAGGATATTGGCCTGAGTTGTCGAAGGCAAGGTGAAGCGATAGAGGCCGGTCCAGGTGGTGGCGGTCATCTCGGCCTGGATATGGAAGTTATCGAGAAAGACGCGGTAGTAACCGGGGGAGGCGATCTCGCGCTTCTTGTCGTATACGGAGGGAGTCCGCTGCGGAGGGGGGATCAGTCGCCGACGATTGGCATGATGGTGGGGCCGCCGCCGTAGCCACCGTAGGAGAAGCCGAAGATAGAGCGGTTGGGGTAGTAATACGTGGCCGGCACGCCTGCTACGCACTGCAGGGCGAGGTTGGCATTGATGGGTGCCAACTCGGTGGAGCTATGGGGCAGAGTGGCCCCGGGCGAGGTGAAGCCGGAGTATAGCTGCTCTCCCGGAGGCGGGGCGTTACCGATGAGCTTCTGGTTAGGGGAGCGGTGCCCATGAGGGGATTGGCGTAGTCGACTGGGAGTTTGCCGGTGCTCTGTGCAAGCGCCATCGGGCAAGCAGCATGGCTGCGATCAGATTCGCCGCGGCGGCGCGGCTGGAGGATAGGAACACAAGCGATCTCCTGAGGCTACGTTTTGCGACTGCCTATAGACCGGTTCGGTTCCAGTTTAAAACTGCACGCGCGCCCCGAGCTGGCCGGTCCGAGAGGTCCCGGAGACACCGGTAACCTGGCCAAAGGTGGGGCTGTTGGGGTTATTGTCGGGCGAGTTAACATAGTGGCGGTTGAAAACGTCGTAGAACTCGCCGCGGATGGTGGCCTGGAAGCGGCCATCCGGGCCGAGCGCGAAAGCCTTGCTCAGCGAGACGCTTTCGTTGGCGACGCCGGGGTTCCAGCGCCAGTTGTTATAGATATAGGGCGTATTGCCGAGGGTACCGACCGCCGGGGTGGTAAAGAGGCTGGGGCTGAAGTCCTGGTTCTGCAGATCGCGCGTGTTGGCGAGATCGACGTTATGGCCGTGGAAATGGTTCTTGATGTTATTGGCGGTGACGCCAGGTGCGAAATTATCGCGCTGGCGGTTGAAGAAGAAGCGGTATTGCACGGGCGAGTTGACGGTGCCCATGGGGCCGCCGGAGCTGTAGCTGAGGAAGGAGCCGAGTGTCCACCCGCCGACCGCCTCGTTGAGCAAGTGGCCGTTCGACAGGAAAAGCTGGCCCTGGCCGAAGGGTAGATGGTAGGTAATGTAACCGCTCAGTACCTGCAGCTGGTCGGTTCCTTGCACATAGCCGTGCGAGGCCGGGATATCGGCGGCGCTCTGGTAGCCGTAAACGCCGTTGCCGCCGGCGGCGGAGCGCCGTTGGAGGTTGCTGCCGGTGAGGTGGGAAAGCGTGTAACTCATATCGACATTGAGGTTATGGGAGTTGCGCGCCTTGATCTCGGCGACGTAGGCATTGTAGGAGCTTCCCCCGATCTGCTGGTCTGTGACAAAGTCGATGGTGTTGTTGTAGGAGGCAGCTTGCGGGATGGGCGCGATAGCGGCGTATGCGGGCCCGCTGAAGCCCTGGTAGGGGTACGACACGCCCGCAGCCGCGGCCTGCGCGGCATTGCTGACGGTGTCGTTCAGGTGGCCGGAGATGAGCAGCTTGCTGTAAGTGTTGAAATCCGGATAGTTGATGCCGACCGATTCGGGGGTGTCGTGGAGATCGCTGCCCCGGGAGCCCATGTAGCGGGTATCCAGGATGATGTTGTTGGCGAGCTCGTACTGGATGCCGGCGTAAAAGTTCTGGGCGCGGCCGAGGTGGAGGGTTTTAGGGCTGATGGTAAGCGGGTTGTCATAGCCGAAGCTGGTCTGGGCGATCGTGCGGGCAAGGGTCTGGGTCTGGCCCGGGTAGCCGTTTCCCCAATTGAATGCGGTGGTGCCGGGAATGCTGTTGGGCACCTGGTTGGTGCCGGTCCAGAACTCAGCCTGCTGCGACGGGAATCCGTAGCCGTAGCCGGAGTTGAACTCGCCGAGCGGCACATAGTAGAGACCGTAGTTCGCGCGAGCGACCAGTTTGTCGGTGACCTGGTAGGCGCCGCCCACATGCGGGCCGAACTGGCGTAAAGTGTTATCGGTCTGGAATGTGGAACCGGAGTTCCGCGCGAAAGTCCAGGCGCCCTTGTAAGTGCCCCAGTTGGGGTTTTGCTGGGTCAGGTCGAAGTTGGTCCAGTGCCCTGCCGCCTGGTGGCCGGCGAAGGTAAAATCCCAGGTCAGGCCCAGGTTGAGAGTAAGCCGATTGTTGACCTTCCAATCATCCTGGGCGAAGGCGGTTATATATTTCTGCCGGGGATAGGTTGGATAGGGAATATTTTGTGAGGCGGATTCCACGTTGCCGAGCAGCAGGTTGGCGAAAGCGCTGCCGACGAATGGAGTGACTGCCGTATCCGTGGGCCCACCGGTGACGCTGCTGAAGCTGTAATTCTGGATGTTGCCGCCGTAGCTGGAGTTGAGACCCTGGAAAAATAGCTGGCCGCCGAATTTATAAGAGTTGTTGCCGTGCTGCCAGGATACGGTGTCCTGGAAGTGGTAGCCGTAATAGTTCTGGTAGGAGTCGACGGAGGTGCCGAGGTTCTGCTCGCCGACACCGTTCGAGCCGTCGAAGCTGATGGTCGGAAAGGCGGCGCCGTCGGCATTGAACCCATACGCTGCGGCGCTCGATACCTGGTTGACCGGTATCTGCGTGTACTGTGTGGAGGAGTAGCCAAGGCCGACGGTATTGAGCAGGTTTGGGGTAATGGTGTAGTTATCGACAATGCGAGCGATGAAATTGGGAGTATTGTTGCTCCACTCCGCCGAGAGCGGGCCGGGATTGCTGAAGCTGCTGACCAGTCCACCGCCTGCACCGCTGGTAACACTGATCCATTTGACATAGTCGAACGAGGCGCTGACATGGTGGCCGGTTGAGAAGTTATGGTCGAGCTTAATGTCGTAGGACCGCTTGGTTTCGCTCGGAGTATTGCTGACTACGGAGGGAAAATTGCCGAAGATACGGCTGGTCAGCGTAGGTGCGTAGTACTTCTGGTAAAGCTTGATAATGTTCTGCGTCTGCGCGCTCTGGATCCGGCTGCTCGGGATGATGTTGTTTGGGAATGGCGTCGCGCAGGTCACGCCGTTCACCGTCTTCTGCGTAAGCGGATCGAAAATCTGCCCGTACTGGTAAGGCAAGCCGGTGCAGGCGTTAATGTATGGCGCTTTCGTGGCCTGGTTGATGACGTTTCCCTGGTCTGTGCCGCCAGTGAGCAGCTGGCTGAAGTCGCCGGCCAGCATGCTGGCCGTGGGCACAGTCAAGGCATTGGGATTCAAGGCATTGTTCGTCTGGCTGTAGTACTCGTAGTCGCCGAAGAGGAAGGTGCGGTTCTTCCAGAGGGGGCCGCCGAGGCTGCCTCCGTAGTCGTTGAAGCGGTCCCGAGGCCGCGAGTAGTTGCGGATGCAGCTTGTATTCCCAGGCGCGCAGCCTGGGAGGAAGTAATTACTTTGCCAGGAGTTGGCGTTGAGCGCCTCGTTCTGTAGAAACTCGAACGCGCTGCCGTGAATCTTGTTGGTGCCGGATTTGAGCTCAAAGAGCAGCACGCCGCCGCCCGTTGAGCCGAGCTCGGCGTCGGCGTTGGTGGTGATGACCTGCGTCTCCTGGATGGCCTCCAGGCCCGGCGTTGCGATGGCGCCCTGCGGGCCGGCATCGGCGTCGACGCCGTCGACGTATGCGGTATTGGTCCAGGAGTTGGCGCCCCCGAGATAGAGCGTGCTGTAGACCTGGTTGCCCGATATACCCGACTTGGCGGCGCTGGGCGTGCTTTGTACCAGCAGCTGTACCGCATCGCGCCCGTTGGTCGCGTTCAGTGGCAGGTCGCGCAGGGCTTCCTCTTCCAGCGTATTTGTCACCGTCGAGGTTTCAGAATCGAGCAGCTCCGGAGCCGCGGTCACGGAGACGGTTTCGCCCGCGGAGCCGAGCGGCATGGTCACATCGAGAGACTGGATCTGAGTCGCGACCAGGTGCACTGAAGACTGCACATCCTTGAAGCCGGCGCGTGTCATCTTCACGGTGTAGTCGCCAATCGGAAGTTCCTTGAGACTGTAGGCGCCGGCATTGTTGCTCTGGCCGTTAAAGGTGGCGCCGGTGGAGTTGTCGCGGACGGTGACGCTGACGCCTGGTAGCACGGCCCCGGAAGGATCGGTGACATGACCGGCGACGGTGGCGCGGTCAGCCTGACCCAAAAGCGCTCCGGCGAATACGAACTGCAGCAGCACTCCTGTGCTGAGACGGAATACGGGGAACGAACACCTGAGCATCCTGGCAACCTCCACGGGCGAGTTAGACGTGCGCAGACGTGAGCCGGAGGCGAGTGAAAGCCCTTTTGGCGCTTGCGCCTGCCGAAGCACGATGGGAATCTCTGACAGCTTTTTCGTCAGCGGTGGAATCGTTTCCAGTCGTCACGGAAGGTAACGTACTCATAAGCAGGCACCTTTGTCAAAATCCTTTTAAAAAGTTCTTCGAGACACAAGCAGTGTTGACATTCGCATGCGACGATTGGTACTAATTTGGCGATTTATCGCAGTCGGCTCGCAAGTCGTGAACCCATTCCACAACCGTGCCTCAAGGAGACCGTCATGTCCCTGTCACGTCGCGGCTTTCTCGCCTGCAGTGGCGCCGCCGCAAGCCTTCACTGCCTGCCCGGCTTCGCTGTCAAAACCGGGTCCCGAGAGAACGGTTCCCTGCCCCGGCTACCGGATGCCAACTTTCTTGAAGCTGCCGACCTTACCGCACTAAACGGCGACGAGCAGACACTGCTGGCCACGCTGCAAGGCCAGGTAAACCGCACCGAGCCCAGGATTTATCTCTACTGGGGTACCGACCAGACCACCGCAAAATGGCTTAACACCATCCGCACGCCGCACCGCCTCCTCTCGAACCCGTGGGAGCTGCTGGAGCGCTACCGCTCGGAGATTCGCGGGGCCGTTCTCTACGATGTAGACGTACCGGACTCGGTGAACGTCGCAACAGCGATCGCGAGTCTGCGCGGCGGCGTGATTGCCACCGCAGCGCTCGCGAAAACACACCAGCTCGAAGTGCTCGACGACCTGACGGGACGCTTTACGGACACGATCTCAGCCTACGAGTATGCGCTCGCGCATGTGTGGCCCCACCTTTCCGACCGCATTCTCACGGCGATCTCGCCGACCAATCGGGTGCAGACCGCGAATGTGCCGTGGACGGTGGTCCTAACAGAACCGCGGCCGATTACCGATGCCTCGAACAAGGCGACCTACACCATCGATCTAAGCAAATACCTGGGCGGCCCGGCGGTGTACGTGCGATTCCGCGACAATATCCCGACGGACGGCTACGGACCCTCGGTGCAGCTGGTGACGGTGACTGCGGATGGCGCGACGCTGGCCTCGTTTACACCGGGCACCGCAGGCGAAGGGCCGTTCCTGTTCGACGCGGACAGCTCGCAAATCGCAAGCGGCGGATGGCGCTTCGCCGATGGATACAACTACTTCACCTACGCGTTCACGCCGCCTGCGGGCACCAAGCAGCTGGTGCTGCAGGTGTTGATGTGGAATGAGTTCGCGGTGGATGCGACCGCGACCGCGCCCAGCACGCTGCAGGGTAACGCGGTGTTTCGCGACTATATCGTCGCGACCCAGGCGCCGGTATTCTGGCTGGACCCGGAGATCGCCGACCAGGCAGCGCTCTTCGAGACGATCGTGCAGCGAGTGAAGCCGAATACGCCCTACCTGGGCTGGTTCCCACTGGGGCATGAGATGCCCGGGGTGACGCTGCTCAGCCGGTACGCCTCGCCGGTGGTCGCGGCCGACAACCTGTTCAGTGGCTCGGTCTTCGCCGGTGTTCGAGAGAAGGTGGAGACGAGGGTTCCGGCGCCGCCGCCAGTGCCAAAACTCGAGAACAAGATTTATCTCACGCTCACCATGGTGGAAGGCGACAACGTGCAGTACTGCCAGCATCGTCTGCGCGACCTGTGGGACGACCCGGGCCGCGGCACTGTGCTGCTCAACTGGAGCATCAGCGTGCTGCTGCTCGATATCGCGCCGGCCTTCCTGAATTACTACCAGACAACCCGTACAGAAAACGACCTGCTGCTGGCAGGTCCTTCAGGCGCGGGCTACACATACCCGGCAGAGTGGCCGGCGCAGGCCTTTGAGGTGTTCACAAAGCACACTGGCGAGTACATGCGCCGTACCGGCATGAACACACTGTTTGTCTACAACCGCAGCGACACGACCAACCTGCCGCTGACCCCAGAGCTGGTCGCGCCGTACCAGCGCAACATCCCCGGGCTGCTCGGAATCGTTCTAAATTACGACCCGACAAGCGTGGTGAGCCTGGTGAACGGGCTGCCGGTGGTCACGCTGCTGGGCGTGAATGACATTGCGGGCGGCCAGCAGCAACTGGCGCAGATCGCCGCCGGCTGGAATGGCACCTCGCCCCTGTTTGTGGCTGCCGGAATCGAGTCCTACACCGCGGAACTCACGCCGACAGGGGTCACACAAATCACCGACAATCTAGGGCCCCAGTTCGAGATTGTTCGGGGAGATACTTTCTTCCAGCTGCTCAGCGGTAAGCAATAACCACGTTGCTTTTGCGCCGGGGCCGGAGGGATGCAGCTATCTGCTCAATCAGATGCTGCGTCGCTTGCGACACCTTAGCGTCGAGCAGCGCGACCTTTAATCGCGAGTGGGTGGGATAGCGCATCCGGAAGGCCGTTCGCAGCGGCAAGCTGGTCCACTCGATGGCCGGCTCCGCGGATAACACTCGCAATCCGAATCGATACCGGACGGTAGTTCGTCGGCTTCTTTTAAGCGCCGTGAACTTCTGTGCAGGCACCATATACGACCGTGTCTTGCAGGTCGCCATCATCCGGCCCGGACCGATTGTCGGCAAAATGATGAATCCCTACATGGAGCGCCGACAGGGAAGGCAGGAGATCCGCTATCCGCACCCGCTGCTCGATCCTGTGCTGCGCCGCACCTTGGGCGTGCCTCTCTTTCAGGAACAACTCGCTTGTCACCTACGCCAAATTCCTGCTGATCGAGGGCTTGCTCCAGAACGTCGACAAGGTGATTCACATCCGGGCGAAGCACATCGTAGAGCTGAACGTGGCCGCGGCTTCCACGCAGTCGCACGACTGGCATTGATTAGCGAACACATGACCTAGAACGGTCCGTACTTGAGTGCCGATCGGGTTTGCAGGAGAGGGCAGGCGCGGATTCCATCACGGCTTGAAGCAGAGAGTTCGCTTCAACAAGAAGCCGTGTACATTGGCGCAGACCGCTTCACCCTCGAAGATTTGCTTGCAAGCAGGCGACGGACCATACATTTACCCCTTGTTTGCCCATAGCCTGCCACAACGGCTTGGTGGAAGGCGACCGAACATTGCAGAAATGTCATGTAGCGGTCACAAGCCCGTCAGAAAGCGCCTGCGATACTCCTCGCGTGGGGGTGGGGCTGAGCAGCCGGCTTCCATGTTTCGCGGCATACCACGCCCGAGTCTGGGCCTCGGCAGTACACATGGCGATTCGACAATCCGTCGCTCCGCCCACAACCCGGTAGTCGGTAGACAGCCGCGCCGGCCGCCTCTGTCCGCTTGTCTCTTCCCGGCCAACGGCCGAAGATCACTTGTCTTCTCCGTATAGCCCGTCAGCAAACGCAATTTACGTTGTAAAAAACCTGGAGTGATGACCAATGTTCAGCAAGACGCCTCAAATTATGGTTCGCAATCGATGGACGATCAACCGACTCCTCCCGCTCGCCAGCCTGATAACGGCGGCAGGGCTCAGCGCTACAGCGCTCGCGCAGTCCGTACCGTTCCCAACCTATTCTGTAGGCGAGAACAAGAACGGACAGCAGGGCCCGAACTATCCGTCGACGCTGCCCACGCCGTGGGTCGCCAGCAATGGCCAGATCATCACTCCGTACGGCACCCAGGTCTATCTTGGCACCACGACCCGCGCGAAGGCGGTTGCGCTGAACCCGACAGGCAATCACACGGCTGCTGTGCTCCAGATGGGCGCCCCACAGGCTGTTACGGTCTTCAATACCCAGACCGGCGCCGTCCTGCAGACGTACTCAGCGGCGGCTGGAAAAGATCGTGACGGGAGCAACCTCGGCATCACCTACACGCCGGATGGCAAACACCTGCTGTTCAGCCAAGACGGCAGCTCCGGCACCGGCAGCTTCATCGGCATCGCCAACGTCAGCACCGCGGGCCTGCTCTCCGACTATGCTCACGTTAACGTCGCGATGGACGTGAACGCCGCCGGGGTTCTGACCACCGTCAACTGCTTCCCGACCAGCGTTCCTGGAACCACGGGCAGCGCTGCGATTCCCTGCGGCCAGACCGTCTCTCTCACCGGCGACGGCGCCTCCACCTCCTATCCCCTGGGCATCGCGGTTACGCCGGATAACAAGACCGCCTATGCCGTGCTTGACAACAACGACACACTGACCAAGATCGACCTCACCGCGCCGACGCCGTTACAAGGTGCGGAGATTCGCGTCGGCAATGTGCCGAACAGCGTCGTGATCTCGCCGGACGGCAAAACCGCTTACGTCTCCAACGAGGCCGGACGAGTCGCCAAAGAGAGTGACTTCCAGGGCTACTCCAATGGCACCCCGGTTGTCGCCGCGTATCCTACTGGCTCAACTTCTAGCGGCACCGTTTCTGTGGTCGACCTGGCTTCGTTCACGGTCACCGCTACCATCACGACCGGCCTGCACCCGACCGGGATGGCCTTCTGGGGCAAGTATCTCCTCATAGCGAATACGTATAGCGACACCCTCACGGCGGTAGACACGAGCACCAACCAGGTGGTGGAGACATTCCACATTGCCTTGCCCATTGGAGTCCCTGGGAAGAAGGAGGCAGCCTATGGCGCGGCGCCGGTTTCGATCGCCGTCGATCAGAAAAATAATATCGCCTACGTCGCGCTTTACAACGCCAACGCAGTCGCCGTAATCGGCCTCAACAATGGCGGCGCTGTAGCGGGCGTGATCCCGGTCGGGTATGCACCGAGTTCCGTTGCGTTTGACGCTGCGGACAACGTGCTGCTCGTTGCGAACGACAAAGGCATAGGAACCACAGGCTATGCGGTGGCGCCTCCTCCGGCGAATACCGCGGAGAATTCGTATGTGACCGATCACGGCGTGAACGACCTCAACACTCACCAGGACCTTGGCACCGTCAGCATTGTCCCCTTGTCGAATCCATCGGCCTTGGCGGCTGCGACGCAGCAGGTTTTCACCAACAACCACTGGGATTTGGCGGGCAATATCGCCTCGGCCTCCGGGGGTTCTAAGAATGCCAAGCCGCTCGCAATCCCGGAGAAGATAGGCGCTCCGTCCAAGATCAAGCACGTCTTTGTCATCATTCGTGAAAATCGCACCTACGACCAGATCCTCGGCGACGTAGACAGCGGCAATGGCGACGCCTCTTTGGCTGTCTTCGGTGACAATTCAACCTTTGGCCCTGTCACGCCCAACGCACACGCCCTCGTGCAGCGCTTCCCGCTTTTCGACAACTTCTACGACCCGAGCCGGCAATCCGCCGACGGACACAACTGGATTGTGCAGGCTATGGCGCCTTACTCCGACGACATCCAGTCGCCGGACTGGCTCCGCGATTACCCCTCCAATGGCGGCGACGCGATCGCCTACCAGAAAGTGGGCCACCTGTGGGACGTGGCTGTAAAGAAAGGTGTCACGTTCAAGAACTTCGGCGAGTACATCGAGTACAACACGTTCCTGACACCCACCGGCTCGACCAAGGAGCCGCAGTGGATTGATTTTTACAACGACACATTGGCTTACGAGTCTGGCGCGGAGAGCCAGCTCTACAACGTCAACACGGTTGCTTCGCACTCCCCGCTCCCGAACCTGATCAACAACACGGTCCAGAATTACCCGCAGTTCGATCTCGGCATCCCCGACCAGTTCCGCTTCGATGTCTGGCAGCAGGTATTCAACAAGGACGTGGCAAGCGGCTCGGTGCCGCAGCTGGAATTCCTGTGGATCAGCTCTGACCACACCGGCGGCCCACCGACCGCGCAAGCCATGCAGGCCGATAACGACCTGGCCCTTGGCCGCTATGTCGACGCCATCAGCCACAGCTCCATCTGGTCTTCATCGGCAGTCTTCGTCGAGGAAGACGACTCGCAGGACGGCGTCGACCACGTGGACGGCCACCGCAGCCCTGGCTACATCTTCAGCCCGTACGTCCAGCAGAAGGTGAATGCGGATGGCTCCGGCGCGGGAGTTATCGAGGACAGCACCTTCTATACGCAAGTCAACATGACCCGCACGATCGAGCAGATTCTTGGACTGACGCCCATGAATCAGTTTGACCTGACAGCCTCCCCGATGAGCGAAATCTTCGTCGACAATCCGCCCGCGACGAACTTTCTGCCGTGGACGCATGTGCCGAATGGGATTCCGTTGAATCAGGGCGTCAAGCAGACACCGGCTCAGCCGATCCCGGCTCCCAAGACTTCCAATGCGGCCACCGCTGCGGTCAAGTCCGCTGCGAGCACGGCGGTCGCAGCTCAGGCCATCGCCACCCCGGCTCTTGCGGTCCAGACTCAATCCAACCCGGCCCTGAGCCCTGCGATTGAGGCTCTGAGGGTGGGATGGATGAAAAAGAAGGCGCAGATCTTCGCCGGCAAACAGCACATCCCCGACTCCGAGGACCCCGCCACCGTCAACCACCTCGACTGGTACGAATCCACCAACTTCACGCGCCCCTACCCTGGCGAGAAGACGGTTCGCCCGGCGAGCGACTTTAACAAGAAAGCGCCTGTCGCTGACAACGACGGCGACTAAACACACGCCCGGATAAAACGGCCCTCTCCTCGGTGACTGGGGAGAGGGCTTGTTCTTTGGGCAGCGCCAGAGACTCCCAACCACCTGCTCCACGCCGCCGAACGTCAGAGTATGGTGTAGCTCCCCACCGGAAGATCAGCGATTTCCTATCGTCCAGCGGTATCGCCTCCCTCACGCCGTAACTGGGTCGAGTTCTCCATAGCATTGACGTGTGCTTGCCCAGCAGCCTGCTTCCCGCAAATCCACTTTCATCCCACATTCACATTCACCTGTTGCGGCATTCACAAATCCCAGCTATTCAATAGATTTGCTGCCCAGCGGTCTCGTGGCCCAGACTTGGAAGGCTCGCGCGATCGTTAAAGACTAACGGCGGCAAGATCAGGTGATTCGCTATGAGGATTCTGGTGATTGAGGATGAAACCAAGACGGCCAGGTTTCTCAAGAAGGGGCTGGTCGAAGCGGGGTTCGTGGTCGACGTGTCCTCCAACGGCCAGGATGGGCTGGAGCTAGCCAAGAACTTAGACTTCGACCTTTTGATTTTGGACGTCATGCTCCCGGGTCTGGACGGTTGGGAAGTACTGACAAGCTTACGGCAGGCCGGCAGAAACACACAAGTACTCCTGCTGACTGCGCGAGATGCCGTACACGAAAGAGTTCGAGGCTTCGAGCTTGGAGCTGACGACTATCTTGTGAAGCCTTTCGCGTTTTCGGAGCTGCTGGCGCGCGTGCGATCCAGACTGCGCCGAAGCCCGCCTCGCACCCAGGACGTCGTCCGCATGGCGGACCTTGAGATCGACCTTCTTCGTCATCGCGTTTCGCGAGCCGGACAGCGGCTTGAGCTGACGGCGAAAGAATTCCTCCTGCTATCGCTCCTTGTCAGGCGCGCGGGAGAAGTACTATCTCGTACGGTTATCGCCGAGGCTGTTTGGGATATGAACTTCGACAGCGATACCAACGTGGTGGATGTCAGTGTCAGGAGACTGCGCAGCAAGGTGGATGATCCTTTCGCCTCGAAGCTGATCCATACAATTCGCGGTTCCGGGTATGTTCTGGAAGCCGAGTAAGCAGCCGGTGAGCCTCTCACGCATCTGGCGGACGCTGGCATTCCGGCTGACAGCGGCCTATGCTTCTGCCGGATTGCTCCTGGTCTTGCTGGCTACATGCAGCCTCTACCTGATGCTGGTTTCGGAGTTGAACAAGAGCACAGAGCTATTCCTAAAAGACAAAGTGAACGTTCTGCGTACGATGCTGCGCGAGCGCTCTGATGACAATGACGGCCTTCATGAGGAAGTCGTACTCGAGTCTGCCGCCAGGCGGTACGAACAGTTCTACATTTGCCTGCTGGATCAAAACGGAAAACCGATGCTCATGACGCCGGGGATGGCAGCGGAGTTGGATCTTTCGGCAGTGGCTGCCCTGTCCGCCGCGAAGAAGGGGCTCGCCTTCCCGATGAAAGGCAGGAGCGGACAATCTTTCCGCGTGATCGAGGCGACAGCCAAATACGGAAATGTGCCGAATCGCTTCGTCACGATCGAGGTCGCGGTTGATGTATCTGGAAAGGAGGAATTACTGGCTCGCTTCCGACTGTGGTTTTGGGTCACCTCAGCTGGAATGCTGGTTCTCTTTCCACTGATCGGCCATAAGATCGCCCGCCAAGGCATACGTCCGGTGGAAGAGATAGCAGCGACCGCACGACGTATCACATCAAACCACCTTGGTGAACGTATTGCGGCAGAAGGATACCCGTACGAACTAGAGCCTGTTATTAACTTCAGCCGGGAATCCGGGTCAGTTTGGCAAGCATGAGTATGGCGAAGGCAAGGTAGTGGAGTCCTCCGAGCGTGTGGGCGAGCCGTTCATAATCGCGCGCGAGGCGGCGGAAGCGCACCGCCCAGGCGAAGCTGCGCTCGACCACCCAGCGGCGCGGCAGCAGCACGAACCCGCGCTTGGCCTCGGTATGTTTGACCACTTCCAGCCTTACTCCATGCGCGGCCGCCGCCTCCATTGCAGCCTCGCCGGTGTAGCCCTGATCGACGAAAGCCAACTCCACATGGTCCCCGGTCACCTCCTGCACCGCCCGGGCCAACTCGCCGACCTGGGCGCGGTCCTGCTCGTCGGCCGCGGTCACGTGCAGTGCCAGCAGGTGGCCCAGCGTATCGACCGCCGCATGCACCTTCGAGCCTTTGCGCCGCTTGGCCCCGTCATAGCCGGCGCGCGCGCCCGACTCCGGCGTCGATTGCAGCGTGCGGCTGTCCAGAATCATGGCCGTCGGCTGAGCATTGCGCCCGGCAAACTCGCGCAGCAGCAAGCGCAGATCCTCGACCATGGCCTCAAAGCAGCCCGCGTCCATCCAGCGCCGCATCTGCTGGTACACCACCGGCCACGGAGGCAGGTCATTGGGCAGCATGCGCCACTGATTGCCCGTCTTGACCACGTACCGCACCCCGTTGAATACCGCGCGCAGCGAGTACTCCCGCTGCGCAGCGTCCTCCCGGCACAAGACCAGATAGGGCGCCACAAACGCCCACTCCTCATCCGTCACATCGCTCGGATACCCGAGTTGACCACGATTGCCCATCCCAATATCGTCAGACCAACTCTCCGCAATTCCTATGCCTTTGTTTCTAAAGGAACAAGCTTAATAACAGGCTCTAGCGAGCCTGGCATTGATCTTTAACAACATGCTCGACGGGCTCGAGGATTCTTTTGAAAGGATTTCTCGATTCTCTGCCGACATCGCACATGATTTGCGAACCCCGGTGAACAATATTCGTGGTGAAGCAGAGGTGGCATTAACGCGTGCACGAACCATCGATGAATACCGCGATGCATTGGAGTCGTCACTTGAAGAGGCTGTTCGCCTGTCTGATCTGATTAGTAATCTCTTGTTCCTGGCCCGGACGGAAAGCCCGCTAAACCACTTACGACTTGAACAAGTTAATGTTTCCGAACTGGTGGAGGGAGTTCGGGAATACTATGACGCTTCTGCCGTAGAGGCTGGAATCATCCTCACAAGTGTCGGAGGGAGTGAGCCGGTGATTGCAGAACTCGACCGAACACTGATACAGCGGGCGCTGGGAAATCTGGTCTCAAATGCAGTAGCGCACACCCTCGACGGAGGGACGGTAGCCATCCAAATTTATTGCGAGGCTGCGCGGGTTCTCATCGAAGTTACTGACACAGGCGTCGGCATTCCACCCGAGGCGCTGCCGAGGGTGTTCGACCGCTTCTTTCGTGTGGATTCGTCCCGCTCCAAAGCGTCGGGCGGCACTGGCCTCGGTTTGGCCATCGTCCAGGGGATCATGTCGCTGCACGGTGGAAACGCCGAGATCGCCAGCGAGCCGGGAGTCGGAACTCGGGTCACGCTGCGCATGCCCATTACCAAATCCGCGAGCAGGTCACAAGACGTACCGGTTTGATTTTCCGCAAATGGAGTGTGCGGTTACCTGGCTGCGCGGCGCCATTGAAGATTAAGTCAATCAGTGTTCGCTGACTCAAACGCCTTTTCGTCCACAGCGCTCCTAGGCTCTGTTTGAAGTTTGTGCGAGTTGGTTGAATATATTGGCGGTCTTGAGGCATGCGAGGCTGACGCAATGGAATCCTTTGAGGGTGGTGTCGAGTCGTTCATAGTCGCGTGCCAGTCGGCGAAAACGCGCTGCACACGGGGCATTATGCATCCTGCTTGGCGCTCTCCTGAATGTAACAAAGCCCTTGGCGTTCATTGCTTCTCAATTTTCACACTCTCCCGGCCTCTTTTCCGTCACTCTTTAGCCATGGGCATAGCAGGATTTGCGGAGTACGCATGCAGTTCACTCTTGACAGCCATCCACGGCGTTCAGCAGGACAAGGGCCAAGATGGGACGAACGTCTCGGTTCGACGTGCCGCGCGCACTCGCCGCGCGCAATCTACGCGCGGGGAAGGAAATTTTGCGGCTCGTTTCTTCACCCGTACCATCTTGTTTGCCGTGTGCTATTCCCTGCTAGGCACGGCACAACCAGGCTTCTGTCAAATTGAAACCGGCGGCGTTACCGGTACGGTGAGAGACAGCTCCGGAGCAGTAGTACCCGGGGTGCCTGTAGAGTTAATCAATGAGGCAACGAATGTAGCGGCGATCGTGAAGTCGACCGGCTCCGGCACGTATGTCTTTAGCTTCGTGCAGCCCGGCAGCTACAGACTTCACGTGCAGGCTCCAGGCTTCAAGGAATTTATTGATACCGGCATCGTAGTGAATCTGCAGCATACAGACACCATTGACATTCCCCTCGCCGCCGGTGACGTCAAGCAAGAAGTTACAGTCTCGGCGGCTGCTCCTCTCCTCCAGGCGGAAGACGCTTCCGTAGGAACGACAATCGATTCCCGAACGGTCAACGATCTTCCCCTCAACGGGCGCGACTGGGTTTCTCTTTCGCAGCTCTCCGCAGGTGTAGCGACCTCTCCGGTTGGCGTACCCAGCAGCAACGGGGGCACGCCGGGCAGCGCTTTTTTCTCGGTCGACGGTGTCAACCTCTGGCAAAACGATATCCGGCTCGATGGCATCGACGACAATATCGAATTTTATGGAGGAAGCTCCATCGGCACGAATGCGGTGGTAACACCACCGCCGGACGCCATCGAGGAGTTCCGGCTTCAGAATGGAGACTTCAGCGCAGAGTTCGGCCACTCGACTGGCGGAATCGTCAACGCCGTCATTCGTTCCGGAACGAACAATTTGCACGGCAATCTTTGGGAGTACCTGCGGAACGACGTCTTCGATGCGAACGACTACTTTTCCAAGCAGCGCGGTTTGCCCATCCCCGAGTATCGCCAGAACCAGTTTGGCGGAACCATTGGCGGCCCGGTCCGGATCCCCGGCCTTTATAACGGAAAAGACAAGACCTTCTTCTTCGGCGACTACCAGGGCACCCGGATCGTGCTGCCGCATTCCGCCACCAGCACGGTACCGACTGCCGGAATGGTCTCGAGCGGATTCACTAACCTTCAGGATTTGATTACCGACAATAGCGGCACTCGTACCGATGCCCTTGGCCGTCTAATCCCCCTTGGTACGATTCTTGACCCGCAAACGACCCGTCAGGTCGGGGGCGGCGCAGTCGATCCGATCACCGGGCTGACCAACAAGAGCGCAAACTCCGTCTCTGTGCGGGATCCTTTCTATACAGGTTCGCTCGCCGGCCAGACCAACTTCACCGGCGCGCCCACGCGTTTGAATAACCTACCGGCGAACCGGCTCGATCCGAACGCTATCAAACTCCTCGGGCTCTATCCTCTGCCGAACGCACCCGGCTTTGCCAACAATTACCTGAACAACGCCAGGGAAACACAAATCACCAATCAATACGACATCCGCATCGATCAGAACTTCAGCGAGCGAGACATTGTCTTCGGCGTCTTCGATCAAAGCTTCATCAACTATGCCGTTCCCGGCGCGCTGCCTGGCGTGGCTGTCGGGCAGAATGGCGGCGAAAACCAGGCGTATCCCTCCTATATGGTTGCCGTGGGATACACGCACCTGTTCTCTCCGTCGCTTACGAACGACTTTCATTTCGGTTTTGGACATAGCCGGAAAGACCAGACCCCTGTTTACGGTGCCCAGCCTGGGATCCCTGCCCAGTTCGGCATTGCCGGGGTGCCCGCGATTGCAGGCAACGGCGGTCTACCGGCGATCGACTTCAACGGCCTGAACGGATCCGGCGGCATCAGTCCGCTGGGCACGATCAGCGATCGGCCGACGATCCAGACCGTGTATGACACCGAGCTGACGGATACCATCACCAAAACCTTATCGAAGCACAGCGTGAAGGCGGGGGTGCAGATCGACCTGCTCCGAGGCAATATTCTCCAACCGCAGGCAAGCAAGGGTATCTTCGCCTTCACGGGGCAGTTCTCCGATATCCCAAACCAGACCGGAGCGTTGAACGGCATCTCCGATCTGCTGCTTGTCCCCGGCTCGAACGGTGTTGGCGGCCTGAGCCTGTTTGCCGGCTCCAACTATGCCGGCACAAACGACTCACGCCATTACATCGGTGCCTTTGCGCAGGACGATTGGAAGGCTACCCCGAACCTCACGCTGAACCTGGGCGTTCGATGGGATTACTTCTCTCCCTACGTGGAAACCTCGGGCCGTCAGGCGAATTTTCTTCCTGTCGGCGGCAACGGAAACAGCGGAACCTTTCTCATTCCCAATCAGGGCTGCCAAGTCCCGCGCTCCGCCTCCTTCAATGCGCTGCTTGCCGGCAGCAATATCACGCTCCAATGCACGGGCAATGCTTCGCTGGGCAACGCGCAGGACTATAACTTCGCACCTCGGGTCGGCTTCGCCTATCGGCTCAGGCCCGACTTTGTGGTCCGCGGCGGCTATGGGATCGCCTACGGAGCGCTCGGCAATCTCGGCTACGGCGGAACACTCGGGACAAACTATCCGTTTGAGTACGTTATCGCCGAACAAAGCACAAGCTCGCAGGCGCCGATCACGCTTGCCACTGGGGCAACGGCAACCATCGAAAACACATTGCCAACGATCAACCTTCAGGACCCCACCCAGGTGAGCGGCATTGGTGTTTCTCTTTACGGTCGCCAGTTCGATTATCAAACGCCGTATACGCAAACCTTCAATCTCACGGTGCAGGAACAGTTCACCGGGCATGATTCTTTCCAGATCGGCTATGTCGGCAATCTCGGGCGCCACCTCGATAACCTGGGCACTACAAATTCGCCAAGCCAGATCCTAACGCCGGGTACTCCGATCCAGCAGCATATCCCTTTTCCTAAGTTCTCGCCCAATTCGACTTACGAGACGACGGATGGAGAAAGTGCTTACAACTCGCTCCAGACGACTTACACCCACCAGTTCAGCAGCGGCTTTTCCGTTCTCGCTAATTACACGTTCAGCAAGTGCTTCAGCGATCAGAAGACGCAGGCAACTGCTGAAGGCGGCTACCGGGCAGAGTGGCTGCCCGGCTTCGGCATTAAAGGCGATTACGGGTTGTGCGACGTCGATGTCACCGACGTCGTGCACTTTTCCGGTACAGCGCGACTTCCGGTTGGACGCGGTCGACAGTTCCTCGGCTCGGCGAACAGGGCGGTCGACGCCTTGATCGGCGGGTGGGCTTTCAACTATATCTACACGTTCCAAAGCGGCCAGCCATTCACGGTCGGCTGCCCGGTAGCTACCAGTTCCGACTTTGGCTGCAATGCGGATGTCGTACCAGGACTCGACATCTATGCGGGTGCGCACAGGCCTTCAGACTGGCTGAACGCAGCCGCCTTTACGCAGCCGGGACAGGCAGCGCAGAATGGACAGATCGATTATTCGATCCTGGGCGGGAAACCCCAGCAGGCCCGTGGGCCTTACTTCAACAATCTCGACGCTTCTCTCTTCAAGGACTTCACCCTGCGCGAGGCGGCCAACCTCGAATTCCGCGCGGAAGCCTTCAACCTCAGCAACACTCCGCAGTTCGGGCAGCCAGGCAATCTCGACTTCTCGAATACCACCAGCTTTAGCCGGATTACTACTTTACGCAACCAGCCACGTCTGTTGCAGCTCGCACTCAAGCTCGCTTTCTAAGTGAGTGAGCGCCCTTCACGCATCGCTCGCATTGTTAAGGAGTTTGGATGTCTTTTACAAGTAAGTTTGGGAAACGTCTTGATAGGCAGCGTTACTTCTGGCTGTTCGTGCTCGCCTGTCTTTTTGCTTGCGCACTCCCGTTCGCGGGCCAAGCGCAGCAAGCGCCTGCGCCCGACACGGTCCTGTGCGGCGCGGTCACTGACGCGAATGCGCAAACCTACCTGGAGCTGCCGTTTCGCGTCCCTGCCGGCGTCAGTCGCCTCACCGTCGAGTTCTCCTACACAGACCGAGATAAGCACACGAGCATTGACCTGGGCATCTTTGACCCCCAACGCTTTCGCGGCTGGAGCGGCGGCAATAAAAGCACCTTCACCCTCTCTGAAACCGACGCAACTCCGTCCTATCTGCCGGGTACCATTCCGGCCGGCATCTGGAACCTGATTCTCGGCATTCCCAACATTGAGCGCGGCGTACGTTCCACCTATGAGGCGAAGATTTACTTCGCGCACCCGGGCGAGCGGCCTGCTATCTCGACCTTCAGCAGCGCTCCGCTCCGCTCCGGCCCTGCCTGGTACCGGGGCGACCTGCACATGCACGATGCTCACAGTGACGGCTCCTGCCTCAGCCAGGCGGGAGTGAGCGTTCCATGCCCCTTGTACAGAACGGTCGAAGTTGCTGCATCAAGGCATCTCGACTTCATCGCCATCAGCGACCACAACACAATCTCGCAGTACGATGCCATGCGCGAGTTGCAGCCCTTCTTCGACCAGCTGCTCCTGATCCCAGCCCGCGAGATCACTACCTTCTACGGCCATGCCAACGTCTTCGGAACTACCGACTTTATCGATTTCCGGGTCGGGAGTCGCTCAGTCCCGGACAGCAATGCGCTTTTGGCCGAAGTCGAACGCGCACACGCCATACTCTCGATCAATCACCCCGGCGCCCCTTCGGGCGCATCCTGCATGGGTTGTGGATGGACAGCGCCCGGCACCGACTACAGCAAAGTCACAGCCATCGAGGCCATCAATAATGGGGGTTCGGTTGAGGGAGTACACTCGGGTATTCCTTTCTGGCAGGACAAGCTGAACAAGGGTTTCCGACTAACCGGGGTTGGCGGGAGCGACAATCACGATCCCGACTACCCTTTGTCGATCCCGTCCGCGGTTGGCCACCCGACAACAGCAGTCTACGCAGCCTCTCTGTCGGAAAACGCGATCCTCGATGGCATCAAAGCAGGCCACGTCTTCATCGATGTAGAAGGAGCAACGGATCGAACACTTGAGTTCTCCGCCAAGGCAGGAAGTCAGACCGCGGCCATGGGCGATGCATTGCAAGTACCAGCCGGGCAAACTGTCCAGTTCAGCATCCGCATGCTTCACCTCACGGGCGCGCATCCCGAGATCGTTCACGACAGCCCAGAGCAGCTGCTCACCAACGAGGAAATGACCGGCTTCGCTTACAAAAGCGATGGCAAGCGGCACTGGTTCCGCGTGAACGTTCGCTCGGCGGATGGACGCTTGCTCATTGTCGGCAACCCGATTTACTTGAACTTCTGACAGGAGCAGGAGCTTGCAAGGCGTTCGCAGCTCTCGAGGGAGTGGATGTTTGCAGCTGCCTCCATTACCCCTTGCTGTTCGGGCTAACGCGTAACGAAAGGCGGCCAGCAAACATTCCGCCACAGCCTTGCTCCCCTGCTCGCGGCAAATGGTAAAAACTTCAACGCGGTCGCGCTGCCCGGCGCAAAGCTCAGCCGCCGCCGCTCGAGTCATCGAGCCGCCCGGCGTCGTGAAGGGCTGAGTAGCAATGGAACAGAAAACCTACATAAGGGTCTGGATTGGGCCCATTGGAGGTATCACATCGAACGTCAGAAACGTACAGCGGAAGAATTTGCATTACTGGCTGGAAGCAGCTTCGATGACGGCGGTCATCAGACCCGGAAAGCGACGTTCCAGATCGTCGAGCCGGAGATTGTTCAGGTGGACGTTTCCCGCAACGTGCACCCGCAGCAAACCAGCGTCGATCATGGTCTTGAAGTGGTGCGACATGCTCGATTTGGGACGGCCCAGGCAGAGGGCGCCGCAAGGGAGATCGCGTTCGGCAGCCAACATGCGAACCAGATTGAGTCGCACCGGATCGCTGAGCGCGTGAAGCACCCTTTCCAGCCGTAGGTTCTCCACATCGGGATGTAGGACGACCTTCATCTTTTGACATCGTAGCCGGATTTGCATACTGCTGACCTGAAGAAGTTCGAGTATTATCGAACTAGTGAAGCTCTCTTTTGAGAACGGCACGGACAGCAGAACCGAATCGAGGGAATCAACAATGAAAGCTTGGGAACTGGTCGGGTTTGGCCGCGAGAATCTCCGCTTGGTGGAGAAAGAAACTCCTGCTCCAGGGGACAAGGAGATTTTGGTGCGGATCAGCGCGGTGTCGCTGAACGCCCGGGACAAGCTTCTGGTGGAGGGGGCCTATAACCCCGATCTCGCTTTTCCCATTGTGCAGGGAAGTGACGCGGTGGGAACCGTCGTTGCAATCGGGAAAGACGTCACCCGCGTTCAGTGTGGCGACCGGATTCTGACGAATTTCGCAACCCGATGGCTGGAGGGTCCCCCGCAAACGGAGGAGTCGAAGTACACGCTGGGAAGTTTTGCCTCCGGCGTCCTCGCAGAGCAGATTGTGATGGACGAGGAGATCGCCGTGCAGGCTCCGGCGTATCTGACTGATACCGAGGCGGCGACCCTGCCGTGTGCGGCGGTGACGGCCTGGTATGCCGTTGCGGAGAAAGCGAAGATTTCGGCCGGACAGCTTGTGCTGGTGCAGGGGACCGGCGGGGTGTCGCTGTTTGCGCTACAGATCGCCGCCGCGCTGGGAGCCGAGGTGATCGTAACGTCCAGCAGCGATGAGAAGATCGAGCGCGTCAAGCAGATGGGGGCCGTGCATGGAATCAATTACGCCGAGCGGCCGGATTGGGATCAGGCTTTGCTGAGTCTCACCTCGGGCAAGGGCGCCGATCTGATCGTGGAGGTGGCGGGAGGTGAAAACCTTGGGCGATCCTTGCAGGCCGCCAAAATTGGCGGCCATATCGCTTTGATCGGATTCCTAAATGGCGTGACCTCCGCGATCCCGCTGTTTCCCTTTGTCGTGAAGCAGTTGACCGTGAGCGGCAGCACCGTAGGGCCAAGATCGGCGTTTGAAGAGATGCTGCGCTCCTTTACGAAATGGAAGCTGCGTCCGGTGGTCGACGCGGTTTACAGCTTTGAAGACACGCGAGCCGCCTATGACCATCTTTACCGCGGCGCGTTCGGCAAGATCGTCATCGACCTGACCCGCCGCTAACGCATTTTCCCTGATGCTATGCGGCCTGGAGAGTATCTCGACGTGGCTTTTCCCGCCGGAAAAGCCACTTTCACGGCCATTGAGCTCTGTACACCTTCAGGGAAAATGCCGCTAAATGGGCACGCTCTGCCCTCATCGGCAAGCATTTTTACTCGCAGCAAGGAGGACAGCTATGGCAACGGTCTACGGCAGCACCATTGTGAATGCGGCCCCGGAGACGGTATGGGAGCTGGTCAGGGACTTCAACGCACTGCCGCAGTGGTTCCCTTTCATTGCTTCAAGCCGGCTTAGAGACGGCGACAGCCCAGACAAGGTGGGCGCGGAAAGAACCCTGCAAGCGCGCAACGGCGGAATCGTCCAGGAGCGGCTGCTTGAACTCTCCGACCCGGAGATGCGGCTCACGTTTCTGACCTTTGCGGGCGCCGATCTCACCTTGAACTATCACGGCCACATGAGGGTTCGGCCCATTAGTCGCGGAGGAGGATCATTTTTCGAGTTCTATGGCGTCTTCGACGCGGCGGAGGGCGATATAGAGCGGGCGAGCCGCTGGCTTCAGGACGCCATCTTTGAGCCGGTTTTTACCCAGTTTGAAGCCCTGTTTGGCCGCAAAGCGGGATGACCGTTGCTCCCTCACAACAGAACCGACATTGGAGAAGAAACGAGGATTCGTGATCTCGGCACCAGAAAGCGGCGGTTGGGCGCGGGAAAACCCGCGCTGAAGGATACAAGGCGCGCCTGCCGGAGGAAAGTCGTGCCGCGACGCTGCTGCCGTCGTTTCCGCACGGGCACTACGCGGGAGCCTTATACATCTTGTAAGAAGTTCCGGCGGGGCACGTCATGTTCTCCCTCCAGATGGGCCGGAGAGATTTGTCGAGATACATCAGCTGACCGTTCAGCGCGACCATGATGTAACTGTTTTCGAAAGAGTCCATCGCATCATAGGTAGGTCGCAGGATGAGCTTGCCGGTCAGGTCTATAAGGCCCCACTTGCCATCCTTCTCGACCGGACAGAGGCCTTCGGCAAACTCGCCGGTTTTTTCCCACTGCGCTGGTAAGGCAACGGAGCCGTCGCGGTGGATAAATCCCCATTTGCCATCCAGCAGGATGGCGCAGACCCCGGCGTTGAAGCTTGTGACGGTGTCGTACCGGAACGGCAGGATGGTGGCTCCGGCCTTGTCGATAAAGCCCCATTTGCCGTTGAGCTGAACGGGCGCGATATCTTCGCTGTAGCCATGAACGAAGTCGTATTTGGGCTCGATCACAAGTGTGCCGGTGGGGTCGATATAGCCCCACTTGCCGTTTAGCGAGACGCGGGCGCGAGCGTTCTGGAAGCTCCTGGCGATGTCGAAGCGGAGCGGAAAGGCGTCCGAGCCATCGGGCCGGATAAAATGCCACCTGTTCGCCATCCGGACAGGGCTGCAATTCCAGCGGAAATTGCGGGCCTCGTCGTATTGAGGGGCAAGCGTTTCCTTGCCATCGCGTCCGATGTAGCCCCACTTGCCGCGACGACGGACCGCGGCCCAATCGGTAGCGAAGGGCAGAGCGGCGTCGTAGCGGGCCGCCACCAGGAGGGCGCCTTTGATATTAATGTACCCGAAGCTGCCGCAAACGTTGACCGGCAGCAGGATGCGGGATTGCTGGGCATCAGCAGTAAAATGGAATGCGAGAGTAGAAGCGGCAGCAAGCTGGGTAAAGGTGCGGCGGGTGAGCTGGGACATGATCTTGATGGCTCCTAGTTATAAAAGGCCGGTAGTTCAGTTTTAGAAAGTAGCGCGAAGGCTGAGCTGGCTGACCCGCTGCGTGGCGGTTCCGGTGGCTCCGGCGTTGATCTGCGTGGTGATCTGGCCAAAGCCGGCGGTGTTGAAGACGCCGGACGGAGCGCCGTATTGAGCGTGGTTGAAGAGGTTGAAGACGTCTCCGCGGAAGGCGAGATTGAAGCGCTCGGTGGTGTACAGGCCTTTCTGCAGGGAGGCATCGATCTGCCAGGTGCCTGGAGCGCGAAGAAGGTTGCGGGGAGCGTTGCCAAAGGTGCCCGCGGCGGGAAGGGCGAAAGCGGCCTTGTTGATGGAAAGCTGCGGGGTGCGGCCACCTGCTGGAGTGAGCGGCACGCCAGGAACGAGGTTGGGGCGCTGCGGAGACATGGTATTGCCGTCCGGCAAGGTGGCGGCAGTGCGGGCAACTGTGATGTTAACGGGCAAGCCGGTGCGCGCGACGGCGAGCGAGCTGAACTGGAAGTTACCCAGCAGATGACCGGCCACGCCGTGGTTGAGATAGGTCTTGCCAGCGCCGATCGGCAACTCGTAGACAACATTGGCAGTAAAGGAGTGGCGAATATCCTGGTCGCTGTTGGCGCGTTCGCAGCGCAGGCAGGCGACGTTTTGCGGAAAATCAGTCTCGCCGCCGGCGTTATTGCCTACATTGGCGCCGTCGTCGATGGAGTGGGACCAGACGTAGGTCGCGCCGAAGATCAGTCCGGAGGAGAAGGGCCGCGTCAGCGCAGCAATCAGTCCGTTGTACTGGCTGTCGCTGCTGCTGGTTTTATAGTCCACCAGGCCGAACGCGGGAAGAGGGGCGGCGCGGGTGACGGGATTGAGCGTGTTGACAACGGTGTGCAAGGGCAGGTGCGCACCGTGGCTACCCACATAACCGATGCTGCTGATGATTTGAAACGGGAGCTTCTGTTCGAAGGACATGGACCACTCGTGAACCTGCTCGCTGACGCGGTTTCGGTCCAGCCCGCGCGGCGCGTTCGATACCAGGGCAGAAGAGGTCAGCACCGGCGAAACGGGGTAGCTGGGTACTTTCAACTGGGCTGCGGTAAACGAGAGGCGCTGGCCGAGGTTGCTAAGCGGAGCAATTAGATCGCCCAGCTGCGACTCCCCGGCGTAGAGTCCGTAGCCCGCTCGGATGACGGTCTGATCCTGCAGAAAGCTCGGAGACCAGGTGACGGCCACCCGGGGCTGCAGGTTCGTACGATCTGGGAAGTAGAAGGCGCTGCCAGCAGGGCAGTAGCCGCCCGGGCAGTGGATGGGATCGAACGGAAGGTCGTGACCATCGACGCCGCCGAATGCACCGAAAGAGTCGTAGCGGAGGCCGAGCGACAGCAGTAAGTTGCGGGTGAGCTTGTACTGATCCTGGAAGAAGAGATCGAACTCCGTTTTGCGCGCGTCCTCATAAGGAGTGCGGGCGAGGAACGTGGCGGCGCTGAAGATGTTGTTCTGGAAATTCGCGGTGCTGGTGGCGGCATACTGAGTCTCCTGCGTGCTGAGCAGATTGAGCTGCACGCGCCGCAAGCCTCCGCCGGTGGTGATGGTGTGGCGGCCGAACGTCAGGTTCACCGTGTCGACAAGCGAATAGGCTGTGGCGCCCTGGACTTGCTGGAGCGTGTCATGCAGCGTGGAGAAGCCGGAGACGGCGACCTGTACGGGCGCCAGGCTGATGTTCTGCGCGTAAAAAGGGGTGCGGTTGACAGCAATCTGCAGGTCGTTCAGCAGGTTAGGACGAAAGGTGTGGAGCACCGAAAGCACGGCGTTCTTTGGATCCTGCTGCGAGGCGAGTGTGTCGCCGATGTACCCGTTTGCATCACCGTTGGGAACGATCAGGCTGGCCTGGTCGAGGTTGTAGCGGAAGTAGGCGGAGGTGCGAGACGTGAATATCTGGTCGATGCGGACGAGGCCGGAATCTTCGTTCTGTGTCTGCCGGCCGGAGCCGTTGAACTGGTTTACGCTGGCGTTCGCGGTAGCCGTCTGTCCGGTGGGGAAGTAGGCCAAAAGACCGGCAATGGCGGGAGATTTGGCCTGTGTGGCGGCAAGGTACGCAGGGCTGGGCACGAAGCCGACCAGCGGCTGAGAGAGCGACTGACGCAGCCCTTCGTAGTTGGCAAAAAAGAAGGTGTGATCCTTGAGAATGGGGCCGCCCAGGCTGGCGCCAAACTGGTTCAGGCGCAGCGGCAGCTGACTGGTGGAGAACAGCGCGCGCGCATTGAGCACGTCATTGCGAAAAAACTCGTACAGGCTGCCGTGGAAGCGGTTTGTGCCGGTCTTCGAGACCACATCCACCTGGCCGCCGGTAGTGCCGCCGTACTGGGCGGGATAGACGGCCGACTGCGCACGGAACTCGGCAATGGACTCAGACGAAAGCTGCACGCGCAAATCGAGCTTCTGCGACTGGCGGAGAATCCCGGTGGCGTCTACGCCATCGAAGGTGACCTTGTTATCGTCGATGCCGCGGCCCGCAAAACGGATGGTAAGTTGGTTGCCGCTGCCGCTATTGATCGCACCGGGGATGAGCAGCTCGAGCGCGGCCCAGTTGCGCCCGTTGATCGGCAGATTCTCAACCTGCTGCGAGGAAATGACGCCTCCGATCGAAGCGTCGTCTTTCTCCAGGGTTGCGGCGGATGCGTTTACGGATACAGTCTGAGCGGAGCTTTCCACCGAAACCTGCACATCGGAGGTGCGGACCTCGCCTACCTGCAGCAGGATGCCCGTCAACACTTTAGGCGCGAAACCCGCGGCGGTCACGGTTAGGCTGCAGGTGCCCAGTGGAAGGCCGGTGAAAGCGTAATCGCCTGCGCTCGTCGAAGTGACCGTTTGCCGAAAGCCGGTCGCCGGGAACAGCACGGTGACCCTCGCTCCCGGCAGCAGAGCACCGGTGGGATCGGTCAAGGCGCCCTTCAGGTTGGCGCGATCGATCTGGCCAAGAGCAGGGCCTGCCATCAGCAAAAGCGAGCAGAGGGAGACCCACACGTATTTCGATCGAATCATCGGAAAGCTCCTTCGCAAACTGCAACAAGCCTGCTCTTGCATGCTGCCGCCGCGCTTTGTTGCGTACCTTGCTGACGGTCTCGTTCGCGATGACTCGAATGGTAGGGAGTCTCTATAAAAACAATCTAAAAATACTGGCGCGTAACCTGAAATTCACAAGAGCCGCTGACACCGACTAGGTGCGGCTCCTTATCGCCGAAGACAAGTTGAGAATGGCTATGCTGTTGCAGCGAGCTGTTCAGCGTGAAGGCTACCTGGCGTCGTGGTGCATGACGAGGCTGCGCTGGCCAGCGTGCAACAGCACCGGCTGGATACGATCGTGATGGATGTCATGATGCCGAAGCTGGGCGAGCCCATCGTGGTGAAGTTAAGCCTAACAAACACAGGGAAGCATATTGTCCCGTGGGAGGCGTGGACTAGCGAGACGCCCTACATGGCTTTTCAGTACGGCCTACTTTCGCCGGCTCATCTGTAGGTAAACAGCCTTTCACAGAAGACTTGTCGGTGAGAATCTTCCCGGAAGATCCGATCGTTACAAAAAACCAAAGCTCGACCTTATTCTACATGGCTCCTGGCCAGACAAACACGGACATGATAGACCTAACTAAATTAGTCGACATAAAGCAGCCTGGCGTCTATATGCTTAATGCCGAGCGGGGAGCGGCTGATCACAAAAATATTATCAATGCAAAACCGCTTACAATTATTGTAAGCGGCTAAAGATCTTAAGAACACTAAACGCCGCAGCGCCGGGGTAACTCAACCATCCATAGTTTCGCGCTGTCTGATACTGCAGCACGTATCAATCGAGCTTACCCTGCGTGACGTGAGCCCTCCAATGACGTGACCCTCTTAGTTCGTCCACTTGGGGATGCGATTTGGATGAGGAAGAGGGATGAGCATGGCTTTTAAACGGATCTGGGTTGCGTATTTCTCGCTTCTCTCGTGTACCTACTAGCAAAAAGCCGCAGCAGGCGACCTCGAAGCCCTGAAAATACTTCATGGCATCGCGCCCCTCGCCAGGCGCAAAGTCCACTTCATCGGCAACTTTGACCTCGCAAACGGATCATCCGAGGTCGACATCAAAGGTTTCGCAACTCACTACCAGCACGAAGGCTTCCGACGACGATCCATATCCGAGGCAGACGACGAAGGGCCACAACCCTGAAGGCGACCATTTTTAGCTTTTGAAGCATTGGGTAAGAATAGCCTTACATCTAGCCTGCACTGTTTAACGCCTGGATCGGGTAAGTCTTGAAAGCAGGAGACCGGCAATAGAATACGGTCGTTTTCCCGTACCGCTGTTGTCTTTTACGGTGCGCAGGAAATGTCGGCGTTTGCGAGCAGGTGGCGAATGTTTGCAGGCCTCTGCATGTAGCTCTGCTTGATTCGCTGCTTTCAAGATGGCGTTGTTCCGGTCATTCGGCGCGGAGGGCGGCTATGGGTTCGATTGCTGAGGCGCGATAGGCCGGAAGGGCGGAGGCGGCGAGGGCGAGCAGAAGAATGGCCGCCGCCGCGGAGGCGATTACGGCAGGGTCGAGGGGGTCGACCTGGAAGAGAAGGAAGCGAAGCAGGCGGGTGGCGAAGAAGGCCGCGAGGGCGCCGACGCCGCAGCCGAGGAGGGCAAGCCTGGCGCCGGAGATGAGGATAAGCCGCACGATGCCCGAGCGCGAGGAGCCGAGAGCGAGCCGGATGGCCATCTCCTGAGTACGCAGGGCCGCCGAGAAAGCAATGACGGTGTAAATCCCGAGAAGGGCCATGAGCAGGGCGGCTGCGGCGAAGCTCGAGATGAGAGCGGCTGAGAAGCGGCGGGGCGCTTGCGCCTCCTCAACAACGCTGTCCATGGATTGGACGTGTGTGAGCGGAAGCCGTGGGTCGATGGCGCGGACGGTTGAACTTAGAGCAGTGGCGAGCTGGTCGTGCGGCAGGGGGCTACGCAGAAGGATGGAGCCGCTGTCGCCATAAAGCGTGCCGGGAACGGCGTAGGGAGCGACAGAGACAGTTGCTGGCTGGCTGGCTGATAGACCTGCGGCTGCGTCGGGACGTCCGCTGCTGTTTGTTTGATGTCGGCGATTTCCCCGACAACGGTCATCCACGGCAGAGATGTTTCCGGAAGACCCCAGTGGATGCGCCTGCCGATGGGATCTCGGCCCGGCCAGGCCTGCTGCGCAAGGGTGTGATTGACGATGACGACCGGCAGGGAGCCGGCGCGATCGGCCTCGGTGAAGTCACGGCCGCGCAGAAGCGGTATACCGGCGGCGCGAAAGTAGTTACCCATGACTTGCGACGGCCAGGACAGGTTGAGGCTTGTTCCTTTTGGCGGAACGTAGCCCTCGGCAACAAAAGAGGATGCGTTGAGCAGTCCCGCTGCGGGCAGGGCGGAGGTAATGCCTACGACTTGCACGCCGGGCAGCTCCCCGAGCTTGCGCAAGAGCGTGTCATTGAAGACGTTGACATTCGTCTGGGTGGAGTATTGCTGGTGAGGCAGATCGTACTGAGCGGTAAGCATGCGGGCGGTTTGGAAGCCGAGATCGACGGAGCGAAGTTTTTCAAAGCTGCGCAGCAGGAGGCCGGAGGCGATAAGGAGCACAAGCGCGATGGCGACTTCGGCGACGGCAAGCGCAGAGCGAAGGCGCGCGTGGCCGCTGCCGGCGGTGCCGGTGCGTCCACCCTCTTTGAGCACGGGGAGCACGCCGGTACGGAGGGCGGCAAAGGTGGGAACGACGCCGCAGAGGAGGCCTGTGGCGAGCGCCAGCAGCATGGCGAAGGCGGCGACGGGCCAGTCGAGGCCGATGGAGCTAATGCGGGGGAGAGTTTCGGGCAGGAAGTTGAGGCCGATGCGGAGGCTGAGCGAGGCAAGTGCGAGGCCGAGCAGGCCGCCGGCCACGCTCAGGGTCAAAGTTTCGAGGAGGGTCTGGCGGAGAACGGCGGCCGTGGACGCGCCGAGGGCGAGGCGAACGGCGAACTCGCGGCGGCGGCGAATGACGCGGACCAGCAGCAGGCCGGCAAGGTTGGCGCACGCCATGAGGAGCACGACGGAGACGGCGAGGAAGAGAGTGCGGACGAGCGGGCGGGCTTGGGCGACAGTGGCCTGGTCGAGCGGTTCGACGACAGCGTGCATGCGGAGACTGGCCATGGCTGCTGGAAAGCCGCGCATGACCTCCTGCGTGACGCGGGCGACGCTTGCCTGGGCCGCGGCAAGGCTTGTGCTGGGTTGGAGCCGGCCGATCATGTGGAAGTTCCAGTCGCCGGCGCCTTGAACGATTTCACCGCGAGTAAGGCTCACGGGAACCCAGAGCTGCGAGCGGCTGAGCTGGCCGGGGACAAGCGGAAACTCGAAGCTGCGGGGCATGACCCCGAGGATGGTGTAAGGCTTGCGATCAAGCAGGAGTTTTTGGCCAAGGATGTTGGGGGCGTCGTGAAAGCGGCTGTGCCATAGGCCGTAGCTGAGGAGGGCGACGGGTTGGGCGGCTCGGTCTTCAGCCGGCGTGAAGGGCCGGCCGAGAATGGGGCTTACGCGAAGTACGGGAAAGATGCTCGCGGTGAGGCGAGCGGCCTGAATGCGGGTGGGCGCGCCGGCGCCGGTGAGCTCGTAGGCGGTTTGCTGGTAGCCGCCGAGGGCGGAGAAGTCTTGGCTGTCGCGCATGTAGGCGAGCATGCCGGCGGCGGTGACGCCGCGCACCGTAGAGCCAGTGCCGTCGAGGATGTCGTCGAGGCTGATGAGGCGGCCAGGTTGCGGGAAGGGCAGCGGACGAAGCAGAACTCCCTCGACGACCGAGAATATGGCGGTGGCAGCACCAATGCCGAAAGCGAGGATGAGGATGGCGGTGAGGGTAAAGCCGGGAACTTTGCGGAGCTGGCGCAGCGTGTAATGAAAGTCTCGAAGCAGGATAGGCATGTGGGTCTCCAGCGAGTACTACCTGCGGTGTGGTGCATTTTTGATGCCAGAGCGGCTGAAAGCTAATGCGGTGTTTTTTCTGATGGCGGCGGAATGCGATGTGCGGGGGATGTCCGCATTTGGGCAGTGCTGTTCGAATATGGACGAGCATTTGTGACTGCACGGCCAGCTCCCGCTCAGACTACATGCGGTGGCGTGATCCCGGCTGATCATTCCGCTCCGGGTGTGACTTGAGCTAACGCTTGACGCTCCTAGAATCACGGTCTGTAGCAGGCCGATAACTGTGCCGCGCTCCAGGTCGCGCAGGATAGCGATGGCCCTTCCGCCACGATCATGCGCGATTCCGAGCACGCGAGGTGCAGTCGACCAATCGAGAGTCTGCCGCACCGCAGTTGCCGCAGTAGGGCATCGCGGCCGGGGCAAAGTCCAGCTCTCGCGCCAGCCGCGCTCCGGCTCGGCCGCCCAAGACCACAGCTAAAATTTGCAGAGACCCGCTCAACCTGGAAGTCCTCCAGCCATGGCGCGGCGCGGTCTCACCCCAAGAAACGCCGCCCGGGCCACGAAGAATGCTAGCGCAGTCTCCGCAGCCTGAAACTGGAAGGAACTGTTATCGAGCGTGCCCGCCGACGAAGTGGAATCGGAGTACCTACGATGCTATAACCGTCCGTCTCCGTTCCAAACCTTCGGCCAACGTCAGCGTGAGTGGACCATTGCAGATTGGATCGACCAGACCACGAGTAGGCGCTATAACAACAAGAAATCAGACAAGCTGCGAAGCGCGTTGTCAGACTATTTGAAGATTTTCGGAGTGATCTTCCTTCGGCTTATTGGGCACTTCGTGCGTCAAGAAGTACAACTGGTGGGAGGACGGCCAAGCGCCGCATCAGCTAAACGCGGCGTGGCAACCGCATCGCAAATACACCCCAGACGTTGAAGAAGGGCTCTCGATCCTCTCGGGGATCGATTCCGCCGAAGTGGGCTATTTACGGTTACGGGGTTATCCGATCACGTTCGTTCCAGGAACGCCAGGCCGGATGGGAGACACCACATCCCTCGGCATAATCGAAATCCACGCAACGCTTAGAGGGTGAGCCCGCTCAACTCGCTGTCGTTCTCTCTCATGAGATCGTCCACGAACAGCGGCACGATCCCTATGTGACGCCGCCCGAGTACCCACTTTGGCGGCGTCTCCTCTGGCATAACGAGGAGGAGGTTGCCCATGATAAGGATCTCTGGGTCGCGCTCAGGCTGTGGCACAGATACCCTTCTGTGTGGAACGTCCTCGGGGCACAGTGGGTCTTCGAACCGCTCTTCTACGTGATCGTTGGGCCTCAATGCATCGTGGCCGCTGTTTGTCTGCTGATTTTCGCGAATCGCGCGAGGAAAAGCTTTGCGAGCTGGCTTGCTTCCCGTCGCAGCCAATTGCGAACCGCCTAGACAGCTACAGCGCCGCTTCGAGCTGGTCACGAGAGCGATGTGCACATTCTGTTAATCCCCGATAACTCCTACGGGGGCAGCAGTCCGGGGGTGAGCCCTTTTAATCCACGCCCCCGCGAGGGGGGCGACGCTCCAATGATGAGGATAGAAACAGCCCAGTACTGTTTCAATCCACGCCCCCCGCGAGTGGGGCGACCTTCCCATGCGTTCCCAGATGTTGCCGTTGTTCTGTTTCAATCCACGCCCCCGCGAGGGGGGCGACCGGCCATACATCACCCCTTCGCAGCGCTTACGAGTTTCAATCCACGCCCCCGCGAGGGGGGGCGACAGCGCGCAATCCTCCGGCGTCATCTCCAGGGTCAGGTTTCAATCCACGCCCCCGCGAGGGGGGCGACCGTCTGGGGTCGAGCCATAAGCGCCCCTGCATATGGTTTCAATCCACGCCCCCGCGAGGGGGGCGACCTCGATCAACCCAAGCGTCGATCCCGGCGCAGGGTTTCAATCCACGCCCCCGCGAGGGGGGCGACCAGTAGCCGCGACCGCCGCTCCCGGCAAGATGACGTTTCAATCCACGCCCCCGCGAGGGGGGCGACGCCGTCCGCTTGGCGTCGTAGAGGTGCGAGCCCAGTTTCAATCCACGCCCCCGCGAGGGGGGCGACGACTCGCCGCCCGCGGCGGCCAGAACGCCCAACTGTTTCAATCCACGCCCCCGCGAGGGGGGCGACGACCGCATCATGCGTCGCAACTACGGGCCATCGGTTTCAATCCACGCCCCCGCGAGGGGGGCGACGACCGGCGCACGGCGTCGCGGTTTCGCGCGGAAGTGTTTCAATCCACGCCCCCGCGAGGGGGGCGACGATACCAGGTGTGGGTCTCCGTCGCCTCGTTCAGGTTTCAATCCACGCCCCCGCGAGGGGGGCGACAGCAGATGGGCGAGGAGTTCTCGGCGGGCCTGGCGTTTCAATCCACGCCCCCGCGAGGGGGGCGACGATCGCTTCAATATCGAGAGCCTCGGCATCGGCGTTTCAATCCACGCCCCCGCGAGGGGGGCGACGAGCGCGTCCACAGCACCACCCGTCCGTCCGTGTAGTTTCAATCCACGCCCCCGCGAGGGGGGCGACGCTTGCGGTAGATCGCCATCTGCTTCATGTACGCGGTTTCAATCCACGCCCCCGCGAGGGGGGCGACGTCGGCGAACGTCGCGATGTATCTCGCGATCGTGTTTCAATCCACGCCCCCGCGAGGGGGGCGACGACTCCGCCGCCGAAACCGTCTTCGCCACGTCGTAGTTTCAATCCACGCCCCCGCGAGGGGGCGACGCCGGGCACCCCACGCCCCGCCCAGCCCGACCCCGTTTCAATCCACGCCCCCGCGAGGGGGGCGACGAGGCGCGCACGGCGCAGCTGGTGGAGCAGTCGGCGTTTCAATCCACGCCCCCGCGAGGGGGGCGACAATGTCAATAAGTGGCTTGCTGGGCGGCCAAAGTGGTTTCAATCCACGCCCCCGCGAGGGGGGCGACCTGGATTTCTTTGGCGAGTGTCGTTTTTGTGGCTGTTTCAATCCACGCCCCCGCGAGGGGGGCGACCATCGAAGCCCTCCGCGCGTAGCGAATGGGCAATGTTTCAATCCACGCCCCCGCGAGGGGGGCGACAACTCGCTTGCGCTGTATTTACCGAAGGTGAAGATGTTTCAATCCACGCCCCCGCGAGGGGGGCGACTGTGACCGACGCGGTATCCTCTCCGGCTTGGCTGGTTTCAATCCACGCCCCCGCGAGGGGGGCGACCCTGAGTCCCGCATTGCTCCACACCTGCCGCGTCGTTTCAATCCACGCCCCCGCGAGGGGGGCGACCTTCACCCTGACCATCCATGGCACCCGCTGCATGGTTTCAATCCACGCCCCCGCGAGGGGGGCGACGCTGGCGCCTTTAAGCGCTTCGTCGCCCATCATGTTTCAATCCACGCCCCCGCGAGGGGGGCGACGTGCGGTGGCACCCAACTTTGCCAGGCTCGTTAAGGTTTCAATCCACGCCCCCGCGAGGGGGGCGACGGCCGCTGGCCCCGGTGACTCCGGGCGTGACGACCTGTTTCAATCCACGCCCCCGCGAGGGGGGCGACGGTATATGCTGTGTACAGAACTGAGACAGAGACTGTTTCAATCCACGCCCCCGCGAGGGGGGCGACTCAACCAATCGGCAGACATTCCAGCAGGTATTTCAGTTTCAATCCACGCCCCCGCGAGGGGGGCGACATTGAGCGAAAAAAACGAGATGAGGTCGATCACGTTTCAATCCACGCCCCCGCGAGGGGGGCGACGGCAGTCTCAAAGTTGGCTAGGGTGGCACCGTTGTTTCAATCCACGCCCCCGCGAGGGGGGCGACGTGAAGACGCTGGTCGCGGACTTCAAAGCGGGCGAGTTTCAATCCACGCCCCCGCGAGGGGGGCGACAGAAGACCAGGTCGCCACTGCGCAGCTCTTGCCAGTTTCAATCCACGCCCCCGCGAGGGGGGCGACGACGGTGGGTGACCGCATGATCGACCGCAACAAAATGTTTCAATCCACGCCCCCGCGAGGGGGGCGACCTCATCTTTTTCTCATCATCGTCCTACCGATGAGTTTCAATCCACGCCCCCGCGAGGGGGGCGACTGCGACGCGCTGGCATGTGTGGACGCGATTAAATGTTTCAATCCACGCCCCCGCGAGGGGGGCGACCACAGAAGATCACAGCAACCGTGCTGGCCGCCAAGGTTTCAATCCACGCCCCCGCGAGGGGGGCGACGATACTCTCGCGGACTACGTGGACGGCTACAACGGTTTCAATCCACGCCCCCGCGAGGGGGGCGACGCGCGCTACGGGCGGTTCCTGGGCGGGATGAAGCCGTTTCAATCCACGCCCCCGCGAGGGGGGCGACCGCAGCCGTGCTAAGTCATACAAGCCGCTGCGTTTATGTTGCCATAAGCGCGGACCAGTATTGGAGAGTGTGGGCGATTCCATCCAACGGAACACCAAACAAGCTGCTGCAAACAAATGAAAGGGCTTAGGCCAAGCGCGAATCTCCCGGTGAAGTCGCGCTCGCTTCAGGTCCGCGCCGCCAGCATGTCTCTATGCTCTTACACGACCAGCGGGCCCTCGGGGTCGTAGGCCGTCTTCGCGCCCAAATGTTCCACCCGGCGCTTCCACTCCGCCCCCAAAAAATAAAATCGCAGACTATCTTGGGCCGGATCCGCTTCGCTCAGCAGGCGGGCACGAAGAGCAACCCACTGCGCCGGGTCGACGAGACACTCGAAGACCGAGTTCTGCACCCTCTGGCCCAGGTCTTCACAAGCTCGCGCCACGCGGCGCAAGCGGCGTTTACCGGCCTCGTCCCGGGTGCTGACATCGTAGCTGACCAGAACCATCATCGTGCGCTACCTCCAGAAGAAAGCAGGGTACACCTCGAGCCCTCCGCGCAAATGGCGGGCCAGCAGCAGCGCCTGCACATAGGGGATCAAGCCAATGGGCACGTTCTCGCGCAGGAACGGGTGCATAATCTCCTCCTGCTTGCGCCGCTGCCAGGCGGCGATGACCTCCTTGCGCGTGGACTCATTCATGGTCACGCCGCCACCGTCTTCGATGATGAAGCCGGAGGCCTGCACCTGTCGCCGATTGATCAGCGTCAGCACCAGCCGGTCGGCAAGATGGGGGCGCATCTCCTCCATCATGTCGAGCGCAAGACTGGGACGCCCGGGGCGGTCGGTGTGCAGAAAACCAACGGCAGGGTCGAGCCCGACGGACTCGAGTGCGGACTCAATGTCATGCCGCAGCAGCGCGTAGACAAAGGACAGAATAGCGTTGGGGCGATCGAGCGGCGGCCTTCGCGATCGGCCGTGGAAGTGGAAGTCTTCTCCCGAGCGAGGTTCGGCGGCGATCAGCTGATTGAAGACGGAGAAGTAATCCTGCGCGGCGAGACCTTCGTATCCACGCGCTTCATCGATAGACGCGGACCGCATAGCCGCGGCGCCCATGTGGCCAAGGTGCTGGGCTTTGGCGCGAAGCCTGGTCCGGCACGCTTCATCGTCTGTTTCGCGAGCTCCACGCAGCAGCACGAGGCGGCTGTTGGCGATCTTCGCGGCGACGATCGCCGTCACGATAGGCAGCGCCGCGGCCGACGCATCCGCTGCGCGATACTGCTGGCGGCGAAGCAGCACGTTGCCGGAGACCGGACCGGTGACCCGCGCGAGAAAGCGGCCGTTCTCGGTCATGAGCGAAACGCCGACGCCACGCTCAGAACACAAGCCAAGCGCAAAGGAGCTGCAGGTGACCTGGCCGTAACAAATAAGGCTCTCGATGGTGTGGATCGGCAGGCGCAGCTTTACCTCGTTGCCGATTTTGATCGAGAGAGTCTCACCATCGCGGTGCACATAGGCACCTTGTGTCGTGACATGCAGCGTGTTGAGCAATTTCCTCATGCGCGCGTGTTTATAGGGCTGTTTCGGTGGGGCTCGTGTCCGCGGACAAGCCGCGCACCTGCAGATCGAGCCAGTTCCGCGCGTCGGCGGTTCCATCCGTGGAACCGGGCAGACATACATCGACGAGCGAGCAGCTGCGGCAGTGCGGGCCTGGCTCGGCGGCAGGCGTAAGCCCGGAGCGAAAGAGCCGGTGCATGGTGCCGGCCAGCAACTCCGTGCGGTCGCGCAGATCGGAAGTGAAAGGAACCTCGAGGCGCCGGCGCGGCTCGCCGTAAAAAAAGGCGCCGCGCGGAATCCGGGCGTCCAGCATTTCCTCAAGGCAGAGCGCCTGCGCGCACAACTGCACTGCATCGCAGTCGTTCGGCTTGCGTTTGCCGCGCTTGTATTCGACTGGATAGGGCTCCGGCCGGAACTCGACTATGTCGGCGCGGCCGGTCAGCGCGAGGCGGTCCGAACGCAGCCACATGCCGCGCACGGTGCGGACTTCCTCGCGCCGCGATTGCCCGGGCAGGTCCGCACGTTCATGCAGCAGGCGCCCCTCGGCGGTCAGCCGGTTCTCCTGCCAGACCTGCTCAATATGAATCAGCCCCCACTGGCGCGGACAAAAGGCGAGGTGCTGCAAACCGCTGATCGGTAGATAGTCTTCTTCGCGCCCAGTGTCTGCGTTCAGACGTACCTCCATGCGGTCACGCCCGGCAGCGGCTGCGATCCATCTTCCGGAACGGAGAACCCCGCGGACTCGTAGTCGGTAAAGTGTCTTGCGGCTTTCACGCTTGAGAGTTTCACCGTGTCGAGCACCTTGTGCGCGGGCGCGTTGCCGAGCTTACTCTCGTGCTCGAACAGAAAGAGCGCGCGCACCGCCATCTCGCCGCGGGAAGCGGAGCGGTCGTGGTCGAAGAGATGCTCGAGTGACTCGAGCAGCACGCCGAGGTCGGCCTGCTTGAAGCCGGTCTGGTCGGCCAGGAAGGGCGAGAGAAAGCCGTGCATGCGATAGAGGCCGTAAGCCACACCGTATTTGCGGCCGATCTGTCCACTACCTGCCTTATCCTCACCATCTTCTCCGGTTACAGCCTGCTGCCCGGCATCGGTTGCGTTCGTCAAGGCGACGCGCGTGATGGTGTGAGCGACGCTCATAATGGGATCGATCGAGGTGGCGAAGCCGAACTGGACCGGGCCGCGCACCTGCCCGCAGTTCCAGAGCCTTGCCGGACCCTTCGTTTTTTTGCCCGCGTTTACCTGCGCGTCGGCTTCGCTCTCGGCTTTGCCGGTCGTCATCACCGCGCCAAAGGTCCGCACGTCGTAGTAATGCTTGCACATGTAGTCGCGTGCCTTCTCGATGGACTTGCCGTCAGGTTCGATCGCGAGCGCCTTGTATGCGTCGCGCTGCACATTCGCGAGAATGCCGCGCTCCTTGACGTAGATGTTATGCGGCGAGGCGAACTCGCGCGTCAGTCCGACATAGTTGCGTATCTTGCGCTTGATGCAGACATCGGTGACCAGGCCGTGCCCGGTTTCGGGATCGACGCGCGGTGCGTTGTCGGCGTCCGGGTCGCCGTTCGGGTTGCCGTTGCGTACGTCGAACAGCAGGACGATCTCGTAGCGCTTGTCGAGCGGCGCGGTGGATTTGTCGGGCGATTGGAAGTCGGGCCGGTTCATTCTGCAATTTCTCCTTCAACGTGGCTTGTGGTTTGGGTGTCCAGTTGCTGGTCCGGCTGGCCGGCTTCGCGCTTGCGGAAGAAGCGCTGGCGTTGGTGGTAGTAGCCCAGGGCGAACTGGCCTTGCTCCTCAAGCGAAAGCATGGCCGGGAAGGTCGCGAGGCCGTCCATGATGTCGCCCACGAGCTTTTCGAGGTAAGTGCCGCGCGAGCCCAGCTTCCCGAGGTGGGTCTTGGACAGCTTGATCAACTGCGGATAGACAACGCCGGGGCGGGTGGAAGCGGCGCCGAAGTAGCGGTCGACCAGGGTGCGGTTCAGGTTACGCCCTTGCGCTTCCACCTGCACGCGCTCATACGCGGCAAGCAGGCGGCCCAGGCGATAGGCAGGCAGAGTGGAAGCTTCGTTCAGACTCACAAGTGGTACCTCCGTTTGTTTCCGGCTATTGAAGTAGATCTGCAGCAGTGCGGCGCGCTCGGGTGTGACCTTCTGCTCGGCGCGATTGCGCGCGACCGAGGCGGCAAGCACGAGCCGGGGCATCGGCGTGCCGAACAGGACGCCAAGGAAAACCTCTCCGGCGAGCCGCGGCGGCAGCCGGTCCAGCTTGCCCTCGAGTACCAGCGACTTGAGCAGGCCGATGAGCGGCTGCGGTCGCGCGCTGTCTCGGCCTTCCAGTTGCACGGTTTCGAAGTATGTCTTGAGGCTCTGCTCCAACTCGTCCAGGGTGCCGCTGTGCATGGAACGCAACATGGCGCGGCCTTGCGCGCCGCTGAGGATGAGGCAGAAAAAGCGTCCGCTAGCAGCGTGCGAACGCTGCCCGCGGTGCGGGCTTGCAAGCAGGTCGCGCACCTGCTGCGGCGAGTAGAGCAGCTCGCCTAACACCCCCAGCAAGGAGTCCTCTACGCTGGACCAGTAGACCGCTGTGGTATCGCCGGAAAGGCGCGTGTTCTGCGGCCTCACCGCGTCTCCGGTACGGCTGCTGATGTAGCGGGCATTGATGAGTCTGCGCAAGCCTTCGACATAGGCCGTCATGCAATCGCGGCAGATGGGCGCGTTGTCGTTCCGCTCCAGGCCATACTTCTCAAAAGCCGCGCTGTTAAAAGTGACTAATGGAATGCCCGCGGTGACGCCTCCTGGAATCAACATCGCATTGTGCTTATCGACGGGAGCGCGCTGTTGTCCGCAGAGCAGGCACTGGCGAAGACTCGCTTCACCAGGCGCGCCGCTGATGAGCGTTGGACCAGCCCACCAGGCACGAAGCCCCTCATCCTCGTGCAGCAGTTCACTGTCTACATCGAAAGTAAACAGATCGTTGCTTGCGTAGCCTGCTTCCTGTAGCTCTGCGGTGCACTGCATGCGTGCCGCGTCGCTGGAAAGGAAGCGTACGACTGCCGCACCGGGGGCGCTTGGGGCTGCGGCAACAGCCTTTTGCAAGTCGTTCAAGAACAGAACGCGGCGTTTCTCAAGGTCTGCTGTTCCGCGCTTCCCGTCAGGCTCGACCCCCAGCACATACTCCGACTTATCGACGAGGAAATCCGCAGTCGCTGCGGACGTGCGCCCCTGCCGCCGGGGAATCGCCATCATCGCCGCCTGGCGCTTCGGCTTGCCTTTCCTGCCTTCCGGCAGGGGCACATCGATGTATGTCGATTTCAGCCCGAGATACATCCCGTTCTCATCGAGCTGAATGATCCAGGCTACGGGCTTGCTCTCGAACGCCGGATCGTTCACCAACTCTTCGCGTAAGGCCAGCGCACGCAGTTCATGCAGGATCACAGCAAGCCTCCCGCTGCCGATGCCTGCCACGCAGGAACATGCATGACGCCCCGCTCCAGCCGCGCTGGGAAGAAGCGGGCCTGGTTCCGCGCGCCGAACTCCAGATCATGCAGCATCCAGCCCAGCTCCCGGTTTTCGTCCGCAAGCGGCGCGGGCGTTCCATCCCAGAACTCGAGCGTGGCGGGGAATTCGCGGCACCCGAGATAGGGCTGCGCGTACTGCTGGCCTTTCTCCATCCGCCGCAGGAACATCGCACGGAACTTTTCGAGCGAATCTTCTTCGCCAGCCCGCGCCGTCATGTGCAGACGAGCGGTTACGCCGTAATCCACGTTGCGCAGCGCCAGCGTGTTCCGCTGGGCGCGGTCTTCGTCCGCGAAGTAGTCGGCAGGCGCGGAGCCTCCCGTGGCTGCCGCCAGTGCCGAGCGTGTCGAGACACGCGAGTTCACTTCGTTGCGCCGGAACTCAAGCCATCGCACCCGGCTCAGCAGCGCGATCGAGGTAATCTCCCACCGGATCGCCGGCTTCCACAGCACGGCGTCCAGCACTCCGCGCGCTGCTGATGGAGTCATCAACTCGTAGGAGAGTCGTTCGGTCGAGAACTCCGGCCGCGTGAAGCAGGCCATCTCGCCGCGGATGCGCAGAGCAAAATCGTGGGTAGGCATAAGGCGTCGGGAGAAGTGTCGCTCAGCAAAGCCCAAAATGGGAATCTCAGTCTTGCGTCAGGGGTGCCTTTCGTAACAATCACGCGAACATACCCTCCGCCTGGTAGCCTTCGCCGCCCTGCCAGCTGAATCCGAACCGCTCGTCGTAAAGAGGCGGAACGACGTTTTGCTTCAGCACCCACGATTTCGTTTGCTCCCCTTCCAGCGCTACGCTCCGAAGCAATGGCTCCAGCACACCAAGCCTTTGCAGCCGGGCAATCTCCTGCGGCTGCAGCGAGATTGTGTAGCGCTGCAGCCGCCGAAAATCCTCCCGCGTCGGGCCCTTTTTCGAATCGCGCAGGTCGAGCACTCGCTCCCAAGCATCGCCATAGTCCGCGACCACCGGCGTTCCGCTGTCCTCGATCATGCGGAAACGCAACTCCACTTCCGGAAAGTCCAGACCCCGCTCATAGAGCAGCACGTCCCTGGCGTCCAGTCCGTCTTCAATCCCCTTCAGCAAGCGTTTGTTGTAGCGCGCGAACAGCTCTGGATCGGCCAGGTCCGGGATGCCCTGGCGGAAAACAATAAGCGTCTCCCCCAGCCCACGTTCGAGCGATGCGGCGGGCGGCTTGGAGGGCGCGCGAAAAACGATGAAGCGCCCCGGCTCTGGCAGCCTCAGTTCGCGGTTGCACCGCCCCGCGGCTTGCGCCAGCGTCTCCAGACCTGCGAGCGCGCGGAACACAACAGGAAAGTCCAGATCCACTCCAGCCTCGACGAGCTGCGTCGCAACCAGCTGGCATTGCTCCCCTGCCTTGAGCCGGTCTCGTATCCTCTCCAAAACCGACGTACGGTGTTCCGCACACATGCGTGCCGACAGGTGCAGGCACTGGGGGCCGAGCAGGCGCGCAAGGTCTTCCGCTTCCTTCCTCCGGTGGACGATGGCCAGCACCTGCGGATGCTTGCCGACCTCCTCCGCAAGCTGCTCCATGCTCACCGGCGTGTCGATGTCCCCTAGCACCTCCATGCGGAAACGATTGGCGATGACGGGAAAGTGCTCCCGGTACCCGGGTACGATCTCGCGCGAAATCTGCCTGGCGCGCAGGTCCTTTTTCCCGCGCAGTGCCAGGCGCGGCTGCGTGGCAGTCGAGTGAACGATGCTCGCGCCGAAGCGCTCCGCCAACAGGTCGAGAGCCGAGTGGATCGGCTTGAGCAGCTGTTCGGGAAATGTCTGTACCTCATCCAGAAACACCACGCTGCGCCCGATGCGGTGCAGCTTGCGGCAGCGCGATTTCGTTGCGGAGTACAGCGTCTCAAAGAACTGCACGCTCGTCGTCACGATCACCGGCGCATCCCAGTTCTCGCATGCCTGGCGGTTGCGATCGGTCTCCTTATCGGGATTGATGTTCGAGTGATGTTCAATGACGTTGCCCGCTCCCAGCGTCTCTCGATACACCTTCACCATTTGCTCCAGGATGGAGGTATACGGGGCGACGACGATGACTCGCTCCAGCCCGTGCCTCTCTGCGTGCCGCAGCGCGAAGGCCAGTCCGCTCAAGGTCTTTCCCCCGCCGGTGGGCACAGTCAGCGTAAAGGGTCCGCGCGCCAGTTCGGCAGACGCAAGGCACTGCTCCAGCACCTGCGCCCGCATGCGGTTCAGCGCGGAATCCGTCCTGGCCAACGCCTCGCGCGATCGCTCGCGACATGCCACTTCGGTTCTGGTTGCAAGCTCCGCGATCGTCGAACAGCGAGCCTCCCTCGCCGCCCCTCGATCCCACCGTTCTGTATCGAGGGAATCGGCGTCGACTAAAGCCGAAAACACAAAGCGCGTCGCCAGCGCAAGATAAAGCGCGTCGCGCTGTGCCTCCGCAGGCAGTTGCGGCACGGGTGCCCGCATCAGGTCGGCCGGCAGCCCGTCCCGCTCCGCGGCACCAAGCAGATCTTTCCCCACGTTCTCAACGGCATCCCGAAGTAGGCTGACCGTCTTCAATCTGCCATGATGCGCCTGCACTGCTAACGCGACCGGCAAACTGTATGGACCCGTTCTCCAGGCGAGCGATGCACCTACGATCGAGTGCTGAACTCGATTGCTTCCAACACTTTCATTCGATGCCTCGGGATTGCCTGCAATATACAGTTGGAACGCCGACTGGTACTTGCCGATATCGTGCCACAGCCCGGCCAGCCGCGCATGCGCCTTCCATTCCAAGGGCGCAAATTCTTCGGCAAGGGTCGCGACGGAGTCCAGATGTTCGCGCAAATCTTGCCCGCTGCCTTGCTCTCCCGGCCTGCGTGAATGGGCATAGAACACGATTGAGCTTTCCTCCTAGTACGATTTTTTTGTTGATGTAGAAGCCATTCTAAGCGACCTTCACCGGACACCTGAGGCCACGGCTTAGTGCCTTAAGTAGTTTGTTCAGTCTCGCCGGCTTCAGCGAGTTTGGGTTAAATCCGGCACCGGCACGGTCTTGCGGGTTTGCAAGTAGGCCACCAAAGAACTCACCTGGTCCGGATGCAGGATACCTCCGAACGAGGGCATGTTTTTCCCTCCGTTCAGGATGCGGATCACCATATCCTGTTCGGTAAGCCGGTTGGCGACATTCGACAGGTTGGGTCCGCGCAATCCGCCCAGGCCGTTGATGGTGTGGCAGTACTCGCAGCCCTTGTCGTGGAACAGCACCTGCCCGTGGAATGCCGCCGCGGACGCGCTCGCCGGGAGCGAGTTGGGCAGCGGTGGAGACTGGAACCGGGGAGACCAGGGCGCGATCGCGCCCTCTCTCTGCAGACCCAGCACACCCACCACCACAATGACCAGCCAGGCCACCGCCCACGGCCGCCGTTTCGGGTGGCGCTCGCCTTTGTTGAAGACGAACGGCAGCGCCAGCATGCTCCCGAAGATCGCGAGCGGTGCCAGGAACATGATGTACGACTCGATCGAGTGCGGGCTGAGCGCGAGCACGGCGAAATACCACAGGAGGTACCAGTCCGGGCGCGGGTCGGCGTGGATGACGCTCGGGTCGGGCATCGGCACGAGCTTGGGCGCGCCGTACATAAAAGCGAAGGTGATGCAGCCCGCGATCACCAGCGAGCCGAACAGAGCGTCGCGCCAGGCCGAGTCCGGCCAGAACGGCACGCCCTCTTTCTTGACCAGCTCCTTGTACTGCTTTTTATAAGTCGCGGGATCGACCGGGGCGCCTGCCTTGGGCGGCTCGGAGATGCCGTTGTACAGCACCAGATACAGGTGCAGGCCGATAAAGGCCATCATCGCCGCCGGAATCACAAAGACGTGCAGGTCGAAGAAGCGTGTCAGCGAGAGCCCGCTCAGGTGGTCGCCGCCGTAGATGACGTGCTGCATCCAGCCGCCGATGAACGGCACGCGCGCGGCCTGCTTGGCCGCGATGTTCACCGACCAGACCGCGTTCTGGTCCCACCGCATCAGCTGCCCGGTAAAGCCCATGGCGAGCGTCATGATGAGCAGGAAGGTTCCGGTGGTCCAGTTGACCTCGCGCGGGTACTTGTACGAGGCATAGAGAAAGACCCGCAGCATATGAATGCCAATAAAGACGAACATCGCCGACGCGCCGAAATAGTGCAGCCCGCGGACAACGTGGCCCAGCACGGCCGTGGTCTCGATATACGTCAGGCTTTGAAACGCGCTCGCCGTCGAGGGCACGTACATGGTTGCGAGCACCACGCCGGTGACCACCTGGAGAATGAACGAGAACAGCGTCGCCGAGCCGAACACATAGGCCCACTTGCTCTCCTTCGGAACCCGGTGCTCCAGGATTGGCTTGATCTTGGCGATGAGCCCGGTGCGGTCCTCCAACCAGGCAATCGATCTTGCGATTCTGCCCTCCACCTTGCGGATTTCACGCATTGCTTCCGGAGCCATCGCTACACTCTCCGCGCCGGCGGGGCGGCCGGCTTTTGGCCGCAACCCGCGCAAGGGCTCTCGTTTTTCACGTAGTGCACCTGCTGATCGATCCACTGCACCTGCACGCGGTCCCCCGCCACGCGCACCGGGAACTGCTGCAGAGCATGCGGCGGCGGCCCGGCGGCCACATCGCCGTCCTTGAAGTACACCCCGCCGTGACAGGGGCACATAAACAGCTCCGGCCCGGGAATCCACCGCACCGGGCAGCCCAGGTGCGTGCATTTGGACGAATACACGGTAAAGTCGGTCTCGTTATTGCGGCGGAGCCAGCCGGCGACCCGTTGCGCGGGCCCATCCCAGGCCAGCCCGCCCGAGGTCACCAGGGTTACCTTCACCGTGTCGCCGACAGGAAATTGCGACAGCGGACCCACATCCTGCCAAAGCCCCGGATACTTCTTCAGCATGGGGCTGAGCAGGAAGCCGACGATCGGCACGGCGGCGGCCGCGGCCACCAGTCCGCCCGAGCCCAGGCTGATCGCGATGAACAGCCGACGCCGGGTCAGATTTACTTTTTCCTCAATCTCCGAAACTACTTTTACAATCTCCACGGACTACTCCTCTTGCAGCTCGCCGGCCCAGCGCCAGGCGGCGACAGCGAAAATCAGCGACCCTACCGCGCAGATATACCAGGTGGTCGCCAGACCCATGGCGAACATGACAATCCCGAAAGCCATGATGGCGGGCGCGAAGGTCGGCACGGGCAGCTTGCCGGGCCGAGGCTCGTGCCAGCCCTCCAGCCGCGGCGACTCCAGCCGCTGCTGCGCCAGCACCTCCAGCACCAGCGCGCTGCCGGACTCCCAGGCGCACGGCTTGCGGTCGAACGGCTGAATGCGCTCGCCCGGCTTCGCACCGGCCGCCTCGGCTTCGCGCTCCGCTGCCGCGGTGCGCGCCACGCGGTCGAGCGGCGCGTCGCCGGGCGTGGTCAGGGACAGGCTCGGGAGCGGCGCTTGCTGCACAGGCAGCGCGGGGGTCGGCGGTTCTTCGCCGACGGCCTCTTCAGCGTCTCTTGCCCAGCTTTCGAGCATGCCGACGACCTTGGCCGCCCAGCTGTCCGGTTTTTTCGTCCGGGGCCTGGTTGAGCTCGGATGCACCATACGCCAGATCCACAAGAACCCCAGCCCCGCGTAGCCGAGAGCCACGGCCGCCTTGGCCGCCCGCGTGTCCTTCTCCTGATTCATCCCCGCGCCTCCCCGCCATGGCCCGGGATCGTGTCCGTATCCGGCTGCGCGTACCAGTGCGCCAAAATCCCGAGAATCGCCACGAAATACACGGAACAGCCCGGAATCCACATCAGGATGCCCCCGAGCTGCTGGTCTTCCTCGGCCGTTAAACCCCATCCGTCGCGAATGAGTGAAAGCGCATGGAGGTCGTCGTCCGGATGCAGATACGCCGGATAATGCCCCACTCGCATGAAGGTGATGACGATGCCGAGCGCCGAGTTTTCCGCTACCGCCGCGAACAGGTACAGGATCGATCCGCCCGGCGGCATGCGCCGCTCCGGCAGCGGCCCCAGCACCGGCCACCAGAACATCGTCGCGGTTACCAGAAAGCTCAAGTGCTGCAGGATATGGACCGGCTCGTGCGCGAGCGCGAAGTTGTAGAGCACGGGCAGGTGCCACACGGTCATGGTTCCCATCGCCGCGAGCCAAGCTGTCCACGGCGCGCCCAGTACGCGCTCCGCCGCCGCGATCCGCCGCACCCGCATCCACCGCCGGGCCGCTGCCTCCGGAATGCCGAACAGCAGCAGCGGCGGCACGACCAGGATCAGCAGCAGGTGCTGCGCCATGTGCGCACTAAACAGGTAGTCGTCGCCCAGCGCGTCGAGCGGCGAGCAGAGCGAGAAAAACAGGATCAGGATGCCGCAGACAAACGAAACCCGCCGCCATGCGGAAGCAGGCACCTTCCAGAAGTACACCGCCGTTGCCGCGAGGCAGCCCGCCACGATCGACGGCTCCACCTGCCAGCCCACCCGCATCAGCTCCGCCGTCGTCATCGCGTCGACCAAAGATAGACGGTCGAGAACACACATACCCAAACCGCATCCACGAAGTGCCAGTAGTAGCTAATGCAGGTCATCGCCTTTTGCTGCTTCGCGTCCATCCGGCCGCGCAGGTTGAAGCTGAGCGCGGTGCCGAGCAGAATAAGCCCGACCGTGACATGGAGCGCATGGAAGCCGGTCAGCGTGTAATAGGTGCTGCCGAACAGGTCCCGGCTAACCGTCACATTCTCATGCAGCAGCTTGCGGTACTCCTGCATTTCGCCGTACAGGAAGATGACACCGAGCAGCATGGTCGCGCCCAGCCACAGGCTCACGCCCTTGCGTTCGCCTTTGCGCCGCGCGCGCTCCGCAAGCCACACCGTGATGCTGCTCGACAGCAAGCAGGCGGTGTAGAAGCCGGTCTTCACGGGATCGAGCACGGTACGCGCGTTCGGCCCGTCGGACGAGGCGCCTGTATAGAAGACATAGGCCGTGATGAGGAGCGCGAAAAAGATCGACTCGGAGGCGATAAACAGCAGAATGCCAAGCCGGGGCGCATCCTGCATCAGCTCTTCGGTGGCTGCCAGTGTGGTCGCCATTTACTTGTCCAGCATCCTGTCCTGCTCCTGCGGGTGATGCAGGTCCCACAGCGGGCGCGGGCCGTGAATGGGCGGCACCTGCGCGAAGTTGTACAAGGGCGGCGGCGAGGAGGTCGCCCACTCGAGCGTCCAGGCCTCCCAGGGGTTGTCGCCGGCGCGCCTGCCGTGGTGCAGGCTCCACCAGAAGTTCGCAAACAGGAATAGCGTGGAGCCGCCGAGAATGAAGGCCCCGACGCTCGAAATCATGTTTAGCATGGCCCAGTGCGGCACTGCCGGATAGGTCCACACGCGCCGGGTCATGCCGCCGATGCCGAGCAGGTGCTGCACGAAAAACGTCAGGTTGAAGCCGATCACGGTCGTCCAGAAATGCCACGTCCCCAGCCGCTCCGACATCATGCGGCCGGTCATCTTCGGCCACCAGTAGTAGAGGCCCGCGAACACGGCGAACATCGTCCCGCCGAACAGCACATAGTGGATGTGCGCGACCACCACATAGGTATCCGTCACCTGCCAGTCCATCGGCACCACCGCGAAGATCACGCCGCTCAAGCCCCCGATGGTGAACTCGATGAGAAAAGAGGCTGCGAATTTCATCGCGGTGGTGTAGCGGATCTTGCCCTTCCACATGGTGAAGGTCCAGTTGAAGACCTTGATGCCCGTGGGCACCGCGATCAACATGCTTCCAAAAGCGAAGAACAGGTCGAGCGGCTTGCCTAGGCCGGTCGCGAACATATGGTGGCCCCACACCGCGAACGACAGCAGCGCGATGGCGACGGTCGAGGCCGCGACAAAGCCGTAGCCGAAGATCGGCTTGCGCGAGAACACCGGGATCACCTCCGAGATCATGCCGAAGGCGGGCAGCACCATGATGTACACCTCGGGGTGACCGAAGCTCCAGAAAAAGTGCTGCCACAGGATGGGCGAGCCGCCCGCGTCGGCGGTAAAGAATCGCGCATGGAGGCCGCGGTCGATGAGCAGCATCGCAAGCGCCGCGTTGAGCGCCGGCAGCGCCAGCACCAGCAGGAACGAGTTCACCATGGTCATCCAGGCAAACAGCGGCAGCCGCTTCAGGTGCATGCCCGGCGCGCGCAGGGTGAATGTGGTGACGATGATGTTGATCCCCGTGCCGACCGAGCCGATGCCGACCGCGAACAGGCCGAGCGCCCAGAAGTCCGCGCCGGGCAAATCGGAGTACGGCTTTTCGCTGAGAGGCGCGTAGGCGAACCAGCCCATGTCCGGCGCGTTGCCGAACAGGATGCTCGAATACATGAAGATCCCGCCGAACAGAAACAGCCAGTACGCCAGCGCGTTCAGCCGGGGAAAGGCCATATCTCGCGCGCCGATCATCAACGGCAGCAGGTACACCGAGAAGCCGAGCAGCGTCGGCACCACGACGAAAAAGATCATCGTGGTGCCGTGCAGGGTAAACAGCTCATCGTAGGTTTCCGGCTTCAGGAAGTGGTTGTTCGGCACCATGAGCTGGGCGCGCATGAAGAGCGCTTCCACGCCCGCGACCACAAAGAACATCAGCGCCGTAAGCAGGTACAGAATGCCGATCTGCTTGTGGTCGCAGGTGGCGACCCAGGTCAGGAGAGACTTTTTCTCCTCAAAGGCCTCGATCGCATCGAGCGCTCCAGCGGGGGGCGGCCGAACGGCTAACTCGCTCATTTGAGGTTCTCCAGGTAGGCCACCAGGTCGGTACGCTGCTCCCGCGTCAGGTGCAGGTTGGGCATCTTGCAGCCGGGCTTCACCAGGTTGGGCGCCAGCAGCCAGTTCTCCAGCTCCGCGGGAGTGTTGTTCAGCCGGCCGGCGGCGAGGGTCTCGCGGCTGCCCACGTGCGTCAGGTCGGGCCCGATGCGCGCGTGGGCCGGGGTGCCCCGGATGGTATGGCAGCTCGCGCAGCTCAGGCCCTGGAAGTATTGCGCGCCCATCGCGGCAGGCCCGGCGGCCGGCGTCTGCGGCACCACCAGCTGCGCCCGCATCCAGCGCTTGTAGTCCTCCGGCGCCTGCGCGATCACGCGGATGCGCATCCAGGCATGCTCCTGCCCGCAGAACTCTGCGCAGCGGCCGTAGTAGGTGCCGGGCCGGTCGGCGGCGAACCAGGTCCGGTTCTCCGAGCCCGGGAAGACATCCATCTTGCGCCCCAGCTGCGGCACCCAGAAGTCGTGGATCACATCCGCCGACCGGAAGCCGACCCGCTGCGGCTGCCCGGCCATGACGTGGATTTCGTTCGCCGTCACAACACCCGTCTGCGGGTAGCGCACCTCCCACCACCACTGGTGCGCCACAATGAACAGATTGTCCGCCTGCTTCGTCGAGGGGTCGGCCTTGTACATGGCCCGCACCGAGAAGTAGGAAATGACGCTCAGGATGACCACAAAGCCGATCGTGTACATCATCTCGAGCTTCACGTTGCCGTAGACCGGCTTCGGCTCCGGCTCGCCCGGCCGCCCCCGGAACTTCCATGTCGAGTAGCTGACCAGTCCGCTCACAATGAGCAGGATGACCAGGCACACCAGCAGCACGATGTAGCTGAGTGACGTGATCGCCTGCGAGTACCCCGAGCGCGGCGCGAACATGGGGAAAACCGGCGAGTCCGCCAGCAGCCGAAGCAAGAGCGAGTCTGGAGGGAAAACCATGCCGTAAAGCAAAGGCGAACTCGTATCTGTGTGGGTCCGGCGTCTGGGGAGGGCGGCTCAGTAACTGCCGCTAAAGTGGTACTCGCGTTGCTGCCGATGAGCGTACAGCAAAGTTGCGCGCGATGGAAATATGGAAATTGTGACGCTCGGGCATGAATCCAAATGCCGATGTCTTCTACAGACTGACAGCCTTATCGTTTTCCGGGCTGACAAAGCCGCGAAACAGCCCTGGATTTAATTTTTGGCAGGTACAAACCGCTGCTTCAGAGCGGGTTGCGATGTGCCGTCGCGTTGCGATCTCACCCGGCCTGTCAATTTTTCGGAGCCTGCGGCCGAATGCGCATCTGAAAGAAAGGCAGCTTATTTCCATATTGCGAAAAGCAGGACTTCGATCATGGCACCGAAATTCACCTCTCCCCCGGTGGTCGTCATTACCGGTGCGTCCGCCGGCCTGGGACGGGCTATCGCCCACGCCTATGCGCGGAAAGGCGCGAAACTCGCGCTGCTCGCCCGCAACCCCGAGGCGCTCAACGCCGCAAAGGGCGAGTGCGAAAACTACGGCGGCTCCGCCATTGCCATCCCGACCGACGTCTCCGACTTCAACGCCGTCGAGGCTGCGGCGGCGCGGGTCGAGGAAGAGCTTGGCCCCATCGACATCTGGATCAACGACGCCATGGTGAGCGTGTTTTCGCCCGTCAAGGAGATGGAAGCGGGCGACTACCGGCGCGTGACCGAGGTGCTGTATCTCGGCTTTGTCCACGGCACCATGGCGGCGCTCAAGCGCATGCTGACGCGGGACCGCGGCACCATCATCCAGATCGGCTCAGCGCTTTCCTATCGGTCCATCCCGCTCCAGTCCGCCTATTGCGCGGCCAAGCACGCGATCAACGGCTTTACCGACTCGCTGCGCTGCGAACTGCACCACGACAACAGCAACATCAAGATCACCACCATCCAGATGCCGGCGATGAACACCATCCAGTTCGACTGGGTCAAGAACCGCATGCCGCACATGACCCAGCCGGTCGCGCCTATCTTTGAGCCCGAGGTTTCCGCGCAGGTGGTGGTCGCCGCCGGCTATGCAAAGAGGCCGCGTCGCGAGTACTGGGTCGGCACCCCGACCGTCGAGGCCATCGTCGGGCAAAGAATATTCCCGGGCATCCTGGACTGGTACCTGGGCAAGACCGGCTACAAGGGCCAGCAGATCGCGAGCCAGCCCCAAAAACCCGACGCGCCCAACAACCTCTATGACTACGTGCCGGGTACCTGGAGCGCGCGCGGCAAGTTCTCCGACCGCTCCGCCCGCAGCAGCGCCGAGGTGTTCGTTTCGCTGCACCGGCACTGGTTCGCGCTCGGTGCCATCGGGATTGCGGCGGCCGGGCTCGGTATCGCGAAAGCCCGCAGGTAAGAAAGGTTTTTGGAATGCAAACTCCCTCCCCTCGCGGCGCCGCTGTTGCCGCCGCCGCGGCCGCCCTTGCAACACTGGTCCCCGTCGCCCTCTATCAGCTGCACGCGACGGAGAAACTCCCCGACCCGCCGGGTTCCTGGTTCGACTCGCCGAGAATCACCATGTCCAAAACCGCCCACCCGCTTGGAATCCCGGACAGCCTGCTCGGCCTGGGCAGCTATGCGGCGACTCTCGCCCTGCTGCTCGCGGCGCGGCGCTCTCCGCTCGCGCGCAAGCTGCTCCAGGCAAAGCTGATCGCGGACGCAGGAGCGGCCGGCTTCAACGTGGTTCGGCAGGTCGTTTCGTTCCGCAAGCTCTGCTCCTGGTGTACCGGCACGGCGCTCGCCACCTCGGTTCTGGTGCCGGCCGGCCTGCGCTACGCGAAGGAGCTGCGCCGCTAGGGCCATTTGCCTGCTGCCATAAAGGGATCGACGACTCTTGACGTGGCTTTTCCGTCAACAAAAGCCACATGCAACATGCGCATCCCCAGCTATAGGCAAACGGCTCTACTCCAGATCGTGAAGCCGCACCGAGGTCCCCAGCTCGAGCGACAGCGCGGCGTGGATGAGCGCGATATGCGAGAACGCCTGCGGAAAGTTGCCGACCAGCCCATGCTTCTTGTCGTACTCCTCCGACAGCAGACCGACATGGTTCGCCAACCCCAGCAGCCGCTCGAACAGCGCCCGCGCCTCCGCCTTGCGCCCTTGCAGCACGTACACATCCACCAGCCAGAAGCTGCACGCCAGGAACGCGCCTTCCCCGCTCGGCAGTCCGTCATCAACTTTTGCCGTGTCGTAGCGCAGCAGCAGCCCACCGCGGAGGAGGTGCTTTTCGATCGCTTTCACGGTTCCCGTGATGCGTTCATCATGCACTGGTAAAAAACCCACCAGCGGCAGCAGCAGCAGACTCGCGTCCATGTGCCTGGTCCCGTAAGCCTGGGTAAAGCTGTTCATCCCCCGGTGGAACCCGCGCTTGCACACCTCCGCGTGGATGACGGCGCGGGTCTTGCGCCAGCGCTCCACGGGCCCTTTCATCCCGAACCGCTCCACCATCCGGATGCCCCGGTCGAAGGCCACCCACGCCATCACCTTGGACTGCGTGAACTGGAGGTTCCCGCTCCGAAACTCCCACAAACCCGCGTCCGGCTTGGACCATAGTTTTTCAAGGTTCTCCAGCAGCGGCAGTTCAAGCGCCTCCCCGCTCCGGTCTGCCAGAGGATACAAGCCGTGGCAGCGCGCCCGGTACAACGTGTCGAGCACCTCCCCAAACGTGTCGAGCTGCAGCTGATCGGAAGCCTTGTTGCCGATGTGCACGGGTCTCGAGCCCCGGTAGCCGGACAGCCACCCGGCGGCCCACTCGCTGTGCTCGCGCTTCCCTGTGATTCCGTACAGAATCTTCAATCCGTCCGGGTTGCCTTGCATCGAACGGCTCAGCCACTGCAGCCAGCCATCCGCGTGCTCCCGGTATCCACACTCAAGCATCCCCAGCAGGCTGAAGGTTGAGTCCCGCAGCCAGCAAAAGCGGTAATCCCAGTTGCGCGTGCCGCCTACCTTCTCCGGCAGCGACGTCGTTGGCGCAGCGACGAACCCCCCGCTCGGCTCGTAGGTCAGTGCCTTGAGCGTCAACAGCGATCGCTCGACCTCCGCCCGGTACCGGCCCGTGTACGTGTTTCGCCCGCTCCAGCCCCGCCAATACTCCGTGGTGTGCCGCAGCAGGGTTTCCGGGTCGGGTGCCGGCGGCAGCGGCTCCCCGTAGGAAACCCCGTGCTGCATCGTGAACGCACACGTCTCCCCCGGCTCCACTGTCCACTCCGCTGTTAGGTCCCCTGCCTTTATCTCCAGCGGAGCGTTGCTGCGCACCACCATCCGGTGCGGCCCAGATGTTAGTGTCCAGCAGCCCGGTTCCCCGCACTCCACCCGCGGCTGCGCGTTCCCGTAGTCCAGCCGCGGCGCGATCCAGCAGCGCATGCGCGTCCGCCCCTTTATCCCGCGCACAATACGCACGAGCGTCGAGTGCTCGCGCCGCACCGGCATAAAGTCAGTTACGATCGCCGAGCCGCCGAACGCCTGCTCGTATGTCGTCTCGAGTACCAGCGTCCCCGGCAGATAGCGCGTCTTCGCCGAGCGGTACGAGCGCGGAGCAAGCGTCCAGCAGCCGTTGCGCTGCTCGCCGACGAGGCTTGCAAAGCACGCCTCCGAGTCGAAATCCGGCCAGCACAGCCAGTCCAGAGCACCCCCCGAGCTCACCAGCGCCGCCGTTTGCAGATCGCCGATCAGCCCGTGCCTGCCAATGCTTCCGTTCATGGTTTCCAAGTCCTCCGCAATTGCTTCAGAGCGAATGAAAGGGGTTCTCAAGAAGCGATTGTGGGGAAGGCTCCTTGTGTTCCCATGGGAAAAGAGGATTTCCAGGGGACCAGAGTTCTACGTCCTCAAGGTGATCATCGAAGTATTCGGGACTGACGGTGATGCGAGCGGCGGTGTCCATGCCTGCGGCCTGATAGAACACTTCCTTATCGGACCGTGCGTCGATACGAACCTCAGGCATGAGCCGAGCGTGCTCTTTGATTACACTGCGGAGGTCGCCAAGGTCATACAAGGGTGGGACGCGCACCTCATCGATCGGTTCGCGGGCTAACAGCGAATCTAAGTCGAACGCAGCCTGTTCGGCTTCCGCCGCACCGCGTTCGATGTCCTCTACGATCGTTTCCGCCGATCCTTCGGTCTTGGTGCTCAGTACGGCCCTTGCAATCTGCCCGGCAATCTGAGAGAGGATCGGCTGGAGCTTGCCTACCACATCGCCAAACAGCTTGATCCGCTCTCGCAAAACCTTGTACACAGCCGCTTCGACGGTATCTTCGTAATGCAGGTTGACGATTCGTATTTTATGAAACTGCTGCCCCAGTCTGTCGATACGGCCGATGCGCTGCTCAACGCGCATCGGATTCCAGGGCAGGTCGTAATTCACCAGGGCGCCGCAGAATTGGAAGTTTAAGCCTTCCGCCGCGGCATCGGTGCATACAAGAACGTCGGCTTCGCCTCGTGCAAAGCGGCGGCGGACATCTTCTCGTGTGATCTTGCTCCAGCGGCCGTCGCCTACCGGGATTTCGCCGCCCCGTCCGGAGAAGCATAAAACCTTGAGATCGGTCGATTTGACGAGTTCACTCCGAACAAAATCCAGAGTATCCGTAAATTGGGTGAAAATCATGACCTGGCGATATCCAGCATCCCGCAGACCTGCCAATACCTTTCGGAGGGCCCGTGATTTTGTGTCTTCCGGAAGCACTTCCACTTGCCGCAGCAGGTCTTCGACCGACGAGCGGTCGTCAAGCAGCAGCGAGGCCCGTTCCATTTCGCCGATCTCGTCTGTTTCGACCGCTTCGTCGGCCAGATCATCGTCGGAGATATCTTCATCCGTGAAGAGGGAGCTCGATGCTGCGGCCCGCAGCAGATTTTCTCTCCGCTTCGCAAGCGTTTGTGTCAGTGCATAGAAGCTGCTTGCCAGTCGCTTGCGATAGATCGTCATCACGAAACCGACGGCGCTTCGCTGTTCGACCGACGCTTGGCTATAGCTGTCCCGAATGTATCGCTCGACTTGTTCGTAAGCATCTCGCTCGCCGGATGTCATTTCCAGGAAAACGTGCTCGACTTCCCGATCCGCGATACGTGTGCTCATCTGACCGGTTTTGAAGTAGTGCCGGAGAAGCTCGCGCGTATTGCGCGAAATCAATCGTCCTACCGGAGACGTGTGGCGCAGCAGCTTCAGAACGATCTGGCGATCGTCTGCGCTCAGCCCACGTCGATCTGTGGTTGCTTCTTCACGCAGAATGCGGAGCAGCCGTCTGGCTTTCAGGCGGCATACGCCGAGGCGGTCTGCCATTTCATCGTGGGAATACTTGCCGTATGCCTCTTCCATAGTCCTGAACATCCGGGCGAGTTCTTCCATATCTTCATGCGAGGGCATTGGCTTCGAAAGCCGGTCATGGAAGGAGAGGAAGGCCTCCTCTGTCCAGGCCAGGGGCAGTCCAAGCAGATGGAGCAGGTCCCAAACCTCAACGAATGGACCTGCATCGGCGTGGCCGTAAGCAGGACCAGACCTTTCATTTTGTCCTGCAGTCGCCGCATCAGAGGCCCGAAGGCCGGCTTCCATGGCTCGACCGTTGACAGGGTCCGCGTTCTCTCCGTCGAAAGCAGCGATCTGCACCTGGGTCGACGGCAGGTCTTCGCGGAGTACGAACTCTTCGATCCCCGCGATGCTGTTTCCCGACCTTGCGGCGTGAATCAGGGCAATCAGACCATGCGTCTTGCCGCCTCCGTAGGAGGTGTCGAGACGAAAGATGGACGCGGCACTGCTGCCGCGGCTGAGCCGGCCGCAGACGTTCGTCAGCAGGTTCTTCAGTCCCCGCGTGGGGTATGTATTGACAAAGAAGAGGGCTGGGTCGCGGTATTCGGCAGGAGCATCGCCGCGCAAAACCATCGACAGATCTGCTGCAAACTCAGCGTCGGCCATCGTGCCCAGGCGCACATCTTCCTTCGGCTTACAAACAGCAAAGATCAAAGGGGCAGTCGTGTTTTCGAATGTGGGCATAGTCGGATTCGTCAAGATTGTACCCGCACAAGCCCCCAAGAGCCTCTTACGCCGGTAATATGCCTGATCCCTGATCTGGTTGCCCTCCCCCTGGCGCACGACGCTACGGTCGGGATAACCCCAATTTGTAAAGAACCCAATAACTCGGGAGACTAATGCATGATGCGCATCTGGGGGACATCCTGGATGGCGAGTGCGGCTGGAGCCGAGGGTACTCCATGGCCGTTGCCATTGACCGCGATCACGCGATACTGCGTTTCGCCTTTTTCGGCAGCGGGCTCGGTAAAGATCGGCCTGGTAAGGCCGGACCCAATCACGTGTGGGCCGCCGCCCTGCGTGCTCTCAACGGTGTATGTTACCGCTCCCGGAACAGGATCCCATTCGATGGTGACGTTCTTTTCATGGGTGTGGGCTCTGACGTTCGTGGGAGCGTCCGGGACAGGACCGTTGGGCAGCAATCCATAGACGCACAATTGACCGGTGCCTATGTTTTTCGTTCCGAAGCTCGAAAGGTATACCTTGCCATTCGCAACTGTGGGAGGCGCCATTTTGGAATACTCGCCGCAGTCGTCGCGTGAAGGGTAATCCAGCGAGTTCCACAGCTCGCTGTGGATGTCGTCGGCGTCGTAGGCGTAGAGGATGCCGGGCTGGGACATATGCCAGGAGTCTCCCACGTGATGAATCGCAGCCCAGAGAATCCCATCCTTGTCGCCGTTGGCCGAGATAGACAGCATGGCGCCCGGATGGCCGTGATTGGCGGTAGGCAGCATCTGGAACGGCGTCTCTTCGAGCGTGTTGTCCGGCTTGAATTTGTAGACGCGCTCCTTGTCCTTCTGTCCCCACATATAGAGAAGGCGGCCGTTCCTGGCGCTTTGCCAATACGCAACGCTGTGCAGATGCGAACTGGTGACAGGAAAGTGCTGCACAGCATGCTGGTCGCCTAGATGGCCGAGGTGCTGCGTGTTAAGCAGGTAGAGCACCCCCTGCTTCCCACCGCCCAGCACCAGGTTCGTATTGGGGATGAGGGTGGCGCCGGAGGAGTCGAGATCGTTGTCGTCTTTATCGAGCTGCTCGTGGTTGGTGGGCGTGAACCAGTCCAGAATCCGCAGAGAAGGCGTGAGCTTTAAAAAGCTCTCGCTAAACTGCGTTGTGCCGTTCCAGCTGCCGTTGCCTGTATCGAGATAGATGTTGCCGTCTTTGTCGATGGACGGCGCCTGGCCGCTCTGCCAGATGCTGGCGCCGCCGCCGCCGGGCGAGGTATTCAGCACGGCCCGTTGTTTTAGAGTAGCGGCGTCGTAGCTGAGCAGAAAGCCGTGATACGGCTCCTTATCGCAATGTGAGGCATAGCCCACGTACACGTTGCCGCGGTCGAGAGTCAGCGCGGGTCGCTGGTTCTGCAGCAGCGGATTGAAATCCGGCGCGGTGATGACGACGGGGCTCCCCGGCATGTCCGCACCTGTCGCAGCATCAAGCTTATGGAGGCGCTGCTCAAAGTGCCCGGCAGCCTTCGTGAGCGCGACCACGTACAAAACGCGGGTCGCGGGATCGAGAACCGGCGTGCCGACGATGCCCATATTGCCATTCATGTCTAGACAGCCGAAGTCATAGTCGTGCAGATTGGCGGGAATCCCGAAGTTGACGTGCCAAAGCGGTTCGGCGGCGCTGGGGTCATTGGCGTCGAAGGCGTAAACGCTGTTGTTCACCGTAGCGGCAAAGACGACGTCGTGATAGCCGCCGCCGACGAGCACGTTGGTCAGCAGCAGCGGTTGGGTATAGAGCTGATCGTCGACGACGTGCTTAAACAGCATGCCGAAGTGAATGGGGTCGACATTGGAAGGTTTGAGGACTGTTTCCCGGAGGTTTGCCCCGGTCCGTTCGTTATCATTGTGCTGCATGAGGACATCCACCTGTGCGCGAGCGGCGGCGCTGGCGCACAGTGTGGACGCGAAAAAAAAGACAACGATGCAGGCGCGACGAGAAGACGAAATCATACGTGTGTATAGCTCCGGCAGAAAAAGTGGATTTCAAATCCAAGGCCGAGGGACTCCCGGCAAGAGCGCCTGCCTGCGTCTTTGCAGATGTTTCGCTATGAGCGGCGCCGGTTTTTACAGCGAAGAACGTCCCCCTTCGGGTTTGCCTACGGTACTGTCTTTTATATGCTTTTTGCAGGGGAAAGTGGCGGCGAAGCGACGGCGAAAACAGTCTCATCCGCGACCTCGGCCCACCGGATAGAGAGCTCCTGCTGTCGTAGCATCCGGCCGGTTTTCTATAATGTTTGTAATTGCCATGCCCACACAAGAGTTCCAGACCGAAGTCAGCCAACTGCTCCAGCTCATCGTTCACTCCCTCTACTCGCACCCGGAGATCTTCCTCCGCGAGCTCATCTCCAACTCCTCCGACGCGCTCGACAAGCTCCGGCACCTTACGGTAGTCGACGACGCCTATAAGAAACTCCCCTTTGCGCCGCGCATCGATCTGGAGCTCGATGAAAGCAATAAAACGCTTACCGTCTCGGATACGGGCATTGGAATGAACAAAGATGATCTCGTTGCTCATCTGGGCACCATCGCCCGCTCCGGCACAAAGAACTTTCTTTCGCAGCTCTCCGGCGACGCCAGGAAAGATTCCAACCTCATCGGCCAGTTCGGCGTCGGTTTCTACAGCGCATTCATGGTAGCGGATCGCGTCGAGGTCATCTCGCGCAAGGCTGGAGAAGAGCAGGCGTGGCGCTGGGCAAGCGACGGCAAGTCCGGTTTCGAGATTGAGCCCGCGGAGCGTTCCGCGGCCGGCACTACCGTCCTTCTTCACCTGAACGAGGAAGGCGAGCAGTACGCTGAAAGCCGGCGCCTGCGCGAGGTCGTCAGGAAATACTCCAACCACATCGCCTTTCCTATCTTCCTCACCTGCGACAAGAGCGAGTGGAACGAAACAGAGAAGAAGCCCGACAAGATTCGAACCACCGAGCAGGTCAATGCAGCCAGCGCCCTTTGGCGCCGCTCCAAAGCCGAGCTCGCCGAGGAGGACTACAAGGAACTCTACAAGAGCCTGACCGGCGACTCGGAGGATCCGCTCTTCTGGTTTCATACCCGGGCCGAAGGTACTCTCGAGTACACCACTCTCTTTTTCATCCCGTCCAGGGCTCCGTTTGACCTCTACCATGCCGATTACAAGCCCGGTGTGAAGCTCTATGTCAAGCGCGTCTTCATTCTGGATGACGCCAAGGAACTGCTGCCCGCCTATCTCCGGTTCGTTCGCGGCATCATCGACAGCGAAGACCTTCCGCTCAACGTCAGCCGCGAGATCCTCCAGCAGAACCGTGTTCTCACCAGCATCCGCACAGCCAGCGTTAAGAAGATTCTTTCGGAGCTCAAATCCGTAGCCGAAAGGCAGCCGGAGCAGTACCTCAAGTTCATCGAGCAATTCAATCGCCCGCTCAAGGAAGGCCTCTACTCGGACTACGCCAACCGCGAAACGCTGCTCGATCTGATCCGCTTCAAAAGCACCAGGGCGGAAGGTCTCTCGAGCCTCGCTGACGCGAAGTCGCGTATGCAGCCCGACCAGAAGAGCCTTTACTACGTCACCGGCGGCGCCGAATCGCTCCTGCGTACCTCACCGCTGCTCGAAATCTATCGCAGGAAGGACATTGAAGTTCTTATCCTCGATGACGACTTCGACGAGATCATCTTCGCCGGCATCGATAAATACGGGGATGTCGATCTCAAATCCGTCGGCAAAGCCTCAACCGGCGAAGACCTCAAGAACGAGGCGGAGCCTGAACAGGCGGCAGCCCTCAAGCCTTTGCTCGAAAGACTCAAGTCAACCCTCGGCGATCGGGTCAAGGAGGTGCGAGCGTCCAACCGCCTCGCCGAAAGTCCCTCCTGCATCGTCTCCGATGAAGAGGAGCCATCCCTGCAGGTCCAGCAGATGCTCCGTGCCATGGGTCAGAAAGATCTGCCCTCACCCAGGCCCACGCTCGAGATCAACCCCGATCACGAAATCGTCAGGAAGCTGCTCGGGCGTGTCGGCGACCCGATCGTCGAAGACGCCGCTTGGCTGCTCTTCGATCAAGCTCTAATGATGGAAGGTCTCCCGCTCCAGGAGCCTGCCAGCTTCGTTCAACGGCTGAACCGCGTGCTGAACCTGTCGATCTAAACCGCGCACGGAGTACCTGGCTGTACCCAGCACGGGCAATCGAGTTCCACGACTTGAGGCTCTTGCCGTAACGGCCCGGCGCTGCCCCATCCTGGAGTGAGCGCCCTGCCGGGGTGCGCAAATGCCGCGATCCTTGCGAGCTGTGCGCATTTGCGCCATCCTTCAGTCAGGAGAATCCTGTTGATCGAGAGTCGCCGCCGCATTCTTTCCGCCCTGCTGCTTTTTGGCACTGCAACTTCACTTGCGCAGCAGCAGGCCGACCCGACATCGCTCGTCAATCCATTCATCGGCACCGCGCATGGCGGCAACGTCTTTCCCGGTGCTACCACCCCCTTCGGCATGGTTCAGTTCAGTCCGGAAGCGTCGCCCATTCGCGCGGGCCGGCCCATCGCCGCGCCCGGCGGGTATGAGGATCGAGCCACGAAGCTGCGCGGCTTCTCGCTCACCAATGTCGAAGGGTGGGGCTGTGCCGGCGGCTCCGGCGATCTCCCATTCATGCCCATCGCGGAACCCGTCGCGCAGTCTCCTTCGACGGACTTCCGCACCAGCTACAGCGCGGGCTTTACGCATGCCGATGAGCTGGCCCAGCCTGGCTACTACCGCGTCGCCCTGGGCTCCGGCATTGCCGTCGAGCTCACCGCATCCACGCGCACCGGCGCCGCTGTCTTTCACTATCCAGCCGGCAAACCGGCCGCCCTGCTGGTGCGCACCTCCGACTCCGAGGTCGGCTCGTCCGACGCGCACACGGCGATCGACGTAGAGCATCGGCTCATCACGGGCTCGGTGACCAGCGGCAACTTCTGCGGCTACATCGACCCGGTGGACCGCCGGTCCTACTACACGGTGTACTTCGCGGCGCAGCTCGACCGGCCCTTCACGCACACCGGCGCCTGGCACGACGCCATGCTGATGCAGGGGCAGACCACGGCAAGCGGCGGCACCGGTTTCGGCGGCAAGGGCTTTCCGGAGAAAGGTAAAGGATCGGGCGTGTGGGTTTCCTTCGCGCCTCAAGACGCCGCCGCTGTGCACCTGCGCGTCGGCATCTCCTATGTCAGCGAAGCGAACGCGCGCGCCAACCTGGCCGCGGAAACCGCAAGCAGCCCCACCTTCGAGGCCGTGCATGCGGCAGCGCACGCCGCCTGGGCTGCCAGGCTCCATCAGATCGAAATTGAGGGCGGCACGCCCGAGCAGCGCACCGTCTTCACCACCGCGCTCTACCACTCCCTCATGACGCCGACCCTGGCCAGCGACAGCAACGGCCAGTACGCCGGGATGGACGGCAAGGCCCACCAGCTTGCCGCCGGCCAGCAGGCGCAGTACGCCAACTTCTCCGGCTGGGATGTGTATCGCTCACAGTTACAGTTGGTCACCTGGCTCGATCCGAAGGTGGGCAGCGATATCGCTCAGAGCCTGCTGAACCAGGCCGCCCAGAGCGGCGGCGCCTGGGACCGCTGGACCCACAACAGCGGCGCGACGCACGTCATGAACGGCGACCCGGCCGCGCCCGCGATCGCGGACATTTATGCCTTCGGCGGCCACAGCTTCGACGCGCATGGCGCGCTCACTTCGCTGGTCCATGCAGCCGATGTACCCACGCCGGCGGACCTGGCCCAGCAGGGCTGCCCGGTCGAGTGCGCGGGCCAGCGCCCCGGGCTGGACAAATGGCTTACCCTGCACTACATCCCGGTCGGCGCCCCGGCCTGGGGCCCTGCCGCCGACACGCTTGAGGACGCGACGGCGGAGTTCGGCATCTCCGCCCTGGCCGACCGGCTTGGCGAGCCCGCGGTGAGCCGCCGCTTTCTCGATCGTGCCCAGTACTGGCGCAACATCTTCAACCCGCAAGCCGCGCCCGAGGGCGGGTACATGCAGAACCGGAATGCCGACGGTACCTGGGCCCAGGTGCGGGATGATAACGACAAGAGTCCTCACGCGTTTACGCCCGCCACTGAAGACGGCTTCGTCGAAGGCACGGCCGCGCAGTACGTGTGGATGGTTCCGTTCAACGTCAAAGGCCTCTTTCAAGCAATGGGCGGCACGCAAAAAGCCCTGGATCGGCTGAACCGGTTCTTCTACGACGAGCACGGTGCGCCGGCGGTGACCGAAGCCGGTCCCCTGCATGCGGAGCTCAACAACGAGCCCTCTATCGAGACGCCGTGGCTTTATGACTGGACCGGCGAGCCGTGGAAGACCCAGCAACTGGTGCGACAGGTTCTGGATACACTGTGGCGCAACACGCCTGCCGGTATCCCCGGCAACGACGACCTGGGGGAAATGTCATCCTGGGCGGTGTTCGCTTCGCTCGGGTTTTATCCTGAGATTCCAGGCCGCGCAGAGCTTGTTCTCGGCTCGCCGCTGTTCCCGCGGATGACCGTGCACCGGGCCGGCGGCGATGTTCGCATCGTGGCCAAAGGCGCTGGCGCCGGTTCGCCCTATGTACAAAGCCTGCGCGTCAATGGCAAGGCGTACACGCGCACCTGGCTTCCCGAAAGCTTCGCGCTCGGCGGCGGCACACTTGAGTTTCAGCTCGCGCCGGCGCCGAATAAATCCTGGGGCAATGCTCCCAGTGCGGCTCCCCCATCCTTTCAGTAACTGTCAAAGCCTGTTCACAATCTAGTTGCTAGCGGAGCCGCGTGATTGGCTGGACACTTTCTGGACCGCTGCTCTTGCTTGCGGCTCCACAGCTCGAATCGGCGATGCACAAGCCGCTGCCGGAGCAGTACATCTGGACGAAGAGCGATGCCGTGCCCGAGGACTCTCTTCGGGCGAGCGGATGGACTTCCGATTCCGGCAGCGATCTTGCGCCGCACTACTTCCGGCGCAGCTTCAAGCTCGCTTCCCCGCCCGCGCACGCCACCCTCTCTATCGCCGGCCCACGCTCGGCAACTGTTTTCCTCAATGGCCAACAGATATGCAGCTATCAGCTGGACACCGACTCCCCCATGGGCATTCGTGTGCGCGCCTGCGACGTAACCGCCGCTCTACGCCCTGGGCGAAATGTTGTGGCGCTGGAAGCAGTGCGCGGCCCCGGCATGGGCAGCGGAGCTGACAGCCGTCTCAGCATCCAGCAGACGCGCGGAGAGGTGCTCGCGGTCAAGATTGTCCCCGCCGAGCGCGGCGTCGCCGCGGCTCCTCTGCTCATCAGCGACGGGCAGTGGAAGGCCTCCATGCAGCACGTGGACAACTGGCAGAACGCGGCCTTTGACGATCGCGGCTGGCCCGATGCGGACAGCCTGGGCGGCATCGAAAGCTCAATCGAGTTCTTCCAGTGGAATGCCGATGCCGGCATGTGCTGTCGCCGGCGGGCAAGCTGCTCAGCGCGCACCTATCACCTTACTGCTCATCGCCTGCTTTTCCGCGTCGAGAGCGGAACTTTGCAGCGCCTGCACACGCGCCATCGCGGCGTTTGCTTCCTCCGCGCGGCCCGTCGCCCGCAGTGCGCGGGCCAGCAGGTAAAAGAGCTGCGGCTCGTCCGCATTCATGGCCGCTGCCTTTTCAAGCAGCGGCACCGCGGCCCCGCACGACCCTGCTTCACGTCTGCTTTTCCCAGATAGAACGGGATCGCCCAGGAGTCCGGCGTGAGCGGCGCCGCGCGTTCAAGCAAGGGCGCACCCTCGGCCTCGTGACCCGTCTGCACCAGCATGGCCCCCAGAAAGTACAGCGCGCTGCCGTCCCGCGGGTCTTCGGCAAACGCCGCGCGCAGCTCGCGCTCCGCGTCCTGGAAACGCTGCATGCTGATATACACCTTGCCTAACTCGCGGTGGGCGCCGGGATAAGTGGGATCGAGTTTGAGTGTCTCTCCAAATGCATCCGCCGCGTCCTGCAAACGATGTCCATCATGCATGGCCTGCCCAATTAGAAAATTCGCCTGCGCACGCGTGCTGCCATTGTCCAGCAGTTGACGAAAGACCGCCTGGGCCGCACCCATCTGTCCCAGGCGCGCGTAGCCCACGGCTTCAAGATAAAGCGCCGAAGGGTCCACCGCATCCAGCTTATGAGAGAGGATCAGGGCGACTCCGTCTTTCGCGTCATCGCCCAGCACCATGCAGGTGGCCAGCAGCAGCTCGGCTCGCGTGTCTCCCGGCTGCTCCGCGACATGGTTTGAAAGTAAGGGCGCGCCCGCGCGTACTGTTCCTGCTTCATGTAAGCAAGCCCCAGGTTGAGCAGGATGCTCGGGTCTTTCGGATCGATTTTCAGGGCGCGCTGGTCGGTGTCGATCGCTTTGGCGAACCGGTGCGTATGCGAGTAAAGCACGCCGAGATTGCCGAGGGCCGCGAAATTGCTCGGGTCGGCCGCGAGCACCGCATCGAAGCCCTGTTCCGCTCGCGAAAACTCGCCCGCCTGCATTGCCTTGACCGCCTGGTTGAAAGTGGCCTCGAGCTTTGCGCCGGCCTGCGGGCGGCCTGAGCTCGGCGCCGCAAGCAGGGCACCGGCGATCGCAACCGAAACAGCAAGCCGAGCGCGGGCGAAACATTGTCGATATTGCCGTTGAACAGCTGCGGCGTGTAGGCGAGCGGCGGATTGCCGAGGCCGTCGAAGCTCTGGTTGTTCTGCCGGATACGCTCGTTCAAGATACCGGCGCCGCCGCGGAACGCGGTCTTGCCGTCGCCGAAGTAGTCGTAGGCAAAGCCGACGCGCGGCTGAAAGTTATTGTGGCGATGCTGCGCCAGACCCAGGGGAATGCCGTTGGTGCCCTCCTGCACGATGCCGTTGAACGGGTTGCCCGAAGCGATGCTGCCCTGGGTGAGGCCGTTGGCCACTTGACTGTTCAGTCCAAAGGTATAGGCGCGGCTCAGCAGCTTCTGCCAGGCCGGAGTCTGCTTGCTGAACTCGCTTGCCGGAATAATATTGCCCACATACGGCACTCCCCCGGTGATGTTGCCTCCTGAATCGCGGGTACTGGTGCCGGGCCTGAAGATCTGGCCGTTCTGGAAGCCGGGCGCGGTGCTGGGGCCCAATTTATAGGGAAGAAAAGTCGCCGGTCAGCTGCGCCTGCGCCGGAATGTCGTAGGCGGCGCGTCCGGTGGTTGGCGCCGCGACAGGTCGCGTCGCCCGTGTGCCCTCGTAGTTATAAAAGAAAAAAAGCTTTTCCCGATCGCCGGACGAAAATTTCGGGATAAAGATTGGGCCTCCGAGATTGCCGCCGAACAGGCATAGCGATGTCTTGGCATACTCCATTTGGCTTTCCCCATCTCCCTCTGACTGTGGCGCATCCTCTCTTCGCGGTCGAACACTTGCCAAGGAGATCACCCGTTAATCAGGTTTTTTAATGTGAATCACAGAAAGTAACAAGCGCATTTTGATTGAGATCTGGTTCCGCCGGTCGATGGCAAGCACCAACCCAGGAACTGGAAGAGGATCTTAAGGAAGACGCTCGATGGCGGCTGGTTGAGCGCACCGCATCCTCAAGCAGCTTTCAGAGAGCCACGCGCATCCGGCTGCTGCTATTGCACATGACTGAGCGCACCCTGCACGGGCACACCGAGGATCTTACGGAACAGCAGATCGGCAGGGATGTTTTCCTGAAGCCGGAAAGCTATACCACCCTTGAAGACAGTTCGGTCCGGCACCAAGGTCATTGCGGGTACGCCCAACGCAGTCGGCATTGTCACGGCCCGCACCATCGGCCCCTGAAAATGGCGCTGGATCCCGGGCATCGGGTGTATCGGGATTGGTTCGAATCAAGCAGTCCAGTTCGCTCTTCGGGCCTACAGTGCTGACCGGCCATTCTGCTCCTTCAACGCTAGGGCGCGTTGCTCGAAGTCCGTCTTATAGCACCTGCTGTGCCCCGTCGGCGGCGCGGCAGCGGAAGACATCGGGCTTTATGCCGGTCTGCTGCTCGTATCCAGCGGCAACCGCCTCGCCGAACGCCGCGGCGTGCTGCTCTTCGACGAGGTTCACCGTGCAGCCGCCGAAGCCGCCGCCGGTAAGGCGCGCGCCTACAAGCCCCGGCTGCTGGTTCGCGAGCGAAACCATAAGGTCCGCTTCCGGGCAGCTGGCTTCGAAGTCGTCGCGATAGCTGGCATGGGCCTCGGCCATCAGCTTGCCGAGCTCCTTCAGGTCGCCGCGTTCGAGCGCGGCGGCGGCGGCTTCCGCCCTCAGACTGTCGGTGATGATGTGGCGCGCGCGTTTGAGCACGTTGAGCGGCATCTCGCGGCCCCACTGCTCCAGATCGCGCGGCGTCGCGTCGCGCAGCAGCGCGACCTCGGGCCGGTGGCTGCGCAGGATCGCGGTCGCTTCTTCCACTTCCGCGCGGCGTGTGTTGTACTCGCCGCCCGCGTGCGAGTGCTTGACCATAGTGTTGCAGATGACCAGGTTCAGGTTAGCCGGGATGGGCGCGAGCTTGTAGGCGAGCGAACGGCAGTCCAGCAGCAGCGCATGGTCGCGCGCGCCGCAGCAGGCCACGAACTGGTCCATAATACCGACGTTGGCGCCCACATACTCATTCTCCGCGCGCTGGGCGAGCAGCGCCATCTCCGGCCGCGGCAGCGCCGTGCCCGCCACCGCGAGCACCGCCAGCAACGTCGCGACTTCAATCGAAGCCGAGGAGCTAAGGCCCGCGCCCAGCGGCACATCGCCGAACAGCGACAGCGAGAAGCCGCCCACCTTGACGCCCTCCGCACGAGCGACCTGCAGCACGCCGAACGGATAGTCGCTCCACTGATGGCTGCCGTGCGCGGGGATCGCATCGAGCGTGTACTCGGCGCGCTCGTCGAAGTTAGCCGAGTAGATGGAAACCATGTTATCGGCGCGCGGCGAAACCGCGGCTACCGTCGCGAAGTCGATGGCCGCCGGCATCACGAAACCGCCGGCATAATCGGTGTGCTCGCCGATGAGGTTGACGCGGCCCGGCGCGGCGTAAACGCCCATTGGCTCTTCGGCGAAAACACGCTTATGCGTCTGCGCCAGCTCTCTTGCTGCTGCTTCTGTATCCATCACGGTTACCTTTCCTGTGCGTCGCTGATTTCCAGCCGCAGGCTCCAATGTTTTCGCTCGCCCGGCGTCAGCTGCCCGGCGGCGCCCTGCGCAAGCGAGCCGGCGAGCGAGTCGACGGGCAGATTGCACGGTTCGAGCGCGACCGCGTAGCCCTTCTTCGCCCCGGGTTCGCCAGGCCACCCTCCGTAGCAAAGCCACAGCCCGAGCCACGGCGCATCCTTCGGGTCGAAATGCAAGGTCACGAGCGTGCGCAGCGTCTTGCGCTCGAGCGCGCACCAGCCCTCCGGCGGCGAAGGCAGCACCAGCTTGTCGGCCGCGCCATCGTCGACGGAGCCGGCGAGCGATAGATCGAGCGGCTCCCCATCGAGCGCATTGCTCGTGTGCGGCCAGGCAAGCGTGCCGCCGCCCAGGCGCCCGTTGGCTGAGGAGTGCGCCGTCACTTCGCGTACAGACCCCGGCAGGTGGATGCGGTCGAACGGCTGGATGGCGAACAGGGGGTGCACCGACCAGCCCCAGGGCACAGCGGCATCGCTGCGGTTGTGCAGCTTGTAGTCAAGGTGCAGCACGCGGCCGTCGAGGCGCAGCGCTCGCTCGAAGCCGAGCGGCAACGAAGTCCCTTCGGCGTGCATACGCAGCGTCGTTTCGGTCGCTTCGTCGACCGTGAAACCGACGCGCCAGAAGTCGCCATGGTCCTCAACCTTCGCGGTCTGCCCGTCGCCATACAGAACCTCGCATGGACCGATCGAAGGCAGGCACTCGTCCCAGCCGCTGGCGTCCGCCTGGTCGAACGGCAGAGTCGCTCCGCGGGGTGCATACGGCCGGAGCGGCGCCTGCAGCAGTTCGCCGCCGCTGCCCGCAAGCGAAATCGAAGCGAGCTTGCCGCCAAGCGCGGGCAGCACCTCCACGCGGAGGTGCTGGTTCAAGAGAATTCGCCGGTCCCAATCGTTGCGGCTGCCGGGCGCCTGTTCGTTCTGCTGAGACATACTTTTCCTCGCTGCTGTGTTCCTGTCGTCGCGCTCCCAGCATAGCTGAGCGGCAGCCCGCAACGCTGAGCGGCAGCCCGCAACGCAGGAGACGCGGACCTGATGGACCCAGTATCGTTCTCATCAACGTTGTCAATCCCCTGGATGAACTATTCGTTGACATTCGCTCGTCTGCGCCGTACCGTTGGTCGACTTTAGGTCAGGCCCTTGCGGTAGTCCTCTACTTCGATCACGAAACTTAGAACACCGCCAACAAGGCGGCGAGAAAGTGAAATACCCGATGTTATCGATTTCGAAACGGTTTCCAATCCATCTCGGACCAGCTGCGGCCCTCTCGCTCAGTGCGTGCGCCCTGTTTTCCGCGGCAGTTCCCTCCGCCTTTGCCCAGGTCGACCAGGGCAGCATCAGCGGCACCGTGCGCGACTCGAGCGGAGCCGGCGTGGCGGGCGCGAAAGTCACCATCACCAACGCCGCGAACGGCTTCTCCGTCACCGAAACCACCGATGGCAGCGGCAACTACACCGCAACGCCGCTCAAGCTGGGCACCTACACCGTCAAGGTCCAGTCGAAGGGATTCGCTCCCACCACCCAGGACAACGTGCAGGTCAACGTCGCATCGACCACGACCGCGGACCTGCAGGTGGGCGTCGAGGGTTCGCAGACCAACGTCACCGTAACCTCCGCCGCGCCGGCGCTGCAGACCGAGGAAGCCTCGACCGGGCAGGTAGTTTCATCAAAGGTCATCAACGACACCCCGCTCAATGGCCGCAACTTTACGTTCATCGCGCAGCTTTCGGCCGGCGTCACGCCGTCGGAGCAGGGCTCGCGCGGCGCCGCCAAGGGCGACTTCTCGGCCAACGGCCAGCGCTCCGAGCAGAACAACTTCATCCTGGACGGCGTGGATAACAACGCCAACCTGGTCGACTTTCTCAATGGCGCCAGCTTTGTTATCAAACCCCCGCCGGACGCGCTGCAGGAGTTCAAGGTGCAGACGGGCGATTACACGGCGGAGCTGGGCCACTCGGCCGGCGCGGTGTTGAACGTTGCAACCAAAAGCGGGGGCAACAGCTTCCACGGCGATCTGTGGGAGTACTTCCGCAACGACGTGCTGAACTCTCGCGATTATTTCCAGAATGTGGTGCCGAAATACCGGCAGAACCAGTTCGGCGCGACCCTGGGCGGACCCATTCTCAAGGACAAGCTGTTCTTCTTCGGCGATGCGGAGGCGAACCGGATCATCTTTGGGCAGACCGGCATCTACACGGTGCCGACGCTGGCGGAGCGCACGGGCGACTTTTCCGACCTGCTGAACGGGGGCGCCAACGGCCGCGGACAGCCGGTGACGCTGTACCAGCCGGGCGGCCCAACACACGCGGATCCGACCAAACCGAGCTCGCCTATCGTCGCGACCAACTACCTGAACTGCAACGGCGTCAACAACGTGATCTGCCCGGCGCAGGTAAACCCGGTCGCGCAGGGAATTCTCAGCGCATACCCGAAGCCAAACCGCGGAAGCGCTGCCAATACCATTAACAATTACACCTTCCAGGGCAGCGCCAGCGACAACACCACCCAGTACGACGGGCGCCTGGACTACAATGCGAGCCCGCGCGACCAGATGTTCGCGCGGTACAGCTATACCAACGAGCCGATCTCTTTCGTCGCTCCGCTCGGCATCCTTGACGGCGGCAGCTTTGGCGGCAGCGGCAGCACAGTGACCGAAGGCCGCAACTTTACCTTCAGCGAAACGCACGTGTTCGCCCCCACGCTCATCAACGAGTTCCGGGTGGGTTACAACTGGATCGCCGCGGCGTTTATTCCACCCAATGCGGGTGTGGATCTTTCGCCGCAGTTTGGATTGGGCGGCATTCCGTTCAGCCCAGGCAACGGCGGCCTGCCCAGCTTCGGCTTCGGCAACAATGGGCTCTCGGGCGCGGGCTCCCCGGTGTACGAGCCCACGCGCGAGTACGAGAACGTCATTCAGATCCTGGACAATGTATCCAAGCAGATCGGCAATCATTCGTTGCGCTTCGGCGTGAATTTCGAGCGTATCCGCGTCCAGACCAACCAGCCGGTCGACCCCAAGGGCACGTTTACCTTTGACGGCAAGTTTTCGCAGGACCCGAACAACACCGGCAACACCGGGTACGGGGCTGCGGATTTCCTGCTGAACAACATCAGCTCCAGCTCCGTCGCGAACATCTTTACCTCGCACACCCAGCGCTGGTACCGCTCCGGCTACTTCCAGGACAACTGGAAGGCGACGCCGAACCTGACCCTCAATCTCGGCATCCGCTACGAATACACGCAGCCGATCAATGAGCTGAACGGCCAGCAGGCGAACTTTGTGCCGGACTACGCCGCGGGCACGGCCGTGTACCGCATCCCGACAAAGGCGCAGAACCGTCCGCCGCTGACGCCGAAGTTCCTGGCGGCGCTCGCGGCCGACAAGGTCAGCGTCCAGTACACGAACAACAACTTCCTGGTAGACCCAGCGTTCACCAATGTTTCGCCGCGCATCGGCATTTCGTACCAGCTTGGAAAGACCGTGATCCGCTCGGGCTACGGCATTTTCTACGGGGGTCTCGAAAGCACCGGCTACTACCCGAGCCTTTCGCAGAACTTCCCGTTCCAGTACGACAGCAACTTCCCGAGCGGCAACTGCACGGGCCCGGGCGCTTGCCCGAACAACGGGCAGAGGCTGGAAACCGGCTTCAGCGACGCGTTGAACGCCGGGCTCGCGAACTTCGTCAACCAGCCGGGATTCCGCAGCTACCAGACCAACACGCAAACCCCGTATAGCCAGCAGTTCAACCTCTCGGTGCAGCGCTCGATCACGAATTCGACGACCGCAACCATCGCCTACGTGGCCGCGCTTGGGCGGCACCTGCAGTCCAACCCGGACGGCAACATTCCGGCCCAGGTGGTGCCTGCCGGGGTGAACGAGCAAACGCTCCGCCCCTATCCCGACTTCGGCGGTAGCAGCCTGATCGACTATGCGGGCAGTGCGAGCTACAACTCGGCGCAGCTTACACTCGAGCGCCGGCTTACCAATGGCCTCACGTTTCTCGGCGCGTACACCTGGTCCCATGCGCTCGACGACGCGAACACGCTGCTGGGCGGCTCCGGACAGAGCGGCAGCGGCTACCGCAACCAGCGCCTGCTCGGCTACAGCTACGATTACGGCAACTCGACGATTGATGTGCGCCAGCGCTTTGTGCTCAACACGCAGTACGAGCTGCCCTTCGGACACGGAAAGAAGTACCTGAACTCGAGCGGTATTGCCAATGAGCTGGTCGGCGGCTGGGCCGCGGCGCTGGTGTTCCGCGTGCAAACCGGGCAGCCGGTGGGCATTTACGCGAACAACAATCCTGGCGGCACCGGTAATGCGTTCGCCTACCGGATCGCCGATCCCTTCAAGGCAGGCGGTACGCCCAACAGTGTGAATGGAACCTGCGCGACCAAGACCCGCACCGTGGAGACGTGGTTCAACCCTTGCGCGTTTGTGAACCCGCCCAAGGTGGTGACAGGCGCGGCCGGCCCGGGACAGATTTCGGTCACCGATCCCAATGTGCTCTCCGCCTACGGACCTCCGGGCCGCACGAGCGTCTACGGGCCGGGCTATAACCGCACCGACCTGTCCGCGTTCAAGAGCTTCGCGGTGTACCGCGAGACCAACGTGCAGTTCCGTGCGGATATCTTCAACCTGTGGAACACGCCTGCTTACGGGCAACCCGGCAACACCACGGGTGGCGGCTTTGGGCAGATCACGAGCGAACGCTTCGGCTCGGGAGGCGGCAACTACACCAGCACAGCCGGCGAAAGCCCGGATGCGCGCGTGGTACAGTTCGCGCTCAAGTACATCTTCTAGCAAACCGGAAGCACACATTGCCGGACGGCCTCGCAGGCGTCCGGCAATGCTGTTTGTACGCTCCGGATTCCATTTCATGGAGGAGCCGCGTCGCGCTCAAATCTGTGTAGAGCCGCTCGACAGCTCTGCTAGACTGATCGCGCGTGAGAACCGAACCGGGTGCAAACCCGCCTGCTGCCGCTCGCCCGGCGAGCCAAGGCTCCCGTTCACTTCAGCGCAATCCAACCCAGGGAAGACGCACGAATGGAACAAGGTACTGTGAAGTGGTTTAACGACGCGAAGGGCTTCGGCTTCATCTCCCGCCAGAACGGGGAAGATGCCTTTGTGCATTACTCGGCCATCGGTTCAAATGGCTTCAAGAGTCTGCAGGAAGGGCAAGCCGTGCAATTCAACGTCATCAAGGGGCCAAAGGGCTGGCAGGCATCGGACGTTCAGCCGCTGTAGGACGCACACATACAAGAACACAAACAGAGGCGGGCTTCGGCTCGCCTTTGTTACTGTGTGATCTTGTTTCCGCAAGGCGTTGCCGCGGCTTCGAGTGCGTCACAGGCGGAGTGCAAGCCGTCTTCAGCTGATAGGTTCGTAGCTGTCCTCGCCGCGCGCTTTGTGTAATCTGGCCCACTCAGCAGCATTGCGAGCGACCGCGCGGCACGGCGCGCCGTATACCGCTCGCGCGGCAGCACCCGCGCTACGCCCAGGCGCTGCATGCGGCGTGCATTATCCGGCTGGTCGTGGCTGTAGGGCATCACCAGCATGGGCTTGCCCGCGCGCAGCGCTTGCGCGGTGGTACCCACGCCGCCCTGGTGAATGATGGCGGCCGCGCGCGGAAACAGCAGCGAGTACGGCGCGTAGCCTGCGTGGCAAATGTCGGCGGTGTCGAGCGGAGTGTAGGCGTGTTTGCCGGTGAGCAGCACGGCGCGCCGGCCCAGCAGGCGCGCCGCCTCCGCGCTCTGCTGCCAAAAGTCTCCGGGGTCGAGCACCGCGGCGGAACCCAGCGTGAACACCAGCGGCGGCGGCCCCGCGTCGAGAAACGCGGCGAGCTCCGCGGGCAGCGCGGCGTGCTCCGCATCGCGGTCGTAGAAGACAAACCCGCACTGGCGCGTGTTCGCGGGCCAGTCCACCTGGGGCGCGCCGAGCAGCGGCGAAAACAGCGCGAGCACCAGCCCGGGCGCGTGCTTCGCGTCGAACAGCGGGCTCGCGCCGCGCGAGAGGCCAAGCTCGCGGCGCAGCTCATACACCGGCGCGCACCAGCTGCGCGTCACCACGCGGGCAAAGGGGCGCAGCAGGTGGGCCGCGCCCGGCAGCTTCGCCAGCGCCAGCGACAGCAGCGGATAGGGCGGCAGCACGGGCGGGTCGTAGCCGGAGAAGAACGAGAACGGCGCCAGTACATACGAGGCCCAGGGCACGCCCGTCACCTCCGCGACCAGCGGCCCCGCATAGGCCAGCTCGCTCGAAACAAAAAGATCGGCGCCGCCCTCCTCGCCAATCACCCGCAGCAGGTCGGCGTAGCTGTCGCGCAGGGCCGGAAAAAGAAACTCGCGCAGGCCGCGCTCAGTGCCGCGCTTGCGGTCGTAGATCATCGCGATCATGGCCGCGTCGTCGGGCCTCTGCTCGGGGCGCACCGGGCTGAATTGAAGGCCGCTCGCCTGCGCCTGCCGGCGAAACATCTCGGGCGCGGCCAGCACGACCGTGTGTCCGCGCTGCAGCAGTTCGCTGCCGAGGCCGATCAGCGGGTTCACATCGCCAAACGTGCCGTAGGTCGCGAAGACGATGCGCATCAGGCTAGAAGCTGCCCTCGAAGATGTGGAAGCGGCGCTCGAGCTCCCACTGCTGCGCGGCTTTCTCGCTCGCGCGGAGCAGCTCGGCGCAGGCCCCGGCCGGGCTTGCGAGCCCGAGCTGCCCACGGCAGGCGGCGGCCGGCGTGCGCAGGGTTTCGGGCGTGGTGCTCTGCCACAGGCTCGCGCCTGGCAGAAAGCTGTGCTCGATCGACGCGCGCGCTATCTGCTTGAGCTGCGCGTAGCTGAGGTGATATGTAACCGCCGCGCGCACATATTCGTGCGTCAGGTCGATCCGCGACACACCTTCATCGTCGGTCGAGAGCGCAACCGGCACGCCGGCCTTCAGGTATTCGGGCAGCGGATGGTTCTCGCGCGAGACGCCGAGAATCACATCGTTGCTGGTGAGGTTGATCTCGACCAGCACATGCTTTGCGGCCATCTCCTTGAGCAGCGCATTCGGATCGGTTTCATACATGATGTCGACGCCGTGGCCGATGCGCTCGGCGTGGCCCTGCTCCACCGCGGAGCGGATGTGGAAGGTAAGCCCGGCAGGCGGCACCAGGCCGGCCGCGAGCTCGCCCGCGTGCAGCGCGATGTGCACGCCGGGGTACAGCGCGTGCAGCGCGTCGAGCATGCTCATCTGCAGCGCATAGTCGCGCATGGAGATGTAGCCGTCCTCAGGCTGCACGAAGTTGAGGCCGACGACGCGCGGGTCAGCCTTCGCCAGCTCAAATGCGAAAACCACCTGCGCGAATACATCGGCCGGCGGCTGCTCACGAAGCACCTGGAAGAGAAAGCGGACGGTGACCCTGCAGGCCGGCTGCTCGCCGGCAGCGCCGCAGTGTTCGCGCGCGCGGCGGGTGGCTTCGGCGGCGGTCATGGCGGCCTCGGCCGGGGCGAGGCTCGCGTCGATACCCGCTTTGAGCAGCGCATCACGATACTTTACAAAGTCAGAGTCATAGCCCAGCTTCTCGGCCAGTGCTTCGGCGGCCTTCAGGTCGGGCGTGTCCATGACTTCGAGATACTGCTCGTTCTGCCGCGCGGCGCGTGCAGCCACTTCATCCAGCCAGTCGCCGGTGTGCCGGCTGCCCAGGCCGCCGAAGCGCGCGAAGGTCGCGAAGAACTGGTCGTGCCCGGTGATGCCGGCCGAGGGCACAAACCCGCGCATCGAAAAGCTGTCGATCAGCGCATCGCGCAGGTGGTTGTCCCGCTCGAGCGCGGCGGCGCCGCTCACCTCGCCGGGCTTGCAGGCTCCGCGGGCGGCCGCGCGGTCAAAGGCGAGCGCAGCCGGGTCGACGCACAGGCCGTCCTCGACGGCTTCGTCGAGAAATGTCTCGGCGTACACGGCGCCCGCGAGATGCATGTGCAGGTCGCCGCCCTTGGGCATGCTTTCAAGAAACGCGTGCAGCGCGAGCGGGCTCTCCTGGGCGGCACGCGCAAACGCCTGCGCGGCGCGAAGTTCCGGAGCAGCGCTTTTCCGCGCCTGCGCCGCGCACATTCCGCTCATGGCGAGCAGCAGGAGCGCGCCGGCAAGTGCGCGCATCGTAACTGCCTGAGAGTGTCGCAAGACAGCGGGAGCAGCGAGCATGGTTGCAGCAAGTGTATGGCATGGCGCGCGGCGGGCGGTTCGCGTCGTCGAGGGATTTTTGCACTTCCGGTATCTTTGGGTTGCGTCCTCGCTCTGCCTGCTCTGCGCTGCGCCGCTCGCGCAGGCGCAGGCAGGCGGCTGGCTCGCGCCGGTGCCGCCCTTTCCCCTGGCCAGCCCTGCGAGCGTCGGCGGCCTCGTCATCCACCAGCGCAGTGCTGCACTGCAGCCGTTCACAGTGGCCGGCGAATGCGGCGCGTTTGTCGGCCAGGGCGATGGCAGCTTTGAAGCCTGGGCGTGGCCGGTCAAGCTGCTCAGCCATCTGCGCATCACCGCGCAGCTCAAGGATTACTCGGTGCCGATCGACGTCAACGACCAGTCGGCGGAGATCACCGTCCAGCCTGACCACACCACCATCACCTTCGCGCACGCGGCATTTACGGTGCGCGAAATCCTGTTCGCGACGCAATGCCGGCAGGCCGGGGGCGCGGGCGTCATCGCCATGTTCCAGATCTCGTCGACCAGGCCGGTCGACCTGACGTTCTCGTTCACACCGGAGTTAAAGCGCATGTGGCCCGCGTCGAACTACAACGCGCCCTCGCCCGACTGGGTGCCGCTTGCGAAGAACAGCGGCTACTATCTGCTGCACACCGACTCGGACGATCTGGCCGGTGCGGTGGCAATGCCAGGCACCGCGCCTGGCATTCTCGCCCCGTACCAGGAGCGGCCGAAGAACTATCCGCTGCAGCTGGTGCTTTCCTACGATCCCGCGCGAGATGGCGACAGGTATTTCCCTCTGCTGATGGTCGTAGGAACGTCGAAAGCCGCGGCCAGCAAGGCCGCGCTGACGCAGCAGCTTGCCGCGATTGGCAGTCATGTGCAGCAGATCTACAAGGAAACGGCAGAGTACTACCAGCACTTCTTCGACACACGCGTGATGGCCGAGACCCCCGACCCGCGGCTCAATCAGGCTCTAGCCTGGGCCGAGATCTCGATCGACCAGCTGCGCGTGCGCCACCAGAGCGCTGAGTACGGCAGCGAAGTGGGCCTGGTCGCCGGACTCTACAGCTCGGGCGACTCAAACCGGCCCGGCTTCGGCTGGTTCTTCGGGCGCGATTCGCTCTACACGCTCTACGCGGTCGACAGCTACGGCGACTACTCGCTCACCCGCGAGGAGCTCGACTTTCTGCTCAAGCGCCAGAGGGCCGACGGCAAGATCATGCACGAGTACTCGCAGACCGCGGAGCTGGTGGACTGGCCGCACCTGCCCTATGAGTATGCGGCAGCCGACTCGACGCCGCTGCTGCTGATGCTGCTGCGCGACTATGCCGAGCGCTCCGGCGATACCGCCTATCTGCAACAACATTGGTTGCGGATAGCCAAAGCGTGGCAGTTCGAGAGCACCCACGATTCGGACGGCGACGGCATTTACGACAATGCGCAGGGCACGGGCTGGGTCGAGAGCTGGCCCCCCGGCATGCCGCACCAGGAGGTCTACCTGGCCGCGCTCGATGTGCAGGCAAGCCAGGCCTACGCTCAGCTGGCCGCGCTCGCGGGCAAGCCGGACGACGGCGCCGCCGCGCGCGCCCAATCTGTCGCCGCCACGCTCGAACGCGAGTACACGCCGCACACCTCTGACGGCATCTATGCCTTCTCCTACAATGGGCCGGGCAAGCTCGATACCACCGCGACCATTTACCCGGCGGTCGCCTGGTGGGATGGAACTTTCTCGCTCCCAGCTTCGGACAGCATGTTCAGCCGCTGGGCCTCGCACGAATTCTCGACCGACTGGGGCACGCGCGACCTGGGCGAGCACGAGGCGCTCTACGACCCCATGAGCTATCACCAGGGCACCGTCTGGCCGCTGTTTACCGGCTGGGCCGCGATGGCGGAGTACCGCACAGGCCGCCCGCTCTCCGCTTACGCGCACCTGATGCAGAACGCCGACATGACCTGGTCGCAGGACCTGGGCGCGGTGACGGAGCTGCTCTCCGGCCGCTACTTTGAGCCTCTGGGCCGCTCGACTACCCATCAGCTCTGGTCGTCCGCGATGGTGCTCTCGCCGGCGCTGCGCGGGCTGTTCGGGGTGAGCTTCGATGCCAGGACGAACACGCTCACCGTGGCGCCGCAGCTGCCCGCGACCTGGGACCAGGCCGCGCTCAAACACGTGTCCGTGGGCGAAGGCAGGCGCGTCACGCTGCTGTTCCGCCGCGAAGGCGCATCGATGACGGTGCGCGTGCAGACAGAGGACTCGAGCGCCGCGCTGCCCGCGCTTGCCGGCCCCGCCGGCTCGCACGCGAGCGGCGGCACACTGCGCGTTCCGCTCGCCGGCGTCGAGCTTGCCATCCCGACTGAGCTGCCCCTGCCCGGCGCCGAAACCGCGCAGCTGAAAGTACTGGAGCAGCACGCCGGCGCGCATAGCGCTACCTGGGTGCTGGAAGCGCAGGGAGGCGCGGAATACACGCTTCCTCTGCGCCTGAATGGGGTGCGCGACGCCCATGCCGACGGTGCAACCCTGGCCGAGCAGGCGCCCCCTCAGCAGCCCGCGCCGCTTGCCGGCGATGCGCTGCTGCCGCACAGTGCCGGCGCCGCGGCCCAGGCAAGCGCGGTGGCAAGCGTGGCGGCCCAGGGAAAAAACAGCCATACGGACAGCACGATGAAAGCGCTCCAGGTCCGCTTTCCCGCAGGTGCCGGCTATACCCGGCAGACGGTGCATGTGCGCTGGTAGCGGGCCTGCCGCGCTCCGCAACAGTTTCACCCTGTGTGCGGTTCCGAATGCATCTCAAAGCGCGAAGCTGTCAACGCGAGGCTGTGCATGTTTTGGATCTCGATTCTGATCGCCCTGGCCGCCGGCGCGGCCAATCCCTTCCAGGCGGGAACCAACGCCGAGCTCAACAAGCAGCTGGGCCAGCCGGTGCTGGCCGGGCTCTGGGTCTATGTCAGCGGACTCGCTGGGCTGCTGTTGTTCGCTGTTCTCGCACGCCAGCTTCCCGCCGGCGCGCTCGGCCGCGCATCGGCAGCGGCTGGCCATGTGCCCTGGTGGGCCTGGCTGGGCGGCGCGATCAGCATCCTCTCCACCATGGCGGGGCTGCTGCTGGCGCAGAAGCTGGGCTCCGCCCTGTTCACCGGCCTCACCGTTTCGGCGTCGATTGTCACCTCGGTGCTGCTCGACCAGTTCGGATGGCTCGGCTTTCGCCATCACGCGGCCTCGCCGGTACGCCTGCTGGGCTGCGCGCTGCTGGTCGCGGGCGTCTGGCTGGTGTCGCGGTCTTGAGGGCCCCGCACCGCCTTCGGCCCAGCCCGGCAACGCGGCTCTCCGCGCGCAACCGCTTTGCTATACTACGAAAGTTGTCAGCGATTCGCCGCCCCGCTCTGGCGCTCGTGGACACACCCGCATGCCGAACCTGTTCCACATGCGGCATGCAGGTTTCTTGGAACCATCTCCAAGGCCAGATAGCTCAGTGGTAGAGCGCGGCCCTGAAAAGGCCGGCGTCGGCGGTTCAATCCCGTCTCTGGCCACCACCACAAAAATGCCTCGTTTAAATCTCCTGCTGCTCGCCATTACGCCGGGGTTTGCTCTACTGCGCGGCAAGCTGGCCCAGCACGTCCTCGGCGGTAGTGCGGTCGCCGTGGCTATGGCTGATTTTCTCGAAGAGTATCTTGCCGGTCCGGTCCAGAATGAAGGTGGAGGGATAAGCTGTCTCGTGCGGCGCGTCCCAGCGCAGCCCGTACAGGTTCGTCATCTTGTAGTCGGGGTCGGTCACCAGGGTGACGTTGGCGGGCAGGTTGGCTTGCTTGGCCAGGAACTCCTTCGCGTGCTGGTCCAGATCGGCGGGCGGCCCTGGATAGACCAGCAGCACGCTGGCATGTTTGGCCGCGAAGTCCGCGCTATGCTCGACAAAGTCATGCACCTGCTTGACGCAGTAAGGGCACTGGTAGCCGGGGTAGCCGCGCAGCAGCACCAGCACGGTCGTTTCCTTCGCCGTCTCCTGGGCCAGGCTCACGGCGCTGCCGGTAGGAGTGGAGAGCGTGAAGTCGGGCGCTTTGGCCCCGGTTGCGGGGGTTTGCGCCGGCGCCACCCCGAGCGCCGCGAAGCACAGAACGGCGAGGTGCGGAAAACTACGGCGGAAGCCCTTGCGGCGGCGCCCGGTGCTCTGCTGGTTTGCTGCCTGACTTACCATGCGTAACTGCTCCTGTCTCACTGTGCGAGTGCGTCGGTAAGACTCCGGACAGGCCTGGAAGTTACAGAGAATGATAGACGAGTGAAAACTGCGGAGCTGGTCGCGAAGCCGCGTAACTTTCCGGGATAACTTCGCGTCCCACATGCGCCTGCCCGCCCGAAGGCTCACGGTCGTGTTCCCAAAGATATGCCCGCTCCTGGAGGAGTTGCCATGACACCGCTTCGCTTTGTTTCCATCGGTTCTATCCTGTGCGGACCACTCGCGCTCGCCGCACTTACATTCCAGGCGCGTGCCCAGGCCAACACACAGATAGTTACGCAAACCGCACCCTCGGCCGTTCTGGTCGAGCTGTTCACCTCCGAGGGCTGCTCGAGCTGCCCTCCGGCGGATGAGCTGCTGCGGCAGGTGAGCGGGCACCGCTCCGCTGGCGGAGAGTTGATCGTCGGGCTCAGCGAGCATGTGAATTACTGGGACGGTATCGGGTGGAAGGATCCTTTTTCGTCGGAAGCCTCAACCGGGCGGCAGAACGCCTACGGGGCGCAGTTCGGCCTGGACAGCGTGTACACGCCGCAGATGGTGGTGAACGGCCGCGAGCAGTTTGTAGGCAGCGACCTCCGCGCGCTTGAAGCGGCGCTTGCAAGCGAGGCGCGGCACAAGCAGATCGAGCTGCACATTACCTCGGCGCAGGTCACTGGCCGCGGCATCACCTTCAGCTACTCGGCCGCCGGCCTGCCGCCCAACAGCGCGTTGCAGCTCGTCGCGGTGCTGGCGGACGATATGGACCGATCGAGTATCTCGGGCGGCGAGAACTCCGGACGCAATCTCACACACACGTCGGTGGCGCGGGCGTTGGCGCCGCTCGGGGCCTTACACGAGACCGCCCAGCGGTCGGTAACGCTGCCGCTGCCCCCGTCGTTTGCCGCCGGCGCCGGGCACCACCTGGTGCTGTTCGCGCAGCAAGGAGGCGCCGGGCCGGTGCTGGGGGTCGATACCCGGCCTCTGTGAAAAGCGGTAAACCGCCTGCGCGGCTAGCGGCCACTTCGTGGCGGGTTTACCTTGATGCTCGCGGCGAGAACTTTCGTGATCCTCCCGTTGGTCGGGATAGACATGGCCAGTGCCGACCAGCGGGGAGGCCCGCAAAAATCACGGTTGCGAACACAAGGTAAACCCGCCAGGAAGTGGCCGCCTCCCGCATTAGGGCTACGCCCCAGCAGGAGGTCTTCAGCTCTTCACGCTCTGCACGATCCCCTTGGCCCGCAACCCGGCCTCTGCCTTCGCGAAGTAATCCTCGATCGTTCCCTGCGTCTGGATCCACTCCACATACCGCGCGATGCCCTGCTCGAGCGTGGTTGCAGGCTCGTAGCCGATGGTGCGGATGCGGCTGATGTCGGAGATCAGGCTGCGGATTTCCCCGGGACGAAACTCGCCGCGTGCCAGCGGCGCGAGCGCGATGTCGAGCTGGCCGGCGATGATCGCCGCCAGGTCGCGCACGCTGGTGGCGCGGCCGCTGCCGACGTTCACGGCAAGTCCGTCCAGCTTGTCGGAGGTCGCGACGAGCAGGTTGGCTCTGGCAATGTCTTCCACAAAGCAAAGGTCGCGTGTCTGGCCGCCGTCCTCGTACAAAACCGGCGGCTGGTGATTGAGCAGGCGCGTGCAGAAGATCGCAATAACCCCCGTGTACGGATTGAACAGCGACTGGCGCGGCCCGTAGGTGCAGGAGTAGCGCAGCGCCACGGTGGCGATGCCCGTCTGCTTGCCCCACAGCAACACCAGCCGCTCCTGGTCGACCTTGGTCAGCGCGTAGACCGTCTCCCCGCCGCCCGGCGTGGCTTCAGGCGTAGGAACGGAGCGCGTGGCCTGCCCGCACACCGGGCAGTGCACGCTGAAGTCGCCGGCGCGGAGCTGCTCGGCGGGGCGCAGCAGCGGAACCACATGCCCGTGGACCGGGCACTCGGCCGCACCCTCGCTGTACACCGCCTGCGAACTGGCCACGACAACTTTTCGAACCGGCAGCTGGTGGTCGCGAATGATCTCAAGCATCTGCGCCGTGCCGAAGCTGTTCACCAGCACATACTTCGCCATCTCCGGCATATAGCCGCCGTAGGCCGCCTCGTGGAAAACGACATCGATGCCGTCCAGCGCGGATAACATCGTGTCATGGTCCTGCACGTTGCCCTCGCGGAACTCGGCGGCCGCGTTCACCCACGCGGGCTTGCCGTTCTTATGCGTCTGCGGCTCCAGATTGTCGAGGATGCGCACCGTCCAGCCTTCGCTGAGCAGCAGGTCGACAATGTGGGAGCCGATGAGACCCGCGCCTCCGGTGACGAGGGCGCGCTTCTGGTGTGCGGACATGAAGGATCCTTTGCTGGTATTCGAGATATGGAGCAGCGGCCTGTCCATCCTATCCGAGCCGGCGCGTGCAACGTCACACCGCCAGCCGCCGCTCTTCGCCCCGGCTGTTAGGATGATCGGCAGGAGAACCGCGTGATCGAGCAGGAAACTCTGGCCGGTACCACTCCCCAGGCGCGCCGCGGGAGCCGTACCTGGATCGGCGCCGGGATGATCGGACTTACCGGCTTTTTCTTCGTCCTGCTGCAAAGTGCGTGCGCGGCGGTAATGGCCATCAGCGGCCTGCGCCTGCTGATCGGCATCGGCTCGCTGGCCGCGGCGTCCACAGGCGTCAAGCTGCTGGTCGCCATTCACGGCGATGCGCTCCGCATCCCGATGCTGGCGCTCGCGGTCGGCGGCTCGCTCGTCAATCTCTATGTCATCTGGCGCATCCGCTCCCTGCGTGCGCGGCCCTCGTCGCAGTGGAGAACCGGCCCGGCCGCACCCGCTCGCAAGCGCGCCGAGTCGTTCCAGATCGCGCTCGCCGTGCTCACGCTGCTGCTGGTCGCCCTGGAGTGGGTGCTGCATATCTATCTTCACGGGGCTGTCTAAATCGAATCTAAGTCGCCGGGTCTTCGCTCAGCTCGCGCCAGGCGGCGCCGATCTCGCGGGCGAGCCTTGCGTGCAGCCGGTCGCTGAAGCCCACCGGCAGCTCAAAAACGCGGTCGTCCGCGGTCAGCACCAGTATGTTGCGCGTCGAGTCGAGAATGGCCGAGCAAATCTCGCAGTGCTCCAGGTGCCGCTGCACCAGCTCGCGTATCTCGGGCGCGAGCGACTGATCCAGATAGCCGGAGATGTAAGCCCAGACGTGTTTGCACTCTATGACCATGGAAACCACCTCCTCTGGGGATTTGCACTCCGCAGTTGCGGCGCCAGCTGTTTCTGCAGCATGATGCGGGCGCGGTGCAGCCGAACCTTCACCGACGCGATACTAATGGTGAGCGCCGTGGCGGTTTCACCGATGCTAAGCTCCTCCACGTCGCGCAGCAGCAAAACCTCGCGATAGATCGGGGAAAGGTTGGCAATCGCATCCTCGATCATCTTGCGAACCTCCTTCCGTTCCAGCGCTTCGGAGGGAACCTCGCGCCAGTCGCGCAGCACGGCCGGGGAGACGTGGCCGCCTTCCTCGGGTGTTTCGTCCAGCGACTCCATGCGGACCGCGCTCTGGCGCCGCAAACGGCCGCGCGCTTCGTTCAGCGTGATGCTGATCAGCCAGGTGCTGAACTTGGCCTGCCCGCGAAAGCTGGCAAGATTGCGGAAAGCTTTGAGGAAAGCCTCCTGCGCCACGTCCTCCGCGTCGGACTCGTTCTTCATGAACGAGAGCGCCATCCTGTAAACGCTGTGTTCGTAGGGCCGGATCAGGGCGTGGTACTGCTCCGTATCCCCATTGAGGATCGACGCGATCATGCGCGCTTCGTCCCGGCCGGGGGGCTCCGTGTTTATCGGATCCATCAAGGTCAGCCCTGCTCCTTTTGCCCATCCAAATCACTTCTCTGGCGCAGAGACGATCGCGAAGCGGTCAGGCTGGCGGAAGCGGTTACGATCTTAGAGAAAGTGCGGCGAGAATAGTTACACCCGCACCTGCGGCACACTGCTCTGTGCGGCGGCAAACAGGATTCTCCCCGGCTGGGCCGCGGTATCGGCGAGATCGGATCGAGAGGACGCGATGGCAGGCAATGGAACGAATGGCCGGCTCCTGCAGGTGTTGGAAGCAAACTGGCAGACGGAGATGACCGGCTTCCATACCTACACCACACTCGCCGAGCGCGAGGACGACCCGCAGCGGCGCAGTGCGCTGCGGGGCCTCGCTCGCGCGGAGAAGCACCATGCCGACCTGTGGGCAGGCCGCCTGGCGGCGTTAGGCGGCGACGCGCCCACTTACAAGGGATCGGAGGCCGGCGAAGCCAATACACTCACCAGCCGGGTCGGTGGAGACGCGCTCGCGCTGCGCCGGCTCGAACTGGACGAGAGCCGGGACGTGGCCAAGTATGGCCGGCAGCTGCGCGAGCTGGGCGACCAGGCCAGTGTCGCGATTCTGCAGGAGGTGATCGAGGACGAGCAGGAACACTACAGCATCCTCGGCAACCTGATTCGCGACCGCCGCCCCCTGCCGCGGCTTTCGTCGGAAGACGCGCAGCACGCGCTGGCCGAACTGGTGGCCGCGCGCGACAAGGGCCGGCCGAAAACGGCAAGCTGGATCGGCGACGCGATTTACGGGATCAACGACGGCCTTGGCTCAATCTTCGGCATCGTCTCCGGCGTCTCCGGCGCGACGCTGGGCAACAGCCATTTTGTGCTCATCGCGGGCCTCGCCGGCATGGTCGCGAGCGCGCTTTCGATGGGGTCCGGCGCCTATCTCGCGGCCAAGAGCGAACGGGAAATCTATGAGGCCGAGTACGCCCGCGAAGAAGAAGCCGTTGCGCTGAACGAGGGTGAAGCGCGCGAGCTGCTCTCACTGACTTACCAGGTGCGGGGGCTCTCCGCCGAGGATGCCGACCGGTTTGTCGAGCACATGGCGAAAGACAAGAAGCGCCTGGTGCAGGCGCTGGCTCGCGAGCGGCTCGATACAACGGAAGAAGGCCTGAGCCGCCCCTGGACCTCCGCGATCTCGGGTGCTCTTTCCACCGCGGTCGGGGCGTTTATCCCGATCGTTCCCTTCTTTTTTGTATCCGGCCTGCCGGCGGTGGTGATCGCGGCGGTTATCTCGCTGGCCGCGCACTTTGCCGTGGGCGCGGCAAAATCGTTGATCACCATTCGCTCCTGGTGGGCCAGTGGTATCGAGATGACGCTTGTCGGCGCGCTGGAAGGCGCGGTTACGTACGCCATCGGCATAGCCCTGGGACGGATCGGAAACTGAAGTGTCGCTGCGGGAATCGAATTTGCAGCGCCCACAACTTCAATTTTGCCAACTCCCTCCGACATGGACTGCTCTGCGGGGTAGAATATGAGACGGAATGCCGTACACTCAAATCCTCGCACTTATCGACGCAGAGTTAGATCGCCTGCAAAGGGCCCACGACCTGTTAAGTCCATCACCCGAGCCCATCAAGAAGCTCCGCCAGAAGCAACCAGTGCATGCGCTGCCCGTCACCGCGGAGGCGTCTCTAACCACTCCCGCCGCGGAGCCGGCTATCTTGTCCGCGCCTGTGGAAGCCGTCCGGAAGCAGCGGCGCCTTCGCCGGGCAGCGCCCCAGCTTCGCGCGGAGCGCAAGCCTTCCGCTCGCAAGCCAAGGGCTGTGCCGCTGCCATCGGCGCTGGGCCGTGCCGTGCCGGCCGGCCCGGTTTATGTCCCCGCCGAGCAGGTGCGGATGGCGCAGAGTCTAAGAAACAAACCGGAGCAAACGGGCCGTTCCGGCGCAGGGGAAACCCTGACCGCGGAGCACCTGTCCATGAAATGGTTGCAGAACTCTACTGCATAAGTAGCGCGAGCGCAGTCCATATGCGCGCTGAGCTTGCCGTACTCTCAACCTGGCTTGGACGAATAGTGCAGTTCTCGTTCAACTGTAGCTGCCCCAACAGTACTCAAGGCTTTTCCGTCAAGAAAAGCCGCATCTCACTGCTCTCGCGGAACACACCTAAACGAGAACTGAACTAGTGCCCCGACGGGCTCCAGTTAGCGCCCAGACCGCGGACCCAGCCTCGGATAAGTACGCGGCTGCTTCACCGCGAAGCCATTCTCTGGCTTCGCTGGCGCGGCATGCATCCAAATCGTCATCTAAATCCTGCTGGCTTTGAAAAAGCTCTACAAGAACTCAACCTTACACTGGCGCTCTTTTACGCAGAGCGCCGCCGCGGTCAAAGTTACTTGCCTGCCTTCTGGGCAGCCCAGCGCTTCTTCTGTGCATCGGCAATGCGCTTGCGGGCCTCCGCGCTTAGAACGCGCTTGGTTCCAGCAGGTCTGCCAACCTTCTTTTTTGCCGCCGGCTGTGCTGCTGCCTTGCGCCCACGTGGGCTTGCTTCCTCGTCTCCACCAGAGAGAATGGTGCGAGCCTGCTGGAGACGAGCGATTTCCTTGTCGATTGCGGCGAGAACGTCTTTATTTACCATGTGTAACAGCTTACCGCAAGATGCGCGAATATGAGTGCGAATGTAGAAAAAATGGAGAGAAATAGTTACTCGCCGGGCGCGTCATTGACTAAGTCCGGGACAAGAATGCCCCGGCCTTCACTGCGGGTCGGCATGAGGTTCTTGGTCGGCGAGGCTCGGAGAGCGGCGTGCCGCATGCATTCGGCGGCGCGCAGCTTCTCCACGGTCCTCCCTGCCGCGCTGCCGTCGCACCACTTAGACCCGGGCCGCCGAGCATCAAGAGTCTTGCTTCCCTTGCGGCCGGGCCGACGCTTGCGCATTTTCCGATGCCGAGTAGCCAGGCTGCGCACTCGCAATGCCGTAGAGCGAATGCGGCGAAAGATGCCGGGCGATGCGCGAGGACACGAGATTGCAGACCAGCAGCAAGGGAAGCAGCGGCCATTTCCCGGTAAGTTCCACCGCCATGAAGGTCGTCATCAGCGGCGCGTGAGTTACAGCCGCCAGCAGGCAGCTAAGGCCCGCGATGACAAACAGCAGCGGCACATGGGCGTGCACGCCCCAGGCAAACAGCAGCCCCATCGCCGCGCCGGCAAACAGCGTCGGCGTAAACACTCCACCTATCACACCGGCGCCGACGCAGAAGCAGGTAGCGGCTAACCGCAGCAGCAGCACCATTCCCGTGCTGCCGGCGGAGGGGCCCCGCAGCCCGGCAGTGTGGACCAAAGCCAGCAACGCTTCGTCGCCATTGCCCCACACGGTCGGCAGCTTGATCGAGAGCAGGCCCACAACAACGCCGCTCCACATAAGCGCGAGCGGCAAGCGCCGCGCGTCCTGCATTGAGCGGATAAGCCGCTGGTACACCGGGCCCAGTGCAGCGAGCAAGGGCGCCATCGGCAGCAGCCACAACCATTCGGGCGTGGGCCACGCAATGGCCGCGGGCGCGGCGAACACCGGCCCCGGCCCCAGCAGCGGGCGACTTACCAGCCAGCCCGCGCAGGAGGCAAGCAGGAGCGGGCCATAGTCGCTAGGTCGCGCCCGGCCCAGCACAATTTCAGACGCAAAAAAGACCCCAGCCACCGGCGCCTGGTAGGCCGCGGCCACGGCGCCGGCCGCGCCGCACGCGACCATGCTCGCCGGGGACATCGCCCACAAGCGCCCGCGCAGCCTGCCGCCGAGCCACGCACTTACCGCGGCTGCAAACTGGATCATCGATCCTTCCCGCCCAACTGCCGCTCCGGTGGCGATCGAGAAAGCCGAAGCCGCGGTGCGCCACGCCGTCGAGGCAAACGGTATCCGGCCGTCCCCCCGGCGCACCGCCTCGACATAGCCGGTGAACGGTTCAGCCGGGCCAATGCGCCGGTAAAGCCGCAGAACCAGCCACGCGAGCAGGCCGCCGATGGCCGGCAGCGCGGCGCGCCAGGCCCACGGCAGGGTCGCGGCTGCGTCGGGCAGCAGCCCACTGTGCCCCGTGAAGCACCACTGCAGGCCGCGAAATATAAGCCGCACGCCTGCGCACGCCAGCCCGCTCACAGCTCCCAGCAGCGAGGCAGGCAGCAGGCTGGCCCGATGGATAACTTCGCCAGCCGCGGAAGGGTGTGTTCTGCGCACGATCGCGTGAGCACTCCTTCCGCGTGGCTTTGTCTTCCTTGCGCTTTACTGGAAATGCGCGCGTTTACCTGGAAGCAGCACCTAGGTGAGCGGCCGCGCCTAAGTGAACGGTGCGGCCGGTTTTCGCCGACGTGCGCGCCGCATCGAGGATGCGCATAACCGTCACATTCGTATCCAGCGAAGATAAGTCGCCCTGCGGCTGCACCTCGCCGCGCAGCACCGCCGAAAGATAGTGCAGCGGCGTATCCTCGGGCGCTGCAAGCGGCGGCGCGGTCTCGGTGTGCTCGGCTTTCTCGCCCGGCAAACGGATGCGCAAGCCTGTCAGCGCAACTGTATCGACATAGCCGGTCGCGCCGTACACCTCCATATCCTTGCGGTCGAACGGCCAGTTCCACGAGCCCTGAATGATCGCCTGCGCGTGCGGATAGGTGAGGATAATCGTCGCTTCATCCTCGACCTTCGGATATACCTGCGGCTTGATCTGCTGGGTCACGGCAGTGACTGTTTCCGGCGCCTCGCCATGCATCAGCCACGTCGCCAGGTCCACGCCGTAGCAGCCGAAATCGAACAGCGAACCCGCGCCATTCTGTACCGGGTCGGTAAGCCAGTTGAGAAACTCCGGGCCCACGCCGATCTCCTTCGGCCCGCGATGCCCGTCATGCACCACCAGCTTGCGCAGGCCGCCGATCTGCCCGCTCCACAGCATCTTGGCCGCGGCAGTGTTCGAGGCGTACCAGGTCGTCTCGTAGTTCACCAGCACCGGAACGTTGAACTGCTTCGACAGCTGCTGGATGGCGAGCGCATCGGTCAGCGTGGTGCTCAGCGGCTTCTCGACCATGGACGCGATGTGCAGCCGCGCGGCCTGTTCGATCGCGGCGCGGTGTTGCGCGATCGACGTGTACACAAGCACCGCCTGCGGATGCGTGTGCGCGAGCATCTCCGCTTCCGACGCGAAGAAGATCTGCTGGGGCAGGTGAAATTGGTTCGCGTAGCGGGCGCGCAGCGCGGCATCGGGCTCGGCCACGCCCACCAGCTGCACATCCGGGTGCGACGACAGCTGCTGGAACCAGCCCAGCACATACCCGTGCACCAGGCCGACGATCGCGACGTGCAGCGGCGGCTGCCCCGCGGCCTGCGCGCGCGCAGTGCCGGAGAGCAACAGGCATGACATAGCCAGCAGGAGCAGCCGACGAGAAAAAACGAGCGGTTTCGACATAGCCATCATCGTAATGCACGCACGCGCGGCGCAGCGCGCGACTGCACCGGGAGCAGACAGCTACTGCCCGCAGACCTCCGGGCAAGGCGGTGGAATATGCTCCGCCGACGTAAAGGTGGAAGCGGGCAGCCCCGCGCCGTTGAACAGGTTGGCCTGGATCGGCGCATTGGCCCATGCGTAGCGCACATAGCGCGGGTGGGCCACGCCGTCCGCGCTTGCCAGCACGGTGGTCCCGTCCACCCTCGCCGTTGCGGGATGAAAGCGCTTGTCGCCGCCCGCGACCTCAAAGCCCTCAAGCGTGCCGCCGCGCGCCATCAATCCCTCAGCATGGGTGAAGTAAACGCGCAGGCTGCCGCCCTCTGTTGCCGCCTGCCGGAACAGTGGACCGCTGTACTCAAGCTGCTCCCCATACGCGACCGCACGCGCGGCCAGCGCCAGGCGGCTGCCGACCGTCTGCTTGTCGGCCGGGTGCACGTTGTCCGCTTCGCCCACATCGAGCGTGACCGTCATCGCCGTGCCCGCGAGCGAAAGCGTGCGCCGCTGCGCCTCGCGAATAATCCCCCAGGTCTCCGCGGGGGTCGAGGTGAAGCTTGAAATCTGCACGAAGAGAAACGGAAAATCGCCCTCGTGCCAGCGCGAGCGCCAGTCCGTGATCATCGCCTTGAACGCGCGCTCGTACAGCGGCGCACGGTCGGCGGAGCTGTCCGTTTCCCCCTGGTACCAGATCACGCCCTTGATGGTGAACTCGGTTGCCGGCGCCACCATGCCATTGAACAGCGCAGCCGGCTCCCACGAGGCCGGGTCGGGATGCCACGCATGTTTCGGCGCCGGCTGGCCGGCCTTCCGCGCGGCTTCGTCCTCGCGCTTTTCCTCGGCCGCCATCGCCGGCACATCCGCCTGCGCCTCCACCATCGGCACCCGCGCCGCAAACTCCGGCATCAGCGTGGCATCCGCGCTCAGCCCGTCCAGGCTGATCCATGCCGCAATCGGCGTGCCGCCCCAGCTTGAGTCGATCAACCCGATCGGCACGTGCTCCTTTTCCTGCAGGTCGCGGCCGAAAAAGTAAGCGACCGCGGAAAACTCAGTCGCGGTCGCGGGTGTGCACAGCGTCCACGCCGCATCCTGGTCACGCTGCTCGTACTCCGGCGCGGCTTGGCGGAAGTGCAGCAGCCGAATCCGCGGGTGCGTCGCCGCCGCGATTTCCTGTGCGCCATTCTTCAGCACGGCCGAGTTCGGAAACCCCTTCAGCGGCAGCTCCATATTCGACTGCCCCGAGGCGAACCACACATCGCCAATCAGGATGTCGCTCAGCGTAATAGTGTTGCTGCCCTGCACCGTCAGCATGTAGGGGCCGCCCGCGGGCTCGGGCCGCAGGTACAGGCTCCAGCGGCCCACCTCGTCCGTGGTCGCACTCTGTTTCTGCCTGTCGAATGAGACTGTGACCGGCTCGCCCGGGTCGGCATGGCCCCAGATGTGGATCGGCATCTCGCGCTGCAGCACCGCGTGGTCGCTCAGCATGTGCGGCAGCGTCACCTCGGCCTGGGCCCAGGGCGCCAGCGAGAAGAGAGCGGCGGCGAGTATCGCGAGAATGCGCGAACGGATCGGCGTCAACGGAACTCCCTTTGTCCGGCAGGGTTGCAAGCGCCCGCCACAGAATACCCGTCCGCAAGCGAAAATCAAAAAGAAAGCGCCGTCGAGGGGCGCCCCTGCACAATACTCCGGTTGTGGCGCTACCATGCGGAGGTGTCTCCACGCGCTCGTCCTCCGGTATTTCTCGGCCTGCTGCTCGCGACTCTGGCCTTCGCGCCGCTGGCCCGCGCCGGCAATCCTCCGCAAAGCCAGGCAGCCGCCGGCGCCCAGGTCTTTGGCGCCTCCGGGTGCGCGCACTGCCACGGCGACCACGGACAGGGGACAGAGATCGGCCCCAGCCTCGCCGGCGTGGGACGCCGGTTGAAGCCCGAGCAAATATCGAAACAGATCCACCAGGGCGGCAGCGTCATGCCCGCGTTCGGCAGCATCCTGACCGGCGATCAGATCGACAACCTGGTCGCGTATCTGCGTACGCAGCGAGCCAAAACTCCCCGCGCCAGCCGTGCCCATGCCGCGCCCTAAGGTAGAGAGATTTATCTTCTTTCACCCGCGGTAGGCAAACGGAGCAGCTCAAAACCAGCGTCCGTCTCCCTTTCATGCAAGCCTCACTTATCAAGCAGAAGCCGCTGCTGAAGCAGCTCGACAAGCGCTCGCTCTTCCTCACGCAGCGCCTGGGTATGCTCGGCGATTTCCTCCGCAAGCCTTTGTTTGGCGGCCTTCGGCGACATACCCCCCAGATACGTCTCCAGCACGGCTGGATGCACATAGCATTTCCGGCACACGGAAGGAGTGTTGCCAAGGCGCGAAGCAACTTCGGTGATCGCCCGGACTACGTTTTTCTTGGCCTCTGCCGCCGTCTGGAACGGCTCGAAATCCCGCAGCATCTCACAGGCCAGCACCGAACCCGCCCAGGTTCTAAAATCCTTCGCTGTAAAGTGGTCGCCGCAGATCTCGTATAGGTATTCGTTGACATCGGAAGAGTCGATGGCATGGTGGGTGCCGTCGGGGTCCAGGTACTGAAACAACTCGTAGCCTGGAATGTCGGAGCATTTCCTGATGATAGCGGCAAGCCTGCGGTCCTGAAGATTGATTGTATGGTGAACACGGCTTTTCCCTTGGAAGGTAAAGGTGATCGTCGTACCCTGCACCTCCACGTGGCGGTTGCGCATCGTGGTCAGTCCGTAGGATTTGTTGTCGCGCGCGTACTCCGCATTGCCAACGCGAATCAACGTTGCTTCCATAAGGCTCACGATGGTTGCGAGCACTTTGTGTCGAGGCAGTCCGGCGAGCGCGAGATCGTGCTGAACCCGCTCGCGGATCGTTGGTAATGCCTTGGCGAAGTAAGTCATTCGCTCATACTTGGTCTCGTCGCGCACCTCGCGCCAGCGCGGGTGATAGCGGCTCTGCTTGCGCCCTTTCACGTCCCGCCCGGTAGCCTGCAGATGTCCGTTGGCCTGCGGGCAGATCCAGATGCCGGTCCAAGCGGGCGGAATGACCAGCGCCTTGATGCGCGCAAGCGTCTTCGCATCGCGCATCGGCGTGCCATCGGGGTTCGTGTAGCGAAAGCTGTTGCGGAACCGCTTGCGGCCGATGCCGGGTTTTGTATCGGAGACGTAGCGAAGCCCCGCCGCGCGTGCTGATTCGACCGGATCGGTCACCGGCTCCGTGACCGGGTCTACCCTGCGAGATCGCCGCGTGCTGGGTGTGGGTGGGCGCATGCAGCCTAGGATGCGTCAGGCCGCGTATGCGTCCTCACTTAGGAGCTTCCCTGCACACTGCTAGCACCGGCGATTGCCCCACTAACAGCCGCGAAACGTCCCTCTGGTGAACCAATCGATCGTTGCAAATCGTTGCGTACTCGGCCGAATCGATCCGCTTCATTCACTCCATGCTAGTGTGGTGTCTCTAAAGTTCGCAACATAAAAGGTGTCATCCTGAGCGCAGCGAAGGATCTGCTTTTCAACCGCTTACGTCCTAGCCGCGCCCTAAAACTTGTGCCAGGAATTCTCGGGACAGGACGCTAGCCTCCACAGATTCGCGCTAAGTCAAACTGTCAGTCACCCAATAACAAGAAGGCCCCGGCGCATCCCGGGACCCCCTTGTCTCTTCGCAGCCTGCGGCCTATGGCAGCGTCCCGCCCGTCAGCGTGCTCTGTCCTCCGCTGTTTGGGTACACGATCTGCAGCACCACACTGTCGCCCGACTTCAACGCGGAGACGATCGCATCGAATTCCGCTTTGTTCCGGATCGGCTTTCGATTTACGCCTTCGATCACGACGCCAGGCCCCACCTGCGGGTCCAGTTCATCGGCGAAGGAGCCTGGCGTCACGGACTGCACCAGCACCCCGTGCAGGCTTCCCGGTGCATTCTCGGGCAGATTGCTCACGCCCAGCCCCAGCTTGGTTCGGCCCGGGTTGGCGCCCGGCGTCCCAGGGGTTTGGCTGCCCGGCCCCGCATTGCTCGCGTTCACGGTGTCGGTGCGGTCGTCGATGGTGCAGGTCGTCGTCATCTTCTGCCCGTTGCGCACGTAGCCGATCGTCACCGTCGAGCCCGGGTGCCGCGCAGTGATGGTATCCACCAATGCGTCGCCGTCCTTTACCGGCTTGCCGTCGACCGACACAATCACATCGTTCGCCTGCAGGCCGGCCTTCTCCGCGGCTTTGCCCGGGGTCACCTCGCTGATCAGCACTCCCGTGCTGGCGTCGTACATCTTCGCGACCGCCGAGTTGATTGTCGGCTGGAACGAGATCCCGATCGACCCCCGGACCACCTTGTGCTCCGGTCCGATCAACTGGTTGTACACATCCACCACCGTGTCCGAAGGGATCGCGAAACCAATCCCCATGTAGCCGTTCGACTCCGTAATCAACGCCGTGTTCACGCCCACCACCTGGCCGTCCATGTTCAGCAAGGGGCCGCCGGAGTTGCCCGGGTTGATGGCCGCGTCGGTCTGGATGTAATGCTTGAACTGGCCTCCGACTCCTCCCTCGATATTGCGGTTTTTCGCCGAGATAATGCCAGCCGTCACAGTCTGCGAAAGATCGAACGGCGAGCCGATCGCCTCCACCCAGTCCCCCACCTGCGCGCCATCCGAGTTGCCCAGCTTTACCGTCGGCAGGCCGTGGCCTGCATCGATCTTGATCACCGCCAGGTCTGTCGCTTTGTCAAACCCCACCACCGTAGCGCGGTGCCCCTGGTCGTTCGGCGGATCGGTCGTCAGCTTCACATAAATGCGGTCGGCCTTGTCGATGACGTGGTCGTTGGTCACGATATAGCCCCGTGCATCCACGATGAACCCCGACCCCAGCGCGCGCTCCTCCTGCTGCGGCTGGCCCGGGCCGCCCAAACCCCCCGGACCTCCCTGCCCGCCGAAAAAGCGATTGAAGAAGTTCTGCATATTCGGGTCCTGCTGCCCTTGCGGCCCCTGCGGTTCCTGGCTGCCGCCGCCGCCCTGGTCCTCCTCATCCTGCGTCGCCGCCTGACCCTGCCGGGCGTTCTGGTGCGGCAGTATCTCCGTATTGATGTTCACCACCGCCGGCCCCACCTCTTTCACGATCTTGGTAAAGCCCGTCGGCAGACTCACCGCAGTCGGCACACTCAGCGGTGAGGCGTCGCGAGAATCCACCGCCTTCGGCTGGTCCTGCCTGTTATGTTTGTCCTGGGCGTGCACGCCGTCCACCGCGACAGAGCCGATCACAACGGCGCCGGAAAACGCGGCCAGCAGTGTCAGGGCCCGGACGCAACGGCGGTTCCGCACCTCCCGCGGGCTGGTCCCGCTCCCAGCTTGCCGTTGCGAGAAAGCCCTGAACCGCGGCAGGAACGCCGCCCATACAGCGACTAATTGTTTAGTTACTTGACGCATCAAAATCCCCCCTTGTTTGTCATTACTTCATCCTTAAATTGCCAGCAGAAACACATTCGACCACCCGGCTGCCGCGCCATCCCGCGTGCGGCCCACCAGCAGGATCAGGTTTCCCTCTGGAAAGCCCTGCTTCCCCGTCCACAGCACCAGCACTGCCGGCGCTCCGGCTTGCGCAAGCCGCGCGCGCGGCTCCCGGCCGGCGGCCGCCACCAGCACCGGCCGCCTGCCGTGGGTCACCGGCACGCTCCACCGCGCCGGGCGAATCCTGCGCATGGGTTGCGCGTGCAGCTTCGCGGCAGCCAATGCCGGCATAAGCTGCGGCTCCAGCTGCAGCTGCGGCTGCGGCTCCGGCCCGCGCGCCATCTCCGCGCTCGCGTCATGTGCGCCGGCAAACGAGAGCAACGCCGGCGCCCCCAGCAGCGCCAGGCTCAGCAGCGCACCCGCACAGCCGGCCGCGGCCAAACGCACCCAGCCCGGCCCGCGCGCCGCACCGCCTCGCAGAATATGCCCCACCCGCGCCGCCAGCTGCGATCCCTCGCCGCCCAGCCCCGGCGCCAGGTTCCGCCACCGCTCTCTCCCCGCGCTCTCGGCCAGCCGCGCCAGGCACGCCGCATACGCCCTTCGCGACACAGGCCGCGAATCCCCTGCGCGCAGCGCCGCGTCATCGCAGGCCATCTCCCGCGCCCGCGCCATCTGCCGCTCCAGGTACGGTAGCGCCAGCGCCAGCGGCAGCGCCGCCCGCACCAGCCGCGCCAGCACCGTCAGCCAGTCGTCCCAGCGGCGCAGGTGCGCGGCCTCGTGCCGCAGCACCGCCGCCAGTTCGTCGGGCGAAAGGCTCTCCACCAGCCCGCGCGGCAGCAAAATCGCCGGCCCCCACAACCCGCAGGCGCTCGGCGCCGCGATCCCGTCCGCCACCAGCAGCTTGGCACGATTGGTCCGGCTGGCCCGTCCACCCTCCGCCGCCAGCTCGCGATACATCGCCCGCACAGCCCGCGGCGCCGGGCTCGCCGTCCGCATCAACCGCCGCAGCGACCACACCCCCGCCCCAAAGCGCACCAGCGCCGCCGCCGAAGCTCCCATCCAAAGCGCACACAGCCCGGCAGCCCACGCGGACGACAGCAACACCGTCGGCACAGAACCATGCGCGGCAGCCCCGCCTCCCGCCAACACACGCCCAGCCCCAGCACCCGCGCGGCACAAAGGCAGCAGCGCCGCCAGCGCAAACCCCGTTCCCCACACCTTGAAACTCGCCCTCGGCGAAAGCCCCGGCGCCCAGCGCAGCACCGCCGCCAGAAACGCCGCAATCACCAGGCTCTCCCACGCGCCGCGCACCGCCGCGCCGGCCAACGCCGCCGCCCATCCAGACGAAGGCAGCATCTCCACCACTGCGTGCATCACTCCGCCTCCGCGATCCGCTTCTTCAGCTTCCGCAGCTCGCCCGGGCTCATCTGTCCATCGCCCAGCATCGAGAGCAGCAGCTGCTCCCGCGAATTGTTGAAGAACCGCGCCAGCGTCTGCTTCAGCGCCGTCCCGCTCGCCTCCTGCTCCAGAACCACCGCCGTGTACAGGAACGCGCGCCCCTGCTTGCGGTGCCGCACATACCCCTTCGCCTCTAGGATCCGCACCGTCGTCAGCACCGACGTGTACGCCAGGCCCTCATCCTCCGGCAGCGCCCCCTGCAGGTCGCCCACCGAGCACTCCCCGCGGCTCCACAGCAGCTTCATCAGCCGAAGCTCGGCTTCCGTCAACGTCGATGAGGGTTTGGGAGGCATACCCGCTTGTTGGACTCAGCCTAGCGCCGTCTTGGAAGCAGTGTCAACCAATCAATTAGTAATTTGTTGCCGCGCGCTCCCCCAAGCGCTCCCCCAAGCGCTCCCGACACGGTCCAACCGTCAGCGCGGCAGGAGTGACGGTGCCCCCCATACCGTAAACTGGCGGAACCCGGTTGCAACCGGCCGGTCGCCGCGGCGTACCTTTGACCCAAACAGAATGGAAACCCACACAATGGACAGGCGCGATTTCCTCCGAAGCACAGGCACTTTATTGGCGGCGGCAACACTACCGGGCGGCGCGGCCTTTGCCCAGCAGCCCCCAGCCTACGGGCGCGCGATCCTGCCCATCAATCGCAGCTGGCGCTACCACCCCAGCCAGGCCGCCGGCGCCCAAGCCCCGGAGTTCGACGACTCCGCCTTCGAACCGGTCGTCATCCCGCATACCAACATCCGCCTGCCCTGGCACAGCTTCGACGACAAGGACTACGAGTTCGTCTCCACCTACCGGCGCCGCTTCAAGACCCCGCCCGGCACCCAGGGCAAGCGCGTCTTCGTGGACTTCGAAGGCGTCATGACCGCCTCGACCGTGTGGATCAACGGCGCCCCGCTCGGCGAGTACAAAGGCGGCTTCACCCCGTTCTCCTTCGAGCTCACCCCGCACCTGCGCGGCGATGGCGACAATGTCCTCACCGTCCAGGTCGACTCCACCGAGCGCAGCGACATCCCGCCCTTCGGCTACCAAATCGATTACATGACCTTCGGCGGCATCTACCGCGAGGTTTCCCTGCGCGTCGTCCCGGCCCTCTATCTCGATAACATCTTCGCTCACCCGAAAGACGTGCTCAGCGGCAAGCCCTCGCTCGACGTCGACTGCTTCCTTGCCGGCACGGCGCCCCACGGAAAGCTGGTCCTGGAAGCGGAGCTGCTCGATGGCGAACGCACGCTCGCCAAGGCAAGCAGGCCCGTCCACGTATCCGCGGCGAGCGATCCCGATGCGGCGGCCGACCCCACCACGAACGCCCCTGCCTATCAGAGCACCGAGACGATCCACGACTCCGCCCGGCAGACGATTTCCTTTCAGCCCATCGACGGAGTCAAGCTCTGGGATCTCGCCACACCGAACCTCTACACGGTCCGTGTCCGCCTGCTCCACGCCGGCAAAGTCATGGACGAGGACACCCGCCGCATCGGCTTCCGCGAGGCGACCTTTACCGACCACGGCTTCTCCCTGAACGGGAAAATCGTCAAGCTGCGCGGCCTCGACCGCCACCAGACTTTCCCCTTCGTCGGCCAGGCGATGCCCGCCCGCGTCCAGCGCCAGGACGCGAACATCCTGCGCCGCAAGCTGCACTGCAACATCGTGCGCACCTCCCACTACCCCCAGTCCCGCCACTTTCTCGATTGCTGCGACGAGATCGGCCTGCTGGTGCTCGAGGAGATTCCAGGCTGGCAGCACATCGGCCCCGAGCCCTGGAAGCTCACCGCCATCGACAACGTCGGGCGCATGGTGCGCCGCGACTGGAATCACCCCGCCATCGTTCTCTGGGGCGTGCGCATCAATGAGTCCCGCGACGACCACAGCTTCTACACCCGCACCAATGCGCTCGCGCACGCGCTCGACCCCACGCGCCAGACCGGCGGTATCCGCAACTCTGAGAACTCCGAGCTGCTCGAGGACGTCTTCACCATCAACGATTTCGGCTTCCCGCTGCGCAAGCCGAACCACCCCCGCTATCTCAACACTGAGTTTGTCGGCCATACCTTTCCCACCAAAACCACCGACGACGATGAGCGGCAGCGCGAGCACACCCTGCGCCACGCGCGCATCCACAACCAGCTCGCCTCCGACCCCCAGTACGCCGGCGGCATCGGCTGGTGCGCCTTCGACTACAACACCCACGCCGACTTCGGCGCCGGCGACCGTATCTGCTACCACGGCGTGACCGACATCTTTCGCGAGCCCAAACCCGCGGCCGGTTTCTACAAGTCCCAGTGCGATCCCTCGGAGGAGGTCGTGCTCGAACCGGCTTTCCACTGGGCCAACGGCGATGAGTCGGTCGGCTTCTCCCGCGCCGTCGTCTGCTCCAACTGCGATCACCTCAAGTTCTACCAGCGCGCCGACAGTCTCGCCGCCAACCCCTGGGAGCTCATCGCGGAAGTCGATCCCGACCGAACCGAGTTCGCCTCGCTCAAGTACCCGCCGTTCGTCCTCGATCGCACCAAGGTGCATCTGCCCCGCGGCAACCGCTGGGGCGATCTCAGGATCGACGGCTATCTCAACGGCAAACAGGTCGCGTCGAAAACCCTGTCCGGCCTCGGCGTCGACCAGAAATTCGCTCTGCTCGCCGATGACGCCGCGCTGCAGGCCGACGGCGCCGACACCACCCGCGTGGTCATGCGCGTCACCGACGAGTTCGGAGCCATGCGCACTTACGCCAACGATCCCATCGCCTTCATGCTCGAAGGCCCCGCTACCCTCATCGGCGACAATCCCTTCGCACTGATCGGCGGAACCGGCGCGGTCTGGCTCCGCGCGAAAGACCAGGCAGGCACAGTGCGGCTCACGGCCACGCACCCCCGGCTTGGCTCGCAGACCATTGAACTCAACCTGGCCGCTGCTCCACCGGAGACTATTTAACGCCGTTTGCCTGTCGTTCTACAAAGTTGTCATCCTGAGGGTAGCGCTTGCGCCAGGACACACGGCTATCCTCGCGGAGAGTTTCCTGCTTACCTAGTGTGGTGAGTCGTTCATTCGTTCCACAAAGGTGTCATCCTGAGCGAAGCGAAGGATCTGCTTTTTCAATTGTTTACGAGGCGGCACAAGGTCCAGAATACTTCAACGAACTTCAGGTTCGCCACACCTAGCCTCTTCTCGTCATTTGGTGCTGGTATCGGCCGAAAGGCACATGCCATAATCGAGGCACTTTCAGATCACGGCTGCTGAGGAATCTCCGATGGGTTGGTTGCTTCGCTATGCTGCTTTATCGGTCCTTCTTCTGGCTTCAGCAGCAGGAGCCGCGGTAACTCAAACTCAGTATCTATCCGGCCTGGGCAAGGACGACCCAATTAAGTGGGAGTTCAAGGCCGACAAGGGCCAGAACGCCGGCAAGTGGTCCACCATCGGCGTCCCGTCCAACTGGGAACTGCAGGGCTTCGGCATCTATACCTATGGCCGCGTCAAGCCCCCGGGCGGTTGGCCCCGCGTTCACGGCATCTACAGGCGCTCCTTCACGACGCCTGCGAACTGGCGTGACAAAACCGTCTTCGTCGACTTCGAAGGCGTTATGACCGACACCCAGGTCGCCATCAACGGTCAATCCGCCGGCCCCATGCACCAGGGCGGCTACTATGCGTTCAAATACGACATCACAAGCCTGCTGAAGCCCGCCGGCCAGAAAAATGAAATTCAGGTCGACGTCGACGACGACTCCAAAAATGAATCCGTCAATCACGCCGAGCGGCGAGGCGATTTCTGGAACTATGGCGGCATCTTCCGGCCCGTCTATCTCGAGGCCGTCCCCAAAACCTTTATCGACCGCCTGGCTATCGACGCATCCGCGGCGGGCTCCCTCCATGTCGATGTCGCGCTCTCCGACACCCGCGCATCGGCCCCGGGCACCCCCACGGCCTCCGTCGAGATGCAGGTGCTCGATACCGGCGGCCATCCCGTTGGCGATCCGGTAACCGCGAACGATGTCGACCTCCATGCAACTGCCCATCTCTCCGGAACGCTCCCCCATCCACGGCTATGGACGGCCGAAACCCCGAATCTCTACCAGCTCGAAGTGCGCCTGAAGTTAGGCGGCGCCGTCGTGCACACCGTGCGTCAAAGGTTCGGCTTCCGCACCATTGAGCTCCGCCCCGGCCAAGGCCTCTTCGTCAACGGCAGCCGCGTCTTCCTCAAGGGCTTTGCGCGCCACTCCTTCTGGCCCGACTCCGGCCGCACCCTCTCCGCGCAAATCTCCCGGGACGACATCAACCTCATCAAGGAGATGAACGGCAACGCGGTCCGTTCCAGCCATTATCCGCCGGACCGGCACTTCCTCGATGCTTGCGATGAACTTGGCCTCTACGTGCTCGATGAGCTCGCCGGCTGGCAGGCGCACTACGACACCGACATCGGCAGCAAGCTGGTCAAGGAAATGGTGGAGCACGACGTAAACCATCCGTCCATCCTCTTCTGGGACAATGGCAATGAAGGCGGCTTTAACTTCGACCTCGACGGCGACTATGCAAAGTATGACCCGCAGAAGCGCACCGTCCTGCACCCGTGGGCGGCCTACCCTCCGGGCATCGCCGATACCAAGCACTACCCCACCTATGACACGCTGCAGCAGAAGCTCGCCGAGGATCCCGTCTTTTTCCCCACCGAGATGCTGCACGGCCTCTATGACGGCGGAGCCGGAGCAGGCCTGAGTGACTACTGGGATGCCATTCTCAAAAGCAAGGCCGGCGCCGGCGGCTTTATCTGGTCGTTTGTGGATGAAGATGTCAAACGCACCGACAAGGGCGGCATTCTTGACTCCGAAGGCAACATGGCCCCCGACGGCATCCTCGGCCCATATCGCGAGCGGGAAGCCAGCTTCTACACCGCCAAACAGCTTTGGTCGCCTATCATCGTGGCGCCGCCTGACGCCGCCTCGCGTTCCTACACAGTTACCAATCGCTACAGTTTCCTGAACGCCGACCAATGCACCTACGAGTGGCAGGCCATTGCCTTTCGTCAACCTAACGACACAGCTTCCGGATCAGTCGTGCTGGCATCGCGCACCGATCATGGCCGTTCGCTGGCGCCGGGCTCCTCGGCAAGCTGGGATAACTGGGGACCGCCTGCTCCTCTCTCCGGCCACGGCGCAAAAAGGACAGCTGACGCCAATCGACTCATCATCAAGGACGCCACGGGCCGCGTGATTCAAACCTATGTCTGGCCCACCGCCGGCCTCGATCAGCGATTGCACCAGCTGGACCAGTCTGCTGGCGGCGCAAAGCCTACCGCCGCCGAATCCGGCGACACACTTACCGCGGCTGCCGGCGGCCTATCGCTGCAGATAAGCAAGACCACCGGCCTGCTGGTCTCTGTCTCTCGACAGGGCAAGTCCTTCTCGCTCGTCAACGGCCCTCGCGTCCTAGCCATGGGCCCCAGGCAGGCTCCCGCGCGCAAGCAAGATCCGCCGCCTCCGCAGCCTGTCTTCGCACCGGACTCCAAGCTTACATCACTAACCCATGCAACCGACGGCAGCGATCTTGTCATCTCCGCGGCTTTCGACGGCCCCATGCAATCGCTCACCTACCGGCTCCAACCCAACGGCTGGTTGTCCATTGACTATGTCTACGCGATAAGTGGAGCCCAGGAATATTTCGGCATTGGATTCGACTATCCCGAAGCAGACGTGAAAGGCATGCGGTTCCTTGGCGAAGGGCCTGCCCCCGTGTATCAGAATCGCCTCGCCGGCGGTACTCTCGACGTCTGGAACCGACCCTATAACAACACCATGGACGGCGATCCGGACGACCTCAAGCCCGGCGAGCGCTTCGACTATCCGCTCTTCAAGGGCTTTTACTCCGGCGTGCGCTGGCTGCGGTTCAATACCTCTGAAGGCCCCATCACCGCGATGGTGGACCAGCATCGCGGCTCCCCCATCTACGTGCAGGTCTTTACTCCAAAGACTCCGCCTCCCGCTCTGCTGGGCCGCGTTGCCGTACCGTTTCCGCAGGCCGCGGTTTCCTTCCTGCATGCCATCCCGGCCATCGGCAGCAAGTTCGGGGCTCCGCAATCCCACGGCCCCACTGGGCAGCCGGCGACCGCCCAGGGCGAGTACAAGGGCCGCATCAGCCTATACTTTGGAAATCTGCCGGCGCGGTAGCACCCCTTGCTTCTAAGTCGGCGCATCGCAACGGTATCCTCATAACTCCCAGACCAGGCATACGGAGAGCCGCCTCGATGAGAAAACAGCTTGTCACGTTGCTTCTACTTCTCATTTCCACCGCCCCGCGCCTGCAAGCCGAGAAGCGCCCCGTGGACTACGTCAACACCTTCCTGGGGACCGCCCCGCTGACCAATCCGGCGGACATAGGATTCAAGCCGCCGTGGCGCGTCTGGGCCGGACTCGTCTTTCCCGGCGCCTCCGTCCCCAACGCCATGGTGCAGTTAAGCCCGATCACCCGATTCGGCAGCGGCGCCGGCTACGAATACGAGAATCCCCGGATCCAGGCCTTCGCCCATACCAACAAGGGCCATTGGAATCTCTGCAACATCCCCATACTTCCGGTCAGCGGCAACGTCAATCCCGCCGATTTCGCCTCCACCTTCAGCCATAAGAACGAGTCGTCCCATCCCGGCTACTACCAGGTCTACCTGGAGCGCTACGGCATCAACGCCGAACTCACCTCAACTCTAAGGACCGGCTATCACCGCTATACCTATCAAGACAACGCCCAGTCCAAGAAACTGGTGGTCAATCTCGCCGTTTCAAATGAGCGCATCCGTAACTGGAAGTTTGAGCAGGACGGAGACAATGCCTTCAAGGGCTTCCAGGTTGCCAGCGAAAAGGTCTTCTTCTACGCAGTGTCCAACTACAAAATCAAGGCCATCGAGATGCTGAAGGGCGAGAAGGCCGACCTGCCCGTCGTCGATTTCGTTGACGGCAGCAAACCGGTGGAGATCAAGATCGGCCTGTCCTTCGTCAGCACCGCCAACGCGAAAGAAAATCTTGAGAAGGAGCTTGGCGATAAGAGCTTCGAGACGGTAAAGGCCGAGGCCTCCGCAACCTGGGAGCAGCTGTTATCCAAAATAAAGGTGTCGGGCGGAACCGAGCGGCAAAAAGAGCTCTTCTATTCCTGCTTGTATCGTTCGTTTCTATGGCCGGCGCTCCGAAGCGATGTGAACGGCGAATACCCCGACGTGAAAGGAGCGATCGTCAAGGCGGATTTTGAGTACTACACCCTGCCCTCCCTGTGGGACGACTATCGCAACAAGCTGGTTCTACTGGGCATGATATCGCCCGGCGTGACAGTCGATGTCATTCGATCGCTGATCGACCGCGGCGAAAAGACCGGCTTCATCCCAACCTTCTTCCACGGAGACCACGCCTCTGCCTTTATCGCCGGCTCGTATCTGCGCGGACTCAGAGGGTATAACATCAAAAGCGCCTACAACCTGCTGCTGCGCAATGCCACCGTGGAAGGAGGCACCCGACCCTTTATCCGCGAGTACATGGACAAAGGCTACATCTCCAGCCCCGATGTAGCCAACCCTGTTGTGGAGACGAAGGGAAAAGCCGGCGTCACCAAGACGCTCGAATATGCCTACGACGATTACTCCGTCGCCCTGCTGGCAAAGGAGCTGGGCGACCAGCCGAACTATGACCTGTTGATGAAGCGCTCGAAGAACTATAAAAACATCTTCGACCCATCGACCGAGCTGATGCGCGGCCGCCTCGACAACGGCGACTGGGTGAAGAACTTCAATCCGCAGTATCCCTACTACGAATACATGTACCGCGAAGCCAACGCCTGGCAATCGTCCTTCTTCGCGCCTCACGACACCGAAGGACTGATTAGCCTTTACAAGAGCAAGGCCGATTTCGAGCAGCACCTTGACTCGCTCTTCACCATCCCTTGGAACCCCAACTACATCGCCCAGAACATCAACTCCTTCATCGGGCAATACTGCCAGGGAAACCAGCCGGATCATGGCTTTGCCTATCTCTATTACTTCGTCGGCAAGCAGGAAAAATCCCAGGCCATCTTAAATACCATCATGAGCCGCTTCTACGGCATGGGCGACGCTGGCCTCGCGCTGTCTGGAATGGATGATGCCGGAGAAATGTCGTCCTGGTATGTGTTCAACGCCATCGGTCTCTACCCCTACTCGCCCGCGGACCCCAAATACATCGTGTCGGTCCCGCTCTTTCAAAAAACAACCTTCCACTTGAATGAAGGCAAAACGCTGACGATTTTCAAGAAACATTCGGGCGAACGGATCACCGGCATCACCTATGGCGGCCATAAGATTGACGGCTATTTTGTCGCCCACAGCGACCTTGAGGCCGGCAAAAAACTGGTAATCACCACAAATTAGAAGCTGTACCGCGCCCCAGCCTCGACGCGGCGGCTGTTATCGGCGGCGTAGGGCTGGCTAAACAGCGGCGAGCCCAGCACGTTTCCCACCGCGGTCACATTGGTATGATTCAGCAGATTAGATGAGCGAATGTTAAAAGTGAGCGTCTGCGGATGTTCCGCTTTGCCGCTGTGCGGCAGCTCCCAGGCGCGCTCTGCGTTCACGTCCATGTAGACCGTCCAGGGAAGGCGCCCGGCGTTGCGGGGAAACACGCCCTCACCCCCCGATGCAGTAAGCAATCCGAACGGCGTCTGTACGGCTCCGGGCTGGCCGCTCAGTGCGTACTGCGGCCTATCGTTGAAGTTGCCGTCGCCGTTGTTATCAAAGCCGGTGACGATGTTATAAGGCGTCGCACCGCCGGCGTGCAGGTCGGTGCTGAGAGTCAGCTTGCCCGGCGTCGTCCAGCTGCCGTTGCCGAAGATCTGCCAGAGATTATTTCCGGTGCGCAGTGCAAACTCGCCGGCGTCGCTGCGGGCATTCTGCGGCTGAAAGAATTCACTGTCGTCGGTGTCGTCCTTAATATTGACGCGCACCGCGCCGGCAAAGAAATTGAGATTTTTAAGCCCGTGCTCACTTACCTGCGCGAAAGTGGCAGTGCCCCCGCCTTGACCGCTGTTATTCAGCTGCAGTATGTCCAGGTTCGCCGGTCCCGGCCGCGTGCCGTAAGGATCCTTCGTCAGAGGCTGGTTAATATCCTGTGTACGGCTGTAATTCCAGATACGCGCCCAGTTCTGCTGCAGGCTGATGTTCAAGCCATAAGGCAGGTCGCGCGCAATGCCGAGGCTCTCGATACTGATAGACGCCTGGGTAAGGTGAGGACTTATGCTGCGCAATGCATGGACCACCTGCGAACCGGGGCCGAGCGGGTCCCCGAAAACCGGGTTGTATACCGTGCTGGTAACGCGGTGCACACCATCCTCGCGCTGAAGCTCGGCCCACGTTTCGGAGTGATACTGGCCTGCGAAAAGTCCGGCGTGCGCATCCAGCTTCCACTTACCGCTCTTGCCCGGCGACCACGCCACACCGAACCGCGGTGTCGCGCTGGCAAAGGTCGTGGGGCGGTCCTGAAGAAAGTAGCGCAGCCCCAGTGACAGCTGCAGGTTGGGCCGCAGCTTCCAGCCATCCTGCACGTACAGCGCGGCGCGAATCTGGTCAAAGCTCACCCCCGGGGTGCCGACTACATTGCTGAACGCGGTCGGCGTGCCTCCGGGCAGGTGCAGCAGCGAGCGGCGATACTCTTCTTCACCCGTGATGGTGACAGTTTCTCCAGGGATGGAGTTGCCGGCGGCATCGAGCGCGGGCCCCGTTCCGCCGCCGAAAATGTAAGTGCCGTTGAAGTTGCTGGTCAGCCTGTCACTATCGGCGATGTTACGGAACTGAATGCCCACCTTGAGAAGGTGCTTGCCAAGGTCGAGCACCGCGTCATCGTCGGCCTCCAGGATAAACTCGCGCTCGCTCGCGGCGCCTGTGGTCGAGCCGCCCTCCGTAAACGCGCCGGCCACCTGCACCTGCGGCGCCGTCGAGTTCGGCGCGTCGATATTTCCTGTCCACTGGAGTGAAACCCTCGCCTCGTGCATCAGTTTGGCCGAGGCGAGTGTAATATCGCTCAGCCGCAGGTCATGCTCGTACACATCGTTGGCATAGCCTGTCTCGCGCAGCGATGTGCCGCCCACGCCTTGGTTCAGCAGATGGTTGACGTTCGCGCTGTACTCGGCCGTAAAAGTATTCTTAGTGCCTAACTGCCACCCGTTGCGCGCAGTAGCCAGCCAAAGCGTTTGCGGAATCGGGACCGAGTCGACCACGCTTTGCGGGTTGCCATTCGGGTCCAGGATGACGGCATTCACGACCGCGGTATCGTTGATCTGGCGGTGCTCGATCGATAGAGCGAAGTCGCTGCCCTGGCGGCGCACCGGGCCGCTCAGCTCCGCGCCATACCGCTGCTTGCCCAGCGTCCCCTCGCTCACTGAGAATGGATTGCGCGCGTTCATCCACGAGCTGCCGTTCGTGGTAAACAGCGCCCCATGGAAGATAGGCTGGCCCGGCTTCGTGTACACCTCGACGCGCCCGCCTTCAAACGGCGGTTCGCGGTACTCGGCTGAGTAAAGGTCAGGATTGACCTTGATATAGGCAATCGAGCTCTTAGGCGGCAGCGTTGACTCGTTCTGGAAACCATCCACGGTGATGATTGTGCTCGCAGGGTTTGCTCCCGCGGTCGCGGCCAGCTGCTGCAGCTCGCGCGCAAGGTCGTCCGGGTCGTCGGCAAGGGTTTGCAAATCTCTGCCGGCCAGGGTGTGCGCGGCAGGGCTGCTTGCGGCAGCATCGGACGACAGATCCTTGCCGCCTCCGTTGACATCGATGGAGGTCTGCACGGTTTTCAGCTGGAGCGTAATATCGACCGCGCCCGCATGCGGCAGCTCTTCCTCAAGCATCGTGTCCGCGAAGCCCTCCGCCGTGGCGTGCAGCTGGTGCGGCCCCGGAGCGATGCACGCAAAGTGGTAATGGCCGTCGCTGTCCGTGTTCGCCGCCGCGCCGCCGTCGAGCGTGACCTGTGCCGTAGGAATACTTGCGCCGGCAGGGTCGCGCACCGTCCCAGCAAGCGCCGCGCCCTTGCACGCAGGGGTCTGCGCATGCGCGGCCATCACGGCCACAGCGAGCAGCGCGATACAGCCGGATAAGCGAAAGGTGTTGCGCATGCGAGCAGCCTCAGCAACGCGGTACTTTTCTGAGATAAATCCATGTCGCGGCAAACTCTGCATTTGCGCGAGCCTGCCCGCCTCATGCCGCGTACTCGCCGTGCTCCCCCGTTGACCCACGAGACCAGAACCTCCAGAGAAAGTCATCTCAACGGAACATACGCATCGTTCGCCAGGCTGGTTCCCTTATTGAACCTCTTTCGCAAACAGTTCCCTGATCTTCGGTAAATCTCATCAGCGCCAGAGCGCTGTCGATATCCCGATCGTTGAAGGCAGAGTATGCCTGAGCTATCAATGTCTGTGTATTCCCCATCAATCCTCCACCGTACATATCTGTACTTCCAATGGTTCTTACACATCCAGCCGGTTGGAAGCAGCAACCCGCCCGTACCATAACCCAGAATCCTTGATCGTGCGCTTCTGGCTGCGAAAATCCGTATAGATCAACCCGTAGCGCTCCGTATAACCCTCCGCCCACTGGAAGTTATCGAGCAGCGTCCAGGCATGAAACGCGCGCACCCGGGCTCCATCCGCAATCGCGCGTGCCAGCTCCGCCAGTACTTCGCGGTACCACTGCACGCGGCGGCCGTCCGGTACATGGCCCTGTTCATCGGGGCCATCCAGATACCCGCAGCCGCTCTCGGTAATCTCGATGATCGGGTGGTTATACTCCCTTGAGATCTGAGTTGCCAGGTCATATATGCCGCGCGGCCATACTTCCAGCCCCGCGTCGGTAAGCGGCCCCTCAGCCGGCATCGCCGCCCGAAACCGTGTGTAAGGGTCGCGCCCGCCCGGCGCATTGTTCTCAATCTCCGTCCCGCTGAACTTACCCCCGCCGGCAAACTGCTCCTTGCTCGCATCCGAGACGATGCGGCGCGTGTAGTAATGAAATCCCACCCAGTCCAGCGGCGCATACAGCAGTTTTTCATCGCCCGCCCTATAGCCCATCACCTCATACGGCGGCTCTCCCACAAAAGCCTTCGGGTAGCGCCCATGCATGGCCGCCTCCAGAAAGAAGACATTGTTCATGGCGTGGTACCGGGCGGCGGCCGCGCGGTCGGCGGCCGAGTCCGTCTTCGGATATGCGGGCGCCATCTCATACGCACTCCCGAATGTTGCCTTGGGAGAGGCTGCCTTTACCGCGCGGTGCGCCTCCCCCTGCGCCAGCGCCAGGGTGTGCGCTGCTTTCAGAAAGTCGCTGAAGCTGGTTCGGCAAGGCGGTGCGGCGCCCGCGGCATACCCCATGAAGGCGATCGCCCACGGCATGTTAAAAGGTGCCCATACTGTAACTCGATCGCCGAGATGCTTAGCCAGAATGCCGGCATAGTCCGCGAAGTAGTGAGCTAACTCCCGGTTTGGCCAGCCTCCACGGTCTTCAAGCGCCTGTGGCAGATCCCAGTGGTACATCGTGCACCAGGGCCGAATGCCTGCCTCCAGCAGCGCATCGACAAACCGGCTGTAGTGGTCCAGCCCCTTCATGTTCGGCGCGCCGGTCCCGTCAGGCTGAATACGCGGCCAGGCGATCGAAAAACGCTGGCTCTTCTGGTTCAGGCGCTTGGCCAATGCAATGTCCCGCGGATACAGGTGGTACTCATCGCAGGCAACGTCGCCGGTTGCGCCGCCCCTTACTTTCCCAGGTGTATGCGCGAACTTATCCCATATCGATTCGCCCTTGCCGTCCTCATTCCACGCGCCTTCATTCTGGTAAGAGGCCGTGGCCGTGCCCCAAAGAAAGCCTTGCGGAAAACGCGCCTTCTGTATCAACCAGTCGGGCACCGCCCCGGGAACTTGCTCCCCCGGAACTTGCTCCACTGCCAGCGGCGCGGCGCCGTACCCAGAGCGGCCATGCAGTGCAGCCCCCGCGGCTGCGGCCAGCGAACAAGTTGCGAATTGCCGGCGATCCATGGTCCGTCCTTTCAAACCTGCTTTGTATACCATCTTCGCCGTTCCCGCGCTTCTCCGCGAATTCTTCAACCCCCGCCCCCATACGTGCAAGCCCCCCCAACACGCCGTCCCTCATGCATCCTGCACAACCGTCACCAGCACTTTACCCCTGGAACCACCCTGCTCCAGCTGCGCCTGCGCTTCCCCCACCCGTTCCAGCGGGAATCGCCCCGAAATCGTAAGCCGCACCTGCCCGTCGTCCATCATCCGCGCCACCCGCTCCAGGTCTTCGCGGGTCGACCGCGCCATGGCTAAGCCGGCTCGCTGCCCGGGCGAGCGCGCCAGCGCAAGGTTCGGTATCCCCGCCGCCATCACCAGCATCCCGTCCGGCTTCAACGCATCCCACGATTTCTCCTCGCTCGCCCCGCCCGCCAGATCGAACACCACATCCATCTGCCCCGCCAGCTCCTTCAGCTCGTTCGTCTTGTAATCCATCGCCGCATCCGCTCCCAGCTCCCGCAGAAAATCCCTGTTCCCCCCCGACGCCGTCGCGTACACCACCGCCCCCAGCCGGTGCGCAAACTGCACCGCGAAGTGTCCCACACCTCCCGATCCCCCCTGGATCAACACCCGCTGCCCGCGCTCCATCCCGCCCTGCGTCGTCAAGCCATGCCACGCCGTCATCGCCGCCAGCGGCACAGCCCCCGCATCCACCAGGGAAATCGACTTCGGCGGCGCCGCAATCTGGTCCGCGCGCAAACACACATACTCCGCGAACGTCCCCCGGTCGGCTCCCGGAAATCCATACACAGCATCCCCAGGCGCCCACTCCGTCACCCCCGCGCCCACCTCTTCCACCCGCCCGCTCGCATCGAAGCCCAGCAGCAGCGGCAGCCGCTCCACCGAAAACATCCGCGGCAGTTCCCCCGCGCGCGCCTTTACATCCGCCGGGTTCACACTCGTCCCCGCAATGCGAACCAGCACCTCCCCAGCCCCCGGCGACGGCCGCTCCACCGCCTCCAGCCGAAACTGATCGACGTTTCCAAATCGCGGCAGCATCATCGCCCTCATCCTGATCCCTGCATCCTGCGGCATATTCAAAATCTCCTTCCGGCTTCGTTCTCACTACCGTAAATTCGAAGCAGCGAACGCACCATGCTGCGGCGTTCGCGTTTTCGTCGCCATCGTACACACATCGTATGGACCCACTCTCCGACGTCCTCTCCCTCCTCAAACCCGTCAACTACGGCTCCGGCGGCCTCACCGCCGGCGGAGACTGGCTGCTCGCCTTTCCCCCGTACCAGGGCATCAAGTGCTACGCCATCGTCGAAGGAGATTGCTGGCTCGCTGTCGAAGGTCATCCCGCGCCTGTTCACCTCCAGCAAGGCGACTGCGCGGTTCTCCCCCACGGCAGGCCCTTCCTGCTCGGCAGCGATCTCGCCCTCGCCCCGCTCGATGCGCGCACACTCGTCGAAACCAGGCGCTACAACGGCCTCGTTTCCTGCGGCGCTGGCGCGGGCTTCTTCCTCGCCGGCGGCCACTTCCTCCTCGACGGCGATGCCCGCATCCTTCTCGGCCTGCTCCCGCCCATCGTGTCGCTGCATGGCCATCGCGAGAAAGAGTCGATGCGCTGGCATATCGAACGCCTTGCCGAAGAGCTCCGCCTACCCCAGCCAGGCGGAGCCCTCATCGCCCAGCAGATCGCCTACACCATGCTCGTTCAGGTGCTTCGCCTCTATCTCGGCGAGGTCCAACATCACGGCGTCGGCTGGCTCTTCGCCCTCGCCGACACGCGGATCGGCTCCGCACTCGAGCGCATGCACCGCGATCCAGCCCACCGCTGGACCGTGCTCGAGCTGGCCAGGGCCGCCGGCATGTCGCGCACCGCCTTCTCTGAAACCTTCAAGGCGAAAGTCGGCATCCCGCCCCTCGAGTACCTCACCCGCTGGCGCATGCGCCTCGCCGCCGAACGCCTGCTCCACTCCCATCAGGGCGTCGCCCAGATCGCTCCCGCTCTCGGCTACGCATCCGAGAGCGCCTTCAGCGCCGCCTTCAAGCGCATCATGGGTACTTCCCCGCGCTCCTACATCCGCGCCGAATCCAGCTCAGCCCCTTAGCCCTTCCACCGATGCCCCAACTCTTCCATCACCTGTAGGCAAACTGCCAAAGCGCCTTTCCCCTCGCCCACCCGCCGTTTCGTACAATAACCTTTCCAACTCCACCCATCACGAGGCCCCGTGTCCGACTCCATCCCCGCCCAGCGCCGCGTCCTCTCCGGCATGCGCCCCACCGGCAAGCTCCACCTGGGCAACTACATGGGCGCCCTCCACAACTGGGTCCAGCTCCAGCACCACTACGAGTGCTTCTTCTTCATCGCTGACTGGCACGCCCTCACCACCGACTACGCCAACCCGTCCCAGATCAAACAAAACACGGTCGATGTAGCCCTCGACTTTCTTGCCGCCGGGCTTGACCCGGAAAAGTGCACCATCTTTGTCCAGAGCCACGTCAAGCAGCATGCCGAGCTGCATCTGCTCCTCTCCATGCTCACCCCCCTGGGTTGGCTCGAACGTGTGCCCACTTATAAAGACCAGTTAGAAAACCTGCGCGGCAAGGATCTCGCCACGTATGGGTTCCTTGGCTATCCACTCCTGCAATCGGCCGACATTCTCCTCTACCGGCCCCAGTTCGTGCCCGTAGGGCAGGACCAGGTCTCGCACGTCGAGATAACACGCGAAGTCGCAAGACGCTTCAACTCCTTGTACAAAACGACTGTATTTCCGGAACCCGAGGCATTATTGACTCCCACTCCGAAGCTGCCGGGTATCGACGGCCGCAAGATGTCTAAGAGTTACAACAACACCATCGGACTTAGTGAGCCTCCGGCTCGCATCACGCACAAAATGCAGAGCATGTCGACGAATGGGCAAAGGCTGCAGCAGTCCGATCCCGGCGACCCCGACCTTTGTCCGGTCGGCGACATGCATAAAGTCTTCAGCAGCGCCGATCGCATCGAATACACACAGACAGGCTGCCGCAACGCCTCCCTTCCGTGCGTCTGGTGCAAAGTGCAGGCAAGCGAATCCATCACCGCTATTACTGAGCCGATCTATGCCAGACGCATGGAGCTCGAGCACAATATCGACCGCACCTGGGAGATGCTGCTCGAACAGGCGGACAAGGCTTCCATCGTTGCCGAGGAAACGCTTTTACCCGTTCGCGCTGCCCTTAACATCACCCGCGATCTTGGCTCTGCCCGCCGCTCGTTTGGATTCTCCCCGGCCGACAAGGAGAAACTCCGCGATCTCAGCACCTATTCCGACTTATGGACCATGCCTGCGGACCAAAGGTCGAAGCAGCTTCGCGAGTACTGGCACAAAAACATCCGCCCTTATGACGTACCCCTCTCGCAGGAAGCCAATCGCAAATTCCACTCGATTCAACGAGAGCTTGAAGAACCTTTCCTCACGAAAAAGAACAAACGCGCTCTCGTCGCCGCGCCCGCCCTCTCACAAAAGCAGCGCTGGACTTATACCGTTCCGCTCAAAACTTATGAAATATGGGTTCTGCTTCTCTGGAATCCCGATTCCAGAGTGATTGAGGATTTTATCGTTCCGCAAAAATACTTCTCGAAGCCTCTGGCCGATCTTAAAACCCGTGCGGCGCAGTACAGTGAAGGTTACCCTGTTACGATCGAGTCCATCGACAACCGATATACCCTGCGCATCGGTCCTGACACCGAACCCTCCGATATCACCGAGCTGCGCCGTAACTATAAACCACTCAACTGAGAAAAACCCTTGTCTGACCCGGAACACAATCCGAACCCGGCGTTCCCACAGCCCCCGGCGCAAACTGCCGCGCAAGACACTCTCCCACCGCGCACAGAGCGCAAAGCCCAGCCTGAAAACCAGTTTCCTTTCGCCGTCACCGTCGGAAAGGTCTACGACGGCCCCCTCGACCTCCTGCTCGACCTCATCCGCAAGCAGGACATCGACATCTGGGACATCCCCATCGCCTCCATCACCGCCCAGTTCCTCGCCTACGTCGAGCGTCTCAAGCAGACCGACGTCGACTCCGCCGGCGAGTTCATCTACACCGCCTCCCTGCTCATCCACATAAAGAGCCGCATGCTCCTGCCCCGCGAACCCCGCGACACCGCCGACGACACGCAAGACGACCCCCGCCTCGAGCTCGTCCAGCGCCTCCTAGAACACGAGCGCTTCAAAAACGCCGCCCAGATGCTCCTCCAGAAACAGCAGATCGAAGCCGCCACCTGGACCCGCCCCCAGCTCGACGCCGTCCCCCGTGACCAGGACCTAGCAGGCGAAATCGCCGCCGACGTCCCCGACCTCGTCCGCATCTTCCGCGACATCCTCGACCGCCTCCGCACCCGCCCCGTCCTCGACATCGCCGAAGACCAGGTCACCGTCGGCCAGATGATCGACTACATCCGCCGCCGCCTCCTCATGGAAGACCGCCCCGTCGCTCTCTCCCGCCTGCTCGCGAACACCCGCTCCCAGCGCGCCCTCATCGCCGCCTTCCTCGCCCTGCTCGAAATGGTCCGCCTCCAGGCCATCCTCCTCCGCCAGGACTCCAACTTCGCCGAAGTCTTCATCAAAAAACACGAAGCCTTCGAAACCCTCCTCGCCGAAGGCTCCGACCCGCGCCTCCACCATCTCCAGCAAAGCTCGGAGTAAACCAGCCCCGCAGCCCCGCGCTCCGAACCGCTCAGCCCCGCACGCTCCGGCCCTGTCCCACTCAGGCCCGTCACGACTCAGGTGCAATCTCATTCAACGTTGTCATCCTGAGCGCAGCGAAGGATCTGCTTTTTGAGCGAAAGAAAGCACCCCGCTGAGTGATGCAAACCACCCAGTTGTCATCCCGAGCGAAGCGCTAGCGCTAGCGCTTGCGCCAAAGGATCTGCTTTTATCTTTCCGCGAGAACCTGCTCCCGCCCCCATCCATGTCCTGTGGGGTGACTTCCGTACCGCCCTGCTCGAAATAAACCCGAGAAAATTGGCGCGAAAACCCCGCCTTAACCGCGCACCACCCTGTAAACCTGCACCAGAACAAGTGCAATCGCCGCCCAAAACGCGCGCAAATTGGTACATTTTGCGCACGTTTTGCGCCACTTTTGTACCACTTAAAGTTACTTAGTGGTAAACCTTTTGCCCCATACGCAGGTACAGATAAGTAACATTTCCAGCGTGGCGATGTCATATTTACTAATCAGTAAACCAAAATCCGCGCCTGCAACCGGGGAATTGCCCTGGAAACAGGGCTTTGGCTCGACGGCTGAATGGGGACTGGTCAGGGAAATATCTGGTGCGCCCGGCAAGATTCGAACTTGCGACCCTTCGCTTCGGAGGCGAATGCTCTATCCAGCTGAGCTACGGGCGCGTCGTGTGCATGCGCGCACCGTCAGGTTACTACAAATCCAGCCCTGCCGTGCTGCAAACGGGCGCGGGCGCAAGCCACGCCCCGCCCCCTCAGGACGCTGCATCCTTCAACTTATCCTGCTCCAGTAGCGCCATGGTGCTCTGGATCAGCTCCTTCGCGCCCTCGATGCCCGACAGCACGGCTTGAAGATCGAGCGCGGGTTTGGAGGGGTTGCGGTTCGAGACGCAGTAAACCCCGTGCTGGCCGATGAGGATCAGCGCATCGGTGAGCACGTCGAGCGAAACAGCCAGGCGGCCGCGCTCCTCGCCCAGCATGAACCGGTACTTTTCCAGCTCATCGCGGCGCTCGTCGAACACGCTGCGGGCCACTACCACTCCTTCGCGGGCGAGTCGTCCGGCGTCAGCGGCGAGCCGCCGTCGAGCGTGGCCGCGGGCGGAGCTTTCCAGCGCAGCACGGGTTTGCGCGCGGCGCCCGTCTCGTCCAGCCGCGAGATGCGCGTCGAATGCGGAGCGTCCAGTATCAGCTTCGGATTCTCCTCCGCTTCGCGAGCGATCTGGCGCATCGCGTCGATGAACAGGTCGAGCTCCTCGCGCGACTCGCTCTCCGTCGGTTCGATCATCAGCGCGCCCGGCACGATCAGCGGAAACGAAGTCGTGTACGGGTGAAAGCCGTAGTCGATCAGGCGCTTGGCGATGTCCCCGGTCTTGATGCCGTTCTTCGCCTGCCGCCGGTCGCTGAACACGACCTCGTGCATAGACGGTGTCTTGTAGGGCAGATCGTACAGATCTTCAAGCCCAGCGCGGATATAGTTGGCGTTCAGCACCGCGTCTTCGGTGGTCTGGCGCAGGCCGTCTGGGCCGTTGGCCTGGATGTAGGCCAGCGCCCGCACAAACATCCCGAAGTTGCCGTAAAACATCCGCACCCGGCCCACCGACTGCGGGCGGTTGTAGTCGAACGAGTGCACGCCCTGCTTGTCCGTGCGCACCACCGGCGTGGGCAGAAAGGGCTCGAGCATCGCCTTGCATGCCACCGGGCCCGACCCTGGGCCGCCCCCGCCATGCGGCGTCGAAAACGTCTTGTGCAGATTCAGGTGCATCACGTCCACGCCGAAATCGCCCGGCCGCGTCTTGCCCACCAGCGCGTTCATGTTCGCCCCGTCCATGTAGAGCAGCGCGCCCTTCGCGTGCAGGATTTCAGCGACCTGCGCAATCTCGTTCTCAAACACTCCGATCGTCGACGGGTTGGTGAGCATCATCGCGGCCGTGTTTTCGTCCACCAGCGCCCGCAAGGCGTCCAGGTCCACACCCCCATCCGCGTTCGATTTGAGGTTAACCACTTGATAACCACAAACCGCCGCCGTCGCCGGATTCGTCCCATGCGCCGAATCAGGAATGATGACCGTTTTGCGCGCATTGCCGCGCGACTGGTGATAAGCGCGCACCAACAGAATCCCCGTAAACTCCCCATGCGCCCCCGCCGCCGGCTGCAGCGTAATCGCCTCCATCCCAGTAATTTCCAGCAAATGATGCTCTAACTCTTTTAAAATCAACATTGATCCCTGTGAAAGCGACTCCGGCTGGTAGGGGTGCGACTCGGCGAGGCCTTCAATGCGCGCAACCGCCTCGTTGACGCGGGGATTGTACTTCATGGTGCAAGAGCCGAGCGGGTACATGCCGAGGTCGATGGCGTAATTCCAGGTGGACATGCGGGTGAAGTGGCGGATGATCTCGATCTCGCTCAGCTCAGGCAGGGCGGCGGGCGTGGCGCGGGCCGCGGGGCCGAAGGCGGACGCGGGAGAGACAGCGGGGACGTCGAGCGGCGGAAGCCGGTAGGCGCGCTTGCCTGGGGAGGATTTCTCGAAAGAGAGCGCTTCGTTTTGGGTCTGGTGGGGGCGGACTTTGCGGGGAATTCCGGTAAAGCTTTCTTTGCTGGCGAGGGGTGTTTCGAGCTCGGGAGCGACTGTGCTCATAGGGAAGTCCTTCGGTGCCGGTCGACTCGCCTAGGGTGCGCGGCGGCAAACTTCATTCTAGCGCGCGGGGATCGCGTTCCATTGGTTACGGTGCAGGCTGCCCGCGGTTGTGCGCCGAGGGCTCACTTGCATGTTTGTCGATGGAGGCCGTGCTCCTGAGTGCGATTCCCGCATCTTAGGTTGGGCGAAGCCGCGGCTCTTGCTGCGCGCCGAAGTGCAGCGGGAGAATGTATGCCGACAGTACTGATGACGGGAGGCCATGCGGGGCTTGGGCTTGGTGCGGCGCAGACGTTAGCGGGGCGGTTCGGGTGCAATCTGATCCTGGCGGGGCGAAACCCGGAGCGGGTAGAAACAGCGGCGCAGCAGCTGCGGAAAGAGACCGGGGTCAAGGTAGAGGTGTTGACGATGGACCTGAACTCGATTGCCTCAGTGCGGGCAGCCGCGGTGCAGTGCAAGGCGATGTTGAAGGACGGAGAGCTGGAGAGCATCGTGTGCAATGCCGGGGCACAGTTCAAGGGGCCGGTCTCGTATAGTGCCGATGGATATGAAGAAACGTTCGCGGGCAACTGCCTGGGGCATTTTCTCCTGGCCAATCTGCTACTGGACTCGGTGGCGAAGGGTGGGCGCATTGTATGGACGGCGAGCGGGACGCACGATCTGGCCTCAATGGACGGCAAGACGGTAGGGGCGGCGGTTGAGCCGGACGCGAACGTGTTGGTGCAAGAGGGGAGGAACGGGAAGGCGATCTCCGGCGGCCGTCGGTATGCGACCTCCAAGCTGTGCACGATCCTGTATGCGTATGAACTGGACCGGCGACTGCGACGTGCCGGGACGCCGGTGGGTTCGATCGCGTACGACCCCGGGTTCATCCCGGAGACAGGGATGGGCCGCCTGGCGCCATCGGTCTTCCGGACCTCAGCGGCCAAGTTTCTTTTGAGGAAGATAGGGGTGACAATGGGGCAGATGCCGTTTTCGGGGGAAGCGCTGGGGATGCTAGCCGCCGATGCGGCATTCGCCGATGCTTCGGGCAAGTATTTTCATTCGAAGGATGGGGTGCTGAGCGAGGCGCGGTCCTCGGCGGTGTCGTATGACGAGGGGAAAGCTGCCAAGCTGTGGAGCGATTCGGAAGAGCTGGTGCACTTGGGTGCGAGCGAGCGGCCACGCCGGCTCCAGTGAGGCATGACCCTTCGGAGGATTGCCTACCTGCTGTCAGCGCATTCCCATGGAAACCGATACGGCAGCGAGGGCTGTGGCGGCCTGGTCAATCTGTTCGCGGGTGGTGAGCTCGGTGGCGCACCAGAGAGTGGCGTGGCCTAGCTCGGGGTACCATTTGCCAATGTCGAGGCCGCCGATGATTTTGTCTTCGAGCAGACGGGTGTTGAGTTCACTGGGAGTTTCCTCGGTGCGGAGGAGGAACTCGTGGAAGCGCGGAGTGTTCGGGAAGAGCAGGCTGCTGTGTGCGGAGAGCGTCTCGGCGGCGTAGGCGGCTTTGGCGAGGTTGTGTTCGGCTAGCTCGCGGATGCCGTCGCGGCCGTAGACCGTCAGGAAGATAGTCGCCATCAAAGCGACCAGCGCCTGGTTGGTGCAGATGTTGGAGGTGGCTTTCTCGCGGCGGATGTGCTGCTCGCGGGTGGAGAGGGTGAGGACAAAGCCGCGGTTGCCATGCTTGTCCTTGGTCTCGCCGACGAGGCGGCCGGGCATCTGGCGGAGGTACTTCTCCTTGGCCGCGAGCACGCCGCAGTAGGGGCCGCCATAGCTGAGGGCGACGCCGAAGGACTGTGCTTCGAGCGAGACGATGTCGGCCTCGACGGGTGGGCGGACGGCGCCGAGCGAGACGGCTTCGGCGATGGAGACGATGAGCAGCGCGCCCTTGGCGTGGACGATCTCGGCAATGGCGGGGATATCCTCGACGATGCCGAAGAAGTTGGGAGACTGGACCAGGACGCAGGCGGTCTGGGCGGTAACGGCAGCTTCGAGGGCGGCGAGATCGATTCTGCCGGCGGCTTCGCGGCTTTCGTGAATGTAGTCGATTTCGGTCTGGCGGGTGCCCTGGTGCTGGGCGTAGGTGGCCATCACCTCGCGGTACTCGGGGTGCACGGTGCGGGCAACGGCGACATGGTCGCGGCCAGTCACGCGGATGGCCATCATCGCCGCTTCGGCGGCACCGGTCGATCCGTCGTACATCGACGCGTTGGCGATGTCCATGCCGGTCAGCTCGCAGATCATGGTCTGGAACTCGAAGATGGCCTGGAGGGTGCCCTGGGTGATCTCGGCCTGGTAGGGAGTGTAGCTGGTGAGGAACTCGCCGCGCTGGACGAGCGAGTCGATGACGACGGGCCGGTAGTGGCGGTAGGCTCCCGCGCCGAGGAAGCTCGTGTAGCCGACGGCATTGTGGGCTGCGGCGGCCTTGAAGTAGTCGACGATCTCGGACTCGCCCAGCTGGCGGGGAATGTCGAGGTCGCGCGTGAGGCGGAAGCCAGAGGGAATCGTGGAGAAAAGGTCGTCGATCGAGTCGGCGCCGATCTGCTGGAGCATGGACTGGCGTTCAGCGTCGGATTTGGGAAGATAACGCATTGGGTTCCTCACACTAGCTTATAGGTTGCGAGATACAAGGGAAACGCAGGTCGCTCCACTCCGCCGATCGCGCGTTGCCTCCAGCCGGAATGACCCCGGTCTGGTAAAGCTCGCTTCGCTTGGGAGAACTCTCTTTCCGGAAAGGGGCCATGACTCGCGGAGCTAGTGGCCGGTTTCCTCGGAGACGAACTTTTCGTAATCGACGGCGGTGAGCAGCGAGTCGATTTCCGATGGGTTGCTGAGCTCGATGCGCATCATCCAGGCGCCGTGGGCGTCGGTGTTGATCTTTTCGGGAGACGTGCCGAGGTCTTCGTTGACAGAACTGATCGCGCCCGAGGCAGGAGAGTAGAGGTCGGAGACAGCCTTGACCGACTCGACCGAGCCGAAGACCTTCCCCTTCTCGACCTGGGTGCCGAGCTTCGGGATTTCAACGAAAACGATGTCGCCGAGAGTGGATTGGGCGTGGTCGGTGATGCCGATGGTGCCGATGCCGTCCTGGACGTGAATCCACTCGTGTTCGCGGGTGTAGCGGAACTGTTCGGGGTAGCTCATGATTCTCCTCTTCAGGCGTTGGGCTTGGGGCTGCGCTCAAGCTCCAGACGCAGCATGCGCTCGCGGAGGAGTTGGACGTCCTTGTAAACGTCAAGCTGCCGGGCTACGTTTTCAAAACCAAATTTTAACGCTTGCTCCAGGCTGTCGAGGCGTCCGTCGATTTGATCGAGCCGGGCCTCCACGCCGTCGATCCGCTGATGGACGGCGTGGACCTCGGCTTTCAACGCGCGCAGCTCGGGTGCTGCCGGGTCCTGCGCAATCGAGCGCAGGTTCTTAGGGGCAGGCTCTGCATTTTCAAAGTTGGACATGATGCCTCCTGATGGAGCAGATGCGTCTGGTGCGATGGATGAGCGTGGCGCGATTCGCTTCCTGGTTACGCCATGAGGCAGATCCTTTGGCGGCAAGCAGCTGCCGTTTCACTCAAAGGATCAGAAAAACCAGCAAACCTAGGTCGCTGCAGATGCGGGCACCTTCTTTGGGCGTTTGTAAAACGGAATCGGAGTGGTTTGGGCTTTGACCATCGCACCCCGGATTTCGACGAAAACTTCGCGAGATTGCGGCGTGTCGGCGTAGTCGGGCGGCAGGTAGGCGAGGGCGACGTTTTTCCTGAGGAACGGCGCGGGCGAGCCGCTGGTGACTTCGCCGATAGGCTTGCCTGCCTCGTCGAAGAGACGGTAGCCGTCGCGGGCGATGCCGCGGTCCACCATTTCTAGGCCCACCAGGCGGCGGTTGGGACCGGTGCGCTCGATCTCGCGCAGGGCCTCGAGCCCGGTGAAGCCGGTTCCCTTCTCAAGCTTGGCGTAGCGTCCCAAGCCGGCCTCGTAAACGTTGACGGTGTCGGAGATTTCGTGGCCGTAGAGGGCCATCGCAGCCTCCAGGCGCAGCGTATTGCGCGCGCCCAGGCCGCAGGGCAGGATGCCGAACTCCTGGCCGGCCGCCAGTATCTCGTTCCAGACGCGAGCGCTGGTCGGCTCGTCGGACGGGATGTAGATCTCGAAGCCGTCCTCGCCGGTATAGCCGGTGCGCGCGATCATCGTGTTGTACAGGCCGCAGACCTTGGCCCAGCGAAACCAGTAGTTCTTAATTTCAGCCAGAGGCGCGTCGGTAAGCTTCTGCATGAGCTCGGCGGCACGGGGGCCCTGGATGGCCAGCTGCGTGTACATGTCGGAGTAATTCGAAACGTGGCACTTGAACGGCTGCGCCTGCTGGCGAATCCACTCGTAGTCTTTTTCGCGGGTGCCGGCGTTGATGACGATGAGGTAGTCGTTGTCGGAAAGTTTGTGGACGACGATGTCGTCGACGAAGGTGCCCTGGGGGTAGAGCATTGCCGAGTAGTGAGCCTGGCCGACCGCCAGTTTCGAAGCGTCGTTCATGGAGAACTGCTGCACGGCTTCGAGCGACTGCGGGCCGCGGAGCTGGATGTCGCCCATGTGGCTCACGTCGAACAGGCCGACCGCGGTGCGCACGGCCATGTGCTCGGCGGTAATGCCGGAGTACTCGACGGGCAGATCCCATCCGCCGAAGTCGACCATTTTGGCGCCGAGCGAGCGGTGAAGGGCGTTCAGGGCGGTTTTACGGAGTGCGGTTTCGGTGGCGGCCACGCGGGTCCTCGCGGGGGTTTGGGAAACCCCTCAAAGATTAACGGTAGCATGTTGGGGTGGGGCTCTGGGTGGGCGGGTGAAGCTTTCCATCATTGCATTTACCATATTGCCCGCGATATGATATGGGTGTGAGATTGGTTCTCGATACCTCTGTGCTTGTGGCTGCCATTCGCAGTGCAGACGGAGCGTCCAACCTCCTGCTGCGATCTGCCCTGAGTGGAAAATTAATTTTTCTCGCGTCTGTACCGCTGGTGCTCGAGTATGAGGCCGTTTTAACGAGAGAGGAGCACCTGGCGCAGCCGGGGCTGACGCGCGAAGAGGTGCAGGTATTGCTAGATTCGCTGGTCGAAGTGGCTCAACCCGTTCGCCTGGCGTTTTACTGGCGTCCCGTGCTGAGAGACCCGGACGACGACATGGTGCTGGAAACAGCGGTCCATGGAAGAGCAAGTGCGCTGGTGACTTTCAACCAGCGAGATTTTCCAGAAGTGACAAGCCGGTTTGGAATAGAGGTTATCTCGCCGAGGCAGGCTTGGGAGAGGGCGGAAAAGCCATGAGAACGAGCAATTTTGCTTTGCGGTTGCAAACGTCGTTGCTGGGTGAGGCGCGGAAGCTGGCGGAGGATGAAGGGGTGGCTCTCAACCAACTCATCAATGTCGCCCTGGCTGAAAAGTTGTCGGCCCTGCGAACGGAGAGCTTTTTCAGGGAGCGGGCGCAGCGAGCGGATACACCGCGGGCACTGGAGATTCTGAAGAAGGCCGGACGTGGGAACGCTCCGCGCGAAGACGATATGGTGTAGGTACAAGGAACTGAAGAAGGAGCAGACCCTGTGAGTACACGATTCGAGAGTGTTTGGGATGCGATTGAGGACGCGCCTGCGCTCGCCGCCACCATGAAGCTGCGGTCTTCGCTCATGCTGGCTCTCAAGCAGCACATCGGCGAGCAAGGCTTGAGCCAGAAGGAGGCAGCGGAAAAGTTCGACGTAACCCAGCCTCGGATTTCAGACTGGATGCGGGTCCGGATCGATCTTTTCTCGCTCGACACGCTGGTGAACATGCTGGCAACGGCAGGTGTTCCCGTTGCCCTGCAAATCGGCAGAGCCGCTTAGAGTACAGCGGGTTCGAGGGTGGCGCGAGCCCGCGAACCCGCCTGCCGGCAATATCTCAGTCGTGGGAGACCTGCCAGCCGTCATCCGTGTTGATCAGCGTTGCCTTGTCCACCTTGGCGCCCGAGAGGTCGGCCTGGATGGTAGGGAAGGCGGTCTTGACCTCGGTCGACTGGGCCCAGTCGGCAATGCCGCCGATGGTGTAGTGGTAATCCACATTGGCGATCTTGGCGCCGCTGCTGTCGCTGGATGTATTGAAGTCATCGATGGCGGTCACCTCGCGATGGCCGAAGCAGAAGTTGCCGTAGCCGGGCTGCTGCTGGTCCGGGGTCCAGACGGAGCGGCCCTTCGAGGAGAGATCGTAGTCATTGACCTGCTTGGAACCGAAGATGAAGACCTTTTTCTGAGCGGAGGTGCGGGTGAGCAGGCCGGCATCGGTAAGCGCGTCGTAGCCGGCGGTCTGGTCGCCGCTCTTGGGGTCGGCCTCGACGGGAAACTTGACCGGGCTCGACCAGACGCACTCGGCGTGGGCGTTGTAGTAGTTGCCGATGGCCGTCTTGAAATTGTCCTTGGAAGCTACCTTCTTGTTGCAGCCAACGGCCAGCAAGAGCGAGCCGCAGAGCAGGATGGAAAGAGCGTTTCCGGTACGCGTGTTGCCAAGCATCGAATTGCGCATGAGGGTACTTTCCTTTCTCACGGATGTGGGATGCGCGGGGCGAGCCATACGAGGAGCAAATCCTGCAGGATAGCGGCGGTGGGTTGCCATAAGGACATGAGGCAGCCGAGGCGGGATCGCTGGGCTATACTGGGGGCGTCCTGACGGAAGCGCGCGCTGCCAGCGCCATCGGCTGGAACGACAGCCATGAGCCTGGATGGACATCCGCAAGCCTGGGTGACAAAAGGAGTTTGCGCGCACGCTTCGCATCTAATGGCCGACACTGAAATCCCGTTCGAAGCCGCGGCCCAGGCTGTCGGCGGTTCGCGTGCGGCGCACTGCACGGTGGTCGTGCCCTGCTACAACGAGGCGGCGCGGCTGCGGACCGACGCCTTCGCGGGCTTTCTTGAAAACGAGCGAAGCCGGGGCACGCAGCTTCTGTTTGTGAACGACGGCAGCCGGGACGCGACCTTGTCGGTGCTGCAGGCGCTGCGTTCGCGGTACCCAGACCGCATCCGCGTGCTGGACAAGCAGCCGAACGGGGGCAAGGCGGAGGCGGTGCGGCACGGGATGCTGCACGCGATGGCGCTGGGCGGGTGCGAGATCACGGGGTTCTGGGATGCGGACCTGGCGACGCCGCTCGATCAGATTCCGGACCTGGCGGCGGTGCTCGTGGGCGACCCGCGGCTGACGATGGTTTTCGGAGCGCGGGTGCGTCTGCTGGGCCGGGCCATCCACCGGCAGCCTGCGCGGCATTACCTGGGCCGCATTTTCGCGACCACCGCGTCGGTGCTGCTGCGCATGCCGATCTATGACACGCAGTGCGGGGCGAAGCTGTTCCGCGCCACGCCGGAGTTTGCCGAGGTGCTCGCCGGACCCTTCCAGTCGCGGTGGATTTTCGACGTGGAACTGCTGGCGCGGTTCATGGCCAGGCATCCGGGAGACCCGGCATCGGTGCGCGACGGGATCTACGAGTACCCGCTGCCGGAGTGGACCGATGTGGCCGGGTCGAAGGTGCACTCGATGGATTTTTTTAAGGCGTTCGGGGAGCTGTTTCGGATTTACAAGCGCTATCTGGCCCGGTAGCGGTTACTGCCCGCAAGGTCCTGGGTGCGCATGGCGCGCAGCAGCGACCCCAGAAAGTACAGGAACAATACCACCAGGATCTCCGGCATCGGCCGGTAGAGCAGCAGTGTCTTCAAGGCTCCGGCGTGCTCAATCGCCGCCTGCTGGTGGAGCAGCGCGCGGTTGATGAACTGGTGCGCGGTGAGCAGGGTCGCGAGCGTCAACAGGGCGAAGCCCAGGCTACCCCAGACACGGTGGCCTTTCTGCGCCAGCAGCCAGGCAATGGCCGGGAACGCGAGCAGCAGAATGCGGGTATCGTACTGGCGGTGGTAGATGGGCAGAAGGGCAAGGCAGGCGATGGCGGCGATGGCCAGCAGGTGCTTTTCGAAGGTGTTGCGCAGGCGGGCGACGGGCACGGCCCAGGCTGCGAGCAGCAGGGCGGCCAGCAGGTAAGCGGCGCGGTTGTAGAAGGGCGCGTTGTCGCGCGCCGCAGCCAAGAGGGATTCGAGATCGGTGAGGTTGACGGCCTGGATGTGGCCCGGGGCGGGGTTGTTGACCGAGCCGGCCGAGGCGTTGCCGTGCAGGTTGGCGCCTAGCTCGGCAAGCCAGTGTGCGGTTCCCGGCGCGTGGGCAAACCAGAGCAGGCTCCCGCCGACGCAGAGGATGGAGAGCGCCGCGACAGCACCGAATGCCCGGCGCCAGCGCGGTCCGGCAAAGAGCAGGTAGAGCAGCGGCAGCCCGGCATCGTGAGGCTTGAGCATGACGGCCAGAAAGAGGCAGGCCACGGCAAGCCAGGGGAGCCGCTCGCGCAGGACGCAGGTGAAAGCGATGACCAGCAGCGCGATAACAACGCCGGAGATCTGGCCGAGCATGAGCAGGATGGTGCTCGAGAAAGCGAAGGCGGCCAGCAGCAAAACGGGCGCAACCCAAACTCCGGCGGTGACGCAGAGGTCGGCCGTGAGCAGGACGGCGAGCGAGAAGGCGGCCGCGAGCAGGCCCTCCCAAACGGCGTGGGCCAGCGGGTACGGGAGCGCCGCGATGGGCGTGAGCACGACCAGCGAGAACGGCGGGTAAAGGGCGGAGTAGGGGTCGAAGACGATCTTGTCGTTGTCAGGGCCGCTGGCGGCGAGAAAGGCGGCGTGGGTGGCCGGTTCGCTGTAGGGGTCGCAGTGGGTCAGCAGGCAGCGGGCGCTGCTGTACGGCTGCTTGAAGTCGCGGAAGTGGAGGGCTTCGCGCTCATCGTGATAGCCGCGGACGGTAAAAGCGAGCGCCGCCACCAGCGCGAGCAGCAGAGCCATCAGGTACACGCGGCGGGTGGGTGGGGGAGCGGTCGAGACCAGGGTGGGTTCTCCGGGCGGTGGGTCAGGCAATGGCGGCCTGAAAAGCAGAGGCGGCGTTTCCAAAGCGCACCCCTGTAGCTCAGGATGACAGGGTTTGAGGAGAGTGCAAAGCAGATCCTTCGCTTCGCTCAGGATGACAGCGGTTTTGCCCGGGGTGAGAGCGGCATCGCTCGGCGTGACGGCGCTTCAAGGCGAGTCCATGCCTCACCCCTAGGGTTGCCTGCTGGTGCACAGCATGTACCAGTCCCGCGGAGGTGCGCAGGTATATTTCGAGAGCTCACCCACGGAAAGCTGCCCGGATAGGCCCTGCCCGAGTTTAGCCGGTGTGCCGGAGTAGATCACAAACGACGAGTCTCGCACGATGCGTGCTTCGGCGTAGCCGGGCATGGAGCGCCCGGGCACGAGGGGAGGGATGGTGCTCGAACCGCGAGTCAGAGAGATGTCGTCCACCAACTCCGGGCCGCCGGGGGTGGCTTGGATGGGAGTAATTTTCTGGTCGATCCAGGGAGTATCGAGCGCAACGCTGTTCTGGTGGACGAAAGGCAGGATTTCGGCCCATTTATAGGGATCGAAGGCAAGCTGTTTGGTGAAGCGCACGTAGTCGTCCTGGGTGTCGTCGAACAGGATGGAGCCGGGCACGCCAGACGGCAGCGGCTGCGCCTCGCCTGCACGAACGGCGCGGGCGGCGGGGCGGATGAAAATCTGCGCTGGGATCAGGGTGAGGACTGAGCAGACAGCGGCGGCCGCGAGCAGCCAACGCTGCTGACGCTTACCCGGAGCCGGGGCGGCGGAGGCGGCCAGAAGAGCGGCAGGCCAGAGCAGGAAAACCAGCCGGGTCACGAAAAAATCAGACCCGTTGACGCGGCTGGGCAGCACGGGCAGCGCGAGGGTGAGCAGGATGGTCGCGAGAAAGAGCGTGGTCCCAAAGCCGGCCTGCCGGGCGCGGACGGCGCGAACACAGGCGCGGCCGCCGACCCACATGGCTCCAGCGAAGATGGCGTAGAGACACAGGCGATAGAGGTTGATCCAGAGATCGTGCGAGCGGGTGTTGTAGGGGGAGACGCCGTTGAGCAGCAGCGTTGTGCGGATGAAGGGCAGGTGAAAGCCGAGCAGCTCGAGCGTGCGGGAGGTCCTGGAGGAGTCGACCGCTAGCGCGGGAAAGCCGGCGGCGAGAAGGGTGAAGAAGAAGCCGATGAACTGGAGACGGCGTTGACGGGCCCAGGAAGCCGCGGGCAGGTCCGCTGGACGCAGCAGCAAAGACAGGGCGAGGTCAAACCCGCAGAGCACGATAAGCAGCAGCAGCGGAATGGGGTGGGTAAAGGTAAGCACAACGAGCACGAGGGTGAAGGCGAGAAGGGCGCGGCCGCCGTCGCGCGCCATTCGCTGCCAGAAAGCCGTGCAGACCAGGAGCAGACCGATCCCGAGGGTGAAGTTAAAAAAGCCCATCATCAGCGGCCAGGCGAGCAGAAGCGGCGGGCAGAACAGCGAGGCCCACCGGCCGGAGGGGCCGATTTCCTTCGCGCTGAGCCACAGACCCCCAGCCACGCAGAGCAGCACCAGGCAGGTGAAGACCTTCTCGGCCCAGTCGTACGGGAAGAGGTGATACAGCACGAGCAGCGACCCGTAATGGGTCAGGTATGGCGGCAGCGGATGGCGAATGTGATAGACGCTGTAGGTTGGCTCGTGTGCGAGCAGCGAGCCCAGAACATGCACATAGTAGCGGTGCATGGGGCCGTCCTGGGTGGGGAAAATGGGCAGCGAGAGAATCCAGACAGCGAAAACGAGAAGGATGGCCCCGAACAGGAGGCGCGGGCCTAACAGGGGCGCGCCATGGCTGCGGGTGGGGGGTGGAGCCAGGGTCGCGGTCAACGGCTCTCTCCTTTGCTGGTGTTGTTTGCCAGGCGCACAGGGCTTTTTACCACGGCAACTGTTGCCCCGGGTCAGATTTAGCACGATCGGCTGACGAGATGGCAGATCCGTTCGCTTCTGAGATGACACTTTCCGCAAAAATTGAAAGCTTACAGAACTAGCGGTCTTTGTCGACACATACCAGGTACCAGTCCTGCGGCTGGGTGCAGGTGAAGCGGGCTGCCTCCGCCGGGGTCAACTGGCCGAGAAGGCCGTTGGACAGCTGAGAGGGAGTGGCGGCGTAGACGAGCAGAGAGGCTTTGCTGACGATCTCGGCCTCGTAGCGGACGGGGAGCGAGCCGCCGGGGGCACGGGGCGGATCGGTCTTGCTGTCATGGATGGTGGCAACATCCTGCAGCAGGATGGGGCTGCCGGGAGCAGCCATCAGCGGAGCGATCTTCTGGTCCATCCAGGGTGCGTCGAGCAGGACGTCGTCGCGCCGGACCAGCGGCAGAACGCTGCCCCACTCGTAGGGATTGAAGGCTACCTGCTTGCGGTAGCGAAGGTAATCCTCCAAACCATGGTCGACCAGAACGAGCGCCTGCCGCTGTGTGGGCAGCGCGGTGAGTTCGGCGGCGTGGACCTGGTTGGCGAGAGGGCGGAAGAAAAGCTGCGCGGGAATGAGAGTGAGCACCGCGCCGGCAAGTGCGGCGGCGAGGATGCGGGGGCGATGGCGCAGAGCCGGCGCCGAGGCAATGCCGGCGGCGATGAGCGCGCTGGGCCACAGGACCATGACCATGCGGGTGGAGAAATACCAGGATCCGTTGACGGAGTTGGGCAGGATGGGCAGCGCGACGGCAAGCAGGAGCGTGGCGACGAACAGGGTGCAGCCAAGATTGTGGCGGCGCTCGCGGAGAGCGCGGATGGCGGCGCGGCCGCCGATCCAAAGCGCGGCCGGCAGCAGGATGTAGAGACAAAGCCGGTAGGCATCGATCCAGACGTTGAGCGAGCGGCTGTTGTAGGGGGAAATGCCGGTGAGCAGAAGGGCGGTGCGAACGAACTCCGGCTTGAAGTGGGTGTCGGCAATGGTCTTGGCAGTGGTGCTGGAGCTGGAGTCGACCGCGAGCGCGGGGAAGGCGATGGCGAAGGCGGTGCAGGCGGCCAGGACGATGCGGATGCCCTCCTGACGCAGCCACGCGGCGCTCGGAAGCGTGCGGGCGCGGAAGAACCAGCCCAGCGCCAGATCGAGCAGGGTGATGACGATCAGCAGCACCAGCGGAATGGGATGGGTGAAGGTGAGCACCGCGAGCGCGAACAGGTACCAGAGGATGGACAGGCGGCGACCGTTGCGGATCTGCTGCCAGAATGCAGTGGCAAGCAGAACGAGGGCGACGCCGAGCACGTAGTTGAAGAAGCCCATCATCATGGCCCAGGAGAAGAGCAGCGGGGCAAAGAAAAGCGAGCTCCACTCACCCGCGGGCCCTACAGCTTTGGCGGTCATGCGGAGACCGAAGGCGAAGCAGAGAAAGGTGAGGCAGACGAATAGCTTTTCCGCCAGGTCGAACGGGAACAGGTGCGAGAGGGCGAGCAGCAGAAGATAGTGTGTGGCGTACGGCGGGAAGGGGTGGCGGATGTTGTAAACGGAGTAAATGCCCTGGTGCTGGAGGATGCTGTCGAACGCGTGCACGTAGTAGCGGTGCATGGGGCCGTCCTGCGAGGGAAAGATGGGCAGGGTAAGCACGAACAGGCACATGGCGCCGAGGATGACAGCAAAGCAGAGGCCGGGGGAACTGAGGCGGCTGCCGAGGGTGGGGCGCGAAGACGCTTGCATTGCTCTCCTGAAGCGGGGGATGCCGCGGGGGCTGCGAGGTTGGCTGTAAGTTGCGCGGCGCACTCAGAGTACTACAGGGGACTTTCGTGGAAGGTAGCGCAGCATGCCTGGCTTTGGGTGGATTGCTGCTGGAGCGGAGTTTTTGCCGCAGGCTGTACGTAGAAAGAGCCCGGCTGGCGCCGGGCTCTCTTGTTGTTGCGCGAAGCGCAGGTGGCCCCATCGCAGGTGGTTACTCCGAGGCTGCCAGCTCCTCGGCCTCGCCCTCCTGGCGCATGATTTCGAGCTCGCGCTCCTCGGCCTCGTGCTGCGCCTGCACCTCCTGCTGCACGCGCTCCGCCGCTTCTTCGAGCTCGGGGGAGAGCTGGATGTTGCGGTAGTATTCCATGCCCGTGCCGGCGGGGATGAGGCGGCCGACGATGACGTTTTCCTTGAGGCCGCGCAGGTTGTCGACGGCGCCGTTGATGGACGCCTCGGTCAGCACGCGCGTGGTCTCCTGGAAGCTCGCGGCCGAGATGAAGCTGTCGGTCGAGAGCGACGCCTTGGTGATGCCAAGCAGCAGCGGCTTGCCGGTGGAAGGGCGGCCGCCCTCGGCGAGGACGCGATCGTTTTCCGCGCGGAAGCGGAACCGATCGATCTGCTGCTCCAGCAGGAAGTTGGTATCGCCCACCTCGTCGATCTTGACCCAGCGCAGCATCTGCCGGACGATCGTCTCGATGTGCTTATCGCTGATGGCGACGCCCTGCAGCCGGTAGACTTCCTGGATCTCGTTGACCAGGAAGGCCTGCAGCTGGTTCTGGCCGAGCACGGCGAGGATGTCGTGCGGGTTCAGAGGGCCGTCCATCAATGGGTCGCCGGCGCGCAGTTTCTCACCTTCCTGCACGTTGACGTGGACACCGCGAGGCACGGAGTACTCCTTCTCCTCGCCGTCGTCCGCGGTGACGTAGATCTTCCTCTGGCCCTTGGCGACTTCGCCGAACCGGACCACGCCTTCGATCTCCGAGATGATGGCCGTCTCGCGGGGCTTGCGGGCCTCGAAGAGCTCGACCACCCGCGGCAGACCGCCGGTGATGTCCTTGGTGCGGGTGGTCTCGCGCGGAATCTTCGCCAGGATGTCGCCGGGGAAGACCTCCTCGCCGTCCTGCACCATGAGGTGCGCGCGGCTGGGCATGAGGTAGCGCTTGTCCTTTTTGCCCTCGACCTTGATCAGGATGGTCGGCTGACGCTTTTCATCCTGGGCATCGGCGACGACCAGGCGCGAGAGGCCTGTGACCTCATCGATCTCGTCGTTCAGCGTGATGCCTTCCTGCAGGTCCTTGAACTGGACCGTGCCGCCGATCTCGGTGAGGATGGCGAAGGTGTAGGGGTCCCACTCGGCAAGCTCCTGCCCGAGCGTGACCTGCTGGCCTTCGGTGACCTTGAGCTTGGCGCCGTAGACGATCTGGTAGCGCTCCTTCTCGCGGCCGCGGTCGTCGATGATGGCGACCGAGCCGGAGCGGTTCATCGCGACCGTGTCGCCCAGCTTCGAGGTGACGGAGACGACGTTGATGAAGCGGACGGTGCCGACGTTTTTCGCGTCGAGCTTGGACTGCTCATTGACGCGGGACGCGGTGCCGCCGATGTGGAAGGTACGCATGGTGAGCTGCGTGCCGGGCTCGCCGATGGACTGCGCGGCGATGACGCCGACCGCTTCGCCGAGCTCGACCAGACGGCCGGAAGCGAGGTTGCGCCCATAGCAGCGGATGCAGACGCCGCGCTTCGACTCGCAGGTGAGCACGGAGCGGATCTTGACGCGCTCGATGCCGGAGGCCTGGATGGCCGAGGCGAAGTCTTCCGAGATTTCCTCGTTGACCTCGACGATGGCGCTGCCTTCGAAGTCCTTGATGCGCTCGAGCGAGACGCGGCCGATGATGCGGTCGCGCAGCGGCTCGATGATCTCGCCGGACTCGACGATGGGGCCGACATAGATGCCGTCGGAGGTTCCGCAGTCGAGCTCGGAGACGATGACGTCCTGCGCCACGTCGACCAGGCGGCGGGTCAGGTAGCCTGAGTCCGCCGTCTTGAGCGCCGTGTCGGCGAGGCCCTTGCGCGCGCCGTGGGTCGAGATGAAGTACTGCAGCACCGTGAGGCCCTCACGGAAGTTGGCCGTGATGGGGGTCTCGATGATCTCGCCGGACGGCTTGGCCATGAGGCCGCGCATGCCCGAGAGCTGGCGGATCTGCTGCTTGGACCCGCGGGCGCCGGAGTCGGCCATGATGTAGATCGGGTTCATGGCTCCTTCCTTGTCCGCGTTCTTCATGTTGTTGAACATCTCGTCGGCGACTTTTTCCGTCACGGACGACCACATCTGGATGACCTTGTTGTTGCGCTCGCCGTTGGTGATGGCGCCGTCGAGATACTGCTGGGTAACGGCGACGACCTGCGCCTCGGCTTCGCGCACCACCGGGTACTTGGAGTCGGGGATGACCATGTCGTCGAGGCCGACCGAGAGGCCCGAGCGGGTGGCGTACTGGAAGCCGAGATCCTTGATGCGGTCGAGCATCTTGACCGTGGTTTCAAGGCCGAGGTTCAAGTAGCAGTAGTTGACCAGCTGGCCGATGCCCTTCTTCTTGAGTAGCCCATTGATGAACGGCATGCCGTCGGCGAGCGCGTCATTCAGGATGGAGCGGCCGACCGTCGTCGAGATGTACTGGCGGTCGTACTGCACGGGCTCGGTGTGGGTAAGGTCCTGGTCGTCGTAGGCGTTGGTCATGTCGAGCACCGAGCCCGAGTAGCGCAGACGGATGGGCGTGAGCGTCTCGACCTGTTTCGCTTCGAGCGCCATCAGGACCTCGTCGGTGTTGGCGAACGCGCGGCCTTCGCCGATGCCGCCCTTCTTGGCCTTGGTCAGGTAGTAGAGACCAAGCACCATGTCCTGGGTCGGAACGGTGATGGGCTGGCCGGATGCGGGCGAGAGGATGTTGTGCGAGGCGAGCATGAGGACGGACGCCTCGACCTGCGCTTCAGGCGAGAGCGGGATGTGCACAGCCATCTGGTCGCCGTCGAAGTCGGCATTGAAGGCGGTGCAGACCAGCGGGTGAATCTTGATGGCCTTGCCTTCGACCAGCACCGGCTCGAACGCCTGGATGCCGAGGCGATGGAGCGTGGGCGCGCGGTTCAGCAGCACCGGGTGATCCTTGATGACTTCCTCGAGGATGTCCCAGACGACCGGCTCCTGCATCTCCACCATTTCCTTGGCCTGCTTGATGGTGGTGCAGTGGCCGGTCTGCTCCAGCCGGTGATAGATGAAGGGCTTGAACAGCTCAAGCGCCATCTTCTTCGGGAGCCCGCACTGGTGCAGCTTGAGCTCCGGACCGACGACGATGACGGAGCGGCCGGAGTAGTCGACGCGCTTGCCGAGCAGGTTCTGGCGGAAGCGGCCCTGCTTGCCCTTGAGGGTGTCGGAGAGCGACTTGAGCGGACGGTTGTTCGCGCCGCGCAGCACGCGGCCGCGGCGGCCGTTGTCGAACAGCGCGTCGACGGCCTCCTGCAGCATGCGCTTCTCGTTGCGCACGATGACCTCGGGCGCATGGAGGTCCATGAGCTTCTTGAGGCGGTTGTTGCGGTTGATGACGCGGCGGTACAGGTCGTTTAAGTCAGAGGTGGCGAAGCGGCCGCCGTCGAGCGGGACCAATGGGCGAAGCTCGGGCGGGATCACGGGGATCACGTCGAGGATCATCCAGTGCGGCTTGTTGCCCGACTTGCGGAAGGCCTCGACGACCTTGAGGCGCTTGGAATACTTGAGCCGCTTCTGGAGCGAGGTTTCGGTCTTCATGCGCTCGCGCAGTTCGATCGAGAGCTCCTGAATCTCGACGCGCTTGAGCAGCTCCTTGATCGCCTCGGCGCCCATCATGCCCTTGAAACCGCTGGGGCGGTACTGGGTGTCGAGCTCGCGGAACTTGGTCTCGTCCTTGAGGATCTCGCGCTCCTTGACCGGCGCGTCGCCCGGATCGACGACGACGTAGCTCTCGAAGTAGAGAACGGATTCAAGGTCGCGCAGCGAGATGTCGAGCAGGTGGCCGATGCGCGAGGGCAGGCCCTTGAAGAACCAGACGTGCGAGCAGGGCGAGGCCAGTTCGATGTGGCCGAGGCGCTCGCGGCGAACCTTTGAGAGCGTGACTTCCACGCCGCACTTGTCGCAGATGACGCCGCGGTGCTTCATGCGCTTGTACTTGCCGCACAGGCACTCCCAGTCGGTGACGGGGCCGAAGATGCGCGCGCAGAACAGTCCGTCGCGCTCCGGCTTGAAGGTGCGGTAGTTGATGGTCTCGGGCTTGGTGACCTCGCCGTGCGACCAGGAGCGGATTTTTTCCGGGCTGGCGAGCTGGATGCGGATGGCGTCGAAATCGGTGATGGGGCCGGTCAGTTCAAATGGGCTGGAACGGTACAAGGCGGTCCTCCTGGCGCGCGCAAAGGCGCTGTAGGTCCCGGGGCTCTTGGTCTGCGCGCTTGCCGTTCGCCCCCGGGAGCTCGTGCTCACGGAACAGCAACCGCTTCTGTTACAAATTCTGTCCCCGCGCGGCATCGAGTGAGGCCGCGCGGGTTTCGGGCCTTAGTCGGCCGCGGCCAGCATCGGCTCCGGCAGCTTGTTCTTGCTGCCGTCGAGGTCTTCCTGCTTCATCAGCTCGACATCCAGGCACAGCGCCTGGAGCTCGCGGATGAGCACGTTGAAGCTTTCAGGAACGCCGGGCTCGATGGCTGCCTCACCCTTGACGATGGCCTCGTAGATCTTGGTGCGGCCGAAGACGTCATCGGATTTGGCGGTCAACAGCTCCTGCAGGATGTACGCGGCGCCGTAGGCCTCGAGCGCCCACACTTCCATCTCGCCGAAGCGCTGGCCGCCGAACTGCGCCTTGCCGCCCAGCGGCTGCTGGGTGATGAGCGAGTACGGCCCGATCGAACGTGCGTGAATCTTGTCGTCGACCAGGTGCGAGAGCTTGAGCATGTAAATGTAACCGACGGTGACCGGTTGCTCGAACTCGTCGCCCGTCATGCCGTCGAACAGGGGCGTCTTGCCCGAGCTCGGCAGGCCGGCGGAGGCGAGCAGCGCTTTGATCTCGGTCTCGCGCGCGCCGTCGAAGACCGCGGTGCCAAACCAGATGCCGCGCTCCATGCCCTTGCCGACCCGCATCACCTGCTCGTCGTCGAGCTCGAGCAGCTGGCGCAGCGCGGCGGTGCCCGCGAACTTTTCCGCGAAGATCTCGCGGACTTTGCCGGCGTCGCTGCCCAGAGCCTGGTGCTTGCGCACGAGCTCGCCAATCTGCTTGCCGAGTTCATGCGCGGCCCAGCCCAGGTGCGTTTCGAGGATCTGCCCCACATTCATACGCGATGGCACACCGAGCGGGTTGAGCACGATCTCGACCGGGGTGCCGTCGGGCAGGTAGGGCATGTCTTCCTCGGGCAGGATGCGCGCGATGACGCCCTTGTTGCCGTGGCGGCCCGCCATCTTGTCGCCGACCGAAAGCTTGCGCTTCATGGCAATGTAGACCTTCACCAGCTTGATGACGCCGGGGGAAAGCTCGTCGCCCTTCTGCAGCTTGCCGATCTTGTCGTTGGTGATCTTGCGCAGCACATCGATCTGGCGCGAGGTCATCTCCTCGATCTCGTCGATCTGCTCGTTGACGCGCGGGTCCTTGTCGTTGTAGCGGATGCGCTTGAGGTTCTTGGTCGAGATCAGCTCGATCGCTTCGCGGTCGAGAACGTTGCCTTTCGCGAGCAGGCGCTTGTTGGTGCGCTCGTCGTGCAGGTCGGCCTGGACTTCCTTGCCGCCCAGGATCGACTCGAGCCGCTTGAGCCGCTCGTCGGTGAGGATACGGATCTCATCGGCGAGGTTCTTCTCGAGCTTCGCGATCTGCTCGGACTCAATCTGCAGCGCGCGCTCGTCCTTGTCCTGGCCCTTGCGGGAGAAGATGCGGACGTCGACGACGGTGCCCTCGATGCCCGGGGGGCAGGTGAGCGAAGCATCGCGGACATCGCCGGCTTTTTCGCCGAAGATGGCGCGCAGCAGCTTCTCTTCGGGCGTCAGCTGGGTCTCGCCCTTGGGCGTGACCTTGCCGACGAGGATGTCGTTGTGGCGGATCTTGGCGCCGATGCGGATGACGCCCGACTCGTCCAGGTCGCGCAGCGCATGCTCCGAGACGTTGGGGATGTCGCGCGTGATCTCTTCGGGGCCCAGCTTGGTGTCGCGCGCCTCGATCTCGAACTCCTCGATGTGGACCGAGGTGTAGTAGTCCTCGCGGACCAGTTTTTCCGAGATCAGGATCGCGTCCTCGAAGTTGTAGCCGCGCCACGGCATGAACGCGACCAGCACGTTGCGGCCGAGGCCGAGCTCACCCTGCTCCGTGCACGGGCCGTCGGCGATCACCTGGCCTTTCAAAACCCGGTCGCCCTTGCGCACGATCGGCTTCTGGTTGATGCAAGTGTTCTGGTTGGAGCGCTTGAACTTGATGAGCTGGTAGATGTCGGAGCCGACCTCGCGCGAGAGCTGCGTGGGGTGGTGCTCGCCTTCGACGCGGATGATGATGCGCTCGGAATCGACCGAATCGACCACGCCATTGCGCCGGGCTGAAATCACGGCACCCGAATCGCGCGCCGTCACACCTTCCATGCCGGTGCCGACGAATGGCGCTTCCGCCACCAGCAGAGGCACGGACTGTCGCTGCATGTTGGCGCCCATCAGTGCGCGGTTGGCGTCGTCGTGCTCAAGGAACGGCACGAGCGAGGCCGCTACCGAGACCAGTTGCTTGGGGCTGACATCGACGTAGTCGATCTCGTCGCGCGAGACCAGGACGAAGTTGCCCTGACGGCGCGCGTTGACGAGCTCGTTGGTGATGCGGCCTTCCGCGTCCAGCTCGACGTTAGCCTGCGCGATGGTGTGCCGGTCCTCTTCCCACGCGGAGAGATAGAAGGAGAAGGGCTCGTACTCGATCTCGCGCTTCCCTGCCGCCTGGAGCTCTTCGTTTTTCGCGGCCGCCTCGTTCTTTTCCAGGTGGTCGCCGACCCGCATGCCGCTTTCGCCGGCATTTGTGACCTGAACATAGTCGACCATCTGCGCGCCGCGCACCCGGCGATACGGGCTCTCAATGAAGCCGTACTCGTTGATGCGCGCGAAGCAGGAGAGCGACGAGATGAGGCCGATGTTCGGGCCTTCCGGCGTCTCGATGGGGCAGATGCGGCCGTAGTGCGTGGGGTGCACGTCGCGGACCTCGAAGCCCGCGCGCTCCCGCGAGAGGCCGCCCGGCCCAAGGGCGGACAAGCGCCGCTTGTGCGTGATCTCCGACAGCGGGTTGGTCTGGTCCATGAACTGCGACAGCTGCGACGAGCCGAAGAACTCGCGAATGGCGGCCATGACGGGCTTGGCGTTGATGAGGTCGTGCGGCATCGCCGTCGACATCTCCTGGTACACGCTCATCTTTTCCTTGATGGCGCGCTCCATGCGCACGAGGCCGATGCGGAACTGGTTCTCCATCAGCTCGCCCACCGCGCGGACGCGCCGGTTGCCGAGGTGATCGATGTCATCGACCGCGCCGATGTTCTTGCGCAGCTTGAGCAGGTACTGGATGGTCGCGTAGAAGTCGTCCGGGGTCAGGGTGCGGTGGTCGAGCGAGGTCGCGTCCTGGTTCTCGTACAGCTTGATGTTGAACTTCAATCGGCCCACGCGCGAGAAGTCATACTTGCGCGGGTCGAAGAACATGCCTTCGAACAGAGCGGTCGCGGTGTCGAGCGTCGGCGGATCGCCCGGGCGCAGCTTGCGGTAGATCTCGATCAGAGCCTCTTCGGGCTTGCGGACGGAGTCGCGGCGCAGCGTGTTGGTGATGATATTGCCGACATCGTCCTTCTCCGGGAAGAAAACCTGAACCTGCGCGATGCCGGCCTCGGTGATCTTGTGCAGCTTGTCCGGGGTGAGCTCGAGGTTGGCCTCGAGGAAGACCTCGCCCGTCTCGGTGTCGAGCACGTCCGCCGCGGTCATGGCGCCGTCGAGATCCGCCGGTTCGAGCTCGATTTCCGTAACGCCGGCGGCGCGCAGGTTTTTCAGGATCGACGGCGAAATCTTGCGGCCGGCCGCGACGATCTCGGTTCCGTTCGCGGAAACCGCAGCCGCGGGCTTGATGCCGAGCAGGTTGGTCGGGCCCTCGGCGGGCAGCGTCCAGAAGAGCTTGCCGCCTCGCAGGTTGAGCGTGTCGACTGTGTAGAAGGCGCGCAGGATCTGCTCGTCGGTGCGCAGGCCAAGCGCACGGAGGAAGATGGTGCCCAGAAACTTGCGCTTGCGATCGATACGGACGTAAAGGGTGTTCTTCTGGTCGTACTCGAACTCCACCCACGAGCCGCGGTACGGAATGATCTTGCCCAGAAAGTAGGTGCGGTTGTTCGCGGTCTCAAAAAAGACGCCGGGCGAGCGGTGCAGTTGCGACACGATGACCCGCTCGGTGCCGTTGACGATGAAAGTGCCGTTCTGCGTCATCAGCGGGATATCGCCGAAGAAGACTTCCTGCTCCTTGATGTCACGGACAGATTTCGCGCCGGTGTCGGGGTCCTTGTCGTAGATGGTCAGGCGCACCGTGACCTTCAAGGGCGCCGCGTAGGTCATGCCGCGCTCTTCGCACTCCGCCTGGTCGTACTTGAGCTGCAGCCCGACCGGGTCGCCGCACTTGTTGCAGAAGTCTGGGGTGTTCTTGTTGTAGGTACCGCACTTGTGGCACAGCACATCGCCCGGGTGGAAGGGGTCGGTGATGACCATGTTGCCGCAGTTGCAGCACGCGGTACGAAGGTGATGTAGCCCTTTCAGGTGGCCGCATTTACACTCCCAGTTGCCGATCGAAAAATCGACGAAATCCAGCTGCGAGATGTTGCGGAAGTCGGTGATGGGGAACACGGACGTGAAGACCGAGTGCAGGCCGTTATCGTCGCGCTCGCTGGGCAGCTTGTCCATCTGCAGGAAGCGCTCATAGGACTTGCGCTGCACCTCGATGAGGTTGGGGATCTGGATCGGGGTGGGGATTTTGGAAAAGTCGAGTCGGCTGCGAAGGGCGCGGGTCTCGTTCGGCATCGATTGCTCCTCTTGGGCCCGGAAACACGAGAGGAAGACAGGCTGCCCGGAACCACGCAGCCTATGCGAACCAACTGGAGCGAAGCGTTGCCTGTCGCCGGCTGCCTCGTTCAGCCGGTAACCGCTTCACAAAACTTCCGCTTGCCAGCAGGTGGGCGGCAAGCTTAGAAGAGAGCTGCAAGGGTTGAAGCACAAACCGTTACATCCTGCCGCTAACTCTCGGCACTCTCCGCGGCAACGGCCGATGGCCGGGGGATTGCCGCGGCAACGCGAAATGGCCTGGGCGCCAATGGCACCGCAGGCAGAATGACCGATTTACAAAACTGTCGCGATACTTGCTGCTTCCTGCCACAGTGGGCGCGAACCGCACGACTCCCTGGGGCGGAGGGAGACAGCGGGAATCCTTGGCATGCGGAATGCAGGCCGAAGGGGTACAGGATTTTGCTTTCGAGACGGAAACCAAGCTGTGGCTCGGAGTGAAGTGGCACAACGATGATCTTACTGCACTTTAAAGGCCATTGCAAGGGCGAGATTCCGGCGGCCACGTCGGAATCTCGTATCGCTTGCGGAATGTGCTACTTAACTTCGACGGTCGCGACGCCCTCGAACTTCTTCCGGACGGTCTCCGCCTCGTCCTTGCTGACGTTTTCCTTGATCGGCTTCGGCGCGCCGTCGACCAGGTCCTTGGCTTCCTTGAGGCCGAGCGAGGTGACTTCGCGAACCGCCTTGATGGTGTTGATCTTGTTCGCGCCCGCATCCTTGAGGATGACGGTGAACTCAGTCTGCTCCGGCGCCGCTTCCGCAGCCGCCGCGCCGCCGCCGCCGGCCATCATGACCGGCGCCGCTGCCGCCGCCGAGACGCCGAGACGCTCTTCCAGCTTCTTCACCAGGGCCGCCGCGTCCAGCAGGGTCAACCCAACAATCTGTTCTTCCAACTGCGCAAGATCCGCCATATTTCTTCTCCCTTAATTCCCGATTCACCCGGACGTCTGCCCCGGTGCCCTGCGTATTTCTCGTGCCGGTTGCCCGGCTGGCTTTGCGCGGCAGCGACGGTTTCCGATGTGCCCAGACCAGCACCCCGGCGCTGCTTCGCCAAACTTTGCCTCCCCAGACAGAACCGCCAGAACCGCCGGAGAGAAATTCCTGCTCGCCGCCCCGCTATGCGCCTTCGGCGGGGGGCTCGGTCGCGTTGGCTTCCGCCTGCGACTCGGGTGCCGTGTCGACCTGCGCTGCTGTCTCCGGCTGGGCCGCTTCGACCGCAGACTGGCTTTCAGCAGGCACCGCGGACTGCTCCGCTGTGACCGCTTCCTCGGCCGGCGCCGCTTCCGCCGCGTCAGGAGCCGAAGATGCCGAGGGCGCTGGCGCAGCGGGTGTCTCGCCCGCGCTGAACTTGTTCTTCTCGACCGCCTGGTTGACCACCACAGCCAGATCGCGCCCGGTCGCGGCCATCACCGTCGCCAGCCGCTGCGCCGGGGCGCTGATCAGGAACAGCAGCTTCGCGAAAATCTCATCCTTGCCCGGCATGGTCGCGAGCGACTGGACCTCTTCGACCGTGATCACCTTGCCGTCAACGATGCCCAGCTTGAAGGTGAACTGCGCGTTCTCCTTCACCCAGGCCGAGAGCGCCTTGGCCAGCGCGACCGGGTCGCCGCTGGTGTAGGCGACCGAGGAGACACCCTTCAGGCCCTGCAGCGCCGCGGCGATGCCTGTACCCTCGGACGCGCGGCTGGCCAGCTTGTTCTTGACCACGCGGTAGCGGCCGCCGGCCTCGCGGACCTTTTGCCGCAGCTCGAAATCCTGCGCTACTGTCAGCTTCGAGAACGTGCCGACAATCGCACTGGTTGAACCCTGGAGCTCGTGCGCCAGCAGTTCAACCTTCTGTGCCTTCTTTGCCCGTGTCAGTGCCATTTCAAATACCCAATCTTTCTCGTCAAACCTGCGCCCAGGCGTCGAAGCGATACATGCGCCCATTCTGCTCGGCAGCGCGTGCCGGAACAGGCCTGCGCATTTCCTGATCCCGCGTCGCTAGGCCTTGGCCGCGATCTCCGAAACCGAGCCATCGAGCGGAATGCCTGGGCCCATGGTCGAGGACAGCGTGATGCCCTTCACATACTTGCCCTTGGCCGCGGACGGCTTGGCGCGCATGACGCTTGTAATCACGGTCATGGCATTCTCAATCAGCTTCTCCGCCGGAAACGAGATCTTGCCTACCGGTACATGCACAAGCGCGGTCTTGTCGGTGCGAAACTCGATCTTGCCGGCCTTGATCTCGCGAATGGCTCCAGCAACGTCGCTCGTCACCGTCCCAGTTTTCGGGTTTGGCATCAGGCCGCGCGGGCCCAGCACCTTTCCCAGACGGCCGACAGACTTCATCATGTCGGGGGTCGCGATCAGCGCGTCGAAGTCGGTCCAGCCGTCCTTCTGAATACGCTCGACCATCTCCTCGCCGCCCACAAACTCCGCGCCTGCCGCTTCTGCCTCGCGCAGACGGTCACCGCTGGTGATCACGGCAACCCGCTTGGTCTTGCCCAGGCCGTGCGGCAGCACAACTGTGCCGCGGACCATCTGGTCAGCATGGCGCGGATCGACCCCGAGACGCAGGGTCAGGTCGACGGTCTCGTCGAACTTGGCGAACTTGATCTTCTGGAGCAGCGGCACCGCATCGGTTAGCAGATAAGGGCGCGCCTCAATCTGTGCGCGCGCGGCCGCGATATTCTTCGTAATCTTCTGTGCCATGTTTCCTGTCTCCCACCGCTGAGGCCCATGCTGCGCCGGCCGTGGTGCTATTGACTATGCCATCCCGCTTGCGCAGAACAATCAGTTGAGTATCGCCGATCGCGCCCTGGCGCGCAAGCGGAAAGCTTACGCCGTGACTTCGATCCCCATCGAACGCGCCGTGCCCTTAATGCTTTTGATCGCGGTTTCAACCGAAGCCGCGTTCAGGTCCGGCATCTTCTGGGTCGCGATCTCGCGCACCTGGTCCTCCGTCACCGAGCCGACCTTGGTCTTGTTCGGCACGCCGGAGCCCTTGGCCAGGCCGGCGGCCTTCTTGAGCAGCACTGCCGCGGGCGGGGTCTTGGTGACGAAGCTGAAGCTCCGGTCGGCGTAGACCGTAATCACGACCGGGATGATGAGCCCTTCCATCTCCTTGTTCTGGGTGCGCGCGTTGAACTGCTTGCAGAACTCCATGATGTTGACCTGGGCCTGGCCGAGCGCGGGGCCGACCGGGGGGGCCGGCGTGGCCTTGCCGGCAACGATCTGGAGCTTGACGTAGCTTTGTACTTTCTTGACTGGCGGCATTGCGTGTTCCTTTTCCTTTCGCCGGCAGCCCCTGCATGCGGACGCCGGCGAACTTCAGATTGTCTGCGTCCCTGCTGGAGCTAGCCTTCGACCTTCTCTACCTTGCCGAACTCGAGCTCGACCGGAGTCGACCGGCCAAAGATCGTCACCATCACCTTGACCGTCTGGCGATCCTCATTGACTTCGTCGACCAGGCCATTGAAGTTGGCGAAAGGCCCTTCGGTAATGCGGACCGATTCGTTCTTCTCGAATTTGATCTTGAGCTGCGGCTTTTCCTTCGACGCCTCGGAGCGGAACAGCAGCGAGGAAACGTCTTCCTCGCTCATTGCCACCGGCTTGTCGCCGGTGCCCAGGAAACCGGTGACCCGGGGGGTGTTCTTGATGATGTGCCACAAGTCATTGTCGAGGTCCATCTCGACCAGCACATAGCCGGGCAGGAACACCTTCTCGGTGGTCTTTTTCTTGCCGTTGACCAGCTCCGTGACCGACTCAAGCGGGATCTCGACCCGGCCGATCCGGTCCTGCAGGCCATACGCAATGATGCGCGTCTCGATCGCCTCGCGCACCTTGCGCTCGAAACCGGAGTAGGCATGAATGACATACCACTTGAACCGCTCGTTTGCCGGCGGCCCGAGCAGCGCCGCGCCTTCGGCGGCCTCAGCCGCGGCGCCCTGCCCGGCCGGCGGCAGGCCTGCCCCTTCGGGCTGCCCTATCTCGTTCTCTTGCTCGTCCGCCATCTACCCTCGCATCCAGAATGTCAAAAACCAGCCCGCGCCAGGCTCTAAGCCGTGCCGCCGAGCCAGTGCAGCAGGCCCTGCAGCACGTAATTCAAAAACGTATCCACAACGTAGAAGAAGGCTGCGAAGACAAACACCGCCAGGATGACGACCGTGGTGGTCGACTGCACCTCAGCCCACGGAGGCGAAGAAACCTTGCGCATTTCGCTGCGAACCTCAGCCAGGAAAGCCCGGCCGCGAACGATCGCGTTCTCCCGCCGTGGGCCGCTCTCCGGCGCCACTGATAGTGCTGCTGCCTTGGCCATTCCCTTGTCTCGCTCTTTCACGGGCATTTGCCCACTCCCGCCGCCTCTGCTGCGGCATGGTTTACAGAAATCCTGGCAGGGGCGCTCGGATTCGAACCGAGAAGTTCGGTTTTGGAGACCGACAGTTTAACCATTGAGCTTACGCCCCTGTTTTGCTCGCCCGAGCGATTGCACCCGGCGAACCGTCGCACCCTCCGCTTTGGCTCCTACACCCGAAGGGCGCCGCCGCCCGGACGGCCGAGTCCTTACTTTGTTTCCTTGTGGGGGGTGTGCTTGCGGCAGCGATTGCAGAACTTCTGGAACTCAAGCCGACCGGTGGTCGTCTTCTTGTTCTTCGTCGTCGAGTAATTCCGCTCCTTGCATTCCCCACATGCCAACGTCACAATTTCGCGCATCGTTTTATCTTATCCTTTCTCACCCTGGAGGCCAACTGCTCTGGTGACCGCATCCTCCAGATCAATGCCCAGAATGTACTCCCATCGCAGCAGGAAGAAGTGAAGCCCATTCTCGCGGTAGAGGCGGATCCACAAGTCCAGGTCTTCTGATTCCTCAATTTCAACGAGATGGCCGTTGGTGTCAGCCAACTTGACCCGAGTGAGCGACAGAACCTGTCTTCCTTCTTCTGTCAGCAAAATTGATGCTGTTTGCTTCGCCAGCCTCAAAATGTTTTGACCGGAAGGCTCAGATGCACAACTTTTCGAATCCGCTCTTCGTACTCACTAGAACCTGTACGAAGGAAGCCATCGGCAAGATCTTCGTCCAATTCAAGGTACACGGATTGACCTCCCATACTGGCCCTTACGTCAAACCTTCCCTGAAACGTGACAAGCGTCACCTCTTCGACATGCGCGTCTGGGAGATACTCCTGCATAATCTGCTGCAGGAACCGGCCAACCTTCTCGGCCTTCGTGGCTAACTCCGGCATAGACAACTCTCTTGCCTTGGCGCTACGCGCAAGCGCTTCCTCTGAAACTCCTTGCTTTCCGGCAACCCGTTCTGCTCTGGGCTTAAGACGGGAAGCTCTTCTGCCGCCATCCTTTGCGCGCGCAACCAGTTGCGGCTACTTGATCGCGATCCCTCGACAGTGACTTGCATAAAGCTCCTTCTCACCCCAGCCCAGTATCACCCAGCCAGTCCCTACGCGATGATCTCCGAGATCGTCCCCGCGCCCACCGTCCGGCCGCCCTCGCGGATCGCGAACCGCAGCCCCTTCTCCATCGCCACCGGCGTATGCAGCTCGATCTCGAGCGCGATATTGTCCCCCGGCATCACCATCTCCGTGCCCTCCGGCAGCTTCGCCGTTCCCGTCACGTCCGTCGTGCGGAAGTAGAACTGCGGCCGGTAGCCGTTGAAGAACGGCGTGTGCCGCCCGCCTTCTTCTTTCGACAAAACATAAATCTCGCCCTTGAACTTGGTGTGCGGCTTGATCGAGCCCGGCTTGGCCAGCACCATCCCCCGCTCCACATCTTCTTTAGCAACTCCACGAAGCAGCAGCCCGGCATTGTCCCCCGCGAGCCCCTCGTCCAGCTGCTTCTTGAACATCTCCACGCCGGTCACGACCGTTTTGCGCGTGTCGCGGAAGCCGACAATCTCGGCCTCCTCGCCCACCTTCACCTTGCCTCGCTCAATGCGCCCCGTCACCACCGTGCCCCGGCCCGAGATCGAGAAAATATCCTCGATCGGCATCAGGAACGGCAGCTCGATCGCCCGCGCCGGCAGCGGCACGTTCTTGTCCACCGCCTCCATCAGCTCGTCGATCTTCGCCTCCCACTGCGCCTCGCCGTTCAGGCCGCCCAAAGCAGACCCGCGCACCACCGGCACATCGTCGCCTGGGAAGTTGTACTTCGACAACAGCTCGCGCACCTCCATCTCCACCAGGTCCACCAGCTCTTCGTCATCCACCGCGTCGCACTTGTTCAGGAACACCACGATGTACGGCACCCCCACCTGGCGCGCCAGCAGGACATGCTCCTTGGTCTGCGGCATCGGTCCGTCGGTCGCCGCGACCACTAGGATCCCGCCGTCCATCTGCGCCGCGCCCGTGATCATGTTCTTGATGTAATCCGCATGCCCCGGGCAGTCCACGTGTGCGTAGTGCCGGTTCTTGGTCTCGTACTCGACATGCGAAGTGGCGATCGTGATGCCCCGCTCCCGCTCCTCCGGCGCGTTGTCGATCGTGTCGAAGCTGCGAAACTTGTTGTTCGGGTTGTGCTTCGACAACACCTTCGTGATCGCCGCCGTCAGCGTCGTCTTGCCGTGGTCAATGTGCCCAATCGTCCCTACATTCACGTGCGGCTTGCTGCGGTCAAACTTTTCCTTGCCCATGTGTCTGCTTCTCTCCCTCGAAAATATCGTGCTCGCGCGCCCCGCGGCGCCTCAGTAGTACGCGTAGACCTTCAAAAACTTCGCCCGCAGCTCGGGCGCGACCTTTTCCACCATGCTGAGGTACTGCTCGCGGACATGGCCGCGGTCGGAATCGCCGAGCGCCGCATAGTGGTCGGCGGTTTCGGTACCAAGCAGGCCGCTGGCCAGAATCGCCTCGAACTGGCGCGCCCGCAGCTTCGAACGCGAAAGCCGGCGCAGAAATTCGCCGGCGCGCCCCGGGGCGAAGGTCACGACCAGCGCCCCGTACACCTTCGCGAATGCCGCTTCGTCCTGAATCGGAAGTACAGCTTGCTCAAACATACGCGGCTCTTTCCACTCTGAACCCACTTTGACCCGAGAACGCTGAACGGTGGAGCGGGAGACGGGAATCGGACCCGCGACCAACAGCTTGGAAGGCTGTGACTCTACCACTGAGTTACTCCCGCACTCTGCATCCTGTTCCTGCCAGATGCCTTACAAATATCTGGAGCTGATGACCGGGATTGAACCGGTGACCTCTCCCTTACCAAGGGAGTGCTCTACCGACTGAGCTACATCAGCCCTGCTACAAACTCTTGCGCCCCACCAGCACGATCCGCAGGGCAAACCCGGCGAGCAGCACCAGGACGACGCCACGAATCTTGCCCGCATCCATGGTAGCCCAGGCGAGGACGCCGGTGGCCGCCAAAATGCCGAGAGCGATCCAGGTACGCCGCGCGCCTTCAACGCGCATCGGACCCCGAACTTGTGGTGCACAGGGGAGGATTTGAACCTCCGTAGCTCCTAGGAGCGGCAGATTTACAGTCTGCTGCCATTAACCACTCGGCCACCTGTGCCCGTTTCAAACTTTTCCCACCGCCAGCGCCTGGCACTCCACGGCGCGGCTTTCAACGACGCAAGCGCAGCAGCCACCTGCATCTCTCCTCGCTGCACATTGCTAAAGGCGAGCCCTTGCGCTTGGATTCTGGAGCTGGCGAAGGGACTTGAACCCCCGACCGTCTGATTACAAATCAGATGCTCTACCAACTGAGCTACGCCAGCCCATCCGGGCATGCGCCCCGCGAAAAAGAACAGGCCAGAACCAGCGCACGAAGCATGAGGCTAGCATACCGGGGGTGAAGCTGCAATGCGCTGGGATGCTGTTTCCGAGCGCGCATGTTACTGTGTGGCGACGCGATCCGCCGCGTTCGCACAACTGATACAGGAGAAGCCCTTTGCCGCAGGAGCAATCCGGCCTCGTTTCGGTCCAGTCGGCCCCGAACCGCTCGCAGGAGCGCATCGAGTACCGCGGGCACATCCTGCCGCTCGATGGGCTGCGCGGCGCGGGCATGCTCTCGGTGCTGCTGTTCCACGCGTTCTACGACTCGAATTACCCAGTTGCGCCGGGCTCCTGGCAGGGATACTTCTTCCGGTTCACCTCGCTGGGCGCTGCCGGGATGACGATGTTTTTTTCGCTCTCCGGGTTCCTGATCACGGGCATCCTGCTCGATTCAGTCGACCGCCCGCACTACTGGAAGAACTTTTACGTGCGGCGCGCGCTGCGCATCCTACCCGCCTATCTGCTGATGCTGGCCGTGCTCCGGCTGGGGCACTTTGTCTCCTGGCGCTTTGTGCTGGCCTGCCTGCTGTACATCGGCAACATGGCGCGTCTGGTGGGGGCGCGCTCGCAGGAGTACGGCGTCATGTGGACGCTCGCCGTCGAGGAGCAGTTCTATCTCATTTGGCCGGTAGTGGTGCGGTTTGTCAGCCGGCGGCACCTGCTGTGGCTTACCATCGCCGGGGTGGCGCTGACGCCGTTTTTCCGGCTAGCGCTGGCCTCCGTCGGCATTGAAACGTTTCTCAACACACCGTCGAACGTGGACTGCATCGTTTCGGGCGCGCTGCTGGCCATCCTGCTGCGCGACGGGACGATCCATCGCGGCAACGTCCGCCGGATTTACCGACGGCTCGCGCTCTGGAGCTCAATCGCACTGCTGCCGGTGCTGCTCACCGCGCTGCACGGGTTCAGCGGCAGCAAGGTCGCCACGGTGCTGATGTCGGCCTTTCGGCAGCCGCCGGTGCTGGGGTTGTTCGCGGCCTACGCGCTGTGGTCGGTGGCGCGGCACCGGAAAAACGGGCCGGCTCCCAGCCCTACGCTGCGCTTTTTCGTGTTTTTCGGCGATATCAGCTACGGGCTGTACCTGGTGCACCAGCTGGTGTTCCGGCTCTATGACAAATACGCCGCGCACACGGCGCTGGGCGGCTTCAACTCAAACTTCGGACTGCTGCTGGTGCGCTTTCTTGTCACCAGCGTCATCGCTACCGGCATTGCGTGGCTGTCGCGGCGATACTTCGAAGATTTATTTTTAGCGCAAAAGAACAAACTGGCGCCCTATCGCGGCGATGCGCTGAAGGCTTCGGTGCCGGAGCCTGGGGTGGCACCGGGGACGGAGAAATCTTAAGACCCCCTGCGCGGGAAGCGGTCACTTCGTGACGTATTTACCGGATGCTTGCAACCGGAATGCTATGGCCCTCCCGCTGGTCGGGATCGACATCGCCAATGCCGAGCATCGCGAGGCCCACATATGCCGTCGATGCGAACACAAGGTATGCATGTCACGAAGTGACCGCCTCCCGCGCAGGGGGTCTTAGTATTGTTCTTGCCGGAGGTTTTACCGTTGCGCTGGAGACGTGTTCTTGTCGCTCTGTTGATTCTCGCCATCGTGCTCGTCACGGCGCTGTTTTTCTGGCGCAGCGCCACGCCTCCGCTCGCGGCGCGGATTCTGCCGGAGTCGCAGGGCATCGTCTATTTCAACCTGAGCCCACTGCGGGCCGCCACCCACTTCGACCGCAAGCCGGTAGCGCACGACCCTGACTACCAGCGGTTTATCGATGCGACCGGCATCAACTTCGAGCGCGACCTGGACCAGGCGGCGTTCGCGCTCGACCACCTGCCCGACAGCACAGGGCCGAATGGCGGCCTCGCCTTCTCCGAGGTGTTTGCAGGGCGCTTCGACCCGGTGCGCCTGGCGAAGTACCTGGCCGGCATCGCCGGTTCGCAGGAGGTGTATGACGGCCGGACCATTTTTAACATCGCGAGCGATGGTCGCACGGTGCGGGCGGCCATCCTTCCGGGCGGCATGGTCGCGGTGAGCAACACGCCGACCGCGGAGCAGATGCACTCGATGCTGGACCGCGCGCGCACGGCATGGCTGCCGATCGGCTCGAGCGAGCCGACGCTGCTAAGCGAGCATTACCGCGACCTGCCGGTGCTGTCGCTGGCCTGGGGCCTGGGGCAAATCGGCCTGCCGTTTGGCGATCACGGAGAGTTCCGCGTGATGGGATTCACGCTGCCATTGCGGCTGGACGCGACGTTTGTGGCCTCGCTACGCTGGACCGGAGCGCTTAGGCTGCGGGTCGAGGAGATCGCGCCGAACGAAGCAGCGGCGCGAGCTTCGGCTGGCGCGCTTTCGGAGCTGCTGAAGGTGGGGCAGATCGCGGCCAACAACCTGCCGGGGCAGGTCACGAGCGCCGAAACGCAGGCCCTGCTGAACAGCGCTTCGGTGGTGCAGTACAACGACCGCGCTGTGCTGAGCGCGACGCTGCCGGAAAGTCTATTGCGCTCGCTGGTGCGGACGCCCGAGGCGCTGGCGCCGGGAGGGGCTCGCTAGGCAGCAGCCAAGCGGGCGAGCGCATTGCACTTGGGGTGCGGCATTCACGCTGCCTTCCGTGTGGGACAACGGCAGAGAGGCCGGGCAATCGACCGCCCACCATCTTGGCCTGCTTACTGTGCCCCGTGCGCTAGGCCGGTGGCGCTGGCGACAGCCATCTTTTCTTCCTGCTGCTCCATGGTCTCTCGCAGGTACTTGTGCGGGTTGACGGGCATGTTGTTGACCCGGACCTCATAGTGCAGGTGCGGCCCGGTGCTGCGGCCCGCTGAGCCGACGTAGCCGATCACTTCGCCTTGCTTGACCATCTGCCCGGAAACCATCGCGAACGACGAGAGATGCCCGTAGACGGTCGTGATGCCGCCGCCGTGGTCGATAATCATCTCGCGGCCGTAGCCGCTGGCCGGCCCTGCCTTCGCGATGACCCCGTCGGCAGGGGCGCGGATCGGCGTCCCGTAGCTTGCGGCAATGTCGAGCCCGGCGTGGAATGCGCCTTCTCCGTTAAACGGGTCAAGGCGCTCGCCGAAGGAGCTGGTCAAACGGCCGAGCACCGGCCACAGCGAAGGCGCAGCCGCGGCACCCAAAACGGTATCCGCGTTGGTGGCGAAGGGGTGGGGATGGTAGCTGAACTGCGGCTCCAGGTGGGTGGTGAGCGCGGCGGTACGCAACTCTGCGAACTCATCAAGCGACTTGGCATAAGCCTGCTGGCTGAAGCCGGCGGAGCTGTCGGGCGAGCTGTTCGCAAGCACCGGGCTGGCCGCGGTGGCGATCGCCCGGGTGGATCGGGTGTGGAAGCCGTAAAGCGCCGTGACCTGGCTCGCGAGCGAGCCGAGCGAGGCGGCCTGCACATCCTTCTGCTGGGCCTGTTTCTCGAGCTTGGCGTAGTCCTTGCGCAGGGCCTCGCGCTGCGAGCGCACCTGATTGTAGCTGGCGGTCTTCAGCAGCATGCGGCTGTACGATCCGGCCATACCCGCGATGGTAAAAGCGCCGACCAGCGCCGCCGCCACGAAGATGTAGGCGTAGTGCAGCGGAATGGGCACCTTGCGCAGGCGGCCGTCCGACTCACGTGCAACGAAGATGATGTAGAAACGCTTGTTCAACGGCGTGACCTGACTCCAGACAGCTGGTTCCCTGGGGACTCGCATGCCCCTGGGCAAAAGAACATCCATGTCAACGCTAACAGCCGTCCTATTGCGGGTCAACGAGGTTTGTATGCCGCCGGCATTACTTGTGGGTGATGCGAAGCTTCCTCTACATGGCTGAAAAAAGAGGGATTCGGGAGTTTCCCCGACGGAATTGTGCTGTATGGAGCCCGGGCACGGGGCCGTGCTGGCGAGACAAACAGGCGGCCATGCACAGGTAAGCTGGGAAGCATGCGTCCATCTTCAATTGGGGAGCGCGAACTGGTTGCCGCTCTGCGGGCGCGGGCCGGCTCAGGGGCTGCCGGGCAGGTGCGCACCGGGATTGGCGACGACTGCGCGGTGCTGCGGGTGCCGCAAGGGCAGGAGCTGACCGTAACGACGGACCTGCTGCTCGAAACGACGCACTTCCGCCGCGACTGGCATGCGCCGGAAGCAGTGGGGCATCGCTGCCTGGCGCGGGGGTTGAGCGACCTGGCGGCAATGGGGGCGCGGCCGCTGGCGGCATTTCTATCGTTTGCGATCCCGGCGGAGCTGGCCGGCGAGTGGACGAAGCGGTTCCTTGACGGGCTGCTGGCGCTGGCTCGCGCGGCACGGGTGCCTCTGGCCGGGGGCGATACGGCCCAGGCCCCGTCGGCGGCACGGGCAAGCCTGTTCACGGCGGACATCATTCTGCTGGGTACTGTGCCTGCCGGGACGGCGCTGCTGCGCTCGGGCGCTCGGCCGGGTGACCTGCTGTATGTGACGGGAGCGCTGGGCGGGGCAGCGGCGGAGTTCGCGAGCCTGGCGGCGCGGCCCGCTGCCTTCCGGCGGCTGCGCCGCGCCGCGCCGGGGCACCCCCACATTTTTCCTGAGCCGCGGCTGGCGCAGGGAGCGCGGCTGCGCGGGCTGGCGAACGCGGCCATCGATGTGAGCGACGGGCTCTCGACCGACCTGGCGCACCTGTGCGAGAGCTCCGGACTGCGGGCGGAGGTGGAGACCGCGTTGCTATCCCTGCATCCGCTGGCTTTGGGCTCGCCGGAGCTGGCTTTGCACGGCGGAGAAGACTATGAACTCCTGTTTACCGCGGCGCCGGGAACCCGGATTCCGCGCTCAATCGCCGGCGTTCCCGTCACGCGCATCGGGCGCATGCTGCGGCCGAGGAAAGGTCACCCGCAAGTCAGCCAAATCGGCGCAGATGGCAAGCAGACTGCGCTCGACAACATGGGTTGGGAGCATTTTCGGCGCTAAACCAAGACCCGCTACGCGGGAGGCGGTCACTTCGTGACAGGTTTACCGGATGCTCGCTACCGGTGCCTTCGCGGCCCTCCCGTTGGTCGGGATTGGCATCCCCCGTGCCGAGCATCGCGAGGCCACCAACGCGGGAGTTGCGAACATAAGGTGAACACGTCACGAAGTGACCGCCTCCCGCGCAGGCGGTCTTACCGTTAGCATCGAAACATGGTCCGTGTCCGCTTCGCCCCTTCGCCCACCGGCATGCTGCACGTCGGCAATGCCCGCACCGCTTTGTTCAACTGGCTGGTTGCGCGCGGCCAAGGCGGCGCATTCGTGCTGCGGGTAGAGGACACCGACGTCGAGCGCAGCGAGGAAAAGCACGAGCTGCAGCTGATGGAAGACCTGCTGTGGCTGGGGCTGCGCTGGGATGAGGGCCCGGTAACCGGCGGCCCGCATGCACCGTACCGCCAGAGCGAGCGGCTGGCCACCTACGCGCGCCACACCGAGCAGCTTCTGGCTGAGGGCAAGGCCTACCGCTGCTTCTGCACGGTGGAGCGGCTGGAGGCCGACCGCGAGCATGCGCTGGCCACCCATCAGCCGCAGAACTATGTCGGCCGCTGCCGCGGGATTGCACCGGAGGACGCAGCCGCGCGCGCCCGGGCAGGCGAGCCGTTCGCGGTGCGGCTGCGCATTCCCGAGCACCCCTTGCGCTTCCACGACCTGGTGCGGGGCCCGGTCGAGTTTCCCAGCGAGACCATCTCGGACCCGGTGCTGGTGCGCTCCGGGACGGCCAGCGCCCCCGGCATGCCGGTCTACAACTATGTCGTCTCCATCGACGACGCACTGATGGGCATCACGCACGTGATCCGCGGCGACGACCATATTTCGAACACGCCCCGGCAGGTTGCGATCTACGAGGCGTTCGGCTGGGCGGTCCCCGAGTTCGCGCACCTTTCAAGCATCCTTGGGCCCGATCGCGAGCGGCTATCCAAACGACATGGCGCCACGTCCGTCGCCAGCTTCCGCGAGATGGGTATTCTGCCCGAGGCGTTGGTGAATTATCTGGCGCTGCTGGGCTGGGGGCCGGCCGGCGGCGACCGCGAGATTTTTTCCATGGAAGATCTGGTGCGGGAATTTCAGCTGGAGCGGGTGACGGCCTCGCCCGCGGTGTTCGACTGGGACAAGCTGCGCTACCTCAACCGGCACTACCTGAAGACCGGCGACCTGGCGCGGCTGCTGGGCCTCGCGTGGCCCTTCTTTACGGCGGCCGGGCTGCTGCCGGCGCGCGGGGTTGCGGCGCCCGAGATAGTGGGCTGGGCGGCGCAGGTGCTGGGGCTGTTTCTGCATTCGATCGACCAGTTGAACGAGCTGCCGGGCAAGGCGGTGTTTCTATTCGGGGTAGATGCGGCGGCGGCACGCGCGGAGCCGGAAAACGCAGTTGTGCTTGGGTTGGAAAGCTCGCGGAAAGTGCTGGCCGCCTTTGCGGCGCGGGTTGGCGCGCATGCCGGCCCGGTCACTCCGGAGCTTTTCAAGCAGTGGATGAACGAGGTGAAGGCGGAGACCGGGGTGAAGGGCAAGGACCTGTTCCACCCTGTGCGGATTGCGCTGACCGGCGCGCACTCCGGCCCCGAGTTCGACAAGCTGCTGCCGGTGATCGAGTTTGGCGCGGAGCTGCCGTTGCCCAGGCGCGTGCCCAGCGTAAAACAGCGGCTGGACCTGTTCACGAGAGAACTACAATGCTGAGGCCGACCAACGGGAGGGCCGCCAAGGCTCCGGCAGCCGGCAACACGAGAACACGAGAACACGTCACGAAGTGACCGCCAGCCGCGCAGGCGGTTTTGTAGCGAGGGCGCGATTTTTTCGCAACTGTTTCCGCGCTTTACTAAGAAAGGATATGAACGTATGACCACCTCGCAGCATGGCTTTGTCGCCGAACACTATGCCGATCGCGCGCAGGACTACATTGCCAGCGTGGATCACAGCACTGGAGACGATCTGGACCAGATCGAGGCCGTGTTGAAGGGGAGCGGCACGGCGCGGGTGCTGGACCTGGGCTGCGGCGGCGGCCACGTGAGCTACCGCGCGTCGCCCCATGTGGCGCGGGTGGTTGCGTGCGACATTACGGCAAGCATGCTCGACGCGGTCGCACAGGAAGCGCGCAAGCGGGGCCTGGGCAACATCGAGGTGCGGGAGGCGGCGGCGGAGCAGCTCCCGTTTGAAGACGCGAGCTTCGATGCGGTCCTGTGCCGGTTCAGCGTGCACCATTGGCACGACATGGAAGCCGGCCTGCGCGAGGCGCGGCGCGTTTTAAAGGCTGGCGGCCGGGCTGTTTTTATCGATGTGACAGCGCCCCCGGACAGGCTGCTCGATACCCACCTGCAGGCGTTCGAGCTGCTGCGCGATGCATCGCATGTCCGCGACTACTCCATCGCGGAGTGGGCGGCGGCGCTTTCCCGTTCGGGCTTCGCGGTCGGACAGACAACCGCGCGCAAACTGCGCATGGAGTTTCCCGTCTGGACCGCCCGCACACGCACTCCCGCGGAGCATGCGAGCGTGATTCGGTCTCTGCAGCAAGGCGCGCCCAACGCGGTGCGGGAGTACTTCGCGATCGGGGCGGACGGCAGCTTCGATCTGGATACGGTCACGTTCGTTGCGAAGGCGGGCTAGTGTGAGCCGGCAGAAGGGGTTCACGACGCACAGGAATCCGGGCGTCTAGGGGCCTCCGCGCATGAAGAAACTGAGCGCGGCATCGCCCTGCTCTAGGGTCCGCGTTCTGCTCAGCATCCCGTAGCGTTGTGCAAGCGCGGGAGTTGCGCCCTTTCCACTCGCGCGCCGGTGCTCCGCGATGACGATCCCGGCCGGCGCGATCAGTGTTGCGGCCTGGGCGCCCAGCCGCTCCAGAGCAGCGCTGTACTGCTCCGCATCGGCGTACGGGGGATCGAGAAAGATGATGTCGAACGCAGGCCAGGCAGCTTCGCCTGCCGAAGCTCGCAGCGCATTCGCGAACCAGCGCTGCACGTCCAGGCCTTCGACTCGTGCGCGTGCAGCCACATCCAGCGCGGTTATATTGTTTCGCAGCGCGTCGAGCGCTGGCCGAGCCTGCTCGACGAAAACGGCTTGCGCGGCGCCGCGGCTCAGCGCTTCCAGGCCGTTGGCGCCCGAGCCGGCGTACAGGTCGAGAAAGCGCGCGCCGGCCACGCGCGGCTGCAGGACATTGAAAAGAGTCTCGCGCAGGCGGTCCGAGGTGGGCCGCGTGTCGAAGCCGCGCGGGGCCTCGACCCGCCGCGACCGGAACTCTCCCGCAATGATGCGCACCTGTCCATCCTAAGCGGGCACTACAATCAAGGCTGCGCGAGCGGTGACAGCTGCTTCAGGAGGAACGACCGATAAATGCGAGCCTGGAGCTTTCCCTTCGGCAGACCCTTCGGCGTGGAGCTGCGAATCCACGGGCTGTTCGTGGTGCTGCTGTTTCTAGCGTCCATTGTTTCAAGCACCAGCGGCATGAGCGGCTGGCGGGGCGTGGGGCTGTGGCTGCTGCTGCTGTTTGCGGTATGCGTGCGCGAGACCGCGCGCGCGCTGGCTGCGGCGACCTTTCACATCGGGCTGCGCTCGGTGCTGCTGCTGCCCATCGGCGGCCTGCAGGCGCCGCTCGACCCCGAGGCCGAGGCGGAAGCGCGCAAACCCCGCGCGCTGTACACGCTGGCGCTGATCGGCCCGCTGGCCAACCTGCTGGTGGCCGCGCTGCTGGCCGGGCTGCTGGTTGGCGGCAGCCCGGAGGTGCACCTGCTGGCGCATCCCTGGGTAGGCAACACGCACCTGCTGCGCTCCGCGGTCTGGTTCAACCTGGCGCTGGCCGCGATCCACTGCATCCCGGCGTTCCCGCTCGATGCGGGGCGGCTGCTGCGCGATGTTTCGATCGGCAAACACGGGGTGCAGGAGGCGAGCAAGGCCGCGGTGAGCCTGGGGCGCATGCTGGGGTCGGCCTCGGCGGCGCTGGGCATCGGACTGATGCTGTTCCCCAATGTGCCGCTGGCGGTCTCGGCCAGCCCGTGGCTGCTGCTGGGCGGTTTTTTTGTCGCGGTGGGCGCGCAGCTCGACGACCAGGGGACCGTCTTCCAGTCGGTGATCGATACGGTCGCCATGCGCGACGTGATGCTGACCGCGTTCAGCACGGTTTCGCCCTCGGACACGCTGCAGGATGCGCTCGAAAAAGCGGTGCACTCGCTGCAGGACGAGTTTCCGGTGGTACGCAACGACGAAATTATCGGCGTGGTCTCGCGCGGAGCGATCCTGGTTTCGCTGCGCTCGGAGGGCAATGGCTACGTACAGTCGGTGATGGCGCGCAGCTTCCTGGTAGCGGCGCCCGATGACTCCCTGGGCACCACCATCCGGCGGATGCGCGAAGGCCGGGTCGGGATGATCCCGGTAGCGAACGAAGAGGGCCGGGTGCTGGGCATGGTGACGCTGCAGAACCTGCGGCAAAGTATGGTCCCGCTGCTGGAGCAGAGAAAACTGCGTGCGGCGGAGACCGGCGGCAAGGGCGGCCTGTAAGCGGCGCGGTGATGATGCAAACCGGCTCCACGCCAGACGACCGCCAGCTCCTCGCGCCCGGGCTGTACCTGGTCGCGACCCCCATCGGCAATCTGGAGGACATGACCCTGCGCGGCCTGCGGGTGCTGCGCTCGGTGGACCGGATCGCCTGCGAAGACACGCGGCAGACGGCAAAGCTGCTGGCGCACTTCGGCATCGCGACCCCGGCGGTCAGCCTGCACCAGCACAACGAGCAGGCCCGCGCCGAGCAAGACCTGCTGCCGCTGCTGCGCGCCGGGGGCCGTGTAGCCGTGGTCTCCGACGCGGGCATGCCCGGCATCTCGGACCCCGGCATGCTGCTGGTGCGGGTCGCCGTCGAGGCCGGGGTGGCGGTGTTTCCCGTGCCCGGCGCGAACGCCGCGCTTTCAGCGCTGACCGCGTCGGGGCTGGGCACAGAGCAGTTCACGTTTCACGGTTTTCTGCCGGAAAAGGCAGGCGCGCGCCGCACCGCGCTCGAAGCGCTGTCGGCCTCAACCAGCGCGGGCACGCAGGTTTTCTACGAAGCGCCGCACCGGATTCTCGACGCGCTGGCCGAGATAGACGCGGTGTTCGGCGCACGGGCGCGGGTGGTGGTCGCGCGCGAGATCACCAAGCTGCACGAAGAGTTTCTGCGCGGGTCAGCCGCCGAGGTGCGGGCGGCGCTGGCCACCCGGGAGCGGGTGCGCGGGGAAATGGTTCTGCTGCTGGAGATCGCCGCCCGGAGCGAAGAGGCAGCCGTAAAGCAGACGCTGGCCGCCCGGGTTGCAGAGCTTTGCGCCACGGAAGCGCTCGAAGAAAAAGACGCCCTGAAGCGAGCCGCCCGCGAGCGGGGCATAAGCAAAAGCGAGGCCTACCGCGAGCTGCAGCGGGAGAGGGCCGCGTCGAGAGCCGCCAAGCCATGACGCCGGCATTGTGGCTACGCTACAGAACCAGCCCAGAAATCTCGGAAAACGGGAACTCGATGCCTCTCTCCGGTAGGCTGAACTGCTCGGCACGCAGCAACTGACCGCCCTTGAACCGCTCGAACACGCCACTTTCCGGGTCGACGACCCAGATGGCGGCAATGCCCATCTGCTCATAGTCGTCGAGTTTGCGCATAAGCCGCTTGTAGGTGTCCTCGGGGCTCAGGATTTCAAAGACCGCGATGGGTGCATGGGTTGCGATCGGCTCTCGTGGGAGTGAGGCGTCGAGAATCGCGACATCGGGAACCCGGAACCGGGTGGCGCCGGTTTGTACACGAAGCTCCGGGCGGATGCGGATGTTCCACTTGTCCGCGTTTCGATCGAACCATTTGGCAATCGCGAATTGCCAGGCGGAATGACTGTCCTCGCCCATAGGCCGCTCCTCGATTTCTCCGTCAACGTACTCCGCGTCCGGCTCGTAGTCAGTGTGCAGGTAGAGCTCGATCGGGATGTGTGTAGACGCTGCCATGCGCTCCTCCGTTTGCGGTGAGTCTAGCATTGAGCAGGTTGGTGAGGAACTTCGCGCCAGCTACTTCACCTCGCCCGGCGTGCCGGCGCCTACCGGCTGCTCCCAGGCCGGTTTGGGCCGGTCGCCCACAGGCAGGTTGCGGCCTTTCACGCGGTCGTACATGTACTCGTCGCTGACGGTGCCCATCGACTCGTTGTAGAGCGAGATGCCGCCGGTGGCCTGGCGCAGCTCTTCCGAGAACTTGTGCAGGGCCTTGAGGTCGTCGGCGGTGGCGGGCCGCTCCCCGCCCGGGGTCTTGATGAACTTCTGGTAGCCCTTGTCGAGGACCAGGCCGATCTCGCCGTTGACCACCACGCCGGGCTTGACCGCCGCGGCCACGGAGGTGGTCGTGCCGGGCACCAGCACGGCGGCACAGCCGTACTTGGCAACCTGCATGGCGCCGGATGGGATGCCAGGCTTTGCGACGGAGTGGGGGCTCGATACATCGAACTTGTAGGTCCGCAAGGCGGCGAGGGAGTCCTCAAAAGTTGGCTGTTTGATCTTCTTGGCCATGACGGGGTCTCTTTTCGGGAAAGCTACACTCTGAAAATGGTCGCACAGGTAGGGCGGCGCAGCAATGCGGCGGCCTGAGGGAGCAGCAACTGGCAATGGCAGCAGGCACAATCGAGATTCGCGACAAGGTTGAGGAGACGGACGCCGCCGGACTGCTGGGCAGCGTGTCGCATACGCGCGTCGGCAATACGCCGCTGCTCCGGCTGGGCCTGCTGACGGCGCATTTGCGCGGCGTGCAGGTGCTGGGCAAGGCCGAGTGGGCCAACCCGGGCGGCAGTGTGAAAGACCGCGCGGCGAGTGCGATTGTGCGGGCAGCGCAAGCGGCGGGGCGTATCCTGCCTGGTTCGGGAGAAAGCCTGCTGGACGCGACCAGCGGCAACACCGGCATAGCCTATGCCATGCTGGGCGCGGCCATGGGCTTCCCGGTCACGCTATGCATGCCCACCAATGTATCGCCGGAGCGCAAGCGGATTCTAGCCGCTTACGGGGCGCACGTGGTGTGGACCGACCCGGCCGACGGCTCCGACGGCGCGATCCGCAAGGCGCGCGAGATCGCCGCGAGCGAGCCCGCGCGGTACTACTACGCGGACCAGTACGGCAACGACAACAACTGGCAGGCGCACTATCACACCACTGCGAATGAAGTCTGGGAGCAAACTGAGGGCCGCATCACCCACTTTGTCGCCGGCCTCGGCACCAGCGGAACGTTTATGGGTACAACGCGGCGGCTGCGGGAGCTGAACCCCGGCATTCGTTGCTATTCCATGCAGCCGGACTCGCCCTTCCACGGCCTGGAAGGCATGAAGCACATGGCGACCGCGATCGTGCCGCGCATCTACGATCCCGCGCTCGCAGACCGGAACATCGAAATGAGAACCGAGCGGGCGCATGCGATGGCTCGCAGGCTGGCGCGGACGGAAGGGCTGCTGGTCGGCGTTTCCGCGGCGGCGAACATCGCGGCGAGCCTGCAGGTGGCCGAGGAAGAAGCCGCCGCCGGGCGCGAAGCGGTCATTGTGACGGTGCTGTGCGACTCCGCCGACAAGTACCTGAGCGAGCGCTTCTGGGAGGAAGAGTAGTGCTAATGCTGCCGCAACTGGTCTACAGCGCGATGCGCGCGCACGGCGAGGAAACGTACCCGCACGAGTGCTGCGGGGTGCTGCTGGGCCGTGCGCACGCGGAAGGCAGTACGGTGCACGCCGCGGTGCGCGCGGGCAACACGCGCACCGATTCCGCCCATAACCGCTACTCGATCGCCCCCGCCGAGCTCATCCATATCCAGCGCGAAGCCCGCGAACAAAACCTCGACATCGTAGGCTTCTACCACTCGCACCCCGACCACCCAGCCCAGTGGTCCCAGACCGATCTGGCCGAAGCCCACTGGCTCGGCTGCTCCTACGTCATCACCGCCGTCGAACAGGGCCGTGCCGCCCAGACCCACTCCTTCCGGCTCGAAGGCGCCACCGAAGACGACAAACACTTTACCGATGAACCGGTCGCGGTCGAGACACCGGACGCAGTGCTCCCGCGAGCTGCCCATTAAGGCATTTTCCCTGAAAAAGTAATGTCCCGCGCAGCCGTGCGCGTGGCTTTTCTGAAGGGAAAAACCACATCGGGATACACTGCGCACCTCACAGCATCAGAGAAAATGCTTTAGAAGCGCTGCACCGATGCGCCGCTCCCACACATCTAGCTAGGCTGAGGAACGAGCATGCAGATCCATATTCCAACTCCCTTGCGCGCCTACACCGGCCAGCAGGCCACCGTCTCGGTGGAGGCCGCCACCGTAACTGCCGCACTCGAGCAGCTGACCAGCGCGCACCCTGAGCTGAAACGCCATCTGTTCAGCGAGGAAGGCAATCTGCGCGCCTTTGTGAACGTCTATCTGAACGACGAAGATGTACGCTACCTGCCCGGCAAGGAAGCGACGGCGACCAAGGCGAGCGACGCGCTCTCCATCATCCCCTCCATTGCCGGCGGGGACTAGCCGTCCAGGCAGCGGCGCCTTTGGCGCAAAGGCTTAGACGACAGCACCGAATACCGCGGCGTTTTTCCGAGCGTCTCGCAATCCAGCTTCTCGCGATAAGGACAGACACATGGCAACGGCAATGGCAGCAGCAGTAGAAACGCTTCCTGAGCTCACCACGGATGAACTGAAGCGCTATGCCCGGCACCTGATCCTGCCCGAGGTGGGGTTGGAAGGTCAGCGCAAGCTGAAGGCGGCGCGGGTGCTGTGCGTGGGCACGGGCGGCCTGGGCGCGCCTCTTGCGCTGTACCTGGCGGCAGCCGGTATCGGCACGCTTGGCCTGGTCGATTTCGACACGGTGGACGCGAGCAACCTGCAGCGGCAGATCATTCACGCGACTCCGGATGTGGGCCGATTGAAGGTCGACTCGGCTGCCGATAAACTCAACGCGCTCAATCCGGCATTGAAGATCGTCAAGCACAACGTGATGCTGACCAGCGCCAACGCGCTTGAGATCTTCGCGGATTACGACATCATCGCCGACGGCACCGACAACTTCCAGACCCGCTACCTGGTCAACGATGCATGCGTGCTGCTGGGCAAGCCGAACGCCTATGGGTCGATCTTCCGGTTCGAGGGCCAGTGCAGCGTGTTTGCCGCGAAGGATGGCCCCTGCTACCGCTGCCTGTATCCTGAGCCGCCGCCGCCGGGCCTGGTGCCCTCGTGCGCCGAGGGCGGCGTGCTCGGCATCCTGCCGGGGCTGGTCGGCGTGATGCAGGCCACCGAAGTCATCAAGCTCATCCTGGGGATCGGCGAGCCGCTGGTGGGGCGCCTGCTGCTGATCGATGCGCTCGCCACCCGGTTCCGCGAGCTGAAGCTGCGCAGGAATCCCGACTGCCCGGTCTGCGGTATAAACCCGACCGTGACCGGACTGATCGACTACAACCAGTTCTGCGGCGTTGCCGGCGCCGAGGAATCTGTCACCGAAGCAGCTACAAAAGGAGCAGCAGTGTCACAACAAAATGGGCCACAACAGAATGGAATTAAGCAGATCCCGGTGACAGAGCTGAAGCGCCGCCGCGATGCGGGCGAGCAGCCGTTTGTGCTCGACGTGCGCGAGCCGTGGGAGTACCAGATCGCGAACCTGGGCGGCCACCTCATCCCGCAGGGTGAGCTCGCCGCGCGCACGGGCGAGCTGCCGCGCGACCGGACCATAGTAGTGCAGTGCAAGAGCGGCGGCCGCAGCCAGAACGCAGCCGAGCTGCTGAAGGCCCAGGGTTTCCAGGTGGAGAACCTCGCCGGCGGCATTCTCGGCTGGTCGAGTGAAATCGACCCCGCGGTACCCAAGTACTGAGCGCGACGGGAAAGAGCCGGGCGGTTGCCGCGGAACTGTTCCATAGTGCCTTACACGGAGAGAGATGGAGTGCACGACGTCTACACACGCGGAGCCCCTCTGCTCGTCATCCTGGTCGGGCTGATCTACAACGGCCAGCAGGTTCGGGAACTGCGCCTGGAAATGCGCGGCATGCGCGACGAGTTGCGCGGCGAAATGCAAGGCATGCGCGAGGAACTACGCGGCGATATCCAGCGGCTGACCATGCGCATGGATGTACGCCTGGACGGACTGCATCACGATCTGACGGAGTTCAGCCGCGAGCAAGGCAAGCACGATGCACGCTTGGACGCGCTCGAAAAGCAGCGCGGTTGATAGCACAAGCTAGGCGGTTTTACCGAACAAATACAAAACCCTGGTGCAGGGCTGCTAGCCTCAGCTTGTGAGTTCCTCTATATCATTACTTGACGCCCCGCTCGAGACCCAACACGATGCCCGCGCGGAGGCCGACGCGCAGGCGCTCGATCAGCGCCACGCCGGCAAGCTTCACTGGCCGCTTGCCATCGCGCTTGGCATCTTTCATCTGCTGGGGCTCGCGGCGCTTTTCTTTTTCTCCTGGTCCGGGCTCGTCGTTGCCGCGGTGATGTGGGTGCTGGCGCAGAACATCGGCATCGGCATGAGCTATCACCGGCAGCTCACGCATCGCGGGTTCGTCACGCCGAAGTGGGTTGAATATGCAATGGCCGTCTGTGCAACGCTTGCGCTCGAAGGCAGTCCGCTGTTCTGGGTCGCGGTCCACCGTTTGCACCACCAGGTCACCGACAAACCGGGCGACCCGCACTCGCCGCGCGACGGCGCATGGTGGTCGCACATTGGCTGGATGCTGTGGGGAAGCCTGCACAATCACGACCCGCTGCTGGACCGCTACGTTCCGGACCTGAAGCGCCAGCCGTTTTACAACTGGCTGAGCCGTTGGCACTGGCTGCCAGTTACGCTGGCTGGCTTCGGTTTTTTGTTCGCGGGTGTATTCGCGCCGGGCGGCAGCTTGTACCGCGGCGTTTCGTGGGTGCTGTGGGGCATATTTCTACGCGTGTGCCTGGGGCTGCACGTGACCTGGCTGGTGAACTCGGCAACGCACATGTGGGGGTCGCGGCGGTTCGCGACCCGCGACGACTCGCGCAACAACTGGTGGGTGGCGCTGCTCTCAGGCGGCGAGGGCTGGCATAACAACCATCATGCCCACCCGGTTTCGGCGCGCCATGGCATGGCCTGGTACGAGCTCGATGTGAACTACTGGGGCATCCGGCTGCTGGGCCTGCTCGGCCTCGCGAAGAAGATCACGGTGCAGGGGCCGAGTGCGACGCCCGGTTCGGCGCGGACGCGCGTTCTGCACAACTAATACTTTGACTTCACCGTATAAGTGATCCCGGTCGTGAACTGGAACGAGTTGCGCGTGGTCGGCGGCACCGCCGGCGCTGGATCGTTCAAGTAACTGTCGATCGTGCCGACGGTAAACGCGAGTTTCTTATACACCGGAAACGTAAGTGTATCTGTCTCGTTGGCCGAGTAGGCGCGCGCGACATTAAACGCCGGTACATACGCGATCTGCTGGTTGAAGACTATGCCCCGCGGCAGCTTGAGCGCATAGGTTCCCGAGACGGTCGAGCCCACCAGGTTCTGGTTCGTCCCCAGAAGGGAAGTAATGAACTGCTGCTTCTCGTACTGCAGCGTACCCTTCAGGTCCAGCTGCTGGATCTTGCGCTTCAGTACCGTCACGCCCGCGCCCGCGCCGTACACCTGCTGCAGGTCCAGCCCCTGCGAGTAGTTATGGTCGAACGCGGTCTGCGACAGCACATAGACGCGGTTCGCCACATACTCGTCCCGCTCGGCATCCGCATGGAAGATGGAAGTCTTGGTATAGGTCGTGGGAATGAGCGCGCCGTTGCTGACGTAGGCCGGCTGGGTGATCTTGCCGTAGGAACTCGAAAAATCGGCGGTCATCCGGTTCCGCGTGGCCAGCCAGCTCACCGTCGGCACGGTGCGCGCCAGCGTGACGGCGCTGGTGTAAGTTTGCTGGTTCTCGGTGCCCTGCACCACCGTCACCCCGGCGGTTGCGCTGCCGTTCCAGCCGGCGAAAAAATTCGGCTCCTCACGCACTTGGCGGTCGAACGTCTGCTCGTCGAGGATGTACTGCGCATTCTTGACCGGGATGGGCTGGGCGGCCGCTGCAACGGCCTCACCGTGCACGGGATGCGCGGCTTCGGCGGCCGAAGGCGCGTTGCCCGGGTTGACCGTGATCGCGCCGCCGGCCACCGACAGTGTGCCGCGCGAAGCATCGGCCACGAAATGGCGAATGTGCACGCCCGGCTTGTTCTCAAGCACCACATAGCCTTTCCGCGTGCGCAGACTCTTGATTTTGCTCCACGGCACATTCACCTCGCCCAGTTCATCGGACTGGAACGAGACGGTGCCGGACACCTCGCGATTCAGCTTGCCGCTCAATATGTCGCCGTTCTGAAAGGTCAGTGTGTCGCGCGGACCGGCCGGCGGGTGCGCGGACGCATCGCCGGGCAGCGCCCACACCGGGCAGGTGAGAAGAAAAAGAAGCAGCGCCCCGGCAACGCGGAACAAGGAAACAGGCAGCAGATGGTTTTTTGGCATGGTTCAGGGGTTAGGTCGGAAGGCTTCCAATCTCGATGGTAGCGCCTGCGGAGCCATTTCTTCCGTCTCTGAACCGACACGCGACCACGGTCTTCCAAGGCTTTGCCCAGCGGTTACTTCGCCGCTGGAAGTCACATTCGCTGCGACTGCGCGTTGCACCGGCGTGCGAAGAATAGAGGTACCAAAGCTGTAGTTCGGTCTCCTGACACACAAAAATACGGATTTATCCCTCGAAAGTGGCATCCGCCGGATGCCTGGCTGACGACTCACGTGTGACGCTACTAGGGTCACGTAACCTACCGTACCCGCGCGGTTCGGCCCCTACCAACCGAGGAGACATCCCATGCTGAGCAACTTTGGAAAAGCCGCTTCCTGCTGCATCGCTCTCGCCCTGTGGGTTCTGGGCGCGTCCACCCCGCTGCTCGCCGCCGACCAGTCGCACCCCGAAGCCAGCTTCAAGGTCTCCGACATGACCGCGGTCCCGGGCAAAACGCTTCCCCCCGGCGCTTACTCCATCCACATCGTCGATCACCTGAAGGACCGCTACATCGTTCGCGTCGAAGGCCCGGCGAACGCCAGCACCTTGTTCATCGGCATCCCCAACAAGAGCCTCCCGCACTCGTCGCAAGGCAAGATCGTGTGGAGCACCCCGGCCGACGGCGCGACCTACCTGCGCGGCTGGAACTTCCCCAGCCTGCCGGCTCCGCTTGAGTTCGCCTACCCAAAAGCCGATGCCGTGGCTGTAGCCAAGGCGAACAACGCGCAGGTGCCGGCGATCGATCCGGAGTCGGAAGGCATGGCCTCCAAGGCCAGCCTGTCGAAGGATGAAATGCAGATCATCACGCTATGGCTGCTTTCACCCACGAAAGTTGGCCCGGGCGCGGCGGCCGGCATCCAGGCCGCGCGCTACCAGCAGGTGGCTAGCGTGGCTCACAAGCCCGTGGTGGCACGGCTGCCGCATACGGCAAGCCTGCTGCCGCTTGCCTGGCTGCTCGGCATGCTCTCGCTGGCCGGCGCCTTCAGCCTTCGGATGACGCGCCTGGCCGAGAAACGGTAGGCATGCGCGCTGGCTCGGTTACAGGGCGAACCAGGCGGCTGCTGGAGGCCGGCTGCTGGCTGGCGGCTCTGCTATGCGCGGCCTTGAGCGGCTTCGCCTACCAGCAGGCGCACGGCGCTGCCGCTTCCCCGGCAGCGCCCACGACAGCCCCGGTACTCTCCGGCGACGTGATCGGCAGGCTTCAGATCCGGCCCATCGGGCTGTCCGTTCCTGTGCTCGAAGACGATGGAACCGAAAGCCTGCTGCGCGGCATCGGCCACATTCGCGGCACAGCGCTCCCCGGCGGTCTGGGCACGGTGGGCCTCGCCGGGCACCGCGACACCTTCCTGCGCCCGCTCCAGAAGATCACCCCGTCCATGGTGATCGAGATCACGCGCGGCCAGTCCCTGTACCGGTACGTGGTCGACTCAACCGAAATCGTGCACCCCGACGCGGTGCGCGTGCTCGATACTGAGAACACGCCGGAGCTGGTGCTGGTGACCTGCTATCCATTCCACTACATCGGCGCCGCGCCGCTGCGCTTCATCGTGCACGCGCACCTGGTCTCGTTGTCGCCGGAGAGCCTGCCGCGGTAGACCAGCGCCTCAGTACTTCGACTTGATCGAGTACGTGATCCCGGTCGTGAACTGGAACGAGTTGCGCTTGGTGGGCGGCTCGGTAACGGGCGCATCGTTCAGGTAGCTGTCCAGTGTGCCCACCGTCAGCCCGAAGTTCTTGAACGCCGGAAATGTGAGCGCGTCGTTCTCGGTCGCCGAGTACGCGCGCGTGTTGTTGAACGCCGGAATATACGCCAGCTGCTGGTTGAACTGGATTCCCTTTGGAAGGGTCAACGTGTAATCCGCGGCGAACGTGGCGGCGATCAGGTTCTGGTTCGCCGTGGCCGAATTGAAAAACTGCTGCTTCTCATACTGCGCGGTCGCCTTTACGTCCAGCTGCTCCTTGGGCCGCTTCAGCAGCGTGTACCCGAAGCCGGCGCCATAGACCTGCTGCAACTGCAGCGACTGCGCGTAGTTGTGGTCGAACGCCACCTCTCCCAGGTAGTACAGCCGCTTTGAGACATACTCATCCCGCTCCGCATCGGCATGAAAGATGTTGCTCTTGGTAAAGGTCGACGGCACAAATGTAGCCGGCGCTGTGGCAGTTGCCGGCGCCGTGTAGGCAGGCTCGGTGATCTTGCCAAAGCTCTCGTTGAACGTCGCCGCGGTGCGGTTGCGCGGGTCCAGCCAGCTCACCGTCGGCACGGTCCGCTGCAGCGCCACCGCCGCGTTCACCGTGTACTGGTTCTGCGTCGCACTCACAATCGTCACGCCGCCAGTCGCCGACCCGTTCCAGGCCTCAAAGAAGCCGGGACGGCCGAGCAGCTGCTTGTCGAGCGTCGGTTTGTCGATAATATACACCGCATTGGCCACCGGAATCGGCGCGATCTCCGCGTGGGTCGCCACCGACTGCAGCTCGATCTTGCCCTCCCGCACAGCGAGCGTGCCGATCGGGATCTGCCCCTCGCCTTCCTTGCGATTGGGCGTCACACCTTTCTCAAGCACCGCGAACGGCTGCGCCGAATGCAGCTCCTTCACCTTGTCCCAGGTCACCGTCACGTCGCCCGCAATGTCGCTGTGGAAGGTGACCGAGCCTGACGCCTCGCGTACCAGCTTGCCGGTAAGGTGGTCGCCGTTGGTAAAGGTGATGGTGTCCGGTGCCGCTTTGTCCTGCGCCAGCACTGGAACTACACCAAAGCCGAGCAGCAGCACGGTGGCGCAAAGAGCAGTGAAACGCATAGGCAATCGATCTCCTGAAACGCGAAAGTGTGAGCGTGTCGCTCTCCGGCAGTGTACGTCAGCATGGATTGACCGCCAGTCACAGCTGCCGCATTGCTGCAAAATCTTCCGTAACAGTTACGCGCCGCGGTGAGCATGGCGCGCTCGCTCTGCTGGCCAAACACCAGGGCAGCATAAACTTGAACGATGACGATGACCTACGCGCAGGCGCTTGAGCGCCTTGGCTCCGACGACCTGCTCGGCCTTGGCATGGAGGCCGATGCACTGCGGCAAGAGCTTCATCCGGAGGGCGTGGTCAGCTACTCCATCGATGGCACGATCCACTGGGCCGCCGATGCAGCAGGTTCAGGCGTGTCCAGCGCTCGCGGCTTGGAGCGCATGTACCAGGGCATCGGAGAAGCACTGGCGATGGGCTGCACCGGTGTAACCATCTCGACCGGCCGGCAGCCCGAAATAACCGCGTGCGAACAGCTTCTCACCACCCTCCGGCAGCGCTTCCACGGGCTCGCGCTGCACGGTTTTTCTGCTTCTGTGATTGCGGCAGCAGCGCGCAACAGCGGAGCCTCGCTCAGCGACACCGTTCTGCGATTGCGCGACGCCGGCCTTGGCTCGCTCGCGGGCGCCGATGCCCTCATTCTGAACGATGAGTTTCGCCAGCGCATCGCTCCTCTCTTGTGTTCCACCGAAGACTGGCTCGCCGTGCACCGCATCGCGCACACACTCGGCATGCGGTCCACTGCCGCCATCACCTTCGGCGTGGGCGAGAGCCTTGAGCAGCGCATGCACCACCTCGATCTCATCCGCCGCCTGCAGGACGAGACCGGCGGCTTCATTGCCTTCCTGCCCTGGACCCTGCCGCCCGTGTCCACAAGCATCTCCGTAGTCGAGCAGCCCACCGCGGTCGACGCGCTGAAACTGCTCGCGGTCTCGCGCCTCTACCTGGCCAACATCCCGAACGTGCAGGCTACCTGGGCAACGCAGGGCCTCAAGGTGCTGCAGATGGCGCTTCGCTTCGGCGCCAACGATGCTGGGTTTATCTCGTCGGAAACGGCCAGCGCGCAAGGCACCGGCACGACGGAGGAAACCCTGCGCCGCATCATCCGCGATGCCGGCTTCAAGCCCGCGCAGCGCGACACGCTCTATACCAGCCTACTGCTTGGCTAACAGCAACGATCTTTTCTAAATGCTATTCCCGCGCGAGATGCCCGAAGACCTGGCTATAGCGCTCCATGAACCGCCGCCCAAGCTCAACCTGCTTGCGGCTCGCTTGGTCCTTCACACTATCGGTAGTTTCTTTCGCGCTCGCGGCCTTGATGGTGATAGTTGGTTTCATGTGCGTTCTCGATGCCGAGTATAACGATGAATTCGTTGAACCATCCACTACAATCGCGATGTACCTTCCCGCGGAGGCCGCTTCCCTGCCCGCCTTTCTGTTCCAACTCTATCCGGCAACGCTCGCGCTGCTTGTCTCCCGCGGGCTCAGCCACTATCTGCACTCGCACTACGCCGACCCCACCTTCCGGCGCCTGTATGAGTGGAACTGGTTCGATGCGGCGCTGCTGATCCCCTACTTCATCGTGCTGGTGGTGCTCGCCTTCTACGGCATCCACCGCTACCAGCTGGTCTGGCTCTACTACCGGCACCGCGGCCGCGCCACGCACGCGCCAGCGCGGCAGTTTGCCGAGCTGCCCCGCATCACCGTGCAGCTGCCCATCTTCAACGAGCAGTACGTCATCGACCGCCTCATCGAGGCCTGCTGCCGGCTCGACTACCCGCGGGAAAAACTCCAGATCCAGCTGCTCGACGACTCGACCGACGAAACCAGGGAAGTTGCCGCCGCCATCGTCGATCGCTACCGCGCCGTCGGCCATCCCATCGAGTACATACACCGCGCAAACCGCCACGGCTACAAGGCCGGCGCGCTCGACTACGGCCTAGGCACAGCGCACGGCGAGCTCGTAGCCATTTTCGACGCCGACTTTGTGCCACCGCCACAGTGGCTGATGCAGGTGGTGCACCACTTCGCCGAGCCCGGCGTGGGCATGGTCCAGACCCGCTGGACCCACCTGAACCGCGATTACAGTTTCCTCACTCAGGTGGAGGGTATCCTGCTCGACGGCCATTTCGTGCTCGAACACGGCGGCCGCTCCCGCGCCGGCGTCTTCTTCAACTTCAACGGCACCGCCGGTATGTGGCGGCGCACCGCGATCGACGAAGCGGGCGGCTGGCAGCACGACACGCTCACCGAAGATACCGACCTGAGTTATCGCGCCCAGTTAAAGGGCTGGCGGTTCAAGTATCTGCAGGATGTGGAGTGCCCGGCCGAGCTGCCCATCGAGATGACCGCCTTCAAAACCCAGCAGGCGCGCTGGGCCAAGGGGCTGATCCAGACTTCGAAAAAAATCCTGCCGCAGGTCTGGCGATCCAATGCACCGCTCCGCACCAAGATAGAAGCCGTCTATCATCTGACCGCGAACCTGAGTTACCCGCTCATGGTCGTGCTGTCGGTCCTGCTGATGCCCGCGATGATCATTCGCTTCTACCAGGGCTGGCTGCAGATGCTGCTGATCGACTTTCCCCTCATGATGATGTCGACCTTTTCGATCTCATCGTTCTATCTTGTTTCGCAGAAGGAGCTTTACCCGCGCACTTGGTACAAGACGGTGATTTATCTCCCCTTCCTGATGGCGCTCGGCATCGGGCTTACTTTGACCAATACCCGCGCGGTGCTGGAGGCGCTGTTCGGCATCCAGAGCTCGTTCAAACGTACGCCCAAGTACCGCATTGAAAAGCGGGGGCAAACCTCGCAGGCCGCGCTCAAGTACCGCAAGCGGCTCGGCATCGTTCCCTGGCTCGAGCTCTTGATTGGCTCCTACTTCGCCCTGACCGTGTGGTACGCCATCGCCAACGAGAACTTCTTTACGGTACCGTTCCTGCTGCTCTTCGTCCTAGGCTACTGGTACACCGGGCTGCTCTCGCTGCTGCAAGGGCGCTTCGACCGCTGGCGGCGCGGCGGCGCGAACCTCGATGAGTCCTCTCCAAAACCGTTTCCCGTGGGCGTGTAGGCCAGGCACGAAAAGGGGCGGTCCTGGCGACCGCCCCTTCTTTCAGCCCGGAACTCCTGCTCAGAACCGGATGCCAATCGAGACTGGAATTAACTCCTCTGTTCCCGTGTGCAGCACATTGCCGTTCGCGAGGTCTGAGGTAGACTCCCTAGGCGAGTTCACGAACACATAACGAACCTCGGCGAACAGCTTTGCCTGGCTGTACTGGCCAAAGGGCTTGACCGACACACCCGTTCCGAAGTTTGCGCCGAGCGAATTATCGGTGTAACTCGTGAACGTTTGATTCGTCTGGTAAGCGCCTCCAAAGTAGCCATACGAAACAACCGGAGCGGTAAAGTTGATCGACCTGTGATAAAAGCCGACCCCGCCGATGACATAGCCGGCATAGCTGTGTTTGTCGCTGTTGTAGTAATAGAAAACCGGCTCCGCTGTATAGCCGAAGGTGTGCACGTTGCCGCCGATATTGACAATCCCATTGCCAGAAAACGCACCGCCCGATGCGGCATCTTCCGCATTGTAAAACGCGGTCAGCGTCTTGCCCGGAATCTTATTGGCGTTGTAACTGAACTCACCCAGCAGCGCGAAACGCTTGCTGAAGTTCCAACCCGCGCCGACTAGTAAATTGCCGCCGTAGGTAAGGGTGGGGTACTTAGTGCCGTCCGCGAAGATTGACGTGAACCCGCCGCTCGCGGCATTGCCGATAGGCGCGGTAAAGCCGCCGCCGACCTCGAAGGCAATATGGCTGAACCGTCCATTATCGCTGTTGTACGGGTGGTAGCCGCCGCCTCCGCCATACTGCGGCGCGATCTTCCTTATCGTTCCGTCCGGCGCCGAGGCCAGCGAGCGGCCATCGATATCCTCCCCGGCAAACGGGTTTTGCCCGCTGCTGGAGGAAGAAAAAGCAATGGGCTGAAGCGTGGGGGCGGCAGACGCGGTCTGCGCCAGAATGGGCAGCGGAGCCAGTAAGAGAGCCGACGCTGCGGCGGCAAGAGACGACTTGGGGGTCATTATCAACAATTTCCTCACCTGCTGAACTGAAGCCAGGCACGCAACGGATCGCGTGTGACATGCCTGATCAAACCCAGCTTCTATCGTTAGGACGCGGTCCATTCTGCAAATGTTTCTATTTCCGTGTTGCCTGCATAGATGCGCCAGCTGCGTTGTGCAGCGAACAGAACTTCCGCGACTCAAAGCCGGAAGGCGGCTCTCTTCATCTCTCCTGGAGAGATGAAGAGAGCCGCCCATCGATGGAACCGCGGTCACATCAGTGAATGTCGAACTGCTCCGGGTGCAGGCTCGGGTCGCTCTTGATGATGATGGTCTTGCCCACCACTTCCTCGTACTCGTTGATCCAGCGGCCGCTGCCGCTCTTCAGCTGCTTCACGACCTCCGGATTCACACGCAGCATCACGTCCTTGCCGTCGAGGTGCTTCTGCATCTTGCGCAGTTCGATGAAGATCTCGTTGCACACCGTGATCGGGCTCTTCACCATGCCGGTGCCGGCGCAGGTCTCGCAGGTCACACTCAGCGTGCGCTCGAGCGACTGCTTGACCCGCTTACGCGTGATCGCCACCAGGCCGAAGTCGTTGAACTGCAGCACCTTCGAGGGCGCCCGGTCCACCTTCATCGCTTCTTCCAGCGCGGCCAGCACCCGGTGCCGGTTCTTGCGCTCATCCATGTCGATAAAGTCGATCACGATGATGCCGCCCAGGTCGCGCAGCCGAATCTGCCGGACAATTTCCGGAATTGCGTCCAGATTCGTCTTCACAATCGTGTCTTCCAGTCGCGCCGTCTTGCCCACATATTTACCGGTGTTGATGTCGATCGCGACCAGCGCCTCGGTCTGGTTGATCACGATCGATCCGCCGGATTTGAGCCACACCTTCGACTTCAGCGCCTTCGAAATCTCTTCCTGGATGCCGAAATGCTCGAACAGCGGCGTCTCCTTGGTGTAGAGCTTGACCCGGCGCACCAGCGATGGCTGAAACCGATTGAGGAAGCGCACGATGCGCTCGTACTCCTGCTCGGTATCGACCCAGATGGTCGAGAAGTTGCTCGACACCTGGTCGCGCAGGATGCGCTCGACCAGGTTCAGGTCGTGGTAGAGCAGCGATGGTGCCTTGGCGGTATCGGCGCGCTGCTTGATCTCCGTCCACAAGCTGATGAGGAAGCGCAGGTCGGCGCGCAGTTCTTCCTCGCTCGCGCCCTCGGCCGCGGTACGCACGATAAATCCGCCCGAGCTATCGCCCTTCTCGCTGATGAGGATGCGCTTGAGCCGCTGCCGTTCCCCGTCGGACTCGATCTTGCGCGAGACGCCCACGTGGCTCACGGTCGGCATAAAAACCAGGAAGCGCCCCGGCAGCGCGATGTGCGAGGTGATGCGCGCGCCCTTCTTCGCGATCGGCTCCTTGGCGATCTGCACCAGGATCTCCTGGCCCTGCTTGAGCAGGTCCGAGATGATAGGCAGGTCCTGGGTCTGCGCCGACTGCCGGCGCCCCGGGCCGCCACGCCGCCGCACGTTTCGGTCTCCGCGTTCGCCCCGCTGCCCGCGCCGGCTGCGATCGTCTCCCGTCCGCTCGCCGTTACGTTCCCCAGACCGTTCTCCGGCACGCTCTGGCGCGCCAGCGGCCATCGGCTCGCCCTCGTCTTCTTCCTCTTCCACCTCTTCCAGCGCGAACGCCGCCGCGTCTTCCTCGTCGTCTTCCTCGCCCGCGTTCCGCATGCGGAGCGTCAGGCCTGTGTGCTCCTCAACCTCCGGATTCGGGCCGCGCTCCGCATCGCGCTCTGCGTCGCCGTCGAGGGTTTCCTCTTCCAGCTCCTCTAGGTCGTGCTCATCGGCATGCGCATCGATCGGATCGAAGTCGTACTCGTCCTCGTCGATAACCTCTTCTTCAAGCAGGCCCGACCCCGGAGCGAACCCCTGCAGTTGATCGATCAGGTCCGTCACGCCGTCGCCGCCGCGTCGGGGCGAGGTGTGTGCGCCGCCGAAACCGGCGTGCTCCTGCGTCTCCGCGGAGCCTTCGCCGAAACCGGCAGGCGATTGATCCGGCACGCTAACTTCCACATCGGTAAAATGCGCAGGCGAATCGCTCCTCTGGGAGTCCGCCGGGGCATTCATCCCTGGAATTCCCTCGCTGCCGGCTTCGAGCGTAGAGCGGCCTGGCTCGTCTGTTGGCACCGCGTGCTCAGGAGCCGAGCCCGGCATGGCCGATTCGAATCGCGAAGTCGCTGGAGGCTCGGCAGTCCCTGCCGCCTCGAAACTGTTCTTTTCCTCGCCGCTCTCGTGCTTCGCCGCCGGCGCCGGACTGTCTCCCCCGCCGAAAAGCCGCGACAGGCGCAGTTCATTTCTCCCCGGCGACAGACGCACCGACGCCGAACCGTCTTCCGGCTCGTACTCGGCGGCTTCCGGCGCAGCTTCGGGATTCAACGAGACCGCGCTGTTTTCCGTTTCGCCCAGCCCGGCTTCGCTCTCGCGAACCGCGTGCTCGGTCTGCGCCGCCTGGTTGATCGGCTCGGCCGAGGTGGTCCACTGCTCGCCGTGGACCACACCCGGCAGTGCCTCGGCAACTGTTTCGGGCACTGTTTCCGGTAAGGCATTCGCGGTCGTGGCGCTCACCGGCTCCGCGGCGGCCCCGGTGCCCGCCAGCATTGCGCCCGTCAACACTTCTTCAGTGGGCGCATTCTGAATCTGTTCTTCGTCTGCCTGCGAAGTCCGGGAGGGCGAGGCCTGCGATCCCGTATACCGCGACAGGGACTCGCCCGGCAGCACCGAGCCTCCGTCCCAGTTCTCGAGGCCGGGGATCACTTCAATCTGACTTGCCGGCCGGGGCGGTGTGTAATTGACCGGGCGCGACGGCAGCGCCAGCTTCGACTCCGGCCTGGACTCGGCGGCGGGCGAAGCGCCATACTTGGAAAGCGACTCCCCGGGCAGAACGATCGCGCCGCCCGTGGGCGCGGACTCGCCGCTTCGCTCCTGGCCGGAGCGCTCTGGCCGGTCAGACCGCTCCGATCGCCGGGGCCGCTCCGTCCGGCTTGACCGGCCTCCCCGCTCCTCGCTGCCACGGCGGCCCTCCGGCTCACGCCGAGGCGCAACTGCAGAAGCCTGTAGATCGAGCGTCTCCGGCTCCCCGTCCTCTTCCTGCTCGGCTATGTGCAGCGGCGCAGCCAGTCCACCCGGAGCTCCGTGCTCCGGCAGCGCGAATGGCGCGGCCGCGGTCTGGGGCAGCTCTTCGCCCACGGTTTCCTCGTCCGCGGCCGCGGCCTGCGATGTCCCGAGAACACCGGCACGCATCCCGCCGCGACGGCGGCCGCGACGGCCTCTCCAGCGGCGGGTGCCCTGCGGCGAATCCTCGTCGCCCTTCTCTTCGCGATCCGCTTCGCCGGGCTGCGCGGTGCGCAGCGCCGCGGTGGCGGCGGCGCGATCTTCACTCGCCTTTGGCCGCGCAGTGGCAGGCTCAGCGCTTTCGGGACGGGATTCAGAACGTTCGCCCCTGCGCGGTTCGCCGCGCCGGCCGCGCGGACGGCGCTCTTCGCCTGCCGGCGCCGGCACCTCTTCGCCAGCTTGACGCTCGCCGCCGGCCTGGCGCTCGCGGCCGCCACGGGCCGCGCCGTTGGCGCTGCCCGCGGTCTCGTACTCCTCACTGTCTTCCTGCTCTTCCAGGAAGTCCGTCACATACAGAAACGCGTCGCGCTCGAGCCCCACGTCTACAAACGAGCTCTGCATACCGGGCAGCACGCGGGTCACGCGGCCCTTGTAGACCGACCCTGCCAGGGTGTACTCGTTTTCCCGCTCGTAGTAAATCTCCGCGAGCTGGTCGTCTTCTAAAATCGCTAGCCGCGTCTCGTGCGGCGTGGTTGAAATACAGATTTCCTTTGCCATGGTGCCTCTTTCAGGCGAGGCGGACCGGGCAAGCCGCGGAGCGGGCAGAAGGAGGGTCTTGGAGCGGGCTGACCGGCAGAGTGAAGCGCATCCCCGGAGATTGCCGCAACACGAGCGCGGTACGCGCGCCGATGCCGGGCATCTGGAGAGATATGGACTGCGGAGGGGCTCTGGTTCCAAAGGGGGCGTGAGGAGATGGTGACCGCGTCAACCTGCAATGCTGCGGGTGGGGCCGTTTCCCATCCTCTTGCGCTCATTCCCACATTCCTGCCCGGCCGGGGCCCATCGGGTCCACCCTGCCGGTTCCTGTTTCGTTTCAAAAACTGCTGGTAGTACAAACTTCGTCGACGTGCAGCCATTCGCTGCAACTTGCCTTGCGCTGCCGCCACGCGGCGGGCCGGGCACGCTTCGCCTTTTAATTGACGAAGCGATTCATACGCACGTTCATGACCATGCCCAGCGCCAGGAACGTGAACAGGACGGAAGATCCTCCATAGCTCATCAGCGGAAGCGGAATCCCTGTGACCGGCATGAAGCCGATGACCATGCCCACGTTCACGGCAATCTGGAAGATCAGCACCGCCACCACCCCCATCACCAGCAAGGTTCCGGGCAGGTCGGCGGCTGTTTGTGCGTTCTGGATTAAACGCATCAATATGAGGAAGTATAGCAGCAGGACCGCGACCGCGCCGACAAAGCCGTGCTCCTCGCTGAACGCCGCGAAGATGAAGTCGGTGTACGGGATGGGCAGGAAATCGCCCTGGGTTTGGGTGCCCTTGGCCACGCCCCGGCCGAAGATGCCGCCGTCGCCGACCGCGATCAGCGACTGGCGAATCTGGTAGCCCGAGCCGCGCGGATCGGTGTCCGGGTTGATGAAGCTGGTCAGCCGGGCCTTCTGGTACGGCTTCAAAACCTTCCCGCTGGTCCATACTCCCCCGACCAGCAACACGCCGACCAGCCCCAGAATTGCCGCCTTTTTCCAGGGAATCCCGCCCAGGAACAGCCCTACCAGCAGGATTGGCGAGTAGGTGAGCGCCGTGCCCAGGTCGGGCTGCTTCAGCACCAGCAGCATCGGCACCGCGACCAGCGCGATCCCCTTGCCGATGTCGGCCCAGGTCATTTCCTTTCCGATCGTCTTGGCGAAATAGCGGGCGACGGCCACGATCAGCACGATCTTCACCCACTCCGACGGCTGAAAATGGATGCCGCCCGGCAGCTTGATCCATCGGCGCGCCCCCAGCACCTTGCTGCCGACCGTAAGCACCGCGACAAGCGAGAAGACGCAGAAGCCGTAAATCCACGGGATCGCGTCGAGCAGCGCGTGGTAGTCGATGCGGCTGACCAGGAACATGACCACCAGGCCGCCGGCCAGCCACAGCATCTGCGTCTTCTCAAACCCCACGAATTTGGTATGCAGCGTGGCCGAGTAGATTTCGAGCACCGAAAGCACCGACAGGATCAGGATGAAGGCAAGCAGGGTCCAGTCGAAATCGCGGAAGGAGAATAGCCGTCCCTTCATCGGGGGCGCGCTCCTTGTGCGTACAACGCGAGCGTGGCTGCCGGGGAGGCGACACGCCTCGGGTGCAAAGCCACTGGAGTTGCCGCCGGCCGCCACGGCCGCACCGGCACCCAGAAGTGGCCGCCCTGCATGCCCGCCGTGGGCGAACTCACCGCCGGAGCCGGCTTTTCACCCGGGCCGACCGGCGTGTTCACCGTTTTCTCACTCGGCTTCGCTCCCGGCTTCAGCAATCCATCTTTTTCACCCGGCGCCGACCAGACCGCCCCCACCTCAACCGCCGGCTGGGGCGCGGGCGCCTGCAGGTTGTGCTCCAGCCGCCGCTGCTTGTCCACGTAGGTCTCAATCACCTGCGCCGCCAGGTGCGCCGAACCCGCGCCCCACCCGCCATGCTCCCACAGCACCACCACCACAATGTCCGGGTTCCGTCGCGGCGCCACGCCAACAAACCATGCGTTCGGCCGCCCGTTCTTGTCCTTCGAAATACTCTTTGCCCCGAACGAGTGGTTCAGCACCTGCGCCGTGCCGGTCTTGCCCGCGAAGTCGATCCCGGCCAGGTGCGAGGCCGCCGCCGTGCCAGTTGTCGTCGCCGCCGCCATCCCGTCCGTAATAATCTGCCACGCCGCCGGGTCGATATGCACCTGCGACGCGCCCGAGCCCGCAAAGGTCTCGAGCATCGCCTGCTCATACTGCGCCGGCAGCTGGTCCGGCATCACCACCCGCGGCCTCTGGAAATCGCCGCCCGAGGTAATCCCGCCAATCGCCCGCGCCAGCTGAATCGGCGTCAGCGCCACCGCTCCCTGGCCGATCCCCACCGAGATGGTCTCGCCCGCGTACCATTTCTCGTGGTAGTTGCGCATCTTCCACTCTTCGCTCGGCATGATGCCCGCGGCCTCGTTGGGCAGGTCGATGCCGGTCCGCTTGCCGATGCCCATTTGGTGCGCCCAGTAGGCGATTTTTTCAATCCCCAGCCGCTGCGCCAGCGTGTAGTAATAGGTATCGCAGGAGAGCGGCAGCGCGTTGTGAATGTCAACATTGCCGTGGTGCGCGTCGCAGGCGAAAAAGTGCCCGTAGAAGCTCGCGCCGCCCTGGCAGTCCACCTTGAGCGTCTGCGCGATGCCCTCTTCCAGCCCCGCCACCGACATGATCACCTTAAAGGTAGACCCCGGCGCCAGCTGCGCCTGGATCGCCTTGTTCAGCAGCGGATGGTCGGGATCGGTGATCAGCTTCGTCCAGTCCTCGCGGCCGATCTTTACCGCGAACCGGTTGGGGTCGAACACCGGCCGCGACACCATCGCCAGCACCTCGCCCGTGTGCGGGTCGAGCGCCACGATCGCGCCGTTGCGGTTGCCGATCGCGTTCTCCGCCGCCCTCTGCACGTCCAGGTCGATCGAGAGCTTCAGGTCCTTGCCCGGCACCGCCGGCTCATTGCCCAGCGTGCCCACCTCGCGCCCATGCGAGTCCACCAGCACGTCATGCGAGCCGTCCGTCCCGCGCAGCAGCTGGTCATAGGTCTCTTCCACGCCCGAGCGCCCCACCACGTCGCCCGGCGTGTAGTAGGCGTACTGCGGGTTCTGCAGCATGTCCTCGCTCACCTCGCCGACGTAGCCGATCAGATGCGCCATAAACCCATCGCGCGGGTACAGCCGGCGCTGCTCGTTGATCAGCTCCAGCTCCGGCAGCTCATCCCGGTGCGCCTCGATGAACTCCTGCTCGTCGGGGGTAATGTCCTGTTTCAGCGGGATCGGCTGGTACTTCGCCGTAATGCCGAACTTCTTGATCGCCGCCTGGATCTGGTCGGTGGTCATGTTGAGCCCCTGCGCGATCCGCGGCAGGTCGGCCTCCAGGTCGCGCCCCTGCTCATGCACCAGGAAGCAGGAAACCGACGGATAATTGTCGACGATCAAACGCCCTTCGCGGTCGAGCAGGCGCCCCCGCGGCGCCAGGATCGGCACCTTGCGCACCCGGTTGGCCTCAGCCAACGCCCGGTAGTTCGCCTTGCCCACCACCTGCAATCGCCACAGCCCTGCCACCAGCACCAGCAGCACGCCCACGATGACGTACTGGATGACAGACAGCTTGGCGGCGGAGATTTCCTGTTCGCGGTTCAGCATAGGTTTGGGTTAGACCGGAATAGCGAGCCTAACGCTACCAGCATATTCGTTTTCCATCGCGGGAAGAGCCAAGTCTGCTTTCTTTCAAGCTGCTGGTAACCTGGCGGACAATGTTGGGGGATCCCTTGGGCGGTCCGGCGCGCCGCTGCCGGGCAAAAAAGCTCTTGGCACGCGGGCGGGACCGGACCGAAAATGGACTGATTTAAACGGAAGAGGTGCACCCGAATGCCGTCCTTCACGTCGCGTCTGAAACATGCAGCCGGGCAGCGCAGCCTGCAGGTCGCCCTGCTGCTCTGGCTCCTGCTCGTCCTGCTAGCCGCCGTGCTTGGACGCGGCATGGCCAGCGTCCAGACCGCGCTCGTGTTCGGCCCCATTGCCCTGGTCGCCATCACGCTCGAAATCGGCCTGGTGACTTGGCTGGCCCGCAAACGCCCCATGCCCAACCTCGCCGAGCGCGCCCCCGAGCGCTCCATCGCGCTGCGCGAGACGCTCTGGCTGTGGGCCTACGGCATCGCCGTGATGCTGGCCGGCCGCTTTCTCGGTCAGCATTTCTTCGGCGAAGGCATAGCCATGCACCTGAACGGCTCGCTGGTAGGAGCCACCCGGGTCCAATCCCCGCGCGAGGTCATCGCCTGGGCCCTGTACAACGGCATCTTCCTGGCGCTGCTGCCTTACGTCGCCTTTCGACTGCGCGGCTGCTCCAACCGCGACCTGAACCTGCACTCAGCCAACCTAAAGAACGACCTCCTGGTCATCCTGGTCGTACTAACCATTAGCTGCGCCATCGATTTTATGGGGCCCAGCATTTTCGATCTCAACCACCATCAACAGTTGGTCGGCGGCCTGCTTTCCTTCGTTCTGCACATATTCGGCACCGTGCTGCCCATCATGATTTTCATCTACGCGATCCTGCTGCCGCGCTACGCCCGGCTGGCCTCGCCCATGCTTGCCTTCCTGCTCGGCGCCGCCAGCTATCCTTTCATGCATATCTTCGATTCCGCCACCCGCTACGATTCGTTCCGGCACGGGACTCTCTCGATGGTCACGGTCTTCCTGCTTTTCTTCCCGCCGGGGCTGATGAAGTCGTTCCTGACCCTGCGAACCGGCAATGCCTGGGTGCACGTGTGGGCCTTCCATGCCATTTCGCCCCACGTCACCGTCGATACCCGGCTCATCGTAAAGGATTTCCGCATCCGGTGAGCTGGAGACGCAGCTAGCTTCAGTCCGCCTCGCCGCGAAAGCGGTCGAGCAGCGCGAATAGCAGCACACCGACCACCGCGTTCACCACCGCCCGCACCAGCTCGTGCACCCAGCTCCACCCCAGCGGCTGCGCCAGCAAACGCTCCACCAGTACCCAGTACAGCCCGCTGTGCAGCAGCGACAGCGCGAAGACGAACAGCACCCGCGCGCCGTGGTTTTCCGTATCGATCCGGTTGCCCAGCAGTCCGGCAATGTAGCCGACCACCGTCTTGGTAATGCCCATCACCCCCAGCGGCTCGCGCGTCAGCGCATCCTGCAGGATGCCGATGACCGCGCCCGAGCACAGGCCGACCACCGGGCTGCGCTTGACGATGGCAAAGTAGATCACCAGCAGCAGCGGCAGGTCGAGCATCGCCGCCGGAGCGAAGTGCACCGGCACGAATGAATCGATGCCGATTGCCAGCACGGGGGAGAGCAGCACCAGCCAGAACGGCAGGGTAGGGGCTTCGGTTTCACGCCGCGAGGCAGCCAGAAGAGCCATCGGTCAGCGCTGCTCCTGCGGTGCTGTTTGCGGCGCCGTTTGCTGTGCTGGAGCCTTAGGAGTTGCTGGCGGCCGGCTGCCGTCGTCGGGAACCAGCGCGGGGGTTCGCTTGCGCGGCGCCGGGGCAGCGCCGCTGGGCGATGCACTGCCGCGCGCCGGTTCGGGACCATCGTTCACAATCTGCGTAGGGACGCCGGTTCGCCGGGCTGCCCCGCTCTGCGCAGCGGTGCCGGGAGAGCCGGGCGCCGGGCGCGCCGCCGGCGTACTGCCGCCCGGCACGCCGGCGGCTGTGGATGGCCTCGGGTGAGCAGCCGGCCTCGCTACCGTGCCGTCGGCATTCAGGACCTGCCTCGGAGCCGTGGCCGGCGGTCCGGCTGCCGGAACCGGCACCCGGTGCATCACCGGCGTTCCATCCGGGTTCAATACCGGGATGCGTTTCACCGCGGGCGTTCCATCGGCGTTCAACTGCGGCGTTCCATCGGGGTTCAGCACGGGCACGCGCCGAATCAGCGGCCGCATCACGAAGCCGGCACTGCTTGCCGCCACAGCTGTTGTTCCAGCCGCTGCCGTGGCCGGTTTCCCAGTCGCGTTTCCAGTCGCGTTTCCGGTCGCGGAGCCTCCCGAGGTTGCCGCAGTCGCGGAAGCGGCTGGGGGCGCCTGCGCGTGCGGCCGAGCCGCCAGCGCTGCCTCATGCGCCGCGCGGAAGGCCGGCGAGACCGCCGGGCTCGGCAGCAGCGAAGCAGGATCGCCCTCTACCCCGGTCTTCGCCGCGCGCTCCAGGGGCACACTCCCTTGCGCATACGGCCCCAGCCGCGCGCCCGGCGTCAGGTCAGCCGCCGAGGGCATCGCCCCGGGAGAGTAATGGTCCGCGTGCAGCGCGGACGGCGGGTGGAGCGGCGCCGCGGCCGAATCCGCCGTTGCCGGCGACGATCCCGGCGCTGCATCCGGCGCATCCGGGTCGGTCACATTGGCGGCGCTCGGCAGCCGCTGCGCCAGGATGTCGGAAGCGCGCTGCGCCTCGATCGCCGCTTCTGCAGCGGCGGCCGCCTTTGCCGCGGCGGCTGCCTTCAGCGCGGCCACCGTGGTCTCGCTCCGGGCCACGTCATGCCGTGTGCGGGCCGGCAGCGCCGCGCTCGTTCCCGTCACCACCAGCACTTCTTCCAGCCGCCCCAGGTTCGCGGCCGGCTTCAGGATCACATCCACCAGCGGCTGGTCCTCGACATCCGGCACCACCCGGTCCACCACGCCCACCGGCAGCCCGCGCGGGAAGATCTGGTCGCCGCCCGAGGTCAGCACCAGCTGGCCCGGCTGGATCCGGTCGTCCGGCATCAGGTTCTTGATCTCCGCGTGGCCCACATTGTCGCCGCGCAGGATGCCGCGCGTCCGCGTCTGCTCCAGCAGCACCCCGGCCGCGCTGGTCGGGTCCGAAATCTCCAGCACCTGGCTGGCATGCGGCATCACCTCGCGGATCTTGCCCACGATCCCGTCCGGCGTAATCACCGGCATCTCCGCCGCGATCCCGTCGTCCGAGCCCTTATCTATATAGAGCACCCGCCCGTGGTCCGATCCGCCCGTGCCGACCACCTGCGCCGGCACCGTCGTGTCCACATAGTGCTGCTTGAAGGCGAGCAGCTCCTGCAGGCGCTCGCCCTGGCGCGCATCCTCGGCCAGCGCCGCCTGCTCCATCTGCAGCCGCTGGTTTTCGGCCTCAAGCGCCTGGTTCTGCTGCCGCACGCCAACCAGATCGATGTAGCTGGACCAGATGCCGCGCAGGCTCAACCCGCTCGCATGCAGCGCCTTCTCGGGCGGCGTGACCACGGTGTTCACGCCCAGCCGCAGCACCTGCACGCCCGCCTGGTCGGCGGCGGCGGCTCCGGGCAGCCGCGGCCGTACCTGCACCGCCAGCAGCACGAACTGCGCCAGCAGCACCAGGGCCAGCACCAGAGGGTTCTTGTAGCGCGCGAAAAAGGATTCCATCGGTCGGGTCTCGAGCGCCGCCTTGGTGGCAGCCGCTCTTCGGTCTTAGTCGATCTTGATCTTGCGCAGCAGCCGGAAATCCGACAGCATCTTGCCCGTACCCAGCACCACGCTGGCCAGCGGGTCGTCGGCCACCGAAACCGGCAGTCCGGTCTCCTCACGAATGCGCTTGTCGAGATTCTTGATGAGCGCGCCGCCCCCGGTCAACACGATGCCCCGGTCCGAAATGTCCGCCGAAAGCTCGGGCGGGGTCCGCTCGAGCGCGACCCGGATCGCATTCATGATGGTCGAGATTGACTCCGCCAGCGCCTCGCGGATCTCCGAATCCTCGATCGTGATCGTCTTGGGCACGCCCTCGATCAGGTTCCGGCCTTTGATCTCCATATGGATGGGCTTGTCGAGCGGGTACGCCGAGCCGATCTCGATCTTGATCTGCTCCGCGGTGCGCTCGCCGATCAGCAGGTTGTACTTGCGCTTCAGGTAGTTCATGATCTGCTCGTCCATCTGGTTGCCGGCCATGCGCACCGAGCGCGAATAGACAATTCCCGACAGCGAGATCACCGCGATATCCGTGGTCCCGCCGCCGATATCGACCACCATGTTGCCCTGCGGCTCGGTAATCGGGAGCCCGGCGCCGATCGCCGCCACCATCGCCTGCTCCACCAGGAAAACCTCGCTCGCCTTTGCGCGGTAGGCCGAGTCCTCGACCGCCCGCTTCTCCACCTGCGTGATCTCGGACGGCACCCCGATCACGATCCGCGGATGCACCATCATCTTCCGGTTATGCGCCTTCTGGATGAAGTAATTCAGCATCTTCTCGGTGATCTTAAAGTCGGCGATCACGCCGTCTTTCATCGGTCGGATGGCGACGATGTTGCCCGGCGTGCGCCCCAGCATCTCCTTCGCTTCCTTGCCCACCGCTTCCACTTCGCCCGTGTTCTTGTTGATGGCGACGATCGAGGGCTCGTTGACGACAATGCCCTTACCCCGGGCATAGACCAGGGTGTTGGCGGTGCCGAGATCGATCGCGAGATCGCTGGAAAAGACACTGAACAGCGACCGCATCCCGTGCGACCGCGACGAACGCGAGTGAAATCCGTTGGCTGGCATCGAGCGGGTAAGTTGTTCCCCTGAAGTAACCATGATTGTAGCGCCTTCCCCACCTCCTTCCGCGACGAAAGCCAGTCCGGTATTCCGTCGGTAACACTCAGGACCAGACCGGGAGCCAGTTCAGGCAAACTGTCCCGGAATGGGAACGGGCTGCCCCACGTGGCCCGGGAGGTTACGTCGGGAACTTGCTCTCCACGGAGTATCCGCCGAAGCTGGTCAAGCATGTTTGCGGTAACACACGTCGAAGCGCCCCTATGTCAGGAGAGAATCGTTGAACATCCTCAAGAATGAGCAGCCCGGCCAGCCAGGCTGCGGTGCATGCCGAACCGATGGGGAAGGCCCATTTCCCTTCACCATGGCCTTTCAACCCATCGTCCAGGCTTCAGGGGTCTACGCGTACGAAGCCCTTGTCCGCGGACCGGCGGGCGAGTCCGCGGGCAGCATTCTGGCCCAGGTCAATGATTCGAACCGCTATGCCTTCGACCAGGCCTGCCGGGTCAAGGCGATCGAGCTGGCGGCCGCGCTCAGCCCCTCCGCGCCGCAGCACATCTCCATCAACTTCATGCCCGGCGCGGTCTACCGTGCCGAAACCTGCATCCGCAAGACGCTCGAAACCGCGCAACGGGTCGGGATGCCGCTGGCAAACATCATCTTCGAGGTCACCGAGGGCGAGCATGTCGTCGACCGCAGCCACCTCATCGGCATTTTCCGCGAGTACCGCAAGCATGGCCTGCAGACCGCCATCGACGACTTCGGCGCAGGCTACGCCGGCCTCGAGCTGCTGGCCGCTTTTCAGCCCGACATCGTCAAGATGGACATGGCGCTGGTGCGAGACATCGACCAGCGGGCGCCCAGCCGCGTCATTGCGCGCGCGATCGTGTCGATCTGCCGCGAGCTCGGAATCCAGCTCATCGCCGAGGGCATTGAAACCCGGGCCGAATTCGACGTGCTGCAGGACCTCGGCATCGAAATCTTCCAGGGTTACCTGTTTGCCAAGCCGCGGCTGGAGGCATTCGCGCCGGCCGCCTGGCCGAACGATTCCGCGGTTGCCGCGAAAACGATGCCGGAGGTGCTCGCCGCCCGCACGTTATGATGAACGGGAGGAATCCCAGACCGCATGATTATCGGCGTACCTAAGGAAGTGAAGGACCATGAAACGCGCGTCGCGCTCACCCCGGCCGGCGTCAAGGAACTGAAAGCGGCAGGCCACGTCGTGCTCGTCGAGCAGCATGCCGGCGAACTCTCCGCCTTTACCGACGAAGAATACCAGGCCGCCGGAGCCGAGATCGTCGGCGCCGCCGCCGACGTCTGGGCGCATGCCGAAATGGTCGTCAAGGTCAAGGAGCCGGTCGAGAAGGAGTATGTTCACTTCCGCCCCGGGCTCATCCTGTTCACATATCTCCATCTGGCGCCGGTGCCGGTGCTTACCGGGCGCCTGCTTGAGCGAAAAGTCACGGGCATCGCGTATGAGACGATCCGCGACGCGACCGGAACGCTCCCCCTGCTCACGCCCATGTCCGAGGTTGCAGGCCGCATGAGTGTGCAGGTAGGAGCGGCGTACCTCGAAAAGAGCAAAGGCGGCCGCGGCCTGCTGCTGGGCGGCGTGCCCGGTGTGCCCCCGGCCGAGGTGTGCATCATCGGCGGAGGCATCGTCGGCACCAGCGCCGCCAAGATCGCACTCGGCATGGGCGCGAAAGTTACGATCGTCGATCGCAACCTGCACCGCCTGCGCGAGCTCGACGACATCTTCGCGGGCCGCGTTTTCACCCTCGCCTCCAACCTGCACAATGTCACCGAAGCCGTCCGCGCGGCCGACCTGGTCATCGGCGGCGTGCTGATCCCCGGCGCCGCCGCCCCCAAGATCGTCACCGCCGGCATGGTCGCCAACATGAAAAAAGGCGCTGTTATCGTCGATGTCGCCATCGATCAGGGAGGCTGCATCGAAACCGCCCGCCCCACCACCCACAGCGACCCCTCCTACGAGGTCAACGGCGTGGTGCACTACTGCGTCACCAACATGCCGGCGGCGGTCCCCAATACGTCCACGTTGGCGCTTACCAACGCGACCTTACCCTATGTGCATCGGCTGGCGCAGGGCGCAGCCGCGGCGCTGCTGGCCGATAACGGCCTGGCTGAGGGCGTGAACACCCATGCGGGCGTACTCACCTGTGAGCCGGTCGCCGTGTCGCAAAACAAGCCCTGGACGCCGATTCAGCAGCTGCTGCGGTAGTTTTTGCTCTCGAACATAAAAGGAGGGGCTGCTTCCCCCTCCTTGCAGAGCTTTCGCGCGCGGGCACAATAGTTCGCCCTGACTTGAGCCACAGGCGCGCCCCATCGCACCGCAGCCAGCGCCAGCCCACTCAGGACTTCAGCTGCAGCCGCTCCGCCACCGACTTGCCCTGCGTGAAGTGAAGCAGATACTCCGGCCCACCCGCCTTCGAGTCCGTTCCCGACATATTGAAGCCGCCGAACGGATGCGCGCCCACCATCGCCCCGGTGCACTTGCGGTTCAGATACAGATTGCCCACGTGGAACTCCCGCTTCGCGCGATCCAGGTTGCCCGCGTCGGTCGAATACACGGCGCCGGTCAGCCCAAACTGCGTGCCATTCGCAATCGCCAGCGCTTCGGTAAAGTTGCTGGCCCGCAAAATCGCCAGCACCGGCCCGAAGATCTCCTCCTGCGCCATCCGCGATTCCGGCGGCACGTCCGCGAAGACCGTCGGCTCCACATAGTGGCCGCCGTCCTCGTTTTCGATCGCCTTACCGCCCGCGATCAGCCGGCCCTCGGCCCCCTCGATATAGCCCAGGATTCGGTCGCGCGCCGCCGCGTGGATCACCGGGCCCATGCGCGGATTCTCCTTCGGATCGCCGACTGAAATCGCGTCGATGCCCGCACGGATTTTTTCTACGAACACGTCGTACACCGAATCCTCAACAATCGCGCGCGAGCCGGCCGAGCACTTTTGCCCACTGTAGCCGAACGCCGCCGCCAGCACTCCCTCGACCGCCTCGTTGACGTCCGCATCCGCCGCCACGATGGTCGCGTCCTTGCCGCCCAACTCCAGAATTGTCCGCTTGATCCAGATCTGCCCCGGCCGCGGCTTCGCTGCTTTCTCGTGGATCTCCAGGCCCACCTGCCGGGAGCCGGTGAAAGCGATAAAGCGCACCTTGGGGTGCTCGACGAGAGCGTTGCCGCACACCGGCCCATCGCCCTGCAGCAGGTTCACCACACCGGCCGGCATCCCCGCTTCTTCCAGCACATCCACAAATCGAGCCGCGATGGTCGGCGCTTCCGGCGAAGGCTTCAGCACCACCGTATTGCCGGTCACGATCGCCGCCGCCGTCATGCCCGCCGCGATCGCCAGGGGAAAATTCCACGGTGGAATGACCGCGCCCACGCCCAGCGGGATGTATGTCAGCTCGTCGCGCTCGCCGGGATACTGGATCGGCGTTTCGGAGCCGCCCAACCGCAGCGCCTCGCGGGCGTAGAAATCCAGAAAGTCGATGCACTCGGCGACGTCCGCGTCCGCCTCGGCCCAGTTCTTGCCCACCTCGTACGTCAGCCACGCGCAAAACTCGAACTTGCGGTCCTTGATGATCTCGGCGGTGCGCAGCAGCAGCGAAACCCGGTCCGCAAGGGGCGTAAAGCGCCAGCCCTCGAAAGCCTTCAGCGCCGCCTCCACCGCCGCACCCGCCTCGGCCACACCGGCCGCCTGATGCATCCCGATCACCTCCAACGGCTTCGCCGGGTTGTGCGACTCGAACTTGATCGCGGTCATCACCCGCTCGCCGCCAATCACCAGCGGATACTCGCGCCCCAGCTGGTCGCTGACCCACGCCATCGACGCGCGCAGCTCATGCGCATGCCGGCCGTGGGAAAAATCGGTGAACGGCTCGTTCTGGAAGTTGCCTTTCGGCGTACGCGGCTGGATCTGTGCGGTGAAGGTCGGGCTTGTCATAACCCATCCAGTGTAACGCGCGGCCTTACTGCTTCTCCACGTGGATGCAGTACAGGTTGGTGGCCACAGCAAACTGACTGCGGAATTGTTCTCCGGTCAGCGAAGCCGGCATAACCTGCCAGTCCACGGTCGGTGTAATCGTCTGCCAGTGCGCCGGGTCGCCGACCTTTACCGGCATCCGGAACTCGGCTTCATCCACCTTCCACCGGTACGAAATCATGCGGGTCACTGGGTCGAAGCGCAGGTCGAGCTCAGGCAGCGCCGCGTGCCGCAGATACTGGTTGAACTCCGGCGTCAGATCCATCCTCGTGTGCTGGTTGAAGAACGCCACCACATCCTCGGTCAGGATGGTTTTGTATTTGAACTGCTGGTAGTAGTCGTGGATCAGCTTGAACCATTGCTTGTCGTCATCGACCACGCTTCGCAGCGTGTTCAGAAACAGCGCGCCCTTGAAGTACTGGTCCTCATCCGGCTGCTGGTTCACGCCGTGTTCGGTGATGATCGGCTGCTTATTTTTCACTTTCTTCTGTTCGCCGTTCACGTACTTCAGCGCATCCGCTTTACCGTAAAAATACTCCACATACAAGCTTTCTATGTAAGTATCCCAGCCCTCGTGGATCCACATATCCGACACATCCCGCGCCGTCACCGCGTTGCCGAACCACTCGTGCCCGCTCTCGTGAATGATAATGAAATCGAACCGCGGGCTGATGCCGACGCCGGTAAAATCCTTCCCGTAGTAGCCATTGGTAAAGTGATTGCCATAGGTCACCGCGCTCTGGTGCTCCATGCCGGTGTACGGCACCTGGATCAGCTTGTAACCATCCTTGATAAACGGATACTCGCCAAAGTAATGCTGAAACGCATCAAGCATCCCCTTGGCCTGCGCGAATTGTGTCTTGGCTTTTTCGAGGTCCGCAGGCAATGCATAAAAGTCAACCGGCACATGGCTGTATGTGTCCGACCAATGCTCGTACTTCCCGATATTCAACGACACATCATAACTGTTGATCGGATAATGCACCTGCCAGTCCCAGCGTGTGTATCCGTCACCTAAGTCAGTCTTGCCTTCAAACTTTCCGTTCGATACATCCGTCAGCCCATCCGGAACTTCGGCCGATATCTCCATGCCATCCTGCGGCTCGTCCCGCCACTGGTCCTTGCTGGGCCACCAGATACTCGATCCATCGTCCTCGCATGAAGTTACCACCCACGGATTGCCCGCCGGGTCCTTGCCGAACGTCATGCCGCCAAACCGCCCCACTGCCTGGGGATGACCCGAGTAGAAAAAGTCGATGGTGTACTCGCTGCCCGCATGCAGCGGCTCGGGAAAGTCGACATACACCGCTCCACCCTCGCGCGTGTACCGCAACTGCGTGCCACCCATCACGATCTTCTCGACAGCGAGGTCCGGGTATAAGTCGATCTGCACGCGCGAGCCTGACACCAGCATGCGAAAACGGATCTGGTTATCCCCACGGATCGTCTGCGCCGCGGGGTCGACGCGCACATGCAGCTTGTACGAGAGCAGGTCGTTGTTCGCGCGATACGGCCCATGCGCGCCGCGCAAGCGGCTCGCCGCAGCAGTCGCCCGGCTCACCCGCTGCTTCTCCTGCTTCGGTGTTGCCTGGGCAAACAAAGCCGGAACAAGAAGGCAGCTGGCCAGCAAAACAGCGGAAGCAGGTAGGCGAAGTGGCATGGCGCAAGCCTAAATCAAAATCGCCTATAGGAGGGGTCTTAATCCCCAGCCGTAATGCTTTCCGTCTGCTTCGACATCGTCGCCGTGCGCTCGAGTTTGTCCCAGTTAAACGGCCGCCCATCGATCGCTCGCTTGAGCGTCTTGAACAGCACGAGCGAAAACAGCTGCCGGTACGAGAATCGCTGCAGCCATATGTGGAACAGCAGCAGCCCGTCGCCCTTGCTGCCGGGGTGCTTGCGCTCCAGCGAAAACGCCAGCGCCGATGTTACAAAGTCAATCACCAGAAAAGTTACAAAGTAGACCAGCAGCTTCTCGAAGTTAGACGCGCTCGCCGCCTCGGGATGGAAATACCGCTGCCACAAATAACTCCCCAGCCCGGCCAGAAACATGAGATCGATAAACGGCGAAACCAGCGGCAGCAATATCTGAAAAATCAGGATATTCGGCAGCGCGAACAGCCCCATCGCGCGGTTGGTCCGCACCGCGTGCTTGTGCTTGAACACCGCCTGCAGGATGCCGAACGACCAGCGGAACCGCTGCCGCATGAGCCCGCGCGCGGTCACCGGCGCCTCGGTAAAGGCGAGCGCACGGTCCTCATAAATCACCTTATAGTTTTGCTCCAGCAGGTTCATGGTCAGGTCCGCATCCTCGGCCACCGTGTTGATCGGGTAACATCCGCCGCGCCGCACCGCATCCGTCCGCCAGGCGCCGATCGCCCCCGGCACCACCGTCACCACATTGAACAAGTCCAGCGCGCGCCGCTCGAAGTTCTGGCTCGTGATGTACTCAAGCGCCTGCCAGCGCGTCCAAAGGTTCACCCGGTTGCCCACCTTCGCATTGCCCGCCACCGCGCCCACGCGCGTATCCGCGAAATGGCACACCAGCCGCGAAATCGCATCCGCGGCAATCACCGTGTCCGCATCGATGCCGACATACACTTCCTCGTCGAGCTGGTTGAGCGCATAATTCAGCGCCTCCGCCTTGCCCGCGTTCGGCTTGGTCAGCACCGTCACCCGGCCCGCGGCAATCTCCTCGCGGTACGCCTCGCGGATTACCGCAAGCGTCGCGTCGGTCGAGCCGTCGTCGATCACAATCACGCGCAGGTGCGCATAGTCCGACCGCAGCACCGACCGCACCGTGCGCACGATCACCGTTTCCTCGTTGTACGCCGGCACCAGCACGGCAATTTGCGGCGCGAACGCACCCGGCGGCGTCCTGCGTTTGCGGAAACGGTCGATCAGCGCGCACACGCCTATGATCAACAGCCGCCCGCTCATCAGCACATCGCCCACGACAAACACGTACAGCACCAGGTGGAACACGGTCGAGAACAGGAAGAACGCCGCCTGGTCCACCCGCGCCTGCCACCACATCTTTTTCGACAGCGGCGGCATCACCTCGGCGCGCGTCTTGCCCATCAGTTCACTCACCGGCACAAACTCAAACCCGCGCGCCCGTAGCGTCGTAATCAGCAGCGGCAGCGCCGCCACCGTCGCGCTGCGATTGCCGCCTCCATCGTGCATCAGGATCACCGAGCCGCGCTGCCACGAGTGCTCCGGGTCCTGCATCGCCTTGATCTGCGCCAGCACATTGTCGACAATCTCCTGCGGCGACTTGCGCGGGTGCTCGTTCCAGTCGTCGGTGTCGATTTTGTTGCCGATGATGGTGTAGCCCATCTGCTGGATCTGGTACGCCGGCGCCGCCTGGTCGTTCGTATCCGGCTCCTGGTCGATGGAGTACGGCGGCCGGAAGTAGAGCGGCTGCACCCCCAGCTCCGCCCCGAACAGCCGCTCGGTCAGGTTCAGCTCCAACCGCAGCTGCCGCGGCGAGATTTCCGAAATATCCGGGTGGGTGAAGGTGTGATTGCCGATTTCGTGGCCCTCGCGCAGGTACCGCTTCAGCAGTCCGACATTCTCCTGCGCCTCCTGGCCAATCACCATGAAGGCGGCATGCACGTGGTACTTCTTCAGCACGTCGAGCACGCGCGGCGTCCACACCGGGTCGGGGCCGTCGTCGAACGTCAGCGCCAGTTTTTTCGGCTCGTAGCCGTAGTTGCGCAAGCCGAACGGCTCGGGCAGCACCACCATCCGCTCATCAGTCACCGTAAAGCGCCCCGCATCCATGTCCACTTCGCGCCTGCCCGGCTTGGGCGTCGAGGCAATGCGCAGAATGTCGCCTTCGCCATCGTGCGAAACGCTGTCGCCCGGCGGCACGGTTAGCAAACGCTGCGGCGCGGCTTTGTCCGAAGGGTGATCCCACACCGGCCACAGCGATCCATCCTCCGAGCCGAGCTTCCACAGCGCGAACGTGCGCAGCCCCATCTGCCGCGCCGCCCGCATCTCGTTCAGCGCCGAAACCGCGTCCAGGAACCACACCTGGTGCCGCACATGCGCGTCTTCATCGTCATAGGCGAAGTACGGGTTTAGCTCGTCGCCGTTCAGCGTCACCGTCGCGCCGGCGTCGCGGGCCAGGTCCCAGGCCTCCTGCACCGAGACGTCGTCCACGCCCTCCACCTTGGCCGACTTTAGCTTGCCTTTATCGTCGATCGGCTGCTGCCAGTCGTAGCCATAATTGCCGATCGCGCACAGCAGCTTCGTCTTGGGGATGTACTTGAGCGCCTTCGCGAGATTAGCCTCAAACCAGTCCTCGGACGCGACCGGCCCCGGCGCCGAGCTGTCCTCGTGCTGGTCGTAGTTCATCAGGATCACGCCATCGGTGGCCGCGCCCATCCACCGCATGACGCTCGCGTCCGCCTCCGCCGGCACGTTCACATACAGCCGCAGCCCTTTGGCCGCGAAGTCCTGGTGCAGCTCGTACAGCCACTGCGCGTACAGCTTCATCGCGCTGTCCGGCAGCTCCTCCAGGTCCATGCAGATGCCGCGATATTTGGGGTTGGCCGAGAGCAGCTTGTCGAGCTGAATATGGAGCCGCTCGCGCGCGGCCGGATCTTTCAGCATCGCCGCCACCGCGGCTCCATTCCAGCTGTTGGTCAGTGTGTCGTAGTCGTTCAGCATGGGGAAGATTTCCGTATCTTCCTTCGCCATCGAGATCACGCGGTCGACCTCATTGCCCTGGTCGATCCCGTGCACGCCTGCCTTGTCGACCACGTCGTAGAAGTGCGCCGGGTACAGCTTGGTCACGGCCTGCAGGTTGCCGTCGCTGCCGACCACATGCATCCAGTCGGGAAACAGGATGTCGATCTGGTGGACGTGGGCCTTGAGCGAGGCAATGCCCTCGGCATCGTTCTGGTAGAACGCCGCGCGCAATCCCTCATCCTGGTTCAGCACCACCTCCGACGCGCGGCGACGGCTCCAGCGCCGCGCCGGGTGGGCGCCCCGCAAACGGGCAGGCACCGCCGGCACCAGGGCGTGCAGGTTGTGGCGGTCGGAGGGGAAAGGCAGCCCCGGCAGCGGCTCCTTGCGCAGCACGCCGACGGAAAACAGCACCAGCACCAGCGTCGACACAATCGCCACTACATCCAGAATCCGCCGCAGGCGCTTCCAGCGTTTCCGCTCCGGATCGTAGAAAACAGGCTTCATGTGCGTGGCTCTAGCTTACCCCCGCAGCCCGCCACCAGCCACTCTCAGTGAATATCCGGCTGCGCCGCCGCTATGGCCTTGTTGGAAAGGCTGGATAGCGCGAAAATGTGAGATGTCCAGGTGAGACATGAAAAGAGAGAGCGTCATCCTGATCCTGCGAGAGCATGCCCCGGAGCTGAAGGCAGCCGGACTGGCTCATCTGCGTGTATTTGGTTCCGTTGCGCGCGACCAGGCGAATGCGCTTTCCGATGTGGACCTACTCGCCGACTTCAACCCCTCCCAGCGAATTTCACTGGTCACGCTCGGCAGTCTTCAAACCCGTCTCAGCGCTCTTCTTGGCGCCAGGGTCGAACTCTCTTCACTGGCATGGATGAAGGAATCTGTCCGCGAAAGCGCCCTTCAAGAGGCCGTGCTTGCCTTTTAGGGATGCCCGCACACACTTGCAAGACATTCTTGCCAGTATCGCGCTGATCGATACCTTCATCGCCGGCCTGGATTACGAGCGATACAGAATGGATCAGAAGACGAAATCCGCCGTGGAGCGTCAACTGCAGATCATTACCGAAGCCGCGTACAGGCTTGGCGGCGATGCTGACCGGGTCTGTCCCGGTCCGGACTGGAAGGGCTGGATGGGTATGGGCAACGTTCTGAGGCATGGCTATCACAAAGTCGATGATGCAATCGTTTGGGAAACGGTCAAGAATGACCTGCAATCGCTGAGCGAGGCTGTCACTAAGGCACTCGCCGCCCCGGACGGCCCCAACGAAGGATAGATCGCAGTCAGCAGTTCGCCGGGCCTCCGCCATTTCGCGGCTGAGACGCAGGACCATTCCCGGCGCGAAAAGTATCTCCCCAGCCATTCTCCCGCTTGCGCTCGGCCTGCTGCTGCGCCTCTTCTTTGTGCGCCACAACCCCGACCTGTCGGGCGACCCGCTGCTCTACGGCGCCATCGCCCGCAACCTGCTCCAGCACGGCGTTTACGGCTTTACCGCGAGCGCTCCCACGCTCATTCGCCTGCCCGGCTACCCACTGTTCCTCGCCGCCTGCTTTCGCATCTTCGGTGTTGAGCACTACTACCCCGTCCTCTACCTGCAGGTCCTCATCGACCTGCTTGGCTGCTGGCTGCTGGCGCGCCTCGCCGCCCGCCTCGCGCCTGCACCGCACCAGAACCGCGCCGCCCGCGCAACCCTCTGGCTCGCCGCCCTTTGCCCCTTCACCGCCTGCTACACCGCGGCCCCGCTCACCGAGACACTTGAGCTGTTCTCCATCACCGCCGCGCTGTACTGCTTCGCCCGCGCCCTCGGCATCGGCGAACCGGTCCGCGTTCTACGTGTCCACTGGCTCACGCTCAGCACCCTCGCCTGCATCGCCGCCGCCCTGCTCCGCCCCGACGGAGCCCTGCTCGGCCTGGTGCTCATCCCCGCGCTGTTCTTTTACTCTCCCCACCGCAAACGTGTCCTCACCCTCGCCGCCATCACCGCGTTCGCTTCCCTGCTCGCCTTTGCCCCCTGGACGCTCCGCAACTGGCACACCTTTCATGTCTTTCAGCCGCTCGCCCCGCGCTACGCCACCGATCCGGGCGAGCCCACCCACCCCGGCTTCCAGCGCTGGACCAAAACCGTCTGCGCCGACCTGGTCTGCACCGCCGAGGTCTACTGGGCCGCCGACGACACCACCATCGGCCTCGACCAGCTCCCCAGCCGCGCCTTCGACTCGGCCCCGCAGCTGCGCGCCACCCAGGACCTGCTCGCCGCCTACAACCGCGATACCACCATCACCCCCGCGCTCGATGCCCGCTTCCGCGCGCTCGCGGACCGGCGCATCGCCGCCCACCGGCTCCGCTACTATCTGCAACTGCCGCTGCTGCGTTTAGCCGATATGTGGCTCCGCCCCCGGGTCGAGCTGTTCAATATCGACCTGCGCTGGTGGCGTTACGCGGCAGAAGGCCCCGACACCATCCTCGCCTGGGCCTTCGCCGCGCTCAACGCCGCCTACCTTGCGCTGGCCCTCGCCGGCGCCTGCAAACGCCCGCCCCTGCTCGGCATCTTCCTAGCTTTTACTCTGCTGCGCTGCGCCCTGCTGCTCACCCTCGAAGCGCCCGAGCCCCGCTACACCCTCGAATGCTTCCCGATGATCTTCGTCCTCGGCGGCGTCGCGCTCGCGCACATGGCCCGCATGCGCAGCGGGCGCGCGTGAGTACAACATCTGGTACGCTCCGAACGTTGGGGGGAGCGGCTGCACGAAGCGCAAGTGAGGAGAACCCAATAAACGAGCAGGCCCCACAACATACCGGCTCTTCCTTCGATGAGTTTCTGGGACAGGAGGGCATACGGAACGAGGTCGAGGGAGCAGCCATCAAACGGGTCCTCGCCTGGCAGTTTGCGCGGAAGATGCAGAAGCAGCACAAGACCAAACGGGAGATGGCCGGCGAGTTGAAAACCAGCCGCTCGCAGCTGGACCGCTTGCTCGATCCAGCCAACACCGCGGTCTCGCTTGAAACGCTGGCACGGGCTGCAAATGTGCTGGGCAAGCAGCTTGTCCTGGAACTCCGCGATCGAGCTCGGCAATAAGGCGCGCAGACCGCAGTCTCGCTTGATTTAGGAGCGAGATTCAAGCGAAAGCCAATCGCTTCCCGCCTACTTCCGCACCACCTGCGTCCCCGACGGAATCTTGATCGCGAACGCGCTTTCCGGCGTCCCGTTCAGCTTGATATTCGTGTACAGCGCCGTGCGCGTGTCCCCGCTCGCGGTCTGAAACACCTGCTTGCGCGAAGTTGCCGTCGCCGGATCGATCCATATATCGACATGCGTAAACATCTGGTTGGCAGCAGGGTGCTTTGGCGCGAGACCCAGTTTCACCACCGCCACCCCGTCGATCGTGTCCGCGCCCTCGTAGCTCACGTCCCAGTTCGCCTCCAGGTCCCTGCCGCTGCCGCCAAAGCCCAGCGTCGCGCCGCTCTCGAACGCCTCGCGGTTCGATCCCGCCTGCAGCACCGTTTCCTGCTTGATCGCCGGCTGGTATAGGTCCAGCACGCCGTCCTTATACAGCACATCCTTGGGCGCGGGCTGCCCATCCTCGGTCACCACGTGCACCACCATCTCGGTCTGCTTGCCGCTGCCGCGAAACGCGATGGTGCCCTTCTGCACGTCGTGCTCCTGCACCACCGCCGTCAACTGGTCCCAGCTGAACTCCGCCTGCGCGCTCTGGAACTTCGCCGCCGCCGCGTCCATCTGCGAGAGCACCTTCGTCAGCTGCGCGTCTTGCGCTGCCTGCGCATGCGCCACGCAGCCGGCGCCGAGAAGTGCTGCAACCGCACCCGCATTCCTAAACCTGCTTATCTTGCTCACGAAGCCTCCTGGCGTCTGCCTGACACGTTTCAAGAAGAGCGTCAGGCTCTGTCCCTTTTACAGAGATGCTCCGGCCCCAGCTATCTCTCCCCACCACCTCGTACACGCCAGCGTAAAGCTCCACTGAGGCAGACCGCGAGCGGCGCATGCCGTCTTGCTCATCGGTGGGCCCACACTTTGTACGCCGTCACCGTACCGCTCTCATCCTTCAGCGGCTCCCAGCGATCCACCGTCACCGGGCCTGAGACCGGCGCAATCGCGCTTGCCAGCGGCGCTTCCATCTGCCGCGCCAATACCCCCGTTGCCGGATGCACCTGGTCCGCCGGCACCTCGTAGACCGCGCCCGCTTCCGTTGGACGCACCAGCACCGTCGACGGCGACAGATGATCGGCCACCGGGTGGTCATGATAGTCGAACAGGTGCGGCGTCACAAAAACGAACAGCAGGATCAGCGTCACCATCACGTCATAGTGAAAGCTGCCCCGGTCGTACTTCCAAAAGATGTAACTCTTGACTAATCCCATCCGCTCACTTCCTTCAATACGAAACTGCCTGCGCGGCCGGCGGCCACTGCGTGGCGGCTGGCCCTTCAACCCGACTCACCGGCGGCCAGTTCGCGGCCCAATCACCTCAGCACCGCCCATATACGGCCGCAGCACCGCCGGCACCCGCACCGTGCCATCTTCCTGCTGATAGTTCTCCACCACCGCCACCCACGCCCGGCCCACCGCGAGGCCGGACCCGTTCAATGTATGCAGATGCTCCGCCTTGCCCTTCGCGTTGCGGAACCGGATATTCGCCCGCCGCGCCTGAAACGCCTCGCAGTTCGAAACCGACGAAATCTCCCGGTACGTGCTCTGCCCGGGCAGCCACACTTCCAGGTCATACGTCTTGGCCGCTGAAAACCCCATATCCCCCGCGCACAGCAGCATCCGCCGGTACGGCAGCTCCAGCCGCTCCAGGATCGTCTCCGCGTCGCGCGTCATCCGCTCGTGCGCCGCCTCGCTGTCCTCCGGCCGCGCAAACTTCACCAGCTCCACTTTCGAGAACTGGTGCTGCCGGATCACGCCGCGTACATCCCGCCCATACGAACCCGCCTCCGACCGAAAACACGCGGTCAGCGCGGTCAGCGACAGCGGCAGGTCGGCAGCCTCCACAATCTCGTCGCGCAGCAGGTTCGTCAGCGGCACCTCCGCCGTCGGGATGAGCCAGTGATCGTTCTCGCGCAGGACATTTGCTTCGTAAGCCTCATCATCCGCGCACCGGAACAGGTCGTCCGCGAACTTCGGCAGCTGCCCGGTCCCGAACAGCGACCGGCTGTTCACTATGAGCGGCGGCGCCACCTCCGTATACCCGTGCTCGCCGGTCTGCACATCCAGCATCCACTGGCCCAGCGCCCGTTCCAGCCGAGCCCCGTCGCCCCAGTACACCGCGAACCGCGTCCCCGAGAGCTTCGCCGCCCGCGCCAGGTCCAGAACCCCCAGCGCCTCGCCCAGTTCCCAATGCGGCTTCGGTACGAAGGCGCCTGCCGCATTCCCGCCCGGCTTCGGCACGAAGCCGCCTCCCGCGTCCCCGCCCGGCTTCGGCGCGAAGCCGCCTGCCCCATCGCCGCCCGGCTTTCCCGCGAAGCCGAACTCCGGCACCGTGCCCCATCGCTTCATCTCCACATTGGCGGTCTCGTCCGCACCCGCCGGCACATCCGCGGCCGGCAGGTTCGGCAGCCCGGCCAGCACGGCTCGCAGCTGCTCCTCAGCCCCGGCCGCTGAGCTCTCCAGCGCCTCTCCCGCGGCTTTCAGCCGCCGCACTTCCTCGACGATCGCCGACGCATCGGTGCCGGCTCGCCGCGCCCGCGCCACCTCGTCGCTCAGCGAGTTGCGCTCCGCCTTCAGCCGCTCGGCATCCGTAATCCGCGCCCGCCGGTCCGCATCCAGCCGGCTAAAATCTCCCAGCACCACGCCCGGGTCCAGCCCGCGCGCGCGCAAACGCTCTTCCACCAACGGCAAATTGCCCCGCAGCAAACTCAAGTCGTGCATACAGCGCCTATCTTACAAGTGAAATTTTGGCAGCCATCAAAGCGCCGCGAGCCGCACACGCGAAGACACGCTCGCGTAGCAGGCCCCCAGCAGTTCCGGCTCGCCCGAACCAGTTCTGGGCCCGAGCTCCGCGCGCAGGCGCAGCAGCAGCGCGGCCGCATCGCTCCCCGCCTGCTCCACCGCGCGCACCGCATTCACCTGCACGGGCGCTTCCTTGTCGGCGAACAGCGGCAGCAGCGCCGTCAGAACGCGGTGGCTGTTCAGCGCGCGGCACTGCACCAGCGCCAGCGCGCAGGCGCCGCGCAGCGCTCCGGCGCTGTCGGCCGAGCCGCCCCAGACAGGTTCAAGCTGGACGTGCCGCATGCCGGCAAAAAACAGCTCCGCATCCTGGTACTCGAACGCGGCCAGCGTCTTGGCCAGAGCATTCTTGGCCCAGCATTGCGGATCGGTCTTGGCCGCGTTGTCAAGAAAGCGCGGAAACGCCGCGGCCAGCTCCGGAGTAAGCCCGGTGAGCCAATGGTGCTGCGCAAGCCCGGCGGCTTTCGCGACCAGAAAGTTGTTGCGCAACCCGAGCGCCCGCCCGAGCTCGGGCCCGGCGATCTCCGGCGCCACGTCGCGCAGCGCTTCCAGCGCGGCAAGTTCGGCGTCGAAGCTGCGTTTCTGAGGCATGGGATCGAGCCAACTTCAGGCAGTCTACAAGGCAAGCGCCTGCTACCCAACCGCCCTGCGAGCACGCCGCACACCTACTTCGGCAGGTCCAGGTTGAACATCCACTGGATCCCGAACCGGTCCTTCAGCATCCCGAACCGCGCCCCCCAGAACGTCTCCTGCAATGGCATCGTCACCGCGCCGCCCTCGCTCAAAGCCGTCATCAGCCGATCCTGCTCCCCGGCGCTCTCGCAGTCCACACTGACGGAAAAGTTGTTGCCCGCGCTGAACGGCATGCCCGGCATGGTGTCGGACGCCATCAGAGTGCCGCCACCGGCTGCGAAGCGTGCATGCATGACCCGGTCCGCGCCCTCCGGCTTGGCGTCGGGCATCTCGCCAAACGTGGACATATCGAGCGGCGCCTCGAACGCCGCCGCGTAAAACGTCATGGCCTCGCGGCAGTTCCCGTCGAACATCAGGTACGTCACAATCTTTTTCATGGCTGGCTCCCGTTTGCGCGTGCGGATGCAATCGGCGGAAGTATACCCGCACAACCCTCCAGCCATCCACCAGCCGGGCGTTTCAGAGGCCAAAGAAAAGGGCCGGCATCCCGCGCCGGCCCTTCAGTCCAGCTACCGCGGTCAGTTCGCGAGCGAGTAGGTAATGTTCACCTGCGTCTGCACGGCGACCGGGTTTCCGTTCAGCAGGTAAGGTTTCCAGCGCCACTGCCGCACCGCCGTCAGTGAGCTCTCATCGACGTCCTCGCGCACGCTCTTCACTACTTTCAGGTCCGTCGGCACCCCTTCCGCGTCGATGGTCGCTTCCAGGACGCACGTACCCTGCACACGATCGGCTTTCGCCTTCACCGGGTACTGCGGACTCACCTTCGTTTCAATATTGCCCGCCATCACGCCGGATGGGACATGCACGACAGCCGGAGCCCCGGCCTCGCCAGCCGCCACATCCACCCGCATCCCCACAGCCGAAGCGCAGACCGCGCCCCCCAGCAGCACCGCTCCCGCAACCACCGCGAGCCGCGCCGCACCCCTTAGTTCCCTGCCTTTGTTCATCATCTGTACCACCCTCCTTTCGAGTGTGTTGCCATTGAAAATCCCTACCGCCGGCAGCGCGCCCGCATTGAGCCCGTCCGGCATCGCCAGCGCGAGGCGCAGCAGCGACTGCGCATACTTCTTCCGCCCTTCCAGCACCTGCGCGGCCATCCCGTCGCAAACCATCTCGCGGCTTTCCGCCACGCGCCCGCGCAGCATCCAGGCGCAGGGGTGGTACGCCACCGGCACCGTAAGCGCGGTGTAGACCAGGTTCTTCGCGTAATCGCCCCGGCGCAGGTGCGCCAGCTCATGCGCGAGCGCCGCGTCCCGGTCGCCCGGCTCCACGCGGGTGAAAAAATCGCGAGGCACCAGCAGCAAGCCGCGCCGCATACCCACCACCACCGGCCCCCCGACCGAAGCCGACGCGCGCAGCTCCGCCCGCACCCCGCCCATCCGCGTGCGCAGCTCCTCCCATCGCGCTTGCAGCTCAGCGGTCAGCTCCACCGTGCACGCCTCACGCCGGATTCGCCCGGTACGCCACACACCCCAGGCAAGCCGAGCCGCGAAATAGACCGCCGTCCCCGCATACGCGGCCAGCAGAACCGCCATCACCGCCGGCGCCAGCCGCAGCCCACCATCGCCGCCCACCACGCCGGGCAGGATCGTGACCTGCACCCGTCCGGCCGCCGCGCCGGCCGCGCCGCCCCACCAGGCGTGCGGCCAGCCCGCGAAACGGCAACCCGGCAGTACAACCGAGAGAAACAGCGCGCCCACCCATACCCGGTGCCCCGCCTCCGGCCGCATGCGCCGCATCATCCGCGCGCACCCCATCGCCGCCAGAAACAGCAGCGGCAGCTGCCAGGCCGAGTTCAACACATAGTTCACCGTCCAGACACTCCAGGCGGATCGCATCAGTCTTCCTCCCTACCTTCATCCACCCGCCGGCTCAGCTTCTTCAGCCGCTCCAGGTCGACGTCGCGGCTCTTGATCAGGCTCATCACCAGCTCTTCGCTCGAGCCGCCGAACATCCGGTCCACCAGGTCGCGCACCGCGTGGCGCAGCGCCCGGGCTTCGGTCACCGCGGCCGTGTACACAAACGCCCGGCCGTCCAGCCGGCGCCTGAGCTTGCCCTTGCGGTAGAGCGTGTTCAGCACCGTCTGCACGGTGGTGTAGGCCAGCGCGCGGCTCAGACCCTGCTGCGCTTCGGCCACGCTGCTTGCGCCCCGCTTCCAGACCACCTGCATGATCTCGAGCTCGAGCCTCGTCAACCCCTGCTTCTTTTCGGGCACGCCTGATCTCCTATGCACATAGGACTACGCGCATAGGAGGTGGAATGTCAACTATAAAAATAGGAGATAGGAGCCGACCCGCATCTCCCCTTGCGCGCCGGCGGACGGGCCGGCAGAACACCGTCCAGATCAAGCTGATCGCCTAGTCGATCGAGCAAGCTGGAGTCCGCACGGTTGGGGTATCCTCATGAGTACCCCGTTCCCGCGAAGGAGCAGCCTCCATGCCGAACCGCACCATCGAACTCACACCCGAACTCGACCAGTTCATCGCCAACCGGCTGGCCGATGGCCTGTACGACGACGCCAGCGAAATCGTGCGCGACGCCCTCTATTCGCTCGAACGGGACGAGGATCAATACCAGGCCAAGCTGGCCGCCCTGCGCGCAGCCATCGATGCCGGCGACGCCAGTGGGTTGGCCGAAGGCACGACGGATGAAATTTTTGCCCAAATTCATCAGGAGCTTGGCATTGACGAGACGACCCATTAATCATGGCAGCGGCGCGGCTTTCTCTGGCTGCCAGGGCTGACCTTCGCGAGATCGGCGCCTACACCCTCCAGACCTGGGGCAAGTCACAAGCCAGACGCTACCTGGCCGCACTCCGGCATTCTTTCTCCATGCTGGCCAAGACTCCTGAGCTTGGCCGCCCTTGCGGCAGCATCCGGCCCGGTTTGCGGAGAATGGAACAGGGCAGCCACGTCGTCTTCTATCGACAAAAAGCCGACACCATCGTGATCTCGCGGATCCTGGCACCGCAGCATGCAGGCCGCAGGCCGGCAATTCCCTCAGTAGCACCCTGTGCTCGGGACGAGCGCCCCGCAGTACCATAGGGAACGACGCCATCCGGCCCGCAAAGGACCTAGCAAAAATGCCCAAGCGCCTGCTCGCCCTGCTGCTTTCCGCCCTGCTGCCCGTCTTCAGCCTGCCCGCCGCCCAGGCCGCCGCTTACGACGGCCATCCCAAGCTGGTCGTGATCGTCGTCATCGACCAGTTCCGCGCCGACTACCTGCAGCGCTACCGCTCCGAGTTCAAGGGCCGCGGCTTCCGGCTGTTTCTCGACAAGGGCGCCTACTTCCCCGACTGCTACTACGGCTACGCCAACACCAAGACCGCGCCCGGCCACGCCACGCTCGGCACCGGCGCCTACACCGACGGGCACGGCATCGCCGCGAACGAGTGGTGGGACCTGGCGCGCAACAAGCAGCGGCCGGTCAGCTCGGTCGAGGACGACCGCTACACGCTGGTGACCGCGCCCGCGGCACCGGCGACGGCAAGCAGCCAGCCAGGCGACACCTCCGCCGGCGCAACCGCTCCCGCGGCCCCGGCGCTGCCAGCCAGCCAGACCGCGCCGCCTAACGCGCCGCCTAACCAGGCGCCATCCCCGAGCGCCGAAGGCAGCAAGACGGCCCGGAGTGCCCCCGGCGCCTCCCCGCGCAACCTGCTCGCCTCCACCATCGGCGATGAGCTTCGCCTCGCGACCGCCGGCCAGTCCCGCGTCTACGGCGTCTCGCTCAAGGACCGCGCCGCCATCCTGCCCGCCGGCGCCGCCGCCAACGGAGCCTTCTGGATCGACTCCACCACCGGCCGCTTCCTGACCTCCTCCTACTACATGACCGCGCTGCCGCAGTGGGCCATCGACTTCGACAATGGCCCGGCAATCCAGACCGCCGCCACCACCGTCGGCGTCTCTCCCCTGACCGATTTCTACAAACAGGTGGGCCCCACCGACGCGGCCAACACCTACGAAATCGCCTTCGCCGAGGCCCTCATCACCGGCGAGCAGCTCGGCGCCCATGCGACCACCGACATGCTCACCCTCTCGCTCTCGCCCAACGACCTCGAAGGCCACCACTACGGCCCCGATTCCCCCCAGGAACACGCCATGGTCCTGGGCCTCGACACCAACCTGGACGCCTTCTTCACCTGGCTCGACACCCACGTGCCGGGCGGCCTCGCCAACGTGGTCCTCGCGCTCTCCGCCGACCACGGCATCGCGCCCACCCCCGCCGTCTCCTCCGCGCTCGGGCTGCCCGGCGCCTATATCGACACCGCAAAGCTGGTCGCCGACCTCAACCGCGCCATGAACGCCAAGTTCTCCCCCGGCGAAAACGTCGAGTACCTCCTTTCGCATCAGGAATTGCCGTACCTCTCGCTGAACCGCCCCAGCTTCGAGCGCGCCGGCATCAACGAGCAGGAGGCCGAGGACGCCGTGAAGGCCGCGATGGCGCCGGCCTTCCTCTCGCTGGCCGCGGCGCCCGGCACGGTGGAAAAGCCGGCCCAGGGCGCGCCGGCACCGTCGGCGCCCAGCCCGGCGCCGGAGACCCCGGCCAGCGCGCCTGTGGCCGGACAGCCTGCAACAGCCGAGACCTCGTCCGGGCAGACAGCCGCGGCCCCGCCAGCGCCTCCGACCCGGCTTGCGCCCAATCCCGAGCTGTTCCGCACCTACACCCGCCAGCAGCTGGCCGCCGGCCTCGTCCCGCCCACCGAGTTCGGCCGCTTGCTGGCCCACAGCTACAGCCCCAATGGCGGCTGGTACGTTGCCGCCATCCCGGTCGCCTTCCAGATGGAAGGCTCGGCGGCTGCCGGCGGCACCACGCATTACTCCCCCTACGCCTATGACCGGCATGTGCCGCTGGGCTTCTACGGCGCGCCGTTCGTTCCCGGAACCTACCGCGGGCCGGCCGAGCCGGTCGACCTCGCCGTCACCCTCGCCTCCGTGCTCGGGGTGAACCAGCCCTCCGCCGCGGTCGGCCGCGTCCTCACCCAGGCGCTCAAGCCCGCAGCCGAGTTCCAATACCCGAAGGAGGCCGCGCCCACCCGGCACACCCGCACCCGCCGCGGCCGGGCCTCGGCCGAAACACCGGCAACGGCAGCGCCGAAGTCCACGGCAGCGCCGTCCGCGAAGCCGCCGCAGTCCGCCCCCGCAGCCACACCGCCGTCCGCCGCGGCACCCAAACCCGCGCAACCCGCGCCTGGGCCGCAGCCGTGAAGCCCGATATGCACGTCGCGCTTGCCGGCGTTCCGCTCCAGACCCCGGTGCTCGCCGCCAGCGGCACCTTCGGCTATGGCGTCGAGTTCGAGGACATCGTCCACCTCGACCGCATCGGCGGCTTCGTCACCAAGGGCCTCTCCACCCTGCCCATGCCCGGCAACCCGGCGCCCCGCATGATCGAAACGCCAGCCGGCATGATCAACGCCATCGGCCTGCAGAACGTCGGCGTCGATGCCTACGTCACCCAAAAGCTCCAGGCCTTCAGCCGCAATCCTCCGCCCTGCGCCATCCTCTGCAACGTCTTCGGCTACTCCATCGACGACTACCTGGCCGTCATCCAGGGGCTCAACTCCGCCGACGGCATCGCCGCGTATGAGATCAACGCGTCCTGCCCGAACACGGCGCACGGCGGCATGGTCTTCGGCGCCGACGCCAAGCTGCTGGCCGAGCTCGTCACCCGCACGAAAAAAGCGAGCGACCGTCCCATTTTCGTCAAACTCTCCCCCAACGTCACCTCCATCGCGGCCATGGCGAAGGTGGCGGAGGACCACGGCGCCGACGGCCTCACCCTCATCAATACCTTTCTTTCCCTCGCCATCGACATCCAGACCCGCAAGCCGAAGATCGCCAACATCACTGGCGGGCTCTCCGGCCCGGCCATCAAGCCGATCGCAGTGCGCATGGTGTGGGAGGCGGCGCAGGCGGTTAAAATCCCGATCCTCGGCGCGGGCGGGATCCGCTCGGGCGAGGACGCGGTCGAGTTCCTGATGGCCGGCGCCTCCGCCGTCCAGGTCGGCACCGCCAGCTACGCCGACCCGCGCGCGGTCGAACGCGTCGCCGACGGATTGGAACACTGGTGCACCCGCAACAGCGTCGCGGCGGTCCGCAGCCTTACCGGCAGCTTTGAAAGCGGACGCGGGCAAGCTCCGCCCACGCCAGGCATGGTCAGCAGCCTGCCCACCGGCGCGCCGGCTCTTCCTGAACTCGCGGACGCCAGCGCGAAAATGCCGGCGCTCACCAAGCGTTCCCTTTGATCTAAATTGTGCTCTTGCGGGAGCCTACAAACTTTACAGCCGATTTGCGCGGTGCACGACCGAGCCGACCAACCCTCAGGCAGCCTTGCGCGGCACTCGGTTCCGAATCTCCCGGGCCTGCGTCATCGCGACTTCGCTCAGATACGTCGGCGCCGGCGTCATCACGGCGACCAGCAGCCATGCGAGCACGGATACCAGCAAGCCGGCAACAGCCAGGTCCTGCAAGGTCAACGCGAAGTTGATCTGGTGCATGTGCAGGGCGATGGCCCAGGTGCGCAGCGGCTCCAGGTGGTGGATCACGGCGATCGCCAGCAGAAACGCCAGGATCGACAATGTTGCCAGCCCGATCAGCGTCACATCGATCGTGCGATGCAGACGCTGCCGCGTGCGGCACTGCCGGCACTCGACCAGATGCTCCTCCAGGTCGCCGCGAACGGCTGGGGAGGAGCCCGAAATGTCATAGCGCCAGGACGAAAGGATGTCACCGATGACGGGATCGCTGCACTTGTTCATGACGTTCCTCACTCCTTTCGATGCTCTCGCCGGTCTTCTATTTTCATTTTTCAAGCAATCGGCAGGAAAATGACGCGGTATCTGGTCAAAACTCGCGAAAAAAAGTTCGCCGGATATCGCGTCTGCTGCTGGTCGGCAGGGCTGACGCGTACCGCCCTAAGCCTCTGATTATAAATGCCCACGCTCCCGGTTGCCAGCGCCGGCCTCGCTAAGCTGCCTACAGGCGGATTGACTCTGTAGGTTCGTGCTGCCGGGCGACGATCAGTTTGTTGGCCAGCAGGCTCATCCGGTCGCGCAGCGCCCACTCCGCCGCGACCCGCGCCAGCTCCGGCAGGTTATTGCTTTCCGACAGGTGCGCCAGCACGACGTAGGCGGCACAGCCGTCGTAGCCTTTCTCCAGAAACTCCGCCGCGGCCGCATTTGAAAGATGCCCCACCCGCGACAGCACCCGCTGCTTCACCGACCACGGATACGGACCGTCGCGCAGCATGTTCAGGTCGTGGTTCGACTCGATCATCACCACGTCGCACCGGCGCAGCTGCTCGGACACATTGGCCGGCATGTAGCCCAGGTCGGTCGCGAGGCCGAGCCGCACCCCCTCGCCCTCCAGCACAAACCCCACCGGGTCGGCCGCATCGTGGGGGATCGTGAACGCGGTGATCGTCAGATCGCCAATCGAAAACGGCTTGCCGGCACGAAAATACTCGACCCCCGGAAGCGCACACGGGTCAGCCGCAGGTTCAACGGCGGAAACCGCCTGCGCGGGCACTTCGTGCACCGTCCGAAGGACCGGCCGCTTCGTGGCGGGTGTATCTCCGTCGGTGGCAGCCGCAGCCATCGTGGCCTTCCCGCTGGTCGGGACAAGCTGCCCAGGATCAACTTTCTCCGCCCTGCTCCCTGCTCCCTGAATCCTGACTCCTCCTGCCTGCTCATTGACTCCTGATTCCTGACCCCTGACTCCTGACTCCTCGCTTCCCGCTTCGCGTGCAAACGCTTCGGCCTCTTCGGCGCACTCCGCCAGCCCCGCCTCGCGATAGAACGGGTTCGCAGCATCGGCATCCGCGGCAGCGCCCGAGCCCGCGGCTTGGGCGGCTTTCACCGCCATCTCCGCCTTGCGGCTCGCCAGCCAGTCGGCATACGTCATCCGCCGCTGCGGCACCATCCAGCGCATCCACGCGCGGTGCGTCGCCTCGGTAAAGTACACCGGAATCCCCAGCCTGCGCGCCAGCACCGACAATCCCTGCACATGGTCCTGGTGTTCATGGGTGACCAGGATCGCGTCCAGCCTGGCGGGATCCTCGCCGGCCGCGGCCATGCGCTTTACGATCTCACGGCAGCTCACCCCCGCATCCACCAGCACCGACGTGCGGCCGCCCGTCACCACGGTCGCATTCCCGCGCGAGCCGCTCGCGAGCACTGTCATCCTCACCATCTCCCTACGATACTCGCCCACGAGCCTCGCGAAAACCGAATCCGCCGCACACGGCAACAGAGTACACATGGCACGAAGTGCCCGCTCAGGCGGTTTATGCCGTTGACTCTATCCCACCTCCACCAACATCACCGTGATATTGTCCTTCCCCCCACCCCGCAGCGCCGCTTCCACCAGCGCCGCATTCCGCTCCTCGATCGAGCCAGGCCGCCCCAGCAGTACCGCCAGCGCCGCATCCGGCACCTCCCGCGTCAGCCCGTCCGAGCACAGCAGGAACACATCGCCCGGCTCGACCGCCAGCATCCGGACCTCGGGCAGCACGGACCGCCGCGTACCCACTGCCCGCGTAATCACATTGCGCATCGGCGAGCGGGCGGCCTGCTCCTCGGTCACAACCCCCATGCGCAGCTGCTCGGCGATCAGCGCGTGGTCCTCGGTAAGCCGCGTCAGCACGCCTCCTCGCCAGCGATAGCAGCGGCTGTCGCCCACATGCGCGACCGCCGCCGCGTGCTCCCCGCAGGCCGCCAGCGCGACCAGCGTGGTGCCCATCCCGGCCAGCGCCGGCTGGTGCGCGGCGCGCGCGTGCACCCTTCGGTTGGCCGCGCACACCGCCTGCGCAATTCCCTTTCCGCCGCGCTCCGCCTCCGGGACAGCTCCCAGGTGCTCCAGAAACGCCTCCACCGCCGTCTGGCTCGCCACCTCCCCGCCCGCCGCGCCCCCCATCCCGTCGCACACCACGAACAGCCCCGCCTCGAGCGAGTAGCTCCACGCATCCTGGTTGCTCTGGCGCACCCGGCCCACATGGCTCAGCGCGGCCGCCACGGTATGGAAAGCGCTCGTCACCGCCTCACTCTACACCGCGGAGAATCCACCTGCCGCAGCCGGAGTATCCCTTGGTAACCGCCGCGGTCCCAACTTGGGAACAACGCAGCCAGGGGACGGCTCTATCGCCGTGCTTCCAGCCGGTAGATCCGGTAGCCATACGGACGAGCCGGCTTGCCGCCCCAGCTTTCAAACGTGGTTGGCATATACTCCCGCAAAAGCTTGTAGCGGCCGCCCAGGTAGGCCGCGAGCCAGGGCCAGCGGTCCAGCTTGCGGTACTTGAAATCCGGTGGCCCGCACTCATCGCTGCTGACGACCAGCGCCCGGGGAGGATGCGCCAGCAACGCTGCCTGGAACGCGCGCCGGTACCGGTCCCGCTCCGCGATGTGAGCCACGGCCTGGTCTTCGGTGGGATACAGGTAGCAGTCGTAGAGAAAGCCGCTGCTCTGCACCAGCCGCATCCGGTACAGCGTCGTGATGCAGCCGCCCGCCATCTCCAGGCATTGCACGTTTCCGTTGAGCGGCGGTCCATTGAGCCCCGACGCGTTGAGGCTGGTCAGGTCGGCCCGCAGCGCCTCTTGAAACGCGTCATGACGCCAGTCGAAGCGGATCACTTCAGCCAGCGAGCGGGGCACCACGACCAGCGCGCCAAACGCGAGGCCAGCCACGGCGCAGCTCCTCAAGATGAAGCTCGCCCTCCGGGATGGAAGGACCGGCGCAGGGCGGCCCCGCAGCGCGTCCGTAAAGGCGATCGCCGCCAGCAGCAGCAGAAATACCTCTGAAGGATAGCGGTGGTAGGGGTAGCCGCGGCCCTGCAGGTAGAACGAGAACACGCCGAACAGAAAGCCCAGCAGCAGCGCCCGATCCTCGAAATGCCGCCAGCGCCGTTCCACCGCGAACACCGGAATCCACAGGCAGAACAGCGGCAGCATTACCGAGGAAACGGCGCCGGTAAGCAGCTCGCGCGAGGTGAGCCGCCACGTGGAGGCGTGGTACGGCGCGAGATGGATCATCAGGTCCAGGTAAGCTGCCAGCGCGTGCTCACGCAGCAGAAAGACGAGCGAGGCGAGCAAGGGCAGCAGGATGCCGACGCAGGCCAGGCCCAGATGACTTCCCCAGCGGCGGTGCTCGCGCCGAAGCTGGAACGCGACTAGCCCCAGCAGCGGAGGCGCCAGCACCAGCGCATCCGGCTTGACCGTAGCCGCCGCCCCCAGGCAGATCCCGGCGATCAGGCTGAGGCTGTACCGCTCGCGCCGACCCGTTTGCACGACGGATCGCACGGCGGATCGCACCATCGCGAACAGCAGCGCATACGCCGCCGCCAGAAACGCCGCCATCAGCAGGTCGCGCTGCCCCAGCTGGATCAACCCATCGCGCCCATGGATCAGCGCAAACGTCACCGCGGCGAACAGGGCGGCAAACCAGCCCCGGCGGCGGCAAATCGCGGCCATCGCCGCGCCGATCGCGCCGAGTAGCAGCAGGTCGAACACCCGCCAGGCCAGCGCGCCTTTGCCCAGCAGCGCCATCACCGCTGCCTCCACGGCAAACGTCCCCGGCTGGTTCAGGTCGACAATCTGCCGGTACGGCGCCATCCCACGCTGCATCAGGAACACCGCGTAATGCATCAGCGGCGCATCCCCGACCAGCGGCCAGTGCCACGAGCTCACCACAAAAGCCGCGGCGCACCCGGCGAGTACAACGCCGAGCGCCGCCTGGATGATGGCAACGACAGGATGAGCCAGTTGTTTAGTCACGGTGCTGTTTACGGGCCGGCCTGCGCCGCCGTCTGCGCGCTGCCCTGCGCCTGCTTCGGCTCCGGCACCGCTGCCGCGACCCCGGTCATATCGCCGGAAACATGCAGCGGCTGCTCTCCGGTCCCGTAGCTGTGCACGGTGTGCGATTCGGTCCTGGTCCGCGGCCAGGTTCCCGGATCGTTCGCAACCTCCGCGTACTCCATATCCGCGGCGTTCGTCACGCGCAGCAGGTAATCGCCCTCCGGAACGAAGTTGAGCGAGAAACCCGGATCGTCCTTCGCCATCTTCGTGCTCACGGCGACCGTCTTGTCATCGGCGTACAGTAGCTCGACCGTCCCGCTGTTGACCGTGTGGCCGTCGTTGGCCGCCGTCACCACCCCCGCAACGCTGTGCAGCTTATTCAGCGGAATTGTCAGGTCCTCGCCCGGGCGCTCTTCGCCCCGCTTCAACAGGAACGGCGTCGCATCCTTCTGCCGCAGGCTGTTGCCGGAGTAGACCGGCACCAAGACCCCGCCCTCACCGCTGTTCATCGACATGCCTACGCCGCTGATCTGGATCGAGGTTCGGTTGAGAGCCAGATCGACCTCCACCAGGTACTCGCGCGCCGGGAGCCCGCTTATGCGGTAGTGGCCCTGGTCGTCGGTTGCCAGCGACGGGCTCATCCGCCCCGGGTCCGACTCGGGGCTGACCCACTTGTCTTCCTTGCCCACTTTCTTGTGCACCAGCAGCTTCACCAAAAGTCCGGCGGCGGGGCTGCCGTCGTCATACAGGATGGTGCCCGCGACCGCCGCGCCCCGCTCCAGCGTAATGTCGGTGGTGGCCGCGAGGTTTGCCTGCACCACCACCCGCGGCACCGCCGCCGCGATCCGCTCCTTCACCTCTTTACCCGGCTTCTGCAGCTCCTCGCGGGAGAGCCCCAGCGCATCCAGCGGCGACACGTAGCCGGGCGCCGAGGCGAACACGTAGTACGCCCCCGGCGCCACGTGCGGCACCGCGAAGCTGCCGTCCGGCAGCGTCTTGACGCTCGTAATGTGCGCGGTCGCGCCCGCGCCCGTCTGGTAGCCGTCGATCGCCGCCGCCCCTTCGAGCGATACAGTCGCCATGCGCGCCGGACCATTCGTATCCCCGTAGAACACGTGCCCGGTGACGGAACCCGCCGGAGCGGCCTTGCCGCCTGACGGCTGCTGGGCCGGCAGCCCCGCCGCACATCCCACAAGCCACACCAGCCAGAAGCATCGCACGCGCATTAGGCACCCCGCGCGGCGAGTATAGCGCACCCGCCGGGCGAAACAAGCCGGCAAAACCGCCTGCGCGGCTCGCGGTCACTTCGTGACGGGTTTACCTTGTTGCTGGCGACCGCAGTCTTTGTGGGCCTTCCGTTGGTCGGGATCGACATCGCCAGTGCCGACCAATGGGAGGCGCACGGAAACCGCGGTAGCGAGCATCCAGGTATACACGCCACGAAGTGGCCGCCTCCCGCGCAGGGGGTCTTCGCCCTTACTGTCCTGCTCTACCCAACTTCGCCTCGGCCTCGAGCACCACAGCCCGCGCAGCGTCGTATTTTCCGGGATCCTGGCCAGCTTCCTGCTGCTGCTTTTGCCCGTCCTTGAGCAGCTGCTCCGCGGCGCCTTTGTCGACTTCCTCCGACTTCTCCGCGTACTCGACCATCACCGTCACCCGGTCGGGCAGCACCTCGGCAAAGCCGCGCGCGACGACAAACTTCTGCTCGCCGCCCTCGCCGCCGCCAATCGTCAGATCGCCCGCGCCGATCGCGGTCAGCAGCGGCGCGGCGCCGGGCAGCACTTCCAGCACTCCGCCCGCCCCGGGGAGCGTGATCGATGAGGCATCGGTGTCCACCAGGATGCGCTCCGGGGTGACGACCCGTACCTTGAGCTTGCCCTGCGCGAAACTCGCGTCTTCCGCTGCGTCGGCCATCCGCTACTTCTGCCCCTTCAGCTTCTCCGCCGCTTCCAGCACATCCTCGATCGTGCCCTTCAGGTAAAACGCCTGCTCCGGCACATCGTCGTGCTTGCCCTCGATCACTTCCTTGAACGAGCGCACCGTATCGGCCACCTTGCAGTACGCGCCCGGTATCCCGGTGAACTGCTCCGCCACATGGAATGGCTGCGAGAGAAACTTCTGGACTTTTCGTGCCCGCGACACCGTCAGCCTGTCCTCTTCGGAAAGCTCGTCGATGCCCAGGATGGCGATAATATCCTGCAGGTCTTTGTAGCGCTGCAGGATGCGCTTGACCCCCTGCGCGACGTCGTAGTGCTCCTGCCCGACCGCGCGCGGGCTCAAGATGCGCGAGGAGGAAGCCAGCGGGTCGACCGCCGGATAGATGCCCAGCTCCGACAGCGGCCGCGACAGCACCGTCGTCGCATCGAGGTGGGCAAACGTGGTTGCCGGCGCCGGGTCGGTAAAGTCGTCGGCCGGCACGTAGATGGCCTGGACTGAGGTGACGGAGCCCTTCTTGGTCGAGGTAATCCGCTCCTGCAGCTCGCCCATTTCGGTGGAAAGGTTGGGCTGGTAGCCGACGGCGGACGGCATGCGCCCCAGCAGCGTCGAAACCTCTGAGCCGGCTTGCGTGAACCGGAAAATGTTGTCGATAAACAGCAGGGTATCGGCGCCCTCTTCGTCGCGGAACTCCTCGGCGATGGTGAGCGCCGAAAGCGCGACCCGCAGCCGCGCGCCCGGCGGCTCGGTCATCTGGCCGTAGATCAGCGATGCCTTCGACTTGGGCAGGTCTTTCAGGTCGATCACGCCGGCTTCCTGGAACTCGAGCCAGAGGTCATTGCCCTCGCGGGTGCGCTCGCCCACGCCGGCAAACACCGAGAAGCCGCCATGCTTGGTGGCGACGTTGTTGATGAGCTCCTGGATAATAACCGTCTTGCCCACGCCCGCGCCGCCGAGCAGCCCGATCTTGCCGCCCTTCAGGAACGGCTGGATCAGGTCGATCACCTTCACGCCGGTCTCGAACATCTCCTCCGACGTCGACTGCTCCTCGAATAGCGGTGCGCTGCGGTGGATCGGCATGTGCTTTTTCGCGTTGACGGGGCCGAGTTCGTCGACCGGCTGGCCGATGACGTTGAGGATGCGCCCCAGCGTCTCGCGGCCCACCGGCATCATGATCGGCGCGCCCGTGTCGATGACCTTCATGCCGCGTACCATGCCCTCGGTCGCCTCCATCGCAACGCAGCGCACCCGGCCATCGCCGATATGCTGCTGCACCTCGAGGATCACGTTGACCGGGTTGGGTACGTCGAAGCCCTCGCTCGTAACCCGCAGTGCCTGGAAGATGCTGGGCATCTTCGCCTCGACGAACTGCACATCGACCGCCGGGCCGGAGATCTGGACCACGCGGCCGGTATTCTGCTCGCCCTGCTGACCGGCGCCCTCGCCGTAGTGCTCCGCCATCGTATCGGGTCCGCTCGACTGCTCCCGGTTTTGCGCTTCGCCCTGCGTCGGCTTCTGTTCCTGCACTGCTGTGTCTGCCATAGGTGTCTGTCCTTGCTATTGACGTCTGATTCCTGCCCCTAAACCGCCGCCGCCCCGCTCACAATCTCGATAATCTCTTTCGTGATCGCCGCCTGGCGCGCCCGGTTCATGGTCAGCGTCAGCGCGTCGATCAGATCGCCCGCATTGTTGGTCGCCGCATCCATCGCGGTCATGCGCGCGGCGTGCTCGCTCGCCACCGACTCGAGCATCGCGTAGTACAGCAGCGCCGAGACATACCGCGGCAGCATCGCGGCGTACACCTCGCCGGCCGGCTGGTCGTAGATGTAGTCCACCTCCGCGGTGCCAAAGCGCTTGCTCTCATCGTCATACTGCGCGCGAATCGCTTCCTGCTCCTCATCGCGCAGGGTCAGCCCCGCGCTCAGCGCCGCGTCCGCCGCTGCCTTCTTTTCTTCCTCGCTCGGCTCCGCGCTCGCGGCAACCTCCGGCTTCTCGATCTCGCCCTTGCGGTTCGCGATCAGCGGCAGGATTCGCTCGACGACCACCCGCTGCGAAATCACCGACTGGAACTCGTTGTGTGCCAGATACACAGCGTCGATCTCGGCCGCGGCGTAGCGGGCCACGATCTGCTCGCCCAGCGCCCGCACTTCCTCGAACCGCAGCTTGTCGAGCACGATGTGCGCGGTCTGCTCGTCAGCCATGAACTCCACGTCCGCCCGGCGGCTGCGCTCCGGCCGCGGCTGGTCGTGAGCCTGGCCTTGGCCCGGCTCCGGCTTGCGGGCGTCCAACTGGGCCACGGCATAGTTGCGGCGGAAAAAATCGCGCCCCTTGCGCCCCACCGCTTCCAGGTCGATCCGTTTGTTGCGGTCGCTCGACTGCGCCTCGGCGATAAACTGCGTCGCCGAGCGCACGATGTTGGTTGAAAACGCCCCCGCGAACCCCTTGTCGCCCGAAATCACCACCAGCAGCACGTTCTTCTCCGGGCGTACCACCAGCAGGGGGCTGCGCGACTCGTTATCGGTCGGGTCCACGGCCGCGAGACGCCGCCGCAGCGAGGCCAGCACGCTCGCCAGCATCACCGCGTAGGGCCGCGCGTTCGTCATCCGCTCCTGCGCCCGGCGCAGCTTGGCGGCTGCCACCATCTTCATGGCCTTGGTGATCTGGCGCGTGTTCTTCACGCTACGGATGCGCCGCCGGAGATCGAGGACGTTCGCCACCTACTTCGCGACCTCTTCCTTCTGCTCGGCGGCTTTCGTATCGCCAGCATCCTGCTTGAGGTTAGCGGCTCCCGAGCCGCCAGCGCCCTGCGTCTGCTGGGCGCCCTTGCTGTTGGCCTGCTCCTGCCCCGCGCCGCCGCCGGCGGTCGTTGCCGCGCCGGGCTGCGAGCCGGCCGGGGTCTTCTGCTCGGCCTTCTTCTTCTCGTCTTCGCTCAGCTCCGCGACCGCGTCCCTGCCCTTGGCCTGCTCGTGCTCCGACAAGAAGTCCTTCTTGTACTCCTCGGTAGCCGCCTTCAGCCGTCCGCGCAGGTCGTCGTCCAGCGCCTTCTTCTCGGCAATATCCTTGAGCAGCGCCTGCTGCGAGGCGTCGAGATACTTATGGAAGCCGCCTTCAAACGCGCGCACATCCTCGACTTTCACGTCGTCGAGCAGCCCTTGAGTGCCCGCGAACAGGATCGCGACCATATGCTCCGGGGTCAGTGGCTGGAACTGGTCCTGCTTCAGCAGTTCGGTGAGCCGCTTGCCTCGGTTCAGCTGGTTCTGCGTCACCTTATCCAGGTCCGAGCCGAACTGCGAAAACGCCGCCAGCTCGCGGTACTGGGCCAGGTCGAGTTTGAGCGTCGAACCCACCTGCTTGATCGCCTTGATCGCCGCTGAAAAGCCCACGCGCGATACGGAAAGGCCGACGTTCACGGCCGGCCGAATGCCCGAGTTGAACAGGTCGGTCTCTAGGAAAATCTGCCCGTCGGTGATCGAAATCACGTTGGTCGGGATGTACGCCGACACATCGCCGGCCTGGGTTTCGATGATCGGCAGCGCGGTCAGCGAGCCCCCGCCCTTCTCCTTGCTCATCTTCGCCGAGCGCTCCAGCAGCCGCGAGTGCAGGTAGAACACATCGCCCGGATACGCCTCGCGGCCCGGCGGCCGGCGCAGCAGCAGGCTCAGCTCGCGATACGCGACCGCATGCTTCGAGAGATCGTCGTAGATTACCAGCGCATGCTTGCCGTTGTCGCGGAAGTACTCGCCCATCGCGGTCGCCGCGAACGGCGCCAGGTAGAGCAGCGGCGCCGGCTCCGACGCCGAGGCCGCCACCACGATGGTGTAGTCCATCGCGTTGTTCTCGGTCAGCGTCTGCACCACCTGCGCAATGGACGAGCGCTTCTGCCCGACCGCGCAGTAGATGCAGATTAGGTTGTTCTTGGCGTTGTTGAGGATGGTGTCGATGACGACCGCGGTCTTGCCAGTCTGGCGGTCGCCGATGATCAGCTCGCGCTGCCCGCGGCCGACCGGGATCATCGCATCGATGGCCTTGATGCCGGTCGCCATCGGCTCCTTCACCGGCTGGCGGTCGATCACGCCCGGGGCGAGCCGCTCGATGGGCAGCGTGTCTTTGGTATCGATGGGGCCACGATCGTCGATCGGCACGCCCAGCGCATTCACCACGCGGCCCACCATCGCATCGCCCACCGGCACGCTCATGATCTTGCCGGTGCGCTTGACCTGGTCGCCTTCGCGGATCTCCGAGCCCTCGCCCATCAGCACCACGCCGACCTGATCCTCCTCGAGCGAAAGCGCGAGGCCCATGATGTCGTGCGGAAAGCTGACCAGCTCGCCGGCCATCACCTTGTCCAGGCCGTGCACCCGCGCGATGCCGTCGCCGACCGAAATCACCGTGCCGACCTCGTCGACCTGCATCCGGCTGTCGTAGTTTTGGATCTCCTCCCTCAGGAGGCTTGTAATCTCGTCTGCGTTGATCTTCGCCATCGGTTCCCTTGCGGCCTTCCTTGAATCTTGTTTGCCGGGTGCGAGCACCGGCTGCTGAATGTCCCGGCAGCACTGGCCTGGCTAGCGGGCCAGCATTTCCTTCAACTGGTCCAGCCGCCCGCGCACGCTGCCATCGTAAACTGTCGAGCCGATGCGCAACTGTGCGCCGCCCAGCAGCCCTGCGTCTTGAACAAAACTCGCCTCAACCCGCCTGCCGGTCAGCCCCGCGATCTTCGCCTCGACCGCGCGCCGCTCCTCGTCATTCAGCGCCCGCGCACTGGTCCACTCCACCTTGTCGATGCCCAGGCCGGCGCGCACCATCGCGTGAAAGTCGCTCACGATGGCCTCGAACCCCTCCATGCGGTCGTGATTGACGATCACCGCGAGAAAGTTCCGCACCGGCTTCGACATGCCCAGCCGCTCGTTCAGCTTGTCCAGTATTTCTACCTTTTTCGCCGCGGTGTACGAGGGGTCGAGAAAGACATTGCGCAGCGCCAGGCTTTCGCGCCAGGCATCGGCAAAGTCGCCCAGCTCGCGGCTCGCCGCCTCCACATCCGCGCGGCTGTTTTCGAGCACATCGAGCAGCGCCCGCGCGTACCGCGAGGCATAGGCCGCCATCAGTTCCGCCCCTGCCGGCTCAGCTCGCTGCCAAGCCCTTCCAGAAATCCATCCACCAGCGCACGATCCCCCTCCGCGCTCAGCCGCACCCGCGCAGCCGCGCGGTCCACCGCCAGGTCCGACGCATAGCGCTTGAGCCCGCGCAGCGCCTGAGCCTCGGCCGCGGCAATCTCCGCCTCCGCCGAACGCACGATCCGCTCCCGCTCTGCTTCCATCGCCCGCCGCATCCGCGCTTCCTCGCTTTTGCTTGACTCCTCGGCCTGCCGCCGCAGCGCCTTCACCTCGCCGCCCAGCGAGGCCAGCTTGGCTTCCACCCGCTTCAGCCGCGCTTCAGAGTCCGCGGTCGCCTGCCGCGCGCGCACCAGGTCCTGCTCCACCGTCTGGCGCTTTTCCTTATACTTGCCCGGCAGGTAGCGCAGCAGGAAGTACAAAATCGCGGCGATCAGCACGCCGGAGTTGAAGTCCTCGAAGATGCGCGCGGCCGTTCCCGTCGAAAGGCCCAGGTGCCGCGCCACCGACTGCACCACGGGCGAGTGCGCGTACTTCTCCAGCTGGCTGTTCTGCTCGGGCGCGTCCATGCTGGTCTTCGACGTCCCGGTGGTGATCGGCAACCGGTGCCGGCCCGGGCCGGACTGAGCGCCGGGCTGGGCGCCTGCCTGCGAGCCGGCCGGAGCGCTGGGCGCGGCGCTGGTCTGGGCATGCCCCGCCGCACCCGCGAGCAGCAGGAACACCGTAAACGCCGCGCAACACATCCCCCGCGGCAATCTAAAAGTCGCTTGAACCGGCATCAGGAGCGAACCTCACGCTCACTCAATGGACCCGGGGCCGCCTCGGGCCGCAGCACCGTCGCCAGAATCTGCTCGGCCAATGCATCGACCGACGCATCGAGCGAGGCCCTCGCCCGCGCCGCTTCCGCCTCGATCGTCGCCCGCGCCGCCCGCAGCCGCATGGCCGCGGCCTCCCGCGCCGCGCCCAGCGCCTTGTCACGCGCCGCGTTCCAGCCGGCGATCTGCTTCTCCCGCGTCTGCTGGATCTCGAGCCGCGCCGCCCGCAGCCGCGCCTCGTACTCCTGCGCCTTGGCCTCCGCCATCGCGGTCGCCGCATGCGCCTTTTCGACCGCCCCCGCGGTCCGCTCGCGCCGCTCGCACAGCGTCCGCCGCATCGGCCGGTCCACCAGCACCGTGTAGCTCAGCACCAGCAGCAGAAACAGCACCATCGTCGGGATGGACCCAAGGAAAAAGTCACCGAGTTGGTGGAAGATTAGGTCCATGCCATCAGGTCCATGAAATGTCGGGTGACGCAAACCACATGAAAAAGTGAAAGGGAGCGACGCGGAGGCGAAACCGCCGGAACCAGGCTGAGCACACCGGCCCCGACGTGCGCGCTCCCCTATAGAAATACCACAGCGCGGCGCGGAGACGCGACCCATGAACCGCCGTTCACTCTAGCCGCGAAATCCGCAGCCAGATCGTCCGCGGCGCAACCCGTCCCGCCAGCATGACCGCGCCGTCTCAACTCCGGAACAAACCGCTATTCCTCCTCCTTCAAGCCGGTGCGATACCGCCCCCACCGCCCCAGCAGCGAGCGCGGCGCGGCCACCCACAGCAGCACACCCTGCTGCCCTCCGCGCGGCTCGAAGCTGCGCGCCAGCACGGTCGCGCCATTTTCGAGCGCCGCCAGCACCTCCCCGGCGCTCTGCGGCACCCACAGCTCGGCCTCCTCCAGCGGATCGGCGGTCAGCGCCGCGTCGACGGCCAGCAGCAGCCGCTCCACCCCCGTGCCCCGCAGCGCCGAAACCCCCACCACACCCGCATCGAGCAGCGCCGCCTGCCCGGCGGCCGGCAGCAGGTCCAGCTTGTTCATCACCTCGATGCGCGGCTTCGCGAGCGCGTCCAGCTCGCCCAGAACCTTCTCCACCTCCAGCTTGTGGTCGTCCGAGAGCGGATCGGCCGCGTCGCGCACGTGCAGCAGCACCTCCGCCTTTTCCACCTCTTCGAGCGTCGCCCGGAACGAGGTCACGAGCGTATGCGGCAGGTTGCGGATGAACCCCACCGTGTCCGACAGCAGCGCCTTACGCCGCGACGGCAGCTGGATTGCCCGCAGCTTCGGGTCCAGCGTGGCAAACATCCGCGGCGAGGCCAGCACCCCGGCCCCGGTCAGCAGGTTGAACAGCGTGCTCTTGCCCGCATTGGTGTAGCCCACCAGCGCAACGGTCGGCACCGGGGCGCTCTCGCGGCGGGAGCGCTGCTGGTGGCGCACCCGGCGCACCCGCTCCAGCTCCCGCCGCAGCACCACCAGGCGCTTGCCGATGCGGCGGCGGTCGGTTTCCAGCTGCGTTTCGCCCGGACCCCGGGTGCCGATGCCGCCGCCTAGCTGGCTCATCGCGCGGCCCCGCCCGGTCAGACGCGGCAGCATATACTCCAGCTGCGCCAGCTCCACCTGCAGCTGGCCCTCGCGGGTGCGGGCGTGCCGGGCGAAAATGTCCAGGATCAGCTGCGTGCGGTCCACGATCGGGCACGGCAGCGCGTCTTCCAGGTTGCGCAGCTGGGTCGGGCTCAGGTCATGGTCAATCAGAATAATGGACGCGTTCGCGGCGGCCGCCGCCCCGGCCAGCTCCTCCACTTTGCCCGAGCCCAGCAGGGTGGCCGGATTGGGGCGGCCGCGCCGCTGTTCCATCACGCCCACGATGGCCGCTCCAGCGCTCTCGGCCAACTCCCGCAGCTCCGACGTGTCGGCATCGGCGCCGGAGTCAAAGACGCCGGGCCCGGCGGCGCCCGGCCCGGCGGCGCCTTGCTCTGACTCGTCCGCCTCGCCGCGCAGCAGCGAGGCGGTGCGCGCCTGCGCTGCAACCCGGCCGAGCACCGGCTTCAGATCGGAAAAACGAGGAAACACGAGGAACGCACGCTCGCCTTTGCCCGGGCCGGAAGGCTCAGGTCCGGCGGACGCGGGCGCGGCAAACCCGGCCGCCGAGGCCGGCCCGTCGATTGAAGCGCTGGCGCGCCGCCGTTCCGGGGGAAATGCCGTGATGCGCTCCCTATGCTCCCTGGGCGTGCTCGGCCGAGCTGACCGCGCCGACAGCCGACGCCCCGATCGCGGGCGTCGGGCGATGCTCGGTATGCAGCACCGACCGCGTGCTCACTACCGTCGAGATCGCATGCTTGAAGATCAGCTGCTCCTGGCTGTTGTTTTCAAGCAGCACCGAGTACTTGTCGAACGAGCGGATCTTGCCCGTCAGTTTCACTCCGCTGACCAGGTAAATCGTGATGGGCGTCTTATCCTTGCGGACCGTGTTCAGAAACGTGTCCTGGATATTCTGTGCCGGCTTGTTATCCATGTGCCGATCTCCTGGCGCGGGGCAATCTCCCTAACGCGCCTTTCAAGCTGGTGAGTGGTTCCAATGTCCCAGTGCCGCAAGCAGCCGAGGGAGTGAAAAACACGGCGCCTCCGCGGCCGGGCCGCAGCGCTGTTCCGTCGAAACATACCGAAAATAGAGAAATCCTAGGTGAAGGCCCCGCCAACAAGAAGCTGGAGGCGGAGTCACATACAACTAGCATGCCAAACTTTCGTACCGTAATGTAAAAAAAATTCTTGCGTGTTCGGGCACAGCAAACTACCGGCCGCGCCGCCGGGCCGCACGCACAGCCGTCCGCCGCTTGCCGCCAGCCGGGTGAGCCGCCCGATGAGGCGCCCTATGAACGCCCGAAGTGCCCGCTGGTCCGCCCACTTCCTGGCCCGGCCGGGGCGGCAGCGGCGTATCTCGGCGCACAATGCCGCCCTCCAGCCGGTACTGCGTCACCGTCACCGTCTGCGGGTGGAAGGCGCCCGCCGCGTCCTGCGTCACCACCCCATCCGGCGTGGTGCGGATAGTAAACGTCGGCTCCTCGCCCATCTTGTCCACCATCTCCTTGCCGACCGTCACCGGCAGGTAGCCCTGCTGCTCCCGCAAACGGTACGCGGTTTCGTAGCGGTGCTTCTTCAGGTTCCAGATAAAGACCCGCACCTGGTCCCAGTCGTAGGGCAGCCCATCCTTGTACTCGGTGGTCACGGTGACATACTGGCCCACCGTATGCGGCACCGGCGCGGGCGGCGGCGGGATGGCGCCGGCCTCCTCGGCCGCCTGCTTCGGGTGCTTGCGCGCGAACGCCGCCTTGGCCGCGGCGCGCTTCTCGATCTTCTGCTGCTCTTCCGGGCCGATATGCCGCGCCGGCGGCTCGCCGTTGTCCATTACGGTATTCAGCAGGTAGGCGCCCACGATCCGGTGGCCTTCCGAGTACTGCGCCACCTCGTCTGGAACGTCCACGTCCATGCCCCGGGCCAGCACCCAGCCCACCTTGCCGGCGCTGTCGCGCACCAGCCACCAGTCCTCCATCGGCTGCGCCATCCAGGCGGCATCGGGGTCCAGGTCGGCCGCGGTGTAGCGGTCCGGATGCGGCGGCGCCTCGGCCCAAATGGTCGAGCCGCTCTGCTCGCGCTTGACCGGCTTGGCCCCCGCCGCGGGTCGCACGGGGCGCTTCGCCCGGGGCGGGTGGGGCGTCAGAACCGCCTGCGGCGGCAGCGGTTTCGGCACCGACGCGCGCTCCAGCAGCGCCAGCCGGTCGTTGGCCGGCAGCAGGAACAGGTGCTCGGTCTTGCGGCCCGGCGTCAGGTGCAGGAAAATATCGTCGCGCAGCACCGCCGAGGCCACCACCAAGTCGCGGGCATGATCTTTCTCAAGCGCCAGGAACTTGTCGTACTCCGCCTGGCCGATGACCGCGTGCTCCTCCAGCCAGCCAATCTTTCCGTCGGGCGTTTTGACTTGGTAGAACCGGCGGTCGTGCTCCAGCACCGCCAGCCGCTCACCATTGTGGATGTCCTCCACATGGTTCGAGACCGCGGCCAGCCGGTCGCGGATGTACGTCCCCTTGGAGACGACGTAAACATACCCCAGGCCGGGTCCGCGATGCAGGCGGCCGCACCCGCCCGGCAGCAGGGCACCCAGCAGCAGGAAAACGGCAGGAACAATGCGGGCAGGACAGGTAGGCACAGTGGCTTTCATCGTTCGCGGAATGCCCAGCATAGCATCGGAGCCTTTTTCTTGAACGGCAAGGCGCCCGGCGGGGCGGGTATCGCTCCGCCGAACCGTCTACGGCGCGGCGGCGGGCGCAGCCGGGATCGTCGGGGCCGGCGTGACGGCCAGCGCGGTAGCGATCGACGGATTCACGCTGCTGGTATTCGTGGTGGAAGCGGAAGCCAGCACCCCGGTCCCGGCGGTAATCGAGAAAACCTGGAGGTCGGGATTGCCGGAGCTGCAAACCGCAACCAGGTAGCCGCTCGAGCTGTCCTCGGCCAGCGCGGAGGGCCCGCCGCCGGTGGCGTAGGGCGAGCCGGGCAGCGGCGCCAGCGAGCCGGTGCTCGACAGGCTGAAGCCGCTGATGGTGCCGACAGTCGAGTTGGACACGTAAACATAAGCGCCGGTCCTGTCCACGACCACCGCCTTGGCGCCCAGCCCCGTCGGGTAGGGCGAACCCGGCACCTCGGTCAGCGTGCTGTCGGGGTTGATGGTGAACACCCGCACCGCATTGACGGCGGTCTCCGTCATAAACAGGTACTGGCCGGCCGAATCGAAGGCCAAGCCCTGATCGGCTCCTCCATTGCTGAATGGAGCATAGTGCACAGCCAGCTTGCCCAGGCCGCCATTGCTCGGGCTGAAAGTCAGCGCATCCACGCCGCCCGTGCCCAGCGTGACGTAAACCTGGGTGCCGTTGGGCGCAAACGCGATCTGGCCCGCGCTGCCGATGTCGAGGGTGACGTACGGATTTCCGTTCTCGGTCAGCGCAGTCAGGGTTCCATTATTCGAGTCGATCTGGTAAACGTACACCGCCTGCGCAGTGTTGGTACCGGGATTGGAGAGCACCAGCAGGTAGTTGCCGGAGGGATCGACGACCATGGAACCGATGGGAATATTGTTCGTTGGCAGGACCGGACCGCCGTTGTTGCCCAGCGAGAGCGTTCCATTGCTGTTGACGACATAGACGTAGATAGAACCCAGCGGACTGCCGACCCAAACCAGAGTGCCGGCCGGGTTGATGGCCAGGGTAGTTGGCGGCGTGCCGGTCGAGGCCGGGGAGACACTCAGGCTCGCGAGCTGGCCCGTGCTCGAGAGTGAGAAGCCGGCCACCGATTGCGTGCTCGGGTTGCTGTTCGCGACGTAGATGCTGTCGAGGCCCGACCCGGGCGTGCCGCCTCCCCCGCCCGTGCCGCCGCCACTGCCGGTTCCGGTGCTTTTCGGGTTGAAAAAGCCGCTGCTGCATCCGCACAGCGCCAGCAGGCAGCAGAAAAGCGCGGCCGCGCACCACGACCTCCGCTGCCTCGAACCCTCCGTGCGCCGCGCCGCTGTCGTCATCCGCCTGCTTCCACTCTCCCGCCCCACACAAGACGCACGCGAGCGCAAAACGTGAGCACTTAGAGCAGTTCTCGTTTGGGTGTGTACCGTAACAGTAATGAGATGTGGCTTTTCTTGACGGAAAAGCCACCTTGAGTTCTGCTGAGACCGCTACAGGTGAACGAGAACTGCTCTAGCCCTGCGCCCCCAGCGTCACTGGGTGGATCGCCTGCTCATACAGCGAGTGGTCCCGCGCGACCACCGTGATGCCCGAGTCGGTCACGAAATAGTCCCGACGGTCCGCCACAGGGTCGAACCCGATCACGGTACCCTCCGGAATATTCACATCCCGGTCGATGATGGCGCGGCGAATCTTGCAGCCGCGCCCGATATTGACATGCGAGAACACGATACTCGAGTCGATGGTCGAGAATGAGTTGACCCGCACATCCTGCGAGAAGAGCGAGTTCGACACGCAGGCGCCCGAAACGATGCAGCCCGCCGAGATCACCGAGTTCACCGCCGAGCCGTCATGGCCGGCGTGCCCGTAGACAAACTTCGCCGGCGGATACTGCCGGACCCGCGTGCGCATGGGCCACGCGTGGTCGTACAGGTTGAACACCGGGTTCGCCGAGGCCACCTCCATGTTCGCGTCGTAGTAGGCGTCGAGCGTGCCCACATCGCGCCAGTACAGCTCCTTGCGGTTCTCGTCTACAAAGTTGTACGCCACCATCTTGTACTTGCCCAGAATATCCGGAAGAATATTGTGACCGAAGTCATGCTTCGAGTCCTCCCGCTCCGCATCGCGCATCAGCGCCGGCAGCAGCACATCCGTATTGAAGATGTAGATGCCCATCGAGGCATCCACCATCTCCGGGTTCCAGGGCGAGCGCAGGGTGGTGGTTTTCGGCTTTTCGAGGAAGCCGGTCACCTCGCCCTGCCGGTTTACCTCGACCACGCCGAACCGCGAAACCTCATCGGGCCGGATCGGCAGCACGGCCAGCGTCACGTCCGCGCCCGAGGCCTTGTGCTCCTCCAGCATCTTGCCGTAGTCCATCTTGTAGATATGGTCGCCGCTCAAGATGATGATGTGCTTCGGCCGCTCCGCGCCGATCGAGTAGATGTTCTGGTACACGGCATCGGCAGTGCCCTGGTACCAGTTCTTGCCCACGCGCTGCATGGGCGGCAGGATCTCGATGAACTCGCCCAGGTCCTGCGCCACCGCGCCCGACCAGCCCTCGCGGATGTGCCGGTTGAGCGAGAGCGCCTTGTACTGGGTCAGGATGTAGACCCGGCGCAGGTCGGAGTTGATGCAGTTGGAGAGCGTGATGTCGATGATGCGGTAGTGGCCGCCGAACGGCACAGCCGGTTTGGCGCGGTCGCGCGTGAGAGGAAAAAGCCGCTCGCCGGCACCGCCAGCCAGCAGTACGCCTAACGTGTCTTTCATGCCCGTCCCTTCTGGGCCGGCGCTCGCGCGCCGGGTTTGGCCAGGCGCTTCAGTTCAGGCGCCGGGTTGGTGGGGAACTTTACCGCTCCCTATATACCGCATCTCCCGTAATCTCGTGCGCGACTCTCTGCCGCCTGCATTGCACTGCGCGGCCCCCGACGATTGCTCACACTTCGTCACTCTGGGTATCGGCCGCCTCGCCTTCGTCGCCCTCGATCGCGATGCGCAGAGAGCGCAGAAAACTCACATCCTGCGCGGTAAACCCGGCGCCCCCATCGGCCGCCTCCGCCGCCGGCTGCTCCACTACCTCGTTCAGCCCGATCGTCGCCTCCAGCATCAGCAGCACATCGAAGCCCTGCTTTCGAATATCCTGCACCACTCCGGCAATCTCCTCCGACTCCGACACGCTCTCGTGAATGGCTTCCCCGAGCTGCTGGACAAGCTTGCGCAAGTTTTGATTCAAATTCCTCTCCCCCATGCTTCCCCGGGCAATCCCGGCTAACCCTCGGCGGTAGTCCGCGCCAACGCCTCCGCTGTTCCCCTACCTTACGTCTGATGACCGCAAGCGGCAAAGGGGTCTTCGCTGGGCGCGTCTTTTGTACCGCCGCCTTGCCCGCGCAGCCGCCGCCGCGCGTTGGAATTAGGCCGGTCGCGGCTTTGGTTACACTTGGGTGCATGCGCCCCAGCATCCGCCCCACCCTCGTCGGCCGCGCCCTCGGCATCGGCTTTCGTCTGGTCGGCCAGCGCATGCTTCCCCCGCCGCCTCCGCCCCCCACCGCCGCCCAGCAGCACGCCGCGGCGCAGGCACGGGTGCGCCGGGGCGAGCAGCTGGGCCGCACGGCGCGCAACGCCGGCCGCGGCAGCCGCAACTTCGGCCGAGCCGTGTGGAACCCCTTCGCCCACGCCGGCGGCATCCTCTGGCTTGAAATCACCGGCATGTTCTTCGCGTTGTTCGCCGTGCTCTTCGCCCAGCACCTGTGGGCCATCCACGCGAGCTGGCGCTCCGGCCCGGAGCATGGCCACTTCGTCGCCTACGCGATACTCATGACGCTGTTCCTCTACTTCGCCGCCAGCTCGTTTGCCAAAGCGCGCAAGCGAAGCCGCCGCCAGAGCCGCGATCTCGCATCGCGCTGATCCGCATCCGCCGATTGAAATAAGTTCGAACGCAAGCCGACCTTGCGCGTCTGTCCGATAGAAGGGACTTATGGCGTCAATCGAGGGATACGGCTTGGTGTTGTCTTCCATGGAGGATGCGCGATCGGAGATCGATCTCGCGGCCCTCGTCGAGACCTATGCCGCGCTCCTGTTCCGCGTAGCCCACTCCATCCTGCGCAGCCGGTCCGAAGCCGAGGATGTCGTTCAGGATGTGTTCGTCCGCGCTCTCGAGCACCGCCGCGCTCTCTCAGGCGTACGCGACATGCGCGTCTGGCTGGTTCGCATCGCCTGGAATCTCGCCATCGACCGCCGCCGCCGCGGCCGCCCGGAACAGATGGACGCGAACTTCGTGAACAGTCTGGCCGCGCACAACGTGCCCGCCGACCAGGCGCTCGACGAGGCGCAGCGCATGCGGTCTGTCCTGTGCGAGTTGGAGAGACTGCCGAAGAAAGAGCGCGATGTCCTGCTGCTTTCCGCGGTGGAGGAGCTGGGCACACCCGAGATAGCAGCCGTCGTGGGAAGAAGCGAGGCCGCCGTGCGGGCATTGCTGTTTCGCGCACGAGCGCGCCTCCGCGCACGGCTCGAAGCAGGAGAAAAAGAGGTCAGGCGATGAAGCATGCTGACGATGCAATCGAAAAGGTACTGGCCGGCTTGCGCGGCCGCGAACCTTCTCCCGGCATGGAGCGCCGCGTGCTGGAAGCGGTCCGGCAAGCAGAAAATCAAGCCTCAGCCGGCTCAGCCTGGCACCGTCGCCGCCCCGCGTGGCTCATCCCGCAACGGCACCCGGCTGCCTTCGCCGTAGCCTTGGCCGCTCTCGTCGCCGGCGCCCTGGCGATCCCTTCGTTCCATTCGCTTCCTCGGCTCGGCCCCAGCGCGACCCAATCGAGGATCGACGCGCATCCGGCGCCTTCCACAGCCATCGCCAGGATTGCACCGCTGGCTCGACCGGAGCGGCGCGCGCGAACCATAGCGAATCCGCGCCCGGCGCGACCTATTCGGAACCCTCTGGCTGTCCGCGAGATGCTGGCCGCCAGTCGGCCCGCACCGCCGATTCCGCTCACACTGCAGGAAAAACTGCTGCTGCGGGTGGCCCGCTCGACCGATCCAGCCCAACTCGCCATGCTCAATCCCGAGATGCGGGCCAGGCAGGAAGCAGAAAGCAATGCGGAGTTTCGCAGATTTTTTGGACTGACACCGACAGGAGAAAATGAATGAACCGATACAGCTGCGGCAGAGGAGTAAAAGGGAACACAAGGCGTGCGATCTGGATGGCAGGAATGGCTCTCACCTGCAGCCTGCCCGGCGCGTGGGCCCAGGCAGCGCCCTCTGGCGCAAACGCGGTGGCGGACGCTCCCTCGAAGAGTTACCGGCTCACCTACACCATCACGGAAGGGGACGGCGGCAAGCCCGTGGGCACGCAGCACCTCTCCATCCTCGTGTTCTCAGGGCGCATGTCAAGGCTGAAGGAAGGCAGCAAAGTCCCGGTTTCGACCAGCACATACAATGCGGGGTCTCCGACGCAGAACAATCAGGTCCAGTACCTCGATGTCGGATTGAATATGGAGGCGTCCCTGATTGAAAGAGCCGATAGACTGATACTGAGTACGAAGCTTGAGCAATCGAGCGTTGCCGAGGAGAAGTCGCCGACGAGCACGCAGGACCCCGTCATCCGGCAAACCATCTTCGAGGACACCTCGCTGCTCACGCCGGGCAAGCCGGTGGTGCTCGGATCGGTGGATATTCCCGGCACCACGCGGCGCCTGGATGTCGAGGTCGTGCCGGAGCTGGTTCGCTAAGTACCAGTCGCCCGGATAGCTTTTGGAGGCGCTCGTTCTGCGGGTACCCACGTCTAGCGTTGGAGACGTGGGTACGACAAACTCGGGAGCGCGGCCCCCCGAGAAGCTCTGAGCGCTGAGATTCACAAACGAGTCATGCTGAACCGGGTGACCCACACGTCGCGCGTGCGAAGTTGAATGGTAAGAACCGGCCGACCCGCGTCGCGCGCGCTTTTCTGCTTATAAATCTCCATCTCACCGCCCCACCGGATCGCCCCACAACACTCCGCGCCCGTTCGTGCCCAGGTACACGCGGCCGAAGATGCGCGGGTCGCCGGTGATCTGCTCGATCCAGGCATACCGGTGCTCCGCGTCGTCGATCCGCTGCCAGGTCGCACCATCGTCGAGCGAGCGATAGATGCCGCCGCCGCGCGACTGGTCCCCCTTCGCCGGCGCGGCTTCCGGCGTGGCCGCCAGCGCGCCGGCCAGGTAGATCGCGGGCCGTGCGGGGCGACCCGAGGGTCCGAGCGAGCTACCGGGGCCGGCCTTACCGAAGCCCACCGCATACGCCGCGGCCACCGTACTCACGCGCGAGAACTGTGCGCCGCCATCGGTCGAGCGGAACAGGCCGCCGTCGCCTGCCACCCACAGCGTTTCCGGCGCTGCGGCGGGAATGCGCAGTTTGCCCGCTTTCGGGGCTTTGCCTGCCAGTCGCGCTGTGCCGTCCGCGGCGATCGCATGCAGCTCCCCCGCGCCCGGATCGTACACCCAGAAGCCGCCGCCCGCGCGGGCCAGCACCTGGCGTTTGCCCGAGGCAGCCGCCAGCGTCCGCCAGTGCGCGCCTCCATCGGCGCTCATCGCCAGCGGCCCCTCGCGCACCGCCCACAGCAGCAGCCTGCCGTCGGCCGAGATCGCCGCGTCACCGCCCCGTTCGCCGCCGGCCGGCTCACTCGCGAACGGCGTCCAGCGCAGCCCGCCGTCGTGCGAGACAGCCCCGTGCGGGCCGGGCGTCCAGCTCCGGCCCACCCGCACCATTTCCTGTGGCTTTTCCGAGGCAAGCGACAGCGCATCGCAGTTCGAGAGCTCTGGGTTCTTCATCGCGCCGCCGGCGGGCGAGTGCGCCAGGTCATCATGGCGGAAGCAGCCGATATCGCCCAGCCCGGTGTACAGGTGCGGGCCTGCATCGCCCGGCAGCGGCGGGCTCAGCAGGGTGAGGTCCGCCGTCTCCTCAAGGCCGGGCGCGCCGATCTTCCAGTGCGTGCTCGCCGCACCGGCCGCGTCATGCGACTCCCAGATCGTCTCCCCAGTCCCGTACAGCACATGCTCCGGATCGAAGGGGTCGATCATCGCCGCGCCGATCCAATGCCCGAACGGCGGCTCCTGCGCGGTGTGCCTGGTCCACGGCGCGAGGCTCGCGTCGCGGGTCGATCCTTCCTTGAGCGAGACCCAGTGCCCGCCGCCGTCGGTTGAACGAAAAATCGTATCCCCCGGCTGCCAGCGGTCGATCGTCGAGGCCAGCAGCGTGCCCGGGTGCTGGGCGTCGACCGCGACCGTCCCATAACCGAATCCCGAAGCCCCGCCGACGTGCGGCTTCTCCGGCGTGATGTCGCGCCAGGCATTGGCGCGCGGCGAAAACGCCCACACCGCGCCATTGCTGACCCCGTTAGGCCCCGGCGTGTCGGTGTAGCTCAGGTACAGCGTCCCGTCGGAGCTGAAGACGCCGTGATTCGGGAACATACCGCGCGGGCCGCCCGCGACCGGTTTCCACGTGTTGCCCCCATCCTCCGATCGCAGCAGGTTTGCAACCGGGTCGGCCACGCCCGCAAAGATCACTGGCGTCGCGAGCCCCGCGCGGCCGCTGCTCTTGTCAAACGCCACAAACGTCACCCCGTCTTTGTTGAACGGCGTGGCTGGAAACGTGCGCACCCGGTTCCAGCTGATGCCCGCATCCGCCGACCGCCAGAGTCCGGCGAGGCGCGTGCCCAGCAGCAGCGTCTGGGGGTGGTTCGGGTCCACCTGCAGCCGCTCCCCCGCGAACCGCCCGTCTTCATTGCCGCCCATCTGGAACGGCACGTGCACCACCTCGAAGTGGCGTCCCTGGTCGCTCGAGCGCAGGATCGCCCCGTTCGGCGTGTGCTCGTTCACATAGGTTCCGGCCGCGATGTACAGCTTTTTCGGGTCGGCAGGGTCGATGGCCAGGCTTTCCACGCCGAGCAGGTTGCGCTCGCTAAACGGCAGCCAGTCCAACAGCGGAACCCAGTGCTTCTCCGTCTCGTCCCACCGGTAGGCCCCGCCAATGTCGGTGCGCACGTAATACAGCCCGCGCTGGGCCGGGTGCGCCACGAAGCCGGCAATGAACCCGCCCGCGACGATCGCGACGTTCTGGAACCGGTACGGAACAGACTGCGCCGCGGCAGCCAAAGGCATCGCCGCCGCGCAGCCAAGCAGGCAGAGCAGGCGCGCCAGTGCCCGCAAGAGCCGCAATGCGGAATGTAAGTTCGCCACTGCCATTGGACCTTTGCACCTCGCCCCGATTCTACGGCTGCTGTATGGTTGCGAGTGGGTTTTGAAAAGCCTTTCGTTCGAGGATCAAATGATCCGCCACTCGCCTGCCCTGCTCATTCTTACCACCGCCCTCGCCGCCACCGCGCAAACCGCGCCGCTCACCCGCAATGGGCAGACCATCTCGATTGAGCCGTACGCACCCAATATTGTCCGCATCACCCTCTCAACGATAGCGAACGAGGCACAAGCCCCGCCCGGTCCCGGCTTTGTCGCCGCGCCCGACGGGCAAGGCTGGCAGCACTCCACCACAGCGGACGAGGCCGACCGCTACACGAGCGCCCGCATGACCGTCACCGTTGCACCTGGTTACGAGCGCGACCCAAACGCGAAGCAGCCCGATACCGCCCGGTTCTTCTCCGGCTCCGTGCCTGGCGCCAATATCGCCGTCACCCTGCCCGACGGCTCGCCGCTGGCCGAGATGGACGGCTGGCAGATGGCGGCGCTCAACCAGAAGGACGACACGCTCAGGAACGCGCGCGGCATCCTGCCTGCCGACCTGCCGCTCTACACGGTCGGCGCCAGCTTCCGAGCGCCCGAAGACGAGCACTACTACGGCCTGGGCGAGAACCAGGAAGGCTATCTCGACCACCGCCAGCGCCCCGTCACCTGCGCCGCCAACTATCTCGCCCCCGGCTCCCCCTCCTATTGCGTCCCCTTCGTCGTCACTAACAAAGGCTACGGGCTGGTGTGGGACAATCCGTCCTCCACTACCATTTACCCCGCCTTCGACGGCCAGACCCGCTGGACCAGCACCCTGGGCAAGCGCGTCAGCTACTTCGTCATCGCCGGCCGCACCACCGACGAAATCTACGCGGGATACCGGCTGCTAACCGGCGCGACGCCCATGCTGCCCAAGGCCGCGTACGGCTTTATCCAGTGCAAGCAGCGCTACTCGACGCAGGCGGAGCTGCTGGCGGTCGCGAAGGGCTACCGCGAGCGCCAGCTCCCACTCGATATTCTCGTCGTCGACTGGTTCTACTACACGCGGATGGGCCAGTACGACTTCAAACCGGCGGACTGGCCGGACCCCGCCGCGATGAACGCGCAGCTCCACGCCGAAAACATCGAGACCATGATCTCGGTCTGGCCGCGCTTCGCGCCCGGCTCCCGCTACTACGATTTCCTCCTCCACAAAGGCTGGTTCGAGCACTACGCCAACGGCATTGCGGCCACTCCGGACGAGCCCACCCCGGGCGCGCCGGTCGACGGCCAGCCCTACGACCAGGCCGGCTCCGATATCGACACGACCAACCCCGAGGCCGCCCACTGGTGGTGGCAGCTGATCCATGACAATATCGCGAGCAAGGGCTTCGACTATTTCTGGGCCGACGAGACCGAGCCCGACCTGCCTCCCGATGGTGCGTACCTATCTATCGGCCCCGGCGCGGAATATTTCAATGCCTACCCGCTTTTTCACACGGCGGCCATTTATGGCGGCGTCCGTGCCGAGGGCGTGCGCCCGGGCGAGCAGGGGCGCCGCGCCCTCACCCTCTCCCGCGACGCCTACCTGGGCGCCCAGCGCAACGGGACCATCTTCTGGTCGTCCGACATTTCGCCCACCTGGGACACGCTGCGCCGCCAGATTCCCACCGCACTCAACGTCGCTGCCTCCGGCATTGCCTACACCGGCAACGATATCGGCGGCTGGCAGAACCTGCCTCCGCAGCACATCCCCGCGCACCCGCCGCTGATCTCACCCGAGGGCGCCCGCGCCAATGTCGGCCGCGACGACGACTATCCCGAACTCTACGTCCGTTGGTTCGAGTTCGGAACGTTTCTGCCGACCATGCGCACCCACGGGACGCGCACCTACAACGAGGTCTGGAGCTACGGGCCGCAGGCGGAGCCGATCCTGGAGAAGTTCCTCAAGCTGCGCTACACGCTCATGCCGTACATCTATTCGCTGGGCTGGCAGACGCATCAGACCGGCGCACCTTTTATGCGCGCGCTGTTCATGGACTTCCCGACAGACGCCAACGTCGCCGACCTGCGCGACGAGTACATGTTCGGCCCCGCGCTGCTGGTCGCCCCGGTCACCCAGCAGGGCGCGACGAGCCGCCAGGTGTACCTGCCGGCCGGCTCCGACTGGTACAACTACTGGACCGACCAGAAGCTCCCCGGCGGCCAGACCGTCGCCGTGCAGGCCCCGATCGACCAGATTCCACTGTTCGTGAAGGCCGGCTCGATCCTGCCGCTGGGCGCGCCGGTTGAAAGCACCCACGACAAGCAGCCCCTCGCGCAGATCAAAATCTACCCCGGCGCCGACGCAGCCTTCACCCTCTACAACGACGACGGCACCACCTACGCCTACGAAAAAGGCGCCCACCAGATCACCACGCTGAGGTGGGACGACAAGGCAGGCAAGCTCTCGCAGGAGGGCGCAAAAGCGTGGCCCGAAAGCGAGACAGCGCCCGTGCAGGTCATTGGGCGATTCTCTCGGGGACGATAACCTCGCGCTGCCGAGGTAGACACCACCCTCAAGGCAATACCGGCAAAACCAGATCCTCTTTCCTGTCGAACAGAAAATCCGTCACGATCCATCCTGGCTTCGCCCGGTACACCACGAACCGGGCGAAGACCGGCCCGCTATCATAGTCGAGCGCCAGATAAAGCACGCGGGTCGTCGGCGTAAGATCGCGAACGCTGATTACATCGAATCCCAGGTATGCTCCATAGATGGTCCGCACCTGCCGCAGCAGGTTCGCCGCATCCAGCGCCTCCTTGCTTCCACCCAGCACGCTGCCCTGCAACCAGGCAGTCACCGCGTCATCGGGGCCGCCGTTCTTGTACGCGTCCAGCCCGAGGCGCACGATCTTCGGCACCTTTGCGGTCTCCGTAGTGGACCCGCTATCCTCAGGCGCAGCGCTGCCCGCCAGAGGGCCAGCCGCCAGAGCACACCCGACAACAGCAGATACGAAAAACGCCAGAACCCACCTGCGCATGAGGCCGCCTTTTGAGAGCAACACACTTGAACGCTACCTGCCACGCGGAGGCACATGCAAGAGAACATTTCGCAAACGCGACGCAGCCGCCGTTTCGCTTTGCGGACCTGTGGGTTCCAGCAAATTTCTGGAGATGACAGCGCCTGCCTTTAGAGCGCCGGCAGCCCGCCTCTCTACCTTAGCTGTCCTTGCGGTACAGCAGATCCCGCATCGCGTTCCGCCGCGCTTCGTTCGCCTCGGGGTCGCTCTTGCCGGCACCCCGCGCTGCCCCGCCGTCCGGCAACTCGGCCGCGCTGCACTCCGGGCAGCGGTTGGCGAAGCCGGGTTTGTCCGGCTTCAGTTCAAACTCCTCTTCACACAGGGCGCACACCTTGATCGGGAAAACCATACAAACTCAACTTTATTCGATCGCCGCGCGACCTGCATCCCGCCTTTGAAACGACAGTCCAATGCGCCCCCGCGTGCTTCTGTCTCAAAAGCGCGCAAACGCCCCGCGGCCGCACAACGCGCAATCCCTTCGCGTTCTCTAACCATGCCGAGGAGACACTATGCACACCAGCAAAATGTTCGGGCTGGCCTTGGTTGCGGCCGGAATGGCGGCAGCGCTCCCACTTGCCAGCGCGCAGATTTCCATCCAGATCGGTCCCGAGCCGGCCTGCCCCTACGGCTACTACGACACCGCCCCCTATGGCTGCGCACCCTACGGCTACTATGGCCCACAGTGGTTCAACAGCGGTGCCTTCATCGGCGCCGGCCCCTGGTTCCACGGGCCGCGGGACTTTCACGGCTACGTGGATAACCACTACGACCCGCACTACGGGTATCACGGTGGGTACCCAGACCGCGGGGAGCGCGCATGGGAGCACCACGAAGACCGCTCCTACAGCCATTTCCACGGCAACGAGTACCGCGACGGGCGGGGCCACGGTTTCCACGACGATCACCACCACTAGAGCCAACTGCACAATCCCGCTTGTTCGTCAGGCAAAGGAAGCCGCGGCCCGTCAGGCCGCGGCTTCCTTTGCCGGGGATCTCTTCGCCGAAGCCTTCTTCGCCGAGGTCTTGCCGGCTGCCGTCTTTCTCGCGGGCGCCTTCTTCGCCGAGGTCTTGCTCACGCTGCGGCGCTCAGTCGCGCTTGGGCTTTTCGCCTTGGCCTGCTTCGCGCGCGCACCGCCCTGCGCTATCTGCTCCTTGCGCGAGCGCTCACGGTCCGGCGCTTTGCCGTTGTTCTTCGACTTGGCCTTCGGCTTGCAGCTGCCCTGCTCGTGTTCACCTTTGCCGGGAACCGGCTCAAAGCCCGGCCAGCACCGCGAGGTCTTCTTGTCGCCTTTTTCCGCCATCTGGATCGCCCCCTCTCCACTCTCATGCGGAGTAGAGTGGGGCGGCGCGGCGGCCCGTTGTGCGTGGGCCTTCGCCGCGCCTCGATGCGGTCAAAAGGCCGGCTTTCAGCTCCCCGGCCGCGCGGCGGTTTTCGCGGGCGGCTTGCCCGGCTGCCGCCGTGTCGCGCGCTGCAACAGCCCAATCTCCTGCTCGTCCAGTTCGCGCAGCTCGCCCGGGGGCAGGTCGAGGATCAGCGGCCCAAACCCCACGCGGCGAATCTTCTCCACGTGATGGCCGACCTCCTCGAACATCTTGCGCAGCTCGCGATTGCGGCCCTCGATCAGCACCAGTTCGTACCAGGGGTTCTCCCCCTCGCGCACCAGCTTGATCTTGACCGGCGCGGTCAGCACCCGGCCTTCGCGCGAGCCGTAGCGGCCTTTCTCGATCATCACCCCCGACCGCAGCTGATCGAGCGCCGCCTCGGCCGGCTTGCCGCTCACCTTCACCAGGTAGGTTTTCTCGACTCTTGTGCTCGCTTTTGTCAGCAGGTTCGCCAGCTCGCCATCGTTGGTCATCAGCAGCAGGCCTTCGCTCAGGTAGTCCAGGCGCCCGACAGGGTAGACGCGGCCGGCATTGCGGATGCGCTCGAAAAACTGCATCACGGTGGGCCGCCCCTGGGGGTCGCTCACCGTCGTCACGTAGCCGCGCGGCTTGTTGAGCATGTAATAGCGGTGGCGTTCGGCGCCCTGCAGCAGCTTGCCGTTGACGCGGATGTGGTCGCGGTCGAGGTCCGCCTTGGTGCCCAGCTCGGTAATGACCTGGCCGTTGACCTGGACCAAGCCCTTTGTAATCAGCTCCTCAGCCTTGCGGCGCGAGGTGACGCCGGCCGCGGCGATAATTTTCTGCAAGCGTTCTTCGGGCATCTATGCGCCTGCCTTTGCATGCGGTTCGCCGTCTGCCGGGGGATCGAGGCCGACCACCGCTGCTCCGCGTTCTTCCACCGAGAGGCCGGGCAGGTCCCCCGCGGACTCCCCGGCAGGCTCCGCTGCCTCCTCCCCGAGACCCTGCAGCTCGCCGGCCATCTTTTCAAACTCCTCCATACTGGGCAGCTCGGCCAGGTCTTTCAGCCCGAAGCGCAGCAGGAACTCCTTGGTGGTCTTGTAGAGGATGGGGCGGCCCACCACCTGCTTGCGCCCGGCGGTAGTCACCAGCTTGCGGCTGATGAGCGAGCCGAGCACGCCGCCCGAGTCTACGCCGCGGATTTCCGAGATTTCGGGAGAGGTGACGGGCTGCTTGTAGGCGATCACGGCCAGGGTTTCGAGCGCCTGCAGGGTCAGCTTCATGGGCGGCTTCAGGCTGCGGGTAAAGGCGCGGACCGCGTCGTGGTACTCCGGTTTGGTCGCGACGCGGTAGCCGCCGGCGATCTCGCGGATTTCCATGCCGCGCTCCCTGCCCGGCTCGGGAGCATCGTATTCGGCCGTCAGCGCCGAAAGAATCCGGCGCAGCTCCTCGCGGGCTTCCCGGTCGCGCAGGCGGGCGGCGCGCTTGTCGGCGTCCGGGTCGCCGAGCAGCACCGGCTCGCCCGTGGCTTCGTAGGGCTCGGAGGGAGGCGCCTGGGGCTGCTCGGTAGGTGGGGGGGCGGCGAGGCTTTCGGTCGGAGTGGCGGCGGCGGGCGGGGTTTCCGGTATAGCTTCGAGAGGAAGCGGCCCGGCAGCGGCGGGGCCGGGCTCAAAAAGCTCCTCCTGCGCGGACGGCCGCGCGGCGTCACGCTCGGCCAGGGCTTCCTGCCCGAACAGCGCGACCAGCTGCTCCAGGGTCACCGGCTCCTCGGCCGCGTAGATCACTGCTTCGATTTTGCCGCGAACACCCATCAACCGTTTGGACCGCCCTTGCCGCGCCGCATCGGAAGAGGGCGCTTCGGCTTATGGTATCGGAGGGTTGGCCTGCTGTGCGCAGAGGTGTTGGGCGGGGAAGGGGAAAAAACACCCGATCCCCGCACCCCTCTGACGCGAGCGCCCATACTGCGAAGCCGCCCAATCTGGCATCCACGTCCCGGAATGGGCCGGATTGTCCCAGCCCCGGCCACATCCAGACATGGTTCTGGACCGTGATTGACAATAGGCACAGTATGGTTTGAAGTGTTCTATCCTGAGCTTAATTGGCGGCATGGTTTGGCAGAGGCATGGCCTTGAAACGAAAGCTGGGCGCGGCAAGACAGCGGCTTACCTGGGAGCTGTTCATCTTTACCGCTTGGACCATCTCTATCCTGCTGCCGGCGAGCCGCTGGTACCGGACCGCGCTCGCCCTCTCGCGCTTTCTCGCGCGCGCCGCCGGTTGGCTCGCTCCGCAGGCCAATAACGCCTCCGCGGCTTCGCTCGTTCCGCGCCTGCTGCACCGCTTCCTCGACCTGCTCGCCGCGCACAATCCCTATTTCCCCATCCCCATCGTGATTGAGGGCGAAGAGATTCTGCGTACCTACGCCGCCCAGTCCGGAGGCTTCGTCTGCTGCTCCGCCCACATCCCTTTCGTCAAGCTCTTCCTGCCGCTGGTCCGCAGGGTCGTCGGCGACGAGCGCGAAATGCGTGTCATCGCCCGCGATCCGGTCGGCGACAACGAGGTTTCCGCCTGGAATGACGCCCACTGGAAAGCCATCCGCACCGACCATGCCGTGCTGCTGCACACCCGCTCCCTGCTGCGCCAGAACGGCTGCCTCATGCTCGCCGTCGATAAGGAGCAGGGCGAGTTCATCTCCTCCAACATCTTCCGCTTCGTCGGCAAAATGCACTCCCGCATCCTGATGTGGTTCACCCAGCTGCAGCCCGACGGCAAAATCCTGCTCCGCATCCTGCTGCCCCCCGGCCCCCAATGCCGCAGCGAGGAGGAAATCCGCGCCAACCTCGACTTCGTGGCGGAAAATGTGCGCCGCATCCTGCAGGGCGACAAAATCGCGCCCGCCTCCAAAATGCGGGCGTCAAGCCCAGACGCCCAGGCCGGGGATCGCAGCCGCGAGATTCACCGCATCCAGCTCTACTCCAACCTGCAGCTCGAAGCGCGCCTCAAGCGCCTGCAATCCCTGCTTGCCGACCAGGCTCACGCCTCGACCCAGCGCGAACTGCTCGAAGAACGCCTCGCCCGCGTTCGCACCGAACTGGAAATGCGCACCGGCGTGTAGCACCCGGACAGCCGGCGAAATGCTGTCATCCTGAGCGCAGTAAAGGATTTGCTTTTTGTTTGTCTTCGCCAGTCCAGCCATAGCTTCAAAACCACCTGCGCGGCTGGCGGCCGCTTCTGGGGCGTAGCCCTAACGTGGCGGGTATACCTGGTGTTCGCGAGCAAAGCCTTCACGGCCCTCGCGATGCTCGGGAGCGACCTTCGCCCAAAACCGCCATCAGATGTGGCAGCTCACCGCACCGCGCTTCTCCAGATACTTCTGGTGGTATTCCTCCGCGCGCCAGAACGTCTCCGCCGGCACCACCTCGGTCACGATCGGCTTGCGGAATCGCCCCTCCTGCCCCAGCCGCACAATAACCTCGCGCGCCACCGCTTCCTGCTCGGGTGAGTGGACAAAGATCGCACTCCGGTACTGCCGCCCCCAGTCCGGTCCCTGCCGGTCCAGCTGCGTCGGGTCATGCAGTGCGAAAAACCGCTCCACCAGCGCCCCATAGCTCACCCGCGCCGGGTCGAAGCTCACCTCCACCACCTCCGCGTGCCCGGTCCGGTCCGTGCACACATCCTGGTAGGTCGGGTTCTTCAGCGCACCACCCTCATACCCCGCAGCCGTCTCCACCACCCCCGGAACCTGCCCGAACTGCGCCTCCACACCCCAGAAACATCCCGCACCAAACGTCGCCTTCTCCATGAAATCTCCTCGCTGTATGAGTATTGGATGAGCCGAACCACACTCCCGTTTCAAGCCTCGCCACAGGCGCTCTCGCCCAACTCGATGCGCACATGAATCCCGTCCCACAGTGCGATGCGAGCCTTCAGCGCCGCCTCGGCTGATTCACGAGCCTCCGCCCAGTGCCGCGCCGTCGGGCAAAGCTCGCGAAGCATCGCCAGAGCCATCGGCCCATGCTCGTCGCCATCCACCGCAATGTGGCGCTCCAGATAGTAGCGAAACGGCGCAACCCTCCCCGGCATTCCCTCGTCCAGCTCGCGCACAAACGAGGAAAACATCTCCGGAATCAGGTCCTCGCGGCCGAACGCGAACGCGGCAGCCACCCGGTGCGGCGCCTCTGTCGCCAGGACCGCGAAGGTAGCCCGCACAAACTGCCGGGCCTCCTCCGGCACGCCAGCCTCGCCGAGCGCCCGCTCGACCGGCGCTCCGCCCTCGATCGCCGCAACCAGCCGGTCCGCCCCCGCCCGGCGGCCCCCGCAGCTCTCCATCGCGCGCATGTACAGCTCAAAATGCGAAAGCGCCTCGCCCTGGTACAGATCGCTTTCCTCGCCCAGCACAATCTCGTTGATCAGCCGGCAGGCGGCGGCGTTCCGGGCCGGGCGCCACGGGACCGCAATGCACGTCAGCTCCCTCTGCAGCGCCTTGACGAGCGACATGAAATCCCACACCGCGTACACGTGCGACTCCATGAACAGCCGCAGCGCAGCGACAGAACGCATCGAACTGTACAGCGGGTGGCGGGCCAGCTTTGCCCGCAGCGGCTCGACCGCCTCGAGCAGCGCCGCTTCGCCAGTCAGCGCCGGTTCCAGAGCAGGTGTCATACCCACAGAATACGGCTGCGCCTCGGTAAAAAGCCGCCGGGACTGGGAGAGAGCTTCAGCCGGTCGAATCCCGAGCAGCGCGAGGGCCACGAAGGCCTCGGCTGCAAGCACCAAGGTAAACACGCCACATTAGGGCTACGCCCCAGAGGTGGCCGCCTCGCGCGTAGCGGGTCTTGCTTTCACTTTCTCTAAACCAGCTCGTACCCGGCAAAGAAGTACCCGATCTCAAACGCCGCCGTATCCTCCGCATCCGAGCCGTGGATAGCATTCTCCTCGATCGAGGCGGCGAACTGCTTGCGGATCGTGCCCGACTCGGCATTCGCCGGGTTGGTCGCCCCCATCAGTGTGCGCAGGTCGGCGATGGCATTCTCCTTCTCCAGCACCATCGGGAAAATGGGCCCCGACGACATGAACTCCGTCAGCGAGCCGAAGAACGGCCGTGCGGCGTGTACATGATAAAAGCCCTCCGCCTGCTGCTTCGAAATCGACATTTTCTTGATAGCGAGCAGCTTGAAGCCGGCTTTTTCGATGACCGCGAGAATCGCGACCGTGTCGCCCTTGCGTACGGCGTCCGGCTTGATGATGCTGAAAGTCCGCTGAGGCACAGAGAGTTCTCCTGGTTTCTTCTTGCAAAATGGGCAGAGCAGGCGCGCAACACTTCTTCAGTGTAGGGCAAGCCGCTGTACCGGACCCAGCCGGTGCCGCCGCGGTCTAATGCATTCCGAGCCCACCTCTGGCGCACGCACGAACGCCGACGCTCTCCTGAAAGAGCGCCGGCGGCGAGGCGAAGCGGTTAGATGGTCTGCGCGAGCTGCGGCAGCAGTGCGACGTGGCTCATCTCGTACAAGGCCAGCAGCCGCTGCCGCATCAGGTAGTAGGCCGAGGCCGCTTCCTGCAGCTGGAAGGGTACCGAAACCCAGTGATGGCCGGTCACGATCTGCGACAGCATCCCGATCCGGATCTGGCGGACCGCGCGGCGCAGGCGCAGCGCATCCCGGCGCATCCGTTCGGCCACGATCACGCCTTCTTCCTGGTTCCACTCCTTGGCTTGCACGGCGATCGAGAGCAGCAGGTCAGCGTTGGCCCGCATACGCCGCAGCCCCAGTTCGCCCCCTATCATGTGCCAAAGAATATCGGGCTCCATCGCGGTCTGCTCGCGCTGCGGCTCCAGGTAGTCCCGGGCCACACAGCGAATGCCGTTTAGATCCAATGGCTGAATGGCCCCGAGCAGCCTCTCCCAGCGGTTGTCAAGACCGATCGACCCACGACGGGCGTACAGCGCAGAACCCGCGAGTCCGCAGACCGCAAGCAGGAAAAAGAAAAGTGGAGCGATTGCATGCATAGAGATTCTTCCGACCTCAGTGTCCGACCTTGCCAAGATCGTATTGAACCCGCTCGTGAAGCGCAACTATATATTTCTGAAGAGCCGGGGAAATCGGCTTCCGCGCCGGCTCTTCGTACCAAAGTGAGACAGTCCAGTAGCCGACTACCACCAGGTAGTTGATGCTTCGTATGTAGTAGAGGGCGCTGTAATACGGGCTGTGCGGGCCAAGATAAACCTCACAACCGTCTATCGATGCTCCAACGAGAGACCAGATCATCAGCCCTTGCCCGATCGCCATGACATGGCTTCGCCACGGAAGGCCCACTTCCTTTGCGGAAAACATCATGGCGACGACCGCCTCGCACGTAAGTAGACCCGCGAAGGTGTCCGCACGCATTTGAATCAGCGTGCCGTGATGGATACCAACCGGTTGCAGGAACAATGTAGCTACGAATGCGACGATCGCGCCAATCGTGGCTATTAGAATGAGAGGCTTAAATGCCTCTCGTTCCCATACGCCTGCGGGCTTGAGAACATTCTTTGCAATCTCATAAAGGATGAAGAGTTGCAGAAGAAAAGCCGTCACATCGTAGGCTATATACGCACGGACGTATGCCGGAGAGACGCCGGCAGGATCGATCCAGTACAAAACAAAGCTCGAGGCCAGATCCAAAAATACAAAGGCGAAAAGCGCGGGAAAGGTTCGCCAGCGCGCTTTGACCAGCATGAGTGCGCAGAGACCAGCGTCCAGGCATGGGCCGCCAAATTGTAGCGTCTTGTTAACAGCCTCAAGAATCAAGGGTGGTCCCCCCGTTTAAGGAGACTATCAACAATCCGCATGTTCTAACCAGCGGAAATCAAAACTAAGCGCCAAAGGAGCGCTTCAGATACCAGAAGGCATGGCTGCGAGGCCGCCCCAGGGTGCGCGCGAGGTGCCGGGCACAATTGCGATACCGCCCCAGGGTGCGCGCGAGGTGCCGGGCACAATTGCGATACCGCCCCAGGGTGCGCGCGAGGTGCCGGGCACAATTGCGATACCGCCCCAGGGTGCGCGCGAAGTGCCGGGTACAATTGCGATACCGCCCCAGGGTGCGCGCGAAGTGCCGGGTACAACCGCGATAGCACCCCAGGGAGCGCGCGAAGTGCCGGGTACAACCGAAGCAGAAGATTTCAAGGCAGTCGAAGATCCAGGCGCAATACTAGCCGCGAACACAGGCACTGACAACACAACGGCCGAAACAGCAACGACAACACTCTTGACAATCTTCATGGGGGCTTACTCTCCTTGCGCGGGCTGCGCATGAAGAGAGCCTAGCCAAGCCAGTACTCCCCCGGGAAGCGATATTTATCGCCTCTTCCGCAAAACATGAGCTTTTTCTTGCTGGTTACCTATTTTAGGTACCCATTATGGGAATGGTTACCTTTTCCCGTCTCCCGCCTGCCTCTGGCGGCATACCCGGCCGGGTTGCCGCTTGTAACCTGTGTCACCGCTATCACTTGCGGCCCGCTTTCCACTCCCTGACGAATCCAGCCATGCTGGTTACTTTTTGTATACTTTGTCCGCCATGGCTCGGCCGCCTCGCGCTCCTGCGGCACTAACCACTAAAACGAGCCAGGTGCGGCAGTTGGATGCACGCTCCCGGCAAAACGTCCGCTCCATGCGCCTGCGCCCGGCTCCGCCTGTACCGGCTCTCAACCCCGCCCCAGCACCTCGGCCACCCGCGCGCCAATGGCCGCCGGCGAGTCCACCACATGGATCCCCGCGGCCCGCAGCACCGCCATCTTTTCGGCCGCCGTCCCCTGCCCGCCCGAAATAATCGCCCCCGCATGCCCCATCCGACGCCCCGGCGGCGCCGTCTGCCCGGCGATGAAGCCCACCACCGGCTTGCGCACGTGCTCCTTCACATAGGCCGCCGCGGTCTCCTCCGCCGTTCCCCCAATCTCTCCGATCAGGATGATCGCCTCGGTCTCCGGGTCCGCGTTCAGCATCTTCAGCGCATCCGTGTGCGTCGTCCCGATCACCGGGTCCCCACCGATGCCGATCGCGGTCGACTGCCCGATCCCCCGCTGCGTCAGCTGGTACACCGCCTCATACGTCAGCGTCCCCGACCGCGACACGATCCCAACGGACCCTTCCTTGTGGATCCGCCCCGGCATGATCCCGATCTTCGCCTTTCCCGGCGAAATGACCCCGGGGCAGTTCGGCCCGATCAGCACGGATTCCGAATTCCGCAGCACGCTCCACACCGAAACCATGTCGTTGGTCGGGATCCCCTCGGTAATGCAGATAATCAGCGGCAGCCCGGCAGCATTCGCCTCCAGAATCGCGTCCGCCGCGAACGGCGGCGGTACAAAGATCACCGTTGCATTCGCCCCGGTCTCGCGCACCGCCTCCTCCACGGTGTCGAACACCGGCCAGCCCTCATGCGTGGTCCCACCCTTGCCCGGCGTCACCCCGCCCACCACCTTGGTGCCATACTCCGCGCAGCCCTTCGCATGAAAGGTGCCTTCCTTGCCGGTAATGCCCTGCACAATCAGCCGCGTGTTTTTGTCGACCAGTACCGCCATACCTCGTTCTCCTTATGCGCCCAGCTGGGCCGCTAAATCCAAAAAGTCATGCGCTACAAAGTCGTACCGCCCCGTGGGCTCCGGGTCTTCGGTGGGGCGGCGGATAAAGGCTGTGCGCATGCCTGCGCGTTGCGCCGCTTGCAGATCGTTGTTATGCGCGGCCACCAGCATGATCCTCTCCGCCGGTGAACCGACGAGTGCGACCGCGGCCCGGTACAGCTCTGGAGCGGGCTTGTAGGTGCGGAAGATGTCGGCACCCAGCACAATGTCCCAGGGCAGTCCGGCGTGTTTGGCTATGTTGGCGAGCTCCCGCACGGTGCCGTTGGAAAGGGGCGCGACAATATACCGCTGCTTCAGACGTTCGAGTCCCGAAGCGGTGCCGGGCCAGGGATCCAGCCGGTGCCATCCGTGCACCAGGAAGCCGCGGTCCTCATCGGAAAGCGTGTTCAGCCCGTACTTGGGCAGAAGCGCGTCGAGCGTTTCACGGTACAGCTCGTCGAGATTCGCCCACAGCCGCGCACCCTCGCGCACCGGGGCTATGGCCCCTGGATAGAGCGATTCCCACTCGATCACCAGCGAGCTCCAGTCAGCCTTCAACCCGCGCTGTGCCCCGAACTTCTCGCAGCGGGCCGTCAAGGAGCCTTTCCAGTCGACGGCTGTGCCGAAGACGTCGAAAAGCAGCGCTTCAAATTCAGGATTGGCGCTCATCGGGCTGCTTCGGCGTGGCGCGCAGCCGCGGCGACGACTTTCTCGGCCGCATCCTGCATGGTGTCTCCCACCTCGAACGCCAGGCCCGACTCGGCCAGGATTTTGCGGCCTTCTTCCACGTTGGTGCCTTCCAGCCGCAGCACGATCGGGACCTTCACATCCAGCTTCTTCGCCGCCGCCACCACCCCGGTGGCCAGCGTGTCGACCCGCAGAATGCCGCCGAAGATATTGATAAATACCGCCTGCACATTCTTGTCCGACAGCAGGATCGAAAACGCATTCTCAATCTGCTGCTGGTTCGCGCCGCCCCCCACATCCAGAAAGTTCGCCGGCGACCCGCCCGCATACAGGATTATGTCCATCGTCGCCATCGCCAGGCCCGCCCCGTTCACCATGCAGGCGATATTGCCGTCCAGCTTGATATAGTTCAGCGCATACTTCGACGCCTCCACCTCCAGCGGGTCTTCCTCCGCCAAATCGCGGTACTCCTTCAGCTCCTTGTGCCGGAACATGGCATTGTCGTCAAACGTCAGCTTGCAGTCGAGCGCGAGCAGCTTTCCATCTTTGGTGGTTATGAAGGGATTGATCTCGAGCAGCGAAGCATCGGTCGCGATAAACACGTCATACAGCCCGCGCATGAACTTCACCGCTGAAGCCAGCTGCGCCGCCGGCAGCCCCAGCGCAAACGCCAGCTCCCGCGCCTGGTACGGCTGGAACCCCACCGCCGGGTCCACCGTCACCTTATAGATGGCGTCCGGATCCTTCGCCGCCACCTCTTCGATCTCCATCCCGCCCGCCTGCGACGCCATAAAGACCAGCCGCGCCTGCGCCCGATCCAGCACGATCCCCAGGTACAGCTCGCGATCGATCGCGGCCGTCTCCTCGACCAGCAAACGCTGCACCCGCTGGCCCCCAGGCACGGTCTGGTGCGTCACCAGCTGCATGCCCAATATTTGCGAGGCATACGTCTCCGCCTCCTCCAGCGTGCGCGCCACCTTCACCCCGCCGCCCTTGCCGCGCCCCCCGGCGTGGATCTGCGCCTTGACCACGACTCCCGTCGCCCCGCCCAGCATCAGCCGCTTCGCGACCTCGACCGCTTCTTCCAGCGTGTTCGCAACTTCGCCCTGCGGCACCGGAACCCCGTGCTCGCGCAGAATATCCTTCGCCTGGTACTCATGTATTTTCATAGGTTTTGACGCCGCCGTGACCCGCTTCGGCAGGCCCATCCATACTACAGACGCCCCACAAGCCCTGTCAGGCAGCGAGGCCTTCAACGAGTACCCGCCACGAAGTGGCCGCCAGCCGCGCACGCGGTGTTATCACCATGCGTTGACACTGCCGCCGCGGCTTTCCATACTTGAGGAAATGGAAGTCCACCTCACCGCCGAGCAGGAACACTTCATCCAGCAGGGTGTCCACAGCGGTCGCTTCCCCACCGCAGACGAAGCCGTGCAGGAGGCTGTCTCCCTCCTGAAGCAGCAGGAACTCGAGTAGCAGGAAAGCCGCCTGCACTCCAACCCTTCCCCTGAGAGGAAAAGCCTGGCACGCCTCTTCGCCGACTCACCCTTCCGGGGACTCGATTTGGAGTTTCCGCGCCACCCCGGTGCCCTGCGATCTGTTGAGCAGTGAAGGGTTTCCTCCTCGATACCAATATCTCATCAGAAATGACTAGGTCTAACCCTCTTCGGCTGCGTAGCGGAGGCAACATAAACCAATAACGCCTGACTCTATATCAGTATCATCTTTTTCTCGGAGACCACTCTCTGCATTTGCTATTCCCTTAAGCAGGTGCGGCGTCGCTCGCTGGTTTAGGGTGTCGCATGCGCGGACCAGTCAATCCTTTCCTTCTTCAAAGGGAAACCAGGGAAGATATCTTCCTGAAGTATTGTGCCTCCATGCTTTACATCGGGGTTTCCTCTTTGTACTCGGACGGCCCAAGTCCATACTCCATTAACTTTTCTAAATTGCGTTAGCTCAGTCCAGAGTCCGTTCAGCGCAATGAATGAGATTGTGAAATCAACGCGTTCAGCATTGGAAAGATCGAGCTCTGTTTGTAGGGGCTGAGCCACAAACGATAAATCGCCCACAGTCTCCACCTGATAGCCAGCCAATATCTGATCTATTGTTGGCGGAGGATGTTTACTCAAGAGGGCATCTTGTTTTTCCCTATTTATAAATTCCAGACGAAGGCTTCGGATCGCGTACTTACCCCTGTGGACAATTTCAAGAGATGCATGATCATCTCTCACTTTAGAGACCCAGATAACAGCGAAGCTCTTCCCTCCTGTCGCAGCCTCTATGCTTTCCTCACTACGGGCAATTACTTTTGCAAAGCTCTCAACCGTTTTCTGAAATTCTCCGTTCTGCTGATCGCGAATTTTCCGAAAGCTCTCGTCCTGTTCATGCCTAGAGCCTGTTATTAAGCTTGTTCCTTTAGAAACAAAGGCATAGGAATTGCGGAGAGTTGGTCTGACGATATTGGGATGGGCAATCGTGGTCAACTCGGGTATCCGAGCGATGTGACGGATGAGGAGTGGGCGTTTGTGGCGCCCTATCTGGTCTTGTGCCGGGAGGACGCTGCGCAGCGGGAGTACTCGCTGCGCGCGGTATTCAACGGGGTGCGGTACGTGGTCAAGACGGGCAATCAGTGGCGCATGCTGCCCAATGACCTGCCTCCGTGGCCGGTGGTGTACCAGCAGATGCGGCGCTGGATGGACGCGGGCTGCTTTGAGGCCATGGTCGAGGATCTGCGCTTGCTGCTGCGCGAGTTTGCCGGGCGCAATGCTCAGCCGACGGCCATGATTCTGGACAGCCGCACGCTGCAATCGACGCCGGAGTCGGGCGCGCGCGCCGGCTATGACGGGGCCAAGCGGCGCAAAGGCTCGAAGGTGCATGCGGCGGTCGATACGCTGGGCCACCTGCTGGCACTGCACGTGACCGCGGCCGACGAGCAGGACCGCGCCCAGGTCGGCGAGTTGGCCCGGGCGGTGCAGGAGGTGACCGGGGACCATGTGGAGCTGGCTTTCGTCGATCAGGGCTACACCGGCGAGGCTGCAATGGAGGCGGCGGCCGCGCATGGAGTAAGGCTGGAAGTGGTCAAACATACCGAGGCCAAGCGCGGGTTCGTGCTGCTGCCGCGCCGCTGGGTGGTCGAGCGCAGCTTCGCCTGGGCGGTGCGCTTCCGCCGCCTCGCGCGCGATTATGAACGGCTCGCCCACACGCTCGGAGGACTCCACTACCTTGCCTTCGCCATACTCATGCTTGCCAAACTGACCCGGATTCCCGGCTGAAGTTAATAACAGGCTCTAGCGCGGACAGCAGATGCATTCGCTTCGTCCCGGTCTTTTTTGATTGCGCGGATTTCGACTGTAAGTAAAGAGGCAATGATCGCCATCCAAGCCGCCTTCTGCCATCCTCTCGCGGCATGAACGCTCAATAGAGCAGCGGCTAAGGCCATATAGGCAACGGCAATGCCAGGCGTTGGAACGTGTTTGGGGTTGTGCCAGAACCACCAACCAACGAGAATAAACAGGGGTAACTGAAACGCAAGAAAGATGCTGTGCGTCCAAGGATCCTCTTTGAACGGAGCTGTCACAGAGAAGACTGCGCGTTCTAAAAGCTTTGTCATCATGCAGCCTCAATGCTACTCGCGAACGAATGTCTTGAGTTTGCGGCTGAAAGCAGACGGGAAAAATACCAGAGTCATAATACGAGAGTGCACCACTTCCCGCTTTTGAGGTGTGGGCGCTCTCCACAGTAGCCACAAGAAATACAAACACCCCAGGTACTCCAGTCCAAGCCGCAAAGAAGCGGCAGCCACCCGAGGAGACTGATCTGGACTTTAAGCCGCCGCACCCCGCGCCTGCTCCAGCGTCAACCTCTTCCGCATCCGCTCCGCCAGCATCGCCAGCGCCCCATCCCGCCCGCACCCCAGGACCGCCTGCACCGCATTGCCCTTGACGTAATAGGCCAGAAACTCCTGCCTGTCGAGTGACCCATCCACCTTCACCCCATCCCACTCCTCCGCATGCCCCACATACCCAAACCGCTTGCCAAAGTGCGCCGTCCAGAAAAACGGCACCCCCTGCGAGCTCTCCGCGCTTGGCGTCGCATGCGCCCCGGCCCGGCGCAGCATCCCGAACGCCGCCGTCCGCCCATGCTGCTGGGCCACCCGCCAATGCTCGATCCGCACGCCGTTCACTGCCGCCGCATCCCCCGCCACCCACAGCTTGCCCGCCGCTTTCAGGTCTTCCCGCACCGGCACCCCGCCATCCTGCTCCAAACGCAGCCCGTGCGCGAACTCCGTCGCTACCCGCACCCCCACCGCCACAATCACCAGCTCCGCCGGCAGCGTCTCCCCGCTTTGCAGCACCACGCCCTCAGCCGTAATCGAAGCAGCCTCCGAGCCCACCACCAACCGAACCCCGGCGCCCCGGTGCAGCGCCAGGATCGCCCGCGCCGCCTCCCCAAACTTTTTCGCGAACGGTTCAGCCGACCGGCACACTACTGTCGCCTGCAGCCCCCGCCCGGTCAGCGCCGAGGCCGCCTCAAACGCGATAAAGCTGTCCCCGATCAGCACCACCCGCTTGCCCTCTGCCTTCTCTCCAAGCGTGGCCGCAATCGCCTCCACGTCCCCAACATGCCGGATCGTGTGGACATGCGGCAGCTCCTCCCCCGGCACCCCCAGCTTTTGCGGAACCCCGCCGACCGCCAGCAGCGCCGCGTCAAACCGCAGCTCCTTCCCGCCGCTCAGCACCAGGGTTCCCGCCTCCCCGTCCAGCGTTTCGACCTGCGCCACCACCCGCTCCACCTTCAGCTTCGCCTGCTCCTCCGCCGTCCACAGCGGCGTAAACGGCTTCTTTCCCGCGAGCGCCATCTTGCTCAAAATCGTCCGGTCCGTCGGCTCGGTCGCGACCGGGTCAATCACGGTAATCCGCCCCGCGAACCCCTCCTGCCGCAGCGTGCACACCGCGGACGCCGCCGCCGCCCCGCCGCCGCCCCGCCGCCGATGGTCACGATATGCCGCTCCGCCCCGGTCGGGTCGGTTGGATCACTCGACGCATTATCGTCATGGTTCGCCACCGACGGCGCGTTCCGTGGCGCAGGGTCTACCAGGATCGCGTCCCCCTCTACCTTCACCCCATAGCTCTTCAGAGATCGCAACGGCGGCGGCTCGATCACCTTCCCTGGCAGCAAACCAGAGAGCTCGAACGTCCCCGTATGCCACGGGCAAATCAGCCGCCCATCGCACACCGCGCCCTCGACCAGCGGCGCGCCCGCATGCGGACATTTCGCCTCCACAGCGCACACCCCGCCCTCCGCCGTATGCACCAGCAGAACTTCCGTCCCGCCCACCATCACAACCTTCTTGCCGCCCACCGGCAGTTCTCCCAGCGTCCACACTTTTTCCATCGCCATGCGTTCCCTCTTCCGCCGTGGGATGACCTCAGCCTCGGCTACCATATATAGGTGCAGCCAGAAGAGTTTCGCGCGCTCACAAAAGCCGCCGTCGAGCAGGGAGTTCCACTCACCCGCGCCCAGACCCGCGGCCTGCTAGCCATGCTGCTCGGCGAGTCTCTCGCCGGACCGCCGCCTGCCACGGCCCACCCACTGCCCGACGCCATCGCCCTGCCCTTTGCCGCCCTGCTCGCCGCCCTCGCCCAGCGCGGCGAAACCGCCGAAGAGCTCTGCGGCTTCGCCGAGGCCATGCGCTCCGCCGCCACCCCCATCCCCCTGGCCCCCGCCGAGCGCGCCCGCCTCGTCGACACCTGCGGCACCGGCGGCGACTCGCTCGACACCTTCAACATCTCCACCGCCGCCGCCCTGGTCGCCGCCGGCGCCGGCGCCTGGGTCGCCAAGCACGGCAACCGCGCCATCACCTCCCGCTGCGGCTCCGCCGACGTGCTGGAAGCCCTCGGTGTCCCCATCCACCTCCCGCCTGCGCAAGCCGCCGAGTGCCTCCGCTCGACCGGCTTCATGTTCCTACTCGCCCCCACGCTGCACCCCGCGCTCCAGCGCGTCGGCCCTATCCGTCGAGCTCTGCCGTTCCGCACCGTTTTCAACCTCGCGGGGCCCCTCGCCAACCCTGCCGGCGCCGCCGCTCAGGTCGTCGGCGTCTACTCTGAAAGCCGCATCCCGGTCGTCGCCGAAGCTCTCCGCCTGCTCGGGACTCGCCACGCCTGGGTCGTCCACGGCAGAATCCACGACCGCGCCGCGCCTCCGGTGAACTTGACACACCTGTCAGCAAACGCCATGGAGTGTCCCGGCCTTGACGAGCTCACCGTCACCGGGGAAAGCACCTGGCTCTCGGTCCACAACGACCAGATCCACCCCGGCGTCCTCTGGCCCGAATCGCTCGGCCTGCGCCTCGCCCCCATCGCCGACCTTCGCGGAGGCGCCACCGCCCAGGAAAACGCCGCGATTCTCGAAGCCATCCTCCGCGGCCACGACCGAGGGCCTCGCCGCGACATCGTCCTGCTCAACGCCGCCGCCGCCCTGGTCGTCGCCGGCCTCGCTCCTACCCTCGCCGAAGCCCTCGAACGCGCCACCGAATCCATCGACTCCGCCGCCGCGCTGGGCGTGCTGGCAGCGCTGCGTGCGTTTCGCTCCCCGCACCCGTGACAAAGTCGAAAATCACTCGCCCGGTGTCTACTCTGGTGGAGTAGCTTCCTTCAAGGGGAAAACACGATGGGAATGAGACGCAATGCAATCGGGCTGATGCTTCTGGGCGCCGCTCTTTCCGCACCTGCCCAGCAGGTCCAGGTCAGCCCCGCCAACCGCACCATCGCTGTTACCACCACCGAGGAAGCTACCCGCCGCGCCGACACGGCCACCATCCACATCGGCTACCAGCTCTACGCTCCCACCTCCGGACAGGTCAGCGAGCAGGCCGCGAAGACTTCAAAAGCTGTCGCCGCCGCCCTCGCCGCCACCGGTCTGCCGAAAGACTCACTCGAGAGCGAAAACCAGAGTACCGGCCCGGTCCAAGACTACCCGAACAACGGCCTTACCCCGGAAGAACACGCCCAGCGCAGGTTCCAGGCCCAGCAAAGCTGGACCGTCCGCGCCCCGGCCGACGCCGCTTCCAGAATCCTCGCCGTCGCCGTCAGCTCCGGCGCCAACCAGAGCGGCAGCATTGACTGGTCGGTCTCAGATGAAGCCTCCCTGAGCGCCGAAGCCGCCGGCAAAGCCTTGAAACACGCCCAAGCCATCGCCCAGCAGATGGCTGCCGGCCTCGGCGCAAAACTCGGCCCCCTCGTCTACGCCAGCAACGAAGCCGAGCAGCTCCGCGTGCTCCCCATGATGGCCCGCAACGCGCAGGCAGGCATACTCGGCGGCATGGAATCCGCCGCTGTCCAGCAGCAGACACTCTCCCTTAGCGCTCCCCTCGTCCGCCGCTCCGCCACCGTCTCCGCCGTCTTCTCCCTCCAGTAAGCGACCCTCGGCTGCCCCGCGCATCTACCACAAGACACAGGAGACCCCATGCCCCGCTACGGCTACCGAGAGCTCGAACCCACCCGCGAAGCCAAGGAAGTCTTCGAGCGCTGGCTCGAGTTCCTCGACCGCGAGCTCAGCAAGCACTCCCGGCCCTCCCTGCGCGAAGAGCTTGTCCTCGACAACCTCCACCAGATCCAGCTCGGCTCCCCCAAGGGCGGCCGGCTCAACTTCAATCTCAACTCCGAGCTCCCCTTCAACGTCCTCCAGCTCTCGCTCGACCCCAAGAACATCACTCTCGAGGCCGAGTACTACGGCGAGATCGACCTCGAAAAATACGCTCCCATCAAGCCCCTCATCTACTTCTGGCAGATGTTCGACCGCTCCCCTATCGGCCTCAACCACTGGCTCGGCTTCCGCTTCCGCGCCATGCTTGGCCGGCACATCTTCAAACATATCGGCCAGAACGTCAAAATATTTCAGGGCGTCGAGTTTTCCTTCGGCTACAACCTCACCATCGAGGACGACTGCGTCATCCACCGCAACGTCATCCTCGACGACCGCGGCGAAATCATCATCAAGAAGGGCACTTCCATCTCCGACTTCTCGGCCGTCTACTCGCATGCCCACGACCCCGTTGACAGCGCCATCGTCGAGAACCGCCGCACCGAGATCGGCCCTAACGCCCGCCTCACCTACCACACCGCCGTCATGGCGGGCGTGAAAGTAGGCGAAGACGCCACGTTAGGCGCGATGGCCGTCGCCACCCGCCCCATCGAAGACCACTCCATCGCCGGCGGCATCCCCGCCAGGGAAATCAAGAAGAAGGACCAGGCCAAGCGCTTCGAGAACGCCAAACAAGACACGCGATCCGCGTAAGCGAAGAAACCTGGGCCCCCCCCCGCCATTCCAGGCAAACGCAGCCCGTCAAACCCAGCATGCTACGATCAGCGTGCCTTTTCGTCCAACAAGCAAGCCATGACCCAGCAAGCCATCGTCCTCAAAATCTTCGAATACGTCCTGCTCCTCTTCTCGCTTTCCCTGCACGAGGCCGCCCACGCCTGGACCGCCTCCCGCCTCGGCGACCAGACCGCCCGCATGCTCGGCCGCGTCACCCTCAACCCCGCCAAGCACATCGACCCCATCGGCACCGTCCTGCTCCCGCTTGCCATGCTCTTCCTCGGCCCCTACGGCGGGCGCTTCTTGATTGGCTGGGCCCGGCCCACCCCGGTCAACACTCGCAACTTCAAGCACTTCACCCGCGACGACATCCTCGTTACCCTCGCCGGACCCTTGAGCAACCTGGCCATCTCCTTCGCCTGCACCCTGGCCCTCATCGCGCTGGCCAAGAGCTCCCCCATCGCCGCCGGCCTGGTCCGCGGCCTCGCCTTCGGCGGCTTCGACCCCTCGCTCATGCAGGCCGCCCCGGCGCTGTTCCCGGCCGTCATCCTGCTCTACATGGGTCTCACCCTCAACCTGTTTTTAGCCTTCTTCAACCTGCTTCCGCTGCCCCCGCTCGACGGCTCCCACCTCATCCGCCATCTCCTCCCGTCGGGGGCGCTGCGCATCTACGACCAGCTCGGCATCATCTCGCTCATCCTCATGTTCGTCTTCGGCGGCCGCCTCGTGAACCTCTTCGTCGCCCCCGCCCTGGCCCTCGTCAACGCCATCCTGCTTTCGATGTAAGCTCGATCCGCCTGGCGCGCCGCCGGTCGGCGTTGTGATGATCCCGTTGCTGGTGCTGAGAAATGCAAAGTAGAAGCCGCCGCTAGCATCGTTTTGGCTCATGGTCATCCTGGAACGCGCGGCGGGTTTCAAAGCCGAAGTTATAGGTATTGCGTCCACGTGTGTAGAGATAGTTGTTCTGGACAGCGACACCGAGTTTGCGATTGATGGTGCTGATCTCACCGTGCGTGCCGTATCACCCGGCTTGCACGAGGCAGTTTTCCTCGTCTACCCGGAACTCACGGAGCGGGTATTGAAGGGAGAGATAGCAGAGCTGCCGAGGATCGTTCCAGACGTAATCACTACCAGCCGTATGCACGGAAAACCGATCCCGAAGGTAGTGTTTGGCTATCAGCAGTGCGCACTGCACCGCAAGATCGTAGGGACGAAAGCCTGTCTTGCAGACATCCCCGCACGGCAATCTGGAGCCGTCATCGGGTCGGCGAGAGCTGAGCCGCTCCAGCGTGAATGTCTCGAAGCTGCAGTTCCCATTACAGGTTCGGCGCTGCAGCAGTACGTGCCAGGACTTTTCACCAACGATCGCGCCAGTGGAACCGCCAACGCCGGAGGCACGCGGGGCAGCTGCGGGCAACGAGATCTCCTCGTTCTGCGGGTGCCCACAGTCTGCCACTCCGTTGAATGAAATCTCGTCGGGCGTCAGGACGGGCGTCCCCTCGCCGAGCGGACCAGCGAGGCGCACGCCCAAGTCATCAAGCACCAGGACGATACGCCCGAAATCCTCGACGATCTTGCCGAAAATGTCAGCATCAATCTCGCACTCTTGCTCCCAGCTCTGGTTGTAACCCATGGACGCCATGCTAAGAGCCCTCCTGCATGTTGACAAGGAGGGTGAAAGTTTCCGGCCTGGAACGCGGCAAGCGAGTTGCCAATGCTGCCTGAGCGTCAGTGGCAAGCGTGCGGAGCGACTTAGACGACACGCAGCATGGTTGCGGGCTGCGCGTTCATCTCCGCGGGCTGCTGCTTTGCTGGCGGAGTTCCCTGCCCTTGCGTCAGATCCATGCCGATGATGGCGAGGGTTTTGCGCAGCTGGGCGCGCGCGTGGCTGGCCCAGGGCCCGCTCGAATCCAGGCGCAGGTAGGTGGTCCAGTGCCGGAGCGCGGAGCGCCGCTGCCCGTTACGCTCGAGCGCCAGCGCCAGGTTGTAATGCGCATCGGCGTAGCGCGGCTCCAGGGCGATGGCCCGGCGATAAGCCGCGACCGCCTCCGGCAGGCGCTTCAACTCGTCGAGCACGTTGCCCAGGTCGAAGAATGCGAGCGCGTAGGACTCATCGTTTTCCGTCGCCATGCGGTAGAACTGCTCGGCCCGCGCGTAATCGCGGCGGTTGTAAAAAATGGTTCCGACGTTGATCGCCGAGGCGGCATGCCCGGGCGCGATCGCGAGGACCGCCTCGTAGCCCTGGAGCGCCTCGTCGTGCTGGCCGGCTTCTTCCGCATAGACCGCTTTGGTAAACAGCCGCGCCGCCTCCTGCTCCCGCTCGCGGGCGGAGAGCGCGGGGGCAGCAATCGCGGCGAGCGCGTGCTTGCCGGTCCCGGTAAAGTCGAGCAGGTACTGTCCGGCGATCGGCTCCATCAGCGCGCCAGAGTGGCGGAAGCCCATACGGCCATCATGACCGCTCGCGATGTCGAGCCCGGCTTCGAGCAGCGGGTCGGGCAGGCCGGAGACCGCGCGCATTGCGACAATCGCATTGCGAATGCTGCCGGCGGAGATGCGCTGCTCTCCCAGCTCACGCAGCTTGCGCACCTGCCCCAGGTCCTGAAAGCTGTAGTTATCGGCGCAGGCGATCAGCCCGTTGCGCTCCCAGATGCGGAGCTGCTGCTCGCGAATGCGAAAGATGCGCAGCACATCCTGACGGCAATAGTCGCTCATGGGCCCCTCCTTGCACCGGTAACAAGCAGGCAAGCGAGTCCTTGTTCCTGGGGCGATTATGGCACGGACCGCTCCTATTCATGGTAACCACGCGTAAAAAATGCGGGCGCCATGCAGTGGATAATGCGTCCCGAACCTTGCAAGTACATGCTTTCTGACAGCGGCGCCGCAGCGCCGAAGCCTGTCAACCGATACTTGCGCGGCTCCCGGGACGCGCATCGGCAAGGCCGTAGATGCGGCGAGCGTTTGCGTGGAAAAGTTTGCGCTGATTCTCGTCCGTTTCATCCCGCACCAGTGCACGCGAAACCGCAACCCAGTGCCGCACCGTCGTCGTCTGGTTGCAGAAAGGCCAGTCGCTTCCCCAGACCAGCCGGTCCCACCCGAAGCGCGCGATGCAGTGCTCGATATAAGGCTGGACCGCGGCCAGGGTCGCGCAGCCTGGCCGGCAGTAGGCGAGCACCCCTGAGATTTTGCAGGCAACATGGGGCAGCTCGGCAAGGCTCGCGATGGCGGCCTGCCAGCCATCCCATTCGCTCCCGGCAATATCGGGAACGCCGCAGTGGTCGAGGATGAGCTGGGTGCCGGCGCAGCGCTTTGCCAGCTCCAGCGCATACGGCAGCTGCCGGCCCAGGAAGCATAGGTCGAAGGTGAGGCCCAGGCGCCCGAGCAGCTGCACATTGCGCACGAACGTATCGCTCAGCGCGAAGTCGTCCGGCTCCGTATGACAGATGCGGCGCACGCCGCGCAAGCCCCGGTCCATGCGGGACGCAAGCCACGGCTGAAAATCCTCCGCCGTCTCCAGTGCACATTGCGCGACGATGCCGGCGATTCCGGACCGCGGCTGCGCGAGCAGTGCATGCACCAGCTCGAACTCGCCCGTGGAATCATCCGACGTGGTTTCCATGAACAGGCTGGCCTCGATGCCCGTGCCTTCGATAGCCGCGAGATAGTCCTCGTAAAGAAAGCCGCGGTTCGCCAGCGCCGGTACGGTTTCCGCCACCGGGTAGCGGAGGCGGCCGGTGTACAGCAGGTGCTGGTGCGTGTCGAGTATCTGGATGCTCATGGTTCAGCTCCAGCGGAGTCCGCGGTGACGAGCCCTGGACGCTGGTCACAATCCCGGTCACACTCGAGCCTGCAAGCTATATATATGGAGCCGACGACCGGACTTGAACCGGTGACCTGCTGATTACGAATCAGCTGCTCTACCAACTGAGCTACGTCGGCCTGACCGCGGGGAAACGCCCGAAGGCGCGCGGGCTTGTCCAATTCTAGCGGGCCGGGGTTCCGCGGTAAAGCGGCGGCAGGAAGATGGGAAAGGCCGCCCGGCAACGGAGCGGCCCTTCCCCAGGGAGAATAGTTCCAGATGGAGGCAAAGCCACCCGAACTTTCTGGCAGCAGAATATGGCTGCGGTTCCAGGGTGTCAAGGCAAATCAGGAGCGGGAGTAAACGCTTTGTTTTTCACTATTTACGCATTTCAGTCAGCATATACCGGCATTTGCCTGTATGCGCCCCAAGACGCAAGGCCGCCCAGCAAACCGCTTCGTTTCACACGCTTGAGAACAAAGCTGCACCAGCCCTGGGGCAGTTGCCCAGGAAGCTACAGGGGTGTAAAAAGTTGCCGGTGCCGTGCCCGGACACCCCATTTAGAGCTTGAGGGTGATGAACTCGTCGTCGTTCATCGATGAGTCGGGCTTGCCGCGAAGGCGCCGCACCAGCACCCGGCCAGACCCCAGAAAGACCGCGATGACGATCGCCGCGATCAGCAGCAGGGCCGTCAGGTAGGCGATGCCGAGCAGCAGCTTCGCCGCCTTGGCCACCTCGCTGGTGTAGCCCTGGGGCTGGTCCAGCGTGACATCGGCCACGTAGCGAATCTGGCCGAGCAGCTGCTGCGCATCGCGCTGCGAAACGCCGGCGCCGCTTACGATACCCACCAGCGGCCCGGAGCGCCGCGTCGCCACGTGCAGCGAAGCATCCGGCAGCGCTTCGACAGCGCGCAGCGCGGAGCCGGCAATCTGCGGCGTGGGCAGCATCAGCAGGGTAAGGGTCGGCTCCGCCCCCGAGCGCAAACGATAGCGGGCCGCGGCCGCCTCAGCGTCGCGGCTGAAGTCGATCGCGGACACCGGAATGGGTCCGTTGTAGCTCGCCGGACCAATGGCATAGTGGAGCGTCTCGCGCTGCAGGCCGTCGGCGGGCATCAGTGCAGGCAGGACCGGCGCAACCGCTTCCGGCCCCTGCACCCGGGGCAGTCCCTGCACCAGAGAGAGCATGGCGGTCTTCAACTGGGTTGCATTCTGCGCCGCGGCCCCGCCCAGCCCGGCTGCGCGCACCATCACCAGCATCGCGTTGCTGCGCACCAGGAACAGGCCCGGGCTGGCCGCGGCCTCGTCTCCCACCGCTTCGGTCTGCATCGAGGGATCGCGGTAAAACGTGAACGCGCTATAAGCGCCGGTCGCATCCTGGAAGCGCCACACCCGGACCGCCCAGCCTGCCGGGCCGATGCCGGTATAGCGGGCGGAGCTGCCCTCCACAAAGCCATCCTCCTTGAGCACAGCGGCGTGGGCCGGGTCCGCGTCCTCGCCGGTGGGCTGAATGACGATGTCGCCCTCGCGCGGCTCGGCAGCGAAGTCGGCCGGCAGCAGGGGTTTTGCGTGCTGCGGCACTGCCGGCGGAGCGGCCGCGGGACCCGCGCTCTTGGCCGCGGGCGCCGCGGCCTGGGAGCCGCGCTGCGCAGCTTGCGCATACACACTCCCCGCCAGCGCCAGTAGCGCTGCGAGCGGTACATACGCGGCCATCCCGAAACGACGCTGGGCCATAGTAAGTTAAGCCTACACCTGCGCGGCGAGCGGGCTTCAGGCGTTCACCGCCTCCGCCTGCAGGGACGGTTTCGCATCCGCGATACCGCGGCAATCGTCCCTGAGCCTGCAATGCGATCGAGGCTTTTCCCGGGCGTTTGCAGCGCGAGCCGCTCAGCGCAAGGCGCTCTGGTCCAGCCGGGTACCGCTCAGGCTGCGCTCATAACGCGCTACACCTCGGTACAGCGACTCCGCGATCCGCTGCCGGTAGGCCCCGTCGCGCAGCTCGGTGGCATCGTCCGGATTGGTCAGGAAGGAGATTTCCGCGAGGATCGACGGCATGTTGGCCCCGATCAGCACCACAAACGGCGCCTTCTTGACCCCGCGATCCTTCAGGCCCGTATTGCCCGTTTCAAGCCCCTGGTACAAGCTGCCCTCCACGTCGCTCGCGAACTCGCGCGACTCGGCGATCTTGTCCTGCAGAGTGATCTTCTTCACCAAGTCGGAAAGCTGGTGGATCGACTCGTCGGAGACCGCGTTCTCGCGCGCCGCAACCTCCAGCGCATCGGCCGAAGTGGTGAAGTTGAGATAGTAGGTCTCGACCCCGCGCGCGCTTGCGTCGGGGCTTGAGTTGGCGTGGATCGAGATAAACAGGTCGGCCTGCGCCTTGTTGGCGATCGCCGTGCGGGTCTCGAGCGGGATAAACGTATCGTCGTCGCGGGTGTAGATTACGTCCGCGCCCAGCCGCTGCTTGAGCAGCTTGCCCAGGCGCAGCGCCACGTCGAGCACGACATCTTTCTCCTCCAGGCCGCCCGGGCCCAACGTGCCGGAGTCGTGCCCGCCGTGGCCGGCATCGACCACGATGCGGTTGATCTTGAGGCCCAGCGCGCGCACCATGGAGCGGCCGCCCGTGGCGTCCGGGTCGGCAGGGTGGGCGGCGGTGCCGGGCGCGGTGTCAATGGGCGCGCTGTCTGCGGCGGTGGTGCGGCGGTTGCGCCGGGCAGGGTTCGGCGTGGGCGCCGTGTTGCCGGCGTCAGCTGCGGGTGAGGTCGACACGGACGCGACCGGAGCCGTGGTCGGCGCTCGCGTGGCGCGGACGCGCGAAGGCTGCTGGCTGAGCGCGGCGATGGCGGCAACGGAGTCGCCGGCGCGCGGAGCACCGGCGGTTGTGGCCGCCGCGCCGGGCAAGGTGGTCTCCGCCACGAAGGTTCCCGGCGCGGCGGAGCCGGCAGAGCTGGGCGCCGGCGTCCCGTTGGCCGCGGCCCGCGAGGCGGAGGTATGCGGCGCCGGAACGACCGCCGGGAGACTGCCGGCTCGGGTACGTTCCGAGGACCGGGCCGCGGGCGCGCTGCTGGGTGGCGGCTGCGGCTGCGGCTGAGCGGGCGGCGCGGCGTTGGCGAAGACGGGCGGCGGCGCACCCTGGGGGCGGCCGTGAATATCGATGATGAGCCGGGACGGATTGGGCAGCCAGAACGCGGAGTAATCGCTCACGTCGCTCACATCGAGCACCACGCGCACCACGTCACCGGAGAATTGAGCCGCGCGGATGCGCTCGAGGAAGCCGCCATCGGTGACGGTAACGGCCCTGCCGGCGAGATCCTGTGCGAGCCGTGCCCCGTGAAAGTCGAAGAAGATGCGGTCGGGACTGGAGACGCGCGAGGCCTCGAACGGCACTTCCGCGTCGAGATCGATCGCGATGCGGGTGTAGCTGGCGGTGGACCAGTGGCGCACGCCCGTGACCAGAGCCAGCCGGGCCGCGCGAGTGCCGCGATACACCGGGACGCCGCCGACCACACGCGCGGGCGAGGCGGAAATTCCGGTAGAGGGCGCGCCCTGCTCTGGCGAGGATTGCTCTTGCCGCGCGGCCTGTTGCTGCGTGGGCGGCGCATCCGGCGCGACCTGCGGCGTCCACAGGCCGTCTGCCGGCGCGGCGGTCTTGTTTGCCGCCGGGCTGCCGGTCGGAGCGGGATTGTTCGAGAGCCGCCGCCTGCTGGCGTGCTCCGGCGGCATGGCATCGTCCGGGTTTCCGCTTTGCGCGGGCAACGCGGCCGGGGGAGCCGCGGCAACAGAAGGCGCGGAAGAAACCGTTGCACCCAGCCGGCGCAGCTCGGCGCGCGCTTGCGGTGCGAGCGGGCTGCGCGGATAGCTCTGGAGGAACAGCGTGAACCGCTCGCTCGCTGCATCCGTATCGTGCAGGTCGCGCGACTCGATCTCGCCCTCGGTGAGCAGGGCGGCCGGGCTGAAGCGGCTCGCCGCGAAGTCGCGGCGCAGGAATTCCAGCTGCTCGACCGCGCTGCGCAGCAGGCCGGCGTTGCGCAGGTCGCGGCCCTCCTCGGCCAGCAACTCCGCGACTGCTTCGACGCTCGCGTCGGCGTCCGGGTCGGCGCGATCCGCGTGGTACACGGCGCGAAACGCGTTCAGAACCTGCTCATACTGGCGCGTGGTCCGCTCCGCCCTCGGCGTGGCGTCGAGGGCAGCGCGCAGTTGCAGTCCCCGGGCGTAGTCCTCCGCCGCATGCGCCGGCCGCGCTCCCGGCAGGCAGAGCGTCGCAGCGAGCAATAGAACAGCGGTGCGGCAAAAAACTGGCGGCATAGGGGTCAGTCACGGCGCGGGCGGCCTCTTCTAGCAAACCACCTGTGGCGGCCAAGTAGCGCGGCAGCGGCGATTTCCCGCGTTACCGCCGGAGGTACCCCATTCCATATCGGGATGCCTATTGAAGCAGCTCGCCCACGATACCGGGGGCAGCGGCGAGTGCTGCCGGCAGCGCGGCCGCGTCCCGGCCGCCGGCTTCGGCCATGTCGGGCCGTCCGCCGCCCGAGCCGCCCACCAGCTTCGCCACCGCCCCTACAATCTTGCCCGCGGAGACCCGTCCCGTCAGGTCCTTCGTCACGCCCGCGACCAGGGCGACCTTGCCCTCCGCGTCGGCCGAGCCCAGCACCACCACGCCCGAGCCGAGCTTGGTCCGCAGGTTGTCCACCAGAGTGCGCAGCTGTCCTCGGTCGAGCCCGTCCACTCGCTGCGCCAGAACCTTCACACCTTTCACCTCGACCGCCGAGTCGGCCGCATCGGCGACCGCGCTGGAGGCGGACCTCATGCGCGCCTGGTCGAGCTCGCGGCGCAGGCGTTTCAGCTCGTCCTCCTGCGCGGCAAAGCGGGCGCGCAGCGCGTCGGCGGGGTCGGTGTCCGCGCTCGCGCCCAGCTGCGTGGCAAGCTGCGCGGCGCCGTATCCACGGCGGAACTCGTCCAGCGCGCCGGTTCCGGAGACCGCCTCGATGCGCCGCACGCCCGAGCTCACGCTCGACTCACCCAGCAGCTTGAGCACGCCGATCTCGCCGGTCGCGCCGGTGTGCGTGCCGCCGCACAGCTCGGTCGAGAAGTCGCCGATGCGCACCACCCGCACCTTGTCGCCGTACTTCTCGCCGAACAGTGCCATCGCTTTAAATTGGTTCACTGCGACATCGATGGGCACGTCGACCAGCGTGTCTACCTTTGTGTTGGCGAGAGTTTCGCGGTTGACCAGACTCTCGATGTCCTGCAGCTCCTCGTCGGCGATCGGCGCGAAGTGGGAGAAGTCGAACCGCAGCCGCGATGGTTCCACCAGCGACCCGGCCTGCTTGACGTGCGGCCCCAGCACCTCGCGCAGCGCCGCATGCAGCAGGTGGGTGCCGGTGTGATTGCGCCGCGTGGCATTGCGCCGCACCGCATCCACCACCGTATCCACCCGGTCGCCAACCGCAAGTGGCAGCCGCAGCGTGGCGCGATGCGCACGCACGCCCTGCACCGGGGCAAAGCACCCGTGCACGTCGGCGACCACCGCATTGTGATCGTCCGAGAGCAGCACCCCATGGTCCCCCTGCTGGCCGCCCGAGTCGGCGTAGAAGCTGGTGTGGTCCAGCACGATCTCAACCGCGTCACCTGCCTCAGCACGCGGAACGCCAATGCCGTCTTTCACCAGCGCGAGCACCTCGCAGTTAGTGGAGGTGAGCTGCTCGTAACCTTCAAAAACAGTCTTTGCGACTTCTCGGTACGCGGGAACAGCGGACTGCTTCGCGCCTCCTTTCCAGGATGCACGAGCGCGGGCCTGCTCCTCGGCGCGCGCCTGCTCGAAGCCAGTAAGATCAAATGCTATGCCAGCATCACGCGCGGCATCCATCATAAAGTCGAGAGGAAGGCCATAGGTTTCGTACAAGTGGAAAGCGTCTTTTCCTATGAAACTGCCCTGCCTAAGGACAGCGTCCAGAGTAGTAGACCCGGACTCTAGAACGCGTGCAAATTGCAACTCTTCGGCTTCAATCGTTTTTGCGATCCGCCCGGCGCTTTCTTGCAGCTCCGGATATGCCCCACCCATCTCCTCACGCACCGCGAAGACCATTTGCGACATAAACGGTTGCGATTGCCCCAGCAGCCGCCCATGTCGAATGGCTCTGCGCAAGATCTTGCGCAACACATACCCGCGCCCTTCATTGGAAGGGTTTACGCCATCAGCAATTAGAAATGTAGCTGCTCGCGAATGATCAGCAATAATACGCAGCGAGGCGTTCGAGATTAACTCGGGCAGCATAGCTTCTTCGCCAGCCTCGCTCCCGATCACGCTTATACCTCGGGGCTCCGGTAAAGCGTCATTGTGCACTACGGTCGCGATTCCGTCCCGTGGCCTGATAGGAACCGCTGTGAGAATGGCGGCGCGCCTGATTAGCGGCGTGAATAAATCCGTCTCATAGTTCGAGAGCTTGCCCTGCAGAACAGCAGCGAGCCGCTCCAATCCTGCACCCGTGTCAATGCACGGCTTTGGCAGAAGGGCGTACTCCAGGGTTTCTTTCGTTTCGGCACTCCATCGACCTTCCGGATCAAAATCCTGGCGAACCTCTTGCTGACGGTCGAACTGCATGAACACAAGGTTCCATATCTCCACATACCGCTGGTCATCCTCTCCGAACGGCTTGTCCTCGCCAGTCTCGCTCGCCTCAATCCCTAAGTCGTAAAAGATCTCGGAGCAAGGCCCGCAAGGCCCGGTCTCGCCCATCTGCCAGAAGTTATCCTTCGCGCCCATTTCAAAAATGCGCTCCGCCGGCACGCCCTGCGCGAGCCACAGGTCATAGGCCTCCGTATCGCGCGGGACGCCATTCTCACCCTTGAAGATCGTGACGTACAACTTATCCGCGGGCAGCCCGAACCACTGTTCCGAGGTCACCAGCTCCCACGCATACGCGATCGCATCGGCCTTGAAGTAGTCGCCGAACGAGAAGTTACCCAGCATCTCAAAGAACGTATGGTGCCGCCGGGTGAAGCCGACATTCTCCAGGTCGTTGTGCTTGCCGCCGGCCCGCACACACTTCTGCGATGTAGTCGCGCGATTGTACGAGCGCTGCTCCAGCCCCAGGAACACATCCTTGAACTGGTTCATGCCGGCATTCGTAAACAGCAGCGTAGGGTCATGGGCAGGAACAAGCGAAGAGGAGTGCACGCGGCGGTGCCCCTTCTTCTCCTCGAAGAATTTCAGGAACAGCTCGCGAATCTGTGCGCCGGAACGGGATTGCATACGCTCCCCAGTGTACTTGCTAGCTACCCGAGACAAGGCCGCCAGATCGCCCCTTCCAGCCGCGTCTGGTCATCGGCGGCTTGCTCAAGCCGCGTAAACGATTGCGCATGCTCCCGCATGACCATTGCGGAGACCAGAGCGTCAAACGCATCCTCGCTCGCCGCCGCCTCAGCCCGCACCGCCGTCGCCAGCCCGTCAAAGCGCGGCTGCTCGAGATAGAGCATGCGCTCCAAGGCATCGCTTTTCACCACCGGGCCAGTCAGCACCCGCGGATAGATCTCAACCAGCAGCGGCAAACGCGGTGCGTCAAAGGGCCACACGCTCCACCCTGCCGCACGCAGGCGCCCGAGCATGGGCATGCCGCGCAGTGTGCCGGTGCCGACCGCACCCGCGCCGCCGATCTGGAACGACGAAAGCGGCAGCCGCTTGCCCTGCGCCGCCGCAAGCTCGCACGCGCGATACCCGAGCCACTGCGGTGCACGATGCCCGGCAGCCGGACCGAAGCCCTTGCGCCGGCCCCAAAAGTGCGGGTGCGGCTCGCGCAGCCATTGCTCGCCTTGTTCGGCAGCCTTCGCCCACAAGGCCTCCGCGCTTGCGCAGGCGAGCTGGCGCAAAAACCAGGCCGGGTATGAAAAGGAGAAGTCCAGTCCAGCAATCACGGGAGCCTTTGCGTGCGCAAATTGCGCGAGCAAGGCTTCCACCTCCGAGCGCAGGCGCCCGGCCTCGAGCTTTACATCGCCGGTCGGCACGTCGCAGACGGCAACGCGAATGCCTCGTCGCTGGGCTGCTCTCGACTCCGCGCCTGACCAGTCGATCGCAATCACGCTTTCCGGCAGCTCCACGCCCTACATCTCGTCCGGAAGCGAATCTGGAGGCGCGTCCAGATCCGCCGTTTCCACCGCCGCCAGCACCTCTTCCCCTACATCCCACTGGCGCAGGATGCTGTACACGGTCCGCAGCGAAAACCCGGCCGCCACCAGCCGCCGCATCACCCGCGCCGACTCCTTCTCGTTCGTCGGCTTCTTCATCCGCTTGCGGTCCAGGAACTGCCGGGCCAGCTGCTCCTCGTTCACGTTCTCGTACGCGCTCTCAATCGTGCTCGCGACCAGCTCGCCGTCGACGCCCTTGCGCTGCAGGTCCTGCTGCACCCGGCGGCGGCCGAACTTCGCGCCCTCCTGGCGCAGGCGGGTGTAATCGACGGCGAAGGCCGCATCGTCGAGGTAGCGTTGGGCGAGCAGCCGCTCAAGAACAGCCTCAATCTTCGCCTCGCCAGTCTCGCCCTTTTCCACGCGCGTGCGCATCAGCCGGCGCAGCTCGGCAACCGTGCGCATGCGCCGGCCCAGGGCGCCAATGGCGTACTCGTACAGCGCCAGCGCCTCCAGGGGCTCGCGCGGCTTTGCCGCCTTCCATGCCATTCCGAGCTCCGTTCCTCCCGATGCTACCCCCCTGGGCGCGGCGGGGCTTGCGGTGGGGCTCGCGCCGGGGTTACTTCCGAGTCCCTCGCAGGCAAAGTTCGCGATTTGGAACCCGGAAACCGTGTTACTTTCTGGCCAGAGTTTCTAGTTGTTCCCAAGGAACACGATGTCTTTGTCCACCGCCCGCGCCTTCTTCTCGCTTTCGTGCCTCGCCGCCTGTCTTTGCCTGAACGTGACCCTGACCGGCTGCGGCGGCGGCTCCTCACCCGCGCCCCCGGTGGCGGGGGCGCCGCCACCCCCCGCACCGCCGGCAACACCGCCCGCGAACCCCTTCAGCAACGTCGTGGTGATAGGCGACTCGCTCTCGGCCGGATTCCAGAATGGCGCCCTGCTCGACACGCAGCAGCCGAACGGCTGGGCCTCGCTGGTCGCGGCGCAGGCCGGCTTTACGCTCACGCTGCCGCTGATCGCGCCGCCGGGCGTTCCTTCGGTGATCCAGCTGATCAGCGCCGGCATTCCGCCCGTGATACAGCAGGCCCCCGGCACCTCCATCGGCCGCGACGATCTAAATGCCAAGGTGACCGACTTCGCCGTCCCCGGCCACAAGCTCAACGACCTGCTGAACGCCGCACCCGTTGCGCAGCCCTCTACCAACGACCAGATCATCACCAGTCTCGTCCTCGGCTACCCGGCCGGGACCACCGGGACCCAGGTGCAGCAGGCGCTCGCGCAGAAGCCGTCGACCGTTTTCCTGTGGATCGGCGGGGACGACGCGCTGGCCGCCGATGGCGCCGGCGACCCGTCCGCGATGACCCCGCTCCCGGCCTTTACGGCTGATTTCACCCAGCTGATGACGACGCTCAAGGCCGGCACAACGGCCCACCTGTTCGTCGCCAACATCCCGGACGTCACGGAGATCCCTTATCTGACCCAGGCGAACGAACTGCTCAGCGAGGTGCAGACCCTTACTGGCATATCCCCCGCGATTGCGGGTCAGCTGCTCGGCATCAGCCCGGGCGACCTGATCAATCCGAAGGGACTTCTGGCGGTCGAGGCCAATATTCAGCTCATTCAGAAGTTGCAGTTCCCGGCGCCGCTGCCCGCGGCTGACGTGTTGACGCCGGCTGAGGTGGTGCAGGTACAGGCCATGATCGCGAGCTACAACCAGGTCATCGCCAGCCAGGTCGCCGCGGCCGGCGGCACGCTCGTCGACATCCATAGCTACATCGACACGCTCGCCAAGGGCGGAATCACCATCAACAACTATGCGGCGTCCACGCTGTACCTCGGCGGACTGTTCAGCCTCGACGGCATTCACCCGTCGAACACCGGCTATGCCCTGGTCGCGAACCAGTTCATCGCGAGCGTGAATGCCACGCTCGGAACCACCATCGCCGCGGTGGATGTGTCAGCGGTCGCGGCCAAAGACCCGCTGTTCGGGCCCAACCGGCCGGGCTCGGCGCTCCCCTATGCGCGGCAGCATATTACGCCTGCCGCGGGGAAAGCAGCAGACGCGGTGATTTTCGGCTTCAAGGAGAAACCCTGATCGGGAGCATCGAAACCGGGCTGCATGCAGGGGCGAGTCTTTCCCGGCCCTGAAGCGTTTAATAGGGAGGGAGTCTCTTGCCGTGCCCTTCAAGTCTCGCTTTGTTTCCGCCTCCGCCGCCGCCCTGCTTGCCGTGGCACTCGCCTCGCCTGCCTTCGCGCAGGTCTCCTACACGCCCATGGCGCTCGACTCCGGCTTCGGCAAGCTCGACCTGTCGCAGCCCACGATCCCGCCTCAACAGATCATCGACCGCTTCACCGAGAAGGAGTCGGCCTTCCGTGAAGCGATGGCCAACTACACCTACGAGCGCAGCGTGCGGGTGGATACGATCGACGACGACACCAACAAGGTCGACGGTGAGTACTACCAGGTGACCGATATCAGCGCCGACCCGGACGGCAAGCTCTACGAGCACGTCGTCGAGGCGCCGCAAAGCTCGCTCGAGCGCGTGATGATGTCGCCGGCCGATTTTGAGGACATCGAGCACCGCCTGCCCTTCGTGCTCACCAAGGAGGATGCCGGGCAGTACGACCTCACATACGTCGGCAAGCAGACCATAGACGAGGTGCCGACCTACGCTTTCGATGTCAAACCCAAGGTGATCGAGAAAAACAAGCGGTACTTCCAGGGACGCATCTGGGTCGACCAGCACGATTTCCAGATCGTGGTGACCGACGGGAAGAACGTTCCGGACGACCTGCGCAAGAACCACGAAGACCTCTCGCCGCCGTTCATTACGTTCCGCCAGCAGGTGGACGGCAAGTACTGGTTTCCGGTTTACACCAAGGGCGACGGAGTTCTGCACTTCTCGGCTGGCAACGGCTACGGCAGCCAGGACGTGCATATGCGGGAGACGGTGAAGTACTCGAAGTACAAGCGCTTTGGGTCCTCGGTAAAGATCACTTACGACGGACAGACGGTCGAGAAGGACGCGCCCGCGCCTGCTGCCGATGAGAAACCTGCGCCCCCTGCCGTGCCTGCGCCAAACGGGAAGCCGCAGTAGCGCTGTCCTACCGGGCTTCCGGCCACCTTTGCCGGAACTGGCCGGCGGCGTCCTTAAGAATCGGTTTACCGTGCCCGAAGCAGGCGATTGCGAAGTCGAGCTTCCCCAGCTTGTGCAGGCTGCATTCGCCCTCGGCGATGTCCTCATAGGCGACATTCCAGTCCAGCCTGGACGTGTTGGCGCAAGCATCGGCCGCGAACAGGACCCCGCCATGACGCGGCCACAGAAAAGCCAGCTGGCCGAGGCAGTGACCCGGCGCGTGCATTGCGGTGATGCCGCCTGCCAGGGGCAAAACCTCGCCATCTTCGACCCGCTGGTCGATGGCGCACGGCTCTACCTTCATCTTCAGGGTGACGATGCGGAAATGGACCAGCGCGGCCATCACCCGGTTGAGCATGCCAGGCGCGGCCCGCATGGGGCGGAAGCCTGTTCCAGCTTCGGTGATGGGCGCGTCCTGGGGGTGCATGTAGGTGCGGGCGCCGGTCGCTTTCTTGAGCGCCGCCGCATTGCCGATGTGGTCGGCATGCGTGTGCGTCAGCAGGATGTGCTTGACATCGCCGGGCTGCTTGCCGAGGGCCCGAAGCGCGCTCAGCACCTTTTCAGCGTTGCCCGGGAAACCCGTGTCGATCAGCACGCCCGCGCCGGGCTCGTCGATGAAGAAGGCGTTTACGAAGCCAAGCGGGATGGAGTACAACCCGGGGACGATCTGCTCTGCAGGCATAAGGCTCAATAATACAAATATTTCCGCCATTTCTGGTCGGAGTTGCCGATCATGCGCATGATGTGGCGCGAGGTGTGGAGCGAGAACGGGCGCGGCTCCCTCAGCAGGCGCATCGAGTCCTGCTCATGCAGCAGCTGGTTGCCTTTGCGGCGGTTGCAGGTGTGGCAGCAGGCGACCAGGTTTTCCCAGGTGCTTTGGCCGCCGCGCGAGCGGGGGATCACGTGGTCGAGCGTCAACTCGGCCGCGTTCAGCACTACAGCGCAGTACTGGCAAGTGTTGCGGTCGCGCAGCAGGATGTTTTTCCTCGACAGCGCGCGGGTCTGGTGCGGGATTCTGCGGTACTCGAGCAGGCGGATGACTGAAGGCAGCGGCATGCGAATGCGCGCGGCATGCAGCACCGCTCCCTGCTCTTCCTCGGTCTTGGCGACGCCCTTGAGCACCAGCACCAGCGCCCGACGCGCGCCGCAGATATTGATCGGCTCATAGGAGGCATTGAGCACCAGCACCGGGGTCTGCATGGGCTGCTGGAAGGGCAGGGTGCGGTCTTCGATCAGTACGGAAATGCCCGCGCCGTGAACCGCCGGGGTGTGGAGCGCAGCCCCGTGGTCCCGGCCGGAGTGCGTCTTGAGTTTTCCCTTGCGCGTGTGGACTGAGCTTTTTCCGAGCGACATTGCATCCCCTCCCGTTTGCTTCTCTGCTTAGCGTGCTCGTACCGGGCCTGCCGGCCTAACCCCAGAAAGCCACATCTTCCTCCATCGGCGTTTCGACGGCATGAACCGGCTCGGCGAACTCCTGCCGCTGCGCACGCGCGACGGTCGCGACCCAGACCTGCGCGGCCCCGGCCCGGCGCAGCGCGCTGGACGCGGCACGCGCGGTAGCGCCGGTGGTGTAAATGTCGTCGATGAGCAGCAGGTCGCGGCCGGCAAGGGGCTTTTTCTCGTTCTCCGCACACGGTACGGCAAAGGCGCTCTGCACATTGCGGCGTCGTCCGGCGGGCGAGAGTCCGGCCTGCGACTCGGTGGCGCGTTTGCGCACCAGCAGCCCTGTTTCCACATGCAGCGTAAGCCCGTGCTGCCGCCCGGCACGCGCGACAGCGCGCGCCAGCAGCTCCGCCTGGTTGAAGCCGCGCTGGCGGCGCTTGCCGGCAAACAGCGGCACCGGCACCACCGTCATAGTGGTGGGGATGGCGGGCAGCGCCGCGACCTGTGCGGCCAGCAGCGCTCCAAGCGGCCGCGCCACCGGCTCCACGCCGTCGTACTTGAGCAGGTGCAGCAGCGAACGAATGGTGCCGCGGTACAGCCCGTAGGCGGCCGCGCGGTCGAACGCCGGGGGCGAAACGCGGCAGGGCCGGCAGAGCCAGTCCCCCGGCGCACGCTCCTCGCTGGCGAACGGGTGCGCGCCCAGGGCTTCACCGCAGTGCAGGCAAAGGATTCCAGATTGTGGGGGTAGATCGGCCCAGCAGGAGGAGCAAACGGGGGCGCGGCTGAGGCGCGCGAGCGGAGTCTGGCAAAGAGCGCAGCCGGCGGGGAAGACCGCGGAGGCAAGCGAGTCGATGTGCGTACGCACGCTACTTCGAAGGACGCGCGCAACGGCGCGCCAGCGGGAGTCCGCGCCGGATTCCCGGCTTGGGCCGGGGCGGCGGGTTTCGCGGTCGTCGAGCAGGAGCGGCTGGCTCGTGAAGACTCACCTCGCATCGGGGGTTCAGATCGGCTTGCGGCCGCCCTCGCGGGCATTTCCGGGACGAATCCCGGAGGGCCTTTTCCACCCAGATGCCCATGAGTATACGGGCGCCCCCGGAAATATGCCAGAGAGCCGCCCGATGGTTATTGAGGAGTCTCTCTCACCCGCCCACTAGAATATAAACTATGCAGATTCAACGCGTCGGCTCGCAGCCGTCCAGCAAAGGCCCGGCAGACTGGTTTACCGGCAGTGTCCGTATCGACCCGCTGTTTCAGGCGCCCGACCCCGCGCTGGTTGCCGGCGCCAGCGTCACGTTTGAGCCGGGTGCCCGAACTGCCTGGCACACGCATCCGCTCGGGCAGACCTTGATCGTCACGTCAGGCCGCGGATGGGCTCAGCGGGAAGGCAGTTCGATTGAGGAGATTCACCCGGGCGATGTGGTCTGGTTCGCGCCGGGCGAGAAACACTGGCACGGTGCCGCGCCGGCCACGGCCATGACCCACATCGCGATCCAGGAGCGAGTCGACGGGAGGTTTGTGGACTGGATGGAGCACGTCAGCGACGAACAGTATCGATTGTGAGGGGATAGAAGCCGCGAAACTTCGATGAGGCAAACGCGACTGCCTCGTGCAGTGCCACCCGCCGCCCGGCGCCTGCTATAACGGGGAGTCGCACCTCGGAAGCGCCCCGGAAAAGACTTCATGGTCGAAGCAAGCAGCCGCGCCGCCCGGCGCACCCGCGCCACGCCATCCCATTCATTCGGCTCGGAGGTGCGGCTGACCACGCGCCTGGCCACGCCGCTCGCGCTGGGCGAGCTGGGCTGGATGTCGACCTACATCGTGGACGCGATCATGGTCGGCCGCATGCCGCACTCGGCCATCGCGATTTCGGCTTCCTCGCTCGGCAACAGCCTGTTCTACGCCATCGTCTTCTGCGGCATCGGGCTGCTGTACGGGCTCGATGCGCTGGTTTCGCAGGCCTACGGCCGGGGCGACCCCGAGGACGGCCTGTTCTCGCTGGTGCAGTCGCTGTTCATCGTCGCCGTCTGCACGCCGGTCGTCATGCTGCTGTCGAGCCTGGCGCCGCACGCGCTGCGGCTCATTCACGTCGACGAGGCGATCGTGAGCCAGACCATCCAGTACGTCAACGCGCTACGCTGGTCAGCCGCGCCCCTGCTGCTGTACATGGCGGTGCGGCACTACCTGCAGGCGCTGGACCGCACCTTCTGGGTCATGGTGTCGCTGCTGACGGCGAACCTGGTGAACTGGCTGTTCGACTGGCTGCTGATCTACGGGCACGGACCGTTCCGGGCGCACGGCATCGCCGGCTCGGGGTTGGCGACCTGCGTGGTGCGCTGCTACATGCTGGGGCTGCTGCTGCTGGCGCTTGCGCTCTCCCTGCGCAAGACGCCGGTGAAGCTGCGCGCGGGGGCGTGGCGGCCGCACTGGCCGCGCCTGATGCAGATGTACCGCCTGGGCTGGCCAGTGGGCCTGCAGAAATTTGGCGACCTGTCGCTGGCCAGCTTCTCGACCGTGCTGACCAGTACCCTGGGCGCGACCCTGCTGGCGGCGCACCAGGTCGTACTCGACCTGAGCGCCTTCTGCGCGATGATTCCGGAAGGCGTGCAGGCCGCCTCGGCGGTACGCACCGGCCAGGGCGCTGGACGCGGCGACAGCGCGCAGGTGCGCCGCGCGGGCTATGCCAGCGTGGGCATCACGACGGTCTGCATGGCCGCTGCATCTGTTTCCTTCATTGTCGCGCCGCGGGTGTGGGCCAGCATTTACACCACCGATGCCTCGGTGGTCGCGGCAACCGTGCCCGTCTTCCTGATCTGCGCGGGCATTCGCGTGCTCGACGGGGCCCAATACGTGCTGCAGGGCGCGCTGCGGGGACTGGGGGAAACGCGTGTTCCCTTTCTCGTTTCAACCGCCGGCACCTGGCTGGTGGGCGTGCCGGCCAGCGCGCTGCTGGTGTTCCACTGGCATCTTCAACTAGTGGGCGTGTGGCTGGGGATTCTTCTCGGCATTCTGCCGATCTTCGCCATGATCACGACGACCTGGCTGCGCCGCGTGCGGCAGTTCACCAGGCGCTATCCCGGCCGCACCGCAACGGGCGCGCCGCAGGCTCCTCTGTCGCGGGCGCTGCCGGTTCCCGAGTCGCTGGCCTGACCGCGGGCCGGCCCTGAACCGGCAGTTGCCCGCGCTCTTGTCCCGCTTGATACACTCACGCTTTCAGCCCTGGCGGGTTTGTCTCGCAGCGGTTAGGGATCAGGTCCACTCTGGAGGCATCGCCGCGCATGCTCGAAACCCAATCGCCTCCCGAACCTGCCGCGTTCCGCCCCTTTGTCGCGCCGGGCGAGCAGCGCCCCGAGCTGACCGCGCGCGCGCTGCTGCTGGGCTCGTTCTTCGGCCTGCTTTTCGGCGCGGTCACCGTGTACGTGGGGCTGCGCGCGGGGCTTACCGTCGCTGCGTCCATCCCCATCTCAGTGCTGTCGATCTCGGTGCTGCGCGCGCTGGGGCGCGCGTCCATTCTCGAGAACAATATCGTCCAGACGACCGGCAATGCCGGACAGTCGATTGCGGCGGGCGTCATCTTTACCCTGCCTGCGCTTATCTTCCTCGGCTTCGATCTCGAATACTCGCGCATCTTTATCCTCGCGCTGCTGGGCGGCTGGCTGGGCGTGCTGTTCATGATCCCGCTGCGTCGGCAGTTGATTGTGGAGGAGCATGCGACCCTCAAGTACCCGGAGGGCACCGCCTGTGCCGATGTGCTGCTCGCGGGCGAGCGCGGCGGCTCGTTCGCTAGCCGCGTGTTTCTGGGCTTGGGACTGGGCGCGGTCTACACGCTGTTCCAGAACGAGAACCTGCTGGGCGCCTGGCCCGGCACGCCCAACTACGAGCCCGATCTCGGCGCGCAGCATGTGATGCGCGGCGCGGCGATCCGCTGCGACGCCACGCCCGAGTATCTCGGGGTCGGCTACATCATCGGGCCGCGGGTGGCCGGAACCATTTTCGCGGGCGGGGTGTTCAGCTGGCTGGTGCTGATGCCGGCCATTTACTTTTTCGGCTCGCACCTGCCCGCGGCGCTGTACCCGGCGACCAAGCCCATCGCGCAGATGAGCCCCTCGGAGCTGTGGTCGACCTATGTGCGGCCGATGGGCGCGGGCGCGGTAGCGGCGGCCGGGCTGCTGACCCTGCTGCGTACGCTGCCGACGATTTACGGCGCGCTGCGGTCGGGCGTGAAGAATATCCGCACCCGCAACCGCGCCGCCGAGGCCGCCGCGGTGGGCCGCACCGACCGCGACCTGCCGCCGTGGGTAGTCGCCGGCGGCTCGGTGCTGCTGGCGGTGTGCGTGTTTTTGTTTCTTACGTTCAAGCCGGTGCCCGGCGCGCAGACCAGCCTCGCCGCCAACTTCGCGGCATCGGTGCTGATTGTCGTTTTCGGATTTTTGTTCGTCACTGTGTCGTCGCGGATCGTGGGTTTGATCGGCTCCTCGGCCAACCCGCTCTCGGGCATGACAATCGCGACGCTGATGGCGACGGCGGCAATCTTCCTGGTGAAAGGCTGGACGAGCTCAGCATTCGCCGCGCTCGCGCTCACCATCGGCGCGGTGGTGTGCATTGCGGCGGCCAACGCGGGCGATACTTCGCAGGACCTGAAGACCGGCTTTTTGATCGGCGCGACGCCGTGGAAGCAGCAGCTGGCGCTGATGGTCGGGGTATGCGTTTCCACGGTTGCCATCGGCGCGACGCTGAACGCGATGAACCGGGGCCTCGAAGAGTTTCGCACCGCGGACAAGGCCTGGAACCTGAGCGTTCCCCACCAAGGCGTCGAAGACCAGGGCCGGTTCACCCGGACGCATATCAAGGTGCTGCACGGCGAGGGCTCGCAGCCCGACGAGCGCAGCGGCACGCAGTACATCCTGCTGAACGCGCTCGGCTCGCACGATCTGGCCGACGGCAAATACCTTTACAATCCCGCGACCGGGCGGATCGAAGTGCAGTGGATTCAGGGCATCGGCAGCGAGAAGGCCGCGGCGCCGCAGGCGCGGCTCATGGCAACCGTCATCAACGGCATCCTGACCCGCCAGCTGCCCTGGGGGCTGGTGCTGCTGGGCGTGTTCCTGGTGGTCGCGGTGGAGCTGCTGGGGATTCGCTCGCTCTCGTTCGCGGTGGGCGCGTATCTCTCGATTGCGACCACGCTGGCGATTTTTACCGGCGGCGTGGTGCGCTGGATGGTGGACCGCGCGGCTGCTTCCCGCGAAAGCGGACTGGGCGGGGAGATCAGCCCGGGCTCGCTGTACGCAAGCGGCCTGATTGCCGCCGGCGGCATTATCGGGCTGCTGGGCGTGGTGCTGAAGCTGTACGAGGCTGCGACCGGCCGCACCGCGCTGCCCAGCATGCCGCACACGTTTCTCTACCACGACGGGGTCTCGGTGCTGATGTTCGCGCTGCTCGCGTTCTCGCTGTGGTACTTCGCGCGCAAGCCGCTGAAAGGCTGAGCTTGCAGCCACTCGCGGAATCGAATACCCGGGCGCACGACTGGCTGTTTGCCGCCGGCCTGCTCGCGCTGGCTGCGTGCGTGCTCGCGCTGCCCGTCTTTCCATCGGGCGACGGCCCGGTACACGTTTATTTTTCGCGCATCCTGTTTCTGCTGGCCTCGCACCAGGGCGGGGTCTACACCGGTGTATACGCCATCCGGCACCTTATCCAGCCTTACTCGCTGCACTATTTCTGGCTGATCGGCTGCGGGCAGATCGTCTCGACCGCATGGGCGGAGAAGAGCTTCGTCGCCGCGATTCTGCTGGTCAATGCATGCGGCCTTCGCTTTCTCGCCCGTCAGCTCGGCTCGCCTGCCGTCTCGCTGTGGATTCTGCCCCTGCTGCTGAGCTGGGCGCTGGGCTCGGGGTTCCTCAACTTCTGCTTCGCGGCCGGCATGCTGTTCTTTGCGTACGGCCTGTACCTGCGGGTGAGTGCGCGCCTGCGAGCCGGCGCGGTCGCGGGCTACTCGGCCGCGTTGTTTCTGCTGGTGCTCTCGCATCCGGTGCCGCTGCTGGTGCTGCTGCTGCTGCTGGGCGCCGACACGGCGCTGCTGGCAATCAACCTGCAGCGCAGCGGCACAGGCTGGACGCTGCGCGCGCTCGCGCCGCAGTGGGTCTGCCTTGGGCTGGCGTGCATTGCGTTTGTCTTCCCCATGCTGATCGCGGATAAGGCATCCGTGGCGGACTCGCTGCTGCGCGACCTGCGGCCGCATGCCGCGCAGCTGCGGGCCATTGCCTCCGGCGATCGGCTGAGCCTGTTCTTCAGCGGCAGCGTGGCGGGGCTGCTGTTCACGGCCGTGCTGGTTGCGCTCGCGCCTGCCGGTGTGTTTCTGCTGGCGCGCGATGGGGCCATTGGCCGCCTGCGCGCTGGCCGGTCCAGCCCGGCGGACCGGCTGTGCGCCGCGGCCCTGCTGCTGCTGCTCGCAACCATCGTGTTTCCGCAAAGCATGAACGGCTCCGCGCTGTTCGCCGACCGCATGGTGCCGGTGCTGTGGCCGTTTCTCTTCGTAGTGGCGGCCGCCGTGCCGCTTTCGCGCAGGGCGTGGCAGTGGAGCACAGGCGCGGCCCTGCTCGCGACGGCGACCAGCATTGTTTTCGCACTGCTGTACCTGCTACCCGCGGCGCGGCAGCAGCAGGCGCTGACGCTGGCGCCGCTGCCCAGCGGGGCGCGAGGGCTCTTCATCACAGCGCCTGCCGTGCGCCGTCCCTTTCGCGCGCATCTGGCTGACGAGCTGCTCGGCTGGGGCGGCGCCCGCGCGTTTGCCGCGCATAACGATGTGCTGCTGAACAGCCCCTGGATGCAGCTCACCATTGTGCCGGTGCGCGAGAACGGCGCGGCCGGCCTGCTGCGCGACCGGCTGCCCGGCAGCTTGTCGGAGAGCCCGGCTGCGCTTGGGCAACTGCTCCAGCTGCGGTCCGCCGACGCCGGGCAGGCACTCGCTGGAGCAGACTTCCTGCTGTACAGCGACCCCGCCGCGAGCCCGGCCGCAACTGCGCAGGCGGTCCTCTCGTACCTGCCAAAAAACCAGCAGCAGTGGCAATGCACCGTGTACGGCTTCTATGCTGTGTGTCTGCGCAAGGGTGCCCGCGGACCTGCCGCAGCCGGAAGCCATGCCTGAGCCTGTTCTCTCGATCCTGGTGCCCTGCTTCAACGAGCAGGAGAGTGTTGCCGCCTGCCACGCGCGGCTGTCCGCCGTGCTTGCGGGCATCGGGCTGCCTTACGAGCTGGTCTTCATCGACGACGGCTCACGGGACGCGACGGCGAGCGTGCTGGACTCGCTGCACGCGGCCGACAGCCACACCGTGATTGTCCACCTGGCACGCAATTTCGGGCACCAGCCGGCAGTTTCGGCCGGCCTGGTCATCGCGCGTGGAGCATCCGTCGTCGTCATCGATGCCGACCTGCAGGATCCTCCAGAGGTGATCGCCGCAATGGTCGCCGCCTGGCAGCAGGGCTTTCACGTCGTCTACGGCGTGCGCTCGCAGAGGGCGGGCGAGTCGCGCCTCAAGCTGTGGACCGCGAAGCTGTTCTACCGCGTCATTCACCGGCTGTCGGACGTCGAAATCCCGCTCGATACCGGAGACTTCCGCCTGCTCGACCGGCGGGTCGTCGATACACTGCTGAGCATGCCGGAGCGGCACCGCCTGCTGCGCGCAATGTGCGCGTGGGCGGGCTTCCGGCAGACCGGCGTGGCGTACCAGCGCGCCGCGCGCTTCGCCGGCACCACCAAGTATCCCTGGGCCAGGATGATGCAGCTTGCGCTGGACGGCATCTTCTCGTTTTCAACCGTGCCGCTGCGCATGCTCACCTACATTGGCTTCGGCGCCGCGGCGCTCTCGTGCGTCGGTATTGTCTGGGCGCTGGCGGTGCGCATTCTCACCCGCCACTGGGTCGCGGGCTGGGCCACTTTGTTTGTCGGCATGCTGTTTCTAAGCGCACTGCAGATGATCTCGCTCGGCATCATGGGCGAGTACCTGGGACGTGTTTACACCGAGGTGAAGCAGCGGCCGTTGTTTGTGATTGCGAACATCCTGCGCGCAGGCGAACCGGCCGCGATGCAGGCGCACTCCTGGCGCGGCATCGAAAGCGATCCCGAGTAGCCCCGCGGCTATGCCTTTCGCGATCTAGAGCATTTTCACTCTTGGTGTAGAGGCCCAGGTTCTCGCTCCAGTGGCCTTTCCCGACGGAAAAGCCACGCGCACATCTGCCGGCCCCTCTACGTGTGGAGTGAAAATGCTCTAGCGCTTCTCCAGCGAGCCGATTCGACCTTCGTGATTTCCAGTGATGCTATAGAACTGGCGGAGGTCGGCCTCGATGACGCCGACTCGGCGTTCCAGACTGTCGAAACGACCATTGACGCTTTCAAACCGGGCCAGCATTTCGTCGCGCAGGCTGGAGAACGCTCGGCCTTGCAAGACGAAGCCGACGATCATGACCAGCACTGGTACGCCGATTGCAAGGAAAAGCTGCAGGTTTGACATAGACATCGTTACTGTATCGCAGTTATTGAAAATTCACATCCCCTCACCATTCTCCGCACTTCGACTCAGCGCAGGCGCTTGACCGCGTCCGCGCCGCCGGGGCTGTTGCGGTCCACGCGGATAGCCGCGGCATACGCCCGCCGGGCGGCGTCCGCCTGGTTGCGGTCGTCCAGGATCTGGCCCCAGTAATCGAGCGCGGCCGCGGCCAGCTGGGGCGGCAGCGCGCCCGACCGCGCGGCCTGTTCGGAGCCCGGTCCCAGCAACACCAGGTCTGCCTCGGCCTGCTGCTTGCGATGAAAGAAGAACGGCAGGTGCCAGGTGGTGAGCGCGCGCACCAGGCGCGCTTCCACGTTGCCGGGGTCGCCGTTGACCGCCGCATCCATCTGTGCTAGGCCGTCCATGCTAAGCGTGTGCTTGCGCCACACCGCCCAGGTGCGCCCGGCTTCCAGCAGCTCCAGGCTGCCGGCGTAGACCTGCGGCGTGGCATCGTGCGGGCGCTCGCGCTCGAGCGCCGCGAAGCGCTGTTTTGCCTGCGCATCGGCGGCCTTGTCGCCTTCGAGATCCGCGTAGTACGAGACGCGCGCGGCATCCAGCTGCTGCCGCCAGGCCGGCGAGTTCCAGTCCCGGTCGGCGGCATGCGCCTGCATACCTACGGTCGCCGCGAAGACGATCGCGGCAAGTATTCCTATGGCTGCCCGCGTGTTTCTTGCCTTCCTCTCAACCCACGTCATAGGCACGCTGCTTCCACACGGCCTGCCGGCGCCGGAGCTTGCGGCCCAGCGCCCACCACTGCAGGACCAGCAGCGCCGCGACGCCAAACGGGTGCAGCAGCGCCCCGAGCAGGCTCTGGCGGAATCGCCACAGCGCCAGCGCGCGCACCAGGTAGCCCGCGGCCACAGCCACGCCCGGCCAGAACAGGGGCGCGCGCCCAACCAGCGAGGCCGCCAGCCACAGCAGCGGCAGCACCTGCCCGAAAAAGAGCATGCCGGAGAACTGCACGATGCGCGCCGGCGCTGCCATGCCCTCGGTCGCATTCTTGCCTAGCCCGTGCCATACCTCGGCCGCGCTGCGGTACATGCGGCAGCGCGCTATGCCGGTTAGGTCGAACAGGTCGGTCGCAAAGCCGTGGCGGCGCAGCAGGCGGGGCAGCAGCAAGCCGTCGTGCATGGTCTCACGGATGGCCGCGTGGCCGCCGCTGGCCTCGTAGGCCTCCCGGCGCACCAGCATCACTTGCCCGCAGCCGGCGGCCAGTGCCGGCACTCGCGGGAACACCCGCAGAAACGGCAGCGGCAGATAGCAGAGCAGCACAAAGTGAATCAGCGGGATGAGCAGCTTCTCAAGCCAGGTGCCGGTTTCCTCCAGAGGGAACCCGCTGAGCAGGTCGGCGCCGCCCCGGTCCAGCTCCGCTAGCAGCAGGGACAGCGCATCCGGAGTCAGGCGCACGTCCGCATCGAGGAAGCACAGCACCGGGTGGCTCGCGAGCTGCGCCAGCACGGCACATGCGTGCTGCTTGCCGTTCCAGCCGGCCGGCAGCAAGGGCGCGCCCAGCAGCACCACGCGCGGGTCGCGCGCGGCGATCTGTTCCACCAGTGCCGCGGTGCGATCGACCGAAGCATCGTCGAGCACGCGCAGTTCCACTTCGACGCCCGTCGAAGCCAGAACGCTTTCAACGGCTGCGACAATGCTCGCCTCTTCGTTGCGCGCTGGGATCAGCACGGAAACGGCGCGGGGGCAGAGGGGTGCCGATACCGGCTGGCGCGGCTCACGATACCACAGCAGATTGACGCAGAAGGTAACGAGCGAGCCGAGCGAGCAGGCCAGCGCCAGCAGCAGCCACGGAGAGGTGGGAAGCGGCGTCACGGCGTGCCTGCACGCGCTGTAAACGCGGTGAGCGGGGCCTCAGGCATCGCCGCGACCCGGGCGCGTGTGCAGGCTTGCGTGCTCCGCGCTGAAACGCTCACCCCGGCTGAGCGCACGCAGCCGCTGCCATGCGCCGTAGATGCCGCCGGTGCCCGCGGATCCGGCCAGCACCGAGGTAAACGGCGCCGGATCGCGCCGGATGGCAAGCGCGGCCAGCCGGTCCTGTGCGGCTTCAAGCGCGGCGGCGGCGTGTTCGCCGGCGGTGCCGGGAGCGCCGTGCGCCAAGCGTCCGCGCTCAAAGACAAGAGGCTCGCCCAGTAGCGCAAGCGCCTCCGGCAGGCGCTCGTCCCAGAAGGTGTATTCGAGCGCCAGCGGCAGCACGGTTGCCTGTTCGGTGCGCCGCAGCAGCGCGTCGAGGCCGCCGCGGAAAACCGTGGGCCGCGTCCGCACATCGGTAAACCCACCTTGCGGCGTGATCCACAGAACGGAATGAGGCTGCTTGAGCAGCAAAGACGCGGCATGGACAAACTGGACGCCGCCGCGGGCTGTACCCTGCTCCACCGGGAACAGGCCAAGCCTGCGCAGGATGCCGTAGCGCGCAAAGGCGAGCTCGTCCATCGGCGCGTAGTGGTCGGCCTGCCTGGCAAGGAAACGGCTCAGCAGGATGGAGGTAAGCGGGTCCCACCAGGAGGCGTGATTGAGGCAGACGATCAGCGGTTTGCGGGCGCGCGGCCAGTGCTCGGCGCCAGCCAGCCGGAGCGCGTGGAAGTGGCGCTTGAGAAAGAAGTGCAGGTAGTTGTCGAAGAAGCGCAGCAGGGCGCGGGAAGGCCGCGCGGGCGTGCCGGCGGCAAAGGACGCAGCGGGCACGCGCGCGGCCGCCCGGTTGCCGCGCGCGCCCTCGTTCATCGCGCCTGCGCCAGCAGGGCTTCCGCCTGCGTGCGAGATTCCAGCGCGGAGCTGGCGCCGCGGAAATGCTGGTCGACTGCATCGCCGGCAATCCAGCCCGACATCATCACCATGGGCATGCCGGGGCCTGGGTGCGCGGCGCCGCCGGCCAGGAAAAGTCCATCGACCTCGCTCGAAGTATTCGAGGGCTTGAACGCTCCATTGAAGCGGCCGTGGCTCGATAGACCATAGATGGCGCCGTTGAGCACCTTGTAGCGGTTGTGGATATCGACCGGCGTGAGCGCGCGTTCGAAGACGATGCGGTCTTCAATGTCGGTGAGGCCCGCGGTGCGCTTGAGCTTATCGAGAATGACCTGCCGGTAGCGCGGGAACATCTTCGACCAGTCATGATTGGGCCGCAGAAACGGCGTGTGCACCAGCACGTAGAAGGCATCGCCGCCCGGGGGCGCAGTGGCCGGCTCGGTGCCGCTGGTCGATGCGATGTAGCAGGTCGGGTCGGGCGCGGGCTCGCCGAGATCGTAGATGTGGTGGAACTCCTCGTGCGGGTCGCGCGAGAAGACGAAGTTGTGATGAGCCATGTGGTCGTAGCGCCGGTTGAGCCCGAGGTAGAGCACCACGCCCGAGCAGGCGGGCTCGTACTCGCGCTCGCGGTCGAAGCGGTCCGCGGGAGCGCCGCCCACCAGCTCACGGTATGTGCGCACCGCATCCTCGTTCGAGACGACCGCGTCGAACTCGTGGCGCTCGCCCGCGGTGGTCATCAGCCCGGTGACCTTGTCACGCTTGCCGTCGTTCACGGTCAGCAGCCGTTCGATCTCTGTCGAAGTGTGGTATTCAACGCCCAGCTCGCGGCCCAGCTTCACCATGGCTTCGGGCACGGCGCGTGTGCCGCCCATCGGGTACCAGATTCCCTCCTCGGCCTGCATGTTGCCGATCGAGCACAGGATCGCGGGCGATGCATCGGGGGAAGAACCGACGTACTGCACATAGTGGTCGAGCATCTGCGCAACATCGGGGTCGTCGATGTACTTGCGGATGGTTCCGGCGACGGTCGAGCCGATGCGCATCTGTAACAGGTCGCGCAGCACTCTCTTGTCGAAGGCGCCGTTCATGTCGAAGGTGTCGCGGATGGAGCCGACCGATTTCCAGAAGAAGAAGCGGTCAGAGATGCCGTGCAGATCGCGCGAGTACTGCATGAACTGCACGTATTTGTCGCCCATGCCCGGGCGCCGCGCGTTCAACTCGGTCGCGGTCTGGGCGATGTCGTCCTTCAGGTCAAGCACGGAGCCGTTGTCGAAGAAGCAGCGCCACTGCGGGTCCAGCCGCACCATCTGGATGTAGTCGTCGAGATCGCGGCCGGCTTCGCAGAAGACGCGGCGCAGTACCGAAGGCTGGATCAGGATGGTGGGGCCCATGTCGAAGCGGAAGCCCTGCTCCTGAAGCACGGCGGCCTTGCCGCCCAGCCAGGGATTTTTCTCGAAGACGGAAACCTGGTAGCCGCGGCCGGCGAGCGTGCACGCCGCGGAAAGGCCGCCAAGCCCGGAACCGATGACTGCAATGCGCATCTTGCTGTTCTCCTGATCTGTAACTAATACTGTTGCAAAATCTTTTTCAGCGCAGCCGGCTTAGCGCCTGGGCGGCTTGAGCCCGGGCAGTGCGCGCAGCATCGTCCGCAAACCCTCAAGCCGGCTGCGCCAGCCCTGCGCATGCGCCGCCCGCACATAGCCGGCGAACAGCTCGCCGTGTGCCTCTTTCGTCGGCTGGTAAGCGACGCTGCTCCGACTGCGCTGGCGCACGATAGCGCGCGGAGCGGTCATCGCGAGCAGCCCTTCGCGGCCGCGGGTCGCGCCGAAGCCGGAGCGCTTGCGCCCGCTGAACGGCACGCGCGGGTCGGCGGTCGAAACAATCACATCGTTGAGCAGCACCGTGCCCGCGGTGATCGTCTGCGCAAGCGCGCGAGCCTCGTGCTCCGGTCCGAAGATGGCCGCCGTCAATGCGTACGGGCATTGCTCATGCATGCCGGCCGCCTGCTCGAGCGTGCGAAACGGCAGCAGCGACAACACCGGCGCGAACAGGTCGGCCTGCGCGATGCGCATCTCCGGCGTCACCCCGGCCAGCAGCGTCGCGTACACGCTGCCCTCGTCTTCATCGTCCACTTCGAGCCCGTTCAGCAAGGTTTTCGCGCCGTGGAACGAGGCCTCGGCGATCAGGTCGCGCAAGCGCTCGCGCATCTGCTCCGGCACCGGGACCGGACCGATCCACTCCAGATGGGTGCGCAGCAGGCTGCCCAGCTTATCCGCAACTGTCCGGGCTACAAATACGCGGCGCGGCGCCATGCAGGTAGCCGACCCGTTGAGCCGCAGACCGAACAGCAGGGCGTCGGCTGCGCGGGTTAGGTCAGCGCCTTCGAGCACAAAAACCGCATCGCAGCCCGACAGTTCCATGACCGCTGGGGTCGCGGTGGCGGCGAGTGCATGCAGAACCGCTTTGCCCGTGGCCGCGGAGCCGGTGAGGAAGACCTTGTCGACGCCCGCTTCAATCGCCGCCAGCGCCGCGGCGGGAGCCGGATCGAGGATCGACAGCAGGTCCGGAGGCATGCCGCTTGCAATCAGCATCACGCGCAAAGCATGGGCGCAGGCCACGCCGGCCGGCGCGGGCTTCCACAGCACCGCGTTGCCGGCGGCGAGCGCCTGCAGCGCCTGCACGCCGGGCAGGAACAGCGGATAGTTTCCCGGGCCGATCAGCAGGACTGTACCAAGCGGCGCGCGCTCTATCTCGACATCGACGGAGCGCAGCCAAAAGGGGCGCGAAGCGGTGCTTTCCCGTCGCGTGCGCAGCACAAACGCTGCTTCCTTTTCGAGAAAGCGGCACGCCTCGGCCAGCGGCAGCACTTCGGCAACCAGGGTATCGGCCTCGGTGCGATGCAGGCTGCCGGGGTGCCGGGTCGCGACAGTCGCGGCAAGCTCGCGGGCGCCGGTGGCCAGCTCCGCGCGAAAGCAGCGCAGCATGCGCAGGCGCTCGCGCACCGGCGTTCGAGCCCAGGCGCGTTGGGCCGCGCGCATTCCTTCCAGCGAAACTCCCCGGGGAGCCTCCGCGGCGCGGGACGGCGCGTGCGGCATGGTCGCCATAACTGTCAGCTTACCGCCTCGTAGATCGAGTCTGCCGGCGGGGTGCCCGGCATCACCGGCTCGGTGTTCCACTGCGGCTCGATCTTCAAGTCCTCAAGCAGCAGCCGCGACGTAATCCGCGCCGACTCGAAGATCACCGGCAGGCCGCTGCCCGGGTGCGTGCCGCCGCCCACCAGGTACACACTGTCCAGGTCTTCAAAGCGATTGTGCGGGCGCATGTGCAGCATCTGCCGCAGCGAGTGCGCCATGGCGAAGGTCGCGCCGCGATACAGTCCGTACTCCTCGCTCCAGCTTTGCGGGGTGAGTATTTTTTCGGTGCGGATGCGCCGCTCGACATCGGTAATGCCGATCTTCTCCATCTGCTCGATGGCGATCGCGCGGAAGCGGGCCTGCTCCTTGGGCCAGTCGATGGAGCCGGTATCGTGCGTGACCGGCAGCAGCATGTACAAGGTGCTCATGCCGTTCGGCGCGAGCGATGGATCGGTCACGCAGGCGTTCTGCACATAGAACGATGGGTCGTCCGACAGGCGATGGTCTTCTTCAATATCGCGCAGGTTCTGGCGGTAATCCTTGGCCAGATAGATCGTGTGGTGCGACACATCGTCATACAGACCTTCGATGCCCATGTACATCATGAAAGTCGAACAGGAGAAGCGCTTCTTTTGTATCTTCTTGTCGGTCCACTTACGGCGCAGTTTGTCCGGCACCATGGTGCGCATGGCGTCGGCGAAATCCGCATTGACGACAACAGAGTCCGCGGCGATCCTGCGCTCCGAGGTGCGCAGGCCCACCGCCTTGCGACCTTCAAACAGCAGCTCTTCCACCGGCTCGTCGAGCAGGATGCGCACGCCCAGGGAACGGGCCACGCGCGCCATGGCCTGGGTGACCGAACCGCAGCCGCCGATGGGGTGGAAGACGCCGTGCTCGTACTCAAGAAACGACAGGATGGAGAACAGCGACGGGCAGGAGAAAGGACTCATGCCAAGATACTTCGATTGGAACGAAAAAGAGAGCCGGATGCGCTCGTCGTCGAAGTAGGAACGCAGGTCGGTATCGAGCGAACGCCAGGGCCGCAGCAGCGGCAGCAGCCGCAGCATGTCCGGGTGGATCAGGTCGCGCCAGGATTCGAAGGGCGTTTCGAGAAACGGTACAAACTTTTCAAGCTTGACCCGATTCTCGGCCAAAAAGCGGTGAAAACCTTCCGCATCCCGCGGGCACAGCTTGGCGATTTCCGCTGACATACGCTCGACATCGGGCGTAGCCAGCAGCTCGCCGCCCGAGCCGTAGACCAAGCGGTACTGCGGGTCGAGCCGCTCCATCGGAATTTCGGCTTCCAGATCGAAGCCGGCCGCGAGAAAGATTTCACGCAAGACGCGCGGGTAGAGAAAGAATGTCGGACCGGTATCGAATTTAAAGCCGTCACGCTGGATAGTGGAGGTTCGCCCGCCGACATGCGAGCGCTTTTCAACGATGGTGACCTCGACGCCGGAGCGCGCCAGCAAAATCGCCGCCGCCAGGCCGCCAGGCCCAGCCCCCACAATAGCAACCTTCCTCATTCGACCATCCTTCAGCTTGTCTCGCGCTTGCGGGGCCGGCCGTGGTACACAGAGCCGGGCACCCACTTATCTAAACAGATAGAGTGCGCTTTGCGGCTAAAGATAAGCTGCTGCCGGGCTATGTACTTTCGCGACGTTGCAAAATCGCCGATGCGTCAAATGGTCGACGCAAATCGCCGCGAAGGCGCATCTTATCGCGCGTCTTTTTACCTTCGCCCGACGTAGAGCTTTACTTGAGCACTTGGCGGACCGCCTGTTGCGCATGGTGCACCAGTGCAGGCAGCCCGACGCCCTGGTAGGCATTGCCGGTCAATGCGAGGCCGGGAAGCTGCTCCACATGCTGGGCCAGTGCGCGCATGCGCGATGGATGGCCAATGCTGTATTGCGGCAGAGACAGCGGCCAGCGGCGAACGAGCGCGTACCGCGGCGTGGGCAGCGGCCCCAGCAGCCGCGAAAACTGCGCGCGTGCGGCCTCCGCGATGCGCGCGTCGTCCCAGTCCATCATGCGCGGCGCGGCGCGGCCGCCGAAGAAGCCGCGCAAAAACACCGCTCCTTCCGGCGCGCGATGGGAAAACTTCTGCTCCATGAAGGTGCCGGCCAGCAGTTCCGGCTCGTCGCTCAGCGCCCGCCGGGGCGGCACCAGGAACCCGAAGCCGCGCGGCACGCGCAGCTTCGCGGCGGACTCGCCCGCGAAACACAACGCGACGACGATGGCGGACGTCGCGTCCATGGCCAGCAGTGCGGCGGCTACGCGGTGCACCGGCTCCAGCAGGCGGCGGGTCACGTGCGCGGGCGTAGCCAGAATGACCGCGTCGAACGGCTCCGGCCCGTGGGCGCTGCTGGTTACGGTCCAGCCCTTTGCGCTTCTCGTGAGCGCAATTGCGGGAGTGTTTTTTCGGATGCTCCCCTGTGGCAGGGCCGCGGCGATGCGGTCGACCAGCGTTGACAGCCCGCCGCGCAGCGTCGTGAACACCGGCTCCGGCGCTTTGCCGTCTGCCTTGTCTTTTTCCACGCGCGCCATGGTTGGGGCGATCAGGCTGCCATGCTCGCGCTCCAGCCGCACAAACGGGGCCAGCACCGCGCCCGCGCTCAGGGTGTCAATATCGCCGCCGAAGACCCCGGCGAGCAGCGGACCGGCGATGGTCTCGGTCGCCTCCACGCCGAAGTGCCGCGTGACGAACGAGCGCACCGACTCGTCGAAATCCTCGGGCCGGCCCTGCGCTTCGGCCTTCAACTGCTCGGCACGCTTGGGCTCGCGCAGGTAGTCCAGCCGGGCCGCCCAGCTGAACAGCGGCGACTCGAGAATGGGCAGCCACCGGGTCGGCACCATCATGCGCATGCCGTCCGGCATCGGCGTGAGCGTGCGGCCCTGCACCAGATAATTGCGGCGGATGGCGTCGTTTGAACCGATGATCTCGCCGCCGAGGCCGAGCTCGATAGCCAGGTCGCGCGCCGCGCTTTTGTCGGAGACCCAGGAGTCCGGCCCGCACTCGATGGTGAAGCCGCCTTCGTGGACCGTTTCGACCGTGCCGCCGAGCCGGTCGCTGGCTTCAAACAGCGTCACCGTATGGCGTTGCTGCTTTGCGGCCTCATATGCCGCAGCCATGCCGGCGATACCGGCGCCGACGACGGCGACCCGCTTGCCCTGCTGCGTACCGCTCACTGCAACGCCAGCTTCGGCTCCGCGCTGGCTGGGGCCGCCGCGGCCAAGCGGGCAAAACCGCGCTGGGCCAGGTCGACAAGCGCCTGGGTGAGCAGGGGTGAATCATTGAGCGAGGCAGGCCGCTCCAGCCGCATGCCCAGCCCCGCGGCAAACTCCTTGAACGCGATATCGATGTCGTAAAGAATTTCAACGTGGTCGCAGAGAAAGCCGATTGTATGCAGCACGACCGCGTGAACGCCAGCCTGCTTCAGGGCGGTCAGCGTGTCCTCGACCGTCGGGCCGATCCACGGGCCGCCGGCCATGCCCTGGCTTTGAAACGCGAAGCACCAGCGGTCTTCGGTCAACTCCGGTATCTGCTGCGCGATCAAAGACGCGGTGCGCTTGGCCTCGACCGGATAGGGATCGGGCGTGGGCCGGTCCTGCTCCCGCGCTGCGTCGGCCGAGGATCGCGCCCACTGGACAGGATCACGCTCAGCTGAGTCTGCCGGAACCGGTGCGCCGGGCCGAAGCATGGCCGCTCCCTCAGCTGGAGTCTGGATCGTCCGGCATGGCACCGAGTGCGCCGTGAATACAACTGTTGCCGGGGTGACAGTCTCTTCGCCGACACTCGCAAGCACCGGCCGCAGCCGCTCGGCGAACGCGCTCACCAGCAGCGGATGGTCGGCCCAGCCGTCGGTAAAATCGATCCGGATCGCGTCACCCGCCTCGGCAAAAACGGCGCGCCGGTACAGGCCCACACTGGTGCGGGAGTTCTGCGGCGCCAGGCAGATCGCAGCCGCCTCGGTGATGCCGTCGGCCTTCATCTGCTTCACGACATCCACAATATAGGGCTTCCAGTTGCGCATGCCGACATACACCGGCACGCCCAGGGCCTCGCTCAACAGGCGGCCCTGCTCGAGCGTGAGCGCCGTCAACGGGCTCCTGCCGATCAAAGTGTAACGGTGTGTGATCTCATCGATGACCGTCTGCGGCATCGGGCGGCCGCTCACCACGTTGCTCAGGTATTTCGGGATATCGGCGAGCTCGTCCGGTGTGCCGTGGGCCAGCAGCAGCACTGCCTGTTTGGCTTCACTCATGGGCGGACTCCTCTCTCCGGGATAGCTCTTTGGGACAGCCGCCGGACTGTCCGGACGACATGCTGCACATGCTCGACCGGCGTGCCGGGTACGATGCCGTGGCCGAGATTGAAGATGTGGCCCGGGCGCTGGTCGGCTTCCGCAAGGATCTCGGCGACGCGCCGGTCCAGCAGCTCCGGCGCGGCGAACAATGTGATGGGGTCGAGATTGCCCTGCACGGCACAGCTGTAATCGAGCTCGCGCCAAGCCTTCGCCAGAGGCGTCCGCCAATCCAGGCCGAGCACATCGGCTCCCGTCTCGCGCATCGCGGGCAGCAGCGTGGCCGTATCCACGCCGAAGTAGATGACCGGCACGCCCATGGCCTGGACCGCGCGCACCAGGTCGCGGGTCACCGGCAGCACGAATTCGCGGTAGTCCGCCGGCGCGAGCGCCCCGGCCCAGCTGTCAAAGATCTGGATCACGTCCGCGCCCGCGTCTACCTGTTGCTGCGCGTACTCGCGCAGCACGGTGGCCAGTTTCTCAAGCAGCATCCGCCAGGCCGCGGGTTCGCGGTACATCATCGTCTTGGTGTGGATGTACTGCCGCGAGCCGTGGCCCTCGATCATGTAGCTGGCGAGGGTAAACGGCGCGCCGCAGAAGCCGATGATGCCGAGCGCGTCGTCGGTGTCGTCATGCGCGCGGTGCTTGAAATGCGCGACCACCCGGCGGATCGCCTCCGCCACGTAGCCAAGCTCCTCCGCGCGGTCGGTGCGCAGCGCCTCCACCGCCTCGCGCGTGCGCACCGGCGCATGCACCACCGGGCCTTCACCGGCCACGAACTCGAACGGCAGGCCCATGCACTCGAAGGGCAGCAGCAGGTCGGCGAAGATGATGGCCGCGTCGACGCCCAGCTTTTCAGCAGCCGTGATGGTGACCTCGGCCGCCAGCGCGGGCTGCTTGCAGATCTCGATGAGCGAGTGGTGCTTGCGCACGGCCTGGTACTCCGCCATGTAGCGGCCGGCCTGCCGCAGGAACCAGACCGGGGTGCGATCGACCGGGCGGCGCAGGCACGCGCGTACGAAGCGGGACGAGCGCGCCGGCGCGCCGCCTGCCTGGCCGAAGCCGGAGCGCGCCTCTAAATCGGGGCTGACTTCAGCGCCGGCAGCGGATCTCAACGAACTGGCTGCGGAGAGAGAATCGTTCATGGTGAAACCTGTTTTGAGCGTAGCACCGGAGGCAGGCGGTCTCTGCCGCGGCGAAACGGCCTGCTTTCCGTCTCACGACAATGTTTTCCGCCGGGCGCGTGTGAAGCCTGTTGCAAGCCGGCCAGTGCGCCCGCGAAACCACAGTACTGTCGCATCCCGGCTTTTCCTCGCGTGAAGTCTTTTTTGCCGTCCCGGGCTATGCTACGATTCCTCGCACCGCGCGCCAGCTTCGAAAGGTCTCTGCATGAATCAGTCTTGGAACCAGCTGGAGGAGAGTCACGGCACTCCGGCGCAATCCCCGCTGCCGGCGCTGGACCTGCGCCCCCTGTCCACGGGCGAGCTTCTGGACCGGGTGTTTTTTCTGTATCGCTCGCGCATTCTGCTCTTTCTCGTCATCGCGCTGGTGCCGGCCTGCCTGGGGCTGCTGAGCAACGGCGCGCAGCTGCTACTGCCGCACTCCGCCCAGGCGCGCGGCAGCAGCGGCTCCCTAGCCTATACCACCCGCTCCATCGGGCCGGCTCTGGCGGTACTCGTTTCGGCGCTGCTGGCGCTGGCGGGCTACGCCATCAGCCAGGCAGCGACGACCCGCATGGTCTCCGACATCTACCTCGGCAATGCGGGCGAGCCAGCCAGGGCGCTGCGCGCCGCATGGCCGCACACTTTGCGCTATATAGGGATCGAGCTATGGAAGGCCTGGAGCGCCATGTGGCTCCCCTTGCTTTTCTTCGCGGCCGGCTTCGCGGCGATCCCCATGCATCAGCGAGTGGTCGGCGGCATCCTCATCTCTCTAGGAGTCGCAGCCCTGGTCTACGGCGGGATCGCCTACCTGCGCAACAGCCTGGCCATTCCCGCCTCGGTCATCGAGGACCTGAAGGTGCGGCCAGCCATGCGCCGCACGAAGAGTCTGGTCGACGGCCGCAAGTGGCGCATCTTCCTGCTCTACCTGCTGCTGCTCCTGCTCTACGTGATTGCCGGCGTGGTGCAGTCGCCGCTGCTGCTGCTGGTCGCGCATACCAAGGCGCCCACCCAGCACGCGGTCGCGATCGCACTGCAGCTTGCCCTCGCGTTCGTGATCGCGCTGCTGCTCTCGCCGGTGGCAAGCATCGCGCTGTGCCTCTTTTACTTCGACGAGCGGGTCCGCCGCGAGGCCTTCGACATCGACTTTCTCCTGCGCGGTGCCGAGGCGGTTCCGCATGCGGAGCCTGCCTCCCTTGGCGATGAACCGCGGCTGGAATCCTCGTCAGGCCATGCCACGGGAAGCGGCTAGCCTATGGTAAGAGCTCGCACGCTCGCCGTAGTGGGACTGCTCCTCGCGGCACAGTTTGCCTGGGCCGCGCCGCAGGGGCAGTCACCGGCAAACGCGGCGGCTTCGCCAGCGGAGTACGGCGCCGCCCTGCGGCAGGCCGCGGCACTTGCGCGCGCCTGCTCCGCCGCGTCGCAGGCCTGCGACGCGGCGCGCGCGCCCGGCGACCTGCTGGTCCAATCGGGCTCGAGCGAACCGAGCAGCTACACGCTGCGCCTGGACTGGCTGCGCGCCGCGCTGACACAGGCGCATGGCGCGGTGCCTGAATCGCGCACGCGCCTGATGACGGAAGCCTCGGGCCGCATCGATCAGGAACTGGTGTTTCTCGACGCGCGGCCCGCTCCGAACACAAAGGCGCGCACGCAGGCCAACACAATCCTCAGCCGGCGCGAGTTTCGCTCCGTGAGTGAAGGCCCCGCCTGGTGGCAGCTGATGCTGGCGCGCTTCTGGGCGTGGCTTGACCGGCTGCTGTTCACCGCCGCGGCTGCCAGCGCGCACCGGCCCTGGATCGGCATCACCGTCGAGTGGGCGCTGCTGGCCGGCGCGCTCGCCGGGCTGCTTGCCTATGTCTTCCGCGCGCTGCGCAGGGAGCGCGGCTCGTCCGCCGGCGGCTGGAAACCCCGGTTCGCCGAAGCCGGCAACCTGGAAGCAGACTGGGCCGCGCTGGCCGAGGCCGCGGCTGCGGCCGGCGACTGGCGCACGGCGGTGCACGCGCTCTACTGGGCCACAATCGGCAGCCTGGCTGCAAGCGGCCGCTGGCGCCGGCGCGGTCCCGACACAGAAACGCGCACACCCCGCGAGTACCTGCGCCTGCTAGAGCCGGCAAGCCCGCAGCGAGGCAGCCTCGCCGCCTTCACCGCGCTGCTGGAGCGGGTCTGGTATAGCCGGCTCGATGCCGGCGAGCGCGACTACCAGCGCGCGCGGGAGCTGGCGGATGCGCTCGGCGTGCCCCGCATTCCGGAGACAGGCCGGTGACCGCCCGGGGCCGCACGACCCCCGCCAACGCCGCCGCGCGCATCGTCCTGCTGGTCTCGCTCGCCTGCCTGCTGCTGGTGGTCGCGGTCGCCATGTTTGCCCCCGGCGCGGAGGACGACCCCACGCCCGCGACCTGGAATACCGGCAAAGCCGGCGGCAGGGCCGCGCTGCTGCTGCTGTCGTCGCTCGGCTACCGCGCGGCCGCCTCCGAGCAGCCGCTCACCGAATTGTCAGCCTCCGACGCGGCGCACACCACGCTGATCCTGGCTGGGCCGCGCCTGCCCGGGGACGCTTTGAAGTCCGACCGCGCCGCTCTGGACGCCTTTCTCAAGCGCGGCGGCTCCGTGCTCGCCACCGGGCTTACCGGAGCAGCGTTGCTCGATCGTTCGGAGGTCCACGTTTCACCGCGCATGTTCCAGAGCCTGTGCCTGACCGTGCCGGAAGGGCAAAGCCCGCTGGCGCGCGCAGGCTCGGTCCCGCTCGCCGTGCCTGCTTCCTGGACGGGTGAGCCATCGACGAGCCTCTCCGTCGCGCAGCGCTGCGGCAGCGAAGCCGTGGTGGTGCGCTGGCGCGTGGGCGCGGGCACCGCCACCTGGTGGAGCAGCGCGACGCCGCTCAGCAACCAGGGGCTGCATAACGACGCGAGCCTGCGCCTGCTGCTCGCCAGCATCACGCCCTCGCACGGGGCTGCCAAAACCATCCTCTTCGATGAATCGCTGCACGGCGCCGGCGCGATACGCGAAGCCGACCCACTGCGGGGCCTGCCGCTGCCCTTGCTGCTGGGACAGGCCGGCCTCGTGGCGGCGCTGCTGCTGTTCTCCTACAGCCGGCGGCATGGTCCGGTGCGCGATGTGCCTGGCACGCCGGCGCGCACCTCGCCGCTCGAGTTCGCCTGGTCCATGGGCGCGCTGTACAGCCGGGCTGGCGCCACCAGCGCGCCGATTCAGGCAGCGGAACGCCGGCTGCACCGCGTGCTGGCGACCGCCGCCGGGCTGGCGTCAGACACTCTCAGCGCTGGGCCCGCAGCTATCGCCGGCGCGATGCGCGCCCGGTTCGGCGAGCAGGACGCCTGGGACATACTGGAACGAGACCTGACCGCCAGTGCCGCGGACGCACCGGCATCGACGGCCGACACGCTCTCCCTGGTCCGTGCGCTCGACGCCCACAACACGGCATTGCCACGGCAGATCAGCGATCATCGAGAGAAAGCAACTGCACATACCGAAAGGACGACCGCTTGAACGAATGGCACGAGAACGAAGCAGACGCCGCAGACTTACGTGCCACGCTCGCCCTTTTCGAGCAGGGCCGCGCCGCCATCGGGCGGGTCATCGCGGGCCAAACGGCCCTGATCGATCAGGCGCTGCTGACCGCGTTGTGCGGCGGCCACGCGCTGGTCGAGGGCGTGCCCGGGGTCGCGAAAACCCTCGCCGTCAAGACGCTGGCGCGGTTCCTGGGCCTCGCGTTCCGCCGCGTGCAGGGCACGCCCGACATGATGCCGGCCGACATTCTCGGCACCAACGTCTTTTCGCCCCGGACCGGCGAGTTCTCGTTTCATCGCGGGCCGGTGTTCACGCAGTTCCTGCTTGCCGACGAGATCAACCGCATGCCGCCCCGCACCCAGGCGGCGCTGCTCGAAAGCATGGAAGAGCGCCAGGTGACCTCCGATGGCGACACTCACGTGCTCGACCCGCTTTTTACGGTTTTCGCGACCGAAAATCCGCTCGAGTTCGAGGGCACCTACCCGCTGCCGGAGGCGCAGCTCGACCGCTTCCTGCTCAAAATCCTGGTCGGCTACCCCTCGCTTGAAGATGAGCGCACAGTGCTGGAGCGGCACCATGGGAGCGCCGGCGGCAGCTTCCATACCGAGATCGCGGTCGAGCCCGTCGCGCTCGAGTTGCTGGCCCGCGCGCAGCGTGAAGTACGCGCGGTCACGGTAGAACCGGCGCTGTTCGGTTACCTGCTGGCCGTGGTGCGGCGCACGCGCGAGTGGCCGGCGCTGCTGCTGGGCGCCTCGCCCCGTGCGGCAGGCAGCCTGCTGCTAGTGGCCAAGGGTTACGCCGCGCGCGACGGCCGCGGCTTTCTGCTGCCGGACGACATCAAGGAAGCCGCGCCGCCGGTCCTGCGGCATCGCCTGGTCCTGCGCCCGGAGGCGGAGCTCGAAGGCGCGGATACCGACCGCGTGATCGCTGAAATCCTGGCCGCGACCGCTGTGCCCCAGTAGCGTGGCCGCCGCGACAACAAACCTGCTGCATCCGGCGCCGGCGACAGCAGAGGGCCGAGCGCGCCCACTCGGCTGGGCGCTGCGCGCGCGGGGTTTGCTGCTGCTGCTGGCCGGCTCACTCTGCCTGCTGCCCGGCTTCTTCCTGCACCTGCGCCCTTGGATCCTGCTGCTCGCGCTGGCCGCGTGGAATGCTGCCGTTCTGCTGCTTGCCGCTCTGGAGTTACGTCGTTTGCCACGCTCACTTACCGTGACCCGCAGCTTTCTAGCCACACCCGCGCTCGGTGCGCCCACGGCGATTGAACTGCTGGTGCTGCATACGGCTGCCCACGCGGTCTCGATTGAGCTGACCGACGCGCTCCACCCAGGCGTGGCGCCGGCGCCCTTGCAGGCGCTGGTACAGGTGTTTCCACGCGAGGCTACGGCTGCGACGCTTCACGCCACCCCCGTCGCGCGGGGTGACTACGCGCTCGGCCCGGTCTTTTGCCGAGTTCGCGGTTCCTTGGGGCTGATCGAACGCTGGATCACGGCTCACCCGGTCCAAACTGTCCGCGTGTATCCGGCAGCGGTGCGCGCCGGCAGCGAAGGGGAGCTGCCGCTGCTCAACGCGCGGCAGCTCGAACTGGAGAAGCGCCGGCTGCGCCACAAGGGCTTCGGGCGCGACTTCCAGAGTCTGCGCGAGTACCAGCCCGGCGACGCGCTGCGCGACCTGAGCTGGACCGCGAGCGCCCGGCGCGGTAAGCTCATAACCCGCCAGTTCACGACCGAGCGTTCCCAGCAGGTCTGGGTGCTGCTCGACGCGGGGCGCCTGTCGCAGACCACGGCTGCGTTGAGCCAGGGTGTCATGACTGCGCAAAGCGTCGCGACTACCCAAAGCGTCGCAACTACCCAGTTAGACCAGGCCGCCAGCGCCGCCTTGCTGCTGGCGCGCGCCGTCTCCGGCTCCGGCGACAAGTTCGGCCTGCTGGCCTACGGACGCACCGTACGCCAGCAGCTCGTCCCCGGCAGCGGCGCCGGGCACCTGCGCCTGCTGGTCGACCTGCTGGCCCAGGTCGCGAGCGAACGCGGCGAGGCCAACCACCTGCGCGCCGTCGCCCGCTTCCAGTCGCTGCAGCGCCGTCGCAGCCTGGTCGTCTGGATCACCGAAGTGGCCGAAAGCGCCGGCCGTCCGGAGATCGCGCTCGCGATCGCCGAGCTGGCGCGCCGCCACCTTCCCCTCATTCTCCTGCTGGAGCACCCGGAACTCACCGCGCTTGCCGCCGCCCAGTCAGCCGACGCCGACCAGATGTTCTCGATCGCCGCCGCGCGCGAAATGGAAGAGCGCCGCCGGGCCCTGGTCGCCGATCTCGAGCGCGGCGGCGCGCTCGTCGTCCGCACCACAAGCGCCGCCCTCGCCGCCGACGCCATCCGGCACTACCTGGAGATCAAAGCGAAGGGCCTGCTCTAGAGCCTGTTATTAAGCTTGTTCCTTTAGAAACAAAGGCATAGGAATTGCGGAGAGTTGGTCTGACGATATTGGGATGGGCAATCGTGGTCAACTCGGGTATCCGAGCGATGTGACGGATGAGGAGTGGGCGTTTGTGGCGCCCTATCTGGTCTTGTGCCGGGAGGACGCTGCGCAGCGGGAGTACTCGCTGCGCGCGGTATTCAACGGGGTGCGGTACGTGGTCAAGACGGGCAATCAGTGGCGCATGCTGCCCAATGACCTGCCTCCGTGGCCGGTGGTGTACCAGCAGATGCGGCGCTGGATGGACGCGGGCTGCTTTGAGGCCATGGTCGAGGATCTGCGCTTGCTGCTGCGCGAGTTTGCCGGGCGCAATGCTCAGCCGACGGCCATGATTCTGGACAGCCGCACGCTGCAATCGACGCCGGAGTCGGGCGCGCGCGCCGGCTATGACGGGGCCAAGCGGCGCAAAGGCTCGAAGGTGCATGCGGCGGTCGATACGCTGGGCCACCTGCTGGCACTGCACGTGACCGCGGCCGACGAGCAGGACCGCGCCCAGGTCGGCGAGTTGGCCCGGGCGGTGCAGGAGGTGACCGGGGACCATGTGGAGTTGGCTTTCGTCGATCAGGGCTACACCGGCGAGGCTGCAATGGAGGCGGCGGCCGCGCATGGAGTAAGGCTGGAAGTGGTCAAACATACCGAGGCCAAGCGCGGGTTCGTGCTGCTGCCGCGCCGCTGGGTGGTCGAGCGCAGCTTCGCCTGGGCGGTGCGCTTCCGCCGCCTCGCGCGCGATTATGAACGGCTCGCCCACACGCTCGGAGGACTCCACTACCTTGCCTTCGCCATACTCATGCTTGCCAAACTGACCCGGATTCCCGGCTGAAGTTAATAACAGGCTCTAGCAGCGTCTCTTCGGAACCCGATTGCACAAACGATCGTCTGTGCAAGTCGATAGCTGGCTCGCATTGGCGTGTGTTTCAGGATTGCACAATCCTGTTGCCAAATAGAGAGTGATGGCGATAGGTTTGAGCAATGAACATCGGCTACGCGCGAGTCTCGACTACCGACCAGGACACCACCGCTCAGCAATCCGCGCTCAAGGGCGCAGGTTGTGAACGCGTTTACATCGAGCATGCCTCGGGTGGCCGCTGGGATCGCCCAGAACTTCACCGCCTGCTTGATCACCTGAGACCAGGGGACGTGCTCACCGTGTGGACGCTTGATCGCTTGTCGCGGTCTCTCAAAGACGTGCTCCACATCATAGAGCGTCTCAGCGAAGCAGGAGCAGGTTTCCGTTCGTTGACGGAGTCGATTGATACAACGACCCCTGCCGGGCGCATGCTCATGCAGTTACTGGCCACCTTCGGCGAGTACGAACGGGAAATGGTCCGGGAGCGGACTCGCTGCGGCTTGGAGTCCGCCCGCAAGGAAGGCCGGATCGGAGGACGCCGCCCCAAGCTCACTGTGCAGCAAGAAAAGGAGATCGTCCACTCCGTCAGTATGGGCATGAAGACCGCCGCCGACGCTGCGAGATTATTTAACGTTCACCCAGCTACAATCTGCCGCCTGCTGGCCCGCGCCCCGACCCAGGTGTAAACCCCGAGTTTTGCACGGCTCAGCGCACATATGCCGGAAATCGGGTCGCTCCAGATTGCGACGGAACCTGTTTGCCAGAACCCGAACGAGCATGGATCAAGAGCCATGATGATGACAACCAACTTCGGCGAGTATGACAGCACCAAGACCACTCCATACCGGGCAATCCTTATCCTCGACACTGGCCTGGAGCACCTCTACCGGCCACTGCGCGACAAAGACTTCTGGCCCCTTGCGCTTACCTCGGGCTTGTCCGAAAGCCAACTACAGGTGCTGCTCGGGCAGCGAGTTCTTGTGACCCGAGCACCCGAGCGTTTCCTTCGTATAGCGGCAGAATCGGAAGCCGCCGTTATCGATGCATCGGGACTCGACAATGACGACATTGTGAGCGCCATCGAAGGGGCCTGGAGCGCTCTCAGGCTCTCCGGAAAATTCTACTTTCTTCTCAGACTCAAACCATCCGTCAAATGGGCAATCGAACCCTTGGAGTAGAGGCACTTGACGCCGCAGCGATCCGCGATGCTCGCGCGCTCAACGCATGAGTGCCAGACGGTCCCGCAAAGTCGCGCATGCAGTTCCCTTCGCCTGCATCGCAAAGGCAAGAATTCGGAGAGGAGCGCCAATGAACCGAATCGAAGAACTGCTGGGATTGATCGCGCTTGAGCTGGCACACTTCAGGATGGACCGGGGAGCCAACCAAGCAAATGGCGAAGGCTCGAACCGCAATCTCGTCCGCGTCATTCTCGCGAAGGCGCATAGTGTGGGCTTGGCCGCGCCAACCATGCTCACGGCCAGGCTGGAGTATCGCTACCGTTTCTCAAATGGAGAGGAACTTACGCCAACCCCGAACCAAGCCTTGCGGATTGAGTCTGCGCTGTGGGCTGATGATGCCTTTGCGGACCGATACGCCAAAGCCTCAATGCTGGGAAGCAGCGCAAGAGTGACGGTGTGGATCAACGCGGACGGGGACTACGAAGCATGCGTCGTGGAGGTCAGCCAAGCACGGTTCGGATGGATGGAAGTTTGACAAGCCTCGACTCCCCCAAAGCGGATCGGCAGAGTCATTTTTTCACTGGAATGGAGACCGGGCGAGATTAACACGCACAGGAGAAGCACAATTGATTGGAGCAAATGCACTGAAGTGGAACTCTGGCCGATGGATGGGCGAGAGATATGTATTCTTCGTGGCACCACGTACCATCCGGACATTATCCTCAACGCCTATCTGGAGGGAGATTCACTCCAGACGATCGCGAGGCGGTTTGAGGATTGGACCCCGGAGCGAGTGCGGCTTGTGCTCGACTATGCACAGGTTAGGAAGCCGAGCTGTTCCTCGGAGAGCGGGTCGAGAAGTTCGACTGGAGTGGCTGTTCCGAGATTGAGCAGGTGCCGGGCAAGTGCAGCGGCGCACCGATACTCAAGCACAGTCGCTTTTTCGCGGACACGATTCTTGAGTACTACCAGCAAGGGTATCCAGCGGAGGCGATCGTTGAGGAATACGAAGTTGACATCGACCAGGTGCAGAAAGTGATTGACTACATCGTTGCCCATCAAAAGAGTTGATCTTCACAGGCGTGCCCGCTGGTCGAAGTGCATGCTGAATCAGAGCTTCACAGCGAATCACGCAAGGGAGATCATCGGGAAGGACCCTCATGAGCCAACCATTGCTTGAGACTCAAATGCAGCTTGCGCCCGAAGTCGAAGCGCGTATCCGTGCCTGGATGCAGTCTGATATGCCCATGGAGATCGCTGGCTACGGGGAGCATGAGGCCTGCCTAGAAGTTCTACACCGTCTTGGCGATCAACCGGAGACTACGGCTGCGGAGAAAATCGTCATGCAAAGTTTAAAGCGCCTGACTGAAGAGTTTACAGCCAGGCAGGTCCACTACACCGTCCCTGTCACTCCGGAAGTGGCGAGACGTTTGCATGCGAGATTTGAGGAGCGCAAGCTCATCCGTCGCGAAAGGATAGCTGCGGCCTCCCAGCCCGCCCCGCGTTCCGGCATGTACACCGATTGGCGAGGGCGCCTGCGTCTTTATATCCGTCCCGAGCCGGGGATGCGCTATGCCTGTCCTTGCTGCCGATTCCTCACCCTGCCCGAGCGCGACGGCTACGACATCTGCCCGGTCTGTTACTGGGAGGACGACGGCCAGGACGATCACGATGCCGACGTGAAACGGGGCGGCTCGAATCACGGCATCAGTCTGACCCAAGGCCGCCAGATTTATCTCACGTGTGGTGCGTCAAGCAAGCGCCTTCTTCCCCACGTTCGCGCGCCTCTCGACAGCGAGCACCCGTAGCAGTCAGAACCCAGGAAGAAAGCGGGTGTGCGCCGGGAGAATTGGTTCATCTCCGAATCGGGCTACATCGACGTGCCTATAAGTTAGCAGCCCAGGGCCAGAGCGGAATGGACGACCCGGCTGCGATTTGTGCGACAGCACCGCAGTTAGGGAGGCGTGTGGCTCCATAGAGGCTGCATAACTGATCAACCAATGCACGAAGCAGCCATCCCATGCAACTGCGCTATTACTTCGACAAGCTGATACTTTGAGGCTGGTTTCTACGCCAAGCCCTCACCGAGAAAATTGAGCGCTTCTCCAACCCCCGATACGCTCCGCACAAGCTCGTACATCCATCGGCCACGGCTCCCCTCAGCATTCACGGCGTTCACCCAACGAGCAGCCGCACTGGCCTTCACCTCGGCCAAAGGGTCAAAGCCCTTTGTCTCAAGAATGATCGTCGTCTCCGGCATGCCTTTCAATCGGACCAGAAAGTCGGGGATGTAGTCGTGCATCTGGCCATTGTGCAGATAAGGAATCCCGAATCCGAGTCCGGCATTCTTAACGAACGCTTCCACTCGGGAGTGCCTGTCCAGGATGAAGGCGGCAGCCTGTTCCCATTGCTGCGTGTCCGCGATCACGTAATTGACGTGGCTCCGCGTCACCTCGCGCACATCCCTGCTCGTCCATGTGTCGACATCTGCCGTCGAGCCCTCCGCGCGGTTTTCCTCGTAGCGCGGAATCTCAGGAGCTTCGCCTTGTGCCTGATCCGGGCGGATGTGCTCTCGCAGTACTTCAATCAGCCAGCCAAAGTATGGCGAGAGAAACGCATCCTTCAAGTCTCCTCCATGCAGCACCTCGACCCGCTCACGCAGGTATCGCTCCACCACCGGAACGAGTTGACGAAATAGCGTGTGCGGCGCGATCGCTGCTGTCGATTGGGCGCAATACTCGCGCGTCAGTCGTTGGGCACACTCGAAGACGAGCTGTTGCGTTCGGTGCCGCCGCCGATACTGCTCCAAGTCAGCTTGAGATGCTTCGCCGGGTCCGCTCATCGTGGGTCGACCCGTGTCCGTGACGCTCAACCCACGCATTTCCACTTCCGTTGGGATGTGCAGGGGGTCGATCCTGAGCGGCGGCACATTCTCCCAGTCAAAGACGATGCGGTTCCGGATCGCCTGTGTGTAGCCCTCGACACGCGGGAAGGTGATCTTGAGTGCCGCTCTCTCCGGCAAAGCATGGACATGGTGCCGTCTCACCCGGGGCTCAGGAGCCGCCTGCGTGTTGGCGCGGAATGGAACCACCTCGAACGGCACTCCCAGCACCGTCGCGATCTCTTCCGAGTATTTGTCATTCTCGCCGGTTGCATAGCTGGCGCGGCGCAATCCTCGACCGACAACCTGCTCACACAGCAACTGCGACATGAACGGGCGTAGCCCGATAATGTGCGTGACCGTATTGCAGTCCCATCCCTCAGTCAGCATGCCGACACTCACGATGCAGCGCACGTCGCGTCCAGGGGGGTGCAGCGGACGCTTCAGCTTGTCCGCCGTCTCCACGAACTTCTCGGGATAAATCGGCTGGCCCTGGCCGTCGCGCGTCCAGTCCACCTTGCCTACTGTGTCAAGGGTAAAGCGCAGCCATCGCGCCTCATCGCCCTTCGCGCCATCGGTGTTCGTCTCCTTCACCACTTTGGAGTCGACCCTGATCGTCACGACGTCGCCATTGCGATTTCGCAACTGCTCCAACCGAGCTGGAGGCAGACCCGCAGGCGTATTGTCTTCCGCGATCCACTCGTAAATCAGCTTCGCGAGCTTCGTGTTCTTGACCACCAGGATATACACCGGCTCCCTGTCCCTGCCATCGCTCTTCCAATAGTCGAACTCCGCCTGCCAAAGGCCTCCGAGCATCGCAATCGGCTGGTGTGCCCACTTCAGCACCGCTTCCGGCTTCGGACTTGCGCGTGTACCGCCGCGCTCCGCAGCCGTCAGCCGACCTGGCTGCATGATCCATTCCCAGATGTTGCGATAGCCCGGAATCTCCGTGCCGGTATTGTCCCGTGCCGCAAGCTGCGGCACCTTCACCAGGCCCGACTCGATCGCGTCGATCAGCCCGAAATCGCTCACCACCCAGGGGAATGGCTTGTTCGTCTCCTGGCCCACGCGCCCGACAAAGTAGGGAGTGGCGGAAAGGTCGACGCAGAAGTTGATCCCGCGCATGCGTTGCATTCGGTCCAGTCCCTCGACCCATACCGTCGCTTCCTTTTTATCCGTCAGCAGCTCGTCTTCGTCGTCATCGTCTTCCTCATCCTCATCAGCGATTTCCTCCGCGATGCGGTATGCGTGGTGCGCCTCATCGTTTAGCACCAGGATGTTCTTCTTGCCGCCGATCTCGCGCCCCAGCACCCGCTGCAACAGCGCCGTGTCGCTCTCCACGTAGCGCGCCGACTCCACAAAGACTTTCTTCAGCGCACCTGTCCTTGCATCGGTCTCCGCATCGATGACCGTCAGCAGCCCGCGCGAAACCTGCCGCTCATACTCTTCCATAGTCAAGTAGCGCGTGTTGCGCGCCGTCGTGGTCTTCGGGCCGATTCGGATCGCCTCCCGCGTCCGCACCAGCATACCGCGCTTCTCGACCTTTGCCCCATCCGTCTGCATGCTTTGCGGCTCGAACACATGCCAGTTCGTCACCAGCACTCGGCCCTGCGCGAGCTGCGGCATCAGGTGTGCTGGCACCAGATCGCGTGTGCGATAAATGCTTGCGTCGCCGCGTTCCGGCTTCAGCTCCGCCAGGCGATCGCGGATCGTACATTCGGGCACACCGCCACCACGACGTCTGAAAAGCGCTTGTCTCCCCGGCTCGCGACCTTGTTCAGAATGCTCCACGCCGTCAGCATGCCCATCACCGTCGTCTTGCCCGCGCCGGTCGCCATCTTGCAGGCATAGCGCAGGAAGCCTGAGTAACCGGCCTCCTTGCGATCCGGGCTCGTCTCGTCTCGTGGAATCGCAATACCCTGCAACAGGTCTTGCCGCGCCTCGGTCAGAAAGATGATCGTCTTCGCTGCTTCGAGCTGCGCGTAGAAGAGTCGATTCTTCCTCCCCTCGTCCTGCCAGTAGGCCAGCAGCTCGGTCGTCGTCCGCGTCCCCCCCGCATAGCCTACCTGCTCCCAGGCTTTCAGCCGTTCGCGGATCAGGTTCACCATCACCAGCTCATACGCGCCGGTGTACAGCGCTGACGGACCCAGAATGCGGCCGTCCGCCGTCCACGATGTCCGCTGGTCGCGCGGCTCGAATACAAACGACGGACGCCGCCCCTCGCGCTTTTCCGGCATCTCGCCTGCGCGCAGGTACCAGAAGTACTCCGGCTCGCGGAACGGCGAGTTCAGGATCGGCTGGCTGACCTCATTGCTCATGCCTGCGTGGCCCCGCTCACCTTCTTCACCACCATCAGCTCATTACCCCGGTCGTCGATCACCTTCACCGCGACCTGCGCGTCCCTCTCGGCCTCGAACGGCGCGCTTACGGCTCCGGCCAGGTGGTCCCACAGGCTCGCGTCGTAGTCTGCCTTCAATGCCTTCTTGAGCGCATCCCAGGCGCTCGTCCTCGGGAAAAACGCCTGGGTCACGTGGAAGCACATGCCGTTGTAGTCCGTATCGAGCAGCCATGCCGGAACGTCGTCACCCTTGGCGTGGTGGTTCTGCATCGACACCGGATCGAACACATCGAGCCCTTTCAGCTCCACCTGGTAGCGCCCCTCGGGAGTCTTGGTGAGCGCCACATCCGGCAGTCCGCAGACCGAGAAAATCTGGCTCGACCGCATGTTCTTGAGCAGGTCGCCCATGTTCAGGTCCATCGTCGCCTGCACATAGGTCGCGGGCAGCCCCATCAGGTCCGCGCATTCCTCGATGAACGTTCGGGCGCTCGGCTCGATCGCAAACCCGATGCAGTACAGGTGCGTGTAGCTCTTCAGGTAAGCCTCCCGCGCGGCCTCCTGCACCAGCCGTGAGGAGATGCTGCCATTCTCCGGCCCGAACACGATCGCGACCAGTTTGCGGCTGCCGCCCGCGAGACCAGGCAGCACCTGCCGGTTCTGCTCGGCGGCTTCGAGCACGGCACCGGTAAGCGTCGTCGGCGCTTCGGCAGGGGCATCGACGCTGGCCTCGACCGAAAGCGAGAGCTTGCGGGTGATCGGGCGGATGTTGTGCAACTGTACCGTCCGGTTGCCTTCCAGGCGCAGCAGAGGGCTTCGGCGCAGAATGTCGAGCATCCGATCGGCATAACTGCCTGCCTGCTCGCTCGGCGTCTCGACCGCCGCCCGCTCTGTCTCCGGGCGGGGCTGGTCTTCTACATCGAGCGGCGTCGGGATCGTCGCCTCGAAGCAGAACGGCCCGGTGATGCGGGTGACGTTCTTGTCTTCTTCCGGGCGATCGACCAGTACCTCTTCTTCCGGCGGTTCGTTGTTGGCGATGGACTTGAGCGTGACATGCGGCACGATCCCGCCCACCTCTTCGCCTTTGCGGTTCTGCCGCCGCTGGTACTCGAAACCCGAAGCAGGCGTGTCGCCGTCGCCCTTGATCTTGTACCAGGGAAATGTCGCTGTCAGCAGGCGTTGCCGCGCGAGTGCAAGGGGTACACGCGATGTATCGCAAGTCAGCCATCGCCGTCCCCACTGCTCGGCCACGTAGGCTGTTGTGCCGGAACCGCATGTTGGATCAAGGACGAGGTCGCCGGGGTCTGTGGTCATGAGAATGCAGCGCTGAATCACCTTCGATGTGGTCTGCACTACATAAGACTTATTCCGTTCAGCCGTTCCCATTGTGTCGTCCCAAAGATTTGTGAGTAACACATAAGGGAAGTCGTCGAAGTACATTTTGTAATTGACATAGTCCTTGGTGGCGACGAGCCTTTTCGAAGCAATCAGATTCTCCATCCCCCTCGAACTCGTTTTCCAGCCGCCTTTACTTGGGCGATACCTCTTGCCCTCAAATAAAAACTCGAAGAGCGTTGAGTCGCTTGCGGTTTGAGAGGTCAGGGGACCTCCCAGGAAAACGCGCGCGCCTCTTGGAAGGAGTTCCGGGCGTAGTTGTTCGCCCTTTGTAATCGGTCGAACAGAGCCATCAGATTGTTCTACTTGCGTGTAGCGGTTCCCGGCCCCTTCGGAAAGAGATTTTGCCTGATATAGAAAGCGAGAACGAAGAAGTTTCTTGTCCTTCGCATACCAGAGCAAATAGTCGGAGATTGCATCGAGGTTGTCTTCTCCACTCCCCCCGGTCTTCTTAAAAGTTATAAGGCTTATAAAATTTGCCGCCCCAAACACCTCATCCATCACCTCGCGCACATGGTGCAGGTTCTCATCGCTGATCTGCACGAACACGCTCCCGCTCGGCGTCAGCAGATCGCGCGCCACCATCAGCCGGTCGCGCAGATACGTGAGATACGAGTGAAGACCCAGCTCCCACGTATCCCGGTACGCCTGCACCATCTCCGGTTCCCGCGTGAAGTCCGCGTCATCGTTATGCTTCACATCCCGCTTGCGCACGAACGGCTGAAAGTTCGAACCGAACTTCACCCCGTACGGCGGGTCCATGTAGATCATCTGGACCTGGCCGCCCATCCCCTCGTACTCCAGCAGCGAGTTCATCACCACCAGCGAGTCGCCGAGCACCATCCGGTTCACCCATTTGTCGCGGTGCTCGTAAGGCTTCATCCGCTCGGCCAAGGGCCGCCGCGCATCGCCGAACAGGCTTACCTGCTGGTCCACGCCCTCGCGCTTGTGCCCTTTGAGCGTGGCCAGGATCGCCTGCGTCGACAGCCGCTCATGGATGAACAGCGGCAGCGTCGACACCTCCATCGAGAGCCGCTCCGCCTTGCCCGCCCACTCCAGATACGGCTTGCCCAGCCGTTGCAGTTGCTCGACCGCGTCCTCAAGCCCCGCGACCCGCAGCAGCACCGCCCCGCCCGCGCCGCGAAGCTCCCGCGCCTGCTCGAACCGGTGCGGAGCAGGCAGCTTGGCCGCCTCGGCCAGCAGCGCCAGCAGCCACTCGCCCGTCTCGCGAGCCGTGTTCCCACCATCCCAGCTCAGCGCCGGATCGAGCGAGCTGTCGTAGCGGTAGGTCCTGGCTGGCTTCCGCTTCTTGAATTGCGCCTGCGTCCCGACCTCGGGCCGCGCCGGTGTCTCTTGCGTGTGCTGGTACGGCTCTGCAACCCTGCTTACCGCAGGGCGTTTGGCGCGTGGGGGCATCGCTCTCAATCTCTCCAATGCGAGCTTGGCCCAGTGGACCATCTCACTCGCTCCACTCTAAACGGTGACAGTAAGAGTCTCACCGCGAAAGGGCGAGAAATGGCGATTGTGTTGAGGTCCAAAGTCAAGGAATGCGAAGCCGGTGAGCTTGCCCCGGCGACCTATTCTGGGAGGCTGAGGTGTCGAGAACCATCTTCCACTGCAAGGGCTATTCGGTTTGTAGTGGGCCACTTTGAAATCCACAGGGCTGAACGCTTACGCTCTGTCGCATGCCTGAGTATGCCAAAGATGTAGAGATTGCCCTACTCGGCGCTTCAGTTGGCTTGGCTGGGCTCCTGCTTGTTGTCTCAGGATTCGTATTCGCCCAAGTCAACACCTTCCCCCCAGAGACCACTGACGATTCGATCCTAAAGCGGTATGAGATGGCGGCCAAGCTTGGTCTGATTCCATTTGCAGTTGCCCTTGTCGAAGCTGCACTGTCTCTAATGTGGCTTCTCCGTCCTTCGGAGTGGCTCTACAGGTTCACCGCAGAAATGTTCTTCTTGCTTTTACTTCTCGCAGCCGTCTATGGTGCGGTTCTAGTGCTGCGTTATCTCTAGACATGAGCATAGACACCGAAAAGCTCCACCGACTGCGAGGGAAAGGCTTCGACGCGCTCTATGCTTCAGCTCAGCCGAAGTACAAGGAGATGGCGGATAAAGCGCTAGAATATGCGAAGACTTGTGTTCCCGCCGGAGAGAAGGTGCGGGCTGGCGACGTGGAGGCAGTGATCCAGAACGCAGTTCGTATCGACCCGTCCTTCGAAGCGCATCTGAAGAGCAAGAAGCTCACCTAGAAGTTCTGGCAAGCGTGGTTCGCGGAGTACGTCGTAGAGCAGGTCTATCCCCAGGCCGAACTGAAACCTTCGAATGAATCAATAGAAGTCAAGGAGTGACCCAAATGTCAGAATTCCAGGCAAAGCAGACCGCCACTCAGTACCTGAAAGATCAAGCTGAGATAATGAAAAAGTACGGTGACACTCCCAAGCTCTCAGGCAAGAGCTACGAATCGGCGGTGAATGCTACAACCCGCACATTCCAAACGATCAGTTCCGCAAAATAATTTGCCGCGAGATTGCTGCGCTTCACTTCCGAGGCATGCCATAGAAAAGAGTATGCAGGTATTCACTCCTGCTAAGCCTCCAGCCAGGGACGTAATATGGTGAGAAGGGGCCGCCTTGAGCGGCCTTTTCGCTTTCAGAGACAGTTCTTGATGGGGAACTCGTCTTATGCGAAGTGCTGCCAAGACAGCAAAATTCCCTCCATAAGCCTGTTCGCAACGATCCCACAGATGGGGACCACGTACTGCCTACGGCCCCTCTCGACCGAAGTTGTGGATATAGGCGTCTATGCGTCTCTGGGTTCGCGTTGCCCGCGGCTAACAATTTGGCACGATCATCCAAAGGATCGCGGATGGGGGAGGCTGTGCATGCAAACTCCTTCGCTCGCTGGGGCGAGAAGCTGGCTCGCGAGTGCCTGGTCGCAAGGAACATCTTGATCTTCTCCTCCCTGTGCTTCGGCTCTTTCCCGTAACGATCCGTGAGCTTCACGAAATGGACGAAGTCTTCCGTGCGGAACGTGACAGGAAAGCCACGGCAATCCACGATCTCATTCCGGCAAAGGTGCCGTTCGTACCAACGGAGGAGGTTGAGCATCGAGTGGAGCGGTGGCGGCTCCGGCGAGCCTTTCGGCAGCTCGATGTCTTCTTCCAAGTGCGCAACCAGCGGCTCAGAATCTGGTATGTCTCAGTTCACGGTCCCCATATCTCTCGATATATATATACGAAGCGGTGGTCTCACTGTGAAGACCGTCAATCTTGATCAGAGCCAAAGGTAGAGGGTCTTGTGACCGCACGCTCTCAGTCACTTCTCCGGGCTACCATGGTTACCAATTCTGGCCCATTTCAACTCCTACAAGAGCCTACGATGCGCTATGATTCATTATGCTCCGTGGGGCAGGAAAGCCGCGTCATTTCTGACCGAAACCGCTTTTCGCGTTGATTCCAAAGGAGCAGGAAAAAGGCCATTCTCGAATCCCCCACTCTCCGCCACAGTTTTTACTTCGACGACCCAGTTTGCCGTGTCCCCATCGGGGTTGCGCCTTGGCTTTGGGCGTTGCCTTATCCAGCGGTTCAGGCGCTAAATGGCAGCCGTTTGTCGGGCATAGATGGCTGTCCCTGGGCTCTACGGCTGGAAGCGACTGAGAAGTTGAGAAGTGAAGTATGGAGGCGCGGGCCGGGATCGAACCGGCGCATAAAGGTTTTGCAGACCTCTCCCTTACCACTTGGGTACCGCGCCGTCTGGGGCAGAGAACATACCGTCGCCTATTTCTGGATACAAAGCGGCAGGAACAGGAAGCGACTGGAGCGGGAGACGGGACTTGAACCCGCGACCCTCGCCTTGGCAAGGCGATGCTCTACCACTGAGCTACTCCCGCATCGGTACTGATCCGAAGTCTACCGAACCGCATCCAGCCGGTCAACCTGGATCGCGACAGGCGGCGGGTTTACGATTCGGCATTTCTGCCCTGCCCTGCGCTGCCGCCGCCGCTATCGCCGCTTGCTCCACGGCGGCCGCTTCGTGGCGAGTCTTCGTTACAACATTGCCCCGTCCCGCATGTGCAGCGTGCGGTCCGCAATGGCCGCGGCTTCCGGGTTGTGCGTGATCATCAGCACCGTCTGCCCGAACGTTTTGTTAGAGTGGCGCAGCATCTCGAGCACCGCGTCCGAGTTCTTTGTATCCAGGTTGCCGGTCGGCTCGTCGGCGAGGATGATGGCCGGTTTGGTCACCAGCGCCCGCAGAATCGCCACCCTCTGCTGTTCGCCGCCCGAGAGCTCCGACGGCCGGTGCTCGAGCCGCCCCGCCACCCCCAGCATCTCCGTCAACTCACCCAGGCGCCTGCGGTCGAGCGGCGCGCCCGAAGCCGCGATCTCGTGCGCGATCTCGATATTGCCCAGCGCCGTCAGCGTCGGCAGCAAGTTGAACTTCTGGAACACAAAGCCGATCTTCGATTTGCGCATCCGGGTGCGCTCCGCGTCCGACAGCGCCGCGAAATCGACTCCATCGATCCGCACCTGGCCCGAGGACGCCCCGGTCAGGCCGCCCAGGATGTAAAACAGGGTCGATTTGCCCGAGCCGGACGGGCCCACGATCGCCACGAACTCTCCCGGCTCGACCGCAAAGGAAACATCGATGAGCGCCGGCACCTGCAGCTTGCCGGCTCGGTAGGTCTTGCCGAGGTGTTCGGCCTCGATGATGGGTCTGGTGGTCGGCGGGGTCGATTGCGCGGCGTTCACCCTAGCATTCTAGGCCAATGGGTCGGGTCTGCCAGCGCCGGGAAAAAAGCACTCTTGCCGTGCGCCAGGAAAACGGGGCCACTCGCGCTGCGGCGATGCAGCCCAGGCGTTGCTACGCATGGCTCCAGGCCCGCCGCTCATCCTGCCCGCTTTCCAGCCGCCGGTCCAGCGGTCCCTCAAGCCCCAGCGAGCCGCCCGAGGCCGGTGCCGCCAACGCCTGGTCCAGTGCAGGTAGGCTGGCCGCCGCCCGCTTGGGTCCGCGCTTGCGCACCAGCAGCCGCCGGATCCGCTCCACCATCTCGCCCGGCGTCACCGCGCCCTTCGGCAGGAAGGCGTCCGCCGCGTCCGCCCGGGCAAACTCCTTCACCGTCGAGCTCACCAGCAGCGCCGGCACCTCCGGCGCGTCCGTCTTCATCCTGCGCACCATCTCGTTGCCATCCATGCCCGGCAGCAGCAGATCGCTCAGCACCAGGTCGATGCCGCCCGCGGCGAACCGCTCCAGCGCCTGGTTCGCCCCGCACGCCTCCACCACGCGGTAGCCGCGGGTTTCCAACATGAACTTCCGCACGCTGAGCGCCTGCTCATTTGCATCGACAAGGAGAATCACTTTTCTGGGCCGCATTCGTTTCCGTCTGCTCGCCGCTGCGCCGGCGAGTGTTCCATGTGGGGTTCGGTTGACCGCGCCTGCTCCTCGCTGGGCCGTTTCCAGGCCCAGCAAGGGGGTTCGCGCCCCAGGAGCGGCACACCTGGAGACAAAGCTCAGGCAGGCGCGCCCTGCGGCACGTTGGACGCTCCGGCCGCGCCGAAAAACGGCGCAAAGCAGGAGCGGGCGGGAGAACACCGGCATGGCTGTGGGCTGCGCGGTCGGCACCCCTTGTGGATCGGGGCGGGTCGGGCAAAGGCCCTTCCCAGGGTGCGGCCTGCCGCAGGCGAAACGGCGCTGCCGGCGTTCGACTCAAGTTGTGGTTGTTAAGGCGAAAGTTGCGTCCGATTGCCGATCGGCTGGCTCCTGAACGCTTGCCCAGACTACGGAGCTCCCCCAAAGGGCGCAAGCGTGAACAGAAGGCGAAAACACCGCGCGTTTTTCCCTTGCAGTCCAGCAAACCTCAACCAAACTGGTTCGAAACCGCTGTCCATGCGCCTCCCGGCCTGTGGATCGGCTGTGCATCAAGCAAGGAAAAACCGTCCCTCTGCAACAAGAACAGTGCTCCCACCCACACGGACGTAACTGCCCGCGTCCCATTTCTGGTCCCCCGCGGTACCTGGGTCACTGCCACCGGGCCCGGGCAGCAGGACAGCGGAGCAGCGCAGCGTGCTGGGCCGGCCCATTTCCACGCCCTGCCGCAGCACCAGCGGTGTCGCGGCAGGCGCGTAGCCATGCCGCACCAGGTAGGCCGTCGCGCAGCCCGCGGCCGAGCCCGTTGCCGGGTCTTCGCGGCCGTAAAACTGCATTCGCGCCCGCCATTCGGTCGGGTCCGCGCCTGGCGCCAGCACGTAAAAGAACCGGCCGGCTGTCTCGCGCATGTACCGCTCGGCGGCCTGCTGAGGCACCGCCAGGGCGCGCAGCGCTGCTTCCGAGACCAGCGGCACGATCACGAAGGCAACGCCCGTCGAGACCGTCTCGATGGGCTTGCCGGCATCGATTGCCTCGACCGGCACCCCGATCGCCGTTGCGACGGCCTGCACCTGGTGCCGCCGGCCAAAGCTGGGCAGCGGCTGCTCCATCTCACCGTGCACCGGCTGCCCAAACGGCAGGCTCGCGTCCGGCCGGGCCGCCGCCCGCGCGGCGAATCGCACTGGCACCACTCCGACCGGCAGCCGCAGTTTTACCTCGGCCGCATCGCGCAGCTCCGGCACCGCCGCCCGCAGAGCCGCCGCCGTGCCCAGCGTGGGATGCCCTGCAAACGGCAGCTCCTCGACCGGCGTAAAAATCCGCACCCGCACCCCGTCGGCTGCGGCGCCCTGGCTGGGGAAACAGAACGTCGTCTCCGACAGGTTGGTCTCGCGCGCCAGCGCCTGCATTTCTGCGTCGCTCAGCCCGTCGCCGTCCAGAAACACAGCCAGGGGATTGCCCAGCAGCGGCGTCTCCGTGAACACATCCAGCAGCACGTACCGGTACTCCCGCATTGCGTGTCGCTTCCATGCCCGCGTCGTCTGAAAGTGCAAAGGCTGGCAAAGACTCGCGTAACCTTCGCGCCTCTGCCGCATCTCTTGGATCAGATACTATTTTCAGGCGCCCCGCGCAGCCGAAAGTATCCCATCATCCACACTGGAGAGCCCGCATGAGCATCACCGCCGAATCGCGCATTCCCCGCATCCTCGAGCAGGCCCCCGACTTCGAGGCCAAGAGCACCCACGGCGTCGTCAAGCTGAGCGACTACACCGCCAAAGGCAAGTACATCCTGCTCTTCTCGCACCCGTCGGACTTCACCCCGGTCTGCACCACCGAATTTATCGCCTTCGCCCAGCGCCAGGCCGACTGGGACCGGCTCAACGTGCAGCTTGTCGGCGTCTCCATCGATTCGGTCTTTTCGCACATTGCCTGGATCCGCGATATGGAGCAGATGTCGGGTGTCAAAATCCAGTTCCCGATCATCGCCGACCTCGATTTCAAGGTCTCGATCGCCTACGGCCTGGTGCATGAGGCTGTGTCGGATACCGCGGCCGTGCGCGCCGTTTTCGCGATCGACCCGTCGGGCAAAATCCGCGCTATCATCTACTACCCGCCGCAGCTTGGCCGCAATGTCGACGAGCTGGTGCGCATCTTCGAGGCCATCCAGACACAAGACAAGAACGGCGTCGCGCTCGGCGCCAACTGGCAGCCCGGCGACCCAGTCATCGTGCCCAGCCCCGCCACCGTGGCCGACGCCGAAAAGCGCACCAACGGCGGCGGCGCGGGCCTGCAAGTGGACAGCTGGTATTTGTCGAAAAGATTCCTTTAAGCCACTTCCGTCCCTCGGCTTGGCCCCAGCTTAAGCGAGGGTTTATGTTTCGGTACGTTGCAATTATGGCGATTGACTCCGCATCCGCACTGCTTTAGGCTGCCTTCGCGTGCCGAACTACACACAAGCAGAAATCGATCGCTTGATCTCCGCTCCTAAATCCATCCTGGAGCCTCCACGGAAGGAGATGAGGCTGGACGGTGCCCATTGGCGAAACGAAGCAAAGCTGGTTGCAGATAGCATAGGCGGCACCTTCGCGATGTTTTTACGTAAAAATGAAGACCTTCCCGAGAAGTTTTCGGTAGGCTTGAGATATATGCCGAAGGATGATCGTGGAGAAATCATTCTTCTTCGTTGCAATGGAAAACATCCCTTCAATGAAATTTTGATCCTGAACACCCTCATTTCCATTTCCACATTCACCGGGCGACGCAGGACGCATTGGAAAGAGGGCTTAGGGCTGAGAAGTTTGCTACTAGAACGACCGAGTACGCCTCCTTGGAGGGCGCCATTCAGTTCTTTGTCGCGGCAATCAATCTAAACGCAAGAGATGCGGCAAAGCATTTTCCCTCAATGACTCAGGCGACTCTCCCGTTCGGAAAGGCCTAGTTATGACAATTCTTGAAACTTTGAGGACAGAATTTGAAGGGCATATCGGCTTCAGAGAGGAGCGACCCGGCATTGTCCAGGTTCTTGCGCCTCTGTTTCATGAAGACGGTGACATGGTAGATATATTCCTGGATTTGCCGAAGACCGCAGGTGCACCTATCCGCGTTTCAGATCACGGCATGACTTTGATGCGACTCTCATACTCTTACGAGATAGATACACCAACTAAGCAGCGTATCTTTGATCGCATTCTCTCAGAAAATGGCATTGAGCAAGAAAGGGGTCGTTTGTATCTAGAAACCAGCATGGAAAGCTTGTATCCAACGCTGCTTCAGTTTGCACAAACGACTGCCAAGGTCAGCAATATGCAAGCGTTCAAACGAGAAGTGATCCAAAGCTTATTCTATGAATCTCTGGGAGACTTTGTCAGCACGTCACTTCTTGCCTATAGCCCGATAGAAGACTACACGCCTATTCCGGTCAGGGGAGATCTGGAAGTGGACTGGTGCTTTACTCTAAACAATCGGAATGTTTTCCTCTTTGGAGTAAAGGACAATGCGAAGGCCCGTCTAGCCGCGTTGTCATGCCTGGAATTTCAAAAGCATCATGTTTCTTTCAGGAGCGTGATCGTACACGAAGATTTTGAGAATGGTCTCAGCAGGAAAGACCAGCGTCGGATAACAAATGCCGCGGACAAACAATTCACATCCCTCGCCGATTTTATGGGAAATGCCGAAATGTTTTTCTCCCGCGAAATGGAGTTGGCATAGAGCCATTGACGAGCGGCACTTCATTGCCGCTTCTTCGGCTAACTGTGCGGCCTAATCCTTGCCCTTCGGCGGGAACTTTTTGAACATCTTTTTCAAGCTTTGTTCCAGCCCTTTCGTATTTTTCTTCTCCACGCCCGACAGGTCATCGTCCATCACTCCGCGGAACAGCAGCTGGCGGCTGCTTGTGTCCCAGATATCGATGACCAGGTTATTCCCGGCCCGGCTCAGGGCGTTCCACGTGGGTTCGCCGTAGCCGGGCTTCCAGCCTGGGCCCCAGCCCTGCGCGCCCCAGCCCTGGCCCCAGCCCGCGCCCGGGCCGCTGTAGAACGCGGTCATCTGCGGCTCGCTGCTGATGTCTCCGGTCGCGAAGATCGTAGCGCTCCCGCCTGTCGGAACCAGCTGCCAGCCCCGCGCCCGCAGGTTCTTGTCGACGGCCGCCTTCACGACATCCTGGTACCCCGGAACCTGCATGGTCACGCGCCCCCAGGAATAGGTGCGGCCCGCAAGGTGGGCGGAGTGGTCATACTCCGTCGTGATCTGGACCGGGTGCAGCAGCGAGGCGCGCCCAGTTGGAATAGGGCCAACTGTAAGGAAGGCAGCCGCAAGACTGACCGCTGCAAACGAGAAACCGGTGCGCATGCTTGTCTCCTCGGACTGCTTCACGAAAGCCCGTGGCGAGTAGGAGGCACGCCGCCGGTTGAAGGATGGTTCCGGAAAGAGTTCCGCGGCCCGGTTCGCCATTCTTCAGCATTCACGGGCTCTACGGGCCGCTACTGCGCGCCTTGATCCTGCGGCTCCGCGTAATACCCCTTGCGTGCCTGCACCTTCAGCCCGTCGCCCTTGCACTGCACGTTCACCGCCCGGTATCTGCCGTCGAAATCGGTGTTCAGCGGCACATAGCTCAGCACGTACTGCGTCCGCAGTTCATCCTCGATCTGCTGGAACGCCGCCTCCAGCTTCTTGCCGTTGTTGCCCACATCGATTACCCGGCCGCCGGTCGCCTCCGTCATCTGCCGCATCTGCGTATCGCCCGTGTAGCCGCCCAGCATGATCGAGCCGCCCGAGTAGAAGCTCCGGTCCGCGATGAGAATGACGTAAATGATCGAGTTCGCCTTCTGCGCCGCCTCGATCGCGTCCTGCACCCGGTACTTCGAGCCCTGGTCCTCGCCGTCGGTCAGCAGGATCATCGCCTTGCGGCCCGTCTCCTGCCGCAGCTTCGAGCTCGACGCCAGGTACACCGCGTCGTACAGCAGGGTGCCCTTCGGCGCGCCCTGCGTCGGGATCGTCCCCTGGCCCGCGCCCACGCTGCCCCCCGCGCCATTGCCTCCCGCCGTGTTGATCTGGGCCTTGTTCATCGAGCGCGAAAGCTGGCCCGCGTTGTTGGTGTAGTCCTCCAGCAGGTCCACATCCACGTCGAACGAGATCAGGAAAGCTTCATCCTTCTCGCGCAGAATGCGGTGCAGAAAGTTCGAGCCGGTCTGCTGCTCCAGCGGCAGCACGTTCTGCTGCGAGCCCGAGGTATCGAGCAGAATTCCTAGCGTCAAAGGCTGGTCCGCCTTGGCCTCGAAGTTGCGTATCTTCTGCAGCTTCTTGTCTTCGTACACCTCGCAGTCGTCCCGCGTCAGGTTGGGCACCAGCGCGCCGCGCTTGTCGTGCACCGTGAAATACAGCGAGACCAGGTTTGAGTTTACCCGCAGCGTCGTGACGGAGTTGTCCTGCTGCGCGTCATCCGGCGGCGGCGCCGTGCTCACCGGCGGCGCATCCGGCGAGGGCGCCGACTGCGCACGGAGGCAGGGGGCGAGCAGCAGCAGCGAGAAAAGCAGGAGAAAACGGGCCATGGTAAACACTTAGACGAAGATCGCGGGGAAAAGACTGGGGAAACCGCCTGCGCGGCTGGCGGCCACTTCGTGGCGGGTGTACCTGGATGCTCGCAACCTGCGCATTGTGGGCCTCGCGATGCTCGGCACCAGGAATGTCAGCCCCGACCAACGGGAGGGTCACAAGAATTGCAATTGCGAACACCAGGTATACGTGTCACGAAGTGACCGCCTCCCGCGCAGGGGGTCTTATGCTTTTAGCTTCTTCATATACTCCGCATCGACCTTCAGCGCCTCCAGCCAGGGCAGGTCCGGGTAGGCCTCCTGCTCGACGAACATATGCTGGATCGCCCCCGGCTTCACCGCTGCCAGGATCTGGTGGTAGTCCGCGGTGCCCCGGCCCAGCTCTGCCGCCGGCGGCGGGTTGTCCACCGAGCTATGCCCCGCATCCTTCGCGAAGTCCTTCACATGCAGCATCTTGATCCTGTCGGCGTAGGTGCGCAGGTAGTGCTCCGGGCTGCCGCCGCCTACCGTGACCCAGCCGCAGTCCAGTTCCATGATGACCAGCTTCGGGTCGGTTTCTTTCAGCAGCAGATCGTAGGGAACCACACCATTCTGTGGTGCGAACTCCATGGTGTGATTGTGGTAGCCGAACTGGAATCCCGCGGCCCGCACCGTCTCGCCCCATTTGTTGAACTGCTCGGCATTGAACTTCCAGTCATCCAGAGTGAACGAGGTCACCTGGCTCTTGAACGGCTTGCGCCCCGCGCGGCCCGCATCCCGGAACCCTGGAAACGCGCAGACGATGTACTTGGCCGTGCCCAGCTGCTTGTGAAAGTCGAGGATCGCGTCCAGCTTGGTTGTAAGCTGCGCGGAAGGGTAGTGGGCCGAGACACAGTGGAGCCCCGCGGCCTCCATCGCTGCCTTCACCTCGGCCGGCGGCTTGTTGTAGAACCCCGCTGCCTCTACTTCCTTGTAGCCCAGGCTCGCCACCTGTTTCAGCGTGCCCGCATAGTCCTGCTGCAGCTGCTCGCGGACGGAGTAAAGCTGCAGGCCCAGCGGCAGCCCGAATGCATTGGCCCGCGCAAAGCGGGCGGGCAGCACCGCCGCGGCGGCAACGGTGGAGGCGGACTGGACAAAACGGCGGCGGCTGACTGCATGCATCGCAAACCCGATTCTCCGCGTAGGCGCGGCATAAGATCGACTCACAAACAATGCCACGGCACACCTACGGGTGTCCACGGGCATATGCGTCGATTGACTGCCCGGCGACACGTACCCCGGGGCGCCCGAGCCCTGCCGCAGGTGCTACTCTAACGCTTGCGTTCCTGCGTCCAATAGGGCGGGGCAGCGGCGCGATGCACGCCCGGTTGTGCATCTATAAAGGAAGCAGCAGTTTGCGCCCATGCCACTGACGCACCTGTTCCACTTTTGAGGAGACAACGCCTGTGAAGCATGCCGTATTGCTGGGAGTTCTGCTGGTTTCACTCGGGAGCGCCGCGCAGGCGCAGCAGCAGGGAGGCGCCATCCCCGATGCCCCCGTCCCGCAGGCCCCGAACAGTCTTGGTGACCTCAAAGGATCCGTCCGCCCCGGTTCCGGCACGACTGCCGCCCCCTCGCCCGACGCCGCGCCCGCTCCCGGTGTGAACCAGGCCGCCGGCCAGAGCTCCTCCGCCGCGCCCGACCAGAGCACCGCACCGCAGGGCGCCACTCCCAATCAGCAGGAGGCGCCCTACATTCCTCCCGCCGGCCAGGGGCCCGCGACCACTCTCGTCATCCCGGTCAACGAAGTCATTGTGCCGGTCACCGTCCGCGACAAGAAAGGCGCCATGGTGCCCGCGATCGACTGGCGCAAGTTCCGCGTCTTCGAGGACGGCGTGCGGCAGCATATCTCCTACTTCACCACCGACCCCGTCGCGCTCTCGGTCGCCTTTGTCGTCGACCAGAGTCTGCCGGCCGATGTGATGAACCGCGTCAACGAGAGCCTCTCCGCGGTGCACGGCGCGTTCGCCCCATCGGACTCGGTCGCCGTCTTCGGCTACAACAGCTTTCCTAAAATGATCACCGACTTTACCGCCGCGCAGGGCGCCCGGCTCAACGTCGCACTCTCGCAAGCCAGGGCGCCCGGCCGCGACATGGGCGTGATCTCCCCCGGCGGCCCCATGGACGACGGCCCCACCCAGAACGGCAAGGAACTCGATCCCAACGTGACCCCGCATCACGGTCTGGATCTCGGCCACACCATTAACCCCAGGGAGTACCACCCGCTCAACGACGCCATCCTCGCTGCCGCCACCGAGCTTGCCAAGCAGCCGCGCGGCCGTCGCAAGATCATCTACGTCATCTCCGACGGCAAGGAGGAAGGCTCCAAGGCCTCCTACAAAGAGGTGGTGCGCTACCTGCTCTCGAATAACATCTCTGTGTGCGGCACGTTGGTCGGCGACTCGGCGATCTGGGGCGTCGGCTACCTTGACAAGTTCCACCTGCCCCTGCTGCCCACCATGCGCGACAACCTGCTGCCCAAGTACCAGATCGCCACCGGCGGCACCCTCGACTCGGAAGTCTCCGAGAACGGCATGCAGCTGTCCTTCGCGAAGATCACGAATGGGATCCGCGACCAGTACACCCTGACCTATGCAAGCCATGCCGGCGTGCTCGCCAGCCGCTTCCACACGATCGAGGTCCGCATTGAGGGCATCCCAAACCTCGATATCGTCGCCCCCGACGGCTACTATCCGACCTCGCGCAACATCAACCGCTAAGACCGCGCAGGTGGAAAATCAAACCGCCTGCGCGGTTAGCGGCCACTTCGCGGCGAGTGTGCGGGATGCTCGCAATCGCAGTTGCTGCAACCCTCCCGATGGTCGGGATCGACGTAGTTGACTCAACAGCGGGGTCATCCTGAGCGCAGCCGAAGGACCTGCGGTTGACATTGGCAATACCGCTCCCGACCATCGGGAGGGCGACAGAGGCGGCGGCCGCCTCCACAGGTAAACCCGCCACGAAGTGGCCGCCAGCCGCGCAGGCGGTCTTCGCTTTTGCATGCATCCGGCCTGAGACAATCGTCTCCATGCTTTCCTCCTCCGCTCCGGTGCTGCTGGGCCTGCTGGCCGCGGCCACCTGGGGCGCGGCCGACTTCGCGGGCGGCCTCGCCACGCGACGCGCCGCGCCTGGCCGCGTGGTTTTCATCGCGCACGGCGTCAGCTTCCTGCTGCTGGCCGCCGTGTCTGGGTGGATGCCCGCCAGCCTGCCCCCGTGGGCGATAGTCGGCGGCCTGCTGTCGGGCATCGCCGGCGGCGCGGCCCTCATGCTCTTTTACAAGGCGCTTTCGCTCGGCGCCATGGGCCTTTCCGCCGCCCTCGCCGGCCTGCTCACGGCCGTCCTGCCCGTCCTGCTCGCCATTCGAACCCAGGGCGCGCCCGCGCTGCTGCAGACCGCCGGCTTTCTCCTCGCCGCGGTGTCCATCGTGCTGATCGCGTATGCATCGCCGGAAGCGGGACGTGCCCCGGAACCTGTCTCGGAACGCAGCCATGAATTTGCGCCGCGACTTGCGCCGGAACTGCATGCCCGGAGCTCCGCCCCAAACCGGCGCGCTCTGCTCTTTTCCATCCTTGCCGGCGCGGGCTTCGGCCTGCAACTGGTCTGGCTGCATGCGGCGGTCGCGGCAGGCGCGCCGCCTGCGACTGCTTCTGGCGCCGCGCCTGCCAGCGCAAGCCTCGCCCTAGTGCTCCGCGCCTTATTGCTTTCCCGCCTGGGGGGCGCCGGCATCGCGCTTGCCGCGCTGCTCGCCGCCCGCGCCCGGCACACCCGCGGGCTCCCGGCGCCCCTCCGGAACCTGCCTGGCACTCAGCCGGGTGAACCGCACCGCTTGGCGCTGCCCGCGCTCGCCGCCCTCGCCGGCCTGCTAGACACCGCCGGCAACGGCTTCTACATGCTTTCCTCGCTTGCCGGACGGCTCGACGTCGCCGCCGTTCTCGCCTCGCTTTATCCTGGCGGCACCATCCTGCTGGCGGCTCTGTTCCTGCACGAGCGCGCAACGCGGGCTCAGGCGCTTGGCATGGGCCTGGCCCTGCTCGCCGTTGCCCTCATCGCCGCGTAACTCGCAAACAAAAAAGGCCGGCCCCGCGCGAAAGGCGAGGCCGGCCTTGCTGCCCCTCCGACTGCCTAGAAGGAGTAGTGCGCCGCGAACTGGATCGTCCGCGGCCCGTTCTTGCTGCTCGTGATCTGGCCGAAGTTAGAGCTGTTTACACTGCTGTTTGGATTGCCATAGCTCACCAGGTTCATGACGTTGAAGGCGTCCGCACGGAAGCCGACCGTCTGCCCTTCGGTGATATGGAAATCCTTGAACAGCGAGCTGTCGACCTGCTCAAAGCCCGGCGCACGCTGCGTGGAGACCCGCGCCGTGCCGAAGCTGTTCGGCAACTCCGAGCCATAAGCGCAGGTGCCGTTATCGGTCGAATTGCAAGGGGTCGCGGAGGGATCGGTACCGAACCAGTTCGCGACGCTCTTATTGACGACCCGGAGTTGGCGATATTGGTTTGCGCGTGCAGCACTACCGGCATTACCCGTGTTGCTGGCGTTGTTTGCCGTAATCGTGATGGGAAGACCGGAGTACGCGATGGCCGTCGAGGAGAGTGTCCAACCGCCGGCAAGAAGGTCGAGAGCGCGATTGGTATTGGAGCCGAAAGCCTGACCTCTTCCAAACGGGATGGCATAGGAGCCATTGGCGGAGATGTTATGTCGCACGTCCAACTCGGACGGACCATAGTCACCGTGAATGTTGTATCCATCCTGCACCCCAAATGGTCCCGACGAGCCCGATGCGCCGTAGTTTCCATTGGTGTCCGTCGTAGACTTGGCCCAGGTGTAATTAACTGTGGCCTGGAAACCCTTGCTGATGCGATGCTGCATTGTGATCTGCAGCGCATTATAAGTGGAAACACCTTCCGTATCAAAGGTTTCCAAGTTGTTGGCTTGACCAACGAGGCTGGCAAAAGGAGACCGATCCGCTACGGGAATACTGGCAAGAGGCGACGCATTGGTGAGGCCCAACGCGGCGGCCGACTCGGCTTGGGCGGTGGTGAGCTGGTTGCCATTGCGGAAATCGATCAAACGCTGACCGAGCTCACCAATATATCCGAATTGGATAGACGTCGAGTTGTTAAGTTGTATTTCATTGTTGAAGTTGAACTCCTGCACGTAAGCCTGCCGGTAGTTCTGGTTGAAAGCCGTATAGCTTGCATTACTTGCCTGACCCTGAGCGCCTACTTGAAAGCCATTTACCTCAGGGTAAGCCACTCCCGGTGCTGCTGTGGTCGTCGGAGCGGTCGAGCTGAGCGAGAAGGCTGTGGTAAAAGGAGAATTGGCTGCTAGGGTGCTCGTGCCTTCAAGAAAGCTCGTGGTACCATAGCCGCCGCGGAATACTACACGCGGACTCAGCTGGTAGGCAAAGCCAAACCTCGGCTGGAACTCCGTGTAAGTTGGCTGATAACAAGCTCGATTGCCGCATACAAGGGATCCAGCTGGCGCGCCTGCGGGAACCCGGCCCGCGTACTCGACAAGGCCCTGCTGGGGACCGCTCAAAATTACGTTCGCGATCTGGTTATTGACCTCTGTATAAGGCGAATCGAACTCGTAACGCAGCCCAAGGTTCAGGGTCAGCTTATCGGTTATCTTCCAGTCATCCTGAACATACCCTGCCACTCGAACCTGCCGCTCACCAAAGAACCCGTTGGAGAGGCTGATGGCTTGGCTGTTCGGAAGATCAAGCAGCCAGTCAACCGGGCCATATTGCAGTGAAGTGCCTGGAAGAGAGCTGTTCTGCCCATTGAAGCCATAGGTGCCGAGCTGGCCGCCACCCGCATACTGGGTAAAGTTCTGCTGATAACGCAGTAACTGGGCACCGATCGTGAACAGGTGCCTTCCCTTCTGAATCGTGAGATCGTCGTGCAAGCTGTATGTATTGTCGCGCAGCTGTTGCGGCGCGGCCGGATCGCCGACACCGGTGACCTCGCTCAGGCCTTGATAGGTGAAACCGACAAACTGCTGCGGCACCGGAGTAGGCAGCCCGACAACCTTATCTCCGTTTAAGCCGAAAGCGCCGGTCGAGTCAGTCGGGATGTTACTGTCCCAGCGGATGCGGGTGAACCCGAAGCGCGCTTCATTCACGATAGCCGGCGATAGGGTATGGACCCAGGTGACACCGCCCAGCTTGTCAGGATAGGAGTTAGCAATGGGAAAGGTGATTGGGAGCGCCGCGACACTGCCGCCAGTGGCAACACCTTGCGAATAAAAGGCAGTGATTTTGTCCGCCGGCCGTGGATCGTACTCAACCTTGATATCGCCTTGATCGTTGGTGACGAAGGCGTTGGCAGGACCCTGATAGTTGTTCTGGTCCAAACCGTCAGTCGCAACATGGTTCGGCAATGGATAGTACTGCGGGTGGGCGACAAGGTACTGCACTACCGGGTTGTTGATCGGAACGGCGCCGGTAAAAGGCTGGTATCCATTCTGCTGGTTGACGATGCTATAACCTTTGGCCGCCGCGGCCGAGAAGTTGCCCTGACGCTCAGCCGCCGACAGTACACTTTCCGGAGCTGGGCCGCCGGAATGATTGCGGGTGCCCTCATAATCGACAAAGAAAAAAAACTTGTTCTTGAAGATCGGGCCGCCAAGCGTGGCACCGAAGATGTTTTGTGTATAGCGCGTCCTTGGCGTACCGGAGAAGTTGTTCGCCCAAGTGTTTCCGGTAAGGTCCTGATCCTCAACATTGTCAAACAGGCTGCCGTGGAACTTGTTGGTGCCGCTCTTGAGCACCGAGACCACGTCGCCGCCGTTTACATTGCCGTACTGCGCGGGCGCGTTGGCCGAGATAACACGCACTTCCTGCAACGCGTCCGGCGAGGGGGCATAGCCGATCAGGTTGTTCTGGGTCTCATCGATGCTGATGCCGTCGAGCGTGTAGGTATTGTCCTGCGCGCGGTTGCCGTTGATCGTCACCACACCGCTGTTATACGTATTGCGCTGGATCGCGTTATTGCTGGTCAGCCCGGTCGGATCGGTCGCGACCGCGCCTGGCTGGAACAGCGTCAGCGACGAAAAGTTACGCCCGTTCAGCGGTATTGTCGAAATCTCGTTCGCATTCAAGGAGAGCCCGAGCGTCGCGTCCGTCGCGTCGAGGATCGGCGCGAGATTGCCCTGCACCTTGACCTCGGTGCTCGCGCCTACGCTCAGGTGCGCGTCTTCTTTCGCGGTCTGGTTGATCTCGAGCGCGAACTGCGGGACCGTTACCTTGCTGAAGCCCTGCGAGCTGATCTCGATGGTGTACGAGCCGATGGGCAGAAAGCGGATCGTGTACACGCCGGCGCCGTTGCTCTTGACCGGCGTGCGCACGCCGGTCCCGGTATTCACCGCGACCACGTTCGCGTTTGGGATCACCGCGCCGCTCGGATCCGTCACCGTGCCGGTAATCGATCCAGTTGTAGTCTGGCCAATGGCCGCGGAGGCGGAAAGCAGCGCGACAGCAGCCGCGGCGCATGCGGAACGGGAAAAACGAAGCTGACCTTGCTTGTATCTCATGGAGAATGGCCTCTACTTATCTAAATGCGTGCCTGGTTTTTGTGGTGGGATTTTTTGTATGGGGAAAGTGACCGCGGATCGGCGCGACGCAGGAACATCCGTTGGGATGCTGTGCAGCCAATGGTGCGAATGGCGCACCCACTTAAGGTCAAGCCTACTGACAGCCGACCAGCGCCGTCAATGAAAATCATCGCTTTCCGGCAGATTCGATCATTCTAGTGATCGTTTGATAGGTGGCCGGGATTGGATTCAACGAGAAACGCCCGGAATTCGCAAGAACTCCGGGCGTTACAAAACTGCCTGCCGATTCAGCGGATCGAATGAGTATCGTGCACGGACAGCTACTTACTTGATCTCGGGCGCGGTTTCCGGCTTCGCTGCCTCGGACTTCACGGTGGTCGATTCCGGATCGCCCTTAATGCCCTGCTTGAAGCCGCGCAGCCCTTCTCCGAGGCCCTTGCCAAGCTCCGGGAGCTTGCGGGGACCGAACACCAGTAGGGCAATCACGAGGACGAAGATGAGGTGCGTGGGCGTAAACAGGTTATCCAGCATACGAGTATGCCCGCGAAACCGTGTGCGGGACTTTTCTCCATCAAGCGCGATTGTCTCATATCCACGGCGGCGCTGGCGTTACCGTGGTTTGCACGCCACCAAACGTATTTTGCGCGCGCCGCAATCCAAAACCGGCCGGCTCTACGCGCCGCTGCGGGCCTGGTGCAGTCGCACGGCCAGCATCGCGTGGAACGCTGGAATGCTTTCCGCCGCGCCCATGCTGAGGCGCCGGTGCACCTTCATCATGGGGTACAGGCGCGAGCCGTCCACCTCGAGCGTCGGCACGGCATAGTTCCCGCCGGGGTACACGGTCATCGACCAGGCGCCGCCGTGCAGCCGCCGCAGCAGCTCGCCAAACCAGCTGCCCCACAGCAGGGTCCACCACTCGCCATCCTCGGCCGCCAGTGGGGCAGGCGCCGGGCATAGCCGATTGAGGATCCGCTCCAGCCCTTCGAGCGACTCCTCGCCATAGCTCAAATCCTCGCGAAAATCGGTCTTCGCAATCGCGATAGCCTCGGCGGCATAGCTTTCGATCATCGGTTCCAGGCCGTCCCACTTCCTGCCGTTAAAGCGCTTGCGCGCCTGTTTCTCCCGGTCCATCACACTTTCAGCCTACAGCAGCAGCCCACAGGCAGCGCCCAGCAATGTAAAGTGAAAGCTGGTTGCTGTTGCTGGCATCTGGAGGTTCCGTTCTTTGTCCTGTTTTGTATCGTTGTCTGCGCTGCCACGCTTCGGCCGCCGTCTTCTGACCCTTGCCGCCCCGCTTCTGCTCCCCGCCGCGATCGCCCTCAGCCCCGGACGCGCCCTGGCGCAGGCTCCCCAGTACCATCCGCCGGTTGTGGCCGCGAACAGCACGCTGTCCGGCGTGAACTACAACAACCGGTACGAGGTCTACGGCGGCTTCGCCTACACGCATTTTGACGCGGGCCCCTCGCTGCTGCAGGGGGCCAACCTGGGCGGCGTCGATATCCAGGGTGCGCGCTTCTTTACGCGCAAGTGGGCCGCCGATGCCAACATCCGCGCCTATTTCGGCACCAGCGGGGTTGCGCCCAATCCTTACCAGCTCAGCGGGCCCGCGGTGAGCCAGTACATGGTGCTGGCCGGCCCGCAGTACCGCGCGGTCGCCAACCAGCACGCCTCCATCAGCCTGCATGCACTGTTTGGCGGCACCTACGGCCTGTTCGGCAGCAGCCTGGGCCGCGACGAGAACGGGAACAAAATCGAGCCCGCGCAGATCGGTTTCTACAACGACCAGATCGCCTTCGGCAGCGCCATCGGCGGCTCCATTGACCTGAACCGCTCGCCGCGCCTGGCTTTCCGCATCTCGCCCGACGCGTTGCTGACCGACTACAGCAGCGGCGGCAAGAGCGACTTCAAGGAGCAGTTCGGCATTTCGGTCGGGCTGGTTTACAGGCTCGGCCGCCATATCGACGCCGACCGGCCTGGGGCGCCGCACCTGCCGACCCGGTGAATACCCGCTGTTGACGGGCCTTTTCCGGGACGCTCTGGATGTTGCTGGACGATGCTGCAAGAGCTTGTGGCGGAGGGAGAGGGATTCGAACCCCCGTTACCTTTTCAGGTAAAGCGGTTTTCAAGACCGCCTGTTTCAACCGCTCACACATCCCTCCGCAATCTTTACGGAATGCGTTCCCACAGTCTACAACGCCGCGTACAAGCAAAGAAGGCCGCCTGATCCAGGCGGCCTTCTTTGCGAGCTGGCTATGTTAAAGGTTAGAACTGCAGGCGTGCTCCGAATTGCAGCTGCCGCATGTAGGGCGTCCCCGTGCCGGAAACGGCTGAGTCCACACTGGTGATCAGGCCTGATGAGGAGCTGGTCGAGTCGATGTTTCGTGCGTTGGTTGCGCTGGGCAGGCCGAGCGGGACGTGGTTGAAAACGTTGAACGCCTGGAACTGGAACTGCCCGCGAACCCGCTCCGTGATGGGGAAATTCTTGAACAGGGACGCGTCCGCGAAGTAATCGGAAGGACCCCGCAGGGAGTTGCGGCCGATGTTGCCGATGGTACCGAAAGCCGGACGGCTGAACGGACCGGACGTTGCGCCCTGGGCGGTCAAAGGAGCCACCGGGGTGAAGAAGCGGCGGGAATGGGTTGCGGGGTCGAAGCTGCCGGCATTGAGCGAGAAGCTTCCTTTGCCCCCTGTTAGATTCGGACGGCAATCGCTCGAGCTGCCTGGATTGCCGAACCCGGTATCGACATCCTGGTCCGAGCCGCACTCGGTATAAGTCGGCGTAAACGGCAGGCCGCTTTCATAGGTCGTAGTGCCCGCCAGCTGCCAGCCGCCGACCGCGTAATTCACATAGCGGTTATCGGTGTGGACGAAACGCTTGTTCTTGCCGAGAGGCAGTTCGTACAAACCGCTCAGCACGAAGTTATTGGTGCGGTTGGTGTCGTTGGGGCCGTATTCGACGCGTGGATCGTGGGCGAAGTAAGTCGCGCCATAGTTCAGGGCCTTCGACCAGGTGTAGTTGGCGAGGAACTGGAAGCCGTTGGCAAAGCGCTGGTTGAGCGTCGCTTCCAGCGAACTATAGTTGGCGCGTGCCGCCGGCGCGGTCGAGTTGATGTCCTGCGTGCAGCACGTGACCAACTGGCCGTTGTAGATGCTGGCAAAGCGGTTGTAATAGGGCCGCCGCTGGTCGCGCTGGGTGAGTTCTACCGCCTGGATTGCGGAGTTGGTGGTCTGGTTCGGCAAAAAGGGCTCATTCGCGTTGAAGCCTTCTGTTTCCGACGGGTAAATACGGTCCGCGATGTTGCCGACATAAGCAATTGTCGCGGTGGTGTTGTTGCCGAACTGCTGTTCCAGGCTCAGGTTGTACTGGTATACCTCAGGAAGAATCAGCGTGCTGGGACGCAGCGTTACGCCAACACCATTCGGGATCGGGATAACTCCCGAAGCGGGAATGACAAAAGGCGCGATCTTGGCGGGCAGATTGTTGTAGGTGTAGCTGACGCGGCCGGCGGAGTTACCCGCGTTCACATCCTCGTTGTTGACAACGGGAATGTTATGCGACAGAGCCGAACCGAAGATAGTGCCGAAGAAGCCGACGTTGTCATACATCTGACCGAAGGCGCCGCGCAGCACCGTGTTCGGCCGCGCCTGGTAGGCGAAGCCGAAGCGGCCGCCCAGGTCCTTGAGGTCGACATCGGTGCCGCCGTTGGTCCCGTAGTGTCCGTAGCCGGCTACCTGGATGACTCCGGCGTTGAGGTTGGTGAAGCCGCCAGCGCCCGGCGTGTTCACTGTTTCCGGGAAGACGATATCCCAGCGAACGCCATAGTTGACGGTCAGCTTCGGGGTGACGCGCCAGTCGTCTTGGACGTAAAAGCCGCCGCGCTTCTGCCGGTTGGAAGCGTTGGAGTTGAAGACATCAAAGCGCTGGAACCGGTCGACCTGGCCGAACAGCACGGATGCAAGACCAAGGCCGCTGCTGCCCTGGCCAAAGCTCAGGATGCCGGTGCGGTTGTTATCGCTGGCATCGCGCAGGTTGAGTGCGTAGCGCAGGTCCACGCCGAACTTCACTGAGTGGTTGCCGAACGTCTTGGTCCAGTTATTCGCCACCTGGAACACCTGCTCGCTCTCGGTCTCTGGGCAGTTACAACCTTCATTGCCGAAGTTAGATATGGAGCCGTCTTCGATGGTGTAAGTGGGCGAGCCGGTGGTATCGGCGGCTCCGGTGTTGAGGTTGGGCAGGCCCGCCGCTGCGGCCGGCGTGGCGCCCGCGTCGTACTTGCTTAGAACGATGTGATAGTCGAGAAAGCCGAAGCGGAGATCGGTAAGCAGCGAGGAACTCAGCGCATAGTCCACGCCGAGAGCGACGCTCTGGTTCTGCCCGTTGGAGGTGCCGGTGGTGTTGCCGATGCCGAAGCCAGTGCCGCCGGCGGCGCCGAACACGGGCGCGCCGAACAGGCGATAGTTCGAATAGTCATAGCGGCCAAATACATGCGCCTTTTCGCTGATCTGTTCGTCGAGCCGCACGTCGGCCTGGTCGCCGTTGTACTGGCCGCTGCCGGAGGCCTCGTAGTTGTTGACGGTGCCGGTTCCGTTGGCATTCGGCGCGGGGAGCGCCCGCAGGATGGCGATGCCCTGCGGGGTGAGCGCGGACGCCGGAATTGCGTTGGATGGGTAAGAGATACCATTCTTTGTCACAGTGGCAACGCCGTACTGGCTCAGGTCGCAAGTGCCCGCGCCGCTAAGGCAGGTGTTGCGGACCTGCGCGGTGGGTACATTCTGCTGCAGGCTGTTGCCGATCTTCTGGCGGGTGCCCTGGTAATCGAGGAAGAAGAAGGAGTGGTCCTTGATGATGGGGCCGCCGAGAGAGCCGCCGAACTGGTTATAGACGGAAGAGGGCAGGAACTTGCCCGTTACCACGTTGCGCTGGTACTGCGAGAAGGGGTCGCGCGCCTGCTGCGCATCGCTGCGCCGGAACTCGAAGCCGTCGCCGTGGAAGTCGTTGCTGCCGGACTTGGTCGAAGCCGTGATGAAGCCGCCTACTGCGCCGCCAAACTCCGCCGGATAGTTTTCCGAGATGACATGCAGGTCCTGGACGGAATCAAGCGTCGGGTTGACGACGATGATGCCCAGCACCGGTTCGCGATTGTCGGTGCCGTCGAGCAGCGAGCCCTCGGTGCCGTAGTTGGTTCCGTTGATCTCGGTCGAGACCGTGCCCTGCGGGTTTTCGGTCGGCGAAATCGAGAAAGCCGACCGCTGCACGCCCGGAGTCAGCAGCGTGAACTCAGAGAAGTTGCGGTTGATGTTGGGCACGCTCTGCAGCTGGCGCGAGTCGAGCGTCTGAGACACATCGGCCTGGTCGGTCTTGAGCGCGGCCGCGGCAGCGGTCACCGTGATGTTCGTGGCGGTGGCGTTGCTCGCATTCAGGGTCAGGTTGACCTGCGGCGCCTGGTCGGTTGCCACCTGAATGTTGCCCACCTCCGCCGGCTGGAACGAGCCCGAGGTTGCCTTGATGCTGTACGTGTCGGGAATCAGGCGGCCGACGGAATACTCGCCGGTACCGTTGGTCTGCACGGTCTGCGTGGTGCCTTTGTTCGTGTCAGTAACCACCACGGTGGCATTTGGCACGACAGCGCCTGTGCTGTCGGTCACAGTGCCGACGATGGAGCCATAGACGCCTTGCGCGTGTGCGGCAACGGTGGTAAGAGAAAAGGCGGCCAGCGCGAGCGTGCAGCTGGCAATACGGCGAGACGGGCGTTTGCCCGGGGTGTGTTGCGTGATCATTACGGTAGAGCCTCCGGAAGTCGACACCCTCGCGAACACGGAATGGGGTGCCGAGCCAGTCAATTCTGTGCATGCCCGGGCTGAAAGCTGTCATAACTCGGGTCAGGTAAGGGGATGCAGTTGCTGTTTGCAGAGTTGCACTTTCTGGAATAAGTGATGTTGACCAGAAAGGTACGATTCGCGGCCTGGGCTGACGCTGCCTGTCTACCCCGCGGGCGCCGCAGGAAGCGGGCTGGCAGCGCCGGCTCGCGTACCATAATGGCTGTACATGCCTTCGCTCCGCACCTCGCCGCGCGCGGCTTCCCGCGCTTCATTCGACGCCACGCTCGCCAGCGCCAAGCGCACCATGGTGCTCTCTGAAATTGTGCGGCTGGCCATCGACAGCTTTCGCGCGAGCAAGGTGCGCTTCGCCCTCACGGCGCTCGGCATGGTCATCGGCGCCGCCTCGCTCATCTTCGTGGTCACCATCGGGCTCACCGGCAAGCAGTACATTCTGGGGCTGCTTGAGAGTATCGGGACCAACATGGTGTACATCGAGTACTCGGGCGGCTCGGGCGGCTCGGTCAACAATTTCCAGAACGACTCGCTCACCCGCGACGACGAGCAGGCGGTCAAGGAGCAGGTGCCGGCGGTCCAGTACTCCTCGCCGATGCTTGAGATGCACAACCGGATCTCCATTCACAACGGCATCGAGAAGGAACTGCTGGTGCTCGGCGTCAGCCCGCAGTACGAGATGGTGCGCAACCTCAAGGTGCTCAACGGCCGCTTTTTCGACGATGAGGACGAGAGCTCGCACAGCAAGGTTGCGGTGGTGACGGAGATATTTGCGCAGCAGCTTTTCGGTTCCGATCAGGCAGCTATCAACCAGAATTTTTCGCTTTCCGGCATCCCTTTTACCATCATCGGCGTTTTCAAGGAAGCTATCGATACCTTCGGCCAGTCGGAGATCGCCGACCAGACCATCCTGATCCCCTACTCGGTGGGCCGCTACTTTACGGGAACGGACAACGTGAAGCAGATCTTCTTCACTGTCCGCGATATGGGCGATGTAGACGAAGCCGCGCGCGAGATTGTGGCGGTGGTGCACAGCCGGCACCAGCCCACCTCGTTGTATCGCGCCACCACGCTGACCGAGCTGCTCTCGACCGCGGGCGCCATTGCCAATGAGCTTACGGTGGTGCTGCTGCTGGTTTCAGCCGTGACGCTGGCGGTCGGCGGCGTAGGCATTATGAACATCATGCTGGCCACGGTCCGGTCGCGCGTGCGCGAGATCGGCATCCGCAAGGCGCTCGGCGCCACCGCGCGCGAGATCAAGCTGCAGTTCCTCATTGAGGCGGTGTTCATTTCGCTGTCGGGCGGCATTCTCGGCACCATGCTGGGGCTGGCGGTTCCGCTCTCCGTACGCTTCTTTACCGACTACGCGATCCCTATCTCGCCCCTCTCGATCGTGGTGGCGCTGGTCACGTCGTGCGCGGTGGGCATCATCTTCGGCACGCTGCCCGCCAACCGCGCCGCGCAGCTCGATCCGGTTGAGAGCCTCAAGTACGAATAGGCGCCTGTTAGACTCACTCCAGACTGCTTGCGCGACTGCCGCCGCACTCCCTGCGCGTGTGCACGTAGCTCGCGCCCCAGACGCAGCACCCAATTTAAGCAGGACAGAATAGGAAGCTTCCGCGTGCCCCACTCCGATATTCGCAACGTCGCCATCATCGCTCACGTCGACCACGGCAAGACCACGCTGGTCGATGCCATGCTGCGCCAATCGGGAACCTTCCGCGAGAACGAAGCGCTCACCGATCGCGTCATGGATTCGAACGACCTGGAGCGCGAGCGCGGCATTACCATCCTCGCCAAGGCCACCTCGATCTTCTACAAGGACTCGAAGATCAACATCGTCGATACACCCGGCCACGCCGACTTTGGCGGCGAGGTGGAGCGCGCGCTCAAGATGGTCGACGCCGTGATCCTGCTCGTCGATGCCTCGGAAGGCCCGCTGCCGCAGACCCGCTATGTGCTCTCGAAGGCGCTCGAAGCCAAGCTGCCGCCGATCCTGGTTATCAATAAAATCGACCGGCCGGATGCGCGGCCGCAGGAGGTGTTGAACGAAGTCTACGACCTGTTCATCGATCTCGATGCGGCGGAGGAGCAGCTCAATTTTCCGGTGCTCTACACCAACGGCAAGCTGGGGCTCGCGTCCGATTCGGCGACCCGCCTTGGGGAAAACCTGCAGCCGCTGTTCGAGGCCATACTCTCGACCGCGCCGCCCGCGCCCGGCGACAAGGATGGCACGCTGCAGATCCTGGTCACCAATCTCGATTACTCCGACTATTTGGGCCGCCTGGCGATTGCGCGCGTATTCAACGGCACCCTCAAGACCGGCGATGAAGTCATGGTATCGAAGCGCGATCTCTCGCTCGAAAAGGTGAAGGTCACCAAGCTGTTCACGTTTTCCGGGCTCAAGCGCGTCGATACCGACCAGACTGAACTGGGCGACATTATCGCCATCGCCGGCATTCCCGGCATTACCATCGGCGAGTCGTTTGTGAGCGTCGAGAACCCCGAGCCGCTGCCGCTGATAGTGATCGATGAGCCGACCATCGCCATGCAGATGTCGGTGAACAACTCGCCCATGGCCGGCAGGGAAGGCCAGTACGTGACCTCGCGCAATATCCGCGACCGGCTGGATAAGGAGCTGCTGACCAACGTTTCGATCCGGGTCGAAGAGACGGGCGCGGCCGAGAGCTTCAAGATTCTGGGCCGCGGCGAACTGCAGCTTTCCATCCTGATCGAAATGATGCGGCGCGAAGGCTTCGAGGTGATGGTGGGCCGGCCGGAGATCGTGACCAAGCGGGTCGATGGGCACCTGATGGAGCCGGTCGAGCACCTGACCATCGACATTCCGGACAACTTCGTCGGGACAGTGATCGAGCGGCTGGGCCCGCGCAAGGGCGAGATGGTCAAGATGGCGAGCCACGGCTACGGACGCACCCGCATGGAGTTCAAGGTGCCCTCGCGCGGGCTGATCGGGCTGCGCTCGGAGATGCTGACCGAGACCCGCGGCACCATCATCATGAACTCGATCTTCGACGGCTACATGGCGTACCAGGGCGAGATTCCGCAGCGGCCTTCGGGGGCGCTGATCTCGGACCGCACCGGCCCCACGACGACCTACGCACTCAACGGCCTGCAGGACCGCGGCGTGCTCTTTGTGCCGTCGGGCGTCGAGGTGTACGAGGGCATGATTATCGGCGAGCACTCGCGCGACAACGACCTGGACGTGAACGTGGTGCGCGAGAAAAAGCTGACCAACATGCGCGCCTCCTCGGCCGACGACGCGCTGCGCCTGGTGCCGCACCGCGCCATGAACCTGGAGCAGGCGATCGAGTTCATCGCCGAAGACGAGCTGGTCGAAGTCACGCCGAAATCCCTGCGTCTGCGCAAGAAGATTCTGCAGGCCAACCGCCGTCCGCGGCGCAACGCCACGCCTTCGGCCTAAACTCGTTGTCAGGGTGCGGCCGCGAGACTGCCGGCCGCACCTGCACTCTCCCTAAGCATGGCGCAGCAGCCAGACCTCTTTCCTCCGAATCCGTCCGAGTCCCAGCGTGCAGCCAGCACGGCAAACACGACTGCGTCGCAGGCCGAGGTATCCACGCGGCCAATCTCCTGGATGGCTCGCGTTGAATCCATCGTCCGTATCGTGGTGCACCTCTACCTGGGCCTGCTGGTGCTGGTGCTTCCGTGGCTGGCGTTCTGGACGCAGAACAACCTGTTCACTTATGACCCTGTCCTGCTTACGCTTGCGAGCAGCGGGTTTGTGCGCGGCGCTGTCTCGGGGCTGGGCCTGCTTACTATCGCGCTGGCTGTGCTGGATGCGATCCACCAGCACAAACCGGCTTAAGGCCTGTCGGTTTTGAGCGCGGGCGGCTGGTCCGGTGCCGGCCGCTGCGAAGCGAAGACCGGCCGGCGTACAGGCCAGCGGCGCAGCCCCAGCTCAAGGAGGAAGGCGAGAAGGACCGCTCCGTAGAGAATCTGGTTCAGCATCGGCTGCGATGGGTCCGGGCTGACAGCCAGCGGTGTGGTACACAGATAGTAAAACCCGCAGACGTAGGTGAAGACCGTGAGCGTGGGGACAAGGGCAAGGAAGGGCACGAGCCACGCGGCGTACCAGGGATAGTGCGGTGAAAAGAGCAGCATCATGGCGAAAGCGATTACGCATGCCGGCACGAGAAAGCCGGTTTCCTCCGGCAGCCGGAATGCGCGCGCCACGGCGGAGTTGGCTCGCGAGCGGGCGGCGCAGCAGCTACGCCAGCACCATGCGGTCAGCGCGCCGCAGATGAGCGCCGTGAAGACAAGAAAACCCCCCGTGCGTATACCGTGCAGGCCGGGGATGCCTCGCGCAAGCTCCAGCAGGAAGTAGCGCGCGCCTGATGCCATCCCTTCCTCCTGGACGTAGCCGCCGAAAAAACCGAGAACGCGTTTGCCGACGCTCGCGTAGCAGCCGTATCCGATCGCTGTCATCGCGACGATGACGGCCGGCATGCGGTACTGGCCCCGGCGAAACAGCGCCGGAAACAGCACGAGCGGGTACAGCTTGATGAGAATGGCGGAGCCGAGAAACAAACCCGTCGCGATCGTCTGCCGGCGGTACCGGGCCAGCAGCGCAAGGCAGATAAAGGCCATCGCGGCCGAGTCCAGATGGCCGGAGCTGCCGATCTCCCACAGCAGCAGCGGGCACCAGGCATAGAGCAGCGTCTGCTCGCGCGGGCGGCCCATCTGGCGCAGCAGCGCGACCAGCGCGTACATCGTCAGGCCTTCGAACAGCACCATCGTCAGCTTCATGAACGTGACGGTGGGATTGAGAAACGTGACGACATAGAACAGGATCTGTGCGCCGGGAGGATAGATGGTGTGCGCATAGTCGCGGCGGTTGATGTGGTCGAACAGGTCCCGGTTAGGCTGGCGCAGGAAGGCGAGCGCCGGGTCGCCCGGGACATAGCGGTAAGGCGAGATGTGCGCATGCTGCACGACGCCATCCCAGGCGTAGCGGTACACGTCGGAGGAGAGCCACGGGGCGGGCAGGAGGAGAACCAGCCGGCACAGGATGCCGACCGTGAGGATGAGCGGAAAGGTGAGCCGGTCGACAGGCCGGGTGAGCACCAGCCAGACCGCGACGGCGTAGCAAAGGACCGACCAGCCCGACACGCCGGAAAGGCCGATGGTGGGATAGTCGAACTCGCTGACCAGCTGGCGCGACAGAAGAAGCAGCGCCACTCCCGTGACCAGCAACGCGGCATTGGTATGCCAGGGCCTCCACGGGATGCCCCACCGGCGCTTCATCTCTGTCATGCGGGACTGTGTCCTCGGTGCGTGGCCGGCAGGTGTCCGCTCATGATGTCTCCCATGTCTCCCATGTCTCCCATGTCTCTAAGGGCCGCTGATCGGGCCTTCAGCCGTTTGCGCGCATGGCTCCGGGTTTGATGATGGCATATCACGCGCCGCCAAGTCTCTCCATCGAGCAGTAGGGAACTTGCCTGCTGTTTCGTTGGCGTCTTAACGAGGCGCCTTCACCTCCACCCCGCCGCCGCGTTTCTGATCTTCGGCCAGTTCCTGCATCAGGTCGCCGAGCCGCCTCCGCGATCGGTCGCTCATCAAGACGAATTGAACTCCGAGCTCGGTCGGCGAGCGAACCGCCTTGACCTGCGCCCGCACCCGGAATGGCAGCTGATTGATGGTAAAAATCAGCTCGACCACCGCTCCCATGGGCAGGGTCTCCGCTGTCAGCAATATCAGCAGGCATCCTTCCACACTCAGGTTTGCAACTCTGGCCGGGTACGGCACGGCATCCACATACGGCATCACCTCTGCTTCGCCCGCGCACTTCAGGCGGGGATGCCTTCTGCTGTCCTGGCCGCCGTTCATTGACCTTCCTCCAGTGATTGCGTCACAAAGTCTCCTGCAAATCACGATAGCGCGCGACTCGCACCCTCTGAACGGTAAACTCCCATGGCATCTGCCGCGCCCGCGTGAGCCATGTCTCCGACATGGCTCACGCGACATGGATCGCCGAGCTTGCCCGGCAGGGCTTCTATCGGCACATTGGGCCGGCGTGTTCCTGTTGCTTCCTCAAGAAAAGCAAACTTTATTCCCATTTTGGGACGAATAAAGCAGCGAAAGCCCTGCGCACTCTGCAAAGAGACACAGCCTTGACGCCTGCCAGCCACACCGGCGAAGCTGGACGGCACGCGTGAACCCGATCCGCTCCCTCGCTCGACCCTTGCGTATGAGAATGCCGAGTTCCTCGACAGTGCCGACGGATGCGTCGTCCGCATTCTCTCCGAGTACTCCGAGCCGCTGGCGCGTTTCCGGCGCGAGCGGACGCCCGAGCAGGAAAATCCGGAAAACCTGCTGCCGCAGATCGCCGTACCCGGCGTTGATTTCCCGCGCGCATCACGGAAGTACCGTGCCGCGCCGCATTTTCGCCTGCCCGTCATGCCCCATTCACAGTGCACTCCGAACATGGGAGCGGAGGGCAACCCATGAGCAGGCTCAGGCAGATCTCGTACCTATGGCAGGACGAAGAAGCGGCGGACAGCTACATCACTGGTGTCTCGCTCCACAGCCACACCAACCAGTCGCGGGAGACGCTCGACTTTCTGGCCGCGCTGGGCAAACGCATCGGCTGGATCGACTCGGTGGTCGCACGGGTGGAGCGGCGCGCCCGCACCAACTGGAGCTTCTCGGTCAACTACGCCGCCAGCTACTGGACGCCGCCGCTGACGCCGAAGCTCGCCTTCGACCTGGAGAGTGGGCAGATCGAAAAGCTCGGCCTGCGCGCCCTGGTCTCGCTCTCGGACCACGACACCATCACCGCGCCCATGCTGCTGCGCACCGTCGCGTCCGCGCGGCACATTCCTGTTTCGGTGGAGTGGAGCGTGCCCTACGGCGGCGACCAGAGCTTCCACCTCGGCATCCACAACCTGCCCAGCGACGCGGGCCAGGCATGGATGCAGCGCTTCGCCGAGTTCACCGCGAACCGGCTGCCGAGCGAGGCCTCAAACGCGCGCCTGACCGAGCTGCTGGCGGAGCTGCACGCGCTGCCCAATGTGCTCATCGTGTTCAACCACCCCATGTGGGACCTGTACCTGGTGGGCGCCGCGCGGCATGCCGTGCTGCTGCGGCAGTTCATGACTCAAAACGGCGAGTACATGCACGCACTTGAGCTGAACGGCCTGCGCACCTGGAAGGAGAACCGCGAGGTCCGCGCCATGGCGCGGGAGTATGACAAGCTGCTCATCTCGGGCGGCGACCGGCATGGCCTGGAGCCGAACGCCAACATCAACCTGACCAACGCGACCAGCTTTACGGATTTCGTGCACGAGATCCGCTACGAGGGCCGCAGTCACGTGCTGTTCATGCCGCAGTATGCCGAGCCCATCAAGCACCGCGTCTTGCGCTCGACGCTCGACGTGATCCGCGATTACCCGGACTTCCCGCAGGGCTCGCGCCGCTGGGATGAGCGGGTTTACCACCCCGACAAGCACGGTGTGCCGCAGCCGATCTCGGAGCTGTGGCCAATCGGCCGGGCGCCGCGCTATATCACGCTGTTTCTGCGCAGTGTCCGCCTGCTGGGTTCGCGCCCGGTCTCCGGCAGCCTGCGCCGCGCCTGGGCTGAGCAGAACGAGCTGCGGCTGGCGCTGGGCGAGTAGTTTGCCGTGGGCGAAGCAATGTCCGCACGCCCGCAAACGCGTCGCGCATAGACTAGCCCCATGCTGCAGCCGCGCGTGCCCCGGGTCGCGTTCTTCCCCGACTCCTTTTACGAGGTGAATGGCGTTGCGCATACCGCGCGCCAGTTCACCGGGTGGGCGGCGCGCACCGGCAAGCCGTTCCTGTGTGTGCGCGCAGGCAGCGACACTCCAGGGCACGCCATGCAGGGGCACATGCAGCAGGGAAGCCTCGAAACGCTCGATCTGCCGCGCGGCTTCGCTTCGTTCGCGCTCGACAAGGATCTCCGCTACGACCCGCTGTTCGTGCGCCACGGCGCGGCCATTCTGCGCACGCTGCGCGCTTTCCGCCCTGACCTGATTCACATCACCGGCCCCAGCGAGCTGGGTATGATCGGCGCCGCGCTGGCTCGCCGGCTGGGCGTGCCGCTTGCCGCCTCGTGGCACACCAATGTGCATGAGTATCTGGCGCGGCGCTCGCACTGGGCCTTGCGCGCGGTGCCCGCGGCCCACCGGCCCGGCGCTGCCAGCGGCATTGAGCGCGCCACGCTGCGCGCCGCCGCGCTGTTCTACAAGGGCGCACGCGTTCTGTTCGCGCCCAATCCCGCGCTGTGCAGGCTGCTGAGCGAGGCGACCGGCCGCCCCTGCATGCTGATGACGCGCGGCATCGATGCGGAGCTGTTTTCCCCCGCGCGCCGCACCGCGCCCGCGCCGCAGCAGAGCGGGGTCTGGACGCTGGGCTACGTCGGACGGCTTTCGATCGAGAAAAACGTGGCCCTGCTGCCGCGCGTGGCCCAGGAGCTGCGCACGCGCGGCTTCCACAATGTACGCTTCCTGATCGTCGGCCAGGGCGTCGAGGAAGCCGCCCTCCGCATGGGACTGCCCAACGCGTCCTTCCCCGGCGTGCTGCGCGGTGAGGCGCTTGCCGAGGCTTACAGCAACATGGACTGCTTCCTGTTCCCGTCGCACACCGACACGTTCGGCAACGTCGTGCTGGAGGCGCTGGCCTCGGGGGTGCCCGTCATCGTCACGCCGGATGGCGGCCCCGCGCACATCGTGCGGGCCTCCGCTGGCGCCGGCCTGGTGGCTGAGGAGGCCGCGTTCGCGTCCTCGATCGCCGCGCTGATCGAAAACCCGGAGCAGCACGCCCGCATGCGCGCGAAAGCCCGCGCCTATGCTGCGGCGGCGAGCTGGGATGCTGTGTTTGAAGGCGTGTACGCGGGCTACGAGCAGGTCCTCGTGTAGACAGCAAAGAGCGGCCACGGGGCCGCTCGGATACTACTGAACTTCAGGAATTTTCTGGTGCCGAAGAGAGGACTCGAACCTCCACACCCTTGCGAGTACATGGACCTGAACCATGCGCGTCTGCCAATTCCGCCACTACGGCACACCTGCTTCGTTCTCTCGTCTGCTCACGAGGTCCCGCTGCCATCCCAAGTGTCCCAAAGCCGGCCAGCTCTGTCAAATGGAGAGAGGCATGCATCCCAACCAGAAGCGAGAGCGGTCCACCCGCCGAAGGAATTGCAGATGAAGGACACAGAGACCGGGCCTATCCCCGGCGGCCACGCGGCTGAGATTCGCCGCCTGGTGCATGACCTGAGCAACGCGCTCGAAATTATTGTGCAGACCAACTACCTGCTCAAGCTGGGCAAGCCGGATGAGACCGACTTGCAGTGGCTCGCGATGATGGACACCGGGGTAAAACAGGCTACCGAGATTAGCGGCAGCCTGCGCCGCTATGTTATCGAGCACGCCGCCGGCAAATAAGCCGCTCTTGCTGCGCGGCCTGCCGGTTCTATGAAACCAGCTTCGCGTCGAGCGTAATCTCCGCGTTGCCGGCAAACAGTTTTGAGATTGGGCAGCCCTGCTTCGCATTCTCCGCGGCCCTGGCAAACGCTGCTTCGTCCGCGCCGGGGACCTTGGCCTCGGTCGTGAGATGGATCGCAGTGATGCCGAAGCCGCCCTCAACCTGACTCAACGTGACCTTCGCTTCTGTTTTTAGCGACTCCGGGGTCAGCTTTGCCTCGCCCAGCTGCGCGCTCAGCGCCATGGTGAAGCAGCCCGCGTGCGCTGCCGCGATCAGCTCCTCCGGGTTGGTGCCCGCGCCGTTTTCAAAGCGCGTCGAGAACGAGTACTGCGTCTGCTTCAGCACGCCGCTTGCCGAGGTGATGGTGCCCTTGCCGTCCTTCAAACAGCCGTGCCACTCCGCCGATGCTGTCCGGTCCATTGCTTTCTCCTGTGGGTCGATCGCGTGTTTCTGCTGCCACGCCCCCGTTTTCAGATGCGGGCTACTGGCTGCCGGGCTCGCGTTTCAGGCTGACGGTGCGGACGAACCCGCCTGCATCGCCGCTGTGCCGGGTCAACGTACCGGTCAGCAAATAGTAGCCGGCCAGCGAGGGGCTCGCCGCCTGCCCGCGCTCCAGGTGCCCGCTGAAGCTGTACCAGGTCCCATGCACCACGCGCGTCGCGAACTCGACCGCATGGCCGTCCGCGTGGGTCGTGGCAAAATCGAAGGTCACCGCGGCCGTGTGCGGATTGGGGTCCATGCGCTGGGTCATGTATCCCTGAAGCTTGCCCCTTTCGAAATCGAGTTCGATCGCATTGCCGAGCTTGTCTCCCGATTCGCTCAGGGGGTAGAGGCCCTCCGCTTCCGGAGGCAGACTGGTGCGGCCGGTCGCCTGCACCGGGGGCGGGGTCGAGTCGGATTGCGCGGCGGAGCGCTTGTGCAGCGCTGGGCTGCCTTGTTCCGGCGCCTGCCCCTGCTGTTGCACGCCAGCGGAGGCTAACAGCGGTGAAGGCGCCAGGCAAGCCGCGGCAAGCAGCAGTGCCGCTCCGCGTCTGGTCCATTCCGGGGGCCGTAAGGGTCTAGCGAGCCGTGTCCATGCTCTTCTTCCGTGCCGTCTCAAACTCATCGCCAGCCTTCCATTCCGTCGCCGCGCCCGCGCTCGCCTGCCAGCCCAGCATCAGCCCGAACTGGGCCATGCGCGCATCGCCGCGGAAGTTCATGTCCGCGTGGTACTCGTCGCTGGGCTGATGATAGTGGTGCGCGGTGTAGTCCTTCATCTGGTCCGCGCCCCACTGCGCATCGTGGCCTTCAAACAGCGTTCCTTCGCCGATCGAGAACGCCGGAATCCCCACCCGCGCCAGCGAGAAGTGGTCAGACCGGTAGTAGCTGCCGGCCATGGGAAACTGGTCCGGCTGGATGGTGAGGCCGAACGCCTGCGCCGTCTTTTCGACCACGGGGTAGAACTGCGTGCGCTCGGCTCCGCTCACCTCGGTGCTCTTCGGGATCCCGATGGGCAGCAGTTCGTCGTAGTTCAGGTCGAGCGCCATATCGCTCGCCGGAACCGGCGGGTGCATGCCTAGATACTGCGAACCCAGCAAACCCTGTTCTTCCGCGGTTACAGAAGCGAAATACACCGTGTGCGGCGGCGGCGTGGGCGCGTGCGCATAGGCACGGCCCAGCTCCATCAGGATGCCGCAGCCGGTCGCGTTGTCGGCGGCGCCGTTGTAGATGCCGTCGCCCTTCGCGTTGGGGTCGATGCCCAGGTGGTCGTAATGCGCCGAGTACAGCACCGCGTCTTTCGCGCTTGTATCGGCGCCCTCGACCTTGCCCACCACGTTCGCCGAGGTATACGGCCGCACCGTGCTGGCCACATGCGCCCGCAGGCGCACCGGCAGCTCCACCGGCTTGAACCCGCGCTTGCCCGCTGCATCGATCTCCTTGTTCAGGTCGAGGCCCGCGGCCTGCATCAGTTTCTGCGCGGTCGTCGTCTGGATCCAGCTTGCCGCTTCGAGCGTCGCCGTCGGGTCGCCCTTCAGGTAGCTTTTTTCCACCGCCTGCGAGTTCTGCACCACCGCCCACGGGTAGCTCGCGAGGTCGGTCCGGTGAATGATGAGCACGCCCAGCGCGCCCAGCCGCGCCGCTTCCTCGTACTTGTAAGTCCAGCGGCCATAGTACGTCAGGGCCTTGCCTTTGAAGAACTTCTCATCGTCCGAGGGCGGCTCGTTCACGATCACGAGCAGTACTTTGCCCTTCACATCCACACCTTTGTAATCGTTCCAGCCATACTCGGGCGCGTCGATACCGTAGCCGACGAACACGATCGGCGCATCGATATCCGCGGATGGCTGCCCGCGCTCGTCTTTGGTGACAAAGTCCGTGTTGTACATGAGCGGCATCGGCGCGCCTGATTTCGGAACCAGTGTGAACTTCGTTGCCGATTCATCGGTGTGCACGGCATACAGGTCGACCTTCTGGAAGAAGGTTCCATCGTCTCCAGCCGGCTTCAGCCCGTTCAGCGCGAACTCGGTCGCGATGTACTCCGACGCCAGCTCGGCGCCGCGCTTGCCCGGGCCGCGCCCCTCCAGCAGGTCGATCGAGAGAAACTTCACATGCGCGCGGATGTTCTCAGGGCTGACCAGCGCCGCGGCCTGCTGCGCGGCCTGCGGCACGCCCGCCACCGCGGGAACCGGCGGCATCGCGGCCGGCGTTTGCGCCCGCGCCGGCACGGACGCGGCAACAATGGAGAGGAGACAGAGCACGAGGTTGCGGTCCATGTTGCGATCCATGTTGCGGTGCAGGGGGTTGCGGGTAAGTGCGGTGCGCGGCATCCAGGCTCCTTCATTGCTTTTTGGCAGTGCTTCTTGGCAGTGCTTCTTTCGCGAGTGTCTCATTAGGAGACTACCAAGCATTGCGTCCGGCCCCCCAATGCGCGAGACTAACCGCTGCGCCCAGATTGCCCCAGCTCCGAAACAGGAGACCCGCCATGCACCTGCCCGATCTTTTGCTGCTCCGCACCGCGCCGCTTCTGCGCCTCTCTACCACTGTGCTGCCTTTGTGGTTTCTTGTGCTGTCGCTGTTTCTGCCCCGCGTCGCGCTGTTTCTCGGCTGGCTGCAGGAGTTCCGGTTCCCCATTCCGTTTCCTGTCGACGCGGTGTTCTGGCTGCTGCTGCCGCGCGTGCTCGTGCTCATCATGATCTACACGCGGCAAGGCCTCGATAACTGGTTCTGGGTGCACCTGCTGGTGGCTTTGCTGGTGTACGCGGGCGGCTCGCATCAGGTCGTCAGCCGTCGATGAGCGGCCTCAAGCGCCGGGCCACACGCCCAGCCGCCGCAGCACCTTGCGGGCCAGCCCGGTCAGCGCCAGCCGGGGCAGGTCCGCGACCGGCTGCCATGCCGTTCCAGGCAGTCGCAAGGCCTCCGCTTCGCTCGGTTGAAAGACGCTGACGGTGTAATTGGTCACCGTGATCGCGTGCTTGAGCCGCAGTACGGGTTGTTCTCCCTCGGGTACTGCGTCGAGCTCGGGCAGCTCCCACATGCCGGCCATCAGCGAGGCATGGCCGGCACGCTGGCGCAGCAGCACCTCTGTGCCAGCAGCGCGCGTGGCAAGCGCATAGGCAATGGCGCGCGCCTGCTGCGGCTTGCGCGGCTGCACCGCGTGCTCGCCGCGGGTGCGGCACCACGGCTGCACCGGGCAGTGCAGGCACAGCGGCGCTTTCGGCAGGCACACCGTCGCGCCCAGCTCCATCATGGCCTGGTTGCTGTCGCCGGGCCGCTCGGGCGAGAGCAAGGTGGCCGCTCCGGCGCAAATGGCCCGTTTCAGGGCAGCTGCGGGCGATGCGCCATCGAGCGCGGCGAGCCGGCTTACCACCCGCTCCACATTCCCGTCGACCACCGCAACCGCCTCGCCGAACGCGATGCTCGCGATGGCGGCGGACGTGTACTCGCCGATGCCCGGCAGCGCCCGCAACTCGGCTGCTGTACGCGGCAGCGCGCCGCCGTGCTGGGTCACCACGACCTGTGCCGCGCGGTGCAGCATGCGCGCGCGCCGATAGTAGCCCAGTCCGCTCCATAGTGCGAGCACTTCGGCTTCTTCGGCGCGGGCGAGCGCTTGCACGGTTGGGAACCGCTGCATCCAGCGGGCATAGTGCTCCAGCACCGCGGCCACGCGCGTCTGCTGCAGCATGATCTCCGATACCCATGTAGCGTAGGGGTCGCGCGCGCGCCGCCACGGCAGGTCGCGCTGGTGCTGGTCAAACCACGCAAGCAGCGCGGGGCGGGCTTCGTCGGGCATACAGGGTGATTGTAGAGACGGCTGCCGCTTGACCTGCAGCCGCCCGGCGGACGACACTCCCGCAGGAGTTCTCGAAGTCTATGGGCGCACACGCTGGCATGTCCCTGAGCCGTCCTCGGTTCCAACGCCCCACCTTCCTGATGTGCCCGCCGCGCTTTTTCGACGTGCAGTACGTGATCAATCCCTGGATGGAAGGCAATCTGCACGCGCCCTCCTATGCGCTCGCGCTGGCGCAGTGGAACCGCCTGCATGCCGCCGTTTCGGAGCTGGCGGACGTGCTGCTCATCGAGCCGCAGCCCGCTCTGCCTGACATGGTCTTCACCGCGAATGCGGGGCTGGTGCGGAACGGCGTGGCCGCGCTCAGCCGCTTCCGCTGCGCCGAGCGGCAGGGTGAGGAAAAGCACTTCCGCGCTTGGTTCGAGGTGGAGGGATTTCAGGTGAGCGAGATGCGACCGGAGATTCCGTTCGAGGGCGAAGGCGACGCGCTGTTCACCTCCGACGGCAGCCGCCTGTGGGCCGGCCACGGCTGGCGCACCAGCGTCGAAAGCCACGACCTGCTGCGCGCTCTTTGGCCCGGGTGCGAGGTGGTTTCGCTGCGGCTGGTCGACCCGCGCTTCTATCATCTCGACACCTGTTTCTGCCCGCTCGCGAACGGCGACCTGCTGTACTATCCGCCTGCGTTTGACGAGACGTCGCGCTTGCAGATCGAGGAGTTTTACCCTGCAGCCAGGCGCATCGCCGTGGAAGAAAAGGACGCGCTGCAATTCGCCTGCAACGCCGTAAACGTCGGGCGCAATATCGTCCTGAATGAGATAGGCGCTGGGCTAAGCGGTGAGCTTGAGTCGCGCGGCTTCCAGCTCACTCAGGTGCCGCTGAGTGAGTTCCTCAAAGCCGGCGGGGCGGCCAAGTGCCTGGTGCTGCGGCTGAGTGAGTTGCCGCTTAATAGCTGATACGACGATTACTGGTTATACAAATATATAATTTATGGTACTCTTGATCTCGGAGATCTCCAGTGCAGACGACAACACTACGCAAAGTAGGAGGCTCGGTCATGATGACGGTGCCTCCTTCTCTTCTGGAACAACTGCATCTGGTCGCGGGCTCGACGGTAGGTGTGGAGATTGAGGGCGAGCGTCTGATAGTGCAGGCGCGCAAGCCTCGCTACACGATTGAAGAACTGCTCGCACAGTGCGATCCGAACGCACCGATCACGGATGAAGAGCGCGAGTGGCTGGATGCGCCTGCTGTCGGCAGAGAGATGATTTGAAGCGGGGCGACATCTATCTCGTTTCTCTCGATCCAGTGGTGGGCCATGAACAACAAGGGACTCGGCCGGTTCTGATCGTCTCTCCAGATGCCTTCAATCGAACGATGCGTCTGCCTGTTGTCGTGCCGATCACCTCGGGCGGAGCGTTTGTGAGGAATACGGGGTTTGCTGTCTCTCTGGCGGCGGCTGGGACCAGAACCGCGGGCGTCATTCTGTGTAATCAGCCGAGAACAGTTGACCTGGGAGCTCGTAATGCTCGCTTTCTTGAATCCGCTCCGCCGGAGATTGTCGCCGACGTGCTTGCCAGGGTTTCTCTTCTTTTTGAGTAGGCGGTCCGCCTGCTATTGCTCCGTCGCTTTCTTCAGCGCTGCGAGCCAGGCTTGATCCGCTTCGATGAGCTTTTTTGAAGAGAAAAGAGTCGCCATCAGTGGTCCGTCCATCGACTCATCGATGGAGACACGGGTGGAACCGTCTGGCTCGGGCGTCAGCTTCCAAACATGCACTGCTTTTGCCGTGTACGCGGTGCCAGTCCAGCCCAGACTGCGTTTCGGCTCAAAGAGTTGCACCTGTGAGTGGATCGTGGTGCTTCCCGTACTCCAGGTAAATTGCTGGCCGGGCGCAAGCGGCTGTGTGGTTGAGACGCTGGCGATGTCTGTGTTCCACCGCGGCCACGCGGGAGCGTTGACGAGCAGCGCCCAAACCTTGTTAGGGGGAGCGTCGATGCCAATCTGCACATGCGCGATCACTGGAGCGACAGGATCGACTCGTCCAGAGCCCGCCAGCGAATCCAGCGTTTGCATCGATGGGCCGCAGCCCGCAAGTGCGACCCAGATGCCGCCCATCAACAGACAAGCACAGGTCATCAGGAGGCTATGTGCGCGGGAGTAATCCACATCCATTGGGGAGCTTTACCTATCCGCCTACGGTATTCCAAAGATCGCGTTGTTTGCATAAAAAAGGCCACCTTTGCGGGTGGCCTTTGTGGTTGCGGCGAAGCCGCGTTTCGCTGGACGCGCAGTCCTAGTCCCCCATGACGGGTTCTTCGGTGTGCTCGGCTTCGACTGTCGCGGGCTTTGGTGCGGGGGCGGGCATAATGGAGCCGATCGAGACCAGGCCCGGCTCCGCTGGCTTCTCGCCGAGAATGTTCTCGCGGTAGAGCTTGGCCATGCGGGCGTTTTCGGCATCCTGCTTCATCTTGGCATCGCGGGCGCGCATTTTCTCCTCGCGCGAGTTCTTCGCGATGCCCGACTTCTCGAACGTGTCATTCGCGGCCGAGTCGACGTGCGCCTGGTTGAGCGCGAGCGTGTGCTGCGCGTCGCCCATGCCCACCTTCTTGCCGCCGGCGAAGATCTCGTGGCGACCATGCTCCTCGTACCACTTGGTCAGGGTTGAGGTCATGTGCATCTTCTCGATGATGTTGCGCCAGCCCACGCCCGTGTTGTAGGCGCAGAAGCTGATCTCGCCCTCCTGCGTCGCGTAGGGGATGATGCACTGCTCGGTGCGGCGGAAGTCGTAGTTGAACAGGTCCTGAAACCACATGCCGGCGATGAAAAGAAAGTTCCAACGGTCGTTGCGGCGCTTCTCGATGTCCTGCATGGTGCGGTCGGCAGTGACCTTGCCGTAGCTGCGGCCAGTCGCGCCGAAGCACTTATCGAACTTCGCCAGCAGGTCGAGGATCTTAAAGTGGGTCGGCGACTTGGTCGGATCGTAATTCCGCAGCAGCGCCAGTGTCACGCCTACGATCGAGAGCCATTTGCCGCGAGCCGCGTCGTTGATCTTGGCAACGTCCTTGGCCAGCCGGTCGGCGTTCAGGAACGCGGTTACCGGAACGGCTTCCTTGGTTTCCTTGTCGATCATCAGCGCCATGCCGATGCCGCAGTTCGGGTGGCAACCGCAGGAGAGTTGGCCCCAATCGTGGTTCGGCCCGTGCACCAGGTCGGCCCAGTCGGAAAAGGTCGACATGAAGGAGATGGGGAACCAGTCGCGGGTCGGCTCGCCGAGCCCGGTCTGGTTCTTCACATCATGCGCCATGTGGCTCAGCGTGTAACGCTGGGCTTCGCGGCGCTCGTCGCTGACCGCTTCGTCTCGGCCGGTGAACGAAACCGGCTGGAACGAGATGAAGTTGATGCGTTTGGGGTTATCGAGCGCGAACTGGATGATGCGGCCTACCTGCTCGTTGTTGATGCCGTTGATGATGGTCGTGACCGGGACGATGTCGACGCCGGCCTCGTGCAGGTTGTGGATGGCCTGCAGCTTGACGTCGAACAGGTTGCCAACCTTGCGGTGCGAATTGGCGGCGTTGCCGATGCCGTCGAACTGGAGATACGCGTAGCGCAGGCCGGCCTCGCCCGCGGCGCGGCACAGCTCCTTCGACTTGGCGAACTCGATGCCGTTGGTCGCGGCCTGCACCGAGGTGTAGCCGACCTTGCGCGCATAGGCGACCGCGTCGAGGAAGTAGGGCGAGAGCGTCGGCTCGCCGCCCGAAAACTGGACCGACATCTGGCGGCGCGGCTTGATCGTCACCGCGTTGTCGAGCATGGTCTTGATCTCGTCCCACGTCAGTTCGTGGACGAAGCCGACCTGGTTCGCGTCCATGAAGCAGGGATCGCACATCATGTTGCAGCGGTTGGTCAGGTCGATGGTCAGTACCGATCCGCGGCCATGGGTCACGGTCGAAGTCCCGTGGTTGTGCAGGCCCTCGTCGTTGTGCGCCTTGATGTCGCGGCCCGGGAACACCTCTTCCAGGTGGCGGAAGAACTCCGTGTCGATCGCCATCACATCTTCAAAGTGGCCGTGCTTGGGGCAGTCCTTCACCATCAGGATCTTGCCGTCGCGCTCGATGATCTGCGCCTTGATTTCGCCGACTTTTTCGTTCAACAGGATCTCGTGGGGCAGCTTGCCATCGATGATCTGCTGGCGAATCTCGGGCACGCACTTGGGGCAGAGCGAGTCGGTAGTGCGCGGCCAGCCGAGCGGCGGCTTCTCCTTCTGATAGCTCTTGAGCAGCGGCTTGTCCGACCACTTCGGGGTGAACGAGGCATTCGGCTGGATGCTGTTGAGCTTGTCGAAGACGGTCCACGCGCCCTGGGCGGCAAGGGTCAACGTGCGCTCGGCGTACTTGATGGCTTTCGGCATGATTGAGAAACGCTCCTGAGAAGGGAAGTGCCTAAATGGTTCTGTCCAACAGTTGGATGCAGCGCTCAATGCGCGTCTGCGAAAAATCCAGCGGAACTAGGGAAGTTTCAAGGAGCAGGGTGCGCTCCATGTCTCGTCTCTAGCGGCTCGTCTTCAATCGCTGCGCACGGCATGCGGAGAAGCGGCCATTTCCTACTTTGAGGATACTGTCCCGTTCCGGGAAGCGGGAAAGCATTCGCGGCGAACAGTGCCAGAGAGAACCTGAATGGCAACGAGGCCGGGTTGAAAGGGTTTGGCGTGCGACGCCCGCTAGTGCGATTTGTGAAACAGCTTGCGCCGGATGTCGGGCCAGAACTCGTTGAAGGCATCGGTGCCGCTGCTGGCGAGCAGCGAGTAGCCCCAGGTGCGGAGCACAACGCCGGTGCCGACGCTGATGTTCGGGTAGTAGGTCTCGGTGAGTGCGGCGTTCATGCCGCGGCCCAGCACGCCGGAGTAGTTGAAGTCGCGGGCGCCGAAGCCGCGCTGGGTAAACAGGACGCGGCTGACAGCGTACTCGCCGCGCGAACCGTAGCTGCCATAGGCTTTCCGGTAGTAGCGGGGGTCCTGGTGCAGGAGGATCGGCAGCAGGCTGTCGGAGAGCTCGCGGGAGATGCCTTGGCGCAGGGCGGCGGCGCCGACGCGCTCGCCCCAGCCCTCGGCATTGATGCCGAACTTCGGGTCGGAGTCGCGCAGAATGCCGTACCAGCCGGAGTAGAGGATGGCGACGGGCGTGGTCCAGAGCAGCTCTTCATGCGCGGGGTAGAGGAGCTTGTCGCGGACTGTGAGCGGCGGGATGGTTTCGCCGGGCTCGACGACCGTGGACCACTGGCGGCGGGCGATGGCCGCGGGGGTGCCGGGCCGGGTGGCGGGGACGGGCACGTGGGAAGGCTCCTGCAGCGCGGCTGACTCTTCCGGCGCGTCGGGCAAAGTTTGCGCGCGGCTTGCAGCGGAGTAGACAGCAAGCGCGGCGCCTGCGGCGAGGGCAAGCAGGGGATACTTGCGATTGTTCAAAAGAAACTCCTCTTCTCTGGTGGCGGCTCTTGCAAGCGTGAGCTGGGGACAGGAGCGGCGGAGATGTGCCGGGTCCTGTTCAGCATTGGATGCGGCTGCCCAGGTTACCGATGGAGCACGTTTGCTCAGGTTGCGTGCTCGCGGGCATTGCACGGCGCTTGCCTGCAAGCTGAAGATGAGGGCGAGGGATTTGAAATGGCGAGAAATGGTTGGCGCAGCGAGTGGCGCGGTGTGGCGGCGAAAGCGGAGCGGGAGCTGAAAGCGGCGATCGAGTACACGAACGACCGCATAGTGCCCCGGGTGCGGGTAGAGGCCGCGGGTGCGCTGCATGCGGCAGGCGAAGAACTGGTGCGGCTGGCCGGCATGCTCGGCCGCCGGCAGGAAGCCGCCGACCGCTGGGCCGGACGCGAGTGAAGACGCGAGGGAACGGGTTGTGGCGAGAGGCGGGATGGACGATGGCGGCGGCCGCGCTCGCAACCATGCTGGGGTGCGGACACAAGCAGCAGGCCGCGTACGTGCCGCCGCCCCCGCCTGCCTATGCTCCGGTTGGGCCGGCGCCGGCTTACAAGACGTTTCCGCCATCGGTCTCAGCCGCCGCGCCGCCAGCCGCCATTGGCTCAGCGGCCGGCGTGGTTGGGGCGGATACGCCCGCGGACCTCGAGTTTGTCGAGGCGCACCAGCCCATCTGGACCGAGACTGGCGTGGCCAGCTGGTATGGGCCGCCGTATGACAAGCATCGTGGGGCGAATGGCGAGATTTTTGACGAGCGCATGCTGTCGGCGGCGCACCGGGAGCTGCCGCTGGGCTCGCTGCTGCGGGTGACCAATGTGCGCACGGGACAAAGCTCAGTGATGCGGGTGACGGACCGCGGGCCGTTCGTGCCCGGGCGCGTGCTCGATCTCTCGCTGGCTTCGGCGAAGGCGATTGGGGTGTGGGCGCCGGGTACGGCGACGGTGCGGATCGAAGTGTTTGCCGCGCCCAAGGCGATCGGCGAGGGCGGCCGCTGGTGCGTGCAGATCGGCGCGTTCAAGAGCGAGGGCAAAGCGCTCGCGCTGCAGCGTAAATTGCAGGGCAAATATGCGACGGCGAATGTGATCGAGTTCACGGGGCCGACCGGGCACTGGGTGCGGATTCGCCCGGTGGGCGACGACCGGGCGCGCGCGCGGGAGATCGAGAGCGCGGTGCGTCCGGAGGAGGGCGCGGCGTACCTGACGCGGCTGGATTAGAGTGGTTCTCACCGCGGTGAAAAGACGCTCAAGGAGACTGCTGTTGTTTCGATTTCTCGGGGCTTTTCTGCTTGGCGTGATGCCGGCTGCCATGTCGCTGGGGCAAAGCGCGGATGCACCCCGGAAAAATCCTTCGCCGGTGACGCTGACAGTCTACGACCGCACTCGCGTGGATGCGACGCAGTGGTTCGCAGCCACGCCGCACGCGGAGCAGTACGGCTACCTGGAGTCGCTGCTGCGCATCGGCCTGCGGCAGCAGCTCCGCCGGTTCGACTGGCAGCTGGAGCTGTCGCAGGCTTCGGTTTTGCTGCTGCCCGGGGATGCGGTTTCGCCGGTGACGGCGCAGGGCCAGCTCGGCCTGGGCGGCACGTATTACGCGAGCAACGGCAACACCACCGAGGCGGCTGCCGCGTCTTTCAAGCAGGGCTTTCTGCGCTACCACTTCCACGACGGCAATGCCGCCGCACGGCTGGGGCGGTTCGAGTTTTTCGACGGGCAGGAGACCCAGCCGAAGAACCAGACGCTCGCGTGGCTGCAGGCCAACCGTATCGCGAACCGGCTGGTGAGCAACTTCGGTTTCACCACCGGGCAGCGCAGCTTCGACGGCGCGGACGCGCACGTGGGGGCGGCCAACTGGAATCTGACCGGGATGGCGGCGCGCGCGGACCAGGGCGTGTACAACATGAACGCCAATCCTGAGCTGAACGTCGACGTGCAGTACCTGGCCTACACGCGCTACGGCTTCAACCAGCGGCTGCAGATGCGCGGGTTTGCAATCGATTATCACGACGGGCGCACGGGCGTGGTCAAGACCGACAATCGCGCGCTCGCGGTGCGCCAGGCCGATCATCGCAATATCCGCATCGGCAGCTATGGCGCGAATGCCGCGGCCGCGATCCCGGCGGCTGGCGGCACGGTCGACCTGATGTTCTGGGGTGTGCTGCAGAACGGGCAGTGGGGTGTGCTGAACCACCGGGCCGGAGCGGTCGACGCCGAGGGTGGGTATCGCGCGATGAACGTGCCGACCCAGCCGTGGCTGCGGGGCGGATTTCTGCGCAGCACCGGCGACAACAACCCGAACGACCGCGAGCACAACACGTTCTTCCAGGTGCTGCCGACGCCGCGGCTGTATGCGCGCTTTCCGTTCTTCAACATGATGAACTCAAGCGACCAATTCGTGCAGCTGATCGACAATCCGGTGAAGAAGCTGGATGTGCGCAGCGACCTGCACTTTCTGCAGCTGACCTCGGGCAAGGACCTTTGGTACCAGGGCGGCGGCGCCTTCGATAGCAAGGTGTTCGGCTATGTCGGCAGGCCGGGCAGCGGCAAGTCCAGCTTTGCGTCGCTCTACGATGTGAGCGCGGACTACGCGCTGACGCCGCAGGTTGCGCTGGCTGCCTATTACGGAAAGGCGTTTGGGCGCTCGGTGGTACGGGCGATTTACTCGGCCGACGCGGATGCGCAGTTCGGCTATTTTGAGGCGGTTTTCCGGTTCAATCGCCCGTTCGGGGTCGGCCATTGAGAGTCATATAGATATGTAACCGCGGCAGATCGCGAACAGCGAGAGGCTCGCGATAACGACCCACAGCGTGACGCCCTGGACAAATGGGCGGATGCCGACCTGCTGCAGGGTGCGCTTGGACAGGCTGGTGCCGATGAGGAACAGAGTCGCGACCAGGCCGGATTTGCCGAGGGTGTGCAGCGCGCCGTACTCGGCCGAGAAGCGCGGCATGTAGGTGCTGGCGGCAGCGGCGATGCAGAAGTACAGAATGAACCAGGGAATCTTGATCTGGACGCGCGGGCTCTCGCCGGCCGCAGGACGTTGGGCGGCGAGCCGCGCCATGAAGGCCGCCGTGACGAGCCCAACGGGTACGATCCAGAGTGCGCGGGCCAGCTTGACGGTGGTGCCGATGGCGAGCGCCTGGTCGCCGTACTTCGCCGCCGCGCCGACCACCGAACTGGTGTCGTGGATGGCGAGCGCGGCCCACAGGCCGAACTGGTTCTGGCTGAGGTGCAGGGCCGCGCCGATGGCCGGAAAAATGAGCAGCGCTACGGAGTTGAGTAGAAAAACGGTGCCCATGGAAACGCTGATTTCTTCCTCGTTCGCCTCAGTGATCGGCGCGATGGCGGCGATGGCGCTACCGCCGCAGATGGCGGTGCCCGCGGTGATGAGGAAGGATGCCTTGCCGCCGATCTTGAGCAGGGCGCCGAGCAGCAGGCCGAGCGCCATGGCGAAGGCGATGCCAATGGCCGTGTAGAGAAAGCCGGAGCGGCCTGCGTGGACGACCTGGCGGAGGTTCATGCCGAAGCCGAGCGCGACTACCGAGGCCTGGAGCAGGAGCTTGGACAGCACGCTGCTTTCCGCGCGGAAGGGGTGCTCGACGGTGAAGCCGAACGCGATGCCGCCGACCAGCGCGACCGGCGGCGAAACGATGCCGCTCGCGGCCAGGAGCAGGCCGAGGAAGAAGATGGTTTTGCTGTTGAACGTCCTGCGGTGCGGGACGGGAATCGTGCCAGCGCTCATGGACCAAGTGTGTAGCTGTGCAGGAGCAAAGTCGAAGTAGAAATTCTTATTGGGTATAAGCGCCCAGACCCGCTGCGCGCGAGGCGCCCACTGCGTGGGGGCTGGCGTGTGCGTCTGCGTGTCGGGATGCACGGTTGTCGCGATGCTCGGGATCAGTATTGCTGAGCGCTGCATGCAGAGCACGGCTTATGCTGGACGCTATGCTGCCGGCTGCTGGAGCGCTCGCTGTTTTTCTCGATACGCCCGCGTATACGCTGCCGCCCGCGCTGCTCGCGAAGGCGCGTGCGCTTGAGCATCTGCACGTTGCGCTGTATTTCGGCGGCACGGCCTGGGCGCTGCTGGCGTTGGCGCTGCTGCTGCGCTGGCGTGTGGGTGCGCGCCTGTCCGCATGGGGGCGGCGGGTAACCATGCGGCGCGGCGGCGGCCCGTTTTCCGCGCGGCCCTGGATGGAAGGTCTGCTGCTTGCGCCGGTGTGGCTGCTGATTCTTGCGGCCATTGCGCTGCCGGGCGAACTGGCCGCGCACGCGGCGCAACTGCGCTACGGCTTGTCGGTGGAGCAGTGGCCGGCGTGGGGCGCGGACTGGGTCAAGAGCGAACTGATTACCCTCGTGATCGGGACGCTGCTGCTGTCGGCGGTTTTTGGCCTGCTGCGCTGGAGCCCGCGGCGCTGGTGGCTGTGGCTGTGGGTGCTGGTGCAGCCGTTCGTGATGCTGGGCGTATTTCTGGCGCCGGTAGTGCTCGATCCGCTGTTCAACCACTTCACCCCGCTGGCGCGCGAGAACCCCGCGCTCGTTGCCCGGCTGGAGCAGGTTGCGAAGCTGGGTGGCCTCGCGATTGCGCCGGACCGCATGTTTGTCGAGGACGCCAGCAAGCGCGTGACCGGCATGAACGCGTATGTAACGGGCATCGGCAGCTCGAAGCGGATCGTGGTGTGGGATACGACGATTGCGAAGGTGCCGCCAGAGGAGATCCTGGCCATCTACGCGCATGAGCAGGGGCACTATGTGCTGGGGCATATCTGGAAGGGGATTGCGTTTGCGGCTGTGTTCACGCTGGTGCTGTTCGCGCTGCTGGCCGTGCTGCTGCGCTGGGCCGTGCGCGCGTATGGCGAGCGGTGGCACATCGCCGACGAGGCGGACTGGGCGGCGCTGCCGCTGCTATTGCTGCTCGCGAGCGGGCTCAGCTTTCTATCGGCCCCGGCGGCTAACGCGGTAAGCCGTGAGGAGGAGCATGCGGCCGATGTGTACGGGCAGCGGCTGCTGATGCGCCTGCTGCCCGACGCGGCAGCGGTGGAGGTCGCGGACTTCAACCGCCTGGGCCGGGCGTGGCTTGAGGATCCGGAGCCGAACAGGTTTGTTGTGTGGTGGACCTACACGCACCCGCCGGTAGCCGACCGGGCGGAAGAGGCACGCAGCATGGGCCGCAAGTGAGCGCTTTATAATCGGGCGAACCCCTATGGATACGCACGAGAACGCTCCGCCCACCACGCACGACATCGCAGCGATCATGGCGCTGCTGCCGCACCGCTACCCGTTTCTGCTGATCGACCGTGTGCTCCAGGTTGAGCCGAAGCAGCGCATCCTGGCGCGCAAGTGCGTCACCATCAACGAAGGTTTTTTCGAGGGGCATTTTCCCGGCTACCCCATCATGCCGGGCGTGCTGCAGATCGAGGCGATCGCGCAGGCCGGCGGTCTGCTGATCCTGCTCGAGTATGAGCGGCCGGGCGATACGCTGATGCTGTTTACCGGTGTCGAGCGCGCGCGATTCCGACGGCCGGTGACGCCGGGGGATGTGCTCGAGATTGAGGCGAAGATCCTCAACCTGCGCTCGCGCGCGGTGCGGCTGGAAGGCGCGATCCGTGTGGACGGCAAGCTGGTGTGCGAGGCGACGGTGACCTGCCAGCTGGTGAAGCGCGAGGGCAGCGGCGCGCCGTCGCTCTCGGCTCGCACTGCGGCACCGGCAGACGCGCCGGTGCCGGGCGAGTCGCAAGCGGTGACAACCGAGTGAGCGTGCACGCGACGGCCATTGTCGCGCCGGGAGCGGTGGTGCCGGGCTCATGCACGGTAGGCCCGTTCTGCACCATCGGCGCGGAGGTGGTGCTGGGTGAAGAGTGCGTGCTGGTGTCGCACGTGGTGCTCGATGGGCGGCTGCGCGCGGGGCGGCGCAATCGCTTCGCACCGTTTGCGGCCATCGGCGTGCCGCCGCAGGACCTGAAGTACAAGGGCGAGCCGACCTCGCTCGAGCTGGGCAACGACAACGACATTCGCGAATATGTAACGATCTCGCGCGGCACCCCCGGCGGCGGCGGCACCACGCGCATCGGCTCTGGCTGCCTCATCATGGCGTACGTGCATATCGGGCATGACTCGGTGATCGGCGATGGCTGCATCCTCGCCAACGCGGCGACGCTTGCCGGGCATGTCATTGTCGAGGATTATGCATCGGTCGGCGCGCTGTGTCCGGTGCACCAGTTCTGTCGCATTGGCCGTTACAGTTATGTCGGCGGGGGCACCACTGTTACGCAGGACGTGCTGCCGTACTCGCTGACCTCGGCCCGGCGCGAGACGCATGCGTATGGGTTGAACAAAGTGGGCTTGTCGCGGCGCGGGTTTTCAGCCGAGCGGCTGCGCGGGCTGCAGCATGCGTTTCGGCTGCTGCTGACGGCGAAGATGAACACCACCCAGGCGATCGCGCGGCTGCGCGAGGAAGGCTCGGGCGGCGAGGATGTCGAGTACCTGCTCGGGTTTATCGAAAGCTCGGAGCGCGGCATTTTGAAGTAGGCACTGCAAGGGCAAGAAATGAACATCCAGGGCAAACTCGGGCTGATCGCAGGCAACGGACGCTTTCCGTTTCTGCTGCTCGATGCGGCACGCGCGCACGGGCTTGAGGTCGTGGTCGCGGCGATCCGCGAGGAGACCGACGCGGAGATGGACGCGCGCGCGGCGGCCGATGCCGGCGTGACGGTGCACTGGCTCTCGCTCGGCGAGCTGTCGCGCCTGATCGCGACGTTCCAGGCAGCCGGTGTGAGGCAGGCCGTGATGGCCGGCCAGGTGAAGCATAAACAGATCTTTTCAAGCATCCGGCCCGACTGGCGGCTGGCCAAACTGCTGTTCTCGCTGCGCACCAGGAACACAGACATGCTGCTGGGCGCGGTCGCGAAGGTTCTGAGCGACGAGGGCATCGAGTTGGTGCCCTCGACCGCTTTTCTAGAGCCGATGCTGGCGCCGGCCGGCGTGCTGACGATGCGCGCGCCATCGACCGAGGAACTCAGCGACATCCTTTACGGGCGAAAGGTTGCCGCGGGCATCGCCGGTTTCGATATCGGGCAGACGGTGGTGGTGGCGAGCGGCGCGTGCGTGGCTGTCGAAGCGATGGAAGGCACAGATGCGACGATCGCGCGGGCCGGGCTGCTGATGGGCACGCTCAGCGGCTTTGCCTCGACGCTTGAGCGCAGCCTGACGGTGGTGAAGGTGGCGAAGCCGAAGCAGGACCTGCGCTTCGATGTCCCGGTGGTAGGCGCGGCAACGATCGAGGCAATGGCGGCGGCCGGGGCCCGCTGCCTGGCGGTTGAGGCCGGCCGCACGCTTTTATTTGACCGCGCCGCGATTGTTGCGCGCGCCGATGAGGAAGATATTGCGATTGTCGGGGTGGAACGCACATAATCGCGGTGGAGTGCGCACCGGCAAACTCGCTTGTTAGAGCCGGATCGAACTACCTGGAGGAATACCGTATGCCGAAACTGTCTCTCGCTCTTGCTTCTCTCGCGTTGGTGCTGGGCCTGGGATGGGCCGGCAGCCGCGCCATCGCGGCGCGTCCTGCCGCCGCTGCCGACACTTCATCCATGCCGGCTGTCGGGCAGACCGCGCCCGAATTCACGCTGCCCTCGCAGACTGGCAAGCCGACCAGCCTGGACAGCTTCCACGGCAAGTGGGTGGTGCTGTACTTCTACCCGAAGGATGGAACCAGCGGCTGCACGGTCGAGGCGCATAACTTTCAGCAGGACGCGGAGAAGTACGAGAAGATGCACGCGGTCGTCGTAGGCGTGAGCGTCGACTCGGTCGATAGCCATAAGGCGTTCTGCGCGAAGGAGGGCCTGAATTTTCACCTGCTGAGCGACACCGATAAGAAGGTGGTGGCGCAGTATGGATCGCTGGCCAACTATCTCGGCGTCAAGATCGCAAAGCGGAACACGTTCTTGATCGATCCGGAAGGCAAGATCGTGAAGGTGTGGACCGGCGTCGATCCTTCGCACCACAGCACGGAGGTTCTGGCGGAACTGCAGACAGACGAGCGCAAGGGGTAAGCCCGATAAGACGCGCAGCGGCCGCTGAAAGAGGCGGAGCGCAGTCGCAAAAAAGCCCGGCAAGAGCCGGGCTTTTTTGCTTGCCTGGTGCTCCGGGTGAAATCGCCCGGATGCCTTACTTGGCGGACTTCTTGGTTGCCGTCTTTTTTGCCGCTGTGGTTTTCTTGGCTGCTGTCTTTTTTGCCGGAGTCTTCTTCGCGGCGGTGGTCTTTTTCGCAACAGCTTTCTTTGCTGTGGTCTTGGCCGCGGTCTTTTTCGCCGATGCCTTAACGCCGGTTGTCTTCTTGGCCGCGGTCTTCTTCACAGGTGTTTTTGCCGCGGTCTTCTTCGCTGCTGCTTTGGTGGCTGTCTTCTTTACTGCCAAGGGTCTACCTCGCTGGATGGATTTGGTGCGGGTTGCGCCCGTTTTACCGGCCTTCGCGGTTGCTTTGGCCCTTCCGCCGTCACGGGCGCTCCTGGTCGCGGCGGTTTTCCCTGCGGCTGCCTTGGCCGGCGTCTTGCGAGCGGACTTCTTCACGCTCTTTGCCGGCGCAGCCGATTTCGTGGATGCCTTCTTGCCGCTTTGCTTGGGCGGCAGCGCACGCTTGCTGCCAAGGGCCCGCGGCTTTTCCGGCTCGCTCGCCGGCTCGACGGGCGCGCTCAGCTCAACCTCATCCTCGTCGTCATCGAGTGAGTCTTCGACCACATCCTTCGCGTCGTCATCTTCGTCCTCATCCTCATCGTCGTCGTCATCATCGTCCGATGAAGTGGACACCTCGGTCTCTTCTTCCTCGTCCTCGTCGAAGGCGTCTTCCTTTTCTTCCCGTTCGTCGTTGCGCTCTTCCGGCTCTGTGTCGTTGTAAGCACTTGCGTACAGCTTCGTATCGTCCTGCATGCGATGGCTCCTTCGGCTCGACTGCGGTGGCCTGATTACGATGTTGCTGCGGATTGCGCGCGTTGCGCCGTGCGATATGTGCCGCGGCGCAATTCTAGCAACAGCATGCATCGTGCCGCCAGCAATGGCAAGTAACTATTGAGGCTCGACACACGAAAGTGTGATGTCGTGCGAGCGACGAGCGCCGCCGCGCGAGAGCAACCGGTGCGGTTTAACGAGGCGCGCGAACGCGAGAAGCTAACGCCGATGCGTGGTATGCCGGGCAGACGCCACGGAGACCTTGCGCGCTGCTATGGGAGCGCTGCGCGTGCGCGCGCTCGCATGCGGCGCTTGCGAGCGAGCGTTGCCGCGGGTGGTAAGCGTGGAACGCTTAGTGCGCGCCGCGCGTTCGCCGCGTGTGATCCGCGCCGGCTCCGAGATATATAGCGTGCGGCCTGCGTTGACCGAGCGGCTGCGCAGGTGGTTCCAACGCTCGAGCGAGTCGACCGAAACGCTGAACTGATCGGCGATGTTGACCAGCGTATCGCCGCGCCGCACGCGGTAGGTCGCGGTACGCGCGCTTGCGGAGGCCGCGACGACCGGCGCCTCCGGAATGACGAGCGCGGTCACGCCGGCAAGGCTGCTGCCTGCATCCAGCTGGTTGGTGAACGCGATCTCCGCTGCGGTGGTGTGGAACTGCCGCGCTACATCCTCAAGTGTTTCGCCGCTCGCGAGCACGTGGAAGCGCCAGCTGGTGCGCTTGTCTTCCGGAATCTCGGCAATGCGCTGGTTGTAGAGCGCCGTCGTGCCCGCGGGAATGTGGATTTCATACGGCTCGTCGGGCGGCGTGCGCCCGCGCAGAAGGCTCGGGTTTAGCTCTTCAATGGTGCTGAGCGAGGCGCCGGTAATGTCGGCGATCAGCGGCAGCGACACCGAGTAACTTGTGGTTACGTCATCGGGCAGCACTGCGGCATCGGGCACAATCTGGTCCAGCCCATACTGCTTCGGGTTTTTCGCCATGATGGCGACGGCGAGGATGATGGGGACGTAATTCTTGGTTTCCTGCGGGAGATTGTTGCGCCGGTACAGCTCCCAGAAGTCGACGTAGCCGGTGCGCTGCACGGCGCGCTGCACGTTGCCGGTGCCCCAGTCATACGCGGCCATGGCGAGATACCAGTCGCCCAGCTGGTTGTAGGCCTTCTTGATCTCGCGCGCATAGGCATGTGTGGCTTTTTCGGGATCGAAGCGTTCGTCGTACCAGCCCGTTTTTTCAAGCCCGTAGGTGCCGTACGGCATGAACTGCCACATGCCGGCGGCGCCCGACTTTGGATTGACGACCTGGGTGCGGAAGCCCGACTCGGCGACCGCCTGGTAGACGAGATCCTGTGGGACGCCTTCTTCCTTGAGCACCTGCTGGATCATGGCCTTGTACTTGCCCGCGCGCTGGAGCGAGGCGACGATGGTGCCGCGGCCGCGGCCGTTGGTCGAGAAAAAATTGATGTAGCTGGCGACGTAGTCGTTGATGACGAGCGGCAGATCGGACTGCGTGGTGCGCAGCTCGGCGATCGCCTGCGCCTTCACGTTTGGGTCGACCGGGAAGGTCACATCGTTGGCGACATCGACGGGCGTGTCTTCGCGGGGCGCAAGCGGCGTCCCCTGGCGCAGCGCGTCAAGCTGCAGGGTGTTGATGGAGTCGACCACGCGGTCGAGCTCGGCCGAAAGCGCGGGGCTGCCCTTGATGTCGGCGCCGCTCTGCAGCAGCCCATCGACGGCGCGGTCGAAGTCCTTGCGTGCCTCGTAGCCATTGCCGGCCTGGTAGGCGGCAATGCCGGCGGCGTAGGCCTGCTCGGTGGAGGTGATGAGCAGCGCGTCGCGCGCGTTGGTTGCCTGCGGCACGGGCGTGCCTGCGGCGCGCGTGCTCTGCGGTTGATCGGTCGAGGCCTGCGCGGCAAGCGCCGAGACGGGTAGCGTACCTGCAAGCAGCAGGGCGAGAACGGCGGCGAAAAAAGCTCGGGAACAAGGCATGCGTAAATTCGACAATCCAACAGTAGTGTAGAGGGTTTGCGCGGCCTCGGCGCCCCGCAAGCGAATGGTAGACTCAAGATGCGCAGCCGCTCCGGCTGCGCTTGCCCTTTTATGGACACCAGCCTCATCCGCAATTTCGCGATCATCGCGCATATCGACCACGGTAAGAGCACGCTCTCGGATCGTTTGCTCGAGCTGACAGGCTCGCTGACCGCGCGCGAGATGCAGGCCCAGGTGCTGGACGCGATGGACCTGGAGCGCGAGCGCGGCATCACCATCAAGGCGCACTCGGTGCGCATGATGTACCCGGCGCACAACGGCAAGACGTACCAGTTGAACCTGATCGACACGCCCGGCCACGTGGATTTTTCGTATGAAGTTTCTCGTTCGCTGGCCTCGTGCGAAGGCGCGCTGCTGGTCGTCGATGCCTCGCAGGGCGTGGAAGCGCAGACGCTCGCGAATGCCTATCTCGCGATCTCGAACGGACTCGAGATTATCCCGGTCATCAACAAGATCGATCTGCCGTCAGCGGATATTCTGCGCACGCAAGAGATGATCGAGAAGTCCGTTGGACTGGATGCAACGGATGCGATCGCTGTGAGCGCGAAGACGGGCCAGGGCGTGCCGGACATTCTGGAGGCAGTGGTCAACCGCCTGCCGCCGCCGCTGGGGGATGCGGAGGCGCCCTTGCAGGCGCTCATCTTCGACTCGTGGTTCGATCCGTACCGCGGTGTGATCGTGCTGGCGCGTGTCATCCACGGCCGGCTGCGCAAGGGCGCGCGCATCCGGCTCATGTCGAATGACCGCGAGTTCGACGTCGAGTCTCTCGGCGTGTTGACGCCGAAACCGGTCGAGATTCTTGAGCTCTCGGCGGGCGAGGTCGGATTCTTTGTCGCGACCATCAAGAACGTCGCGGACACCAAGATCGGCGATACCATTACCGAGGTCTCGCGGCCCGCGGCGGAGGCGCTGCCCGGCTTTGAAGACATAAAGTCGATGGTCTTTGCCGGCATCTACACGGTTGACTCGCACGAGCACACGCTGCTGCGCGACGCGCTTGAAAAACTGCGGCTCAACGATTCGTCGTTCTCGATCGAGCCGGAAAGCTCGGCCGCTCTGGGCTTCGGGTTTCGCTGCGGCTTCCTCGGGCTGCTGCACATGGAGATCATCCAGGAGCGGCTGGAGCGCGAGTTCTCGCTCGACCTGATTACGACCGCGCCCAGTGTGCGCTACAAGATCACGCTCACCGATGGTAAAGCGATCGAGGTCGACAACCCCTCGCGCTGGCCCGACCCGAGCGAGATTGAGCAGATCGAGGAGCCGGTCATCACCGCGACCATCCTCACCAACGAGGAGTATGTCGGCGGCATCCTCAAGCTGGTCGAAGAAAAACGCGGGCGCCAGCAGAACTTCGAGTACGTCAGCTCGACGCGCGTGAAGCTGACCTACGAGCTGCCGCTGAACGAGATCGTGCTCGACTTTTACGACCGGCTTAAGTCGGTTTCGCGCGGGTATGCCTCGCTCGACTACACGCTTTCCGGCTCGTGGGTCTCGCCCATGTCGAAGCTCGACATCCTGGTCTCGGGCGAGCCGGTCGATGCGCTCTCGATCATCGTGCACAAGGACTTCGCCTACGACCGCGGGCGGCTGCTGGTTTCAAAAATGCGCGAGTTGATTCCGCGGCAGATGTTCGAGGTGGCGATCCAGGCGGCGATCGGCGCGAAAATCGTGGCGCGCGAGACCGTCTCCGCGATCAAGAAAAACGTGATCGCAAAGTGCTACGGCGGCGATATTTCCCGCAAGCGCAAGCTGCTCGATAAGCAGAAAGAAGGCAAGAAGCGGATGAAGCGGATCGGCAAGGTCGACATCCCGCAGGAGGCGTTCCTCGCGGTGCTGAAGATCGGCGAAGATAGTTCGCGTTGACCAGAATGTAACGTTCGAGCAGGCCTGTAACGTTACCTTCTGCCGCCCTTGAATTGTGGGAAACGTTTTTACCGGGTTGCGCCTAGAGCGCTGAAGGGTTTAGGCGCGTGTGCGAAGCAAGGGCAGCGTGCGACCCTTTCTCTTCAATCACTTAGCTTGATTTCAGCTTGCCATTGCAGCGGTTTTGCAGCATGCCATCGCTTTTTACGCGACGTTCACAGTCGTGTTTCCCACAATTTTATGCACAGGTAGGGTAACCACTTCGGGGCGTCAGCGCATCGCTCGCCAGGCGCGGGAGCCCCGGTACTCCGGAGCCCTCCGCGCTGCCGTGCTTAGTGGCTGGTGGGCGTGGTACGCCGCGTTGTTGGTGTGGTGCTGCGCGGCGCCGTGGTGCCCGTTGGGGTGGGCGCGGAAGGCGGCGGTGCGGCGATGCCGGACTTCGTGTTATAGGCTGCAATTATGGCTTCGGTGATGTCATTGCCAGGGGTTGCATACAAGATTGGGCTTGTCTGCTGCGATGCGTCGAGTACAACGGTATAGCCATTCTGCGCGGCGTACGTCTGGAGGGTACCGTCGACCTTCTGCGCAAGCGCCGCGTAGGTCTGCTGGATCTCCTGCTGGAAGTCGTTCGAGGCGTCCTCGCCGTCGCGCTGCAGGCTCTTCTGCTTGTCGTCGATGGTCTTCAGCTTCAGCGCCCGGTCGGTATCGCTCAACGTGGCGCTTTGCGCCTGCAGCTGCTTCTTGAGCGTGTCGATCTCGTCGCTGCGCTGCTTGAGCTCGCTCTGCTTCGGCTGGTATTTCTTTTCAACCTCTTCAAAGTTGCGCTTGCCTTCGTTGGTCTGTGCAACGGCGGCCTGAAACATGATGATGGCGACCTTGGAAGGACCGGCCGGCGCGGCAGCGGTGGAGGCGGCCGACGACGGCGCGGAGGATGCCGTGCTCTGCGCAAGAGCGGCAGAGCCGATGAACCCGGAGGTGAGCCCGGTTGCGAGCAGGCTTGCGAGGGACAGCGAAAGCTTCATGAGAGAGGTGGAACTCCTTGGGATCGGTGAGATGGACGGCGCGTTGAGCGCGCCAGTCCCTCTTCGGGCGCTGCGCTCGGGTCTGTCCCGGCGGAGAAGAGACGCACTCCGCGGAACCATTCCGGGGTGCTGGGCAGATTCTATGGGTGGAGCTTGCCGAGCGTCAAACTCGGTGCCTCTCCGGGCGAAATGGTTGCCTTATGTTGTGCGCTCGACGGAAACCAGGGTGGAGTAGAAGGTAGGGCCGCCGCCCAGGTCGGTAAGCCGCTGCGAGGTGAGCTGGTTTACGCCAGCGCCGGCATGGTTGCTGCCCATTGTCGCGGAAACGACGCCGGGCCGCACTCGCCGGCTGAGCAGGGCTGTCAGCGCGACCGCGCCGCGCTGGTTGCGGACCGTGACCGCGTCGCCGTCGCGAATACCGCGCGCCGCCGCATCGGCGGGGTGCATTTCGAGCCGGTCCAGCGTTTGCCGCTGCAGGTGCTGGTGGGCGGCGTGGCTGGAGAAGGTGGAGTTCATGAAGTGGTCGCCCTTGCGCGGCAGGAACTCGAGCGGCTCGTCTTTCCCGGGCAGAGCAGGCGCCGCGAAATGACGCGATTCGGTGGGCGGGTGATAGGTCGGCATGGGGTCGAGTCCGCGCGCTTCGAGCGTGGCGGAAAAGAACTCCACCTTGCCGGAGGGCGTGGGGAAGACGCCATCGCTGAAAGGCAGAAAGGGCGCGGCTGGCGCGGCCTGCTCCGAAGGAAAGCGCAGCCGCTGGCTGCCGCCGCCCGCGCGCAGGCTGGCTCGGGTGATGCCGCGCATGTAGGCGTCCTGTTTCGCGGGCGAGGCTTCGCGGAGTGCCTGCGCCATCAGCGCTTCTTCATCGTCATCGAAGCACAGCTCGTGGAAGCCCATGCGTTTGGCGAGCGCGCTGAAGAGATGAACATTGGAGCGCGCCTCGCCCACCGGCGCGATGGCCTGCTCGGAGAGCTGCACGTAGTGGTGGCCATAGGCGCCCTGCACGTCGGGGTGCTCGAGGAAAGTGGTGGCGGGCAAAACGATGTCGGCGTAGTGGCAGGTGTCGGTCAGGCACTGCTCATGCACAACCGTAAACAGGTCGGCGCGCGCCAGGCCGGCCAGAACCTTGCGCTGCTCCGGTGCAATGACCGCGGGATTCGAGTTATAGACGAACAGCGCATGCACGGCGGGATGGCGCAGATTTGAAAGTGCGTCGCCGAGCAGTGACATGTTGACGATGCGGGCGGGCCGGCCGAGCGGGCTCGCGAGCATCAGCTCGGGTTTCTCGAGAGCGACCTTGTCGAAGGAGAAAGCGCCGGAGGTGGAAAGCTGCAGACCGCCGCCGAGGTGCGCCCACGCGCCGGTGAGCGCGGGCAGCATGGCGATGGCGCGGGCCGCGGCGCCGCCATTCTCCGATCGCTGCACGCCGTAGTTCATGCGGATGACCGCGGGTTTTGTGATCGCGTAGGCGCGGGCCAGCTCTTCAATCGCCGCGGCATCGATGCCGATCGCGGCCGCGACCATCGCGGGCGTGTAAAGGGCGACATGCTCGCGCAGAGCGGGCAAGCCATGCGTGTGCGCGGCGGTCCAGGCCCTGTCTTCCAGGCCGTCGCGCAGGATGACGTGCATCAGGCCGAGCGCGAGCGCGGTGTCGGTGCCGGGATGGATGGCGAGATGCTGGTCGGCGAGCCGCGCGGTGCGGGTCTGGTAGGGGTCGATGACGACCAGCCGCGCGCCCGCGCGCCGAGCCTGCTCAATCTGCGGCCACAGGTGGATGTTGTTGCCGTGGATGTTCGCCCCCCAGGCCACGATGAGGCGCGCATGGTGGAAGTGCTCTGTGTCGGTGGCCAGCTTGCGGCCGTAAACCGAGAGTAGCGCCTCGCCGCCGGCGGTGGCGCAGATGGTGCGGTCGAGCTGGGAGGCGCCCAGCCGGTGGAAGAAGCGGCGGTCCATGGAGCCGTAGCCGAGCGCGGCGATGGTGCCGCCGTAGGAGTAGGGCAGGATGGATTCGGGGCCGTGCTGCCGGGCGACGTCACCGAGCCGCGCGGCGATCTCGTCGAGTGCTTCGTCCCAGCTAATGGGCTTGAACGTCTCGTGCTCAGCACCCGCGGCGAGCGGCGCCTTGGGCGCACCGGGCCGCCGGCGCATGGGATAGAGCACGCGATCGGGCGCGTAGACGCGGTCGAGATATTTGGCGACTTTGCCGCACAGGAAGCCGCGGGTGACCGGGTGGTGCGGGTCGCCCTCGACCTGCAGCGCGCGGCCGGAGGTGCTGTCGACGGTGACCAGAACGCCGCACGAGTCCGGGCAGTCGAGCGAGCAGACGGCGCGTTTGGTGTGCGTAGCCATATCAAAACCAGTGTAGCGGCAGGCGCGCTGGGAACGAAGGCTGGCTGCGGGCGCGCGGCATCCCAGCATGGCAAAGGAGGCGACACGATGGTGCGACAGATGAGCCACTCCGACCCGGACCGCTACACCCAGCCGGAACTGCGCGACCGCATCAAGGCCGAGGTGACGAAAGGTGACAAAGGCGGCAAGCCCGACCAGTGGAGCGCCCGCAAGGCGCAGCTGGTGACGAACGAGTACGAGAAGGCGGGCGGCGGCTACAAGCAGGAGCGCGGCGAGCAGCAGAAAAGCCTGAAGGAGTGGGGCGATGAAAAGTGGCGTACTGAAGACGGAAAAAAAGCCGAGCGCAAGGGCGGCACCACGCGCTACCTGCCCGAAGAGGCGTGGAAATCGCTGAGCAAGGAAGAGAAGGCGGCGACCAACCGCAAGAAGCGCGAAGGCTCTGCGGAAGGCAAGCAGTTTGTAGCGAATACCAAAGGTGCGGCGGCCGCGCGCAAGCGTGCGACTGCGAAGAAAAGCGCGGGCACAAAGGCGGCGGCTGTGAAAGCGAGCGCGAAGAAAGGCCGTGCGGCGAAAACCTCCGCGAAGAAACCGGCATGAAACAAGAAACACGACCGGATAGTTGGTGCGATGAAAGACTGCCACTGCGACGTGAAAGTACATCTTAGTCAGCTGGAAAGAGGGTGGTGTTATGAGTTTGAAGGAAGTGCTGGGACTGGGTGAAGACCGAAAAGTGCGGTACGCGATCGTGGGGCTCGGTTCCATTTCGCAAGAGGCGATGATGCCGGGCGTGGAGCACACGGGTAACTCGAGGATTGCGGCGCTGGTTACCGGCGATCCGACGAAGGCTAAGGATCTGGCGGAACACTACAAGGTGGACCGTACTTACAGTTACGACCAGTTTGACCAGCTGCTGCGGTCGGGTGAAATCGACGCAATCTATCTGGGCACGCCGAACTGGCGGCATGCGGAGTTTGCCGTGCCCGCGCTGAAGGCCGGCATCCATGTGCTGCTGGAGAAGCCGATGGAAGTTTCCTCGGCCCAATGCGAAAAGATAATTGCGGCGCAGAAGGAAACCGGCGCGAAGTTGATGGTCGCCTACCGTTTGCACTTTGAGCCTGCAACCGTGGCTGCGGTGGAGAAGGTGCGCTCGGGCGAGCTGGGCGAGGTTCACCTCTTCAGCTCGACGTTCGCGCAGATGCTGGACCCCGCGAACCACCGCGCGCAAAGCGGCCTGGAAGCAGGTCCGGTGCTCGACATGGGACCGTATCCAATCAATGCCGCTAGAAACCTGTTCGAGGATGAGCCGACCGAGGCATTCGCTGCCGGCGTGCGCCACGGGGATGCAGGCTTCGGCGACTTCGATGACACGGTCAGCGTGGTGCTCAAGTTTCCAAAGGAACGGCTGGCGCAGTTTACGGTGTCGTATTACGGCAACACGCTCGACAGCTATGTGGTGGTCGGCAGCAAGGGCTCGCTCGAGCTGAACCCGGCTTACATGTACGGCAAGCCGCTTGAGCATTTTGAAACGATCGCGAAAGACGAGAAGCACAAGAGTTTTAAGAGCACCGACCACTTCGGCGGCCAGATGAAATACTTTTCCAGCTGCATTCTTGAGGGGGCGGACCCTGAGCCAGACGGGCAGGAGGGCCTCGCCGATGTGCGCGTGATCGAGGCAATCCATCGCAGCCTGAAGAGCGGAGCTTGGGAGAAGGTGGAGCGGGTCGAGATTACGCGGCGTATCTCGCCGGACCAGGTAGAGGAGCTGCGCGCGCAGAGCCCGCCTGAAATGGTGAACGCGAGCTCGCCCGCGCGCGGACAGGAGAAGACGCCCAAGAATTAATGCTTCGGGTCGAGGCACATGGCCGCAAGCAGAGCGGTGCGCGGAGCGAGATGCCTGCGCAGGATGTGCTCGTGCGACGCGTGGGCTCCGCCGCCGACGGCGCCCACTCCGTCCAGCGTGGGAAGCCCGAGCGCCGCGGTGTAGTTGCCATCGGAGCCGCCTCCGGTCGCGGCTTCCTCCAGAGCGAAGCCGAGCGTTTCAGCGTGAAGCTTCGCTTGCCGAAACAGTGCCGCGGCCGCGCGGGTGCGCTCCATCGGCGGACGGTTGATGCCGCCGGTGAGCGTCAGTGTGCAGTGCGGGTCGCGCGGCTTGAGGCGGCGAAGCTGGCGTTCAACTCGATCGGCATCCGCGGCGCGGGCGATGCGGACGTCGATCTCCGCCCAGGCTTCCGCGGCCACTACGTTTGACAGCGTGCCACCGCCGATCACGCCGGGATTGATGGTGATCCCGCGTTTTAGATCTGTAACCGCTGCGATTGCAGATAGCTGGTGCGCGAGCTCAAGCACGGCGCTGTGCCCGGCGAGGAAGTCGACGCCGCTGTGCGCGGCGACGCCCTGCACATGCAGCCGGTAGCGGCCCACGCCTTTGCGCGCTGTCTTGTAGGCGCCGTGTTCGCCTTGCGCCGGCTCGAGCACGTACACCGCCGCGCAGCCTTCTGCAACCATCTCGGTGACAGACCGCGAGGCAGGGCTGCCGATCTCTTCATCGCCGTGCAGCAGCAGCGTGACCGGCCGCGTGGGAGCATCGGTATCGCGCAGCAGGCGCAGCGCCGCGAAGGCCATGGCCACGCCGGCCTTCATGTCGAGCACGCCGGGGCCGCGGATGCGGTCGCGCGTGATGCGCAAGGGCATCGTGCGCAGAGTGCCCTCTGGCCATACCGTGTCGAGATGGCCGAGCAGCAGCACTGGTTTTTGTTTTATCGCGCGCTTCGCGAAAAAGAGCGCTTCGAGCGAGTCCCCGTACTCGCGATGGAGGTGCAGGCGCACCGTGCCCCCGAGCGCCCGCGCCCACTCGGCCGCAAGCGCCAGTGCGCGGTCGCAGGCGGCCTTGTTGTGCGAGGGCGACTCAATGCGCACCAGCTCTTCGATCTGTGACAGCAGCAGTGGCAGATCCCTGCGAGCTTGCCGCAGCAGGGCATGCAACAGCGGGGCAGGTAGGGCAGCGGTTTTGCCGGGAGCAGTCAAAGCAGCCTCGTCCCGCTAGTGTAAGACGGCAGGGCAGCCCCGGAACTGCCCTGTCGCCTAGAGCCCGACTTCTAAAACGAGTAGTGCAGAGAGAACTGGATGGTGCGCGGAATGGAGCGTACAGCGGTGATCTGCCCGAAGGAGCCGTCGGTAATGGTGTTGTCGGGATTTGAATACGAGGCGAAGTTGCCGATGTTGAAGAAGTCGCTGCGAAACTCGATGTGCTGCTGCTCAGTGATCGCGAACGCCTTACCCGCGGTGAGGTCGATCTGCTCAAAACCCGGTGCGCGCTCGGTGTTGTTCTGCGCCGTGCCGAACTGGCCCGCGCCGGCCGCGCCATAGGCGCACTGCGGGTTATCTCCCTGGTTGCCGAGATTCTGGCAGGGTACGGCGGTCGGGTCGGTCCCGAACCAGTGGTTGAGCGAGCGGTTCCGCACGATCAGCGGTCGGTATTGGTTGGCGCGCTCAGCGCGATTGTTTAGATTGGTGTTGTTAGGGCCGTTGATGGTAACGGGAAGACCGGAGAAGGCAATCGCATCGCCTGAGATTTTCCAACCGCCCGCCACCTCATCCACATAATGGTTCATGTGCCCGCCAAACCTCTGGCCCCGGCCGATGGGCAATTGGTACACGAGCGTGCCGGAGAGATTGTTCCGCACGTCGAAGCCGGCATCGCCGTAATCCGCATGGCCGTTGTAGGCATCCTGCCAGTAGGGGCTGGCGCCGTTCACGCTCTGCACGCCGAAAAAGCCGGAGCTGTTGGTGAGCGCGTGCGACCAGCTGTAGTTCGCCAAGTACTCCAGGCCGTCGTGCTGGCGATGGCGTACCTGGATCTGCAGCGCGTTGTATTTGCTAACCCCCTCGGACTGCGTTTCAACAATGGCGCCGCCCTGGCCCACCAAAGCCGCATACGGGGCGACCGTCGTGCCCTGGCGAATCTGATTGGCCGCACGCGCGTCGATCAGGTGCTGACCGAGCTGGCCCAGGTACGCGAGCGACACCGAAGTCTGGTTATCAAGCTGAATTTCATTCGAGAAGGTGAACTCCTGGATGAAGGCTGGCCGCACATGACTGTCCCAGGCGCGATAAGTGCTGGTGGCGGCATTGCTGTTGCCAATTGCGGTGGCAAAGCCTTGCTCGACGGCAAACGGGGTTCCGGGCGATGTGGCAGTGGGAGTAAGCGCGGTTGCCTCAAACGAGTTCTGGAACGGTGGATTGAAGTTGAGCCGGAGATTGGCGCCCGTGCCCTCGAAGTAATTCGTGATGCCGTATCCGCCGCGGAAGACAAGGCGCGGGTTCGGCTGCCACGAGAAGCCGAGCCGCGGTACAAACTGGGTGTAGACCGGGTGATACAGGGCGCGGCTGTCGCCCAGTGTGCCGGCGCCGGGCTGGCCCGCCAGATAGACGGCGCCGGTCGCCAGGTCTACATTGGCCTCCTTGTTATTGACCTCGTAGATAGGCTGGTCGTACTCATACCGAAGACCGAGGTTCGCGGTAAAGTTCGGCCTTATTTTCCAGTCATCCTGGATGAAAGCCGCATCCCGGTACTGCCGCTGGCCCGTGCGGCCTACCACGGAGCCGACATTCGCCGAGAACGCCTGGTCTGTAACAAAGTCAGCCGCGCCGTAGCCGTTCGAGCCAGGGCCCGCGGTAAAGTTGCCGGAGTAGCCAAACGTTCCCAGAGCGCCGTCGTTGCCAGGGTAGAAGGTGTTCTGCTGGTAGCGCAGGATCTCCACGCCCATCTTCAAAGTCTGCGCGCCGCGCTCATAGGTGAAGTTATCTGCGTAAGTAAAGGTGTTATCGATGAAATTGGTGGATAGACCCGCATTGCCGATCAGCGATGGCGCGTTCGCGGCCGATGCGTTGCTGGCGGCTGTTGCGCTGAAGCTGCCGCCGGCCGAGAAGTTGAGCGCGGCAAAGCCTGGGTACAACTGCTTGGCGCCGATGCCGAGCAGGCTGTTCCCGTTTAGCCCGAAAGCTCCGGTAGGGTCCTGCGGAACGCCCTGAATAAAGCGCACCCGCGAAAAGCCGCCTCGTACTTCGTTGACGATCGCAGGCGAAAAGGTGTGGACCCAGTTGATGGCGACACCTTTGAAGGGAAACGCATTGCTCGTCGGAAAGGTGACAAGCAAGGGAGCAAGCGGCTGGGCATCGCTCGCGTCGGACTGCGAATAGCGGCCGAAGATGTTATCGCGCGGGCTCAGCGTGTAATCAACCTTGACGTCGCCCTGGTCGTTGCGAATGGTCTGCCGCGTGTGCCCCTGATAATTATTCAGCACGCCCGTGGGGTCGCCCGCTGGGTTATTCGGCAGTGGGTAAAGCTCAGGATGGGCGAAGAGAAACTTGGCGGCTGGATTAGTGATTGGAACCTGGTTGTTCGGGTAAGCGACCTGCCCCTGCCCGGGCACGAAGTGATACAGCTGGTAACCCAGGGAGGAAAAATCGCCGCGGCGCTGCGCCACGGTGAAGACGCTGGCGGGCGCGTTGCCGCCCAGGTGATAGCGAGAGCCCTCATAGTCTACGAAGAAAAACAGTTTGTCGCGCTTGATTGGACCGCCGAGCGTACCGCCGAACGTCGTCTGGTTGAAAGGCTGCTTGGCGATGCCGGCATAGTTGTTGCCCCAGGGGTTTGCATCGAGGTTCTCGTTTTCAAGATACGCGTATGCGCTGCCGTGCAATTGGTTCGTGCCGCTCTGCGTTACCAGCAGCACATCGCCGCCATTGGCGTTGCCGTACTCGGCATCGGCGTTGGAAGTAATCACGATGAGATTGCCAATGGATTCTGGGGCCGGGTTATAGCCGATCAGGTTATTGAGCGTTTCGTTGATCTCGACGCCATCGAGCAGATAGTTGTTTGTCTGGTTGCGATTGCCGTTCACCGATACCTGGCCGCCTTGCGTCGTGTTCCGCTCGATGGCGCTGGCGCCGGTCAGCGCCTGGGGAGCGGTATCGATCGCGCCGGGCACAAACTGGGTGATGGAGGAGAAATTGCGTCCGTTCAACGGCAGGTTCGCGATCGTGCTCGCGGTGAACGTGGTGGCGATGGTGGAGTTGTCGGAGTTGAGAATCGGCTGCAGCTCCCCGGTGACCTGGACCGTCGTCGACTCCGAGCCGACCGCGAGCTTCGCGTCGACCTTGGCGGCCTGGTCCACCTCGAGCGTGATCGGGCCGAGCTTCTGTGTGGAGAAGCCGGGCCGGTCGATGGTGACGGTGTATTGGCCGATCTGCAGGAAGCGGATGTTGTAGTCGCCGGCGCCGTTGGTCTCGGTGCGGGTTTCCACGCCGGTGGCGACGTTTCTTGCGACTACCTGCGCGTTTGCGACCACGGCGCCGCCTGGGTCGGTCACATTGCCGTTGATGGAGCCGGTGATGGTTTGCGCCAGCACCGGCGCGGTTGCGGCCAGGCTGAGCACCCCGGCGGTGAGCCAACATTTGATCTGCAGATCGCGCATGGGAAAAGCCTCCAGAATGGGTTCACGGACGGGTCGCTGGTGGTCCTTGAAGAGGGCCAGCTTTCTCGCAATCGCTGTGCCATCTGGATGATCGTTTAGCTGCCAGATGAACAGCGATTGTGGATGGAAGTGACAGTAAGAGGAGCAAGGAGCGAATGCAATGTATTTCTTGCGTTTCTTGAAAGAAAAGCTGGCGGCAGAGGGGGAGCGCCCTTTAGCTGAGGCGCATTCCTGTCTGCGCCGGTCGCGATCACGCGTGCGCGGCGGCCTTGGGACGCTGTAGCATGCTCGCAGTTGCGGGGGCGTCGTTTCGCGCGCCGGACTGGAGATTCTGTTGGCGGAGGCGGGAATGGGGCAGGCGCAGCCGGGCGGCCGGCTGCTCTCGGTAGACCTGCTGCGGGGGCTGACGATTGCCTTCATGATCCTGGTCAACGACCCGGGCGACAGCCGGGTGGGCTTTCGCGCGCTCGACCATGCGGACTGGAACGGGTTTACCCCGACCGATCTCGTCTTCCCGACGTTTCTGTTCCTGGTAGGCGTATCGCTGGTGCTTTCCTACGCGCGCCGCGAGGCCGCGGGCGCGCCACGGGGAGCCTTTCTGTGGCACGCGCTGCGGCGCACGGTGGTACTGTTCGCGCTGGGGCTGCTGCTCAACGGCTTTCCCCTATACCCGCTGGCGACGCTGCGCATCTATGGAGTGCTGCAGCGGATCGCGCTGTGCTACGCGGCCGGCAGCCTGCTGCTGGCCTTCACTCGCAATGCGAGAAGCCGGGTGGCAGTGTTCGTCGGGGTGCTGGCGGCCGCGCTCGCGGGCTACTGGCTGCTGATGTGCTTTGTCTCGGTGCCGGGCCACGGGCTGCCGGGGCGCGATGTCCCGTTGCTGGACAGGGATAACAATCTGGTCGCCTGGCTCGATCGCGGACTGCTGCCGGGCCGCTTATATGAGGGCACGCGTGATCCGGAAGGACTCTTAAGTACCGTGCCCGCTGTTGGCACATTAGTACTGGGCATGCTGGCTGGATTATGGCTGCGCACCGGCCGCACCCTGCGCCGCAAAGCATCCGGCCTGGTCGCTGCGGGCATGGCTGCGCTGCTGGCCGGCGGCCTGTGGAACCTGGATTTCCCAATCAATAAAAAGCTCTGGACCAGCTCCTACGTGCTGTGGGCCGGAGGCTGGTCGCTGCTGCTGCTGGCGCTCTTTTTCTGGCTGTGCGAGATCCGGCAGTGGCGCGGCCGCGGCTGGGTCCCGCTGCTGGTGTTCGGCAAGAACGCCATCGCCAGCTACGTCTTCGCCGAGCTGTTCGCGGGCTTCTGCTTCCTGGTCAGCGTTCATGGGCAAACCATTTCGCACCTTGTCTATGCGGGCCTGTTCGCAGACGTCGACTCGCCGGCTATCGGCTCCATGCTGTACTCGCTGTTCTTTGTCGCGGTGTGCTGGCTGCCGATCGCCGTGCTCTACCAGCGTCGTGTGTTTCTCAAGCTTTAGCAAGCGCTGCTGGATGGAGTTTTGGGCTACGCCGGGGCGCCTTCCTCCGCCGTGCAGGTTTGCTGCAAGCGCATCTCCGGATGCAGGCAGGCGAGGCCGACCTGAACCGCCCCGCGGAAGCCCGCTCGTACAAGAGAACATTGAATTTCTTCGCGAGGGAGAATAACTAACTAGTAAATACACGCTACGACACAGATCCCTCTTTTTGAAATTGCATGAAGTCTTGCGCGCCTTCGCACGAAATCTCCTGTTGACAATCTTTCGACGCGAACAGTACATACAGGATCGAACTTCACCGGATTAGTACAAGCGTCGAACTTTACGCGAACTAGGTCCGGAACGTTCACCTGTTCCGTTGTTTGAAGACTTTCTGGAGGCACCATCATGGCTGTATCGCAACACTTGCCGGCAAGGGGCCGGCGCGCCCGCGCTGCCACCCGCACCGCCGCACTCTCTGCCTCACTGCTGCTTGCGCCCTGCGCGTTGTTCGCGCAAGGCACCACGGCTACGCTGAGCGGCACCGTCACCGACCCCACCGGCGCCGTGATTCCGGACGCCGTCGTCACGCTCAAGAACCAGTCCACCGGCGACATACGTCCCAGCAAGAGCAACGGCGCGGGCGACTTCACCTTCTCCGCGGTGCCGGTCGGCGACTACGAAGTCGATGTCAAGACGCCCGGCTTCCAGGACTTCAAGGAAGGCGGCATCCACCTGGACCCGGGCGATCAGCGCAGCCTGCACGAGCTCAAGATGGTGGCCGGCTCGGAGTCGCAGACGGTCAACGTGCGCGAGGCTTCGCAGTCCATCACGCTTGACTCCGGCGAGCAGAGCTCGCTGATCTCGGCCGAGGACATCAAGCACCTCTCGGTCGAAGGGCGTGACGTGACGGAGCTGCTGAAGATTCTGCCCGGCTTCGCGATCACGACGCGCGGCGGCGGCGGACTCAATGCCTCCTACGATCCATCGCAGGTCAGCGTCACCGGCGGCCTGGGCTACTACGCGGGCAACGGCCAGAACATCAGCAGCACAGCGCTCCTGTCGGACGGCGTCGACATCACCGACCCGGGTAACTTCGGCGACGCGATCCAGAACATCAATTACGAGCAGGTGGCGGAGGTGAAGGTACAGACCGCCAGCTTTACGGCCGACGAGGCGCGCGGACCGATCGTGATCAACGCGGTTGGCAAGTCCGGCGGCGACCATTTCCACGGCTCACTTTATACATTCGCGCGGACCAGTCAGCTTAACTCCGACGACTGGCTGGCGAACTACACAGCCGGCTTCACTAACACGCCAGTGCAGAAACCACCAGACCGCGAAGTCTATCCTGGCTTTACGCTGGGCGGTCCCATCTATATCCCGGGCGTGAAGTTCAACCAGAGTAAGCGGCTTACCTTCTTTGTGGGCGCCGAAGACTACGCGCAGCGCAATGCGTACGCGTACGGCAATGCGGGTTCCGCGATTCTGAATGCCCTCGTGCCGACGGCTGCCATGCGCACTGGCGATTTCAGCCAGACGCAGCTGCAGCAGTATCTGGGCACGAGCCTTACCAGCTCCACCTATGCCAATATCAACACGGTTCCTGTCACGGGCAAAGATGGTAAGCCGCTGACAATTCCGGGCCAACTCGGGAAGAATGTCGATCCTCAGGCACAGGTTTTACTAAACACTTTGCCGCTGCCCAACATCCCGAATCAAGGCGGTTATAACTACACGACCACCAACCTTGCCGATAACGACCTGTGGCAGGCGCGGGGCCGGATCGATTACGCGATCAATGACAAGAACAAGCTGTTTGTCGTGTACAGCACGGAGCGCGGCAAGGCCGGCTTTCCGCAGGTGGAGTATTACTCGCCGCGCGGCAACCTGGGCGGTGTCAATACCCCGGGCGGCGGCCTGCTGAGTACGATCAACTCTGAGATCGGCTCGCTGAACTACACGTCCATCATCACACCGACTACCACCAACGAGCTCTACATCGCTGGTGCGTGGCTGCTGCAAAACTTCGTTCCCAAAAGCTTCGCGGCGACGACTGCGAATGGCGCTTACACAACAGCAGGGCTCTTCAACAACGGGTCGAAGGCCATTCCGGAGTTCCAGGATTACGGCGATGACGGCCTCCCACTCAACCTGCTGCCGGACGGAAGCTTCGGCGGCATCTTTGCCAAGAAATGGGTACGGACCGGCGGCGACAATCTAACCAGGGTTGTTGGCAAGCACACAGTTCGTCTCGGTATTTTTGTGCAGCTGGATACAAACCATCAGGTATCGCCATTTATTGATACCAATGGCGCTATCCAGTTGTACTACTTCCCGGAAACCATTACCGACCCAGTCCAAGGTGCGGTGCACTGGACCGGTGCAGTCGGCAGCGGCAACGGAGGTAATTACCTGGCGAACTTCCTAGAAGGCGGCGTCCAGACCTACACTCAGTCCAATATCGCGCCGACTCCGAACGTCTACTTCTGGAACATCGATGGCTATGTCCAGGATCACTGGCGCATCACGTCCCACCTGACCCTCGACTACGGCGTTCGCTTTGACCATCTTTCGCCCTGGTCGGACGCGCACAAGCAGGGCATCCCGGTCTTTAGTCCCGCGGCCTACGCGAGCCGCAGCAATCCGACGCTGCCTGGCATCGAATGGCATGCCATCGATCCAAGTGTTCCGCTCAGCGGTGTTCCGGCCAAATGGGCCTACACGGAGCCGCGCGTCGGCTTTGCGTGGGACGCGTATGGCACGGGCAAGACGGTGGTGCGCGGAGGATTCGGCATCTATCGCTCGCATGATTCGTTCAACGACGTGACCCCCGGCATTTCAACCGTCGAGGGCCAGCGCACGGCGACGGTCAATAACCTTCTGCTCTCCTCCGTCAATTCGCTCTCGGCGGCGGCGACCAAGTCAGGCGGCTTTACGCAGAGCACCAGCGCCAGTGCACTGTTGGCCGGCGACGACCAGGCACCGCAAGTGTGGACTTATAACTTCGCGGTGGACCAGAAAACAATCTTTAACTCACTCTTTGAAATTGCCTATATTGGCAATCACACCGAGCATCTGTTGAACGATGGATCCGGCAACAACGTGGCGCTCAATAACATCAATGCAATCCAGCCCGGCGGACTGTTCGGCCCCAATCCACTTACCGGTGCGGTCCTTCCGCTGCTGCCGCCGACGGGTACCATCAACAACCCCAACAGCGCCAACAGCATCACTAACCTGTCGGCTAACCAAATCGACCAGTACCGGCCGTACCCTCTATACCACAACCTAAACATTTCGCAGCACAACGCGTATGCCAACTACAACGCGCTGCAGACGCAGTGGAACAGGCAGCAGGGGCGGGCACTGTACGGACTGAACTATACGTTCTCGAGAGCGCTCGGCGTGCTCGGGGGCGGCCCCCAGGGTGAGGGCAACGGCCTCCCGGCCGATCCGTTCAACTATCGCAACGACTATCTTCCCTTGTCGTTCGATCGTACCAGCGTCTTCAACGCGAGTTACTCCTACGACTTCGGGAACTTGGTGAAGAACCGCTATGTGGGGCTTGCCACGAACGGGTGGGAGCTGTCCGGAATTACCACCATCCAGAGCGGCGGCGATGCGATCTCGCAGATCAACCCGAACCTCAACCTGGGCGGCAACCTCAACGTCTTGAACTCGACCGGCCAGCCGGTGCAGCTGGGCGTCAACAGCACTAACTTTCTGGGCACGCCCGACGTGCTGCTTCAGCCAGTCGTGACGTGTAATCCAGGTGTGCATACGCAGTCGCACCAGTACATCAACGTTGGCTGCTTTGCGCTTCCACAGGTCGGGCAACAGGGAACTCTGCGGCCTCCGTACATCCATCTGCCCGCCTACACAGACACGGACCTGACGGCAGCGAAGGACTTCCACGCGGGCGAGGGACGGGACGTACAGTTCCGGTTTGCTGCCTTCAACTTCATCAATCACGCCAACACTACCTTCGCCACGGGAACGCCGGGGCAGTCCAACGCGGAGACTTTGAACTTCAACAACACTGCGAACACGACAGGCACTTCCATTGCCCAGGCAGTTGCGACCGCACCGAACACCAATGCGACGACGTTTGGGCTGGCGCCCCTGCGCACCGGGCGCCGCATCGTGGAGGTCTCCCTGAAGTTGAACTTCTAACCAGCACCACTCACCCGGCGGCCGTGAGGAGTAACTTCCTTGCGGCCGTTTGTTTTTGCATCGGACCAGTGCACAGCCGTCTCTCTTCAGCGCCCGCGCAGGGCGAACAAGAGCGCCTCCAGCAGGCGTTCCGGGTGTTCGACCAGATCCGGGGGCGCCCACTGCATCCTGCCGGCGAGCTGCCGGGAGATGCGCAGCGCCATGGCGTGGCGCACATCGAGCGGCAGGTCGAGGTGGCGGGCGAAAAAGGCTTCCAGAACATGCAGGTCTGCCGGTTGTAGCCGGGCCACCGCATCGGCGGGCAGCGTCTCTGCCCCGACGGGCGGTTTGCTGGCTGGGGCACTGAGGAAACGCGGAGCAGCGTCAGGGATCAGCGTGCGGCTCGAGTTGGTGCGCAGCGGTTCCGAGTGGGCGCTGCCCTCGTGCACCACCAGGGTGCCGGCGAGCAGGTCGCCGAGCCGCTTGCCCTGGGCGTTGCACAGCATCGTAACCAGCCCGGCCAGGTAGATCGACGGCAGGAAGTCTATGACGCGCAGCAGGTTGCGGGCGAGCGATTCGAACAGGGTGATGGGCCGGCCGCTGTCCTGGATGACGCGGATTTTGAGCAGGCGCTTGCCCGGCGTCTGGCCGTTCCAGAACGCCTCGAAGAGCGAAAAATAGCCCCACAGCAACAGGAACTGCCCCAGGATGAGCGCAGCCAGGAGCCACTTCCGCGCGGAATCGCTCCACCGGTACACGTGCGAAACCGCATGCTGGAGCGAGGGCGCGGCGGTCAGCAGCAGGAACAGGATCACCAGCAGAACGATCGCAACCGCGGCCTGCAGCAGCGAATCGGTGAGGATGGCGAGCAGGCGCGAGCCCGCGCTCGCGAGCGGCAGCCGCAGCGCCACCTGCTCGGGCGTGTCGATGGTAAGCTGGTCGGCGAACGGGCTCTGTTGCTGGTTCACGATTCCCCTTTGCTGCCACTGGAGTTTTCCATGCTTCCGAACCGCTGGATCGCGCTACGACAGGATAACTGGGCTCGCCTGGCGTCGCTGCTGGAGCGGGCGCGGCATGGCGGGCTGCGCGCGCTGCCGCCGCGCGAGCTGCGCGAGCTTGGAGTTCTCTATCGGCAGATTGCGGCGGATCTTTCAGCGGTACGGGCCGAGGCTGGGTCGCACGCCACGCTCGAAGCCTACCTGAACCAGCTGCTGCACCGGGCGCACACGCTCGTGTACCGCGGCAGCGCGGGCCGGGTGAGCGCGCGCGGCACCCTCCATTTCCTGCTGGTCGAGTACCCGCGGCTGTTCCGGCGCATGCTGCCCTACGTGGCCGCGGCGCTCGCCCTGTTTGCCGCCGCCGCCCTGCTGGGCGCGCTGTGCACGCAGGTGCGGCCGGCGTTCGCGCGCGCCTCCCTGGGCCCGCGCATGATGGATACCATCGAGCAGCATAAAATGTGGACCGAATCGATCCTGAGCGCCAAGCCGCAGGCCTCGAGCGCCATCCTGACCAACAACATCAGCGTGTGTTTCCTGACGTTCGCAAGCGGCATTACGTTTGGGCTGGGCACGCTGTTCCTGCTCGGCAACAACGGCTGGCAGATGGGCGTGGTGAGCGCGGCCTGTGCGCAGCACGGGCTGGGGCTCTCGCTGTGGAGCTTTGTGGCCTCGCATGGCGCGCTCGAGCTGCCCAGCATCTTCATCGCCGGTGGGGCGGGGCTGCGGCTGGCCGCGGGGCTGTTGTTCCCGGGTTATCTCTCGCGCAAGCAGGCGCTTACCCAGGCTGGGGCGGAGGCGGTGCGGCTGGTGGCGGGCACGGTGCCGCTGCTGGTGGTCGCGGGCATGCTCGAAGGATTCCTGTCGCCGACCCATGCGCCGGCCGGGCTGAAGTTTTCAGTCTGCGCGGCCCTGCTTTCGCTGCTGGTGTGCTGGCTCACGCTGGGCGGCCGCGAAAGGCGGACAGCCGGAGGAAAGCTGGATGCGCGCGAAACGGCCATTGCGGCGGCCACCTAGAGCCGTTTGCCTGCTGGTATAGAGAGACCAACGACTCTCCAAGTGGCTTTCCCGTCGAGAAAAGCCACATGCAACAACACACGCGCCTCGCCACCTACAGGCAAACGGCTCTAGAGCCTGTTATTAACTTCAGCCGGGAATCCGGGTCAGTTTGGCAAGCATGAGTATGGCGAAGGCAAGGTAGTGGAGTCCTCCGAGCGTGTGGGCGAGCCGTTCATAATCGCGCGCGAGGCGGCGGAAGCGCACCGCCCAGGCGAAGCTGCGCTCGACCACCCAGCGGCGCGGCAGCAGCACGAACCCGCGCTTGGCCTCGGTATGTTTGACCACTTCCAGCCTTACTCCATGCGCGGCCGCCGCCTCCATTGCAGCCTCGCCGGTGTAGCCCTGATCGACGAAAGCCAGCTCCACATGGTCCCCGGTCACCTCCTGCACCGCCCGGGCCAACTCGCCGACCTGGGCGCGGTCCTGCTCGTCGGCCGCGGTCACGTGCAGTGCCAGCAGGTGGCCCAGCGTATCGACCGCCGCATGCACCTTCGAGCCTTTGCGCCGCTTGGCCCCGTCATAGCCGGCGCGCGCGCCCGACTCCGGCGTCGATTGCAGCGTGCGGCTGTCCAGAATCATGGCCGTCGGCTGAGCATTGCGCCCGGCAAACTCGCGCAGCAGCAAGCGCAGATCCTCGACCATGGCCTCAAAGCAGCCCGCGTCCATCCAGCGCCGCATCTGCTGGTACACCACCGGCCACGGAGGCAGGTCATTGGGCAGCATGCGCCACTGATTGCCCGTCTTGACCACGTACCGCACCCCGTTGAATACCGCGCGCAGCGAGTACTCCCGCTGCGCAGCGTCCTCCCGGCACAAGACCAGATAGGGCGCCACAAACGCCCACTCCTCATCCGTCACATCGCTCGGATACCCGAGTTGACCACGATTGCCCATCCCAATATCGTCAGACCAACTCTCCGCAATTCCTATGCCTTTGTTTCTAAAGGAACAAGCTTAATAACAGGCTCTAGATCGGCATGGCCTCACGATGCCAGGCCGCTTGCGCACTCGGGCCGCGTACCGGAGGGCGGATTGACGGCTCCGGTTCCTTGCGTTCGGCTGCAAAGTGGCAGTCCTCCACTGCCAGGCGGTCTTGCCTATTTAGGGACAAGAGTCTCGCCGCAACCACTCAGCATGCTCGCGGCATAACGGAGCTGTTATCACTTCCGCTCACAGTCGAGAATCAACCGGCTCGCTTTCAAGCGCGAGCACTCCAAACACACACTCATGCGTGCGCCGGAGCGGCTCACGGCGCACGAAGCGCTCCAGCGCTTCCAGCCCGAGCGCGAACTCACGGAAGGCGAGCGAGCGCTTGGCGTTTACCGAGCGCTCGCGAAGCCGTTCGAGGTTCGCGGGCAGCAGGTACTCCGGGCCGTAGATGATGCGGAGGTACTCGGGGCCTCTGCACTTGATGGCGGCCTGCGTCAGCCCACGGCGGCCCGGCGGGTCAGGCAAGCCGGGGCGAGCGCGGTTAACTCCGCGTGTTCCGGCGTCGTATGCACGACCAGCGGCGAGAACAGCTGCTCCAGTACGTAACCGTTCGGACGCAGCAGCAGGGCGAGGAACTTGCGAAGGTCGTGCGTGACCAGGTCGACCTCGACGCCCTGGTTGGTGGTCGCCTGTACCGTTTCCTCGACGGGCAGCAGCCCGACCACTTCGCGCGCGGGCAGCACGTGCACCCCGCGCAGGTCCCAGTCCGAATCGGGCGATGGAAAGCCATACAGGTGCGCCCCGCTTACTGTTGCGAACAGGAGAGGGTAGCGATGGTCGCGAGCCGCCCCGCGTACCTGGTCAGGAAACATCACGCTCCGCCATGCGCCGCCGAGCCCATACGAGCAGCCGGTTCGCTTCCGCGTAGTCCGGCGCGTCCGGCAGCGGGCTCTGTGCGAGAGCGCGGTCGAAGTCGCGGTGCAGCGCAAGCCTCCAACGGTTCACCTCGGCCCAGGGGACCTGCCCGTCGCGGATGCCGAGCAGGGCTTCCCGGTGTTCGTCCACGCGAACCGGCACATGCGCCTGCTCCAGCACACTGATGCCTTGCAGGAGAAGGCGGATCAGGTGCATGGCATGCTTCCACTTGATCTCCCCCGCCGCGCGCATGTCCTGCTCCAGCCGCTTGAACTGGGACAGCACATAGCCGTTGTAGGTCTGGTAAACCAACTTGGACAGGAACGCTCCGCGCTTTGCCACCAGCACGTCGGCGATCTCAGAGCTCTCCTCAATCAGCGGTGTGAACAGGCATTCAAGAATGTTCGGGTTGGCCCGGACCGCGAGCAGGAGAAACTTCTTCAGCTCCCAAAAGCACTCCTGCGCCGCCGTGTCCTCGATCTGCTCGGGCGCACCCGCGAGCGACCACTGGAGCTCGGCGGGCGACAGATAAATTCCGCGCCGGTCCGTATCCGAGCCGTCGCGGTCTAAGCCGTACGCCCGTGAGCCGACGACGCATCGATAAATGATGTACCGCTTCAGCTCGCTCGGGTCATGTTCCTGCTTCGCCCCGGCTTTCAGGTGCTTGAGGATCGCGAACTGTTCCCGCCGGAGCACCGTCTCGGCTCCGTCGATCGCGCGCACACGGTAGCTGTGATCTGTTTCATCCGGGCCGTTCAGAATGACCGCGACCTCACCCTCGGACTGTGAGTTCGGCAGAACCTCACCCCGCAGTACAATCTGCGTCCCCGGCGGCACGCTCAGGTCTGGACGCTGCTCACGCAAGCGAAAACACCGCCATCTGTGTCGGCGCGCCCATCCCCGGCTCCTCCGGCCCGACCGGCGGGAAGCGAACACCGTACCTAAAGCGGCCAGCCACGCCGTTTGCCCACGCTTCAAACTCCTCCCGCGCCCACTCGAAACGATGATCCCCGTGCCGGTACTCACCCGGATTCATCCCTGCGAACCGGGCGTTGTACTCGGCGTTAGGCGTTGTGAGCACCACATGCCGGGGCCGCGCGAACTCGAAGACGACGCGCTCAAACGTCGCGAGTCGTGGCGTATCCAGGTGTTCAATCACCTCGACAATTGCCGCCGCATCGAACCCGCTCAGCCGCAAGTCGCGGTACACGAGCGAACCCTGCATCAGCTCGATACGGGCCCGCTGCCGCTCCGGCAACTCGTCCAGTTTCAGGCGCTCCCGGGCGATTGCCAGCGACCGGGACGCGACATCCATGCCGACAAGATGCTCGAACTGCGGTTCAGACAGGAGCAGCCGCAGCAGCTTGCCCTCGCCGCAGCCCAGGTCCAGCACGCGCTTGGCCCCAGACGCTTTCAGTTCGGTGAGCACGGCCCGGAGCCGCTGCTCGTGCATGGTTTCCGCCCGGGGCGTCTCCGGATCAGTCTGAGTCGCTTCGGGCTCGTCGGCGAGCAAGCGGTCAAGTGCCTCGCGCGCAAGATGGCGTTGCCGCTTCAGGTATCGCGAAACGATCAGCTCGCGCTCCGGGTGCGCCGCCAACCAGCCCTCCCCGCGCCGGAGCAGTTTTTCGATCTCATCCTCGGCGACCCAGTAGTGCTTCTTGCCGTCGAGCACCGGGATGAGCACATACAGGTGTGTGAGCAAATCCTGAAGCCTCACTGTCCCGGTAAGCCGCAGCGAGACGTAGGGCGACTCGCCCCACTCCGGAAAGGCTTCGTCGAGCAGCCCGCCCTCCGTCTCCACCTCGTAGCCGAGCGGCGCAAACAATCGCCGGGCAAGGCCGCCCTCCGCAGCCAATACCGGCAGCTCGGCCACAAGCGGGATCGCCGTCCCGACCAGTTCCGGGCGCTCTTTGCTGCGCCCACTCATCGCAGTCGCGAAGAGCCGCCCCATGGCGACACTCAGGTATGAGTTCGCCGCGTAGGGCCGATCGTTCACATACTGCTCAGCCTGCCCCGCATCTTCACGTCCGCGCACCAGCGCCACCGGATCGATCTCCAGAAGCAGCGCCGCCGTGCACGCGTCTTCATCGGCTTTCGGGTAAAACACGTGCGCAATGCCAAACGGCAGCGCCTCCGCCTGCACCCGCGCCGGATTCTTGTGCAGAAGGAAGCCCAGGTCGGTGGCTGGTTTGTGCGTCGTTGAGATCGTCAGCAGCATCGGCTCAAGTCTAACCGACATCGCTCTCTGAACAACCTGCAGGTACGCGGTTGCGTGAGATGGTGGAGCTGAATGCCGTAGCTGTCAAGCTGTTCGGTCTGCATCGACTAGAAGCGTGCACCCTAGTTGTTAATGAGCTTCAGAATGTTGCGCGTTTCGGCTTGGGATTGCTGGAGGGCGGAAATGCCGGTTTGTTCCAGTACCGAGTACTTTGTGTCGTTGGCGACGGTGGCACCGATATCGGCTGAGGTGATATTGCTGGATGCACTCGCCAGGTTCTGCGATTCGGTGGTATCAACAGAGGAGGCCGCCTGCAACTGCTCTACGATTCCACCCAGCGTTCCCCGATCAGCCGATATGTGGGAGATCGCCCCGGTGATCGTCGCGAGTGCTGTCTGAGCGTCGGAGGCGGTCAATAAATTCACGTTCGCCGCAAAGTTCAAGCTTGCACCACTTGCGGTTTGGCTGCGATCAGCAGTGAGGCCGAGTGCGCGGGCGTCGACAGACAACGGAGTATAGAGAAAAGCGCTCGAACCATCTGCGGTTCCGTCGCTTGTGAAGACCGTCATCAAGCTCGCGGTAGGTGTAGCGTTGCCGTAGATCGTGTTCCCGTTGTCGAAGATGTCTCCGTTGTCCAGGGTACGATCGGCAACGCCCAATGCCAGTTGACAGGCGCTTTGCCCGTTGTACTTGGTTCCTGCCGCGATATTGTTGATCTCTGCCAGAAGCGCTTGGAATTCCCCGTCAATGGCATGACGCTGGTTATCGGAGACTGACCCGTTGGCTGCTTCCGTCGCAAGGGTAACTCCACGGTTCAACAACGAGGTGATCTGTGACAGCGCGCCGTCAGCGGTTTGGAGCATTCCAATGCCATCCGTCACATTCTGCGCGGACTGGTTCAGCGCAGCGACGTTGGCATTCAGCCCGTCGGCAATTGAGAGTCCGGCGGCGTCATCTGCCCCGGAATTGATCCGTGCGCCGGACGAGAGCTGCTGAAGGCTCTTGTCCGCCGCAGCGGTCGTCACATTGAGCTCATTCTCAATTTGCAGAGCAGCGGTGCTTGAGGTGATCAGCATCGGTAGCAACCACAGTCATGTGTCATCACTGTATCGGCATCCACTTGGGTTCCGCTCAGTGCTGCTCCGACTGAAGCGCACGACGTGGAGCAGATAGCGTTCCCGCAGCATCGGCAAAACCCAATACCTGCGAGAGGATAGGACCCCCACGCTCGGTTCCATGTGCGCGAGCGATCCCGTTCAAACCGCTGGACAGCTGATTTCAGCCTACACCCAGAGAAGTGGACACAATTAGTATAGAGGTAATGCGTCGCTGCCCTAGTGCCCGAGCCTGCAAAAATTCGCGATGTACTCCCTGACACCTTCCACATGCTGTCACAATCTGGGATTGACCTACCGTTGCGCGTTGTCCTGGCTTCGGTCATACGGCGCGACTATGTCTGGCATGGCGGGTTGTTTCACGCCCAGCAATGGGAAGCTCGTGGTCCGTGCTCCTGAAACGTAGCCTGAGAGTTCGCTTTGGCGAGCTGATGGAGATCGACATCTGCACTCTGCCCAGTCAGAGGACTTAGCCGGTCGAATCGGATTGGCGTAAAAAAGCGACAACCCTCGCAGGGCTGCTCCGGATCATCTGAGCCGTCCCGGAAGTCGGTGCTTCCGAAACTTGGTTCAGGTGCTTTATGCTTCATCGAGTCGCCCATTGCTTCAAATTGCCCATATGAGATGGGATGATGAGCCCGTCCCATGGCTTCATTCCTAATTGGATGGGTGCCCATGCGACAGCATCCACAGTATTGACACCAGCGCCCAGCTCTTCCGGTTGGTATCGAGCCATCCAGCGGCGATCAGCAAAAAAGTAACATCCCTTTCCCACCACGAATCCTCCCACCACTCCGTGGAAGTACTGAACCCAAACAGCTGCTGAGCGGTTACCTTTTCCTGACTCCCTCGCAGGAAGCTGGGCTATTTCATTGGGGATAAGCTCACGATTGACTTCGCGCCAGCCGTCGGCTTCTCGCTTGACGCGCTGTTCGCTTAGTTGCGCCTGTCGAAGGGCGATGGTTAATTTGTAGGCCCCCGTCGTGACGAAATCGCTAGATTGGTTCCGGGGCTTGTTGTTGAATATATTGTCCTCCATGACTCACCTCGCAAGAACACATGAAAGTCGCCTGCCCCGAATTTCACCCGCAGAGTCTGGAGGAGAGCTCGGTGCAACGCAGACTCGGACGGATGGATGAGGCCGGGCCGCGCGATGTCGAGGGGGCCGCAGGGATGCTGGCGCAGGATCATAACAGTAGAGGTCTGCGAACCCCCGTCGTGTGGCGCGAGACCACCCACGGCGTGACCTGAAACAATGATGCAGAAGCCTGAGACCCCTTTTGATGATCACGGTACTCATACGGGGACTGCCCCTTTACTCGGGCCTCTACCCGCCGCTTTACCTGCGCACTACCCACAGTGTACCCGGAGTGATCAGGTACGGAGCACGAAGCTGGAAGCAGGAAGTCCAGAGCGTGAAGCGAAACATGCATGCGGGCCTTCACGGGCCCTTTCCAACTTCAAGGGCGCAAGTCAAAAGCTGCAAGGCCGGTCAGATCGAGCCTGACCAGAAGCAACGGCGGCTTCCGCCTGTGCGATAGCGGAGCCCGATGCCCAAAACCTGAACAGCGAAGCCGTCACGCCGCCGCGCCTTACGTCGCCCTGCCGCGACCGATGTCTCCCCTGTCTAGGAGCCTGTCAGACAAACCTGTAGAGTGGCAGCCCTCCTTTGGGAGGAAAGCCGGGCCATATTCCGACTACGCGTCAACGGATCGGTATCAGCTCCTAGCAGCTCATATGCCGCCCGGAGAAGTGCCGCCTTGAAGACGAAGATCATCCCTCGAATTTATCTCTCGCTGAGTCAGAATCGCGCTATCGGCGGCCTGATAGACTCAGCCGCCTCCTGTCCCACCACTCACGACAATTGCCTGGAGCGCCTCAAGGGCACCGGGTTCGTCATTGCCTCGCAGAACAATACGCTGACCATGAATTGCGCCGTGAACCCGGAGGTGCTCTGATGTACATCCTCGGACCTGATCCTCCCCCGAAAAAGTGGACGGGTTAAGCTGCGGCGCGCTCCATTTCGGCGGGGCTGAGATAGCCGAGCGCGGAGTGAAGACGGTGGGTGTTGTAGAAGCCTTCTATGTAGGCGAACAGGTCGCGCCTGGCCTGCTCTTTGGTGGCGTAGATGCGGTGATGCACGGGTTCGGTTTTAAGAGTATGGAAGAAGCTTTCCATGGGCGCATTGTCCCAGCAATTGCCTTTGCGGCTCATGGACGGGGTGATATTTGCCGCGGTCAGGGTCTGACGATAGGCTTCGGCGGCGTACTGAATGCCGCGATCGGAGTGATGGATGAGACCGGCTCCAGGGCGTTGCCGCTTAAGAGCCATGGCCAAGGCATCCAGCGCGATTTCGGTGTGCAAAGTGTCGCGCATGGACCAGCCGACGAGCTTCCTGGTGCAGCCGTCGAGGATGGCGGCGAGATACAGCCAACCTTCTCCCGTAGGGATATAGGTGAGGTCGGCGAGCCAGATCTGGTTCGGTTTCTGCGCTGTGAAGTTGCGCGCGAGCCTGTTGGGAGCGATCGGGTAGGTATGGCGGCTGTCCGTGGTTCTGGCCCGGCGCGGCAACGCGGCCAGCCCGCGCAGGCCTGCACACCGCATCAGCGCTTCCACGCGGCCGCGGCCCACAAGTTGGCCGGTGCGGCGAAGGACCACATGAATGCGCGGTGATCCATAGGTGCCGCTGCTCTCCAGATGGATCCTCCGTATCGCTTCAAGCAGCTGCCGATTGGCAGTGGTGCGCTTACTCTCGGCGCGGCTGCGCCACGCGTAGTAGCCGCTCGCCGAGACGCTCAGCACCTCACACATCACGCGCACCGGCCATGTGGCGCAGTTCTCCTGAACAAAATGGAACTTCATTTTGCCGCCACCCCGAAGATGGTCACGGTTTTTTTTAAGATCTCCCGTTCCATCCGCAGCCGGTCGTTCTCCCGCCGCAGACGACTGTTCTCAGCCGCGAGATCGGCAACCGAAGGACTCACCGGCTGCGCTCGCTGCTGCGCAGTGGGCGCTGTCCCGGAGGAAACGGTGAACTGCCGCATCCAGCGCCGCAGCACCGTCTCGTGCAGACCCAGCTCCAAGGCTACCTTCGAAGGCGGCAGCCCACTTGTCGATACCCGCGCCACTGCCTCGCGCTTGAACGCCTCAGGGAATATGCGGCGCTGTCCACTGCTCATCAGACACTCCTCGCTAAGCTCCCAGCCTAGCTGTTGTGTCCACTCAATCGGGGGAGGATCAGTGCTGCCCGGCGCGCGGTCTTTGGGCCGGAAACCGAGGTCCAGTTTCTCTCGAATTGTGAGCGTCTTCGCTGTCCAGTCGACGTCGGACCAGGCGGCAAACTGAACCTCCTGCTTCCGCCCCCCGTGCACATGAAGAAGTTGAGCGTGTCACGCTCATCTTGATCTGCCGCAGCAAGCAGCGCTTTGATCTCGTCTGGCCGGTAACATGAGACCACCTTGTCGGTGTACGCTGGCCAGTCGCCTTTGCCAATCGGCAGCAACAATCCATGTGCTCGGAAGAAGGTACGCAGAAAAATGAGCCGGTTGTGGACTGTCCGGGGCACATTGTTCTTCTCGCGCAAATAGGCCATGTAGCCCAACACATCTTTCCGGTCCAGGTCGTTCAGGTACTTCTTCCCCGTACTCTCAGCAAAGCCCCGCATCGTCTCCCGGTATGCCTCAGCGGTTTTCGCGGACTTGGTGAATCGCACGTCCTCCAAGTACGCGACAATATCGTCTGAAAACAGGGTCTTTGCCTTGCTGTGCTCGCCAGCGACGGCGACTCCGGCGGCGAGAGCTTCCATCACGCGTTGCCTCTTTTCGCGTGCCAGCGAAGCAAGTTGCGGATCAGCGCCGACGTTTTCCCAGACCCGCTTCCCTCCTTTCGCATAGCGCAAGTGATACACGCCGTCTGGACAGTGCTGCGGTCGGCCATCCAACATCGCGAAGTGGGGACGCAGTCGACCATTGCCTGCAAGAACCGGAAGGGCGAAGAGGCGGGTACCGTCAGGACGACGGACCCGAATGTAGAGGCGAACAGCAGTGGACTTCATGAGGTATCTCCCTGAAGGCAAATACCGAGTCACCCGTGCTGATCCGCAATATTGGTAGCTGTCGTGGTAGCCAGACAGCTAAGTTATTGATTCTAAAGCTATGGCGGAGAGTGGGGGATTCGAACCCCCGATAGAGCTTTTGACCCTATAACGGTTTAGCAAACCGCCGCCTTCAGCCACTCGGCCAACTCTCCCTGCCTGCGCGCGTACCCGGATTATAGCCCGAACTCCCGCTTTCCGCCGCAGGTCTGGGCTTCAAACCGGGCAGCCGCATCCTACGGGGTAGCAAGCAAGAGCAGGCGAAAGCCGCCTTCGCTCAATCCTAGAGGGAGATCTCATGGCTACATCGATAGAACAGAACGGCACAGTGGTCGCTGGATATTTCGCGGACGGAGGCGCCGCGCACCGCGCAGTCAACGCGCTCATCGACGCTGGTTTTCTGCCCAGCGAAATCGGCGCCGCATTCCACGCGGGGCAGGACAGGGGCCTCGCTCCGGGGCAGGCGCAGGCACGGCAGCCCAATGTCGGCGGCAGCCTGCGCGATGAACTGGGCACCACTCTGCAGCACGACAGCACCCGTCCCAGCACCAGCTTCGGCGCTGCTGCTTCCGACACCACGGCGGTGCAGCCGGGTGCGCTGGGCGGCGGTACCGGAACACCCTTCGGGGGCGCGGGAAAACCGGGCCCGATTTCAGGCGGAGGCATCACCAACTCCGGCCTGCCGTCCGAGCTCAAGAGCACCCTGCCACACGACGCCTCCATGGCGGCAGGTTCGCGGGAAACGTCTGCCCCCAACGCCTATGACACGGCAGACGCCCCCACGGACTTGGGCGCGACCGGGCAGGCGCACCCGAAGGAAAGCTGGACGGAGAAACTGAAACACATTTTCGGAAGCCATGACAGCGAGGCACCGCGCGAGACCGCACCCAAGGCCGCCGTGAGCAAGGATACCCAGAGCTTCGGCTCTGGGGGAGGCCAGTTGAACCTGGGCGGCACGGCCCCGGGCCTGCGCTACTCGCAGTCCGCATTCGAGAACTCCTTCTCCGGCTACGGCATGCAGCCGGAGCATGCGCGCAGCATCTCCGGCCGCCTGGGCCAGGGCGGCGCCGTGGTGACCGTCCATGCGCCGGCGCGCGCGATGGAGGCCGAGCAGTTGCTCGAAGCCCATGGCGGCGAGGTGCGCTTTGCGGAAGGGGGCGCCCCGCAGACAGCCGCCGGCGAAGGCCAGGTCGAGGTATTCGGCACGGTCGGCCGCGACTACCCAGGCTATATCGACTGAGTGTGACGTCGCGCGAGCCTCGTTCCAACGAAGGGTCCGGGTAAGCCCCGGACCCTTCTTAATGCCTTCTGCTATACCTTCCTCTGTGCGGCCTCACCCGGCTTCAACCCTCGGGCAGCCGCGCAAACAGGAGGCTCGCCGTAGAGCAGGCGTATCGGAAAACTGCCGCTCCCGTTCCACCTAAGCCCGGAACGCGGCTGCGGCTTGTCCCCCTGGTCGCCGCGACCTACTTCATGGTCTCCGGCGGTCCCTACGGGCTTGAGGACATCCTGGGAGGCGCAGGCTACAGCGGCGCTCTGCTCATCCTGCTCGCCCTGCCCTTCGTCTGGACGCTGCCCACCACGCTCATGATCGGCGAACTGGCCAGCGCATTGCCCCGCGAAGGCGGCTTCTACGTCTGGGTGCGCCGCGCGCTGGGGCCGTTCTGGGGCTACCAGGAGGCATGGCTGTCGCTCGCCGCCAGCGTCTTCGACATGGCGATTTATCCCACGCTGTTCACCCTCTACCTCGGCCATCTCGCCCCGGCGCTCACCGCGGGCTGGCATGCCCTCGCGTGGCAGCTGCTGCTGATCGCCGGCTGCTGCGCGTGGAACCTGGCCGGCGCGCCGTCGGTCGGCCGCGGCTCCATCTGGCTGTTCGCGCTGCTGCTCTCGCCCTTCGCCGTGCTCATCGGCTTCGCGGTGCGCTACGGACTCGACCACCCGGCCGCGCACGCCCATTGGACCGCGTCGCCGACCGCCTCGCCCGCCGGCGGCTTCGGGCTCGCCGTGATGGTCGGCATGTGGAACTACATGGGCTGGGACAACGCATCGACGGTCGCGGAGGAGGTCGAGAACCCCTCGCGCACCTACCCGCGCGCGATGCTGCTCTCGGGCGCGCTGGTCGCGGTCACGTACATTCTGCCCCTCGCCGCTATCGCCTTCGCCGGGGTGCCGCTCCAGCAGTTCACTACCGGTGCCTGGGCCGATGCGGCCCGCATGCTCGCCGGGCCGTGGCTCGCAGCCGCGATCGTGGCGGGCGGCATGCTCAGCGGTATCGGCATGTTCAATGCGCTCACGCTCTCCTACACGCGGCTGCCCATGGTTCTGGCCGAACAAGGCTTTCTACCAGGCTGGCTCGCGTCGCGCAACCGCCGCGGCGTGCCGGTCGCCGCAACCCTCGCATGCGGCGCGGCCTGGGCGCTCGCGCTCGGTTTCAATTACGAGCGGCTCATCTCCATTGACCTCATCCTCTACGGCTCCAGCCTGGTGCTCGAGTTCGTCGCCCTGCTGGTGCTGCGGGTGCGCGAGCCGAACCTGCCCCGCCCGTTCCGCATGGGCTCGCTCCCGGTCGCGGCGCTGCTTTCCGCCATGCCGGTGGGGCTGGTCGGCTATGCGCTGTGGGCCTCGCGTGGTGAGCGCATGCTGCACCTGCCAGCGCTCGCGTTCGGCGCCCTGGTTGCGCTGGCCGGTGCGGGCGCGTACAGCCTCTCGCGGCATCGCGGGCGGCCGCGAGCCTGACAGGCGCTACTTCTTCTTGGTGGCGAGAAAGCTGTCAGCAGCCTTGGTCACCCGCTGCTTGGCGTAGTCGGCATCGTGCCAGCCGTGCACCTCCACCCGCTTGCCTTCCAAGTCCTTGTAGATCGAGAAAAAATGCGTAATCTCTCGCAGCATATGGGGGTAAATCTGGGTGTAGTCGTGGACTTCGGCAAACCGCGGGTTGTTTTTGCCCACCGCCAGGATTTTTTCGTCGAGCACCCCTTGGTCCAGCATTTCGAGCACGCCGATCGGCCGCACCTGCGACAGGCAGCCGCAGAAGGTCGGCTCATCCACCAGCACCAGCACATCCAGCGCGTCGCCGTCCTCGCTGAGCGTCGAGGGAATGAAGCCGTAATCGCCCGGGTAGTGCACCGGCGAGTACAGGTTGCGGTCCAGCTTGAAGACGTGCAGTTCCTTGTCGTACTCATACTTGTTCACGCCGTCGGCGGGGATTTCAATGATGGCGTTGACGACATCGGGGCTCTTCTCACCAACCGGCAGTTCCAGGTAATTGACCATTGCGTTCCTATTCTGGCGGATTCTGATGCGGGGACGCTGCATCGCGGCAGGCAGAACTCCGCGGCGCACTTCGCTATAATCGAGCACGATGAAGGCTCATGTCTACGTCGTGTCGAAGAGAACCGTGCTCGATCCCCAGGGGCAGGCGATCCAGAAAGCCCTCAAAAAGCTGGGCCACTCGGGTGTCGCCGACGTGCGGCAGGGCAAGTATTTCATCCTTACCCTCGACGACGCGCTCGGCGCAGCCGCCGCGCATGCCGAGGTCGAACGCATCGCGGCCGAAGTGCTGACCAACCCGGTCATGGAAGAGTTTTCCTTCCGCATTGAAGAGCCCGCGGACTGAACTGCTGCGCCTCGATGCGTATTTGAAACTGACCCTCCCTTCAGGTGGGATATTTTTGATCCTTTCTATGCTAAGGTAGTCGTGGTGGCGGCAAAGCGCGGAAAATTCGTCAAGGGACAGGTAAAAGCCATTGACGAGAGCGCCATCGTTCGATGCGCTGTCGGGATAGGTGAACTCAGGGAAGAAGTTTGGATCGACGCCTCCGGAAAGGAGGTCCGCTACAATCTCGCCTTCATCAACCACCATCTGTATGCGGCTGACAATGGGCGGGTGCTTGGGTACGACACGGCGCACGGTTCTCTGCACCGGCACTACGCCGGGAACATAAAAATGATCGAGCCCGCGCCCTACTGCGAGATCTTCGACCGCTTTCTAGAAGAGGTGCAGGCATTGAAGCAGAGGAAAACGCTATGAAGACGATGATCCATACCGACGGAGTGGAGGGCTGGGCGAAGCGGGCCCGGGCTCGCGCGAAGCTTCTCGATGCAGGAAGAAAACTGATCCCATCGCGGGGCATCACCTTCGAGAACGCGTCTGAGATGGCGCGCCTGCTGACACCGGCCCGGCTCGACCTGTTCGAGCGTGTCAAGGCTCATCCTTACCAGATGAAGGATCTTGCCGCTTCCCTGAAGCGGGATGTGCGGGCTGTAAGCCGCGATGTATCGGCTCTCGAGAAATACGGCATTTTGCAATCCGATCAGGTCGTCAACCCTGGACATGGCCGGATTCGCGTCGTATCGGCTCCGGCCCGCATCACGATTTCCGCTCAATTATGAAGCTGCGGCCAGACCTGCAAAAGAAACGCGCCTAAGCAGAGTTACACCCCGACCCACTTCCCCTACAATGATCCGCATATGTGCGGCATCGTCGGTTATGTAGGCACGCGACCCGTCGTCCCGGTCATCATCGAGGGTCTGCGCCGGCTGGAGTATCGCGGGTACGACTCGGCCGGCATCGCCGTCGGCTCAGCCGGCGCGCTTTCCCTGCGGCGCGCCTCGGGCAAGCTGCGCAACCTGGAAGAGGCCATCCGCGCCCATCCCATCGAGGGCGGCACCTACGGCATCGGCCACACCCGCTGGGCCACCCACGGCCGCCCCACGGAAGAAAACGCCCACCCCCACCGCGACTGCACCGGCCGCATCGTCGTCGTGCACAACGGCATCGTCGAGAACTACCTCAAGCTCAAGGCGCAGCTCAAGGCGCAGGGCCACACCTTCCTCACCGAGACCGACACCGAAGTCATCGCGCACCTGATCGAGCAGGAACAAAAAGCCGGCGCTCCCAGCCTCGCCGACGCCGTCCGCCGCACCGCGAAGCAGCTCACCGGCGCCTTCGCCATCTCGGTCATCTCGGCCGATGAGCCGGACACGATCGTCGTCGCCCGCATGGGCCCCCCAGCGGTCATCGGCGTCGGTGACAACGAGTACTTCGTCGCCTCCGACGTTCCCGGCATCCTCCACCACACCCGCGAGTTCTACTTCCTCGCCGACGGCGACATGGCCGTGCTCACCCGCGCGGGCGTCGCGCTCACCGACTTCGACGGCAACCCGGTCAAACGCCCCATCACCCGCGTGCTCTGGGACCCCATCCAGGCGGAGAAGGGCGGCTACAAGCATTTCATGCTCAAGGAGATCTTCGAGCAGCCGCGCTCGGTGCGCGACACCACCCTGGGCCGCATTTCGCTCGAAACCGGCCGCGTCTTCCTCGAAGAAATGCAGATCACCGCCGACGAGTTCCGCTCCGCCACCCGGCTCAACATCGCCGCCTGCGGCACCAGCTGGCACGCCGCCACCGTCGGCAAATTCATGATCGAGCGGCTCGCGCGGCTGCCCGTCGAGGTCGACTACGCGAGCGAGTACCGCTACCGCGACCCCATTCCCAACCCCTCCGCGCTGGGCCTGCTCATCACCCAGTCCGGCGAAACCGCCGACACCCTCGCCGCGCAGCGCGAGATGATCGCCAAGGGTTCGAAGACCATCGCCATCTGCAACGTCGTCGGCGCGGCGGTCGCGCGCGAGGCCCAGGGCGTCATCTACACCCACGCTGGGCCCGAGATCGGCGTCGCCTCAACCAAAGCCTTCACCGCGCAGCTCACCGCGCTGTTTGTCTTCGCGCTGCACCTGGCCCAGGTGCGCCAGACCATCGCGGACGCCGAAAGCAAGCGCCTGGTCAACGAGCTCTCCCTGCTGCCGGGCAAAATCGAGGCCATCCTGCGCACCGTCGACCCGCAGTGCGAGCAGCTGGCCAAAACCTACTCGACGGCCCGCGATTTCCTCTTTCTCGGCCGCGGCATCCACTACCCCATCGCGCTCGAAGGCGCGCTCAAGCTCAAGGAAATCTCCTACATCCACGCCGAGGGCTACCCGGCCGGCGAGATGAAGCACGGCCCCAACGCGCTGATCGACGAAACACTGCCCGTTGTCGCGCTCGCCACCCGCGACACCAACGACGGCGGCTCCATGATCCGCTACGAGAAATCCCTCTCGAACATCCAGGAAGTCACCGCGCGGTCGGGCAAGGTCATCGCCATCGCAGTCGAGTCCGAGGGCCCCGAGCAAGACGAAGCCGCCGCCGAGCTCGCGCAGCTGGTTGACTACGTCCTCACCATCCCGCCCGCGCCCGAGCTGCTGCTGCCCGTGCTCGAGGTCGTCCCCCTGCAGCTGCTCGCCTACCACATCGCCGTCCGCCGCGGCTGCGACGTCGACCAGCCCCGCAACCTGGCTAAGTCGGTCACCGTCGAGTAGCGGCCTGCCTGGGCGCTTGCCAGCCGGGCGCCGGAAAGGGCGGTATGCTTGCGGCAGCTTGCCCCTGGCAGGCGAGCCGCGGCGAGTCTTATATACTTAAACCTGCGCTGCCTCGCCTTAACGGCGCGTCCGTTTTCTACATTGGGAGGAAATCCATGCGCCACCGTGTTGCCGCTTCCGCTCTTGCCCTGGCTGGTCTCTTCGCGGGTGCAGGCGCTATCGAAGCCCAGTCCACTCAGCCAGTCCTCACCGGCCAGGCCGCCTTCACCGACTACTCCAAGCAGCACCCCGGCGAGCAGCACCACATCACCATCGGCGACCTGCCCGCGCCCTACGCCACGCCAGGCGTCGATGCCGGTTCCGACATGATCGCGCGCCCCGACAACGCCTGGCCCCAGGCCCCGGCCGGCTTCAAGGTCACCCAGTACACCACCGGCATCGACCATCCGCGGCTCATCCGCACCGCGCCCAACGGCGACCTGTTCGTCGCGCTCTCCAACAGCAATAAAGTCATGGTCTTCCGCGGCACCGGACCCGACGGCAAGCCGCAGCAGGTTTCCACCTTCGCCGAGAACCTCAACCTGCCCTTCGGCATCCGCTTTTACCCCGCCGGCCCCAATCCGAAGTACGTCTACATCGGCAACACCGACGGAGTTCTCCGCTTTCCGTACAAGAACGGAGACCTGAAAGCCTCCGGCCCGGCGCAGCAGCTAGCCGAGCTGCCCGGCGGCGGCAAGCTGCGCGGCGGCGGCCACTGGAGCCGCGACATCGCCTTCTCGCCCGACGGCAAGCGCATGTTCGTCTCCGTCGGCTCCCACTCCAACATCGACGACCCGGACACGCACCCGGAGGAGTACCACCGTGCCGACGTGCTCGAGTTCACCCCCGAGGGCAAGTTCATCCAGGTCTACGCCTCCGGCATCCGCAACTGCGTGGGCGAGGCCGTGCAGCCCGGCACCGGCGAGCTGTGGTGCTCGACCAACGAGCGCGACATGCTCGGCGACAACCTGGTCCCCGACTACATCACTCATATCCAGGAGGGCGGCTTCTACGGCTGGCCCTGGTTCTACATGGGCGGCCCGTCGGGCGGCAAGCAGGACCCCCGCCTCATGGGCAAGCACCCGGAGCTGCAGTCCAAGGTCATCACCCCGGACATCCTGCTCCAGCCCCACTTCGCCTCGCTTGAAATGCTTTTCTACGAGGGCTCCGAGTTCCCCGCCAGCTACAAGGGCGACATCTTCGCCGCCGAGCACGGCTCGTGGAACAAGTCCCACCGCGCCGGCTATGAGGTCGTGATGGCGCCGGTCCAGGACGGCAAGGCCACCGGCGTCTTCGAGGACTTCCTGACCGGCTTCGTTACGCCCGAGGGCAAGGTCTGGGGCCGTCCGGTCGGCGTCACCGTCGCCAACGACGGCTCCCTGTTCGTCACCGATGACGGCTCCGGCTCCATTTGGCACGTCAGCTACACCGGCGGCGGCAAGGCATCCGCCGCAGCTGGAAACTAGGGCAGGAGCAGGTCTGCTTCGCGGGCATTTACGGGGTCATCCCGAATTGCTATGATGCGGGCACATCAGCTTCTACTCAAGCGAAGCAAGCCGGTGTACCGGCCTGCTTCGCCGGCAGTGCTGGTACCGGTCAACCTGCCCTGGAACGAAACCCCTGTTTGCGAATACTGCGGCACGCACTCCGAAAAAAGGTCTGGAGCAAGCCTGCTCGCCACCCCGGCACGATCAGGCTCCTGGAACCGCACAAATCCTCTTCCCGATCCCAGGAGGAATCCTTGTCCGCGGACTCCCTTACTCTCCACGCACCGGCGGCGGAAGCCAGCGCGCCGCAAGCTGCCCACACCAGCCGCTTCTACCGTCCAGAGCTCGATGTGCTGCGCTTTGCCGCTTTTCTCCTGGTGCTGATGCGGCACGGTGTAGAGGTGAACCGGGTCGGCTTTCTCGCGCACCACCCGGCCATCGCCGCGTTCGTCAACCAGGTGCAGGGCGCCGGCAGCTACGGCCTTTCCCTCTTCTTCTTTCTCAGCTCGTTTCTCATCACGACCCTGCTGCTGCTGGAGCGGAACAAGACCGGCACCATCAGCCTGCCCAGCTTCTATATCCGCCGCATCCTGCGTATCTGGCCGCTCTACTTTACCTTCATCACAGCCATGTTCCTGCTGGGGCAGCTCTGGGCGCCCGCGCACTTCAGCTGGCAGGCGCTGGCGGCGTTTTTCCTGCTCTCCGGCAACTGGTACACCATCCTCGGCGCGACCCTGCCCGCGCCCGTCATGTTCCTGTGGAGCATCTCGGTCGAGGAGCAGTTCTATCTCCTCTGGCCGGCCCTGGTGCGCGGATTATCCATCCGCGGCATTCACTTTTTCTGCACCGGCCTGCTCGCCGCAAGCTCTGCCGCCATCTACCTGCTCGCGGCCCACGGCGCCACGGTGGACGCGATCTGGTCCAACAGCCTGGCCGAGTCCATCTTCTTCGCCGCCGGCGGCCTGCTCGCCCTGCGCATGGGGCTCAACCAGCAGAAAAAGTCCGGCCCAGTCGCTGCCTTGTGCATCGCTCTCGGCGCGGGTTGCTGGCTGATCGCCGAGGGCAGGCCCGTCGCCGATGCCGGCAAGCTTCTCGTTTCCGGCCCCATCACCGTGGCATCCTACCTGCTCGTCGCCGCCGGCTGCGCTTCCATGCTGTTCGGCTTTCTACACCTGCCCAAGGTCTGCATCCGGCCTTCGCTTGTGTACCTGGGCCGCATCTCCTACGGCCTCTATGTCTTCCACGGCCTGGTGCTGTTCAGCTTTCGCCAGTTGCTGGGCCGGCGCCTGCCCCACGGCGGCCTGTGGCTTGTGCCTGCCTTTGCCCTCGTCGTCGCGGCTGCCAGCCTCTCCTACCGGTTCTTCGAGAAACCCTTCCTGCGCCTCAAGTACCGCTTTGAGATGGTGCACTCCCGAGCCGCATAGCCAAAAAAGGCCGTCGACGAGACGGCCTTCTCTTCGAACCCACACCATAAGCGGACGCCTTTTTCCTTGGCGCGAGCAAGTCCATACACTCTTACGCCGAAGGCGTCGCCGCCCGACGCGGCCAGCGTCAGATCTGCATGATCTCGGCTTCCTTCTTTTTGCTCAAATCGTCCAGCCGCTTGATCTCTTCATCCGTCATCTTCTGTACCTCGTCGAGCGAGCGCTTCTCTTCATCCGCCGAGATCTTCTTGTCCTTGCTCGCCGTCTTGATCTGCTCATTCGCGTCGCGCCGCGTGTTGCGCGCGCCGGTCTTGTGCTCCTCCAGCACCTTGCTCAGCTGCTTTACCACCTCGCGCCGCCGCTCTTCCGTCATCGGCGGCACTGGTACGCGCACAATCTTGCCGTCGTTCTGCGGGTTAAAGCCGTACTCTGAAGTGCGCAGCGCCTTTTCTATCTCGGCGATCATGCTCGGGTCCCACGGCTGCACCACGATCGAGTTGGCGTCGGGCGAGGTCAGCTGCGCCACCGCGCTCAGCGGCGAAGGCGTCCCGTAGTAGTCGATCCGTACATTGTCCAGCATCTGCACGCTGGCGCGCCCGGTGCGAATCGACTGCAGGTTGTGCTGGAAATCGACGACCGACTTCTCGATCCGCGTCTTGAACTGCTGGTAGGTGTCTTTGAGCGCGGGAGTAATGGCCAGGGTAGAAGGAGGCATGCGTACCGGTCCTGTGTATGAAAAGGTCGTGAAGCAACAGCCATGATTGTACCGCCGCGGCTGCGCAGCGCGGTGACGGGGCCGCACTATGCCGCGACCCCGGCGTCCTCACTCCTGTTCAAGCGCTCGTTTCAATCAACCGTTTATCAACCGCTTACGGAACCGTGATGACCACCTTGCCGACCTGCTGATTCGAGACCATGTATTGGTATGCCTCGACCGCCTGGTCCAACGGAAACGTCTTCGCGATCTTCGGGTGGAAGCGCCCGTCGTTCAGCCGGTCCACCACGTACTGCTTCGCCTTCGCGAGCGCCGCGGCGTCCCCTGTCAGCGTGTACAGCGTGTGGGCCCTCATGCTGAATCCCTGCATCATCGCCGCCATCATCGGAAACGGCGTCGGCTCCATCGAAAGCATGCCGTACTCGATCAGCAGGCCACCCCGCGCCGTGGCCGCCCCCAGCTTCTCCACCAATTTCCCGCCGATGGGGTCGAAGACGATCCGCGCCAGCTTGCCGCCCGTGATCTCCTTTACCCGCGCTTCCAGGTCCTCCTCCTCGGTCGCGATCACGTGGTCCGCGCCCGCGGCCAGCAGCGCCTCGCGCTTGTCGCCGTGGCGCGTGGTCGCAATCGCCGTGCCGCCCTCCGCTTTCACGATCTGGATCGCCGCCAGGCCGACGCTGCTCGACGCCGCTGTAATCAGCACGAAATCGCCCTTGCCAACCTGCCCGTCCAACACCAGCGCGCCATACGCGGTCAGGTACTGCATCCAGATCGCCGCGCCCTCGGCCGAGGACAGCTTCGCCGGGAAGTCGCCCAGCATGGCCGCCGGCACAATCGCCTCCTCGCCCAGCACGCCGTTCTTGTTCATCGAGTAGCCGGGCACCGTCGCCACGCGCTTGCCCACCCAGCCCGCGTCCACGCCCGGGCCAACCGCCTCCACGACCCCGGCGGCCTCGTAGCCGATCCGCGACGGAAACCGCGGCTGCTCCATGTAGTGGCCGGCCAGGTACATCAGCTCGGCCCGATTCAGCCCCACCGCTTCCACCCGCAGCTTGACCTCGCCCTCGCCCGGCGCGCGCGTCGCCTGATCCTCGAACTTCAACTTTTCCGGACCGCCCAGTTCCTGAAACACAACCGTCTTCGCCATGTGCCTATCTCCTGCCTTATTCGATGGCCGAGCCGCCGCCGCGCTTCACCCACTTGCCTGCTGGCTGCCACCCGCGCATGAATTTTCCGTCAGACTTGATCCGGCAAAGCCGTTTCGTTCGTTAACGAACAGAAACAATGTATGCTGGGTCACACAGTCTGGCGGTTCCCACCGCGGTCAGCGAGCATGCGTACGCACGATAGGCAGCTCGAGCAAATGATTTGTTCTCTCGACGGCTTGAGAGACGCTCTCTGAAACCCCCGTACTCGCACGAGGAAAGGTTGTTCAGGTGAGCGTTCACCTTATTAATCCGAGCGATAATTCGTTCGGTACCGCCGTTATCACGCCCCGCTGGCTCTTCGTTCTCGCAGCCGCCACCCCTAAAGTCGCCGGCGACCCCATTCTGGTCGATGAGTCTCTCGAGCAGGTCGTTCCCGAGACCATCCAGCCCGGCGACATCGTTGGCATCAGCGTCCACACGGGCAACGCCCTGCGCGGCTACGCGGTCGGCAACATGGCCCGCGAACGGGGCGCCTGGGTGGTTTACGGCGGCATTCACGCGACCCTCTTCCCGGAGGAAGTCTTCGAGCGCGGTGCCGCCCACGTCGTCGTCAAGGGCGATGGTGACGTCGCCTGGGGCAACGTTGTGCGCGACTGCCTCGCCGGCACCCCGGGCCGCGTCTACGAGGGCGGCCGCATCGAGGGCAGCCAGTTCCTCGCCGCCCGCTGGGACCTGATGCCCCGCGACAAGTACATGTGGGCGTCCGTGCAGACCATCCGCGGCTGCCCCAAACACTGCTCCTTCTGCAGCGTCTGGCGCACCGACGGCCAGAAGCCCCGGCAGCGCAAGTTCCAGAGCGTCATCGACGAAATCGTCGCCCTGCGCCGCATCGGCTTCCGCTTCATCGCGCTCGCCGACGACAACTTCTATCCCGTCACCTTGACCGACCTCCGCCTCGCCCGCGAGCAGAACAACCACGCCAAGGTCGAGGAGCTCACGGCCATCCGCGACGAACGCTTTCAGCTCATGGAAGAGCTCGCCAAGCTGCCGAAAGACATGGTCTTCTTCACCCAGATCACCATGGAAGCCGCCGAGGATACCGAATATCTCGACGCCATGCGCAAGGCCAACATCAAGGGCGCGCTCGTCGGCGTCGAAGCGGTCACGCCCGAGGGCCTCAAGGCCGTCTACAAGGATTTCAACTACTCCGGCGAAGCGCTCGCGAAGCAGCTGCAGACCTTCAAGCAGCATGGCGTGCACGTTCTCGGCTCATTCATCTTCGGCCTGCCCACCGACAAGCCCGCGACCTTCGACGCAACCGTCGAAATGGCGCTCAAAGCCGGCGTCACCTTCGCCCAGTTCGTCATGATGACGCCCTTCCCCGGCACCGTCGACTTCGCGCGCTGGGAGAAGGAGCAGGCCGCCGACCCGGAGATGGTCGATGGCGTCCCCATCATCCGCTACTGGCTCATCCCCACCGCGACCCGGCCGAAAATGTTCACCCCGCACCCCTCCATGAGCTCGGGCGAGATCAGCGACCGCACCCAGAAGGTCTGGGACCGCTTCTACGACTGGAGCTCCATCTGGCAGCGCTCCGCCTGCACCCCGACCCTCAAGGCCCGGGTCGCGTTCATGCTGCTTTCCAAGCTCTACCGGCAAATGTATGCGGGCACCGGCATCTCCACTGATAGCGCCCGGAGAAAAAAGTCCAAGAAGTGGGCGCGGTTCATAGTGAAGCAGACCAGCAGAATCTTCAAGTCGGCGCCTATGCCGGAACTCAAGTCGCCCGCCTGGGACCTGACATTTGCCGCCCCCGCCATGAGCCGCCCCGCCCTGCCGAAGCCCGAAAAGCAGGCAGAGGCCAGCCCGTTCGTCGTCATCCCGAAGGGATAGCGCAGCGCGCGCTCCTCTCATCGGCACTGGTGCTCTTCTTACAAGAGTGTCATCCATGCGCAGTCGAAGAACCTGCTTCTTCACTGCGCGCAGGGTAAGAACAAAGCAGATCCTTCGCTCTGCTCAGGATGACACCGTTTTCTTGGCAAATCATAGAAGACAGAAAAACTACGCCCCCTGCGCCGCCCCCGCTTGCTCGTGCGCGTGATAGCTCGAGCGCACCAGCGGCCCGCTCTCCACATGGCGAAAGCCCATTCCCAGCGCCTCCTGCTTCATAGACGCGAACTCCTCCGGGGTGTAATACCGCGCCATCGGCAGGTGGTCGCGCGAGGGCCGCAGGTACTGCCCGATGGTCAGCACATTCACGCCCACCCGGGCCAGGTCGCGGTACACCGCCAGCAGCTCGTGCATCTCTTCGCCCAGGCCCACCATCACGCCCGACTTGGTCACCATCCCCGGTGCCAGCTCCTTCGCATACGCGAGCAGCCGCAGCGTCCGCTCGTAGCGCGCCCCCGAGCGCACCGCCCGGTATAGCCGCGGGACGGACTCGGTATTGTGGTTCAGAATCTCCGGCCGCGCCTCGACCACGATCCGGATCGCCTCTTCCTTCCCTTGAAAATCCGGGATCAGCACCTCGACCTGGCAGCCCGTCCCCTCGGTGCGGATCCGCTCGATCACCTCGGCGAACATCCGCGCGCCGCCCAGTACATCGTCGTCGCGGTTGACGCTCGTAATGACTGCAAACTTGAGCCCCAGCTGCGCCACCGCCTCGGCCACCCGCCGCGGTTCGTCCAGGTCGATCGCCTCCGGCCGCCCCTTCGGCACCGCGCAAAACCCGCACCGCCGCGTGCACAGGTTGCCCAGCATCATGAAGGTCGCGGTGCGATGCGACCAGCACTCGCCGATATTGGGGCAGTGCGCCGACTCGCACACCGTATGCAGGTTGAGCGAGCGCGCCAGCTTCTTCAGGTCGTGGTAATTCTCGCCCGAGGGCGCCCGCGCCTTCAGCCACTCCGGCTTAGGCGCGGCCTTCCGCGGAGAAAGATCGATCTGGATCAGCCCGGCGGGCGCCTGCGCTATCGTTGCCATCGCTTTCCAGTGTAATCGGAAGGAGGTAGGGATTAGGCTAACGTGCAAGACTGCTGCGCGGATTTTGATCTGAGTGGGGTTCCGTTTAGGGGTACAGGAATGCGAAAAAGTCGTCTGATTTCCATAATGTTGTTTGCGTCGCTTGCATTTTCCCTTGCCCCGCTGGCGCAGACCGGACCGACCCCTGCTCCGCGGCAGGCACTGACACCCAAACAATCCGAAGATAAGCGGCAGACCGATGCGTTTTTCGCAGAACGCACAAGACTGACCGCAGCCGCAAAGCAGGCTTTTGACGCCGAACTGGCACGCGAAAAGGCCGGCGCGTGCAAGGCTGCATACTCAACCTACGAAGCGGTGACCTGTCTCAGTACCCAGCAAAAGATCACCAGCGCAAACTACTCCGCGATGGCAGCGAACTTACGCGCGCTGCTCGCTCTGAAGTCACCATATTCCGACGATCAGCCCATGCTTGGGCCGAGCGGATACTCTCTCACTTCAGCTGAGCAGACCGCGGAGTTCGATCAAATGCAGCAGGCATGGGAAAGCTATCGCAAAATTGCCGCTAGTGTCGCTTTCGACCAGTTCAAAGGGGGAACAGAGGCGCCTGTGTCCGGAGCTCTGAGCGCTCTAATGCTTGTCCGTTCCCACATGAGAGAGCTGGCCTCGTTGTACGATTTCGCCCTGGGAAATCACTAAGAGTCAAGCGTCGCGAAGGAAACTGCAAGTCACCGCCGACCGCAGAAACGGTCTATCGGACAGGCTCAGCAGATATTCTGGATGCATGGACTGCATTTTCTGCAAGATTGCCTCAGGCGAGATTTCAGTACCCGCGCTCTACCAGGATGACCAGGTCTTCGCCTTCCGCGACAACAACCCGCAGGCGCCGGTGCACCTTCTCGTCATCCCGCGCACCCACCTGCAATCGCTGGCGCACACCGCGCACGAACATACCCCTCTGCTCGGCCACATGCTGGCCGTAGCGGCCGAACTGGCCGCATCCGAAGGCTTGAAATACGGCTTCCGCACCGTGATCAACGCGGGCGAGCATGGCGGCCAGACAGTCGACCACCTGCACATCCACGTACTCGGCGGCCGCGCCATGCACTGGCCGCCCGGCTAAAGTGGAGCAGAATTACCGGAATGTCACAAAAAAGTTGTCATCCTGAGCGAAGCGAAGGATCTGCTTTTCGCTTACTGGGCATGGCATTGCTGCTGCTTAAAGCCAAAACCGCCTGCGCGGCTGGCGGTCACTTCGTGACGTGTGCCTACCGCTTCGCGGTGGAGGTCAAAGTCACGCCTCGATCATCTCCTCGGTCTCGTCGAACCCGTGCCGCCGCAGCAAATTCGGCAAATTTTGCGAGAACGCCGACTTCGGCATCACCGAGTCGCACCCCGCCTCCATCGCCTTCATCTTCAAATCGCCCTGAATATGCTGCAGGAATCCGATAATCGAAGTTCCCCGCTTCAGCTTGGCCTTCAGCTTGGGAATCGACGTCAGCGGCTTCGCATTCACGTTGTTCAGGTCGAACACGATCAGCGAAGGCCGCTCCGCCTCGGGCGCGTCCGTAATCGCCGCCAGCGTCTCCTTCTCGGCTTTCGCGAACTGGATCTTAATCCCCATCTTGCGCGCCGCCTCCTGCATCTTGGCGACGACGAAAAGATCCTCGATGAAGCAGACAATGCGCGTTCTGGTGTCTTCGCTTACCGCCGCAACCGGGGTGAACTCCGCATACTCGCCGCGACTGCCGATGTTCCCGTTCGCATTGCCGTTGGCGCTGCGGTAGTCCATGGTCGACGGCGGTCCGTCCGCGATGTTGCCGTTCACCATGCGGTAGGAGTGATCCATCGGCCCCACAAAGCTGGTCGGTCCACGCCGCCCGAACTTGCCCTTGCGCCGCGCGCCCCCATTGCTGTCCTGGAACGGCTCGCTGCCAAAGCCGCCGCGGGCCCCTTCGCGGTTGCCGTCCGGGCCTTCGCTGGTGCGCGGCCGCCACGCGCCATTCTGTCCGCCGGCCGGCCGGTTCTGCCGGCTGCGGTTCTGCCCGCTGCCGTTGCCCGGCAGCGGGTTCGGGTTGAACCCGCCCCCGCCGCCGCCGCTGCGCTTGCGCCCATTCTTGCGCTTGCCGCCGCCCTGGCCGATGCCTTGTCCTGCGCCCTGCCCGGCGCCCTGACCCATGCCCTGACCCACGCCCTGACCCACGCCCTGACCCACGCCCTGCATGGAGCTGTTCTGCGGCTGGGCCGCAGCCTGCACCGGTGCCGGCTGCGCTGCAAACTGCGCCGCGGGCGCCCCGTCTGGCGGCGCTCCAGCTTCGCTGGCTGGCTGCGGGCCCGAACCTGTCTGCGCCGCCTGCGTCGCAGTGCCCGCACCCTTGCCCTTGCGCCGCCGTCGGCGCTTCCGCCCGCTGCTGCCACCGCCTGTGTTCGCCGCTGCCGGGCTGCCATTGCCATCCTGCGCGGGAGTCGTGCTCCCAGCGCCATGCCCATCATCCCCGTAGTGGGTCGTAGGCTCCGTTTGTTCTGTGCTCATTCGTGCACGTCCCTCGTGCGTACCCTGCCGCCCCGTTGAGGAGCGCGCAGCAAAATCATTCTTCTTCAGCGCTGCTGCTTCCGGCTTGCATAGACCGCTGCCAGTCTCTGTACCCGCCTCTGTCTACGGGCCGGTCAGCAGAATAACTGGCTTCGCTGTCCTCGCAAACCGGAAATAGCCCTGAAGCTTCCTCGCGGAGCTTTGAAGTACCGCGAAGTACCGCGCTCATGCCAGCGAACTGTGCGTCTCGTTGTTTGCAAAGCTGGCTTCACGCGGCCGGCGAGCCAAAGCTCGCCTCGCATCCTTCGCCCCACGCCCCACATTATCCCTGCAGGTATGTTTCTCGAATCAACAATGGCCAGGCAGTCCACCGGGCTTGTGTGCAACCTGTTTCCCGCAGCGAGCGCGTTCGCATCAGCTGTCGAAAACTGGTTAATTGCGATAGTACCCTGAGTGGTTCTCACTCCGCAACCTGTTCGCATGAAGAGTTTTGAGGCGAGATAATCGGGTGCTGCGCGGAGGAGGCTGCCGGTACCGGCAGCCTCCTCCGCAATGGCCAATCACTGGCCTCCTGAAATAAGCCTCGAAACTCCGCAATGGTCTGGGATTCCACAGGCTGTCCGCTCCCCGGCCGGGGCTGCCTCTTGCGGGCGCCTCCTGCCGGAAAGCCGTTCTTTGAGCGGGGCGCCCGGTCTGTGCCGGGTACCTCCCGCGTCGCTGGCATACACCTTATAAGCAATTTTTATGCCGTCCATGGCTCTCAATGGAATGAGACGCTTGGCGCCGCTTCGCACCGCGCCGATTCCGATTTCGGGAGAAACACCCGCCCGCTTCCAGCAGATTTCCATAACTTCAGGAGCGCCTCACGTCTGGCATCTGGGGCAGCTGTGCGTGCTGCGTCCGCCAATGATGGTCCGGCGCACCGGCGTTCCGCAGGTCAAGCAGGGCAGCCCCTTGCGCGCATACACGCGGTGCTCCAGCTGGAAGAAGCCCCGGACGCCGTCGGCATCGACATAATCGGAAACAGAGGAGCCGCCCAGCGCGATCGCATTGCGCAGCACCGCCTGGAGCGCTGCGTGCAGCCGCCGCAGGCGCGGCCGCGACAGCCTGCCCGCCGCGAGCGAGGGCCGGATACCCGCCCGGTGCAGGCTTTCATCGGCATAGATATTGCCCACCCCGTGCAGCAGCGTCTGGTTGAGCAGCGCCGCCTTGATGGCCTGCTTGCGCCCCCGGAATAGCGCGAAGAATGCCTCTTCATCGATCTCAAGCGGCTCCGCGCCCGGCCCGGTAAAGTTCTCCACCGCTTTGAGTATCCGAAGGTCCAGCCGCCCAAACCGCCGCGCGTCCACAAAGCGCAGTTCCCGGCCCGAGGAAAGCTCCAGGCGCGCATGCGTGTGCGGCGGTACAGGCACATCGGCGCTGGAAACCAGCAGCCGCCCCGTCATGCCCAGGTGCACGATCCACTCGGCTTCCACCACGCCGCCAGCGTCCGCCAGGTCCACGACAATATGCTTGCCCACCCGTCGCACGCGCTGAATGATCCGGCCTGCCAGCGCTGCCTCCAGCACCGCGGGCTTTACCTTGAAAGGCTCCGGTTTGGCGCTGAACCAGGCCGAGACAATCCGCTCGCCGGAGACCCGGACGTGCACACCATTCGCAACTGTCTCCACTTCAGGCAGTTCAGGCATGTGCCTTTGGATTCAGGCGAAAGGCCGCGGGATTGCGGCGTCTCACCCGGGGATGCGGGCGCAGGGCTGCCAGACTAGCCCCGCGCCGGGCAATCAGCGGCAATCAGCGCCCATGCATCAAGTGGTCGACGCCCACCTGGTATCCGCGGCGAAACGCCTGACGATAGGTGCGGCGTGCCGGGCCGGGCACATCCGGATGCCGGTACTCGTCGCGGTTGTTCACATCCGGCCGCCGGTGGTTATCCGCATCCTTGCGTGCGCCCTCGATGCCGTCGTGGAAGCCGCGCCGGGCCACGTCGTCCTGATACTCCGACGGAGGCGCCGCCCACGGCTCCTGCCCGCCCTGGTAATAGCCCTGCGGAGGCGAACCGCCCGGGGTCAAAGCCGCTGGACTAGACGGAGCCATTGCCATTGCCGCCGCCGCCATCACTGCCGCGAGTAAACCGTTTCCTGCTTTCATTCGAGTCTCCTTCGTACACCGGAAATCTGTGTGCACCCCTTGTAGATGCGGCCGGTCCGTCTCGCGCGAAAAATCCGAGGGCAAATCGGCAGCCGCGAACTCACCCCAGCATCTGTTCCAGCCGGTCCACCTCTACCCGGCTGCCCACGATCAGCGAGGTGCGCTCATGGATGCTGGTCGGCTGGTGCTCGAGCACCCGGCCCTGGCCCGAAATCGCCCGCCCGCCGGCCTGCTCGGCGATCCAGGCCAGCGGGTTCGCCTCGTACAGCAGCCGCAGCTTGCCCTGAGGCTGCTTGTCGGTCGGCGGATACAGAAACACGCCGCCCTTGAGCAAAGTCCGGTGAAAGTCCGCCACCAGCGACCCGATATAGCGTGACGAGTACGTCCGGCCCAGCCCGCCCGTGCGCAGCTCGGTCAGGTACTGCTGGTACTTCGGCGGGAACGACTCGTAATTCGCCTCGTTTACCGAGTAGTACGACCCCTGCTCCGGCATCCTCATGTTCTCGAACGAGAGCACGTAGGCCCCGATTGCCGGGTCCAGCGTAAACCCGTACACCCCGCTGCCGGTGGTGTAGACGAACACCGTCGATGGCCCATAGACGACATATCCGGCCGCCACCTGCCGCCGACCGGGCTGCAGCAGCGCGTCTTCGAGGCTGGCATTCTCAGGCCGCCGAAAGATGGAGAAAATGGTCCCGACATTCACGTTTACGTCGATGTTCGACGAGCCGTCGAGCGGATCGAACACGATGATGTACTTGCCCCGGCTGCCGGAACGCTGCCCCGAGCGGTCGAAGAACACCGGCTCGTCGTTCTCTTCTGAAATGAGCGCCGCCACCGAGTCGCGCAGGCCCAGGCAGTGCTGCATCGCCTGGTTTGCGAACACGTCCAGCTTCTGCTGCGCCTCACCCTGCACGTTGGTCGCGCCAGCCGCGCCGTACACGTCGGTCAGGCCGGCCTTGCGGATCTCGGCCGCGATCATCTTGGTCGCGAGCGTGATGCCGGACAGCATCCAGGAGAACGTTCCGGAGGCTTCTTCGGCCTGGTGCTGCTGGTCGAGAATGTGGCTCTGGATGGTGGTGATGATGGGGCTGGGCACAATACCAGACTACCAGCGCATCGGGCCAGCCGCCCTCCATTTCCATCGCTTCGTCAAACTTTGGTAAAGCCGCCGGCTCTCGCAGGCAGCGAGCCTTCGACCCGCATCCTAACAAAATATGAGCAAAGAACAGAACATGCAGACGGCGCAGAAGTGGGGTGAGGCAGTCAACAGCGGCAATCTGGATGTGCTGCGCGAACTGGTCGCGCCCACGGTCAAGGAGCACGATCCAGGCCCGAACCAGGGACCGGGCGCGCAGGGCTACATCGACCTGTTCACCGAGATGCGCACCGCCTTCCCGGACCTGAAGGCGACGCCCGACCACATCACCGCCGATGACGATTCTGTGGCGCTCGCCTACACGCTTGAAGGCACCCATAAAGGCGACTTCCAGGGCATCGCGCCAACGCAGAAGAGGATTAAGGCGCGCGGCGTGCAGATCAGCCGGTTCGATGACAGCGGCAAGCTGATCGAGCGGTGGGGCTCGTCCGATGAGCTCGGCATCCTGAAACAGCTTGGGGTCGAGCCAAAAAAATCCTCCGGAATTCTGGAGAAGATCGGGCTGAGCTGAGCGGCGGCCCTGGGTAAGCGCGGGTTTTTGAGCGCCGCTCACCATGCAGGCGGCGTTCCACCGGGGTCTCTCGTCAAGGCCCCGACTCCTTCAAGCTCCTCATCCAGACTGGCTTCCATCACAGAGACAAGCCGTTGGCCTCTAAATATTGCTCTCCTCCCCTAGAGAAAGGCGCGCTTCTGCCGAAATAGAGGACAGGTGCAGTATGCAATCCCCGGACAATCGCCGCCGCAATCCGCGTTTCGCGTGCAACGGCCCCGCGGAGCTTCTGCTTTCTTTCGACGAGCCGCCGATACCCGCGAAAATCCTGAACATCAGTGCGGAAGGCGCGCTGATCGCGCTGCTCACCCCCTTCCCGGTTCCGCTCAACGCTCGCGTCGAGCTCAGCTTCACCGTGCATCATCTGCTGTTTCGCGTCCGGGCCGACATCCGGGTCGTGCGTCCCTGCGGCCTCGAGATCGGCTGCCAGTTCTTCTCGCTCAGCCACCGCATGCTGGCGCAAATCCAGGACCTGGTCGACGAGCTCGCCCAGGATTTCGCTCACGCCGAAGGTGTCCACGCCGCCTTCTTGCCGTGATCGGTCTCTGCGCGAAGGCGAGCCTTTCCCGGAGTCCGGCCCGTTATATCATCGAGTTCGGGCGCGCCGCTGCAAGCCGCATTCACCACGCCCACTCTTTAGATCGAGCCAACCCAAAGCCAAATGCAAGCAAAGACAGCAATCGTTCTCGGCGCCCAGTGGGGCGATGAAGGCAAGGGCAAGATCGTCGACGTGCTTTCAGGCTCGTTCGACATCGTCGCGCGCTACGCCGGCGGCCACAACGCCGGACACACCGTCATCATCGCGGGCAAGAAGTTCATCCTGCAGCTGGTCCCCTGCGGGGTGCTGCGGCCCGACTGCCAGGCCGTTATCGGCAACGGCGTCGTGCTCGACCCCATGGCCTTCCTCAAGGAAGTCGGCAAGCTCCGTGAGCTCGGCGTCGACGTCGACCGCCAGCTCAAAGTGTCGAACCGCGCCCAGGTCATCCTCGAATACCACCGCATGATCGAGCTGGCGGCCGAGTCCGCGCCGGGCCGCCAGAAGATTGGCACCACTTCCCGCGGCATCGGCCCCGCCTACGAGGACAAGATGGCCCGCAACGGCCTGCGCGTCGTCGACCTGCTCAATCAGGACCTGCTCAAAACCCACATCGAGAACGCCTGCCGCGAGAAAAACACTATCGCGCAAGCGCTGTTCGGCACCCACCCGCTGGACCCGGCGCGCATGTACGACGAGTACGCGGCCGCCGCCGAGCAGCTGCGCCCCTTCGTCACCGACACCGCCGCGCTGCTCAACGACGCCATCGACAGGGGCCGGAGTGTGATGTTCGAGGGCGCGCAGGGCACCCTGCTCGACATCGACCACGGAACGTACCCCTTCGTGACCTCGTCCTCGGCAACGGCAGGCGGCGCCATTACCGGCACAGGCGTCGGCCCCACGCGCATCGGCACCGTCATCGGCGTCACCAAGGCCTATGTCACCCGTGTCGGCGAGGGGCCGTTCCCGACCGAGATCCACGACGAGGCCGGCGAGGAGCTGCGCAGGCGCGGGCAGGAATTTGGCGCCGTCACCGGCCGCCCCCGCCGCTGCGGCTGGCTCGACCTGCCCTTGCTGCGCTACTCCAACCGCATCAACGGGACCGAGTGGCTGGTCGTCACCAAGCTCGACGTGCTCGACGAGCTCGCGGAAATCCCCGTCTGCACCGGCTACGAGATCGATGGCCGCAAGACCGATACCGTCCCCGCGGATGTGCGCGGCATCGAGTCCATCCGCCCCGTCTACACCAGCCTCAAAGGCTGGCGGCAGTCCACCGAGCAGGCCCGCGCCTACGACGACCTGCCCCCGCTCGCCCGCGACTACCTGTCCTTTTTGGAACAGGAGTCCGGCGCCAGGATCGGCATGGTTTCCACTGGCCCGGATCGGGACCAGACTATCGAGCTGCCGGCGTTCCACACCGCCCTCCGGCAATATCACGGGTAGAGTAGACACATGGCCGGCACTGTCAGCTTCCTGGTACGCATGCGGTTTGCCCCTGAGGACCGCCACGACATCACCGAATTTTTACGCCAGCTTGCCGCCGAGTCGCGCAAGGAACCCGGCTGCCTCACCTATATTCCCCACTGGAGCGAGGCCACGTCCGACACGGTGCTGATCTACGAGCAGTACCAGGACCGCGCCGCCCACGACGCCCATCGCGCTTCGGCACACTTCCAGAAGTACGCCGTCGGCGGCCTCTACCAGCGCATGAAGGAGCGGGCGGTCGAGGACCTGAACTCCGTCGCCTGAGCTTGTCCATAAGCCTGCTGCCTATTTGTACCGTTCTGAAACCATTGGCGCGCATTCCTGCCCCGCCGATACATCCCAGCGCAAGCCCGTGCCATCCGGTTAGGTACATGGCGAGCGGGCGGCGCAGCAGCGGCAGACAGTCCATGGCGCGGTCCACACGCCGGCAGGTTTTCTGCTGCGTGCTGCTCCTGGTTGCAAGCGTCCTCGCGGCTCGCGGCATGACCATTCCCTTGACTGGGCCCCTGCACAAAAGCGGCCAGCAGAAGCAGATCGAGCAGCTGGAGCAGCAGTGGCGTACTGCGCTGCTCGCCGACGACCAGGCCACCATGGCGGCGCTGCTCGCGGACAGCTACATCGGCATCGGCCCCGATGGCACCATCTTCACCAAGGCCGAGGAGCTGCAGGGGCGCGCTTCCGGGCGCGACCACCTGGAAAAAATCAAGGTCGAGGACCAGAAAACCCGCGTCTACGGCACCACCGCCGTCGTGACCTCCAAGGTGCGCATCCAGGGCGTCTACTCCGGCCAGCCGCTGCTCGGCGAGTACCGCTACACCCGCGTCTGGAGCTTGACCCACGGCCAGTGGACCATCGTCAGCTTCGAGGCCAACCGCGTGCACGATGCCAGCGCCCGCAGCCGGTAGGGGGCAGGAAGCAGCGGTCAGTCAGGTTTAGAGCAAAGCAGGGATAGCCGCCATTCAAACGAACCGGGTCATCCTGAGCGAAGCTTCCGCAGGAAGCGCAGCCGGTAGCGCTTGCGCCAAAGGACCTGCGGTTGAACCATCGCCATGCGCGATTGTTATAGCGATAAAAGCTCGATCAGCCGCCCTCCTGCACCGCTTCTCCAGCCGCTAGAACCGCATCCGCGATCGCCCCCGCTTCCACCGCCGGCCGCACCGCATGCACCCGCAGCAGACTCGCCCCGTTCAGCACCGCCGCGACTGAAGCCGCCAGCGTCGCATGCTCCCGCCCCTCCGCCGGCACATCGCCGCCGCCCAGCACCGCGCCCAGCGTCCTGCCCAGAAACGCCTTGCGCGAAGCGCCGGCCAGCAAAGGCCGCCCCAGCGCGAGCAGCGCCGGCTGCCCGTGCAGCAACTCGTAGTTCGCCTCGTACGCCTTGCCAAAGCCATACCCCGGGTCCAGCACGATCCGCTCCGGGCGCACGCCGGCCGCGAGCGCTGCCTGCAGCCGTGCGCGCAGGCCGCTCTCCACCAGTGGCACCACTTCACCGGCCGCGAGCGCGGGCAGCCGCGCCCACTCATTCGGCCGGCCGCGGGTATGCATCAGCACCACGCCGCACGGGTTCGCCGCGCACACCCCGGCCATGCCGCTGTCCCATAAGAACCCGCTCACGTCGTTCACGATCTCCGCGCCGGCCTGGAGCGCCGCCCGCGCCGTCGCCGCACGGTAGGTGTCGATCGACAACACCGCCTCCGGGCGCTCGCGCCGCAGCGCCTCCAGCACCGGCAGCACGCGGTCCTGCTCCTCCGCCGTCGAGAGAGCACCCTCGCCCCCCGAGCCAGGCCGGGTCGACTCGCCGCCCACGTCCAGCACCGTCGCGCCCTCCTCCAACATGCGCAGGCCCTGCGCCACGGCGCGCTCGCGCGCTTCGCCCCAATCACGCGTGCCACCCAGTACGCCATCGCCTGAAAACGAGTCCGGCGTGACGTTCACGATGCCCATCACCCGCGTGCGCGCGCCCAGCGCCAGCACGCGCGTGCGCAGCTGCCACGCGTGGCGCGGCCGATCGGGAAAAGAGGAAGACATGCCGGCTCCGATGCTACGCTCCTGCTATGGGCCGCATGCCGCTTCGCTCATTCACCGGCCAGGGCGCGCTTGCCGCCCGTGGTCTGGTTTCCGCCGCGCTGCTGTCGCTGGCCGTGGGCGCCGCTTGCGCGCAGGCCAATCCGCCCGGGCCGCCGCAAACTACCCAGCAAGCCACCCCCATGGCCGCCGCCGCCGACACCCTGCTGACCGCGCAGCCGGCCGCGGCCCGCGCCCACTGGGGCCTCTCCATCATCGACGCCACCACCGGCGCCACCCTCTACGCGCGCAACGACGCGCAGCTGTTCGAGCCCGCCTCCAACGCCAAGCTCTTCACCACCTCCGCCGCGCTCGCGCTGCTGGGCCCCGGCTACACCCTCGGCACCCGGGTCATCGCCGAGGGCGCCATCGACGCAACCGGCACGCTCCACGGCGACCTGCGCCTGGTCGGGGGCGCCGATCCCACCCTCTCCGGCCGCGCCTACCCCTACTCCGGCCATACCGACCGGCCCAACCCGCCGCTCGCCGCGCTCGACACCCTCGCCGCCCAGGTGCTCGCGAGCGGCATCCACGCCGTCGACGGCCCGGTGCTGGCCGACGACACCCTCTTCCCCGACGAGCGCTTCGGCGCCGGCTGGGGCTGGGACGACCTGCAGTGGGAATATGGCGCGCCTATCTCCGCGCTGCCGCTCAACGACGATGTCCGCTACCTGACCGTGACCCCGGCCGCGGCAGCCGGCGCGCCGGTCACGGCAAGCTGGCTGCCCGACGTTCCGGGCCTCGCCAGCGGGCTCACCCTCACCGCCGTAACCTCCGCGCCGGGCTCCCCGCCGGCGCTCGGCGTCTCGCGCCTGCCCGGCAGCCCGGCGCTGCGGGTCTACGGCTCGCTGCCCGCGAACAGCGCGCCGGTCCATCTCGCCATCGCGCTTGATGACCCGGCGGCGTTCGCCGGCCGCGCCTTTGCCGCGGCGCTCACTGCCCAAGGCGTCCAGGTGAACGGCTCGGCCCCGGTGCACCGCGCCTCCGACGACACCCAATCCTTCACCACCGAGACCCACCTGCCACTGGTGCCGCACACGCTGGCCGCCGGCGCCGGCTCTCTTTCCGAGCCATCCGCGGGGCGCGTGGTGGCAACCCGGCAGTCGGTCCCGCTCAGCGACATCGTGACCGTGACCAACAAGGTCTCGCAGAACCTGCATGCCGAGCTGCTGCTGCGCCTGCTCGGCCGCGCCGAGGGTGAGGACGGCTCCGCCGCGCAGGGCGCCCGGGTCGTCCGCGGCTTCGCGACCAGCCAGGCCGGCGTCGCGCCCGACGATTTCCTGCTCTACGACGGCTCCGGCCTCTCGACCAAGGACCTCGTCACCCCCCGCGCGCTCACCACCCTGCTGCGCTATAGCACCACCCAGCCCTGGGGACCGCTGCTGCGCAGCTCGCTCCCGGCAAGCGGCGTCGACGGCACCCTCTCCAGCCGCTTTCCCGCGCTGCGCGGCCGCGTCCAGGCCAAAACCGGCACACTCGGCGAAGTCGACGCGCTCAGCGGCTTCCTCACCGCGAACAGCGGCCGGTTGCTGATCTTTTCCATCCTGTGCAATGACCATCCCGGCCCGGGCTCGCGGGCGTTGATCGACGCGCTGGTAGAGGCGGCGGCAAACAGCTTCTGAAGACCCCCTACGCGGGAGACGGCCACTTCGTGGCGGGTGTACCTTTTGTTCGCAACCGGAGCAGCTGTGGCCCTCCCGTTGGTCGGGAATCGACATCGCCAATGCCGACCAACGGGAGGCCCACGGATAACGGACACACGCCACGAAGTGGCCGCCTCCCGCATTAGGGCTACGCCCCAGTAGGGGGTCTTTATTTCTTGATCTTCGCCACCGTGGCATCCACGTCGAACGCATCCGGCGGTACCGGCACGTTGTAGGCAACGTGCGCCAGGTATCGCTGCGAGGTCATATCGCCATTGTGGTAGAAGGTCTGGTTCAGCGCCGTGGGCAGCCCGTCCACCGGGTGGTAGTCGGCAAACTCCTCGGCATCCTCGTCCTTGTCCTTGTACAGCGGGTCGCGCCAGGTAAACGAGATCCGCACCGGCAGGTGCGTATCCGTGTCGAGCTGCAGGGTGATGTTGTCGTTGTCGCGGTCCAGCAGCGTGATCTCATCCACCAGGTGCCGCTCCTCCATCTTCTGGCCGCCGAAAAACAGCACCGTGCCCGGCTCGTGCCACCACACGCGCACCGCTTCATCCAGCGAGTGGTCCCTCCGCCGGAACGTCGACAGAAACTCCTGCGGAGGGATCTGCCGCTTGCCCCGGTAGGTAATTTCCCAGTCGATATCGGCCAGCAGAATGCTGACCACATCGCGCTTCTTGGTGAACTCGGTCCGCTGCAGGCCGGCATCGGTCCGCGAGGTGGGCATGGTGCGCAGCAGGCGGTAGTCGCCGATCTCGCCGGTCGGTTTGCCCTGGTAAAAGCCCGACGTCCTGCCTTCTTCGAGCACATTGTGGATACCCAGCCACTTCGGCCCCCCGAGCGCCGCGACCATCTGCTGCATCAGCGTGACCGCCTGCGTATCGCTCGCGTTTCCGTCCGGCTGCGCAGGCGCGGCTTGCCCGTGCACAGTGAGCGTCCCCGCAAGCAGCATCGCGGCGCTGAAAAAAGTTTTCATCGGAATCGCCATTTACCCCACCAGCACCGCGCCGCCGTTTACATTCACAATCTCGCCCGAGATAAACCCCGCCCACGGCGTGCACAGGAACAGGATCGGCCCCGCAGCCTCCGCCACCGTCCCGACCCGCCCCATCGGAATGGTCGCGAAGATCTTCGCCCTGCCCCCCTCGGTCGCCAGCGCGGGCGCCGACATATCGGTTGCAACCCAGCCCGGCGCGACGCAGTTTACCGAAATTCCCTGCCCGGCCAGCTCGCTCGAAAGACTCTTCGTCAACGAGATCAGCGCGCCTTTCGATGCGGCATAATCCGCGTGAAACGCCTCGCCCCGCTGTGCCGCGGTCGAGGCCACCAGCACAATATACCCGCGCCTTTCGAGCGAGACACCCTGCTGCTTGAACCGCGCCACCGCCGCCTGCACCAGGCCGAACACGCTGTCCAGATTGACCGCCATCGTCCCCCGCCACTGCGCGTCCGGCATCGTCTCGATCGGCGCATCGTGCGCAGGCCACACGCCGTGGTTCACCACCAGCGCATCCAGCCGGCCCCACGCTCCCACCGCGGCTTCCACCAGCGCGCGGCCCTGCTCGGCCGAGCCCAGCTCCTGCTCCACCGCCCGGCAGCGCTCCATGCCGCCACACTCCGCCACCAGCGCTTCCGCCGCTGCCCGCGCCGCCCTGTAGTTGAACACGACCCGCGCGCCCGCCTGCGTAAACAACCGCACCGTCTCCGCGCCAATACCGCGCGAGCCGCCCGTTACCAGCGCCACTTTTCCCGCGAACGAAAGCTCCACACCCATACCACTCCAGAGTAACCGCACCGCCCCCGCTTACACGCGTTTCAGCCGGATCGGCCCCCGCGCGTGCGACGGATCGACCGGATGGCCGCCCTGCATCACGACCAGCCTGCCCGCCGCATGCAGCCTGCGCGCCGCGGCCCGGGCCGGCTCCATCAGCGGCTCCCACGCCTCGCGCACTTCACTGCCAGCCACCCGCCGCGCCGCCTCCGATGGGCAGATCGTTTTCCCGGCCCCGCGCTCGGCCAGCAGCTCGAGAATCGCCGCCTCCAGCGCCGCGTCCTCACTCGCGCTTGCCCCGGACTTCGCCCTCCGCCGGCAGCCGTCGCCGCAGTAGCGCACCTGGTCCCACGAGCGCGCCCACTTGCTGCGCCACTCGATCGTTCGCCCGCACATCGCGCAGTGCTTCACCGCCGGGTTTTGGCCTGCCGCCATGATGCGCGTTTGGATGCGGGAGGAGCGAACATTCCCTTGGCAAACCCTCTGGCAACGTTGATCTCTCGAATGCGAATGACCGCCGCGCGGCCCATTGTGCAGGCTGGCGGGCCATCCGAGTAAGCAGCAATACCAAATCCCCTCCAGGAGAACCCGGAATGCCAGCAGCGAAATTCGATACAACCATCCACGCCATCAAGGGAGGCCCCAAGAACTTCTCGGCCGACAAAGCCGTCAAGGACATCGACAGCTGGGAGCAGTACCTGTCCAAGCATGAGCACGCGGGCGTGAAGGCGGTAGTCGCCGATCTCGGCAAGCTCAAGACCATGCTCACCTCCGACAAGCCGGACGATAAGGCGATCCAGACCCTGCTGCACAAGCTCGGCAAGGACACCACCGCGGTCGGCGGCGACGACTCCATCACCGACGCCGCCAAGATCAAGGAACTGGGCGCTGCCCTTTCGCACGCCTCCTAAGCCGCATATCACTGCCGGAGCAGGAAGCCAGCGTTCCCGCGCTTGCTTCCTGCGTCCGCACCGCTTGCAATTCTTAGCATCCGCATCACAGGCCAGACCCGCATGTAGAGTAACTTCCATGCGCCTCCGCTTCCTGCTTCCGCTCCTGTTCGCCGGTCTTGCCGCACAGGCCCAGTCCCACGCGCCGGGGTGGACCATCGCCATCCACGGCGGCGCTGGCGAGGCCGAGTGGGAGCACATGGACGCGGCCGCCGCCTCGGCCTATCACGCCTCGCTTGCCAAGGCCTTGGCGGCAGGCTCCGCCGTGCTGGCCCGGCACGGTTCGGCGCTCAATGCCGTCGAAACTTCTGTCGAAGTTCTCGAAGATAACCCGCTGTTCAACGCCGGGCGCGGTGCGGCGTTTGCCGCCGACGGCACCAACGAGATGGACGCCTCGCTGATGAACGGCGCGACCCTGGCCGCCGGTTCGGTCGCGGCTGTGCACTTCACCCGACACCCCATCGCGCTGGCCCGCGCCGTCATGGAGCACACGCCGTACGTCATGATGGTCGGCCCGGGCGCCGACGCCTTCGCGCGCGCTCAGAAAATCGAGCAGCAGCCCCCCGCGTTCTTCTTTACGGAAATGCGCTGGCAGGAGTTTGCCGGCGTGATGCGCGCGAGCGGCCGGCCCGTCCCGCCGCGACCCGCGGGCGCGCCCCCGGCGCCGGGCAGCGGCGGCCTCGCCGCACTGGCCGGCCCGCACATCGGCCCGCATATTTTTGCGCACCGCTTCGGCACGGTCGGCGCGGTCGCCCGCGATTCCGCCGGCCACCTCGCCGCCGCCACCTCCACCGGCGGCATGCAGGGCAAGCTGCCCGGCCGTGTCGGCGACTCGCCCATCATCGGCGCCGGCACCTACGCGAGCGACCGCTCCTGCGCCGTCTCCGGCACCGGCGTCGGCGAGTACTTCATCCGCCTCACCCTCGCCCGGCAGGTCTGCACGCTGGTCGAGCAGGGCAGCACCCCGCAGCAGGCCGCCGACCGCATGATCCACACCGAGCTGCCCGCGCTGAAAGGCGGCGAGGGCGGCGTCATCGTGCTCGGCCGCGCGGGCGCCCCAGTGTGGAGCAACAACACCCGCGGTATCTTCCACGCGCAGCAGGTCGAGGGCGGCGCGGCGCGGGTGTGGGTCAAATAGGAGCCGCAGGCGCACCACATCTCACGAAGTGACCGCCAGCCGCGCAGGCGGTCTGGCGTTCGTATACTGAGCGGGAAGCCATGCCGAATTCAGTGAACCTCTTCCCACCCGTCGACGAACAACTCGACCTGCTCCAGAAAGGCGCCGCGGAGATCATCCGCGTCGCCGACCTGCGCGAGCGCCTGGAGCGCTCCCGCGCGACCGGCACCCCTCTGCGCGTCAAAGCCGGCTTCGACCCCACCGCGCCCGACCTGCACCTGGGCCACACCGTCCTGATGCGCAAGCTCAAGCATTTCCAGGACCTCGGCCATCAGGTCATCTTTCTGGTCGGCGACTTCACCTCGCTCATTGGCGACCCTTCGGGCCGCTCCGCCACCCGAAAAGTGCTCACCCGCGAGGAGATCGACGAGAACGCCAAAACCTACACCGACCAGGTTTTCCGCATCCTCGACCGCGAAAAAACCGAGGTCCGCTTCAACTCCGAGTGGCTGGGCACGCTCGGCTTCGAGGGCATGATCCGCCTCGCGCAGAAGTTCACCGTCTCCCAGATGCTCGAGCGCGACGAGTTCCACACCCGCTTTGAGCGCGAGCAGCCCATCTCGCTCCACGAGCTGCTCTACCCGCTGGCAATGGCCTACGATTCGGTCGCGCTGCGGGCCGACGTCGAGCTCGGCGGCACCGACCAGAAGTTCAACCTGCTCACCGGGCGCGAGCTGCAGCGCGACTACGGCCAGCCGCCGCAGGTGGTCCTGATGACACCCATTATCGAGGGCCTCGACGGCGTGCAGAAGATGTCCAAATCGCTCGGCAACGCCATCGGCATCCACGAGGCCCCGTCCGAAATGTACGGCAAGATCATGTCCATCGCCGACCCGCTGATGTGGCGCTTCTGGCTGCTGCTCACCGACCTGCGCCAGAGCGAGATCGACGCCATGCAGGCCGAGGTCGCCGCCGGCACGCTGCATCCGATGGAAGCCAAGAAGCGCCTCGCCCGCACCATCGTCGGCGGCTATCACTCGGCCGAGGCCGTGCGCGAGGCCGACGAAGGCTGGGCACGCCAGTTTCAGGGCCATTCCATCCATCATGGGCAGCAGTTGGAGCATGTGGAGGAGGTCGCGGTCGCCGCGCGCGAACTCGGCTGGGCTGAGCCCGCGGGCCAGCTCCGGCTCGACAAACTGCTCGTCCAGCTCGGCCTCGCCGACTCCGCCACCGACGCCACCCGCAAGCTCAAGCAGGGCGCGGTCCGCATCGGAGGCGAGCCCGTCAGCACCCCCCACCTCACTGTTGCCGCCCTGCCGTCGACCCTGGTCGTCCGCGTCGGCAAACGCGTCCGCGCCGCCCTGCTGAGGTAACCGGCCGAACCGCTCATCGGCGCTCACTTCTGTTACTCTCTTTGGGTCGCCTCCCCATGCGCATCGTCTCCCTCGAAGAACCAATCCTCACTCCGGAGTTCGCAGCCGCCACCCGCACTTTCCGGTTCGGCATGCGCCCCGCGGTCCGCGCGCGCATGGAGCCGGCCCTGCTCGACCTGGGCGAAGGCCGCCTGCGCGCCATGGACGAAGCCGGCATCAGCCTCCAGGTACTCTCGCTGGCATCGAGCGGCATGGAACAGCTGTCGCCGGACGACGCGACCACGCTCGCCCGCGGCGCCAACGACCGCATCGCCGCAGCCGTCCGCGCCTACCCGGGCCGCTTCTCGGGCTTTGCCACCGTCGCGCTGACCGATGTCCGCGCCGCGGTCCGCGAGATGCACCGCGCCCGGCTCGAGCTCGGCCTGGCCGGCTTCATGCTGCGCAGCACCGTGCACGGCGCGTCTCTCGACGACGAGCGCTTCGAGCCGGTCTGGGCCGCGGCTGCCGCGCTGGGTGCTCCGGTCCACCTACAGTTCGCGCCCGCGGGCGCTTCCGACACACAGGCCGGCACGCGCGGGGCGTACCAGGTCACCGATACCGGGCGCATCGGCGAGGACGAACTGGGCCTGCAGCTGCTGCGGCTGATCGTTTCGGGCCTGTTCGACCGCTATCCCAGTCTGCGGCTCATCACCGGCAACCTGGGCAAGAACCTGCCGTTTTCGCTCGCGGGGGCCAGTGGCGCGCTCGACCAGCTGACCAGACATCTCCTGCGGCCCGCAAAGGACTACTTCCACCAGCACTTCTGGGTCACCACCGGCGGCGCGTTCACGGCGCCCCCGTTCCGCAGCGCGCGCGACGTGGTCGGGATCGATCGCATGCTCTTCTCGATCAAGTATCCCTTCAGCCCCAACCAGCGGGGCCGGCGTTTTCTTGAGAGTCTCCGGCTCTCCGAAGGCGACTGCCGCAAACTGGCCCACGCCAATGCGGAGCAGCTGCTCGGCCTAACGGTTTAGAGCCGCTTTCGCCGGCCCGGGCAACAGATCGCTGCCGCCCGCCGGAACTGCCGCCGGTGCCTCCGCCCCAGGGATAGCCTGGATGCGATGCACCCGGCGGTTGGCCGCGTGCGCATTCGGCGCCTCGACCGACACCGTGTTCACCACCGCCGGGTCGTCGCGCAGCTTCATGAACAGCTGCCCGTTGCTCGCGCGCGGAACTTCCAACGTGCTCGCCGCGAAGCCGTCCGGCACCATCACCGGCTTGAGAAACTGCGAGTCGGCGGCCACGGAGTCGAGCAGAAACAGGCTATTGCCGGACAATGTGCAGCCGCCGGCTGGCGGACTCTGCGCCGCGCCCGGAGCTGCATTCTGACCTGCATTTGGAAGTGCGTTCGCCGCCGTTTCCGCCCCGCAGCTGTAGCTCTCAAGCGCCGGCAGCCGCACCAGCGTCGCCAGCGGCTGCCAGTCGCCCGCGGTCCCATCCGCCTGGATCGGCCGCAGCTGCAGCGGTCCGAATGCCGAGGCGCCGAAGCTCTTCGCCGGGTCCAGCGTGGCAATCGCCGTCTTCGCATCCTGCAGAACCATCTGGCCCGAGGCCAGGCTGAACGTTACCGACGAGAGCCCGTCCTTCGTCGCGATCTCGATCGACTCGCCCTTGCTGAAGGCCGCCGGCGTCTGCGACTTGATCGCAAACGTCAGCTTGCCGTCCAGCGGCAGCTCATCCGGCGCGCCCAGCTTCATCGCGATCGGGGGCGCTGGCTGCGCCACGGCGGCAAGCTGCACACTCTTGTTGATCACCGCGATCGAAGGCCGGGCCGCATCGACCGCCGCCGGCACCGCCACCACCCGGCCATCCTTCAGCGTGACCTGCGCAATGCTCTTCGCGCCCGCGCTCAGGCTGGTAATCGTGCCGGCGCCCCCCGCAACCTCCTGCTTGCCTGCTGTTTGCGACCCGGGGGCACCCGCTCCGGCGTTTTTCCCCGTGTCCGGGGCAACCGCCAACTCCAGCGCGTCCGTACTGCCGGTGCGGGTCAGCTTGCCCGGCGCGAACTTCACCCCCTGCAGCTCCAGGCTCGCTACCCCGTCCAGCCGCGTGCCGGTCAGCACGCCATTGCGGTCGCCCGCATGCAGCGTAAACGCGTCGTACTTGCCCGCCTCCGCAAAGCTCGACACGCCCAGCGTCCTCGGCTTGTCCATGCCGAACTGCTTGATGGAGAGCATCATCGCGCCCGGCTGCGCGTCCTTAAGCGGCAGCGTCGCCACGATGCCGTCCGCGCCGTCCAGCTTCCATGCCGCCTTCTGGTCCTTGCCCGCGGCATCGCGAAAGTTCACCTGGTCCACGCACGCCGCCGCGTCCGAGCGCAGGTGCAGCTCGTCGTCGCGGCCCACCACCAGCGCGTTCTTGTCCGCATCCGCGAGCGTCCACTCCGTCCCATCGGTCGAGCGCAGCTTGAACGCGGGCCCCGTATACGCGTCGAAGCCCCAGTACCCCTTCACCGTCGCCTGCACATCCTTGCCCAGCGCCGCGTTCTCCAGTACCGGCGTCGGCACCACAAAGCCGCCCTGCGCCGGGTCCGGCCGCGTCGGCAGGTCCAAAGCCTTGCCGCTCTTATCCTCCAGGTGCAGCGTCAGCCCATGCGCGTACTGGGTCGCAAACACCTCCGGCGCGCCATCCACCGGCAGCACCAGCGGCGTCTTCTGCATGCAGAACACCTGCTTCGGGTCCACCGGGTGCAGGCTGGGCGGCGGCGCGCTGCCGATCGGCGGCAGCGCCACCACCAGCACCGAGCGCGGATTGTGGAACGAGGGCGGCGCGTTCAGCCACAGGTTCATATCCAGCTCTTCGTCGCTCGAAAGCGCCGGAATGTACTGGTACTGCGCCGAGTGGAAGCTGGCCAGGATGCGCCCGATATCGAACGCCGCGGAGATGTAGGGGTCGTACAGCCCGGCGGCCATGCCCGGGGTGGAGCCGGCCTGCAGCGCCAGGTCGCTGCTGGGGCCGCTCAGCAGTCCCTGCGCCAGGCTGCTGCTGCCGTTATCGAGGATGACCGCGCTCTGGCCCTGCTGCAGGCAGGAGGCCTGCTGGTCGGCCGGCCGGTCGAAGCAGCCCTCGTTCAGCTTGAGCGAGAGCGAGCGCGCCAGCGTGTTCGACTCATCCTTGACCTTGTCCGGGTCCTGGATGCCGCGCACCGCTTCGAGATAGGTGTTGATCCGCGCCCGGTCGACGCTGGCCAGGTTCAGGTCCTGCGAGGCGCGGATGAACGCTCCGGGGCGGCCGCGAACGGCGCTCTTGAGCGTGGAAAAATCGCCGCCCGTCTGCGGCGCGAACAGCACGATCGCCTGCTGCGCCCCCGGCGGCACCACGATGTACGTGCCCTCGTCGATCACCTGCTTGTTCCAGGCCTCGACCTTGGTAAACCAGTTGTCGGGCGGGGGGTTGGTCGAGCCGCGCAGGAACACCGCGATCATCAGGTAGTGCACCGACTCGTGCGCGCCCAGCACCGGGTGCAGCCACAGCCGGTCACCTTCCTTGAGCGACGGCACGTCGGCGATGGGCAGCGTCCGGCCCTCGCGCTGCACCTTGACCTCGAGCGTGGGTCCCTGCAGGTCGAACTGCGCGGCCTGCGCGTGCAGCCGCTCCGGCAGAAGGCCGGCCAGAATCACAAAAGCAGAGCAAAGAGCAGAAACGCAAAGAAAGCGCCGCAGTCGCGAGAGCATATCGTTCCTTATCTATACTTGTCCATTCTCAGCCGTATCGCGCTGTGCGGCAAGCGGTTTGCAACCTTTGGTACTCACCGTGGAACCGGATGCGGCCCCTCGCGGAGCTGTACCGGCCGCTGGCCCAGAGCCTTCCCTTCGCCGGCCGGAGGACCTAAACCCCGCCCCCCGCCGCCGCCCTGGCCCGCGTCAGGCGCAGCCGCAGCTTTGCCTGCTGGTTCACGAGGAACAGCGCAATCAGCACCATCGGCAGAAACACCGCCCACAGCACGGTGTTGCGCCTGCCCTCGTTTCGCTCGACCGGGAGCGTGCCCCGGAACGTGACCGGCGCCGCTCCCGGTCCGGCGACCGCGAGCGTGAAGGTGTACGTTCCTGGGTCTGCGAGATGTACGGTTGCACCCAGCAGCCGGGGGTTGCCCGCGCCTCCCGGGAGCAAACGGAACGTGACCGGCGCATGGCCCGGGAGCGCGGCTTGCCCTTCTACTGACGACAAAGCGGCAAGCGAGCCGTCAGCCGCGTTCTGCACCAGCAGCATCAGGTCGGCGGGGCCGGTTACAAGCGGATCGGGCGCGGAAAACAGCGTAACGGTATACGCCCCCTGACTCGCATGAAACGCAATGTGCGGCCCGTCAGCCCGCGCCCCGAACGCGCAGGCCACAGCAGCCAGGGCGACTGCGGCGACCCTGACGACAAGCCGAACGCTCGCCCGTACACGCGCGCTCACATCCCGACCATGCCGCGCATCTGCATCGGCTCCAGCAGGATCCACACCCCGCCCGCGTAGAGCAGCACCGCGACCGCGCCCCACGGCAGCAGCACGCGCATCCGCCGGCCCATCCCCAGGATTCCGGCAGGCATGCGCCACCCACCGGCCATGCGCCAACCCAGGTACAGCGTGCCCAGCAGTCCTAGGTCGAGCAGCCCCAGCTGCAAACTCAGCAGCGAGCCGGGGTCGAGCAGCGGCCGCTCGATCCAGTCCGGCGGGGGCAGCTTCCCCAGCACGATCCCGGCCCTGGCCAGCTCATGCCCGGCCTGCAGCACGCCGGGTATCAGCGAATCCCACGCGGTCGCCAAGTGGAATGACAGGTGCGCCGCCCACATGCCTAGCCCGATGGGCAGCATCGCCAGGGTCCATCTGGGCAGTTCACTTCGCAGTCCGCCGCTTTGCTGAAAAGCACCCTGGCGGCCGCCCATGGCGCGCACCGCGAGCGCCAGCACCCCGAACAGCGCGGCCGGCAGCGCCGCCGCGGCCAGCAGCCCCGCCGTGTTGCCGACCGCCGCGGGCACAGCCGCGCCCACGCGATCCATCCAGTTCGCCACCGGCGCCACCATCACCGCGGCGCTCGCGAACGCCGCCGCGATCACCGTCGCGGCCAGCACCGCCACATCCAGCCGCTGGCTGTAGCGGCCCACCGCCGACCGCTGCGGGTCGCTGTGCGCGAGCTGCACCAGGTCCAGCGCGGGCGGCTGCACAAACAGGCCCACATTGTCGTGCGGGCAGGCCTTCACGCAGTCCATGCACAGCGTGCAGTCCATGTTGCCCTGCTTTTCCGGCAGAAACAGGTGCAGTTCGCAGCCCCGCTGGTACGGCTGGGCCGCGGTCGAGACTTTTCCGGTAACTGCCCCGTGCCCGGCAATGCAGTCGCGGGTCGAACACGTCCCGCAGGTCGCGAGCGAGCGCGGCGCCACCTCCACCGGCGACAGCAGCGCCGAAACAAAGTTGAACTGCCCCAGCGGGCACACATACTTGCAGAACGACGCATCGCGAAACACCGCATCCACCGCGAACGCGGTCGCGAAGTAGGCCAGCAGCATGAAGGCCGTGCGCAGGGGCGAGTTCCACAGCGCCAACGCCTCGTACGCCCAGAAAAACAGCGCCACCAGCGCCACCGGCAGCCACTTGTTGCGCAGCAGGCGCGGCCACGGCCGCTGCGCCAGTCCCAGCCGCCGCAACACCCACTTGGCCGCTTCCCTGGGCAGCATGAACGGGCAGCTCATGCAGAACAGGTTGCCGGCCAGCAGCAGCGCCAGCACAAAGATGCCGCGCCCGTAGGTCCAGGGCACTATCCCGGCCAGGTTCATCGAGCCCATCTGGTGTCCGAACAGCCCGTCGACGATCACCGCCGCCGCGATCAGCAGCGAGGCGCCCTGCAGGCTCTGCCGGCCATAGCGTGAGCGGAGGAAAGCGCCTATAGGACGCACCCGCAGCAGGTCGAAGCCGCGATGCCGGTCCGGCGGCGCTGCCGGGCGTGCTTTGCGCATCGCACGCGCGACAAGCGATGGGCCCAGCTCCGTCCGGCGCAGCGCCGCCAGCCGCGCCCTCGCCGCACCCGCCCCCGCGCGCCGCCGGTCGGCCCGGGTCGAGACCAGCTGCACCGTAATCAGCATGGCCGCGCCCAGAAACGCCACCGAGCCCACTACCCACATCAGCGCCCCGGCCGCCACCTGGTCGTTGAGCACCGAGGTGCCAAAGAAGCGCGGCGCCTGCTGGTACGCCGGGTAGATGGACCGCCCGGAAAACGTCAGGATCGCCGACAGGCCGGTGTTGACGAAGTCGGCGGTGAGCAGAAACGGCAGCAGCAGCCAGCGGCTGGCGGTGTAGGTGGTGGGCCAGGGCGCCACGATGTGCCACCAGAACAGCGTGCTAGTGAACAGGAAGCAGGCGTGCTCCGCCTCATGCCAGCCTGGCGAGCGCAGCGCCAGGTCGTACGCCGCGGGCACATGCCAGGCGATGAAAGCGAGGTTCATCAGCAGCCAGGCCAGCGCCCGCGAGGCGAACAGCCGCTCCAGCCCGTGCACCCAGCGCATCGTGAAAAACGGTCCCAACCCCTCGCGCACAAAGTAGCGCGGCAGCCCCCGCAGCAGCGGCACTACCGGCGCGCCCAGCACCAGCAGCGGCGGCGCTATGGCCATCAGCAGCAGGTGCTGGATCATGTGCGCGGTCAGCAGCACGCCCGAAAGCGCGTCGAGCGGCGAGGCGATGGCGACCCACACGGCCAATATTCCCGCGAGAAAACACCCTGCGCGCCACCCGGGAATCTGCTCCGGCCGGCTCCGCTCAAGCGCGCGCCATCCCCGCACGTACACCCACGCCGTCAGCAGCAGCGCAAGCGTGGCCCACTTCGGAATGGACCCGAGGCCGTAGGAAAAGGCGGCTTGGCTGGCGTCTTGCATGCTGGATCGCTCTTTCGTGCCGCTGGGTCTTTGGCTCGCGCCGGAGGCCGCCGCGTTTCCTTCGAGCCTACGCGCCGCGTGGCTCAATCCGCCGCGTTCCCCATACGAACGTGGAACTCAGCGGAGGCAAGAAAACAAACGGCAGCGACTTGGGGTCGCTGCCGAGGTTTTAAAGGCCAGCCCGCGGTCAGTGCGCGGGCGCGAGAGCTGGCCTCGTATTCATGCTGACGGTGCTGCTTTCGCTCTTGCTCGCCGCGTCAGCCTTTTTATGACTGCTCTTCTGAACCGGAGCCGGGGCCTGGTTCTCGCTCACCGTGGTGCCGCCGCGCCTACCGGTTACGGGGTCCCCGTTGTTATCCGGCGTGGGCGCCGACGGCGGCCCACTCGGGCTAGACGCATCGCGCGCCGGCGGCTCTCCCTTCGGGTGCATCGTCTCCAGGAACGCCACCACCGCGGTAGTCTGCGCCGGAGACAGGTTCTTGCCGTAGGCCGGCATATTGCCGCCGCCCTGCAGCACCTGGCGTACCAGCTGGTCGTAGGTCAGCCGGGTCGCCACCGCGTCCAGCGCAGGGCCGCGCTGGCCGCCTTGCCCGCCCACCATGTGGCAGTTGCGGCACTGCTTGCCCTGGAAAACCACCGCGCCCGCCCGTTCGAGCGGCATCGCCGCGTGGATCTTATCCACCGGCAGCGCATCGCCGCTCCAGGCCGTCATCTTCGGGCTCCACGGCTCGTAGGTGCCCAGGTGGTTGAGTATCCCGATGCTGATGGCCATCGTGATCAGCGTCAACACGGCCACCGGCCGGCGGCTCCAGTGCTTTTCGCCCTCACCCGCCACAAACGGCAGCGCGACCAGAATCGCAATAGCAACGACAGGGCCGATCAGCAGGACCGGTGTCTCCATGGAGTCCGGCAGGTACGCCAGAATTGAGTAGATCCACAGGAAGAAGTAGTCCGGCGCGGGCGCCGTCTGAATGATGGTCGGGTCCGGCTGGATACCCGGACCGAATGGCCCGAAGATGACGGCGCACAGGGCGACCGCGCCGAAAATCCCGGCGGTAAAGAAGAGGTCCTTCCAGACCGCGCCGGGGACAAAAGCGATCCCGTCCTTGTGCGCGAGCTCGTTGTACTCGTGCACATAGGTAGAGCGGCGCACGATCCGGCCCGGCATGGGCCACTCATTGATGCCGAGCTTCAGCACCATCCAGACATGCAGCCCGGCAAAGGACAGCAGGCCGGCGGGAATGACAAAGACGTGCAGGGCGAAGAACCGGGTCAGCGTAGCGCCGCCGATTATGGGGCCGCCGAGCAGCGCGTGGACCGCGTAAGGACCGATAACGGGCACGCGGCTGGCGATGGAAGCGCCGATGCCGAGACCCCAGTAGGCGTCCTGGTCGTAGCGCAGCACCTGGCCGGTAAAGGCCATCCCAAGCGTGAGAAACAGGAGACCGACACCCAGCAGCCAGGTGAGCTCGCGCGGGAACTTGTACGCGCCGAACAGGAACACCTGCGCCATGTGCACGACCACCACGGCGACCATGAAGTTCGACCCCCAGCCGTGCATGGCGCGGAGGAACCAGCCGAGCGGAAGATTGTTATTGAGGAAGTTGAGGCTCTGCCACGCCTCGCTGGCCGAGGGCGTGTACACCAGCGCCAGCATAATGCCGGTGAGGATCTGCAGGATCAGCAGCGAGAGCGCCGCCGAGCCGAACACGTACCACCAGCTCGCGGTCGACTTCGGCACCGGGTGCAGCGCGGACTCCTTGACGAAGCCCTCCAGCTGCACGCGCCGCTCCACCCAGCCGTATACGTCGAGCGCCGTCTTCTTGGCATTGATGTTTAGCCGAGGCATGACTTTTTCCCTTCAATACTGGCCTGGTTGGAGAGGGTCGGCAGCTGGCCGGCGTTGATCTGCAGCTCGCCATTGACGACCTTCCACTTGTATTCGAACAAGCCCCGCTCCGGCGGTCCGGCCGCGCGCGATCCATCCTGGTAGTACACCCCGCCATGGCAGGGGCACATGAACAGGCCCGACTGCGGGAACCAGCGCACCGGGCAGCCCAGGTGCGCGCAGTTAATGGCGAACACCTGAAACGCAGTCTCAGAAAGCCGCCGCACCCAGCAGGCGGTGTTGTCGGTCATGCCGTCGGTCGGCGCCTTGTAGGGCGTGATGAACGTCGCCAGGCGCGTCTGCCCGTTCGGGTAGCGGTCCACATGGCCCAGCGTCACCCAGGACTTGTAAAAGCCTTTCTTGCGCACCGCCGGGCCGATGATGTAGCCAATCACGGGCGCGGTAATGGCGAGGCCGACCAGCAGATTCAGGCCCACGCCGATGTTCATCAGCAGGTTGCGCCGCGAGACCGGCCGAACGTGCAGTTCGGCGTCCTCGACCTTGTGCTCTTCGGTTTTATTTTCCTGAATCTTGATCTGGTGGTCTTCGGTTGCGCTCATTACTGGCTCGTCCTCCTCTGCAGTTCTGTCCCGGGTCCGGGGTGTGGATTGCCCGGATCCGGTTGCCGGTGGCTGCTGAGCCAGGCCACAACATCGGTGATTTCGGTATCGCTCAGCGGGTGGCCTGGAATGTCGTTGCGGTAGTCGGGGTGGCCCAGGTCTGGCCTGCCCGTAATGATGATGGTGCGCAGGCCCTGGTCGCTGATCAGCGAAAGATAGGTTGGATCCACCACGGAACCGGACTTGCCCGGGTGCGGGACGGCGCCGTCGGGACCCGCGGCCCCGTGGCAGCTGGCGCAGGCCTGCCCGTAGACTACCGCGCCATGCGATACGTCTCCCGGGTGCGAGGCGGCATAGGGCGGCAGCGTCATACCTGCGAGCATAGCTGGCTTAGCCCACCGCTGACGCATTCCGGCAACGATCACGTTGATCTGATCATCGGTCAGCAGGCCGCCGGCCGAGGTGCCGAACGCCGGGCTCTGGCCTCCCGGGCCGCCATTGGTGATGTAGTTGCGGATCATCGCGTCGGTGGCAATGCCGAAGTACAGCGGGTTATTCAAAGCGATCGATGGACCGCCCTTGCCGTCCGTCCCGTGGCACGCGGTGCAGTTCTGCCCGTATAGCTTAGTGAAGTCCATGATCTTGTCCGGGCGCACCTCGGATTCATGCGCGCTGGCCGGCCCGTTGAGCAGGCGCGAGCACCCGGTCGTACCCAGTACAGCTCCCAGGGCGAGCGCACCCAGAGCGGCCTGCTTCCATCGCTTGCTTGCAGCCGGCATCAGCGGTGCTCCTCGTTCTTCGCGTCGCCCGCATCGTGCGCGCCCAGCCCGGCGGCCTCCAGGCCCAGGCGCATCGACAGGGGCAGCGACTGCGCGGTGCGGATGTAGGCGGAGCGCGAAACCACCCAGCCCGCGACCAGTCCGAAGGTAAACTGCGCCACCAGGAAGTCGGCCCAGTTGATATGCGAGCTCATCTCCGGGTTGATGGTGGGCAGCGCCGCGAACAGAAGGCCGCTCCAGGCCAGCGGCGCGATGATGCCGCCCAGCAGGATGGGGTGCTTCGGCATCAGCGGCAGCACCGAGCCGTACAGCAGGCCAATCAGCGTGCAGGAGATGGCATGGATGACGATCGCGATGCCAAGCGAGGCCGCGTGAAACGCCCGCAGGTCCTGCATGGAAGGGTTGCCCAGGCCGGTCATGCTCGAAACGCCGGCACCCCCGAGCAGGTTGATGGGGTACCACAGCGAGTGCTGCGCGATGAGCCCGTAGGCCAGCGCCGGGAAGATCATGGCGATGCCCCCGGCGATGCCGCCCTTGAGGCCCGTCAGCACCGAGAAAGACTCGACTGGCAGATGCGCGCGGTGCTCGGTGCTGACGGAAATGCGCGCCACCGACTTGCGCGAGGTCGCGACCGCGATCTCCTGCACCCGGACCGGGAACTCCTCATGCGCCTCATGCGGCAGCACGTCGCGGAACCAGCCCACGCAGCCATAGGTCAGCAGCAGAAAGCCCAGAATGCTCACCACATAATGGGTCAGAATGCCCGCGACCAGCAGCGTGAAGCCCAGCGCCGCCACAATCGGCCAGGCCGTCGGCGCGGGCAGGTGGATCGAGTCGCCATGCGCGGCGGAGTGCGGCTTGACCGTATCGCCGTGCGGAATCTCGACCGTCCCCTGCTCCGGATTGCCGCCGATCCCGTGCGCGGCGGCCTGCTCTTGAGTGCTCATGCGTTCCCGTGCCTTCCCTGCCTTGCTTACCTGCCCTGCTTATCTACCAATGATATAAACCACCGCGAACACCACCACCCACACCGCATCCACAAAGTGCCAATAGTAGGCGAGCGTCTGGATGCGCTCACTGTTCTTGCTTGAAACATGCCCCGTCATCGCGAAGATCCACAGCGTGATCAGCATGACCAGCCCGATGATGACGTGCGAGGCGTGCAGCCCCACCAGCGAGTAGAACGTGGTGCCGAATAGGTTGGTCTGCAGCGTCAGCCCATCGTGGTAGATCAGCTTGTACCACTCATAACCCGTGCCGATCAGGAAGATGGACCCGAGAATGATGGTGACGCCCAGCCACGCGGTAAACTTCTTCACCTGGTTGCGGTCGATGGCCTGCTCGGAGACCCAGATGGTCAGCGAGCTCGACAGCAGGCAGATGGTGTTCACGATCGGGACTTCCAGCACCTCGCGGGGCTGCGGCCCCCACTGGCTCTTACCGATATAGAACAGGTAGGCCAGCACGAAGATGGAGAAGATGGCCGACTCGCCGATAATCAGGCAGATCATGCCCACCTTGCCCTTGTTCGGCAGGTGCCAGGGCTGCTCCAGTTCGCGTGCGACGATCGGTACGGTAATGGCGCTCATCGAAGCTCTTTCCTCTACTCGTTTCTAGAACCTGGTGCCGGGCAAGCCTACTCGTACTTCCAGTCCGGGTCGTTCGGGTGCTTCAGGTCCCACAGCGGCCGGCGGCTCGAAACGACCGGGTCGGTGGCGAAGTTGTACTCGGGCGGCGGCGAGCTGGTCGCCCACTCGAGCGTCCACGCGTCCCACGGATCAGGCCCCGCCTCGGCGCCGTGCAACAGCGAGTGCACCACGTTATAGAAGAAGATCGACGTCGCGATGCCCTGGATGAAGCCGCCGATGGAAACGATGAAGTTCCAGCTGCCCCAGCCGCGGCTGGCCTCGTAGGTATACACCCAGCGCGGCATGCCCAGGATACCCGGCACGTGCATGAAGTCGAAGGTCAGATGGAAGCCGATCAGGAACATCCAGAAGTGCCACTTGCCCAGTTTCTCGTCCAGCATGCGGCCGCTGACCTTGGGGAACCAGTAGTAAATCCCGCCGAGCATTGCGAACACGATCGCGCCCACCAGCACATAGTGGAAGTGCGCCACAACGAAGTAAGAGTTGTGCAGCTGCCAGTCCCAGGGCGAGGCCGACAGCATGATGCCCGTAAGCCCGGAGATGAGGAACTGGAACACGAACGCGGTCGCGAACAGCATCGGCGTCGCGAAGCGGATTTTGCCGCCCCACATCGTCGCCAGCCAGTTGAAGATCTTGATGCCGGTCGGCACCGCGATGATCATGGTCGAGAGCGTGAAGAAGGCATTCGCGGCGGACGTCATGCCGACCGTGAACATATGGTGCGCCCAAACGCCAAGCGAGATGAACACAATGCCCACCGAGGCCGCCACCATCGCCGGGTACCCGAACATCGCCTTGCGCGAGAACACCGGGATGATCTCATTGGCGACGCCGAACGCCGGCAGCACCAGGATGTAGACCTCCGGGTGGCCGAAGATCCAGAAGAAGTGCGCCCAGATCAGCGCCGAGCCGCCCGCCTGCGCGTCGAAGAAGTGCGCGCCCAGGTACCGGTCCAGCTCGAGCATCACCTGCGCCGCGGTCAGCGGCGTAATCGCCACCAGCGTCAGCGCGGAGACGCACAGCATCAGCCAGCAGAACAGCGGGATCCTCATCATCGTCATGCCCTTGCAGCGCATCGCGATGGTGGTCGAAATGATGTTGATTGCCGCGCCGAGGGTGCCCCAGCCCATCACGAACAGGCTCAGCGCCCAGAAGTCGACCGCGTGGCCCTGCGAGTAGGTGCGGGTGTTCAGCGGCGCGTAGGCGAACCAGCCCACGTCCGGCGCCGAGCCCTGCCCGTACAGCCCGAAGCCGCCGATGAACGAGTAATACAGCAGCAGGCCGCCGAACGCCGTCAGCCAGAACGACAGCGCGTTCAGCCGCGGAAACGCCATGTCGCGCGCGCCGATCATCAGCGGCACCATGTAGTTCGCGAAGCCGAACAGCAGCGGCATGCCCATCAGGAACACCATGGTGGTGCCGTGCATGGTGAAGACGCGGTCGTAGGTCTCGGGCGAGATGAAGTGGTTGTCCGGGTACATCAGCTGCACGCGGATCATCATCGCCTCCGCCCCGCCTACAATCAGGAAGAACAGCGCGTACACCACGTACAGAATGCCCAGCCGCTTGTGGTCCACCGTGATGACCCAGCCGTGCAGCCACTCGCGAAACGTGCCTTCCGCGGTCTTTGCCGGCGTCAGGTCCAGCGACCCGATTGGTAGCGATGCGTCAGCCATTGTTGTTCAGCTCCTCCGCCGTTACTTCAAGCTCGATAGGTAAACAGAAACCTGCTCCAACTGCGTTTCGTTCAGCTGCATGGGCGGCATCAGCGCGCCTTCTTTCAGGTCGCTCGGATTGCGGATCCACGCTTTCAGGTTCCCGACATTGTTCTCCGCCACGCCGGAACCGAGCGTATCGCGGCTGCCGAAGTGGGTCAGGTTGGGCCCGAACCGGCCGTTCGCGCTGGTGCCCCGGATCGCGTGGCAGTTCATGCAGGCATTGGTCTGGAAGACCACCTTGCCCGCCGCCACCTCGGACATCGCCGCGCCCGGCCTTGCAGGCTGGGGTGCGCTCACATTTTCAACCCCAACCTGCGACTCGGCCGTCTGCTGCCGCACCGTTTCGCCCGTACCCTGCGCCGAGCCTTGCCCCGGCACTTCCACCGCCGGCTGCTGCTGGTTCGTAATCCACCGCTGGAACTGGTCCGGCGTATCCACATACACGCGGATCAGCATCTTCGCGTGCTCCACACCGCAGAACTGCCCGCACTGGCCCACGTACACGCCCGGCACATGCGGGTCGATCCACATATTGTTCACGTGGTCCGGAATGTTATCGACCTTGCCCGCAAGCTGCGGCACCCACCAGGAGTGCCACACGTCGGCCGACAGCAGCTTCATGAAAGTCGGCTCGGGCCGCTCCTTGGTGCTCATCGGCACATGCAGCTCGTTGGCCACCACCACGCCGTACTTGGGGTAGCGGTACTCCCACCAGAACTGGTGCCCGACCACCGTCACTTCCAGCGCGTTCTTCGGCTGGGGATGATCCTGGATGGCGAAGATCATGCGCGCGGTCGTAAGAAACATCACCACCACGATAATGACCGGAACGATCGTCCAGGCCAGCTCCACCTGCGGCGAACCGTACACCTGCGCCGGCTCCACATCGCTGTCTTCCTTCTGCCGGTACTTCCACACCACATACGCCCAGATGCCGCCGACCACCACCAGAATGCCCATCGTGATGCCGATCACGAACAGGCTCAGCACGAACTCCTGCTGCGCCGGCGTCGAGACCGGCTCGAACATATTCGGGGTCGCGGAAGGCTTGTTCTCCGCCCAGCAGTTCGCGCCCAGCAGCAGCGAGGCCCACAGCACGGCGGCCGAACGCACTCCGCGCTGCCAGGCCAGCCGCCGGTTCTGTGGAAACAGGGGCGGTGTCAACGGATTGCGCGGATTGCGCTTCAACATGGCGGTACGCCTTTCTCTCGCTGCCCGCATGCGGCAGTTGCGCCGGGGTGAGCCCGCGCCGTTTTCCAGGACTTTACAAAAATGCTGCAATCCATCGACGCACACGTCCCGCGGCTCTGCTTCCTGTGCAGCTTCACCCTGGCTTTCCCTCTCATCCTAGCAGCAGAAAAGGGCGCGCAAGCCCTCCTTTCCGGCGAGAGCAATCTCCTCGATTCGACGCGGCGAACTTCCACGGGGCGGCTCCGAGCCACAGATTGGTATGCTGGCAAACCAATCTGCCGCGTGCGCCCAGCCGCATCCTCTCGACTGTCAGCGCCCGCGCAGCCGCCCCGCGACGCGCACCACCCGCAGCAGCGCGCCCAGGCTCAGCCCTTCACTGTAGGCGTGCAGAACGGCGCGCGGAACCAGCGGCATGCGCATCAGGCGAAAACCGCGCGCCGGCTCACGGAAAAAGCGGGTAGCCGCGTGCTCGGCCACCCGCAGATCGGCTTGCAGCGCGGCCGCCGCCAGCGCGAATCCCTCCGCAACGGGCAGGCCGGGCCGCAGCGGCTCGCGGCCACGGCTCTTGTTCCACAAGCCACGGGCGCCCTCTGCCGCGCCGCCGAGCGCCGCGTGCATTGCCGCCGCCGCTGCCTGCCCGCTGCGGATCGCCCCGTAAATGCCCTCGCCGGTCAGCGGGTCGACGAACCCCGCCGCGTCCCCGGCCAGCAGCACCCGCGTCTCCGGCGTCTCCGTCGACGGACGGTACCCGGCCGCGCCCAGGCCCAGGAACTGCCCCACCGGCCGCGAACTGCTCCGCCCCGCGCCGCAGCGCAGCGCGATATACCGCTCCAGCGCCGCGCGGTCAATGTGCTCGCCGCCCTCCACATACAGGCCCACATTCACGTGGTTGTCCCGCGGAAACAACCAGCCATACCCGCGCGCGACCGGCGCGAAATCGAACGTCAGCGGATACCGCTCCCCGGCCGTTCGATACGGCACATTCGCCTCCAGCGCGAAGCCGGTGCGGAACCAGCCAGCGCCGCCATCCGCACTGGGCAGCAGCGCGCGCACCCGGCTGTGCACCCCATCGGCGCCCAGCAGGAAACGCGCCTCCAGCCGCCCGCCATCGGCCATCCGCAGCACCACCCGGTCCGCCTGCTGCTCCAGCGCGGCGAGCGCGCCCACGCGCGCGAACACCGCGCCCCGCGCGCGGGTCTGCTCCAGGCAGTAGCTGTCCAGCTCCGCCCGCACCGTCATGGCGCACACCGGCGACCGGCGGCCCACCGCAACCGCGCCGCCCGCCGCTTCCTCCAGCACGATCGAGCGCTCCCACCGACGCACCACCGGGTCGATCGAGTAGCGCAGCGCCCGCACCGCCTTCATGGTCAGCGCGCCGGCGCAGGCTTTCGACCGAGGAAACTCCGCCCGGTCCACCAGCAGCACCCGCCTGCCGCAAGCCGCCAGGTCATACGCAGCCGCGCAGCCGGCCGGCCCCGCGCCCACGATCACCGCGTCCCAAACCTGTTTCGGAGCACCCGCCATCAGGCCATTATCAAGCAGCCGCCCGGCCTAGAACGGCATCCGCGCGCTCACCACCACTCCATGGTCGAAGCTGTGATAGTGGCTGGTCGCCAGCTGTAAACCCGCCCCCAGCGTCACCCCGATGCGGTTGTGCAGCTTGTACCGGGTCACGACTCCCGGCGTCACGAAGTTCTGGATACGCCCATCGTTGGGGCCGCCCTTGTAAAAGGTCGAGTTAAACTCCACCTCGGGCCACCAGTGCGGGTCGGTGTGAAACTGCAGCGCCGTATTCCAGGCAATCGGCCGGCCCACGTTGTTGCCGTTCCTGGTCGGCAGGGTCGCGCCGATGGTCGACTGCACATCGAACTTACCGTAGCCCTTGCCCACCGCCAGCGACGGCGAAACACTCGCGTCCCGCGCCCCGTTCAGGTACGAGCCCGTTGGATAGCTGCCGCCGATAAAACCCGTGATAATCGCATTGCCGTGCTCCTCATTGCGCGCGAAGAACCTGTACTTCGACAGAAACGTCACGTCCCCGAAGCCATCCTTGGCCGTCGAGTTGTGCTGCAGATATGGAGGCACGTTGAACAGCAGTTCCACCCGCCGCAGCGGGATCACCTCCAGCCCCTTGCCGTTGCCGTAGTTCCACAAGCGGATCTTGTTGGGCTGCGGCTGCGACGCGAAATCGGTGCGCAGCTCCTGCTCCAGCCGCGGCGTGACGGTGACCAGCGGCGTCACCCAGTGCGGCTGCTCGGCCTGCGTCGCGCTCACCCGGTCCAGGTATCCACCGATTAACCCGCGTGGCTTTTGCACCTGCGAGGGCGCCGCGGAGGCCGCGGCCGAGGTCTGGGCCGGCGTCTGGGCCCGGCCGGCGGGGAGCCACGCCGTAACGGCGACAGCGCTGAGGAGAACTATGGGGCGAAAATCATGCATGGGCAAACCTTTGCTTGTTGGGGAAAGTGGGATGGAACTCTGCTTACTGTGATTCCATACGTTCTAATTCGTTACACGTCCACTATAACCGCTGGGTTTTGACGGCACACCCGAGCGCTTCTCGAGAATCGCCGCATCCCGGCGGGCGCGGCGTCTATCCTGAAGAGAATGGGTGAAACAGCACAAATTCTGGCCTTGTGGCGGCGCGCGCGCGAGCGTGGCGAAAAAGCCTGCCTTGCGACCGTGGTCCACGTCGAGGGTTCGTCGTACCGCAAGCCGGGCGCACGCATGCTCGTTACCTCGGGCGGCGAGCGGGCCGGCACCATCAGCGGCGGCTGCCTGGAGGCCGAGGTAAGCCGCAAAACCTGGTGGCTGACCACCGGCGGCGCGGCCGTGCAGCAGTACCAGAGCTCGTTCGACGAGGACGGCACCGGCGTGCCCTGGGGGCTGGGCTGCGGCGGCACCGTTTGGCTGCTGCTGGAGCAGGATCCCGAACCGGTGCTGCGCGCGATGGAAGCCGCCCGGGAGCAGGGCCGCGCCGCGGTGGTCGTCAGCCGGCTTACAGCGCCCGCGGGCACCCTGGCCGTGCTCGGCGCGGAGCTGCCCGCTCTGGATTCGCTGGCCGCGCCGCTCGCCGAGGCAGCGCGGCGCGCATTCGCAGGCCGGCAGAGTGTCACCCTCGATGCCGACTTCAGCCCGAGTACCGCCGCTTCCGAAAACCCCGCGTACTTTGTCGAGTACCTGGCACCCCCGCCGCAGCTCACCATCTTTGGCGCGGGCGACGACGCGCAGCCCATCGCCCATTTCGCGGATGCGCTCGGCTGGAAGATCGCGGTCGCCGACGGGCGAGGGCACCTGCTGCGCCGCGAGCGCTTTCCCCAGGCCGCCGAGCTGCGCCTGCTGCACTACGCCGGCCCGGACCGCGAAAGCGCTCCGGCAGCCTCATCCCAGACGCTCCCCGCAGGCTCGCCAGTGGCCTGCGGCTTGAACGAGTCGCCAGGCTCTTTCGAGGCCGCCGGGCACGGCCGCACGGCCGCAATCGCAGACGTGGCCACCGGCGTTGGCCCCGGCGAACTGGCCGTCGTGCTCACCCACTCCTTCGAGCAGGACCGCGCGCTGCTGGCCGCCCTGCTCCCTCTGCCGCTCGCCTACCTCGGCATCCTCGGCCCGCGGCACCGCACGCTGCGGCTGCTTGAAGAGATCGCGCCCACCCTCGGCTGGACGGTGAAATGCTGCTTCGAGCGGCTCCACGCGCCCGTGGGCCTCGACCTCGGCGCGCAGGACCCCGCCTCCATCGCGCTCGCGATCGTGGCCGAACTGCAGGCCACCCTCGCCGGCCGCCGCGTGCGCGTGAGCCGGGAACCCTCCATGCAGCCTCCCGCCCCGCCCGCGCCAGCCCCTGCGCAGCCTGCCCTTTCGTGACCCGGCATCCGGCTGAACACGGGGCTGAACACGGGTCGGACCCGCCCGGCCGCCCAAACCCGGGCCCTACTTCGGTTGCAGCCCCGGTGGCTGCCCAAATTGCAGCTTTAATACTGGCCGCCGGCGCATCCACCCGGCTCGGCCAGCCCAAGCAGCTGGTTCTCTACCAGGGCGAGCCCCTGCTGCGCCGCACCGCTGCCCTGGCGCTCGCCGTCGGCGCCTCCCCGGTACTGGTCGTCGTGGGCGCCCAGGCGGCCCAGTGCCGCGCCGCGCTCTCGGCGCTGCCGGAAAACGCTCCCGTCGCCGTGCTTGAGAACCCGGAGTACGCCACCGGCATGGGCAGCAGCCTGCGCGCCGGCATCGCCGCGCTCCAGCGCCTCGCGCCGCGCGCCGAGCGGCTCCTGCTGATGGTCTGCGACCAGCCCCTGCTGCGGTTCAAACACCTGCGCGCCCTGCTCGATGCCCCCGCCGCCTCCGGCATTGCCGCCGCCCAGTACAACCACCGCCTCGGCGTCCCGGCGGTCTTCGCGCGGCAGCACTTCGCTGCGCTCGCCGCCACAATCGGCGACCAGGGCGCCCGAGCCCTGCTGCGCTCGCTCCCGTCCACGCCCGTCCCCATGCCCGAAGCCGCCGTCGACATCGACACCCCCGAGGACCTGGGCGGCCTCGCGTAACCGGATCGGCGCGGCGCCAGCTCTGCTCCAAGCTCAAAAGCGCCCCTACTGCGGCTTGCCCACATTCTTCGGCTTCGCCGGCGTGCTGTTCGGCGCCTGGTGCACCGGCTTCTGCCCGGTCTCGTCCGGCAGCCGCCCGGGCTGGGGCCTCGTGCCGTTGTCGACCCACGCCGTCAGCTCGTCGAACGCAGCCCCCACCTGCTCCGGCGTGATATTGCAGTGGCCGTCCCGGTCCACATACTGCTGCACAAACCGCTCGCCCACGCCAAGCCGTCGCGTCAGCTCGTCGTAGTAGCCGGCGGTCGAGGCCGGCACCAGCGGGTCATAGGTGGTGTGCAGCGCCAGCAAAGGCCGCCGCAGGTCGCCCGAGGGCGAGCCGAACTCGGCCACATACCGCGAGGCGTTCGGGTCGGCCGCATAGCGGTGCACCTTCGCGTTCAGGGCATTGTCGTCGGTGGTGCCGGTGTAGATCAGGTTGCGGTTGTCGAACGGATTGCCGCCCGCCTTCTCGCGCAGATCCTCAATCACAAACGTGTTGAAGACCAGCACATCGGCCAGGCCGCGGTTGGTGTGGATGTCGGCCAGCGAGCGCAGCAGCGCGGCCTCGGGCGGGTGCGCGTCGAGCGCCTTCTGCACCACCGCCGCCGTCACCGGATCGTTCATCCGGAAGCCGGACGGGATGTGCTCGACATCGGGCAGGATTCCAGGAAAAAACGCGTCGAAGGCCACCCGGTTGGCGAAGGCGCGCTGCATGATCTCATCGGCCGGGGTCAGCACTCCGCACAGCGACAGGCCGCCCGCGTACTGGCGCGGGTGCTGCTCAAGCGTCAGCACCGTAAGCAGTCCTCCCATCGATTGGCCCACCACGTAGGTCTGCCGCGGGGCTTCATGGTGCGCGCTGAAGTACCGGCGCAGGGCCTCTGCATCGGCGGGCGCGGCGGCAATCGCCCAGCCGCCCGTGCTGTAGCCGGGCTGCGCGACGGCATAGCCGCGCTCGAGCAGCTGCGTCACCAGCCGCGACGGCGGATTCGGCGTCCGGGTCGCCGCGTTGATCGCAAACCGCTGCGGCTCGGACTGGTAGCCATGAAAATACACCACCAGCTTGCGGTTCCAGCTGGTATCGGTGGCACTGGGTGTGTCGATGCGGAAGCTCGACCCGCCGAGCCGGCCCTCCTCGGTGCGCACGGGCACCGCCGGCCTGTTCAGCGGCGCCGTGTCCGACTCCGGCAGCTGCGACAGTCCGACGGCCCGCGGCGTGTCCGTCATCGGATTCGGATTGGTGACCCGCGGGCTGGGCCGGACCGGGCCCCTCGGGGTCACGCCCGTCGGCGCGCCCACATTCTGCGCCCGCAGCGGCCCGGCAGCGAACGCGGCGGCCAGCAGAACCGCCCCAACCCTTCGCGCGCCAATCCTTCCACCCGGCCCAGACTTCATTGCCTCGCATGGTACCCGCCCGGAGCCCACCCGGCCAAGCCCGCCCGCGCTTTCGCTTGTCGGGCAGCCAAACATCAGGGGCCAAACCGCGCGGTACGCCAGGCCGCGCCGGTACGCGCGCCGGTACGCCAGGCCCCGCCCGGTACGATGGGAAGCATGCCGACCCGCTCCGCTTCTCCTCTTCCCCCCACCGGCTCGCGCCCGGGCGCCACCATCACCCGCCGCGCGGCCGAACGGCTCCAGGCCGGCCATGTGTGGGTATACCAGTCGGATGTCATGGCCATCGGGGCCGGCCCCACCGGCGAGCACTCCGAAGGCGCGCCCGCGGGCCTGGTTCCCGTGCACGACCAGGCCGGCCGCCTGCTCGGCACCGCGCTCTACAGCCCCACCTCGCAGATCGCCCTGCGCCTGGTGGCCCGCGGGCACCTCGACGCCGCCGCCTGGCTGCCCCTGATGCGCGAGCGGCTGCAGGCCGCCATCGCACGCCGCGAAAGCCTGCTCGATGCCGAAACCGACAGCTGCCGGCTGGTCTTCTCCGAGGCCGACGAGCTGCCCGGCATCATCATCGACAAATATGCCGGCCTCGCCATCTTCCAGCTGCTCGCCGCCGGCCTCGACACGCCCGAGGTGCGCGCCGCCGTGGTTGAAGAGCTGGTGGCCGCGCTGGGCAGCGGCCTGCGGACGGTGCTCGAGCGGCCCGACCCGCGCATCCGCGAGCTCGAATCCCTCTCCGCCCCCGCGCCGGGCCCTCTCTGGAGCGCCTACGGTGAGCTCGACCACGCCGAAACCGCGGCCGAGTTTAGCCTGAACGGCCTGCGCTTTCTCCACGACGCGAACGCCGGCCAGAAAACCGGGGCCTTCCTCGACCAGCGGCTCAACTACCGCCTCGCCGCGCGGCACGGCCACGGCGAGGCGCTCGACGTATGCACTTACCAGGGCGGCTTCGCGCTGCACCTGGCCACCACCTGCCGGGCGGTCACCGGGCTGGACACCTCCGAGGCCGCGCTCGAGGTCGCCGAGCGCAACCTCGCCCTGAACCGTGAGGCCCTCGGCGGCATTGAGGTCGACTGGGTCAAGGGCGACGCCTTTGCCGTGCTGCGCGACTGGTCGGACGCGGGCGCGGCCTATGACACCGTCGTGCTCGACCCGCCCGCCTTCGCCAAGACCAAACGCGCCGCCGAGAGCGCTCTGCGCGGCTACAAGGAGCTGAACCTGCGCGCGTTCAAAATGCTGCGCCCCGGCGGGACGCTCGTCACCTGCTCCTGCTCGCATCATGTCGCGCTGGCGGATTTTCAGGAGGTGGTCGCCGCGGCCGCCGGCGATGCCGGGCGGCGGGTTCGGCTCATCGAGCGCACCGGCGCCGCCCCCGATCACCCCGTGATCCTGACGATTCCCGAGACGGAGTACCTGAAGTGCCTGGTGCTCGAAGTCGAATAGATGTTGATAGCAACGGACTCATATTATCTGCATCTTTTATCCCGTTCAGATCGTCTATGAGAAGACGCGATCCTGCATCGCACTTCATAGAGCACCACAAGGAACCACGTTATGGCCATTCGCTGGGATACGTTCACCGTCAAGTCACAGGAAGCCGTGCAGGCCGCCAACGGCGTCGCCGGCGACAATGGCAACCCGGAGCTGCTGCCCCTGCACCTGCTCTCGGCGCTGCTCGCCGATAAAGACGGCGTCATCCTGCCGGTGCTCGAAAAGATCGGCGTGCCCACCGTGCAGCTCGACGGCAAGACGAAGGAAGCCCTGGCCAAGCTGCCCCGCATCGCGGGCGGCTCGCAGCCCGGCATGAGCCAGGCGCTGCAGCGCGTCTTCGACCAGGGGAGCAGGGAGGCGGAGAACTTCAAGGACGATTACGTCTCGACAGAGCACCTCCTGCTCGCCCTCGCCGAGGCGAAAAACGATGGCGCGGGCCTGCTGCTCGCGAGCTTCGGCGCGACCCACGAGGCCATCCTCAAAAGCCTGTCGGCGGTACGCGGCTCGCAGCGCGTGACCGACCAGAACCCCGAGGCGAAGTACCAGTCGCTTGAGAAGTACGCGAAGGACCTGACCGAGCTCGCGCGCCGCGGCAAGCTCGACCCGGTGATCGGGCGCGACGAGGAGATTCGCCGCGTGATCCAGGTGCTGTCGCGCCGAACGAAGAACAACCCCGTCCTGATCGGCGAGCCCGGCGTGGGCAAGACCGCCATCGTCGAGGGCCTTGCGCGGCGCGTGGTTTCGGGCGATGTGCCGGAGATTCTGCGCGGCAAGAAAGTGGTCTCGCTCGACCTCGGCTCCATGCTCGCGGGCGCGAAGTATCGCGGCGAGTTTGAAGACCGCCTGAAAGCGATCCTGAAAGAGATCGAAGGCTCGCACGGGCAGATCATTCTGTTCATCGATGAGCTGCATACATTGGTCGGCGCAGGCGCGGCCGAAGGGGCCATCGACGCGGCCAACATGCTCAAGCCGGCGCTCGCGCGCGGCGACCTGCGCGCCATCGGCGCGACCACGCTGAGCGAGTACCGCAAGTACATCGAGAAGGATGCCGCGCTCGAACGCCGCTTCCAGATGGTGTATGTCGGCGAGCCGAATGTGGAAGATACAGTCGCGATTCTGCGCGGCCTCAAGGAGCGCTACGAGGCCCACCACAAGGTGCGCATCAAGGACTCGGCCATCGTGGCCGCCGCGACGCTCTCGCACCGCTATATTTCGGACCGCTTCCTGCCCGATAAAGCGATCGACCTGATGGATGAAGCCGCAGCCTCGCTCGCGATCCAGATCGGCTCGGTGCCGGAGGAGATCGACGCTCTGGAGCGCAGCATGACCTCGCTCGAAATCGAAAAAGCCGCGCTGCGGCGCGAGACGGATGTGAACTCGCAGGAGCGCCTGCACGCGGTCGAGAGCGAGCTCGCGGGCTTGAAGGAGACAGCGAGCGGCCTGCGTGCGCGCTGGCAGAAAGAGCGCGAGGCCATCACCCGGCTCAGCGAGGTAAAGCAGCGCGTCGAGAGCCTGCGCTTCGAGGCGGAAGAGCAAACGCGCCTCGGGCGCCTGGAGCGCGCCGCGCAGATCCAGTACGGCGAGCTACCGCGCCTCGAGGCTGAGCTGCGCGAACTGAACGCCCTGCAGGACGCGATGCAGAACGGCCAGCGCATGCTCAAGGAAGAGGTCGACGAGGAAGATATCGCGACGATCGTGAGCAAGTGGACCGGGATTCCGGTCTCGAAAATGCTTGAAGGCGAAGTGAAAAAACTGGTCGCGATGGAAGGCCGTCTGCGCGAGCGCGTGATCGGGCAGGACGAGGCGCTCGGCTCGGTCGCGAACGCGATCCGGCGCTCGCGCGCGGGTTTGAGCGACCCGAAGCGGCCCATCGGCAGCTTTCTCTTTCTCGGCCCCACCGGCGTAGGCAAGACCGAAACCGCGCGCGCGCTCGCCGAGTTTCTCTTCGACGACGAACAATCGATGGTGCGCATCGATATGTCGGAGTACATGGAGAAGCACGCGGTGGCGCGGCTGATCGGCGCGCCGCCGGGCTATGTCGGCTTCGACGAAGGCGGCCAGCTGACCGAAGCAGTGCGCCGCCGGCCGTACGCGGTGATCCTTTTCGACGAGATCGAGAAAGCGCACCCGGATGTGTTCAACGTGCTGCTGCAGGTGCTCGACGATGGCCGCTTGACCGACGCGAAGGGGCGTACGGTCGACTTCAAGAACACCGTCCTCATCATGACCTCGAACCTCGGCGCGCAATTGCTGCAGGGCGATGCGCTCGACAACGAGCTGGCCTGGGAGGCCGCGCGGGAAGAGGTGCAGGAGGTGCTCAAGCTCCACTTCCGGCCCGAGTTCCTCAACCGCGTCGACGACATCGTCATCTTCCGCCCGCTCGGCGAGGAGCAGTTGACGCACATCATCAACCTGCGCCTCGACGACATGAAGCGCCTGCTGGCCGACCGCAAGATCACGCTGACGCTGACCGAAGGCGCGCGCCACCAGCTGCTGCTGACCGGCTACGACCGCGCCTATGGCGCGCGTCCCATGAAGCGCGCGCTGCAGAAGCTGGTGCAGGACCCGCTCGCGATCAAGATTCTCGATGGCGAGGTGCTGCACGGGGATCACGTGCTGGTCGATGCCGACCCGCTCAACAATCGGCTGCAGTTCACGGTCGAAAACCGGCAGGCGGTCGAAGCCTAAGACCGCCTGCGCGGCTGGCGGCCACTTCGTGGCGTGTGGCGTTGGGGTGGTAATGTCAGCAGCTGTGGCCCTCCCGCTGGTCGGGATCGAGGTTGGTGGTAGCCAAGGCCACACGCGGAATCCCTTGCAGGTCGGGCACGAACACGGGCTCGGACCAGCGCTCATCCTCGTGGAACAGCGCGGTGAGCGGATCGCTCTGGCCTGCCCCAAGCTCCACCGCAAGCAGGCCGCTAGGCGTGAGCGCTTCAGCCGCTTGCGGCAACAACCGGCGGTAAACATCCAGCCCGTCGCGCCCGGCAAACAGCGCACCGTGCGGCTCCCACAGCGCAACCTGCGGCTCAAGTGCATCCGTGTCGGTTACATAAGGCGGGTTTGAGACGATGCAGTCATACCGCTGACCGGCGACCGCGCTCAGCAGGTCGGAGTGGTAGAACCGCACCCGCTCCGCAAGGCCAAGCGCCACCGCGTTCTCACTCGCAATGCTCAGAGCTTCCGGCGAGTTATCAAGCGCGTCGATCGAGGCCAGCGGCAGCGAGTACGCAAGCGCCAGCGCGATCGCCCCTGAGCCCGTGCCGACATCCGCGATGCTTACAGGCCGGTCATGCGGCAGCCGCGCAAGCACCGCCTCCACCAGGTGCTCGGTCTCCGGCCGAGGAATCAGCACCGCCGGCGTAACCCTCAGCCGTAAGCCGTAAAACTCCTGCTCACCGAGAATGTACTGCATCGGCTCGTGCCGCAGTCGGCGGCTAAGGAGTTCCTCGTACCCGTCAAGCTGCCTCGGCGTCAACAGCATCTCGGGATACGCCAGCAGCCACGAGCGTTCTTTGCCTGTGACATAACACAACAGGAGAGCCGCATCCCGCTGCGGCTCTTGCGAGTTTGATGCTAGCTTTGCGGCCCCAAGCCTGAGCTGTTCCTTGATGGAGGAAGGCGAAGTCACTTTCACTTCTCTTGAGCGTCGCGATGCACAAACCGCGAACTACAACCGAGGATGCACGTCTCGCTGTACGTTCGCATGAGCGATGGATACCGGAGTGTGCTCAAGTATGCGGCGGGTAAGCTGCTCGATAACAACAGACCTGTTCCGCAAATCCTCAGTGCTGAAAGGACCAAAGGCACGCTGCCATACCTCCAGGATCAAAGCCGCTACTTTGTCGCGACTTACCTGATCCTCAGGCAGCTCGTCCAACAAACTCTTGATTTGCCGCGCTTCCTGCGCGTACTCGTCCGATGGTGCACCTACGGCAAGCAAACCTTCCATATCTTCGCTGCGAAGAATCTCATCCACCGTTGCTAAGGAAATCGTCATACCTGCCTCCACCACGCGGTGATCAGCTTTCCGGCATTGCTTCCGCTTGTCTCGACGATCGCCGTCAGGCCGTTCGTTCCCACATACACGGTTTGATCAGTGCCATACTTTCCGCTTTGTACGGTGACATGACCAGCTGCTTTTGCACTCTCGATGGCATCTTTTATGTCCTGCGCCGAGAACTTCCGCGCTGCTCCCCGTAGGCGCGCATGCTCCGTGTCACCACTATAGTCCTGACTCAAGCCGCTTCGGCTTCAGCCTTCAACCGCTCCGCATTAAAGTGCGCGATCACCGCATCGATCACCGGCTGCATGCGCCCTTCCATGATCTCGGCCAGCTGGTGCAGCGTCAGCCCTACGCGGTGATCGGTAAGCCGGTTCTGCGGGAAGTTATACGTGCGGATCTTCTCGCTGCGGTCGCCCGAGCCCACCTGACTTTTGCGCTGTGCGGCCTCGATCTGGTGCAGCCGCTCCTGCTCCACTTCATACAGCCGCGCGCGCAGCACACGCATCGCTTTCTCGCGGTTCTTGATCTGCGATTTCTCATCCTGGCAGCTTACGACCGTATTGGTCGGCAGGTGCGTGATGCGGATCGCCGAGTAAGTCGTATTCACCGACTGGCCGCCCGGGCCCGAAGAACAAAACGTATCGATGCGCAGGTCCTTCTGCTCGATCTTGACATCGACCTCCTGCGCCTCGGGCAGCACCGCGACCGTGATGGCCGAGGTATGCACGCGGCCCTGCGTTTCGGTCGCCGGCACGCGCTGCACGCGGTGCACGCCGCTTTCATACTTCAGCTGCGAGTAAACGCCGTGGCCCTCCACCACGAACGAAACTTCCTTTAGCCCACCGACCGAACTTTCAGAACTTGAAAGTATCTCAACCTTCCAGCGGTGCAGCTCGGCGAACCGCGTGTACATGCGGTACACCTCGGCCGCGAACAGAGAAGCCTCGTCGCCGCCGGTGGCCGCGCGTATCTCCACGACGACATTCTTCTCGTCGTTCGGGTCCTTCGGCAGCAGCAGCAGCTTGATCTCTTCCTCCACCGCGGGCAGCCGCTCCTCCAGTTGCGCCAGCTCTTCCTGCGCCATCGCGCGCATCTCCGCGTCTTCCTCGCTCAGCATCGCTTTCGCTTCCGCGATGCCCTCACGGATCGTTCGATAGCGGTGATACGCATCGACGACGGATTGAAGATCGCGGTGCTGCTTGGCAATCTTTTGATACTTCTGCTGGTCGCTGACGATCTCCGGCTCGGCAAGCTGCGCTCCGAGATCCTCGTAGCGCGTGGCAATCTGTTCCAGACGTTCAAACATGGCGAAACCCTCAACTGAAAAAAAGAAAGTTACAGTAGGCGAGCAGGTGCGCATGGCGGCGGGAGCCGCTAGAGGAGGGCGCCAAGATGATTGGCAAAGCGCATAAGTGAAGTTTACCAAACTGCGCTCCAGAAAGCACAAGGCCCGCATCTACTGTGAGCGGAGATGGCAGAAAGCGAGACACAAGCCGATACGCTGAGCCGCTGGGCCGCGACCGGCGAGGCGCTCGGCGCGACGACGAAAAAGCTCGAGAAGCGTGCTCTGCTCGCCGCGTACCTGCTGTCGCTCAGCGTGCCCGACGCGGCCCGGGCAGCGCAGTACTCCGCGGGCGAGCCGTTCGCGGAAACGGATCGCCGCAACCTGAGCGTTGGCGGCTCGCTGCTGGCCAAAGCTGTAGCCGCGCGCAGCGGCGCGTCAGCCGAGGCTATGAGCGCCGCGTTCCGACGCCACGGCGACATCGGCGCGGCGGCCGAAGAACTGATTGCAACGCAAACCGCGGGCAGCCCCGCCTCCTCGTTTGCCACGCTTGGACCCGCGCTCACGCTGGCCGACTTAGAAACCATGCTGGCCGAGACCGCCGCCGCGCGCGGCCCCGCGGCCAAGCTGCGCCCGCTCAGCGCCTTTCTTGCACGCGCCACCGCGATCGAGTGCAAGTACATCCTCAAGCTCATCGCGGGCGACATGCGCATCGGCGTCAAGCAGAGCCTGGTCGAGGAAGCCGTCGCCGCCGCGTTCACGCAGGAGCCTGGCGCGGTGCGCAATGCGGGCATGCTGCTCGGCAGCCTGCCGGAGGTAGTGGAGCGCGCGGCAGCCGGCACACTCGCCGACGCGCGCATGCGCCTGTTCCATCCGCTCGGCTTCATGCTGGCCAGCCCGGTCGACAGCGTCGACGAAGCCATCGCCCGCTTCGCGCAGGAGGTGATCGCCGAGAAACTGAGCGGGCAGCCGCAGGCCGCGAGCGCGGATCTTCAGCAGCCCGCTGAGCAGCTGCTGCGCACAGCACAGCTCGAAGACAAGTACGACGGCATGCGCGCGCAGCTGCACGCCGGCGACCCCGGCGAGCCCGGCCGCGTGGGCCTGTTCTCCCGCAGCCGCGAAGACCTGCGCGCCGCCTTCCCCGAGCTCATCGAAGCCTTTGCCGTCCTGCCGGAAGCAGTCATCCTCGATGGCGAAATTCTGGCCTGGAGCCCCGCCGCACCCGACGCACAAGCCCGCGCACTGCCGTTTTCCGCGCTCCAGCAGCGGCTAGGGCGCAAGCAGGTTTCTCCCGAGCTCCGCCGCACCCGCCCCGTCGTTTTCATGGCTTTCGACATCCTATACGCCGACGGCCAGCTCCTGCTCGCGCAGCCTTTATCCACCCGCCGCGCGCGCCTGGAGCAGTATGTCGCCGCGCACGCAGCCGCGAGCGGCGGCCGCGCCGGAAGCAGCGCCGGGCAGCAGGCTTTATTTGTAACAGTGGAGGATACAGAAGCACTTTTCCCGCGGCTCCTGCTCGCCCCCGCCATCCGCCTCGCGAGCGCCGCGCAGCTCGACGCGGCCTACACCCAAGCCCGCGCGCGCGGCAACGAGGGCGTGATGCTGAAATCGAGCGGCAGCGCGTATCAGCCCGGGCGCCGCGGCCTGGCCTGGCTCAAGCTCAAGCGCGAACTGGCCACGCTCGACGTGGTCGTCACCGGCGCCGAGTTCGGCAGCGGCCGCCGCGCCGGCTATCTCAGCGACTACACCTTCGCCGTGCGCGGGCCGCACGGCGATCTGCTCAACGTCGGCAAGGCCTACTCCGGCGTCACCGATGCCGAGATGCACGCGCTCTCCGCGCACTTCCACGCGCACACGCTGGAGGAGTTCGACCACTTCCGCACCGTCGAACCCGACACCGTTTTCGAGGTCGCCTTCAACAACATCATGCGGTCCGACCGCCACGCCAGCGGCTTCGCGCTGCGCTTCCCCCGCATCCTGCGCATCCGCGGCGACAAGCCGGTCGAGGAGATCGATACACTGGCTCGCGTGGAAGCGATCTACAACGAGCAGCCCGACCGCCCGGTCGAATCGGCCCCTGCAAAAACCTAGAGCATTTTCACTCCACACGTAGAGGGGCCGGCAGATGTGCGCGTGGCTTTTCCGTCGGGAAAAGCCACTGGAGCGAGAACCTGGACCTCTACACCAAGAGTGAAAATGCTCTAATGCACGTGCGAGTGCCCGTGGTGCGCATGCGCCTGCACTTCTTCTACCGCCATCACGCAGCCGTGCTCAGTCTCGCAGGCGCAGTTTTCAAACTGGATTGTCGTGTGCACAATGCGGAAGCGCTGGCGCAGCGCGGCCTTCACGCGGTCGAGAATCGCGTTGCTCTCGGACGGCGGAATGTCGGCGATCAGGATGTGCGTCGAGAGCGCATGCGTCTGCGAGCCGAGCGACCACACGTGCAAGTCGTGCACATCCTCGACGCCTTCAATCCCCGCCAGCGCCGTGCGAATCTCCGGCAGCGCGATGCCCTCGGGCGTGCCTTCGAGAAGAATATTGAGCGTCTCGCGCGCGATCGAGACAGACGACCAGAGCACCAGCCCCGCAATAGCGAGCGACAAGGCCGGGTCGATCCACGCGAGCCCGGTCAGGCGGATCGCGAAGCCGCCGACGATCACCGCGGCGGTCGAGAGCGTATCGCCCAGCATGTGCACGAACACCGATCGCAGGTTCACGTCTGAAGAACCGTTTGCTCCTGCAGCGCCGCGCGAACCGGCCCGCCACAACAGCGTCGCGATCAGCCCGTTCATCACCACGCCCGCCGCCGCAACCACCATCATCGGCGTGGACGCGACCGCCTCCGGATGGCTGAGCCGCGCGATTGCCTCGATCGCGATCCAGGTGGAGACGGCGACCAGCGCCAGCGCGTTGAAGAACGCCGCCAGCACGCCCGCGCGCTGGTAGCCGAACGTCTTCGCGTCATTGGCGGGCTGGTTGCCCAGCCACACGGCGACAAAAGAGAGCAGCAGCGCCGCGGCGTCCGACACATTGTGCCCAGCCTCGGACAGCAGCGCGAGCGAGTGCGCGCGCAGCCCGACCGCAAAGCACACCGCGACATACAGCACCGTCGCCGCAAGCGAGGCCTGCAGCACCCGCTGCATTCTGCCCGAACCCGAAGGTGAGCCATGCGTATGCACTGACTCAAGTGTAAACGCCAGCCGCACCGCAGGTGCCGCCAGCCGCGTTAGGGCTTCGCCCCAGTAGGCGGTCTTATGAAACCGGCGCCGACCACCGCCGGCGCGTCGTCCGCCGCACCGGTACCGAGTTCGCCGTATCCCGCAGCCCAATCCAGTTCTCCGCGATCACGATACTGTTCTCCGGCTGGCGCGTGTCGTACCGCACCGAGCAGGGAAACCCAACGCGAATGTCCGCAATGTGGATCAGGTCCTTCAAATGCGTAATGTCCTGCGAGCACTCATACGCCACGCCGGCGATCTCGTACTTGTACAGGATAAGCTGCATGCCCTCGGGCCGCTTGGCCTCGTAGGCGTCCAGCTCCGTCACGTCCAGCACCGTGCCGTCGATGATGCGGCCGCCCAGCACCAGGTCCTGCCGGCGCGTGCGCTCCAGCTCTTCCTCGCTGGTGTGCTTGCGCGTGGCCATGTACCACGCCACGCCGCCCAGGCAGGCGACCGCGGCGGCCATCGTGGTCAACACCTGGTGATCGCGCAGGGTAAGCCCGTTCATCACCGCACTCGCTCCCAGGAATCGGCATGGACCGCTCTGCCGGAATAGGAGAAGAATACCCCAGCGCGGCCTCTTTCGGCGCTGCCGCCTCGCTTCGTTCCACGCCATCGTCACCACCGGCGCCCCAAAGCGGGACGAAACCCTGGGCTATACTTAGGGATTGTCTATGCCCAGGCACCAAGCCAGTTCGCCCCCCGCCGCCGGCGTTTCCCTCGCAGCCGGCCGCCGCATCCGCTCCACCACCGTTGTTTGCGTCCGCCGCGGCGACTCGGTCGTGATGGCGGCTGACGGCCAGGTCACCCTCGGCGACGCCATCCTGAAGCACTCCGCGCGCAAAATTCGCCGCCTCTACCAGGACAAGGTGCTGGCCGGTTTCGCCGGCTCGACCGCCGACGCGTTCTCGCTGTTCAGCCGCTTCGAGGGCAAGCTCGAGCAGTATGCCGGCAACATCGGCCGCGCCGCGGTCGAGCTCGCCAAGGACTGGCGCACCGACAAAATGCTGCGCAACCTCGAAGCCCTGCTCATCGTCGCCGACCCCCAGCAGAGCTTCATCATCTCCGGCACCGGCGACGTCATCGAGCCCGACGAGGGCATCGTCGCCATCGGCTCCGGCGGCTCCTATGCGCTCGCCGCGGCCCGCGCGCTGTTTGACAACACCGAGCTGCCCGCGCGTGAAATTGCCGAAAAATCGCTGCGCATCGCCGGCAAAATCTGTATCTACACCAACGACACCATCATGCTCGAAGAGCTGAGCGCCGCAGCCGCCGACAAGCCCGCACTGGAAAAGAAATAATGGCAATCTACCTCCCCGGAACCGCCGACGACCAGGAACTCGCGCTCGAAGACCTGACCCCGCGCGAAATCGTTGCCGAGCTCGACAAGTATGTGGTAGGCCAGCGCGCGGCCAAGCGCGCCGTCGCGCTCGCCCTGCGCAACCGCATGCGCCGGCAGAAGCTCGCGCCCGAAGTCGCCGACGAGATCATGCCCAAGAACATCATCATGATCGGGCCCACCGGCGTCGGCAAAACCGAGATCGCGCGCCGCTTGGCCAAGCTCACCAACTCGCCGTTTTTGAAGGTCGAAGCCTCCAAGTTCACCGAGGTCGGCTATGTCGGGCGCGATGTCGAGTCGATCATCCGCGACCTGGTCGAGAACGCGATCGACATGGTGCGCGACGAAAAGCTCGACGAAGTGGAAGACAAGGCGGAGTTGAATGCCGAGGACCGCCTGCTCGACCTGCTGCTGCCCGCGCCTGCCGCCGCCCCCGCGTCCGCGCCCCCGGTCTCAGGCGAGGTCGCGGTTATACCGGACACGCAGCCCGGCGGCGAGGCCCTCAGCGCCGCCTCCGAGACCGACGCGACCGCCCACGCGCGCACCCGCGATAAGCTGCGCGAGCAGTTCCGCGAGGGCAAGCTCGACGAGCGCTCCGTCGAGATCGATGTGCGCGAACGCCGCGAGCCGCAGATCGAGATCGTCACCGGCAACCAGCTCGACGAGTCCGACATGAACCTCAAGGACGTGCTGCCGCAGCTGTTCGGCCCCCGCACCAAGAAGCGCAAAATGAAGGTCGCCGAAGCGTTCGACTATCTCGTCCAGGAAGAAGAAAGCCGCCTCATCGACATGGACCAGGTGCAGCGCGTCGCGGTCGAGCGGGTCGAAACCTCGGGCATCGTCTTCCTCGACGAGATCGACAAAATCGCCGGCCGCGAGGGCGGCCATGGGCCCGATATTTCGCGCGAAGGCGTCCAGCGCGACATCCTGCCCATCGTCGAAGGCACCACCGTCAACACCCGCTACGGCATGGTCCGCACCGACTACATTCTGTTCATCGCCGCCGGCGCGTTCCATGTTTCGAAGCCGAGCGACCTCATCCCCGAGCTGCAGGGCCGCTTCCCCGTCCGCGTCGAGCTGCACTCGCTCACCGTCGACGACTTCATCCGCATCCTCACCGAGCCCAAGGCCTCGCTTACCAAGCAGTCCATCGCGCTGCTCGAGACCGAGGGGCTCAAGCTCGAGTTCACCCCGGAAGCCCTCGCCGAAATGGCCAACTTCGCCTTCCGCGTCAACGAGCAGACGGAAAACATCGGCGCCCGCCGCCTGCACACCATCATGGAGCGGGTGCTCGATGAGATCAGCTTCCTCGCGCCTGATTTACTCAAAGCCCCGCGCAACGCCGCCGGCGTCTTCGATCTCTCCGTCGCCGCCACCGACGGCGCCCCCACCACGCCGCTGCCGGTGGTCGACCGCGAAATCCCCACCGGCCACGAGCGCGTCGTCATCATCGACCCCGAATACGTGCGCCAGATGGTCGCCAGCATCGTCAAGGACCAGGATTTAAGCCGCTATATCCTGTAGCGGCTTCCGTTCACCGCCGGCAGGCTTGCGCCCGCTGTCAGGCGCTCCCCCGTGCAAGCCCCCATAACTTCAACTCAATTGCCGCGCAGCCGCATCGAGGCCAGCTCCCCTGTCAGATCTGAAACGCCGGTCGCTTCGATGCCCGAGCCCAGCGGATATCGCGACTGGCCCGCATTGACAAGCAATCTGCGGTCTGGCTTCAGGTCTTCGCAGGCAATATAAAAGCCCTTTTCCGGACGACCGGACAGGCTGCGTTTGACCTCGATCGCCCACAGCCCGTGCCCAGGTATTTCGAGCAGCAGATCGATCTCGGCGCCGGCGGCGGTGCGATAAAAACTCGCCGTGGTGCGCTCCGGGGCAGCAGCCAGAATGTTCTCAATCGCGAAACCTTCCCAGGATGCCCCTGCCACTGGGTGGCCCGCGAGATCGTTGTACGTCCTGATTCCCAGCAGCGCATGCACCAGGCCGCTGTCGCGTACATAGACTTTGGGCGACTTCACCAGCCGCTTGCCGACATTGCGCTGGTAAGGAGGCAGACGCCGGACCAGAAGCAGGTCGGCGAGCAGGTCGATATACCGCTGGACCGTCGGCGCCGCGATCTGCAGTCCGGAAGCCAGCCGGGAGGCGTTCAACAAGGTGCCCTGCCCATGCGCCAGCATCGTCCACAGCCGCTCCAGCACACCGGCGGGAATGCGCGGGCCAAATTGCGGCACATCCCGCTCCAGGTAGGTGCGGATAAAATCCGAGCGCCAGCCCAGGCTGTCTGTATCATCCTCAGCCAGGTAGCTGCCCGGAAAGCCCCCGCGCAGCCATAGCTGCACCAGTACCGGTTCACTTGCAGGCAACTCGAGCACGTTCAACGGCCCCATTTCCATGTAGGTAATACGCCCGGCAAGGCTTTCGCTTGACTGCCGCAGCAGATCGATGGAAGCGGAGCCTAGGATCAGGAAACGGCCTATTCCGTGGCCGGAGCGTCTTCCCTGGTCGATAATGCCGCGCAGAGCGCTGAATATCTCAGGAGCACGGTGGATCTCATCGAGCACCACGAGGCTGTTCTCATAGTGTTGAAGAAAGAGCGCCGGTTCCGCAAGCCTTTCGCGGTCTTCCCGCGCTTCCAGATCGAGGTAGAGCGATCCGGGCCGGCTGTCAGCCACAGCGCGCGCCAACGTAGTCTTGCCGACCTGCCGCGGACCGATGATGGCGACCGAGGCCTGTCGCCGGAGAGCCTGCTCTAGGATGGGAGTCGCTAGCCTCTCAATCATCCTTGCATATTAAACACTTGATATTCGATTTGCAAGGAAGACAGGGGCCGGCAGGAGACCTTTCCAGCAGCGTCGCAAAACTTTCACTCTGCCCGGCTGCCCTACATCAGCAGCCGCGGCCCGCCCCTCTGCAGCCGCGAGTACACCTCCCGCAGCCCGCTCACGCACGGCTCGAACGACTGGCTCAGCCGCGCGAACAAGGGCGCCTCCCGCTCGTACTCGAACAGGTTGAACTGCGACACCACCCAGTAGCTCTCCTGCCCGGCGCGCACCATCATGCCCAGCCGCTCCGGCGAGGCCGCGTTCTTCGGCGCCATGCCGGCCGAGAACAGCAGGTAGTCGCCGATGTGCTTGCGCAGGCGGCGCTCCGCGTCGAACGACTCGGCGGTCCCGTGCACCGGGTCCGACGCTAGCAGCAGCGCCTCGATGTCGCGCACCGGGCGGCCCTGCTCGTCATGCACCGGGTACAGTTTGTCGGTCGAGGAAAACTCAGTCAGCATGTCGGCGACATACGCCGCCACCTCATGGCTGTTTTTGGGCAGCACGTCGCGGAAGCACTCGCGAACGAGCTCGTGAAAGATGCGGCGAAGCGGGTGCGTGGGAGAAATCATAACGAGGGCGGCTCCTCTGTTCGTGATGTCGACCGGCGTGCTTGCAACACACCATCGCACGGACGCTCGCGCCCCGGCAAGCAAGTTGGTTACATTCGTGTGAAACAGCTGGCAGCCTGGAGTCGCTTCTGCGAATTGCAGTTCCTCCCGGACCGTTATCGCCGCCACGAAAAACAGAGGGCCGCTTGACAAATCGCCAGGTGCATAATGGAAAAGGGGCTGTCGCGATGCTTTCAGATTTTCAACAAGACACCGTCTGGGAAAGCTGGCTTGCGGCTGAGATTCGTGCAGGGTACTTCGCTTTGCTGGTCGAGCGTTTTCAGCGAAAGCAGAAACGCCTTGTCGTTGGAAGCCTGCTGCTTTCCTCAGGAGCCACGATCGCCTTAATCACCGCTGTCATCCCGCCCGCGTTTAGCTGGATCAAGCCTCTGCTTACATTTTTGGCTGCTGCCCTGAGTTTATGGTCGCTGGTCGCCAAGAACGAGCGCAATTCGATCGATTGCGCGGACTTGCATTTCCGCTGGAACAGCCTTGCGCACGAGTATGAAGCGTTGTGGTCGAACGTCTTTGCGGAAGAAGCGCCTGAAAAGCTCTCCGCGCTTCGCAGGGAAGAGGCTGTTGTTTCCAAAAGCAGCACGTCTTTTCCGGCGTATCAAGGACTGCTTGAACAGGTGCAGGACAATGTACTGATGCATCATCGGCAACAGCTCGCAACGTAAAAACAGCCTTTGAGCACGACCGACAACACCCGCGCAAGCTATCCTCCCATCCCGAAGCCACTGCCGAAGAAGCCGTCTCCTCCGCCCCCGCCTCCACCGAAGAAACAGACTGCTTCTCCTGGACGACCCTGACTCATTTAGGCGTGCCAAGCGGACGTGCGAGCCTGTCACCACGAATCACGGGAGATTAGAGCCTTTCTCCGTGGATGTAGACCGACCGATGCACCGGACGCGGCTTTTCCGTCAAGAATAGCCGCCTGCCGCAGACCTGGGCGGTGCATGGCAACGGGAGAAGTGCCCTAAGTCACACAGCGTTCGTCGAACCGGTGTAAGCTGCCCGCGAGGTTCCCATGCCGAAAAAGCCGACCAAATCACCCGTCCCACCCGTCCACGCCGGCCAGTCGAACCAGGCCGCCGGGCTGCCGGCGTTCGGCCAGCCCAAACCGGGTCCCGACGCCACCGGGTTCAAGATCCCGCACCCCTCCGACAACACCCTTTACGGCAAAGTCGACACCAAGCTGGTCGAGCCCTTTCCCGCCCCGCGCGGCGCCCCCGAGCCGGTGCTCACCCTCGCCGAAATCTGGGGCCCCACTCTCGGCCCAACCAAGACCTCGGCCATTACATCCGCCGGCCAGATCGTCTTCCACAGCGTGGGCGATACCGGCAGCGTCAAGTCGCCAACCAGTGAATCCCTGGTCGCCGATGCCGCGCAGGCCGACCTCGCCGGCTCGCCCGCCAACGCGGTGCCGGCGTTCTTCTTTCACCTGGGCGACGTGGTCTACAGCTTCGGCGAGGCACGCTACTACTACGACCAGTTCTACGAGCCGTGGCGCACCTACCAGAACCCCATTCTCGGCGTCGCCGGCAACCACGACGGGCTGATCTACCGGGGCGACCCGGCGCCGACGCTTGATGCCTACCTTCGCAACTTCTGCGCCGCCGCGCCGGTCATCACCCCCGAGGCGGGCGGCCTCATCCGCACCGCGCAGATCCAGCCCGGCATCTTCTACACGTTCGACGCGCCCTACGTGCGCATCCTCGCGGTCTACAGCAATGTGCTCGAAGACCCTGGCGTTCTCTCGACCGAAGGCGGCACGCGCCCCTCGCTCAACGACACCCAGATCACCTTCCTCGAAGCCGCGCTCAAGCGCTGCAAAACCGAGAAGTTCGCCGGAGCCGTCATTATCGCGGTCCACCATCCCCCCTACACCGCCGGCAGCACGCATGGCGGCTCGCCCCGGATGCTCGCCGACCTGGACGCCGCGGCCACCGCGGCCGGCTTCTGGCCCCACGCCGTCTTCTCCGGCCACGCCCACAACTACCAGCGCTTCACCCGCACCCTCAACCCCGGCACCTCCGGCTCCACGACCATCCCCTACATCGTCGCCGGCAACGGCGGCCACGGTGTCGACAAAGTCCGCAAAATCAACGGCGCCGCCATCCGCGTGCCCTACATCGTCGACAACACGCTCACCCTCGAGAACTACGACGACGTCTACTACGGCTTCCTGCGCGTCACCGCCGACCCCATGACCCTGTGCATCGAGTACCACCAGGCCGGGGGCGCCGCCACGCCCGTGGACACGGTCTCGGTCGACCTGCAAACCCGCACCGTGAGTTAGAACCGCAGAAAAACCCGCCGTCGGTACAGTGGCAGCAGCACCAGCAGGTTCACGCCCACGATGGCCAGCGCGTAGGCGAGCGAGGCATGCACCGGCGCCAGCCAGCCCGCGAACAGGCGCTGGTACAGCCACGTGTGCAGCCCCGTGCCGCCCACGTGAATGAAAATGAGCAAAGAAGTCAGCAGCTGCGACACCGTGAACGCGGCAATCGCATTGGTGCCGAAGACCAGCGCGGGCCCAGCCACAGCCCGGCCGGCTTTAACCACATCCAGCAGTGCATACAGCACCGCGAACGCGATCGAGCTCACCCCACAGCCCAGCAGCGCGAACGAGGGCGTCCAGAGCTTCTTGATAACGGGCAGCGCCGGCGCCACGGCATACCCCGCCAGCACCAGCACCACACCCGAGGCCGCCAGCAGCGCGGCAAAGCGGCCCCGGTTGCCGGTCCCCCGCAGCAGCAGGCCCACCGCAACCCCGCCCAGCGTGGTCCCCAGCGCGCCGAGGGTCGACAGGATTCCCTCCGAGTCATACGTGACCCCGTGCCCCGGCGTCACACCGTAGAACCACATATGCGGCGCGGTAAATACCGCGCGGTCGACATAATCGGGAAGGCTGCCCAGCTGGTCGAAATGCCCCGCCCCAAAGCCCGGCGTGGGCACAAACAGCAGCAGCCCCGCGTACACCGCCAGCAGCAGCACAGCCGCCCCGCCCGCGATGCCAGCCTGCCATGCCCGCGGCCGGCGCAGCACCGCCAGCGTCAGCAGCGCCGCCGCCCCGTAGCAGACCGCGATGCGCTGCAGAATGCCTGGAATCCTCAGCGAGTGCAGGTGGTAGAGCGGGAACCCGTTCAGCACCAGCCCCAGCACGATCAGCAAAACGGTACGCCGCAGGACGCGCCCGACGACCGCGCCCCGGGCCTTCCGCGACGCCAGCGAAAACGGAATCGCCACTCCCACAATCCACAGGAACGTGGGGAAGATCATATCCGTCGCCGTCCACCCCAGCCACTCCGCATGCCCCAGCGGCGCATACCGGGCCGCGTAGGTCCCGGGGTCTGTGACCAGGATCATGCCAGCCACCGTCAAGCCTCGGAGCACATCAAGCGACTGCAAACGGGTCGCCGACAGCCCGGCAACCGCATCCGGTACGGCTTCCGGCTCAGCGACCTGCGCCGACGGTGCGGTCGACATTGCGAGGCTCCAGTGCAAGCCGGCTGGGTTGTACGGACCGGCGCGCGGTCCATACTAAGCCGCGCAGCCGCCAGATACAATCGCGCTGTGGCCGCAGCTCCCATCCGCAGTGCAACCAGCCCGCAGCCCCGTGCGGCCGCCGCGAGCACCCTCTCTTCCCCGCCCTGGGCTATCTTCTGGACCGCCCTCGCGGTCCGCATCGCCTACATGACTCTCGCCCACACCTGGCGGGTGCGCCCCTTCGGCGACCACTTCCAGTTCGGCTGGGAGATGGCCCGCATCGCGCGCGCGCTGGTCACGGGCTACGGCTACGCCGACCCCTTCAGCGGCCACACCGGCCCCACCGCCTGGGTCACGCCCGCCTACCCGCTGCTCATCGCCGCCGTCTTCAAGCTGTTCGGCGTCTACACGGCGGTCTCCGCCTGGGTGCTGCTCGCGCTCAACTGCGTGCTCAACGCGCTCATGGTGCGCACCACGTGGGAGATCGCGGCGCGCTGCTTCAACTGGAACGTCGCCCGCTGGTCGGCGTGGCTGTGGGCGCTGTACCCGGCGGCCATGCAGTACTCCGTCAAGTGGATCTGGGAGATGACGCTCACCGCGTTCCTGTTCTCCTGCGTGCTGGTGCTGGCGCTGCGCATGCGCGGCATCGGCGAGGCGTCTTCCTCCCGGGCACAGCAAACCTGGTCCCGCTGGGCGCTCTTCGGCCTGCTCTGGGGGCTCATCGCGCTTTCGAACCCCGAAATCTGCATTATGCTGCCGGTCATGGGCGTGTGGATTCTCGCCGGGAGCGGCCGCGCCCCAGACCAAAGCGGCCGCGCCCCAGACCAATTGGTCCGGGCCTGGCCGCGGCACCTCGGCAAAGCCGCCCTCGGCGCGGTCGTGTGCCTCGCCCTCATCGCCCCCTGGAGCTGGCGCAACTGGGAAGCCTTCCACCACTGGATCCCCCTGCGCGGCAACTTCGGCGCCGAGCTCTACCTCGGCAACGGCCCCGGCGCGGTCGGCCTGCTTATGGAGTACAACCACCCCGGCGAAGACCCGGCGCAGCTGCGCGTCTACCGTCAGATGGGCGAGGTCGCCTACGCCAAAATGCGCGGCGACAAGGCCAGGGCAATCATCCAGGCCGACTGGCCGCGGTTTTTCAAGCTGAGCGCGACCCGCTTCTACTACTTCTGGTTCTCCGTCCCGCACCCCTCCGACGACGCGGCCTTCGTCGAATACGGGCGCAACCTCAACTACCAGTTCACCTCCATTGCCGGCCTGCTCGGACTGTTTCTCGCGCTCAAACGACGCATTCCCGCCGCCGGCCTGTTCGCCTGGTGCTTCGCCCTGCTGCCCCTGCTCTACTACTTCGTCACCGTGCACGCCCGGTTCCGCCATCCCTTCGAGCCGCTCATCGCGATCCTGGCGGTCTATCTCTTCCAGTCGGCCGAGAAAAGCTGGCAGCTCCGCTGGTTCCGTCGAGGCCGGGTTCGACCAGCCGAAGCCCCCGGCCATTGACCCGGAGGCGCCCCACGGCTACACTTGTGTAGTTCGGCGGTTCTGCCCCGCCCGCATGTGTATCTGCGGCGACGGCCGGCAGCGCGGACCTTTCCTCGATGCCAGTCCCTACACGGACCATGCACAGCGAAGGCGTCCGCTCCACTCTGCCAGATCCAGAGGATTGAGACGTACCCGGCTGCAATGGGGCGCGTTTGAGAGGAATGCTTATGTACGCGGTGATCCGTACCGGTGGAAAGCAATACCGCGTGGCCCCAGGCGACGTGGTGAAGGTGGAGAAGCTCGCCGCCAATGAGAATGGCTCGGTCGAGTTCGGCGAAGTGCTCGCGTTTTCAGGCGAAGCAGGCTCCGTGGCCAAACCGGCCGAGGGCGCCAAGGTGCTCGCCACCGTCATCGGCGAAGGCCGCGGCGACAAAATCCTCGTCTTCCATTACAAGCGCAAGAAGCAGTACAAGAAAATGCAGGGCCACCGCCAGTCCTTCACCCAGGTCAAGATCGATGAAATCCAGGTCGGCGGCCAGACCTACCACGCCGAAAACAAGGCCCCGCAGGCCTGAAGGCGCCGGGCAGCGTAACGGAGAGAAACCATGGCACATAAAAAAGGATTAGGCAGTTCCAAGAACGGCCGCGACTCGAATGCCCAGCGGCTGGGCGTCAAAAAGTTCGGCGGCGAAGTCGTCACCGGCGGTTCCATCATCGTGCGGCAGCGCGGCACCCCCCTCAAGCCCGGCCTGAACGTCGGCATCGGCAGCGACGACACCCTGTTCGCCAAGATCGACGGACGGGTCAAGTTCATCGACCGCGGCCGCACCGGCCGCTTCGTCGCCATCGAGCCCCTCGCGCTCGCGCCCGCTACCCAGCACGTCGCCGCCGACTAGAGCCGTTTGCCTGCTGCTATTGAGGGATCGACGACTCTTGACTTGGCTTTTCCATTAAGAAAAGCCACATGCAACAACATTCCCGCCTCGCCGCCTACAGGCAAACGGCTCTAAGCGTTTCGCAGCCAGCGGCAGAGCCGGCACCTCCTCAAGGGGTGCCGGCTTTCCTGTTTGCCTACATCACCAGCGGCTCTGCATTGACCCAGGCCTCCCGCTCAGCTCCCGCCAATCTTGTACTTGTCCAGAATCCCGTCCACGATCAACTGCACGCCCGAAATAAACGGCGTCTGCTCGGCATGGTGCTTGCCGTTCATCTCCAGCCGGCGGGCGATCTCGTCCCACTTCATCAGCCTGGAGCCCGGCGACAGCGAGTGCGCGTGCCGCTTCGGCTCGGGCAGAATGACGTAGTACACCCACATCAGCAGAACCGTCAGCACGACCGCGCCCTGCAGCACCTGGACCCACAGCATGATCGGGGCGGCCATGTGGACCGTCGCCGCGGAAACCAGCTCCATGCCGCCCAAAGCCGCGAGCCCGAACGCAAGCCCGATCGGCCGGCTGCGCAGGCACATGCCCAGCCGCGTCAGCCTCCACAGCAGCAGCCCCAGCAGCGTCAGCTCGAAGCTGCTGACGCACACCGCGCAGGAAACCCGGACCTCCTCCAGCCAGCGCCACACATCGCCGACGCCGAAAAGCGGCAGGTGCGCCGTGAGCGCGATCAGCAGAAGCAGCGCCGAGGTCCAGCGGAAGACCGACAGTGCCGCGGCGGAGAGGCCCGGCAGCGGGGTCAGGCTGTTCCGGATGAGCGCGCCGATGACAAAGAGCACCGTAACGGTCGACAGCAGGTACAGCGTCCAGTACACGGCGGCGTATACGAGGTGTACCGCATGGGGCGAGAGATCGAGCGGCGCGGTGGGGCCGGTCAGGATCGGCGACGCCAGCGACCACAGCAGCTGCAGCGAGACAAAGGCGCCCAGGGCGCGGTAGCTGGGCGGCCGCTCGTCATACCGCGCCTCGCCCAGGCCGCTTTTCTGCAGCTGCCGCACCCTGCGCTCGCCGCCAAAGTACAGCGCGAGCAGGACGACGAGCCAGGCGATCGGCTCAGTGTCGGTCAGCAGTGCGAGAGTGTGGGTCAAGTTCACGCGCGGGTCTCGAGTGTGTAGGTTACGTTCCCAGCACAACCCGCGGGCATCGTGCGGACCGCAGGTCCAAAGAGAACAAGTTCAGGCAGCAGGCAAATCGGTATAGGTCTTATCGGCGGAAAAGCCGGCACGTTCAATGGTGTCTGCCGCGCGCATCTCCGCCACTCCTTCAGGATAAAAGATCGCGGCCCATGCCGCTCGGCCCCGTTCCGGCGGCGAAGTTGCTTCCCGCTCGCCCAACCTATCGTTGACTGCGCCGCACTGCAAGCCCCAATGGGTGTCAAATGGGTAATTTCCCGCGCCGATACGTTACCCAAGGCACACCCCACCGGAACGTGCCTCGCCCGGACCCCGGCATGGCTCGCACGGCAGCCGGATGGTACCATGGAGGTGTCGCGTATGATGGTGCGGCAGCCGCGATTCACGCGACTTTTCCGGCCTCCGGCTCTCCGCCGCGCCATGGCGCACCCTGTCCCGCACACTGGAGCTGCATGTCTCTTAACGATCTGTCCCTTACGCCTGAAATCCCGGGTCCTTCCGCGCCCGGCACCTACACCAGCGACAACATCAAGGTGCTCGAAGGCCTCGAGGCAGTCCGCCTCCGCCCCGCCATGTACATCGGCTCCACTGGCGAGCAGGGCCTCCATCACCTGGTATACGAGGTGGTCGACAACTCTGTCGACGAAGCGCTGGCCGGCTACGCGAAGCATGTTGATGTCATCATCCACGTGGACAACTCCGTAACGGTTACTGACGACGGTCGCGGGATCCCTGTTGACTTAAAAACGCTGGACAACGGCGAACGGATGCCTGCTGTTCAGGTTGTTTTAACAAAACTTCATGCAGGCGGAAAGTTCGACGCCTCCACCTACAAGGTTTCAGGCGGCCTGCACGGGGTCGGCGTCTCCTGCGTCAACGCGCTGTCGGAGGCCTTTGACGTGGAAATCTGGCGCGACGGCCACACCTACGAACAGGACTACTCCAGGGGTGCGCCCATCTCCGAGCTGCGCACCGTCGGCACCTCCAAGCGCCGCGGCACCAAGGTCCACTTCCTGCCCGACCGGTCCATCTTTACGGCGACCGAGTACAACTACGACACCCTGGCCCAGCGCCTGCGCGAGCTCGCCTTTTTGAACAAGGGCCTGGCCATCACGCTCATCGACGAGCGCACCCTCGACCCCAAGACCGGCGAGGCCAAGCGCTCCGACTTCAAGTACGCCGGCGGCATCGCCGAGTTCATCCGCCACATCAACAAGGGCAAGGCCGTGCTGCACGAGCAGCCCATCATGATGGAGGCCCTGCGCGACGGCGTCGACATGGAGATCGCGCTCCAATATAACGATGCGTACTCGGAAACGGTTTTCACTTTCGCGAACAACATCAACACGGTCGATGGCGGTTCGCACCTTTCGGGCTTCCGCACCGGGCTCACCCGCACCGTGAACGCGGCCGGCCAGGCGCTCGGGCTTTTCAAGGACATGAAAGAAAACCTCTCGGGCGACGACGTCCGCGAGGGCCTGGTCGCGGTCATCAGCGTCAAGCTGTCGCAGCCGCAGTTCGAAGGCCAGACCAAGGGCAAGCTCAACTCCGACATCGCCGGCACGGTGCAGGCGCTGGTGAACGAGAAGCTGGGCATGTTCCTCGAGCAGAATCCGCCCGTCGCGAAGAAAATCATCAACAAAGCCATCGACGCGGCCCGCGCCCGCGAGGCGGCCCGCAAGGCCCGCGACCTGACCCGGCGCAAGGGCGCGCTCGACGGCGGCGGCCTGCCCGGCAAGCTCAGCGACTGCTCCGAGCGCAACCCCGACCGCTGCGAACTGTACCTGGTCGAGGGCGAGTCCGCCGGCGGCACATCCCGGCAAGGCAGGGATAGAAAGTACCAGGCCATCCTGCCGCTCAAGGGCAAAATCCTCAACGTCGAGAAAGCCCGCTACGACAAGATGCTGGGCCACGAGGAGATCCGCGCCATGATCACCGCGCTCGGCTGCGGCATCGGCAAGGACGACTTCGACCCCTCCAAGCTGCGCTACGGCAAAATCATCCTCATGACCGACGCCGACGTCGACGGTTCGCACATCCGCACGCTGCTGCTGACCTTCTTCTTCCGCCACATGCAGGAGCTCATCAAGCGCGGCCACGTCTACATCGCCCAGCCCCCGCTCTACCGCATCAAGAAGGGCAAGTTCGAGCAGTACATCAAGAACGACCGCGAGTTCGTGGACGTGATGGTCAAGCGCGCGTCGGAGGGCATGGTCGTCAAGTACGGCAGCACCCCCGAAGGGGGCGCGAAAGGCCAGCTCGAAGGCCCCGCGCTGACCCGGTTCATGGGCCAGCTCAACGAGTACCTGGGCTTCTTCGAGAAGGTCAACCGGCGCATCCGCAATGACGAAGTCATTGGCCTGCTTGCCAGCCAGGAGCTGATGAAGCGCGGCGACTTCGAGGGTCCCGAGCCCGGCCAGGCCCCCGCGAAGCTCGGTTTGCTCCACGACGGGCTCGAGAAACTAGCCGCCAGCTGCCAGTTCAAAGCCGTGCACCCGCCCGCTTTCGATGAAGAGCACCAGACCTGGTCGGTAAGCTACGTCGACGCGCAGGGCGCCACCCGCCGGCTGGACCTGGCCCTGGCCTCGACCGCCGAATACCGCCAAATGATGGCCAAGTACCTGCAACTGCGCGAGCAGCTGGAAACTCCGTTTGTCGTCGAGTACGCCGGCAAGGCCGCCGCCTCACCTGATCCCGACCCGGAGGAAACCGACACCGAGACCCCCGGCGAAGTCGAGGCCGGCCGCCCCGCCCCCAAGCGCGCCGGCCGCGCCTCGCATGAGCCGGTCACCAAACGCACAGCCGCCGAGCTGTTCGAGTACGTCATCGACCAGGGCCGGAAAGAGTACCAGGTCCAGCGCTACAAGGGCCTCGGCGAAATGACCGCCCCCCAGCTGTGGGAGACCACTATGGACCCCGAGCGCCGCACCCTGCTCTCGGTCAAGCTCGAGGACATCGCCGAAACCGAGACCATCTTCTCCACCCTCATGGGCGAGGATGTGGAAGCGCGCCGGAAGTTCATCGAGGACAACGCGCTCGACGTCAAGAACCTGGATATTTAACGCAGGTCTGAATTATCGGAAGCGCCAAGTCCAAAACAGACTGTCATCCCGCTCAGGATGACAGTCTGTTTTGTGCCTCTTTGTAGCGGACGCGATTCAGACCGCAACCGCCTACGCCACCCCCGCCAGCTGCCGCAGCACGTACTGCAGAATCCCCCCGTGCTCGTAATACCCAATCTCCCCCGGCGTATCGATCCGCACCCGCACATGAAAGTGCTTATCCTCCCCACCGGGCGAGGTCGCGCGCACAATCAGGTTGCGGCCGGTGGCCAGCTTCTCCGCCAGCAGCTTTTTGAGCCCCGGCAGGTCATAAACCTCTTCCCCGGTCAGCCCCAGCGACTCCGCCGACTCGCCCGCGTTGAACTCGAGCGGCAGAATACCCATCCCGATCAGGTTCGACCGGTGAATCCGCTCGTAACTCTCCGCGATCACCGCCCGCACCCCCAGCAGCTTCGGCCCCTTGGCCGCCCAGTCGCGTGAGGAGCCCGAGCCGTACTCCTTGCCGGCCAGGATAATCAGCGGCACGCCGCGTTTGCCATACTCCACCGCCGCGTCGAAAATGCTCATCTCCCGCCCGGTCTCCGCGCCCGCTTCGGCGTTGCCCACCAGCAGCCGAGTCACGCCGCCCTCGGTGCCCGGCGCCAGCTTGTTGCGCAGCCGCACATTGGCAAACGTCCCCCGCACCATCACCTCATGGTTGCCCCGGCGCGAGCCGTAGGAGTTAAAGTCGGACGGCTTGACCCCGTGCTCCTTCAGGTACACCCCCGCCGGGGAGCTCGCCTTGATCGAGCCCGCCGGCGAAATGTGATCGGTCGTCACCGAGTCGCCCAGCACCGCCAGCACCCGCGCGCCGTGAATATCCTGCACCGGCGCCGGCTTCGCGGGCATGCCGTCGAAGTACGGCGCGCGGCGGATGTACGTCGAATCCGGCTCCCACCCGTACACGTCGCTCTTCGCGAACCGCAGCCGCTGCCAGTTCTCATCGCCCGCCGTCACCGTGGCATATTCCTTGCGAAACGACTCGCTGGTCAGCGCCGTGCCCACCACCTCGGCGATCTCGGCGCGGGTCGGCCAGATGTCGCGCAGGTACACATCCTGGCCATCCGCGCCGCGGCCCAGCGGTTCGGTTTCCAGGTTCCGCTGGATCGTCCCGGCCAGCGCATACGCCACCACCAGCGGCGGCGACATGAGATAGTTCGCGCGCACGTCCGAGTTAATGCGCCCCTCGAAATTGCGGTTCCCGCTCAGCACCGACACCGCCACCAGCCCGTTTTCGTCGATCGCCTCCGACACATCCGAAGGCAGCGCGCCCGAGTTGCCGATGCACGTGGTGCACCCGTAGCCGACCACCTGAAACCGCAGCTCATCGAGATACGGCAGCAGCCCAGCCTTCTTGTAGTAGTCCGTCACCACGCGCGAGCCCGGTGCAAGCGACGTCTTCACCCACGGCGGCATCGTCAGGCCGCGCTCCACCGCCTTTTTCGCCAGCAGCCCCGCCGCGATCATCACCGACGGGTTGCTCGTGTTGGTGCAGGAGGTAATGGCCGCGATCACGATTGAGCCGTGGTCCAGGTAGCGCTCCGGGTCCACGCCGAACCGCTGCTTAACCGTATTGCTGTAGGCGGGGGACGAAGCCCCTAAAACCGCTTGCGCAGCTGGCGGCCACTTCGTGGCGGGTGTACCTGATGAAGCCGATGCGGGACTTGCGTGGCCCTCCCGCTGGTCGGGATCGGCCTCGTTCGACAAGGATGACGGCACATACGCATCCGACTGCGCCGTTACCGGCGTCCCCGGCTCGCGCGCGCCCACAACACTGTCCGCATCCCCGCTGGCCGAGGCATGCCCGCCCTCGCCCTCCCAGCGCTGCGCCAGTCGCTCCGCGTTCCGCGCCGCCTTGGGGCCGAACAGCGTCGGCAGCTGCTTCAGAAAATCCGCCGCCGCCGCCCCCAGCGCCACCCGGTCCTGCGGCCGCTTCGGCCCCGCTACGCTCGGCGCTACTTCTCCTAAGTCGAGCTCAAGAGAAGACGAGTACTCCGCCGCCGGCGTTTCGCTCGTGTGGAACAGCCCCTGCTCCTTGTAGTACGCCTCCACCAGCGCCACCTGATCCTCCGGCCGGCCGGTTAGCCGCAGGTAGCGCAGCGTCTCCTCATCCACCGGAAATATCCCGCAGGTCGCTCCATACTCGGGCGCCATGTTGGCAATCGTGGCGCGGTCGGCCAGCGTCAGCTCCGCCAGCCCCGGCCCGTGGAACTCGACAAACTTGCTCACCACCCCGTGCCGCCGCAGCTTCTCGGTCACCGTCAGCACCAGGTCGGTAGCGGTCGCCCCCTCGCGCAGCTTGCCCGTAAAGCGGAAGCCCACCACCTGCGGCACCAGCATCGAAACCGGCTGGCCCAGCATCGCCGCCTCCGCCTCAATCCCGCCCACGCCCCAGCCCAGCACCCCCAGCCCGTTGATCATCGTCGTATGCGAGTCGGTGCCGACCAGCGTGTCCGGGTAGGCCTGCAGCTCGCCGTCCACCTCGGCCGTAAATACGCCGCGGGCCAGGTACTCCAGGTTCACCTGGTGGCAGATGCCCATCCCGGGCGGCACCGCGCTGAAGTTGCGGAACGCGCTCTGCCCCCACTTGAGGAACGCGTACCGCTCGCGGTTGCGCTCCACCTCCAGCAGCGAGTTGACCTGGTACGCCCCCGCGGTCCCGTACTCGTCCACCTGCACCGAGTGGTCGATGACCAGCTCCGCCGGCTGCAGCGGGTTGATCTTCTGCGGGTCGCCGCCCAGCAGCTTCATCGCGTCGCGCATCGCAGCCAAGTCCACGATCGCCGGCACCCCGGTAAAGTCCTGCATCAGCACCCGCGCCGGCATAAAGGCGATCTCGCGCGAGGGCTCCGCCGCCGGCTCCCAGTTGGCCAGAAATTGGATGTCGGCCGCCGTCACGGTCACGCCGTCCTCGCGGCGCAGCAGGTTTTCAAGCAGTATGCGCAGCGAGTACGGCAGGCGCGCCAGCTTAATGCCACGCTCAGCCAATGCCTGCAGCCGATACACCTGGTACGTTTTACCGCCCGACTCGAAGCTGGCGCGGGCTTCAAAGCTGTTTGTGGTCGCACTTACAGAAACAGGGGTGCTCATGTCGAATATGTCCTTTTCGCGAAAAGAGGGAAAATGCCGGGAGGAGGGCGCGATCAGGCAGCGCGGCCGCGATCGTGGCGGCCACGGCGGAAGCGCTTGCACAGCAATAGACAGGAGCACGGCAGCAACATTGTGCCATCCATTTTAAGTCATTGCCGGCGCGTTTTTCCTTCCTGCCCCAGGCACGGTCCCTCAGTCCAGCGTGGCTCGCTCTACAATGACTATGGAAACGCCTTTGCGGGGGGGGTGATATGGCTGCGCACACGCAAGTTCCAATCGAGCTCTATCTCCGTAGCGACGAATACGAGCCCGACGCGGAGTACGTGGACGGCGAGATCGAGGAGCGATCGATGGGCGAAAAAGACCACTCGCAGTGGCAGAAAGCGATCATGCTCTGGTTTATCCAGCACGAAGAGAAGTGGCGGCTCCAGGTCCTACCAGAGTTGCGCGTGCAGGTCAGCCCCACCCGTTTCCGCATTCCCGATGTCGCGATCCTCAGCGCGGACGCGCCCGATGAGCAGATTCCGACACACCCCCCAGTGGCCGTTTTCGAGGTGCTCAGCCCGGAAGACAGGATCCAGCGCATGCTCCGCAAGCTGGGCGACTACGAACAGATGGGCATACCCGCCATCTGGGTCGTCGACCCCAAAACCGGTGTATGGTCCCGCTTTGAAGACGGACAAATGGTCCGGCGCAGCGAGTTCTCCCTGCCGGAGCGTGGCATCCAGTTCCCCATGGCCGCCATCGCCGGCCTGGTTCGCTAGCATCCGCGCTTGACTTTACGGCTCTTCAGGCATTCAATATCAGCGTGGAAGTTGGTAATCCCTCGATGGTTGTCTCCCACCGAGGGAGGTTATCTACCGCTTTCGCGATAGCCTGACGAGGGCAACAACCGCAGCGAGGACACGCCAGTCCAGCGTGATCCTTACTACCAGATGTACCCAGGACGTTTTAGCGTCCATCGGTCAACCTCCAGCATTGGAACCGGCGTACGCCCGTTAGCGCGGGATACGCCGGTCAGGCCGCTCTTCTGGCCCATCCCGTTCCCGCTTGACACTCTGCTGTCGGCCTTCCTAGTGTAGGTACCCGAGCGCCTACAAACTCCCCGGAAATGTCAAAGCCCGGGTTACCGAAGATCAGCTTCGTCCGCCCTTGCACCTGTCCCGTCTAACGGTCTATGCGCCGCCTCCTTCTCTGCCTGCTGAGTTCCTGCTTTCTGAGCCTTCCGGCGCCTGCGCAAGCCCCCATCATCGTGGGCTACCTGCCGCAGTGGGGCCTCTACGGCACCCCACCCTGGTCGGCCCAGCAGCTGGTTTCAAGCGGCTCCGCGCCGCTGCTCGACCAGATCGACTACTCGCAAGCCTTCATCGTCAACGGCCGCTGCGCCATCGCCGACCCCGAAGCCGACCTCCAGCACCCCTACACCGCCCAGACCAGCGTCGACGGCTCAGCCGACGCGCCGGGCGACGCCGCCGGACCGCCGCTCAAAGGTGAGTTCCACCAGCTCCAGGAACTGCACCGCCTCTACCCGCGCATCCGCATGCTAATCTCCATCGAAGGCAAGCCCGCCGCCTTCGCCGACGCCGCCCAGCCCGACAAGCGCGTCGCCTTTGTCGCCTCCTGCATCGATATGTTCCTGCGCGGCAATCTCGCGCCCGGCCTCCGCGCGCCCGACCTGTTTTCCGGCATTGATGTGGACTGGGAGTACCCAGGCGGCGCAACCGACGGCGCCAACTACACGGCCCTTTTAGCCGAGTTCCGCAAGCAGCTCGACGTCTACGCCCCCCACGGCCCCAAGCCCCTGCTCACCATCGCCGTGGCGCCCGGCCTCGGCCGCTATCCCGGCGTGGACTGGCCGCTCGTCGCCCAAACCGTCGACCGCGTCGGCCTGATGAACTACGACTACAACGGCCCCTGGCAGAAAACCACCGGCCTGGTCTCCCCGCTCTACGCGCAACCGAGCCTGCCGCTCGAAAGCGGCAACGTGGACGCAACCGTGCAGGAGTACCTGGGCGCCGGCATCCCCGCCGCCAAACTGCTCATGGGCGTCCCCTTCTACGGCTATCACTGGTCCGGCGTCAGCGACGCCGGCACGCAGCACGGCTTCGGCATTACCGGACAGCCCGAACACGGCGACACGCCCTACCGCGAGATCGCGGCGATGCCCGGCGCAGCCTTCCGCGACCCCCACTCGCAGGCCCCCTGGATCTACGACGGCAACAACTTCTGGACCTTCGACGACCCCGCCTCCATCACCGCCAAAGCCGGCTACACCCGCGCGCATGCGCTCGGCGGCATGATGATCTGGGAGCTCAGCGGCGACACCGCGGACGGCTCGCTGGTCAAGGCCATGCACACAGGGCTGAAAGCAAAATAAAACCGCCTACGCGGCTCGCGGCCACTTCGTGGCGGGTCTACCGGATGCTCGCAGACGCCCATTCTGCGGCCCTCCCGTTGGTCGGGATCCACATCGCCAGTGCCGACCAACGGGAGGCCCACCAACGCCGCGCCCGCCACCCCAGGGTAAACACGCCACGAAGTGGCCGCCTCCCGCGCAGGGGGTCTTCGCCCTTACCCCTCGCCCGTAGCGATCTGCCAAAGCAGCATCGCATTCAGCCCGACGATCACCGCCGTAATCGCCCAGCCCGCGCGCCGCATCCAGCCGCTGTTTACAAACCGCTGCATCACCCCTTTGCGGCTGGTCAGCACCAGCAGCGGCACCAGCGCGAACGGCAGCGCGAACGACAGCACCACCTGCGACAAAATCAGAATCCGGAACGCATCCAGCCCGCTCGCGATCACCACCAGCGACGGAATCAGCGTCAGCAGCCGCCGCAAAAAGATCGAAAACCGAATGTTGAGAAAGCCCTCCAGCACCACCTGCCCCGCCATCGTCCCGACCGTGGACGACGACAGCCCGGAACACAGCAGCGCCAGCGCGAAGATGGTCGCCGAGGCCGGACCCAGCAGCGGCCCCAGCGTCCGGTGCGCCTCCTCGATCGACATATCCCCACTCGCGGCGCGCGTGCCCGCAAATGCCGCCGCCGCCACAATCACCATCGCCGAGTTCACCAGCCACGCCCCGTTCATGGCCAGGCCCAGGTCCAGCTTCTCGTAAAACAGCATGCGCAGCCGCGACAGGTAGTTGTGCCGCGGCAGGTCCAGCCGCGGCGCCTGCTCCAGCACCCGCGGCTGCACGAGCGCCGAGTGTAGATACACCACATGCGGCATCACCGTCGCGCCCAGCATGCTCACCGCGACATAAATGCTGCCGCGCCCCACATGCGGCATCAGCACATGCAGGGCCACGCTCGACCAGGCCGGATGCACCAGCGCCAGCTCCGCCGCGTAGCAGAACCCGATCACGGCGACAAAGCCGATAATCGCCACCTCCAGCCACCGGAACCCGCGCGTCTCCAGCGCCAGCAGCGCGAACACGAACCCCGTCGCCACCAGCGCCGCGAAAAACAGCGTCTCCGTCCGCGTCCAGCCGTGCGCCAAAAACCACGGCCCGAACAGCAGGTAAAACCCCAGCGCCGCGCCCAGAAACTCCGCCAGATCGGTCGCCAGCGCCGAAGTCTCCGCCGCGACCCACAGCAATATCGTCGTGCGCCGCGAAAAATGCTCCCGGCAGTTCTGCGGCAGGGTCTTACCAGTCGCAATGCCCAGCTTGGCCGACAGATACTGGATCACGATCGCCATCGCGTTCGACCACAGCAGCACCCACAGCAGCTGATTGCCGAACCGCGCGCCCGCGGCAAAATTGGTCGCGAAGTTGCCCGGATCAATGTACGCAATGCTCGCGACAAATGCCGGCCCCATGTGCAGCAGCATCCGCTTCGCATGGCGCAGCCGCCTGGGACGGGAACGCGCTCTTGCAATGGCAGGCGCGCTCTGGGCGAGTTCGGGCACGGTATCAGTATAGGTCGACCGCGAAGACCCCTGCTGGGGCATAGCCCTAATGCGGGAGGCGGTCACTTCGTGACACGTATACCTTGTGTTTGCAACTTCAGCCTGGGTGGGCCTCGCGATGCTCGGCATCAGCGATGTCGATCCCGACCAACGGGAGGGTCACGGACATTCCGGTTGCAAGCATCCGGTAAACGCGTCACGAAGTGACCGCCTCCCGCGTAGGGGGTCTTAGTATTGGATTTATGAATGACTTAGCAAGTGAAGACGTCCTGCAACGCGCCCGCAAGATCAAGGTATTCCTGATGGACGTAGACGGCACCGTGACCGATGGCGGCGTGTGCCTCATCGCGGCGACCGACGAAGCCGGCAACAGCACTGTCTCCGAGATGAAGGTGTTCAACGCGCAGGATGGCCAGGGCCTCTCGCTCGCGCACACCATGGGCATCGAAACCGGCTTCATCACCGGCCGGCGCTCGCCGGCGGTGCAGCGCCGCGCGCAGGAGCTCAAGGTCGCGCACGTCTACCTGGGCCAGGCCAAAAAGACGCAGGCCTTCGAGGAAGTCCTCTCCAAGGCCAACGTCACCGCCGACGAGGTCTGCTACATGGGCGACGACCTGCCCGACATCCCCATCGCCCAGCGCGCGGGCCTGGCGGTATGCGTCGCCGACGGCGCACCGGAGCTCAAAGCAGTCTGCCACTATGTCACGCAAAAGCTGGCCGGCCGCGGCACCGCCCGCGAGGTCGTCGAGCTCATCCTGAAAGCCCAGGGCCGTTGGGAAGAAGCCGTGCCCAAAGCACTGGCGTAGGCTGGTGAGCAGCATGCACAAAGCGAAGGTTCTCCTCATCGGCGGCGGCGGCCGCGAGCACGCGCTCGCCTGGTCCCTCCGCCGCTCCCCGCACGTCGGCGAGCTGGTCTGCGCGCCCGGCAATGGCGGCATCGCCTCTATCGCCCGCTGCATCCCGGTCGATACCGGCGACCTCGACTCATTAGTCCAGCTCGCAGCCCGCGAGGCCCCCGATCTCACCGTCATCGGCCCCGAAGTCCCGCTCGCCCTCGGCCTGGTCGACGCCCTCCAGCAGCGCGGCCTGCGCGTCTTCGGCCCCACCCGCGCCGCCGCCGAGCTCGAATCCAGCAAAGCCTTCTCCAAACGCTTCATGCAGCGCCACAACATCCCCACCGCCAGCTACGCCGTCTGCACCTCGCCCGCCGAAGCCCACACCGCGCTCGACCTGTTCCCCGGCGCGGTCGTCGTCAAGGCCAACGGCCTGCACGCCGGCAAGGGCGTGCTGCTCTGCTCCACCCGCGCCGAGGCCGAGGCCGCCCTCGCCGGCCTCTTCAGCGGCAAGCTGCTCGGCTCGCCCGAAACCAGCATCGTGCTCGAAGAACGGCTCGAAGGCGAGGAGCTTTCCTTCCTCGTCATGAGCGACGGCAAGCACGTTGCCCCGCTGGCCCCCGCGCAGGACCACAAGCGCATCGGCGAGGGCGACCTGGGCGCCAACACCGGCGGCATGGGCGCCTACTCCACCGACGCCATGCTGCCCGACAGCATGCGCGACTGGATTCTCCACCGCATCGCCCAGCCCACCATCGACGGCATGGCCGCCGAGGCCACGCCCTTCGTCGGCATCCTGTTCCTCGGCCTCATGATGACCGCGCGCGGCCCCATGGTGCTTGAATACAACACCCGCTTCGGCGACCCCGAAACCCAGGCCATCCTGCTCCGCCTTGAAAGCGACCTGTACGAGGCGCTCGACGCCTGCGTCGAAGGCCGCCTCAGCGATACCGAGTTCCGCTGGCGCCCGGGCGCCTCGGTCTGCGTCGTCGCCGCCTCCGCCGGCTACCCGGGCAAATACTCGACCGGCCAGCCCATCCACGGACTGCCGGAAGCCGCCGCCATCCCCGGCGTCGAAATCTTTCACGCCGGCACCGCGCTGGTCGACTGCGAAACCCGCACCGCCGGCGGCCGGGTCCTCGGCGCCGCCGCATCCGCCGCCACGCTCGCCGGCGCGCTCGAACTCGCCTACGCCGCCCTCGAAAAAATCACCTTCGACGGCATCTACTACCGCCGCGACATCGCCGCCCGCGCCGGCAAAGCAAACGGAGGTCCAGCATGATCCTGAACGACCTGGTCGTCGACATCCCCACCGGCACCGGCCCCATGCGCACCTATTTCTTCCACCCCGCCGCCCCCGGCGCTTACCCCGGCATCATCCTCTACTCTGAAATCTTCCAGATGACCGGCCCCATCCGCCGCTTCGCCACCTTCCTCGCCGGGCACGGCTACCTGGTCGCCGTGCCCGAGGTCTACCACGAGCTCGAACCCGCCGGCACCGTGCTCGCCTACGACCAGGCCGGCTCCGACAAAGGCAATCTCGACAAGTACGCCAAGGAGCTCGCCTCCTACGACGACGACGCCCGCTCGCTGCTCGCCCACATGGCCGGCATGGAGCCGTGCAACGGCCGGCTCGGCGTCGTCGGCATCTGCCTCGGCGGCCATCTCGCCTTCCGCGCCGCCATGAACCCCGAAGTCCGCGCCGCCGTCTGCTTCTACGCCACCGACATCCACTCCGGCACCCTTGGCGTCGGCAAGAAGGACGATTCCCTCGCCCGCGCCGGCGAAATCCACGGCGAGCTGCTCCACATCTGGGGCCGCCAGGACCCCCACGTCCCCCTCCAAGGCCGCCGCGCCATCCTCGCCCGCCTCGACCAGGTCCAAGCCAACTACCAGTGGGTCGAGGTCAACGGCGCCCACGCCTTCCTGCGCGACGAAGGCTACCGCTACGACCCGGAGCTCGAATACCAGCTCAAAGGCCTCATGCTCAGCGTCTTCCACCGCAAACTCGCCCTGGGCGTGTAGAGCAGCAAATCCCCTGCGTCATCTACTTCATGCATAGGCATAAAGGTGTCATCCTGAGCGAAGCGGTAGCGCTTGCGCCAAAGGATCTGCTTTAGACCTATAACTTCGCTGAAAAAAAGAGGAAAAGGAAGCCAACCATGCCCCACTCCGCCGTCACCATGGAAGACCTGCTCGCCGACTTCGAAGCCACCGCCGCCCGCTGGCGAGAGCTCCTCCTCGCCCACCCCGAAGCCGCCGAGGTCCCCACCGACATCGCCGGAACCGGCACCGTCGGCGCCCTCGTCTGGCACATCTACGCCGCCTCCTACCGCCACGCGCAGCGCCTGCTGGGCGAGCCAATCACCGACCTCGAAGCCGGCCAGGGTCCCGGTGAAGGCCCGCACGATCTGGCCGCCGGTTTCGCCCTCCAGCAGCAGGCCGCCGCCAAGCTGCGCGGCTTTCTCGCCCACACCACGCCCGACGAACTCTCCGAAGTCCTGCGCTTTGAAACCCGCACCGGCCGCAACCAAGCCGCCCCCACCCGCCGCAAGCTCTTCCTCCACATCGCCGTCCACGCCATCCGCCACTGGGCCCAGATCGCCACTCTCCTGCGCACCGCCGGCCACCCCGTCCCCGGCCGCCACGACATCCTCTTCAGCGAAGTAATTGTGTAATACCCGCTGCTCTGCAAACTATCGTTAAATGTAAGTATGCGCTATACTTACTTCAGAAAAGAGGTTTCAGTATGACCACCGGAACTATCAGCAGCCGCGGCCAGCTCACCATTCCCAAGGAAATCCGCGACCTCCTCTGCTTGCAGGAGGGAGACGTCGTCGAGTTCTCCCGCTTGGGCGACCAGGTCGCGTTCCGCCGCATTGCTCAGGAAGAGGACCCGCTGATGAAGTGGGTCGGAGCGTTCCCCTACGATTTCGGCCCAGGGGGCTCCGTGGCCTGGTGGCGTGACATGCGCGGCCACGACCCGGAGGACCGGGCACTCTACAACAAAGGTCCTGAGCGGGCCGAGTGAGAGAAGCAGCAGCGATCGACACCAATACTCTCTCCGACATGCTCGCCGGCAGCGCTCTCGCCGCCCGCCGAGTTCTCTCGGCGCGTCGAACCCTGCCGCTCGTGCTCTGCCCGGCGGTTTACGCCGAACTGCACGCAACCCCCGGAGTCACGGAGACCGCGCTCGATGCCATGCTGCGCGACGCGAGAATCACGCACACGCCGATGACCGAACCGATGTGGAAGCTCTCAGGGCAGCGATACCGTCAGTATGCGGAGCGTCGGCGCTTGAGCGGTGGCGGCCAACCTCGCCGCCTTCTCGCCGACTTCGTCATCGGCGCGCATGCTGCCCTGGGCGCGAAAGCGCTGCTTACCGGTGACGTGGAGTTCTTCCAGACAAACTATCCGGAACTCGAAGTTTTGTGAAGTCTCTAGCAGACTCAGTAAACCCGGACAATCGCCCTAGTACAGCCCGGGATACACCTTCTGGTACGTCTGCCGGATGATTCCGTAGCACTCGCACGCCGCCTTCTGCAGTTTCTCCCGGTCGACGATCTCCACCAGCCCCCGCCGGTACATGATCAGCCCCCGCCGCTGCAGGATCCCCGCCGTGATCGTCACCGCCGGCCGCCCCACCCCCAGCATCTCCGCCAGAAACTCCTGCGTCAGGTGGATCGACCGCGTCTCCATGCAGTCCGACGCCATCAGCAGCCAGCGCGCCAGGCGCGACTCCAGCTCGTGCAGCCGGTTGCAGAGGATCAACTGCGTCGTCTGCTCCAGCAGCGCATATAGAAAGGCATGCAGATGCCGCTGCAATCCGCTATCCTGCGCCAGTTGCTCCTTGAAGACTTCAACCCGGATGCGGTACCCGTCGCCGGCTCCTTGCATGATCACGGTCGTCCGGGTCTGCGGCTGCCCCAGCAGTGCCTGCACCCCGATCATTCCTTCCCGGCCGATGATGCCCACCTCCACCTGCGTGCCTTCCAGGTCCACGCTGCTCATCGAGCCCATGCCCCGCTCCGGGAAGTAAATCCAGTGGATGTCCCGGTCCGACTTGACCAGCAGCATTCCCTGTGGAAGATCGACGCGCTGCAGGTGCGGGGCGAGCTTCTCAAACGTGGGCTCCGCCAGCTCTACGAGAGTGCGATTGCGCAACGCAGCCTGGGTTAGGCCGCGGTCCAACTCATTCATATGCATGGCGTGTGTCCATCGCGAAGGACGGGAGGGAGACTCCTTCGTGCGCGAAGACGAGCCCTGCAGAATCACAAAGACCGATCCAAGCCTTATCTCGACAGTACGCTGAGATACAAACGGCGTCTGTTCGGCGGGCGACGCTAAAGACACAGGGTGTGTCTTCCTTACCTGGCAGCTACGCGAATGGGAGCGAATGCGGGAATGCGTGTTCCCTCACACGTGTCCCTCAGGCGTCGAGCTTTTTCTCGACTAACCGGTTCAGCAGCGCCGGATTGGCCTGTCCCTTGCTCAGCCGCATCACTTGACCCACAAAAAACGCCGCCACCGTCCGCTTGCCGCCCCGGAACTGCTCCACCTGCTTTGGATTCGCGGCAATCACCTCGTCGATCATCCGCTCGATCGCTCCCGTGTCCGAAATCTGCTCCGGCTTCTCGCGCTCGTACACTGCGCCGAAGTCTTCGCCCGCCTCAAACGCCAGGTCAAACAGCTGCTTCAGCTGTTTACTCGAGAGCCTGCCCTCCTCCGCCAGGTCGGCCGCCTGCGCGATGCCGGCCATCGAGATCGGCGACTGCTCCAGCTCCAGCCCCTGCGCCTTCAGCCGCGAGGTCAGCTCGCTCTGCACCAGATTCGCCACCCGCCGCGGGTTCTTCGCCGCCTTCGCCGCCGCTTCAAACTGGTCGGCAAACGCGCGCGTCGCGGTCAAGGTCTGCGCGTCCTGCACCGCGATCCCGTACTCGGCCACCAAACGCGCCCGCCGCGCCTCCGGCAGCTCCGGCATCGCCGCCCGAATCGCCGCCTGCCTCGCCGCATTCACCACCAGCGCCGGCAGGTCCGGCTCCGGGAAGTAGCGGTAATCGTGCGCCTGCTCCTTCGACCGCATCGAGTACGTCCGGCCCTCGCTCGCGTTCCACAGCCGCGTCTCCTGCACCACCCGCTCGCCCGACTCGATCAACTCCACTTGCCGCTCGATCTCATACGCCAGCGCCGCCCTTATATAGCGAAAACTATTCACGTTCTTGACTTCCGCCTTGGTCCCGAACGCCTGCTGCCCCCGCGGCCGCACGCTCACATTCGCGTCGCAGCGCAGCGAGCCCTCCTCCATATTGCAGTCCGAAACCCCGGTGTACAGCAGAATCTCCTTCAGCTTCGTCAGGTACTCATACGCCTCGTCCGGCGTGCGCAGGTCCGGTTCGCTCACGATCTCGATCAGCGGCGTCCCGCACCGGTTCAGGTCCACCGACGTGCTCACGCCCGAGTCGTGCACCCCGTCGTGCAGGCTCTTGCCCGCGTCCTCTTCCATGTGCAGCCGCGTAATCCCGATCCGCTTCGCCCCCGCCGGCGTCTCCACATCCAGCCACCCGTGCTCGGCCAGCGGCCGGTCGAACTGCGAGATCTGGTAGCCCTTCGGCAGGTCCGGGTAAAAGTAGTTCTTGCGCGCGAACACGCTGGTCGCGCGCACCTCTGCGTGGATCGCCATCGCCGCCAGCGCCGCGAACTCCACCGCCCGCGCATTCAGCACCGGCAAAGCCCCCGGCAGCCCCAGGCACACCGGGCACACCAGCGTGTTCGGCGCCGCGCCAAACCGGTTCTCACACCCGCAGAACGCCTTGGTCCGCGTCAGCAGCTGCACATGCACTTCCAGGCCGATCACCGGCTCATACTTGGCGAGGATTTCAGGCGAAAGCGCAGCCGCGGTTGCCATATCGGTCGATTCTACAAGCAGGCCTCACCCTTCCGGCAGCGCTACGTGGTCGCCAGCCAGGTTCGCCGTCAGCGGCATCAGCCCCATCGCGAACGGCACGAAAATCCGGACCTCCTCCAGCCGCCCCACCAGCGCCCAACTGGCCAGGTAGAAGAAACAAACCAGCAGCAGCGCGCCCTGCAGACCTTGCAGCGCGGAAAAGCGCGCCAGCGCCCACCGGTAGGTGTAGACAACCGGCACCATGAACAGCAGGAACGGCGCCAGCATCGAGGCATGCAGGTTGAGCAGCAGCTGGAACACCGGCGTGTCGCCATAGGTCGCGTGCGGAAAAATCTTGTGGATCAGAATGTACAGGATCGCCGTCGGCAGCGCGCAGCCGATCAAGCTGGTAGCCAGCAGCGTAACCCGCGATGCGAGGAACCCGCGGCTGCCCCGAACCAGCACATACAGAAACAGCCCGAAGTGGAACAGGATGGCCACGTCGGCGCGGACAAACCCCTGCAGACCGGCCAGCACGATCAACCCCGCGATCATGACCGCCCGCGAACGCGCCACCGCCAGCAGGTAGAGGCTCGCCGCCACGAACAGCGCGCAGGCCAGCGTCTCCGGCCGCTGATACCAGGTCGTCCAGCCCAGGTAAAAGCTCAGCAGCAGCACAAAGACGGCCAGCCGCAGCCACCGCGAGCCCACCGTTGCCGCGCGAAAGCCGGCCGAGCCCGCCAGCACCGCCCGCAGCAGCAGCGCCGCGCCGAACGCGCACAGGAAATCGAACAGCGCAAACACGTGCCGGTATCCAAGATGAGTCACCATGCGCAGCCCCAGCGCCGCGAACACCACCCCCACCCGGTACTGCGCCGGCGCCGGCGCCGTGCCCTGGATCAGCAGGTCGTACTTGCCCGGAAACTGGTGATAGTCGGCGCTGTACGACCAGTAATCGAGATAGGTAAAGCTGGCCGCCAACAGCAGGATCAGCCACAGCGAGTAGCCGCGCATCCTGCGGGTCAGCGACGGCGTCAGCGGCCCGGCCAGCGGCTCCCCGGCCATGCCGTGGAGGGAGGACGCGTCCGATACGTGCTGTGCGGGGCTCTCGGGCATGGCTGCACTATAACCCGCTTCCTCACCCGCTCGGGCAAGAAAAGTAGCAGCCCGCCACCCCAAAGTTTTCCACTCCAAATGGGGTCATCCCCGCGGTTTCACTTTCCTCTACCGCCCCCTACCCAAACCCGCCAACCCCGACTGCTAAACTGACCACACATGATTCTCCCCTTTGTCCGCGAGCTCGTGGCGGACCTGGAGCGGTCCCCCGCCTTCGAGCAAGCCACACGCCACCTGCAGCTCGGGCGTGGGCGCAGGCGTGTGTCCGGGCTCACCGGCACCGCCCGCGCCCTGTACCTGCCTTTCCTGGCCCGCGCCGCGCGCCTGCCCGCCATCGTGCTGGTCGCCGACAACAAAGCCGCCGACGCCCTCTACCTCTCCGTCCGCGCCGCTTGCGAGCTCACCGGCGCCCTCGCCCCCGAGCGCGTCGTCAAGCTGCTCGCCCCCGACGTGCTCCCCTTCGAACACCTCTCGCCCCATGCCGAAGTGCAGGAAAGCCGCGCCGCTACGTTATGGAAGATCGCGACCGACGCCGCCTCCATCGTCATCGCACCAGTCGAGGCCGCCGCGCAAAAGCTGTTTCCAGCCAGCTACTACGCCGACCTCGCCCGCACCCTCAAACGCGGCGAAGAGCACGACGTCGACGAGCTCACCAGCCATCTCTCAAGCGTGGGCTACGACGCCGTCGACCTAGTCGAAATGCCCGGCCAGTACACCCGCCGCGGCGGCATCCTCGACGTCTACTCCCCCGAAGCCGAGCGCCCCGTGCGCCTCGAGTTCTTCGGCGACGAGATCGAATCCCTCCGCCGCTTCGACCCCGAAACCCAGCGCTCCCTGCAGCCGCTCGACGAAGCCGTACTGCTGCCGCTTACCGAAACACCGGTGACCGAAAAGCTGCTCGCCGCCGTCCACGCCCGGCTCTCCGGCTCCCATCTCGACGACCCCGACCTGGTCGGCCGCTCCATCGCCGCCGGCAACGTCACCGTCTTCCCCGGCTGGGAGTTCTTCGCGGGCGTCGCCGGCGCCGACTCCACCCTGCTCCACCTTTTCAAGCGCTCCGTCCTCTTCGTCGAAGAGCCCGGCATGCTCCGCAACCACCTCGAACGCTGGTGGAACAAGCTCGAGCAGCGCCACGAGCGCTCGAACATCGGCGCGCTCATTGAGCCGCGCGACCTGTACCGCGAGCCCGAGCTGCTGCTCGCCCTCATCAGCAACCAACCCGGCCTCGACCTCGACCAGCTCGGCATCGTCGATGTGCTCGAAGACGACGCCACCCTCGGCGAAATTGCCTTCGAGTCGCGCCCGACGCTCCGCTTCCACGGCAACGGCATCGCGCTCACCGACCAGGTCCGCGGCCTGCTCGCCGCCGGCCAACGCCTCGTCATCGCCTCCTCGAACCAGGGCGAGCTCGAACGCATGGCCGACCTGCTGCGCGAGCACGAAATCTCCTACCGCATCGGCTGGCGCTCCGAGCAGGCCTCCCTCGAAATGGGCGAGAATGAGCGAACCGCGCGCCCCGGCGAGCGCCAGGCCCCCATCCTCGTCCGCGCGCAGCTCGCCAACGGCGTCTCGCTCACCGACGCCAACCTCGTCCTCTTCGGCGTCAACGACGTCTCCGACGATGCCGACATCACCGCCCGCCCCGCGGTCAAGAAATCCAAAACCGCCGCCTTCGTTTCCGACTTCCGCGACCTCACCGTCAACGACTACGTCGTGCACGTCGAGCACGGCATCGCCCGCTACCTCGGCCTGCGCGAGATCGAGCAGGACGGCGTCCAGGTCGAGTTCATGATCCTCGAGTTCGCCGACTCCGCCCGCCTCTACGTCCCGCTCACCCGCCTCGACCTCATTCAGAAATACCGCTCCAGCGAAGGCGGCCCGGCCCCGGTGCTCAATAAGCTCGGCTCGCAGGGCTGGGCCAAAACCAAGGCCCGCGTCAAAAAGGCGATGGAGGACATGACCGATGAGCTGCTCAAGCTCTACGCCCAGCGCAAAGCCGCGCGCGGCCACGCCTTTCCCGCCGACAACGAGTTCCAGCGCGAGTTCGAGGACGCCTTCGACTTCACCGAGACCGATGACCAGCTCTCCGCCATCCGCGACATCAAGGCCGACATGGAGTCCGAGCTGCCCATGGACCGCCTGCTGTGCGGCGACGTCGGCTACGGCAAGACCGAAGTCGCCATGCGCGCCGCCTTCAAAGCCGTGCAGGACGGCCGCCAGGTCGCCGTGCTCACCCCCACCACCGTGCTCGCCTTCCAGCACTACGAGACCTTCAAAAAACGCTTCCGCCAGTTCCCCGTCGCCATCGAAATGATCTCCCGCTTCCGCACCCCGAAGGAGCAGAAAAAAATCCTCGAGGACACAGAAGCCGGCAAGGTCGACATCCTCATCGGCACCCATCGCGTGCTGTCGAAAGATCTCAAGTTCCAGAACATCGGTCTGCTCGTCGTCGACGAAGAACAGCGTTTCGGCGTCCGCCACAAGGAGCGCCTCAAGCAGATTCGCGCCCAGATCGACGTGCTCACCATGTCCGCCACGCCCATCCCCCGCACCCTGCATATGTCGCTCGTCGGCCTGCGCGACATGAGCGTTATCGAGACCCCGCCCAAGGACCGCATGGCCATCCAGACCGTCGTCGCGAAGTTCGACGAAAAACTGGTGCGCTCGGCCATCGAGCTCGAGCTCGAACGCGGCGGCCAGTCCTTCTTCGTCTACAACCGCGTCGAGTCGATCTACGAGATCGCCGCGAAAATCCGCGAGCTCGTGCCCGCCGCCCGCGTCATCGTCGGCCACGGCCAGATGGGCGAGGCCGAGCTCGAGCGCGTCGTGCTCGCCTTCATGGACCACGAGTACGACGTGCTCGTCGCGACCACCATCATCGAAAACGGCATCGACATCCCCCTCGCCAACACCATCATCATCAACCGCGCCGACCGCCACGGCCTCTCCGAGCTCTACCAGCTGCGCGGCCGCGTCGGCCGCTCCAACCGCCGCTCCTACGCCTACCTGCTCATCCCCCCCGAGCAGGAGCTCACCGACATCGCGCGCCGCCGCCTCGCCGCCTTGAAAGAGTTTTCCGACCTCGGCGCCGGCTTCAAAATCGCCGCGCTCGACCTGGAGCTGCGCGGCGCCGGCAATATGCTCGGCGGCCAGCAGAGCGGCCACATCGAGGCCGTCGGCTTTGAAATGTACTCCGGCATGCTCGAGGAAGCGGTCGCCCGCATCAAGGGCGAAGCCTCGACCGAGCACATCGCGACGCAGCTGAACCTCGGCATCTCGCTGCGCATCGACGAAAGCTACATCGCCGAGGAGAACCAGCGCCTGCGCATCTACAAACGCATCGCCGCCGCCGGCAGCGAGCAGGCCGTCGACGACGTCCGCATCGAGCTCGAAGACCGCTACGGCGAAGTCCCCGAAACCGTCAAGCATCTGCTTGAAGCCGCCGCCCTGCGCGCCGAATGCGAGCGCGTCGGCGTCTCGCAGGTTGACCGCAAGCGCGACCAGGTGCACCTGCGCTTCGCCGCGCAGGCCGGCATCGACCCTGGCCGGCTCATGAAGCTGGTCGCGAAAAACGCGAAAGCCGGCGCCCAGTTCACCCCGCAGGGCGTGCTGCGCTTCCCCCTCACCGCGAAAGAGCCGGTGCAGATGATCCTCGAAATCCGCCTGCTCCTCGACGAGTTGATCGCCGAGCAGCCCGCCGTGGCTTAGCGCCGTAGCAAAGCTGCCGTAACGCACTCAAACAGCCGCAATGGCTTAGCGCCAGGGCAGGGTCACCGTAGCGAGAACCAGTGATGTCATCCTGAGCGAAACACAAGGTGTCATCCTGAGCGAAACACAAGATGTCATCCTGAGCGAAACACAAGATGTCATCCTGAGCGAAACACAAGATGTCATCCTGAGCGAAACACAAGATGTCATCCTGTACGAAACACAAAGTGTCATCCTGAGCGAAGCGAAGGATCTGCTTTTGCCTTGCTCCTTCAGCACTTCCGCTCTCGCCTGCCAATCACGGGTGAGGGCCGCCTTCCCCGGGTTAGGAGAACGCGGCCCTCGGGCTTTGCTTCGCGCCGTTGTGCGCTGTACCTCTTGACTGCTGATTCCCTTATCGGCCACTTCCTGACTCCCATGAGAAACTTTCTCGCGCATCGGTATACTGGCCCTTCCTCCGCATTTTCGTTTCACGTCAGGACTGCCCCCCATGCGCTTTTCCCCCTCCAACCTTCTCGTCTGCGCCGCAACCCTGCTCACCTTCGCCGCCCCTGCCCGCGCCGCCGCCCCCTTCCAAACCCTGGTCGACAACTTCTTCTCCGCCGCCCTCCCCTACCAGCCCACCCAGGCCACCGCCCTCGGCATCCACGCCTACGACACCAAGCTCGAAGACTGGAGCCAGCCCACCCTCCAGTCCGAAATCCGCGGCCTCCACTACTACGCCGCCAAGTTCGACGCCTTCCCAGCCGCCATCCTCGACCAGCCCACCCAGGGCGACCTCACCATGATGCGCAACTACCTGCGCTCCCAGCTGCTCACGCTTGAAACCATCCGCATGTGGCAGAAAAACCCCGACGCCTACTCAAGCGGCATCACCGGCTCCGCCTTCACGCTCATGGAGCGCGAGTTCGCCTCCCCCGACGACCGCCTGCGCTCCCTCATCGCCCGCGAACGGCAGATGCCCAAGGTGCTCGACGAAGCACGCACCAACCTCCAGAACCCGCCCCAGGTCTACACCGAGATCGCGCTCGAACAGCTGCCCGGCGACATCTCCTTCTTCCAGCACGACGTCCCGGAAGCATTCAGCGCAGCAAAAGACGCCGGCCTCCAATCGCAGTTCGCCCAAACAAACGCCGCCGTCATCGCCGCGCTTGAGAGCTATCAGCAGTGGATGAAGTCCGACCTGCTGCCGCGCTCCCACGGCGACTTCCGCTTCGGCGCCGATACCTTCGCCAAAAAACTCGCCTACGACGAGATGGTCACCACGCCCCTCCCGCAGCTCCTATCTGTCGCCACGGCTGATCTCCATAAAAATCAGGCCGAGTTCGCGCGCGTCGCCAGGCTTGTCGACCCCACCAAGAACCCCAAGCAGGTGCTCGCCGAGCTGGCTACCGACCACGTCGCGCCCGACCGGCTGCTCGCGACCTTCCGCGCCCAGTTCGCCGGCCTCCTGCAGTTCCTCCGCGACCGCCGCATCATCACCGTCCCCTCCGACGTACAGCCGGTCGTCGAGGAAACCCCGCCCTTCGAGCGCGCCACCACCCAGGCCTCCATGGACCCGCCCGGCCCCTTCGAGCTGCACTCGAAAACCGCCTACTTCAACGTCACCCTCCCCGAGAAAACCTGGTCCGCCCAGCACATCGCCGAGCACATGGCCGCCTTCAACGTCGGCACCGTCACCAGCACCTCCGTGCACGAGGCCTATCCCGGCCACTACGTGCAGTTCCTCTGGGTCAACACCGCCGGCCTCAGCAAGGTGCGCAAAATCGTCACCGCCAACACCAACGTCGAAGGCTGGGCCCACTACTGCGAGCAGATGATGCTCGACGAAGGCTACGGCCAGCCCGGCGCCGGCGCCAAAAACGCCCGCGAGGCCAACCTCATCCGCCTCGGCCAGCTGCAGGACGCCCTGCTGCGCGACGCCCGCTTCGTCGTCGCCATCCAGATGCACACCGGCTCCATGACCATGGCGCAGGCGGCCGACTTTTTCGTCGACCAGGGCTACCAGTCGCGCTCCATCGGCGAGCTCGAGGTCAAGCGCGGCACCTCCGACGCACTCTACCTCTACTACACCCTCGGCAAGCTCGAAATCCTCAAGCTGCGCGCCGACTACCGGAAGAAAATGGGCCCCGCGTTCTCGCTCCAGCAGTTCCACGACGCCTTCATGCGCCAGGGCGGCGCGCCCATCCCCATCGTGCGCCGGGCCCTGCTCGGCGACAACAGTCCCAGTCTTTAGCCCCGTTGTCAAGTCACCGCGGTTTCGGACGGGCCACGCTCATCTCTGGCACAATAGCCCTGAGCGCCCGCACGCCAGGAGAAGAGAAACGCGCATGAAGCACAAAGTACGCAAAGCAGTTTTTCCTGCCGCCGGACTCGGCACCCGTTTTCTCCCCGCCACCAAGGCCATTCCCAAGGAAATGCTGGCGCTGGTCGACAAGCCCATCATCCAGTACGGCGTCGAGGAGGCGCTCGCCGCCGGCATCGAGGAAATCATCCTCGTCACCGCGCGCGGCAAGAGCGCCATCGAAGACCACTTCGATACTAGTTTCGAGCTCGAAGCCACGCTCGAGAAAAAAGGCAAGACCGAGCTGCTGGCCCTCGCCCGCCACATCGCCGGCATGGCCCACCTCGCCTACGTGCGCCAGAGCGAGGCCCTCGGCCTCGGCCACGCCGTCCTCCAGGCCAAGGACCTGGTCGGTGACGAGCCCTTCGCCGTGCTGCTGCCCGACGACGTCATCGCCGGCGGCGTGCCCTGCATCCAGCAGATGGTCGAGGCCTACGACGAGGTCGAGAGCACCCTCATCGCCACCCAGGTCGTCGAAGGCCCCGCGATCTCCGCCTACGGCGTGCTCGACGGCCGCGCCGTCCCGGGCAAGCCCAAGCTGTTCGACGTCAGCGGCATGGTCGAGAAGCCGAAGCTCGAAGACGCGCCCTCGAAAAACGCCATCATCGGCCGCTACATTCTCACCCCCGCCATCTTCGGCGAGATCGAGAACCTGCAGCCCGGCGCCGGCGGCGAGCTCCAGCTCACCGACGCCATCAAGGCCCTCATCGGCCGCGAAAAAGTCTACGGCTTCTCCTTCGAAGGCGTCCGCCACGACGCCGGCGACAAACAAGGCATGCTGCAAGCCATGGTCGCCTTCACGCTCCAGCGCGAAGACCTCGGCCCCAAGTTCCGCGAGTATCTCAAGGGACTTTCTCTGTAATTCTCGACGGGATGCCGTATGCGAGCAACGATCGATCACCATACGGACACGGAAGCTCTCTTTCAGGAGTCGTGGAAAAGGGAGGACGCTGGAGATTTTCACGGCGCGTTTCAGTGCCTGCTCAGAGCAGCAAACGCGGGTCATGTCTCTTCCCAGCTAAACCTCGGCAATTACTACTCCAATGGCATACATGTGCCGAAGGATTTGCATGAAGCCGCATTATGGTACAAGCGGGTCTTCCGAAGCGGCGATCCATCGGGAGCGGTAAGTCTCGCCTTGGACCGGCAGGCGCAGGGCGACAGGCGTGGAGCAATCGCCTGGTTCCAGCGTGCAGTCTCGCTCGGTGACGGCGCGGCTTGCATTCATTTGGCAAAGATGCTGCTGGAACGGCGCGGAGAACGTACTGCCGCTCTTGAACTCTTGTGGAAGGCCGCGGTGATGCCGGACCCTACCAGGATCTCCCAGGATGAGAAGGAACAAGCACAGCAATTACTGAACACGATGGTTCGAGGTCATCCACGCACACGATTAAGCAGTTGCTGAAGGACCGCTAGTCTATCGTCCCGTAAGTTCATGTGTAAATAAAGCTGTCATCCTGAGCGAAGCGAAGGATCTGCTTTTCTGCACTTCACAGTCCAACGAAGCATTTTGAAAATGCGCGGTACTCCTGACTCAGGAAACTAGCCCTCTCTTACCTATAGCTCTACCCCTTCAGCGTCTTCATATCGATCACAAACCGGTACTTCACATCCGCCTTCAACACCCGCTCATACGCCTCATTGATCTTCTCCACCGAGATCACCTCGATATCCGAGACAATCCCGTGCTCCGCGCAGTACTCCAGCATCTCCTGCGTCTCCTTCATCCCGCCAATACTCGAACCCGCCAGCGACCGCCGGTTCGCCGTCAAGCTGAACGCCGACACCGACTCAGGCTTCTCCGGCAGCCCCACCTGGCACAGCGTTCCGTTGCGCTTCAGCAGCCCCAGATACACATTCAAATCATGCTGCGCCGAGACCGTATCGAGAATAAAGTCGAAGCTTCCCTTGCCGGCCGCCATCTGCGCCTCGTCCCTTGAGCTCACCACCTCATCCGCGCCCAGCCGCTTCGCATCCTCGGCCTTGTTCATCGACGTGGTAAACAGCACCGTGTGCGCCCCGAATGAGTGCGCGAATTTGAGCCCCAGGTGCCCCAGCCCGCCCAGCCCCACGATGCCCACCTTCTGCCCCGCCTTTACCCCCCAGTGCCGCAGCGGCGAGTAAGTCGTAATCCCCGCGCACAGCAGCGGCGCCACCCCCGCCGGGTCCAGCTTCGACGAAACCGGGTGCACGAAATGCTCATCCGTCACCATCACATTCGAGTAGCCGCCATAGGTCGGCGCACCTGAGTATTCCGCGCTGTTATACGTCTCGACGGCGCCCTTCTCGCAGTACTGCTCTTCGTCCGCCTTGCAGTTCTCACACTCGCGGCAGCTGTCGACAATCACCCCCACCGCCGCCGTATCGCCCGCCTTGAAGCGCTTTACCTCGCCGCCCACCGCCGACACCCTGCCGACAATCTCGTGCCCCGGCACCATCGGGTATTTCCGGTTGCCCCACTCCCCCCGCACCTGGTGAATGTCCGAGTGGCACACGCCGCACCACTCAATCTCGACCACCACATCGCGCGGTCCGGGGTCGCGCCGCTCAAACGAGAAGGGTGCAACAGGCGTGCTGGCGTTCTGGGCTGCGTAGCCTTTGGCTTGGATCATAAACTTGGGTGTTTCCTTTCAGAAAAGCTGATTCCCTATCAGATGCTTGCGCACGGCCCGCGTCGCCGCCGCCTCACTTCGAGGCCAGCATCTCCCGCCGCAGAATCGCATTGATGCGCGACTGGTACCCCTTGCCCTGCGAGCGCAGCCACAGCAGCACATCCGAGTCGATGCGCACCGTCGTCGAGGTCTTGGTCGGCTTGTAAAACGGGTTGCGCACCGCGTTCTTCCAGAACTGCTCGTCCAGCTCGGGAATGTCGCTGTAATCGATCTCACTATCCGGCCGGGCGGCAAGCGCCTTCAGCCTTTCCTTCTGCTCCTTCGACAGCGGGGGCAGGTTCGCGAGATCCACCTCATACCGCACCATTTTCTCTGTCATAGCGCTTCCTCTCCTTGCGATTGGCAGGCCGGGCCGAGATGATTCGAAAGACCTCCACGTCGTCGTGCTCCACCACGGTGTGAGCAACCGCGAGGATCAGGTATACGCCCACCGCGCCGATGGCCTGCCAGCGAAGCTCCCCATCCACAATGCGGTCCTGCTCGACAACCAGAAATGGGTCGGCAAAGACTCGCAGCGCCTCGGAGAACTCCACCCCGTGCTTGTTAAAGTTGCTGGCTGCCTTGCTGGGATCCCACTCAAAGCGCGCCTGCATGGTCAAATGTTACTACATTCCAGTAGTTCGCATCTCACCGCGCAAACTCGCTCCGCTTCCTGCTATACGCGAAATAAATCACCAGCCCCATCCCCAGCCACACAAAAAACCGCAGCCACGTCACAATCGGCAGCCCCGCCATCAGCAGCGTGCAGAACACAATCGAAAGCACCGGCAGCACCGGCCCCCCCGGGCACCGGAACGACCGCCGCCGCCCCGGGTCTTTCCACCGCAAAATCAGTACCCCAGCCGACACCAGCACAAACGCGAACAGCGTCCCGATGTTCGACAAATCGGCAAACGTGCCGATATCCAGCAGCCCCGCCGGCAGCCCCACCACCAGCCCCGCCACCCAGGTCGACACCACCGGCGTACGGAACTTCGGATGAATGCGCGAGAAAGCCGCCGGCAGCAGCCGGTCCCTCGACATCGCGAACCACACCCGCGCCTGCCCGATCTGGAACACCAGGATCGACGAAATCATCCCCATCAGCGCGCCGACCAGCACCGCCAGCCGCACCCAGTGCAGCAGCGGGCTCCCGGTCGCGACCGACAGCTTTTTGAGCGTGTTCACCACCGGCGCCGCGTCGTCGATCAGCCGGTCCCACCGGATCAGCCCGGTCAGCACCACCGCCACGCCGATGTACAGCACCGTACAAATGATCAGCGTCGCGATGATCCCCACCGGCACATCGCGCTGCGGGTTTTTGCACTCCTCCGCCGCGGTCGAAACCGAATCGAAGCCGATGTACGTAAAGAAGATAATCGACCCGCCCGTCAACACCCCCGACCAGCCATTTGGCACAAACGGGTGATAGTTGCCCGGATGGATAAAGCTCGCCCCCGCGATCACAAACACCAGGATCGCCGCAATCTTCAGCAGCACCATGATGTTATTGGTCTCAGCCGACTCGCGAATCCCGCGCACCAGCACCACCGTCAGCAGCATCACGATCAGAAACGCCGGCAAGTTGAACCCGAAGTGCCACCCCGGCCCATACAGCGCATGGCCCGAGAGATCGGAGAGCCCCGTCGGCAGGTACGCCGGCGAAATCCATCGCAGCGACGGGTGAATCCCCATCCAGTCCAGCAGGTCCACCACATGCGCCGCGAACCCCACCGATACCGCCATGTTCGAGAACGCGTACTCAAGGATCAGGTCCCAGCCGATGATCCACGCCACCAGTTCGCCCATCGTCGCGTAGGTGTACGTGTACGCCGAGCCGGCGATCGGAATCATCGAAGCCAGCTCCGCGTAGCACAGCCCCGTAAAGCAGCACACAATCGCCACCAGCACCAGCGACAGCGCGATTGCCGGCCCCGCCCCGGGCCGCCCCAGCAGCGCCGTGTGGTGCACGATGTAATCCGCCACCGGCGTGTTCAGCACCGAGGTCGCGTCGAACTTTTCCCCGGCAATCGCCGTGCCAATCACCGTGAAAATCCCCGACCCGATCACCGCCCCAATCCCCAGCGAGGTCAGCGACACCGGCCCCAGCGTCTTCCGCAGCGCATGCTCCGGCTGCTCCGACTGCTCGATCAGCTTGTCGATTGACTTGGTGGCGAACAGTTGACTCGGCAGCGTCGTGGCTCCGGGGGAGTGTCATAGCTCCAGCAAAGGAGTGTGAAAACGCCGCCGCCCTGCTGCACATCCCCAGTCCCGCGCGAGACCGGCACAGCAGGGCGAACGAAAAACTGAGAATGGAACCGCGTGCGAAGCCGGGGACCGATCCGGCTTACCGCTTGCCCGTCCCGCGCGTCAGCTTTTTCGGCTTCTTCTTCGCCGACCCGCGCGGCTCCGTCCGCGCCGCCTTCGGCGCCGCTTTTTTCCGAGCAGCGCGCTTCAGCGCCTTCCGCTCTTCAACGTTTTCAATCTTAGTGGTGTTTGCCATGGGTTCTCTTTTCTCTTGCGGCTTCGCCGCGTTACCTACTTTTACTACAGATGGTTCGCGGCTGAGCCGTTTGTTCCAGAGCGCGGATCAATCCTCTTCAAAGTAGTCCAAGTCGAGCCGCTTCACGCTGTAGCTTGTCACTTCCGCGACGCCCACCCTGTACTCGATGCTCAATTCCGCAAGCTGCTGCCCGTCGATCAAAATGATTCTCTTCTCGATACGGTTGACGTAATCCTTGGCGTCAGCAGAAAACTGAGACGTTGTGATGAAAACCCCTTTGCGAGCTCGATGACCTTCCAGGCTGCCGGCAAATGCTTGAACGGCCGGTCGTCCGACAGTCCCCGTCCAGCGTTTCGCTTGCACATAGACTGCATCGAGGCCAAGCCGGTCCTGTTTGATAATACCGTCGATCCCTTCATCTCCAGACTTTCCGATCGCCTGCCCTGCGTCCTTTCTCGACCCTCCGTAACCCATTGACACCAGGAGATCAACGACAAGCCGTTCAAAGAAAGCTGGAGAGCACTTGCCGATTCTTTCAAGCAGATCCTGAGCAAGCTGACGTTGCAGCAGCAGGAAGCTATTCTCAAGAAGCTCCTGTGGCGTCTGACGGGAAATGTCGGTGCTTGTCGTAGCTTCCCCTAACAGGCTTGTCTGCTCATAACGTTCTTCCTCGCGAGCGCGTACTACACGGGAGTTGAGGTATAAGTAGCCAACGTTGATGTCGGCGGGAGACGCTTCAAGGAACTCACGGCCTCGTTCTGTAATCTTGAAGCGCCCTCGTCGAGGAGCGCTCAGCAGACCTGCCTTGACAAGGTGGTGGCGCGCCCACGCGATCCGGTTGTGAATCGTCTGAGCGCCACTTGGAAGCGTTTCCGCTTGCTCTTCTTCGGTCAGTCCGAACTTGACTATGGCAGCTTCGACGGCTTGACCGAGCGAGTGCTCCTCGCCGTCCTGCGTGAGCTGGAGAAGCGGTAACATCAGGCGCTCAAAATCAGGAACCGGCATCGCACTCTGAGTCTAATGCAATCTGCTCGATAGTCTGGCGTCTCTTAATTTCGTTGCAAAGTAAAGGGTCGTCCTGAAACAGCCCATGATGCAAACGCCGGCAAACCCGCATCCAGCACCCCACCCACAAGCAAAAAGGGCGGCCGAAGCCGCCCCCCCTATTTCGCATCCGCCGGATGCTTCGGCGGCGTCTCCGTCTTCCAGTTTTTCGCAATGCCAAAGTATCGCGACACCGTGTGCACAAAATGCCGCGCATTCGCCGGCACCGGCACCGCGCCATGCAGCACCGCGTCGCTTTGCACAGCCGTGCCATATTGCGCCTTGAAGTCGTCCGTGTTCGCGCCCAGATAATCGCCGCTCAAATCCAAACCGGCAAACAGGCCCTTCGCGCGCGAGTAGGTCAAAAACTCCGCACGCAGCAGCACATCGGTCGCCGCCTGCGCCCTCCTTCCCACCGGGCCGGCCGCCGCCGAAGCATCCGCCCCCAGCTTCACCTTGCTGTGCAGCATATCCTGCACGCTCTTGTCGTTCATCCCCAGCAGCACCAGGTCCGTCGCCTGGCCGCCAATCTGGAAGCCGAAGCTCACGCCTCCCAGCTTCACGAACACCGGTGCGCTCCACGTACGACCCTTGCGGCCCGTGCGGCACGTAGCCACGCCCTGACCATACTGCGCGCCCACTACAAACGCGGCCTTCTTCTCCGATGGAATCACAATCACGCACTTCGCGCCCCCCAGGACCGTCTCTGGAATGGCATGGTCCGGCGCGGCCATTACCTGTTCGATCACAATCGCGGCAGCATTCAGCCGGTCATCTATCTTTCCCTTGTCTTCCGCCCGAGCCGCCGGCACAACAGCTGCCGCCGCCAGCGCCAGCCCGCAAACCACTCCTGTCAATTTCTTCATCCAGACCACCCTGCTTTCAAGTCCATAGTACGCACATCAAGAGGATTTCGGGGCGCGAAAATCCCGCGCCTTATGAATGCAGCGCATCCTCCAGCCGCGGCGCCTCCGGCCCACCGCGCCCGTCTACAGCCGCTCCAGCTTGGCAAACTTCTCCACTAGCTTCTTCACCCCGTGCTGCGCGAAGCTCACCGTCAGCTTCGCTTCCTCGCCGTCCCCCTCGCGCCGAACCACCTGCCCCTCGCCATACTTCGGGTGCCGCACCCGCTGCCCGCTGCGGAACCCGGTTGCCCCGGTTGCCGCTTCTATCTCCAGCTTGGGCCGACTGCCACCGCGCGCACCGAAGAACTGCGCAATGTTATCGAGCGAGTTCGCAGGCGCCCCGCCGGTTTTCGCCCCAATGCGTGCGGCGGCGGAGACACCGGCCCGCGGACTCGCAGTCGAAGCACCGGGCCTTGCACCGGCGCCCGCCGCCGGACGATAACTCTGGTCCTCATCCTCATACGCGTAGTGCCGCTCCCCCTCACCCCCCCGCACCCCGCCGTAACGCGACCCATAACTCCCCCACCCGCTCACCCGCGTCTGCTCCGCCGCGCCCCCGCTCACATCCTCCATCAGGTGCCCCGGCACCTCCTCCAGAAACCGCGACGCAATACTCGCCTCCGGCATGTCGTTGCCGTACCGCCGCCGGTACCGCGCCCGCGTCAGCACCAGCGCATCCATCGCCCGCGTCATGCCCACGTAGCACAGCCGCCGCTCCTCCTCCATCTGTGCCGGATCGTTCAGCGTGCGCGAGTGCGGAAACAGGTTCTCCTCCATCCCCGTCAGCAGCACCACCGGAAACTCCAGCCCCTTCGCCGCATGCAGCGTCATCAGCGTCACCCGCGCATCCGGGTTGATCTTGTCCGTGTCGCTCACCAGCGCCGCATGGTCCAGAAAATCCGACAGCGTCTCCCCACGCTCCTGCGCATCCTGCGCCGCGTTGGCCAGCTCCTTCAAATTCTCAATCCGCGAGAACGACTCCGGCGTGCCTTCTTCCTCGAGCGCGCGAATGTACCCCGAGCGGTCGTTGATGAACCGGATCAGCTCCGGCAGCGTCGCCGCGTCGCCCGGCTTGCGAAACGCCGCCGCGGTCTGCTCCTCGCGCTGCCGCCGCGCCGCATCGTGTGCGTCTGCGTTGCCCATTGCCTGCCCACGCTTGCCGCCCGCCTTGCGCTTCGGCACCGTGGCATCGGCAAACGGGTTGAACGCCGCCGCATCGAAGGGCGCCGCCGCTTCCGGCGCAACGCTGGCCGGATCGAAAGCGGCTGCCGCGCTTCCTGCATCTACCTGCGCCGCGGCGTCGCTCTCGTCTTCCTCGCCGAAGCTTCCCGGGTCGAACCCCGCATCCGCCTGCTCTTCACCACCGAGCGCGAGCATCCCCTGCGCCGCATCCCCAAACGCGAAGCTCGTATCGTCCCCCGCATGCGGGTCCAGCTCCGTCGCCGCATCCTCGCGCGTCTGGGCCGCGTGCCCTTCGCTCAGCGCAATCGTCGCGTCCGCGTCGGTAGCAGCAGACGACGAAACATCCCCGCTCAGCTTCCCCGCGAAGTCCGGCGCCAGCAGCGCCCGCGCATCCTCGATCATCCGCCTGAATCCATCCAGCGCAATCAGCGCCCGCGACGGCAGCAGCTTCTCCCGCAGCGCATGCCCGATCGCCGTATACGTGCTCGTCCCCGTCTCGATCGCCAGCCGCTCCAAAGTGTCCAGCGTCGTCCGCCCAATCCCCCGCGCCGGCGTGTTCACCACCCTCTGCAGCGCAATCGAGTCATGCGGGTTCTGCACCAGTTTCAAATACGACAGCACATCCTTGATCTCCGCCCGCTCGTAAAACGAGAAGCCCCCCACCATCGTGTAGCTGATCCCGTACCGCCGCAGCGCCTCCTCCACCAGCCGCGACTGCGAGTTGGTCCGGTACAGCACCGCCGCCCGCGGCTGCTCCTCGGTCTCGCCCGCCTGCCGCAGATACTTGTTCACGTAATCCGCGATAAACAGCGCCTCGTTCTCCCCGTCCGGCGCCTCGTAGTAGCCGATCTTCGCCCCACCCTCGCGCGCGGTCCACAGGTCCTTCCCCTTGCGCTGCGCATTGCGCGCCACCACCGCGCCCGCCGCCTCCAGAATCACCTGCGTCGACCGGTAATTCTGCTCCAGCCGGATCGTCTTCACGCCCGGAAAATCCTTCTCGAATTCCAGAATGTTCCGGATATCCGCCCCGCGCCAGCTGTAGATGCTCTGGTCCTCATCCCCCACCACGCACACGTTGTTTTCAGGCCCCGTCAGCAGCTTCATCAACTCGTACTGCGGCCGGTTCGTGTCCTGGTACTCGTCGATCAGCAGGTAGCGATACCGCCGGTTGTACCGCTCCCGCGTCTCCCCGCTCGCCCGCAGCAGGTGCACCGCCTCCAGCAGCAGATCGTCGAAATCGAGCGCATTGTTCTTGCGCAGCTCCTTGCGGTACGCCTCGAAAATATGCGCCACCCGCTCGCTCTGCGGGTCGGCCGACTGCAGGTAGAACTCCTGCGGGTCCAGCATGTGGTTCTTCGCCCACGAGATCTTCGAGAGCACCGTGCGCGGCGTCAGCTGCTTGTCATCCAGGCCCATCCGCCGCATCGTCGCCTTCACCACCTGCTGCTGGTCGCTCTCGTCATAGATCGCGAACGTCCGCGTCAGCCCGCCTTCAGCTTGTCCGATCCCACCCACCCCGCGCAGCGCCTCAATATCCCGCCGCAGCATCCGCACGCAAAATGAGTGGAACGTCGACAGCACCGGCTTCGCCAAGGTGGACGCGCCGATCAGCTTCTCCACCCGCTCCGCCATCTCCTTCGCCGCCTTGTTCGTAAACGTCACCGCCAGAATCGCGTCCGCCGCCACCCCGCGCTCCTCGATCAAATACGCGATCCGGTGCGTAATCACCCGCGTCTTGCCCGAGCCCGCCCCCGCCAGCAGCAAGACGGGCCCGTCCACAGCCTGCACCCCCTCCGCCTGCTGCGGGTTCATGTTTTCAAGAAGCCTATGCATTGAGGCCAGTGTATCGCTGCGGATGCCTCCTTACACGAGGTAAGGACCAGTGTTAGAATCTGCCCAGGAGAGCGCCATGGCGACTTGTATTGTGACGTCCAAAGGCCAGATCACGATCCCGATTGAAGTGCGGAACAATCTGGGTATCAAGGTAGGGGACAAGCTGGAGTTCAACCGGGATACTGAAACCGGAGACTACACGCTGCGCCGTAAAACGGGATCCATCATGGACCTGTTCGGCTTCTTGAAGCACGACGGGCCGCCCGCCACGATTGAGCAATGGGACCAGGCGATCGCCGACCATCTTGGCGAGGAAGATGAGCGCATCAAGCGGGAGTGGAGAGAAAGCCACTGATCGGCATGGACACCAACCTCCTGCTGCGCTTCGTGCTGGATGACGATGCCGTGCAGAGCCGGCAGGTGCGCGCCTTTCTAGGTAGTCGGACAACCTTCGACCCAGGCTACATATCGCTGCTTACCCTTTGCGAGTTCGCTTGGGTCTTGACCAGGTTCTACCGGCTTCCCCGGGCAACGGTAGCCGACACGGTAGAAGCGATTCTGAACATGGCGAATATAGAGGTCGAGCGGGCAGCGATCGTACAGCGGGCAGTCGGCCACTTTCGCGAATCGCAGGCTGGTTTCGGGGACTGCTGCATCGCGTCATTCGGAGAAGCTGCAGGCTGCGAGTACACCTTCACCTTCGACAAGGCCGCTGCCAAGCTGCCTGACATGCGTCTTCTTGGCGCGCCACAGGGATGAAGCACATCTGCGTCTTCTGCGGCTCCTCAAACGGCGCCCACCCCACCTACCGCGAGCAAGCCGCGCACCTCGGCGCCCTGCTCGCCGCCCGCGGCTTCGGCCTGGTCTACGGCGGCGCCTCGGTCGGCCTCATGGGCGCCCTAGCCGACGCCGCGCTCGCCGGCGGCGCCCCGGTACTCGGCGTCCTGCCCGCCGTCCTCAAGGACCGCGAAATCGCCCATCCCGGCCTCACCGAGCTCCACTACGTCTCCACCATGCACCAGCGCAAAGCCCTCATGGCCGACCGCGCCCAAGCCTTTCTCGCCCTGCCCGGCGGCTTCGGCACCCTCGACGAGTTCCTCGAAATCCTCACCTGGGCCCAACTCGGCCTGCACACCAAACCCTGCGTGCTGATCAACACCCGCGGCTACTTCGACAGTCTCCTGCGCTTCCTCGACCACGCCGTCGCCGAAGGCTTCCTCCACGCCCGCCACCGCGCAACCTTGCAAATCGCCCCCGAAGCCGCAAACGCACTCGACCGGATCGAACGCGCCCTCCCACCCCGCTAGCGCGCTGTCACTTCCATCCAAGGCGTTATCCTGAGCGCAGCGGTAGCGCTGCACCAAAGGACCTGCTTCTTCCGCATTCCACCATCCAACCAACCATTTTTGAAAATGCGCGGTACTTCTGACTCGGGAGACTGGAAGGCGATGAATTGGAAGGTTCCACGAGGCAGCACCAGCTCCGCGGGCGCTTTGTCTGCCGGGCGTTCATGAGCAGAGCGGCATCGTCGAGCTCTGCCTGGGAGAAGCGGCTGAGGTCCTCTCCCCGGGCCAGGAGCTGGTGCGGCAGGCCGCTGGTGTTTTCACCGATGCCGCGCTGCCGGGGCACGCTGAGGGTGGACGATCACTTCATACCGGCCTGCTGTTCGAGCAGGCGGTTCTGGCCCATTTCGCCCTTCTGGTCGCAGGGCAGCCAGCGGCGCATCGCAACGCTCAAAGCGCTTCAGGATACGAGCGAATCCTTGGGCGCAGTGGCTGCGCGCCTCACCTACGCCGCCCGAGCGGCCTGCCACCGCAGGCGGAACCCCGGCCGGAACTGTGCCGCCAGCCGTTGCCCGCCATCTCGCGGCTCACCGTCGAGCGCGCCCGCCTCAGCCCATCGATCACTGCATTTGGAGCCGCGCTGCTCCAAAGACAAGTGCCTATAGCTCCCCGCCATGCAACACTTTCCTCCTCTCAGAAGCTGTCCGGACACATAGCCGCCGTCGGCGAACATTGTGGTGACGGTATCCAAGCGGCGGAACAGCCGCATCCGCACGGCGCGCGCTCCAACCCGGTCCCGGATGCCGGCCGAGTGCACCACTTCCGCGAGCAGGTTGCCCTCCGTGTCGGCCACGAAGCGGCGCTTGCACCCTTTGGTTTTCTTGCCCGCGTCGTACCCGCGCCGCCCTCCCTTTCAGAGCAGTTCTCGTTTAAGGAAGCTCTGAACAAGGCTTAGGATTGCTAATTTTTAGTTGAAGAGTAGAAGGAGCGCCTAGTCTAATGCATTTTCCCTGAAGGTATACAGAGCCCAGCAGCCGTGAAGGTGGCTTTTCCGGCGGGAAAAGCCACCTCGAGATACTCTCCTGGCTGCACGGCATCAGGGAAAATGCGTTAGAAGCAGCGGTTCAGTTTGGGACTGTAGCCGCTGAGAGTTCTAGTTTTTGCTGAGCGGACAATACTTGAAGAGGTCAACCGCGTTTTCAGGCCGACAGTGAGACGCAGGTTTTCAGCAGATGCTTGCGGGCAGCAGCAGGTTCACCAGCGCGCAGCTGGTGAGCAGTGGATGGGTATTTTTCGCCAGCCCGCGGTAGCGCACTTTCGTGAAGCCGAAGCGCAGCTTGAGAATGGCGAAGACGTGCTCGACCCGGGAGCGCGTCTTGCTCTGGATGTGGTTCTGCTCGCGCTGCTCAGGGTAGCTGCGCAGCTTGGGGCGCCAGCGCCGATTGATCCGGTCTTCGGCTTCCGGCGCGCGGGTGCGGATGGTTGCCGTAGGACCCTGGTAGGCCTGGTCGCCCCATCCGGGGTCCCCGCGGACAGGTCTTTGTCCGTGGGGTGGCAGACCTCACGCTCGCCTCCGTGCAGCAGCGCCGGCAGCATGCGGCTGTCCGCCACGTTGGCCGCGGTGCCCACCACCGAGTGGATCAGCCTGGTCCGGCTATCGACGCCCACATGCGCCTTCATGCCGAAGTACCACTGGTTGCCCTTGCGCACCTGGTGCATCTCCGGGTCGCGTCCCCCGGCCTTGTTCTTGGTCGATGATGGCGCGTGCGGAATCGTCGCATCCCAAGACGGCTTTGGGATGGCGCCCGTGCCCAGCTTCAGCCCCCGCTCGGCCAGGTAGCGGTTGACCTCGGCGAATAGACGCGCGGCTCACTCGTGATGCTCCAGCAGGTGGCGGAACTTGCACACTGTCGTTTCCTCCGGCACCGGCTCCCGGCCCAAATCCATACCAACAAAGCCGCGCATCGCCATCGAGTCGTACAGCGCATCCTCCACGCCTGGGTCTGAGAGGTTAAACCAGGCCTGGAGAAAGTAAATCCTCAGCATGCGCTCCAGCCCAACCGGCGGACGCCCGTTGCCCGGCTTCGGGTAATGCGGCTCGATCAGCGAACAAGCTTGGCCCACGGCACCACGCGCTCCATCTCTGCAAGCAACTCCGCACGACGCGTCTGCTTCGCGTACCTCTCAAACCCTGGCCATCGCCAACGTCTGCTGCTTCATCTCCAGCATCCCCCTCGCTGCCAGCTTACTGCTGGAGAGCCGGCGGCACGGGAACTTAATCAGAGTGCCGTTAGGTGTGTACCGCGAGGGCAGTCAAAGGTGGCTTCTTGACGGAAAAAGCCACCTTGCGTTCTGCTGGGGCAGCTGCTCAAGCGCCGCCTTCGCGGACTGCGAATCTATGGTGGCCGCCCTGGGTGTGGCGTTTCGTCCTTCCCCTCTTCGCTTGCCCTGGCGCAAACTCTTGCCAACGCGCTCCCACACGCCAGTGTCGCGCCCGAGCGAAACTGCTCATGCACGGTCTTCCACGGTGGAAAGTTCTCCGGCAACTGCCGCCATTGGCAGTCCGTTTTTCACCACGTACAGCACGGCCTCGACCACCCGCCGCGGCTCATATTCGCGCGGACGTCCCCCGGCATGTCGCTGCCCCGCTGCTGCTTTAGCAAAGGCTCCAGCGTGGCCCACTGCGCCTCCGTCCAATCGCTCGGATACATCCCTTCGAGCTACTCATCGCACCCGCCTTGGCCTATTCCTTTCCAGGTTCTCCCTGCTACTCTGCCATCCCGTAAGTTCATGGAATCAATCGAGGTGTCTCCTGAGCGGAGTTTGGCGCACTTATGCGCCAGACGTAGTCGGTAGCGCTTGCGCCAAAGGATCTGCTTTTCCCTGCACTCATAACTGCATGGAACTTTTGGGACACCACCTAAGGCATTTTCCCTGAAGGTATACAGATCTCAACGGCCGTGAAGGTGGCTTTTCCGGCGGGAAAAGCCACATCGAGATACTCTCCCGGCCGCACAGCATCAGGGAAAATGCTCTAGTCCCCTGAATCGTTGATCTCTTGCATAAAGGTGTCATCCTGAGCGAAGCGATAGCGCTTGCGCCAAAGGCTCTGCTTTTTCTGCACTCCACAGTCAACGAACCATTTTGAAATGCACGGCATTTCTGACTCGGGACACGAGTGACGCTGCACTTTCAGTTTCAATTCACTTAGGTTCTTCGACAGCCAAAGTGCAGCTTGCTTACGACTCGGGAGTCCAGCGCCTGCGCCAAGCAAGCCGCGCCTCTCCTTTCAGCACAGCATCGTTAAACACCCGCTACAGCCCTCCATTCCTCCAGAAAAAATACCCCGCCATCCCAAACCCCAGCACCGTCACCATCCCACGCATCAGCCGCGCATTCACCCGCTGCGCGCTCCGTCCGCCCACATACCCGCCTACCGCCCCCGTCACCATCATCAGCAGGCAGTGCTGCCACAGCACCTGCCCCTCGAAGATGAACAGCAGCACCGCCACCCCGTTCGCGATCGTTGTCGTCACCACCTTCAGCGCATTGATCTGGTTCACATTCTCAATGCCGAACAGCGCCAGCAGCGACATGATCAGGAACCCCGCGCCCGCGCCGAAATAGCCGATATACAGCGTGACCAGCACCATGCCGCTAAACAGGGCAGGCAGAAACGGCCGCACCGCATTCTCCGGCTCCTCCGGCATCGGTTTGCCCCGCCCGCGCGCCTGCAGCCACCGCGACAGCGGCGTCGACACCGCGAACAGGCTCGCTGCCCCCAGCAGCAGCCACGGCACCAGGTGCAGAAACACAGCCTGCCCGGTATGCAGCAGGATCACCCCGCCGCCCACCCCGCCTATCGCCGCCGCGACCGCCAGCGACAGCAGCAGGTGCCGGTTCTGCTCCAGATCGCGCCAGTACGCCGCAATCGAGGTCAACTGCCCCGGCCACAGCGCCACCGTATTCGTCGCGTTCGCCTGGATCGGCGGCACCCCCAGATTCAGCAGCGCCGGGAACGAGAGAAACGACCCCCCGCCCGCCACCGAGTTCAGCAGCCCCGCGATTAACGACGCGCAGCAAAGCCACACCGTCCGGCCGTCAAGCCCGACGCTCCCCGCTGCCACGTCCCGGGCTGCAAAAAGCACACTCACTCTTTGCCTAGCCTACCCGGTCGGCGCGGCTCGGGCTTGCCGCCTGAACCGCAGCCTGAACCGCAGCCCGGCTTACGCGAGCTTCGCCGACGTGACCGCCGCCTTCGCGACCTCGGGGCTCACCGCCGGCGCCGCCGTAGTCGCCGGGGGCGTCGTAATGCCCAGGTACGAGTCCACCACCGAGGCCGGAAGCCCAAGCGAAACCGAAATCTGCGAGACAGTCTGCCCACTGTGCAGCAGCTGCGCGGCCTGCGCACCCGCGGACAGCGTCACATGATCCGCCGCCGGGGCCGCGGTCTGTTCAGGCGCCGGGCTCGCCGCCGCCTTCACGGGCGATCCCAACTGCTCCGGCGTGGTAAGCGCCGCATTGGATAAAGGGTCGAGCGAACTAATGCCGTTCACCGCATGAGCCATTGTGTACCTGCTTTCTTCCGACTAGAGCAGTCCTCGTTTCCCTTCAGCGACACGTGCACAACGCAAGCGGTTTTTCCGTCAAGAAAAGCCGCATCGCACCGCTCTCCCGGTACCCGCCTAACGAGAACTGCCCTAACTTAACACCGGCCAGCCCGGCAGAAAACCGAAACAATGCCCACGAAAGATGACTCTGGTTACCCCGTTCCCATTTTGGAACCGGCAGGCTTTCCCAACCAATCGCGCAGCAGTCCCAAATGATGTTCGCCGGCTCATGCCCACAACACATATCGTCCTAGTGTGGTGAATCGTTAATTCGTTCCAAGAAAATTGTCATCCTGAGCGAAGCGAAGGATCTGCTTTTCAAGCGTTTACAGGACAACACGAGGTCTCGGATACATCAACGAACTTCCACTTCATCACACTAGCTGCGTTTTTTTCGGCCAGTATGCGTCTAATGTCCCAAGCTAAACGTGACATTGACCCTCGTCTGTACCTCGACCGGTTTGCCGTCCTTCATGTACGGCGAATAGATCCATCGCTTTACCGCTTCCTCGGCTGAATCCGTAAGGTCCAGGGCTGGCGAGTGCAGCACTTGCAGATCTTTCATCTTCCCATCCACTCCAATCGTTCCAGCCAGCCGCACTGTGCCTTGTATTCCCCGCTGCTTCATCGTCTCTGGATAGAATGGTTTTGTCCTGTTGATGATATAACCCGCGGTGTAGGCCGGTGAAGCGGCCGCGGGAAGATCGGGATTCAGAGCTGCATCCGCGGGCGGCTCCAGGGATTTTATCTGAGCGCTATTCGCAGTCTCCAATAAGTCAAGATCCACATCGACGACTGCATCCGCTCCATCTTTCATAAGTATCCGTTTTGCGGCGATCCTATGCTGGAAAGCGACAGGCTGCTCAAAGAAAACGTTGTAATCCCCTTGCCTGAGCAGCAACAGTGGTCTATCAGGAACCGTGCAGGCGCGCTTCAGGCCGGTCCAGTTCTTGGTGTATTCCTGCCCGGAACTTGCATCCGTCGTAAAACAGGAAAGCATAGTCCTGCCAAATAGCTGCTTTGTAAAGTGAGCAGGTGCAGTCTTGTCGGACTCTTCACTGCCTAAAGGGTTAAGAAATTGCTCGATAATAAGATCGGCCGGGTACTGCAGCGGCTGGCACTGGTCCTTCGGCAGGTAAGTTCCCTTCTCTGTTCTCCACTGCGACCATGCTGCGGCGCCTTCCATGTAAGTAACGCGCCACTTATGTGCTCCTGCCCAGACATATGCAAGCGAACCCTCGCCTTTCGGCTTGCCGTAGGCGTCGTATGTCTTGTAGTGCGCACTTAGGTAGAAGGGTTTCAGGCTGGGATCGCCAAGTCCGGAGGCGGCGCGCAGCATCTCCCAGGCCTGTGCCCGGTCCTCCGGCAGCGCCGCTGTCTCGTACGTGACCGGCGGGCTGCTTGGAGTCGTGGCAGCCTCCTGCGGCGTGTTTGCAGCGGTGGGCTGCGGCGGCGCGCTCTGCGCACCCCCGTACGCGCTGCCGGCCAAGGCTGCAAGCAGCAGAACATAGCGATACATGCTGCCCATTCTGCCAGCTAAAAAGGAACGCGAAAAGTAAGTAGAACGATAATGACGAGAAAGTATCGCTTCGACCAGAATCGCCGCAACTCACCCCCGCAGCTCCGGCGTCGCCGCCATCAGCGCCCGCGTGTACGCGTGCTCCGGCTCGGCAATCACCCGCGCCGCCGGGCCAATCTCCAGCAGCTTCCCCGCCCGCAGCACCGCGATCTCCGTCGCCAAATACCGCACCAGCGGCATCGAGTGCGTGATAAACAAATACGTCAGCGCGAACTCCCGCTGCAACCCCCGCAGCAGGTTCACCACCTGCGCCCCCACGCTCACATCCAGCGCCGACACCGGCTCGTCCAGCACCAGCACCTCCGGCCGCAGCGCCAGTGCCCGTGCAATGTTGATCCTCTGCCGCTGCCCCCCCGAAAACTCGTGCGGGTACCGCTCCAGCGCCGACCCATCGAGCCCCACCTTCCCCAGCAGCTCGCCCGCCGCCGCCCGCAGCCCCGCCCGGCTCCGCGCCGCCTCATGCTTGTGGATCAAAAACGGCTCCCCCAGAATCTCCGCCACCCGCATCCTCGGGTTCAGCGCCGCGTACGGGTCCTGGAACACCGGCTGCATCCTCCGCCGCACCCCTCGAATCTCCCCGCGCGAAGCCCCTTCCAGCCGCATCCCCTCAAACCGCACCCAACCCGCGCTCGGCGCCACCAGCCCCAGCACCATCCGCGCAATCGTGCTCTTGCCCGACCCCGACTCCCCCACCAGCCCCAGCGTCTCCCCCCGCCGCACCGTAAACGACACATCCTCCACCACCGCGCCCGCCCCCGGGTAGCTCTTCGTCACATGCGCCAGCTCGATCATGCCCACCAGCCTAGCAGCCCCGCTTGCCTGCCCAGCCGCACGAGGCGTACAGTGGCCGCGCCCCCCAAGCCGCCCGCGAACCACCTGGAGAAACCCATGCCTCACCTGTCCCGCCGCAACCTGCTCAGCCTCGCCTCCGCCGCCGCCGTCACCTCCGTCCTCCCCGCCTCGCTCGCCCCCCGCGCCGCCCACGCCCAGGCCGCCAGCCTCCAGACCGACGCCCAGATCCTGCTCGCCTCCATCAACCAGGCCTTCGACTTCCAGAACCGCATGATGGACGCCTACGCCGCCAACTCCACCATCCGCCTCACCCAGAGCTACAGCGACGAAGCCCTCGGCGCCACCGCTTTCACCTACGACAACGCCGTCTCCATCCACGCCTACCTCGCCGCCGGCGACACCGACGACATCGCCCGCGCCGAGGTCCTCGGCACCGGCCTGCTCTACGCCCAGCAGCACAACTTCCCCATCGCCGACGGCCGCTTCGCCCAGGGCTACTACGTCAACACGCCCAGCCCCGACGGCGCCTACATCACCCCCGCCGCCGACCCCTACTACTTCTACACCAGCGCGGTCGGCGACCAGGCCTGGGCCGGCATGGCCCTCGCCCAGCTCTACGCCCGCACCCTCAACGGCCGCTATCTCGCCGGAGCCCTGCTCGTCGCCAACTGGATCGTCGCCAACGCCTACAACACCCTCGGCCCCGGCGGCTTCTCCTTCGGCGCCACCATCAACCCCCAGAACCAGTCCGTCCCCTCCACCAACGGCAAGTCCACCGAGCACAACATCGACACCTACGCCTTCTTCACCATGCTCGCCACCCTCGCCGCCAGCAACGACATGGACGCCAGCGCCGCCAACGGCATGCCCTGGTCCGCCCTCGCCGCCCACGCCGCCGCCTTTGTCCTCGCCATGTTCAACCCGAGCGCCCCCTACTTCTACACCGGCACCCTCGGCGACCAGGTCACCATCAACAAAACGCCCATCCCCGAGGACTGCCAGACCTGGTCCTACATGGCCGCGCGCAACGACGCTACCCGCGGCACCATCGACTGGGCCCTCGCCAACCTCCAGACCACCGACACCCCCGCCGCCCCCCACTCCAGCCTCACCGGCGGCCAGTCCATCCGCGGCCTCGTCTTCGATACCGCCAGCCTTACCACCACCGCCGACGACCCCCACGCCGTCTGGCTCGAAGGCACCGCCCACACCGCCGCCGCCCTCATCGCCCGCGTCCTGCGCGGCGGCGCCCCCCTGCCCGCCCTCTTCTCCGACCTCACCGCCGCCGTCAACCTGCTCGCCCAGTGCGTCCTCGCCCAGCAAACCCTCGGCGCCGGCAAAACCGTCAACGCCAAGCCCATCCCCACCGGCCTCGGCCTCGTCGCCTCCACCAGCATCCTCGACACCGGCTTCGGCTACACCTACGGCCCCTCCCTCCACATCGGCGCCACCGGCTGGTTCCTCCTCGCCGCCCTCGCCGCCAACCCCTTCCAACTCGGCTACCGCGTCCTCGGCTAGCTTTTCTTAAGAGTGAGTGGTTGCTCACAATTCCCCAACAAGAATAGGGTCATCCTGAGCGAAAGCTGGCGCGCAAGCGCCAGCTGGAGTCGGTAGCGCTTGCGCCAAAGGACCTGCGGTTGCCACCCCCCACTCTGCTCTAACCCACGAGCCCCGCAGCCGGAAGTGCACCTCAACTTCGTCCGCCCACGGCGTAACCCCTTCAACACCCATTCGCTCTATTTCCCACACCGGCGGCCACTCTGCGCTATCGTGGAGCTATGCCGACCGGCGATCAGGAACTGAGCGAAATCCCGACTTACGGTCTGCCCGAAGCGGCTGCGTTTCTCCGCCTCCCCTACCCCCTGGTGCGGAACTGGACGCAGGAACAAGGACTCGTCCGGTCCGGCGAGCGCAATCTGCTTTCATACTCCAATCTCATGGAGCTCCATATCCTCAAGGGCCTGCGCAGATACCACAGGCTCACGATGCAGCGCATTCGCCGCGGTCTCGAACAGTACGAGCAGCTTTACCAAAGCGCCCATCCGCTGCTGGAGCCGCGCCTCGAAACAGACGGCTTCTCTCTCATCCTGAATGAGGGAGAGAACTACGTGAACCTGAGCCGATCCGGCCAGCTTGCTCTGCCTGCCGTGATCGCGAACTATCTCAGCCGTCTCGATCGCAGGTCCGGCAAAATCGACTTCTATCCCTTCGTTTGGGGTGAAGAAGCCGATGCGCCCAGGAACATCCTCATCTCGCCCGAGTTTGCCTTCGGCAAGCCGGTACTGGCCGGCACCGGCATTACCACCGAAATCGTCGCGGGACGATTCATGGCGCGAGACTCCATGCAGGAGCTCGCGGAGGAGTACAGCGTTTCCCCCGCGCAGATTGAAGAGGCCATTCGCTGGGAACTCCCCAAGCTGATGCATGCCGCTTGACTTCTGTCTATTCATCGACGAAAACCACTGCAACAACCAGCACGTCCGGCATGCGCTCGAGCAAAGCGCGATCCGGTACGAGTCCTATCTGGATCACTTCAGCCGTGGCATCCCCGATACGAAATGGCTCCCGTTCGTTGGGCAGCATGGCTGGGCGCTGCTGACGACCGACAAGCACATCCGAAAGCACAAGCTGGAGCGGCAGGCAGTCGAAACGAACAAGGTTGCCATGTTTTACTTCTCGACCAATAACCTGAGCGGCCGTCAGCTTGGCGAGGCGCTCGAAAAGGCGCTGCCCGCCATGCAAAGCCTCTTCCAGAGAGTAGTGCCCCCGTTTTTTGCCGCTATCACGCGAAGCGGCGCGGTCCACCATCGCACGTTCAACGATTAGAACTTTTCTCCCTCACACCCAGCCGAAACGAACCGGCGTCACTCAGTGCGTCGCCGGCGCGAAGCGATGGTGAAGTCCGCAGCGCTTGCGCCAAAGAACCTGCTAGTACGGTGAGTCGGTAATTCGTTCTACAAAGTTGTCATCCTGAGCGTAGCGAAGGACCTGCTTTTCCATTGATTGCGAAACGGAGCAAGGTCTCGGATATTTCGATGAACTTCAGACTCACCACACTAAGGCATTTTCCCTGAAGGTATACAGAGCTCAACGGCCGTGAAGGTGGCTTTTCCGGCGGGAAAAGCCACATCGAGATACTCTCCCGGCCGCACAGCATCAGGGAAAATGCTCTAGAGCCGTTTGCCTGCTGCTATAAAGAGACCCACAACTCTCCGCGTGGCTTTTCCGTCAAGAAAAGCCACATGCAGCAGCACTCGCGCTTCGACACCTACAGGCAAACGGCTCTAGTACCCACAACCCCGTTCACGGGTTCACCTGCCCCCGCGGCTCCGCCAGCACCCGGAACTCCGCGCTCTTCCTGTGCCCGCCAAACCGCTCGTTCAACCACCCCAGCAGCGGCCGCTCCGCATACACGTGCAGCACCACCCCTATCCCCACCGAGACCGCCATCGCCACCACGCACCCCAGCGGCCGGTCGATCCGCAGCCACGGCACATGCGGCACAATCACCCGCCCCAAAAAATACTCGCTGTACGGGTGGATCAGGTACAGCACATAGCTCGCGTCGCCGATCAGGATCGCCCATGTCCACCGCGTATCCCAGCCGCCCTGCGAAAGCAGGCTCGTCATCAGCACGATCAGCGTGCATAGGCCGTTGTACAGTGCGCCGCCGAAATAGGGCCCCACGTGCGGCCGCATCAGCTGCAGGTACACCATCGCAACGATGCAGCCCAGCAGCAGAACCAGCTCGCCCCAGCGCCACCGCCGCGCCGCCGGCTCGGACACCCGCTTGGCCGCGTGATAGGCGAGAATGCCCAGCGGAAAGTTCAGGATGAAGCTCTCGCTGAAGAACGATGTCAGCGCCCCCTGGCCGTGCAGCAGAATCGCTCCATAGTGCGCCGCCACCACCACCGCCGAGGCCGCCAGCAACGGCCGCCGCGGCACCAGCATCAGCGCCAGCCACAGCACTAGATAGAAAAACATCTCGTAATTCAAGCTCCAGCCCACGAACAGCACCGGCCGCACAATCCCCGGCGACTTGAAAAACGGGATGAACAATAGGCTCTTCACCAGCTCTGAAAACTCCGTGTTCGTGCTGCCCAGCAGCTCGTGAAACTTGAACGCGAACAGGTACAGCAGGATCGTCAGCGTCCAGTAGGGCGGCACGATCCGGATCAGCCTCCGGCGCATGAAGAAGCCCGGGTTCTTCTCGCAGATCCGCGCCATGATGTACCCGCTCAGCACGAAGAAGATGTCCACGCCGAACGACCCCACGGCATTCAAATTGCCGTAAATGTAGCCCGTATGGAAAAACACCACCGCCAGCGCGGCAAAGGCCCGCAACGCCTGCAGATTGTTGATCTTGGTCTGTGCGCCAGCCAATCATCCCTCGCTTCCCACCGGTTCTTCGCTGCCAGAGCACGCGCCCGCCAGATGAAACCCTTTACCACTCCCAACTGTTATCCTGCGCCAGCCCCGCCAGCCGCCACGCCCAAGCCCCGGCTGCCCCATCCCCGGTGCAAAACACCCCGGCCGGGCAGGTACAAAAGTACCGCAAATCCGGTACGAAAGTACCCCACGCGGGAAAGCATCGTCAGGAACAGTACGAAAGTACCCGCCTCCTGCATGAACATCCGCGAAACCGCCTACCATGCCTCCCGCGAAAAAACACAGTGTGCGCAAATGTGGCACAAATTAACATTGTTTTCTGCACCGTTTACAGGGCATTTTCCAACTCCAAACAAGCCCCAAGAGCAGGCCCAAAGTTTACCCTTCAGTAAACTTGGCGATAAAAGAAAGCGGTCTTTTTTCAGGCCTCTCACCCCCTCCAGCGGCAGCAGCGCCGAGCCGATCACCGGCGCCGAGTCCTCCCGCTATCCCAAAAAAACGTCATTCTGAGCGCAGCGAAGAACCTGCTTTTCCCAACCTGCCGGCACAGCCTCGTCTTCCACGCGCAAGCCTCACCTTCACGCGCCACCCGCCAGCGCCGCCCGGAACGCATTCGCCTGCTCGAACATCGTGCGCAGCTCCGGCCCCCGCAGGTTTTCCCGCAGGTGCGCCAGCTGCTGCTCCATCGTCAGCAGCGCCGCCGCAATCGCCCCTTCATTGGTCATCGCGATATCCCGCCACATCGAGTAGGGGCTCGCCCCCAGCCGGCTCATCTCCCGCAGCGCCCGCCCCCCGATGCCGTGGAGCTCACCCGCCGCCCCGGCAAACTCCCCTCCGAACTGCTCCCCAAATTGCTCCTGCAGCATCGAGGCAAACGCCGTCGAAAGCATCTGCGGCAGGTGGCTCACCGCGGCGCACAGCAGGTCGTGCCGGTCCGGCGCCAGCGTCACCGCCCGGGCCCCGAAGCGCCCCACCCACTCCAGCCACTCGGCCGCATAGGGGTGATCCGGCAGAGCCATACCGGCCCCGGTGGCGCTCGAAGCAGGGGCCGCGCCGGACCCTGCCCCTTCGCTCGCCCGCTCCGCGCTGCCGGTAAACAGCCACGTCGCCCCCCGAAACAGCTCCGCCTCGGCCTGCCCGGCCCCGCCCTGCTCCTTGCCCACCATCGGGTGCCCCGGCAGCCATGCGGGCTGGGCCGGCCCGTTATAAAGCCCCCCGGCGCGCTCCACCAGGAACTGCTTCACGCTGCCCACATCCGTCACCAGCTGCGACGCCGAGAGCACCGGCGCTAGCTGCTCCAGCCACTCCGCGATCGAAAACACCGGCCCGGCCAGCACCACCACATCCGCCGCCAGCGCGCACACAAACGGATCCTCGTCCGCCTCGCCCGCGACCGCCGGGTCCACCGCCCCCACCGCGCGCGCCTGTTCCAGATTCGCCTGCACCGGGTCCCAGCCCAGTATCGCGCCCCCGAACCCCGCCTCCCGCAGCGCCAGCCCGATCGAGGCGCCGATCAGCCCGGTGCCGAAAATCGCGATCCGCCGAATCCGTCCCCCCAGTTGTGCGACCACCCGCTCGTTCAGCTCCATATGCATCCCGCTCCTTCTCCGTGGGCTCTTGAGGCTTTTGAGCTCTTAGCCTCTTTAGTCTCTTAGCGCCTAGCCGGCCAACCGCCGGCCCAGCGCCGGCGCGATCACGCGCAGCTCCCCCATCAACTTCTCCAGCTGCTCCGGAAAAAGCGTCTGCGCGCCGTCGGAAACCGCCTTTTCCGGGTTCGGGTGCACCTCGACGATCAGCCCGTCCGCCCCCGCCGCCACCGCTGCCCGCGCCAGCGCCGGAACCAGGTCCCTCCGCCCGCAGCCATGCGACGGGTCGCCCAGAATCGGCAGGTGCGACAGCTTCTTGACCACCGGAATCGCCGAAATGTCCATCGTGTTCCGGGTGTACGTCTCAAACGTCCGAATCCCCCGCTCGCACAGCATCACGTCGTAATTCCCGCCCGAAAGTATGTACTCACTCGCCAACAACAGCTCCTCCACGGTAGCCGCCGGCCCCCGCTTCAAAAGCACCGGCTTCCGCACCTGCCCCAACTCCCGTAAAAGGTTGAAATTCTGCATATTCCTCGCCCCTACTTGGAAGCAATCAATGTGCAACAGCATGGGCTCAATCTGCGAGATCTCCATGACTTCGGTAACAATGAGCAGGCCGGTCGCGTCACCGGCCTCGCGCAGCAGCTTGAGGCCTTCCAGGCCCATGCCCTGGAACGAGTAGGGCGAGCTGCGCGGCTTGTACGCGCCGCCGCGCAGAAACTGCCCTCCCGCGGCCTTAACGATCGCCGCGGAGGCGAACAGCTGATCGCGGCTCTCGACCGCGCAGGGGCCGGCCATGACCACAACCTCTTCACCGCCGACCGAGACGCCATTCGGGAAGCGGACGATGGTGCCCTCCGGCGCGAAGCTGCGCCCCGCCAGCTTGTAAGGGGACGAGATGCGGTAGGCCTCGGCCACGCCGTCCAGCACCTCATACTCCTGCACGTCGAACGAGTCCGGACGGCCCACCCCCGCGAGGATGGTCTGGGTGACGCCGGTGGTGCGGTGGACCTTGAAGCCGTCCTCGACGAGGCGCTCCATGACGTGCTCGACCTGCGCGGCGGTCGCGCCTTCCTGCATGGCAACGATCATTGGGGACCTTCCTGTTCTGCTTTCGCGGCGGCCGCTTTGGCGCGTTCCGAGGCCAATTCTTCCTGCTGCAGCGCGCGCATGACATCGATGAGCCGCTCATAGATATGGGTGAGCTCGATGTCGGGCAAGGGACCCTTGTTATGTGCGCGCACGTTGGCGAAGATGATGGCTTCGCGGTTGGGCTCATAAACAGGCAGGGTGCTGGACTTCTTGAGCCGTCCGATAGCCTGGGCGGCGCGCGCTCGTTCTGAAATCAGCTCGACGATCTGGCGGTCCAGCTCGTCGATTTTCACGCGCCAGGCTGCGATATCCATTTGGTTCCTCATACGGTGGGATGGGGCGGCGGATGACGAAGCAGCTAGGACCGGGCCAGCGCAGGGACGGGGCGCAGGCCCCGGATAAATCGCGCGACGGCCTCGGGGGCGATCTCGCGGCTGCTGGCCTCGATGATCGAAACCAGCGCCGAGCCGATGACGGCGGCATCGGCAAAACGGCCGACCTGCTCGACCTGCTCAGGGCTGGAAATGCCGAAGCCGACCGCAAGCGGGAGACCGGTATACCGGCGCAGGCGCGCAACCAGCTGCTCAGCGTCGCTCTCCAGAGCCTGCTGCACGCCCGTGATGCCGACCCGCGAGATGACGTAAACGAAGCCGCGGGAGGCTTCGGCAATTTGTTTCAGGCGTGCGTCAGGGCTGGTGGGCGCGGCCAGAAAGATGGGCGCGAGCTGGTGGCTGTGCATGGCGCGCAGGTACTCGTCCGCTTCCTCGACGATCATGTCGGTGAGCAGCACGCCGTCGAGCCCCGCCTCGGCAGCTGCGGCGCAGAAATGCTCGAAAGGCAGGCCGCGGCCGTACTGGAGCACCGGGTTGAGATACGAGAAGAGGACCAGGCCGGCCTGCGGGCGCGCCTGGCGCAGGCGCGCGGCCAGCGTGAGCACGTCGGCCAGCGTGGTGCCGCGCGCGACGGCTCTCTCGCTGGCGCGCTGGATCACGGGGCCGTCGGCAACCGGGTCAGAGAACGGGACGCCGAGTTCGAGCACGTCAGCTCCCGCATCGATCGCGGCAAGGGCGATCTCGTGGGTGGTGCGCAGATCCGGGTCGCCGGCGGTGAGATAGGCGACGATGCCGGGGGCGCGGTCTGCAAAGGTTATCGACATAGTTTTCTAGAAAGTACAAGACCCCCTACGCGGGAGGCGGTCACTTCGTGACGGGTTCTCGTTAGAGTCTCAAAGCGGGGTGAAACCCCGCTTTGAGACTCTAAGTAAAATACCGCGTGAGCGGTCGCCTCCCGCATTAGGGCTTCGCCCCAGCAGGGGGTCTGGTTTTCCCGGTGCTCACGCGATCAGGCTCCCTCGAGCTTCAACTCGCGGGTCAGGATGCCGAGATCCTTGTCGCCGCGGCCGGATAGATTGACCAGCAGGATGTCCTGCGGGCTCATTTTAGGCGCGATGCGCATGGCTTCGGCGACGGCGTGCGCGCTTTCAAGCGCCGGGATGATGCCCTCGGTGCGGGAAAGCGCGACAGTTGCCTTGAGCGCGTCCGCGTCGGAGCAGCTGACGTATTCCGCGCGGCCGGCATCGTTGAGCGCGGCGTGCTCGGGGCCGATCGAGGGGTAGTCGAGCCCCGCGGAGACCGAATGCGTGAGCGCGATCTGGCCGGCGCTGTCCTGCAGCACGTAGGAGTAGGTGCCCTGCAGGACACCGGGGCTGCCGCCGGCAAAGCGCGCTGCATGCTCGCCCAGGCCGGCGCCGCGGCCGCCTGCTTCCACGCCGATGAGCCGAACGTTCTGATCGGGAATGAACTCGTAAAATGCGCCGATAGCGTTGGACCCGCCGCCCACGCAGGCGACCACGGCCGTAGGCAGGCGCCCTTCGCGCTCCAGCATCTGCCGGCGTGCCTCCCAGCCGATGACGCGGTGGAAGTCGCGCACCATGGTCGGATAGGGATGCGCGCCGAGCACGCTGCCCAGCAGGTAGTGGGTCGAGCGCACGTTGGTGACCCAGTCGCGCATGGCCTCGTTGATGGCGTCCTTGAGCGTCTTCTGCCCGGCGCTCACGCTGCGCACTTCGGCACCCAGCAGGCGCATGCGGTAGACGTTCAGCTCCTGCCGCTCCATGTCCTGCTGGCCCATGTAGATGACGCATTCCATACCGAGCAGCGCGCAAACAGTCGCGGTCGCGACCCCGTGCTGGCCCGCGCCGGTCTCGGCGATGATGCGCCGCTTGCCCATGCGCTCGGCGAGCAGGCCCTGGCCCAGGCAGTTGTTGATCTTGTGCGCGCCGGTGTGGAGCAGATCTTCGCGCTTGAGATAGATGCGCGCGCCGCCCAGCTCGCGGCTGGTGCGCTCGGCAAAGTAGAGCGGCGTGGGCCGGCCGGCGTAGGTGTGGAGCAGGTCGTCGAGCCGAGCCTGGAACGCGGGATCGTGCTGCGCGCTGGCGTAGGCGGCTTCGAGCTCTTCCAGGGCGGCCATCAGCGTTTCCGGTACGTAGCGTCCGCCGTAGGCGCCAAAGCGGCCCGGGATGTTTGCTTTCGGGGTGAGAACAGGGGTTTCCACAGCAGTGCTCATCGGCGCCCTCGCGTTTCTCTAGGGTACGCTGGACGGCGCAATCGCTCAATCGTCTTTTGACGAACATGGCCCAGCGCGCGTAACCCGTGATGCAGCATGGAAGCCTGGAAGTAGGCTGCCGTAGGGTTCTACACGCGTGCAGCAGCGTCGAAAGCCAGGGCACGAGCCGTGGCGCGGGCGCGCTCGACAAACGCGCGCACTTTGACGGGATCCTTGCGGCCGGGCGCGGCTTCCACCCCGCTGACCACATCCACGCCCCAGGGCCGCAGGGTTGCGATGGCCTCGGCTACATTCTCCGGTGAAAGGCCGCCCGCTGCGATGAGCCGCAGGTGCGGCGCTGCCCGCAGGAACGAGCCGCTGGCCCGCGCCCAGTCGAAGCGCAAGCCGGTTCCACCTGCGGCGGAGGCAGTGCGCGAATCGATCAGGACGGCGTCGATGGAGTGGTCCTGCTGCAGGTCTCTTAGCTGCGTTTCAAAACTCTGGTCGCCCCCGGAAAAATGCAGCACGCGCAGAAGCCCCAGGCGCCTGCGCCCCGCGATCGCGCTGAAGTGTGCGCGCAAACGCGTCGCGAGCTCTGGATCGTTCCCGGCATGACTTGCGTGCAGTTGCACGCCGGTCAGCCCTGCTTCTGCCACAGTTCTGGTTACAAATTCGAAACTCGGATCGACAAAGACTCCATAGCGCTCGATAATTTTCGGGAGCCGCGCCGTGATTGCCGCGACCTGGGCTGGGGTGACCTGCCGCGGGCTGGGCGCGAAGACGAACCCGAGCGCATCCGCGCCGGCATTAATCGCTGTCTGTGCATCTTCAAGGCTGGTGTTGCCGCAGATCTTGATCCACATGCGCGCCTACCTTGCAGGCACGGCTTGGAGCCAGCCGGCGAGCGCGGCGCCTGGGTCGCTCTGGCGCATCAGCGCCTCGCCGATAAGGAAGGCATGGAAGCCGGCATCGCGCAGCCGGTCGATATCGGCGCGCGAGCCGATGCCGCTCTCGGCAACATGCACGGCTCCGGGCGGCAGCAGCGGCGCGAGCTCGAGCGAGGTCTCGATCCGCACGTTGAAGCTGACCAGGTCGCGGTTATTGACGCCGTATGCATCGCAGCCCAGGCCGCGCACGCGCGCCAACTCCCCCGCCGTGTGCACCTCGCACAGCACGTCAAGTTGCAGCGCATGGGCGCGTGCCGTGAAACGCGCGAGCTCTGCATCGGTAAGTGCGGCTGCGATGAGCAGGATCGCGTCGGCGCGGTGCGCGCGCGCCTCCACGATCTGGAACTCGTCGACAATGAAATCCTTGCGCAGGCACGGCAGCCCGCTTGCTTCCGAAGCCTGATCGAGATAGGCGAGGCTGCCCTGGAAGAATGGCTCGTCGGTGAGCACGGAGAGCGCCGCGGCGCCACCCTCGCGAAGCTGCCGCGCGAGCAGCGCGGGCGAGAAATCGGCGCGGATCAATCCCTTGGACGGCGAGGCTTTCTTGATCTCGGCGAGGATCGCTGGGCCTGCCTGCGCAGCCTGGCGCAGCGCGCGCGCGAAGCCTCGCGGCGTGTGCAGCAGCGCCCTGGCTTCAAGCGCGGACGAGGAGATGGTTGCCTTTCGCTCAGCCACGGTAGCGCGGGTTCTAGCGAGAATACGATCCAGATGCATGGGTGCGCCCCAACTCCTCCTTCAAGTATACGGCGCGGCTCACCAGCTTTCCGATCGAGCTTCCGCACTGCGAGCGGGGCCTGCTGCCGCTGAGTTACCATCCGCGATAGGAGGTGCAATCCCAGCATGGCGCGTTTTCTGTTTCGATCCAAGGCACGCCTGTATGTGGCGCTAGCCGGTCTCATGCTGTCGCTCGCCAGTGCACACGCGCAGCAATCGCCTACCATCGCGAATTACATTCACGCCTCGTGGAGCCAACTGCAGCGCTCGATGACGGATTGCAAGTCGCTGATCGACCCGAAAACGAAGACCGCGCCCGTGCTCTATCTGCCCGCGGAGACGCCGGAACCTGAAGCGGTGCGGCTGGTGCAGCACGCATGCGGCGTACATGTCGAGCACCTGCCCAAACGCATCGACCACCCGGGCGCGCTGATGCCGTCCGCGATTCCGATGCCGGGGCTGCTGTATCTGCCGCACCCCTATGTTGTGCCCGGCGGCCGCTTTAACGAACAGTACGGCTGGGACAGTTACTTTATCCTACTGGGCCTGGTGCACGACGAACATTTCGATCTGGCGCGCGGCATGGTCGAAAACTTCTTCTTCGAGATTGAGCATTACGGTAACCTACTGAATGCGAACCGCACTTACTTTCTCACCCGCTCGCAGCCGCCGCTGCTCTCATCGATGATCCGCATGGTGTACGACGCGGACGTAAGTTCGACGCCGCAGGGCGTTCGTAAAGCAGACGCGTGGCTTGCGAATGCCTACGAGTACGCCGTGAAGGATCATGCGCTGTGGCTCTCGCCCGAGCACGCGGCGGGGGATACTGGGCTGGCTCGTTATCACGACTTAGGCGAGGGGCCGGTGCCGGAGATGGCGGACGCGAGCACTTACTACCCGGACATCATTCGGTGGCTGCTAGCACATCCAGACGAGAAGACGGACTATCTCGTCGACGGCCCGGATGTGGCGGCGGATGCGAAGCTTTCGACGGAGCAGGCCGCCAGGGCCGCGCGCATGAGTTGCGATCCAAGAAACTCCGAGGTGTGTGCGCACGCACACGTAGGCGCGCACTGGCTTTCGCGCGCGTTCTATGAAGGCGACCGCGCGATGCGGGAGTCCGGCTTCGATACGACCTTCCGCTTCGGAGCGTTTTCCGGTTCAACGCAGGAGTTCGCGCCGGTGGGCCTGAATGCGCTGCTCTATAAGTACGAGCTGGATCTGGCGTGGATGGCCGACCACCTGCACAAACCCGCCGAAGCCGCGCAGTGGAAGCAGCAGGCGGCCGCCCGAAAAGCCGCGATGGATAAGTACCTGTGGAACGCACGGCGCGGGCTGTACTTCGACTACAACTTTGTAAGTCACACGCAATCCACTTACAGCTACATTACGATCTTCTATCCCTTATGGGCTGGGGAGGCGAGCGCAGCGCAGGCCAAGTCAGTCACGGCGAACCTGCCGCTGTTCCTCAAGCCAGGCGGCGTGGCGATGAGCACCACAGCGAGCGGCGTGCAGTGGGACCTGCCCTACGGCTGGGCGCCCACGACCTACTTCGCGGTCGCGGGGTTGGAGCGCGCCGGCGCCGATGCGCAGGCGCGCACAGTTGCGCAGCGCTTCGAGCGCTCCGTCGAGAATGGCTACGCACACGACGGAACCATTCGCGAAAAGTACAACGTGGTAAGCAGCAACGCCGATGTGCAGGTAAGCACCGGCTACAAGCAGAATGTGATCGGTTTTGGCTGGACCAACGGCGTGTACCTGAAGCTGCAGCAGTTTCTCGCAGCGCACCCGGCCGACGCAGCAGGCGCACTGGGTGTGCCGCGGTGAATGCCGCGCGCGACCTCGCGGTGGTGGGATTAGGAGAACTGCTCTGGGATGAATTGCCCGCAGGGCGCCGGCTGGGCGGCGCGCCGGCGAACTTCGCCGTGATGGCCGCGCGGCTGGGCGCGCACGGCATCATCGCGAGCCGCCTGGGTGAGGACGAGCCCGGCACGGCCGCGCGGGCACTGCTCGGCACGCTGCCGGCCGACGCTAGATTTCTCCAGACAGACGGCGAGCGCACAACTGGCACAGTGTCGGTTGCAATTGAAGCCGGGCAGCCGCGGTACACCATTCACGAGCCGGTAGCCTGGGACGCGCTGGCGCTGACGCCGGCATGGCTCGAGCTCGCGGGCCGGGCAGACGCGGTCTGCTGGGGCACGCTCGCCCAGCGCAGCGCGATCTCCGCGGAAACGATCCATGGCTTTCTCGCGGCCACGCGGCAGGATTGCCTGCGCATCTTCGATGTGAACCTGCGCGCGCCGTTCTTCACCGCGGAGGCAGTCACAAGTTCGCTCGCGCGAGCCACGCTGCTGAAGCTGAACGAGAGCGAGATGCCGCAGCTGCTCGCTCTTGCCGGGCTCCCGGCGGCGAAAGAAGATCGCGGCAGCGGGCGCCCAGGCGCGCTCACCCGCAGCGAAGCGCTTACCATGAATGCGCGGCAGCTGCTTTCTGCTTACAAAACTATCGAACTCGTCGCCATTACCCTTGGCGCCGAAGGCAGCCTGCTGATCACCCGCAGCACGGTCCTGAGCCACCCCGGTGTACAGGCGACAGTCGCCGACACAGTCGGCGCGGGCGACGCATTTACCGCGGCGCTTGCGGTGAGCACCCTGCGCGGCGAGTCGCTGGCCGTGCGCAGCGAAGCGGCCAATCGCTGGGGCGCCTGGGTCGCGAGCCAGTCCGGCGCAATGCCCGAGTTTTCGCGAGAGACCGCATCGCGGATAGCGCAGCAGATTCATGATGCGGCTTCGCAGATACCCGTGTCAGGGCGAACCGTAGAATAGCTGCATGCTGCAACTCGCCGGTGCCGGCAAACGCTTCGGCCACAAACTACTTTTCGAGCACGCGAACTGGCTGATTACCAGCTCCGAACGTACGGCGCTGGTGGGTGCGAACGGCACCGGCAAGTCGACCCTGATGAAGGTGCTGGCCGGGCTCGACACGCTGGACTACGGCGGCCTGCAGAGGGTGCGCGGCTCGAGCATCGGCTACCTGCCCCAGGACGGGCTCACGTTGTCTGGACGCTCGGTGTTCGACGAGTGCCTGAGCGTGTTCGACGAGCTGCACGCGATGGAGCGCGAGCTCGGGACGCTTTCAACACAGCTGTCGGAGCTGGACCCGGCGAGCGCCGAGTACGCGGCGGCGGCCGAGCGCTACTCATCGCTCGGGTCGCGCTTCCACGCGCAGGATGGCTACGCACTGGATGCGCAGGTAGGCGCGGTGCTGGGCGGCCTCGGCTTCGCGAAGGCCGATTGGTCGCGGCAGACCGAGGAGTTTTCGGGCGGCTGGCAGATGCGCATCTGCCTCGCGAAGCTGCTGCTGGCCAAGCCCGACCTGCTGCTGCTCGACGAGCCGACCAATCATCTCGACCTGGAGACGCGCACCTGGCTTGAGACCTATCTGCGCACTTATCCCAACGGCTTCATTCTTATTTCGCATGACCGCTACTTCATTGATACGACCGTGGCGAAGATCGTGGAGATATGGAACAAGGCGCTGCATACCTACACAGGTAACTACGCGAAGTACGAGCAGCAGCGCAGCGAGCGCCGCCTGCAGCTGGAAGCCGCGTACAAAAACCAGCGCGACCAGATCGAACATCTGGAAGCATTCATCAACCGGTTTCGCGCGCAGGCCACCAAGGCCAAGCAGGTGCAAAGCCGCATCAAGGAGCTCGAGAAGATCGAGCGCATCGTGATTCCGGAGGAGGAGTCCGCGATCCACTTTACGTTTCCGCAGCCGCAGGCTTCCGGCCGCACGGTGGTTCAGGTGGAAGGCCTGCATAAAAACTACGCCGCGAAGCAGGTGCTGCGGGGCGTGGATTTTACGATTGAGCGCGGCGACCGCATTGCGCTGGTAGGCGCGAACGGCGCGGGCAAATCGACGCTGGTGCGCCTGCTGAGCGGGCAGGAGCCGCCGAGCGCAGGCTCTCTGCGGCTGGGGCACAATGTGCTGCCCGAGTTTTTCGCGCAGGACCAGTACAAGGTGCTCGACCCTTCAGCAAAGATGCTGGCGGACATCAGCGCTATCGCGCCCCGCGTGCCGGACGCAGAACTGCGAGGGCTGCTGGGCTGCTTTCTGTTCAGCGGCGATGACGTGTTCAAGCCGCTAGGCGTGCTCTCGGGCGGCGAGCGCAACCGCTATGCGCTGGCCAAGATCCTGGTCAGCCCGGCGAACTTTCTGCTGCTCGACGAGCCGACGAACCATCTCGACATGCGCGCGAAGGACGTGCTGCTGGACGCGGTCAAACACTTCCAGGGTACGGTCATCTTCGTTTCGCACGACCGCTACTTTATCGATGGCGCCGCCACGCGGGTGTTCGAAGTGGAGGACGGACATGTGCACGTCTACCCCGGCAACTACGAGGACTATCTCTACCGCAAGGCGCTGGCCGGGCGGGCGGACGGCGCCGATGGCGCCAACAGCACGCTCCCGGTGGTCGCGCAAACGCTTGCACCGTTAAATGGTGCGCCCCCAACAGCGGCTTTTACAGCAGCGGAAGCATCGCCGGCGAAAACGAAAAAACTGAACCCGATCAAGCTGCGCCAGATGCAGGAGCGCCTACGGTTTGTGGAGGAAGAGGTGCCGCGCTGCGAGGCCGCGGTCGCGGCGGCGGAGAACGCGCTGGGCAGTTATGTCAGCGCCGAGAAATCGCAGCGGCTCTCCGCCGAGCTGGAGCGGTTGCGCGAGAAAAACAGGGCGCTGGCATCGGAGTGGGAGGATTTGATGCTGCAGCTGGAGGAGCAGGAGGCGCTTTCGTAGCGGATGCTCAGGCATAATCAGGGCATGGAGACACCGCTGCCGCCGCTGTGGAAACCGGAGAGTTGGACGGCTCGCCTTCAAGAGTTGGAAGCGCGATTACCGGATGAAAAGGAAGCGCCTCTGCGGCGCGATGTGCGCTCGCTGGGCATGCTGCTGGGCGAAGTGCTGCGCGAGCAGGCCGGCGAGCCGCTGTTCGCGAAGGTAGAGGAGCTGCGGCAGAATGCTATCAAGCGGCGCGAGGCGCAGGCTGCCGCCGAGCTGCACGCGGCCGACGAAGGCATGCAGAAGGCGGTGCTCGCCATCAGCCAGTCGCCCGTGGCGGAGTTGTACCAGCTGACGCGCGCGTTCGCGTTCTACTTCGAGCTGACCAACCTGGCGGAAACCAATCACCGCAAACGCCGGCGTACCGCGGCGCAAATCAGCGGCGCGGCAGCCGCGCAGCGCGGTTCTCTGCGCGGTACGCTAAGGGCCATGCGAGCGGCCGGAATCCCGGCGGACCGGGCGCTGGCCTATCTGCGCAAGATCGACATCACGCCTGTGTTTACGGCGCACCCCACCGAAATCGCGCGGCGCTCGGTGCTGTTCAAGCGTCGTCGCATGGGCGATCTGCTCGAGTCGCTTGATCGCATTCCACTTGCCGATGACGAACTCAAGCGACTGCAGGTGGAGCTTACCGCCGAGATCACGGCGCTCTGGCAGACCGATGAAATTCGCAGCCGCCAGCCTTCCGTCGTCGACGAAATCAAGATGGGGCTCGACTACTACGAGGTGTCCATTTTTCAAACGCTCGCGCCGCTATACACGGAAGTCGCCAGCGCGTTCGCGAGCGAGTACGGCATCGACATCCCGATGGCGGAGATGCCTCTGCTGCTTTCCTTCGGCTCCTGGATCGGCGGCGATCGCGACGGCAATCCATTTGTCACTCCCGCGGTTACACTTGCCGCGATCCGCGATGCACGCGTGCGCCTGCTCGCGCAATATGCAACAGCGATTGAACGGCTGATTAGTCTGCTGACCAGCTCTTCGCAGCAGGTGCCGGCGAGCGCTGCGCTGCTCGCGCGTTTGCACGAGTACCGGCGGCCGCTTGAGACAAGCAGCGTGCAGGCAAACGAGCGCTTTGCCGCGCACTTCGAATTTGAAACCTACCGCCGCTTCGCCGCGTGCGTGGGCGCTCGCCTCGCCAACACGCTCGACCTGCCCGCGGGCGAGCCGGACAGCCTGGAGGCCGCGCTGGCTGCACTGCCTGCGTACGCGGGCGCGCACGAATTCCTCAACGACCTGCGCCTGATGCGCAAAAGCCTTGAGGAGAACCGAGGCGAGCGGCTGGCCGCAACGCTGATCGACCCACTGCTGCTGCTCGCACGCAGCTTCGGCCTGCACCTGCATACGCTCGATATTCGCCAGCATGCGCGGCTGCACACGCAGGCGCTGGAAGAAGCGGCAGGCTGCGGCGAGGACGCGCGCAGCCACGTTCCCGAAGCATTCAGCCCTCAGACGCTCGACGTGCTCGACACGTTCCGCGTCATCGCGGAGGTCAAGCGCAGCGCCATTCCGGAGGTCATTCGCACCTACGTAATCTCAGGCGCTGCAAGCAAGGAGGACGTGCTGGCCGTGCTGTGGCTGGCGCGGTTCGGCGGTATTCAGGCGGCCGCGGAAGGCCGCGACCCCGGGTTGATGCCGGTGCCGCTGTTCGAGTCGATCGAGGACCTGCGCAATGCGCCCGACACCTGCCGCGCGCTGTGGGCCGATGCTGAGTATCGCAAGCTACTCGCGAGCTGGGGCAATGTGCAGGAGATCATGCTCGGCTACTCTGACTCGAACAAAGACGGCGGCATGCTGACGAGCACGTGGGAGATCTTCCGCGCGCATCGCGCACTGCACCAGGTCGCGCACGAGGCAGGCATCACGCTGCGTCTCTTCCACGGCCGCGGCGGTACAGTCGGGCGCGGCGGCGGCCCCACCCATCGCGCCATTTACGCGCAGCCACTCGACTCGTTTGACGGCGGCATCCGCATCACCGAGCAAGGGGAAGTTTTGAACTGGAAGTACGGCGACACTGTACTCGCCGAGCGCAATCTTGAATTGATGATCGCCGCCTCGCTTGACGCGATGGCGCGGCCCAATCTGCGCGCGGGCGGACATCAGACAGGTGCGCTGCTGCCGGAGTGGGAAGAGGCGCTCGAAGCGCTGTCAGCGAGCGCGTTTGCTTTCTACCGCGAACACGTCCACGACGACCCGGAGGTCTTTCATTTCTTCGAGACCGCAACGCCGATGGCGGAGCTCGAGCACGCGAAGATCGGTTCGCGCCCGGCGCGGCGCGGGGGCAAGCGAACGCTCGAGAGTCTGCGAGCCATCCCGTGGGTCTTCGGATGGACGCAGAGCCGCCTGCTCATCCCGGCATGGTTTGGCGTGGGGCATGCGCTGCTTGCTTACAGCCAGCAGTCAGACGGGGCCGAGCGCCTGCGTGCGATGATGCGCGAGTTTCCACTGTTCATCGACCTGATCCGCAACGTCGAGCTCGCGCTGGCCAAGGTTGATCTGGGCATCGCTTCGCTGTACGCCTCGCTGCTGCCGGATGAGGCGCTGCGCGAGCGCGTCTTCCAGAAATTTGCCGGCGAGTACGCGCGCACGCTTAAAGCAGTGCTCGCGGTAACCGGCCAGAAGGAGCTGCTCGAGAGCAATGAAGTGCTGGCGCGCTCTATTCGACTACGCAACCCGTATGTCGATCCGCTTTCGCTGATCCAGGTGGACCTGCTGCGGCGCAAGCGCGCAGGCGAGGATACGCCAGAGATCAACCGCGCCATCGCGGGCACAATCAACGGCATTTCCGCGGGCCTGCGCACGACGGGATGAGCCGTCAAAGCTGGCGCGTGTCTTCCGCGTTTTCTTTGATCGAGGCAGGCAGCAGCGACTCCGCCGTGAGCGCATCGACGCCGCGCAGGCTGGGAAAAAAGACCGACCAGATACCTGTAACCGCGAGTGATCCGATACCACCCAGCACCACCGCGCGCACCGCGCCGAACCACTGCGCGGTAAGCCCGCTCTCAAACTCGCCCAGTTCGTTCGACGCACCCAGGAACAGCGAGTTGACCGCGGAAACGCGGCCCCGCATCTCGGGCGGCGTGGCCAGCTGCAGGATCGATGAGCGGATGACGACCGAGACCATGTCGGCGGACCCGGTAAGCAGCAGCGCAGCCAGCGACAGCCAGAGCGAATGAGAAAGTCCAAATGCAACCGTGGCTGCGCCAAATAGCGCGACGCACACCAGCATGCGCGCACCCGCTTGCTTGCGGATGGGGCGAAACGTAAGCAGCAGCGAGACCGCGAGCGCGCCCACGCCCGGCGCGGCGCGCAGCAGCCCCAGCCCGCGCGGGCCGGTATGCAGGATATTTTCAGCGAAGATGGGCAGCAGCGCCACCGCGCCGCCCAGCAGCACCGCGAACAGGTCGAGCGAGATGGAGCCGAGCAGCACCTGGGTGCGCAGCACGTAGCGCACGCCGGCGAGCAGCACGTCCAGCGAAACAGCCTTGTGCTCCATGCGGCCCAGCCGCACCCGCAGCATGCCGATGAGCGCAAGATACCAGCCCAGCGTCAGCAGGGTAAACGCATACACGACGCCGCCGCCCGCAAGCCGCGTCAGCGCTCCTGGGAACGCTGGCAGCGTGTAGAGAAATCCGCCGATGGTCGGGCCGGAGATGGTTGCGATCTGAAAGATGGTTGCGCCCCAGGTCACGGCGTTGACGAAGTGCTCCTTCGGCACCAGGTGCGGAATGAGCGCGGATGAGGCCGGCCCGCTGAACGCCCGCCCCGAGCCGACCAGGAACAGCACGGAGTAGATGGGCAGCACGCGATGCAGGCCGCTCCACGCAAACGCGAGCAGCGCGATGGTGCACACAGCCTGCAGCGCGTAGCACACCAGCACCACCCGGCGCCGGTCGAAGCGGTCGGCGACGTGGCCCGCCGGCAGCAGAAACAGCAGGCCGGGAAGGAACAGCGCCAGGCCGGTGTAGCCGAGATCGATGGCGCGATGGGTGATCTGGTATACCTGCCAGGCGACGGCGAGCGCCTGCGCCTCCGCGCCGATCACAACCGCCAGGCGCGCCGCCTGATACAGGCGAAAATCGCGCGAGCGGAAGGCGCCGGTACTGCTCTGGGTGCCGCTGGATCGAGACTCGCCGTCAGACATACTTCCCTATTGTGCCGCCTACCGCTGCCGAATCGCGCCGCATCTCACAAACATGGCTCCAGAACGCAAGCCCCAGGTCAGCGGCCCGGTCGAGCGAAACATCCGCTCCATTGCTGAGATGGAACAGCAGCTGGAAGCACACAAGAGGCCGCCGGACCGCATCGCGAGCGCGGTCGGCACCTTCGCCGGCAGCATGCCATTCATCGGACTGCACCTGGTCTGGTTTACGCTCTGGTTCCTCATCAACACGAACCACGTGCACGGGATACGCTCGTTCGATCCGTATCCGTTCATCCTGCTGTCGATGTCGGTTTCAATCGAGGCTGTGCTGTTGAGCACCTTCGTGCTGATGAAGCAGAACCAGATGCAGACGCGCACCGACCATCGCGATCAGCTAAACCTGCAGATCGATCTGCTGACGGAGAAGGAGCTGACCAAGGCGCTGCAGCTGCTGCGGGCGCTGTGCGTAAAACTGGATGTGGCTGACCCGCTCCAGGATGCGGAGCTGTCAGAGATGAGCCAGATCACCTCGGTCGGCACGCTGGCCGAGCGCATCGTCACGGACCTGCCGCCGAAGACTTAGCCGCGGTCGGCGTCGAACGCGATGCGGCCTTCGCTAATGGTGCAGCGCACGCGGCCCTGCATGGGCCAGCCGTCAAAGGGAGTGTTCTTCGACTTGCTGCGGGAGGCAGCGGCGCGGAAAGTCCATGACTCCGACGGGTCAAAGAGCACGGCGTCGGCATGCGCGCCCTGCGCAAGCGTGCCGACGCCGCTCAGCGAGAGCACGCGCGCCGGCGCGGACGTGAGCAGCGCCAGCACGCGCGCGAGCGGCATGCCGTGTTCCGCGTGCAGCACCCGCAGCGAGAGGCCGAGCGCGGTTTCAAGCCCGGTGATGCCGTTCGGCGCGCGCTCGAACTCCTGCTCTTTTTCAAACGCGGCGTGCGGCGCGTGGTCGGTCGCGATGCAGTCGACCGAGCCGTCGAGCAGGCCTTCGAGCATCGCCACGCGGTCGACCTCGGCCCGCAACGGCGGGTTCATCTTGGCAAGCGTGTTGTAGCCGTGCACCGCATCCTCGTTCAGCACGAAATGGTGCGGCATCACCTCGCAGGTCACGTGCAGTCCGTCTCGCTTCGCGCCGCGCACGGCATCGAGCGCCTTCTTCGTAGATAAATGCGCGACGTGCAGGTGCGCCTCGACACCGCAAGCCTCTCGCAGCTCGCGCACGATTGCGATGTCTCGCTCCACGAGGCTCGACTCGGCCTCGACCGGCATGCCGCGCAGGCCCATGCGGAACGCGAGCGCGCCCGCGTTCATGCTGCATCCGCCGGTCAAGCGCGTGTCCTCGGCATGCTGCACGACGCTCAGGCCAGCGCGCGCCGCAGCCTCCAGCGCATCGCGCATGATCGTGTCTCCCAGAATCGGCTTGCCATCATCGGTGACCGCGACGGCTCCTGCTTCTCGCAAAGCAGCGTAATCCGTCAGCGCAACGCCCAGGCTGCCCACGGTTGCCGCTGCAATGGGCAGCACGCGAATTGCCGCGCCGCGCTCGGGCGCCTGCAGCCAGCGCGTCCACTCCGGCGTATCGATCACCGGGACAGTATTCGGCATGGCGCAGACGGTGGTGAACCCGCCGGCCGCCGCAGCGCGCGTGCCGCTTGCGATGGTTTCCTTGTAGGTCTGGCCGGGCTCGCGCAGGTGCACGTGAAGATCGATGAGCCCCGGGGCGACGACCAGCCCTGCGGCATCGATCCGACGCGCGCCTTCAGAGGCAAGGCTGCCCGGAGCGCCAATGGCCGCCACACGCCCGTCCGCGAACAGCAAGTCCCGCAAGCCGTCCGTGCCGCTTGCCGGATCGATCAATCGTCCGTCTGCGATCAGCAGCGGCCGGACTTCTGTAACTGTGTCAGTGGCGATTGTGCCCTCCCGCGTTGAGCGCGCGCGCTACCAGCGCCATCCGCACCGGCACCCCGTGGCGCATCTGCTCCTGCAGCAGCGAGCGCGGCCCGTCGGCCACCTCATCGGTCATTTCAAGCCCGCGGATCATCGGCAAAGGATGCATCACCCACAGCTCCGGGTGCTTCGCGAGCGCTTCCTCGTTCATCTGGAACTCCGCCCGGTACGCGTCGAGATCGAGCGCGAGCCCGGCCAGCCGCTCGGCCTGGATGCGCAGCATCATGACGACGCTCGACTGCGCGAGCGCGCGATCGAAACTGCGCTCGATCTCGATCCCGGGCCCGAGTTCAACCGCGAGCGCAGGCAGCAGCGGCTCCGGCCCGCACAGCAGCACCCGCGCACCCAGCCGGGGCAGCAGCAGCGCGTTCGAGCGCGCCACGCGGCTGTGAAAGATGTCGCCGCAGATGGTAATGGTCACGCCGGCAAGCGTCTGCGCATCGACCTGCGCCGTGCCGCCGCGAAACACGCGCAGCAGTGTGCGCAGGTCGAGCAGCGCCTGCGAGGGATGCTGGTGCATGCCGTCGCCGGCGTTCAACACCGGCAGTCCGGTCGACGCTTCCAGCAGCCACGGCGCGCCCGAGAATGCATGGCGCAGGATGATGGCCTCGGCGCCCATCGCGCGCAGCGTAAGCCCGGTGTCCTTGAGCGACTCGCCTTTCTCTATGCTCGAGGATTTCGAGCTGACGAGGGTCGTATCCGCGCCCAGCGCCTTGGCGGCGAGCTCGAACGAGGTGCGGGTGCGCGTGCTCGACTCGTAGAACAGCAGAGCAACGCGGCGCTTAGCCAGCCGCTGCGCACGAACGAGCGGGTTTTCGGCTTCCAGCTCCGCGGCAAGCGCCAGCAGCGCGCTCACATCCGCAAGCGACAGGTCCTCAACGCCAAGCAGCGAGCCAGCGAGAGACACGGTCTATCGCCCCTCTTCGGCTGCTTCGGCCACACGTTCGCCCGGTACTCGTTCAACGATCAGCACCTGTTCCTCGCCATCGATCTCGCGCAGCTTGACCTCGATGATCTCCTGGCGCGAGGTCTGCACGGTGCGGCCCACAAAACCCGCTTCGATCGGCAGCTCGCGATGGCCGCGGTCGATCAGCACCAGCAGCTGCACGCGGTTGGGCCGTCCGTGGTCGAACAGCGCATCGAGCGCGGCCCTCGTGGTGCGGCCGGTGTACAGCACGTCGTCCACCAGGATGATGTTGCGCCCGTTCACGTCGAAGCCGATGTCCCCGTCGTGTACCACCGGGCGCACGTCGTGGGTGGTCAGGTCGTCGCGATAAAACTCGATGTCGAGCGCGCCCACATCGACCGGGTGCTTCTCAATCTGCTCAATCAGCGCGGCGAGCCGCTGGGCGAGCGGAACCCCGCGGCGCTTGATGCCGACCAGGCCCAGGTTGGCGCTGCCGTGGTTCTTCTCAACCACCTGGTGGGCAAGCCGCACCAGGGTGCGCTCGATCTCGGAGGGCGAGAGGATGCGGCCTTTTTCGCGTAATTTTGCCGTGGAAGTGGGATTCATAAGAGGATTGGGTCACGCGACACGCTCCAGCATATCGCAACGGGCAATTACGGCTTCGGCCGCCGGCGCCGCGGTCCCCAGCGCACCGCGAATCGGCCGCCGATCCAGCCCGAAAACAGCATGGCGGCAACCGAGGCCGCGGCGGTGAACAGCAGCAGCGAGCCGCGGCCTTCGGGCGACAGCCAGAAGTGGAACAGGCCCGGCATCTGCGCGGCCGCGTCCGGATTGCTGATGTGGATGCGATCGATGCCGGCCTGCACACCGCTTCGCAGTTGCGCATCGATGATCGTTCCGTGATGCAGGCCGAAGCGCTTGACCAGCAGGCTGACCGCATCGGTCGCCGTGCTGGCGACGGCGGCAAACAGGCCCACCACCAGCCCGATGCGGCCGCCCAGCTGCGGCGTGAGCGCGGGCGCCCGGGGTACGCGGATGCGGTAGCGGCGCATGGTCCAGAACGAACCGGCAACCACCCACAGCATGTCGAAAAAAGGCACAGCGAGAAGAGAAAGCAGCACGCCGGCAGGCACCGCGTACAGGGCCGCGGACTGCACGGCGGCAGGCCACGCGATCTCCCCGGTGTGCCGCGGTGGCGGCTCCACCGTCTCCTGCTCCGCCTGCTCGGTGTCGGCGCTCAGCACACGCAACTGGGGCGCGCCGCAGTCGGGGCAAAAGGCCGCGTCGCTGGGAACGGAGTTGCGACAGTTGTGGCATAGGGTGGTCATGCGGACTGCATTCAGTCTGACACACTGGCTCCCGCATTGGCTGCGTCCGGTCTCGCCACCCAGCGATTCGGCTACTCTTCCGCGTCGTCGCCGCTGCTGCCCTTTGACGGCAGCGCCAGCGCCACCAGCGCGAAGTGGGTGCCGGGTTGCTTCTTGTTGTCGAACGCCACGATGTGCTGCCTGTGCTGGGAACCTGCCTTCAGCTCCAGGCTGGCGCCGCGGGCCACGTGCACGTTCTTGGCTTCGCCATTGTCTGCGCAGGTCAGCCCTTCCGCGGTGCGCGCCGGCGTGCCTACCGGCGCGCTTCCCTGGCAGGTCAGCACCTCGCCGTAGCGGGCCAGCGCCTTATGGTAGAACTCCTGCACCTTCGCCTGCGGATCGCCGGTCACGTAGTTCGCCACCTGCACGTGCATCTGCCACTTGCCAAAACCCATCTGCACATCGACCGACTTGCTGTCGCTGCTGCTGTCCGATGCCAGGGACGCGCCGGGATATGCGGGCAGCCCCAGTTCCTCCGCGCCGCCCTTGTTCTTGTGCACCTGCATGCCGCCGAACGGCGTGTGGATCGCCACATCCTTGTCGTCGCCGTTGCCATTTTTGTTGACATGCACCGAGCAGCCGGCCAGCGCCACCGTCGTCGCCAGAGCCCCCACCGCAACCGCCCGTTTGCCTGCGCCCATGTGCCGCCCCCTCCACTGCCGATTTGCTCATCAGGATACGCGGAGAGGAGCCCGGTTGTTCCCGGGAAAATCGCGGTCCTGGCGCTGGAAGCCTGGAACGAGCAAGAAAACCGCTGCCAGCGGCGCACAGTGCCCGTTATACTGCCCGTGTGCGCGCCTGCCGCGCTTCCACCACCTGTGAGTCTATGGCCAAGCATGATGGTCCCTATCGACGGTTGAAAGGCGGACTGCAAGCCGCCGGGCCGCCCCCCTCCGGCGGCTCGCCCACCATTCCCGACAAGCTGTACTTCCGCATCGGCGAGGTGGCCGCGCTGTGCCGCGTGCCCACCTACGTGCTGCGCTTCTGGCAGACCGAGTTCCCCCAGCTGCGCCCCGGCAAAAGCGGAACCGGGCAGCGGCTATACCGCAGGCGCGATGTGGAGATGGCGCTCAAAATCAAGCGCCTGCTGCACGAGGAGGGCTACACCATCGCCGGCGCCAAAGGCGTGCTGGCCGAGGAGGCCGCCGTGCCCGCGCACCTGCGCCTGCAGCCCGAGCTGCCCTTGCCCGCAGGCGTCGACGCCAGCGGCGAGCGCGCCCGGGCGCAGCTCAAACACGTGCGCGCCGAGTTGCGCGAGCTGCTGGGCCTGCTCGAGCGCAGGCCCGCGGCGCGGCCCGCGAAGCCTGCACCCGAGCTGCTCTTCCGCGAGGCGCCAAACAGCTCCAAGACGGAACCCGAGTAGAACGTTCCAGGCCATCCTGAGCGCGCCAAAGGACCTGGCTGCGTTGGGAGCAGCGCGCGCTGCTCCCAACGCAAGTGCCTATAGCTCCCTGCGAGTGCAGCACTTTCTTACTCTGAGCAATGTTGCACTCGCGGTTTCAGTCCAACCTGCTTTTCGGCCTCCCCCTTCAAACTGCCCCGCTACCGCCCCTTCGCCATCCCCTGCCATTTCTTCGCCAGCGCCTCATCCGCCAGCGCCTTGATAAACAACCCACCCACCACCGACCGCGCCTGGAACCCCTCCTTCTCCCCCGTCACCGTGTCATACCAGTCCGGCAGCGGAGCCCGGCCCGGCGTCGTATCCGCCCATTTCGCCAGCGGCGCCACCAGCTGCCCAAACTGCTCCGGCGTCGCCATCGTGAACGACCACAGCTCCCAGTCCAGCTTGGTATAGTCCTTGCGGCTGTCCAGCGGCACCCCGTACGCATTCTCGTGCGCCATGTAGAACTTGATCTCCGACTCCCGCAGGCTCGGCGGGAACAGCCTTAACCCCAGCACCGTGTCCCATACCAGGTTGTACTTCTGGCTCCACGTCCCCGGCTTATCGAACGCCAGTTTGGTATGGTCGCCATCGGCCGCCATGCGCATAAACTGTTTTGCCATGCCCTCGGCGGCCGCGCGATACTGCTTCGCCACATCGGCATGGCCCAGCCGCTTGGCCAGGTCCGCATACGCGCCGATCGCCTCGATCGCCTTGATCGACAGGTTCGCGTTATGCGCCAGGTGCCCGGCGAAGTCATCCGTCGAAAGCTGGTTCGCCGGGTCCAGCCCGGCTTGGCGCAGGTAGTCCGCCCACTTGCCCAGCGTCGCCCAGTAGCGCTCGGCCAGGTGCGCGTTGCCCTCCGCCTGCGCGATCGCGTCGGTCATGATAATCATGTCCCCCGACTCTTCGACCGGCATCTGGTCGTCCTCGGTCTGCTCGCCGCCCCCGTACACCTGCCCATCCGCCAGCGGCCAGGTGCCCAGATCGTGCGGCGAAAACGGAAACTTCCATCGCGGCAGCCCCGCATAGCGCAGCACCGGCTCCACCTGCGCCTCCAGCAGCGCCGGGTTGAAAAACAGCAGAATCGGCGACTGCGGGTACATCACGTCCACCGTGCCGATGCAGCCGTTTGAAAAGTTCTCCTTGCAGAAGTACAGCGGCGTGCCATTGCTGTCGGCCGTCACCTGGCAGGCCGCCAGCGACTGCCGGTACGCGAGATTCCCCAGATACGCGTAGTCCGCCCCGCCCATCGCCCCGCCGACCTTCGTCAGGTCTGCCGTCAACTGCTGGTCGTACTGGCGCCCCCGCGCATCGAGCGCCGCGTACTGCTGCGCCGCCTCATCCAGCATCGCCGCAACCGTCTCGCCATTGCGCTGCCAGTAGGGCCGCAGCCGCTGGTTCAGGTACTCGAGCGCAAACCCCTCCGTGTAGCTCACCATCAAATGCTGCGAAACCGGGCTCCCACTCACGCTGCCTAAGTGCAGCACCGCATCCAGGTGAGGCGCCCCGTCCCGCGGCGCCGCCGGCATCTCCATATCGTCATCACCCGCAAGCGACCCGTTCTCGACGAACCCCTCCATCGCGTGAGCACTCTCGGCGAGCGCCGCATGCTCGTCCTGCGGCGCCGCCAGGTGGAAATACCCCCAGTCGATCCGCAGGTTATCCCCCCGCTTGCCCAAAACCCGCTGGTCCCGCGAGCCGATATTCAGCACCTCCGAGGTCGCCGTCTCGCTCCGCCCCCAGGTCTCCGCCTCCATCTCCGTGTTCACCCCGATCACCGGGTTCACATCGAGCAGCGCATCCACCGTGTGCGCCCCGCCGTCGAGCGACTTCGCCGTCCACGTCAGGTACGTCACCGGCCGCGACAGCAGCGTCAGATCCTGCGGAAACGCCGGCGTAAAGAAGCTCAGTACCACCTGCACCCCCGCGCCCTCGAAGGTGTAGTCGGTGTGCGTCGCCTCCACGTCGACCGCGGTCTGCGGCATCGCCGGCACCGTGTCCCGCCGCCCCCCGCCCATGATCCGGTACGGCTTGCCGTCCACCCGCACCACGCTCGTCAACGGCTGCGGCGACCCGGTCCAGTGCCGCGTCGGCCCGTCCGTCAGCTTGTCAAAATCCGACCACACCGAAAAGTACGGATTGTGCGCAATCAGCGGCACCGCCGGCGGCCGGTGCTGCGGCTGCTGCGCAAGCAGCGTTCCGGCGCAGCAGAAAAGAAGGGCAAGCAGAAGGCGGGGCGCACAGGGGAGGCTCATGTCGGAATCATTCTACGTAGAACCACGTAAAACTGCCTAGCGTCGGGTAAAAGGAAACGGGCAGAGAAGGAAAATCTCCTCTGCCCGCCTGTGCTGAGGGAGGGCAGCTGCCTACCGAATCGCCAAGCCAATGGAGCCGGGCTGAAGGCCGCTGACCCCGGTAGTGACGGAGGTAAGCGAACCGCCAGAGCCGATGGCGAAGCCGGCAAGGGTGCCCGGCGAGGCGCCGGCGTTCGAGTCAAGCACATAGAGGTACTGGTTGCCGGGAGCTACGGTGACGTCGATCGGTCCGGTCGACGCGGGCTGGGCGGCGGTAATGCCGCTGGGGCTGAGCAGGCCAAGTGTGCCGGTACTTGAAACCGAGTAGCCGGAGATGGACCCGGAGATGGTGTTCGTGGTGTAGGCGTAAGCGCCGTCGGTAGTCAGGCCGATCCAGCAGGCGGCGGACTGGTTGTCCGGCACGCGGGCGCTCACCACGGTGAGCGCGCCGGCGGCGGTAGCGGTGTAAGAAGTGACGGTGGCTGCGTTGGGGGTTGTTACCGACTCCGCGTTGGCTACGATCAAGCTGCCGCTGGGGGTAAAGCCGAAGCCAAACGGAATGTTGCCGGTGGCAGCACGGGAGACCGGCGGCCCAGCAACGCCGTTGGCGACCGGATAGATATCGATGGTGCCGACGGCGCCGGGCTGCTTCTCGGTGACGGCGAGATAATCGCCATCCGGCGAGAACTGCACCTCGGCGGGATCGACATACGCGGCAGCGCTCAACGGCTGGGTGGAATTGGCCAGCGGCGTGAGCGAGCCATCGGTCGCGATGCTGAAGCCTGTAATAGAGCCGGTCTGGTTGTTGGCATCGGGCAGCGAGCCCGTGTTGAGCACGTAGAGGAAGCTGCCGGCGGTGTTGATGGTGATGGAGGCTGGCGCCGGGCCGTTGGTCGGGAAACGGCCGATCAGGCTAAGCGCGCCGGAACTGGCGACAGAAAAGGCGGCGATGTCCTGCGAGCCGGCGTCGACCGCGTACAGCCGTGTGCCGTCCGGCGAGAGGCGAACCGCCCCCGTAGCGCCCCCGATGGGGAACGGCAGCGCGCCCGTGGCAGTGGGCAGTCCGACTCCGTTGCCGCCGGTCGGATAGGTGCCGATGAGAGTGAGCGAACCATCGGATGCGCGGGCGTAGCCGACGACGGAGTTGCCGGAGTTGGCGGCGGTGCCGTTCGTCTCAACATAGACGGCAGACTGCACGGCGGGATTGGTGGCCGGGCGATTGCTAGAGCCGCAGCCGGCAAGGAGGCTCAGGGCCGACAGCAGGCCGAGGGTGGAAGCAGTGGTAGCGGTAGAAAGAGGCACGGGTGCTCCGTTCTAAATCCGGGAGTGGTCGCAACGCAAGGCTCGGCGTGCTCACGAGCCGCCTGGAGGGTGGGCGCGCGTGATGACCTGGGCCTGAGAGTGAGAGGGAACGGAGAAAGTTACCGCTTGTTTGGAGAAGAAAGGTAAAGCCGAAGGAAGCAAAGCTCTTAAGGCCATTCGTGTAAGTCAGGCGGCGCGGCACTCCCCGCACAGGCAGTGCCGCCGCAGATACTCCCACGAGTAAATCCCGCTCGTATGCCCATCATTCCAGTGAAACGAGATCGCATACCGCCCCACCTGCTGCACGCTCTCCGGCCGCGCCGGCGCCTTGTACATCGGCAGCAGCGCCGAGGGCTGTTTCTCTGCCTCGCCCACCGCCCGGCCGCTTTTCTCCCGCTCGTCGTGGCAGGTCGCGCACGGGCACGCCAGCCGCAGCCACGCAAAGCTCCACCGGCTCCGGTGCCCGTCCCGCCAGTCGATCTCCACCCCCGTGCCCTCGCTTTTGAGCACCCGCACCTTCACCGGCTCCGTCGCCTCACGCGGCAGCGGCGCATGTTCCTCATCCGCCCGCCGCGCCTGCTCCTCGCCCACCAGCCGAAACCCCTCGTGACTCATCGCCGCCTCTACAAAAAGGCTACCAGTTCAACCGCCTGAACCCGCAAACCGCTTCAACGCACACCCCTCAGACGGCTGTACCTTGAAGCTGGCCGTCGCGCGGGCAGCCAGGCCGCTTACACTGGTCTGCATGGCGGAACAGAAAAACGAGGGCCGCGTGACGGCCTTCTGCGATGGCGGCTCGCGCGGCAACCCGGGCCCTTCAGGCTACGGCGTTTTTATCGAAGGCGAAGACGGCGCGGCGCTGGCTGAGCTGAGCGACTTTCTCGGCGTCAAGACCAACAATGTGGCCGAATACTCCGGCCTGCTGGCCGCGCTCGACTGGGCGCTGGCGCACGGCGCGCGCGAGCTGCGCGTGGTCTCTGACTCGGAGCTGATGGTGAAGCAGATGAAGGGCCAGTACCGGGTCAACTCGCCCGACCTGCGCCCGCTGTTCGAGGAGGCGAAGCGGCGCGCGGCGAAGCTGGGCAAGTTCGAAATGCAGCACGTGCTGCGCGGCAAGAACAAGCAAGCCGACCGGCTGGCAAACGAGGCCATGGACCGCGGGACAGACCGCGGCACCGGCAAAGGCCCGGCTGGCCGCCCGACCGCAGCCAGGCCGCCCGCGAGCACCGCGGCGCAACCCTCGGCTTCCTCCGCTCCGCAGCCGGTGCGCAGCCAGATGCCCCGCCCACAGCCTGCCCTGCCACTCGCCCCCGAGCTGCCGAGGGAAGTCACCGGCTTCGTCAAGAACGGCGTCGTCCACCTGGTCGAGGGCGAGCTGCCGGAAGGCACGTTCGTGCGCATCCTGCCCAGCGCACGCGGTTCAGCCTGAGTTTTGCTCAAGCCGCAAGCAGAACGAGCCGCCCCGAAGGACGGCTCGTTCCTTTGCTTTAACAGTTATCCCGGGTTAGAAGTTCACCTTCAACGCAAACTGCCCGAAGCGCCGCTCGTCGTTCGCTCCGCCGTAATAGCCGGAACCGCCCTTTCTCGCCGAGATCGGCAGAGGAGCACCGTAGCCGGTCTGGACTACGTCTGTCAGCGTCTCCCGGGTGTACAGGTTGTGGTGGTTCAGGATGTCGAAGCCCTCGGCCCGCAGTTCCATCGCAATGCCTTCCTTGATAGGAAAGCTCTTGCTGGCAGCCAGGTCCAGGTTCCACGCGCCCGGCCCGACAAAGGCATTGCGGTGCGTCATGTTTGCCGGGTAGGGACCAAAATCGGAGATGCCGATCGCCGCTGCCTGGAAATCGTTCAGCTGGCCGCTGTTGTTGGGCGATGGCCCATAGGCCGGGTTGCCGAAAGCCTGCGCCGCGGGCAGGTTAGCCAGCAGGAAGTTGTCAGGGCCGGTTTGGGCGATCGCGCCGGCATTATGAAACTTGACCGGGCCGCCGCCCGGTGCCGGCGTGTACCGCACGATACCCTGCCCAAAGGGCGCGTTCAGGCTGTTCGTGCTGTCGACGTAGTTGAAGGGTGTGCCGGTGCGCGCGGTGTAAATGCCGCTGATGTGGTAACCGCCCAGCAGCTCACCCTTCAGGTTGCCCTCGCCCCTGTACCAGGGCGTATCCCAGATGGGCGCGACGGTGAACCGGTTGCGAATGTCGAAGTCAGAAGCGCCCTTATCCAGGCCCGGATCGAGCGGGTTGAGATAACCGAGATTGCCCACGCCATTCGACGAGCTGTTGCTCTCGGAGAACGTGGAGCTGATGTCGTCGATCGAGTGCGACCAGGTGTAGTTGGCCACCAGGCTCAGCCCAGTATGCGCCAGATTGGTCGACTGCAGACTTACATTCAATCCATGGTAGTACGAGTCGCCGTTGGAGCCGCGATTGTTGATCGAGCTGTACTGGTTGTTGGGCCGCGAGTAGCTGTAGGCGTACACCGGGTTGCCGCTGGGGCTGGTGGTCCGGATCGGATCGAACGGGTCGCCCAGGTACACGTTTCCGGCGCCCAGCTCGTTGTAGTTCTTGATGTCGTACAGGTGCGTACCGCGCGCCCCGGCGTATTGCAGCGAAACCACTGTGTTGGGCACGATCTGCTGGTCGAACGCGAGGCTCCAGAACTGGGTCTCCGCGGTGCGGATATTTTCGTCCACATTGCGCAGGCTGGTGGGGGGCAGAGCGACGGCCCCGTTTGCGCCCCCCAGCGGACCAGAATTCGAACTGGTCACCGGCGTATTGCGAACCTGGATGACAGCGTAGTTGGGCGGGTTCTGGATGACGTTGTAGGTGACGTTGCCGAAGTTGCGCTCGTAGCTGATGCCGTAGCCGCCGCGCAGCGAGCTCTTGCCGTCGCCGCGCAGGTCGATGGCGAATCCGACGCGCGGCGCTACCGTACCGTAGCTCGGCTTCCACAGCCCGCCCACCGGGCTTTGCGAGGCGATCTGCACCTGGCCGTTGCGCACCTGGTTCAGGATGCCCGGACCCGCGCCGTAGTAGAAGTTCGAGTCCAGATTGCCCTTGTTGTTATGCTGCACGCCGTAATACTCATAGCGCACGCCGTAGTTGAGTGTGATGTGCGGCTGCACCTTCCACTGGTCCTGCCCGTATCCTGCAATGTCGTGGTTGCGGTCGGAGCGGGCAAAGCTCGGCGGCGCGGCCGGCAGGTTGATGGTGCAGCCGGGATTCTGGTTCAGCACACCGGTCTCGTAGTTCACCGAGCAGGGCAGCTTACCCTGGGGATAAACCGCGGCTTCAAACAGCGTATTGGTGCCGCTGAGAAAATTGTTCAGACCAGCCGCCGGTGAAGTGGCCAGCTCCTCATCCGCCTGCGCATACGCACCATAGGCCTGGTTCACCTGGATGTAGATGAGCTGGAGACCGAACTGCATCTCGTGCGCGCCCCTGCTCCAGTTCAGGTCCTGATTCCACTGCACGATGTTCTGAGGACCGCCGTAAGGCAGGCCGCCTGTACCGATGTTGGTGCCATAGAAGCCGGGCAGCTGCACGGGATTACCCCCACCCGGTCCGCCGATCGTTGCTCCATTGGAGAGGAAAAGCGTGGGCGTCTCTTGCAGTGAAGTGTTGTAGGTATCGATCGCGTTGTAGCGGGAAAAGCTCAGCTTGGTGTTCGCCACAATCCTAGGACTGAAAATATGCGTGATATTCCACAGGACGGAGTTGTCGGTTGCGCCGTCGCCCACGTTGTACTGCGCGTAGGGCGAAGAGAAGTCATAGCCGTTGGTGTTGGTGAACTTGCGCAGGGCATAGCGCACATAGGTCTGGGTCGACGGGTTCACGGTGTAATCGACGCGGCTGTTGAGCGAGTATGAGTTGGTGGGCGGTCCGCCGCCCGCATCCGAAGGCGCTCCGTAGTTGACCAGGTCGAAGACCGGCGTGTTCGCCGGCAGCGCCGCCACCCCCGCGCCGCTCAGTCCGTACTGGTTGACAAGCTGCCCAGCCGTGACAGTTCCGGTTGTGTTCCCGCTTACCGTCTTGCCGTACTGCGCGAAGTACGCCTGCGTGGCCGGCGCGGCCGCTGCGATAAACGCCGCGTCGGGTACCAGTGCGATCTGGTTGGCGACCGAGCGCACACGCAGCCATTCCGTGCCTTCATAGAAGAACAGCTTGTCCTTTACGACCGGGCCGCCAATGTCGAAGCCGAACTGGTTGCGGGTGTAGCCGCCCTTGGGCACGCCATTGGCCGCGTTGTCATACGTGTTCGCCGTGTAGGCCGCCAGCCGGTTGAACTCCCACGCACCGCCATGAAATCCGTTGCTGCCCGCCTTGCTGATCACGTTGACCACGCCGCCGGAAGCTCGCCCGTACTGCGCGGAAAAGTTGTTGGTGATGACCCGGTACTCCTCTACCGTATCGAGCGGAACCAGTTGGCCGGGGGCGTTGTTGAAGATGTCCGTGTTCTCGACGCCGTCGAGAAGAATGTCGGTGCCCGAAGTACGCTGGCCATTGAGTGAGTAGCCGACGCCGCGCGTGGAAGCGTTCTGGCTCTTGCCCTGCGCGCTGTCGCCGTTGCTCACATTGCCCGCGATCCCGACAAAGTCATATGGGTTGCGCGTCAGCGAGGGCAGCTGCGCCACCTGCTCGGTCCCGATAATCTGCGACAGCTCCTGCGTCGAAGTATTCACTTCCGTGCCGCCCGAGCCCGCGGTGACCGTCACCTTCTCCGCGCCCTGGCCGACCGTGAGCTTCGCATCGAGCGTCGCATGGCCGCCCACCGTCACCTCCACCTGCTGGGTGTAGCTGCCGAAGCCGGGCGCCGTGACGGTGATCTCATACATGGCCGCGGACAGGTTGGTAAAGGTGTAAGTGCCGTTGGCCGCGCTGGTGAGCGAGCGGGTGGCATTGGTGCCGACATTGCGCTCCGTGATCTGCGCCTTCGAAACGACGGCGCCGGAGGGATCGGTGACCGTGCCGTTGATCTGGCCGGTGTCGATCTGCGCGTAGGCGGCAGCGGTAGCGGCAAAGCCGGCGAGCACCAAGGTGGCGTGCCGGGAGACGTGGCTGCGGAAGATACGGGAGTGCTTCATGCGGGGAATTCCTCCTGAAACATGCTTTCGACTGGCTATGCGGCTCTGTGTTGTCTGGCCGCACTGACTGAAACGGGTAGCGCGGACTAGCGGCAACAAGCCCGGGCAGCGAGGAGCTGCGCGGGAGCGCAAAAATCGCTCATCCGCAGGGGTGGATTCAGTTGGCGCATTGGCGCAAGACTACCACGTATGTGGGATTTTCAAAGGCCGTATACAGAACCGTGATACGCCGTAAAAAAATTGTTTATAAGGGGCGCAAGGAAGCCGCGGGGCAGAGAAAAAGCTGCACATTCTCGTGCTCAACCGGCGGTGTCATCCTGAGCGCAGCGGTAGCGCTTGCGCCAAAGGATCTGCTTTTGCTCTTGACCGCCTTGCTCGAGAACCTCGCAGCTTGCCGCTACAGCTCGATGTTGACCAAGCCCTCGGCCGCGCCAGGCGCGCTGCGGCCCGTCTGCGGGGCGCGCCAGTGATCGATGTACGAGATCTGGTGCACACACGAGACAGTGCAGTGCGGCGCACAGCTTTTGGCGTGGGTAAACTCGCGCCGCAGGTCGGCCCTGGTGTATTCGGCCACCGGCACGGCGGGGTTGCCGCGCTTCTGCGAGCAGTAGTGCACCAGGCCATCCTCGCAGACGTACAGGTAGCGCGCGCCCGCGCGGCAGCGCCACTCGTTCGGCTCGGCGTTGGCAATCGCTTCCTGAAACTGGTTGAACTGCGAGTAGTTGGTCTTTTTCCAGCCGCGCATCTCCGCCCACACCCGCCGCTCCTCGCCGCCCAGCGGCTTCAGTTGGCCGCCGCCGTCGTGGATAATGCCAATCGTCGAGGTAAAGCCAAGCTCGATCGCTCGGCGGCCGACCGTGATCGCATCCTGCGGGTTGGCAATCCCGCCGCCCACCACCGAGTTGATGTTGACGTGGAAGTCGGCGTACTCGCGCAGCATCTCGAGCTTCCTGTCCAGCACCTTCAGGCTTTTTTTCGAGGTCTCGTCGGGCATCACATTGTCGATCGAGATCTGCATGTGGTCCAGGCCAGCGCGGTTCAGCCGCTCGATCCGCTCGGGCATCAGCAGGTAGCCGTTGGTGATCATGCCCGCGATACGCCCATGCTTGCGAATCCGCGCGATCACCTGGTCGAGATCGGGATGAGTCAGCGGCTCGCCGCCGGAAATTGTGATGATCGAGGTGCCGAGCCTGGCCAGCGCATCGATGCGGCGCAGCATCTCCGCGACCGGTACGGGCTCCGAAACCTTGTCGTACTCGTTGCAGTAGGCGCAGCTCAGGTTGCAGAAGCGTGCCGGAACGATCTGCGCCATTACCGGGTGGCGGGTCGAGAGCAGCCCCCAGCCCACGGTTGCGAGCTCGCGCACGCGCCGCAGCACGGCCTTCCAACGCCGCCGCAGCGGGTGCCGCGGCGTGGGTACGCCGCCTGTGCGAAACACCGGGGCGCTCGCTGCTTGCGCGCTTTCAGGCGCGTTCTCAGGCGCGCTTGCAACCTTCAGAGCCATCGCTTTATTTGAACACAAAGAAAGGCAGCCCCTTCGGCTTCTCCAGCACAGACGGCTGAGGCAATGCCCGTCCGAGCGCTCACTTCGGGAATGCGCTCCCGTCGCCGCCGCTACACTAAGCCAGGATGAACGCCCAGATGCTAACCAGCATGCTCCAAACCCTCGCCGCCCTGCTTTTGCTGCTCGCACCCTGCGCCCGCCTGCACGCGCAGGCCCAGAAGCAGACCCAGACCATAGTCTGCTTCGGCGACAGCCTGACCGCCGGCCACGGCGCTCCGCCGGGCAGCGCCTACCCCGACTTTCTGCGCAAGGACCTCGCCCAGGCCGGCTACCACGTCACCGTCCTCAACCAGGGCATCGACGGCAACACCACCGCCGACGGGCTGGCGCGCCTGCCGTCCGTTCTGGCCGCCCACCCGTCTCTCGTCGTGCTTGAGCTCGGCTCGAACGACGCGCTGCTGGGCCAGCCGCTGCCCGGCCTCGAGCGCAACCTCGACAGCCTGATCGAAGCGCTCCAGCAGGCGCATATCCCGGTCCTGCTCGCCGGCATCGATATCCCGGACAACCTCGGCTTCACGCCCCCGGCCCAGCTCACCACTCCTTATATGAAGCAGTACTACGCGCTCTACCCAGCAGTCGCCGCCCGCTACCACCTGCCGCTGATCCCGTTTCTGCTCCAGGGCGTCTACGGCGTCGCCCCGCTTATGAGCCCGGACTACATTCATCCCAACGGCGCCGGCTACGAGAAAGTGGCGCAAACCGTCCTGCCGTATGTCGAAAAGATGCTGACCCGGTAAGTCTTGTAAACTCACGCGAGCAGCGGTCGAGAGCCGGGAGAGGCCGCCGGAGCTGTTTCGGCGAATAGCATCAGCGGCAAACTCCCGGCCAGATGGAAGAGAGTTCGCGGAGATCCGATCATTCAGAACCATGCGCGCGCCTACAGCCACATTGCCTACCGGCCCGATATCGACGGCCTGCGCGCTGTGGCTGTCCTCGCGGTCATGGCCTTTCACCTCCAGTTCCGCTTCGCGCTGGGCGGCTTTACCGGGGTAGACGTATTTTTCGTCATCTCCGGATACCTGATTACCTCCATCCTTCTGGCCGACATGGACGCGGGCCGCTTCACCCTGCGCGGCTTTTATGTCCGACGCATTCGGCGTATCTACCCCGTGCTGGCCGCGGCCCTGCTCGGCACGACCGCATTTGCGCTGCTGGTCGCGATGCCGTCCGAGCTGCGCGACTATTCCCGCAGTCTGATCGGTGCCAGCCTTTCAGCTTCAAACCTCTACTTCGGGCTGCATTCCACGTATTTCGATCCACTCTCACTCTCGCGGCCAGCCCTGCAAACCTGGTCGCTCGGCGTGGAAGAGCAGTTCTACCTGCTGTTTCCCCCGCTGCTGTTGCTGCTGCGCCGCCTGCTGCCCAGGCATCTGACGATTGCCCTCGGAGTGCTGACCGCGGTGAGCTTCGCGTTCAGCGTTTATGGCGCGCTCCAGACGCCGTCTCTCGCCTTCTTCATGCCGTGGACACGGGCCTGCGAGCTGCTGCTGGGCGCACTGCTCTCGGTTGGACTGGTGCCGCGGGCTGCCTCGCAAGCCTTGCGAAACCTCGCCGCCGCACTTGGTTTGCTGCTCATCTGCGGCTCCGTTCTGCTGATCAACGGCGCCGTGCCGTTTCCCGGAGCCGCTGCCCTGGCGCCCTGCGGCGGCGCGGCCCTGCTCATCTGGTCAGGGCAGGCGAAATCCACCGCCAGCGGCTCGCCCCTGCCTCATCCAACTCTCGTCGCGCGGTTCCTCGCCTGGCGGCCGATGGTGTTTATCGGGCTCATCTCCTACTCGCTCTACCTGTGGCACTGGCCTGTCATCGTGTTCCAGGGCATGAGCCTGTGGGGGAATGAACTCCCGCACCGCGTCGTTAAACTTATTCTGCTCGCGCTCAGTTTTGCGCTCGCCGTGCTCTCTTGGCGTTTTATCGAGCGCCCGTTCCGCGACGGTCCCCTTCGGCTCAGTGGCCGCGGCGCGTTTCTGTTCGCCGGCGTCTCGTCGGCGGTGCTGGTATCCGCCGGCGTACTGGTGCTGGCGTTGCACGGGCTGCCAACGCGCTTTCCGGCGGCTGCCGTCGCGGTGGGCAACTATGTCGATGAGCCGACCGATTATCGGGTGGGCACCTGCATGGTGATCCGCGCGCGCGATTTCAAACCCAATCCATGCTTGACCGAAGACCCGAGCCGGCCCAACTGGCTGTTGATCGGCGACAGCCACGCCGCAGCCCAGTGGTCGGGCCTGGTCAAAGCCTTCCCCCAGGTTCACTTTCTCCAGCTGAGCCGCGCCTCCTGCCGGCCCGACCCCGCACGCACCTCCGGCGACTGTGGAGTGCTGACCCACATGCTCTTCACCCGGTTCCTGCCCGCGCACCACATCGATCGCATGATTGTGGTGGGCCGCTGGGTCGCGACCGATATCCCCGCGATCAACCGGCTCGTCGCCTGGGATCAGGCCCACGAAATCCCGTTGACGCTGATCGGTCCGACGCAGGATTACGACGCGCCCCTGCCTCGCCTGCTTGCCTACGGCATCCTGCGGCACGACCCCGATTTCGCGAACAGCCATCGGACGCTCGAAACCGAGGCACTCGACCAGCAGCTCGCTGCCCTGGCCCGCACCCGCTGGCATGTCTCGTATATTTCGCTGGTCCAGATGTTCTGCCCCGTCAGCCGCTGCCAGACCTATGTCGACCCTGGACGCACGATCCCGCTGCTTATCGATGAGGACCATTTCTCGAACGAAGGCTCCGTCCTGGCCGGGCAGCGCATCGCCGCAGGGAACCTGCTTCCCACGCACCCAACTCCGGCTGGCTGAGCGCTAGCCAGCAACAAAGGTTCTGGGTCGCCATGAGGGTCTCTCCCCGGTCTGAAGTCGCGTCTCCGCGGCCGATTCAGGATGCCACGGACGAGGCTGCCGCAGGCGCTATTTCGTGTAGCTTTGCCGCATGCAGGTAAGCGCGGCACAGCAGCGTCAACTGCTCCCGCAGCGTGCGCACCATCGCCGCGGATGCGCCGGCTTCAAGCGTGGCCCGCGTGGCTTCCACCATCGCCGCGTACATCATGGCCGCGACCGTCCGCACCTCCGCGAACGAGCCATCGGACGCAGTCGAGAGCATCGCGGCCAGCGCCGCCAGCGAGCGTTTGCGGAGCCGGCGCACCAGGGCGGCCGCCTGCAGGTCGGAGGAGATCGCGTACAAGGCGGCCGAGGCGTCGGCCCGGCGCAGCTTCGTATCGACAAAAACCTGGACAACCGCCTCGGCCATCTTTGCCAGAGGCTGGTGGCGAAGCTGTCCGCAGGCTTGCTCAAGCGAGGTAAGCACTTGCAGCAAATGCAGCTCAAGCACCGCATACAGCAGCGCCTGCTTGTTGGGGAAATACTGGTACAGCGTGCCGACTGAGACCCCGGCCCGCTCGGCGACCCGGGTGGTGGTCAGCCGCTCGATGCCGTCCTTGAGCAGAACCTGAATCGCCGCCTCGAAAATCGCCTCGACCGTCTCCGCCGAACGAGCCTGCACCGGCGTCTTTCTTGCTCGCGGCGGAGCCTCTGTCACCTTCTTCATATGCGAAGTCAAAACCTGAGCTTTCCTTCATCTAACTTTGGAAAGAGTTTAAATCCAGAAGGCAGGAGTAGCCGCACATGGAAACCACTACAGCAAAGGTCGCCTTGATTACCGGCGCGAACAAGGGGATCGGCTTTGAGGTCGCACGGCAGCTGGGCAAGGCCGGCTGCACGGTGCTGATGGGCGCCCGCGAGGCGAGCCGCGGACAGCAAGCAGCCGAAACACTGCAAGGCGAAAAGCTGGATGCCCGCGCCATCGCGATCGATCTGCTCGACCGCGATAGCATCGCGAAGGCAGCCGCCACGGTCGAGGCCGAGTTCGGCCGGCTCGACATCCTGGTGAACAACGCCGGCATCGGCGCACCCGGCGATGGCCCTCCCAGCCAGTCCAGTCTGGACGCGATCGAAAAGACGATGCAGACCAACTTCGTCGGCACCGTGGCCGTTACCCAGGCGATGCTCCCGCTGCTGCGCAAGACCCCGGCCGGGCGCATCGTCAATGTTTCGAGCGGCCTCGGCTCGCTCACGCAGCACGGCGACCCCGGCTGGGAGTTCGCCCCGGTCAAGATTCTCGGCTACTGCGCCTCGAAGGCAGCGCTCAACATGCTGACGGTGCAGCTGGCGTGGGAGCTGCGCGATACTGCCATCAAGGTCAACTCGGCCGACCCGGGCTATACCGCCACCGATCTGAACCAGCATCGCGGCCCCCAGACGGTGGAAGAGGGAGCGCGTGAAACAGTGCGGCTTGCACTGCTGCCCGCCGACGCCCCGACGGGCGCATTCCTCGACATGAAGGGAATCGTTCCCTGGTAACAGGCTGGCGCGGCTGCAGCAGTGCTCCTACATTCGAGCGCGTCCAGCAGAAGTTCAGGGGTTTTTCCGTCAAGAAAAGCCTGTCTCCCAGTCTCAAAACCGCGTATCCGAGAACGGCGCCTACAGCTTCTTGCGCTTGCCGGGCAGCAGGCTCAGGATGGTCTCCTTGTGGTCGCGCAGCACCGCCAGCGGCACGGCATTGCCCTTGGCCTCGCGCAGCGCGTGCGCCAGGGCGCTGCGCGTCGCGACAGGCCGGTTGCCCGCGCGCACAATCACATCTCCGGCGGCGAGCCCCGCGCTCGCCGCCGGGGAGCCCGCGCCCACCGCCGTCACCAGCAGCCCGCCATTGGCATGCGCGCCGAAGAACGCCGACAGCTGCGGCGTCAACGGGTCCACCTCCAGGCCGGTGTAGGTCGAGCCTGGAATCAGCGCATCGAGCAGGGTGGAAGCCATGCCGCGCGCGCCGCCCTGGGTGGAGGGCGCGGGCAGCGGCGCGGCGGACGACCACGCGAAAGCACCCGTGCCCTCCGCCGGCGCGGGCGCCGGGGGATCGGCAGCGGGACGCGACTGGAGCACCGGCCCCGGACGCAGGTGCTGGCTGAGCGCGTTCTGCGCGATCGTCTCCTGGTCCCCCAGCATCACCGAATAGCTCATCTCGTCGTCCCCGCGGCGCACCCGCAGGGTAATCGTGTCGCCGGCCGGGCACTCGCGCAGCCGCTTGCGGAGGGCCTCCACCCCGTTCACCGCCTGCCCGTTGATCTCGAGCACCACATCCTGCGGACGCAGGCCGGCGGTCCAGGCAGGCGCGTCGCGGTCTACCGTGACGATCATGGCGCCCATGGCGCCGCGCCGGTGCAGCCGGGTAGCCTCGGCGGCATCCAGGTCGCGCAGGCTCACGCCCAGGTAGCCGGGCCGCTCCAGGCCGTGCGGGGAAATCGGCGCCTCCTGAGCCCCGCTGCCGCTGCCGCCCGTATGGCGCGCCGGCAGGACTTTGGCCTCGCCGCTCGCGGCGCAGACCAGCACCACCGCGAGCGTGATGACCAGCGGGGCACTGCGCGGGCTGGAGCTGCCGGCTGTTTCGGCGCGACTCGGTTCAGAACTCACGAAGCGTTTTCCAGTCCTTCTGGCTCTCAGAGATATATTGCTGGCATTCTGCGGTTCACAACTGCCCCCGCGCAACCTGAATCGGTCGGGAGCGGCCCTTACGAATTGGACTGGCGCGGGAGCGAACAGGGGTGCGGCGTTGTCCTGTTTCGGTTCGCTTCGCGAGTGGGATTTCCGAGCCGCGGAGCTTACCGCACTTACTGAATCTGGGGCACCGACCGCAGTGCGGCCAGCGAGGCCGAGCGGATCGACGGATCGCCATCGCGCAACGCCACCGTATGCAGCACCTGGCGCACGCTCGAGTCCACATCGACCGGCTGCAGCAATCGCACCGCCTCGATGCGCACCGAAGCGCTCGGATCGCTCATCAGCGCGGAAAGCACCGCATCGCGGACTTCCGTGTTGTCCGCGATGAACGGTCCAAGGCCGGCGAGCGCTTCCCTGCGGACCTCCGGCGTCTTGTCGCTTTCGAGCGCGTTCATCAGCGCATTGCGCACCGGCGCCGCATCCGCCCGGTTGAGGGCCGCGTTCGAAGCGGAGTCGGAGGCGGGGCAGGGTGCGCCCGCACCGCAGCCGCCCGACAGCAGGCTGACCGAGACATTGCGCACCTGCGGGTCGATCCCGTTCTGAGTCGCAGCCATCAGCAGTTCGCGGATGGAAGGGTCTTCGGCCGGCGCGGTCAGCACGTCCGAAACCAGGCGGTCATAGCGCACCTCGACCAGCCCGGTGCCCGGGTCGCGGCTCACCGAGCTCACGTCGGCCACCACCGAGGGCGCCTCCGGCGCAGGCGGGGCCAGCAGCAGCGCGTCCTGCTCCGCGGCATGGGCGGCATGGCCGGCTCGGTAGCCTCCGTATCCGCCGGCAAGCAGGCCGGCCAGCAGCAAAGCGGAAGACAAGGCGGGCGCGGCGCGCAGACGTCCGGCGGAAAACATGATCTGCCGAGTAAACAACGTCCAGGGGCCGGCCTGCGCGGAGGAGTCCAAGCTGGCGTCGAGCTGCATCCGGGCGCGCGCCAGCAGGGTCGCCGATGGCTCCGGGCCATTCTGGTCGGTTTCGTGGGCCAGCGCGCGAAAAAAAGCGGTCGTCGCGGCCAACTCGGCCTGGCAGGAGCGGCAGACGCTCAAATGGTCCGCCAGGGCGCTTTGAGCACTCGGGCCTGACGGCCGCATTTCGCCCTGTCCAAATGCCGCGCGAAGTGCCGGGCCCGTCGCGTTCAGCGAGGCTGGGCCCGGCTCCGTGCCGGAGTAAGAGGCCTCCCTCCAACTATCGCTTGGGGGGTCGTTCGGGAAAAAGCGATCTGACGATCCGCGCCCCGTGTACGGCGAAGCCTCCTCGCCGCCCCGCCCTGGAGACGGAGAGGACACGCTGTGCTGCGTGCCCTGCAACGACTCGAAACCATAGCCGCTCTCGCTGTCGGGCGAGACCATCGCCGCCAGCGCGATGGCTCGCTGCGCCGCTTCACACGTCATGGCCGGGGACGCCGGCCTTTTTGGACCTGCTGAATCTTGCTGCTTCACATCGCTCTCCAAAAGAGAAAACCTGCTGCTGCCGCGCCGCCGTTGTGCCACGGCTGGCGCGCTGGTGCCGTTCATTCCGTCAGCCGTGCATCTCGGCCAGGTGCAGCCGCAGCTTGCGCGTCGCGCGGAAGAGCGTATTCTTCGCCGTCTCTTCCGTGGTTTCGAGCATCTCGCCGATCGCCCGCAGCTTCAGGCCCTGGTAGTGCTTCAGCTCAAAAACCATCCGCTCCCGCGGGGTCAGGTGCCCGAGCGCGTCCTGGATTTTCTCGCCCAGCAGCTTGCGGTCGAGCTCTCGGGCCGGGTTCGCGCCGGAGCGCGTGTCGGACACATTGCCGAGCAGGTCCATCTCCTCGCCGCGGCCGTCCAGCACCACCGCCTGCTCCTCGCGGCGCGACTTGCGCCGGCGCAGGTGGTCCAGGCACAGGTTGGTCGCAATGCGGTAGATCCAGGTATAGAACGAGCACTCGAAGCGAAAGTTGGCCAGGTAGCGGTAGGCTTTCAGGAAGGCTTCCTGGTGAATATCCTGCGCATCCTGCTCGGAGCCGGTGAGCCGCAGCGCCAGGCGCAGGACGGCCTGGTCATACTGGCGCACCAGGGCGTCAAACGCAGCGCGCGAGCCGGCCTGCGCCTCGCGGATCAGCAGAACCTCCGCCGCGCGGCTGGCATCGTCGGCCAGGGACCCTGCCGCGATGGCCTTGCTCGCCGGGCGGGTTGTGGGCAGTGCGACAGAGGGGAGCCTGTAAGCATCGGCAGCGGACATCGTGCGGCGTCTCCTGGCCGGCTGCAAAAAACACCGGCGAAAATAGTGGGACGCTTGTAAAGACCCGAGGTAAGCGGGAAAGACTCCTGATTTTCAAAAAAATCACCGCGTGCAGCGGCTTTACTGAGTTTCGATCGCGCCGTCGGTCATAAAGCGCTCCATCGCCTGCATGGCGCAGCCCTGGCCGCACAGGTGGTACATGTCGGGGTTCTGGCTGTCGGCCCGCGACCAGCGCATCAGCGTAAAACGCTGCTCACGCGGGTCCGCGCCCCCATTCTCCTCGAAGCATGGGACCGAGCCGAGCGCCGCCATCCACCAGTGGTTCGCCTCCCCTTTGCTCTTGCCGCAGATATCGCAGGTAAACGTTACATCCCAAACCATAAGGCCTCGCAGCAAATCCGGTAGGGCTTACATTAACGCCATTTGCGGTGGAACGCATTAATATAGTGGTTACGGTAGTGCTGTCGCCCGCACGCCAGCCCAGAACAGGAGAAAAGCGGTTTGGCCGATTCGACAGAACCCGTTCTGCACTGCCCCACCTGCTGGTCGACGAAGTTCCAGCTCTCCCGCGTGCGCCCGGAAGACCGCCTGCAGATGCTCTTTTTTCGCTACCCGGTGCGCTGCAGGAAGTGCAATGCACGCGTCTACGCCAACCGCGCCTACGCGAACCACCTGCGCAAGATCGGAAAGCTCTCGCCCAAGGAAGTAGAGTCAGAGAAGTAGGGGGGAAGAAGCCGCGCTGTCAGATGGTCGGGACGGGCAGATTTGAACTGCCGACCCCTCGCACCCCAAGCGAGTGCTCTACCAGGCTGAGCCACGTCCCGACAGGGGCTTCCAGCACAGAGTGTACACCAGGGCGAGGAGCCAGGGATCAGGGGTCAGGAGTAGACAAGCTACCGCAAGCCGCTGGATTCCGATTCTCCACCGGGCACCGGGGCGGACTTCTCACTTCATGGACTACCGGAACTGCTGGAATGTGTCGTTATTTCGCCGGCGGCACGTAGTCTTGAGGCAGGGCGGAACCCTCGCCGAAGAAGTACTGGTTCATCTGCTCCACCAGGAACTCCTGCGCCTGCGGCGTCCAGGGCTGCAGACGGTACTCGTTCAGGATCATCTTCTGGTGCTCGATCCACTCGCCCCAGGCTTTCTTCGAGACGTTGTTGTAAATCTTGTGCCCAAAATCGCTGTCGAACGGCGGCTCTTCCAGCCCTTCCATCTCCTGCTTGTAGCGCGCGCAATGAACCATATGTGCCATGGTGTCCATTGTAAGCGGGAGGCAAGCGCGGCTACTGCTTCGCCGGCCACCAGTCCGCCACCGTCACGAACCGGTAGTTCGCCGCCGGCCCCCGCTCCAGCAGAAAGCCCAGCGCCGCAACCGTGCGCCCGCGATCGGTGTTCGGGTTGTTCGGTCCGCCGTCGTGCAGCAGGATCGTCGAGCCCCGGCCGGCCTTGCGGTTGCCGCGGATGCCGCGCTCCACCGCCTTCATGATCTGCTTGGGCGCGCGGTTTTTTCGCCAGTCAAAGCCCATGCTGTTCCACATCACGGTCTCAAGTCCCAGCTCCCGCGCAGCACGCAGCACCGCTGGACGGCGGCCCCCGTAGGGCGGCCGGAAGAAGCGCACCGGCATGCCCGTCGCGTCCTCCAGAATCGCACTGCAGTCGCGGATCTCCGCGCGCATCTTTGCCGTGCTGGTGTAGACCAGGTTGCGGTGCGAGAGCGAGTGGTTGCCGATGACATGGCCCGCCTCGGCCGCTTGCCGCACCAGCCACGGAAGCTGCCGCGCATGCTTGCCGATGAAAAAGAAGCTCGCCCGCACGTTCGCATCGGCCAGCTTTTCCATCACTTCCTGCGTGTACCGGTCGTTGGGGCCGTCGTCGAAGGTCAGCGCGAGTTCGCGCCCGTTGAGCCCGTGGAGCAGAGTCCTGCCCCAGATCTGAGAAGTCGACCACTGCGACCGCTCCCAGCCACCCGCCAGGGCTGCGATCGCGACGCCCGCACCGGCTGCTTCCGCTCCCACCGTCATGGCACCCAGTGTACCTGCGTTGGCGGGATAAAACCGTCCGCGGCCGACTGCAAAAGAATGCTTCCGTTTCAGGGCGTGTTCGCTTATTATTCGCCCATACGGCGGAAATGCGGCGGCACACGATGGCCAGCCGCGAGCGATTTCCGCGTATCGCCACATGAAGCCGCGGCAATTTCAGCTCCAAAGACCGGAACCAGGAAAGTGAGCCAGCCGTGCCAAAGCACACTCCCTTGACCATGCCGTCGCAGCAGCACAGGCTGTTTCCCTCGGATGATATTGCCATCATTCCGGCCGTGGCTGCGGAGCGCAATCCACCCGTCGCCACGCTCGATGCGGTCCCGGCTTCACGGCCTTTGCGCATAGCGGTTGAAGGCCCTGTGCGGGTCGGCAAGTCGACCCTGGCTCGCCTGCTCGCCGAGCGCATGGGCGCCGCTTTGCTCGCCGAGCCCGAGAACAATCCCTTTCTGGCGCGCTTCTACCAGGCGGAGCCGGGCATGGCTTTCGCCACCCAAATGTGGTTCCTGCGCGAGCGCATCGCGCAGCTTGGGACGGCATCAACGCTCGCCGGCCCGATCGTTTCGGACTACATCCTTGAAAAAGACAAGCTGTTCGCACACCTGAACCTGTCCGACGCGGAGCTCGCGATCTACAAGGATTTCTACGCGGCCAACGCGGTTCCGAGCCACCCTGACCTGGTCGTTTACCTGCAGGCCAGCCCCGCCGTGCTGCTCGAACGCCGGCGCCGCAAGGGCATCGTCGACGAGCAGGACATCGACGACGCCTACATCGAGCAGGTATGCGATGCCTACGAGCATTTCTTTTCGCGCTACACCGCCAGCCGCCTGCTGGTCGTCGATACCTCCGCCATCGACTTTGTCGACAGCGAGCACGAGCGCGAGCTGCTGCTCGACCGCATCCTGGCGCCGGTGCATGGCCGCGAGCATTTCGCGCCGCTTGCGCACATCGCCTGAAGGGCTGTCGTTTACCCTGAAGAGGAACGGGCTGCATCCCACGCTTTTCCCGCTTTCCGGGACGGGGGAGCAGCACTGGAGCCCCGAGCATGAGCCTTTCGACCGGGCGCGAGCCTGCCGCCGCACCGTCTTCTGAAAAAATCACCTTTCCCGCGCTGGCCGCCAAGAAGCGCGCCGGGGAGCCCATTACGGCGCTGACCGCCTACGACTATCCCAGCGCCCGCATCGTGGACGAGGCCGGCATCGACCTGCTGCTGGTGGGCGACTCGCTAGGCATGGCGGTGCTGGGCTACGACTCCACCCTGCCGGTCACGCTGGACGAGATGCTGCACCACACCCGCGCGGTGCGCCGGGCGGTGCGCCGCGCGCTGCTGGTGGCCGATATGCCCTTCGGCACTTACAACGCCGGCGAGGTCGAGGCAGTGCGCCATGCAACCCGCTTTATCAAGGAAGCCGGCGCGGAAGCGGTCAAAATCGAGGGCGCCCGGCCCGCGCTGGCGCAGCGGCTGGTCGAGGCCGAGATCCCGGTGGTTGCGCACCTGGGCCTGCTGCCCCAGGGAGTGCACCGCATGGGGGGCTACCGGGTGCAGGCCCGCACGCTCGATGCGGCCGAGGCGCTGGTTACCGATGCGCTCGCGATGGAGGCAGCCGGGGCCGCGCTGGTGGTGCTTGAAGGCGTGCCGCGCGAGGTGGCGTCGCGGGCCGCGCAGAGGCTGCACGTGCCGGTGATCGGCATCGGCGCCGGGCTCGACTGCGATGGGCAGATCCTGGTGCTGCACGATATTCTTTCGCTTACGTTTGCACCGGCGGCGAAGTTCGTGCGCCGCTACGCCGATGTGGCCGGGCTGATGCGCGAGGCGGTCTCGCACTACGCCGAGGACGTGCGCGAACGGCGATTTCCCGCCGAAGGGGAGAGCTATCATTTGACGCAGGAAGTGGCGAATGGCTGGCAGGCTGCTGAAACGGCTGCAGTAAAGAAGTGACCAGCCAGGAAGGCCTTTAGGGTATACACCCCACGAAGTGGGCGCGAGCCGCGCAGGCGGTTTTGAGGTTTTTCTGAATGCAGATCGCCCGAACCATCCCGGAAGTCCGCGCCTTCCGCCAGGCCACCGGCGGCCAACTCGGCTTTGTGCCCACCATGGGCGCGCTGCACGCCGGCCATCTGTCGCTGGTCGAGGCCGCGCGCGCTGACAATTACTGCGTGGCCGCATCTATCTTCGTCAATCCCCTCCAGTTCGGCCTGAGCGAGGATTTTTCGAAGTACCCGCGCACCTTCGACACGGACTGCGCGCTGCTCGAAGCCGCCAGCGTCGCCCTGCTGTTCGCGCCGGAGCCGGAGGAGCTGTACCCGAAGGGCTTTGCAACCGCGGTCGATGTCGGCCCGGTGGCCTCGCGGCTTGACGGCGCCTCCCGGCCCGGTCACTTCACTGGGGTCGCTACCGTGGTCGCCAAGCTCTTGAACATCATCCAGCCGGAGCGCGCCTACTTCGGCCAAAAGGATGCCGCGCAGGTCGCGGTGCTGCGCCGCATGGTGCAGGACCTGGCCCTACCGGTCGAGCTGGTGGTTTGCCCGACCGTGCGCGAGCCGGATGGCCTTGCGCTCTCCTCGCGCAACCGCTATCTCTCCGCGCATCAGCGGCAGCAGGCACTGGTGCTCTCGCGCTCGCTGCTCGCGGCCGAAAACCTGGCCCGGCACGGCATGGCCCAGGCCGGCCCGCTGCTCAAAGTAGCGCGGGTGGTGCTCGCGCAGGAGCCCGGCTTTCGCCTCGACTACCTCGCGCTGGTCGCGCCCGAAACCCTTGAACCAGTCGCCGCGCTCACGACCGGCAGCCCCGCCCTGCTCGCCGTCGCCGGCTGGGTCGGCTCCACGCGCCTGATCGACAACACGCTGCTGCTGCTGCTGTAAGCAGCTCAGCGCGGATCAGTGCGCACCCGCGGCCCGGAAACGCACGGGCTGCCGGCAAGCAGAAAGCGCAGCGGCCGCTCGGCTGCCTTGCGGATGCCGATGCGCGGCGTCACCGCGATCTCGCCCGCTGCCCAGCCGTCCTCCGGCTCGGCCAGCCTCAGTTCGCCAGTCGGGTCGAGCAGGTCGGCGCCGTTCAGCCGCTCGCGGGTAATGGCGAGCGCCTGACACAGCCGCCCCGGGCCGCCGGTCAGCAGGCGCGGCGCAGAATCTGGAAGCAAACCGCGCAGCGCCGCCATCTGCGGCAGTCCATGGAGTGGTTCGAGGGCGCGGATCAACACGCAGCCGGCAACGCCTTCCGGCTCGCAGGAGACATTGAAGCAGGCATGCAGGCCGTAGATGAAGTACACATACGCGTGGCCGGGCGCGCCCCACAGAACGGAGTTGCGCGCGGTACGGCCCGCGAAGGCATGCGCGGCCGCGTCATCCATGCCGAAATAGGCTTCCGTTTCGACGATGCGGCCAGCGAGCAGGACACCTTGCCAGCGGCGCAGCAGGAGTTTGCCGAGCAGGGCGCGGGCGACAACGTCCGGTGCGTGGAGGAAGAAGGCGCGGGGCAGGAGTTTGGTCATGGAGATGATTTTGCGCGGATACGGACATCGCGCAACCGGGGAAAGCAGGTCCTTCGACTTCGCCTGGCGTTCCGCCAGGCTTCGCTCAGGATGACCCAGAATTGGGACTGCGCTTTCTTACCCCCAAGGGAAAGGTCTGCCTCATAAATACTATTTGTTTCCTGCTCGCTGCTACCTGACTCCCTACGCCGCCTGGATCGCCTCCAGCACTTCCTCCGCATGCCCTTCCGGCTTGACCTTCTCCCAAACCTTGGCGAGGGTGCCGTCGGGCGCGATCAGGAACGTTGTCCGCTCGATCCCGGTCACTTTCTTGCCGAACATGCTCTTCTCCTTCAGGACGCCGAACTGCCCGCAGACCTTCGCGTCCACGTCGGCCAGCAGCGTGTAGGGCAGCTCGTTCTTGGCCTTCCACTTAGCCTGGGCCTGCGGCGTGTCGCGCGAGATGCCCAGCACCACCGCGCCGGCCTCCATCAGCCGGGCAAAGGTGTCGCGAAAGCCGCAGGCTTCGATGGTGCAGCCGGGCGTATCGGCCTTCGGGTAGAAGAACAGCACCACGGGCTTGCCGTGGAACTCAGAAAGCGTGCGGGTCTGGTTCTGGTCATCCTGGAGCGTAAAGTCGGAAACGGGGGTGTGCAGTTCCATGTTGCGATCTCCTTTGGTTGGCTTAGCGCGTCCTGTGTCTTGATGCGGAAAAGGACGGTTCCGGCTCCTGAAAGGAAGCAAAAGCGTCCGCCGACCCGGGGGCTGCGTCCAACAGGCGAGAGATGAGCAAGCAACCTCCATCCCGGTTCCGCCTGTCGGCCCTGCTGCTGCTGCCGGCGCTCGCCGCGCCTGGCCAGTACGTGGGCAAGGTGGGCCAGGACGCGGCCAAAAAGCAGGTTCTGCGCGCGACCGCGGTGTATGAGTACACCGGTGACATGACCAAACCGAACGCCAGCCGGCTGGTGCCGGTGGTGGTATGGGATGGCGAACGCTACCAGCCCGGCGGCCTGTACCTGGCGCAGCCGGAGCCGCTCGCAGTGGCGGCCGGCACCCAGTATGTGCTGGAGCAGAGCGGCGTGCCGGCCGGCCTGTTCAACCTGGGCGCCGCCGCGCGGCTGAACGGCGGCTGGGTGGGGCTGGGCCGGTTCGCACCCAGCGCGCCGCCGCCCGCGCCGAAGAAGCTGCTCGCCTCGAAAGACCTGCCGGTGCTGACCGGCGGCTCCGGCCGCGCCCGCAAAACCAGCGACAGCAGCAGCGACGACGGCAGCGGCCCGGTGCTGCATCGCAAGCCCGGCAGCGAGACCGATGCCACGCCGGCGAGCGATACCAGCGCGAAGCCGGGCCCTGGGACAGGTTCGGCTCAGCTGGATCCGGACCGGCCCACGCTGCACCGCCGCGACACGGACTCGGGCAGCAGTTCCGGCAATGCGGGCGGCAGCTCGTCGGGCTCGTCCGGCAACTCAAGCGCGCCCGACCCAGACCGCCCCACGCTCCACCGCTCCGGCACGGACACCGCGGCTGCCGCGCCTGACCCCGACCGGCCCACCCTGCACCGCCACACAGACGGGAGCGGCGGGGCAAGCGTCGCGGCGCCCGATCCGGACCGCCCGCACCTGCGCTACGGCGGCGGAGACGATGCGAATGGGCGCGTGCTGCCGCTTGAACGCACGGAACTGAAGGAAGCGCCCGCCGGCGGGGTCCCGATCGGGCAGGTAGTCGCCATCTCCGACACCGCGACCGACGAGCCACACCCGTTCGCCTACGCGTGGCCCAGCCCGGGAGCGCAGGCCCAGGCGCAGGCTGCCATGCATGCGCTGGCACTGCACGCGCTGGCCAGCGCCGCCCAAGCCAGCTTTGGGCCGGCGGCCAAAAACGACGCGGCCTTGCGCAAGGCGGCCGCGCAGGCCGATGCCCAGGCCAATACGCAGTCGGGCGCGGGCTCCGGCTTTGGTCCGGCGGCACGAGCGCACCGCTCGGCCCATGCACCAGCGAAAACGCAGGCGCCCGGCGCGCCCGACCCGCTGGCCGACCCGGAGTTCCACGCCTTCGAGCTGAGCTACGGCGGCGGCGCGACCTATGTCTACTCCGCGCACACGGCGGTCGAGGGCCCCACCCGGCGCTACGTCACGGTCATCGCGCAGCCCGACTTCCAGGGCCGTCCGCAGGCGGTCTTTACGCAGACCACGCGCGGGGACACGCTGGCCGAAACCCCGGCGCTGCGGCTGATCGATGCCGTCGACGCCAATGGCGACCACCGCGCGGAGCTGCTGTTCACCGAGCAGGTGCAGCCGGGCCCGAGCTCTGCGGGCAGGCAGTTCGCCCTGTACAGCGTGGCCGGCGGAACGGCCACCCAGGTCTACTCCAGCAGCCCGGCCGCGCAGCAGTAGGCTGCGCTACTTGGAGTTCAGTGCGGACGCGGGCACCACCGGGTTCCACGGCACCGGCGAGGCCAGCACCATCGACGTATTGGTCGCGACATACGGCGTAAGCGAATCGATCACCTGTTCCAGGTGCGGCAGGTCGCGCACGGCCACCAGCAGGATGTAGCTCTCGGCGCCGGTCACGCGGTGGCACTCGCGCACTTCGGGAACCCTCTGCGCCAGCCGGTTGAAATGCGGCAGCCGGTCGCCCGGCACCGTGATCTTGATGAACGCGCGCAACGGCAGGCCCACCTTCGCCGGGTCGACGACCGCGATGTACCGCTCGATCACGCCCGCGTCTTCCAGCCGGCGGACGCGCTCGGTCACCGCCGGGGTCGAGAGCCCGACGCGGCGGCCCAGCTCGGCAAACGGCAATCGGCCGTTGGATTGAAGCTCGGCCAGGATTTTGCGGTCCACCGCATCGAGGATCTCGGCCATCCGCGAACCCTCCCCATCCAGGTGAAAACTCTGCTTCAGCCTGCATTCTAAGGCATTCGCCCGCAAAAACCTTTCATTCTCCATGTGCTTTGCTCGCCGGCTATCCTAAGCTGGTGGTGTGTCCAGCCTTCTTACGCCCACGACAGCCCCACCGGCCCCCTGCCCGGCGCAGCGCCGTCTCGCGGCGTTGGGCGAGGCCATCGGGAATACGCCCATGTTCGCCATCACCTACCGATTTCGCGGGCGCATCGGTACGGTCTACGCCAAAGCCGAGCACCTCAACCTGACCGGCTCTATCAAGGACCGCATGGCGCTGCATGTGCTGCGCACCGCCTACGCCGCCGGCCTGCTGCGGCCGGGCGACACGCTGGCCGAGGCCACTAGCGGCAACGCGGGCATCGCCTTTGCCGCGCTGGGCCGCGCGCTCGGCCACCGCGTCGCCATCTGCATGCCCGACTGGATGAGCCAGGAGCGGCGCGACCTGCTGCGCTCCTACGGCGCGGAAATCTGCCTCATCTCGCGCGAGCAAGGCGGCTTTCTCGGGTCCATTCGCCGCACGCGGGAGATGGCCGCCGCCGAGCACGGCGTCTTTCTCCCCCGCCAGTTCGAGAACGCCGCGAACGTCGACGCGCACCGGCTCGGCACCGCGCCTGAACTGCTCGCTCAACTCGCCGCGTTCGGCCTTCATCTCGATGCCTTCGTTGCCGGAGTCGGCACCGGCGGCACCGTCATGGGCGTCGCCCGCGCCCTCCGCGCCCGCTCGCCGCAAACGCAGGTCTGGGCGGTCGAGCCGGCCGAGTCGCCCACCATGAGCACCGGCCACAAGGTCGGCTCGCACCGCATCCAGGGCATCTCCGACGAGTTCATCCCCGCCATCGTCGCGCTGCCCGAGCTCGACGGCGTGCTCGCGGTTTCAGACGGCGACTCGATCCTGATGGCCTGCAAGCTCGCGTCCACCCTGGGCCTGGGCCTCGGCATCTCGTCGGGATGCAACTTCCTGGCGGCCGTGCTGGCCGGGGCACGTTTCGGCTCAAACGCCGTCGTCGCCACCGTCTTCCCCGACGACAACAAGAAATATCTCAGCACGGCTTTGCTTAAGCAGGAGCCGGTGCTCGACCGCCATCTCACCCCGGAGATCGAGCTACTCGACCTGGACCTGCTGCCGCGGCCAAACCTGCACGTTCAGTAAGCTCTACTCAATCGACAAGCCAACCAGCTCCGCCTTTACCATCTCACTCACCTGCCGCCCATCCGCGCGCAGACCCAGTTCTTTGATCCGGTCATTCACCGCCTTCATCGCCGGGCCCATCGCTTTCGCACCCAGCTCCATGCCGCCGGTCTGCATCTCGGCAAGCACGCCCGCGATCAACGGTTTCAGCTCGGTTTCGCCAACAGCCTGCGGCAGGTAAGCCTCGATCATCACGATCTCGCTGGCCTCCTTCGCGGCAAGCTCCGGCCGGTTGCCCTTGGTAAACTGCTCGACCGAGTCGCGGCGCTGCTTGATGAGCGTGGTCACAATCGCCTGCGCTTCGGCCTCTGTCAGCGGTTCGCGTTTGTCGATTTCGCGGTTCTTGAGCGCCGCCTTCACCATGCGCAGCGTTTCCACGCGCCTACTGTCGCGCGCCTTCATCGCCGTGACAATGTCCGTGTCGATCCGCTTGACGAGACCTTGCCCTGCAACCTGCCCAGCCGGAACTTCGCCGCTCATCCGCACTCCTTCGCAAACAATCCATTGTAGGTCTTCCGGGCGCGCCGGCGCGGCAGGCTACAATTCCGCCCAGACTCGCTTCCGGCGAGGAACGCGCGAGCGGGACGCCGCGCGGGAAGGCTCCCGGCATGATCCGCAAGACGCGCCTCTTTACCCCCGGCCCCACGCCCCTGCTGCCCGCCGCGCAGTTCGCCATGGCCGCGGCCGACATGCACCACCGCACGCCCGAGTTCCGCAAGCTGTTCGAGCGGGTCCTGCGCGAGCTCAAACTGTTCATCGGGACTGGGAACGATGTGCTGCTGCTGGCGTCGTCGGGTACCGGCGCCATGGAGGCTGCCGTCAGCAACATCACCTCGCCCGGCGACCGCATCCTGGTGCTTTCGGCGGGCAAGTTCGGCGAGCGCTGGGCGGCGCTGGGCCGTGCGTTTTCCTGCGATGTGGATGTGGTTTCAGCCCCTTACGGCGAGACATTCTCGCTCGATGAGGTGAGTAAGGCGCTGCGGATCGAGACGCGCGCGGTCTTCATGCAGGCTACCGAAACCTCGACCGGTGTGCGCCACTGCGTGCCTGCCGTGGCCGAGCTGCTGCGCGCGCGCAAGAGCGACGCGCTGCTGGTCGTCGATGCGATCACCGGTCTCGGGACCACGCACTTTGACGTGGATCGCGATGTGGACATCATGATCGGCGGCTCGCAAAAAGCGGTGATGATCCCGCCCGGGCTCAGCTATCTCTCGGTGAGTGAGCGGGCGTGGGGCTCGATGGAGTTCTCGCTCAACCCGCGCTACTACTTCGACCTGCGTAAGGAGCGCAAGAACGCGCGGACAGCAGAGTCGGCGTACACGCCCGCTGTGTCGCTGATCGCGGGGCTGGGCGCGACGTTCGACTTTATCGCCGCGCAAGGTGACGGCGACCTTGCAGCCGGGCGCGCCGCGCTGGTCAACAACGCCGAAGTATGCGCCGCGATGACCCGCGCGGCGGTCGAGGCGCTGGGGCTGAAGCTGTTCGCGCCGTTCGCGCCCGCGGCCGCCGTCACCGCGGTGCTGCCGCCCGCGGGCGTCGACTCCGGCGTGATCGTCAAGGAGCTGAAGCAGCGCTTCGGCGCGACCATCACGAATGGCCAGGGCGAAATGAAAGGCCAGATTTTTCGCATTGCCCACCTCGGCTTCTTCGACTACATGGACACCATCGCGCTGGTGGGCGCGCTCGAGCACGTTGCGGTCGAAACCCTGCGGCTGCCGGGCGTCGAGCTGGGACGCGCGCTGACCGCGGCGCAGCAGACCTACGCCGCGCGGGTTGCGGTGATCAGCAATCGCGCGCTGTGTCCCTGCGGCCGCGACCTGCTGGACTGCGCGATGAAGCCCGCGGAGGCAGAAGCGTGAAGATCGTTCTCGCCGAGAAGGTCTCGCTCGCGACGGTCGCCGTGCTGCGTGAAGAGCCAGGCTGGCATGTACTGACGCATGACCAGTTTCCTTCACTTGCCGATGCACTTGCCGATGCGGATGCGCTCATCGTGCGCTCCGCCGTGCAGGTGGACGCGGCGCTGCTCGCGCAGGCGCCCCGCTTGCGTGTGATTGGCCGCGCCGGCGTCGGCGTCGACAACATCGACGCGGAAGCCGCGACGCGGCGCGGCATCGTGGTGATGAACACGCCGGGCGCGAACGCGGTCGCGGTCGCCGAGCTGACGCTCGCGCTGATGCTGGCGCTGGCGCGCGAGCTGCCCCGCGCCAACGCCGCGCTGCACGCCGGCCGCTGGGAGAAAAAGTCGCTCGCCGGCGCGGAGCTGCGCGGCAAAACGCTCGGCATCCTCGGCCTCGGCCGCATCGGGCTTGAGGTCGCCAAACGCGCCCGCGCGTTCGGCATGACGCTCATCGGCCACGACCCGTTCGTCGCGCCCGCGGTCGCACGCGAGCACGATGTGCGGCTTGTTTCGACTGAAGAGCTCTTCCGCGCGAGCGATTACCTCTCGCTGCACGTCGGGCTCACGCCGCAGACGCACGGCATCGTCAACGCGCAATCGCTCGCACTGATGAAGAAGCACGCGCGCATCGTCAACTGCGCACGCGGCGAGCTGATCGACACCGCCGCGCTTGCCCGCGCGCTTGCAAACGGAAAGATCGCCGGTGCAGCGCTCGATGTTTTCGAGCACGAACCGCTGAAGGACTCGCCGTTTTTCGGCAACGACAAAGTCCTGCTCACGCCGCACATCGCCGGCTCGACCGCCGAGGCGCAGGAGGCGGTCGGCATCCAGATCGCGGAGCAGGTGCGCGCGTACCTCATGCTCGGCGTGGTGCAAAACGCGGTCAACAGCCCTTCGCTGACGCACGAGCAGTATCTCGCGTTAGCGCCGTTCGCCGACGCGGCGGAGCGGCTGGGCGCGGTGCTGGCGCAGCTGCTGCCGGCCGACAGCGGCGGCCTGGAAAGCATCGCGCTCGGCTACAGCGGCGCGCTCGCCGAGGCGCAGACCGCGATGGTGCGCAACGCGGCGATCGCCGGCGTGCTGGGCCAGAGCGAGGGCGCGAACCGCATCAACGCGGCGCAGCTGGCAGCCGAGCGCGGTGTGCGCGTACACGAGGAAGCCGCGCCGGGCGGCGGCAGCGCGGTTACGCTCACGCTGCACACCCGCGATGGCGGCACACTCGCCGCGCGCGCGGGCATCGCGCTCAACTCCTCCGGCGCGCGCCTGCTGCAGCTCGAAGGCATCGCCATCGAAGCACCGCTCGAAGGCACGCTGCTGGTGGTACGCAACAGCGATGTGCCCGGTGTGATCGGCAAGCTCGGCACAGTGGTCGGCGAGCACGGGATCAACATCGCGAACTTCGCGCTGGGCCGGGCGGAGGGAGCGGCGCAGGGCACCGCGCTGGCGGTGATCCAGATCGATGGCGCGGCCGCGCCTGCGCTGCTGCGCCAGCTGCGCGCGGTCGAGGCCGTGCACGAAGTCAGGCTGGTCGAGCTGCCGGAGGGGTGAGGCTCGGCTACAATAAAGCGAGATCTACCTCGCTGAGACAAGAAGGAAAAACCTGTGCCGTTGTATGAGTACCGCTGCACTGCCTGCGGCCACGTGTTTGAGAAGATTCAAAGCTTCAGCGCTCCCGATCCGAAGGAGTGCCCCCGCTGCGGCGGCGCCGTGGAGCGCCTGCTCTCCGCGCCCGCGATCCACTTCAAGGGCTCCGGCTTCTACCTGACCGACTACGGCAAAGCCGGGGCCGGCAAGGGAGCCGCGCAAAGCGAAGGCAAGTCCGAAAACAAAAGCGAGAACAAGTCCGAGAGCAAATCTGAGAGCAAATCAGGGGACTCCGGTGCGGGCCAGTCTGGCTCGGGCAAGCAATCCTCTGGGGGAGCGGAAAGCAGCAGCTCTGTGCCGGCTGCATCCAGCCCATCGAGCACGCCTTCCAGCTCAAATGCATCCCCGGGGAGCAGCTCCAGTCCCAAGAAGAACAGCTGAAAACCACGGCGAATAGCCGAGGTGCGCAGTGGTTCTTCATAGTCGGCTGATTCCCGTCCACTCCACCTTGACTTACACGCGACTTACACGCGACTTACACGCGTTTCTTAGCTGCGCTCTTCTTCGCCGGTGCTTTCTTTGCAGTGGCTCCTGAAGGTGAGCTTTTCTTCGCAGAAGGCTTCTTCACCGTGCCCTTGCCAGCGGCCTTGCTGGATGCCTTCTTCGCAGTTGCCTTTTCAGCGGCAGCCGAGCCCGCCGGCGGCGGAGGCATCTTGACGCCCTCGCGGCGCGCCTCCGAAAGCGCGATCGCGATAGCCTGCTTCGGGTTTTTTACCTTGGCGCCGCTGCCGCCGGAGCGCAGCTTCCCCGCCTCCATCGCCTTCATCTCCTGCTCCACCAGCGCGTGTGCTTTCGGTCCATACTTCGCCATCGCGTAATCCCCCGTTGCATAGAAGCGCCGGACACAGACGCGGTTGTGCGATGAATGCGCGGTGTTACGAGCGGTAGCTACGCGCGCAGGGCGGCCGCGGGCAGTATCTCGTCCACGTCCACCCACGCCGTCGGGTACTGGCCCGTGTAGCAGGCTACACAGAACTTGTTACCTTCGCCGCCATCAACAGAACGCTCCAGTCCATCGAGCGACAGGTAGGCAAGCGAGTCCGCCTCGATGAAGCGGCGGATCTCCTCGACCGAGTTGTTGGCCGCGATCAGGTCGCGCTTGCTCGGTGTGTCGACTCCGTAGAAGCAGGGCGAGATCGTCGGCGGGCAGGAGATGCGCAGGTGCACTTCCCTGGCGCCGGCGGCACGCACCATGCGCACGATCTTGCGGCTCGTCGTCCCTCGAATGATCGAGTCGTCGATCAGCACGATGCGCTTGCCTTCGAGCAGATTGCGCACCGGGTTTAGCTTAAGCCGCACACCGAAGTCGCGCACCTTCTGCTCCGGCTCGATAAACGTGCGGCCTACGTAGTGGTTGCGGATCAGCCCGAAGCGGAACGGCAGCTTTGCCTCATCGGCATAGCCGATCGCCGCGGTCACGCCGGAGTCAGGCACCGGCACGACCAGGTCGGCATCGACGTGCGACTCGCGCGCAAGCTGGCGGCCCATTGCCTCGCGCGAGTCCTGCACCCAGCGGCCGAAGATTTTGCTGTCAGGCCGCGCGAAGTACACGTGCTCGAAAATGCAGGAGGCCTGCTCGATGCCGCTCGAGTACTGGCGCGACGTGACGCCGTCCTTCGAGACCATGATGAGCTCGCCCGGCGCGACGTCGCGCTCGTACTTGGCGTGCAGCAGGTCGAACGCACAGGTTTCCGATGCGAACACAATCGTGTCTGGACCGTTCGGGTTGACGATGCGGCCCATAGAAAGCGGCCGGAAGCCGCGCGGATCGCGGGCTGCGAAGATGCGGTCGCGCGTCATCATCACGATCGAGAACGCGCCGTCGACCTGGCGCAGCGAGTCGGCAATGGCATCGACCAGCGTGTTCTCCTGCGAGTGTGCGATCAGCTGGACGATAATTTCCGAGTCCGATGTGGTCTGGAAGAACGCGCCCTCGCGTTCGAGCTTCGTGCGCAGGTTGCCCAGGTTGATGAGGTTGCCGTTATGCGCGATCGCGATCAGTCCACGCGTCGAGTCCACGCGAATCGGCTGCGCGTTCAACAGCGCCGAATCGCCGGTGGTCGAGTAGCGCGTGTGGCCGATGGCCATCTCGCCCTTCAGCTTGCGCAACACTTCCTCTGAAAAAATATCGGCGACCAGGCCCATGCCCTTGATATTCGATAGGCTGCTGCCATCAGCCGAGGCAATGCCCGCGGACTCCTGCCCGCGATGCTGCAGCGCATACAGCGCCAGATAAACCTGCCGCGCAGCTTCAGGGTGCCCGAAGACAGCGGCGACGCCGCACTCGTCAGAAAAACCGTCGCCCGGGTCGCGGACGGTGTAGCGGCTCGCGCTATCTGTGCCTGCAACGGTGGCAAATTGCCCGCGCTCCGCCGGTGTAGTCGCGCCGGGCATGCCTTCCATCAGCAAAGCCCCCATTACGCCACCACCTCGTGCAGCATCGCTTCGAGCGCGACATCCCACCGGTGCCGCAGCCCCGCGAGCGGCTCATCCAGGACCGTATTGCCATTCACCGCGATCGAAAAGTGTGACTCGACAGTCTCGCCAAGGTGCTCCACCACCAGTCCACCCGCGGCCTCGACCGCATCGCGCACACCCGCTACGGCATTCTCGTTGCATGTCACAATCACCTGCGAAGCACCTTCATGAAACAGTCTCCAGGCGATGGGCAAATCCGCGCCTTCCGATAGGTGAATGCGAGCGCCCACGTTGTTTTCAAAGCATCCCTCGGCCAGCGCAACCGCAATGCCGCCATCGGAGACATCGCGCGCGCTCTTCAGCAGCCGCGCCTCGGCCATCGCGGCCAAGGCCTTGTGCAGCGCGGCCGCCACGGCAAGGTCGAGCGCCGGCGGCGCACCCCACAGCTCACCCAGAACCGTCTTCGCGTACTCCGATGAGCCGAAACTTTCGAGCCGCTCCTCGACGGTGGCAGTGTGCGCGGGCGCGATCAGCAGCAACGCCAGCCCAGCCTCGGCAAAGCCCGACGGCACCGCGTTCGCGATGTTCTCGAGCACGCCCACAATGCCGAGTACCGGCGTGGGGTAAATGCCCTCGCCGCGCGTCTCGTTGTAGAGCGAAACATTGCCGCCGGTGACCGGCGTGCCCAGCGCGATACATGCCTCCGCGATCCCGTCGATCGCATCCGAGAGCTGCCGCATAATCTCCGGCTTCTCCGGGTTGCCGAAGTTGAGGCAGTTGGTCGCGGCTACCGGCGTCGCGCCCGTGCAGGCCACCTTGCGCGCGGCCTCCGCCACGGCGTGCTTCGCGCCCAGCTTCGGGTCCAGATAACACCAGCGGCCATTGCCGTCGAGCGCCATCGCGAGCCCGCGATTTGTCCCCTTGATGCGCATCAGCCCCTGCTCCGCGCCCGGCCCGTGCACGGTGTTGGTCTGCACCATGGAGTCGTACTGCTCATACACCCAGCGCTTCGAGCAGATATTGCCGGAGCCGAGCAGCAGCCGCAGCTCCGCAGCGTGATCCCGTTCTGTAACCACATTGGTTACAGATGGCGGCGGCATGCGCGGCACCGGCGCCTTCCACTCGCCCACCGGCCGGTTGTAGAGCGGCGCATCGTCGGTCAGCGACTCATTCGGAATATCGGCGACCAGCGTGCCGTGGTGCCGCACCCGCATGCGCGGCTCCGCGATCACCTCGCCCGCGACCACCGCATCCAGCCCCCACTTCGCGAACACCCGCAGCACTTCCTCTTCGCGGCCGCGCTCGGCCACCAGCAGCATGCGCTCCTGCGACTCCGACAGCATGATCTCGTAGGAGTTCATGCCGGTCTCGCGCTGCGGAATCCGGTCGAGCTCGATCTCGACACCCACGCCGCCGCGCGCGCCCATCTCGCAGGTCGAGCACGTAAGCCCCGCCGCGCCCATGTCCTGTATCCCCAGCACCGCGCCGGTCGCCATGGCCTCAATGCAGCCTTCGAGCAGCAGCTTCTCCATAAACGGATCGCCCACCTGCACGTTGGGCCGCTTCTGCTCGGAGCCAGAGGTAAACTCCTCGCTCGCCATCGTCGCCCCGTGGATGCCGTCGCGCCCGGTCTTGGCGCCGACATAGATCACAGGGTTACCAACGCCGGATGCCTTGGCGTAAAAAATCTCATCGCGCCGCACCAGCCCCAGCGCGAACGCGTTCAGCAGCGGATTGCCGGAGTAGCACGGCTCAAACCGCGTTTCGCCGCCCAGGTTGGGCACGCCGAAGCAATTGCCGTAGTGCGAAACGCCCGAAACAACGCCCTCCATCACGGAGTGGTTTCTCGCGATCGTCGCCGCGTCGGCTGTCTTCGCGCGCGGCGCGTTGCCGTCTTCCAGAATGCCGATGGGCCGCTCACTCAGCGGCCCAAAGCGCAGCGAATCCATCACCGCGAGCGGCCGCGCGTTCATCGTGAAAATATCGCGCAGAATGCCGCCGACGCCGGTGGCCGCGCCCTGAAACGGCTCGATGTACGAAGGGTGATTGTGCGACTCGATCTTGAACGCGCAGGCCCAGCCGTCGCCCACGTCGATGATCCCGGCGTTCTCGCCCGGCCCCTGCACCACACGGTCGCTCTTCGTGGGCAGCCGCTTCAGGTGCACGCGCGAGCTCTTATAGGAGCAGTGCTCGCTCCACATCACGCTGTAAATACCCAGCTCAGTAAGCGAAGGGACGCGGCCGAGCGCGGCCTCGATGCGGGCGTACTCGTCGGACGTGACGGAGTGCTGCTTGAGCAGGGCAGCCGTGATTGTGGTGGGCTGAGGCGTGGCGGGTGAGGCGGTTTCTGGGGCGTCGAAGCGTAGGGATTGAGCCATGGCGCTGCAAACATTGTCGCATGCGGCGTGAATGGACTGTGAACGGGAAACTCAGACCGCATCGGCAGCCAGGCGCACCGCCCGCACATGGGCCGGTCCCGTGCGGCAGCAGCCGCCCACCGCCTGCGCGCCGGCCTGGAACCACTCGGCCGCCAGCTGGCCATAACTCTCAACATCGGCGCTCCCGGTCCAGCAGCGGTGTGCCGCGTCCCAGCCTTCGCCTGAGTTGGGGTAGGCGAGCAGCGGCTTGGCGGTACCGGCGCGCAACTCCCCCAGCAGCGGCGTGATGAGCGCGGGCGCGGTGCAGTTGACGCCGACGGCCAACACCTGCGGCTCTGCGTCGAGCAGGACGGCACAGTCGCGCAGCCGTTCGCCATGCGCGGTGCGCTCCGCATCGCGGCAGGTAAAGGAGAGCCACGCGCCCACCCGCGGCCACCCGCGCAAAGCCTCCACAATCGCACGCGCCTCGCCAAGCGAGGGCAGGGTTTCAAACGCGAGCAGGTCGGCCTCCGTCTCGGCGAGCACCGCGATGCGCTCCGCATGGAACCGCACCAGCGCCGCATGCTGCTCCGCCTCGCTCGCAAAGCCGTATTGGCCGTGGAACTCCGCCCCATTCGCAAGCGCGGCGCCGTAGGGTCCAAGCGATGCGGCGACCAGCAACTCGGGCCGAGGGCCCTCCGCGCGCGCCTGCACGGCCAGCGCGACCGAGCGCCGCAGGGCGTTCTCAGCAGCCCGCTCGGCCTGGGCGGCAGGCAGCCCCGCGGCGGCAAAACCGAGCGAGGAAGCCTGGTAGCTCGCGGTCAGCAGCACGTCGGCGCCTGCCTCGATGTAACTGCGGTGCACGGCCAGCACGGTCTCTGGAGCCTCATCGACCGCGCGCGCAGACCACAATGGGCCAGTAAGGCGCATGCCGCGACGCTCCAGTTCGGTCGCCAGCCCTCCGTCGAGAACGCCGCGCGGATTGAGCGTTTCAAAGCGTCGCAAGGGTGTCTCCGCAAATCATTCGCAAGGGGCCGGAACTCTTCGCCATCTTATCCCGCTCTCGCAGGACCAAGCTCCGCTTCTGCACGCCCGGGGCAACTTGCGCCCGCACTGCCTCAGTCCTACCAACCAGTACAAGAGGCGAGAGTCCATGGTGACGGTCAACGAGGGACAGTGCGGGCTTTGCTCGCATTTTGGTGAAGAGCACAAGAGCCCACGGCTGGTGGAAATCCTCTCCACCCACCAGGCTGCCGAGGATATGGTGACCGACTGCGGCCATCCCAAGCTGGCCAGCCTGCACCTGCGGGTCACTCCGGTCAGCGGCTGCGACGGCTTTCATCGCGCGGCCTGAGCAGCCAGGCAGCTGGCCGGCCGCGACGGTTCCATGCCCGCCACGGCTCTGCTACACTCAAGGCTGTTCCGCAGCCGCCCTGCCAGGGGGCGCGCGCGTTTACGCGGACGCTGATCGGGGAGTGGCTCAGCCTGGTAGAGCACCTGGTTCGGGACCAGGGGGTCGGAGGTTCAAATCCTCTCTCCCCGACCATCTAATCTGTGACGACCTTCCAGATTTCTCGAAGCAGTCTTATGCGGCGCGAACCGCACAAGCGATAGCTCGCTTGCACAACCCGTTTTTTACTTGCTTTCGAGGCTAGATGTTGCAAATGTAGACTAGTGTCCGGCATTGACAGTACGCCCCCAAGACTGGCCGAGCCAGGTGGAAAGCAGGCTCGCTTTGAGCGCCTGGCTGAAAAGCGCGTCACTGAAGCCCTCCATAAACTGCGGCTTGTGGCCAATCTGGCCAACCGCCACAACTATGTGTACACGGCCGAGCATGTGAGGCAGATCCTGGACGTGCTCGAAGGCGGCCTGCGTGAGGTCAAGGCCAGGTTCCGCGAGGAGAGCGCGCCAGGCGAGCGGGCCTTCACCTTCAGGAAGCGGCGCTGAGTGGGAGCAGAAGCGTTCACCCACGGCTGCACGGCGGCCAGCCTCTTCGCGGGAATGGGCGGGTTCTGCCTCGCTTTTAAGCAGGCGGGCTTTCGCGTGCTCTGGTCGAATGAGAAAGACCCGTTTGCCGCGCGGACGTACCGCAGCAACTTCCACGAAACCGAGCTCCATGAAAAGCCCATCGAGGATCTATCGGTGATCGCGGACAAGCTGGCCGGGGTCGACGTGTTGACGGCTGGGTTCCCGTGCCAGCCTTTTTCCGTCGCCGGAGCCAAGGGCGGCTTCAGCGATGAGCGCGGCGAGGCGTTCTTCGAGATGATGCGGCTGATCCGGGAATTCGGCGCGGCCCGGCCAAAAATCCTGCTCTTCGAGAACGTGCCGCACCTGCTCACACACGACCGGGGGCGGAGCTTTCTGCGGATCGCGCAGGAAATTCAGGCAGCGGGCTACTGGTTCGACCCCAGACGGAACTGGGCTCGGCTGAACACGCGGGCGCATACGACGATACCGCAAAATCGCGAGCGGCTCTACATGGCGGCCCTGTCCTGGGACAGATTCGAGATGAATGACTTCTGCTTTCCTGAGCCGGATCCGCACACACGCGAGGCAAGAGAGTTTCTCGACCTGGGCGAGCAGGCGGACCCGTACTTCTATTTTCAGGAGGAGTCGCGCTATCGCGGGCTTTTCGAGGCTTCCATTGAGGCCGGCGACCCCGAAGCGATGTACATGCTGCGCCGCAACTATGTGCGGGAAAACAAAACGAACTCAGTTCCCGCTCTGCTGGCGAATATGGGCGACGGTGGGCACAATACGCCGGTCATCCGGGATGCGTGGGGCATCCGCAAGCTGACGCCGCAGGAATGCCTGCGGCTCCAGGGATTTGGGGATGGGGAGTTCTTATTCCCGGACGGGATTTCGCGCGTGCAGCAGTACAAGCAGATCGGCAATGCGGTCACGGTGCCGCTGGTGCGCAGGCTTGCCGAGGAGTGCCTACGGCTGTTGGAGGAGGAATGATGTTCAAGAAGACGGGCTGGAGCTTTCCGACCAACGACCACGGGCAAGAGAACGGGCTGAATGATCCTGGCGTCGAAACCTTCAAGGACCGGCCCTTGACGAGCCTGGCGCGCGAAATTCTCCAGAACTCGCTCGACGCGGCTGATGAACAATCGCGCAGCCCGGTTACTGTACATTTCGAGCTTCTCACCCTGCCAGTTTCTGAGCTGCCCGGCATCGCCGAATTCCGAAAGACGCTGGCAGCCTGCCAGGAATACTGGAAGGAGCCAAAAACAGTCGAGTTCTTCAAGCATGCCAGGCAGGTGTGCGGCGGCCTGTTTCTCCCCGTCCTCAAGATTTCGGACTACAACACGACGGGGCTAGTCCTGGGCGCCAAGGGGGACAAGAACTCAGACTGGTTCCGGCTTACCAAGTCGGTCGGCGCATAGAGCAAGCATGACGGCAAGCTAGGCTCGTTTGGCATCGGCAAGCACGCGCCATTTGCGTGCTCTGATCTGCGGACGGTGTTCTATGGAACGCTCGACAAAGAGGGGAAGCGGGCCTTTCAAGGCGTCGCCAAACTGGTAAGCCATCGGCGGGAAGACGGCAAGATCGCGCAGGGCACCGGGTACTGGGGCATCAAGGAAGGCAGCGAGCCAAAGCCTGACTTTTCCAAGCTCGCCGCGGTCTTTGAACGCGTGCAAACCGGCGCCGATCTTTATGTCGCGGGCTTTCATGAGTTTGACAGCTGGGAAGCCGATGTCGTCAAGTCTGTGCTTGAAAGCTTCTTCATGGCTGTCTGGAAGAAAAAGCTCCAGGTCAAGGTTGGCAGGACGACCGTGAACGCCAGCTCACTGGCTAAGCTGATCGCAAAGCACTATGCGGAACCGGAGCCGCGGTTTTTTGCCGACGAGTACTACAACGTGCTGACCAGCGAGGAGTCTATTGTGTTTGAGGAGCCGGACTTCATGGGCTACGGCGCAGTACGGCTGCAGCTGCTGGAAGGCAAGGATTTCAAGAAGAGAGTGGCGATGTTTCGCCGAAGCGGGATGAAGATTTTTGACAAGGGCAGCTTTCATACGCCGGTGCACTTTGCCGGCGTGCTGACGGCGGAAGGCCAAAAGCTGGATGCACTGCTGCGCACGATGGAGCCGCCCAGCCACGATGACTGGCTGCCTGACCGCGTCGACAGCCCTGCCGAGCGCAAGGTGTTAAAAGGGCTTCTGCAGTGGGTGAGGGACAGGGTGCGCGAGCTGGGCGGTCTGGATACCGCAACCGAGCTGGACGCTGTCGGCATGAGCGAGTTCCTCCCGGATGACCTGGACGAAGCCGGGACCGGCTCGCAGGAGAGCAGCGAGGAAGTGGAGCAGGAACCGGCGGCGGAACTCGTGATGCGCCTGCGTCCTGTTTCAAGGCCCATTGCAAGGCATGAGGAGGAAAGCGGCGGCAGCGAGGAGGATGGAGAAGGAGACGAGCCGGGAGGGTCGGAGCAAGGCGGCTCTGGCCCAGGCGGGGACGAGGGCGGGGAGATCGTTCGAGCTGGTGTTCGAAGCACCCCGGAGCCGGGCAGACGGGTTGAATTTGAGAGTGTCCGGGGCTACTGCGCCAAGCCCAGCGAGGGCCGCTACCGGTTCCTGCTCGACCCTGCCGCGAGCGAGTCGGTGCGCTTTCAAGTCTCCATCGTCGGCGAGGTAGGCTCGGAGCGTGCACGGGTGGCGCGGTACCGGATCAACGGCGGCCCGGAAGAAGATGCCGCGGCCAGACAGCTGCTGGGGCCGGTGCAGCTAGTGAAAGATCAGAGGGCGGTGCTGGATATCGTGCTCGAGGACCCGATCCGGTGCGCCCTGGAGGTAGCAGCGTATGCGGATTAAAACCCGGGCCTACCCGCACCCTGTTCTTAGCCCGTTCGGCTTGAAGGACTTCGTCAAGTCGGCCTTCCAGCCTGTAGTCGAGGTGAAAGGGACCAAGAAAAGCTATATCTTCAAAGCGCACTTCAAGACCAAGAATGCAAGCCTGCTCGCCTTGGTCGCAGACAGGCGCGCGCAATGCGCCGTACATATCGAGTGCCCGCAAACCCGCTACCGCAGCCTGTTCACCTCGTTCACGGACGAGTTCGAGTTCGAGATCGACTCGTCCATGATTGCCGGGAGCGTGGACGTATGCTCCTTCCTGCTTGCCGCGGCGCCGATCGCCGCATATACCAATACCGCGTTTCATCCGGATTATGCGGGGCTGAGCTTTGAGGTAGGCAGCGGCGACACGCTGGCGGTGGGCGATGAGCGCGAATTTATCGCGGAGAAGAAAAGCGATCCGCTTCGGACTTTGCCGTCTATCTTCTCGATCCAGGCAAGTCCGCTGCCGGATGCGGCGCCCATCGATATCGATACGCAGGGAAACAAGATCGCGATTCTGCTTTCCGAGAAGAACTACGAGGCTTACCGGGCGCTGCGGGCAGACCTGTCCCTGGCATCCGTGCTGGGGGCGGCCATCGTCGCGCCGGCTTTGGCTGCGGTGATCGAGCAGATGAGGACCGCGGCAGACCCGGATGCAAGCGAAAGTATGGCGCCGCGGCACTGGTTCGGCGTGCTCGAGCGGCGGCTGCTCCAGATCGGCATCCGGGCGAGAGATCCGGAGAGCTTCCGGGAGCCGAGCATGAAAATAGCGAACCAGTTGATTGGACAGCCGCTGGAGCCCGGCCTCGCGAGCCTGCTCAAGGCTTCGCAGGCAGCCGGGCAGGAGGATTGATGGATACGATCGACAAGCTGGTTTGTATGCGGGAATCGAGCTTCGACAAACTGCGGACGGCCATCGCCCCAAACCAGGGCAGATACGCGGGCGAGCAGCCCTGGCTGGGTTCATTTTTCGGAAGCAGTGCGTGGCGGTTCGAGTCGGATCTGGTTCAGGCCCCGCAGCTCGTCTTGAAAATTCCAGAGTCCAAGGCTGCGTTCACAGAGTCGGACTTGGAAAATACGCGGATCGTGTACGCCGGCCTGCGCCACCTAAGCCCCTTGCAGGCGGCGGACCCGAGGCTCTGGGCGTATCTGACCCATGAGGCGCATTGGGAATACATGCGCAAACGCTGGCCTGTCGAGGGCGACGGCAAGAGAGATCCTTTGAAATTCATCCAGGAGCGCTATCTCTTCACGCCTAACCTTTCAAGGGCGCTCATCCGGAACGGAATCGCGCGGCTTTGGTGGTACGGGTATTGCTCCTACGATGCTAAGCGGAGCGATCCATTTGAACTTACGGCAGTGCTGCTGAAAAACCTTGATATTGCACAAAGCATTCTGGAGAGGGCTTTTTCTTTGAATCGCTCTGTAACTCAAACGGTACTGGAGGTGCTGCTGGAAAGGGAGCAGATGGGCAGGCCTTTCTATCTGCGCGAGAAGGTTCGGGAGCTGGCGCGCTACCTTGTACGGGTTGGCGGCGTCACCATCCTGGACGCGCTGGACAAGGCGGAGCTGCGCGGGCTGATAGCGGCCAAAGTCGAGCAGCTGGCGGCGGCTTAGGTGGCGGCGGACAATCTGACGCCGGAACAGCGGTCCTACAGCATGTCCCGGATCCGCTCGGAGCGGAATCAAACAACGGAGCTGCGGCTGATCGAGATTATGCGCGCAGCAGGAATCACCGGCTGGCGGCGGGGAATCCGGCTCGCAGGCAAGCCGGATTTTGTTTTCCGCAGGGAGCGCGTTGCGGTTTTCGTGGACGGCTGCTACTGGCACGGGTGCGTGAGATGCCGATTGAAGCCGAAGAGCAATGCCGAGTACTGGACGGCAAAAATGGCGAGAAATCGCGGACGCGACCGAACGGTAAGCAGAGTGCTGCGGGACAGCGGCTGGCACGTTGTGCGTCTATGGGAACACTCCCTAAAGCAGGCTCCCGGCAGATGCGCTCAACGCATTCGCGCGGCCATGGCGCCGCGGGATGAAGCGGAATGAGCCGTCGTGCGGCGGCGTGAGATGCCGGCCCGCGATGACCCCGCAATGACATAAACGCGCGCGGTTTCGCAGACTCTGAAGCACCGGACCCGGGCGGTGCTGGCCCTCGCGGCGGAGCGCGGCTGCCCCGGGATGCCGGGATCCCGAAAAATCACAACCTTCATAGCCTCTAGCGAATCTGATTGCCAGTGACTTGATCGACAGCACTGCTTCCGCACCCATTGCGCACCTGGGAGCCCGCGGCAAAGCGGCGCGGGGATAGCCGCCGGCCATGCCCGAAGCTGGCTTTGCACACGAGCCCTGATCACTCACGGGAAAAGGTGAATCGCGTGAAGGCGATGCTCGAGTTCGTGGGAAATGTCAGCCTCTTCGGCTTGCGCGCTATCACCTCGTTTTTCAGGCCGCCGCTCGAAGTAAAGATGCTGATGATCCAGCTTATCGAAGCCGGCTCCAAGTCGCTTCTGCTCATCCTCGCGGCGGGTTTCGCCCTGGGCACCGTGATGACTTTCCACACCCGCAGCACGCTGGTCGAGTTCGGCGCCACGTCGATGATTCCGTCGGTGCAGGCCGACGCCTTTTTCGTCGAGATCGGCCCCCTGGTCGCGGGCCTGCTGGTCGCGGGGCGCGTCGGATCCGGCATCGGCGCCGTGCTGGCCAACATGCGCGCCACTGAGCAGATCGACGCCATCGAGTCGCTCTCGGTCGATTCGTTCAGGTTTCTTGTGGTGCCGCGCATCGCGGCTTGCGTCATAGTGCTGCCCATTCTTACCCTCTTCATGGATTTCGCCGGCCTGATGGGCGGCTTCCTGTCCGAATACTTCTCCTCGCACATCTCGCTGCATCTCTACATCAACCGCGCCTTCAACGGCCTGGGCTGGTCTAACTTCATCCCGCCCACGCTCAAAACCGCGGTGTTCGGCTTCATTATCGGGACCGTTTCTTCGTTCTTCGGCTACACCATCAACGAAGGCGCCAACGGAGTGGGCAAGGCCGCCACCAACAGCGTGGTTCTCTCTTCGCTGCTCATCATTGTGGCCGACGTCATCCTCATCAAGGGCATCTTCTTCCTGTTTCCGGACACCGCCATATGAGTGACAACCAGAACGCGGCCGTGCGCTTCGAGCATGTCTCGAAAGCCTTTGGCGGGAAAAAAGTGCTCTCCGATGTGTCGTTCGAGGTGCCGGCCGGCAAGGCGCTGTGCATCCTGGGGCGCAGCGGCATGGGCAAAAGCGTGACGCTGAAGCTGCTGATCGCGTTGCTCAAGCCGGACGAGGGAAAGATTTGGATCGAGGAGGACGAGATCACCGGCCTGGAACGGGAGGAGCTCTCGAAGGTACGCCGCAAGATGGGTTTTCTGTTCCAGGACGCGGCGCTGTTCGACTCGCTCACCCTGTACGAGAACCTGGCGCTGCCGATGCAGCGGCTGACCGGCCGCCCACAGAAGGAGATCGACGAAACGGTGGATAAGGTTCTTGGCCAGGTCGGGCTGAAAGAGGACAAGAAGAAAATGCCGGTCGAGCTTTCGGGCGGCATGCGCAAGCGCGCCGGCCTGGCGCGGGCGCTCATGCTTCAGCCGAAAGTGCTGCTGGTCGACGAGCCCAGCAGCGGACTGGACCGCATTACCGCCTCCGAAATCGACGAGCTGCTGCTGAAGCAGAAGACCGACTACCAAACCACGCTTATCATCGTGACCCACGATGTGCACGGCGCGCGGAAAGTCGGAGACGAGTTCGCGGTGCTTGAGGACGGCCGGCTGGTGGGCTACGGAGACGCCGAGGAGGTGGAGCGGAGTGACAATGAGACCGCGCGCAAGCTCATCTCGGAGAGCTGGACACAATGAAGCAGAAGATGATCGTGGGGCTGTTCGTTCTCTCCGGGCTGATTCTGTTCGGGGCGGGACTGTTTCTCATCGGCAACCAGCACCAGGCGTTTAACAAGCATGTTGAGTTTTACACCCAGTTCGCCAATCTGGGCGGACTAGCCAAGGGCGCCAAGGTGCGGGTCTCCGGCATGGAGGCCGGCCAAGTCACCGGGATCGATGTACCGGACTCGCCGGCCGCGCGCTTCCGGGTCAAGTTCCAGATCGACGAGTCCCTCCATGGACTGGTGCGTACTGACTCTTTCGCCACGATCGAAACCCAGGGAGTGGTGGGAGACATCTTTCTGCTGGTGCATCCCGGCAGTGCGCAGGCTTCACGCGCCGCGCGGCTGTCGACCGTGCGCGGCAAGGAGCCGTTCGAGCTCTCGGACATGATCGAGAAAGGCAATGGCCTGATCAGCGACGCGGACACCACCATCAAGACCGCCAATACGACGATTCAGCAATTGGGCGGCAAGCTGAATGGAACCGTCGGCCAGGTGGATACGACCATTGCCAACGTGAACGATATCGTGGTCGGCATCAAGAAGGGGCGCGGCGCGGTTGGGATGCTTCTCCAGGATCCGCAATTCGCCGGGCAGGTGCAGCAGACGGTTGGCAACGCTAATAAGGCGACCGCCGACCTGGCCCACGCCTCCGGCCAGGCCGACCAGATGATCTCCGACCTGCAATCGCGCAATCTGCCGCAGAAGGTCGACGATACGATGAACAGCGCGAAAAGCGCGGCCGCGCAGCTCGATGCGACCTCTAAGCAGCTCAACCAGACCATCGCCGAGGCGACCGGGCCGGACAGCCAGGGCGTCAGCACCGGAGCGAACATACGCGAATCGCTCTCGAATACGAATGCGGCAACTGCAAACCTGGCCGACGATACCGAGGCGCTGAAGCATGAGTTCTTCTTCAAGGGTTTTTTCAAAAAACGCGGCTACTACGACCTGAGCCACCTTTCGCCAGACCAGTACCGGGCCAACCCTCACTTCACCAGCCCCGCCGATACCCGCACCTGGCTGGCCGCGACCGACCTGTTTGAGCTGCGACCCGATGGAACCGAGCAGCTGTCACAGCACGGAAAATCGCTTCTGGATGACACTGTGGCGCATGACGGGGTTTCCGCGGTGGAGCGCCCCATCGTGGTCGAGGGGTACCGTGGCGGAACCGACCCGGCGGACCAGCTTGCCCGCTCGCGCAGCCGCGCCATCCTCGTCAGCCAGTACCTTGAGAAGCACTTTCAACTCGATCCAGGAAACGTAGGCTTCGTCTCGCTGGGCAGCTCCCCGCCGGCGGGCTTGGGCCATGGCACCTGGGACGGGGTCTGTGTCGTCCTCTTGAAGATCAAGAAGTAAAGGCTTCACGCCCCCGTTCTCTGCCGGCAGCGGCAGCGCATGCATTCGATCGTAAGGCGGGCGCTCGACAAGTGCGGGAGTCCGCCCGCTCTGCACGGCAGGGATTCCTTATTTCTGAAAAGCGCACGAGAGCCAGCCGGCATTCAGCATGCCATCTGTGGAGTTCGGCTCCGCACGGCGCTCTCGCTATGCGGTGCAGTTCAAGGAAGCGCGGCCAAGCTCCGTCGCCGACTGGTGAGCTTCTGGTTGTCCCGCGACCCGCATATCGACCTCCTGCCAGGCACCGCGTACGTCGAGCACCAGCGCTGAGGCCCTCTCCAGAAGGGAGGCTTCCTGCGTGAACTGTGCGCGGAGCATCTCTTCGCGGAGATATCCGTAAAAGCGCCGAAGATTGACCGCCGCCTGGCCGCCGCGCTCTGCGTCTAGCAAGCTGTCGAGCTGCGTCAGCACGGTAAAACCGTGCTTCAGTTGCCGCGTTCTGTCCTCGATGTCTTTCCGCTGCATGGCCGCGACCGCTCTCTGAAGATCGCCGGCCATCGTGTCATAGAGCGCGATCACGAGGCCGACAACCGAGGCTTGCTGGGTGGCGGCGCGACGATAGGCGAGTGCTGGAGGTGTCGGTGTCATGAGAGCAGTTCTCGTTTAGGTGTGTACCGTGAGAGTGATGAGGTGTGGCTTTTCTTGACCAAAAAGCCGCCTTGAGTTCTGCTTGTGCCGCTACAAATAAACGAGAACTGCTCTAGCCGCCTGTGCTGCTTGTGCTGTAGTCGCCGAGCAGTACCTGCGTGTTCTTGATGGTTTGCGGCAGCTGCTGGAGCGCGATGTTGGCGTTGTTGTACTCGTTAGTCAGCACGGTCTGCTGCGTCGCGATGTAGAGCTCGAAGGTACTGGTTTCGTTCGTCAGGTCCTGGTTTTCGTTGTTGATGCTTTGCAGGTCGACGGTGAAGGCGCCCTGCGAAGGATCGGTGTAGCTGCTAAGTGTCTTGGTAACGGTGGAGGCGAAACCCTGGCTGCCATTGACACCCTGGAAGAAGTTCACCACGCCCTGATAGTTGCTCGAAAGGGCACTGCCAAGCGCCTGAGTGTTCAGCGTTAGAGTGCCGTCCTGGTTGGTGGTTATACCGAGCGAGGTGAGATTGTTAAGCGAGCCAGTGCCAATGCTCAGATTCGCCGCGCTCAGCACATCGCTCTGCAGAGAGCGGGCAGTACTGTCGGCGGAGAGTACACCCTCGGACGAGCTTGACGAGTTGTAGGTGAACTGCTGGTTCAGGGTGGTCACAAGCGTGTTGTACGCGCTGACGAAGCTGCTCAGCGTGGACTGGATCGTGCTGGTATCGGGCGAGATCGCAATCGTTGCCGGGGTGGCCGACGTATTGGTGCCTACCAGGTTGAGCGTCAGGCCGCTGATAGCGCCGGTAACTGTATTGCTGGCACTAGTGATCGGGACCCCGTCTACGTGGAGCGAGGCATCCTGAGCAGCAGTCTGGGTAAACGAGAGCGACGTGTCGCCCGAAATGGTGAAGCCCGCGGCAGTGCCCGAGTTCTGTGAGACCAGAGCCAGCCGCGCGCCATTCGCGTCCGTCACGACGCTCGCACTGACGCCGATGGCCGCGGTGTTGATGGCAGCGGCGAGCTGGTCCAGCGTGTTGACCCCGCTGCCGATCGTAAAAGGTTGTGCCGTCCCGCTGCCTACGGTGATGCTGAACGAGCCGCCGGGCAGAGCCGCCGAGCTGCTCGCCTGCTCGCTCGAATAGGCAGAGCCAAAGGTCGCCAGGCTGTCGACCACAATGGTGTGATTGCCTGCCGCGGTCCCGGGCTCGGCGGATGCTGTCACCACACTCGGAGCCGAAGAGTTCGCCGCGACGTTGCTAAAGACGCCGACTACGTCGCTCAGGGACTGGAGCGAGTCAGTGACTGAGGTAGTGTCACTTTCAATCTGCTGGATGGCCGAGCTCTGGTTGTTTAAAGTAGCCTGCTGGCTCTGCCAGAGCTGTTCCGGAGCGCGGTCAGCCGCGATGATGGCCGCGACAGTGCTGGCGACGTTGATGCCCGTGGAGCCGTTGTTGAACGCGCTCAGCAGGGAGCCGAGTGCGGCGGTCGATGCAGTGCTCATAAGAGGAAGACCCCTTCGCCGAAAAGCTGTTTCCGAGCTGCTGATGCAAGTGGAGCACCATACCGGGTTACTGGACGCGGGGAATGCGTTCGGCTTGCCTGCTGGCGTTCGCCGGAAATTGCTGGAGCAGCCGCGGCCCTGCAGCGGCTGTTCCAGACAGATCAAAGCGTACATGCTGGTGTGGCGAGAGAGCCCGGCAAGCATTGCCGGTCTCTCTCGCACGATTTGTGGACCAGACGCTCGACGATGGTTGTCGCCGAGCTTCGAGTTTTACTGCAGCAGCTTGAGGACGGTCTGCGACTGCTGGTTGGCCTGCTGCAGGGCGGAGATGCCGGTCTGCTCGAGCACCGAGTACTTGGTGTCGTTGGCAACCGTCTTCCCGATATCGGCGGAGGTGATGTCACTGGAGGCGCTGGTCAGGTTCTGCGACTCGGTCGTGGCAACCGCGGACGCCGACTGGAGCTGCTCGACATTCGCGCCCAGGGTGCCGCGCTGTGCGGAAACCGCCGCGATCGCAGCTGTGATCAGTGTCAGCTCGGCCGAGGCAGCTGTGGCGCTGGCGAATCCGGCAGCGGTCAACGTAAGGGCGGCCGCATCTGCCGTGTTTACAGAGAGAGAGAAAGACTTGCTGCCAGCGGTGGTGCCGTCGCTCGTGAAGACGCTGAAGGTCGCTGCCGCGCCGGCGGTCTGGCCGAAGATGGACTGGCCATTGTAGTTTGTCGTGCCGTTGATGTTGTCGATCTCAGACTGGATTGCCGTGTACTCGGCATTGATCGAGCTGCGCTGCGTGCTGTTAACTGTGCTGTTCGACGCTTCCGTCGCCAGAGTTACGGCGCGATTCAGCAGGGAGGTAATCTGCGACAGGGCGCCGTCGGCGGTCTGCAGCAGGCCCACGCCGTCGGTCACGTTCTGCGAAGACTGGTTGAGGGCGGCGACGTTTGCGTTCAGCCCGTCCGAGATCGACAGGCCGGCCGCGTCGTCCGCGCCCGAGTTGATGCGCGAGCCGGAGGACAGCTGCTGAAGGCTTTTCTGAGCCGCAGCGGTTGTGATGTTGAGCTGATTTTCCGCTTGAAGAGCTGTGATGTTGTTCAGGATGCTAAGCGACATGGGTGACTGCTCCTTGTTTGGATCGTTCGCCTGCACAACCAGCTCCGCTCTGCGCGATGGCCTTGTGCTCCGGCTGGATTGTCTTGCAAACCATCTATCGGCGCTTGCGGAAATCTGTTCAGGCCATGGCTGCTTTTTTGAAATCTTTTCTGCGCGGCAGTTCTCTTGCCCGGTATTTTCAATCGGCTGCTCATCCATCTCTCATCCAGGCCGCCGTAAACAGCTGCTGAGGGGCCACTTTTCTCATCTACGCGTCTCATTCGCACTTTGGTCCCCAAAGTGCAAAAGCGTGTTGCTGACGAATTCCAGTACTGGCCGGAGGGACGGACGTGCCCACATTAGGTTTATGCGTGATCGCGAAGAATGCGGAGGCGACGATTCGCTCCTGCATCGAGAGCGTTGCCGGCCTGGTAAGCGAGAGGATTGTTGTCGACACAGGCTCGACGGACGAGACGGCCCAGATTGCGCGCGAGTGCGGCGCCGCGGTCGTCAGCTTTCCCTGGTGCGGAGACTTTTCGGCCGCTCGCAATGCGGCTCTCGCAGCGATTTCGACTGATTGGGTGCTGGTGCTCGACGCGGACGAGGAGCTGGATGCGGCGGGACACTCCTGGATTCGAGCGGAGCTGCAGGCGCCCGGTGCCGACGGCTATGTGACCCCGGTCCGCAACTATCTGCAACCCTGGGACGAACCGCTCACCGGGGGCCACCTGCCGGTCTCGCCAGCGGAACGGCACCCTCGCGCGCCGGAGGCGGTGGCCTATGTGCACACGGAAGTATGCCGGCTCTACCGGCGCGACCCGGATATCTATTATGTAGGCCACATCCATGAGCAGGTGGAGTACAGAATGATGCAGCTGGGCCGTCCGATCGGGATGGCCGGCTTCTTCATCCATCACTTCGGCTGGTATCTGATCGACGAAAAGGGCCTGATGCGCAAGCGCGAGCTCTACCACGATCTGTTGGCGGAGAAGCTGCGCCAGAGGCCGGACGATCCGCAGGTCCTGCTGCAGTATGGCGATGCGCTGTGCGCCTGGTTGGGCAAGGTCAAGGAGGGGCTGGCCTGCTTTATGCAGGCGGCTGCGCTGAAGGGCGTCCACCCTGCCGTCTGGATGCATATTGCTTCGGCACTGCTGCAGCTGGGCCAGTGGGAAGCGGCGCTGGTTGCCGTGGGGCAGACGCCTGTGGGAGTTGGCTATGCGGGGCGGCGCGCCCAGTTCAGGGCCGAGGCGCTAGAGGGTTTGGGGCGGCGGGAACAGGCGCGCGCCGCTTACGCGGAGGCGTTGAAGCACGACCCGAACCATATTGGAGTCCTGGTGAAGCTGGCCCTGCTCGAAATGCAGGCTGGGGACCGCGACAAAGGCGAGGCGCGGATGCGGGACACGCTCGTCCGTGCTGAAGCGATCGCCTACAGCTACCGGCACGCCCATCCTTATCTACGCGCAGCGGAGATGCACGCGCTCCTCAAGCAATGGCCGGATGCGCTGCGGCTGCTGGACGCGGGGCTGAAGCACAACCCCGATGCGCTGCCGCTGCATGAGCTGCGCATGCGCGCCGCGGTGGCCGCGGGCCGGACGGCCGAAGCGGCCGAGGCGGCGGCGCGCATCGCGGAACTGAACTCCTCGCCGCGTTCTGTTTTGAGACATGCCGCCATCCTGAACCAATCCGGGAATCCAGACGCAGCATTGAACACGATTGCAGGCGGGCTGAAGCTGTTTCCGTTGTCCAATGAGTTGCAGCAGGCCGAGCGCGAACTTGGTGCGGCGCCGGCAATGGCGCTGGCCTAGGGCCGTCCGCCTGTAGGCGGCGAGGCGCAAGTCTTGTTGCACATGGCTTTTCTTGACGGAAAAGCCACATCGAGAGTCGTTGCTCTGCATAGCAGCAGGCAAACGGCTCTAGCGATTGAAGATTCGAGGCGCGCGGCCGATAAAGGTCAAGCAGCCGACCACTGAGGAGGCGTGACGATGCGGAAGCTCGAAACAGGAACAGTCGGCGGCCTGCTGGTGGCCACGGGGGCGATCACGCTGGGGCTTTTTCTCGAGGGAGGCCGCCTGGCGCAGGTGCTGCAGCCCACGGCGGCAGTGATCGTGCTGGGGGGCACCCTGGGCGCGGTGCTGGTGCAGTTTCCCCTGCCGGTAGTGCGGCTTGCGCTCCTCGCGCTGCGAGACGCCTTCGGAGCCAGCCAGCTCGGCGCCCGTGTACGCATGGACCACATCGTTCGCCTCGCCATGCAGGCGCGCAAGCAGGGGCTGGTCTCGCTCGATCCGGAGCTGAAGAAGATCGGCGACCCGTTCTTCCGCAAGGCGCTCATGCTGGCCGTCGACGGGATGCAGCCGCGCGAGGTGCGCGAGATTATGGAGCTCGAGCTGATCCGGTTGGAGGAGGAAGAGGAGCGGCCAGCGCGGGTGTGGGAGGCCGCGGGCGGATTTGCTCCAACCGTCGGCATCCTGGGCGCGGTGCTGGGCCTGATCCAGGTGATGCAGCGGCTCGACAACATCGGCGATGTGGGCCGCGGGATCGCAATTGCATTCGTGGCCACGCTCTACGGTGTGGGGCTGGCCAACCTGCTGTTTCTGCCGCTGGCGGGCAAGCTGCGGCTGCGCGCGCGCGAGGCGCAGACGCTGCGCGAGACGACGTTAGAAGGGGTGATCGCAATGGTGGAAGGTGCGAGTCCAAGGACGCTGCGGGAGAAGCTGGGAGCTCACGCGGGGGAGCGCGCGCCGGTGCCGGTCGCGCAGATTGCTCCGGCCAAGCCGGCCAAGATAGCGGCAAGGTGAGCGGGATCTTGAAGAGGTTTGAGCCGTTTCCCTGCTGCGATCGAGAGACCAGTGTTGCTGGACGTGGCTTTTCCGTCGAGAAACGCCACATGCAACAAAGTCGCATCTCGTCACCCAGAGGCAAACGGCGCTCCAGTGTAGTGAGTCCTGGATCCACTCGACAAAGTTGTCATCCTGAGCGAAGCGAAGGATCTGTTTCTCCAATCATTGACGGGACGAAAGACGTGGATACTGCAGTGAACTTCAGCCTCACCACACTCGAGCGGGGCAGCGCAGGTTGGAACACGCACGAAGACGGCGCGCCGAGGCGGAGCGCGGTACTGCCGAGCAAAGCGAGGTGGAACATGGCGGGCAACCGGGTGGCCGGGTGAGCGCGCCCGTGAACCTGGCGGGCGGCAGCCGCCAGCAGCGCAGAAGGCGCAGCCGCCAGCAACAGCTCGTCTCGCATGAGCGCTGGCTGGTCTCCTACGCAGATTTCATGACGCTGCTGTTCGCGCTGTTCGTGGTCCTGTTCGCCACCTCGCGGCACGGGGCGGGGGCGCTGGGCCGGCTGTCGGGCGCGATCCATTCCGGCTTCTCCGGTTCCGCGTCCGCCGACTCGCCGCAGCCAGTCGCGGGCGAAACGCCATCATCGTCAGCGATTCTCCACGAGCAGCGGCCCGCGAGCGGAAGCGCCGCCCTGCCGGACTTTAACCTCCTCGCGCGGCAGCTCGAATCCGTTCTCGGCGACTCCATCGCGAAACACCAGGTCTCGCTCCAGCAGACGCCGGAGGGTCTGGTCATCTCGTTCCAGGAGCTCGGATTTTTCCACTCCGGGGAAGCCAACCTGCTCCCCGGGCAGGCGAGCAAGATCGAGCAGGCGGGAGCGATTCTTCAGCAGCACAACCTTGTGCTGCGCGTAGAAGGCCACTCCGACGACCAGCCCATTCATAACGCCATTTTCGCGTCCAATTGGGAGCTCTCCGCGGCGCGCGCCATGACGGTGCTGCTGCTGCTGGTCGACCAGACCCACTACGACCCGACCCGCATCTCCATGGCGGGCTACGGCCCCTATCGCCCGGTCGCCGATAATGCGACCCCGGAAGGCAGGCAGAAGAACCGCCGGGTCGACATGGTGGTGGTTCGCGGGCAGCCCTTGGCCCAGTCAGCGCCGCAGGCGCCGCGCTGAGATGCGTGGAGCGCGACTTCGTGACGCCGGATCGACTGCCGCTGCATCTCAGGTTTCATGGCTGCGCCGCATCGATCCGTACCTGCTGAGCCGCTCGCGATTCCGCCGCCTTGGAGCACCGGCGCCGCCGCCCGGCAGAACTTCCTGGACCGCCTGCGCCAGCCGGCAGAGCCTTTGCTCATTTGCGATTACGACGGGACCCTGGCGCCATTTCAGGTGGACAAGATGCAGGCCCACCCGTACCCGGGGGTCGCGGAACGGCTGGAACGGATCGCCGCCGGACCGACGCGGCTGGCCTTCGTTTCAGGGCGGCCGGTAGGCGAGCTGCTCCAGCTGCTGCCTCTCGCCGCGCGGACAGAGGTCTGGGGCATGCACGGCCGCGAGCACCGCACACCGGAGGGGAATTACAGCCGGATCGAGCCGACAACGGTGCAGCGCGACGCTCTGGACCGGGCAGAGGCCGAACTCGCGCGGCAGGGGCTCGAGAGCCTGGTGGAGCGCAAGGCCGGGAGCGTGGCCCTGCACTGGCGCACAATCGACGCCGCGAAGGATCCGGTGCGTTTCGAGCAGGTGCGGCGGCTCGCAACCGCTGCTTTCGCGCCCCATGCGGGCAGGGAAACTCTGGCGCTGCTGCCCTTTGACGGAGGCCTGGAGCTGCGCGCTGAGGACCGCACCAAGGCGCACGCGACGGAGGACTTGCTTGCCAGCGGCAGTGCACGCGCCGCAGCCTTCCTCGGCGACGACCTGACCGATGAGGATGCTTTCCGGGTGATCCGGGCGCGGGGCGGACTGGCGCTGCTGGTCCGTGAGACGCCGCGGCTCTCGTACGCCGAGTTCCAGCTGCGGCCCCCCGGCGAGTTGCTTGCTTTTCTCGACAGCTGGCTCGGCGCCGTCGCGGCGAGTGGCAGCGCGCCCGTCTAATTCGTACACTGGAAGCAGCTGCCGAACTTCAGGAAATACTGTGAAACGAGAGCTCGTGATCGTCTCCAACCGCCTGCCACTCTCCTTCGAGAGAGGTCCAGACGGGTTGCGCGTCAAGCAGAGCAGCGGGGGCCTGGTCACGGCGCTGGAGCCGCTCCTGCAGGAGCACGGCGGCATCTGGGTCGGCTCAGCCGGCACCGAGCAGGATCCAAAAATCCATGAGGAGCTGGCCAGCCTCTCCCGCGAGCACCACTACCGCTACGAGCCCATCGCGCTCACCCCGGAAGAGCACGCGAAGTTCTACGAGGGCTTTTCGAACGAGATCATCTGGCCGCTGTTCCACGATCTGCAGTCGCGCTGCAACTTCGACCCCACCTACTGGGAGTTCTACCTGAGCGTGAACGCGCGCTTTGCCGAGTGCGCGCACAAGGTCGCGAAGAAAAACTCGCTCATCTGGATCAACGACTATCAGTTGATGCAGGTCGCGCCCATCCTCAGAAAGAAGTCGCCCAAGGCGCGCCTGGCCTTCTTTCTGCACATCCCGTTCCCGCCGCCGGACATCTTCGAGAAGCTGCCCTGGGGCCGCCAGGTGCTCGAGGGTCTGCTTGCGCACACGGTTGTGGGCTTGCAAACGGCGCGCGATGTGCGGAACTTCATCGCCTGTCTCCGCGCGTTTCTGCCCGACGTCGCCATGGCGAAGCACCCCGGCGACATCCGCGAGGTGCACCACAACGGGCAGCAGACGCTAGTCGGCGCTTTCCCCATTTCGATCGATTTCGAGGATTTCGAGCAGGCTTCCGACGCGGACGATGTGCGCCGCCGCTCCTCCGCGCTGCGCGGCCAGCACCGCAAAGACATGGTGATCGTGCTGGGCATCGACCGGCTGGACTACACCAAGGGCATCCCGGAGCGGCTGAAGGCGTTTGCGCTTTTCCTGCGCCGCCACCCGGAGCTGCACCGGAAGACCACCCTGATCCAGATTGTTGTGCCCAGCCGGGAGACGATTCCGGGCTATCAGCTGCTCAAGGCGGACATCGAGCGGCTGGTTACCCAGGTCAATGGCGAGTTCGCCGAGCCGGGCTGGGTGCCCATTAACTATATCCACCGCTCGCTCGATCGGGTCGAGCTGCTGGCGCTCTATCGGACGTCGCGAGTCGCCTTCATCACCCCGCTCAAGGACGGCATGAACCTGGTGGCAAAAGAGTATGTCGCCTGCCGCCACGAGAATGACGGGGTGCTGATCCTGAGCGAGTTTGCCGGCGCCGCCACGGAGCTGAAGCACGGCTCGCTGCTGGTCAACCCATACGACCAGAGCGCGGTCGCCGATGCGCTGGCCCAGGCGGTGGTGATGGACGAGCCGGAGCAGCGCCGCCGCATGACCCGGCTTCGCAGCCAGGTGCGCAAGGCCGACCTGGCCGCATGGCTCAAATGCTTCATGGCCCAGACCGAACCTGAATCGGGCCATGAGGGTGCCGCCACTGTCTAGCGCAACCACCATCCCGGCAGCGGCGCCAATCCCGGCAGCGGCGCCAGTCCCGGCTGCGGCGCCTGTCGAGAAGCCCGCCTTCGCCTATCTCGCCGACAGCTACATCTTCCACTGGAAGCTGGCGTCGTTCCGCACCGACTGGTTTTTCATTCTCGCGGTAGCGCTGTGCCTCGGCGTGGGCGTCGCGGCCGGGCACCCGGCTGCCGGCATGATCGCCGGCGGCGGCGCCATGACGGCCGGCTTCGGCGCCAAGCAGGATATTGACGGCACCCCGCTGCTGCCGATCCTGTTCGTCTCCTTCGGCATGGCGTTTTCCACCTTCATCGGCATGGTCGCCGGCCACAGCGGCTGGACGCTCACGCTGATCGCGACCGGGTTTGGCTTCGGCTACGGCATGATGTCGAAGCGCGCGGCCGGCTACAGCTGGGTGGGCCAGCAGTGCGTGGTTACGCTGCTGGTCGCGTCTGCTTTCCCCTTCTCGCCGGGCGCGGCCGCCGTGCGGGCGCTGCTCATCTTCGCCGGCGGCATCGTGCAGCTGATCGTCTCGGCCGTCATGCTGAAAACCTTCCATCAGCTCGGCAGCCATGTCTTCGCGCTGGCCCGCTACATGCGGGCCGAAGAGCAGGCGCTGCGCCGCACCTATCTTTCGGCGGTGCTCTCGCTGCGCCACCGCCGCATGCGCGACTCCGCGCTGCCCTATGCCGCGCGTCTGGCGCTCGTGCTCGCCATCAGCACCGGGCTCTACCGCGAGCTGCACTTCGCCAGCGGCTACTGGATCCCGATGACTGCGCTGCTGGTGCTGCGGCCCGGCTTCGCCGACACCGCCAGCCGCGCCATCGCGCGTACCGTGGGCACGCTCGCCGGCGCGGTGCTGGCCAGCACCTTTCTGGTCTATGTGCACCCCGCGCCGGCCGGCCTGGCCGCGCTGGTCGTGCTGTTTACGTGGTTCTCCTACAGCCTGCTCAACGTCAACTACGCGCTGTTTTCGGTCTGCCTCACCTCCTACATCGTGTTCCTGCTCTCGCTCAACAACATTCCCGGGGCTGAGATCGCGCACCGGCGGTTTGTGTGCACCATGCTAGGCGGCGCCATCGCGCTTTCGGTGCGGCTGTTCGTGGTGCGGCTGCGCCAGAAGCAGGACCGCGAGTCGGTGCAGGTGCTGGTGCGCCGGGGCAGCTCTTCAGGCAGCCCCGCCGAGCCCGACGCCGCGCGCACCAGCGCAACGACATGACCGCGCATCCAACTCTCTGACCTTTGAAGCAGACAGGAGACCTCCGCCGCATGGCCGACACGAATACAGAGCAGAACCCGCAAGAGAATCAGGCGAATCAAGAGAACGCTCGAGAGAACCGTGACACCCTGCTGATCGCGCATGTCACCGCGCACCTGCTCGATGGCACCAGCTTCGAGCTGTACCCGTTTGTCGACGCGGACGATGTCAAGAGTAAAGTCTCGGAGCTGACCGAAGGCTGGGCGAGCTCCGGCTTCCTGCTGCGCGGCTCGCACCTGGTCCCCTGGCAGCAGGTCAAGCTGCTGGAAGCCACATCAGTCGAAGAAATCAGCCGCCAGGAAGCCCAGCAGCGCCTGATGACCTGGCAGGCCGAGGACCAGCGCCGCGCCGTGCAGAACTTCTGGAAAACCAAGAAGGAAAAGAAGAAAGAGGAAGGCGAAGGCGAGAAGGCAGAAGGCGGGGACACAGAGGGCGGCGCGCAATGATCAAGAGGTGACCAAGGTTATTTGGCATCTTTTTCGGTGCGGGCTACACTTCATCCGTCATGAAGTCAGCCTTTGTCGTTACCTTGCTGTCGATCTGGACACTCCCGCTTCCGAGCGCCAGTGCTCAAGAGCTGCCCAGGCTCAACGGCTACGTGACCGATCCAGGCTCACCCGAAAGGTTCGCGGTTGACGGCACTCTGGTCTTCTGCAACGCCCAGACGCAAACTGGGATTGCAACCGGCGACAGAATAGTCTCGCAGAGCGGCTGCTCGCAGCGAATCCTGGGAGAAAAGGTCAAGGTTTTCGGCACGAAAGACAGACGTGCGCAAGGAGTTACAGCCACTCGCATTGAGAGCGCCGCGTTGCTGGAGACCAGAGTCGAGGGATTTGCCATTATCGACGGAATGGTGGGGATGCGGGAAGCCGGCAGCCTCACTGTTCGCGCCGATGGCTACCAAATCCAGGTGACCCCGGCCACTCATAGTCTCTACAATCCACCGCTGACCGGCATCGCCGACATCGGCACCAACCGCTGGCTTCGTTATACGGGCAGGCTCCAGCAGGACGGCGCCATTGTCGCGCAGACAGCGGAGTTCAGCGAAAATCGGGTCCCAAGAAGCGAAGACAAACTGCGCGCCAGGAGCGAATTCGATCCCTCCGCTGTCGGCGAAAAGGATCGACAGGGACGGCTCAGCAAGGGATTCGTCGGCCTCCGAACGAAGCACATCCCCGCGTACGTCGATCCAGCGATGCAGGCGCGGGTGACCGCGATCGGCAACCGGGTGGTCCCCGCCTACCAGAAGGCGCTGCCGGACACAGACCCCACCAAGCTGCGGTTCCGGTTCCAACTGGTGGACCAACCGGGCCTTCGCGACGCGTTGAACCTGCCGAACGGTATTATTCTGGTGCCGAAGCAGGTCGTGGAGCGGCTGCGAAACGACTCGCAACTGGCGGCCGTGCTGGCCGACAACGTGGCAGGAGCCATGGAAAAGCAGACATTCCGTGAGATTCCCGCGGCACAAGAGGTGAGCGCGGCGGAAATCGCAGGCGCTGCGGGCGAACTTTTCATCCCGGGCTTGAGCATTGCAACAGACATTGGCGGGGCAGCCGCCCGGGCGAAGATGCTGCGCCGCGGCGAGGAGCAGAGTGGCCGCGTGAGCCTTGGACTGCTGAGCGACGCAGGGTTCGACATCACCCAGGCGCCGGTTACCTGGTGGCTGCTTTCCAGCCCCAAACCCAAAAGCCTCGAGCAGATTGCGATGCCGTACCGTGCGGCGTATCTGTACGGCTTTCTCGGGAGCACGAAGGAAAGAAGTGTGAACGCGAGCCGACCGGCAGCGATAGCACCGGCTCTCTCCAGTCGCTAAAGCATTTTCCCTGAGGTGTACAGAGCCCAGCAGCCGTGAAGGTGGCTTTTCCGGCGGGAAAAGCCACCTCGAGATACTCTCCTGGCTGCACGGCGTCCGGGAGAAATGTCTTAAAGCATCGCGCAGCCGAGCAGAGGCGGGACCGAGTGGTCATTCATGCCCCGGTCGTCTTTGTAGGCAGAGACCGACCAGAAAGAATCTGCATTTCAGTTCTCTTACGTTCAGTTTCGGCGTTGCGTCTGTCCCTACGAGCGACCCACTCAGGATCACCCTCAAGTTTCTGGGCCAACTCCCGCGCTGTAATGGGTTTCGCCATGCTGGAAGTTTCTGGTCCGCGGAGCCGCATACTTGGCCTACTGCATTCGCACCGCTTTCTTCAGCGGCAGTTCCTGCGAGCTAGGGCCGGCCATCAGCGTGTACTCGCCTGGCACTATCTTCCAGGCATGGCTCGCTTCGTCCCAGATGTTGAAGCGCTCCTTCGGTATCTCGATCGCGACCTCTTTTTCCTCGCCCGGCGCGAGCATGACCTTGGTGAACCCGACCAGACGCTTTGGCGGTTCCTGGGCGGCGGCGGGCATGGTTGTATATATCTCCGCGATCTCAGCTCCGGCGTGCGAGCCGGTGTTCTTGATCGATAAGTGCACGGTCGTGATTTCGCCCGACGAGCTTACCTGCAGACCGCTGTAGGCATAAGTCGTGTAACTCAGCCCGAAGCCGAACGGGAACAACACTTTCTTATTCTCGGCGTCGTACCACTTATAGCCCACCTTCAATCCCTCGTCGTAAGCCCTGGGGAACGCGGGCTTACCCGCCATATATCGCCGCCTTCTCTCCTGCGGGTCCTTCGGCTGCTCGCCCTCGGGCGGAGGCATCACGATCGTGGGATGAGGCAGGTCCGCATCGCTGAGCGGAAAGGTGATGGGCAGTTTCGCCGAGGGGTTCAAATCCCCGAACAGGACCGCCGCGATCGCATCCGCGCCCGCGCTCCCGGAGTACCAGCTCTCGACCACGCCCGCGACCTTGTCGACCCACGGCATCAGCACCGGGCTGCCGTTGTCGAGCACCACCACCGTGTGCGGGTTCGCCGCGGCAACCGCCTCCACCACCGCGTCCTGGTTGCCGGGCAGCGCGAGTGTCTTCAGGTCCGACCCCTCGCTCTCCCACTGGTGCACGAACACCAGCGCGACATCCGCGCCCTTCGCGGAGGCCGCCGCCTGCGCCGGATCGGTTCCGCTGTCGAACGTCACGCGCGCTTCCGGCGCCGCCTCCTGGATCGCCTTCACCGGCGCATCCGGGAACCAGGTCGCCCGCTGCCACTCGGCGCCCCTGTCGCTGTCCCTGGCAATCGCGTTGCCGCCCGGCGGGTCCACCTGCGCCGAGCCGCCGCCCGACAGCAGCCCCACATCCGCATGCTGGCCGATTACCGCGATCCGGCGCACCTTCATGCGGTCGATCGGCAGCGTGCCTTCCTCGTTCCGCAGCAGCACAATACTCTGCTCCTCCATCTTCTTCGCAACCGCGAGCCCGGCCTGTGCATCTACGACCTGCTTTTGCGGCGGGTCGTCGACGATGCCAGAGGCGAACTCGGCGCGCAGCATTCGGTGGACGTGGTCGTCGAGCTCAGCCTGCGAAACCTGGCCGGCCTGCACTGCTTTTTTCAGCGCGTCGCCGTAGAAGGCATCGTTGGGTTCTTCATTGTCGAGGCCGGCGTGCGATGCCTTGACGGTCGAGTGCGTGCCGCCCCAGTCCGACAGCACAAATCCCTTGAACTGCCAGTCATGCTTCAGCACATCGTTCAACAGGAACTGGTTTTCACAGGCGTAATCGCCGTTGACGCGGTTGTAGGAGCACATCACACCCTGCGCGTCGGAGATCCTGAGCCCAAGCTGGAAGGCGAGCAGGTCGCTTTCGCGCATAGCCCGCTCACTGATGATCGCGTTTACGGAGTCGCGGCCGCTCTCCTGGTCGTTCATGGCGTAGTGCTTGATGTCGCCGATCATGTGCTGGGCCTGGAGCGCCTTCATGGCATTGCCGACCATGGTGCCGGCGAGCAGGGGGTCTTCGCCCTGGTACTCGAAGGTGCGGCCGTCACGCGGCTCGCGGGCCAGGTTGACGCCGCCGCCGAGCGACATGGTGTAACCCTGGTCGCGCAGTTCGCGGCCGATGAGCGCACCGTACGCCTGCGCCGCGGCGGGATCCCAGCTCGAAGCTGCGGCGATGTCGCTGGGCAATGCGGTCGAGTAGCGGCCATTGTGGCCGGAGTGGGTGACGCCGTAGGCCGCATCCGCCATCTGGATGCCCGGGATGCCGTACTGCGGCAGCCCCGGCACGTAGCCCGCGCCCACCTTTGACTCGCGCTCCTGCGGATTGTGCTCGCCCACGCCGGAGTAGGCCGTCCCGTGCAGCATCTGAATCTTCTCATCGAGCGTGAGCTGTTTCAGCAGCAGGTCGGCGCGCTCGTCGGGCGAGAGGCTTCGGTTCATCCATGCTGAACCGGCAGCCGTTGACTGAGCTGATTTGGGCCCGGACTGGGCCACGGCGGACAGGCTGAGTGCGAAGGCAAACGCGCAGGCGACGGCGCGCGGCAGACGAGAGCTACAGGTCACAGGCATTCCTCGGGGACGGCGGGTTCATCGGCAAATGTGCATCCTGCGCATGAAAATGAGGCCATGCTACGCGCTTCGCCGCTGCTTTGGGAATCGTAAACCGTCCCGGTTTGCTATGCTCGGCCTGTATGCCGGGAAAAACGGACAATCTGGTGGCTCGGCAGGAACATATCCTTCATCAGCTGCAGGAGACCGGCTCGGTCTCGATCGATCAGCTCTGCTCCTCGCTGGGCGCGTCCATTGCGACGGTTCGGCGCGATCTGGAAGACCTGGAGGGCCGCTCGCTGCTCAAGCGCGTCCGGGGCGGCGCGGTGCCCATTGGGCCGCTGTTCTACGAGCCGTTCCGCAATGACGCCTCGTTCCAGGACAAGGTCAGCAGCTTCGCGGACGAGAAGCGGCGCATTGCCCGGGCCGCCGCGCAGCTGGTGCACACCGGGCAAACGGTGGTGCTGAGCGGCGGTACGACGGCAACCGAGGTTGTACGCAGTCTGAAAGTGTTGAGCGGCATCTGCATCATTACCAACACGGTCAACATCGCGATGGAGCTTAGCAATCGGAAGGATATTGAGGTGATCGTGACGGGCGGGCACCTGCGCGGCAACTGGTTTACGCTGATCGGCCCAATCGCCAATCACGCCACTGAGATGCTGTTTGCCGACATCATGTTCATCGGCGTGGACGGGATCGATGCCGAGCATGGACTGACCTGCACCCACGCGTCGGAGGCCGAACTGCTGCGCAAGCTGGTGGCTCACTCGACCGTCAAGGTGGCGGTTGCGGACCGGAGCAAGCTGGGCGCCATCAGCAAGTGGCTGCTGTGCCCCACCCGCGAGATCGATCAGTTGATTACAGACTCCGGCGCGAGCAACGAGGCGATCGCTCCGTTCCAGAAGCTGGGCATCGCCGTAACCCGGGCCTGACGACTCCCCCGCCTACTCTCGATACAACTGGTCCGAAGCTGACGCGCCGGTGCAGTCCTTTCCTACTTCAGATAATCGAGCAGCGTTGTGGGCAGAACCTTGGCTGCCGCGGCAAGTACGGCGGAGTTATGCGCCTCAGCCTGCGCGAGGTTCTCGGCCGCGGTCGCGGGGTCTACACCGACCAGGTTGTTGGCCTGCGTGCTCAGCGTTACCTTCTCCTGGGCAAGGAAGGACTCCTGCGAGTCGAGTTGATTGATGGTGTTGCCAAAGACGCCGTGCTGCGCGGAGACAAAGTTCAGCGCGGCCGTGACACTGCTGGTGGCAGTTCCGATCGCTGCCGACGTACCGCTCTGTAGTGCGGTTGCAAGCTGACTGAGCGAGTCGAGCACGCTCGCACTGGAGTTGGTGAAGACCTGACTGCCGGGCAGGTTGACCTGCACCTGGAAGGCGTTGCCGACCTGCACCTGGTTGACGCCGCTGTTGCCCTGGTAGCTGTATCCGTTGGCTGAGCTGCTATCCGCGACAAAGGCGCTCCCCGTCGCTGCGGTGCCGGCGAAAACCGCTACGCCCTGGTAGGTCGTGTTGGCCGCGGAGACAACGCTCGCGAGAATGCCGTTGATCTGCGCGGCATCGGCCTGGCGATTGGCGGCGGTGTTGGTTCCATTCGCGCCCTGGGTGCCGAGCGAAACCGCCTGGGTCAGGAGGCCAACAACGGTGGTGAGCACGGAGTCGGCCGACTGCGCCGCCCCGAGCGCCGCGTTGCCATTCTTCTCGTACTGATCCACATTGCTGCTCGCGGCTAGGTTCTGCACCAGGGCGGCGGAAGCGGCTGGGTCATCCCCGGGCAGGTTGACGCGCTGGCCCGTGGACACCTGCTGCAGCGCGGTCGCAAGATTGGCTTCACTTTGCTGGATGCCGGCAAGGATGTCGGGTTCCAAATTGGTAGATACACGCATGTCAGTCAGGCTCCTGTACCGGAGAAAGTGCCCAGCGCCGCGCTGAACAGGGTCCGGATGGTTGAAATGACTTCGGCCGCAGCCTGGTAGGCCTGCTGAAAGCGGATGAGGTTGGACGACTCCTCATCGATGGAAACGCCGGAAATGGCGTTCTGCTGGTTGGTTAATTGCGTGAGGCTGGCCTGCACGGCAGTGGATTGAGTGCTGGCCTGGGACGCGGCATTGCCGACCGAGTTCACCAGGGCGGCATAGCCGTCGGTGGGGCTAAGACCGCCGCCAAATGCTGCATTCTGCACGGCCGTCAACGCGGCCACATTGCCGTTGCTTCCCGCCGAACCATCCGAGCTGGCCGCTATGGCGCTCCCGTTGATCGTTCGAAGTGAAATGGCCGCCGCGGAACCGCTGACGGTTGAGGGCAGCGTAAAGAGAGCTCCGCCGGGATTGCCCGCCAGATCGTAGCCGCCGGCCTGCGCCGCGTTGAAGGCCTTGGCAAACCCGTTCGCCAGGGTATCGAGCTGATTCAGGAAGCCCGGTATCGCGCCATCGCGAACCTGCAGAACGCCCCCAAGGTCGCCTCCCGTCAAGTTCTGGGTGATGTTGTTTCCCTGGCTGTCGAGAACCTGGGTGAGGCCATTGGCGCCCGCACCCGCGGACAAGGCAAGACTCTGGTTTGCGACGACGAGCGGTATTCCATTGCCAGCCGTAACCGTGTCGCCTTCCGCCGTGGTCACGATGGCGATGTTGGTCAGCCCGGCGAGCTGCTGCTCCAGTTGTGTTCGCTGGTCGACCAGCGTTCCGCCATCCTGGCCCTGGGCCGTTTGCTGCGCGATCTGCGGATTGAGCGCTGCGATCTGGCTCGAGAGCGAATTAATCTGTGTGACGTCGCCTGCAACCTGCGTGTTCAAGCCAGTCTGGGTCGAGGTGAGCCCGGCGCTCGTGGCCTGAAATTCGCTGACGAGATTCTGCGCATTGCTGATGACGGTCTGGCGGTCGGCCGTGTTCGACGGGGCGGAAGAAAGCGCGGAGACGCTCGTAAAGAAGGCTGAAAGATCGGACCCGATCGTTCCACTCGAACCGGAAAAGTAGGTCTGGACGGAGCCCAGCACATTGTTCTGTGCCGAGGCAGCAGTCTGGACCGAGGTCTGCTGCTGGATGCGCAGACCGAGAAGCTGGTCGCGCACGCTCGTGATGCTGCCGATGGTGACGCCGTTGCCGATGCCGGGGCTGCCGACGGTTCCAGCCGAGGACAGATTCACGATCTCCCGGCTGTACCCAGGCGTGTTCGCGTTCGCGATATTGTTATTTGCCGTTTCGATGGCGGCTTCCTGCGCCGCCAGTGCGCCGGTTGCAACCGAAAGTGCCGCGTTGAGTCCGCCCATGCGCTCCTACCCTTCCAAAGACCACGTTTGGTACCGGTCAACGACGCCGCTGTCTACCCGTCGATTGGGCGGGACAGGCGCGTACTCGTAGAGCGCTTTCAGCATCCGCATCGACCGTCCGGAATGCTCGATGAGCGCGGCGTATTCCTCGTTCAGGCTCCAGAGCTTCCGCGCAGCCTTGCGGATGCGTGAATCCAGATTCGCGGCGGAAGGGTGCACGGGGTTCTCCGCGAAGCGCGTGCCCGGCACGACGCCGTTTTTTTGCGCCGCCTCGAGAACCGCGGCCAGCTCGCCGACTCTTCCCTGCTGCAGCCGGACGCTCTGCTCGAGCGCAGCCGGAGCGTTGGCGGCGATGGCGCCCATCGCCATCTCCAGCTCCCGGGCGAGCGCGTCCATCTGCTCGAGACATTGCTCCATCGTGTGCTCCTTGTGTGCGTTGCCCGTCACGGCTGCCCTTCCGTTTGTCCGAGTGCCGCTGCCTCTGTCCTACGCGCCTTCGCTCTCGATCGCATCCGCGATCGCCGCCGGGTCCAGCGTGTACTGCGCGCTGGCGACCGCGTGACGAAGCGCCTCGACCTTGGCCCCCCGCGCCTCCGCCGAAGCCAGCGCCTGCGATGCCAGCGAAGGCACCGAAAACTTCGCCGAGGAAAGCGTCGTTGTATCTTCCGGCAGCGGCGCGGCGGAGCTCCGCGCGCCTGCCGCGGATCGTGCCGCCGCCGCATCCTCTACCCCGATCCCTGCTGCTGCTGAAAGGTCGATTCGCATGATGGCTCCTCATATGGAACGAGTGCCATATCGGCACGGCTCTGGGTTCCGTTCAGCCCCATGCGTTATTTTTCTTTCAAATTGCCGCGTTTGTGGTGCAATTACTCTAATTTTCCTCCAAATGGGACGCAAAAGCAGCCGTTTTTTGGGCCGGGGCTGTCTGGGAAGCGGCTTCCAGGTGCTCGGTGATCATCTTGCCGATGCCGATGCCGCCCGAAGCGACGAGACTGGTGGCGAGCTGCTGCATGGCCATGCCCATGAACTGCTCGCCGCTGCCGCCATCCTCGCTGTCGTCGTCCGCATCGCCGCCCGGCGCCGCGGCAAAGCTCTTCTCCGCGCCTTGCAGCCAGCTGCCCAGCAGGATGGATTCGAAGTCCCTGCCGGCCTTTTCGATCTTGGCCTTTTCTCCGGAACCGAGACCGGCTCCGGCCTCCCCCTTGGCTTGCGCAAGCAGCAGATCGCTCTGCGCGCCAGCCGCCGCGGCCCCGCCGGCATACTCATTCCCGTTTGAAATTTGCATGCTCAGATCACCTCCAGATCGGCTTGCAGGCCGCCGGCGGCCTTGATCGCCTGCAGGATGGCGACGATATCGTGCGAGGTTGCGCCGATCGCGTGCAGGCCGCGGAGCAGCTCATCCACGTCCGCGCCGTTGTCGAGCCGGATGGACTGCGCTGGCTGATCCTTGACCGCCAGCGTGGTTTCAGGAACGGTGCTGGTGGTTCCGTTGCTGAACGGGCCGGGCTGCGAGACGGCGATGGTGGTCGCGACCTCGATGGTCAGGCTGCCGTGCAGCACCGAGACGGGCGAGAGCTTGACGTCGCCGCCGAGGACGATGGTGCCGGTACGCTCATTGACGACGACCCGGGCCGGCTCGTGGAAGTTGATGGACAGGTTCTGCACGCGCGAGATGAGCAGCGGCACGGACGGTTCCCCGGCCTGGGCGACATCGATGGCGATGCGGCGGCTGTCGATGGTGGTGGCGACCGGGCGGCCGAAGCTCTTGTTGATCGCATCGGCGGCATCGCGCGCCGCGGTGAAGTCGTCGTTGCGCAGCACCAGCGACACGGTGCGGAATCGGGAGAGATCGACCGAGGCATCGCGCTCGACGATGCCGCCGTTGGGAATGCGGGCGGTCGTGGGCAGGTTGACCTGACGGATGTTACCGGCAACGCCCTCCGAGTAGCCGCCCAGGACCAGCGGACCCTGCGCCTCGCCGTACACGCGCCCATCCGGGCCGCGCAGCGAGGTCAGCAGCAGCACGCCGCCTTCCAGGCTCTTGGCGTCGCCGACCGAGGAGATGGTGAGGTCGATCTTCATGCCGGGGCTTGAAAACGCGGGCAGCGTCGCGGTGACGAACACAGCCGCCACGTTCTTGACCACCACCTGGCCCGGGTTGATCTGCACCCCCATGCGCTGCATCGCGTTGGCCAGCGTCTGCACGGTAAAGAAGGTCTGCTGGCGGTCGCCGGTGCCGCGCAGGCCCGCGACCAGACCGTAGCCGATCAGCTGGTTGTCGCGCACGCCTTCGACGTCGGTGATGTCGCGCAGCAGCACGGTGCGGTTCGGGGCGGCGGCCCGAGCCGCGGGCCAGGCGAGCAGCAGCAGCAGCGCTAAACCGATGAGGGCGTGTTGTTGGCGGGGCGAGAGAAAGAAGGGAGTCATGGCGGTCAGAACCCGAAGAGCCAGAGCACGGCTCGGGTGAGTGGGTTGGGAGGGCGAACACTGTCGGAGATGATGCCTTTGCCTTTCAATTCGATCTCAAGATTGCTGAGCGCGGTCGATGGAATGCTGTTCGCGGAGGAGATGTCGCCGGGGCGGGCTACACCGCGGATCACGAGGTTTTCATGCTGGTTGTTCATGAATATCTGGCGCTCGGCCTCGACCACCAGGTTGCCGTTGGGCAGCACGGCGATCACCTGGCCGGTCAGGCTGGTGACGAAGGTGGTGTTGGAGCCGGTTTGCCCCTGCCCTTTGAGCGCGGTGTTGCTCTGGGCGGTCAGCAGCGGGTTGGTGCCATGGGTCGCGAGGCCGCCGGCGAGGCCGGAGATGCCGGAGGTGGTTGAAAACTGGCGCTGACTGTTCAGATTGCCGCTCTGGGCGGCGGTGGTCTGCACCGCTACCTGCACGACGACCGTGTCGTTCAGGCCGTGGGCCTTGTAGTCGATAGAGAGATCGCCGAGCGTCGCCCCAGGGGTCCAGAGGCTGCCGACCGAGCGCTCGTCGCCGGCAGGAACGTTTTGCTCCTGCAGGCGCTCGATATAGTCGGAGCGCAGCTGCGCGGGGTCGAGCTTCTTCGGCTGCAGTTTCTTTGGCAGCAGGTCCGTCATGTCCGCTGCGGCGGCCTGCCGCACGGAGAAGGCAAATCCGCAGCAAAGAATCAGGAGCAGCGTGAGCGGTGTTTCGAGGCGTCGCCGCATTAGAGAGTCCCTCGCACGGTCGAACCATCCACAATCGCCGCTTCATACACTTTGCGGCGAGCCGGTCCAGCTACGCGGATCATGCTGCCCGCGGCGCCGCTCTGGAGGCAAGTCACGGGAACGCGGATGTGAAGCAGTCCGCTGTCGATCACCATCGAAGCACGCTGACCGGGGCGCAGGACGGGCGCTTGCACCGGTGCCGCCGCAGCGGAGTTCTGTGCGCGAGCCGCGGCAAAGCGGGGCGAGGATGGAATGCCCGGCTCTTGCGCCTCGGACCCGGAGAGCTGGGACCCGGAAAGATGGACCAATACATAGAAGGGCAGGCAGGCCTCGGCCTGGCAGTGCATGCGGATGTGGGCTACCGCTTCTGTCGAGCTGCCGGAAGCCGCGCGCTCCACCGGGCCAGACAGAAGAACCGGCGCCGATGCCCGGGCGCCGATTGCCTCGGGTAGCTCGATGGCGTCGCCAGCCAATTGCGGGTGGGCCGCAACCACGGCGCGTGTCACGCTTTCGAGCGTCACCGTGTAGGACGGCGAACCGGCGGACGCGCGGGCGGCTGGCGCAGCCAGACTCGCGAGGAGCAGAAGCACAGGCAAGCGATTCATACCGCGATACCTTTCCGCCCGGTTGTCCGGGCCATGGAGCTTGCGACTGAAAGCATTACTGCGTCAGCTGGTTGATCTGCTGCATCATCTCGTCGGCGGCTTTCACCACGCGCGAGTTCGACTCATAGCCTCGCTGGGCCACGATCATCTGCACGAACTGGTCGACGACGCTGACGTTGGACTGCTCGAGCATGCCCTGCGAAAGAGTGCCGATGCCCTCCGCTCCGCCAGGCGCACCGATGATCGGACTGCCGGAAGCCGTGGTCTCGAGCGCGATGTTGTTGCCCGCGCTGTTCAGGCCGCCGGGGTTGACGAACAGGGCCAGCTGGATGGAGCCGACCTGCTGCGCCTGGGTCTGGCCGGGCTGCGTGACCGAGACCGTTCCGTCCGCGCCGACCGTTACCGCGGTCGCGTTCGGAGGAATGGTGATGGCCGGCTGCAGCGGATCGCCGTTCGGCGTCACCACGTTGCCCTGCGCGTCGAGCTGGAACGAGCCGGAGCGGGTGTAGCCGGTCTGGCCATTCGGCAGCAGGATCTGGAAGAATCCCTGGCCTGAAATCGCCAGATCGAGCTGGTTGCCGGTCTGCGAGAGATTGCCCTGCGTCTGCAGAATCTCGGTGGAACCCGGCCGCGTGCCCAGCCCGACCTGCAGGCCGGCGGCAACGGTGGTCTGCTGCGAAGCCGCGGCGCCGGGTGAGATCTCATTCTGATACAGCAGGTCGGAGAACTGCACCCTCCGCTGCTGGAAGCCGGCGGTGCTGGAGTTCGAGAGATTGTTCGCAATCGCGTCGAGGTTCATCTGCTGGGCGGTCATGCCGCTTGCCGCGGTGTAAAGTGCGCGAATCATGGTCGTGATCTCCTCAAAAATGCGTTTAGCTGCTGGTGACGCGCGGCAGATCCTGCGCGGCGGTCTTGTTCATCTCGCTGTCGAACATGGACAACGCGTGGCGCATGGTTTCCATTGAGCGCTGCGCGTCAATCAGCTCGACCACGCTCTCGACCGGGTTCACGTTCGAGTTCTCGAGCATGCCCTGGTTTATGGTCGAGTTCGCGGCGGCCTGTACGCTGGTCGAAGGCACGGTGTAGAAGTTGTTGCCGGCGGCCTGAACATCGGTTCCGGGTGCAAACTCGACCAGCTTCAGCCGGCCGGCCACCGCGCCGTTCGACGAAATGGTGCCGTCCGTGCTGACCGAAACCTGCCCCGGCAGCAGGCGAATGACACCGCCCTGCCCCAGCACGGCCTCGCCGGTCTGGGTGGTGAGATGGCCCTGCGGCGAAACCTGGAAGGCGCCGTTGCGGGTGTACTGGGTGCCGCTCGGGGTCTGCACCGCGAAGTAGCCCGGGCCCTTGATGGCGAAGTCCATGCTGTTGCCGGTCGCGGTCAGCGAGCCCTGCACCGGATCCATGCGCGTCGAGCCCAGCACGCCATAGTTATTTGTGACCTGGTTGAGCACGGAGCCGAGCGGATGCCTGCCCGATTCGGCCAGCACGGAGCTGAACGAACTCTGCCGCGCACGAAAGCCTACGGTGCTCGTGTTAGCGAGGTTGTTCGCGATTCCGTCGAGCGAATCGGTGCGCGCCATGAGCCCGGCGCAAGCTGCGTACAGTCCGCTGTCCATCAGAAGTGTTCCTCGCACTGTGCTTATGCACGAGGCGTGCCAATCGCACTGGGCAAGTCTTGCCGGGTTTTTGCCTCAAAAGCGCCGCCCCACCGTGCTGGCGGGCGGCTGGGTGAGAGAAGTGTGAGAGGAAAGGCGGTGTCGTGAGGAATTGCTTAGGAATGTCCGCGCGATCTGTCGCCTGGCAAAGCGGATGCTTCTCTCGCGCGGGTTCGGACTAGGGCCGTTTGCCTGCTGTCATGGAGAGCCCAACGACTCTCCGCATGGCTTTTCCGTAAAGAAAAGCCGCATGCAGCAAGACTCGCGCTTCGCCACCTACAGGCAAACGGCTCTAAGCCGTGTGGCCCAAGAGGCAGTTCTCGCCTCGCGACCAGGCGTGCGCGGTGCGCAGAATCGCTCTCCAGCGTGCGGGCGTTCCCGCGATACCCGCCGGCGCGCTGAACCCAGCCTCGGACGATGCGAGAAAGGAGTGTAGAAACTCGGGCAGCCGCCAGTAGCCGGCAAGCGGCGAAACCGGACCCCCAGTTCCAGACCCAACTCCAGCCCAGCACCTCCGACCGTCTCCAGCCGTCCACGCGTCCTGCGGCAAAGTCCAGCCCAGCAGCCCGGGCAGGGCAGCTGCTTCGTGCAGCAGGCCGACAAGATAGGCCTCCTCCGGGCACACGCCCTCGGTCTGCTCGGCAACCAGCCAGCAGGCATAGGCCAGCAGCCTGCCATGCTCCCAGAAGGCGGTCAGCTCGGCCAGTTGTTCGTTGTCCGCGGCGACGCGCTCGACCGCATTTGCGCATACCACTTCCATCCAGGCGTCGGTGCCTAGGCTGGCCAGGCAGTCCTCTAGGCGGTGGAGCGGCTCCTGCCCCGTACCGGCATCGTCCCCGGCGCGGCGAAAGATTTCAAGCGTGGCGCCCAGGTCGTTGAGAATGATGCCCGCGGCAGCGCTCAGATCGACCGTCCGGTCGGAGAGCAGCAACTCCAGCTGCAGGCGGGTGGCGAACAGGGTCGGAACCGCTGGAAAGGAACCGGCGGAGCGCTCCTCCGGAAAGATGGCGGGCGGCGGAGGGTTGAGCCGCATGCGTCCGCCGACCGGAGAGACCGAACTGGGCAAAGTTGTTTGCACGTGACTCCTGCGTTCGACCTCCTATCGGCAGGCAAAGCGTTCGATTCTAGAGCACGCGCAGCTTTTTTTCCTGGGACCGGGAAGTTTGCCTCGGCAACGAGGCGGGCAGGGGGTTGGCCGCGCCGGAGATCTCGATGGAGACCTCGTCGGATATCTCGACGAGGCAGTCCTCCATGGCGCCGTCGCTCGTCCACAGGCGCGCCCACACCAGATCGCCGGAGCGGGCGAGCCGCACCTGCTCAGCCCCGGTTCGGAGCGCCCGATCGAGGATGGTTCGCGCTGCCTGGGGCCGGCTGACCGGCCGCACACGAGGCGCTTGCCCTTCCGCGCCGGCTGCCTCCGAGGGCAACGCCGCCTGGGCCAATTGGGCCTGGCGGCGGGCAGCCGTGAAAAAGCAGCCTTCGGCGCGGCGCCCGGTGATCCGCTCGACCATGGCCAGCAGCCCGCGGTCGACGCGATGCACGAAGCCGACAACGATGCGGTCCGCCGCGCCATGCACGGTGGCGGCGCCGTAGCGGTCGGCAAGGGCGGCCGGCAGCAGCAGCTCCGGGGCAAGCGCTTCCGGGGGCAGCGTGTAAAAGGCGCAGCCGCTCTCGGCCGCGAGCGCGGCGGCAACCTGCGCGCCGGTTGCGCAGCCGAGCGCGAGCAGCGCCTCGGCAAGGGGGATGCCGGTATGGCCCGCATGCGCCTGGGCGCGCTCGAGGTCGTCTTGCGCGATCAGGCCGTCGCGCAGCAGGATCAGGCGAAAGGGCATGCGCGGCACGCGCGGCATGGTGTGGCGTTCTCCACGCGCGCTCTGCGTCATGGCCGCGAGGGCAGCGGCTTCAAAGCAGCCGGGGCTGCAGAACCAGGCGCCGTCGAGCAGGATACCGTCCTCGCGCAGCCAGCGGTGCGCGAGGGCAAATCGGCGGCAGGCGTGGCCATGACAAAGCCGCACCAGGATTTGCAGCCGTTCCTGTGCAAAGCGCTTCAGCCGGCGCCGCACGGCCTGCTTCAGGCCCGGCACGAGCGGGCTTCTGGGGGAACTCGTTCGGACAATGGCTTCGGTGATCATGGCTCAGATCACCATCGGGTGCAGCACTTCGGTCACGCGCACGCCGTAGTTTCCATCAACGATCACCGCTTCGCCGCGCGCGATGATGCGCCCGTCGAGCACCAGCTCCACCGGCTCGTCGACCTCGCGGTCCAGCTCCACGACCGAGCCGCTGGCTAGGTCCATCACCTCGCGCAGCGAAAGCTGCCGCTGCCCGAAGCGCAGCGTCACGTTCAGCTCCACGTCCATCACCAGCCCGAGATTGCCGTTGGTGATGCCGGAGATTTCGGCCGCCGCGGCCACCCGCGCCAGCCGCTCGAGGCCGCGATGCAGCTCGCCGTCCGCGCGCAGACCGATCAGCACCGCGGCCGCGTCTTCAAGCGAGGCGGAGAGCCAGGCCAGCGGTTTGGCGTCTCGCTCGTTTTCGGCGAGCGTAGTGTCCTCCAGCAGGTGCACGCGCACGCTGCCGTAGCTGGCGAACAGGGCGGCGGCAAAGGGCTCGCATACCTCCTGCAGGGCGCGGGCCAGCACCGGCCTGGGCTCGGCCGCGCCGCCCGCCAGCAGGGCCGCGTGCGGTGTGCTCGCGACCAGAAAACACCGCCCGGCGAGGGCGCCTTCAAAGCGAAGCGCCAGGACGACCGGCGAGCCGGCGGCCGGGTCGTCTGCCGGCTCGCCCGGCGCAGGCGCGGGCACAAGCTCGCACGCGGCCCCGCCGGCCGCGCGCAGGTGTTCGCTGAGCAGCGGCGCCAGAATGCCCGCGAACTGGCTGTACACATCGATGTTCTTTCTCGCGTCCGTGCTCATAGTGCTCTCTCCAAATCGAATTCATCTTTATTTATGTGCCCAGTTCAATCTTGTGCCCAGTTCGCGGCCGAGAGCGGCGCGATCAGCTCGACCGCCTTGCTCTTGCCGCTGCGCACTGGCACAGCCTCGAAAAAGTCCTTGCCCTCCAGAAGCAGGCGTCCGGCCGAGTCGACCGGCGCGCCCAGCCGGAAGACCGCGCCGACGGCCAGCGCCGCCAGCTCGCGCACCGGCACCCGCATCTCCGGCAGGCCGCCGGCCAGAGTGAAGCGGCACTCGAGAATCCGCTCTTCGAGCGGCAGCCGCGGAAAGTAGCGCACCGGCCCGCGCACCGCCGTGGGGTCTGCCTTGATGTTGCGCACCAGGTGGCCGCCCACCGATGCCGGGAATGCGATATGCAGGGCGCCGCTGATGCCGGCCAGTCCGATTTCAAAGCGCACCAGCAGCACTTTCTCGGTCGGCGGGAACAGCTTGTGCACCATATTGGGCCGCACCGCCGTGCCGGGGGTGACGGAGACGCCGATCGGCTGCCAGGAGCGCTCCACCTGCTGCGCGACCAGGCCGATCACCCCCTGCACGATCTCCTCATCGATCTCGGTCAGCTCGCGCGACTGCTCCACGCTGGCCCCGGAGCCGCCGAGCAGCAGGTCGATGATCGTATAAAGCAGGGGCGAGTCGATCTCGATCAGCAGCGTGTGCGAGGCGGGGGCGAGGGTGCAGGGCAGCACATAGCCGCCCGGCAGCAGGCGGGCGCGATAGTCGTCCATCGTGAGCTGTTCGAGCGCGGTGAGCTTGACCTCGAGCGCGGTGCCCAGATACACGTCGAGGGTATTCATCAGGTTGCGCGCCAGCGACTCATGCAGGGTGGTGAGGGCGCGGGCGCTCTCGTTCGAAAGCCTTCCGGCGGAGCGGAAGTTGCAGGGCTGGACCATCTGGGCCGTGCGCTGCTTCGGGGGAACTGGTTTGCGGAGAATCGGTGTCATCGCTACTGCACCCCTCCCACCACTGCGCTTGCGGCCATGCCCGCGACCTTACCGGCGAGCCTGGCCGGCACACTGGCCAGCCTGCCCGGGAGCTGGGCCGCAGCGGGCCGGGTCTCGAGCGATGCCAGCGCGGCGCGCAGCTTGCCGATCGCCGCGTGATGGATCTGCGAGACCCGCGACAGCGCGATCCCGACCACTTCTGCGACTTCCTTCATGGTCAGCTCCTCGCGGTAGTAGAGCGACAAAACCAGCTGCTCGCGCTCGTTCAGCGCGGCGATGGCCCGGGTCAGGTGCTGCTTCTGCTCCGCCTTCAGGCATAGCTCGAACGGGTTCGCCTCGCGGCTGGGCGCGGACTCGATCAGGTCCTGCACTTCGCCGCTTTCAAATGACGGCGCGGACTGGCCGACGATCTGCAGGCTGTCGATCGCGGTCATCGCCGTGTCGAGCTGGTCGAGCGAGATCTTCATCTCCGCGGCGACCTCTTCTTTTTCCGGCTTGCGGCCGAGCGCGGCTTCCAGGCGCAGGCCGGTCTCGGTAATTTCGCGCGCCTTTCTCCGCATGCCGCGCGAGCCCCAGTCGAGCGAGCGCAGGCTGTCAAGAATTGCGCCCCGGATGCGGAAGCGCGCGAACGTCTTGAACTGCGCATTGCGGCTGGCGTCGTAGTTTTCGTAGGCCTCGAGCAGGCCCAGCACCCCGGCATTGACCAGGTCTTCCAGCTGCACGCTCGCCGGCAGGCGCTCAAGGATGCGCGCCGCGATGAAGTAGACCTGCGGCAGCTCGTCGAGGATCAGCTGGTCGCGGACGATCGGCTGCCCGAGCGTGGCGCCGGCGCTGACCGCTCTGCCCATCATTTCGCTCGCTCGCTGGCTGGCTATGGATTGGTAGGCTGCGTGTGCTCCCATCATGCCCTCATGCCTTTCTCATCTAGATCACGAATCACGCTCTCATCGAAACTCATCGGACTCATCAACCTCACCGGACCACTCCCACCGACTGCACCGAGGTCATTGGCGGGATTTCCGTCGGCGCAATCACCACCAGCCTGGGCAAAAACGGCTCCATCAGCCTGCGCAGGTAGTAGCGGCCCGGCGAAGCGCAGAGCAGAACCGGCGGCGCATCGCCAATCGCATCCCCAAAGCTGCCACGCAGACTATCCAGCACTTTTCGGGCCACACTGACCTGCAGCGCGCCGGCAGCCATTTGGCCGGGCTGCGCATTGGCCGCGCGCATGCATTCCTCTTCAAGCGCCGCGTCAAGCGTCACCACTTTCAGCGAGCCCTTGTCGTCGAGCAGCGGCCGCACCAGCGAGCGGCCCAGCACATGCCGCGCCGCCTCGACCAGCGCGATGGGGTTCTTATTCGTCGCGGCGGTATCGACCAGCGCCTCGAGGACCGAACCGAGATCCCGGATGGAAACCTGCTCACGCAAGAGCGATTGCAGGACTTTCTGCACTTCGCCCAGCGACATCAGCTTGGGGATGAGCTCCTCGACCAGCTTGGGGTGCGAGTCGTTCAGCCGGTCGATGAGCCGCTTGGTCTCGGCGCGCGTCAGCAGCTCATACGCATTGCGCTTGATCAGCTCGGCCAGGTGCGCCGCCAGCACCGAGGTCGTGTCGACAACCGCGTAGCCGGCGGCAATGGCCTGCGCCTGCAGCTCGGGCGCGATCCACTTCGCGGCCACGTCGAAGGCCGGCTCGCGCGTATCGATGCCGGGCAGCGCGAGCGCCTGCGGGTCGGACGCGATGGCCAGCAGCTGCCCCCGGCGCAGCTCGGCGCGCGCGATCTCGACCCCCCGCAGGTGCACCACGTACTCGCCGTCCTTGAGCGAGAGATTGTCGGTGATGTGGATCGAGGGCACCAGGAAGCCGAGCTGCTGGGCGAGATTCTTGCGCATCGCCTTGATGCGGGTCAGCAGTTGGCCGCCCTGCTTCGCGTCGACCAGCGAGACCAGGCCCGCGCCCACCTCGAGCATCAGCTCGTCCAGCTTCAGCACCGCGTCCATCGGGTCGGCATTGGGCGCACCCGGCGCAGCGCCCTTGCCCAGCAGCGCCGGAGCCGCGGCAGCGGCATCGTCGGCATCCTCGAGCCGCGGCTCGCCCTTCATTTTGTAAGCGCCGTAAAACAGCAGGCCGCCCAGCGCGAAGAACGCGACCTTCGGCAAACCTGGAATGAGGCCGAGCGCGCACAGCACGCCGCCGGCGATGCGCAGCAGGCGCGGACTGCCGAGAATCTGCTTGCTCACGTTCACGCCGAGCGACTCCTTGCTCGCGGCGCGCGTCACCACGATGCCGCCCGCGACCGAGACCAGCAGCGACGGCAGAATCGCAACCAGCCCATCGCCGACCGTGAGAATGGTGTAGGTCTTGAGCGCCTCGGCGAACGGGATGCCTTGCTGGAAGACGCCGATCAAAAAGCCGGCGATGATGTTGATCGCCATGATCATGATGGTCGCGAGCGAGTCCCGCTGCGAGAACCGCGCGGCGCCGTCCATCGCGCCGCAGAACTCCGCCTCGCGCGAGACCGCCTCGCGGCGCTTGCGGGCCTGCTGCTCGTTGATGACGCCCGCGTTCAGGTCCGCGTCGATCGCCATCTGCTTGCCCGGCATCGCGTCGAGCGTAAACCGCGCCGTCACTTCCGCCGTGCGCACCGCGCCGTGGCTGATGACCAGGTATTGAATTGCCGTGAGCGCGAGGAACAGTACGAAGCCCACGATGTAATTGCCGCCAACGACGAACTGGCCGAAAGCCTCGATCACATGGCCCGCGGCCGAAGGCCCGTCCGACCCGTGCAGCAGGATGCGGCGCGTGCTCGCGAGATCGAGCGAGAGGCGCATGAGCGTGAGCAGCAGCAGTAGGCTGGGAAAAACCGAAAACTGCACCGGCTTGAGGATCTGGATCGCGGTCAGCAGCACCAGCACCGAGGCCGTGATCGAGATGGTCAGCAGCAGATCCAGCACGAAGCCGGGCAGCGGCACCAGCATGACGAACAGCATCGCGACCGCCGCGAGCGGGACGATCCAGTCGCCCGAGGCGCGCAGTGCGTTCAGCATGGGCTCTTTCGCTGTAGGCGATTTCACAACTGGGTTCATGGCTTGATCAATTCTCCTGAAGCATTGCGGGCGCGCCGGGCCGCATCCTGCGCGCGCACCTCGGCCTGCGCGCGAAAAACAAGCACCAATATGTCGGCGACCGCCTGGTAGAGCGCCGAGGGAATGCTGTCGCCTACCTCAACACTCTTGTAGAGCGCCTGCGCGAGCGGCCGGTTTTCCATCAGCGGAATGCCGTGCTCGGTCGCAAGCTCTCTAATCTGCAATGCGAGCAGGTCCAGGCCCTTCGCCACCACGATCGGCGCGGCCATGGACTGCTCGTAGCGCAATGCGACGGCGTAGTGGGTTGGATTTGTAACCACAACGGTGGCAGTTACGGTCGCTTTAAGCGCCTGGCGCTTGCGCATCTGGCGGCGCGCCCGGCGCAGCCGCATCTTGGTCGCGGGATTGCCGTCGGTCTGCTTCATCTCGTCCTTCACATCCTGGCGAGACATCTTGAGGTCGCCCTCCATCTTTTGCCAGGTGAAGAGGTATTCGATGGCCGACCAGACCAGCAGCACCAGCCCGCACTTCCAGCCGATCGAGAGCGCGGCGCTGCCTAGAAAGCTTGCAAACACGCGCATGTTGTCCGACGAGGCATGCACGATCGCCGCCCAGTTGCTCTCGATCGTGCTGACGCCGATCCACGCGATGGCGCCGAACGGCAGCAGCGATTTGAGCAGGTTGCTGAAGCCCGCGACCGAGAAAATCTGGCCCAGCCGCGAGGCCGGGTTCATGCGTTCGGGCTTGATCTGCAGCGCTTCCGGCGAGATGGTGAAGCCGCCCTGCGCCAGCTGCGCGGCCAGCGCGAGCAGCATCGCGGCGGCCAGCACCGGCACCACCCAGCGCAGCACCTCCACCGAGGACCAGAACAGCACCGGGCCATTCGGCTCCAGGCTTTGATTGATCGCCGAGTCCAGCAGTTCGCGATAAAAGCCAGTCCAGTGCGCGGCGGCGTCGCGGCCCAGCAGCATCAGCGCCCACACCACGCCCACGGCTGCCAGCACGCCGGGCAGCTCGCGCGAGCGCGTAACGCTGCCCTGCTCGCGCGCCTTCTTGCGCCGCTGCGGTGTCGCTTTTTCTGTTTTGCTGTCGTCCGCCATTGCCTATCGCGCCTGCCTAACGAGCCAAATGGAGCAGCTGCTCCCCGAGTCGAATTCCATTCAGAAAAAGGCCGCGAAACATCGCTGGCCAGTACGTGAGCGTGGCGATCAGCACCAGGATGCCGAGCATGCTCTTGATCGCTGGGCCCAGCAGCATGACCGGCAGCTGCGGCGACGCCTTGCCGAGCAGCCCCAGCACCAGGTCGGCCAGAAACGTTGCTGAAAGCACCGGCGCGGCCAGCTGCAAGCCCACCGCGAACACCGCGGCGCCCGCGCCCAGCGCCGTGCGCACGAAGGCGGGGCTCAAATGTGCCGAGCCCGGTGGCAGATACGCGAAGCTATCCCCGATCGCCCGCAGGATCCAGAGATGCACATCGAGCCGGAGAAAAATGAGCATCGCGAGCGCCTGGTGAAATGTCGCCACAACGGTCGAGTCGGCCTGGGTGTTCGGGTCCAGGATCGTCACTAGCGAGTAGCCCATCTGCACGCTCAGTATCTGCCCGGCCATCTGCACCGCGTCGAACACGAGCGAGGTCGCGATGCCGATGGAAGCGCCGACCAGCAGCTCGCCGAAAACCAGCAGCGGCCAGTGCGCCAGCGGCACCACGGGAAACCGCGGCGCGACCATGGGGTAGAGCACGAACGAAAGCGCCAGCACCAGGCCGGCCTTGACGCGCGCCGGCAGCGCATCGCTGCCAAAGAAGGGCGCGAACAGCATCAACCCGGACAGACGCACGCCGATGAACAGAAACCCCGCCATGATGTTGAGAAACGGAATCGTGATCACTGCAGCACCTGGTGGAAGTCGGAGAGAAGGTGAATGGTGTAGCCGGCCAGCTGCCGCCACATCCATGGCATCAGCAGAAACAGCGCCGCGCCGGTCGCGATGAGCCTTGGAACCGACGACAGCGTCTGGTCCTGCAGCGAGGTGAGCACCTGCACGACATTGACGAGCAGGCTGACCAGGATCGCCACCAGCAGCACCGGCGCCACCAGCACCATCACTTCGGTCAGCATGCCGCGGCCCAGGCCGACGACCTGGTCTACGCCCATGCGAGTTCCCCTGCGCCGCGCATCAGTTGAAGCTCCGCATGAGCGCGCCGATCAGCAGGTGCCAGCCATCGACCATCAGGAACAGCAGCAGCTTGAGCGGGGTCGAGATGACCACAGGCGGCAGCTGCATCATGCCGACCGAGGTTGTGATCGAGGCCACCACCATGTCGACGATGAGGAACGGCAGGAATAGCACCGTGCCGATCTGAAAGCCGGCCTTGAGCTCGGACAGAATATAGGCGGGCAGCAGCACGCGAAACGAGAGATCGTTGACCGAGCGCGGCCGCGGCTCCTTCGCGATCTCGAGAAATAGCGCGGCATCCTTGTCGCGGACGTAGTGCGCCATGAAGTGCCGCATCGGGTCGCCGGCCCGCAGCACTCCGTCGAGCGGCGTGATCTTGCCCGACTCGACCGGCACGATCGAGTCGCGATAAATGGTCGCGCCCACCGGCTGCATGAGGAAAAAAGTGAGGATCATCGAAAGCCCGATGAGCGTCTGATTGGAGGGCGTGGTCTGCAGCCCTAGCGCCTGGCGCAGGAAGTGGAACACGATCAGTAGCCGCGCGAAGGGGGTGATGCAGAGCAGCAGCGACGGGATCAGCGTGATGAGCGTGAGCAGGACGACGATCGACCACGAAGCCGAAGAACCGCCCAGGCCATTGAGCCCATTGATGCGCAGCTCGCCCGCCGGCACAGCTGACGCCGAAGAGGTGTTTACCTGCGGCACGGCCAGGGTTGGGAGATTCATGGGGTGCAGCTCGCTCTGCGGCAGCGCGAGCTGCGGCGCGGCGGCCTGCGCGCGCGCTTGCGGCACGCCAACGATGGCCAAGCCGAACAGCAGCGCGCACATGCTCCGGCGCAGCCGGCGAGCGCTCCGCGATGGAACCGATAGAATCGAGGCTGCGCTCAAAGTCCCGGCTCCCCGGCGGCCTGCTGTTCGAACACCTGCGCGAAGCGGGCGTGGGGCGCGGAACCTTCAAGGCTGGCCAGCAGCGAGACATTGTTCGCGCCGCCGCCGACAAGAAATTGCGCTCCGTCCACGCGGAGCACGGCCGCAAAGCGCTTCTCCCCCAGAGACACGGTTTCGAGGACCCGGAGACGCTTGCTCGCGACCTGCGAGCTGCGCTTGGCCGCCAGCCAGTTCCAGCCGGCGAGGATTGCTTCAAAAAGCGCGCGCGCCTGCGCCAGTCTGACCTGGGCCTGGGTAATAGACGGCAGGGCGCTCGCTGCACCGGTAGCTGCAACCGGTCCCGGCGAACTGAATGGGGCGCCGATTCCAGCGGGCGCGTTCGGCTTCTCCATAAGTTGGGGAGCGAGCCGGGGAGCAAGGTGCGGAGCCTGCACAAGGGTGCGCACCTGCGTGTGCACGCGGGAAAGTCTCGCCTTCATGCCAGGTCCGTGATGCGGGCGGCCAGGCGCTCGCCCACCACTTCAAACTCAGTCCAGGCCAGCAGCAGGCCGTTCACGCGCAGCGGAATGTCCATGCTCTGGTGGCAGCTCGTCTCGAGAATTGCCCCAGGCGCCAGCTCGAGCAGCGCCCGCACCGTAAAGTGCACCACCTGCACATCGAGCGCGAGCGTGCACGGCAGCCACGGCAGCACCTCGGCCGGCCGGCGGCGGGGCGTCTCCGGCAGTTCAGCCGGATCGTCATGATGCAGGTTCTCGATCGAGCTTTCCGTCAGTTGCAGCGTACCGCTCATCGAACGTCTCTCCCGGCTCAGCGACACCTCCAGGCCGCCGTTTGCCGGCGGAAGGAAGGCTTGTCTACGCGGAAGGTCAATGCAAGCGGGGGGCCAAAGCTTGAGCGGCGGCGGGATTGGTTACGAAAGGCGGGTGCGCGATGCTGTGCGCACGGGGCATACGCCGCCAAAGCACGGCCATACCCTTCGTCTGGAAGCCCGTGTGCCGCGGATTCGGACTGGCCTGCAGCGCTCCATGAGAGCCGCATGAGAGCCGCGTGAGAGCGCGGAAGAAGGCGCGAGCCACCGGAGTTCCCGGCCGGCTCGATACCTCCCCCCGCGCGTCTCATGCAAGGCTCATCTGGTACCTGGTGCGCTTACTGGATGATCTGGATCGTCGCCTGCTCGACCTGGTTGAAGGTCGTGATGGCCTTCGCGTTGGCCTCATAAGCCTGCTGCGCCACGATCAGCTTCGAGAACTCGTTCGCCTCGTTCACGTTCGACTGCTCGACCGAGCCGCCGGTGATGGTGCCGCGTCCGCCGGTACCCGCGATGCCGATCGACGGCAGCCCCGAGCCTGACGTTGTCTGGAACAGGTTGTTGCCGATCTGCGCCAGGCCCTGCTGGTTGGTAACGGTGGCCACCGCGACCTGGCCAAGCGCGACCGTGGCTCCGGTCGAGAGCTGGCCCTGGATGGTCCCATCCGCCTCGACGGTAAACTGGCCCAGCGATGCAGGCGCGCTGCCGTTCTGCACCGGTGTGCCTTGCGAGCTGGCAAGCGCTGTCTGGGTGAGGGTGCCGCTGCCGCTCGTATCGTTCAGGTTCCAGGTCAGGGTCTGCGCGCCCGCTCCATCGGTAAAAGAAGGAATGCTGATGCCGGGAACAGTCCCGGCGGGATTCGCGGTACTGGTTCCGCCGGTCGTGGTCGTGGATCCCGTCAGCTTTCCCGTGGGGTCGAAGGACAACGTACCTGTGGCTAGTGTTGGGCTCGAAGCCCCGGTATCAGCGGTCGGCAGGGAGATCGAATAGCTCCAGGCGTTGGCTGCGGTCTTTTGATAGTTCACGCTCAATATGTGCGGGGCGCCGAGCGAGTCGAAGATGTTGATGGTTGCCGGCACGTTTGTGCCCACGGCTGCCTGGGCGTCCAGGTTCTGCGCGGAGCTGAAGCTGGTGGTAGCAACCGCCGGACTGACCGAACCGGAGCCAACCTGCAGCGGCTGCAGAGCCGCCGAGGTCTGCACCACCCCGTTCTGGGCGGGGTAACCCAGCACCAGCGATCCGTCGGGCGCGACCAGTTGGCCGGCATGGTTCGTCGTAAAGTCGCCGGCGCGCGAGTAAGCGACGCTGCCGTTCGCCTGCTGGACTACGAAAAAACCGTTGCCGCTCAAAGCCATGTTTGAGTCGAGCCCGGTTGGGACCGCGTTGCCGTTGGTGAAGTCCGACGTGGTCGAAGCGGTCGACACGCCGCCGCCGCTCTGGATGGGATCAAGCGCGCCATTGCTGATGCCGCTCTGGGCAAAAACATCGTTGAAGGTGACGTTCTGGTCCTTGTAGCCGTCGGTGTCCACGTTGGCCAGGTTCGACGAGATGGACTGCAGGGCGCTCTGGCTGGCGTTCAGACCGGAGAGAGGAACGGAGAAAAATGACATTTGCTTGCCTCCTAAAGGGCATTTAGCGGATTGCGTTCAGGGTGTTGAAGCTGCCGAGATTGAGCGGGAGCGCCGGGTTGGCGGCAGCCTGGGCGGCCGCGCTCTGTGCCGCGAGCGCCGCCTGGGCAGCCTGGTTGTTGTCGAGTGCCGCGGCAGCCGGCGATGAGCCGGCCGCGGCCTGTGCCGAAGCCGAGCCGCTCGCCCCGGAAACTGCGCTGGGAGTGCTGCCCGATCCCGTGGTCGTCGACGTTGGCGGGGTCGGGTTCAGCGCCGAGTTGATACTGATCAGCTGGTCGAGCTGGTTGAGCGAGATCAGCTGCCCCACCTGCTGGGTCGGGTCGATGGGCTGGGTCGGATCCTGATTCTGCAGCTCCTGCACCAGGAGGTTGAGAAACGTCGATCCGAGATTGCCGGCCGAGAGACTGTTGCTGCTGCTGCCTGACCCGCTGCCCGCCGCTGGTGGCGCCGTGGTCGCCTGGGCCTGCAGCTTTGTCTGCACCGCGCCGAAGAATGGAGCCGCCGCTGCTGCTCCCGAGATTGCTGATGTCGTCATGGAAAACCTTCCTTCCCTATTCCAGTGAGGGCGTCGATCTTTTCAATCGCCGCCCGAAATATCGTTCGTCCGCCGTTAGGCACGCACACTCAAACGCGAGCCGCTGCCTGTCTGCATGGTGATCTCCGCGGGCGCAGCGCCCAGGAGCGTCTCTGTCGGCCGCCGCGCACCGGAGGCGCTGCTGTATCCCGCGCCGCCCTGAGAGGCGCTGCTCTGCGACGCCGTGTCTCTCCCCGTGAACCCCGCGCTGCCTCCTGCCGAACCCTGCGTTCCCGTGTCGCGAACCTCCACCTTCGCCGTCAGCCCGAGGCTGCTGCCCAGCTTCTCTTCCATTCCCGGCAGGTGCGCCGCGAGCGCCCGGCCCAGGTCTCCGTGGTCGAGCGAAATCTGCGCGGCCAAGCCGCCCGGCGTCACCGTGGTCGCAATCGAGATCGAGCCGAACTCCGCCGAGTGCATTCCCACCCGCATCTCGGTGCCACCCATGCCGGCCAGCACCCGCGCCGTGTTGATGGCGGGGGCCGGACCCGCGGTCTGCATGGCGGCAGCCGCGTCGGCGGAGACGCCGCTGCCTTGCAAACCACTGCTCCGCAATCCGTCCTGCGGGCCTGCTCCAAAGCCTGGGCCGGACGCCGCGGGCGTGGCCAGCTGAAAGGACGCATTGGCCGGGCTGCTATCGCTGCTCCCGCTCACCGCATGGAGCGTGGCGGCCGCCAGACTGCTAGCGGCATCGGCGCCAGAGCCGCTCCCGGAACCCGATCCGGCACCGCTGCCCGAACTGCTCTGGCTGTCGCCGCCGGATTTGCTCTCGCCGCCAGCAACAGGCGCATTCCCTGCATCCTGCTTTACACCCTGCACCTGTGGGCTGGCTCCGGAGAGCGACAGCGCGGCCGGCTGACCGTTTGCGCTGCCCGGGTGCAAAGCGGCAGCGCTCGAAATGCCGGCCAAACCGGCCACGACGGGCGTGTGCGCCTGGGGTGCCAGCGTGTGCGCTGTCGATGCCGGGGCGCTGTTCGAGAGCTGCGCCGCGCCTGCGGCACTGGAAAAGGCAGCCGGGACCGTGCCGTTCTCTGACGCCTTGACAGCCTGCGACCCGGGCAGCTGCACCGCCGCCACAAAGCCTGCCCGAGCGGCGGAGTTCGCCACGGCAGGCGGTAAACCGGCCGGCGCAGCCTGCTGCGTGCTTGCCGGGAGCGCCTTCGCGTCCGCAACCGAAGCCGGCAAGCTCGCCGGCGTTGCCAGTGTCGCCGGCGCGGAAGGAGAAGAGACCTGCGCTGCACCCGAAGCCAGCGCGGACGCGAAGCCGACTGCAAGCTCCAGCGCGCCGGCGGCCGCGGTGCTTCCATCCGATCCAGACACTCCAGACCCAACGGGGGCGGAGCCCGGCAAGACCGAAAACGGGAGTGGAATCGCGGCCGGAAGAGGCGCCGGCGCCAGGACGAACAACTGGTTCCCATCCTGCCCGGCAGTGCCAGGCTGCGCAGGCGCGTCCTTGGCGCCGGACTTGTCCGAGTCGCGCGGCTTCCCCGGCTTTTCGGATTTGCCGGTGGGTGCGCCAGCCGGCGTACTCCCCTGCTGTTGAGCCTTCGCGGATGTGGATGCGGATACGTTCGCAGGCTGCGCACTCGACGCCTGCGATGGCTGCTCAGCGCTCTGGGCGGCCTGCAGCGACGTGTCCAGCGTCTGCTGGAAACCGCCGCCCGGACTGCTTTCCCTGCTTGCTCCGGCAGGCGAAGAGACGACTGGAACGGGGCTGGCTGCGCTTTGTGGGGCGATGTTCACGCACATACCTTGTGCACGTCCCGCGCCAAACCAGAGCCGCAGGCGCCTGCCGCGTAAGTCTTTTATTTTGTTGCATTTGAGCAGTTTCGCCATCTTGCCCGAGATGACGAACCCGGCAAAATGGCTGCCGCTGGGCAAGCTTTGCCGGGCAGCTACCCGGCACGGTTTGCCTAGTTCGCGCCGCCGCGTGTGTTCTCTCGATGGCGCCTGGCCAGGAATGCCTCATCGGCTGCCTTGCCGTCGCGCCGGGCCTGGACCAGCATCCAGGCGCCGTGGTCCTTCTCCCGCAGGCCGGCCAGCACCTCGCGGCGGCGATAGGCTTCCTCGTAGCGCGCGACCTGCTGCGTCCGGAGTTCTTCAAACGTGGCGAGCTGCTTGCGAAGCAGTCCGGCGCGCGCGCGTAGCTCCTGCGCCATTGCGTAGGAAGCATGGAGATGCATCGCCGGCAGAGATGCGGCCGTAAACGCCTGCTGGCGTCCCCTGGCCGCTTCGAGCAGGTCGGCTTCAGCGCACGCGATCCCGCCGCGGAGCCGGTCGATCTCATTGTGAATGCGCGCGAGCGTCCGCTCTTCCTGCTCGACGGCAAGCTCGCGCACACGCAGCACCGGAGCGAGTGAAAAGCGGTAGGCCACCGGATCAGCTCGGTAGCGCCAGCAGGCGCTCCACCGCGACGGTCTGCGGGCACACCTCGCCCGCACGCTGCTGGAGGAATTTTTCGAGGTGCGGCAGAACGTCGATCGCGCGGTCGAGCAGCGCGTCCGAGCCTTTCTGGTAGGCGCCGATGCGCAGCAGGTCCTCCGAGCGCGTATAGCTCGCGAGCAGCTGGCGCAGCGCGCGGGCTTTCTCAAGGTGCGCCGGCGAGACGATCGCCGGCATCAGCCGGCTCAGGCTGTCGAGCACCGAGACCGGCGGGAAATGGCCCCGCAGCGCCAGCGCGCGATCGAGCAGGATGTGCCCGTCAAGCAGCGAGCGCACCGTGTCGACGACCGGGTCTTGCTGGTCGTCGCCCTCCATCAGCACGGTGTAGAACGCGCTGATGCTGCCGCCCTTGAAGTTGCCGGCGCGCTCGACCAGACGGGCCAGCATGTTGAGCACCGAAGGCGTATAGCCTTTGGCGGTCGGCGGTTCGCCCGCCGCCAGGCCGATCTCGCGCTGGGCCATGGCGAAGCGGGTCAGCGAATCGACCACCAGCAGTACATGCTTGCCGCGGGAAGCGAAGTGCTCGGCGATCGCGGTCGCGCTCATGGCCGCGCGCAAACGCAGCAGCGGCGACTGGTCGGAGGTTGAAACGACAACGACAGACCGCCGCCGGCCCTGCTCACCCAGAACCTCCAGGAACTCGCCCACCTCGCGGCCGCGCTCGCCCACGAGCGCCATCACCGTGAGGTCGGCCGCGGTACCCTGCGCCATCATGCCCAGCAGCGTGCTCTTGCCCACGCCCGAGCCGCCGAAGATGCCCAGCCGCTGCCCGCGCCCACAGGGCATGAAGGCATCGAGCACGCGCACTCCGGAACCTAGCGGCTCGCGGATCGGCTCGCGGTCGAGCGGCAGCGGGGCCGAGTCGTCCACCGCCACGGTGCGGTCCGCGCGGTATTCGGCGCCCCCATCGAGCGGCGCACCGGTCGCATCGATCACTCGGCCCAGCATTTCATCGCCCACCCGGATCGACGGGTGCGCGCCGCGCGCGACCACCCGGTCCCCGAAGCGGATGCCCTGCGGCCGTTCGAGCGTCATCGAGAGCATGGTCGAGCCGCGGAACCCGACGATCTCGCCCGGGTAGCTGCGCCCGCTCCTGCTTTGTACTTCGCAAGCCTCGCCGACCGAGCAGAACGGACCTTCCGACTCGATCAGGTTGCCCGTGACCTGCATCACGCGGCCGGTCCAGCGCAGGGTGCCCGACGCGGCGAGCTTGTCGAAATAGGAAGCCAGCGGCATCGGCTAGGCTCGCGGCGTCTGCGCCAGGATGTCGAAGAAGCCCTGCTCGACCTCTTTGAGCTGCGCGGCAAGCGAAAAATTCGCCGAGCCCAGCTCGGTTTCGAGCAGGCAGTCGCCCGGCTCGAGCTCCGCGTCTTCGACCACCGTCACGGCTGCCCACTGCGGCGTCGCCTCAAAATGCGCGCGCCACCGCGCGGCGGCTGACGGGTGCACGCGGATGCTGACCGCGGAGTTCTCCTTAAGCTGGTTGACGGCAATCTGCACCAGAGCGCCCACGAGCATCGGCTCGACCTGCGCCTCGCGATGCAGGATCTTGGCCGCGATCGAGAGCGCCAGGCGCACCACCTCTGTCTCTACCCGCGCGAAATACCCCTTGCGCTCGCGTTCAAAGCCGTCCAGCGCCGTCGTGATGCGGCTTGCTTCCGCCAGCGAGGCCGCCTGCATCTGCTCGCGCAGCCGCGCCTCGGTCGCCGTTACGGCCTCGGTGCGGACCTCGGCCAGCAGCGCCTGCAGCTCCGCCTCGGTCATCTCGACCTCGGCCTTGCGGCGCGGCTCCGGCTCCGGAGCCGGCATCTTGATCCGCGGCAGCGCCGGCAGCGCGGCCATCTCGCGGTACTGGAACGACGTCACGGGCGCTATCGGCAGGCGCGGCGTGCTGAATCGGTTAAACGACGTACTCATCGGCTCCCTCACTCTTCAACACAATCTTGCCGTCGGCTTCGAGCGTGCGCGCCAGCGCGACGACATCCAGCTGCGCCTTGGCCACGTCGCGCGACCGTACCGGGCCCAGCGATTCCGCGTCTTCCTTCATCATCTCGATCGCCCGCGAGCTCATCGTTTGATAGAAGTGGTTGCGCAGCTCCTCGCTCGCGCCCTTCAGCGCCAGCGTCAAAGTCTTCTTATCGACCGAGCCCGTCACTTCACGAATCTGCAGCTCCGGCACGCTCAGGAAATCTTCAAAGGTAAACATCAGGTCGCGGATCGAGGCCGCCAGCTTGGCTTCCTCCCGCTCAATCGATTCCAGAATCTCCCGGGAAGTGGTCGCGTCGATGTTGTTCATCAGGTCGGCGACGCTCTGGAACCCGGAGTAGGTCCTCTTGGTCTGCTCGCCAACCGAGCGCAGCCGGCGGTTGAGCACGATCGAAACTTTCTCCGCCATCTCGGGAGAAAACTGCCGCAGCTGCGCCAGCCGCTTCACGGACTCGGCCCGCACGCCAGGCGGCAGGCACATCAGCAGCGCCGAAGCCTGCTTCGCCTCCAGGTGGCCCAGGATCAGCGCCACCGTCTGCGGGTGCTCGCCTTCAAGAAACCGCGCCAACTGCTTGGCATCGATGCGCTGCAGCGACTCGACGCGGGTCGCGTTCAGCTCGTTCGCCCGCACCAGCCGCTGCACCATCTCGCGCGCGCCATTCTCGCCGAACGCCTTCACCAGCATTCGCTGCGCTGAATCCTGGCCGCCGTGCGCGATATACTCCTGCGCCATCGCGAGCTGCTGGTACTCCTCCATCACCACCAGCGAGACCTCCTTCGGCACCGTGCCCAGCCGGGCAATTTCGCTGGTCAGCCGGTTCAGGTCTTCTTCGGGAAGCGCCCGCAGAATGGTCGCCGCGGCCTCCTCGCCCAGTACCGCCAGCAGGATCGCCGCCTTGCGCACGCCCGTCAGCGGCTGCGGCCGGCCGGGTTGCAGCATCAACTCGCCTGTCACTGCGTTCATCGCGCTCATTGCGCTTCTCCCTTCAGCCAGGCCTGCACGGCCCGGGTGCTGTTCTGCGGCTCGGCTTTCACCATCTGCACCAGCTGCTCCTTGAGCGCGGTCGAGCGCAGCGCCTCTTCACCCGGCCGTACCGGCGGCAGGTGCATGTGCTCGACTTCGCTGTCCAGCAGCGGCACCTGCGACGGCGCCTTGAGCTCCTTCGCGCCGCTCAGCGCCCGCTTCTGCAGCGGCCGCACCATCAACAGGTAGCCCAGCAGGAACAGCACCAGCAGCGAGCCGTAGCGCACCACCACCGCATAGTCGTTCAGCCCCTTGCGCAGCTTGTCCGCGAGCCCAGGCAGCGGCACATCCACCGCCGCCGGCTGATCGAACGACATATCCTCAACCGTCAACACATCGCCCCGCGCCGTATCGAGCCCGATCGCCGCCGCGGCCAGGTCCTGCAGCTGCTTCAGCTCCTCGGGCGAGCGCTTCACCCGCACGTCCTGCACCTTGCCCTTCGGCAGCTGCTTGTGGACGACCGCGTCATCGACCAGCAGCGCCGCCGTGACCCGGCGCACCCGGCCGGCCGGCTCAATCGAGTGGGTCACGATCCGGTTCACGCCGTAGGTCGAGTTCTCCGTTTTCGCGCTCTCCGCGCCGCTGTCCGGTACGTTGGGCACATTGGGCAGGCTGCTCTTGGCCTGCGGCACGTTGCTCACCGTGCCCGGCACGCCGCTGATCGCCGCGCCGGCGCCGGTCTCCTCATCCGACCGCTGCACTGTCAGCGGAACCGAAACCGCGGGGTCGTACTTTTCCTGGCTCTGCTCGGTCGTGCCCGGGTCATAGTCCACGTTCACGCTGGCGCGGATGTGGTCAGCCCCCACCACCGGGCCGAGCGTCGCGATCAGCCGCTGCTCCAGCCGCTTTTCCGTCTCGCCGTCGTTGCCGCTCGGGTCGCCATTGCTGCCCAGCGAGCTATTCGAGTCGGCGTCGATGATCGCCACATCCGCCGGCTTCAACCCGTCGACCGCGCCCGCCACCAGCCGCTGGATCGCCCCGATCTCCTCGTGCGACAGCTCGCCGCCCTTCAGCTTGAGCGCCACCGAGGCCTTCGCGCTGCGCGCCGAATCCAGGAACACCGAGTCGGTCGCCATCACCAGGTGCACCCGCGCGCTCTTCACCGCGCCCAGCGTCACGATGGTGCGCTCGAGCTCGCCCTCGAGCGCGCGCTGGTAGTTCACCTTCTCATCGAACTCGGTCTGGCCCCACGACACTTTGTCGAAAATCTCGAAGCCCATGCGCCCGGAGTGCGGCGCGCTGCTGCCCGCGGCCTCGAGCCGTGCCGCATCCAGCTTGTCCGCCGCCACGCTTACCTGCTTGCCGTCCGGGCTGATCGCGTTCGCGATACCCTTCGCCGTGAGCGAAGTAGACAGCGTCTGCGCGTCCGCCGGGTCCAGCCCCGTCATCAGCGGCTTCAGGTCCGGCGCCGTCATCAGGTGCGCGAACACCGCCAGCAGCGCGACCGTCGCCACCCCGCCGGCGATGAGAAAACCCCGCTGCTGCCGGTTGCGCCCGGCCCAGAACTGCTGCAGTTGTCTGAGAATGTTTTGCATGCCTGTCTGTCTTGAACCCTGTCTCTAGCCTGGTTAGAACTGCATCTTCTCAATGTCCTGGTACGCGCTGACGATCTTGTTGCGCACCTGCATCATCAGCTGAAACGCCACGTCCGCCTTCTCGACCGAGATCATCACCTTGCTCATGTCGCCGGTGCCGCCGGTCATCAGCGTGTTCACCTGGCTCTGGGCATCGTTCTGCACGGTGCTGACCTGGTTGACCGCGTTCTTCAGCACATTGCTGAAGTCCGTGCCGCCCGCTCCGGAAGCTCCGTCCGAAACCGGCCCGAAGACCGAGGTAATCGCGCCGGCCGCACCGCCGGCTGGTATTGAAATACTCATCGTGCCTGCCTCTCTAGCTCTTCAAAATGTCGACCGACTGCTGGATCATCTGCTTGGCGGCCGTGACCGCCGACGCGTTCAACTGGTACGCCCGCACCGAGCCCATCAGGTCCACCATCTCCTGCACCGGGTTGATCGCCGGATAGGCCACGTAGCCGTCCTTGTTCGCATCCGGGTGGCCCGGCTCGTAGCGCATCACCGGCGCCGACGGATCGTCGAGCACCTGCGAGAGCCGCACCATGCCCGATTGGCGGTTCCTCAGGTGCGGCGTGTTCGTCATCTCGGCGAACTGCAGCTGGAACGCCGAGGCGTGCTGCGCGGAGAAGATGACCTCCTTGCGCCGGAACGGGCCGCCCTCGGCCGTGTGCGTCGTGTTGGCGTTCGCCATGTTGGTCGCGATCACCTCCGACCGCTGGCGCTCCGCGGTCAACGCCGACCCTGAAATCTGCAGCATGTCAAACGGTCCCATTACTGGCCTCCATTGATGGCGCTCAAAATCTCATGAAACTGGTCCTTAACCAGCTGGATCCCCATCCCGTACTGCAGCTGCGCCTTTGCGAGCAGCAGTCCCTCGTGGTCCAAATCCACATTGTTGCCGTCGGGCCGGTCGATCAGGCCGCGCTCGTCGCGAATCGCGATCGGCAGCGCGGCATCGCTGTCGCTCGCGCGCTGCAGAGTCTGCTCGAAGCTCACATCCTTGGCGTGGTAGCCGGGCGTGTCGACGTTGGCCATGTTGGCGGAAACGACCTGCTCGCGCTGCGCGGTCATCTCGAGAAAGCGCTCCATCTGGAGTGGAATAATAGGCGTGCTCATGCGTACCTTCTGGGCGGCAGCCCGTATTCGCGGATCCTATTGCGCATGGTGCGCAGGCTGATGCCGAGCATCTCGGCGGCGTGGGTGCGGTTGCCCTGGGTCATGGCCAGGGTCTTTTCCAGGTGCAGGCGCTCGAGCTCCCGTATCGGCACACCGACCGGTGTGCCGGCCCGCGACGCCATCGGCTGGGATTCCACCAGCTTCAGCGGCAGCGGCACGGTTTCCGGCGGCGTTCGCGCGAAGGCTGGGCCGCTCTCCCGCAGAAAGCAGGCGCGGTCAATCGGCTGTGCTGGGGCGTGCACCGACGCGTGCAGCGAAAGCACCCTCTGCATGAAGTTGCCCAACTCCCGCACGTTGCCCGGCCAGCTCCGCGCCTGGAGCGATTCCAGGAAATCCTCCGTCAGCACCGGAGTGGGCCGCTGCGCGCGCTCGGCCCAGCTGCGCGCGAAAAAGGCAGCCAGCAGCGAAATATCCTCGGCACGCTCGCGCAGCGGCGGCAGCGACAGAGGGATTACGTTGAGCCGGTAATAAAGGTCCGAGCGGAACGCGCCCCGGTCCACCGCGCTCGCGAGCGCAACGTTGGTGGTTGCGATCACCCGGATGTCCACCTTGACGGTCCGGGTCTCACCCAGCCGTTCAAACTCCCGCTCCTGTAAAGCCCGCAGCAGCTTGGGCTGCAGATGCAGCGGCATCTCGCCAATTTCATCGAGCAGCAACGTGCCCCCGTGCGCCAGCTCGAACCGGCCTGGCTTGGCCTGGGTGGCGCCGGTAAACGCGCCGCGCGCATGGCCAAACAGCTCGCTTTCAAGCAGGTGTTCGGGCACAGCCGCGCAGTTGATGGCAATAAAGGGTTTGCGCGCCCGGTCGCTGGCCTCGTGAATGAAGCGCGCCAGCAGCTCCTTGCCGGTGCCGCTCTCGGCCTCGACCAGGATGTCGGCGTCGGTACTGGCCGCGGCGCGAGCGCGGGCGAGCGCCTGCAGGAGCGCGGGAGCAAGGCCCACAATGCCGCCGGCGGCTGTTGGTTCCGAAGCACTTTCCGTCCCGGCCGAGCCTTTGCGATCCTGCCCGGCGAGCCGCTCGGCGATCGGCCGCAGCTGCGTCCACGCGACCGGCTTGGTCAGGTAATCGCCCGCGCCCGCGCGTATCGCCTCCACCGCATCGGGCACCGAGCCAAAAGCGGTCAGCAGGACCACCGGCGTCATCGCCGCCCGCGCGCCGCGCACCAGGTCCGCTCCCGAACCATCCGGCAGCCGCACATCGCTCACCAGCAGGTCGAACTCACCCTGCGCCAGACGGTACTCGGCCTCCCGCAGGCCGCTGGCCGCGGTCACCTGCCAGCCGTCCCGGGTGAAATGGGCGGTCAGCGCGGTGCGAATGCCGGGCTCGTCGTCGACAATCAGCACGGATCGGGCCAGCACGGGGCGCGCGGCCAGTAAGGGCAGCGGCATGGCGGTAATGGGAGTCGCGCAATAGCTACTCATAAAAGGACCAGCTCCATCTGGAAAGTCGCACCACAACCCAGCTTGCTCGCGGCGCGCAGAACGCTCCCGTGCTGCGCGGCGATCCTCTGGCACACGGCCAGGCCCAGCCCGGAACTCGCGCCGCGGCCGCTCCATCCGGGGCGAAAGATTTCCGGCAGGTGCTCCGGTGCGATGCCGCAGCCGGTGTCGCTGATTTCGAGCCGCAGGTGTCCGGCATCAGGCTGCATCAATGCGATCGCGATGCTGCCGCCGGCCGGGGTGTGCCGCACGGCGTTGATGACCAGGTTGAGGATGAGCTGCTGCAGGGCGGCTTCATTCGCGAGAATGCTGCCTGCGATCTCCGCGCCCTGAACCGCAAGCGCAAGGCCGGCTTGCCCGGTAATGGGCCGCACGAACTCAGCCGCCGCGGCGATGGCGCTGCCCAGCGCGAGCGGCTGCAGGTGCGGAAAGCCGACCCCGTGGAACGAGAGAACATTATTGACCGTGCCGGATAGCCCCCGCAGGCCCGCTCGCAGGTGGGTGAGCCACTCCGACGACCGGGCCGGATCCTCTTCAAGCAGCCCGGCAAAGAGCTCCAGGCTTGCTAAGGGATTTCTAATTTCATGGGCCAGCGTCGCCGCAACTTCGGCCAGCGCCAGCGCGCGGCGGCCCTCCTCGCGGTCCTGCTCGGCCTGCTTGTGCGCCGAAACGTCGCCCAGGATGAGAATCGTCTTCGCATCGCCCGGCTCGGCCGTGAGCCGGCGCGTGCGCAGCTCGATCCAGCGCCGCGCCCCGCTTTCGGCCCGCACAGGCGCAAACGAAAACTCGCTCTCGCCTTCAATCGCGCAGAACGGCTTCAGATCCACACCCGTGCGCACGGCGATCTCCTCCAGGTCAGAGGGAAGAAAGTCTTCCCGGCCGCCTTGCATGTCGAGCAGGCGCCTGGCTTCAGGATTGATGCGCAGCACCCGGGCATCCTCGCCCAGCACCAGCACGCCGCACGGCATCGAATCGACAATCTCAACCAGCGCCAGGCGCATCTGCTCATTGCTGCGCAGGCTGGCCTCGAGCTCCGCATTGCGCGCCGCCAGCTCCGACCCCAGCTGCGCCACCTCCACCTGCAGGTCGCGATACGAGCCTTCAAGCTTCGCCGAAGCCGCGATGAACTCCGAAAACGCGTCTGCCAGCAGCAAAGCCTCATCCGCCGACGGCCGCGTAAGCGGCAGCAGCTGTTCGTTCATTGGGACCAGATGAGAAGTAGGCAGCATCTGCCTATTGCCTATGCACGAAGAGGGCCAATGCCGTGCCGCGAAGCCTGCGGGCACCTGTTACCAAAGGACCAGCTCCGTTTCCATGACGAAGGAGGCCAGCTGGCTTGAACCCGCAGGGGGGCTGACCAGCTCAGGATCGAAGCCGTCACCCTTATGATCGTCGGGAGGAACAAGCCACATGGCGAGTGCTGGCAGGACCACGAATCTTGCGGGATGGGGCGCGAATGTACGGGCCGACTGCCTGCTGACGGAACCCGCGGCCGTCTCCGAAGTCGCGGCGGTGCTCGATCGCGGCGGAACCATCGCCAGAGGCATGGGCCGCAGCTACGGCGATTGTGCGATCAATACGAACGGTCAGGTAATCGGCACCACCAGCATGGACCACTTGCTGGCATTCGACGAGCTCACCGGCATCCTGACCTGCGAAGCGGGAACGAGCCTGGGAAGCATCATTGAAACCTTTGCCCCGCGCGGCTGGTTTCCCATGATCACACCGGGGACCAAGTTTGTGACCATAGGCGGATGCATCGCTAACGACATCCACGGCAAAGCCCATCACGCCCAGGGGTGCTTCAGCAACTGCGTCGAGTCGATGACAGTCCTGCTCGCGAGCGGCGAAGTGGACACCGTCAGCCGCGGCGAGCATGAGGACCTATTCTGGGCGACATTCGGGGGCATGGGCTTGCTGGGAGTCATCCTCACCGCCACGATCCGCCTGCGCAGGATTGAAACGACGTACTTCCACCAGAAATCGATTCGCGCGAAGAACCTTGAGGGCATGCTTGCAGCATTGGACGAGCACGATCAGACGTTTCCGTACTCCGTGGCGACGCTGGACGTGCTGGCGACCGGAGCGCACCTGGGGCGAGGCGTATTGACCGTGGGGGATCATGCCAGGCCGGGCGATCTGCCGCCCCGGCTCGCCGGCCACCCGCTCCTAGTTTCAGGGCCGCCAAAGCCCACCGTCCCGTTTGATTTGCCCGATTTCACGTTGAACCCGCTCAGTATCCGGCTCGTGAACACTGTCATTCAGCGCATCCAGGCCAGCGCAACGCCGCTCGGTCATTACTAGGCATTTTTCTACCCGCTGGACAAGATCGCACAGTGGAACAGAGGCTACGGGCGGCGCGGTTTTACGCAGTACCAGTTCGTGATTCCGTTCGAGAACGGCCTCGCGCAGATGCGCAGGATTCTGACCGCCATTCTCTCCTCCGGCGAGCTGCCGTTTCTGAACGTTTTGAAACGTTTGGGGAAAGAAAGTGGTGGCGTTCTTTCGTTTCCGCGCGAAGGCTATACCTTCGCGATCGATTTTCCCGTCCGAAAGAACACTCCAGCGCTTTTGCGCCGGCTTGATGCCATGGTGGTCAATGCAGGCGGTCGCATCTATCTCGGCAAGGATTCCTACACCGACGCGGCGACCTTCCGCACGATGTATCCCGAAATAGACGGCTGGCTCCGGACCAAAGCGAAATATGATCCCGACCGAGTGTTCACGTCGAATCTCGGGCGAAGAGTAGGTCTCGCCTAATGTGCATTGTGCATCGGGAATACCGGCGCGAGACATGGCTTTCGGGTTGATCGCGGCACCGAGGGCGGCACCGATGGACTACCGCCCCTTCTGCTCGCGAATCTATCCTCGTGAACGAAATTACTCGAGCGTGGCTATCCCGTTCAGCTTATGCGAAATATCCTGGGGCAGCTGCAGCGACGCGGCCGAGATGTTCTCGCGCAGATGAGCCACCGAGGACGTGCCAGGGATCAACAGGATGTTGGGTGAGCGTTCGAGCAGCCAAGCCAGAGCCACCAGCATCGGGGTGGTGTGCAGTGCCGCGGCCGCATCGTCCAGGATCGACGACTGGAGCGGCGTGAAACCGCCGAGCGGGAAAAACGGCACATACGCGATGCCGTCGCGGGCCAGGTCGTCGATCAGGGCATCGTCGTCCCGCTTCGCCACGTTATACAGGTTCTGCACGCAGACGATCTCGCAGATCCGCCGCCCTTCCGCCACCTGCGTAGGGGTGACGTTGCTCAGCCCGACGTGGCGCACCAGGCCCTGCCGCTGAAGCTCGGCCATCGCGGTGAGCGGCGCCTCGATGGACCCCTCAGCCGGGCCTTGCCGGTCAAACATGACGCGGAAGTTGACTACGTCGAGCGCATCGAGGCCCAGGTTGCGGAGATTGTCGTGAACCTGCTGCGCCAGTTCCTCGGGCGAAAAGGCCGGGTTCCACGATTCATCCTCGCCGCGCTCGGCGCCGATCTTGGTAACGATCGTCAAATCCTTTGTGTAAGAATGCAGCGCTTGCTTGATGATCTGATTTGTGACATGCGGTCCATAAGCATCACTTGTATCGATGTGATTGATGCCGCTCTCGACGGCCTCCCGCAGCACCGCCATCGCGGCGTCTACATCCTTCGGAGGTCCGAACACATGCGGGCCCGCGAGCTGCATCGCCCCATATCCCATCCGGTTCACTGTGATTGAGGTTCCGGGAAACGTGAAGGCGCCCCCGAGATTGTTCTGTACGCTCATATCCGTCTCTCCAATACGGTTGATAGTGATTGGATGAAGGAAGCTTCAGATTTGGAGTTCGCATTTGGGCAAAGCCTGCGCCGGGCAGTTCGAGCCAAGAAAAACGCCGCTTCCGGCGCGTTCGACGGCGAGCGGCGAGGCCGTCCTGCACGCAGCGATTCAGGTTCTGCTGAAGAGCTATTAGAGAAGAATGTGCTTCGCCGTCATCACGCGCTCTCCGTCGAGCAGGATGGCGGCGCGCTCCATGGTGTTGCGCAGCTCGCGCACATTCCCCGGCCATTCGTGCATCGCCAGCAGGTCGAACACGTCCGGAGCGATATGGACACCGGGGCAGAACTTCGCGACAAACGCCTGGGTCAGACCTTCGAGATCGCCCTCGCGCTCGCGCAGCGGCGGCAGCTGCACGGGAAACACCGCGAGCCGGTAATACAGGTCTTCGCGGAACAACTTCTGCTGCGAAAGCGCTTTCAGGTCCGCATTGGTAGCCGCGACCACGCGCACGTCCACTTTCAGGTTGTCGTTGCCGCCCAGCCGCTGCACCTCTCCCTGCTCCAGAAAACGCAGAATCTTGCTCTGCAGCGAGAGCGGCATATCGCCGATCTCATCCAGAAACAGAGTGCCCCCGTGCGCGGCGTGGATGCGCCCGATACGGGACTGCGTGGCGCCGGTGAACGCGCCTTTCGCGTAGCCGAACAGCTCGGCCTCAAGCAGCGCCTCGGGAATCGCCGCGCAGTTGACTACCGCGAACGGGTGCTTGGCGCGCGGCGAAATCATATGGATCGCCTGCGCGACCAGGTCCTTGCCGGTGCCGCTTTCGCCCGTGATCAGCACCGTCGTCTCCGAGCGCGCGACCATCTCGGTAAGGCGGTAGACGCGCTGCATCGGGGCGGAGCTGCCGACCATGCCGCGCAGACCGCTGCGCGCCTCGCCGGGCTCGCGCAGCTGCGGGATGGCGCGGCTCGGCGGGTAAGGCAGTGGCGGAATACTGCCGCGGTAGATAAGGTCTGTAAGCTGGGAGGCGAGCGGGGTGGGCGACGCGTTCGCCAGCAGAAGGTGGCCAGTTTGTGCGTTCAGGGTCAGGATTTCGATCGAGGGAAACCTCTGCAGAACCAGCGCACTGAACTCATTGGCGACGATGTCGGGCAGCATGGGGTCAAGCAGCAGCACCTCGGTGCGGCTCTCCGCCAGGCGTTCGAGCGCTTCGGCGCCGCTGCCGGCTTCCTGCACCTGCCAGCGCGGCGCGCCGATTTTTTCCTTGAGCTGTACGCGCAGGCGGGGGTTCGGGCTCACCAGCAGGATGTGAACCGGCTGCTGATCTTCGGCGCGCATGGGCAGCATATTGGGCATGGAAGGCACGGTCACGCGAGTCCCCCGGAAGAGGCGGGGCATCGCGGCTCAACCGGATCCTCGAACGAAGATTTCAGCGGACATAAAATCTCAGGCGCAGGCAAGCGCATACCCAACCCCCCGCACCGTGCGGATCAGCTTTTGCTCACCCGCGCAGTCAATCTTGTCGCGCAGGTACTTCATATAGACATCGACGATGTTGGTGCTCGGGTCGAAGGGCACCCGCCACACCTGCTCCATCAGCGTGGCCCGCGAGACTGGCTTCGGCGAGTGCTCCATGAGGAACTCGAGCAGCGCGAACTCGCGCGGCGTGAGCTCGATCCTGCGGCCGTCGCGCTCCACGCGGTACTCCGCGCGGTTGAGCAGCAGGCCGGTGGGCGCCTTTACCGTCGGCGCAAGCTCCACCGCGGCGTTCGCGCGCCGGCGCAGCAGCGCGCGAATCCGCGCCAGCAGTTCCACCAGCGAGAACGGTTTCACCAGGCAGTCGTCCGCGCCCTGGTCCAGGGTCAGCACCATGTCTTCCAGGCGGTTGCGCCCGGTCAGCACCAGGATCGGCAGCTCCGGCAGCTGGGCATGCAGCCTCGCGAGCAGCGTCAGCCCGTCGATCTTGGGCAGGTTCAGGTCCAGCAGGACCAGGCTGTAGCTGCCGCTCTCGATCTTCGACAGAGCCTGCTCGCCATCATGGGCCAGCTCGGTCTCAAACCGTTCGGACTGGAGCCACGAGCCAAGCAAACGGGCAAGCGGCACGTCATCTTCAATGACCAGCAGGCGCGGCGCCGCGGCGGGCTGAACCAGAGCTGGAAGCAGGGAATGGTTGTGGCCTTGGTAAGCAGATCGATCCGCGAGCGGCGTCACAGATCCGTCTGCAGCCAGGCTGGCTGCGTTTTGCTGGGCATCGCTCTCCCCCGCGGCGTCCGTGGGGACGCAGGAGGTCGAAGGCTGCCCGATTGCGTGCGGGAGCAGTCCGTTGCTATCCATCTTTGTGGGTTCCTGAGGACCGACTATACCGGAGCGAAAATCCCTGCAAAGAATCAAATGCCATCGCACGGTACTAACGTGACTCTCATTTTCCCGCAGCCTGAAAACCTCCCTCCATCTGTCCGATTCTCATGCAGATGAGAGCCGGGGACAGCCCGGCTACTCGCCTGTGGACTTGTGCGCGCTCGCTGCGGCTGGAGCTTGGCCAGGGCTCCGGGCGCCCAGCGGGGCCTTGCCTGCGGAGCTGCCGGAAGAGGCGACAACGCCGGTGAGCGCCGGCAGCGACTCGCTTTCGTGGCCGTCGAGATACTGCACGATGAGCGAAATGCGGCGATTGGCTGCGTCGAGCGGGTTGCTCGCATTGCGCAGCTGCTGGTCGGCGAACCCGCGGACCTGCGAAACCTGATTCTGGCGCACGCCATCAAGCTGCATCAGCCGCCGCGCTCCGTTCGCACGGTCTGAGGAAAGCTCCCAGTTGCTGTAGGCCCGCTGGTTTGAATACGGCTGCGCATCCGTGTGGCCCTCAATCGAAATTCGATTGGGCAGCGCGCCTAGCTGCGGCGAGAGAACCTTGAGGATCTCGACCAGTACAGGCGTAGGCTCGGTTTTTCCAGTTTCGAAGAAGGTTCCGTGGGCATTCTCGATCAGCTCGATCCGCAACCCTTCCGGAGTAATCGTCATTTCGATCTGTTTCTTCAGCTTGTCCATCGGGTCGACGCGATGGATTGATCGCTGCAACTCTTCCTTCAGCTTGGTCATGTCCTGCTTGTTGAGCAGAATGTTTTCGCCGGTCCCCACACCCGGCTGAATATTCCCCTTTTGCGTGGCGACGCCCTTCGGGTCGCGAAAGTACCCCGAGATCGCCAGCTGCTGCTGCTTGGTGGTGCTGCTCATCAGCCAAAGCACGATGAATAGGGCCATCATCGCGGTCACGAAATCCGCGTAGGCGACCTTCCACGCACCGCCGTGATGGCCGCCGTGGCTGATCTTTTTCTTGATGAGAATGGGTGCCTGTGTCTTTTCCATTGCCTAAAGCCGTTTCCCTGTCAGTGGATCGTTTAAGTTGTGCCGTATGTGGCTTTTCTTGACGGAAAAGCCGCGTCCAGTGCCGCTGGACCCTGGATAGCAGCAGGGAAACCGCTCTAGCCCGCGACCCCGCCTTCGGAGCTCTTGCCGCGGCACACGTTCTCGACCTCGGTAAAACTGGGCCGCACATGCTCGGGGATCGCGCGGCGGGCCATCTCGACCGCGAGGATCGGCGACATGCCCTTGATGAACGAGAGCATGACGACGCGGAGAATATGGTAGTAGCCATGCTCGTCGCCGACGCGCTTGCCCATCGCGGAGGCGAGCGGGCCCAGCATGCCGTAGCACAGCAGGATGCCGAGGAACGTCCCGACCAGCGCCGCGGCCACCTTGTGCCCGATCTGCTCCGGCGGGCCTCCCAGCGAGCCCATCGTAATCACAATGCCCAGCACCGCGGCCACGATGCCGAGCCCGGGGAGCGCATCGGCGACCGTGGTCAGCGCGCTCGTCGGCTGCCCCGCGCTGGTATGGTGCACCTCCATGTCGAGCTCCATCATCTGGTCGACATCGAAGGTGCTGACCCCGCCGGTCACCGCCATCCTCATCGTGTCGCATACGAAATCGCGTGCATGGTGGTCTTTCAGAAAGGTCGGATACTTCTGGAACAGCTCGCTTTTGTCCGCCTCTTCTATGTCGTTCTCAATCGAGACCATACCCTCGCGGCGCGCCTTGGTGAACAGGTCGAACATCATCTTGAGTGTGTCCAGGTAGCGCTGCTTGGGGAACTTCGAGCCGCCCAGTACCCCTGTAAGCCCGCTCGCAATGCCCTTGAGCACGTGCATCGGGTTGGCGGCGAGCAGCGTGCCAATGGCCGCCCCCACGATCGTGATGAGTTCGGCCGGCTGGATCAGGACCGCGATGTTCCCCTTTTCCATGAGGAACCCGCCAATCACCGCGCCGAAGACAATCAGGATACCGACGATGGAAAACATGTGCTCCTTGTCCTTCTTCTTGGGGAATGGATCACCCGTAACGCGCCACCGGGTCAGGTCTGCACCTGGCCAGTGCTCCTTCTATCGGCGGGTGCACCGAAACAGTTCAGTAAAAAGCGAAGACCGTTTGGTGACCAGCGGGGGAGCTCTCGTTGGCTCATCGAGTTCTCATCGGGAGCGGCGGGCGTTCCATCCCAAAGTGGAACGCCCGAGTTCCAGGATGGTTACGAATGGATCGTTTTTGCGCAGTTGCCCCTGTTCCGAGCCGCCGGCGTGGCCGATGCTTGCTGAACCAGATTGACCAAGGGCGCCTGCCATGCCGATACGCACGATCCAGAACCCGCTCCAGAGACGCGGCCATGTGCCGACTCTTCTTTCCTCTCCGGCGAGCCCCGGGCAGGCCCGCGCCATCCTGGGCCTGGTCCAGGTTCAGGGCCGGATCTGGCTGCGCGGCGTGGCGGCCGCTCTGCTCCTGCTTCTTGCCGCTGCGTCAGCCAACGCCGCGCCCTCCATCCTGACGCAGACCCGCCAGGTGCACGACCTTCCCTCAGAGCAGGCTGCGCAGTCTATCCCTGTCCATCTGATCGCCACCGTCACCTATTACCAGCCCAGGGAAGGCCTCCTGTTCGTCGAAGACGCGAGCGGCGCGGTCTTCGTACGCCTGACACGTCCGTACCCGATCCATCGCGGCGATCAGGTCGAGATTGATGGCTTCACCGCCAGCAGCTTCCGCACCATTGTGGCCACGAACCCACGCATACGACTGCTTGGCGCCGGAGCTCCCTTCGCCGCGCGGCCAGTGAGCTATCAGCAGCTCGTGTCCGGCGAGGCCGACTGCCGGTACATCTCCTTCCACGGCATCGTCCGCTCGGCCATCCTGGAAGATCTGAAAGTCGACAAGGTGGCGCTGCTTCAGGTTCTGGTCCCGGGCGGCATCGTCGAGGTGTATGTGCGGGATTATAAGGCGATGAACCTGACCGGGTTGATCGATGCCGACATACAGCTTTCCGGCACCGCCGCCGCCGAGTTCAATGCTCGATTCCAGCAGATGCGGCCCTTACTCTATGTTTCGGGCCCGCGCCAGGTTGAAATCCTGCACCAGCCCGGCACAAAGCCGCTCAACCTGCCGATCACAAGCATCGACAATGTCTTGAAGACACGCTTCATCCTGGATCAATCCAAGCGGGTCCGGGTGCGGGGAGCGGTCACCAGCTATGAGCCTGGCGAATCGCTGGTGATCCAGCATGACGGCCGCAGCCTGCTCGTAATGACCCAGCAGATCGACCCCCTGCCGCTCGGTTCCGTCGTCGACGTCATCGGCTTTGCGGACGACCACGGCTACGCGGCCATTCTTGAAGGAGCGCAATTCTTCCCAACCGGAATGTTCGAGCAGGTCGCGCCAAGGCTCTCCACCTACTCCGAAGCCTACAGTGGAGCCGTCACTGACAGCCTCATCACGCTGTCTGGCCGCGTTCTCTCTCAACTCTACGGCGAGCTGTCCGACACCTTGGTGCTCCTGGTCGATCAGCATCCTGTCAGCGTGGTGCTGCCTGCCAGGGGTAGAGCGCCGCTTCCCAATCTGCCGCCCGGAACCCTCGTGACCGTGACCGGTATCTGCCGCGTTACCCCCAGCCGCGAGTGGGGCAAACCGCTGCTGTTCCGCCTGGACCTGCGCCAGAGCAGCGATCTCGTGGTTCTCGCCCGCCCTTCCTGGTGGACCGTGACCCACCTGCTGCTCATGGTGGGAGCTCTGCTGGCCGTTTTTTTCTGCGTCATGGTCTGGCTCATCCTGCTGCGACGCCGGGTCGCCGCCCAGACCCGGCAAATCGAGCGCTCCATTCGTGTGGAACGCGAGCGCAGCCGCCTGCTCGAAGAAATCAACTCGGAGGCTCCGCTGGAGCAGCTGCTCGCGGACATTTGCAACTCCATCGCAACGCTGATTCCCAATGTGCGATGCTCCTGTCCGCTGCGCGAGGAGCCGGCCGCTTTTGCTCCCGAACGAGGTCTGGCCGCCGGCAGCGGCAAAGTCGACAGCGACGAATTCGCATGCATTTATGAAGCGGGCCTTACCGACGAGAAGGGCCGGCGAATCGGCGCCTTTCGGGTCGAGAGCAAGTTGTGGAGACGGCCTACCGACGAAGAAAAGGACACCCTCGCGGCCGGCGCCAGCCTGGCCAACCTGGCCGTAAACCAGCGCCGCATGTATCAGGAACTGAACTACTGCTCCACCCACGACCAGCTCACCGCGCTGCCCAACCGCAGGCTTGCGGATACGCGGCTGGAGGCGGCGATCCGAGACGCGGCCGCCCGCGGCGCCCGGGTTGGGGTCGCCTATATCGATGTGGACCAGTTCAAGCAGGTCAACGACCAGCACGGGCACAAGGCAGGCGACCTGTACCTGCAGCAGATTGCCTCGCGGCTTGGCGCGAAGATTCGCGCGCAGGACCTGCTGGCGCGCATTGGCGGCGACGAGTTCCTGTTGATCGCCGCCGAGCTGCACAGCCTCGAAGATGGTGAGGTATATAAGAGGAGACTGCAGACCTGCTTTGAAGACAGCTTCGCGCTGGACGGGGTTCGCGTGCGCGGCTCGGCCAGCATCGGGGTGGCCGTTTTCCCCGATCACGGCGATTCGCCGGAGGCGCTCAAGCGGCATGCCGACACGGAAATGTACCTGGCAAAACACCGCGATCGGCGCGGCCATGGAGCTCACCAGGACAATCAGCGGCAGCCAAAGCACTTCCCTTCCAGCCCCGAGATTTTTTCACCGGCGGAGCTGCAAGCCGCGCTCGACGCAGACCGCTTCACGCTTTTCTATCAGCCACAGTTCTCCGCGCAGGGCCAGCTCCGGGGGCTCGAAGCGCTCATCCGCCTCAACGATCCCATCCTCGGCATCGTCACGCCGGACGCCTTCATCGGGGTCGCCGAACGAAGCGACTTCGTCTTCCCCATGGGGGCCTGGGTGCTCCGGCAGGCCCTTGCCGACGCCGCGCACTGGCAAGTAGGCCTTGATGAAGATGTGCGCATCATCGTCAATGTTTCCGCCCGTCAGATCGAACAGCCCGGCTTTGCCGACCAGGTCGCACTCGCGCTGCTCCAGGCTGGCATCCCTGGTGAACGGCTGGAACTCGAAATCACGGAGCGCTGCGTGCTCGAGGACATGAGCAACGCAGTCCGCCAACTTACCAGCCTGCGCTCACTCGGGATCCGCGTCTCAATCGACGACTTCGGCACCGAGCAATCCTGCCTCAACATCCTGCACAAGCTGCCGCTGGACACACTCAAGATCGACCGCAGCTTCGTCCGCGTCATCCGCAGCGAGCCTGAGGTGCTGCGCGTGATCGCGGCCATCGTGCAGCTGGCCCGGTCGATGGGCAAGCGCATTGTCGCCGAGGGCGTGGAGAGCGAAGAGGAGATCGCCACGCTGCTCCAGATGGGCGACATGGACTTCCAGGGCTACGCCTTCAGCCGTCCCATTGCACCTGAAAACATTCGGGACCGCATCGGCGGCTGGCGGCAGGGGATTCGCGCGCAGGAGGTCAAACAAGTTCGTCGGTGATGCCCGAGGCGGCACAGCCAGTAGAGGCCGCGCCGCCATCTGCGCAATCACTCTCTCGTCTTAAGCTCAACGAGCAACCGCAAGCACGGTCTGCCGCAGGTTGTAGCCGCGCAGTCCCAGTGCCGCGCCGCCCTTCGCCGCCGCAGCCGGATAGTGGATCGTCACCGTGCGGCTCTCGCCCGGCAGCAGGGAGACGTAGTTGTCACTGTAGTAAGCGGGCAGGATGCGCTCCCCTCCCTGCGCTTCTTCAAGCGTCAGCTTCAACTCGAGCGCTGCCTGCGCACCCTGGTTTGTCAGCGTGGCGGTCACAACTTTCTCCTCGCCTTCGCTGCTCATCGTGACTCTGGACCCAATCTTCGCCTGGGGCAGCGTGTTCAGCTTGCGCATGTCCTCTTCCCTGCCGGCGAGCCAGTAGAAGTTTGACGAAATCGGCTTGCCGCCCGCGCCGAGCAGGTTGAGCCGCACAAACACCGGCGCGTCGAAATCAGGCTGCGCGAACATGGCCGCGAGCGGCAGCACGAGCACGTTCGCGCTCGCGTCTTCCGCCACCGTGACCGGCACAGCCCGCGAAAACAGCTGCTTGTTGTCGAGCGAGTACACCGCGGCTTCCACTTTCGCGCCGTTCAACGCCGCGGTCGTCGTGTTGATCACCGCCACGTCATAGGTCGAGAGATCGAGCTGCACATGCTGCGGCTCCGACGCATGCATCACGCCGTAGAACGAGGCCTGCGTGTCATAGTCCGAGGAAAACATCTGCCACATATTGCTCGGCCACGCCGGCTGCGTCATCCAGATAATGCGGCCTGCGTTCGGCGCCCACAAATGCGCGTTGAACCCCTCGAAAATCGCCCGGTGCAGCGTGTAGTTGAACATCTGGTTCTTGCGCTCAAAGTCCGGCAGGTTATTCGACGCGCCGAACTGCATATCGAGGTGCTGCATAAACGTGTGTACGTCGCCGTTCCCGCCCTGGTGCCAGTCGTGGTAAGCCCACGCATCGCTCAGCGGCCACTGGTTCGCCGGCGCGATCCAGTACATGAAACTTTCAAGCGTCGAGAACGAAGGAATGCCAAGCTCGACCGAGAAGCCGCGGTTCAGCGTGTCGAAATAGAGCTTCGGGTCCATGTAGTGGTAGGGGCCGCTGTCGCGCAGGTTCACGCGGTTTGACGACGGCGTGTAATAGCGCGTGCCGTCATACTCCGCCAGCACCTTCGCCAGCCCATCCGAGATCGCCGGCTGCGGCACGCCCTCGTTGCGCCCGCACCACATCACGATCGACGGATGATTGCGGTAGCGCTTCACCACATCGGCCGCGTTCGCGAGCCAAAGCTCCGGGTCCTGCGCCTCGGCGTTGTAGTTCTCGGTCGACTCCCAAAAATCGTTCCACACCATCAGGCCGTACTTATCGGCGAGATCATAGAAGACCGGCTCGTCGTTCAGCCCCACCCAGTCGCGAATGATGTTGACGTTCGCCAACTGATGCAGCCGGAAGTACGGCTCCAGGTGCTCGCGGCTGATGCGCTTGCGCGCGTCCTCCATGCCCCAGTTGCCGCCGCGCGCGGCGATGCGCACACCATTCACCTTGATGACCAGGTCGGTCATGCCGGGCTCATTCCCGACCGGCTTCACCGCGGGCGAATTATCGGCCGCGGGCGTAAGCGACGAAGCCCAGCCGCCCGGCGTCTGCCGCATTCCTTCGTGCGTTACGTTCATCACCGTCTGGCCGAGCGCGTGCGCGAGCGTCGGATTCACCTCCACACGGCGCAGTGTGCCGTCGGCCCCGAACAGGCTCTCTTCATATGTCACCTCGCGCATGCCGAACTGGACTGTCTTTTCATCCGACTCTCCGCCGCCCTCGTCCAGCGAGAGCTTCAGGTGGTACAACTCCGGCTTGCCGTAGCCGTTGGGCCACCACAGCCGCGGGTGCTCGACATGCAGCTGCCGGTCCTCCTCGGGCGTGAGCGAGATCGTCGACCTGCCCGGCGCAACTGTAACTTCTTTAGTTACAATTACCCCACCCTCAAAGCTCGCATGCAGCGTCGTCTGCTCCGGCGCGCCGGAAACGTTCTCAACCGGCACCTCGATCGTCACCTCGGCCGAGTCGGTCCGCGGCAGCGGCAGCGCCGTAATCACCTGCGGATCGCCCAGCTCGACCGCCCCTGTCTGCCGCAGCACCACATCCTGCCAGATGCCCGAGTCGCGGTCCCGCTCCGCCGGGATCCAGTCCCAGCCTTCCGTATCCACAAACGTCGGCCCATCCAGCAGCATCGCGCCGCCATTCTCTCCCGGGCCGCCCTTTACGGACTGCTCCTGGGGTATGCCCGGGTGCGGGGGCGGCGCAATCCTCACCGCCAGCGCATTCTCGCCCGCGGGCTTCAGCAGCGCCGTCACGTCATACATGCCGCGTAGGAACGCACCCGTGATCGTGCCGAGCTTGTGCCCGTTCAGCCACACATCGGCTGCATAGTTGATGCCGTTCAGGTCGAGCCGGTAGTGCTTGCCCACCCCGGCCGGTGTCGGAAACTCAACCCGGTACCAGTAATCCTGCTTGTTGAGCGACTCGGGGATCGCGAGATTGTTCAGATCCCAGTCCGGGTCCGGATACATGCCGCGGTCGACCAGCGTGGTCAACACGGTTCCCGGAATCGTCGCCGCGTACCATCCGCCCGCGCCGGCTCCGGCAGTCGAAAGCTGCTCGCCCGTGCCGCCGGCCCTGGGCGCAGCCTGCATCTTCCAGTTGCGCGCGAGCGTCCACTCGCCGGCGCCCGTGGGATCAAGCGTCGGCCCCGCAGGCGGCAGCGCCTTCGCTACCGGCCTGCCGAAAGGCGCGCGGCTGGTCGGCAGCTCGTCCGGCGGCTGCGGAGCCGTGTACCCCACCTGCTGCTTCTCCTGGAAAAACCACGCCTTGGAACCGTCTTCGTAAACAATCGTGTCGAAGTCGGGCCGGGCTGTCTCCATCTGCTTTACTTCCCCTGCGGAGGCCGCCGTGTGCCGCACGGAAAATGCCGCGATCTTCCCTCCGAAATGCTGCCACCCCTTCAACCGTGCCGGCACCGTCGACGGCAGGTGCAGCTGGTCGTAACGGTACTTCGCTTCCTGGTTCGAGACGAAGTCCGGCGCCAGCATCAGCTCGGCGTCTTCGACCGGTCCCATCGTGGGCGTCCCACTCGCGGCCTCGTTCCCGTCCAGGTACAGGTGCGCCGTCGTACCGTCGAACGTTGCCGCCACAAAGTGCCAGCCGCCGCCGCGCACCGCCGTCTGGCCCATCACCTCGTTCCCCACGCCGAGGCGCAGCACCGGCCGGCCGCCCTCCAGGCCCAGGTAGCGCGAGTCCTCCGCCGCCGGATCGCCGAACCCAGCCAGCAGCGTCGTCATGTTGCCGCGCTCTGCGTTAAACCAGAGCGACAAAGTCCAGGGGCTCTCCGCCGCCAGGATCGTCTCGGCGCCGTTGAGCGGCTTTTCCAGGCCCCGGCCTCCCAGCAGGAACTTGCCGGCATACGGCCCATAGGCGCTCATCGGCTGCTGTTCAGGATGATCGGCGCTCTGCGGGTGAGCGGGCATAGCCGCCATCGCTGCCGCTGCAAGGAAAAGGAGGGCTGGTCGGGAAAGGCGAACCGAGGATGGCATGAACTCTGGAGGCTCCTTCAAAGATCGGAACCGGGCGGTTCCTGTGGATCTGCATTACGCCTGGAAAACGAGCCGGAACCGCGCCCGCCGAGAAGCTCGCGATACCGTTACCATCGAGCGGTCGGGTTCAGGACGATTCTCAGTTCCTCTGGAGCATACGCGGAGAGCCGCGCATTCGGCGAGACAGTTCTCCAAGCCATCCGCGAGAGCTCACCGGAGCGGCCGTGTACCATCTTGGCTACTATCCCGATGCGCGTATTCTGCGTGTCTCTCGGGCAGGCGAGGTCAAGCAATGCCCGGCGAAATCGACGACCCTCGTACATACTTCGCGGCGGAGCGAACCTTTCTCGCGTGGATCCGCACCGGGCTCGCCTTGATGGGCATCGGGTTCGCGCTGGCGCGCTTCGGACTTTTTCTGCGGGAGATGCAAGCCAGCCAAAGCCACGCGGCGCCACACGGCTCGGGCGTTTCGGTCGGCTCGGGCGTGGCGCTTGTCGCCCTCGGCGTAGCCGTCAACCTCACCGCCGTTGCCCAGCATGTCCGCACCGTCCAGCAGCTGCGAACCGGCACCTGGAAGGCCGGCCGCATCGTGAGCAGCGCGGTCATCCTCGCACTGCTGCTCGCGCTCGCCGGCGTCGGCATGGCTGCTTACCTGCTGCTGCTGCGCTAGCGGCGCCCGTGAAAAAACCGGCCCCTATGCGAGCCGCTGCCGGTTTCTGCTATAAACGCGGTGTTCCCTGCTCCGGAAGCGAATCCGCAAGCGAATCCGAGAGCGCAACTCACGCCCGAACAGGACCCCCGCCTTCATGACGCTCCTTCGATTCCGCTTCTCAACTCTGGCCGCCGCTCTCATTGCAACCGCCGCGGCCCATGCCGCGCCCACGCGCCCCGCCATCACCGGCATCGCCCACATCGCGCTCGCCACGCAGAACATGCCCGCCGACCGCGCCTTCTACACCCATTCCCTGGGCTGGAACGCGGTCGCCTCGCCGGAGTATCCCGACGGCGTACGCTTTTACGGCGACCCGGACCAGACCGTCGAGGTGCACCCGGCCAGCTCCACCAGCGAGCTTGCCCTGGACCACGTCGCGTTCGCGACCGCCGATGCCGAGGCCCTGCGCCTCTACCTGAAAAGCAAGAGCGTTGAAGTTCCCGCGAGCCTGACCGTGCTGCGCGACGGCGAGCAGACCTTCCGCGTCAAGGATCCCGAGGGCAACACCATTGAGTTCGTGCAGCGAACTGCCAAGCCAGAGGCGGCCAAAGCCCCCGACAGCATCTCCGGCCGCATCATCCATGCCGGCTTTATCGTGCACTCGGCCGCGGTGGAGGACCACTTCTACAAGGACATCCTCGGCTTCCGGCCGTACTGGTCCGGCGGCATGAAGGAAGGCACCACCGACTGGGTCTCGCTCCAGGTACCCGACGGCACCGACTGGGTGGAGTACATGCTGAACCCGCCGCCCAACCCCAGCCACCACCAGATCGGCGTCGACGACCACTTCTCGCTCGGCGTGGTCGATATGGACGCGGTGGTTGCGAAGTTTCAGCAGCGCGGCTTCCCCGCCGGCGGCCAGACGCAGAAGCAGATGGGCCGCGACGGCAAGGTTCAGCTCAACGAGTACGACCCGGACGAGGTGCGCGTCGAGTACATGGAGTTCAAGCCCCGCCAGGCCCCCTGCTGCCACCCATTTACCGGCCCGCAGCCCAGCCAGGCGGAGTAGCGGGCGCCCCTTCAGGCCGCGGCTTTGGCAGCGCGCACAACAAGCATGGTTCCGTCGATCTTCTGCAGGTGCGCCACTATTTCAAACAGGTTGCGCGCCTGAGGATTTCCCGTCGGCCCCAGCATCCTCATCAAACTTTTCGGCGACCGGCCCAGTGCCTCGCCGAGGGCAGGAAATCCGATCGTTCCGTTGACATACTCGCGCAGCACGATCTTGCCCGTGTCCACATCGCCGGAGACCATGCATGAGATCGCTTCGCCCAGCAGCGCGCGCCGAAACTTCGCGCTGGTCTGAAGATCGGCTTTTACCGTTTCGCTAAACCTGCGTGTGCCTACCATCGTCGCTCTTCGCTTTCTTGTATTGCCGCCAAAGCAGCTGTGCCGCTTCAATATCGGTCTGCTGCCGCTTCTTCGTGCCGCCGCCCAGCAGGACCACCAGATGCTCTCCATCTCTGCCAAAGTAAACGCGATAGCCGGGCCCGAAGAAGAGCCGCAATTCGAGGACGCCAGCGCCCACACTCTTTGCCGCTGAGAAGTTTCCCGCCTCCAGCCGAAACACCGCGGCTGAAATTCGTGCTCGCGTCGTCGGTTCCAGCCTGCTCCGCCACTCCGCGAAAAGCGAGACACCCGCCGCGTTGACGCACTCCAGAACTTCCATCCAGCCCGATGGTAACACAAACGTTACTCTTCGAAATCGCCTACTTCGGCAGGTCCTGCTGGCCCATGATGGTGAACTTGCCCGTCACGCCCGCGCCCGCCGCAGCCGAGCCCTCCGGCTGCCCGCCCCCCAGGTACAGCGTGTAGCCCCCCGCCTTCATCGCGCGCGTCCCGCTCGCATCCACCACGCTCAGCTGCCGCGGCGACAGCGTGAACTGCACATGCCGCCGCTCGCCCGGCTTCAAATGCAAACGGTCGAACCCGATCAGCCCCAGCTTCGGCGACACCGCTGTTTTCGGCGGCGCCAGGTACAGCTCCGCCACCTCGTCGCCCTCCATCCTGCCGGTGTTTTTCACCTCCGCATCCACCGTCAGGCCGCGCCCCGCCTGCACGCTCTCGTCCGACAGCTTCATCCCCGAGAACGCAAAGCTCGTGTAGCTCAGTCCATACCCGAACCCGTACAGCGGCTTGCCGTTGAAGTAACGATACGTCCGGTTTTTCATCGAGTACTTATCGAACGCGGGCAGCTCGTCCACGCCCGTGTAGAAGGTCACCGGCAGCTTGCCGCCGGGGTCGTTTTTGCCCGCGAGCGTCTCGGCAATCGCCGTGCCGCCGGCCTCGCCCGGGTACCACGCTTCCAGCACCGCGTTCGCATGCTCCGCCGCCCAGTTCACCGCCAGCGCGCTGCCGTTTTCCAGCACCACCACTAGCGGCTTGCCGGTCGAGCCTAACGCCTCCAGCAGCTTGCGCTGGGCCGCCGGCAGATCAATCCGCGTGCGGTCGCCGCCCGAGAAACCCTCCACATGCACCGGCATCTCCTCGCCTTCCAGCTCCGAGGTCAGCCCTACGAACGCCACCGTCACATCCGCCTGCTTCGCCGCGGCCACCGCCTCGTCCAGCTCGGTGGCAGCCGGCGCCATCCAGCGCAGCGAGATACCACCCGCGGTCTTCGCGCCGCCATGCCGGTACTCAATCGTGATCGCATGCGGCCGCGTATCGGCAAAGTTCAGGTCCAGCTCCGGCAGAACCGAGTCCCAACTGTCCGTCCCGGGCGTGTGTTTCGACACATCCACCGGCTTGCCATCCACCGTCACCGCAACCGCTTCGGTCTCGCGCTCCTTCGCCGTCCCCTGCCCGTTGCAGCCATCCCCGCAGCGGCCGACCTTGATGCCGAACCGGTAGCTGCCGGCCTTCGGCGGGGTCAACGTGCCGCTCCAGCGCACCGAGTAGCGGTCCTGCTCCAGCCCCGGCGCCGGGCTCGCGAGCGTCCAGTCGAAATCGATCTGCGCATCGGTCCGCTTCACCACCGGCGCGCCTGTCAGGTCGCCGCTCGCGTAGTACTCGCCCGTCAGCCCCTGCTGGCCGCTCGCGGTGTGGAACAGTGTGCGCGGCGCGGGCAGCTCCACCCCGTCCACATACGGCGAACCCTGCGCATACACCACCTTCACGTGCGGAAACTGCGCCTCGATCCCGTCCACCGGCAGCACCGGGTGCGAGGGAATGGCGTTGTAGTTCCCTTCGAGCGCCAGCAGCGACGCCGCATTCGGCCCCACCACCGCGATCGTCTTCACGCCGGACTTGAGCGGCAGCGTATTGCCCTCGTTCTTCAGCAAAACCATGGCCTCCCGCGCGGCCTTTTCGGCCAGCGTGCGATGCGCCGCGCTGTCGTCCTCGCTGATCGGGATGCTGTTGTACGGCACGCTCCCGGCGGGGTCGAACATGCCCAGCTTCACCCGCGCGGTAAACAGCCGTTTCACCGCCGTGTCGATCGCGCTCTCCGGCAGCAGCTTGTCATCTACCGCCTTCGCGAGCGCCTTGTAGGTATCGCCGCAGTTGGTGTCGGTCCCGGCGAGCACCGCCGTGGCCGCCGCATGCTCCGCATCGGGCGAGGTCTTGTGGCCCTGGTAGAAGTCATCCACCGCGCCGCAGTCCGAGGTCACAAAGCCTTTGAATCCCCATGCATCCCGCAGCGTCTTTTGGAGCAGCACGGTGTTCGCGCACGCCGGCAGCCCGTCGACCGCGTTGTAGGCGCACATCAGCGAGTCGGCCTTGCCCTCGACAATGGCCGCGCGAAAGGCTGGAAAATAGGTCGATTCCAGGTCGAACGGCGACGGCACGACGTTGGCCTTGTGCCGCGTGCTTTCGGGCCCCGAGTGCACCGCGAAGTGCTTCGGCGTGGCGATCGCCCGGTAGTACCTGCTGCCCGGCTTGTCCGTATCCTGCAGACCTTTCACGAACGCAGTCCCGAGCGTCGCGGTCAAGTACGGATCCTCGCCATAGGTCTCCTGCCCGCGCCCCCAGCGCGGATCGCGAAAGATATTGATGTTGGGCGACCAGATGGTGAGACCGAAATACCGCGCGTGGTTGCCCTGGGCAATGGCGCGGTTGTACTTCGCGCGCGCCTCGGTCGAAACCACGCCGGCCTCCTGCCCCACCAGCTCGCGGTCCCAGGTCGCGGCCATGCCGATGGCCTGCGGAAACATGGTCGCGTAGCCCGAGCGCGCAATGCCGTGCAGCCCCTCGTTCCACCAGTTGTATTCGGGAATGCCAAGCCGCGGGATCGCCGGCGCCTGGTCCATCATCTGGCTGACTTTCTCCTCCAGCGTCATCGCCTTGACCAGCCCGTCGACGCGCTGCGAAGTGGGCAGCGCCGCATTGCGGATCGAGTCCCCGGGCCCGGACTGCGCCCGCGCCCCGTTCAAAGCGAGCGCCAGCAAACCAGCAGCGAGCATTGCCTGTGTCCTTCGTCCAGAGCCAAACAAAATCATGAGGGATCGACCAGCCTCTCGGGAAATAGGGCCTGCGCTGCCATTCTGCACGAGCGGGCATAGTTTGCGCGACAGACAAATCTGCCGGCCGCCGCCTGACTCCTGACTCCTGCCTCCCTAAGCGTGAGTGCGAAACAGCGAGTTGCGCTGCAGCACGATCGCCGCCGCCCCGTGCAAGCGCGTCGTATCGCACTCCGCCGTCACCACCAGGCGCGGCGTTCTCGACGCGCCAAGGGTCAGCGCGGCCAGTTCCGCCAGCAGGTGCGACTCGTACCGCGGCCACGCCGCGGCCACATCCCCGGCCACGATAATGACCTCAGGCGAAAGCCCCACATTCACCACGCGCAACCCGCGCCCGATCGCTTTCGCCTGGGTCTCGACCGCGAGCGCCGCGGCCTGGTCGCCCTGGTCGGCCAGCACGAGCAGCTGAGGAAACGACACGGCCGACGTCCCCGGCTGCTCTCGGTAGTAGCGCAGCGCCGCCTCGGTCGACCCGAACACCTCCCAGCAGCCCAGCAGGCCGCAGCCGCAGCGCGGGCCGCCGCTGTCGAGCGGCACATGGCCGAACTCGCCCGCCATGCCGCCCAGCCCGGTCACCAGCTGCCCGTTCGCGAGGATGCCGATGCCGATGCCCTCGGAAATCTCGACCAGCACCGCGTTCTGCACGCCGTCCAGGTTGCCGATCCACAGCTCCGCCAGCAGCGCCGCGTTGGCCGCGTTTTCGAGCTCGACCGGCAGCTCCAGCGCCTCTTCCATCCCCTGCTTGATCGGCTGGCCCTCCCACTTCAGGTTGGGCGCGAAAATCAGCTCCTGCGTCTGCGGGTCCACGCGCCCCGGCAGCGAGATGCCGACCCCCTCGAATGTGTGCTTCGGATGGGCCGCGCGCATCGCCGCCAGCGCGTCCGCGATCTGGCGCAGCGCGCTCGGCGGGTCGCCCCGCAGCGTGATCTGGTTGCGCTCGAGAAAGTTCCCGTTCAGGTCCACCGCGGCCAGGATGGCGTGGCCGGGGTGCACGTCGGCTACCAGCAGCGCCAGCTCCTCGTTCAGCCCCAGCAGCGTGGGCCGCCGCCCTCTCGGCAGCCGCGCCACCGCGCCCTCCCGTACCCAGCGCTCGCCGATCAGCTGCTCCGTGATCAGCGAAATGGTGGAGCGCTGCAGGCCGGAGATGCGGGCCAGTTCGGCGCGGGAGACCGGCTGGTGCGTGCGGATCAGCTCCAGCACCACGTCGCGGTTCATGTGGCGCGCCGTCTCGCTCGAGGCCAGCCGGGTCGATGCCAGATCCAGCCGCGTGTTGCTCCGTCGGACCTTGCCCGTCATGCTACCCACCTCGCGCCGGCGAGAAGCGCCCAGCCACCGCGCCGGGCAGCGTCGCCATAGCATAGCGTGTTTGTCTCAGCCTTGTTTTGCCCGGCCTGCGCGTCCGGACGTGATCGGGCCGCCCGGGCGCCTAACGGGCGCCCTGCGGCGCGGCGTAGCTCCGCGTCTCTCCCGTGCGGGCGTTCCACACTGTCATCGCTGCGTCGGGCGAAACCGTCACCCGCAGCAGGTAACCCTCGTCCGGCCCTTGCGCCGTGCCATGCAGGTTCGCGATCCGCGCGGCCGCGGTGTTGTATCGCGCGCCGCCCTCGTCGGAGAAATGCAGCTGCCACAGTGCCGGATGGCTCGGGTCTTCGTGGAAGGTCTTGAGTACCGGGATCGAGCCGCCCTTGACCGCGCCATTGTCCATCACCGCCACCCTCGGCGTAATCGCATCCACCAGCGCCGGGCTCGAGCTTTGATACCAGCCGTGGTGCGAAACCACCAGCAAATCCACATGGCCCAGCCGGTTCACCGGACACATCAGGGCTTTCTCCTTGTCGCGGGTCAGGTCGCCCAGGTCGAGCACGCGCGCGCGCCCCCACTGCAACGCAAAACCCAGCGAGCGCGAGTTTTCGGTCGCATCGGGCGTCTTCTGCCCGGCATCGGCGCAGAACGGGTTCGCCGCGCCCCCGCCGGGCAGCGGGTGGCCGAGCACATTGCCGTCCGCGCTGACCACCATGCCCTGAAAGCCCGGCACGGGGAGCGGCTCCCCCGGCCGCAGCGTGTGGTGCTGGTACTTGCCCGTAGCCAGCACGCGCTGGTAGGCCGCCGCGCGCGCGACCGTCGGCGCATTGTCGGTCTCGCGGTTCGGCCCGTGGTCCAGAAACATCCCCACCGGCACCTTCGCCACCAGCTGCGGTACGCCGCCGGCGTGGTCGTCGTGGTAGTGGGTCAGCAGCACCGCGTTCAGGCGCGAGAGGTGCGCCATCTTCATCGCCGCCACGATGCGGTTCGCGTCCCGCCCCTCGTGGTCAGGCCACCCCGTATCCACCAGCAGCGAGTGCCCGTCCGGCGTCACGAACAGGGTCGACTGTCCACCTTCGACGTCGACAAAAAACACCTGCAGCGCCCCCGCCGGCGCCGGCGGCGGTGTAGGCGCGGCAAGTGCGGCGGCCGAGCATGAAGCCGCAACCACTCCTACCCACCGCTTCAGGGCCCATCGCTTCCCGGCTTGCTTGCTCATGCGGCTATTCAATGCCAGCCGCGCGCCGCGCGCAAGTACCCGAACAAACACCGGCGACATTGCCCGCGCGCGCTATTCTGACATCCCATTTGGAAGTAAGCCAAAGTCAGTCCTGGAGAAACCCACCGCCATGCCGTTTTCCCGCCGCGACTTTTCAAAACTGGCAGGCCTTGCCGCTGCTTCCGCCCTGGTTCCAAACACGCTCCAAGCCGCGCCCCAGCCCAAACCCCAGGCCGCCCTGAACAAGAAACTCGGCTACTGCATCGTAGGCCTCGGCCGTATCTCGGTCGGCCACTTCATGCCTGGGCTGCTCCAGTCGCAGCACGGCCGGGTCACGGGCCTGGTCAGCGGCCACCCGGATAAGGCGCAAAAGCTCGCCGCCCAATATAAAGTCCCGGCTGACTCTATCTATACTTACGACCAATACGACAAAATCCGCGATAACTCCGAGATAGATGCGGTCTACATCGGCCTGCCTAACAGCATGCATGCCGAGTACACCATCCGCGCCGCCAAGGCCGGCAAGCACGTACTGTGCGAGAAGCCCATGGCCGCCACCGTTGCCGATTCGCGCGCCATGATCGCCGCCTGCGCCGGCGCGAAAAAGAAACTCATGATCGCCTACCGCTGCCAGCTTGAGCCCGTCAACCTGAAGGCCATCGCGCTCATCCGCTCCGGCGCCATCGGCCAGGTGCAGGCCATCGAGAGCGCCAACGGCTTCAACATCCAGTCGGGCGAGTGGCGCCTCGATAAGAAACTCGCCGGCGGCGGTCCACTGATGGACGTCGGCATCTACTCGCTCAACGCCTGCCGCTATCTCACCGGCGAGGAGCCGCAGGTGCTCTCGGCTTACAGTTCGGTGATCGACCATGACGGACGCTTTAACCAGGTGGAGGAAAACATCGGCTGGACCATGCGTTTTCCCTCAGGAATCGTCGCCAGCTGTAACACGAGTTATGGCGCCGACATGGACGGCTATTACAAAGTACATGGCGCCAAGGATGTGATCGAGTTATCGCCCGCGTTCGGCTATCAGGGCATCCACATGACCGGCACCATCGCCGGTCCCGATGGAAAACAGCCGCTCGACATGCCGGAACCCATTCACGACCCGCAGCAGTTCACCATGGAAGCCGACTACTTCGCCGACTGCATCGCCAACGATAAGCCGGTCAAGATGAGCGGCGAAGAAGGCCTGCGCGATATGGAGCTGATGATGCAGATCTACCGCAGCGCCGGAGTGAAGCCGGCCTAAGGAGACTCTGAACAGGTGCCGAAATCAAGACCGCCTGCGCGGCTGGCGGTTCCTTCGGAACGTGTGCTCGGCCCGAAGGGCGTCCCGTCGCCACGCAGTGGCCGCCAGCCGCGCAGGCGGTTTCGCCCTTAATCAGACTTTCTCTAAGTTACTGTGCGTAATTCTGCGCATACACATCCCGCGCGATCCCGGCATGGCGCGCCCGCGCACGCAGCGCAAACGCCTCCGGCTTCTCCATGCCATTGCCCAGCTCCACCAGGAACGGCCGCTGCCCCGTCCGGCTCCAGACTTGTGCATCGAACCCCGGGAATTTCCGGTTGATCGACGCCGCCCTGCCCGCCGCCTTATCGCGCCCGTTGTAGGTATAAGCGATCACCCGCCACACCCTCTGCCCCGGCGCAACCGCGGCCGGCGTCTGCGCGGTGGTCTGCGCAGGCGCGCTTCCAGGTTCGGAAAGGGCCGAGGGAACCGGAACGCTGGGGGCGGCTGTCGTCTGCCCCGGCGCGACCGTTTTCTTCTGTGCACCGTGATGGAAAACAAGAAACAGGAGCAGCAGCAAAACCACAATGCCAACGCCAATCAAAATATTGCGCCGGCTTGCACTCGATACGCGCTCCGGCTGCTGCCAGGCGCTGTCTTCCTGCGCGCCCGCAAGGGCCGCACGGCTGCTCACCGGCTGCCCGGTCGCGGCCGTGCTCTCCAATGAAGCTGCCGAGGCTGCCAAAACCGCAGCCTCCGCTGAACCTGCCCGTGGACTGACCACCGGAGCAGGCGTGCTCGCCGTCGCTGCATGCGCGCGGCCGTACCGCACCAGCTCCGCCTCGATCTCCGCCACGCCCCACGCCCCGCGCACCGTATTCCGCACGATCGCCGCGAACGGCTCCGGCAGCGCCAGCGCATCGGAGCCGTCGTGCAGCCGGCCCTGGGTCAGCGACCGGTACACCAGCCCAGCCAGCCCCAGCGCGTCGGTCTGCGGGGTCACCGCGCCTTCCAGCGCCGCGTCTTCCACCGAGGGCGCCGGCCGCGCGCAGTCCGACCGCAGCTTGATCCGGTCGCCCGCCGCCAGTACGCTTTCCGGCTCCACATGTCCGTGCACCAGCCCCTGCTCGTGCAGCGCCAACAGCCCGCCGGCCACGCTCACCGCGACCTCGTGCGCCTCCTCAGGCGCTAGCTTTCGCTGCGCCAGTATGTCCGCCAGCGACTCCTGCGTCGCTTCCAGCACCGCGTAGCTCAGCGGCGCGCCGTCCAGCTCCGCGTCGCCAAAGCCCTCCACCGCGACCAGGTACCGGTCGCCCGCGGCCTGGATCGCGCGATACCGCGCCTGCAGCACCGCCTGGTCGTTCAGGGCTTCGGTCAGCCGCAGCACGGCGGAGCTGCCGTCGGTTTTTGTGGTCGAGAAAAGCGCGCTGCGGCCTTCCGTGCGCAGCAGTGCGCCGAGCTTCCACTGCCCGGCTATGGTGGTGCCTTCGTAGTCGTTCCAAAGCTGCATCGGACGTCAGATCCTGTTCTGGAAATGCCACTTCCAAGGGCAGCACGCTTCCGGCGCGAGCCGTCGCATGCAAGGGAAAAGTGTTGCAGATAGGTCGCGGAGCACACGGTAGAGCCTGCGGGCAGCCTGCACCGGCCGCCGTCTCGGCAATTGTACCGGCTCCGCCTGCGCCTTTGTGGGGCGCCGCGAACCAGTATCACGATCGGTATCACGACAGGTACCGGAGTAAGCACTTCAGTGCCCGGGCAGGCGTTACTCTTGTTGGCAAGGACCGCGCCCGTGAAGCTGATGATTGTCGAAAGTCCGAATAAGATCCGCAAGATCCGCGACATTCTCGGCGCCGGCTGGGACGTCGCCGCCAGCGTCGGCCACATCCGCGATCTGCCGGTCAAGGAGCTCGGCATCGATATGCCCGGCTACCAGCCGCAGTACGAGCTGAGCGGGCGCGGCGCCGATGTGGTCAAAACCCTGCGCGCCCGCGTCGCCAAGGCCGATACGGTCTACCTGGCCACCGATCCCGACCGCGAAGGCGAGGCCATCGCCTGGCACCTGTCGGAGGCGCTCAAGCTCAAGCGAGCCCTGCGCGTCAGCTTCGACGCCATTACGCCCGACGTGATCGCGCGCGCCATCGCCGCCCCGCGCGCGGTCGACCGCCGCCTGGTGCATGCGCAGGAAGCGCGCCGGGTGCTCGACCGCCTGGTTGGCTACCAGGTCTCGCCGGTGCTGTCGCGGCAGGCGGCGCGCGGCGGCCTGAGCGCGGGCCGCGTGCAGAGCCCCGCGGTGCGGCTGGTCGTCGACCGCGAGCGCGAGATCGAGGCGTTTGTCGAGGTGCGGCACTTCGGCGCGGAGCTCAGCTTCGACGACAACAGCTGGCGCGCGCAGTGGGAGACCGCGCCGTTCTTGAAAAAATCGGCGGGTGACGACCAGAAATACATCCTCGACCAGGCTCTGGCCGCACGCGCTGCCGCCTGCCGCGACTGCACCGTGCTCGCCTCGTCCAACCGCATCGCGAAGCAGCCGCCCCCGCCGCCGTTTACCACCAGCACCATGCTGCAGGCCGCGAGCGTGCAGCTGGGCTGGAAGCCCGATGTCACCGCGCAGGTCGCGCAGCGGTTGTTCGAGGCGGGCCTCATCACCTATCACCGCACCGATTCGCAGAACTTCAGCGCCGAGGCGTTAAAAGAAGTCCGCGGCTACGCGAAGAAGCGCGGCCTGCCGCTGCCTGCGAGCGCCCGCAGCTTCCGCGCGCGCGGCAACGCGCAGGAGGCGCACGAGGCCATCCGCCCCACGCATTTCGCGGCCGAGCACGCGGGTGAAGACGGTGCGCAGCAGCAGCTCTACCGGCTCATCTGGTTGCGCGCCGTCGCCTCGCAGCTCGCCGATGCCGAGTGGAGCGTCAACACCACCCGGCTCTCCGCCCGCAACGGCGAGGAAACCTTCACCTTCAAGGCCGAAGGGCGCACGCTTGTGCTCCCAGGCTGGAAAGCACTGACCGCGAAGGACGACGCTGACGAAGACGATTCCGGGAGAGAAGACGAGAGCTGCGGCAAGGTGCCGGTACTGGCTCCTGGCGCCGCGATCCGCGCCGAGGACGGCCGCGTCCTCAACAAAAAAACCCAGCCGCCCCCACGCTACACCCAGGCCAGCCTCATCAAGAAGCTCGAAAGCATCGGCATCGGCCGGCCTTCCACCTATCCCGCGATCCTCAAAAACGTACAGACGCGCGGCTATCTTGAAGACGACAAGAAGTACCTGCGGCCTACCGAACTTGGGCTTCTCGTCGTCGACGCGCTGGTCACGCGCTTCTCCTTCGTCGAGTACGCGTTCACCCGCGACCTCGAGCAGCAGCTCGACGACATCGCCGAAGGCAAAGCCGAGTACCTCGCGGTCGTCAGCGCGGCGGACGAGCGCCTGCAGCGCGAGTTGCTCGCCCTGCGCAGTGCTCCGCGCGCCAGCCCGCTTCCGGGGGTTCCCATCTGGCGCCCGTCCAGCACGCCGGCCCGCGCGAAGCGTTCCGCCGGCAGCGCCGTACCTGCGCTGGAGAAACCAGCCGCGCGTTCACGCATGCCGCGCAAAGCATCTGCCACCGTGTCTCGCACAGATAGCGAGAAGCCGCGCACAAAGGTGCGCTTAAGCACGCCGCGCGCGAAAGCCGTCCCAAGCACCAAAGCCGCTCCCTGTCCCGCCTGCAAGGCCGGCTTCCTGCGCCTGCCGAGCGAGGATGCAAAGTACTACAGCTGTTCGAACTGCCGCTTCCTTCTCTGGCGCACCGTGGCCGGCCGAACTCTGCGTGAGGACGATGTATCCGCGCTGTGCCGGGAAGGCCGCACCGGCAAACTCAGCGGCTTCACATCCAAGGCAGGCCGCCCTTTCGAGGCCTCACTCGTGCTGAATGCGGAGAGCAAAGTCGAGTTCTCGTTCCAGCCGCGCCCGTGAGCGGAAATTGCCGCCGCTACCACAAACCCGCGAAACTCTACGCCACCGATATTCGCAGCCCAGAGCTCGAACCGTAACCGCCCCAGTTGCAAATACTTACGGCCTTGCATCGACCTATCGAAGCCCTCCAAACCGGCCTTTTCAAATTGTTCCACGTGGAACAATTTGTGTGGAACAGCCGCTCTTCAAGGCAACAAGCCGTCCTTCGACATCGAGTAAGGCCGCGCCGCTTCGCTCGTCCCCCACTGCTTGTCAGGCGTCGCCTGCATTTCGAACCGCAGCTCTCCGCCGGTCATCAGTTCCTGGTGCGTGATGTAAGTCCGCGCCAGCGGCTTGCCGTTCAGCAGCACGCCGCCCACATAGCGGTTTTGTGCCGACATATGCTCGGCCGCCACGTGGAACTGCTTGCCATCTGGCAGGTGCAGCGTCGCCGCGTCGACAAACGGCCGGCCCAGCACATACTCGTTCGCACCCGGCGTGACCGGGTAAAAACCGAGCGAGGTGAACAGCAGCCACGCCGACATCTGCCCCAGGTCATCGTTGCCGACAAGTCCGTTGGGCGCGGGGCGGTACTGCGACTGCACGATCTGCGCCAGCCGCTCCTGGGTGCGCCACGGCTCGCCTGCGTAGGTATACAGGTACGCGAGGTGATGGCTTGGCTCATTGCCGTGCACATACTGCCCGATCATGCCGGCCATGTCTTCCACATCGGCATACTGCTTCGGGTCCACGTGCTGGTCGAACATCGCGTCGAGCTTCGCGACCAGCTTCTGGTCGCCGCCGAGCGACTGGATCAGCGCGGCCTCATCCTGCGGCTCGAACCACGAGTACTGCCACGCATTGCCCTCGGTAAACCCCGACGCCTCACCCGCGCGCGCCGGATCGAACGGCGTGCGGAAGCTGCCATTCGCGAGCTTCGGCTCAACGAAGCCGTCTTTCTGGTTGAACACATTGCGCCAGTTCTCCGCGCGCTTGCTGAACTGCTGCGCGATATCACTGCGTCCCAGGCGGTGCGCGGTTTCTGCAATGGTCCAGTCGTCGAACGCATACTCGACCGTCTTCGACGCAGCCTCGGCATCGTTGTCGACCGGTACATAGCCGAGCTTCATGTACTCGCCCAGATGGCCGTACGGTGCATAGGTGGCGCTCGCAACCATGGCATCGAGCGCGGCGCTCGCTTCCGCCTTCGGCAGACCCTTGCCGATGGCATCGGCAAGCTCCGGCACCGCGTGGTAGCCGATCATGCACCAGGTCTCCTGCCCCTGGAATTGCCAGATGGGCAGGATGCCGAAGGGGCTTTCCTGCTGCGAGGCGAGCATGGAGCGCACGAGATTTTCGGTGCGCGCGCGCGGCTCGAGAATCGTCATCAGCGGCTGCTCGGCGCGGAAGGTGTCCCAGAGAGAAAGGCTGGACACGAAGTCGAATCCCTTGGCAATGTGGACCGCGTTGTCCGGTCCGCGATAGCTGCCGTCGGTGTCCATCGAGAGCGAAGGGGCGAGCAGCGCGTGGTAGAGCGCGGTGTAGAAGCTGGCGCGCGTGGGCTTATCTGCCACTATGGCGGTTACAGATAGTGCTTTCTCCCACTGCGCGCGTGCCGCGGCGTGGGCTGCGTCGAAATCAGGGCGCGGCTGCTCGGCGTTGAGGTTCGCAAGGGCGTGCGCTTCGTCGGTGGGCGAGATAGCCATCGCCACCGTGAGCGGCGCGTGCAGTGTGCCAAAGGAGAAGGCAGCTTCGAGGCCGCGGCCTTCGATCGACTGCGTGTCCTCAGGTGAAGTGCCGGGACCTTTGAAGCCGTGGTACGGCACCGGCACGGGCTCCTTGTCATAGAGCGCGTGCGTCAACACGGGCGAGGAGAGGCGCATCGCGAAATAGAGCTGGCGGCCAGGGGCCCAGCCGCGCGTCTCGCGCATGCCGGTGACAGTGCCGTCGGGCCGCAGGCGGATGCTGGACCACAGCACCTTGCCCGGGTAGTTGTAGATGGACGAGCGCAGATCGAGCAGCAGGTGCGCGGGTTTGTCCGCGGGGAAGGTGAAGCGGCTGACGCCCACGCGCGCCGTCGCGGTCAACTCCGCGCGCACGCCGTAATCGCTTAGCGTGACGGCATAGTAGCCGGGGTGCGCCTGCTCGCTTGCATGGGTAAAGCGCGAGCGATAGCCCGGCGTCGCCGCATCGCCGGGCTCGAGCGCGACGTTGCCGCCAGAGATAGGCTGGATGAGAAAGTCGCCAAGATCGGAGTGGCCGGCGCCGGAGAAGTGGGTCGCGGAGAAGCCGAGGATCGTCGTGTCCTCATAGCGGTAGCCCGCTGCCCATTTGTAACTGTGATTGAACGGTTTGATGGCGGTGTCGGGGCTGAGCTGCACCATGCCGAACGGCACCGTCGCGCCGGGGAACGTATGGCCTTCAGCGCCGGTGCCGATCATCGGGTCGACGGCGTCGTAGGCGGAGGACTGGGCGCGGAGCAATGGAGCGGTCAACAGCAGGCAGAGCGCGATCAAGAAGCGAGGCATATAAGAAGTATGCACGGCAAAAGGCAAGACCCCCTGCGCGGGAGGCGGCCACTTCGTGGCGGGTATACCTTGTGTTCGCAATCGCATCTTGTATGGGCCTCCCGCTGGTCGGCATCAGCGATGTCAACCCCGACCAGCGGGAGGGCCGCGACCGCTCAGACTGCGAGCGTCCAGATAAACGTGTCACGAAGTGACCGCAAGCCGCGCAGGCGGTTTACATGGGTGGAAGTGGACTCTTGCTCGGCATGAGGATGTCATCAAAGCGAGCCGGAGTACCCTCCACGCGCTGGAGCGATGGATAGCGCAGGCCGTCGTAGTAGGGCATGGCGATGGTTGTGAAGCGGTCGCCGCGGACGAACTGTAACTGCATCGGTTGCTTATTCTTTTCGGCGGCCAGGATCGCCTCGCGCAGCACCTTCGGGGTAAAGGCCTGCCCGTTGACGGAGACGATCTCCATGTCCGGGGTGACGCCGGCCTTGAAGGCCGGGCTGCCCCATTGCACGTTGCCGATCTGCCCGCTTGCGCCGCCTGCGCCGCCGCGGCGGGGGGAGCCGATCGAGAAACCGAGCGAGGTGGAGAAGTCGGCGAAGCCGCGTTTCTCCTCCGCATTCTCGACCCACTCGACCGGCTTGTCGGAGTAGACGAGCTTGTAGCCGCCCTGGGTAAAGCCGTTCATCGGGACCTCAGGATGCAGGTCGTAGATGCGCGTGTGCAGGAAGGCGGCCCAGTCATAGGGAGCGACGGCGTTGAGGTCGTTGACCACATCGTCAAAGCTGTACTGGTCGGTGATGAAGCTGCCGTTGTAGACGCCGAAGAAGCGCTTGGCGAAATCGTCAAGCGACTTCTGCCCGTTGGTGAGCTCGCGGATTTTCGTATCCGCATCAAGCCAGATCAGCTCGCCCTCGGTGTAGTAGTTTTCCGGCAGCTGCCAGCTGACCCAGCTGACCGGGCGGCGCTGCGAAACGATGGGCTGGTTGGTGGTATCGACCATGGGGCGCCAGTCGCGGCCGGGGCTGACGGCAAACCCGGCGGCGACGCGGGCGAAGAGGTCGCGCGTCTGCTCCGGGGTGCGCATGCCGGCGCGCGCGGTCAGCACGTTGCCCCAGTACTGCGTCATGCCTTCGTAGACCCACAGCAGATCGTCGCGCATGGGCACGTTAAAGTTCGGGGTCCAGAGATCATTGGGGCGGCGGAACTTGCCGTTCCAGGAGTGGGTGGACTCATGCCCGAGCAGGTCGCGCTGCAGCAGACCGCCGGACCAGTTGGTGAGCGCGTCGGCCGACCACGAGTCCTCGCTGGACTGGTGGTGCTCAAGGCCCACGCCGCCGATTTGATCGCTCAGCACCAGCAGGAAATCGTAGTGCTTGTAGTGGTGGGAGGCGTAGAGCTTGTCCTCCTCCATGACCAGATCCTTGGTCTGCTTTTCCTCGTCCGGCGTGATGGCGAGGTCCTTGGCCTCGTCGGCGAACAGGTCCAGGTAGACCTTGTCGGTCGCGCTGGGCGACAGGTCGACGCGCTTGAAGTAGAGCCCGGCGAACAGCGGCGAGTCGACCAGCGTGTTGAGCGGCGTCTGGTCGAAGGTGACGGCGCCGCTGCTGTTCGACTTGGTTTCAAGCCCGGTGCCGTACTGCCAGCCCGAGGGCAGCTTGATGGTTGCGTCGAAGAGAATGTCGCGCGAATAGTAGCCGGCCGGGTACATCACGACCTCGTTCCACTCGACGTTGAGGATCTGGTCGGTGAACTCGATGCGGCCGGCGGCGGGCCGGATGGGCGAGAGATAGTCGAAGTCGACGCCGACGGTTTTGGCGCCCGCGGTGAGCGGCACGTGAAAGGCGTAGACGTTGACGCGGTCGCGCACCCACTGCACCCGCTGGCCGTCGACGGTGGTGACGATGCCGGCAAGTTTTTCGATAGGGCCGCCGGGCTCGTGGTCGCCGGGGAGCCACTGCGGGTAGAGCAGCACCATCTCCTTCGCGCGGGGCTCGACCGGGATTTCCTCGTGCACTTTCTCAACGCGATCGGTGACATCGGTGGCGTCGACGGTGAGCTGGACGGGGCCGATGTAGGGCTTGTCGACCGGCGCGGCGATAGGCGGCGGCATGGGGACCGGCTCAGGCTGGGGCTGTTTCTGCGCCAGGAGGGGCGCGGCGAGAGATGCGGCAAAGGCGAGGGCGAGAAGCGGGGCGCGGAAGAGGGTCGTCTCCATGTTGCAAGAAGTGTATACGGGGTTGTGTGCATGCGACCCTTAATTTTTATTCAGGCGCCGCCGCTACATGCTGCCGTTCATCGTGAGCTCCTGCTTCAGCGGCAGCGTTTGCGAAGAGCCGCCGACGGCGAAGATGTAAGCGCCGGGGACGACTTTCATCTTGCCGGTGGCTTCGTCGTAGACCGACAGGTAGAGTGGGTCGACCTCGACGGTGACCTCGCGGCTTTCGCCCGGCTGGAGCAGGAGTTTATCGAAGCCGACGAGGCGCTTCGGGGGCTCGTCCGCCGCAGCGGGGAGCATCGCGTAGACCTCCGCCACCTCAGAGCCGGCGCGCTTGCCGGTGTTCTTTACCGTGAAGGTGACCGACGGTTTGTCGCCCGGCGCGACCTTCAGGCCGGAGTAAGTAAAGCTGGTGTACGACAATCCGTAACCGAACGGGAACAGCACGGGTTTGTGCTCGGCGTCGTACCACTTATAGCCGACCTTGAGGCCTTCGTCGTAGTGGACCGAGTAGCCGCCGTTGGTGTTGGAGCTGTCGTTGACCGCGCCCGAGCCCGCGCCTTTGTCCTCGGCCGGCAGCGGGGGGATGGTGGTGTGGGGCAGGTCGGCATCGGCGAGCGGGAAGGTGTTCGCGAGCTTGCCTGACGGGTTGACGACGCCGGTGAGCACGTTGGCGAGCGCCGTCGCGCCGCGCGAGCCCCCGTACCAGGCCTCGACGATACCCTGCACCTTGCCGGCCCAGGGCATTAGCGCGGGCGAGCCTGTCTCCAGCACGACGATGGTGTGGGGGTTCGCGGCGGCGACGGCCTCGACCAGCGCGTCCTGGTTGTCGGGCAGGGTAAGCGTGGGCAGGTCGACGCCCTCACTCTCCCACTGCTGCACGAAGACGATGGCTAGGTCGGATTGCTTCGCCAGCGCGGCGGCGGCGGCAGTGTCTTCGCCCGAGTTAAAGTCGATCTTCGCGGCCGGAAGCGCCTTCTGTAACTGCTTCAGTGGCGAAGTGGGAAACCAGATGTGGTCCTGCCAGTGGGTGGCGCCCTCACCCGGCGGCGCGACGGCGTTGCCGCCCGGCGGGTCGACCTGCGCGGAGCCTCCGCCCGAGAGCATACCGACGTCGGCGTGCGCGCCGATGATGGCGATGGACCTGGAGCGCGTGCCTTCGAGCGGGAGGATGCCGTGCTCATTCTTGAGCAGAACGATGGAGCCTTCCTCGACCTGCTGGGCTACGTCGAGGTCGCGCTCGACGTCGACGACGCCTTTCTGGACGGGATCGTCGATGATGCCGTCGGCGAAGTAGGAGCGCAGCAGGCGGCGGGCGTGGTCGTCGATCTCAGCGAGAGAAACCTGTTTCGCTTCGACTGCTTTTTTCAAAGCGGGCCCGAAGAACTGGTCCAGCGGCTCCTCATTATCGAGGCCGGCATGCGAAGCGTGGACAGTCGAGTGGGTGCCGCCCCAGTCCGAGACCACGAAGCCGGGGAACTGGAACTCGCCTTTGAGTACATCGTGCAGCAGGTAATCATTCTCGCAGGCGTAGTCGCCGTTGATGCGGTTGTAGGAGCACATGACGGCGCCGGGGTGGGCGTCGCGGATGCCGATCTGGAAGGCGAGCAGGTCGCTCTCGCGCATGGCGCGTTTCGAGATGACGGCGTTGACGATGTTGCGGCCGGTCTCCTGGTCGTTGATGGCGTAGTGCTTGATGTCGCCGATGACATGCTGGGCCTGCTCGCCGGTCATGAGCTGGCCGACGAGGGTGCCGGCGAGCACGGGGTCTTCGCCGAGGTACTCGAAGGTGCGGCCGTTGCGGGGCTCGCGGGTAAGATTGACGCCGCCGCCGAGGGTCATGTTGTAGCCCTGCGCGCGCAGCTCGCGGCCGATGAGCGCGCCGTACTCATACGCGGCGCGGCGGTCCCAGCTGCAGGCGGCCCCGGCGTTGCTGGGCAGGGCGGTCGAGTAGCGGCCGTTTTCGCCGGAGGAGCGCACGCCGTAAGCGGCGTCGGACATATTGACGCCCGGGATGCCGAGCCGCGGGATGGGCGCGATGTAGCCGGCGCCGCCGTTGGACTGCGCGGTGAGCGGCATCTGCCACTGCGCGGCGTGAGCCATGCCGTTGCCGTGCAGCAGGCTGATCTTTTCGTCGAGCGTCATCTGCTTCAGCACCATGCCGGCGCGCTCATCGGGGCTGAGGCTCTTGTTCATCCACGGCAGCGCGGCGATCTTTTCCTGCGATTGCGCCTGGCGCTGTTCTTCGAGGTGGTGCTGGGCGACGGTCCGCTGCGCGGGGGCGCTGAGCGTGCCGAGCGCGGCTGCGAGCACGCATGCCGCGGCGGTCTTGATCCTGCTGTCCATGTGCTGCTTCTCCTGGCAGGTGGCCGCACCCGTGCCGCAGCCAAGTGTAAGCAAAGCGGGGTGTTTGCGCCATAGCACCGAAGAGTACCCAAGAGTACCCGGGTCAGGCGGTGAGCAGGCGCGCGCCTTCGCGGGTGACCAGGACGGTGTGCTCCTGGTGGGCGGAGCGCGAGCGGTCGCGGGTGCGCACGGTCCAGCCGTCGCGCAGGGTGAGGGTGCGCGGGCCGCCGGCGGCGATCAGCGGCTCGATGGTAAAGACGAGGCCCTCGGTGAGCAGGTGGTTGCAGCGGGGGTCAAAGTCGTTCGGGATGGTGGGCGCTTCGTGGATGGTGCGGCCGATGCCGTGGCCGCTGAGGCCGCGCACCACCGAGAAGCCGGCCCGATGGACGGTGCGGCTGACGGCGCGGCCGATGTCAAAGGCGCGGGCGCCGGGCGTGGCTGCGGCGATGCCAGCCGCGAGCGCCTCGGCGGCGCAGGCTTGCAGCGCAAGGCTTTCGCGGCTGAGGGCACCGACGCCGATGGTCTCGCAGGCATCGGCCATGTAGCCGTTCAGCTCGATCGTCGCGTCGAGCTTGACCAGGTCGCCGGAATGCAGAACGCGCGCGCCGGGGACGCCGTGGACGATCTCCTCGTTGACGCTGATGCAGTTTGCGCCGGGGAAGCCGTAGACGAGCTGCGGGGCGGACCGGCCGCCGTGGCTGCGCATGACCGCGGCGCCGATCGCGTCGAGCTCGCCGGTGGAGATGCCGGGCGCGACGGCTGCCTTCATGGCATCGATCACCGCGCGGGTGAGGCGGCCGGCGCGTTCCATGGCAATCCGTTCGGCGGCGGTCTTGATTGACATGGCTAAAACCCCTGCGGGCGGGCGGCGGCGACGCCCATGGCCTGCTCGAGCGCGAGGCCGGCGTTGGCGACGGTTCCCTCGTCGAAGAGGCGGCCCAGCAGCGTGATGCCGTGGGGCACGCGGCGGGGCGGCGAGAAGCGCGGCAGGGGGTGCGCGGGGTCGGGGGCCCAGTCGCTGCGGGCTTCGCCGATCTCGACGAAGCCGGCGCGCACGGTGAGAGATGGGTGGCCGGTGAAGTTGGTGAGGGTGAGGGTTTCATCGCGCAGGGAGGGCACGAGCAGCAGGTCGACTTCGCTGAAAATGCGGGCCATCTCCTCGGCGACGCGGCGGCGCATGCGGTCGGCCTGCACGTAGTCGACGGCCGAAAGAAAGCGCGCCTGGCGGAAGGAGTTGGGCCACGCGTCGGGGACCTGCATGGTGAGTTCGTCGACCTTGTGCGAGAGCGTGAGCTCCTCGAAGGACGCGGCGGCCTCGGCGAAGAGGATGAGCTGGAGCGAGTCGTAGGGCCAGTCGGGCAGGGTGACCGGGACGGGCTGCATGCCGAGCTTGGGCAGCATTTTGAAGGCGGCGCGGTCCACGTCGGTCGCGGGCGGCTCAGTGAGCCACTTGGGGAAGTAGCCGACGCGCAGCCCTTTGACGCTTTTGCTCGCGTCGAAGTCGAGCGTGCTGGGGACGCTGGCGACGTCAGCCGCGTCGGGGCCGCTAATGGCGTTGAGCACGAGCATGGTGTCTTCGACGCCGCGGGCCATGGGGCCGATTTTGTCGAGCGACCAGCAGAGCGTCATGGCGCCCGAGCGCGCGACGCGGCCAAAGGTGGGGCGCAGGCCGCAGACGCCGCAGCGCATGCTGGGCGAGACGATGCTGCCGCCGGTCTCGGAGCCGATGGCGAAGCCGACCAGGCCGGCCGCGACCGCGGCGCCCGGGCCGGCGCTGGAGCCGGAGGCGCCTTCGTCGAGGTTCCAGGGATTTTTGGTCTGGCCGCCGAACCAGATGTCGTTGAGCGCGAGCGCGCCGAGGGAGAGTTTGGCGACCAGCACCGCGCCGGCTTCGCGCAGACGGGTGACGACGACGGCGTCCTCCGTAGGAATGCGGTTGCTGTACGGCTCCGCGCCCCAGGTGGTGCGGATGTTGGCGGTATCGAGCAGGTCCTTCGCGCCCCAGGGCACGCCGTGCAGCGGGCCGCGGTAATGGCCTGAGGCGATCTCCACATCGGCCTTGCGCGCCTGGTCGAGCGCGAGCTCGGCGGTGAGCGTGATGACGCAGTGGAGCTTGGGATCGTTCTGCCGCAGGCGCGCGAGATAGATTTTCGTGAGCCGCTCGGAGGTAATCTGCCGGCTCTTCAGCCACTGTGACAGTTGCGGAACGGTGGCGAACGCGATGTCGTCATCGCTCGACGGCAGAGAGCGCGGCGCGAGTGCCGTGGGCACGAAGCGGCTGCCTTGCGCGGCGGCCGCGAGCTGCTGGCCGGGCAGCAGTGGATGCCAGACCGCAGCCGGCGCGACGGAGGCAGGCAGAGGCACGGTGCGCGGGCCCACGCGGCGCTCGTAGAGGGGCGCCATCGCCTGCCGCCAGTTGCCGGCGGCCTCGGCGCGGTCCTTGGGAGTGAGCTCAACCTCGACCAGCTTTTCAGCCTGCGCGAAGGTATCGGTCGAGACCTCCGGACCGGCCGCGGGAGCGGTGCCGAACGCGGGCGGCGCCCCGGGCGGCAGGCTGGCGCCGCTTTGCGCGAGCGCCCCGTGCGCCACGGCGGCCGAGAGCAGCGCGCCCTGCTTGAGAAAGCGGCGGCGCGAGGGCGCTGGGCCGGGCTGGTCTGTTGTTTTTTCGCTGCGCACGCGCGGGCTCCTGAAACGAGATGTGCGGAGTGTACAGCACGGCGGCGGCGCTGGCGCATCTGGAAAGCCGCGGGGGGACGGCCCGCCGCGCAGCCCAGGCAAGCTTCATTGCGCCAAGGCGTTGCCCTGTCGCGGGCAGCAGCGGCTGCATCATGGCTCCACCGGCGCGCATCTGTTTACAGGAATCCACCTTTTTCGTTCACGAGGATGATTGATGCCGCTCGAAGCACTGTTTACGCCGTACACACTGGGCCCGCTCACGCTGAAAAACCGCATCGTGATGGCGCCGCTGACGCGCTCGCGCTCGAGCGAGGAAGGCGTGCCGCCAACGTATGCGGCGGAGTATTACGCGCAGCGTGCGAGCGCCGGGCTCATCATCTCGGAGGCGACCAACATTTCGGCGCAGGCGCGCGGCTACGCCAAGACGCCCGGCATCTGGAGCGGAGCACAGGTAGAAGCGTGGAAGCCGGTGACCGAAGCCGTGCACAAGGCCGGCGGCCTGTTCTTTCTGCAGCTGTGGCACACCGGGCGCATCTCGCACCCCAGCCTGCACGGCGGCGCGCTGCCGGTCGCGCCCTCCGCGGTAAAGCCCGAGGGGCAGGCGTTTACCAATGACGGCATGCAGGACCACGTGACGCCGCGCGCGCTGGATGCGAGCGAGCTGCCCGCGATCGTCGAGGACTATCGCCATGCCGCCGCGAACGCGCGCGCCGCGGGCTTCGATGGCGTGGAAGTGCACGCGGCCAACAATTATTTTCTCGACCAGTGGGTGCGCGACAGCACCAATCACCGCACCGATGCGCATGGCGGCTCGGTCGAAAACCGGCTGCGCTTTCCACTCGAAGCCGTGCGCGCGGTGATCGACGGCTTTGGCGATGTGAACCGGGTCGGCATCCATCTTGCGCCCGCGACCACGCAGCCCGGCGGCACGCCGCTCGACAGCAACCCCATGCAGACCTACGGCCTGTATGTGGACGAGCTTGCAAAGCTTGGCCTGGTGTACCTGCACATGGTCGAGGGCACAACGCAGATGAGCCGCGGCGAGCCGGACAAGCCGGTGGACTATGCAGAGCTGCGCCGGCGTTTTGGCCGCACGTATATGGGCAATAACCTGTACTCAGTAGCCCTGGCGGAGCAACAGCTTGCGGAGCACAAAGTCGACCTGGTCTCGTTTGGGCGCGCGTACCTCGCGAACCCGGACCTGGTGGAGCGTCTGCGAAGCGGCGCGCCTGTAGCGGACGCGCCGAAGGAGTACTGGTACGGCGGCGATGAGCACGGCTACACGGACTGGCCTTTGGCGAGTACGCCGCAGTTGCCGGGGGTCTAGAACAGCTGCCGCGCGCGCAGGGCGAGGCCGTGCGCGACAGCCGTGAAGGCTTCGCCGCGGCCGACGCGCCCGGCCGGGAAGCGGCTTGTGAAAATGCGCTCGACCGCGGGCACGAACGATGTGCCGCCGGTGAGAAACACGCGGTCGATTGCGCTGGGGGCAACGCCGGTCTGTTTCAACAGTGAATCGACGGCGGCGGCAATCGCGCTCAGTTCCTCCCCAATCCATATTTCGAACTCGCTGCGCGTAACGGGAATGCTCAGCTGCAGGCCGCTGTCGCTGAAGCGAAACTCAGCCTGCTCAGCCTGCGAAAGCTGGTACTTGAGCCGCTGCACGGCGCCGTGGAGCTGGAAGCCGAGGTCCTCTTTAATGAGCGTCCGCAGGGCTTCGATTTTCTCGGGTTCGAGCGCGCGAACGAGGGCGCCTTTTAGGATTTCGGCCACGTTGCGCGTGCGCAGGAACGAGAGATAGTGCCAGCGCTCGAGGTTGGCGTAGATCCACGCGGGGAGCGCCGGCAGCAGCTTGCCGCCGGAGCGCTCAAGCGAGCCCGCGCCGAGCGCCGGTGAGACCAGGTGACGCACGAGTTTCGCGTCGAAGGCGTCGCCGGCCACGCCCACGCCGCTGGTGCCGAGCACACGCTGCCGCGTGCCCGGGCCGGGGCCGACGCGCAGCAGCGAGAAGTCGCTGGTGCCGCCGCCAAAGTCGCCGATCAGCACCAGTTCTTCGTGGTCGAGCGCTGCCTCATACGCGCAGGCGGCGCCCACCGGCTCGTACTCGAACAGCACCTCGGTAAAGCCCGCGCGATGGCAGGCTTCGCGCATTCGACTGAGCGCGTAGTCTTCATCCTGCTGCGTTTCCGCGCCGACAAAGCGCACCGGCCTGCCGACGACCGCGCGGTCGATCGGCGCGCCGAAGGCAGCCTCGGCCCCGGTGCGCAGCTCCCGCAGAATGCGCGCCAGCAGGTCTTCAAGCGTGTAGCGGCGGCCGAACACTTCGGTCCCGGTAAGCGTGCGCGCGGGCAGGTAGCTCTTGAGCGACTGGATGAGGCGGCGCTCATGATCCTCGGGCGCGAGATAGTGCTCGATAGCCAGCGGACCGGCGAAGCTGCGCACGTGCTTCTTCGCGTCGCGCTCAAAGTACACGAGCGAGCGGAAGGATGCGGTCGCGCTTGGCTGCGCCGCGAACCGCGCCAGCTGCACGGAGCCGTCAAGGGCGATACGCGCGACGGAACTGTTCGTGGTGCCGAAGTCGAGGCCGACGGCGGTGGTGGAGGCCATCGTTCGATGGATGCAGGTTCGATGAAAGTGGTGCGGCGAGCGGAACGCGGGGTCGGAGATTGTTCAGCGGCCGTCGCGCAGGCGGGAGGCGAGCCGGTCGGGCAGGCCGGCGCGCACAATGTTTTCCTGCGCGGTGCGCAGGTCGTAAGGCACGCGGCAGAACTCGACGGTGCGGCGCTCCGTGTCGTAGATGGCGAAAGCGGCGCGCCAGTCGCCATCGCGCGGCTGGCCTACGGAGCCGGGGTTGAGCAGGTAGCGCGCGCCGCTCGAGAGCTGCAGCTGCCAGCTCTCGGCCTCGTCGCGGGTGAAGTAATCCGGCGTGAGGCGGTACCACTGTTCGCCGTCGGTCGCGAAGCCGCCCTGCAGGTGCGTGTGGCCGAAAAAGTTGACCGCGGGGCCTGCGCCGGCGAGCGACTGCGAGGCATCGCGCGCGGTCAGAACATACTCATCTTCATCGAGCAGCGAGCCATGCGTACAGCGCGCTGGGGACTGCTCGATCGAGAGCAGGACAGGGCCCGGCGGCAGCCGGTGCAGCCAGCCGATGTGCTCGGCGGAGAGCACGCACTGGGTCCAGCGGGCGGCACGCGCGGCGACCGGGTTGAAGCCCTCGACGCTGAGCAGGCCGCAGCAGGCGCGGTCGTGATTGCCGCGTACAAACGTGGCGCCGAGGCCGCGCACACGCTCGATGACTTCGTTTGGATTGGCGCCGTAGCCGACGATGTCGCCGAGGTTCCATACCGCATCGTGCGCGGGTGCGCGGTCGAGCACCGCGTGCAGGGCCTGGAGGTTGGCGTGGATGTCAGAGAGCAGCAGGGCGCGCATCGGAAGTCTCTTTCAGAGTACGCCGCGCACCCAGTGGCCCGGCGCATGTTCGCGCAGCTCGCCGTGACGCCAACCGGGCTCGGCGGCAAGCGTGGCCAACGGCGTGTCGAGCGGCGTCCGCATGGTGGGGATCGCGCGCAGCAGCGCCTGCGTGTAGGGGTGCACGGGATCGCGGAAAAGAGCGCGTGCCGGAGCCACTTCAAGCAGAATGCCGTGCCGCATGACGGCGACCCGCTCGGTGACTTGCGAGACGACGGCGAGGTCGTGCGAGATGAACAGCATGGCGAGGCCGTACTCCGCGCGCAGCTTCTGCAGCAGCTCGAGGATCTGCGCCTGCACGGTGACATCGAGCGCGGTGGTGGGCTCGTCGGCGATAAGCAGCCGCGGCCGGTTGATGATGGCCATGGCGATGAGCACACGCTGGCGCTGGCCGCCCGAGAACTGGTGGGGATAGTCGCGCGCGCGGCGCACGGGGTCGGGCAGCGCGACGGTTTCCATGGCGGCATGCACCTGGTCGCGCACGGCGCGTCTGCTGAGGCGGGGCTGGTGCGCGGTCAGCGCTTCGGCGATCTGCGCGCCGACCGGCATGACTGGGTTGAGCGCTGTCATGGGCTCCTGAAAAATCATCGCGATCTCGCGGCCGCGCAGCGAGCGCATGGCCTCCGGCGGCAGCGTGAGAAGATCCTGGGTAGTGCCGCTGGCGGTGAACTGGATGCTGCCGCGAATGTTTGTCGAGGCCTCCGCGAGCAGGCGCAGAATGGCAAGCGCGGTCACGGATTTGCCCGAGCCGGACTCGCCGACCAGACCCAGCGACTCGCCCGGCGCGATCGAGAACGAGAGCGCGTCGACGGCCGGCGCGGGAGCGGCGCGGAACTGGATGGTGAGCTCGCGCACGGCGAGCAGAGGCGGCGCTACGCGGGAATCCATTCCCGTTGATCTTACCAACCGTGAAACGGCGGCCGCCGCGGACCAGACTTGCCCGCGTACACCGGACCGCGCTGCCGGCGAGCCGGGCCGAATAAGCGCCGCTTATCTCGGCCACAAGTCTTGCTTATCCCTCGCTTTCCTGCTTGTGGCGTGGCGGTATGGCATCTAGGCTGGGCTGGATCGATGATCGTGACGATTGCCAAGGAGCTTACCGATGCCGCTCTCGCGCCGCACATTTCTCCGCACCGCCGCACTTACTTCCGCCGCTGCCGCCGCGCTGCCCTTGCTCACCGAGTCGCAGCTGGCCGAGGCGCAGCGGCGCACACCGCGCAAAGCGATCCCCGCAGGCGCGGTGCGCATCGACGCGAACGAGAACCCGCTGGGGCCGTGCGACGTGGCGTGTGCGAGCATCACGAAAATGATCCCGGAAGGCGGCCGCTACGACAGCGACTTAACCGATAAGCTGGCCGCAACCTTCGCCGCGCAGGAAGGCCTCAAGCCCGAGTATGTATTAGTGTACGCGGGCTCAAGCGAGCCGCTGCATTACTCGGTGCTCGCGTTTACCTCGCCCGAGCGCGCGTATGTTACCGGCGACCCAGGGTATGAAGCAGGCATGCGCGCCGCCACGCTCAACCATGCGCCGGTGGTCAAGGTTCCGCTCACCGCGACGCATGCGCACGACGTGCAGGCAATGCTCGCCGCGGCGCCGCAGGGCGGCGTCTATTACATCTGCAACCCAAACAACCCGACCGGCACCACGACGCCGCGCGAGCAGATCGAATACGCGCTCGCACACAAGCCCGCGGGCTCCATCCTGCTGATCGATGAGGCGTACATCCATTTTTCCGATGCCGCTCCATCGCTCGACCTGGTGAAGGCCGACAAGGATGTCATCGTGCTGCGCACATTCTCAAAGCTGTACGGAATGGCCGGCGTGCGCTGCGGGCTGGCCGTGGGGCGGCCCGATCTGCTGGCGACAATCGCATACTACGGCATGAACCCGATGCCCATCATGGCGGTGGCCGCGGCGACGGCGAGCCTGAACGATCCGCAGATCATCGCGCAGCGCAGAGCCATCAACACCGGTCTGCGCACACAGACCTTCGACTGGCTGACCGCGAATAATTACAAGTTCATTCCATCGGAAAGCAACTGCTTCATGATCGACACCGGCCGGCCCGGGCACCAGGTGATGGCGGCGATGGCCGAGCGTGATGTGTATATCGGCCGTGTGTGGCCGATCATGCCCACTTCTGTGCGGATCACCGTGGGCACCGCGGCCGAGATGGCGAAGTTTCAGACGGCGTTCAAGCAGGTGATGGATGCGCCGACTGTCGCCTCGCTTGCGGAGCCGGTGAGGGTGAACCGCAGCCGCATGCTATCGTGAACCGCCTGCGCGGCGTGCTCTTTGTGAAGAGCACGCCGCACTACTTCGAGCGGACCGCGATGACCTCAATCTCGACCAGCGCCCACGGCGCCGCCAGTGCGGCTACCTGGAACGCGCTGCGCGCCGGCTTGTTCGGCTGGTCTTGTGTCCCGAAGAACTGCGTGTAGCTCGCCTGCAGGCCCGGGAAGTCGAGCTTGCCGCCGTTGTTCGGGTCGCCGGCCAGGAACACCGTCATCTTGACCACGTCTTTCATGTCCAATCCCTGCTCCTTGAGCAGCGTCTGGATCTTCGTCAGCGCCGACAGCGACTGCGTTCTGGTATCGCCGTACACGGCTGCGGTCCCTTTGGCCGGGTCGGCCGGGGTCGCCGGCGATGCCAACTGGCCGCTGAGATAGAGCGTGTCCCCGGCCCACACTCCGCTTGCAATGGGGCTTTTCTCGTTTGGCTGCAGGTGCTTGACCACTAACTGCGGCCGCGCCGAGCATGCAGCGGCTGCAATTGCCACCGCCATGGTTACAATTTGTACCTGCTTCATCGTTCTCCTCTGCATTAAGCTTTCACGGCTTTCGTTTTGTCCGCGATCGCCTGCACGGCGCGCAGCGAGCTGAGCGCCGCGCCCTCCTGCCAGCCCACGATATGGCTGCAGTGGTCGCCCGCGAAGTAGATCGGGCCATCCGCCGCGATCAGCGTTTCATAACCCGCGTTGGTCCCCGTCTTGGCCGCCGCGGGATGCGCCGGCGCGCCTTGCCGGCTGACCACCGCGCCCGGCGCCCGCTCCTGGCCCGGCCCATAGCTCTGGATCCACGAGCCCTCGTTATGCGGCACACGCCCCCAGCCCACGTAGATCGGATTTTCGAGCTCCTTGCCGTGGCCCGGGTGCAGCTTTTCGATCGACGTGCGGCTGCGCTCGAACTTCTCCTGCAGGGTCAGCTCGCGGAACGGCAGCTTGCGCTCATCCGTGTAGCCGCTCACCAGCACGCCGCGCTCGGCGAACATGCTGCCCGATGGAAACCAGATCGGGCTTGGCCCCTCGCTGATGAACTCCAGGCCGCCATAGATGTTATAGTCCTGCTCCCAGAACCGCCTGCTTTCCCACGCGATCTTATACGCCTCCGCATACGTGCACTCTTCGATGACCTTCTTGTAAGGCGCGGCGAAATCGTTGAGCGTCTTCTTGAGAATGGTCAGCGGCATAGCGCAGATACAGTAATCCGCCTGGATTGACTTAGCCGCGCCATCCTGCGTGTAGCCGATGCGCACACCATTCTCGGTTTTGCGAATTTCGGTCACCGACGACCTGAACTGGATGGTGTCGCCGAGCGCCTTGGCAAACGCATACGGGATGCGGTCCATGCCGCCGACCGGCTGGAACATCGTCGCCTGCATGTCGAACGATTCCTCAAACAGGATGCCCTTCCAGAAATCCTCGGCGAGCAGCATGTGCATATCGATCGGCTGGCTCAGCACACCGGCATCGTCGCCTGCACCGGCCGGTTTGATGTAACCTGCGCGGTCGCTGCCCGTGTACTTGCCAGCGTTGTCGAGCGGGCCGTAGATGCGCAGGAAGGCGAGCATCCGGTCGCGGTCGTCCTTGGTCATCTCGGAGTCGAGCGAGCCATTACTCATGCACTTCATCAGCAGCTCACTTACATGCCCGCGCGTGTCGTTGATAACCTGGCGCTGCACCAGGGGCTTGCCGCCGTTCGCGGCGTCATTCTGCAAGCGGCTCGAGCGGCTGGTGTTCACCTCCACCTGCAGCTCCACACCCAGCTTGCGGCAGTAGCCCAGCATATTGGGGTGGATCGAAGGCAGCCGCGCCGGGCCTACGTTCTGGTAGTTGCCATGGTCCCATGCGCAGGTCTGGCTGGTGCCGTCTTCAAATACCACCTTGTCGCCGCCGCGCACGGTCCAGTTGCGACCGCCTGGGCGCGCGCGCGTCTCGAGCACCGTACAGTTGTAGCCCAGGTTGCGCAACTCCATCGCTGCGACCATGCCCGCAATGCCGCCGCCCAGAATGACTACCTTGAGCCCACTGCCGCTGCCCGGCGCGGCCAGCACCGGCGCGGCGGCCATCGCGGGCATAAGCCCCATGGACTGCATGGTAAGGAAGGCAGCGCCAAACCCGCCGGCTTGCCCGACGCCCAGCAAGAACTCTCTACGACTTACACCCATTTTCTTTCACTCCATAGACTCTAGTTATGACCCCTGTTATGAACCCACAGAGGGGTGCGGTTCGGCGCCGCACCCTATCCTCTTGCCCCGGCCGGGCTTAGAAGATGACCTTCAGCGCGAGCTGCGTATTGAACGGTTCGCCCGGCCCAATACCCGGCGCACCGTTGTAGCTTCCAATTGTGCTCGTCACGGTGCCAAATCCGGAATCGCTGTATGTCGAGTCCGGCGGCGCCAGGTTGATAGTGTTGAACAGGTTGAACATCTCGACGCGGAACTGCGCGCTGACCCGCTCGGTAACATGGCCGTCCTTGAAAACGGAGAAATCCACATCCTTGTAGCCAGGCCCGTAGAGCGCGTTACGCCGCAGGCTGCCGTAGGCATTCTGGGGGACCGCGAAGCTGCTGTTGTTGAACCACGTCAAGCTGCCGCTGTTGCCCACGATCTTGCGCGTTCCCTCAACCAGCGGGCCAGTCATACTCACCCGGTCCTCGCCCTCGCCGGTGCCGCTTGCGTCCGTGCCGGTAGTGACGTTGTACGGTGTGCCGCCGTGGAAAGTCATGAGGCTGTTGAGCTGCCAGCCGTGCCCTAGCCAGTGCGGTCCGGGAAGCCCCGGCACGGTGTAGTTAAGAAACGCCGTGTAGGTATTGCGGATGTCATAGTCGGAGTTGCCGTAGTCGCCATGCAGGTTAAAGCTGTCCTGCGGAACCGTGTTTCGGTACTGGGTCATCAGGTCGAGCCCATGCGCCCAGGTGTAGGCGAACTGCGAGGTAAGTCCGTGCCAGTTGGTTGACTTGAGCGTGGCCTGCAGCGAGCTGTAGTTGGATGTGCCGGCCGAATCAATCTCATTGATCGCGCCGTAGTAGGGAAACTGGCTGCCAAAGGGGCGGGTCAGGTTCTGCCCAAACGTGCCAAGGCTGGTGCTGCCGAGCGCGGCCTGGTTCTCGTCGCGGATGATGAGCAGCTTGCGACCTTCGGAGCCGACATAGCCGATGGTGGCCAGCAGGTTGGGACCTAACTTCTTCTCAAGATTGAGATTGAAGTTGTAGTTATAGGCACTGCGAAAGTTTGGGTTGACCGTGAAGAGGTTGTAGCTCTGGCTCAGATTGCCATTGCTGTCGTAAGGAGAAAAAGCCGCTGTCGCGGGAAACAGGGCGGCGCCATTTGCAGGGACGACTTGGAATGTCTGTCCGATCGTCGCTGCCGGATTGGGTCCCGCGGGGTTGCTCTCCGCGCCTGAAGCCCCGCCGTTGGGTGGACGATTGTCGAGGAACGGATTGAGGTTCGGCTCGTCGAAGAAGACGCCAAAGCCCCCGCGAACCACAGTGTCGGCCGCCATGGACGGCTGCCAGGAGAAGCCGACGCGCGGACTTACATTGTTATGCGCCGGGTTATACAAGCTCGATATCTGGGCTCCTTGAAAAGCGATCCCCGGCACGGGCAAGTTTGCAAATTGCGGGCGGAAGACCGAGAGGTCCTTGGCTCCATCGTGGAGCGGCCCGAGATAGTCGTAGCGCAGACCGTAATTCAGGTTGAAGGTAGGCGCGAGCTGCCACGCATCCTGCGCGAAGAGCGAGTACGTGTTGACGAAAACCTGGCGCTTGGTATCTCCGCGCACGATGCTGTCGGAGTAAGTGCAGCCGGCCAGATAGTCGGCGAGCGCGAGAGTCGGGCCGTCGGTATAGATCGGCGCTTTGCCGCCATTGGCGGTGCCGGTTGTCGTCTCGCAATTTGAAAGGGCGTGCATGGCGTTGCCGGAAGCATTCTCCGGGTTGCCCCACGGCCCCTGCGAACCTTCGTAGTCGAATGCGCCGCGCTGCTTGCGCTGGTAGAACTCATCCACCTGCCCGTTGCGGTATTCGCCGCCGATGCGCAGGTCGTGCTTCCCAATCACGAGCGAAAGCGTGTCGGTAATGATGCCGGTAATGTCGTTGCGGCCCGATGGCGGCGTCGCATTCGATAAGTCGTCGAAGCCCTTGATTGTCAGCGCCGGCGCGCCGCTCAGTTCAGCGCCGACGCCGGTGTTCAGGCCGAGCGCGGTCAGGTTGAAACTGTGGTTTTGGTCGTAGAACAGCTGGTTGAAGTAGTTGACGCCGGCCACGAGCTGGTTTGTCATTCGGTCGCTGAGCGTCGAGTTGAGCACCGCCGAGTAGTTATAAACGTGGATCGGGCCTTCCTCGAAGTAATAAGGAATCTGCGTGCCGACCGGCGCGACCTGGTTGCCCTGGCCGCCGTAGCCGCGGCCCGCCAGCGTGTTCCTGCTGTTGATCGTCCAGTCCATTTTGGCGACGCCGTTGTAACTGTAGCCAGTGATCGGTGCGGCATTGGAATAGTTGTTGCCGGCCGCCGGGCCGGTGAGCGCGTACGCCGGGAACAGGGTATTGAGCACGGACTGCTGCACCGGGTTAGGCTGCACGCCGTACTGGTGCAGCACCGCGAGCGCCTGGGTCTGATACGCCTGCGAGGGCTCGGTCGCCGAGGTAGGGCTCTCGATGATGAACTGCTGCTTTTCATAGTTAGCGAAGTAGAAGAGCCGGTCCTTCAGAACGGGGCCGCCGACCGAGGCGCCGTACTGCTCGTTGCGCAGCTTGTTCTTTACCAGCTTGCCGTCGGCGTTGGGCGTGGTGAAGGGCGAGATAGCCGCGAGAAATTCGTTGCGGTTGTAATAGTAGAGCGAGCCGTGGAGCTGATTGGTGCCAGACTTAGTGACGACGTTAAGGGTGCCGCCCGGATTGCGGCCGGCCTCGGCGCCCGACTGCGTCTGCTGCGAGAACTGCTCGATGGAGTCGAGCGGCAGTGTAACCCCGGCGATACCTTTCACGCCGCTCTGGTTCACCGCCGGAATGTTATGCCATAGGTCGTTGTTATCCGACCCGTCAATCTGCCAGTTCACCTGATTGCCGCGGGTGCCATTGACCGAGCCCTGCGCGCCGCCCGAGTAGCCGGCGAAGCCGGGCGAAACGGCGATGAGCTGGGTGAAGTCGCGGCCGTTCATCGGCGTGTTCTGCACCGTCGTGGTGGGCAGCACGGTGGTCTGCGTGGTCGAGGTGGTGTCGAGCGTGAGGCCGGCGGCGGAGACCTCGACGGTTTCAGCAGCCTGCGCCACGCTCAGCTTGACTGGCAGCGTGTACACGACGCCGGCCGAGACCGGGACCTTGTCGACCTTGACGGTGCCGAAGCCTTGCGCACTGGCGGTGACGGTGTAGGAGCCCAGCGGCAGGTCGGCGAAGCTGTACTCGCCGCCGCCGGAGGTTTGCGTCCGGTGCTCGGCCTGCGTGCCGGTCTCAAGCGCGACGACCTGCGCGCCGGGCACCGCGGCGCCGGTCGAATCGGTAACCACGCCGGAGATGCTGCCGCGAAACGTTTGCGCGACGAGCAGCGTAGCCGGGCTGGCGAGCAGAAGCAGGCTTGCTGCCCCGCTCCGCCGCCAATGGAATCGGCTTGCGGGCGGCGAGCAAAGCAGCGAGGCGGCGAACTGTCGAAGGGCGCGGGCGGCGGTGGTTCTGGTTTCCATGCGCCAACTTAGGGCGAGTTCCGGGCTCGCCGCAAGCTAAAAATGCGGTGGGCGGCTTATGCTGATGGTGCCGATAAGTTCCCTTTATTGTGCCACTTAGCTCGTCAGGTGCCAGGCCCTGCCACCGCAATAGCGGAGATTAGAAATGCTTATGGCGCATGCTGCCAACTTCACAAAAATGGCGCCGGTGCGGGGTGGTCCGCCTGCACCATTGACGGGCAAAAGATCGGCGGCGTATGTTGTGGTCTGACCATTCAATCGCTTCTGCTTTCATCCACGCCACCGGCTTTTCAGCAGCGCACCCGTGGCTTTCTTCATGACGCTGCACTGTTTTCCGAGGGGATTCTCTGACCACTTCCGTGCAGCTTCCCAGGTACTCGATCGGCGTGGGCGACCGCTTCGCTCACCAGGCCAAAGCGCAGCTGGCCGCGTGTGTGCGTGCCTTGCGAGAGGGCGTCACGATCGCGCCGGTGTGGAACAAGAGCAACCGCGAGCACACTATCATCCACTCCGAACCAGCAAGCACGCGCGCGGCCGCGGATGCGGCGGTGCAGGCGCTCGGATGGCAGAGCGCGTACTTCTGCGATGCGGATCACATCAACGCTGCGACCGTGGATCGCTTTCTGGCGCCCTGCGACTTTTTCACCCTCGACGTAGCCGAGCAGATCGGCAAAGCTGCGTCGCCGGCATCGCTGGCGGAGTTCGCCGCGCGGCATCCGGAGCTGATCGGGCAGCTCGCCATCCCGAACGTCGGCGCTCTCGAGATCACGGAGGACTTTTTCGCGGCGACAGCCCGGAAGTTTCTCGCGGCGGTTGAAGACGCAGCGACAATTTACGAGAAGATTGAGGCGGCGAAGGGCGCCGGCGCTTTTGTCACGGAGATCTCGATGGATGAGACCGACTCGCCGCAAACGCCAGCCGAGCTGCTCATCATCCTCGCCGCCATCGCCGATCACGCGATTCCGATCCAGACCATCGCGCCCAAGTTTACCGGCCGCTTTAATAAAGGTGTGGACTATGTTGGCGACCTTACCCAGTTTGCGCGCGAGTTTTCCGACGACATCGCTGTGATCGCTCATGCGGTCGAGCGGTACGGACTGCCGGCGAACCTCAAGCTCAGCGTGCACTCCGGCTCCGACAAGTTTTCGATTTACAAGCCGATGCGCGAAACGATCGAGCGCTTCGGCGCGGGCGTGCACCTCAAGACCGCGGGCACGACGTGGCTGGAAGAGTTGATTGGCCTGGCCGAGGCAGGCGGCGCGGGTCTTGCGCTTGCCAAGGAGATCTATGCCGAGGCGTTTGCGCATCGCGAGGAGCTGTGTGCCCCATATGCAACCGTGATCGATATAGATACCGAGAAGCTGCCGCGTCCGGCTGAAGCGGTCGGCTGGAGCGCGGAGCAGTTTACCGGCGCGCTGCGGCACGATCCTTATTCGGCGAGCTACAATCCAAGTCTGCGCCAGCTGCTGCATGTGGGGTTCAAGGTGGCGGCGAAGATGGGCCCGCGCTATCTCGATCTGCTTACGGCGAACGAGGCGGTGATCGCGAAGAACGTCACCGGCAACCTGTATGACCGGCACATCGCGCCGCTGTTTCTCGGCAAGTAAGCCTTCGCGCACGCAGCCACTTTTGAAAGGATATTGTCTTGGCGCAATTCAGCACGCTCGCGGGCCGCACGGCGGTCGTTATCGGGGGCACCTCCGGCATTGGCCTGGCTTTGTCGCTTGGCCTGGCTGAAGCAGGCGCGGATGTGGTCGCCTCCGCGCGCCGCGTGGAACAGGTGAACGCGACGGCCGACCAGATCGAGGCACTCGGCCGCCGCACCCTGCGCTCCACCTCAGACGTAGGCGACCGCGCGTCGCTTGAGCAGCTCTGCACACGCACGCTCGATGCTTTCGGCAAGGTCGACATTCTGGTGAACTGCGCGGGCAGAATCAAGCGCGCGCCCACGCTCACTTTTCCTGAAGACGAGTGGCAGGCGATTCTGGATACGAACCTGACCGGCACCTTGCGGGCCTGCCAGATTTTCGGCACGCCCATGCTGGAGCGGGGTTACGGCCGCATCGTCAACATCGCCTCGCTGAATACATTTGTTTCGCTCCATGAGATCGCGGCGTATGCGGCCAGCAAGGCGGGCGTCGCGGCGCTTACGCGTTCGCTTGCGGTCGAGTGGTCGAAGCGCGGCGTGCTGGTGAATGCGATCGCGCCCGGCGTGTTTCGCACCGCGCTCAATGCGGAGCTGCTCGACAGCACCCCGCGCGGGAAGGAGCTGCTGATGCGCACCCCGATGGGCCGCTTCGGCCGGACGGAAGAGGTGGTTGGCGCCGCGGTGTATCTCGCATCCGAGGCGGCATCGTACGTAAGCGGTGTCACGATTCCAGTCGACGGCGGATTTCTGGCCAGTGGGGTTAATCAGTAACTGCTGCGGTTACATTTACCCCGTAAGAGACTGAAGGACCAGCGTATGAGCCTGCTGTACAAAGACCGTCTCTTCCCCGCCGAGCCTTCGACCCGCGCGATCGCGCGGCGTTTGTACGACGCTGTCGCGCACCTGCCCATCCTCAGCCCGCATGGGCACACGCAGGCGAGCTGGTTTCTGCGCAACGAGCCCTTTCGCGACCCGGCGAGCCTGTTTATTCTTCCCGATCACTACGTCTACCGCATGCTCTACAGCCAGGGCGATGTGTCGATGGAGCAGCTGGGCATCGGCGCGGTTGAAGGGCTCAAAAACCCACGCGCCGTCTGGCGGCTGTTCGCCGAGCGCTATTCCCTGTTTCGCGGGACACCGACGCGCTTGTGGCTCGACTACGTTTTCGAGGAGCTGTTCGGCCTCGACCAGCGGCTTTCAGCGGCAAACGCGGATCACTACTACGACACGATTGCGGAAAAGCTGGCAACTCCCGAGTTTCTGCCACGTGCGCTCTACGAGCGGGCCAATATCGAGGTGCTGGCAACGACCGACTCCGCACTCGATCCGTTGACCGCGCACATTGCGCTGCGGCAATCTGGCTGGCGCGGGCGTGTGCTGCCCACGTTCCGGCCCGATGCCTGCATCGATCCGGAATTCGCGGGCTTTCGCGCAAATGTAACCGAGCTCGGCACACATTACGGAGAAGACAGCGCGGCCTGGGCCGGCTATCTCGCCGCGCTCACGAAGGCGCGTGCGTTCTTCAAGCAGAACGGCGCGACCGCAACCGACCATGGGCACCTGACGCCGCGTACCGCCGCGCTCTCGACGACCGAAGCCGAGGCGCTGTTCAAGCGCGTGCTCGCGCCTTCTGTAACAGTTGCGGATGCAGATCTGTTTCGCGCGCAGATGCTAACCGAGATGGCGCGCATGAGCCTCGACGACGGGCTCGTCATGCAGATCCACCCGGGCTCGGTGCGCAACCACAATCAGGCGCTGCACCAGAAGTTTGGGCGCGATGTAGGCGCGGACATTCCGCAGCAGACCGAGTATGTGCACGCGTTAAAGCCGCTGCTCGACCAGTTCGGCAACGAGCCCGCGCTCACCATCATCCTGTTCACGCTCGATGAAACCACCTACAGCCGCGAGCTGGCGCCGCTCGCCGGCCATTACCCGTGCCTGCGCCTGGGGCCGCCCTGGTGGTTCCACGACAGCCCGGAAGGCATGCTGCGTTTTCGCGAGCAGGCCACTGAGACCGCAGGCTTTTACAACACGGTCGGCTTCAACGACGACACGCGCGCGTTTCTGTCGATCCCCGCGCGCCACGATGTCGCGCGCCGCGTCGACTGCGCTTTCCTCGCGAGGCTCGTCGCCGAGCACCGCATGGACGAGGACGAAGCGGCAGAGGTCGCGTACGATTTGACCAACGGCCTGGTGCGCCGCGCGTACAAGCTGTAGACGCCTGCCATGCAAGAGCCGCGCACATTGACGAGTCCGCTGCCCACGGCGACGCCGCGCATCGGCAGCGTGCGCTGGACAGTCTGCGCCATGCTGTTCTTCGCAACTTCCATCAACTACATGGACCGCCAGGTGCTCGGCATCCTGGCCCCGCTGCTGCAGCACTCCCTCGGCTGGACCGAGCAGCAGTACAGCTACATCGTCATCGCGTTTCAAGTCGCGTACGCCTTAGGGCTGGTCGCGGCCGGGCGGCTGATCGACCGCATCGGCACGCGCATCGGCTACGCGCTCATCATGGGCGTCTGGAGCCTCTCGGCGATGGCGCACTCGCTCGCCACCAGCGCGCTTACCTTCGGCATCGCGCGCTTCTTTCTCGGCCTCGGCGAGAGCGGTAACTTTCCCGCGGCCATCAAGACGACGGCCGAGTGGTTCCCGCAGCGGGAGCGCTCGCTTGCGACCGGCATCTTCAACTCCGGCGCCAACCTCGGCGCCATGCTCGCGCCCGCGTTCGTGCCGTTCATTACCGTGCGCTACGGCTGGCGTCCGGCGTTCCTCGTCACCGGCTTCTTTTCCGCGGCCTGGATCGCCTGGTGGCTCACGCACTATCGCACGCCTGCCGATCACAAGCGGCTATCTGTAACTGAATTTGCACATATACACGCCGACTTGCCAGAGGAGCTCGCGAAAATTCCCTGGAGACGCCTGCTCGGCTACCGGCAGACCTGGGCCTTCGCGCTGGCCAAGTTCTTCACCGACCCCATCTGGTGGTTCTATCTCTACTGGCTGCCGAAGTTTCTCGACGGCCGCTTTCATCTCGGGCTCGCGCACCTGGGCCTGCCGCTGATCATCGTCTACAACATGTCGGCGGTAGGCTCGATCGGGGGCGGCAGTATTCCGCTGTTCCTGGCGCGGCGCGGCGTCGCCATCGGCAATGCGCGCTTTCTCGCAATGCTCGCGATGGCGCTGCTGGTTCTGCCGATCTACTTCGTCGGCAGCGTCGGCAATGAGTGGGCCGCGGTCGCGCTGTTGAGCATGGCTGCGGCCGCGCACCAGGGCTGGTCGGCGAACCTGTTCACCACCGCCTCCGATATGTTCCCGCGCGAGGCAGTCGGCGCCGTCACCGGCATCGGCGGCATGGCCGGCTCGGTCGGCGGCGTGCTGTTTTCTGGCGGAGTCGGCTGGGTGCTTATGCACTATCACCGCTACTCCATCCTGTTTGTCATCTCGTCGACGGTTTACCTGCTGGCGCTGCTGCTGGTTCGCCTCATGGTTCCGCGGTTCGAGAGGATTCCGGTGAGACAGCTGCTGCCGACAGACAACCGGTCCTAAACCGGCTTCGCGGCAAGCGCCGTCGCGGTTTCCAAAGCGAGCGCTTCATCGGCCTTGCGCAGGTGCTGCTCCATCAGCCGGCGCGCCTCGCCCGCATTGCGCAGCCGCACCGCACGGTAAATCTCGCGGTGCATCTCCGTGACCGGCTTCAGGTCGCCCGCGCCGCTAATGGTCAGCCGCCGCGTGTCATAAAACGACGCGCTGATGGTCTCCATCAGCGCACCCAGGATGGGATTGCCCGACGCCTCGCCGAGGATGCGATGGAAGCGCACATCGTGGATCAGGTAGGCCTGCGGGTAGTCGAGCGTCGCGTACATATCCGTTACCTCATCGCCGAGCGCGATGAAGTGGCTGTCGTGGCCCCGCTCGGCAGCCAGCGCCGCCAGGCTGCCTTCGATAATGAGCCGCGCCTCGAACATCTGCCGCGTGGTAAAGCCGTGCAGCGCGTACATCATCTCGAACGCCGAGCTGAGCGCCGCCGGCCCATCGGACACGAAATTGCCCACCCCATGCCGCACCTTCAACACACCCATGGCTGCCAGGTAGCCCACGCCGGCGCGCAGGCTGGCGCGGCTCACCTGCAGCTCCCGGGCGAACTCGCGCTCCGGCGGCAGGCGCTCGCCGCCGCGCAGCTTGCCCTGCTCAATGAGGCCGCGAATGTGCCGCACGACCTGCATCGCGACCTGATCCTGCTCGCTTGACGCATGATCAGGATCATTGCGTGCGGCTCCATCCTCGCGTGGCCCCATATGCGAACGCCCTCTTTTCGTTTCAGTGAGAGCCTAGCATTCCACCTGCCCGCCCTCAAGCGCCGTCCGATTTAGAATGCCAGCAGGGCTCCCTGCGCCGAGACCGCAAGACTGCCCGCCTGCGAGGTTCACCCCGTGCCCTGGTTTTCGGTTGTAGAGCCCCACGTTTCCGAGCAGCAGATTGAGCAGTGCTGCACCCGCCTGCTGGCCGAGGCGCGCACCCGCCTTGGCCGCGAGCTCAAACGCGTGCTGCTGCTGCCGCCCGATCTCACCCGCGCGCACTCGGGCGCCGGCCGCATCACGCAGCTGCTCTACCATGCGCTGCCCGATGCGCATGTCGAGGTCATCCCAACCCTCGGCCAGCACATTCCGCATACCGAGCAGGAGAACCGCTGGATGTTCGGCTCAATCCCGGAGGAGCGCATCTTCGCGCATGACTGGCGCAGCGGCTGCACGCGGCTAGGCGTGATTCCAGGTGCGATCGTCGCGGAAACGACTGAAGGCGTCGCCGACTGGGAGATCCCGGTCGACCTGAACTCGAAGCTCATCGACGAGCCCTGGGACCTGGTCATCAACATCGGCCACGTGGTGCCGCACGAGGTACTCGGCTTCGCGAACCACAACAAGAACTACTACATCGGTTTGGGCGGCAAGGATACGATCTGCGCATCGCACATCGCGGCCGCGGTGTACGGTATCGAGAACAATCTCGGCTGCCTGGTGACGCCTTTGCGCGCCTGCTATAACTGGTCGGAGGAGCGCCACCTGGGCTCGCTGAACGATGTGTACCTGCAGATCGTGATGCAGCGCGACGAGGCCGGCATGCTCGTAACGAGCGGCATCTTCGTGGGCGATGACCTCGACACGTACCTGGAGGCCGCGCGCCTCAGCCGTGAGCAGAACATCACCACCTTTGCCGAACCCGTGAAAAAGATCGTTGCCGTCATGCAGCCGGACGAGTTCCGATCCACCTGGGTGGGCAACAAGGCTGTGTACCGCACCCGCATGGCGATTGCCGACGGCGGCGAGCTGCTGGTGATCGCGCCGGGCATCGAGCGCTTCGGCGAGCAGCCGGAGGTGGACGCGCTGATCCGCAAATACGGCTACTGCGGCACCGAGCGCGCGCTGCGCCTGTATCGCACCGAGGCCGATATGCAGGAAATTCCGCACGGCGTTGCGCATCTCATTCATGGATCGAGTGAAGGTCGTTTTACCATCCGCTACGCTCCCGGGCATCTCACTCGGAAAGAGATCGAGCAGGTTGGCTACGAGTATGCCGACCCCGCGGAGATGCTGCGGCGCTACGACCCCGCGGTCATGAAGGAAGGCTGGAACACGATGCCCGATGGCGAAGAGGTTTTCTACATCAGCACGCCGTCGGCGGGGCTGTGGTCGACCGAGGCAAGGCTGCACGACCCGGCGCGGCGGGAGCTTGCGGGCTATGTGCCTTCCGCGCGGGCCGAGGTCGAGGCTGAGGCTGAAGAAAGAGATGCCGATGCTGCCTGAAGCCACGCTCGCGGAGCTTCGCGGCGCGCTCCGCGCCAACCTGGCGGAGCACGCGCGCCTGCTCGTCGCCTACTCGGGCGGCGTCGACTCGGCGTATCTCGCGTGGGAGGCATTTCAGGTGCTGGGCGCGCGCATGACCGCGGTGCTGGCCGATTCACCGTCGCTGCCGCGGACGCACCTGGCCGACGCGACAGCATTTGCGCGCGAGCACGGCATCCCGCTGCACATTCTGCAAACAGCGGAGATGGAGAGCGCGGAGTATGTGCGCAACGACAGTTCGCGCTGCTTCCACTGCAAGGATGAGTTGTTCGCTCAAATGGAACAGTACCGGTTACAGATAGGCGGCCAAGCGGTGCTGGCCTATGGGCGCAACCTGGACGACAGCGGCGACTTCCGCCCCGGCCAGCATGCGGCCGCGCTGCACCACGCGGCCGCTCCACTGGCCGAGGCCGGCCTGGGCAAGCAGGCGGTGCGCGCGCTGGCGCAGGCCGCCGGGCTCTCCGTGTGGGACAAGCCCGCGTCCGCGTGCCTTTCCTCGCGCATCGAGTACGGCCGCCCGGTTACTACCGAAGCCCTGCGCGCGGTCGAGCAGGCAGAAGACGCGCTGCACGCCCTCGGCTTCCGGCAGCTGCGCGTGCGCCACCACGGCGAGTTGGCGCGGGTCGAGATCGAGCGCTCCGATCTGGCCAATGCGCTCTCGCTCGCAATGCTCGCCCGCATCACCGAGGCGGTGCGCGCCGCGGGCTTTACCTACGTCACGCTCGATACCGAGGGCTACCGTTCAGGATCCATGAACGCGCTGCTCCCCGCCGCTTCCATCCAGAGTGCCAGCCGTGCGTCGTGAGGCGCTGCTCGCGCTGCTGCAGGCGTACAAGGCGGGCGAGACCACGGAATCCGAACTGGCCGACCGGCTGACCAGCCTTCCGTTTGAAGACATCGGCTTCGCCAAGATCGACCATCATCGCAGCCTGCGCTCCGGCATGCCGGAGGCGATCTACGCGGAGGGCAAAACGCCGGAGCAGGTCGCGGCCATTTTCGCGCGGCTCGCGGCCACGGGCGTGCCGGTGCTCGCGACGCGGGCCGGCGCGGAGCACGCCGCCGCCGTGCAGGCGGCCACACCGGGCGCGCACTATCACCTGCTGTCCCGCTGCATCACGCTTGCAGCCCAGCAGCCCAGGCCGCCGGAAAGCGAGCAGGGCCACATCGCGGTCGTCTGCGCCGGCACCAGCGACCTGCCCGTCGCCGAGGAGGCCGCGCTCACGGCCGAGCTCTACGGCGCGCAGGTCACCCGCATGACCGACGTTGGCGTCGCCGGCATCCACCGCCTGCTGGCGCAGCTTCCCGTCCTGCGCACCGCGGACGTGGTCGTCGCCTGCGCCGGCATGGAGGGCGCGCTGCCCAGCGTGCTCGGCGGATTAGTCGCGGTGCCGGTTATCGCCGTGCCCACCAGCGTCGGCTACGGCGCCAGCCTGCGCGGCATCGCCGCGCTGCTCGGCATGCTCAATAGCTGCTCCCCGAATACCTCGGTCGTGAATATCGATAATGGCTTCGGCGCCGGGTACCTGGCGTGTTTAATCGCCCGACCGCGCGTCTGATTCGCAGCGTACTCACTAACAGGAAAGGCGCCCGCTGGTTTGCGGGCGCCTTTCCTGGTTATAAGTAGCAGTTAGAAGTTAAATTTCGCCGCAAGCTGCACCTGCCGCGGCCCGTTCGCCGCCGAGGTGATCTTGCCGAAGTTGGATCCATCATCTACGCCGGTATCCGGCCCTGCAAGCTGCACGTGGTTAAAGGCGTTAAACGCCTCCAGCCGGAGCTGCAGATTGTAGTGCTGGTCGGCACCGAAGTAGTTATTCTTGATCGCCGATAGATCGGCACTTACAAGGCGCGGCGTACGCACGTTACCAAGCGTGCGCGGCGCATTGCCAATGGTGAAGGCAGCCGGATCCGAGAAGAGCGATGTGTTGAACCACTCGTTCCGGGTTGGGTTGCTCAGCTTGGTGTTGAAGTTACTGAGATTGGGCCGCGTCCCTTCGGTAAACAGCTGTGAATTGTTGCTCGATGTTCCATTCACAACGAGAGGCGTGCCGCCGATGTAGTTGACAATGCCGGAGGTCTGGAAGCCGCTCAACAGAGTAGCCACGATGCCGTGGGTGCTGCTGAGGTAGTGCCGCCCCGGACCGAACGGCAGTTCATAGGTATAGCTGGCTACCAGGTCGTGCCCGATATCCTGCGGGGAAACCGAGTACTCGCCCTGCGGATTGTACTGGTTCGCATAGGTGTTGCTTGTTGGTCCAAGGAAAGTGACAGGCGACGCCGAGTTATCGAATAACTTAGCGCCGGTGTAGGCAACCAACAGCGTCAAACCTTGGGCAAAGCGCTTGTCAAGCCGGAGGGTAATGGCGTTGTAGTTGGAGTATGCCGTGTCCTTGCGGTACTCGGTCACGCCGGTGTACTGCGGGAAGGGCCGCAGCAGCTGATTACGCTGCACGGTCTTCTGTGCGAGCGGCGAGCCGGGCGTTGTGATGATGCCGTAGAAGGGGTTCGGCACCTGGTCCGTCAGCGCACTGCCCAACGACGCGTAGCTCGGGTTGACCTGGTCGAGCGGTGTGCCTGGGTCGCCGACCACGAGGAACTTGCCCTGGTTGTACAGCCAGCCCACCTCCACCACGGTCTGGCCGGGCAGCGTGCGCTGCACCGTCAGATTGGCCTGCTCGGAGTAGGGCGTGCGCGTGTCGTTGTTCGTCAGGTACGACTGCTGGATGTTGGTGCCCAGGTTGTTGCCCGGGCCGCTGGCGGCCCCGAGCGGCAGCTGCAGGCCGGTGGGGTAGGGGTTGTCGAGCGTGGTGTTGATGGTTGCCTGGTTCGTGAACGTGATCGGCGCGCTGGTTGAGGTGTTGAAGCCCTCCGTACCCGCACCGCCGTCTGAACCGGCCGGCTGCACGTCAGACGGCGCGTACACGATGCCGAATCCGGCGCGCACGGCCCAGTTCTGGGTCGGGCTCCAGATAGCTCCGATACGCGGTCCAAAGTCAAGCTTGTGCGCATTGATCTGCTGACGGCCAAACTGACCGGTAGTCGACCCTACGAAGTGGGTAGAACCGCGCAGATTGCCGCAAGATGGGCAATCAGCACTCGTCGCGATCTGCCCATTGATCGGCGACACGTCGGTGGGGTTGAAGTACGAGAGCTGGTTGTGCCGCTCTGTCCGGGGCTGGTCGACATCCCAGCGCAGGCCGTAGTTGAGTGTAAAGTGGCTGGTCGCGCGCCAGGTATCTTCGGCATACAGCGCAAAGTAATTGCTGGACGCGGCAAAGGTCGGGTCGATGGTGTAGTTGCCGTAGTCGGGCAGACCCAGCAGCAGCGACGCGAACGGGTTGCCGCCGCCATTGTTGCCTCCCCCCTTGGCGGAGTCGCCTGCAACGTTCTGTGTCCAGCTCTGCGAGAAGCCGAACTGGCCCGAAGGGTACCCGTACTGGTGAAAGTTGAGGAACAGCTTACGGAACTCGCCGCCGAACTTGAGCTCGTGCGCGCCCTTCACCCAGGTGAAGTTAGCCAGTCCGTCGTGGACGGTCGGGTTCTGCAGCAAGGGCACGAAGCCGCCGCCGCCGATGCTCGAGTAGCCGTTGCCAATGCTGTAGCTAGGAAAGGTCGGCGCGTTCGAGGTCGCGGCGAGCGAGGCAGGCAGGCCCACCTGCGTGATGTCGAAGTTGCCGCCGATCGGCGTCCGCAGATACTGGGTGCGGCTCAAGCCGTAGCGGACATCGAAGAGCAGCGTCGGGCTGATGGTGAAGGTGTTGTCGTAAGCCAGGCTGTAGGCGCCGCTCGTCGAGGGCCCGTTGTAACCCTGCGATGCAACCCCGTTGTTCGCCGGGTAATCGGCGAACGGAACATAAGTGCTGGCAACGTGGGAGAAGCGGACAAAGCTATGCCAGCCCGGCGTCCAGTTATGATCCACGCGAATGTCGTAGTGGTAGTAGTTGGTGCTGGGCGCGCCGGCGGTGACGACGTAATTATTCTGCAGACCGGCGCCCGGCACGTTGGGCAGCGGCTGATACTTCAGCGCGGCTACACCGGCAGCGCTGAAATCGCCCGCTGGAATGATGTTGCCCGGGTATGGGTCGCGGATGTAGCCGGTCACCTGCTGACCGCTGCTGTTGGTGTAGGTGCCGAGGTGATTGCTGCGCGGGTTGTAGAGCTGCGTCGTCGGCAGCAGCGCACTGAAGTCGCCGGTGCGCTCGGCTGCCGTCGCGACGCTGTCTGTCTCGGTCGTGCTGTCGACTTCCCGCGAAATCTCAGCGGCGACGAAGAAGAACGTCCGGTTCTTGATGAGCGGTCCGCCGAGTGTGCCCCCGGCCTGGTTGCGCGACAGCGGAGGAATGCCCGCGGTGTGGCTGCTGAAATAGTCCCGCGCGTCGAACACGGAATTGCGGTTGAACTCGAACAGCGACCCGTGGAACGCATTGGTTCCGGTGCGCGTGGCCAGGTTGATCACGCCGCCTGAAAACCGTCCGTACTCCGGCGGCAGCACGCTGGTCTGCACGTTGAACTCTTCCACCGAATCGACGATCGGGTTGTACGCGCCCGTGTTGTTGCCGACGTTGTTCTCAGGGGTAATGTTGGTGATGCCGTCGAGCTGCTCCTCGCTGTTGGCGTTGCGCGAGCCCGCGATGTGCGGCGTGGAACTGCTGCCCGCGCCCGTACCGACATTGTTGACGCCGGGCACCAGGGTAGCCAGATCGAACGGATCGCGGCCATTGAGCGGCAGGTCGCGGATGCGCTTGCCGGTGATGACCTGACCGGTGGTCGCGCTCGAGGTCTCAAGCTCCGGCGTGGTCGACTGCACGGTCACAGCCTGGGTGTCGCTGCCCACGGCCAGCTTGATGTCGACCGGATGCGTCTCGGCGACGTTGATGGTGATGTTGTCCTGCTCGGTCGGGTTGAAGCCGGTCGCCTTGACGCTCACCGAGTAGTCGCCCGGGGTCAACTGCGGCGCCAGATAGCGGCCGCTGCCGTCGCTCTTAAGCGTCTGGGTCTGGCCCGTGCCCTGGTTCTTGATGGTGACTGCCGCGTTGGGGATGATGGCGCCGCTCGCGTCCGTGACGGTCCCGGCGATGGAGCCGGTAGGGGTCTGCGCGAGTGATCCCGCGGCGCCGGCGGCCAGCAGGCCCCCGGACAGCAGCCCAGTCTGGAGTAAAGAACGGTAGAAACTTTGCTTTACATGCATCGATAGCCTCACAAAATTTGAATTGCAGGTTGCTTTCTGTTGTGCCGGCGCTTTAGTCTTGCGCCGTCGTGGTACCGATCCCATTCCGGATCGCTATCTTTGTCGATCCGCCGCAAATTATGTTTGCTGCTCCACTGCTTTGTCAATAAACATTTCGAGGGATCGTCAGAAACGTGGCCGCCATCCACGCTAAGTCTCTGCAAACAAAGAACAGTGGTCATGGCTGGAACCATGCCGCTTGTTCCTCTTTGATCCCCAGCGGAGCTTCTCTTGCCCTATTTTCAGCCACTCCTATCCACGCGCCGCAATCGGTTTCCGGAGGCTTCCATGCGTTTCTCACCCCTTGCCCTGCTGCTCGCGCTCGCCGCGCCGGTGGCCGCGGCCCAGCCAGCCGCCCGCGTCGTCGTCTTCTCGCAGCCCGGGTTTCCAACCGTCGCGAGCGAGCCGGTTCCCCCGGCCGCGCTCCAGACCGCGCTCACCGCCGAGCTCGGCCGCGGCCCAGTACCCGCCACCGTCGACCAGCTCCGCTCCGGCGCGGTGCTCGACGGCGCGGCGCTGCTGGTGCTGCCCTATGGTTCGGCCTTCCCAGCCGCCGCCTGGCCTGCGATCGAGCAGTACCTGAACACAGGCGGCAACCTGCTGCTGCTGGGCGGCCAGCCCCTGCGCGTGCCCGTGCTCGGCGACAAGGAAGGCACGTTCACCACGCAAGCCCCCCAGGACAGCTATAGCCGCGCGCTCGATTTCCGGCACAGCTATCCGCTGCCCGACGCCGGTCCGGGCCACTTCGCCTGGCGCCCCGGCTACGAGTTTCTGCCGAAGCTCGAAGTGCGCGCGCGGCAGGTGTTTGCCGAAGAAGGCCGGCTGCAGGGCCTGGGCTACCTGGACGCGGCGGACGGCACGCACTTGGCCGCGCCGGTGATCGTGGCCGACCGATTCGGTTCGGAGGGCAACGCCCGCGGCAATTCGCGAATTGTCGCGCTGCCGTTTACGCCGGCCGCGGGGTACTGGGGTTCGCCAGACGGGATCAAGCTAATCGGCGCCGCGGCCCGGTACGCGGCCGCCGGCGCGACCAGCTTTTCCATCGAGGCGCAGTACTCGACCCTCCGCCCCGGCGAGCTGCCGGAGCTGACCCTGCACCTGCGCCGCAAATCGACGGGATCCTCGGGGCAGGCGAAGATCGAGTTGCTCGAAGGCAATAAGGTGCTCGACACGTCCAGCCTGCCGCTGGGCGGCCCGGAAGACAGCGCCGCGAATGACGCGGCAATCCCGTTCCGCAAGCCGCTGGCCGCGGGCGTGTACACCATCCGCGCGACCTGGTCGCCGGCTGGGTCGATGGCTGGCACACCTCAGGAATTCACCGAGAACGGCCTGCTGGTCGAGCCGCCGGGCGCGCTCGAAACCGGCCCCGCTCTGGGCGCGCACGGCGACTTCCTCTCGCTCGGCGGCAAGCCGTTCCTCCCCGTCGGCACCAACTACTTCACGACCGAGGAGAACGGCTGGGACTTCTCCGGGCCGCGCAACGCCGCCGTGTGGGAACGCGACTTCGCCGACATGCAGCGCCACGGCGTCAACTTCGTGCGCACCGGCGTGTGGATGTCGAACGCCAAGTTCGTCGAGAGCAGCACCGGGGAGGTGAACGAGCGCTTCCTGCGCAACCTGGAGGCATTTCTCGCCGCCGCGCACCGGCACAACATCGCTATCAACTTCACCTGCTTCGCCTTCTCGCCGCGCGTGGGCGAGCCGCGGCGGCGGCCGGATGAGCCAGGCGCCGCGGAACCCACGCCCGCCAACCCCTACCTCGACCCGGCCGCGGTGAGTGCCGAGCAGCAGTACGTCCGCTCCATCGTGCAGCGCTTCCGCAGCGTGCCCTGGCTCTCCTACGACCTCATCAACGAGCCCTCGTTTTCGAACCCGCGCGTCATCTTCCACGGCAACGTGCCCAACAACGACCCGGCGGAGGTGAGCGCGTGGCAGACATGGCTCCAGCAGCACTACAGCTCTCTCGCCGCCCTCGCCGATGCCTGGCGGGTCACGCCGGAGTCCCTCGGCAACTGGAAGAGCATTCCCTTGCCCAAGCCGGCGGACCTGAGCTACGACCGCTACGGCAACGCCGACGAGGTGCGCGCGCTCGACTACAACCTGTTCGCGCAGGACAGCTTTTCCGGCTGGGTGCGGGGCATGGTCACGGCCATTCGCGGCACGGGCAGCGCGCAGCTTGTCAACGTGGGCCAGGATGAAGGCGGCGTGACCAACCGCGTGCTGAACCAGTTTTATGCCACGGCGGGCGTTGCCTTTACCACCAATCACACCTACTGGCAGGACGAAGCGCTGCTGTGGGACTCAGTCGCCGCCAAGCGGCCCGGGCTGCCCAACATCACCGGCGAGACCGGCTACCAGCCCGCCTGGGACCCGGACGGCGCCTGGCGCTACGACGAGCTGACCGGCACCGCGATCGAGGAACGCAAGTGGGCGCTGGGCTTTGCCGCCGGCTCCTCCGGCGCGATGCAGTGGGACTGGGCGCGCGAGCCGGACTTCGGCATTGAGCGCTCCGACGGCTCGGCCAAAGTGTGGGAGGCCATGATGCGCGGCCTGGGGCGCTTCGCCGCCGCGGCCGCGCCGTATGCGACCGGGCTTACGCTGCCCCAGGTCGCGATCGTGCTGCCGCAGTCGCTGCAGCTCTCGGTGATGAACGCGCAGGCGCTGGCCGCGCAGCAGGCCGCGGTGCGCGTGCTGTACCAGTACAACCGCGTGGAGGCCTACGCGGTCGGCGAGTACCAGACGGAAACTCTGGGCGCGCCGAAGCTGATCCTGCTGCCTTCGGCGTATGGGCTCAGCGATAAGGCATGGGCGGACATCGAGGCGCGGGTGCGGGCCGGCGCGGTGCTGCTTATCTCCGGACCCTTCAGCGCGGACCCGCACCTGCACGGGACCGATCGCGCCGCGAAACTCGGCCTGCCGTATACGCTCGCGCCGCTCCAGCTGCGCGAGCAGACGCTGGTCTCGCCAGCCGGCGCGACGCCGCTGCTGTACGGAGGCAGCAAGACGACGGTGCTCGACCGCGCCGTTCCCACTGACGGCAAGAGCTGGGCGGAAATACCGTTGGGCCAGGGCAAAGTGTTGTTCTCGACGCTCCCGCTGGAGCTGAACGATAACCTGCAATCCATAGCCGCCGTGTATGCCTACGCGCTCAAAACAGCAGGCGTCAACTCGACCTACACGACGGATGTACAAAACCCTGGCATCCTGATCTGCCCGACCAAGCTGCCTCACGCGACACTCTACGTGCTCACGTCGGAGACCGCGACCACGCCGGTCTCGTTCCGCGACACGCGCAGCGGCAAGACCTTCTCAGGCACACTTGACGCAGGCCGCGCCGCCCTGCTGCTGGTGGGCGAAAAAGGCGATCTCGTAACCAGCTACGGCTGGCGCGCGACTCCATAATTCGCTATCCAGCGTGTTTTAGAAATACCTCGAGAGCATCCTTGACAACGTGGTTCAGCTTGACCCGGTGCTGCTCCGCGTATAGGGCGGCTTGTCGATGCAGTGCAACGCCGGTGCGCACGTTAAATGTCCCGCTGAACGGCTGCGCCGGCTCCTTCTCTTGCTCCTCGCAGAACGACAGATACTCATCGACAGCTGCCTGAAAATGCTTTTCCAGCGAGTCCACGTCCGCACCCTCAAAGGTAACCATGTCGCGGATGCCAAGCACGCGGCCGTGCAGCACGCGGTCTTCCGCGCTGTACTCGACCGAGCCGTCATAGCCCTTGTAGCTGAGTGTTTCGCTCATTGGATATAGCCCTCCGACATTAGTAAGTCAATCGCGGCCCGCACCTGGTAAGCCTTAAGGATGCTGCCCGGATGAGGCTCGTGCATCATCAAGACCGCTTTGGTCGCCGGATGAATAAAATTCCGGCTCGACCCGCTGCCCGTATGCAGCTCGAACCCGAAGCTGCCTAGAAGCGTCGCCAGTTCGCTCCACGTGAAATCCCTGGGCTTGCCCTGGACGCGCCTCAGCAGCTTCTCCTGCCTCGACATAAAGCGATACTAGCTCAACGCGTACTCGATTGCAACTAAAAACGGTTGCTTTCTACAACCCCGCGTACCAGTCATACCCCAGCTTGGTCCAGTAATCGTCCGGCTTGTCGTTGGTGTAGCTGATCAGCCCGATGCGCTTGATCTGCTTGTAGCCGTACTTGGTCGGCATATGCAGGCGCAGCGGCGCGCCGTGGAACTGCGTCAGCGGCGCGCCCATCATCTCGGTCACCAGCAGCGTTTGCGGGTGGCGGCACACGTGCAGGTCGTAGCCGGTGTAGTAGTCGCCGTCGGGCGTTTCCATGTAGACGTACTTCGGTTCCTTCCCGTCGATCGGCTCCGGCGGGTAGGCTTCCAGCAGGTCTGCCAGCCGCACGCCGGCCCAATGCACGATCTGGCTCCAACCCTCGATGCACTTGAACTGGGTCACGAGCTCGTGGCGGGGGAATTTGACGATGTCATCCATGGTAAGCAGCAGGCCGGGCGTTCCGGGCAGCAGGGTGCTGTCACTTTCGCCTGCCTCGCCCATACCGCGCGGCTTGCGGCCGGTATGGTTCTCATCCTCTTCCGCCTTGCCAACCATTGAAGCGGGCGCCATCTTTTGCGCCGTCGCCGCATTGGGGTCGACCTTGTCATTGTGCCCCGGGTCTTCCTTGGCAGCGGCGTCGGTGTAGCGATACTCCCACGCGGTCACATCCTTCACAAACCCGGGCCGCCGCGCGTCTCCCTGCACGCCCACCATCTGCAGCCGCCAACTCTCGGGCACCAGCGCCTTGTTCAGCCCGTACACTCCGTTCACGCGGAGGGTTTCCGCCCGGCTCAGCGGGTAGGTCGGCGCCAGCACGTCATCGTTGGCAATGCCGCGCGAGACAGCGGCGTTCGCTAGAAAGGCGCGGCGCAGCACGCCCGGCAGCATCTCGTCTTCGTGTTCCACGTTGAGCCACGTATAAAACCCGACGCCCGCCGCCGCGGCAACGCCGGCGGCGAGAAAAGACCGCCGGGTGCGCCGGCGCGAGTCGGCCAGCACCGCCGCATCGGCTGCGTGGGTCGCGTCGTCCGCTACGGGCATGCGCTTGGTCAGCACGTCATCGGCGCTGGCCGGGTCGACCGGCCTGGCCTCGCGGCGCTGCACCTCGGGCGGCTCCCGCTCAGGCGACGCGCTCTCCGCTTCTGCCTTCCGCGCCTGCTCCGCTGCAGGCGCGCCCTCGGCCTCGGGATTGACGGGTTGCTCAGGGATTTCCGGCTGCTCCTGCCCCGCTGCCTCGTTCCGCTGCTCTTCGCTCATTGCCAGCCTCTCCGTTCCGTCTCGATTGAAGGCGCCTCGACCCGCTGCACCTCGCGCCCGCTCACCATGGCGCGAAAGTTGTTCCAGCCCGCCATCGCCACCTGAAGCACATGGATGAAAAAGAAGCCGACGAAGGCGAGGGTGAGCCAGAAATGCAGCCACCGCGCCATCTCATAGCCGCCCAGCAGTGTGGTGAGCCAGTGCGCCGAGGTCGGCTTATAGATCGCGAGGCCGGTGACCAGCGACCCGAACCCCATCAACACTACGCTCGAATAGGCGATGCGCTGCGCGCCGTTGTACTTGGTCTGCGGCGGCAGGCCCTTGCGGACATGCAGGTCGACGAGCGTGACCTGGACCGCATCGCGCAGGCTGCGGCGCTGGGGCGCCATGAACCGCCACTCCCCTGAAAACACGAGATACAGCACGTACGCGATCCCGTTCAGCGCGAAAATCCACATAAAGAAGAAGTGGTAGCTCAGGCCCTGGGTCACGTGGTACGGAACGTGCAGCTTGGTGTAGAACCACGCCGGAAAGAAGCGGAACAGCGTAAAGTGCCCGACGCCCACGCGGTAAACTTCGTGCGCGTGCAGGTGGGCGTTGTCCGAGTCGTTCCAGTAGATCAGCAGCCCGCTCCAGATCATGGTAAACAGCACCGGAAAGTTGACCCAGTGCATCCAGCGGATCGCGAGAAGGTGCTTGTGCTCCAGGCGAATGCTGGCCTGCGCGGGCGCGGCTGCGTTTTCTATCTTTTCTAGGGCGGCCGGCGGCTCCGCGGCGGCCGCGGGAACCCGCGCTCGGTCGCTCTCGCGGCCTGTTGCCCCCATGCCCGCGCCGGGCTCCGCCGCCGGCTCAAGCGGCTGGTCTGTACGCATCGGCTCCTGCTGCTCATCCCACTCATCCATCATTGCTGCCGTCTCCAAATATCAGCATTACCGCGAAAGCCCCTCACCTGCAAGCTAAACCTGGCGCCAGGCCAGTTCACAATCCCGTCGCACGCTCGAGCGGTTCACAGCACTCCCGGTTATCCGACGCCCGCCCAGCGGGAAAAGTTACAGTTGCGCCGGGCCCTCCATTTAGATTGGCCAGATGTTGCCCGCGCATCTATTCTTGCTGTGGGCTCGCCGGCGCCCGAAGGCAAATGTGCAGGGAGAACAGGCTCTTGAGCTCGAGCGTTTCGCAGATGACCGCAGATCCCGTCTTTGATCGCTGTTGGTGGATCTACTCCATTTGCCGCGAGCGCCTCTTCGCGGATCACACCGAGGCCATTGCCGCCGCGCTGGGTCCCATGCTGCGCTCCCAGGCCCGCACCCAGCTGCTCGAAGTCGGCTGCGGCCCCGGCTTCTACTCCCGCCGCCTGGCCGCGCGGTTTCCCCTACTGCAGGCGCTCGGCATCGATACCTCCGAGCGGCTGCTCTCCTATGCGCGCCGGCAGGCCCTGCGCGCCGAGCTGCCCAACTGCCGATTCATGCTCGCCGATGCGCTCGACCTGCGCGAGTGCCTCGACCGCGCCGACGCCGTCGTCGCCTCCCGCCTGTTCCTCATCCTGGCCGAGCGCGAGCGCGTGCTCCGCGCAATCTTTCAAACCCTGCGGCCCGGCGGCGTTTTCTTCATCGCCGAACCCACCTCCCCCCTTCGCACCGCGGTACCGCTCTGGGTCATGCGCACCATCGACGGGCTGGGCAACCGCCGTTCGAAGCGCGGCTCCCCGGTGCACTGCAAGGTGCTCAGCCAGGGCGAGTTCCAGCATCTGATCGGCAGCCAGCCCTGGAGCAACGTCCGCATGTGGCAGGACAAGCGCTACCAGTACGCGCTGTGCGAGAAAGCCCTGTGACCGGTTCGCGCCACCCCTTCCGCATTCTCGACCCCGCCGCGCCGCCCCTGCCGGGCGAGTTCGCGCATCGCTGCGCCTTCACCGTAATGGCCAAGGCCCCGATCGCCGGCAAGGTCAAGACGCGGCTGAGTCCGCCGCTGACGCCCGCGCAGGCCGCTGCGCTCAACTGCGACTTCCTGCGCGACACCCTCGCCAACCTGGGCGAGGCCGCCGCCCAGTGCGCCGCCGATTGCGTTGTCTCCTATACGCCCGTCGGACAGGAAGCTGCTTTCACCAGCATCCTGCCCGAGAGCACCCTTCTGGTGCCGCAGCGCGGCGACGGCTTCGGCGAGCGGCTGCTGGCGACCGCCGCGGACCTGTTCGCCTGCGGGTTTTCGGCCGTGTGCCTCATCGACTCCGACAGCCCGACCGTTCCGACCGCCGAGTTTGTCCGCGCCGCGCAAACCCTTCTGCCGGCGAATGGCGAAGACCGCGCCGTGCTGAGCCGCGTCGTGCTCGGCCGCTCTGGCGACGGCGGCTACTACCTGCTCGGCCTCGCGCACCCGCACGCGCGGCTCTTCGCGGACATCGACTGGAGCACCGAGCGGGTTGCCGACCAGACCGAGCAGCGCGCCGCCGAGCTCGCCCTGCCCCTGACGCAGCTTGCCACTTGGTACGACGTCGATGACGCCGCCTCGCTCGCGCGTCTGCGCGCCGAGTTCGCTTCGGAGTTGGCCTCGGGGCCCGCTCACGCCTACCCCGCACCGCACACCCGCGCCTTTCTCCGCGCGCTCGATGCGCATTTGCCTGACTTGCAAGCCGCCGCCAGCGGGAGCGCGCTTGAGCATGGCTGATCGCTTGCCCTTCAAGCTCTCCGCACCCGGCCCGGCCTGGCTTACCAATCTCGCCCTCGTGCTCTTCGGCCTCATCTATCTGGAGCTCACCCGCACCGGCACCCATGAGTACACGCACTACGTCCACGGCCTCAGCGAAGGCCTCTACGGCCAGCTCGTGCTTTACCTCGGCGGCATCGCGCTGGTCGAGCAGTCGCCTACCAACCGCTGGACCCTGCCCATCCTTCTCATCGTCGCATTCGGCGCGCGCCTCATCGCCGTCTCGCAGCCGCCCTTCCTTTCCACCGACATCTACCGCTACGTGTGGGACGGCAAGGTGCAGGCCGCCGGCATCAACCCTTTCCGCTACATCCCGGCCGACCCGCACCTCAGCTTCCTGCGCGACGCGCACATCTTTCCGCACATCAACCGCCGCTTCTACGCGCACACCATCTACCCTCCGGGCTCGCAGATCCTCTTCCTGCTGATCGCGCGCATGTACGCGGCGGTCTGGTTCATGAAGCTTGCGCTGGTCTGCTTTGAGGCCGCGACCTGCCTGGTGCTGATGCGCTGCCTGCGCCTGCTCGCGCTGCCCCGCGAGCGCATCGTGCTCTACGCGTGGCACCCGGTCTGCCTGTGGGAGATCGCGAGCAGCGGCCACGTGGACGCAGCCGCGCTCACCGCCATCGCGCTCGCCATCCTCGCCCGTCTGCAAAACCGGCCGCTCGGCGCAACCGCATGGCTGGGCGCGGCGACGCTCATCAAGCTCTACCCCGCGGCGCTGCTGCCCGCGCTCGTGCGCAGGCGCATCCTCGCGCCGCTGCTGCTCTTTACCGGCATCGTCGTCGCGGGCTATCTGCCGTATCTTTCGGTCGGCCCCGGCGTGCTCGGCTTTCTGCCCGCCTATGCGAAAGAAGAAGGCATCGACAGCGGCACACGCTTCTATCCGCTCGCATTGTTCGAGCACACGTTCCACGTTTCCGCTTCGCCGCGGATCTACATCGGCCTGTGCGCCGTCGTGCTCGCGGTTGTGGCCTGGTGGGCGTATCGACGCAGCGCGTCCGCAACCGGCTGCATCCGTTCCGGTCTCGTGCTCGCGACCGCGCTCACCCTCTGCTTCACGCCGCACTATCCGTGGTATTTCCTGTGGCTGCTGCCGTTCCTCGCGATCTGGCCCTGGCGCCCCGCGTTTTATCTCGTACTCGGCGCCACCTACATGCTGGCCACGCGGCTCGGCGCGCCCGGCCCCGGCGCCTACCGTATGAACACGCTGCTCTACGGCGGGTTCTTCCTGCTCGTCATCCTCGACCTGCTGTACGATCTGCTGCTGCGCTTTCTCGAAAAACGGCGCATCGCACCAGCCCAGCCCGCGCACGTGCTTGCAGGTCTCAAGTGAAGGCTGAGCCCGCCATCCGCCTGAACGCACGTCTGAACGATCACGTCAGCGTCATCATCCCCGCCCTGAACGAGGAAGACACCATCGCCGGCGTCGTTGCCGAGGTCCTCAGCGACACGCCACCCGCGCTGGTGCGCGAGTGCCTCGTGGTGGACAACGGCAGCACCGACCGCACCGCCGAGCGCGCCCGCGCGGCCGGCGCCCGCGTCGTCAGCCAGCCCCAGCGCGGCTACGGCCGTGCCTGCGCCGCCGGCGCCGCGGCCGCCGACCTGCGGTCCGACGTTCTCGTCTTCCTCGACGGCGACGGCAGCGACGCCCCCGCGGAGCTCGCCATGATCGCCGGTCCCGTGCTCGAAGGCCGCTGCGATTTCGTGATCGCCTCGCGCATACGCGGCCAGCGAGAGTCCGGCAGCATGCTCGCCTCGCAGGTCTTCGCCGGCCGCTTTGCCGGTGCGGCCATGCGCCTGCTCTACGGCGTGCGCTATACCGACATGGGCTCCATGCGCGCCATCACCCGATCTGCTCTCACACAGTTACAGATGACAGAGCAGACCTACGGCTGGAATCTCGAAATGCAGATGAAAGCCGCACGCGCACACCTCCGCATCCTGGAGCTGCCCACCACCTGCCGCCGCCGCCGCGGCGGCGTTTCCAAGGTCGCCGGCTCGCTCAGCGGCTCCATCAAGGCCGCGTACCGGATCCTGCTCGTACTCGCACGCATCGCCCTCACGCGTCTGCCGAATCATTGATTTCTCGCATTCGCGCAAAAGTGTCACCTGAGCGAAGCAACAAAGGTGTCATCCTGAGCGAAGCGAAGGATCTGCTTCTCCCGCAGTCCGCTTCGACAACGCACTCTAAATCAGAAGACTAAAACTCCAGCTTGAGCAGAAACTGCACCTGGCGCGGCGTGCCCGTACCCACCGGCCCCGTGTTGACCGGGTTCGTGATAACCCCAAACACGCCCGCGCCCCCAGAGAAATCCGCCGACGGCGCTCCGTACTGCGCGCGGTTAAAGACATTGAAGAACTCGCTCCGGAACTGGAGCTGCGCCGTCTCGGTCACCGGAATATCCCGGGCCACCCCCAGGTCGTCCTGCCACAGCCCAGGCGCCCGCACAATGTTGCGCCCGGCATTGCCGTAGCCGCCCCCGGTAACCGGCGCAAACGCCGCCGGGTTGATCCAGTTGTGAATGCCCGCGCCGCCCGGCGGAGTGAGCGGCGCCCCCGGCACCCGGTTGGGCCGCTGATTGGTCGTATACCCGGTCGCGACCCCGGTGCTGCCGGGGTCCATCGGGTTGAACGAACTCGAACGGTCGATCGTGACATTTACCGGCAGCCCCGTGCGCGCGCTCACGATATTCGACAGCTGCCAGTCGCCGAACACCGCGCTCCACGCACCCGCCCGGTTGCCGAACTGCTGCCCATGTCCGTAGGGCAGCTGGTACACCGTGTTGCCGCTGAACACGTGCCGCGCATCGAAGTCGCCGGAAGCCCGTTCGCATTGAAAGCAGGCCGGGTTCTGCGGGAAATCCGAGTCGCCCCCGCCCGCCGCATCCTGGTCGATCTCGTGCGCGTACTCGTAGTTCGCCTGGAACAGCAGCCCGTGCGCGAACGAGCGCCGCAGCTGCGCCACCAGCGCGTTGAACGAGCTGTTGTTGCTGTTGCCCCGGTACTCCACCTGGCTGAAGCCGCTGTATGTGCGCGTGCCGGTTACAGTATCGATCAGGTTGATGTACGAGGTCCGCAGCAGGTCGGTCCCCTTGCTGCCGTCATAGGAGAGCGTCGCGACCCATCCCCGCCCCAGCGCCTGCTGCACGCTCAGCCCGTACTGCGCCACGTAGGCGTCCCTGCGGTCGCGGTCCATGTCGCGCGGCGACAGCGTGCTCTGCGCCCGGGGCAGAAACGGGTCGACGGGAAAGCTCAAGTGGGCGATATTGTTGAACGCGAAGCGGCCCACCTCATTGCTGATCGGCAGGTTCTGATCGTCGAGCTGGCCGTCGCCGTGGTACAGGCCAAAGCCGCCGCGGATCACAGTCCTGCCGCCCAGCCGGGACGGCGCCCAGGCCACAGCCAGGCGCGGGTCCACATCGAGCACATTCGGCCGGCTGAACTCAGCGCCCTCGCCGCAGAAACCCTGCGGCCCGCAGGTCGCGAAGTCGAACGGAATGGCGCGGTTCAGCACTTCGTGAAAGCGATTGTAGAACGAGTAGCGCACGCCCAGGTTCAGCGTCAGCTCCGGGCGCAGCTTCCACTCGTCCTGCGCAAACGCGTACACCTCCGTCTTGCGCAGCCCGTTTACCGGCAGCGCGGCAGCGTAGGCGGCGGAGCTCACGCTATTTGTAACCAGTGCTGTGGCGGATGCGAACGCAACCGCCCCGTTCGCCGTGTTCCCCTGGTTCAGCTGGATGCGCCGCACTTCGCCGCCGAGCTTCACCGTGTGCCGGCCGCTCACCCAGGTAAGGTCGTCGATCCACGAGAACGAGTTGCCGACCCCGATCTTGTACTCGTTGTTGTTCAGCGTCGTCAGCCCGGGCACCGAAACCGCATACGGAAGATTCAGGCTCGAGAGATTGGTCGTGTACACGTTGCCGCGGTTGAACCCGAACTTCGCTTCATTCACCCATGCCGGCGAGAACAGGTGCAGCTCCTCGACAGCGCCGTTCACCGGGCGCGAGGTCACCTCCTGCCGGTCGAGCGCGTAGGTGCCGCCGCCGGCCAGCGGCGCACTGCTGCTGGCCGCGTCGAAATTGAAGCGCAGGTCGGCCGTATCGCTTGAAGAAAAGCGATGGTCCAGCCGAATCATCCCGCTGTCCTCCGCGTCCAACTGCCGCCCCTCGCCCACAAAGCTCGCGATCAACCCGTCGCTGCTCACAGCCGCGCCGCCCTGCGGGTAAGCCGCAAGCACCGGCGCCAGCGCGGGGCCCGCGGCCGCGATCCGCGCGCGATACGCGGCGCTCGGCACGCGCCCAATCAGCGTTTGCCCCAGGCTCTGCCGCAGCCCCTCATAGGTGAAGAAGTAGAACGTCTTGTCGCGCACGATCGGTCCACCGATCGACCCGCCAAACTGGTTCAGGCGAAACGGCGGCTTCGCCGGGTTCACGTTGTCGATGGGCTCGCGCGCATCCAGCTTGTCGTTGCGTAGAAACTCGAACACGCTGCCGTGCAGCGCATTGCCGCCGGTGCGCGACACGACCGCCACCTGGCCGCCCGGCGTGCTGCCGCTCTCCGCCGTGAACAGCGTCGTGTCCACGCGAAACTCCTGGATCGATTCCGTCGGGATCGCAAGCCGCACGAAAGGCTGCTGCGCCTGGTTCACGATGTTGGTCGCGTCGATTCCGTCGTAGGTGAAATTATTGTCGTCGAGCCCGCGCCCCGCGAACCGGATCGTGCGTTGATTGCTGCCGCCCGTGTCGATGGCGCCAGGCACGAGCGCGGTCAGCGTCGACCAGTTGCGCCCGTTCAACGGCAGCTCCTGCACCTGCTTCGGCTCAATGCGTGCGCCCAGCGCGTCAGAACTCTGGTTGAGCTCGGAGGCGGTGTCGGAAACCTGCACCTGCTCGCTGCCGCCCGCCACGTGCAGCACCGCGTTCAGCGTGCGGGTGCGGCCCACGGTTTGCTGTACGCCGGTGTAAGTCAGCTGCGCGAAACCCGCACGCACAAATCCCAGTGTGTAGCTGCCCACCGGCAGCGCCGGCAGATCGTACGTCCCTTGCGCGGAGGAAACGCACTCGCGCCGCAGACCGGTTGCAATGTCCGTCGCGGCCACATGCACACCCGGAACGAATTTGCCTGCCTCGTCCTCAACCGTCCCGCTCACGCCCGAGCGGTCTACCTGGGCCTGCGCTGACGCAAGCGCAAGCAGGCTGAAAGAGACCGCGGCGGCTACAGTACGCACTCTGTCGAACACACCTGGCCTCCCCTCGTCATTGCATTTGGATGGAAAGAGCGGGCACTCCAGAAATGGAGCGCCCGCTCTTTATGCCGCCGCTGTTACTTGGAGCTGTTGACAGGCGCAGCCGGGGCCGCTTGTGCCTGCTGCTGACCTGCGCGGTACTGCTTGAGCATCTGCGCGCGGTTTGCGCTCAGATCCTCACCGCTGCGGTCGGTCGGGTATGGCCGGGCGCCCATCGTGCCCTCCCACACCAGGTGGTTGAACTTGTTCGAGTCCAGATGATCCTCGACCGAAAAATCCATCCCCTTGGTACGCTCGGCCCACCAAGCCGCGCTGTGCAGCGGAGCCAGCTGCGCCTGCGCGTTCGCCGCGTACTTCGACGCGGGAATCGGCAGCTGCGTCTGTTGCAGATACGCCGAAGGCACCGCCGTGTACTTCCACGCCGCCTGGTTCGTGTCGAATGCATTCGCCATCGGCGCCGCGTTCGCATCGTTCAGGTTCAGCGGCGCGATGCCCAGAATATCCTCCATCGTGGTCAGGAAGCTGACCGTGTTGTACCGCGTGGAGTCCACGAACCCCTGCTTGACATAGGGCCCCGCGATGAACGCCGTGCTGCGGTGCGCGTCCACATGGTCGCCGCCGTCCTGCGCGTCGTCTTCGATCACGAAGATCAGCGTGTCGTCCTTGTCCTTGCTGTTGGCAACCGTCTCGATAACAGAGCCCACCGCATAGTCGTTGTCCGCGATCTGCAGCTCGGGGGTGTTCACGCCGTCGATCGCCGTCGTGAAGTTGCCGAAGTGGTCGTGCATGATGCGCACCAGTGAAAGGTTCGGCAGGTTGCCATTGGCCTCGTACTGCTGGAACTCGCGCTGCCACTCGGTAAAGCGGTAGTAATCCGGAAACGAGTTATCGAAGCCGCGGAAATACTTATCGGTGTACTTGCGCAGCACGGTGTTGGTCGAGTAAGCCACCTGCAGCTTGTCGGCAAACGCGTTCGGGTCTTCCGCGATGTTGACCGCGGCATCGGCGGCGGGCAGGTTGTAGCGCGCCAGGTCAAGGAAGAACCCGTAGTCGCGCACCGTCAGCTTCGCCTTGAGCGCGCCGTTCCAGATGTAACCCTCGCCATGTTCGCCATCGTCGCTGTCCGGCGCGGCCACGTTGCGATTGCCCGGCAGCAGGTCGGGGTCTTTGCTGATCAAGGGATCAGCCGCCTGGCGCGCGGCCGTGCTCTTGTAACCCACGTTCAGGTTGCGGTTGGTGCCTTCGGAATCGTTGTCGATGCCGCGGCCGCCGTAGTTCACCGGGATCTCCTTCTCGATCACATCGGTAGTACGCGCCGAAGTCGACCACGGCCAGCCGTCGCCGCTTACTTCCGACACATCGTAAAAATTGTCGAAGTCCACGAAGTTACGCGCGATGTTATGAAAGTTCGGTGTGTTCGCTTCCGGAAACTGCGTGATCGAGGGGTCGCCGTTGCCCACTTCCAGGTCGCCCAGCACCTGGTCGTAAGTGCGGTTCTCCTTGACGATGTAGATCACGTGCTTGATGTGCTGCTTCAGGAAGCTCATCGTCTCCTGCTGGTCGGCGGTCAACGTGCGGCCGAAGTGGTCGTTGTCGATGACGCGCTGGGTCAGCGTGCCGAGCTCGGCATCGGTCGGGGTGGGCACGGTCTGGAAGCCGGCCTTGGTCAGCTGGTAGTCGTACTGGTTCGAGGCATTGAACGTTGCGCTCTGCGCGCTGGTGATGCCGTGGCCGTACTGCGGGTTCGGCCCGTTGGCGCTCTTGCCGTTCACGATGTAGAGCAGCTTGCCATCGGCGCTTACGCTGATCGAGTTCGGGTAAAAGCCAGTCGGGATCAGCCCCGCCACGTAGCTGTTGCCAGTGCCATTCAGCCGCACCACCGCGACCGCGTTCTCACCGCCGTTCGTCACATAGAGCGTCTTCTCGTCCGGCGACAGCGCCAGCCCATTCGGGTTCGCTCCCTTGTAGCCCTGTTTGTTCGGGTACACCGCCACGGGCGCCGTGACCTTGATCTCGTCGATCATCTGGTTGGTATTTGTATCGATCACTGCGACAGAATCGCTGTTGTCCTGCGCCACGTAGAGCAGCGTCTGCGCCTTGTTCATCACCATCTTATTCGGCTGGCCCGGCACCTTGATGCGCGTCTGCACGCCGCCGGTCGTAACAACCACGATCTCACGGTCGCGGATGCTTGATACATACGCAGTGTCGTTGCCCTTGAAAAGCGCCCAGAATGGGTACTCGCCGCCGGCGACGCCGGAGGCATTGGCCGCGTCGATCTTGCCCGGGCGCAGGTCGAGCTCGTAAGCCTTGCTCCAGGCATTGTTCGAGGACTTAGTCAGCAGGCTTACCGCATCGTTTTCGTAGTCGGCGACCAGGATGCGCGTGCCGTCGGCCGAGACCGCGAGGCCGGCCGCTTCAGGCGGTGTTATCAGGCCGAGGCCGCCGGAACTGCCGGTCGCCGCATTGGCCAGCGCCAGGTGACCCAGCGCGAGCGGCGCGCCGTTCTCCGCCCACACACCGGCCTTCAACGTGTAGAAATGCACGTTGTCGTCGTCGCCGCCGGAGACGTAAAACGACGTGCCGCTGGGGTCGAACGCGATGCCGTTGTAGCTGTTCGGCACCGGGATCGCCTGCTTCTGCACCGGACTTCCCGTGGAGATATCGAAGACAAACACGAACTCGGTCGAGTCGGTGGGGTTGGTGCTGCCCGCGTTTGCGCCAGAGGTGTAGTTCTGGAGGTTGTAGCCGCTGGTCAGGATCAGCAGCGTCTTGCCGTCGGGGCTCACGACCGTTGAAACCGCCTGGCCTACCGTGTACGAGGGGTTGTCGGCAAGGCCCGGGTTCAGCGGCTCAAAGCGGGCGCCCTGCGGCGCGAGCGGCGTGATGCGCTGCCCGGTGCTCAGGATCTGCGGCTCGCCGCTGTTCGGCACAGCCTGAGCAGCGAGGGGCGCGGACGAAATGGCGCTGAGGCTCAGTGCGCTGAGGGTCAATGCGCTGAGGACGGGGACGCTGGGATAGATCCGGTGCATGGGGTCTCCTGGAGTGCTGGACAGTTGGTGGTCGCAAGAGCGCTTTCGAAAGCCGCGCCGCCCGGATGCAGGGTGCTGCAGGAAGTCAGGTGTTGCGCAAAACAGTGCCGCAGCCGGTTGGCCCATCGAGAACGAAAGCGCCTTGGGAGTCGCCGCGACGGCGTCTTCCATAGGGGTCCGTTATCCCACGCGGCCTGTTACTGGGTCTGCTCGTTTTGGTTAATTCCTCGTCAATCGCGTGAACGGCGGCGAAACCGAACGGCGTACAGATGGGTCCAAGCAGCGGTCGTTTTCACGCACGCGTGCCGCCGCGCGGCGCTGACAGCCGGTACTGCCATTGCCCATCCTCAAAATCCGCAGAAAGGTGTCATCCTGAGCGAAGCGGTAGCGCTTGCGCCAAAGGTTCTGCTCTTCGTCAGCCGCCAGAGGAAGCAAAGCTGACCGAGTACACGCCGCCTGCCCGGGTCGCGAAGCGCACCCGTCCGTCCTGCATACGTACAAGCCCGGCAGCCCCCGCCACGGCGGCGATGCGCTGCCCCCGGGGCGCGCGCAGCACCTGCGTGCCGGCCGCGCTGGCCCGCAGCACCGCCCGCCGCGCGCGGCCTTCGCTCCACTCCAGGTCGACCTCAAGACCGCCGCGCGCGCGCAGCCCGCGAAAGCTGCCCGCGCTCCACTCGCCCGGCAGCGCCGGCAGAAAATGCAGCTCGCCCGCGTGCGACTGCAGCAGCATTTCGCCTATAGCCGCGGCCACGCCCAGGTTGCCCGCGATCTGGAACTCCAGCGCCTGCTCGCACAACCCGGCCAGCAGGCTGGGCTGCACCGAGGTCGTCAGGTGCAGCTCCACGACACGGTAGGCAGCGTGCGCGTCGCCCAGGCGCGCCAGCGCATTCGCGTACCACCCGCCGATCCAGCCGCCGGCGCTCTGCCGCCACGGTGCGCGGTTCGCGAGCGTCCGATGCATGGCCTCGGCCAGCTCCGGCGTCGTCTCTGGATTGACCTGCGTGCCCGGTATCAGCGCCCACACCTGCGGCAGCTGTCCATTGTCCGGCTCCTGCGGAAACAGCGAGGAGTCGGCCCACTCCTGCACCTCGCCCGTGCGCTCGCTGACGGGGAGCGGCCGCAGCTGCCCCAGCACCGACTGCATGCGCGCCTGCAGTTCGCCATCGAGCCCCAGCACAGCCGAAGCGGCCAGCGTGTTGGTCAGCAGCTCGCGCACAATCGAGATGCTCATCGTAGGCCCCATGGAGCTGTAGGCGACGCCGCCGTTCGGCTTGCGGAACGCGTTCTCAAGCGAGCTCTCCGGGTACATCGCGAGCCATCCATCGCGGTCGCCGCTCATGTGCTCCAGGAAAAACAGCGCCGCCTCGCGCATCAGCGGATAGTGCGCACGCAGCGCGGCCGCGTCGCCCGAGAAGCGGTAGTGCTCCCACAGGTGCTGGCACAGCCACGCCCCGCCGCTCTTCCACATCGCCGAGGGCGGCTGCCCGGAGTCCGGTATGGTCGAGCACCACAGGTCCGCGCTGGTGTGCGCAACCCAGCCTTTGCAGCCGTAAATGCGCGCGGCCGTGCCCGCGCCGTCCTCGCTCAACCGACGCGTGAACGCGAACAGCGGCTCGTGGCACTCGGCCAAGTTCGCGCTCTCCGCCAGCCAGTAGCCGATCTGCAGGTCGCGGTTCAGCGACCAGTTCGCCTGCCTGTCCGGCCGCGCGCGATGCGACCAGATGCCCTGCGTTGTCGCGGGCAGGCTCCCCGGGCGCGAGCTCGCCATCAGCAGATAGCGGCCCATCTGGAAGTACAGCGCGGCGAGCCCAGGGTCCGCGCCGCCAGCAGCGAAACGCAGCAGGCGCTCGTCGGTCGAAAGCTCCTCGGCGATGTTAGAGGGCGCATCCGCCCCGGCCGGCGCGTTCAGCTGCAGGTCGACGCGATCGAACAGCGAACGATGATCGCCCACATGCCGGCTTTCAAGCGCATTGCCGTTGCCGCGCCCGCGCGCCCGCGCCAGCGTCTCCAGCGCGCGCGCCGACGCATCCAGCCCCTCGCGGCTCGGGCTCTTGCCCGGCCCCGCGTAACTGGTCGCCGCGCACAGCAGCAGCGTCACCGTGCTGGCGCCCTCTATGTCGATCCCATCCACCGCGACCGTGTGTTGGCCGCCCTGCTGCTCCAGCACGCACAGCGCCACCGCCGCGCGCATACCCTTGCCGTCCGGCGCATCGTCCCACTCGACCGGGCCGTTTACATTGATCACCCCAGCGGGCACCACGTGCACCGGCGCGCGCACCTCCAGCAGCAGCGTGTCGCCCGCAATCCGCGCCGCACCCGGCATCGCACTGCCCACGCGAGCGGTCAGGCGCAGCGGCCGCGTACTCTCAAGCCGCACCACCATCATCTGGTCGGGCGCGGACACAAATACGCTCTCGCGCACCGCCGCGCCTTCGGCGTCGGTCCACTCCACCGTGTGCATGCCGTCGCGCAGATCGAGCGACCGGCGATACTGCGCCGCTTCTCCCGCCCCGTGGTGCCCGAGCTCGAGAAAGCCGAGCGGCTGATAGCTCTCGCCGATCTTGCGCAGGAACTGCCCGCTCACGATCTCATCGGCAGTCGGCTCGAGAGTGTCGATCAGCAGGCCGCGGATCACCTCCATCGACTGCCACGCTTTTTTCACCGGATAGCTGCGCGGCTCGCCCGACCAGAAACTCTCCTCGTTCAGTAGAATGCGCTCCGCGTGCGGGTCGCCGAAAATCATGCCGCCGAGCCGCCCGTTGCCCACCGGCAGCGCCTCAACCCACTCGCGCGCCGGCGTGCGATACCACAACAATCGCTCGCCGCGCGGCTGCTCTGGCGCTGCCGCAATGGAACGCGCAAGCGCCGGCCACTGCCATAGCGTGCCCGCGGCCAACGAAACGCCGCGGATAAACCCTCGCCTGCTGAACGCGCGCAAATGCACTTCCTCCCATCGAAGAGCATACCTGCCCCGGCTGCGAACCGCGCCCCGCCTGCGGTAAGCTGTGAGGGAAACTTCAAGCACCAGGAAAGTGCGCCGCACCCGATGAAAGCAATCATCCTCGCGGGAGGCCGGGGCAGCCGCCTCGGCGAAGAAACCTCCGCGCGCCCCAAGCCCATGGTCGAGATCGGCGGCAGGCCCATCCTGTGGCACATCATGAAGATTTATTCGCATTACGGCATCACTGACTTCATCATCTGCCTCGGCTACAAGGGCTACATGATCAAGGAGTACTTCGCGAACTACTTCCTGCATTCCTCCGACGTCACCATCGACGTGCGCGCGAACAAAATCGAGGCCCACGCAAGCGCGGTCGAGCCCTGGCGCGTCACGCTGGTCGACACCGGCGACAGCTCCATGACCGGCGGCCGCCTGCGCCGCGTTCTGCATCATGTCGCCGAGGAGGAAGCCTTCTGCTTCACCTACGGCGATGGCGTCGCGGACATCGACATCGCCGCGCTGATCGCGTTTCATCAGCAGGAAGGCCGGCTCGTCACCGTCACAGCCGCGCAGCCCATCGGCCGCTACGGCTCGCTTGAGATCGCGCCCGACCACAGCGTGACCAACTTCGCCGAGAAGCCCAAGGGGGATGGCGGCTGGATCAATGGCGGCTTCTTCGTGCTGTCGCCGAAGATCGCGCCCTATCTGCTCGACGACGCGACCATATGGGAGAACGAGCCGCTCGAGCGCCTCGCCGCCGACGGCGAAATCTCGGCCTACAAGCACGCCGGCTTCTGGCGCGCGATGGATACCTTGTTCGACAAGACGTTTCTCGAAGACCTGTGGCAGAACGGGCAGCGTCCATGGAAGGTCTGGTAGCGCGTGTTCTGGCAGGGGCGCAAGGTTTTTCTCACCGGGCACACCGGCTTCAAGGGCGCGTGGCTTTCGCTCTGGCTTGAGCAGCTCGGCGCCGCGGTTACCGGCTTCGCGCTCGCGCCGCCGACAGAGCCCAGCCTCTTTGTCGAAGCAGACGTGGCGGGCGCGATGACGTCGGTGCTCGGCGATGTTCGCGACCTCGCTTCGCTGCAAACCACGATGAACCACGCGCAGCCGGAGCTGGTCATCCACATGGCGGCGCAGGCGCTCGTGCGCGCGTCCTATGCCGATCCAGTCGGGACGTTCGCGACCAACGTGATGGGCACCGTGCATCTGCTGGAAGCCGCGCGCACCTGCCCTTCGGTCCGCGCGATTGTCATCGTGACTTCCGACAAGTGCTATGAAAACCAGGAGTGGGTGTGGCCCTATCGCGAGACCGATACTCTCGGCGGTTACGACCCCTACAGCAACAGCAAGGCCTGCGCGGAACTCGCGACCGCCTCCTACCGCTCAGCCTTTTTTCATCGCGATCGATTCACCGAGCACCGCGTCGCGGTCGCCTCCGCTCGCGCCGGCAATGTGATCGGCGGCGGCGACTGGGCGCTCGACCGCCTGCTGCCTGACGCGGTGCGCGCCTTCGGCTCCGGCGCTATTCTGCGCATCCGCAACCCGCACGCCATCCGCCCCTGGCAGCATGTGCTCGAGCCGCTGCGCGGCTATCTCACGCTCGCCCAGTGCTTACTGGAGCACGGCACACGCTATGACGGCGCCTGGAACTTCGGCCCGCGGGCAGCAGCCGTGCAGCCGGTTGACGCGGTGGTGGGCCGGTTCGCCGAAAGCTGGAGCCGGACCGCGGGAAAGCCGGCGCAGTGGGCGGTGGATGAAGGGCCGCACCCGCATGAGGCGCATACGCTGTGCCTTGACTGCTCCAAAGCCGGCGCGGCATTGAAATGGGCTTCGGCGCTCTCGTTCGTCGAAGCGCTGGAGCTTACGGCGGCGTGGTATGGGCGGTTCCTGGCCGGCGAGAATGCGCGTGCGCTTTGCCTGGAGCAGATAGAACTCTACCAAGCGTCTGTAACAGTCATAGATACATAACGCAAGACCCCCTGCGCGGGAGGCGGCCACTTCGTGGCATGTTTACCTTGTGTTCGCAACCTCGGCATTGAGGATGTCGATCCCGACCAACAGGAGGGCCACAATCGCGCAGGCTGCGAGCATCCGCCACACCCGCCACGAAGTGGCCGCCTCCCGCGTAGGGGGTCTTATCCCTCCGCCTCGTGCGGCGAGTACTCGGCCATCTGCGGCGGCAGCTCCGAGGGTGCGAGCGGCGAGTGCTCGAAGTTCACGCGCTCGCGCTCGACCACCAGCGGACGTTTCTGCACTTGTGTGTGGATCGCGCCGACATATTCGCCAATGACGCCGAGGAACAGCAGCAGCACGCTGAAGATGAAGAAGTTGCCAATGATCAACGGCGCGATGCCGACCGAAAAACTCTTCCAGTAAAAAAGTTTGTAGATGGTGTAGAGCACACCGATTCCGAAAGATACAAACGCGCCGGCAAAGCCGGTGAACACAATGATCCGCAGCGGCACCTTGGAGTGATTGATGATGCCGAGGATGCCCATGTCGTACAGCGTGTAGAAGTTATTCTTGGTAAGTCCGCGTTTGCGCATCGGCTGGTCGTAATAGATTTTCTTATGCGGCAAGCCGATCTCGGCCATCATGCCGCGGAAGTACGGGTACGGATCATTGAGCGCGCGCACCAGGTCCACCACGCGTCGCTCGTAGAGCCCGAAGCCGGTGTAGTTTTCAAACGTCTCGATCGCGGAGAACCAGCTCACCAGCCGGTAGTAGCGCTTGCGGATCCAGAACATGAGTCCGTTCTCTTCGCTCGTCCGCTTGATCGCGAGCACCATGCTGTTGCCTTCTTCCCAGCCTTCGATCAGCAGGGGAATCATCTCCGGCGGATCCTGCAGGTCGGCCACGATGCCGATCAACGCGTCCCCGCGACCCTGGAAGAGTCCATGCACAGGCGAGCGGATATGACCGAAATTGCGCGCATTGATGATGAGCCGCACATTCGCATCCCGGCTCGCGAGGCCCCGCACAATCTCGACCGTGCGGTCCTCCGACGCGTTGTCGATAAAGATGTGCTCGTAGTGGTAGCGCGGCAGCGCCAGCATCACCTGGCGCACGCGCAGGTATAACTCCTCGACATTCGCTTCCTCGTTGTAGCAGGGCGTGATGATGCTGACTAATTTCAAGCTGCCCTTTCCTTGCGTTCGAAGTTCACTGTTCGAGCGGCGCGACAATCATATTGGACAGAAACTCTTCGCGCTCCAGAAACGGCCACAGGTCCTCAAGCGGCCGCGAGACAAACGAGCCATCCGGCTTCTGGAACGAGGACAAACGCGGCGCGCGGCTCTCGTCCGGGATCACCATCACGTCGCACAGCACCGGTCCCTCGATGTCCAGCACCGCCCGCACCTGCGCGCGCAGGCCGCGCTGGTCCGCAATCCGCCGGAACGGGATTCCATATGCCGCAGCCAGCCCCTCTAAACCTGGAACGGTCAGCCCAGTCGCGGCGTCGCAGCCAATACTGGCCTGCTTGAAGTAGTTCGTCTGCGAGGCGCGGATCGACGCGTAGCCGTCATTGTTCAGCACGAAAAACTTGATCGGCAATCCAAGCCGGCGCACCGTTTCAAGTTCCTGAATGTTGAACTGAAAACCACCGTCGCCATCGATGCAGATCGTTTCTCCACGACCGTGCGCGAGCGACACCGCGATCGCACTCGGCAGCCCGAAACCCATCGAGCCCAGCCCCGCCGTGTGAATGATCCGCTGCCCGTTGCGCGTCGGGCAGGCGAGCAGAAACATTTCATTGCCTGCGCCCGACGACCCCGCAACCATCGCGTCGTCTTCTTTGGTCTCCGTGCCCAGCACCTCGGCGAAGTGATAAATACTCACCTGCCCCGAACTCTTGCGGTGCTCCTCGGTCACGACCGAGTATTTCGTTTTCCACGCGGCGCAGCGCCGGTCCCATGCGCTGTGATCGCGCAGCTGGATCGCGTCTTTCTGGCGCAGCATTTCTTTCAAGAACTCACGCGCATCCGCGCAGACTGCCTGCGCCAGATGCCCATGCATCTTCTGTAACTCGGACGGATCGATATCGACGGCAACCTTGTACGCCTCGCGCGCGAGATTGTCGGGCGCGTAGCCGGTGATTGCGAAATCCAGACGAACCCCGAGCGCAAGCAGAAAATCCGCATTCTGCAGCGCGAAGTTCGCGCCCCGCGTCGCGACCGAACCCGGCCGGCCGACATACAGCGGCTCATCGCTCGGCACCAGGTCCGCCGCGCACCAGGTCGCCAGCATCGGCACCCCCAGCAGCGTGCGCAGCTGCTCGAACTCGCCCTCAGCCCGCGCCAGGCGAATGCCGTTGCCGGCAAACAGCACCGGGCGCTCAGCCTTGTTGAGCGCGCCAATCACCGCCCGCACCTGCTCCTCCAATGCGGTCGTTCCGGCCTGCGCCGCCGGCTCAACGTGGAATCCCGCAAGCGCTGCCGGCTCCTCCAGGGGAGCAGCCTGCACATCCAGCGGCACGTCGATCCACACCGGCCCCGGCCGCCCGGTCGTCGCCAGGTGGTACGCCTTTTCGAGGTGCCAGCGAATTGTAACTGGATCGGTGACAGTTACGACATACTTGGTGATCGGCTTCACGATCGAGACAATGTCGACCTCCTGCACGCCCAGCTGCCGCATGCCCAGCGCGCGCCCCTCGGCATCGAACATGCGGTCCGGCCGCTTTACCTGGCCCGACACAAACAGCGTCGGCGTCGAGTCGAGCCACGCCCCGGCCACGCCCGTCACCGCGTTGGTGCCGCCGGGTCCGGTCGTCACCAGCGCCACGCCCAGCCCGTTCGTCGCTTTCGCGTAAGCCTCCGCGCAGATCGCGCTTGCCTGCTCGTGCGAGTTGTTGACGGGCTCGATCGCCGAACAGCGCGCCAGCGATTCGTTCAGGTGCATCGCCCCGCCGCCGGTCACAAGAAACACATGCCGAACGCCCTTTGCAGCGATAAAGTCGAAAATGTAATCGGAAAGTTTTTGCATGATCCTCGGCTTACAGCGAAGCAGCCTCTCCGGCGTCTCGCGCGAGCAGCATTTCTATTAGCTCGCGCACCGCGCCATTGCCCGCGCGGGCTTCTGTCACATGCCCGGCGCGCGTCCGCACCGCGGGCTGCGCATCCGCGGGCGCCGCGGAAAAACCAGCCAGATCCATCGCCGGCAAATCGTTCACATCGTCGCCCATGAAGCATATCTCACTCAGCGCAAGCCCCTGCCGCTCGGCAAACTCGCGCAGCGCCTCTGCTTTATCGCGGCAGCCTTTGGTGATGTCCTCGATCCCCAGCTTGCGCGCGAAGCGGTCCACCAGCGGGCTATCCTCGCCAGAGATCAGCGTGATAACGATTCCGGCGCGCAGCGCCCGCGCCACGCCCATGATGTCGGCGAAGCAGAAGCGCTTCCACTCCTGCCCGCCCGGGCCCCACCACACGCCGCCATCGGTCAGCGTTCCATCCACATCGAGCGCCAGCGCGCGCACACCCTTCATACGGATTGCAGACGCGCATCCACCCGGCGCAGCTTCTTCATAATCGGCACCTCGCGCTCAAACACGCGCTTCTCCCCGTCGCCCATCGACTGCTCCACCAGGCGAATATCGCGCACCAGCCGCTGAATGCCGTTCGGCTCAAGCGACGCCGCCTGGTCGCTGCCCCACATCGCGCGGTCCATCGTGATGTGCCGCTCGATCGCGCACGCGCCCAGCACCGCTGCGGCCACGCTCGAGCTCAGCCCCGTCTCGTGTCCGCTGTAGCCGATCGGCACGCCGTACCGCTCGCGCATGCGCGGAATCACCTTCAGGTTCAGCTCCTCGTACAGCGCCGGGTAGGTCGAGCAGCTGTGCATCACGATCAGGTCTTCCTTGCCCAGCACCGACACCGCGTGGTCGATCTGCTGGTAGGTGCTCATGCCGGTCGACAGGATGATCGGCTTGCCGATCTCGCGCGTGTGCCGCAGCAGCTTGTCGTCGGTCAGCGAGGCCGACGCGATCTTGAAGCACGGCACGTTGAACTGCGCAATCACGTCGACCGCGTTCTCGTCCCAGCACGACGCGAACCACGGCATCTTCACCGCTTTGCAGTACGCGTCCAGCTCCGCGAAATCTTCCTCTTCAAACTCAAGCCCGTACTTGAGCTCGCCATTGGTCGTGCCGAAAGGACTCTCGCGCGGACGGCTCAACTCATCGGCCCCGTACACCACATCGATCGTCCGCTTCTGAAATTTCACCGCATCGCAACCCGCCGCGACAGCAACGCTGATAAGACGCTTAGCCAGGTCGAGGTCGCCGTTATGGTTGATCCCGATCTCCGCGATGATGTACGCGGGCAAATCGTCGCCTACCAGCCTGTTCCCGATCGCCACTGCTGTTTGAACATTGTTCATCAAGGTCTTCTCCCTGCTTGCGATTTCGATGTGCAAGCGATCCGACTATCCAGACTACAGCGTGCGGTGCAGCGGTGGATGTCTGTCCCTTGTCTAATCCAGAAGCGGCACAAACAGCAAGTGTCTGCGTGTATTCTTGCCGCAGCGGACATCGCATGTCGAATGGAATCAATCGCGACCCCTTGACAACCAGGCCGCTCGCTCCGACCGATCTCGATCACGTGCTCAGCCGCACCGAGGGCCTGTGGCAGGCGGTGCGCGGCGGGCAGGTGCTGCTCACCGGCGGCACCGGCTTCTTCGGCCGCTGGCTGGCCGAAACGTTTCTGCACGCGCACACCGCTCTCAACCTCGGCGCGCGGCTCACCATTCTGAGCCGCGCCCCGCACAGCTTTGCCGCGCGCGCCCCGCATCTCTGCAATCACCCCGCTGTTTCCCTGCTCCAGGGCGACATCCGCACCTTCGCCTTCCCCTCCGGACACTTCGCGCACATCATCCACGCGGCGACCGATGCCGTCGTCCCGCCGGCGTCGTCGGACGAGGACCAGTACACCGCAATCGTCGATGGCACGCAGCGCGTTCTCGAGTTCGCCGCCGCCGCCGGAACGGAAAAACTTCTGCTCACGAGCTCCGGCGCCGTCTACGGCCCGCAGCCGCGCTCCCTTCTCCACGTTGCCGAAGATCAGCCGTTCGCGCCCAGCGAACACGTGTACACGCGAGGCAAACGCATGGCCGAGGCCTTGTGCGCCGAGCACAACAGTGGCCGCCTGCACTGCACCATCGCGCGCGGCTTTGCCTTTATAGGCCCCCACCTTCCGCTGCGCGCGCACTTCGCCGCCGGCAACTTTCTCGGCGACGTGCTCGCAGGCCGCGACGTAGAAATCGCAGGCGATGGCGCCCCGCTGCGCTCGTACCTGTACGCCGCCGACCTCGCCATCTGGCTCTGGACGATCCTGCTGCGCGGCCAGCCGGGTCGCGCGTACAACGTCGGCTCGGAGGAAGCGGTCTCCATCCGCGAGCTCGCGGAACGCACGATCGCGGTTGTCAATCCGGAGCTCCGCATCCATGTTGCGCAGCAGCCCCTGGCCGAAGGCGCGCCGGCGCGCTACGTCCCCTCCACGCAGCGAGCACGCTCTGAACTCGGACTCACTGCGTGGATCGGGCTCGATGAGTCCATCCGCCGCACCGCGGCCTGGCATGGCAGCAGCCACAAGGCGCAGCCATGAGCGAAGCGCCGGACGAAACAGGCGCGCCGAGCGCTCAGGGCCCAGTGCACGCCGCTGAAATCCTGAACCTGCCTCGCGGCCGCATGCACTGGCTCACCGGCCACATCCCCAATCGCCAGGTAGTCCGCTACGTGCTCGTCGGCGGCTGCAACACGCTCTTCGGCTGGCTCGCCTACGCCGGTCTCACCGCCCTGTTCACCCGCCTCACCAGCTTTTACCCCTACGTCTTTGCGTCCGCGCTCACCAGCGTCGTCAACATCACCGCGTCGTTCCTCGGCTACAAGTGGTTCGTCTTCAAAACCCGCGGCAATTACCTGCGCGAGTGGGCGAAAGCCATGGCGGTTTACACCACTTCCATCCTCATCACGACCCTGTCCCTGCCGCTCATCGTCGGCTTCCTGCGCCACGCCACACCGTTCCACAACGCGGCGCCCTACATCGCCGGCGGCATCACCAGCGCGGCCGGGGTCACCATGAGCTTCTTCGGCCACAAGCACTTTTCATTTCGATCCCATAACCGGTCCCACAAAAAGCAGCACGCCGGCTAACTCAGCATTGCGCCCGCACAAACTCCCGCAGCGCGCCCACCGCGTAGTCCAGCATCGGCTCCGAGAGCCCCGGGTACAGCCCGATCCAGAAGCTGTTGCGCAGGATAAAGTCCGTATTCTTGAGCTCCCCGGCCACCCGGAACGGCACCCTCTCGTACGCCGGCTGGCGCGTCAGGTCCCCGCCGAACAGCAGCCGGCTGCCCACCTTGCGCTCGTCCAGATGGCGCAGCAGCGCGGTCCGCTCGAACGGCGCACCGTCGCGCACCGAGAGCGGAAACCCGAACCAGCTTGGGTCCGAGTTCGGCGTCGGCTCGGGCAGTAGAAAGAACTCCTCCAGCTCCGCAACCTGCGCGCGCAGGTACGCATAGTTGCTCTTGCGCGCCGCGATAAACCCAGGCAGCTTCTTCAACTGCGAAACCCCGATCGCCGCCTGCATGTCGGTCAGCTTCAGGTTGTAGCCAATGTGCGAGTAGGTGTACTTGTGGTCGTACCCATACGGCAGGCCGCCTAGCTGCCAGTCGTAGCGCTTGCCGCAGGTGTTGTCCGCGCCCGGCTCGCACCAGCAGTCGCGGCCCCAGTCGCGAAAGCTCTCGCCCAGCGTCTTCAGCAGCGGCTTGTCGGTCAGCACCGCGCCGCCCTCGCCCATCGTGATGTGGTGCGCCGGGTAAAAGCTCACCGTAGCGAAATCGCCGAAGGTGCCCACCATCTGCCCGTCGTAGGTCGAGCCCAACGCATCGCAGCAGTCCTCCACCAGCCACAGGTTATGCGCCCGCGCCCACGCGGCCACCTCGCGCACCGGGAATGGATTGCCCAGCGTGTGCGCAACCATCACGACTTTCGTCTTCGGGCTCAGCGCGTCGTCCAGCTTCGCGCAATCGATCTGATAATTCGGCAGCGTCACGTCCACAAACACCGGCACGCAGCCATGCTGCAGGATCGGGTTCACGGTCGTCGGGAACCCGGCCGCGACCGTAATCACCTCATCGCCGGGCCGCACCTGCCGCTCACCCAGCCGCGGCGAGGTCAGCGCCGAAAACGCGACCAGGTTCGCCGACGAGCCGGAGTTGACCAGCGATGCCGAGCGCACCCCGAAGAACCGCGCGAACTTCTTCTCGAACTCCGCCGCGAACCGCCCCGTCGTCAGCCATCCATCCAGCGACGCATCTACCAGATTGCGGATGTCCTCCGCATCGAGCACCTTGCCCGCCACCGGCACCGGCGACGACCCCGGGAAAAATGGCTTCGCGGCAAACTGCCGCTCGAAATACGTCTCCGTCAGCGCCAGTATCTGCGCCCGCAGCTCGTCTGCTTCATTCAGCATGTCAAAAGTCTTTCCAGTAGGAGCAGGGAAACCTCTCCAGAATCGTCATTCGCTTGCCGCGAGAGCCGCCTTGCACCACGCCAAAACCGCGCGCGCAAGCAAACACTCTCCACCTCCGAGCATAATGGAACTTGCGCACGCGCGGAGGACGGCTTGCAGCACTCGTTTACCTGGGTCGACATCGAGGGAATCCTGCTCGCGATTCCTTTGTTCGCTCCCTACCTGCTCGCACCCGGCTACGTCGTCGCGTGGCTCGCCAACCTGCTCGGCTTCCGCGTGCAAACCGCGGGCATGCAGTTCGCGATCGCACTCGCGGCCTCCTTCGCCGTCGTACCCATCGCCGCCAACCTGCTGGCCCGCGTGCTCTCGCTGCGCGCCTGCGCCCTGCTGCTGCTCGCCTTTTCCGCGCTGGCGCTCGCTCTGCTGCTCGCCACCCGGCGCGCCCGGCCCCGCGCCGCTCCCACGGGCCCGGCTGCTCCCGCGCGTCGGCGCATGCTCTGGGCCCTGCTCGCGGCCTGGCTGCTGGTCTGCCTTCTCTCCTTCCCCGACCTGCAGATCGGCCCCCGCCTCTGGAGCAGCGTCCTCATCTACGACGACGGCATCCGCGCCGCCTTTATCGACGCCACTCTCCGCTCCGGCGCGCCGCCCCACAACCCTCTCTGCTTCTTCGGCCAGCCCATCCCCTCGCGCTACTACTACTACTGGAGCACCGTCTGCGCGCTGCCCGCCGCGCTCGGCGGCCTGGGCGCGCGCGCCGTGCTCGCCGCCTCCTCCTTCTGGTGCGGCCTCGGCCTCGCCGCCCTCATCCCCGTCTATCTCCGCTGCTTCCTCGGCGTCGGCCGGCGCCTGGGGCGGTACACCCTGCTGGGCGCGGCGCTGCTCTCCGTCACCGGGCTTGATCTGCTGCCCACCGCACTCAGCTACCTCCACCGGCGCTCCGTCAAGCCCGATATGGAGTGGTGGGACGCCAACCAGGTCACCTCCTGGGTCGACGCGCTGCTCTGGACGCCCCACCATATCGCCGGCCTGCTGGCCTGCCTCTTCGGCTTCCTGCTGGTGTGGCGCGCCGCTGAAAGCCTGCATCAGCCTTCGCTCGTACCCCGCCGGCCACAATCAGCAGCCCCGGCACTCCGCCCTCGCGAAATCGCCCTCCACCTCATCGCCGCCGGACTCGCCTTCGCAAGCGCCGCCGGCCTCTCCATCTACATCGCCTTCTGCTTCGTCCTCTTCCTCGTCGTCTGGCTCATCCGGCTCGCCCTCCGCCGCCAGTTCCGCCCGGTGCTCGCCTTCCTCGCCTCCGGCGCCCTCGCCATCCTCATCTCCCTGCCCTTCCTCACTGACCTGCGCGCCCCCGCAAGCGGCACCGCCGATGCCCGCACCGGCCACCGCGCCCACCTCTTCACCACCGGACTGCGCACCTCGGGCTTCCTCAAGGCCCACATCCCCAAGCCCCACTTCTGGCGCACGCCCCTGCTGCTGCTCGATATGGGCACCACCTACATCGTCGAATTCGGCTTCTTCTTCCTCGTCCTCGTGCTCGTCGCGCTGCGGCTGCGCCGGCGCCGCCAGCGCCTCACCGAGGCCCAGACCGCGCTCTGCTACCTGCTCGCCGTCACCCTCATCGCCGCCACCTTCCTGCGCTCCGAGGCCATCAGCTCCAACGACTTCGGCATGCGCGCCATCCTGCTCGCGCAGTGGATCCTCCTGCTCTGGGCCATCCCCCTGCTGGACGCGCTGCTCCGCCGCCCCTCGCTCGTGCTGGCAGCCCACCCGGTTCTGCGTAAAACTATCTTCGCCACCCTCCTGCTCGGCCTTTGCGCGTCGATTTACCAGGTCGTGCTGCTGCGCGTCGCCGAGCCGCTCAACACCCGCACCGTCTTCGCCCACAAGCCGGTCCTCTGGCTGCCCGGCCCCTCCGACGGCCGCACCAACTACCTCATCCGCAGCGCGCAAAACCAACTCCAGCGTCGGCTCCCCCGGACCAGCGTCGTCCAGTACAACCCCTTCAGCGCCAACACGCTGCAGCTGCTTATCTACTCGCGCCACCAGATGGCCGCCGCCACTCTTAAGGACTGCGGCACCCCCTTCGGCGGCTCTGCCGTCGCTTGTGAACAGACCAAAGCAGTGCTCCGCACCGTCTTCGCCGAGGGCAGCCCCCCGGTCCCCTCCGCCAGCCTCGACGCGGCCTGCCGCGCCGCCTTCCTCGACGTGCTCGTCGTCCAGGCCTCCGACCCCGTCTGGGCCATCCCCGGCAGCTGGGTCTGGCAGCGCCCGCCCCTGCTCGCCAACCCCTACGTCCGCGTCTTCCGCTGCGGCGCGGCAGCCGGTTCATGAGCAATCAAAGGCCGCCATTCTCCGAGAACTTCACCTTTCATAGAAAACTGTCATCCTGAGCGCAGCGAAGGATCTGCTTTCCCCGCAGTCCCCACAGAGCACAGCGTCCCCCACGCAGCTCCATCCCTGATCGAGACACCAGCCGCGCCTTTCGCCGCCCACATTTACGATATTCTCTCCCTCAGCGGCTCGCTCTCTATGCGCGGCTCGTGAACCAAACTCTCTGCCGCACCCCTGAAAGACACAGCCGCTCATGGTCCACTTCACCCTGCGAGACTTAACCCAGAGCGCGCTCGCGCTCCCGCTCTTCCTGCCCCTCTTTTTCGCGCCTGGCTATCTCATCGCCTGGTTCGGCAATATCGCCGGCTTCCGCCGCGCCTCGCCCGTCGAGCGCATCGCCTGGAGCATCCCCCTCTCGATCGCCACCGGCACCCTGCTCATGGTCTGGGCCGCGACCCTCGGCGGCCTCGCGCTCGCCGTCGCCTGCTACGCCCTGCTCGGCCTCGCCGCCGCCGCTTTGATCGTCTGGGAAACCCGCCTCTGGCAGCCGGCAGCCCGCGCCCACCTGGCCGCCGCTCTCCAACTCGACCGCTACGCGAAGCTCGCCTTCCTCGTCATCGCCCTCTGGTCCGCCGCGCTGCTGCTCCAGCTCGTCGACCTGCAGTGGGGCGACAGCCTGCTCGCCTCCATCACCGTCCGCGACCACGCCTACCGCGTTGCCTTTATCCAGTCCGTGCTGCGCTCGGGCGTGCCGCCCACCAACCCGCTCTACTCCACCGGCCACCCCGCGCCCATGCGCAACTACTACTTCTGGTACGTCATCTGCGCCGTCGTCTGCAAAGCCTCCACCCTCGCCGCGCGCAACGTGCTGATCGCCAGCTGCGCCTGGGCCTCCACCGGCCTGTTCTGCACCGCGGCCCTCTTCTGCAAGTACTTCCTCGCCCCGCGCACCGGCCTGCGCCGCACCGCCTTCACCGCCCTGCTGCTGTTCGGCGTCACCGGCCTCGACCTCATCATGGTCCTCTATCTGCGCTTCTCCACCCACGTCCACCGCATCGACCCCGACCCCGAGTGGTGGAACCCCGACGACTTTCCCTCCTGGCTCGACTGCTCCCTCTACGTGCCCCACCACATCGCGAGCCTGGCCTGCTGCATGACCGCGCTCGTGCTCCTCTGGGTCACCCGCGACGCTCCCGCGCGCTCCACCCGCTGGCTCGCCATCGCGCTCGCCGCCGTCGCCTTCACCACCGCCTTCGGCTGCTCTATCTACGTCGCCTTCGCCTTCTCCGTTACCATGCTCATCTGGTGCGTTTTCCTCTGGTTCGAGCACCAGCGCCGGCTCATCCGCATGATCCTGGTGGCCGGTATCGTCGCCGGCGTGCTGCTCGTCCCCTTCCTGCTGCAGCTGCGCGGCGACAACTCCGGCGCCAAACAGCCCTTCCCTCTCAAGCTCCAGGTCCGCTCCCTCTATGGCCTGCAGGAATCCGCCGACGCCCTCGCCCACAAATCCCGCTTCTACGCGAAGCACATCAAGGCCGTCCGCAACCTGCTCTGGTTCGTCTACGTCGTCCCCGTGCTCACCCTCGAGCTCGGCCTCTACGGCCTCTGCGGGGTGCTCGCCGTCTGGCAATGGCGCCGCGGCCGCTTCGCCCACGAGCCCGGCATCCGCGCCCTGCTTGCCCTCACCGCCGGCGGCCTCTTCGCCACGCTTTCCATCCGCTCCTCCGTCATCGCCATCAACGACTACGCCCTGCGCACCGCGCTCATCCCGCTCTTCTTCCTGCTCGTGCTCACCGCCAAGTTCCTCTCCGAGGGCCTCGTCCAGCTCAAGCCCAGCCGTCCACTCTTCAACCGCCCCCTGCGCACCGTCGCTTTCGTCTTCCTCGTGCTCGGCGCCACCGAGACCCTCTACCAGGCGCTCGATATCCGCTTTTTCCTCACCCTCTTCGAGCACCACCGCCTGCGCGACACCGAGTACAACGCCGCCCACCCGGAAATGGGCCGCCACACCTACCAGCTGCGCAAGGCCTACGACGCGCTCGACAAAATCGCCCCCGCATCGGCCACCGTCCAGTACAACTCCATGTCCATCGGCAGCTACTTCGTGTGGCTCAACATGATCAGTGCCGGCCACCAGATCATCTCCGCCGACCCCGGCTGCGACGTAGCCTTCGGCGGCGACACCAACCAGTGCCCCATGATCGAGAAAGCCGTCAATACCCTCTATCTCGACCCCGCCCCCACCCGCGAAGCCGCCCTCGCCATCTGCCGCGGCCTGGGCATCGACTATCTCGTCGCCACCGACTACGACCCCGCCTGGCAGGACGAAGCCAGCTGGGTCTGGAGCCAGAACGCGGTCGTCGAGGAACCCTACGTCCGCATTCTCCCCTGCCGCTGAGCCGTCCGCCGCCATCGCAAACCCCGCATCCAACGATGCAACTGACCCGCCCCGCCGGGCAGCCGCGCACGCGCAGCGCAGGAGGTTAGCCCATGGAAAGAGTGGACAGAACGGACGGAATGGACCCCCTCAACCCGACCGGCCCGACTCGCACCCCAGGCCTTTCCCTTGAGCCGCAGCCGCCCGGCCGCTCCCACACCCTCGGCATCGTGCTCATCATCGCCGGAGTCATTGCCCTTCTGCTGCCCCTGTTCGCCGGCGTAGCCATCACCGCCGTCGTCGGCTGGCTGCTGCTGCTCGCCGGCGCCGCCCACCTGCTCTTCGGCTGGCTCGCCCGCCACTCCGGCGCAATCCTCTGGCAGCTTGTCCTCGGCGCGCTTTACCTCGTGGTGGGCTTCTTCCTCATCCTGCACCCGCAGCGCGGCCTCGCCACCCTCACCCTGCTGCTCGCCGCGTACTTCGTCGTCGAAGGCGTCCTCGAGCTCATCCTCTACGCGCGCCTGCGCCGCGGCCACCGCGCCAACTCGTTCCTTTGGGACGGCCTCATCACCCTCGTGCTCGGCATCCTCATCTGGACCCACTGGCCCATCAGCTCCGCCTGGGCCCTCGGCACCATCGTCGGCATCAGCCTGCTCGTCAGCGGCATCACCCGGCTCACCTTCCGCCCCGGCCGCCCCAGCCTGCTCGGCTCCACCGGCGCGGTGTAAGCGGAACAACAAGGAAACGACCACACGCGTTGTCATCCTGAGCAACGCGAAGGATCTGCTTCTGCCGTAAGTCCCACCCAGCAGCTGTCAGCTTAGAAAATCACCCGCAGCGACATCTGAATAATCCGCGCGCTGCCAATCGTCTGCTGCACCACACCCAGTCCGCTGGCAGCGCTTACATTCACGCCGTTGTCCTGAATGTTATAAACCTTCTGCTGGTTCGCAATAGTCGGATTCGCAAGCGTCGAGTCATACGCGATCTGATTGCCGGTGTTGAACCCGGTCGAGATCGAGTTATTCGGGATATCGAACGAGGGCGTATTGCTCACGTTGAACACATCGAACGTATACTTCGCCGTAAGCCCCTCGCGAATGGCAAATGTCTTGGCCACTGTTACATCCGCGCGCTTCTGGAACGACTGCCGGAAGATATTGCGCTGCCCGCTCCCGCCAAAGCCGGTTTCGTAGACATCGCATACCGGCGCGCCCGCCGTGCTGACCCCGCAGGCGGGAACGCCATTCTGTCCGGGCGCGACAAAGGGGATCGCGAACGCGTTCGGATTGAGCGCCGCCTGCCCGTTCGAAGCGAAAAACGCGCCGGAGTGGCCGGTAAGCGCCTGACTCGGAGAGAAGCCCGGCGCCAGCGGAATGATCGGGTTTGTGATGCCGTCATTGTGGCTGTACTGCTGGCTCGCAATCGCGCCCGAGTAGTCCTCTACGCTGTACGGGTTCCCGCTCTGGAGCACCGTGATGCCCTCGAGCGTAAAGCCATTCGCGGCCTTCGCGACCCAGCTGTTGCCGCGTACGAAGTCAGGCAGCGTGTACACATAGTTGAAATTGACGACGTTGGTCCGGTCGAAATCCGACGAGCCATACCCCGACCGCAGGTTAAGCGGGTTGCTGCCGTTGTAGAACAGCCCGAGGCCGCTCTGCTCGTCGAGCGAGTGCGACCAGGTATAGGACGCGTTGAACTGCAAGCCTCGCGACAGGCGCTTCGTTACTTGCGTCTGTAGCGCGTCATACGCCGAGTTGCCGGCAGCCTCGTAGAGCACCGAGTTGATGCCGTAGCCGAGATAGGGCGCGCGCAGGTCGGTGTTGCCGCCGTCGTACGTGTTAGCCGGCTCGGTGGTCAGGTAATTCCCGTTTGTATCTGTCGTCTGATACCCATAGGAATACGTCTCGCCATGGATCGGATTCGCGGCCGTGGCGATGCCCGGCTGGTTGAACGGTACCGGGATCACTCCGTGCCGCCCCCGGTTTCCTACATAGCCGATATCGATCGCGACTGAGTTCACCGGCTGCCACTGCATGTCGAAGCTCCAGTTCTCCGTGTACGGCAGCTTGTTATGGATGTCATAGGAACCAAAAGAGTACGTCTGATTTCCATTCAACAAGCCTGCACGGTTCTGCAGATAGGTAGCAAACAGCGCCGGGTCGCCATTCGGCGGCGTCGGCAGCACCGCGCCGAAGGGATTGCTCAGCGTCGCGCCCTGCGGCGAATTGGTTGGAATCACGAAGGGCGGCTCCTGCGTCACGCCGAACGGCCCACCCACGCCGCTGCCCGCGCCCGGCGACAAATAGGTGAAGTATTCGCCGCGGTTGTAGTACAACCCGAAGCCGCCGCGGAACACAACCTTGCCATTGTTCACGTTCGGTGTCCACGCGAAGCCCACGCGCGGCGAGAACCCTTGCTGCAGGTTCAGCAGCGTGGAATTGCTGACCCCCGGCGTGTGAAAGCTCTTGTTATTTCCAGCGATGATGAATCCGTCGTTGGTTATTACATCGTTCGCTGCGTCATAACTGTAGCGGCTCGGGTCGAAGTTGAAGAAGTTGCCGTCCTTCTCGCTCAGCGGCCCGTCGTAGTCATAGCGGAACCCGGCCGTAATACTCAGGTTCGGCCGCGCCTGCCACTTATCTTGCACAAAGCCCCCAATGTCCTTCGCCCGGTAGTAGCGGGCAGCCGTGCCCTGCAGCAGGCTCGAATTGCCGCCGCCGTTCACATTGCCGGCCACAAAGTCCGCGAACGTTTGAAAGTTGATAATGCCGGTATTGGCGCGGCGGTTCGCGATATTGAGCTGCGTGTACGAGAAGTTGCCGCCATAGGTCAATGTGTGCCGACCCACGGTCTGGGTCACCACGCTGCGCGGCTGAAAGCTGTTCTGGAACAGCCCGTCCCGGTTGAAATCGCTGGTCGGCCCTATCTTCAGCCCCGCCCCCGTCTGGCCGTTCAGGTTATTGATGCTGATGCCGGGAAACGTACCGAATCCGAACAGATTGATTCCCACCGCCTGTGGCGTGAGACCCACCGGCTGCGTGTCCGAGGAGTACGCTTTCTCACGCGAGAAACCAAACGTCTGCTGCCAGCTGAATTTAGCCGACGGCGTCCAGGAGTTTACGACAGCGGCTAATTGGCTGCCCGAGTCCAGGCTCTGGTTGAAGCCGTCGACATTGCTGTCGGTATACGGATTATTCGCCGGATCATGCTGGTAGATGTATTTGAGCGACACTACATCGGTGCTGCGCAGGTTCGCGTCCAGGCTCGATACCACCTGGTCGGCCTTGAAGCTTGGTTTGCCGTAAAGGATGTTATCCGGCTGATTGTTATTCAACTGCGCCGCCGCGTTCGCGCCCGCCGAGGGGATCAAGTACTGCCCGTTCGGCAGCTTATAGTTCAGCACTGCCAACGCCGCGGGATCGATCGTACCGCTCGGCGTCACCCCCGTCGAAGCCACGGCATTCTCAATGCCCGTCGCGCTGCGGTCATCCGTCAGCCCGGACGGCAAAAAAAGCTGCGAGGTTCCATTCAGCTGGTCTGTAATCCGCACCCCGTTATACGCCGCGAACCCGAACAGCTTGTCCTTCAAAATCGGGCCGCCCAGCGTCCCGCCCGCCGTGACCCGGTGCAGATACGGGTTCACCTGGTTCAGCGGAATCGACCCGCCATACTTCACACTCTGCTGCTTGTAGAAGAACGGCGCGGCATTTAGAAAGTTAGTCCCGCGCGACACATACCCCTGCCCGTGGAACTTGTTCGAGCCGCCCAGCGTGGTTACGTCGATATGCGCGCCGCTCTTCGCCCCCTGCTGCGCGTCGTACATCGACGTATTCACGCGCACCTCGTCGATCTGCTCCGGGCTCGGCGTCGGAATCGCATTGCCGATCGCGTCGTAGACAGACGTATTGGTCTGGATGGTGCCGCCACTTATAAAATTTTCGCCGGTGTTCGGCGTCGCCCGCCCGCTGGCCACCTGGCTGGTGCTGTTGCCGTTGAACAGGTTGCTCACATCCACGCCGTCGACCAGGAACGCGTTGTCGGTCGCACGCTGCCCGTTCGCGTACACCGCCTGGTTGCCCAGCCCCTCGTTTGTACCCGTTCCGTTGATGAAGTCCGCGCTCGCGCCCGGCGCCAGCACCGCCAGCTGTGTAAACGAGCCCGTCGCCAGCGGCGTCTGCTGGATCGTCGCATGATCCATCACGAACCCGTTCGTCGGGTCGGTCTCGTTCAGCAGCGGCGTGCCCGTCACCGTCATCGTCTCGTTGACGTTGCCAGTCGCCAGCTTCACCGGCAGCGCCGCCGTGCGGTCCCCCTGCACCAGCACCGTCGGGTATTTCTGCTCCTCAAAACCCGCGTGCGTCACATCCACGCTGTAGTTGCCGCTGGGCAGGTCGTGGAACGTGTACTCGCCATTGCCCGCGCTCTCGATCGAGCGCGTCAGCCCCGTGCCCAGGCTCAGGATCGTGATCTTCGCCCCCGCCACTACCGCGCCGCTCGGGTCCGTCACCGAGCCCGACAGCGTACCGAGCACCTGCTGCGCATACATCGGCAGCGCGAGCGATGCCAGCGCAGCCACACTGAACAGCCTGATCGTCCCGTGCTTGGGAAAGGACATGGGTACCGCCTCCATAACTTAACGTGCACCGCGGGAAGCGCCTGATCTCGTCTGCCTGCCGCTAGTGGCGTGAGTCTAACCTGGCTTTTGTTACAAGGGAATAAAGCATTGCTGTTGAAAACTGGACGCGGCGCAAATAAGTCCCGCTGGTATTTCCATCCCTGATCGCCCGCATACACATTCCTTATGGGGCCGTGGCGGCACGGCACGGCGGATGCCGGGAATATGCGCATTTCCACGGCAGCCGGAACCAGCCTGCGCAAAACGCCCTGGCTTTCCGCCAGCGCCGGATGCGCCATACATGCGCAGCATGGCTTACGATGCTTGCGAGGAAATAACCCGCCGTGATCCTGTCTGAACACGCACTTCCCGGCACCCGCCGCGCCCTGGCCTTACTCGCCGCCGCACTGTCCCTCCCGCTCGCCGCTGCCGCCCAGGTCACCCCGCAGCCGCTCGCGGGCCCCGCCACCATCCGCGTCGACCTCTCCAAACCCGACCCCCGCGTCATCCCCCGCACCCTGTTCGGCACCTTCCTCGAGCCCATCGGCAACTCCACCTACAACGGCCTCTGGGCCGAGCTGCTGGAGAATCCCAGCTTCGAGTCCGGCCTGTGGGACACGCGCCACATCGAGTCCATGGTCCGCGACGAGCCCGACCTCCAGCGCGCCTCCTCGCTCGGCCTCCCCCTGCCATGGCTCCCACTCGACCCCCGCCAGGGCAACCGCTACGAGTTCCGCTACGGCGACGCCGCCAACTCCTCCCGCTCGCTCGAGCTCATCGGCGTCCCCGGCGAACCCACCGGCATCGTCCAGCGCGTCTACCTCCCCGCCCAGCGCGAGCTCACCTACCAGGGCAGCCTCTACATCCGCCATCTCTCCGGCGCGTCGCACCTCACCGTCTCGCTCGTCAGCCGCGCCAGCCTGCATGCCGAGCTCGCCACCGCCACCCTCGACGCCAGCCCGTCCAGCTGGACCAAGCTCCCCTTCACCCTCAAGCTCCAGCGCGGCGCCCTCGCCCCGCTCGACCAGGCCGAGCTGCGCATCGTGGCCGAGGGCGACGAGCGCGTGCTCCTCGACCAGGTCTCGCTCATGCCCGCCGACTCACTCGACGGCCTCGACCCCGAAATGGTCGCCGCCGCCCGCGCCATGCACACCCCGCTCGTCCGCTTCGGCGGCAACTTCACCAGCGGCTATCACTGGCGCGACGGCATCGGCCCCCGCGACAAACGCGTCAGCATGCCCAACGTCGCCTGGGGCATCCCGGAGTACAACACCTTCGGCACCGATGAGTTCCTGCACTTCTGCCAGCTCATCCACGCCGAGCCGCAGGTCGCGCTCAATCTCGGCAGCGGCACGCCCAAGGAAGCCGCCGACTGGGTCCGCTACATCGACGACCATTGGCCGGCTAGCGAGTCCGGCAAAAAAGGCGGCCTGCTCTGGGAGCTCGGCAACGAGCTCTGGGGCTCCTGGAACACCGGCTGGCCCACCCTGCCCGAGCTCGCCCCGCGCACCCTCGCCTTCAGCCAGGCCATCCGTGCCGTCGACCCCACGGCCCGCCTTATCGCCACCGGCGAAGACCCCGACCACTTCCAGCAGTGGAACGCCGCCCAGCTCGCCAACCCCGTCGGCACCATGAATTACCTCTCCACCCACTTCGTCGAGACCACTAGCAGCGTCCGCCTGCCCGACGCCTCGCCCGACTTCATCACCGCCGCCACCCTCGCGCTGCCCATCGGCCTCGAACACCAGCTCGCCCTCATGCGCGACCAGATCGCCGCCAGCCCCCAAAAGGACGCCGTCAAAACCGCCTTCACCGAGTGGCTGTGGGCCGGCGGCCGCGGCGGTCACTCCGAGGTTCCCAACTATGACAACGTCGCCGGCGCCCTCACCACCGCCGGCCTCTTCAACGCGCTCATGCGCTCCTCCGACATCGTGCCCATCTCCGACATGACCGGCATCATCGAGTTCGCCGGCGTCTGGAAGAAGCGCGGCGTCGTCTACAGCACCCCCGCAGCCTACGCGCTCGGCATGATCGCCGGCGCACCCGCCGAGCACCTGCTCCCGGTCCAGGCCGCCAGCGGCACCTACTCGGTGCACAACGGTTCCACCCGCATCCCCGAGATCCCCGACGTGCCCTACCTCGACGTCGACGCCGCCATCAGCCGGGACGGCCGCACCGTCACGCTGTTTGTCGTCAACCGCAGCCAGGACCGCGACCTGCCGACCCAGCTCTCCATCCCCGGCCTGCGCAAGAGCGCCACCGGCCAGGCCCAAACCCTCACCGCCCCCAGCCTCTACGCCGCCAACGACGAGCTGGACCCCCGCGCCGTCACCCCCGTAACCAAGCCAATACCAACCGGCCCCGACTTCCGCTACACCTTCCCTCGCGCCAGCTTCACCGTCCTTACCCTGCCGCGGTGAGTCGCCAAAACGGTCCAGCGCCTTGCTGAGTAAAGAAGCTGGGACTGGGTGAAGTGGGTGAAGGAAGCCTTCGTTGGGTTAAGTTGGGGAAAGAGATCGACTGGAAAAGGGGTGTCATCCTGAGCGCAGCGAAGGATCTGCTTTCGCCCGCACAACCGACAAATGCCAGCCGTGCGCACCTCTACTTTGAACCGTCATTATCAAACATCGGGTCATCCTGAGCGAAGCAGGCCGTTTCTACCGGTCCGCGCAACGGTAGCGCTCGCGCCGGAAATGCCTATTTCCACTTACGGCTTCAACCGCAGCCGCTGCGCCGCCTTCGCGTTCTGCTCATCCGCCATCTTCGCCGCCAGCGCCAGTTCTTTCTCTGACTCGTCCTTGCGCCCCAGCCGCCCCAGCGTCAGCCCCAGGTAGTAGTGCGCCGGCTGGTACTCCGGCGCCGCCGCCACCGCCTGCCGCAGCACGCTCTCCGCAGCCGCGTACTGTTTCTCCCGGAACTGCGCCATCCCGGTGACCGTCAGTGCGCCGCCATGCCTCGGATCGCGCGCCAGCGCCTTCGCCGCATCCGCGATCGCATCCCCATACTGCCCCATCTGCTCGGCCATATCGGCCAGCTGGTACCACGACTCGGTCTGCTCCGGCTTCAGCTCCAGCGAGCGCCGAAACTCCGCGCCCGCCCCCTCCGTATCGTCCCGCATTTCGAGAATCCGCCCCAGCCCGTAGTGCGCCGTCGCGTCCTCCGGGTGCGCCTTCAGGTACTCCCGCATCGCCGGCTCGGCCGCGTCCAGCTGCCCCAGGTCCAGCTTCACCCGCGCCAGCAGGTACGCCCCGTTGCTGTTCCCTGGGTCTACCTGCCGCAGGTGCGCGACCGTCGCGTCCGCGTCATGAAACAGCCCGATCTCATCCTCCAGCACCCCCAGGTCATACAGCAGCCGCGCGTTTTCAGGCGCGAACTTCCGCGCCCGCAGCAGCTCGCCCAGCGCGCCGTTCATGTCCTTCGCCGCGCGCGCGGCCAGCGCCAGCTGCTCACTGGCGCGCACCTCCCCGTCCTGCGCCTCGGCATTGCCGGGCTGCCCACTCAAAATCGCTTCGTAAGCCGCCTGCGCCTCCGCAAATCGTCCTGCGGCCGATAGATCGGAGGCAGAAGGAGCAGCCTGGAGCAATAGGACGGCGATCGCGATGGTAAGCATAGGAGTTACAAGCATAAATAGGAGCGGCCGAAGCCGCTCCTTGGTTTTCTTCCGCAACCCGTCAGAAGTCGATCCGCCCCGTGATTTGCAGGTTGCGCGGTCCATAGTCCGTAGCATTCGCCACACCAAACCGTCCAGGCCCATCATTCGGCGCCTGGTCCGGAATCGAGAAGTTATGACGATTGAACGCATCCAGCGCTTCCACCTTCAGCTGGAACGAAGCGCCTTCCTTGATAGGAAAGTTCTTGATCAAGCTGAAATCCTCCGTAATCCAGAGCGGCGAAGTAATCTCCTCTGTAACTCGCGGGATGCCGGTGCCTAATTCATAGGCGCCGTTCGGGCGAGTTGCGCGCAGAGCGGTAGCGTTCGGGTCAATAAAGGCTTTCGGATTGAAATATGGTATTCCGCTGAACAGGTTGGCTTTATGCTTATTCGCGGCATAGGCCGGGTTGGCGAGTGGTTGGTTCGGGTCGCGCGTAAACCGGATGCAGTTCTGGTATCCGGGGATACCTGTCGCGCACCCGAAGGAGAATGGCTGCCCGGACTGGTAGCGCTGGATACCACCAATCTCCCATCCTCCCAGCACGAAGTCCGAAATGCCGCCCCGGTTCAGGAACGCCTTTCCTTTCCCGACTGGGAGTTCGTAGAGGTAGCTCGCCACGAAAGTATTCGGGATATTTTGCGTGCTGACCGACTTTTCAAGCCGGTGATTGAAGACATCCTGATCCTGCGCGACACCTGCGTTGATGCCGGGAAGAATACTATCGGCGTCAGTTTCATTCTTCGCAAAGGTATAAGACAGTTGCAGGTTGAGCCCGTTGCGAAACTGCCGCGCCAACGAAGCGATGAGCGCCTCATACGACGAGTGGCCGACGTTCTGCAGGCAGCAGTCGGTCGCGATGAAGTCATACTGCGGGAAGGGCCGAAGCGCGTGCTGCACTTGGCCGGTAAAGGTTGGAAACGGCGCGTTGATACCATTGAAGGATCCACCCTGGGGTATGTTCCTGGTGAGCGTATCCCCCAGTGCGATATCGGCAAGCGGCATGTTATTCACATTTTCCAGCGAAGAGCGCAGGTTCTGTGCCGCCTGTCCGATGTAACCGATAGTAAAGATCAGGTCCTGCGCGACCTGCTGCTGCATCTGGAAACTCCAGTTATAAACCGCGGCGGGGCGCCCCATTCTTGAAGTGATGACATTGTTAGGAATAGTGTTGAAAACACCCGGGCCCCCGTCCATCTGGCCGGGATTCAGGTTAACCGTCCGCGCGAAAGTTGGGAATCCGGAGTCGACCTGGAATGCCGGAGTGAACGCATCGGGACTGCGAGGGTTCGGGTTGGCCGAGTAGCCCTGCTGCATAGCGCCACCGAAGTCGCTATATTGTAGCGGGGCGTAAAGGATGTCAAAGCCGCCGCGAAAGACTGTCTTGCCGTTTGACTGCGCTGGCGTGTACGCAAAGCCGATACGAGGCGAAATATCCTTGTAGTAGGTATCCGCCCAGGCTGGGTTGACTCCGGGCTGATTCCCGAAGACATATGCGCCCGGACGCCCGGAAACCGGGTCGATCGCCGTAAAGCTGAAGTTGCTGGTCTCGTTGTGCGCTTCAAGACGGGGGAAGTCGATCGAGTAGCGAACGCCCAGGTTGAGCGTGAGCTGATTCGACACCTTGAGGTTGTCTTCGACGTAAAGCGCCAGGTATTTCGAGTTCCAGCGCGGGGCATGGAGTTGAACGTTCTGGCCTGCGCTGTCGGCATCGCCCAGAAGAAAAGAGGCGTAGGAATTGCCGCTTTGCAGCCCTGCGCCGCCAAGGTTCGTAGAGGTGGTCTCGTTATGCGAGTAAACAAAATTGGGCGTGGTCTGGTTGATGAGACTGAACTGCTGGAAGCGGAACTCCCCGCCAAACTGGAGGCTGTTCCTTCCCAGCTGCCAGTCCACGCCGTCGTGGAGTATCAACGCGTTATCTACGTTGTCACCATCCTCACCACGTCCAAAACTGAAGGGTATGCTCCCTGTAGGATTGCCGAAACCGTCGAGACCGTCAAAGCCCAGAAGCGGAAACGCATTCGAGACAACATTGCCGATACCCGACTGGGTCGTGTAATTGACCGCCGGCGAAGCGATAAGGGCAGACGCGAAATTCTTGCTGTTCGACCGGTTGAGACCGACGAGGAAATGGTTCAGGACGTTCGCGCTAAACGTGTGATCGTAACCGCCGCGCGAAAAATGCGTTATAAAGTCCTGCTGGTCACCGCCGCTGTCAACCGGGAAGGGGAAAAGGGGCTGCCCAGTGTAGCGATTGTTCTCGCGAACACTGTAAGAGCCAAAAACGCGGTCATTCTGCGATAGAACCTGATCGCCGCGAATCGTCTCTGTCGTATTACTAATGGAATAAGTTCCGTGATAAGCAAAGTTGTTGACGACACCATAGGTGCCAGTCTGGCCAGCCAGGTTAGGCGCCGGAATCAATGCGGCCAGTTTCTGGTTGGCGGGACTTCTATTTGTCGGAACCGCGTTATTCGGAAAGGGCAAACGGCAGGGAGTGCCGTTCGGGTTGGTCGCTGTCACAGCCGCGGATGTGGTCGCCGGATCGAAGATCTGGTTCTGTAAAATAGGCTGCCCCGTACAGGGGTTGATGGAACCGGTCGAAGCGCCGAGAATACCGGAGAAATCACCTGTCCGCTCCGCTGCGGTCGGAACCGTACTCACGGGCGTACCGCCCAGATGCTGCTGGAACTGCTCCCACGAGTAGAAGAAGAAGGACTTGTCTTTACCGTCGTAAATATGCGGGATGCGAATCGGACCGCCGAACGTACCACCGTAATCATACTTCTTATCGCCAGGCACATTGAACCGCTCACGGCAGTCGCCTGTGTTCGCGGCTCCGACACAGGTTGACGCCTTGTAGCCGTTATTGAACCAGGTATTTGCGTCGAAGATATCGTTCTTGAACAGAAGGTAGACCGTTCCATGATAAGTGTCGGTGCCCTGCTTGGTCGCGAAGCTCTCGATGCCCCCCGTGGTCCGGCCGAACTCAGCCGAAGGTGTCGCGGTCGTCACCTTGAACTCTGAAAGCGCTTCCACCGAAGGCGCTTCTTCGTCGAAGGATGATCCATTCTCGCTGCGCTGCTGGCTCACACCATCCAGCAGCACTTCATTGCCGAAGCTCTGGCCGCCGCTGATCTTCGAGAAAAACTCCCCGTTGTTGTTGTTGCTTCCGGTTCCAGGGCCCGTTGTGCCGGGCAACAGGAAAACGAACGCCTCGGGTGAACGAAGCGCGCCGATGCCGCCCAGCGCCAGCGGCAGTTGAATAATCTGCCGCGCATTCACTGTCCCGTTAATGTCGGAGGTCTGCGTCTGCAGCGCGGGGGCGCTCGCGTCTACCGTGACGTTGGTCGAAACCTCACCGGCGCGCATCACAACCGTCAGCGTCGTCGTGTTGTTGATCGTAACGTCGGCGCCGTTGCTCTTCGCGGTCGAGAAACCCGTCGCCGTCACGGTCACATCGTAGCGGCCCAGCGGCACATCGCCGAAACGGTAGCTGCCGGACCCGGACGATACCGTCGAAAACGACTGGCCCGTTGTCTCGTTCTTCGCCTGGACCTTGGCGCCCCCAACCACCGCTCCGCTAGTATCTGTCACATCGCCGGCCAGATTGCCGAACGCCGACTGCGCCAGTACCGCCACAGGCGCAAGGCCCGCAACGCACACTACTCCCAATAAACCGCGAAACGGCCTGCTGCTCCACATACTGCCTCCAAAAACACTGCAAACGGTACTTGATTTCTTTGAAGCTGCCCTGCGTCGATCTCTGCGGACCTTCGCTGCGTGCAGGCAAATACTTTGGCTCGACTCAAATGGTGCCGTGTTGTTCGTAAGCTAACTTAGAGCAGCCGCCTCCGGCTGTCAATCTACAAAGCTGGCGGCGAACCCACGTTTATACCGCGTCAAACTAGCCTGTGAAATCCCCTGATGTATCTGTCACTGCCGCTGAGCAGATTGCACCAAAGCGCTCGCGAAAAGCGGGCGCCATCATCGCGGACTCGCTTTACTTGGGGTCGGTCGAGTGCGTTCCGTCCAGCGCCGACGCCCGCGCAAACTGCGCCTCCGCCTTCGCCTTCTGCCCCTGCCGCCGATACACCTGGCCCAGCTGAAAATGCAGCCCGCCCGACGCATCATCAAGCGCCACCGCCCGCTCGAACTCTCCCGCCGCCTCCCCCAGCTCGCCCTTGCGCTCGTACAGCTTGCCCAGCGCCGCGTGCGCCTTGCTCTCCCCCGGCGCAATCGCGGCCGCCTCCTTCAGCAGCGGCAGCGCTTCCTCCAGGTGGTACTGCTGCATCAGCAGCGTGCCCAGGTTCAGCAGCGGCTGGTCGCTCGGCGCATCGCTGCCCTGCTGCCACGCGATCGCCTGCCGGTACGCCGCAATCGCATCGTCCGGCTTGTTCAGCGCCTCCAGCGTCAGCCCCAGGTTGTTCTCCATCTTTACCGACTGCGGCTCTAGCACCAGCGCATGCCGGAAAGTCTCCAGCGCCTTCGAGAAAAAGTTCTCCGTGTACTCAATCCGCCCCAGCTCGTACCACGCCTCGCCATCGTTCGGGCTCCACTCCACTGACTTGCTCATCCAGCGGTCCGCGTCGCTCCAGTCGGCCAGCAGTACATAGTCCAGTGCCACCCAGCGCAGGTCCAGCGCCGTCGGCCTCTCCAGCTGCGCCGCATGCGTAAACTCGGCCAGCGACTCCTTCGGACGATTCTCCCGGAACAGCGCCTCGCCCAGCAGATTGTGCCCCTCCGCCGACCCCTCGTGGTTCGCCGTGTAGCTCCGCGCCAGCCGCTCCGCCTCCGGCCACTGCGCGCGCCCCAGCGCCTCTTTCGCCAGCGTCAGGTCGTCATCGCCGGTCGGCAGCTCCGGCACCTGCCCAACTATCTGCGCCGTCAGCACCGGCCACGCCGCGCAGGCCAGCGCCCACCCGCGCAGCTTTCGGCATACCCCCCACCAAATCACGGCGTCCCCGAAGGCTTCTCCAGCACCTCGCTGGTCGCCAGCGGCTGCCCGAAGTCCGGCGTCCCATCCGCCTTCCACACAATCCTCTGCGCCCTTGGCGATCTCTGCCCGTCACACCCCTGCCCGGCTTCGGCGTTCGCGTGGTACAAAATCCAGTCCTGCTTCCCATCCGGCGACTGAAAAAACGTATTGTGCCCCGGCGCGAACACCCCCGCCTCCACCCGCTCCTGAAACACCGGCACCGGAGACTTTTCCCATGACGAAGGCTTCGTCAGGTTGCTCTTCACTCCAGCCGTCAACATGCCCAGCTCGTAATAGTTCGTCCAGCATCCGCTCGCCGAGTAGACCAGGAACACCTTGTCCCCATGCTCCAAAATCTCCGGCCCCTCGTTCACATCCACATGCGGCACCGCGATCGGCCCCCGTGCGCCCGTGCTCAGATCGCCCACCTTCTCCCACGGGTACTCGGGCCGCGACAGCAGCTTGCGCTCGCCTTTAATCGTCCACGGATTCTTGAGCCGCGCGATGAAAATATTCTGCACTCCGTTGGCCGCGCCCACCCATCCCGACCAGATCGCATACGTCTTGCCGTTGGCCTCGAACACGCTCGGGTCGATCGCCCACGTATCGTTCTTGTCCGCGAGCTTGCCCTTCATCACCCACGCGCCTTCGAGCGGATCGGCCGCGCCGTTTTCCAGCACCCAGATGCGGTGCGTCTCGTTCGTGCCCTCATCCGCGGCAAAGTAGATGTACCACTTGCCCTCCAGATAATGCAGCTCCGGCGCCCACACCTCCTTCGCATACGGCCCCGTCTCGGGCGGCGTCCACACCACCTTTTTCTCGGCATTGCGCAGGTCCGTGATGTCCGCCGTCTTCCAGATGGTCAGGTTCCGCCCGGTGGTCTGCATGTAGTAGTAAAACCCGTCGCGCCGCACCACCGAAGGGTCCGCCCCGGCCGGCAGCAGCGGGTTCACGAACATCCCCGCCGATACCGCCGCCGGCGCGCTCCCCGGCTGCTGCTGCGCCGCCAGCGTCACAGACACGAACATGCCAAGCAGACAGACAATCCAATTCCGCATGAAGACCTCCCCGGAAGCATAGCGCTAGCACGCGAAATCCGAAAACCACCACCCACCGTCCGACCAGCCCGGCGGCAAAAGAGCTGTCTTGCTCAAGCGAGGCAGCAGAGGCGGTTCATTCCGGGCCGGGTGGCCGCCACTACCACCCCACCAACAATCCCCCTTGCCCATCCATCCGCCCGGCAAGCTATCATGCAGCGTGCGCCCGGCGCGCCAAGCCTCCCAGCATGCGACTCGCCCCCATCCCCGGCCGCACCCTCCTCATCACCTGCCTGCTCGGCGCGGCCGCCTCGCTGTTCGCCGCCTTCACCGGATCCGTCGTCCACGCCGGCACCGGCCCCGACCTCAAACCCGCCGACTCCGCCGAAACCGCCGCCGCCCGCCAGGCCTACTCTCAGAAAATCGCCTCGCACTACCAGGCCAGCTTCGGCCAGGACCACCCCTTCCTCCCCTCCAACGCCACCACCGACACCGGCCAGTTTCTCGACCCCAAATCCTTCCCCACCGCCAACTACTGCGCCCGCTGCCACCAGGAGTCGCACGCCCAGTGGCAGCAGTCCGCCCACGCCAACTCCTTCCGCACCCCCTGGTACATCCGCAACGTCGACCTGCTGCGCAAGCAGAAGGGCCAGGAAGCCACCCGCCACTGCGAGGGCTGCCACAACCCCATCGCCCTCGTCAGCGGCGCGCTCACCCCCGGCGGCCCCGCCAATTTCACCCACGACCGCCCCTTCGACAACGACGGCGTCAGTTGCATGGTCTGCCACTCCATCCAGAAGGTCACCACCCGCGGCACCGGCAGCTACGTCATGGCCCAGCCCGCCGTGCTCGTCGACGAGAACGGCGCCCCCATCACCCGGCCGGTGAGCGACGGCGAAATCCTCGCCCATCTCGATCGCCACAGCGCCGCCGTCATGAAGCCCTTCTACCGCACCCCGGAGTTCTGCGCTTCCTGCCACAAGGCCGCCCTGCCCCGCCAGCTCAACGACTACAAATGGCAGCGCGCCTTCTCGGTCTACGACGAATGGCAGAACTCCTCCTTCTCCCGCGAATCGCCCCTGCCCTTCTATAAAAAAACCAGCACCTCCACCTGCCAGACCTGCCACATGCAGCGCGAGCCCCTCGTCACCCGCGACTCCGGCGGCAAGAACGGCACCCTCGCCTCTCACCGCTGGCTCGGCGCCAACACCATCATCCCCAAGTACTACGGCTTCGACGAGCAGGCCCGCCGCACCGTCGACTTCCTCCGCAACGGCGTCTTCAACATCGACCTCTTCGCCCTCGAACACACTGACGCTTCCGGTGCCCGCATCGGCGACCTCGTCGCCCCGCTCGACCAGCAGAGCTTTACCATCACCCCCGGCGAGCCGCTCACCGTCTCCGTCGTCATCCAGAACAAGGGCATCGCCCACAGCCACGTCCCCGAGCAGCGCGATATGTACGAGTCCTGGGTGGTCTTCACCCTCAAGGACCCCTCCGGCCGCATCCTCAGCCAGAGCGGCCAGCTCAAGCCCTCGGGCGAGCTCGACCCCGAAGCCCACAGCTTCACCAACCGCCTCATCGACAAGGACGGCGGCCTCAACGCCCTGCACCAGGTCTGGAACAACCGCGTCGTCGCCTACAACAACACCATCCAGTCCGGCCGCTCGCAGATCGTGCGCTACCAGATGAAAGCCCCGGCGGCCGGCGCTTTTACCCTCACCGCCTCGGTTCAGTACCGCCGCTTCGACCAGCACTTCATGGACTACGGCATGGGCAAGCACTACGAAATGCCCATCGTCGAAATGGCCAGCGCCACGCGCACTCTCTCGGTCGGCGGCAACACGCCCGTGCCCGCTCCCGCCAAGCCCGACCCGGCCGTCAATCCACTCTGGATGCGATGGAACAATTACGGCATCGGCCTGCTCGACGCCCAGCAGTACGCCGCCTCGGCCGCCGCCTTTGAGCAGGTCGCCAAACTCCGCCCCGACTACGCAGACGCCTACACCAACATCGGCCTGGTCCAGATCCAGTGGCAGAAGTTCGACGAAGCCCGCGCCAACTTCAACAAGTCCCTCGCCCTCGCCCCAGACAACGCCCGCGCCCTCTACTATCTCGCGCTGGTCGAGCGCAACGAGGGCAATCTCGACGCCGCCACCGCCGATCTGCTCCAGGTCATCCGGCAGTTCCCCCAGGGCCGCGACGCCCACCGCGAGCTGGGCTTCACCTACTACCAGCTGCACCAGTACCAGAACGCCGAAGCCGAGTACGAGACGCTCCAGACCATCGACCCCGACGACCTCGCCGCCCACTACAACCTCGCCATCCTCTACCGCCGCCTCGGTCTCAAGGACAAATCCGCCGTCGAGTCCGCCTACTTCGCCGACCAGAAGGACGACCCCATGGCCAGCACCGTCGCCCTCGATTTCTTCCGCAAACACCCCGAAATCTCGAACGAAAGCGTCCCCTGGCACGCCCACCCGCTCGAAGATGCCGCCCCCGGAGCCCTCGCCGCCGAACCCGCGCCCGCGAAACCCGCGCCTGCCGCCGGCTCCCGCTAATCTCCTCAGTCCGTCATTCCTTACATAGCGGTGTCATCCTGAGCGCAGCGGTAGCGCTTGCGCCAAAGGATCTGCTTTTCACTACGTTACGAACACACACTGGATCGGGTACGCTTCCAACCCGAACCTGCCGCGCTACTCCGAGCGGAGCGCGACGGCCGGGTCGATCGTGGCCGCGCGGCTGGCGGGCAGGCAGGTGCCCGCGATCGCCAGCAGCGGCAGGATAGCGCTGGCGCCGAGCAGCGTGAGCGCATCGTACTGCGAAGTGTGGAAGAGCTGGGACTGCGCGAAATGGCCGGCCAGCAGCGCCAGCGGCAGCCCGGCGGCAACCCCGGCGGCGGCCCAGACACAAGCCTGCCGCAGCACGATCCACATCACCTGCAGCGGGCGCGCCCCGAGCGCGATGCGGATGCCGATCTCCCGCGTGCGCTGCGAGGTGACGAACGAGAGCACGCTGTAGATGCCGATGCAGGCCAGCAGCAGCCCCGCCCCGGCAAAGGCGCCGAACAGCGCCAGCGCAAAGCGCGGACCGGCGTAGCCGTACATATCGAGCAGCTGCCGCAGGCTCATCGCGTCGGCGATGGGCTGGTCCTTGTCGATGTCCGCGACCAGCCGCCGAAACGACGGAATCAACTGCCCGGGCGGCAGCGCGGTCTCAACCAGCGCCGCGTCGACCTGCCGCGGCGCGACGCTGTAGGGCAGAAAAATCTCGGGCAAGTTCAGCTGTCCCGTCGTGAGCGAGGCAGTCGCATCCTTCACCACGCCAACGATGGTAAAGCTGTCATTCGCGGCGTTTGCATTGCCGGCAGATGGGGCCTGCTGCTTCGGCTGCAAGCCAGGCAGATACACCACCTTGCCCAGCACCGGACCGCCGGCAAAGTACTGCCGCACGAACGCCTGAGAAACGACCGCCTCATGCGCTTTCGCATCCACCTCCCGCGCATCGATGAAGTGCCCCATCACCAGGACGCGTCCCGCGGCCTGCAGGTACCCAGGGTCGATCAGGTGCAGCGGCCGCCACTGCGTATCCACCGGCTGGCCCGGCACCTGCACCTTGACCTCATCCCACTGGAGAAAAGGCAAGCCGCCGTCGATGCTCACCGAGCGTACCCCCGGCACCATCGCCGCGCGCTCTAGAAATTCGCGAAAGAAGCGAACCTGGGCTTCGGGCGTGGGATAGCGGTCCGCACTGAGAGGAATACTGAACACCAGCGTGTGATCGGGATCGGCGGAGATCGGCACGCTTTCGACGGCAACCAGCGAGCGCACCATCAGGCCCGCAAGTGTGAGCAGGGCGAACGAGAGCGCGATCTCCGTCACCACAAAGCCGCCCAGCAGCCGCCGCTGGCCGCGGCTGGCGGAACTGCGCACGTTGCCCTGCAGCGCGGTCGCGGGGTGCGGGCTGGCGCTGCGCCACGCCGGCGCCGATCCAAATATCAGAATCGTCAAGGCGGCGAGGGCGAGCGAACCCAGCAGCACCGGCAGGTTCATGGTCACAACCGCTTCGTCTGGAATCGTCTCCGCCGGAACGATGCGCAGCATCGCCTCCAGCCCCGCGTACGCGAACACCAGGGCCACCGGCATCGCGGTCAGCGCGAGCACCATCGACTCAGCCAGCGCCGCCCGCGCCAGCCGCCACGGCGACGCCCCCATCGAGGCGCGCACCGCGAACTCATGCTCGCGCCCCACCGCGCGCGCCAGCAGCAGGCTCGATACATTCACGCAGGCGATCAGCAGCAGCACGAACACCGCCCCCAGCAGCAGATGCAGCGTATCGCCCAGGTCGGAACGGAACATCTCATCGAACGGCATGAGGCCGACGCGCAGCTCGGGCGGGTAGGCCCCGGGCGCGGTCTTGCGGAAATCGTCGAAAATCGGCTTGAGCTGCCCCGCGGCCTCGGCGTCGGTCACCCCAGGCCTCAGCCGGCCCACCAGCGTGAAAAAATGCTGGCCCTCGATCTCCGGCTCGTTGGTGATCTGGACCGGCAGATACACATCCCCGCCGCGCCACAGGAACCGCGGCGGCATCACGCCGATCACCGTCCGCGCTCGTCCGTCCACCGTAAGCACTTTGCCCAGCACGCCAGCGCTGCCGCCAAAGTGCTGCTGCCAATACCGGTAGCTGAGCAGCGCGACCTCTCCGTGGCCGGGACGCACATCGTCTTCGATGGAGGCGCGCCCAAGAATCGGCGCCACGCCGAGGACCGCGAAGGAATTGGGCGAGAGATAATTGCCGCGCACCTGCTGCGGTGCGGCGGCGCCGGTGAGCGTTACATTGCCGACCGTCGACGCGGTGATGCCGCTGAAGATGCTCGTCTTCCGCGCGATCTGGTTGAACTGCTCCGGCGTGTAGGGCCGCCAGATGCACTCCGTCTGGTCGGGCATGCACAGCTTCGGCGTGGCCAGGGTGTGCACGTCGCGATACGGGAAGGGATCGATCAGCACGCCGTAGGCCACGCTGAACACCGCGGTGGTGGCGCCGATACCCAGCGCGAGCGTGAGAACGGCGGTGAGGGCGAAGCCCGGGGCGCGGCGGAACTGCCGCAGGGCGTGGCGGAGGTCGGCGAGCAAGCTCATGACGCAATTCCCCAGTCCTGGCCAGTATAGGCAGATCCTGTGCCGTTCCAAAAGCGGCATTTTCCCCTGCCGCATGCCTGAAGTGGGCCCACCAGGACTTGAACCTGGAACCAACGGATTATGAGTCCGCTGCTCTAACCAATTGAGCTATAGGCCCGCACACACTAGAGTCATCCCGTTTACCAATGTCATCCTGAGCGCAGCGAAGGATCTGCTGTTCTGGGCTCCGCCAAAAGTGTAAAGCATTCAGCCCGGTTTACCCCTGCCGGTTCCCAGGCACCGCCACCGCGCGAAACCGCAGCGCCAGGCGCCTCAACTCATGGCTCAAATCCGGCCCCGCCAGCGGCTTGCCGTGCCCCGGCGCCGCCACCGCCACATCCATCCCCGCCAGCCGCTCTACTGAGTCCTGCGCCGCCGCCCAGTCCGACGTGAAATATGCCGGCGGCCCATGCATCTCCGGCGGCTGCGCCACCGCCGCATCGAAAAACGACTCCGGCTTGGTCGTGCAGAACGCGTCGCCCACCAGCAGCGTCCGGTCCCCCGCGCGGTACAGCGAGCAGTGCCCCGGCGTATGCCCCGGCGTGTGCAGTACCTCCCAACCCGGCAGCACCGCGCTCGCGCCCTCGGCCAGCTCCCGCAGCCGCCCCGTCAGGTTCACCGGCCCCTTCGGCAGCAGCGGCGACAGCAGGCTCATCATCCCGCCCCCCGCGCCCGCGTTCGGCGCCGGGTACTCCCGCTCCCCGGTCAGGTACGGGAACTCGAGCGCGTGCGCGTACACCGGCACATCCCAGTCCTCGGCCAGCACCGGCGCCGCGCTCACATGGTCGAAATGCCCATGCGTCAGCACAATCGCATTCGGCGCCACTCTGAACGAGCGCTCCGCCCACTTCCGGATCAGCCCCTGCGTGCCCGGCAGCCCCGCGTCCACCAGTGTCCAGCTCCCGTCCGCATGCGTCACCGCGAACACGTTCACAAACGCGATCCGCAGCCCCCGCAGGTTCGGCGCCACCGCGTCCATCGCCACCACCTGGTCGTCCCGAACCGCCACCTTCTCCATCGCGCACGCTCCTGCCCTCATACGATGCGCATGCCGGACGAAGAACCAAGACCGCCTGCGCGGGCACTTCGTGCACCGTTCGAAGAACCGGTCACTTCGTGACGTGTGTACTCAAAAGACAGCGTGGCCATCTTAATGAGGTGTCATCCTGAGCGCAGCGGTAGCGCTTGCGCCAAAGGATCTGCTTTCTCCCTCAATCCACCCTTACTTCCACTTCTCCAGAAAATCATGCACCGACGCCGCCTCCATATGCCGCATGTCCGAAAACTGCCCGCTCTGCCCATACAGCGACGCCCCATCCGCATCCAGCACCGCCAGCGCCGGAACCCCCTTCTTCAGGTTCACCCCGGTCTTCGTTCCCAGGTCTAGATTCTGGTCGATCCGCCCCACGTTCACATCCACCAGCACAAAATGGTCCTTCAGCAGCCCACTATTCTCCGGCTGGTGAAAGTACAGGTTCAGCACCTGGCAGTCCCCGCACCAGTCCCCGCCAAAGTCCACCAGCACCCGCTTGTGCTCGCGCTTCGCCGTCTTGAGCGCGGCCGTCACATCCCCCTGCGCCTTGTCGATCTCCGGATATATATGCGCGTGAGGTATCGGCTGCCCCATCGCGTTCGGCGCGTTTGGCGCGTTCGGCGCTTCCGCTTCCTTCGGCGTGCTCCGGCAACCGGCCACCCCCACCAGCAAAGCCAGCGCCATTGCCGCCACGGCCCTCTTCTCCATTCCCACCATGCAAGCACCCCTTCGCGTCAGCATATCCCGGCCCGTCCGTAAGTCGTCCCATTCTGATGCAGGCCGCCACCCCAAAGTTACGTCACACCCTCCATATCGGTCCCCACCCGGCGTCAAAACAACTTATCCTGATGCAACGTGTCTCCTCCAGCGCATCGTAAATGGGTGCGGAGAAAGCCTATGCGCAACCGAACACTCCATTTCTGCGGAACCGGCGCTCTCGCCGCCTTGCTCACCCTCGCCGGCTGTCACAAGGTCGATCCCAATGCGCCCGAGGCAGGCGACCCCGCCGCCGCCAATCTCGCGCCGGTGAGCGGCAGCGCCCAAATGAATGACAGCGTCGCCGGCGCCCCCCAGCAGCCGCAGAATACCAACCAGGCCTACGCCCCGTCCGCCGGCAATGGCGCCCCCGCCAGCTACCAGGGCGCGCAGAACTCTCAAGGCTCCATGCCCCCGCCGCCTCCCCAAGACACCGCGCAGGACACCGCGCAAGACGCAACCCAGGAACCCACCCAGGCCGGCCGCGCCCCCTACCTGGGCGGCGCCAGCGGCAGCAGCGCCAGCGGCAATTACGACACCGGCGGCTACGCCGACCAGTACGCCGGCGCGCCCGGCGACGACTCGGGCGCCGGCTACGACCAGACCACCTACGCCGACCAGCCCCCGCCGCCCCTGCCCGACTACCAGCAGCCCCCCTGCCCCGGCGACAACTATCTGTGGACCCCCGGCTACTGGAACTACGCCCAGAACAACACGCAGCCCGGCTACTTCTGGGTCCCCGGCATCTGGGTCGTCGCGCCCTTCATCGGCGCCCTGTGGACTCCCGGCTACTGGGGCGACGACGGCGGCCGCTACGGCTTCCACCACGGCTACTGGGGCCATCACATCGGCTTCTACGGCGGCATCCCCTACGGCTACGGTTACTACGGCCGCGGCTACGAGGGCGGCTACTGGAACCACAACCAGTTCTTCTACAACCGCTCCGTTACCCGCATCAATACCACCGTCGTGCGCAATACCTACGTCCACAACGTCACCGTCAATAACAACTACAATCGCGTCTCCTACAACGGCGGCCCCCACGGCATCCCCGCCCACCCCGTCGCGTATGAACAGGCCGCCGCCCGCGAGCAGCATTTCGCCGCCCTGCCCGCCCAGCGCCAGCACATCCAGCAGGCCCAGGCCAACCGCGCCCAGTTCGCCCGCAGCGACGGCGGCCGCCCGCAGCTGCTCGCCGCCGCCCGCCCCCTGGCCGGCCGCACCCTCGCGACCCCCCAGGCCGCCAACCTCCACCCCGTCGTCAACCAGGGCGGCTTTGAGCGCCCGGGCCTCGCCGCAAACCCCGCGCAGCGCGCCCCCCTCAACCGGCCGCAAGGCAATGCGGCGCGCGCGGTCCAGGGTCCGCAACGCGCCCAGTTCAACCAGCCGCAAGGCAGCGCGCAGCGCTCTCTCCCGCAGCAGGCCCAGCAGCAGCAAAACCGGCTCGACCAGCAGCGCGTTCATCTCAACCAGCAGCGTGCCCAGCAGGCGCAGCAGCAGGCCAATCCGCAGCGCGTCCAGCAGGATCAGCAGCGCGTCCAGCTCAACCAGCAACGCGAGCAGCAGGCGCAGATACGCCAGCAGCAAAACCAGCAGCGCGCCCAGCAGCAACAGCAGCAGTCACAAGTCAATGAACAGCGCGCCCAGCAGCAACAACAGCGCGTGCAGCAGCAGCAGCAGCAGCGCGCCCAGCCCGAGCAGCAGCCCCGCCCGCAGGCGCCACAGGTCGAACAGCGCCAGGCTCCCCAGCAAGCGCCCCATCAGGAAGCTCCCCGGGCAGCTCCGCAGGAAGCCCCACATGCAGCCCCGCAGGCAGCCCCGCAGGCAGCCCCCCATGCCGAGGCTCCCCATGCCGAAGCCCCGCACGGCGGCGGCGGCGAACACGGCCACCCCTGACCCTCAGCGCAAACAGCGAGAGAGGAAGCCTGAAGGATTCCTCTCTCGCTTCGGCCCGAACCCACAAGTCCTCCCACACCTTTCGAACAGCCGACCCTGCTGAGCCACCCGAAACACGACAGACAAACGAAGGGGTCATCCCGCGCCACCAAAATAAGGGGTCATCCTGAGCGAAGCAGGCCGGATTCATCGGCCTGCGCAGTCGAACAGACCTGCTTTTTCGCCCGCGCGCCCGCTCTCACAGCTCCATCGAGTGCCCCCGCACCAGCCCCTGTGCTCGCTCCACAAACTCCGCCAGCGGCATCGACCCGCCATCGCCCTTCCCCCGCGTCCGCACACTCACCCCGCCCGCCTCCGCCTCTTTATCCCCCATCACCAGCACATACGGCACTTTCTGCATCGTCAGCTCGCGGATCTTCGCATTCATCTTCTCGTTCCGTCCATCCAGCTCCACCCGCAGCCCCGCGGCCTTCAGCGCTGTCTCCACCTCCCGCGCATACTCCAGGTGCCGCTCCGCGATCGGCACCAGCCCCACCTGCACCGGAGCCAGCCACAGCGGAAACGCCCCCGCATACTGCTCGATCAGCACCCCGAAAAACCGCTCGACCGACCCAAACAGCGCCCGGTGCACCATCACCGGCTGGTGCCGCTCCCCATCCTCGCCCACATACTCCAGCTCGAACCGCGCCGGCAGGTTGAAGTCGAACTGCACCGTCGACAGCTGCCACAGCCGCCCCAGCACGTCCACCAGCTTGATATCGATCTTCGGCCCGTAAAACGCCGCCTCGCCCGGCATCGTCTTGTACGCGATCCCCTTGCGATCGAGCGCCCGCTCTAGCGCGCTCGTCGCCAGCGCCCAGTTCTCATCCGACCCCGCCCACGCCGCGCGATCCTTCGGATCCCACGTCGAAAGCTCCACCTTGAAATCGCTGAACCCGAACGTCTCCAGCACCGCCTGCGCAAAGTCGATGCACGCGACCACCTCATCCTCGATCTGCGCAGGCATGCAGAAGATATGCGCGTCATCCTGCGTAAACCCGCGCACCCGCAGCAGCCCGTGCATCGTCCCCGAGCGCTCGTACCGGTACACATTGCCCAGTTCCGCATACCGCACCGGCAGGTCGCGGTAGCTCTTCGGCGCGTTCTTGTAGATCAAAATATGAAACGGGCAGTTCATCGGCTTCATGCGGTACTCCGCATCGTCCAGCTTCATCGGCGTGAACATATTGTCCGCGTAAAAGCCCTCATGCCCGCTGGTCTGCCACAGGTTCACCTTCGCCACATGCGGCGTGTACACCAGCTCATACCCGCGGCGGATGCACTCCTCCCGCATCCAGTCCTCCATCGTCTTGCGGATCATCGCGCCCTTCGGGTGCCAGAAAATCAGCCCCGCCCCCGCCAGCTCCTGGATCGAAAACAGATCCAGCTGCTTGCCCAGCACCCGGTGGTCGCGCTTGGCCATCTCCTCCAGCTGCGCGACGTGCCGGTCCATCTCCTTTTCCGAGAAAAACGCCGTCCCATAAATCCGCTGCAGCTGCGGGTTCTTCTCATCCCCCAGCCAGTACGCCCCGGCCAGGCTCAGCACCCGAAACGCCTTCACCCACCCCGTCGAGGCCACATGCGGTCCCCGGCAGAAGTCCGTAAACCCGCCGTTTCTAGCTCCGCCCTGCCCGGCCCCGCCATTCTCAGCCTCGCCTTTACCCGATCCGGCATTACCCGACCCGCCACTCTGAGTCCCTGCCTGCCCCGCACCCCCGCTGCCCAGGCCCGCTTCAGCCCCGCCCCGGCCCGACCCGCCATTCCTGTACAGCGAAATCTCCTCGCCCGCCCGCGTGAACCGCTCGATGAAGTGCACCTTCATAAACTCGCCCTGCGCGGCATATTCCTCGAGCCCCTGCTCCCGCGGCTCCCACACCCGCACAAACGGCGCATCCCGCGCCACCACCTCCGCCATCCGCCCCTCAATCAGCCGCAAATCCTCCTGCGTCAGCGGCGTCTCCCGGTACACGTCATAAAAAAAACCGGCATCGGTCGCCGGCCCATGTCCCAGCTTCGTTTCCGGATACAGCTCCATCAGCGCCGTCGCCATCACATGCGCCGCCGAGTGCCGCAGCACCTTCAACGCATCCGCGTCACTCTCCTTCAACAGCTCGAGCGCCACATCCTCCGTCAGCGGCTCCCGCAAATCGACCAGCCTTTCAGCCGCTCCATCCCCGGCCCCATACATCGCCGCCTCGGTCACGCCCGCCTCGGTCGCCGCATCCCGCTCCGCGCTCTCAACAGCAACCCGCAACGGCCGCACCCGCGCCACCACCACCGCCGCCGCCAGCCGCGGAGAAATGGCGTTCGCCACCTCCAGCGCCGTCGTCCCCACCGGCACCTCCCGCACCGCCCCATCCGGCAGCCGCACCTGAATCACTCGTTGCTCGCCTTGCTCTTGTGTTTGCTCGCTCATACGCAAAACCAGCATACCGGGGCCGCGTGTCAATCGCACAGCCTACCAACCGCGGCAGAAACGGCTCGAAAAGGCGTTCACAATAGGCCATCATGATCCATGTTCTTTATCGACTGGCCGTACCTACGGGTTGTCGCCCTTTTCGCTGCTCTCGCTTTTTCCTCGGTTTGGGCCATTCGGGCACTCAGACGAAGAAGGCTTCTCATACGCCTGCCTTTGCAGCTCCTTAGCGGCTCCGTCACCTCGATCAGTTCACTTTTCCTGCTCTTGGTCATGGCGGACACACTGCTCGGCTGCGAAACGAAGAGTGTTCCGATCTACTCTCCTGATAGGCACCGGGCAGTGAGGACTGAAACCGTCGATGCAGGCGCTCTCGGGGGCGATACTGCGGTGACTGTCTTTGCAGCTCACGGATTTGATACGAATCGCGTCTTTGCAGGCGGTTGGAGGTCTGTTGAGACTGAGAATCTGCACTGGCTTAGTAACTCGGAGTTGGAGATCGATTACACCGGCAGAATAGATTCCTGTGAAAATGCTGGCGCGGTGAAGGTGCACTGCATTGCACGCATGTCCCAATCCCGCTGACTGGAGTTATGATCGCCGGAAGAGCGCACCGCACTAATGTTTATGTCTCACGTGAACGGGGCCAAATATGGCTGGCTTATCGTCGATTGCCCGGCAATGCGCATAGCGTGAATCGGCGAGGTCCAGGGCGACAGTGCGACTTGTGAGGACAATCAAATGTCCGTCAGGATTGAACCCATCGAGAGATTCCACTACTCGCCGCTAACTCTTTGTTCCGAAAGCCTTAGTGGCCCTTTTGCAGCGAGTAGAAGTGACCCTGCTGATGAGCCATTACTGTGCCAAGCAACACCTGCCCAAGCACGAAAAGGAGTACGAGCGCGCGGATGAACCAATGACGCTTTTGCGTAGAACTCGATTCGGCCGATTGCCCAGCCCACAGTGCCCCGAAGAGTGCCTCACGCTGCTGCCATAGGAGCAGGAGCAGGCATAAAAGAATGAACGCGGCCATCCGCTCCGCGCCTGGCGCAATGGAATAAAAGACGTTGATGAGCATAATGTTGACCATGACAGGCAACATCATCGCAGCGGCAAGCAGGGCCGACTTGCGAAACAACAGCAGCGAAGCGCCGGTCACCTGAATCGAGCCGAGGATGTATTTATACGTGTGCGAGTAGCCAAAGTAGTACCAGGTCAGCGTGTAACCATCGAGCGAGCCGATTGGTCTTTGTGCGACCCAAGAAGGAACAACAAGCTGATGGCCGGTGAGTTTGCTCGCGCCGTAGAAGTACAACAACAGGGCACAGATATACCGAAGCCAGTCGAGATACTTAGGATACTTTTTCACACCAACAAGCTAACATTTTCCTACATCGTCGGCGGGCGAAATGCTCTATACTTCCGCGACGAGGTCGAAGCGCAACCGTATGCATGTCCGCCGTGCCCCATTTGGTGCTGTTCTGCTTCTCGCGTGCTCCCTGGCAAACGCGCAAACGCCCGTGCCGCCCACGCGCTCCCCCGACACGCCCGGTTTTGTGACCGCCAAGCCGCTCAGCGATGGTGCGCTGCCCCCGCCCGGTCAGGACGGCAACTTCGTCCTGGGCCCCACCCATGCCCCCGCGCCTGAAACGCTGCCGCGGCCCGGCATATCGCATGGAACCGTCTCCGAGTTCGTCATGAGCTCAGCCGACAGCCGGTTCTACCCCGGCATCGCGCGCGATCCCGGGACCTTCGGCAAGCCCGACCCGAACAACCCCGCGCGGCTCATCGTCTCGACCAGCCACCCCGCTCCCTACACCCGGCGCGTGACCGTGTACGTGCCGAAACAGTATCTCGCCGGCACGGCCGCGCCGTTCATCGTGGGCGCCGACGGCCCCGATCCGCTGCTGTTCACCACCCTCGATACCCTCATCGCCGAGCATCGCGTGCCCGCCATGATCGCCATCTCCATCGCCAACGGCGGAGGCGACGCGCAAGGCAGCGAGCGCGGCCTGGAGTACGACACGATGTCGGGCCGCTACGCGGAGTTCGTGGAGCACGAGGTGCTCCCTGCCGTTGAGTCGCGCTTTCACGTCCAGCTCACCCGCGACCCCGACGGCCGCGCCGCGATGGGCGGCAGCTCCGGCGGCTCCTGTGCGCTCATCATGGCCTGGTACCACCCGGAGCTCTACCATCGCGTGCTCACCTACTCCGGCACCTACGTCAACCAGCAGTGGCCTTCTGACCCGCGAACCCCTCACGGCGCGTGGGAGTTCCACGAGCACCTCATCCCGGCATCGCCCCGCAAGCCGCTGCGTCTGTGGCTCGAGGTCGGCGACCGCGACCTGCTCAATCCCAACGCCATGCGCGACAACCTGCACGACTGGGTCGCCGCCAACGAAAACATGGCGCGCGTCCTTGCGGCCAGCGGCTACCACTACCAGTTCCTCTTCGCCCGCAATGCAGGCCACACCGACTACTCCGTCAAACAGCAGACCCTGCCCGAAGCCCTTGAATATATCTGGCGGGGCTATCCCCTTTCCGACGCGAAGCACTGATATCTCCAGCCAGCCGACTTCTCCGGACCAATCGGTATCCACCTCACAGGCGAGCCGCGCCTCTGGCGAGCATTCTTTGCATGCGACCCGGCCCAGTTCGTTGAGCCCGACGAGGGCGGCACATGCCGCCGACCAAGCGGAGTCTTCCAGGTACAGTGCGCCGCAGAGATAGGCCCAGGTAAGCCGCTGGACCGCCGCCACCCGCTCCGGGCTCTCGTCCGTGCGCATGTGGTGAGTCGGCGAAGTCCACGACGACAATGCGACATTACGTTACCTATGGAACAGCAGACCTAGACAGCACTATGATGGGTTGTCCAGGAGGGTCTTATTAGTATGGGAGTGAAGCGCTTCATAGGATTGTGCTGTTTGTCGCTGTGGCTTCCCATATCGTCCTTTGCCCAGGTGCCTTGTGCAGGCACCCCTGCTGCTTGCCAACTGAACAGCTGGCTGGCGGCGTTCGATGCGGCTGATTTTAAGGTGTACGTTGCGTATCTCGGGAAGAATTTTCCTACGGGGGCAGCCTCTCGCACCCATGATGAAGGTCTCCGACGCAACACCGCTGGATTCGACCTCGCGAAGATGGAACAGGACACCTCGACCAAAGTGACTGCGTTGTTGCAGGAGCGGTTAGGGGACGGACTCGCGAGAATCTCGATTCAAGTGGGATCGAAAGAGCCTTACGAGATCACTGCAATAACGATTGAGCCCGTCTTTGTGCGTCCGCCGGACCTTGCGTTACCCCATCTCAGCGAAAATGGTCTTGTCGCTTCGCTACGTTCACGGCTTAGCTACGTTAGTGATGCTGATGCTTTCAGCGGCACAGTTCTGCTGGCAACAGACGGAAAGATACTCTTTCAGCAGGCATACGGAATGGCAGACAGAGAACATTCCAGAGCCAATACACTCACGACACGGTTCTCCGTAGGTTCACTGAACAAGATGTTTACAGCCGTCTCCATCTTGCAATTAGCCCAGGCCGGGAAGCTTAAGCTTGACGACCCGGTTGGGAAATACCTGACTGATTACCCAAACAAGGAACTCGCCAGCACTGTAACGCTTGCCGAGTTGCTGAATCACACCGGAGGTACGGGAGACATCTTCGGACCTGAATTCGACAAACATCGCGCGGATCTTCGAACTCTGCAGGATTACATTCTGCTCTATGGCTCTCGTGCACTCCTTTTCAAGCCAGGGAGTCGCTTTGACTACAGCAACTACGGTTTCATTCTGTTAGGTACTGTGATTGAACGTGTTACGGGAGAGACCTACTACCAATATGTCGGAGAACACATTTACGCACCGTCGGGCATGACTTCGACAGGTCAGGCACCTAAAGATCAGCCGGTCGGAGAGCGCAGTCTCCCTTACTCTCGGGCAGATACCGGGCAATGGCGGCCGATGGCAGTATCGCCCGCAGATGCTGGAACCTCTGCAGGCGGAGGGTACTCGACAGTCGGGGACCTTCTCAACTTTGCAAATGCACTCAAGCGGAACAGACTTCTAAATGCAAAATATACGGAGCTTCTGACCACCGGAACCGTCGACACTGCTCTTGGGCAATACGCATATGGTTTCGAAGTACGCTTGATCAACGGAGCGCGTTGCTTCGGTCATGGCGGCGTTGGCCCCGGCATCAACGCAGAGTTGCAAATTTGCATGGCTTCTCGCTACGTCGTTGCGGTATTAGCGAACATGGACGCGCCAGCCGCACTGCGAGTCTCTGATTTCATTGTTGGTCGGCTGCCTTCAACGAAAACCGAGGTGGCAACTTCGAGATAGGTCAAATAAGCGATGTTATGCAGATTAATCCTCATAAACGCGCTTGCCGTCACTTTACTCCGGGTTGCTGGCTGCTCGCAGATGACCTCTTTGTAACTGTCCATAACCGGGCTCCGCAATTCGCATAAACCGGAGCCCCCAGCCAGACGGATCACTCTTCCGTCCCTGTTACACCCGTTCCATTTGCACCAGGTTCAAGCCCAGCGGCATACTCAAACCATGCCGGGCCCCACTCGAACCCGCGGCACGCTCGCGCTCCTCGGCTTCCTCGCCGCGGCCTTTGCCGTCGCCGCTGTCTCCGCGTATCTCGCCGCCCCCTCCATCCACACCTGGTATCCCACGCTCCGCCAGCCGCCGCTCTCCCCGCCCGACTGGCTCTTCGCCCCGGTCTGGACCCTCCTCTACGCCCTCATGGCCATCGCCGCCTGGCTTGCCTGGCGCACCCGCGTCAGCTCCTGCCGCTCCAGCGGCCTGCGTATGTGGGCCATTCAGCTGCTCCTCAACTTCGTCTGGACCGCCGTCTTTTTCAGGGCGCACGCCCCCGCCTTCGCCCTGCTCGACCTCGCCATCCTCATCGCCGCCATCGTGCTCACCATGCGGCCCTTCCACACCATCCGCCCGCTCGCCGCCTGGCTGCTCGCACCTTACCTGGCCTGGACCTGCTTCGCGCTTTACCTCAACGCCGGCGTCGCGCTGCTCAACCGCTGAGCCCCTTGCCTTTGCAGCGGACCGAAATCGCTGTCCAGCGCGAAAGCGAACCTGCCGCCACTTAAGAAGGCGCTGTCATCCTGAGCGAAGCGAAGGACCTGCTTTTTTCGCTTTGACTTGCCCCGAATGCTCCCGCACGCGAGAATCAACTCGCCCTGACCTTCAACACCGCTTCCCGCGCCCGCCCCGCCACCGCCTCGGCCGAAAACCGCAGCGCCGTCGCCCGCACCCGCTCCTGCTCCGGCAGACTCCCCGGCTCATCCACAATCCTCTGCAGCCGCCCGGCGAGCGCGTCCACATCGCCCACCGGGTACAGCCAGCCATTCTCCCCCTCGACCATGATCTCGAGCGTCCCCGTACAGTCGCTCGCCACCGCCGCGATCCCCCGGCTCACCGCCTCCAGCAGCACCATCGGGAAGCCCTCCCGCTCCGACGAGAGCACCAGCGCCGTCACCTCGCCCGCCGCCGTCCACGGGTCGCTCTGCCAGCCCATCCACTCGATCCGCTCCTCGATCCCCAGCTCCCGGGCCAGCGCGCGCAGCCGCTCTCCGTGCTCCGGCGCACCCTCGGGCGCCGCGCCGATGATCTTCAGCCGCCACTCCCCGCGCAGCTTCGCCGCCGCCAGCAAAATGTCGTTGGTGCGCTTGTGGTCGTCATAATTCAGCCGCCCCGCATACAGAAACACAGCCGTACCAGCCGGCCGCCGCACCAGTCCCACGTCCGTCGAAACCTGCACCGCGTTGTAAATCGTAAACACCCGGTCCCTCTGTTCCGGCAGGTACGCCCGCAGGTCCTCCGCGATCTGCCCGCTGATCGCCAAGTGAAAATCGGCCTTGTGCAGCATCTCCTTCAGCCGCAGCGTATGCAGCGGGAAGTGAACCCACGACGCAATCGGCACTTTCCCGCCACCCGCGAACAGCCGCCCCACTCGCGCCATCTGGATCGTCGTCGCATCCGCGCACACAATCGCATCCGGCCGCCAGCCCGCCACCGCCCGCACCGACCCCACCGCATACTTCGCCAGCCTCACCAGCCGCGCATCCTTCGGGCTCCCGATCCGCGTGTACTTAAGCCCCCGCAGCCAATCCTCGCTATACGACCCGCCCAGCAGAAATAGGCGCGTCTCGTCGCCCAGCGCATCGAACCCGTGCATCAGGTTCTTGATCGCCGCCTCAATCCCCCCCGTCCCCGAAAGCGTCGGGCTGAAAAACGCAATCCTCATCCCACTCCCCGCCAACGCTTCTTGAAAATATGGCCCGCACAGCGGCGCCCGTGCCAGTCTACAGCGCGGACAGCCCTCTCCACCCCAACGCAGGAACCGGAATCCGCGCGAAAATAAGCTGTATGCCCGACCCCCGCGACACACCCACCCTGCGCCTTGACAAATGGCTCTGGGCCGCCCGCTTCTTCAAAACCCGCGAGCTCGCCGCCAGCGCCTGCGATATCGGCCGCATCGAAGCCAACGGCCAGCGCGCCAAGCCCTCCCGCATTCTCCGCGCCGGCGACCGTCTGCGCATCCGCAACGAGGCCGGCGAGTTCGAAGGCGAAGTCCTGCTGTTGAGCCCAGTGCGCGGCCCGGCAGCCGCGGCCCAGGCCCTCTTCCAGGAGTCCGACGAAAGCCGCACCCGCCGCGCCGCCCAGGCCGCCGAGCGCAAAGCGCTTAACCCCGCCAACATGGCCCCCGCGAGCCGCCCCTCCAAACACGACCGGCAATCCCTCGACCGCCTCCGCGGCCGCGGCTAAGGAAGGTCTGATTAAGAGCGAAACCGCCTGCGCGGCTGGCGGCCACTGCGTGGCGGCGGGACGCCCTTCGGGCCGAGCACACGTCCCGAAGGGACCGCCAGCCGCGCAGGCGGTCTTGATTTCGGCACTTGTTCAGAGTCTCCTTAGCCATTTTTCCTGAAAAGCATACTGAGCCCAACGACCGTGCAGGTGGCTTCCCCGGCGGGAAAAGCCACATCGAGACGCTCTCCCGGCTGCACGGCATCAGGGAAACTGCTTGAAGCCATCTCAGTGAAGCCGCTCAATACAGCGCAAACTGCACCTCAACCTTGATCGCAGCCGGCACCGGCTTTCCATCCGACATCGCCGGCCGAAACCGGTACTGCCTTACCGCTTTCATCGCATTCTCATCCAGCCCCTGCGCCGCCGATTTCAGCTTCTTCGGCACCGTATCTTCAATCGATTGCACGACAGCCACATCCTGCGGCATCCCGCTCGCATCGACCGTCAGCGAAAGCACACAGGCCCCGCTCAGTTTCTTCTTGCGAGCCTTATCCGTGTATTCCGGTATCGGCCCGTAGATCAACTTGGGCCGCGCATTCTCGCCGCCTTTGTCGGTCCCCGCCGTCGTTTCGGCGCCGGCCTGCCCAGCCGCTTGCGTGGTTTGGGCCAGGCTCCAGCCGGGCAGCATCAACAGAGCCCCCATCCACCATCCCGCCATCAGACTTCTCGCAACCTTCATGCCTCCTCCTGTCGGCGCGCGGCGCATACGCCGTGCACCCCGAGCAGCCCCGCGACACGTTACACCACCGCCAGCATCACCCGCGCCGCCGCCCCGCGCACCGCCAGCCCGTCCTGCCGCCCGGCCCCGATTCCGCCAAAGTACCGCGCGTTCAGCTCCGCCCCGCCCAGGTCCTCCACCCGCGCAAACCCGCGCAGCGCACCCGCCATCTCCTCCGGAGTCCATCCCTCCGCGAACGGCTCGCCCTTCGCCGTCGCCCGCTTCTGCAGCGAGTCGTGCTGCCGCCGTTCCTCCTCACCCAGCGCCTCGCGCGGCAGCCGGTAATCGAAAACAATCGCGCTGCCCGGCGGGAAACCCCGCACCCGCCCCAGCACCGCCCTCAATGCTTCAGGCCCTAAAAACGGCGCCACCCCCAGCATCGCGAACACCGCCCGGCGCCCCGGGTCCATCCCACCCGGCGGCCACGCAACGCCGCCCCCGCTGCCGATCGGCGCCCGAGCCAACTCCCGATCCAACCCCTCATCCAACTTCCGATCGAGCACCCGATCCAGCACCCGAGCCAATTCCTGGTCCCGCCGCGCCATCGCGCGGCCTGCTCCTCCCGCATTTACCCCGTCCAGCCGCCTCTCCCGGCCCAGCTTGCCGCCCTCGACCTCCACAATCCGTTCCGCCGCCCCGCACCCATCCGAGCCATCCACCAGAGCAGCCAGGTCCCCCGCCACCCACTCGCACCGCCCCGCGAAACTCAGCCCCGCCCGCCCGGCCAGCTCCCGCTTCCACGCCTGCACCACCGGCTGGTCCAGCTCAAACACCCGCAAATCCATCCACGGGTTGCGCAGCGCGAACGTATCCAGCCCCGCGCCCAGCAGGCAGTACTGCCGCGTCCCCTCGCCATACGCCGCCGCCAGGCACTGCTCCGCATACGCCGACCGCGCCACCACAAAGGCCCGCAGCGACTTCGACCACACCCGCTTCTGCGCCGCCGGCGTCCTCCGCAGCGCCTCCGCCCCCGCATCCCCCAGCAAACGCACCGCAAACTCGTCCCGGAACACCACCGGCTCATCGAACAGCTGGTGCGCGGCCCGGCGCAGCGCCACTCGCCACGCACTGTGCCCCGCATCCGGCATCCTTTCCGGCACCGTCAGCCGCTTCACCCGGATCGCCTCGCCAGACGCGACTCCGGCCTCAACTTTGGGCCGACCAGTCCCCCAGCGACGCATGCACCGCCCCAACCCCATCCGTCGCCAGCACCTGGCGCCCGAACACCCGCCCAAACACCCGCGCCACTACCTGCCCCACCCCGAACACCGTTACCTCCGCCTCGGCCTCGGCTTCCAGCGACGTCACCTCTCTATCGGCAATCCCGCACGGAACGATCAGCCCAAAATCACGTAAATCCGTCGTCACATTCAACGCAAACCCGTGCGAGCTCACCCCCCGCGACACATGCACCCCAATCGCCGCCAACTTCCGCTCCTGAACCGCCTGAACTGCCTGAACCGATTGAACAACTTGGTCCGCCTGAACCGCCCTCCCCGGCGCCGTCCACACTCCCGTCCGCCCCGCAACCCTCTGCGCCCGCACCCCGTACTCGCCGCACGCCCGGATCAGCACCTCCTCCAGCCGCCGCACATAATCCACCACCCCCATCCGCGCACCGCTCTCCAGCCGCTGCTCCCGCAGGTCCAGCACCGGGTACCCCACCAGCTGCCCCGGCCCGTGATACGTCACATCCCCGCCCCGCTTCACCACATGCAGCGCCACCCCCCGCCGCGCCAGCTCCTCATCCGTCGCAATCACGTTTTCCCGGCCCGCATTCCGCCCCAGCGTCAGCACCGGCGGATGCTCCACCAGCAGCAGCACATCGCCCACCGCCCCCGAGCGCCGCAGCTCCACCAGCCGCTCCTGCAACCCGAGCGCCCGCCCATACTCCACCCGCCCCAGCCCCACCAGCGTCAGCACCTCAGCCATGCCCTCATCCTACCCAGCCGCAAGCTCACGCAGGAGCATCCACCGTCCGCGACGCCGCCGCGCGAGCGAACCGCTTCCAAAACGTGCGACTTCCGGGCTCTTCAGGGCACGGCAAAGGACATTATCATGTGTGTACGGAGCAACAAGCCCTGTTACAGTTGCCGGACTGATCGGTTATGAGTTATTGCGCCGCTTCGTCATACAGATTCGAGCGGCGCTGTTTATGTGGCCCCCTGCTAAGCGTGGTCGGCGACAAGAAATGTCTGGTTCTTTTCCATGGACTTGGTCAACGTCTCGAAGTCGGCCTGGGTGAGTTGAGCAGGCAAGAAGTCTGTCCTGCCATCCGGATGCACCGCATCCTTCATCATTCGCTCGTGGTGATACGTTGACACACTCAGCACGCGACACGGACGGTCACTCTTATTGAAGAATGAGTGAGGCGCATTGGGTTGCACCATCAGACTCTCTCCAGCTTCACACGTGTCCCACTGAGTGACACCCTGGTTGTTCCAATGCCCGATCGACAGATCGCCTTCCAGCACGTAGAAAAACTCTGCAAATGGGTGCCTATGAAGTGGAATACCCATACCCGGCACAGCCGTCATCTCGAAAATGGAAAAGGTGTAGCCCGTGTTTTCTCCCAGTGCCCTCCATAGCAACTGCATAGGCCCGATATCCAGTGCCGGGCCGCCTGTTTTGTTGTTCTTAATAACATTATGATGAATAACTTCTTCAAGCGGTGTGGGGAAGTTTGACATAAAACGATCCTTTCTTAATCGGAAGTTGGTGCTCTGACGTGAGTACCAGAGCTTGTGAGTTGCGCAGCTAGCACTCCGCTAGTCCCGTGGGTTTCCACGGTTATCTGTCGCATGGAATCGTTACAGGCCTTTACGAAGCCGATCGCATCGTCTCGATGAGAAAGGTTGATCCTCGCCGAGGTATTGCTATGTGGTCGTCACCGTCACTGCCTGACGCACATACCGGCTGCTTTCCAGTTGCTGCACCATGAAGGCTGCCAGATCGGCGCGCCCGATCTTGTGCGCCTTCTCGCCGCCCTCCGTGCTCAGCACCCTGGCAACGCCGGTCTTCTCGCGGTCGGTCAACATCGGCGGCCGTACGAGCGTCCAGTCCAAGTTGCTGCCTTCGATTTCGGCCTCCATGCCCGCCTTGTCTACCAGCAGACCCCGCAGAAACGTCCGCATGAGCAGGTGCTCGTTGAAGAAGCCAGCGTTTTTTACGCTTTCGCCCGCACCCACTACCGAAATCTTCAGCAATCGCCGCACGCCATTGCGCCGCATCGCGTCCACGATATTCTGTGCCGCGCTCGTTTCCATCGCCGTCACTTTCCACGGCGTCTTGCCGCCCAGCGCGTCGATCACGGCATCCTGCCCGGCTACCGCAGCGTCGACCGCAGCCGCGTCCAGCACGTCGCCCGCCACAACTCTGACATTCGCCTTCTTGTACTGCGCGGCGCCGCGCACGAAAGCCGTCACCTTGTGCCCAGCCGCCAACGCCTCATTTACCAGCGCGTCTCCGCTCTTGCCGGCTGCTCCAATCACTAGAACTTTCATCGCATTCTCCTTTTGCCTCGTATATGGCCGCCATCCAAATACGCGGCCTGACAATTAGAGATCTTTTATAACCAATGGTTGCAAAATAATCAGCGGTTTTCCTTCCAATGGTTACAAACCAACATTCGGTCGCAAAAACGTAAAAACGGACTAAGCTATTGAAGTGACATCCACATCACCAAGTCGTCGGGTAGAGCGCAAAGAGAGATTGCGGGGCGAAATCCTTGCGGCTGCCAGCAAAATGTTTGCCGATCGCGGCTACGAAGCCGTGACGCTTCGCGAGATCGCTAAAAAGATCGGCTATACGCACGCCGTGATCTATCAGCATTTCCCCGACAAGTGGCACATTCTCGTTGAGTTGAGCAGCGAAACGATCGGGCTGATGGTTCAGAACTTCGACGCGATTGCCGCTAAACATCCTGCATCGAAAGAGCGTCTTTTTGCGGCTTCACGCGGCTTGATTCAATTCTGCATTGCCCATCCACAACAGTTCCGTAACGTCTTCTTCGGGCCTGAGAACCGCAACGGCGTCCGCGCTGGACAATATATCAACGACCTTGGCGCGCCGTTATTCGGACGTTTCGTGCAGCTCTTTTTCGATGTTGCCAGGGATGAAGGATTGCCAGACAGGGATGACATAGTGGTAGCCCACACCTGGTGGTTTTCGATCTTTGGGCTCGCCACACTTATGGTCATCCAGGGGGTCGTGCCTGACTTACCTGACCAGACTCTCGTGGTCGAGCAAACGATCGCAACGCTTTGGGCGGGCGTCCAGGCTGTTCCGCGATTGCCGAAGAGCGCCATCGCTAAGCGATCCAGCCGGTCCATTGCTCCAAAGCACTAACAGCTTCTGTCTACTTAGGAGTTCCTGTTTACAGGTCTCAAGGCAAATGCCACAGTCCGCAGCGCCCTCTTGGTTCATAACCCAAAGCGCCAGATCGCCCGCGACGCGAGAGCGATGGGCGAGGAAGACCCACACCGCCCCCCACGAATACCGGCCTTTTATCCAGGCGCCTTACCTCAACCCGTCGGAAGCGCCGCCTCGCAGTGCGAAGCCCGAGCGCAGCGAGGCCGAAAACCGCGCGAAGCGCCTACACATTAATCGCCAACCCCTCCACCGCCCCAAACCCGTCGAGCATCGCTTCCGCCAGCGTAGGGTGCGCGTGGATCGTGAACATCAGCTCTTCGAGCGTCGCCTCCAGCTCCATCGCCACCACCGCTTCCGCCACTAACTCAGTTGCAGACGCGCCGATGATGTGCACCCCCAGCACCTCGCCGTACTTCGTGTCGGTCACCACTTTCACAAAGCCGTCATGCTGGTTCACGATCGAGGCCTTCGAGTTCGCCGAGAACGGGAACTTGCCTACCTTCACATCGAAGCCCTTCTCGCGCGCGGCCGCCTCGGTCAACCCCACCGACCCGATCTGCGGCTCGGTATACGTGCACGCCGGGATCCGGTTCCGCTTCACCGCCCGCGCATACTTCCCCGCCAGCTTCGACGCCACCACGATCCCGCACATCGACCCAACATGGGCCAGCTGCGGCAAGCCCGCGACGATATCGCCAATCGCATACACGCCCTCCACCCCGGTCGCCATCCACTCGTCGGTCTTGATAAACCCCTTCTCCAGCTGAACCCCGGGCAGGTTCTCCAGGCCAATCCCGTCCGTCCGCGGCGCGCGCCCCACCGCCACCAGCACCTTCTCGGCTTCCTTCACCACCTGCTTGCCCGCGCTGTCGGTCCAAGTTACCTTTGCGGTCACCTTCGCCCCGGCGCTCGAGCGCTCCACCTTCTCCACCTTCGCGTTCGTGTGCACGTCGATCCCGCGCTTGCGGAACGTCCGCTGCAGCTCCTTACTTACTTCCTCATCCTCCGCCGGCACAATCCTCGGCAGAAACTCGACAATCGTGATCTCCGCGCCAAAGCTGCGGAAGATCGACCCGAACTCCACCCCCACCGCACCCGAGCCGATAATCACCATCGACTTCGGCACCGCCGGGATCAGCAGGATCTCGGTATTGGTCAGCACATGGTCGCCAATCTCGAGCCCCGGCAGCATCCGCGCGTCCGACCCCGTCGCGATCACCACATTTTTCGCCCGCACCTCGGCCTTCTCGCCCACCCCGTTCGCCGCCTTTTCGACCGCGATCGTGTGCACGCCGCCCTTCGCCGGCCCGGTGAGGGACGCCTGCCCGCGCACCACCGTAACCTTGTTTTTCCGCATCAGGAAGTCCAGCCCCTTCACGTGCTTCGCGATAATCCCGTTCTTGCGCTCCAGCACCTTGCCCCAGTTGAGCGTCGGCTTGCCCAGCCCCTCGATCCCGTACTCCTCCGCGTGCTCCACTAGCTCATACACTTCCGCGTTGAACAACATCGCCTTGGTCGGGATGCAGCCCCAGTGCAGACAGGTGCCGCCCAGCTTGTCCTCGCGCTCCAGCAGCGCCACCTTCAGCCCGTTTTGCCCCGCGCGGATCGCCGCCGTGTACCCCGCCGGCCCGCCGCCAATGATCGCTACGTCATACACCGTCTGCTCTGCCGCCAAAACCGCACCCCGCTTACTCTTGAAATCGCGGAAGCCAGGCCCACACACAGCCCTCTTCCACGCGCAACTCTTTATTCTATCGCCGCCGGCTCAAGCCCTTTCCGCGGCAGCCCTGCTCATGCGGCTAGACATTTATTTCGCCTCTTCAGCACCGCTTAAGCGCTTCTTCAGTGCCGGTTAACCGCGGCGTGCAAGCCTGTGCATGGAGGAACCACCATGCATCGCCCTACCCGCACCTACGCCGCTCCCCTCGCCCTGGCATGCTGCCTGTTCGCATTTGCCCCGGCACACGCCGCCACCCACAAAACCAAGCTCACCAAGGACGACGCCGGCAAGCTCGCCCTCGCCAAGGAATCCGGCGCCATCAAAACCGGCGAGCTCGAACACGAAAAAGGCCGCTGGATCTGGTCTTTTGACATCCAGCACGAATCCCAGACCCGCGAAGTCAATGTCGACGCCAATACCGGCCAGATCGTCGAAGACTCCCTTGACACCCCCGCCGACGAAGCGAAAGAAGCCGCCGAAGACGCGAAGAAGAAAGCCACTCCGCAGTCCCGCTGAGCGCTTTCCGCCCGGACAGCGAGACGGCTTTACCGCTTCGACAGCTGCACTTCCACCGGCGTGTCCTTCAAAAACGTCACCGGATGCCCCCGCGTCAGAGACCGGAAATACACCGACTTCGCCAACCCGTACGCCCCGAACGCTCCCGCGACATTCGCGCTGCCCGAGGCCGCCGTCACCACCCGCGCTACCAGCCCGAGCCCGTTCGCCCCCACCACCTGCTGCCCCGCGCCGCCGTCGTCGTCATGGCCGATGGCGGCCGTTACCGCCAGCAGCAGCGGCGCCGCGAACCGGTTCTTCGCCGGCTGCGCCTTTACGTTGCCCTCCGCGTCCACCGCCACGTTCTGGTCCTTGTTGCCTTCGGCGCCGGTCAGCGTGCCGCGCATCGTCTGCGCCTCCTGCCCCGGGCGCCGCACCGTCCTGAACCGGAAGTTCAGCGTCCCGTTCCGGCCAAAGCTGCGCGAGCGCTTCACCTTCTCCACCAGCCCGTCCAGCTCCGTGCCCTCCGGCAGCACCAGCTTCTGGTCCGCGTCATACACCGGCCGCGTCACAATCGCCGTCACCGGGTCGCCCCGCTTCGCCGTGTCCGAGTCGATCGGCGTTACCAGGCGGCCCCGCACCTCCGCATCCGGCGGCAGGCTGCCCGCGATCGAGCTGTCCCGCACCTCCACGACCTGCTCAATATGCGCCCGCCGCGCCGGCACCTCCACCCGCGCCGGCTCCGTCAGGTCCGCCACATAATCCTCATCCCGCCAGATCCGCTGCGGGTGGTACGGCAGCTGGTTGTACAGCAGGTGCAGCGCACGGTCCTTCTTGCCCGGCCCAAACAGCTCCGCCTTGGTCGAGTCCACCTTGTCTCGCGCCGAACCCTTCAACGTTTCGAACAGCGACGGCTTCTTCTCCCCCGGCGCGAACCGCACCTTCGTCACCGGCCGCATCCGCCCTTCGCTCTCCAGCGGCACGTCCGTCTCGCCCACCCGCACCCGGTCGAAGTCCACCACCGCCTGCCGCAGCGGCGTCACATCCCCGTTCAGCAGCGCCTTCACATGCTCATCATGCGGCACCGGCTCCAGCGCCGCCACCCGCCCCCGCACCCGCGCCCCCAGCGGCAGCGCCAGCCGGTCATACACCCACACCTGCTGGGTCAACACTCCCTCTACCGGCGCCCCCACCCGCATATCCGCCGACTTGGTAATGTGCACATGCAGCGGCACCCCCGCCGCCACCACCACCGCCTGCTCCTGCGCATAGCCCGGAGCGGCAGCCACACACGCCGCCGACATCGCCAGAGCTAACCGGCGCTGATAAAGTCCAGCACCGCGACGCTTTCCCGATAACCCGCTGCTTCCGGCCGGTCCGCGCACCTAGCCCTCCTCATCTGCCGTCTCCGGCCGCCACCTTCAGTCTATGCTCGAAAGTTGTACCAGAGAGACCAGGCGCTCAGCCTGAAGCCGCCGCACAGCGCGAATCAGCAGGGCACAGGCCCGTCCCCCCACGCTGCCCCCGTGCCATTATGGAGACACCGTGCCTCCCGTCTACACCGCCGCGCACTACGTTTCCGACCTTCGCGCCATCCGCGCGACCGGCTCCGCCACCGACGAGACATCCTTCTACCCGGCGCTCGACCGGCTCCTCAACGCCGCTGGCGCCGCTCTCGATCCCCCCATCCTGTTTTCCACCCAGCTGCGCAACCAGGGCGCGGGCATGCCCGACGGCGGCTTCTTCCCCAGACCCCGCCGCCGCGGCGCGGAACCCCCTTCCCTCGGCAATCCCGAACGCGGCGTTGTCGAGATCAAACCCGCCGACCATGACCTCGACGCGCTCGCCGGCGGCGAACAGGTTCTGCGTTACCTGCGGCACTACGGCCTGGTGCTCATCACCAACTTACGCGAGTTCCGCCTGCTCCAACTCACCCCTGCCGGCGCGGCCCAAACGGCGCAAACAGCGCACACGTTGGAGCGCTACACCATTGCCCTCACCCCGGCCCAGCTCTGGTCAGCTCCGCTGGCCAGCTTCGCCCGCCACGAGAGCCTGCTACACGATTTCCTCGCCCGCGTCATGCTCTACCGCGCCCCGCTCACCCAGCCCAAAGATGTCGCCTGGCTGCTGGCCTCCTATGCGCGCGAAGCTCGCGCCCGCGCCGAGGACCACCCGCTGGCCAGCTTCGGTGCCGTCAAGCTCGCCCTCCAGGAGTCGCTCGGCATCCACTTCGACGGCGAAAAGGGCGAGCACTTCTTCCGCTCGACTCTCGTCCAGACGCTGTTCTACGGCATCTTCTCCGCCTGGGTGCTCTGGCGCCGCTCCGACGAAGGCCGCCACCCCGGCGCCCACTTCGACTGGCGTATCTCCGCGCATTTCCTCCGCGTTCCCGTCCTGCGCAGGCTCTTCGGCCAGGTCGCCGACCCCGGCGCCCTCAACTCCCTCCAGCTGCAAGAGGTGCTCAACCTTGCCGGCGAGGCTCTCAACCGGGTTCAGCCCGCGTTCTTCCAGATCTTCCGCGCGCAGGAGGCCGTCGCCTACTTTTACGAGCCGTTCCTCGAAGCCTTCGACCCCGTGCTCCGCCGCGAACTCGGCGTCTGGTACACTCCCAAGGAGATCGTCCACTACATGGTCGAGCGCGTCGACCATCTACTTCGCACCGAGCTCCACCAGCCCGACGGCCTCGCCTCCCCGGGCGTCCGCATCCTCGATCCCTGCTGCGGCACCGGCGCCTACCTCACCGCGGTGATCGAACGCATCCACCGCACTCTACTCGAAAAGGCCGGCGACGACGCCGCGCTCGTCCCCCACCAGCTGCGCCGCGCCGCCCTCACCCGCGTCTTCGGCTTTGAAATCCTCCCCGCCCCCTTTGTCATCGCGCATCTCCAGCTCGCCTCGCTGCTCGAAGACAAAGGCGCGCCGCTCACCGAGGAGGACCGCGCTCAGGTCTTCCTCACCAACGCCCTCACCGGCTGGGTCCCCGAGCAGCACCCGCAATCCGTCATCTTCGAGGAGTTCCGCCGCGAACGGGAGTCCGCCGAGGACATCAAGCAGGCTCCGTCCATCCTCGTCATCCTCGGCAATCCCCCCTACAACGGCTATGCCGGCATCGCCAACATCGAGGAGGAGCGCGGCCTCACCCTCGCCTACGCGCAAACCGTCCCCGGCCTGCCCTCGCCTCAGGGTCAAGGCCTCAACGACCTCTACATCCGCTTCTTCCGCATTGCCGAACGCCGCATCGCGCAGAACGACGACCACCAGGGCATCGTCTGCTTCATCTCCAATAACGGGTGGCTCGACGGGCTCTCGCATCCCTCCATGCGCCACCACTATCTCGCCGCCTTCCAAACGCTCTATGTCGACAACCTCAATGGAGACCGCTTCCGCACCGGCAAGAAAACCCCCGACGGCGAGCCGGATCCCAGCGTCTTTTCCACCGAGCGGAACCCTGAAGGCATCCAGCCCGGTACCGCCATCGCCACGCTCGTGCGCACCACCGCGCGGCAAAACGGCAGCCTCAACGTCCGCGACCTATGGGGCGCCGGCAAGCGCGCGCAACTGGAGAGCGAAAGCCGCCGCGAAATCGAACCCGTCTACGCGCCGCTCCAGCCCGCTCCGGCGCTCGGCCTGCCTTTCGCGCACCGGGTGCATTCCAGCATCTACACCACCTGGCCGCGGCTTCCCGAGCTCTTTCCCGTCTCTTTTCCCGGCATCAAGACCAGCCGCGATTCCCTGCTCGTCGACATCGACCGCGGCCGCCTGGAAGCCCGCATGCGGCAGTATCTGGACCGCACCGTCTCCGACGCGGAGATCGCCGCGCTGGTTCCCGGCGCCATGGAAACCGGCGCGCGTTTCAATCCGCAAACCACCCGCAAATCGCTCCAGGAACGCGGTATGCGGCCCTGGCAGGTCCTCCGCTACGCCTACCGCCCCTTCGATCTCCGCTGGCTCTACTGGGAGCCGGAAACGAAGCTCCTCGATGAAAAACGCGAGACGTACGTAGCCTCCGTCGTCACAACCACGCCGGCCATCATCTCGTCTCAGGCAAACAGGCGGAGCTACGATGCGCCCTACCTCACTCGTCAACTTGCAAGCCTGCACGTCAACGAGCGTGGCTGTAACGCTTTCCCGGCGCACTTTCTTTATGCCAGCCTTCCCGGAGAAGTGGTCCTGGCGCCCAACCTGTCGAATAACGCGTCCACGGCCCTTAGCAGCACACAACACGGTACTGACGACCTCTTCTTCCACGCCCTAGCCATCATGCACACCCCGGCCTACCGCACAGAGAACGCCGGCGCCCTGCTCGGCGACTGGCCGCGCATTCCGCTCCCGGCATCCGCGCCCCTGCTGGCCCACTCCGCCAGTCTCGGCCGCCGGCTCGCCGGCCTGCTCGATCCCGAGTCCGAACTCCAGCTCACCGCCGCCTGGTCCTTCCTCGGCCGCCTCGATCTACCCAACCCTGCAAACCTCGCCGAGCACCTCAAGCTCATCGCCGGCTGGGGCTACCAGGGCCAGGGCAGCACCGTCATGCCCGGCCGCGGTTTCGCGCCCGCACGCCCCTGGGCCGTCACCGAACAAGCCCGGCTGGCCACCCTTGCCGCTGCCCACGCGCTCCAACCGGAAATCACACTCGCCCTGCTCGGCGGCACCTGCCTCGACATCCATCTGGGCACGCACCAGGAGGGCTCCGCCTACTGGGCCGCCGTCCCCGCCAACGTCTGGAGCTACACTCTCGGCGGCTACCAGGTGCTCAAAAAGTGGCTCTCCTACCGCGAGTACCCGCTGCTCGCCCGCGCACTCCACCCGGAGGAAGCCGCCTGGTTCGCCCAGGTCGTGCGCCGCATCAGCGCCATCCTGCTGCTCGGCCCCGCGCTCGACGCGAGCTACGCCGCCCTGCTCCCCACCGCGCAGGGCCTCCCCTCCCTCCAGTAAAGCCGCATCCAGGCCATCGGGAGCAGCACCACATCGAGCACTCCGGCGAACAACGAAATCACGCCAGGAAGCGGCCGGATGTTCGAGAGCCGCACAAAGTAGCCCGCGTAGGCGTTTCAATAGGTCAAGAGTCAGGCGGCTCCAATCGACCTACCCCAGCACCAACCCCGCATCCTTCGCAAAATAAGTCACAATAAACCCCGCCCCCGCCCGCCTCAACCCCACCAGCGACTCCACCATCGCCCGCTCCGGCTCCAGCCACCCCCGCTCGAACGCCGCCTTCAGCATCGCGTACTCCCCGCTCACCTGGTACGCCCCCAGCGGCACATCGAACCGGTCCCGCGCCGCCCGGATCACATCCGCATACGGCATCGCCGGCTTCATCAAAATCATGTCCGCGCCCTCCGCCAGGTCGCCTTCGATCTCCCGCATCGCCTCCCGCAGGTTCGCCCCATCCATCTGGTACGCCCGCCGGTCCCCAAACCGCGGCGCCGAGTCCGCCGCCTCCCGGAACGGCCCATAAAACGCCGACGCGAACTTCGCCGCGTAGCTCAAAATCGGCGTATGCTCGCGCCCACCCGCGTCCAGCGCCCGCCGGATCGCCGCCACCCGCCCATCCATCATGTCGCTCGGCGCCACCACATCCGCCCCCGCCTTGGCCAGCGACACCGCCGTCCGCGCCAGCGGGATCAGCGATAAATCGTTGTGCACATGCATCTCTCCATCCACCGAGTGCAGCACCCCGCAGTGCCCATGCGATGTGTACTCGCACAAACAAACGTCCGCGATCAGCACCAGCTCCCGCAGCCCTCGGTTCGCCTTCAGCCGCTTGAGCCCGCGCTGCACGATCCCGTCCTCCGCCCACGCCCCCGAGCCTTCCTCGTCCTTGCTCTCCGGCAGCCCGAACAGCAGCAGCCCGCCCAGGCCCAGCCGCGCCGCCTCCTCGGCCTCCTTCTCCGCCTCATCCAGCGACAGGTTGAACACCCCGGGCATCGACCCAATCTCCCGCCGCACCCCCTCGCCCGGGCAAAGAAACAAGGGAAGAATCAACGCCGAAGGCTCCAGCCGCGTCTCCCTCACCAGCGACCGCAAAGCCGAGGTCTGCCGCAACCGCCGCATCCGCACAAACGGTGTGACTGTTGTATCCATGGATCGATCTTAGTCCGCCCCGAAGCAGCCACGAAGTGGCAGTCACCCGTCACGTTAAGGCTATGCCCCAGAAGTGACCGCCAGCCGCGTTAGGGCTTCGCCCCAGCAGGCGGTTTTGTTTCTTGAATAGAGATCATCCTTCGACTGCGTGATCCATCATCCGCGAGTCGCGCCTGAAGCATCCACATCCATCATGCCCACCGCGAAGAAAGCCCCGGCCAAGCCCCCGGCCGCCAAAAAAGCCGCGAAATCCACCTCAGCCAAAGCCTCTGCTGCGAAAGACCCCGCAGGCGGCCTCACCCCCGCCGGCCGCCGCGCCTTCGCCAAAAAACAAGGCGCCCACCTCCGCCCCGGCGTCCAGGGCCCCGCCGACACGCCGGAAAAAATGCTCCGCAAAGGCTCCTTCCTCACCCGCCACTTCACCAACCCGCGCGGCCCCATGCTGCGCGACGGCGAACCCACCCGCCTCGCGCTCTCCGCCCACGCCTGGGGCGAACCCGTTCCCAAAACCGAAGCCGCCGCCAAAAAACTCGCCGCCAAAGGCCGCAAACTCCTCGCGCAATACCACAAAGCCAAAGACGCTGGGGCCCTCGCCGCCAGCAGGAAATCCCCCGCCAAACGCAAGCCCAAAGACTGATTCGCCCTGCCGCTCCCCGCGCAATCCCCGCCGCACAGCCGCCAACCCGAAGCACGCAAGCGACCCGTTCGCACCATCCAGGCTTCTTACTCCACCATGGCCAGCGTCGTCTTCGTCCTCACCGGATTCTGCCTGCTCCTCCTGGGCCTCACCGCGAAAATCCCCGCCCCGGAATCCCGCGGAGACCGGAAAGAGCCGCAAACCCTCCAATCCGCCCCCGCACGCCGCGCCATCGTCATCGCCGCCGGCATGCTCGCCGTCCTCTACGGCCTGTACCGCCTCGGCCACTAGACCGGGAGTGATCGATTTTCTGCACGTTCCTGCGTGAAGATGTCATCCTGAGCGAAGCAGTAGTGCTGGCGCCAAACCACCTGCTTTTCCCTCCCAGCCCCGGTATCCAGCTACCATAAACCCTGTGCTCCTCACCGATCCCATCCCGTCCCCACTCTCCGATTACGCCCGTAACGCCCTGGAGTGGGACCGCTTCCTCGCCCTCCTCGCCCCCTACTCTGCTTCCTCCCTCGGGCGCGACTGGCTCGCCGCCCTCGCCCCCTCCGCCGACCTCCCCTGGATCGAGCGCGAACACGCCCTCGTCCACCAAATGCAGCTGCTGCTCGCCGAAGGCGTCCGCCCCACCCTCGCCGGCCTCTCCGACCCCTCCCAGCTCCTCGCCAAGTCCCGACTCACCGGCGCCGCGCTCGAACCCGACGAAATCCGCACCCTGCTCGCCCTCGCCGCCGCCGTCTCCTCCTGGGCCGCCACCCTGCGCACCCCGCCCGACCGCTACCGCGATTCCGGCCTCACCGGCCTCCAGGCCCTCTCCGAGCCCATCCGCGCGGCCGACCTCCACCCACTCATCGACTCCATTGAAGCCAAGCTCCTCCCCGATGGCTCCCTCTCTGACTCCGCCTCGCCCGAACTCGCTCGCATCCGCCGCGACATCGACCGCCAGCAGCGCACCATCGAGGACTCCCTCCGTGCCGCGCTCCGCCGCCTTGCCACCGACGGCGCGGCTCAGGACGAACTCATCACCATCCGCGGCGACCGCTTCGTCATCCCCGTCAAGGCCGAAGCCAAGCGCCGCGTCTCCGGAGTCGTCCACGGCGCCTCCTCCTCCGGCCAGACCGTCTACCTCGAGCCCCTCGAAACCATAGAGCTCAACAACGCTCTCGTCCGCCTCTTCGAAGACGAGCTCGCCGAAATCCATCGCATCTTCCTCGCCATCACCGCCCAGCTCGCCGCCCAGTCCCACCTCCTCGTCCCCGGCGCTCATATCCTCGCGACTGTCGAAACCCTCCTCATCCGCGCCCGCTTCGCCCAGCAATACGACTGTGTCCGCCCCCGCTTTACAGCATCCAGCGGCCCCCACTCCGAAATCCGCCTCACCGCCGCCCGCCACCCCCTGCTGGAACATCGCCTGCGCGAGCAGGCCGTGCTCCAGCAAAGCAGCGAAGCGAAAGATAAGACCCCCTACGCGGGAGGCGGCCACTCCGTGGCGGGTGGCGCTCAAAGCAACGACAATTCAAGCCCCGGCATCGACGGGGCCGCTTTCACCGCGAACGTCGAGGCTGCGACCCCCCCGGACGAAGTCCGGAGTAAACAGCAGCGTGAGCTGCCCCTCCGGGAGGGAACTGGCCCTGCCACCATCATTCCTGTATCCCTGGCCCTCGAGCCAGAGACAAAGCAACTCATCATCTCCGGCCCCAACACCGGCGGCAAGACCGTCGGCCTCAAGACCACCGGCCTGCTCGCCCTCATGGCGCAGTCGGGCATTCCGGTCCCTGCCTTCGAGGCCACCCTCCCCGTCCTCTCGGCCATCCTCGCCGATATCGGCGACGCCCAGTCCATCGAGCAGAACCTCTCCACCTTCTCCGCCCACATCACCAACCTCAACCGCCTCAGCTCCCTCGCCGGCCCCGCCACCCTCGTCCTCATCGACGAGCTCGGCTCCGCCACCGACCCCGACGAAGGCTCGGCCCTCGCCGTCGCCATCGCCGAGCACTTCCTCCACTCCGGCGCGTTCTCCATCCTCTCCACCCACCACACGTCGCTCAAGATTTACGGCGAAACCACCCCGGGCGTCGTCAACGCCTCGGTCGGCTTCAACGCCCAGACCCTCGCGCCTACCTACGAATTAAGACAAGGCGTCCCCGGCGCCTCCGCCGGCATCAACATCGCCGCCCGCCTCGGCCTCGCGCCCGAAATCATCGCCGCCGCCCGCGCCCGCATGACCACACAGGCCCTCGACATCGGCGCCTTCCTCGACCGCCTCCACTCTGAGATCGCCGCCTTAGGCGAGCAGCGCCTCACCCTCCAGTCCGAGGAAAAAGCCCTGCGCAAAGAGCGCCACCGCCTCGAAACCGAAGGCGCCCAGGAGATCCGCACCCGCACCCGCGTGCTCGAAGCCGAGCTCACCACCCTGCTCCGCGACCTCGAAACCAAATCGAAAGAAGCCGTCCAGTCCATCGAAGACCGCGCCGCCCGCGACAAGGCTCAGGCCGAAGCCGAGCGCCGTTCCGCCCGCCTCCGCCGTGAGTTTTCCGAGCAGTTCACCGCGCAAGTTCGCCAGCGCAAGCCCAACGCAATGCAGGCCGCCGCCGCGCAAATCGCGGCCCACCGCCGCGACCCGCTCACCGCCGCCCTCGGCGACACCGTGCAGCTCAAAATCGGCCAGCAGGGCCGCGTCACCCGCGAGCTCGACCCCAACACCCTCGAAATCTCCATCGGCAGCATGAAAATGCGCGTCCGCCGCACCGACATCGCCGCCATCCTCCACAATGCGCCCTCACAATCGCCGGTCTCGCCCACCCCCGTCCAGGCCGCCGCCGGCAAGCGCAACATCACCGTGCGCACCGCGCGCGACAGCGGCAGCGACCTCCACACCGACCTCCAGACCCAGATCAACGTCATCGGCCTCACCGCCGACCACGCCGAGGACGAAGTCCAGAAGTTTATCGACCAGGCCTTCCTGTCGGGCCTCCAGCGCGTCCGCGTCGTCCACGGCACCGGCATGGGCGTCCTCCGCCGCACTCTCCGCGCCGCCCTCCAGAACCACCCCCACGTCGCCACCGTCACCGAGGCCGACGCCTACGAAGGCGGCCAGGGCGCCACCATCGTGGAATTGCGCCAGTAACAACCGCGCCTCTCCAGGCCCACTCCCGATCCTTGAGAAAGGGGCTGTCATCCTGAACGCAGCGCAAGCCTTACCCGCGACGAAAAACACTGTCATCCTGAGCGAACCGGTAGCGCTTGCGCCAAAGGACCTGCTTTTGCCTTGCTCTCACGCCCTTGCTGCCACTCCAGGCAGCGCTATAGTTTCACCTTGAGGAGTAACCCCATGCCCCCATCTCGCCGTACCTTCTGCACCGCCTCCGCCCTGCTCGGCCTCACCCAGCTCCTCCGCTCCACAAACGCCGGCGCCGCCCCTGACGCAGCCCCAGCCCAGCCCCTCCAGTCCTTCACCGATATCTTCGAAAACCTCAAGCCCCAGGTCCACCCCAACACCACCTTCCGTCCCATCTGCGACGGCCAGACCGCCTCCGGCGCCCACGTCGAGGTCCACGAAACCACCCTCAACCCGGGCGCCGAGCCCCACCCGCCCCACCGCCACAAGCACGAGGAGTTCCTGCTGCTGATGAAAGGCCGCATCGAAACCACTATCGACGGCGCCTCCGCCACCCTGACCCCCGGCTCGGTCGGCTTCTGGAAGTCCATGTCCCTGCATCACCTCAGAAACACCGGCCCTGACGCCGCCCAGTACTTCATCGTCTCCATCGGCACCGACGCCTAGCGTCCTGTGCCAAGCGAAGTGGCGCGAAGCGCCAACTTAGTAGAAGAACCTGTGTTTAACGCACTTATCCCGCCGCGGCAAAAAAAGAAACGGGCGAGCCGCAGCCCGCCCGTTTGTCTTGTTCAACCAAACCTACTGGCTCGCCTGCCCCAGCAGCCCGAACACCGCCACCCCGTTCGTCGTCCCCACAAACACTCTCCCGTTCGCAATCATCGGCGTAACAAACTTATTCCCCACGCCAAAGCTATCCCGCCCATTGGCCGCCTGACCGCTGTCATACAGCTCATTGCCCAGGTTCGCGGCGTCATAGGCGTGCAGCACCGCCGGCGCACTGGTCGCGCTTTCAAGCGCCCACACAATCCCGCCCTGCGTACCGTTCGAGGAGATACTCGGCGTGCTCCCCGGATAAGGAAAGCTCGCCGCCGACTGACTGGCAGGCTGCTGGCTCAGCCTCGCATTGCTGATGCTGAACTGCTTCAGCGCATCCCCCACCCCGGCAACATAGACCGAGTTGTTGAAGTAAGCCGCCCCCGCATACAGCTTGTTCGGGAACGCATTGCCTATCTCCTGGTACAAGTTGCTGTTATCCGCGGTCTTCGCATTGAACTTACCCAGGTTATTGCGGTCGCCGATGTAAAAGTTATTATCCTTGCCCCCGCCGATCACTAACTGCCGCACCGCACCCGTGCTGTCGGTAAAGTCCGGCAGCAGCATTGCTCCACCCGATCCCATATCCAGGTCCTGCGCCGACTCGCCCACCGTGTTATACGGCTCGAAAAAGTCGGCCACCGCAAGCTTGCCCCCAGCCGTGCTCAGCTTCAGCATCGCATTGCCAAAGTCGCCCTGCGCTGGAAATCCCTGCGCGGTAAACCCCGTGTCCAGCGTCCCATTCGCATCCAGCAGGTAGATGTTGCCGCCCGCATCCGCCGCCATCCCGTACCCGCTCATCCACACCGACCCATCGCTGCCATTCGGCGTCAGGTCCAGCACCGTCGTCTGCTTCAGCGTCGCCTCGCTGTAACCCATCACCCAGCCCTCATACGGCGCTATGTCGCAGTGGCTGCTCCACCCCGTATAGATAGTCCCGTTCAGCAGCAGCAATCCGGCGCGCTCCTCATGCTGCGCCGGGTCGAAGGTATTCACGCCATTCCGGCTTTCCGCACCCGAGCCCGGATAAGTGGCCGCTATCTCGGTCGGGCTTCCCGGCAGCTCCGCCCCGGTTATCAGATCCAGCGCGTGCAGCCGGTGATGATATCCCCCGTTCGCATCCTTGGTCGCACCGACCACAAAGATCGCTCCGTCGACTCCATACGTACGATCAATCACCGGCGTCGATGTTATCCCGATCTCCGGCACCACCTGCCCGCATCCGCGCGGATCGCTCGTCGTTTCATTCGCACCTGTCACCGAGGCCTTCCACACCTGCGCTCCCGTCGCCGCATTCAGCGCATACACGCTGTCATGCTCGGTCGCGACATACACCACGTTCGCCGCACCGGCCGGCAGTTTCAGCCCGCCTACATACAGCGGCTGCGCATCCACCTTGCCATCCACTGGATACGTCCCCACCAGCCCGAACGACTTCGCGTTCACCGCCGCCGGCGTCAGCACCGTCTCCTGCGCATTCAGCCCCTGCCGCGTGTTATCGACGTGGTACGTCGTCACATCCGGCCCCGTCGCCGCTGGCGGTGGAGCAGGCGGCGCAGGCGCCGGCACCGCGGCAGGCGCAGGGTTTGCATGGCTGCTGCCGCCGCACCCGGCAACACCGGCCGCGACACCAATCGCGATACCGAGCGCCAAAAGCGCCATCATCCCCTTGTTCGCGATCCAGACCATGGCAGCAAGCCTCCGAAATGCAATCCCAAACCCGGCAATTAGCCGGCTTTTCCTCTCTAAGATGTACCCGGGCCCCGCCCCGGGCCCCACGCAGCCGCCCACTTTGGTGCGCTCAACACCATCCCAAAAGAAAAGGGCCCAGCCTGTGCCGGACCCCCTTCCCGTCTTCCACCGCCATCAGGAGTACTTCCGCGACCCGCGCCGCGCCTGCTTCGCGTCCTTGGCCAGCGCCCGGTTCCCTGCCGACGGGAGCGCCCTATCCACTGTCGCCGTGATAATCGCCACCGCTCCGGCCTCAGCCAGCAGCACGAACACCAAGAGCAGCCAGTTCGAAAAATCCCACAGGTGGGTATCGAATCCCTGGAAAAACCGGTACCACTCCCCAAACACCATCACCGCGTACAAAACAAAGAAAAGACCAAAAAACCTGGGTGTCACGCCGGCTCCAATTCTCGCGAGTGAACGCAAATCCATCCGAATCCCACGCGGTTCACGCGCCAAATTCTAGGTCAGATGCGCATTGGCATAATGATATACCGGTAGCGCGCATCGTCCGGCCCATCCTCGGGCCTCATCTGCCCCGCCGACTGCGCGTCCTTGAACTCCAGCCGCACCTCGCCCGCTCCGCCGACCGCCTTCAAGAAATCCAGCATGTACTGCGAGTTGAACCCCACCACAATCGGGTCGAAGTTGTACGGCGTCTCGATGATGTCCTCGCTCTCACCCGCCTCGGTTGAAGACGAGGAAATCCGCATCTCGTTCTGCTCCAGCCGGATCTTGATCGCCCCCGACCGCTCATCGGCAAACTGCGCCACCCGCTGAATCGACTGCTGCAGCTCCTCCGACCGCACCACCAGGAACTTCGTATTATCGCGCGGAAGCACCGCCTCGTAATTAGGAAAATTACCCGATAACTTACGGCTAGTCAGTACTCTAGTACCCACTCGGAAATACAGCTGGTGCTCGTCGTCGGCGAAATCGATCTCCGTCGCATCCGTATTCGCGAGCAGCCCGGCCAGCTCCTGCAGCGCCTTGCGCGGCACCAGGATCTTTCGCTCCCCGGTCACATTCTGCAGGTTCTCGCCCGTTTTCTCGATATGCGCCAGCCGGTGCCCGTCGGTCGCCACCATGGCCAGCGACTCGGCCTTCAGAATCAGCAGCGCCCCATTCAACGTGTAGCGCGACTCCTCATTCGAGATCGCGAAAATCGTCTTCGCGATCATGTTCTTCAAGCTCACCGCCGGGATCCGCGTTCCCGCGCCCACCGGAAACTCCGGCACCTGCGGAAAGTTCGCCCGGGCCATTCCCACCATCTTCGTGTTCGACCGGCCCGCGCGGATCTGCACCCAGTGGTTGTCCATCAGCTTGATCGAGACTTCCCCGTCGCCGAGCAGCCGGATATAGTCGTACAGCTTCCGCGCCGGGATGGTGCACGACCCCGCCTTTTTCACCTTCGCCGTGCACGCGGTCCGCAGGCTCTGGTCGAGGTCGGTCGCTGTAATCCCCAAACGGTCTCCGTCGGCCTCGAACAGAAAGTTCGACAGGATCGGGATCGTGGTCTTGCGCTCCACCACTGACTGCGCCGCGGTCAACTCCCGCAGCAGCTCCGCCCGGCTCACCGTGATCTCCATCACCGCGTTATTGGTCACGGCCGGCGCCGCGCTCACACCCGTGTCCACACCCGTCTCCTGCTCCAACCCTGCTTCCGCCATCCCGCGCCCCTTCAGCCTGCCCGCACCAGACCCCGTGGCGTCACTCTACACCACCGAGCCCGTGCTTCACAGGCCCTTTCCCACGCCGTTCGCCAGACCCTCGGCCCTGTCATCCTGAGCGGAGCGAAGGACCTGCTTTTCCCCTGGCCTGCGTGCGTTCCGCCAGCCCAAATCCACCGTGACGACTGCTCCTAATATTTTATGTTTCTAAAAAAGAAAGAAAAACAGGAGCAGTAACCGTTGCCCGTGCAAAACAGGAAATCCCGCCCCCAGCCAGCCCAGCGCTCTCTTCAGCCCCAATCCCGTTTTCCATAACTCGCCCCGCGCAAACGCAAAACCGAAACAACCCGTCTCCCGCCCCCGGTTCCGCCCCCACCTTTCCCACTTCCCCACAACTACGCCCCTAACCCCGTGTGCAAACCACCCCCACAAACAGGAAATCCCGCCCCGCCCCGCCCACCAAGCCGCCCGCGGACGCGCCCGTTTCCCACCGCACCCCGCTTGTCCACATTTCCAGCCGGCATTAACACCCAAGACCCCCTACTGGGGCATAGCCCTAATGCGGGAGGCGGTCACTTCGTAACACGTCTACCCTAAAATCACAAGTTGACCAACGGGAGGCCCACCCCGGCCCGTACCCCCACCACACCGGACACACGCCACGAAGTGGCCGCTAGCCGCGCAGGCGGTTTTCGTCTTGATCCATCACCGCACCGTCCACCGCACCCCGAACCGCGCCAGCTGCGGCGTCCCCAGCGTCAGCACCGGCGTCCTCCCCACATCGATCGATCGGTCCAGCAGATTCTCCACCGCTCCGAATACCTCCCACTGCCCGAATGTCCGCGCCGCGTACACATCGAAGCGCGTGAACCCCCGCAGCACATACGTATTCGCGTCATCGTCGAACTGCTTTCCGCTCGCCCGCGCCTGCAGGCTCAGCAACCCCCATTTCGCGTCAGCCGCCGTCACCTGCAGCGTCCCCGTATTGCGCGGCACCTGCGGAATCCACAGCCCCACCAGTCCCGGCTCCTGCGCAAACCGCGTCACCGTCGCCCGCGCGAACTGGTACCCACCCGTCACCACCAGCCATCCCGCCGGGTGCACCGAGCCATCCAGCGACACCCCCCGGCTCCGGATCTGCCCCAGGTTCTCCCTCTGCAGCAGGGTCGCCGTTGGCGTCGTCGAAAGCGTCAGCGCCGTCACCGGCCGGTTTACCTCGGTCCAGAAGTAGCTCGCCCGCCAGCTCGCCCCGTACTTCCCCCGCTCTTCCCCGGCCACCCCTGTCTCCCACCCGGTCGTCCGCTCCGCCCGCAGCAGCGGGTTCGCAAGGGTCGTCTGCTGCCCTACCTGACCCGTCCGGTACAGCTCATTCGGCGTCGGCGCCCGGTACGCCCGGAACCCGCTCGCGCTCACCGCCAGCCCGCTCGCGAGCCTGCGCGATACCCCCGCCCGCGGGTTCACCACCGTCTCCCCGATCGTCGCCAGCTCCGTCTTCCCGCCCTTGCCCAGCGTGTACGTCGCCGCATCGTAGTTCGCGAAATGGTCCACCCGCGCCGACCCGCTGACCAGCCACGGCCCCGGCGTCCAAAGCAGCTCCCCATACCCGCCTCCATCGGTCTGCCGCGCCGTGGTGTTGGTCGTTGCCGCCGCCGCAGCGGTCGGACGCTCCCGATCCTCCGCCCGCACGTCCCGCGCATCGCCCCCGGCCAGCGCCACCAGGTTCCCCCGCAGCACCCTCTGCCACCGCAAAGCCCCGCCCAGCTCGCTCGCCGGGTTTTGCGCCGTGCGCGTCAGCGTCTCGCTCCCGCGCCCCACCGCGATCGACGAAAACCCCTGCCGAAACTGCTCCGTCGACCCCCACGCCCGCCCCTGCCAACCCTCAAAATCCAGCCCCGCCGCATACCGCCACAGCCGCGTTGCATTCGTGGTCAGCGGCGTCCCGTTGTGCCGGCTCTCGTTCAGCACATTGCCCCGCAGCCACAACCCATCGCCCGCCGCCCCCGCTCCCCGCTCGCCAAACGCTCTTTCCAGAAAAACCAGCCCATTCTCCGCATGCACATTCGACCGCGCATCCACCGCCCCGCGCAGGTTCGGCGCCACCAGCACATACCCGTCCGTCCCCGTCAGCCCCGCCGCCGCCAGGCCGCCCCACCGCCTGCGCCCCACCCGCAGCCGCGCTCCGTTCTCGTTCAACCCTTCGGCCCCGTACCCGCTCTCCAGCACCAATTCCGGCCCCCTGGTCTGTCTCGTCTCTGAAGAGGTGTCATCCTGAGCGCAGCGGTAGCGCTTGCGCCAAAGGACCTGCTTTTTCTTTTCTCCGCAACCAGCCGGCCGCCCTCTATCGCCATTTTGAGATATGGAAGCTCCGCTCGCTCCGTGCTCCTCCGCCTCCAGCAGCCCCACTGTCGAAATCTGCACCACCCCACCCACCGCGCTCGACCCATACAGATCGCTCACCCCGCCCCGCACCACCTCTACCTGCCCAATCGCCAGCGACGGCAGCTCCTCCCAGTGCACCCACCCCCCAAACGGGTCGTTCAGCGGCACATCCCCCAGCAGCACCAGCGTTCGGCTCGCCGCCGTCGACCCCAGCCCCCGCAGCGACACCCCCTCCGTCGTCGGGTTCGCCACCAGCGACGAGCTGCGCCGAAAGAGATCGAACCCCGGCACCGTCCGCAGCTTCCCATCGAGGCCGACCGAAGCCGCCCGCTGCAGCTCCGCGGCCGACAGCACCCGCGTGCTCACCGGCGAGTCCAGCGCCGCCACCGGCGACCGGAACGCCGTCACCGTGACCTGCTCCGTCCCCGCCCGCAGCCCCGCCCCGCCCTTCGCCGGCGATCCCTGGCCCGCCGAAACCTTGCCCGCCGAAACCTGACCCGCCGCACCGTGCTTCCGCGTCGCGCCCGAAGCCGCCGGTCCATTTGGCGTTTGCGCCGGCGTTTGCGCCAGCCCGGCGACCGCGAAGCCCAGCCCCACCATGCCCGCCACAATCCCCCTCGCCACGCGACCCCCTGCACGCCTCAAGCGGTCACTCCCCCGCCCAGCCCCGGCCCATCCATCCGCTCCACCTGCTCTTCCCCCTTGCATTCCCCAAGCAGCTCCATGACCGTCCGCCCCAGCCCCGGACCCGGACCCGGATGCCGCACCCCCGGCGCAATTTCAGCCAGCGGCGCCAGCACAAACCGCCGCCGGTGCATCTCCGGATGCGGCAGCGTGAGCCCCGGCACCGCCAGCACCACCGGCTGCGCCGTCCCGTCCCGCTCCAACCGAACCAACCGAAACATCAGCAGCAAATCCAGGTCCAGCGTCCGCGGCCCCTGCGCCACCCCCCGCACCCGCCCAAACCGCCGCTCCAGCCCCAGCAGCGCCCCCATCAACTCCTCCGGTCCCAGCCCCGTCCGCAGCGCCACCGCCCCATTCACAAACGACGGCTGCGCCAGCACCGGGCCCACCGGCTCGGTCCGCCACAGCCCTGACCCCGCCGTCACCGTTCCCAGCTCCGCCAGCGCCCGCCCCGCCAGCCGCACCGTCACTTCCGCGGGCACCGGCGCGCTGCCCGCCGTCCGGGGCAGATTCCCCCCCAGCCCCACATACGCCATCCACACCCCGGGTCCGTCACCCATAGATGCAGTCTACGTTTTAAGACATCCGGCCAGTGCTAGACTTACTTGGTCCACGTAGGAGGCAGCCCATGGAATGCTCCATCCACGAAGCCAAGACCCATCTCTCCAAGCTGCTGGCCAAGGTCGCCGCCGGCGAAGAAGTCACCATCACCTCCGGCAAAGCTAAAAAACCGGTCGCCCGTCTGGTCGCCTGCCAGCCAAAACAGCCGGTGCGTCTCGGCTGGTTGAAGGGCAAAATTCCTGAGTTGAAACCCGGCGATCCGTTTTTCGATCCTCTTCCTGAACAAGAGCTGCGCCTGTGGAATGGTGAAGGCGATTGAATTATCTCGACGCATTGGTCTATTTAGTCCAGGAATTAGTCCGGGAACGGAGTGTAAATGGAATTCACAGTACATGAAGCGAAAACGCACTTCTCCAAGCTGCTGGCCCAGGTCGCGGCCGGCGAAGAAGTCATCATCACTTCGGGCCGAGCCCGCAAACACATCGCGAAGGTGATCGCCACGCAAGCCTCGCCGGGAAAACGGGTCGGCTTCGCGCCGGACTGGCCGCAACCCGACGCAGCCTTCTTTGAGCCGCTCCCCGACGACGAGCTCGCATTCTGGGACGGCGAACAGCAGTGAGGCTGCTTCTGGATACCCATACCCTTCTTTTTGCCGCGCGCGGCCAGGGAGAACTGTCACCGCGCGCCGAGTCGATTCTGCTCGAAGACGGCCACAGCGTCTACGTTTCCGCGGCTTCCGCCTGGGAACTGGCCACCAAGGTTCGCCTCGGCAAGCTCGCGGACACAACCGGCCTGCTCATCGGCTTTGAAGCCAAAATGATGCAGGCCGGCTACAGCTTTCTCTCGGTTTCCTGCCGGCACGGGCTGATGGCCGGCAGCTTCCCCCAGGCACACAAAGACCCCTTCGACCGCATGCTCGCCGCCCAGGCCCGCGTCGAAAACCTCATCCTGCTCAGCAACGACAAGCATCTCGACAGCTTCGGCATCGAGCGCCTCTGGTAAGCGCCTCGCGCCTACGGGCAAACGGCTCTAAAATCACCCTCAGCATGATCGCCCACCTCCGCGGCACCCTCCTCAGCACCGCCCCCACTGCCTGCATCCTCGAGTGCGCCGGAGTCGGCTACCTGGTCTCGATCTCCATCCCCACTTACACCGCCCTGCCCCCACTCGGCGCCGAGACCCGGCTCCACATCCACACCCAGGTCCGCGAAGACACCCTCGCCCTCTACGGCTTTCTCGACCTCTCCGAAAAACGCCTCTTCGAGCGCCTCATCACCGTCGCCGGCGTCGGCCCCCGCCTTGCCCTCACCATCCTCAGCGGCCTCTCCACCACCCAGACCATCGCCGCCATCCGCGCCCAGGATCACGCCACCCTCACCCGCATTCCCGGCGTCGGCAAGCGCCTCGCCGAGCGCCTCGCCGTCGAGCTCAAAGAAAAACTCGACGACCTCGCCGCCCCCGCGCCCGCCGTCAGCGCCGCAGGCGCGGGCCCCGCCCACGACGACGTCCTCTCCGCCCTCGTCAACCTCGGCTACAACCGCCCCGCCGCCCAGAAAGCCCTCGACACCGCCCTCACCCGCGACCCCTCCGCCGGCAGCCACTTCGACACCCTCTTCCGCGCCACCCTCCTGCTCATCCGCTAAGACCCCCTACGCGGGAGGCGGGCACTTCGTGCCATATGTACCTGGATGCTTGCAGCCCGAGCCTGGGTGCGCCTCCCGTTGGTCGGCTTCGGCGATGTCGATCCCGACCAACGGGAGGCGCACAGAGGCTCTGGCCGCGATCCCCCAGGGTCAACACGCCACGAAGTGGCCGCCTCCCGCGCAGGGGGTCTTGCCTTTTCACCCACAATTCATCCCCCGCTCATCTCCCCGCCCCACCCCTCCGCGACCCTTCTCCACAGCCCTGCATTTCACCCCGGAGGCACCATGTTCTCTCCCGTCCGTCCCGCCGCCATCCTGCTCGCCCTCGCCTCGACCGCCGCCTACGCCCAAACCCCACCCACTCTCCCGCTCCCCACCGCCGCCCAGGGCTACTCCATCAGCGTCTTCGCCCGCGGCGTTGCCGGCCAGTACACCCAGCCCGACTCCATCACCGTCGACGGCGCCCACGTCTTCATCGGCTACGGCGACGGCAACAAGCCCGACGGCAGCGACAACAAGAAAACCCAGGTCGTCCAATACAACCTCACCGGCCAGGTCGAGTGGATCTACACCGTCACCGGCCACAACGACGGCCTCAAAGTCGACCCCTACCAGCACTACGTCTGGGCCCTGCAAAACGAAGACGCCAACCCCAACATCGTCGCCATCAACTACACCACCCACCAGCAGACCCAGTTCACCTACGCCGCGCCCCCGCTCCACGGCGGCGGCTATGACGACATCGTCTTCCGCGCCGGCAAGGTCTACATCAGCGCCTCCAACCCGTCCAACAACCCCAACGCCGGCCCCGCCATTGTGGAGGCCACTGTCGGCAACGGGTACACCATCAACGTCGCGCCCCTCGTCCAGGGCAATGCCCAGGCCACCAACGTGCTCACCGGCGCGCAAACCACCCTCAACCTCCAGGACCCCGACTCGCTCACCCTTGACCCCAGCGGCGACCTCGTCATGACCAGCCAGGCCGACGGCCAGCTCATCATCGTCCGCCAGCCCGGTACCCAGGCCCAGTCCATCATCCAGGTGCCGCTCAGCTCGCCTTTCGGCGCCCCACAGGTCGATGACACCCTGTTCACCCCCAACGTCGACGGCTCCATCCTCGTCGCCGACAAGACCGCCAATGCCGTCTACTCCATCAACAAGACCGTCTTCGCCCCCGGCGCCGCCTACTCCTCCGCCCAGACCATCAGCAACGGCGCCACCCAAAACTTCGTCGGCAAACTCGACATCGGCTTCGGCCAGCTCACCCCCGTCATCACCAACGCCGGCAGCCTCGGCGGCATGGCCTTCGTCCCCTCCAGCCAGAACCAGTCCCCCATCCAGGAAATCCTCAACTTCTGCAACGCGGTCAGCGCCTTCACCGGCAACCCACTCAACTAATAAGACCGCCTGCGCGGCTGGCGGTTATTTCGTGACGCGTATACCTCGTGTTCGCAGCCCGAGCCTGGGTGGGCCTTCCGTTGGTCGGCATCAGCCATGTCGATCCCGACCAGCGGGAGGGCCATCCACGCCGCACTTGCGAACCCAAAGTAAACACGCCACGAAGTGGCCGTATCCCGCGTAGGGGGTCGTACGCCCTGCATCCCACCCATCACCGTGCCCCGGCCCCGCAGCATCCGCGCGCTCGAGTGGCTCAACTTCTTCGTCGCCGACGTGCAGACCGGTCTCGGCCCCTTCCTCGCCGCCTACCTCGCCGCCAGCGGTTGGAGTCCCACCCGCCTCGGCGCCTTTCTCACCATCGCCGGCCTCCTTCCCGTCGCCCTGCAGATCCCCTCCGGCGCCCTCACCGACCATCTCCGCAACTTCCGCCGCTTCGCCGTTCTCTCCATCACGCTCGTCGGCATCGGGGCTGCCCTGCTCAGTTGGAGTAGCGCGCTGCCCGTCGTCGCCTCCGCGCAGGCGATCATCGTCATCGCCGGCCTCTTCACCGGCCTGTTGCTCAATGCCATCCTGCTCGGCATCACCGGCCTCTCCGGCTTCGACCGCCAGCTCGGCATCAACCAGTCCTTCGGCGCGGCCGGCAACGTCGTCGCCGCGCTCCTGTTCGCTTTCGTCGGCTATCACTACGGCAACCGCTACATCTTTCTCTGCTCCGCGCTTTTCGTCCTCCCCACCCTCGCCTGCCTGCTGCGTATCCGGCCGGCCGACATCGACCCCAATCACGCCCGCGGCGCCCACGACCCAGCCCCGCACCCCGGCCACTCCACCCAAACCGCCCCCAGCGAAAGCATCGTCAAAGTCCTGCTCGGCGACCGCATCCTGCTCACCTTCCTGCTGTGCGCCGCGCTCTTCCACCTGGCCAACGCCGCCATGCTCCCCCAGCTGGGCGAAATGCTCGCCCGCGGCCACGCCCGCTCCGCCGCCCCGCTCATGTCCGCCTGCATCATCGTCACCCAGCTCGTCATCACCTTCGGCGCCGCCTTCGTCGGCCGCCTCGCCGCGCGCCGCGGCCGCCGCAATCTCTTACTCCTCGGCTTCGCCGCCCTCATCCTCCGCGGCACGCTCTACACCGTCGTCCACGGCGACGCGGCGCTCATCGCCGTGCAGCTGCTCGACGGCCTCGCCAACGTCATCTTCGGCGTCGTCTCCGCGCTCGTCATCGCCGACCGCACCCGCGGCACCGGCCGCTTCAATCTCGCGCAAGGCGCCCTCGGCACCGCCGTCGGCATCGGCGCCGCGCTCAGCAACACCTACGGCGGCCTGCTCATCCAGCACTTCTCCTACAACGCCTCCTTCCTCGGCCTCGCCGGCGTCGCCGCCCTCGCCTTTTCCGTTCTCCTCTTCACCTTTCCTGAAACCCTCCGCCCCGTAACCCAGGCCTCCGCATCCCCGGCCCGCTAGTCTCCAGTCTCTAAGCTCCGCAGTATAAAAGGGGTCATCCTGAGCGAAGCCGGTCTCGCAAAGCGAGATCGGCGCAGTCGAAGAACCTGCGGTTTCTTGCGTTCACATCTGCCAGGAACTTCTAGCACACTCCGCGAACGCAGCCTCAGGCGTGCTGCTTTCCTATAACTAACCAGCAATGTGTTGAAGCCTTGATTTATGACAGCTCTGTCATCTATGGCGAAGCCAAAGCGCTCGCGGCAAAGTATTGCACCTTGCAACGCAAGCACCGCGCACTTACCCCCACCTAACCCCGACCGAATAAGTCGCCGACCGTATAAGTCCGTCATAAGTTGTAACTTCCTCTCATCACACCGCATCTATCAGCGGCGGCAGCGCCCGCTTGCTTTCCCCACGGTTATCCTGTCTCCTGAAGCCCAGAGCATGAAGCAGCAGCATAAAAATACGAAAGCGCGCCCTTACAAACACCACGCGCTGGCAGCGGCCCTGTTCCTCGCCGCGCAGTCCGTGCCGCTCCACGCCCAGCAAACCCTTTCGCTCCACGACGCCATCCGCATCGGCCTCGCGCAGGCTCCCGAGGCCCGCACCGCGGCCGACCAGGTCGAGCTCCAGCGAGCCCAGGTCGTGCAGGCCCGCCTCCGCCCCAACCCCCGCGCCTTTCTCCAGTCCGAAGACATCCGCCCCTGGGATCACACCTCCTCCTTTGTCGACAACACCGAGGACTACGGCTATCTCAGCCAGACCATCGAGATCGACGGCAAGCGCGGCAAGCGCATCGACTACGCCAACGCCAACCTGCGCCGCAGCCAGGCCGACGCCACCCTCGCCCTCCGCCAGATCGCCGCCGGCATCGCCGACGCCTACTGGGCCGTCGCCGCCACCCGCGCCGCCGCCGTCGAGTGGCAGCACCAGCTCGCCGACTTCGACCGCATCGTCCAGTACCAGTCCGACCGCGTGCACTCCGGCGCCACCGCCGGCGTCGACCTGCTTCGCACCCAGGTGGAGCGCGACCGCGTCAGTCTTTCCTATGCCCAGGCCCAACGCGATGCCGACTCCGCCGCCATCGAACTCGCCCGCCGCACCGCCTCGCTCGCCGCCCAGACCGCCCCGCTCGCGGACCCGCTCGAGCAGGAGCGCCCCGTCGCCGAGCTGCCCCTTTCCACCGCCGTCGAGCAGCGCCCCGACGTCCTCGCCGCCCGCGAAGCCGCCGCCCAGGCCCGCGCCGATATCCGCCTCCAGCATGCCTACGGCGTTCCCGACCCCGACTTCCTCGCCGGCTACAAGCGCAACTCCGGCGCCAACACAATCTACGCCGGCCTCCAGTTCGACCTGCCCCTCTTCAGCCGCAACCAGGGCGGGGTCGCCGCCGCCGCCGCCGGCACCCAGCTGGCCGACGACCAGCTGGCCTACACCCGCCTCGCCGCCGGCTCCCAAATTGCCACCGCCGTGGTTGCATACCACCGCGAGCAGGCTCTCGTCCGCTCGACCCTGCCCGGCATGGGCGACCGCGCCCAGCAGAACGCCGCCATCGTCGCCGACGCCTACCGCTCCGGCGGCGCCGACCTGCTCCGCTATCTCGACGCCGAGCGCACCCTCATCGATACCCGCCTGCTCGCCATCCAGACCTGGAGCGAATACCAGAGAGCCGCCACCGCGCTCCAGCTCGCCTACGGAGAACAGCCTTGAGCCCGACATACGCCATGAAGCACCCCGCCGCCCTCCTGCTTGCCGTGGCGCTTATCGCCTCCGGCTGCTCCGCGCCCCCGTCCGGCGGCATGCGCCCCTCCTCCAAAAGTGACGGTGGAAGCGACAGCGGCGGCGGCAGCGCCAAAAACAGCAAATCAGGCGGCAGCGACGGCGGCTCCAGCGGCTCCGGCTCAGGCTCCGGCAGCAGCAGCGACAGCAACACCAACACCGCCACCCAGACCACCATCACCGTCTCCCCCCAGCAGCAGCAGCTCGGCGGCATCCGCATCGTGCAACTCGAGCCCCGCACCGTCCCCCGCACCCTCACCGTCCCCGGCCAGATCATGATGGACGACCAGCGCACCGCGCACATCAGCCCCTACTTCGAGGGCCAGGTCGACGCCGTGCTCCGCCTGCCCGGCGATCCGGTCCGCCCCGGCCAGGTGCTCGCCCGCTTCCACTCGCACACCGTGCATGAGACCGTCATGGCCCTGTCCGTCGACTACGCCAACGTCGCCCGCCAGCAGTCCGCCGTGCTCTACGCCCAGCAGAAGCGCGACCGCTACGACCACCTCTACTCCATCCAGGCCGCCTCGCTCGAGCAGCAGCAGGGCAGCCAGCAAGAGCTCGTCCAGTCCCAGACCGACCTCGCCAACGCCCAGGCCGCCGTCATCGCCGAGCGCGAGCACCTCGCCGACCTGCTCCAGATCCCGCCCTCCTCCATCACCCCGGCCAACCTCTACACCTACGAACAGCTGCCCATCACCTCGCCCATCGCCGGCACCGTCATCACCCGCTCCATCACCCCCGGCATGGTCCTCGAACCCGGCCAGGAGGCCTACACCGTCTCCAACCTCGGCGAGGTCTGGGTGGTCGCCGCCGTCAGCGAGACCGAGCTCTCGCACCTGCGCCTCGGCGAGCACGTCACCGTCCGCTCCGATGCCTGGCCCGGCGAAACCTTCTCCGGCCGCGTTACGCTGGTCGGCAGCACCCTCGACCCCACCACCCGCACCGTCCAGGTCCGCGCCTCGCTGCCCAACCCGGCAAACAAGCTCAAGCCGCTCATGTTCACCACCGCTACCATCGACGAGACAGACGCCGGAACCGTCTCCCGCCAGGCCCTCTTCGTCCCCGAAAGCGCCCTCCAGGACGTCAACGGCCTCCAGGTCGCCTTCGTCACCACCGACGGCACCCACTTCACCGCCCGCACCCTCAAAACCGCCGCCCCCGTAGCCGGCCAGGTCGAGGTCACCGACGGCCTCCGCCCCGGCGACCATATCGCCGTCTCCGGAGCCTTCATGCTCAAGTCCGACCTCCTCAAAAGCACCATGGATTCTGAGTAGCCCATGAAAGCCATCCTCAACTTCTTCCTCTCCAACCGCTGGCTCGTCCTCATCGCGATGGTGCTCATCGTCGCCGGCGGCGTCTTCACGGTCATCAACATCCCGCTCGAAGCCTTCCCCGACCTCACCAACAACCAGGTCGTCGTCTCCGCCAAGGCCCCCGGCATGTCCCCCGTCGAGGTCGAGCAGCTCGTCACCTTCCCCATCGAAACCGCCATGCTCGGCCTGCCCCACCTTAAGGTCGTCCGCTCCACCTCCAAGCTCGAGCTCACCATGCTCACCATCATCTTCGACGACTCGGTCGACCAGTACCGCGTCCGCCAGCTCGTCTCCGAACGCCTCAACCAGGTCCAGGCCAGCCTGCCCCCCGGCGTCACCGCCGTCATGGGGCCCATGTCCACCGCCTTTGGCGAGGTCTACCAGTTCACCGTCCAGTCCCCCACCCTCTCGCTCATGCAGCTCAAAACCCTGCTCGACTGGAACATCCGCTACAAACTCGTCACCATCCCCCAGGTCTCGGAAATTAACTCCTGGGGCGGCGAAACCAAGCAGTACTCCGTCCTCGTCGATCCCGACCAGCTCCGCCGCTACAACCTCACCCTCCACGAGGTCATCGCCGCCGTCGAAAACAACAATGCCAACTTCGGCGGCTCCTACATTGAGCACGCCGAGCAGACCTACACCATCCGCGGCCTGGGCCGGGCCGAGTCGCTCGCCGATCTCGGCAACATCGTCGTCGCCACCCACAACGGCGTGCCCATCCTCGTCAACCAGGTCGCCAAGCTCGAAACCGTGCCCCTCATCCGCCACGGCGCCATCCTTCACGACGGCGCCGGCGAAACCGTTTCCGGCATGGTCATCATCCTGCGCGGCGCCAACGGCAATAAGATCATCCAGCAGGTCAAGCAGAAAATTGCCGCCATGCACCTGCCCGGCGACGCCAAGATCATCCCCTTCTACGACCAGTCAAACGTCATCAACGCCTCCATCCACACCGTTGAAGACAACCTGCTCGAAGCCGCCGCCCTGGTCATCGTCATCCTGCTGCTGTTCCTCGGCGACTGGCGCGCCGCCCTCATCGTCGCCTGCACCATCCCTTTCGCGCTCATGTTCGCCTTCCTCGGCATGGCGACGTTCGGCATCTCCGCCAACCTCATGAGCCTCGGCGCCATCGACTTCGGCACCATCGTCGACGGCTCCGTCATCATGGTCGAAAACTGCATGCACCGCCTCGAAGGCGGCGACGACGATGGCAACGACGAGCACTCCGGCGAACAAGACCGCGGCGAAAACGATCAGGACGGCAGGAGCAGGCGTGACGAGAACGCCGGCGAAGACCAGCCCAGCGTCCTCGAGGTCGTCCGCCGCTCGTCCGTCGAGGTCGCCCGCCCCATCATCTTCGGCGTCCTCATCATCCTCTCCGTCTACCTGCCCGTGCTCACCCTCCAGGACCTCGCCGGCCGCATGTTCCGCCCCATGGCCGTCACCGTCATGTCCGCGCTGGTCGGCTCGCTCCTCATGGCGCTCTTCGTCGTCCCCGCCCTCTGCTCCGTCGCCCTGCGCCGCAAGCGGAACCAGTCAACGCGCCGCCACAAGAGGGAGAACGCCTTCACCCGCACCCGCGGCCGGCTCCTGAGCCGCCTGCCTTGGAACAAGCCTCAACCGCACTCCCGCGCCGCCGGCGCCGCCGGCCCCACCGCAGGTGGCTGGTTCCCCTGGCTCCGCGACCACTACACCCGCTCCCTCGACCGCGCCGAGCACCACCGCAAACTCGTCGTCGGCGTCGCCGCCACCCTCGTCGTGCTCGCCATCGGCTCCATCTTCTTCATCGGCACCGAGTTCATGCCCACCCTCGACGAAGGCTCCCTCGTCATCACCTCCAAAAAACTCCCCGGCATCTCCCTCACCCAGTCCATCAAAATCCAGGAGGAGATCGACCGCATCATCCGCTCCTTCCCCGAGGTCTCCACCGTCGTCGCCAAGATGGGCCGCCCCGACCTCGCCACCGAGTCCATGGGCGTCTACGAAACCGACGCCTACATCAACTTCCATCCCAGGAACACCTGGCCCAAGGCCCAGAACACCAAGCTCAAGCTCGCCAATGCCATGGAGGCCAAGCTCGAGCAGATCCCCGGCGTCTCCTACGAGTTCACCCAGCCCATGGAAATGCGCATGGACGAGACCATCGCCGGCGCCCGCGGCGACCTCGCCCTCAAAATCTTCGGCAGCGATCTCGGCACCCTCGAGCGCCTCGGCCGCCAGGCCGACAGCATTCTCGCCTCCATTCCCGGGGCCTCCGAACCGCAGCTCGAACGCATCAGCGGCGCCTCCAACCTCGAAATCAAGATCAACCGCCCCGCCGCCGCCCGCTACGGCCTCAACGTCTCCGACATCCAGGAAGTCATCGAGAGCCTGCTCGGCAGCCGCCAGGTCTCCGAAATGGTCGACGGCGAACAGCGCTTCCCCATCGCCGTCCGCCTGCCCTCCGCTATCCGCAACAATCTCGATGACATCTACGGCCTCCAGCTCAAGACCCCCACCGGCGAGCTCGTCCGCCTCGACCAGGTCACCGACATCCACCGCGTCTCCGGCCCCGAGCTTATCAACCGCGAAAACGCCCAGCGCCGCGTCCTGGTCTCCACCAACGTCAAGGGCCGCGATCTCGGCTCCTTCGTCAAGGAAGCCCAGCGGAAAGTCCACCAGCAGCTCAGCCTGCCCGCCGGCTACTCGCTCGACTGGGGCGGCCAGTACCAGAACGAGCAGCAGGCCGAAGCCCGCCTTGCCATCGCCCTGCCCCTCTCGCTGCTGCTCATCTGCGGCCTGCTCTACGCCACCTTCCAGAACCTCCGCCAGATGATCCTCATCCTGCTCATCGTGCCGCTCGCGCTCGTCGGCGGCATCGCCGCGCTCTGGCTCCGCGGCATCAACCTCAATCTCTCCGCCTCCATCGGCTTCATCGCCCTGTTCGGCATCGCCGTGCTCGACGGCATCGTCATGACCGACCACATCAACAACCTGCGCAAAAAAGGCCTCGACATGGCCAAAGCCGTCCGCCAGGGCGCGTCGGATCGGCTGAGACCTGTCCTCATCACCGCCACCGTCGCCTCGCTCGGCTTCATCCCCATGGCCCTCGCGACGTCACGGGGCGCGGAAGTGCAGAGGCCGCTTGCGACCGTCGTCATCGGCGGCCTCATCACCGCCACCCTGCTCACCCTCTACGTCCTCCCCGTCCTCTACCCTGTCTTCAGCCGCCACCTCCACCTCGGCCCCGGCGAGCGCGGCGACACCCCCAACCACCCCGAACCGCACCCCGCCCCGGAACACGAAGAGGTCCACGCCTGACGTACGAAATGCCCTAAACAATCGCAGCCGGCTTACAGTAATCTCGCCTTCCAAATCTCGCCTACAAATCTCGCCTACCAGGAGCAGGCAGCCGATGCGATGTTCTTTCCTTGCACTCATGTTCAGCCTGTCGGCCGCGCTTTCGCTTCACGCCGTATCCGGGCCTCCTTCGAGCGATGCAGCCGCAGCTGCCGGGACTATGCTGTTACACCACGCCGCGGGCAGCGACTATTTTGTGAGCGCCGGCGGGAACGCGGTACTTTTGCATGGCGACGACACCTGGACCGACAATGCGTTGAACGGTACATTCAGCTTTCCCGACTATCTCGACCTGTTGGCCGCGCAGGGCTCCAACTACTTAAGAATGTGGGCCCCGGATGCGCCCACCTACAGTGGAAAGCTGTCGCCCTTCGAGCGAACCGCGGACGGCAAGTGGGATTTAACCAGGTACAACCACGTCTATTTCGACCTTCTCAAGGGGCAGGTGCGGTCGGCCGCGGCGCGGGGCATTTATGTTTCAGTCCAGCTATTCTTCGACTACGATCCGGGCGGCCAATATCACATCTGGGCTGCCGACTACTGGAATGGCGGCAACAATGTGAACGGCACCGCAACAGACGACATAGCCGTCGAAAATGGGTCGAGTGCGGCGACACTGGCGCTCCAGAAGGCATATGTTGCAAAGGTTCTAGATACTCTGGGGAGCCAGCCCAACGTGCTCTTCGAGATTGCCAACGAGCCGCATAACGACCGGGCCACATTGCATTGGGAAGACATCCTCACACGCTTCATCCACCAGTATCAGCAGAGACATGGCCGGCTTGCGCAGCCAGTCGGCATTACTTCCAGCTATCCCGAGCTGGACCAGGAGCACATCAATCGCCGGATCGCGCGGACCGCCGCCGACTGGACAGCTCCTTCCGGCGCGCATTACAAGTCCAATCCGCCGGACGCCGACGGCCGCATCCCTGTAATTGTTGACTCCGACCACACCTTCGGCATCGGCGGCGGCGCTGTCTGGGTCTGGGAACAGGTGGCGCGCGGCTACAGCGTCAATATCATGGATCCCATGCAGGGTACCAACCTGCCCGGGCTGCTGCCAATGCGCGTCGAGCCGACAGCTGCTATCCAGGTAGCCTCCTCGCGGCTTGCCCTGCGCGAGATAAGTCAAGCTACCCAGCTGGTACGCGTCGGCACGATGAAGCCGCGGGACAAACTGTCGAGCACCGGCTATGTCCTGGCCGATCCGGGCAGGGGAGAGTATATGGTCCTGGCGCCGAAAGGGGGCGCGTTCACAGTGGACCTTTCCGGCGCACCCGGCATGTTACGGGAGCACTGGATCGATGTCGCAACCGGATCGGTAGCCGGCGGAGACATGGTGCCGGCCGGCGCGATGAGGACGTTGACGGCGCCGGCAAGCCCGGCGGTGCTGGTGCTAACGCCGCACTAGCGCGGTTCGCTATGGCTCTCAAAAGTGTGCCGCACGCTCTCCGAGCGGCGCCCACCATGCAGTCCTCCTAACTCTTAATTTCTAACTCCTAACTCCTAACCGGCATTTGATGAATGACTCCCGACGGTCCAGCGCTTCGGCAGCCGATCGACGCTCGCGGCCTGCTGGTCGCTTACCGCGCTCCGCGCCCGACCAGCACCACCTTCACTGTTTCGATCAGGACTGCGCAGTCGAGCCAGAGCGAGAAATGCTTGACGTAGAAGAGGTCGAACTCGAGCTTGCGCTTGGACTCCTCGATGCTTGAGCCGTAGTGATACTTCACCTGAGCCCAGCCGGTGAGGCCTGGAGGCAGGGCGTGGCGCTGTTCGTAGAAGGGGATGTGGCTGGCGAGAAGGCGGCAGAACTCGGGCTGCTCGGGCCGCGGCCCTACCAGGCTCATATCGCCCTTGACGATGTTGAGGAACTGGAGCAGCTCATCGAGCCGGTACTTGCGCAGCAGGGCGCCCAGCCGGGTAATGCGGTGGGTTTCCTCGGCGGCCCAGCGCGGAGAGCCGCCCGGCTTCGCGGCTCGCATGGTGCGGAATTTGTAAATGCGAAATGGTTTGCCATTGAGCCCGATTCTCTGCTGGAGAAAGAGAATGCTTCCCTCGCGCTCGAGCGCGATCAGCAGCGCGACCGCGAGGATGACCGGCGCCGTGAGAAGGAGAAAGAGCGAGCCGGCGAGCAAGTCGAATATCCGCTTGGCGCGCCGCTTGCCGGCGCCGTTCTCGTAATCGTATGAAAAGACAAACTGGTCCGGAGTAAGTCGGTCGACGCGCACGCGGCCCGTGGCTCGCTCGTAAAAACCCTGTGCGTCTTCGATGCGCAGCCCCTGCATCTTCCAGCGCAGCAGGTGGCCGAGCGTCTCAGCGCTCTGCGCCCGGGCATCGGAGATGATGATGCGGTCGCAGCGGGCGCCGGGCTGGCTTGCACACAGATGCGCCGGGTGCAGGATTTGCGTAACTTCCATGTTCCACTCCGGGCACTCGAGAATGGTCTCGTGCAGTTCGGCGGCTTCCTCCGCGGCGCTCAGCAGCAGAACCCGTTCGCGCTCGCGCGGCAAAGCGACCATGCGCGTGAAGACCGCCAGCAGCGCGAGAACCAAGGCAAACAGAAGTACACGCGAGAGCACGGGCGCGAGCGATGGCAGCACCAGGCAGGCGGCCGCGAGGCACAGAAACAGCAGCCCGAAAGCGCGGAGAACACAGATGAGCACGGCGGCCGCGCGGCGCACCACCTGCAGGTTGTACAGATCGTTGTAGTAAAAGATGGCCTGGCAGGCGAGGCCCGCCGCCATCAACCGCGCCAGGCTGAGCAGCAGACTGGGCAGCGGCCGGCCTTGCGAGTCGGCCAGCACCGGCACCATGAAGAGCAGGGGCGTGATCAGCACCAGGCTCACGAAGTCGAAGGTGAGCAGCAGCGCCGCTCGGGGCGGAAGCGCCTTTCCGCAAACTCGCATGGATTGCCTTTCTCCTAGTGCGTTGCCATGGTCATCGTGCTCTCGACAGCGTGGCGCAGGGCCGCGCCCACGTATTCGATCTGCGCATCGGTCAGTTCGGGGTAAATGGGCAGCGAGAGCACTTCCGCGGCTGCCTTCTCCGCCACGGGCAGCTGCCCCCTGGTGTAGCCGAGGCTGCTGTACATGGGCTGCAGGTGCAGTGGTATGGGGTAATGCACCGCGCTCTCAATGCCGGCCTGCTTCAGCTCGGCCTGCACGGCATCGCGCGCCGGCACGCGCAGCGTGTACTGGTGAAACACATGCGTGCGGCCGGGCTGGATGGTGGGCAGCGTAACGCCTTCGAGCCCGCCCAGCACTTCGTTGTATCTGGACGCTCGCTCCGCGCGGCGACGGTTCCAGTCGTCGAGATGCGGCAGCTTGACGCGCAGGATAGCGGCCTGCAGTGTGTCGAGCCTGCTGTTCCAGCCCTGCATTTCGCTGCGATACTTCTTCTCGCTGCCGTGGCTGCGCAGCATCTTCAAGCGTGCCGCGTGGTCCGCGTGCGGCGTTACGATCATGCCGCCATCGCCATAGCCGCCCAGGTTCTTGCTGGGGAAAAACGACAGGCAGCCGAAGTCGCCGAACGAGCAGACCGGCGCGCCCGCATAGGTGGAGCCGAGCGCCTGGGCTGTGTCGCCCAGCACTGCCAGCCCATGGCGCGTGGCAAAGGCGAGCACCTCGTCCATATCGGCAGGCTGGCCGTACAGGTGCACCGGAATGACGGCGCGGGTCGCCGGCGTGACGAGCGAATCGAGCCGGGCGGCATCGAGGGTGTAGCTGATGGGGTCGATGTCGGCGAAGACCGGTGTGGCGCCGAGCAGGCTCACCGCATCAGCGGTCGCAACGAACGAAAACGCGGGCACAATGACTTCATCTCCCGGGCCGACGCCGGATGATTTGAGCGCGAGAATCAGCGCATCGGTGCCCGAGGCGACGCCGACCGCGTGGGCGGCGCCGCAGTAGCGCGCGATCTCTTCCTCAAGCGCCGAGACCGCTTCGCCCAGGATGAAATGCTGGGTTGCGAGCACGCCCGCAATCGCTCCGTCGATCTCCTCCTTGAGCGATGCATACTGCCCCCCGAGGTTGAGCATGGGAACGGCTTGCTTTGTAGATCCGATCGAGTTGCCTGCCATGAGCTCCACTGGTATCTCGCTTGTTTGTTGCGCGTAGCGCCGCGATCCTGCTCGAACAATGAGCAAGCTGCATGCCACTTCGACTGCAAGCGTTTGGCGGCCTGACGCGGCGCGCAAAGTCGTTTTGGAAGAAAGGCGCCGTGCGGAAGTGCATCTGCCGCGGCTGAGCAGTGCACGCCCTTGCACATAGGTATGCAACGTGTTCGTGCTCGCCGCGCGCCGGCGCGGCCCCCGCGCGCGACAGCGCTGCCCAGGCAGCGGCGCACCGGCCTCGCGCGCAATGGCAGCGCACCTGCTTGAAGCGTTGATGAGCGGTGGCGATCCAGGCCTGAACGCGAGGTACAAGACATGGCCCTTTACCTGGTTACGGGCGTGGCAGGATTCATCGGCTCGTCGCTCGCGCATGAGCTGCTGCGGCAAGGCCACCGGGTGCGCGGCGTCGACAATCTCTCGTGCGGCAAGCTGAGCAATCTCGACGCGATCCGGGAGGATGTCGACTTTCGCGAGGTCGATATCAACGATTCGGAGCAGCTGCGTGAGAGCCTGCGCGGGGTGGAGTGTGTGCTGCACCAGGCAGCGATCGCCTCGGTCCCGCGCTCGGTCAAAGATCCGCTCGGCAGCCACATCGCCAACGTGGATGGAACGCTCAACGTGCTGCTCGCGGCGCGGGACGCGGGGGTGAGGCGGGTGGTGTACGCCGCGTCCTCCTCGGCCTACGGCGACCAGCCGCAGCAGCCGAAGCATGAAGCGATGGCGCCTTCGCCCCTGTCGCCCTACGCGGTGCAGAAGCTGGCCGGCGAGCAGTACGTGCGGTGCTTCTGGCACGTGTATGGGCTCGAGGGTGTGTGCCTGCGCTACTTCAATGTCTTTGGCCCCAGGCAGAGCGCCGATTCGCCCTACTCCGGCGTGATCGCGCGCTTTGTGTCGGACATGCTGGAGGGGGTGACGCCCACGATCTTCGGCAGCGGTGCGCAGAGCCGCGACTTCACCTTTGTGCGTAATGTGGTTTCGGCAAACCTGCTGGCAGCCGCGGCGCCGGCGGCCGCGGTTGCAGGCGAGGTCTTCAATATCGGGACCGGTACGAGCCAGACCCTGCTCACGCTTTATCAGGCGGTTGCCGACCTGCTTGCATTCCGGCATGCGCCTCGTCACACGGAGCCGCGGGCGGGGGATATTGAACACTCCGAGGCGGACATAGCGAAGGCGCGCGGCGCCTTTGGCTATCAACCGCTTACCTCCTTTGCCGAAGGGCTGGGCGTTACCGTGGACTGGTATGTTCAGCAGGCGCTTGAGCGGAAGCTGGCACCCGGCGCGATTGCGGTGCCGTCGATCCCTGAGCTGAGAGTCTGAACCACTGCGGTTCCACCGTTTTGGCTTCCCTCATTCGGCTCACGCGAATGGCTACTTAAGTCACTCTGAAGGAGTTACTTTTTTACTATTACTATTACTTATTTTCCCATTGACCCTGCATGTGCCTGCCGAACATAGTGGTGTGACCGCTGGAAAACAGAAGCGCGGGAGAGGGAGAATCAGAGCAAGTCAGGTGCGCCGGCTGCTTCAGTAGAGCTTGTGAAGCAGTTCGAAAACTGCCGCGGTCCAAACCGCAGCCTAGGTTCCTGCTCCCCCATCCGTACCATCTTCTCTGTAGCTGAGTAACACTCCAAGCGGATTGTGCAGAGGCAATGCACCTGCATTTCTTTGGTGATCCATATGCCCCGCGTTTCCCGGTAATCGCTGCTATGTGTGGCCGGATGCCGGCCCTCGTGCCGATGCGCGCGTGCGCTTCGCGCGCCAGCAGTCTGGATTGGTAAGGAAGGTAGCATGTCCCAATGCCTGCGCGTACTTATCATCACCGCGGACCAGAGCGTCTGCTTGCTCGCCACCTCGGTGCTCAAGGCTGAGGGCCACCAAATCACCTGTGTTGCCGAACCACAGCAAGCGCTTGCCCTGCTGAAAAACGATGGATTGCAGGATGTCGTACTGTTCGATACCTCTCGCCAGCCGCCCAGCAATATTTACCTGCTTGAAACACTCGCCAGGTCTGCAGGCGCCGGGAAGCTCTGCCTGCTGGCCCCCCTCGGAATGGACCTTTGGAAGAAGGATGCCGAGCGGCTGGGTATACAACACACGCTGCGAAAGCCGTTGCAGCGTCACGATATGGAGCAGCTGCTGACTGCCATGGGCAGGCAGGTACGCGCGGTCGAAGCGCCTTTACAGGCCTGCGACTCGGCTGCCGCCTGTGCGAGTCCTTACTATCTTGAAGAACTGACAGGCGGCCGGTACTTTCTGGCTGCCTGCCCGCCGATGCTGAAGATCTACAGCACGCTGCGGATGCTCGCGCTGGTGGATGTGCCCGTACTGATACTGGGCGAAAGCGGAGTGGGCAAGGATGTAATTGCATCGCTGCTGCATAAGCATTCCCTGCGTTCGCAGGAAAGCTACCTAAGTGTGAACTGCGCCGCGCTGCCTTCGGACCTGCTGGAGAGCGAGCTGTTCGGCTACGAAGCGGGCGCGTTTACAGGCGCGGTCAAGGCCAAGCCGGGTAAGTTCGAGCTGGCCAATCACGGCACCCTGCTGCTGGACGAGATAGGTGAAATGAGCGCGCCGATGCAGGCCAAGCTGCTGCATGTGCTGCAGGACGGGCGCTTCTCGCGGCTCGGCGGCCGCACCGCGACCCAGGTGGACGTGCGCGTGGCTGCCGCAACCAACATCAATATCGAGGACGCAATCGCGGAGCATGCATTCCGCGAAGACCTTTACTACCGCATCAGCGCATTCACACTTACCATTCCCCCGGTGCGCGAGCGCCGCGAGGAGATTCCATTTTTCGTGGACGAAATGATCCGCAGGCACGCAGCGACGTTCAGGCTGGCCGCGATGGATGTGGGACCGCAGCTGACAATGGCCATGCAGGAGTACGGCTGGCCGGGGAATCTGCGGGAGCTTTCCAACTTCGTCATACGTATGCTGATCCTGCAGGACCCGAGAGCGGCGCTGACCGACCTCGAAAACAAGATGCGGTCCAGGAGCAACAGCTGCCTGCACGCCGCGGCGGTCTCGGTGGCAGGCGCGCCGCTGCCGGAAGTGACAAGTATGCGGTCCATCGTACGCAACTTCAAGGACCAGACGGAGAGCCGGCTGATCCAGGAAGCGCTCGATGCGGTGGGTTGGAACCGCCGCCATGCCGCGGTGCAGCTGCAAATCAGCTACCGCGCCCTGCTCTACAAGATCCAACACTATAACTTGAGGGAAGCCAGCGGATCGCTGCACGTAAGGTCGCGATAAGCCGTCTGGGATCGCAGTTACAGAAGCGCCGGCTCCGGATCGGCTTTCTGCCGCACCCACTGGCGCTGCCAGGCGATCGTCTCTTCCAGACCATCGTCCAGCCTGGTTATCGCTTTAAAGCCCAGCAACTGCTTCGCCTTGCGCGTATCCGGGACGCGCCGGCGCACATCCTCATATTTGCGCTGCGCTATTTCGGCGTAAGGGATCTTGTTCATCCGTAGCTCTCCGCGTCCGCAAATGCGATGGATCCGCGCGGCCAGCTCCAGGATAGTGACCTCCTCATCGCTGCCGATATTGACGATCTCGCGGTTGGCCGTTGTCGCCTCCGCGGCCGCGACAATGCCGCGGACGGTATCGCGCACAAAGGTGAACGAGCGTGTCTGCTGCCCGTCGCCATGGATCGGGATCGTTTCGCCGCGCAGGATCGCGTCAATGAAGACCGACTGCGGGCCGCCCCACCAGCTCAGGTTCTGCCGCGGCCCGTAAGAGCCGAAAATGCGCAGCACCGTCGCGTAAATGCCCGCATCCTCAGCCATCGCCAGCACCAGGTGCTCGTCGAACAGCTTCGAGGTCGCATACGCCCACCGCGCAATGGTTGGCGGCCCCAGCACTGAGTCGGCATCCTCGGCAAAGGGAACGACCGGGTTCTTGCCGTACACGTCGGAGGTGGAAGTAATCACGAAACGCGCCGACTGCTCGCAGGCCACCCGCAAGGCATGGAGCGTTCCCTGCGAGTTGACCAGCAGCGTGTTGGTCGCGGTGCTGTAGCGGGGAATCTTGTACGCAGCCAGGTGCAGCACCAGGTCGACAGCACCGGCGCAGTTGCGCAGCGCGGTCAGGTCGCATACGTCGATGTCATAAAAGCGAAAGCAGTCGCTCGTATTGGCCTGCTCCAGGTTGCGCAGGTTGCCGTGCGAAAGATCGTCGATGCCGACTACCTGCCAACCGCGAGCCAGCATGGCGTCGGTCACGTGCGAGGCGAGAAAACCCGCCGCTCCTGTTATCAAGACTCTGCGCATCAGGCTGCCCTCACCATATCTACAATCTGTTCGACACTGCGTTGGCCGGCATGCCCGGCGCCGAAGGATTCTAGGTGCCGCGGCTCCCGCGCGTTGCCCCCGACCCTCTCCATCACGCGTTCCACCGAGGAAAGAATGCTGGCCGGCAGCGTGCCGACGAGCGCATTCCAGCCGCCGTGCAACGTTTCCACCCACTCGGTTTCGTCGCGCATCGTAAGGCAGGGTGTGCCGAGGAAATAGGCTTCCTTCTGGATGCCGCCTGAATCCGTGAGGATGAAGCGGGCCTGCTGCTGTAGCGCGAGCATCTCGAGGTACCCGACGGGCTCGATCAAATGAATGTTGCCGTGCGTGGCCAGCATGCGCCGGCCCTGCTCGCCGAGCAGTTTGTCGAGCCGGGGATGCACCGGCAGCACGATCGGCAGGGAGAGCCGCTCGAGTGCCTGGATCACATTGCCCAGCCGTTTGACATCGTCGGTATTCTCGGCGCGGTGCAGCGTGACGAGGGCATACTCCTTGCTGTCGAGCGCCAGCAGCCGCAGGCTGGCGCTTTGCCGCCCCGCCAGGGCGAACTGCTCGACCGCGTCGAGCATCACGTCGCCGACAAAAATAGCGCGGCTGCCCAGGCCTTCGCTGTGCAGCTGCGCGACCGCGGTCTGGGTCGGGCAAAGCAGCAGGTCGGACACATGGTCGGCGACAATGCGGTTGATTTCTTCCTGCATGCGCCGGTTGAAACTGCGCAGGCCCGCCTCCAGGTGAACGAGCGGGATGTGCAGCTTGACCGCGGCGAGCGCGCCGGCGAGGGTGGAGTTGGTATCTCCGTAGATCAGCACCGCGTCCGGTTTCCAATTTATGAGCGCCGCCTCTATGCTGGCCAGCATCGCGGCGGTCTGCACGCCGGGCGCGCCCGTGTTGATGCCGAGCGAGATATGCGGCCGGGGCATGCCGAGTTCCGCGAAAAAAATATCGGACATGAGCGGGTCATAGTGCTGGCCGGTGTGCAGCAAACGGTGCTCGACGCACTGGCCGTGCTCGCGGTTGTAGGCGTTGAAGGCGCTGACCAGCACGGCCATCTTGACGAACTGCGGCCTGGTGCCGCCGATGGATAGAATCTTCATGCTTCTCCCAGGCAAACTGTAACTTCAGCGGTTGCAGCAAGCATCTGCTCCGCGGCGACCGGGCGCACCGCACGCGCGGGCGCGCCCATCGCGACCATGCCGGGCGCCACGTTGCGGGTCACCACGGAAGCGGCTGCTACCAGCGAGTCCGCACCCAGCACGACCCCGGGCAGCACGGTGGCATTCGCGCCGATGCGCGCCCCCCGCTCCATGGTGACGCCTCCAAAGTGCTGGAAGCGCTCCTCGGTACGGCCCACATAGTTGTCGTTGGTGAAGGTAACTTCCGGAGCGACAAAACACTGGTCGCCGATCGTGGACATGGCCGTGATGTAAGCGTTGGTCTCGAGCTTGCAGCGCGCGCCGATGAGCACCTGGTTCTCCACCGCGACGCCGCGGCCGATGATGGTGAGCTCGCCGATGGAGGTCTGCTCGCGCACTGTCGCAAGGTCCGCGATGAGGACTCCGGCGCCGATGTGCGCACCTCGATAGATGACGGCATGCGTGCCGATCAGGCATCCATCGCCGATTACCGCAGGCGGCAATGGCGCCACCCGCGTGACCGCGCTCAGGCGCGAGCGAAGCGGCTGCTTGCCGAGGACAGCGCCGTCATCGATGCGCACATCCCGGCCGACGACTGTATCGTCATGCACGACAACATGATGGCCGATGACAGAGCCGGGGCCGATCGTCACCCGGTCGCCGAGGACGACAAAGCTGCCGAAGGTGACGCCTGGATAAAGCCGGGCGCGGGTGTCCGCGCGGTCGGGCGGCGGCAGTGAGGCGGCAGCGATCGAAAGAAGAGCGGGCGTCATAAGGGCAATGCTCCTTCGTGCCCCGCATCGGGCGCGGAATGCAGCGGAGCGATGGCAGCCGGTGCAAAGCCGCCCTGCTGCAGCGCGCCGCGACAGAAGCTGGGATGGCCGCCATTGCGAGCGAACAGGCAGTTCACCATCAGGGCGCCGTGCGCGCCAATGGTGCGCGCGATGCGCATCTTGCTCGCGCCCGCTGTACGGCGCCGCAGCGTCAACGGCATCTCCGCGACGCGCAGACCCCGGTGCGAAGCGCTGAGCAGGATTTCAACCGCGGCGACAAAGCCGTCGCTGCGAAACTGCGCCTGCCGCACAAACGAGCCCTTGTAGGCACGAAAAATGCTTGTGTAGGTGTAGAGCTTGAGCGGCGACACCATGCGGTACAGCCGCGAGCATTGCGCGCTCAGCACCAGCCGCCAGCGCTGCACGCCGTCGACTCCGCCCTCGGGGTGGTAGGGAGAAGCGACGACCACATCCGCATGGCCGCCAGCCACTTTCTCAATCATCGAGAGCAGGTGCTCCGGACCGTAGCTGCAGTCGGCATCGATGGTACACACCACGTCCGCCTCCGCATGGCGAAAGCCGGTGCGGAAGGCCGCGCCCACGCCGCGGTTTGCGGGGTGGGTGTGCACCTCGTGGCTCGCCCCTTCGGGCACCGCTGCCGGAAGCAGGCGTGCTGTTGCGTCCGTGCTGCCATCGTCGACAAACAGGTAGCGCACACAAAAGCGCGCGCCCAGTTTGCCCTGCAGCGCGCACAGCCGCGCGCGCAGCAGCGGCAGCGACTCCTCCTCATTGCATACCGGGATCACGATGCAGACGCTCGGGCGCGCCGCGGTACATTTAGGGTCCATGGTGCGGCTCCTTGCTACAAAGAAGACCGGCTGCGCTTCAGGCCCGCAGCCCAGAAAGACACAGGCGCTCAGCAGCGCACAATTTTCGGCGAATGAATCCCGCGCGTCGCATTGCGCGTATCGACGACCAGCTGCGCGGCATCCACAATCCCTGCATAGTCGTAATCGGAGTGGTCCGTAACGATGACCACACAGTCGTACTCGGCTAGTTTGTCCAGCGGCGTGCAGGTCATCCGCAGGTCGTAGTGGCGGCCGCGTCCCACGGTCGCGAAGTACGGATCGTTGTAGGCCACCAGCGCCTGCTCTTTCTGCAGCAGCTCGATAATTTCGAGCGAAGGCGACTCGCGCAGGTCGTCCACATCCTTCTTGTAGGCGATGCCCAGCACCAGGATGCGCGCGCCATTGAGCGATTTGCGGTGCGCATTGAGCGCCTTCGAGATCGAAGCAACTACGTGGCGCGGCATCGCTTCGTTCACTTCTCCGGCAAGCTCGATAAAGCGCGTATGGAAGTCGTACTCGCGCGCCTTCCAGCTCAGGTAGAACGGATCGATCGGAATGCAGTGGCCGCCGAGCCCAGGCCCGGGATAGAAAGGCTGGAAGCCGAACGGCTTGGTGGCCGCCGCCTCAATCACTTCCCAGATGTCGACATCCATGCGCAGCGAGAGCAGTTTCAACTCATTGACTAGTGCGATGTTCACGCAGCGGTAGATATTTTCAAGCAGCTTCGTCATCTCCGCGGCCTGCGTGGACGAAACCACCACCGTCCGATTGAAGATGCCGCCGTAGAGCGCCGCGGCGAGCTGGCTGGCAATGCCGTCATGGCCGCCGATCACCTTCGGGATGTCGCGGCGCGCCACTGTGTCATTGCCCGGGTCTTCCCGTTCGGGCGAAAACGCGACATAGTAGCTGCCTTCGCGCGGTTCTTCCTGCCGGCCCTGCACGGTAAGCCCGGCGCGGTTGCCGGCGTTGAGGATCGGGATCAGCACGTCCTCGGTTGTACCCGGATAAGTGGTGCTCTCAAGCACCACTAACTGCCCGGCGCGCAGCCACGGCGCGACCGACTCGGCCGTCTTCTGGATGAAGCTGAGATCGGGCTCGCGATGCTCGGTAAGCGGAGTCGGGACGCACAGGATCACGACGTCCTGGTCCGCGATCTCGGCGAAATCAGTCGTGGCGCGGAAGCCCTGCTCGCGCGCCACCACAATTTCCGTCTGCGGAATGCGGTAAATGTAGGAGAGGCCCTGCTCGAGCTGCGATACTTTGCGCGCATCGATGTCAAAACCTTTCACCGGGAAGCCCGCCTCGGAGAACAGTAGAGACAGGGGCAGCCCGACATAGCCCAGGCCGATGATGCCGACCTTCGCGGTTCGCGTCTGCAGCCGGCGCAGCTGCTGCTGGGCAAGCGCGGGCAGCTCCGCTGCCGCGCTCCCTGCAGGAACGGCCGAGATAGATGGGAAGACTGTGCCGACAATGCTCATGCCGTGGCCTGTTGCATGCCGTCTGCCAAAGTATGCCCGGGGAGCGAAGCGCGCTCGTTTCGCTGCGCATCCACCTGGCGGTCCCGTCTGCCCCTTGTTCGCCGAATGCCGCGGAGTGCATGGTGCGGGGATAAGTGTGCAAAAGGTTGCGTCTGTTTGCACATACCGAGGATGCGGAGATCGCCGCGGCCGCGTGTTTCTTCCATCCGGTGTGCGCCAGACGCACCATCCTGCTGCCTTGCAGCTGCCGCGGAGCTTGGCGACTGGATTGCTTCTCTAGAGCAGCGGAGAGTGAAGACGCGATGACTGAGACAGCGCAGGGAATCAAGCCAGGCAGCATGGTAGGCGTTGTCGGCCTGGGCGCCTGGGGCTCAAACGTGGCGCGCTGCCTGTATGAGCTGCCGGACTGCGACCTGGTCGCGTGCAGCGACCTGAGCCCCGCGCGGCGCATGCAGGCCGAGCGAAACTGGGGCGTGCAGACCGTCGAGTCGCTCGACGCCATGCTCGCGCTCTACCCGCGGATCACCGCGATCGTGATCAGTTCGCCCGCCGTTACACACTATCCGCTCGCCCGGCAGGCCCTACTGGCCGGCAAGGATGTTTTCGTCGAGAAGCCGTTCACACTCAACATCGCCCACGCCGAGGAACTGCTGCGCCTGGCCGAGATGCGCGGCAAGATTCTCATGGTCGGCCACCTGCTCGAGTACCACCCGGCCGTCAACCACATGCGCGACATCATCCAGTCCGGCGACCTCGGCGATATCTATTACATCTACACTCAGCGCGTAAACCTAGGCCGCATCCGCGGCGACGAGAATGCACTGTGGAGCTTTGCCCCGCACGACATCTCGCAGATCCTCTACATGCTCGGCGGCACACCGATCGATGTCAGCGCGCGCGGGCAAAGCTTCATCCAGGACGGCATTGAAGATGTTGTTTTTCTAAGCCTCTACTTCTCCAACCGCGTCATGGCGCACATTCATATCTCCTGGCTCGACCCGCACAAGCTGCGCAGCACCACCATCGTCGGCAGCAAAAAGATGGTGGTCTTCGACGACGCGGCAGCGACCGAAAAGCTGCGCATCTACGAGTGCTGCGCCCAGTCGCCGCAGACCCACTCCTATGGCGAGGCCATCCAGGTGCGCTTCGGCGACATCCACATCCCGCGCATTTCGTCAGCCGAGCCGCTCAAGCTTGAGTTCCAGCACTTTCTGGACTGTCTCGCGGACCGCACCGCACCCCGCAGCGATGCGCACGACGGGCTGAGGGTGGTGCGCATTCTGGAGGCGGCGCAGCACTCGCTCAACCTCGACGGCGTGCCGATTTCACTCGCGACCGGCGAGGTGAGCCACCGTCCGCAAGCTGTGGAGACGCTGCCCGCGCGCAGCTGGCGCGCTTTGCCGGGTGTGGCGCTTCCCCAGGCAGCCGTCGCGCAGTACGCCATGGCGAAGCAGTAGAGCGCGAGGGCGACGGGCATGCAAGGTGCGCGCGTGAGTGCTGAAATGCTGGTGGCCGGCTCGGTTCTGCTGGCCACGACCGGGCAGCTCGCCATCAAGCTGGGCCTGGGCCGGGCAGCCGGCGTGTTGACCTGGGCGCCGCATCCGCTGCATGCTCCGCTTACCCTCGGCGTCCTGTGCGGGCTGGCTATTTACGGGTTGGGCACGCTGCTGTGGATGCAGGCCGTGGCCAAACGGAACATCAGTTATCTGTATCCGCTCGCGTCGCTCAACTACATCCTCGTCGCGCTGGGCGGCCACCTGCTGCTGCATGAGCCGCTGGTGCCGGGGCGCTGGATCGGCATCGCCATCATGGCTGCCGGCATCGTTCTGCTTACGCGCGCGGCGCCCGCCGATGCGCCTTCCGATGCGGCCGCCGCGTCGCCGGCATGTGAGCTGCCATGAGCCCTTTGATCGAGCTTGCCGGCAGCATCGTGCTGGGTGCCGGCGCGCAGATCGCGCTCAAGCACGGCGCGAACCTGCGGCGGCCCGGCACCGGCGGGCTGCGCGCGGCGCTCTCTCCCTGGGTGCTGGCCTGGGCGGTGTGCTTTGCCATCGCAACCGCGCTATGGATTCTCGCGCTGCGCCGCCTCGACATCTCCTACGCGTACCCTTTGCTCGGCCTCGGCTACGTCCTCGTCACCGCCCTGGCGGCGCTGCTGCTGGGCGAGCGGGTTTCTCGGCTGCACTGGCTGGCTGTGTTCATCATTGCGACGGGTGCTGTCTGCGTCGCGAGGAGCGCCTGACCATGACCCTCGACAGCGCCCGGCAAAGCGATTCCCGACCCGCGCACATCGCGGTCGCCGGCGGCGGCTTTACCGGCATGGTGTGCGCGCTCACCCTGCTCCAGGCCGGCTACCGGGTTACCGTGCTCGAAGCGCAACCGCGGCTGGGCGGCCTTACCGCGACCCAGGACTTTGGGCCGTTCCACTGGGACCGCTTTTATCACTGCATCCTGACTTCGGACCGCGCGCTGCTTGAGCTTCTGGACCAGCTAGGCCTGACGCCCGAGCTGCGCTGGAAGGCGACCGAGGTGGGTTTTTTCTCGCACGGCCAGCTCTACACCATGACCAGCCCGCGCGATCTGCTGCGCTTCCCGCACCTCTCGCTTGCGAGCAAGCTGCGCCTCGGCCTGGCGACGCTGTACGCCTCCAGGCTGAAAAACGGAGACCGGCTGGAGCGTATTCCGCTCGATGTATGGACGAAGCGCCTCTTCGGCGAACGTGTGTACCGCGAGATGTGGGAGCCGCTGTTCCGCTGCAAGCTGGGCGAGATGCGCCACCATGCTTCGGCGGCGTTCCTGTGGGGTACGCTGCGCCGGCTCTACTCCACCCGCGAGAAAGGGGCGGGCAAGCAGGAAAAGCTCGGCTATGTGCACGGCGGTTATGCGGCGGTGTTCGCCCAGCTGCGGCAGCGCGTGCTGCAGCTGGGCGCGACCATCCAGACCGGCGTGAAGATTGCTTCGATCCGCTCGGATGGTCCCGGGAAACCGGTCGAAATAGTCAGCGCCGACGGCGAAGGGAAGCAATGCTTCGACGGCGCCCTGCTGACAATGCCGAACCGCGCCGTGGCGGCGTGCCTTGCGACCGCCGATGAGGTCTACAAGAGCAGACTGCGCCAGGTAACCTACCTCGGCATGGTGTGCGGCGTGCTGGTATTGCGGCGGCAGCTCAGCCCTTACTACGTCACCAACATCACGGAGGCGAGCCCGTTTACCGGCATCATCGAGATGACCAACCTGATCGATCGCGAGCAGGAGACCGCCGGCTGTCACCTCGTCTATCTGCCCCGCTACACCGGCAGCGACGATCCTCTGTTTGCAGCGGGCGATGAGGAAGTCTGGAAGCGTTTTGCCCCCGAGCTTGCGCGCATGCACCCCACGCTCACTGAGTCCGATATCGTTGCGCGCTTTGTATTTCGCGAGCGCACGGTGCAGCCGGTCCCCACGCTTGATTACTCCAGCTACGCGCCGCCGGCACACACGCCGGTGGCAGGCGTCTACCTGGCCAACACGGCGCAGATCGTCAACAACACGCTGAACAACAACGTCATGACCGAGCTGGCGCAGGCCGCATGCGGCAGGCTGATGCAGGCGATTCCGCAAAGGTACGCGGCGCCGGTCGCGGGCGGCAGTGCCGCGCAGCTTACCCCGGACAGCGTGCCTGCGGGCACAGGCCGCCGCGTGCAGATTCTCTCGACGAAAGGAGTTCCATCGAAATTATGGTCGCGCACCTGACACATGCCCATGCGGCACTCGCGACGCAATCGGCGCCCGGGATCGCGGCCGCTGAGGCGCTGCTTTCCCGGCGGCCTTCGTTGACGCTTCTGCTGCTCTCCATGCTGCTCTTTGCCGTGGCAGCCATTTTGCAGAGGGCGACACGGCGCCGCGTGGAACAGAAAGCGCCAAGCGCCGCGGCGCTGGGCAGCCGGGAAGAGACTTCGGCGTGATACACCGCGCGGACTTTGCCCCGCCGACGGACGCTGCTTCGGCACTCGGCTGCCGCCGGCCGCGTGTGCTCGCGTATCACGAGTTCTCTCACCAGAGCTCGCGGGACGTGTACCGGCTGCGGCCGCAAGCATTCGCTGCGCAGCTCAGCGCGCTGCAGGCCGCGCGCGATCTTGGAAAGGCGCAGGATCCGGCCGCCTGCCTGGCCCAGATCACGTTTGACGACGCGCACCGCTCGCAGGTTGCGCTCGCGGCGCCGCTGCTGGAGCAGGCTGGGCTGCGCGGGCTGTTCTTTGCGCCGGCCGCCTGGGTCGGGGCGCGGGTTGAGACCGCCGGCTGGGCCGATCTGCGCGCGCTTGTGGAGCGCGGCCACCGTGTCGGCTCGCACGGCGACACGCATGTCCTGCTCACCCATTGCACCGCCGTCGCGCTGGCAAGGGAGCTCGCCGGCTCGCGGCAGCGGCTCGAGGACCACCTCGGAGAAGCGGTCGACAGCATCTCCATGCCCGGCGGCCGCTGGAACGCCGCCGTGGCGGCGGCGTGTCTCAGTGCCGGCTATCGCGTGCTCTACACCTCCGAGCCGGGCTTCCAACCGCAAACCATTGCAGACGGCCAAAGAACGCTGACCATCGTGGGCCGCCTGATTGTGCGGCGCACGATGTCCGCAACTATGGTTGCCTCCTACATCGCGGGCAGTGCGCTCACCGCCATGCGGCTGCGGGGCGAGTATCAGCTCAAGCAGGCGCTCAAGCAGACACTCGGCGATGCACGGTATCAAGCAGTGTGGCGCCGATGGCTGCGTACGCCGGGCGTTCCGCAGCTCGACTGAGGCGGCGAAGGAGCGCCCCCAATGCGCGTATTGCAGCTGATGGCGAGTACCGGTTTCTATGGCGCGGAGCGCGTGGTCGCGCTGCTCTCCGAGCGCCTTTGCGCCCTCGGCTGCGACGCGGCCATCGGCCTATTTGACGCCTCGCGCATGCCTGGGCACGGCCTCCACCGGGCAGCCGCGGCCAGCGGGCGGCCGCTCTTGGACCTGCCTTGCGGCGGACGCTTCGACCCGCGCACTCTGCTGCGGCTGGTGCGCTTGCTGCGCGGCCGGCGGATCGACGTGCTGCATACCCACGGCTACAAGGCCAATCTCTACGGCCTGGCCGCGGCGCGCATGGCGGGCTGCCCGGTGCTCGCGACCTGCCACAACTGGACCGATCGCACCCCGGCGCTGCGGCGCTACGGCGCGCTCGACAAGCGGCTGCTGCGCCGGTTCGACCGCGTGGTCGCGGTATCGGATACAGTCGCGGTTACACTTGCGCAGGCCGGCTTTCCCGCTTCCAAGCTGCAGGTCATCGCCAACGGAATCGACACCGCGCCATACCGCCGCTCGCTGCCAGAGGCCAGCGCTGCCCTGGATTCAATTTTCGGCCCCGGGAAAATCGTCTTGGGCGTGCTCTCGCGTCTCTCGGAGGAGAAGGGCATCGATGTGCTCGTCCGCGCGCTGCCGCGCCTCGTCGCGGAGCACCCCACGCTCGAATGCGTCATCGCAGGCGAGGGCCCGCAGCGGGCACAGCTCGACCGGCTGGCCGCGGAGCTTGGTATCGCCGCGCATCTGCGCATGCCCGGTTTTGTTGCCGACACCGCCGGGTTTCTCGCGGGCTGCACGCTCATCGCGCACCCGTCGCGGATCGACGGCATGCCGCTGGCTATCCTGGAGGCGATGGCCGCCGGAAAACCGATCGTTGCCTCGGCCGTCGGCGGCATTCCGGCGCTGCTGCAGCAGGGCGCGGCCGGTGTTCTGGTGCCGTCTGGCGATCCCGCTGCGCTGGCGCAGGGCGTGCTGCGCCTGCTGCGCGCGCCCGCGCTGCGCGAAAGCTGCGCGCGCGAGGCAGCGCGGTTCGCTGCGGTGCATTTCGATGCCGATGGCATGGCCCGGCAATACCTTCAGGCCTATCGCGAGCTGAACGGCGCGCTCGCACATCCGGCGAGTCCCCGTGTTGCCTGAGACAGCCGCCACGCCGGCCATCACGCCCAATCCCGCGCCCCTGCATGTCTGGTTGTTGGACTCGTTCTGCTTCACGCCCTGGTATACCGCCGCGCTGGCCTCGGCGCTGGCTGCAAACGGAGCCGCGGTACGCCTGGTCTGCGGGCCCTTTCCGCGGGAGCCCGCATACTTTCGCAGCCTCGGTCTCCACCCCGATCCCGGGCCGGTGCGCATCTCCGCCGCGCTGGCCGCGTGGCCCGCACCCCTGCGCCGCGGCGTGCGCACGGCTGAAGCCATGCTCAACCTGCGAGCGCTCGCGCGCAGCCTGAGCAGCAGCGGCAACAACGCCCGACCCGATGTGCTGCACCTGCAGCAGCTGCCCATGCTCGATCACGGCCTGCGCTCCGATTTCCTGCTGATCGATGCTGCCCGCCAAGCCCAAGTCCCCGTCGTCCACACCGTGCACAACCTGCTGCCGCATGACAGCGGTGAGCGCCTTCGCGACACCTACGCCGAGCTCTACGCGCGCGTCGATCACCTTATCTGCCACTCCGCCGGCACAGCCGGGCGCCTTGCTTCGGAGTTCAGCACGCCGCGCCAGAAAATCTCCGTCATTCCGCACGGGCCGCTCTTCGCCCCCGCGCATGCGCCGGCGGCCAGCGAAGCAGCGGCGGCAAGAAAACGGCTCGGCCTGCCCGCCGACCAGCCAAGGCCGCTGGTGCTGTGGCAGGGAGTGCTTGCCCCGTACAAGGGACTCGATGTCCTGCTCGATGCCTGGCAGCTCTGCGCCGCGGCCTGCCAACGTGCCGGCGCTCCGGCGCCTTTGCTGCTGATCGCGGGCGACGGTCCGCGTGCACTCAAGGCAGCCGCGCGCAGAGCGGCCGCCCTCTCCGGCGGCACGGTCCGCGCCGACCTCGGCTACATCGCGACCGCCAGGCTGCCGGACTACTACACCGCCGCCGATGTGCTCGTATACCCCTACCGCGCCATCACCACCAGCGGCGCCCTGCTTACCGGGCTCGCCTATGCCAAACCGATCGTTGCCTCGCGGCTGGCGCCCTTCGCGGAATATCTGGTCGACAACGAAAACGCGCGGCTGGTCGAACCCGGCGACAGCCGCGCGCTGGCCGATGCGTTGACCGGCTTGCTGCTGAACCTGCTCCCGGACCTGCTCCCGGACCTGGCCGGCCCGCGGCAGACGAACGCCGCGTCGCCCGGCAGCTATGCGCGGCTCGCCGCCGGCGCGGCGCGCAACCGAACCCGCTACTGCGGCTGGCCCGCCATCGCCCGCGGCACGCTCGCCCTGTACCGGAGACTCGCGCCCACCGCCGCGCTGCCGCCTCCATAGCGCGCATGTATGCAAGTGCTTGCACACAGCAACGCCAACTAGGCTGCCACTCTTTCGTCTCCCCTCCCGCAAGCCTCTGCATTTGCGGTATGAAACTTTGGTGAGGCAATTGCTCCATCATCTGCGCGGGGCCGCCGATGAAGCAGCAAGACCAGCACTCGAGTCGACAAGCGCGCATACTCCAGCTTGCAAGCTGCACGGCGGCACTGTGCGGCTGCGCGCTGGCGGCCGGGGCGCAAACGATCGCCGCGGCCGCGCACGCTCCCTATCCGGCGGCGCACGCGCACCTGGTCGAGCCGGCCGGCGCCCCTGGCTCCAGCAGCGGCAGCACGGCGGAGCAAGCCTCCGCGCAAGCCTCTGGAAGCGGCATTTCCGCGGACCTCTCGCGCCCGCATTCCTCCGTTGCCGATGCCGCCAACGCGCCCTACACCGTCGGCAGCGGCGACCTGCTCAGCATCTCGGTGTGGAAGGAAAAAGAGCTCAGCCCGACCGTCACCGTGCGCCCCGACGGCAAGATTTCCATGCCGCTGATCGGGGAGCTCGCCGTTACCGGCATGACTCCGGTGCAGGTGGCGGCGCTGCTCAAAGCCCGGCTGCAATCCATCGTCCTCGATCCACGGGTGACCGTCACCGTGGTCGAGATCCACAGCCGCATGGTCTACATCACCGGCGAGGTCGGCCGCCCGGGCGCCTACCCGCTCAATGCACCGCTCGATGTGCTGCAGCTGATCGCGCAGGCCGGCGGCCTCACCGAGTTCGCGTCGCGAAAGAAGATCCGGATTGTGAAGGCCGACAGCACCGACAAGGGCATCCGCTTCGACTACAAGAGCGTGCTGCGCTCGGGCGACCCGAGCCGGAACGTGCCGCTCGCGCCCGGCGATACGGTGGTGGTCCCGTGAGCCCGGCGCGCGGGGTTCGCGTCGGCCTGGGCCGCGCCGCCGCGTGGGCCGCGCTGCTGGGCTGCGCCGCCGTGGTGCATGCGCAAACCAGCGCCGCTGCAAAACCGGCGGACTATACGCCGGCCGAAGCCACGGCGCATGTCGATCGCGATCCGAACCCGGCCGGCGATTTCAAGACAAGCGCCGCGCAGCCAAACGCGGCCGCCGAGAACACCCGCTCCTCCGACAGCACGCCCTCCGCGCCGGCGAGCCTTCCGGCAGTCCCGCCCGGCCGCTCGCCCGATCCGCTGCCCGGCGCAGGCGCGGTCGCCTCGCTCACCGGCAGCAGGCCGCTCTACCCCGGGCAAGCCCGCCAGCAGCCTTTCCGGTATTCCTTCTCCGTCAGCTCCGGCTACGACACAGCCGTCAACGACGTGCCGCACCTCTCCGGCGCCCTGACCCAGGGCGAGGGCTATCTCGGCGTCCTGCTGCACAACCGCCGCTTCAACCTGCTGCTGCAGCACGATGCGCAGCTCACGCGCTCCTTCCAGACCGGCATCGGGCTGGAACAGTACCAGCGCACCTCGGCCGCCTTTACCGGCAATCCCAGCCGACGGCTCAGCTGGTCTTTCCTGATCGAGAACGGCTACGGCTCCGACGCGGCGCGCGCGGAGGGCAATCTCAGCACCTCGGTGGCCAATGCTGTCGTCGTCCCCGACCAGAATGCGGTCGTGTTCGGGTTGACCGACGGCAACATTTTGAGCGACCACGGACTGTTCGGCCTGGAGCGGCGGCTCTCCGCGGTGCGCACCTTCAACCTGAGCGCGGGCACTTACTTCCATTACTTCCTCAGCAACGGACTTTCCAATCAGCAGTACAGCCTGACCGCCGGCCTGCGGCAGCGCTGGTCCACGCGCGAGATCCTCGGCCTGCAAGGCGAGGCCGTGCAGGAAAACTACACCGGGGTAAACTGCACCACCGGCTCAGCCGGACTGTACGACTACACCCAGATCACCCACTCGGTTCACTTCGAGGGCGCCGCCGGCCCCGTGTTCGGTTCGGCCAACTGCTCCGGCACGTATGAGTACAACGCTTCGCTCGCCGCCGATCTCAACCGCACGGGACAGGTCTACATCGGCAGCACGCGGCAGCGCAACGACGGGCTGGTGTGGCAGGCCACGTGGGAGAACTCGACGTTCGGCGGTTTCGTGCTCGGCCAGCCGCGCCGCGTGCAGGCGCGCTTCGATGCGGGCTATGCCGACTATGTCCTGGCCAGTCCCACCCCCGCCAACCCCAATCTGCACGGCTATTTCGTCTCCGGCGAGCTGCACCGCAGGCTCTCCCCCACCGCGGAGGTCTCCCTCAGGGCGCGCTACTTTTATCGCGGGCCCAGCGCCCTCGACACACTGCCCAGCCCCGGCGCGCCGTCTGGACTCAAGCTGAACCGCAGCATCTTTCTCGTCACCTACACCTGGTCGCCCGAGGACCGCCCCGCGCGGCTGCAGGCACACAGCCCGAAGACGCGCCAGGATGCGGGCGGCAGCACACAGGGGAATGCCAATGGCAGCCGCTGACCCGCACCCGCTCGAGAAAGCGGCCGAGTGGATCGGGGCGCTGCGCCGCCACCTGCGGCTGGTTACCGCGGTTGCGGTCCTCGTCTTCGCCGCGGGCGCGGTCTACATCCTGCGCATGCCCGACGTCTTCCAGGCCGCGACCCGCATCCTGGTCAATCCGCAGCGGGTCTCGGACAAGTACGTAAGCAGCACCGATTCGATGGACTCGAGCGCGCGCCTGAACACGCTGAGCCAGCAGGTGCTGAGCTCGACGCGCCTGCAAGCCATCGTCGACGAACTGAACCTGTTTCCGGCGCTGCGCCGCACCAATGGCCGGGAACAAGTGCTTGAAATCATGCGCAAGCACATTGCCATCGAGCTCAAGCAGAGTGCCGACGGGCCCAGCTCCTTCACCATCACCTACACCGGCGGGTCGGCACGCGAAGTAGCCGCGGTCACCAATCGGCTGGCCGCGTCCTTCATCGACTCGAACCTGAACGAGCGCGAGCAGGAGGCGCAGGGCACCACCGATTTCCTGGCCAAGGAGCTGGCCGATACCAAGAGCCAGCTCGACGGCTTCGAGGAGCAGCTGCGGGTCTACAAGCTCCAGCACCTGGGTGAGCTGCCCGACCAGATGGACGCCAACATGCAAACCCTGTCGCGGCTGCAGTTGCAGCTGCAGGCCAATACCGAGGCGCAGAGCCGTCTGGACCATGAGGCCTTCCTGGCCAAGGCCGAACCCGAGACCGTGCTGGGCAGTTCCAGCGCCGCGGGCCCCTCGCCCCGCCAGCAGCTGCAGGCCCGCGACGCGCAGGCGCACCACGAACTTGCCGAGCTGCGCGCCCGCTACACCGACGAGTTTCCCGACGTGCTGAGCAAGCAGGAGGAAGTGCGCACGCTCGATGCACAGCTGGCGCACCTGCCCGCCGCCGCGCCCGCAATCGGCATCGCGGCCGCCCCCGCGGACCCGCGCCAGGAGCTCATCGCACGGGATCGCGCGCGGCTCGCAGCCGAGCAGCGCACCATTGAGGCGCAGATCGACAGCTATCAGGCGCGCGTCAACTCCGCGCCTATCCGCGAGCAGGAGATCTCGCAGCTGCTGCGCGACTACGGCACCGCCAAGGATCACTACCGGTCGCTGCTCGACAAGACCTACTCCGCGCAGATGGCGACCGAGCTGGAGCGCCGGCAGCAGGGCGGCAGCTTCACCATGCTCGACCCGGCGCGGGCCCCGGACGCGCCAACCGGGCCTGACCGGCCGGCACTGCTTACCGGCTGGCTGCTGCTCTCACTCGCCGCCGGGGCCGGCGCGGCGGTGCTGCGCGAGATGACCGACAGCTCGGTCCGGTCGGAGGCTGAACTGCGCGAGGCGCTGCCGGATATTCCACTGCTGGGCGTCACGCCTCGCCTGCTTGTCTCTTCGCCTCAAACCAGCCCTCCCTTCGTATGGGCTCGTGCATGGAGCAAACGTTGATCCCAGCAAACGGCAAAGTCGAACAGCTGCTCCATCGCGCGCACGACGGCTCGCCGTCGGCGAAAGGGCTGGGCGTGCTCGCGCCTCATCCGGTACCGGTCGATCTGGAAGCCGACCATCTCGCGCTCGAGGGCATCCCTTTGCTGGCGCGTGAACTTTCCGAAACCCGTTCAGGTGGAGTGTTCGAGGGCGACGGCAATGGGCTGGCCGCCGAGCAGTTCCGCCTGATGCAGCGCCGGTTGACGAATGTGCGCCCCACCGGCGGCGCGGTCCTGGTGACCAGCCCCGGCGCCGGCGACGGCAAGAGCCTGAACGCGCACAATCTCGCCTGGGCCCTGGCGGAAGCTGGCAACTGTACCCTGCTGCTGGAGCTCGACCTGCGCCGCCCCACCCAGGCCCGGTACTTCCGCGCGCAGACTTCTACTCACAACAACCCCAGCATCACGGATGTGCTGACCGGCGAACTGGCCCCCTCCGCCGCGGTGCGCCGCATCGACGGTCTGCCTCTTTGCTTCCTCGGCCTGCACAAGGCGGTCGAAAACCCGACCGCGCTGCTGCGCAGCGGTATGCTGCAGCAGCTGCTCGGCTGGTCCCGGCGCAGGTTCGCGTGGGTTGTCATGGACGCGCCGCCGATTCTCCCAGTTGCCGATGTGGAAGAGTTGCTCCCGAGCGCCGACCTGGTGCTGCTGGTTGTGCGCGAGCGCGCGACGCCGCGCGCGATGACCGTGCGCGCCGCCGAGCGGCTCGGCAAGCGCCTCAATTACGTGATCTTCAACGATGTCGAACTCTCGACTGCCTACGGCTACGGGTACCAGTACAAGTAATGACTGCCGCGGGGCGAGCCGGCCTCTGCGGCGAAACAAGGTGTACGCCATGGTTCATGTTTCACTTATCTCTGCCCTCCGCCGCTGCACCAGCCTCTTCCTCCTTCCGCTGCTTGCCTTGCTGCTGTCGACCGGCGTCCTCTTCGCGCAGGGTGAGGATTTGACTGTCGTCGTGCTGGTCGACTCCTCCAACACAACCGACTACAACACCAACCCGGCCACACCCGGCACTTACCAGATGGGACCGGAACGCTACCTGGTCCACCTGCAGGTGCCCTACCGCGTCATCGACGTCAGCAAGACGCCCGCGCAGGATTTGACGGCGGTGCAGCTCATCGTCGCCGGCCACCGGCGCCTGGGCCTCGGCGCCGACTGGCAGAACGCGATCGCAACCGCGGTCAGCAATGGCGCCGGCTTTGTGAACCTCGACAGCGACCCGGGCATTGGTCAGCAATTCCACATACAGCAAATTTTCAGCGCGACCGGCGCCACCATCGGCAATGACCAGACCAGTATCGTGATCCCTGCCGCGGTCCAGGCCGGCGGCGCCACGCCGCATTACATCGCCGCGCTGCAAAGGCATTTCACCGGCGATCCGGCCGGCGATCTCACTTACACCTACCACGGCAACGGCACCGTCGTAATCCCGTCTGACGCCACCATCCTGACCGGGGCCAAGGGCACGGTTGTCGCGAAGCTGGGTACCGACCCGCTTATCCTCGCGACCACTTACGGCAAGGGCCGCGCGGTAGACTTTACCACTTACGAGTATCTCCACGCCGACCGCTTCGGCTTTGTCGAGGGCGTCGACGATCTATTCTGGCGCAGCCTGGTTTGGGCCGCGCGCAAGCCCTTCGTGCTGCGCGGCTATCCGCGCATTGCCGCCATCCAGATGGACGACAACGAGCCCGGCATCATGTCGCGCATTCCCGATCTGTGGAGCACCACTTACACCGGCTCGACCGCCGCCGACGGCACCGGCGGCCCCTGGAACCTGCAGGTCAACCTGCAGCTCAGCTCGCTGGCCGATGCCGGCGGAGAGCGCGCGCAGATGATTGCCGCCATCCAGGCTAACCACATGCATGCCTCGCCGCACGGCCTCGACTATGGCTCAGGCGGCGACCTCTACTGGAACCTCACCGTGCCCACGACCGACGCGCAGTGGAAGGCCAATGTCGCTTCCGCCCTGAGCTGGAAAATAGGCACGGGCGGCGCTGACACCTTCCCTAAGTTCAGCACGTCGATGGTGGCGCACTACTGGGATATCTCGAACAACGCGGGTTACGAGATGTGGCACTCGCTCGGACTGCGCTATATCACCTCTCCGCAAGCGCCGGGCGTGTATTACTTCACGGTGCCCAAGACGCCCGCGCAGCGCATTCCGCTTGGGCCGTTCCGTATCTATGAGCAGCCGCCGATCTATAGCGGCGATGAGGAAGAAACCTTCCCCTTTTACTTCGCCGATGACCTGACTGTCGCGAGCGTTGCCGGTGAGCCGCCGGTGACCTTTTTCTCCTTTGCCAGCCAGGTCGGTCTCTCCGCCGGACGCTTCTCTCGCCCCGACGCCCTCTTTCCCAGCACGCAGAACAGCTCAACCGTCGCGCAGAGCCTCAACCAGTGGGAGTACTACATGTGGCATTTCTGGTCGGGCATGGAGCCGGTCCAGATCTACACCCACGACGGCGACAATCTCGAATACACTACCATCGCCAATCGCCAGTCTTTCGTCACGCAGTTATCGCAGTGGTTCAGCGCCAACCACGGCCAGCACTTCTTCATGGACGGCATGGGCGACTATCTGCGCGCCCGCAATCACTCACTGCTGGCCAGCGCCTCAATCAACAGCGCGGCACTTACACTCAACTTCACCGGCAGCGCGACCGACGCCGACGGGAATCTCATCGACACCAAGACCTACGTCTTCTACGGCGATGACGAGGGCGCCCTGCTCGACATTCCGGGCTTTGCCAACGGCGCCACTTACTCCTTCGCAAACACCCAGCCGGCTTCTCTACAGGTGCTGCCGATTTCGCTTGCGTTTTCGGCGCTGCCCGGCAGCTCGCCCGCCGCGCAAACCATCAGCGTCGGCAACGTGGGCGCCGGCAGCTTTACCTGGACCGTTGCCAGCAGCGCTCCATGGCTCGCGCCCAGCGCCCCCAGCGGCCTCTCGAACACCGACGTGACCGCAACGGTAAACAGCGCGTCGCTGGCCGCCGGCAAGTACACAGCCACGCTCACCTTCACCGCTTCCGGCGCGCTCAACAGTCCGCAAGTCATCCCTGTGTCGCTCAACCTCTCGGCGCCGGCACTGGTCCCTTCGCCTGCCTCGCTGACCTTTGCCGGAGCGGTCGGCGGCACAACGCCGGCAGCACAGACCGTCGCCATCACCAACCCCAGCGGCAGCAATCTGACCTGGACCGCAGCCTCTGATTCACCCTGGCTGCACGTCAGCACCGGCGCCGCCGGAACCCCAGGCTCGATCCTCGTCTCGGCCACCCCAGGCTCGCTCGCGCTCGGCGTCTACACCGGCCACATCACGCTGCAGCCCTCTGCCGCCGGCGTTCCCACCGTCACCATCCCGGTCAGCTTCCAGCTCTCCGGCCCCGTCGATTCGCCTTCCACCGCGAACCTCAACGCCTGGACCGTCTCCCCGCTCGGCAACGCCGCCGGCTGGACTTCTTCCGGCGGCTCCATCCACTACAACGGCGGCGGCGAGTCGCAGCTCTACACCGGCTCTGCCGGCTGGACAGACTACGACGTCGACGTGAATCTCACGCTCTCCAACCTCAACGACTATCCCGGCGGCATCCGCGCTCGCGTCAACCCGGCGAACGGTTCCGGCTATGTACTCTGGATGTATCCGGCTGAACACGCACTTACTTTGTTCAAAGTCATCAATTGGAACATTGCCAACGGTTACACCACCCTCGGCACGGCCAGTAACATTACGTTCGACACCAAGACGCACACGCTGCGGCTCAGCGTGCACCAAAGCCAGATTTCGGCCTCCTATGACGGAGTCGGCGTGATCTCTGTCAGCGACAGCACCTACAACTCCGGCGTCATCGCGTTCGATCCGTCCAGCCAGCCGGTCGCCTACAACAGCGTCGTGGTGAGCAGCGACTCGAACCAGACCTCGAGCTTTGTCGCTTCGCCGAACGCACTTATCTTTGCCGCATCGACCGGTGCGGCGAGCCCCTCTTCGCAGGCAATCAATCTTTCCTCCACGCCAACCGGTCTTAGTTGGACCGCGGTGAGCACAGTACCTTGGCTCACGCTGACGCCATCGCAAGGCACAGCCACGCCGTCTACCGTTTCGGTTTCGGCCACTGCCGCCAATCTTGCGGTCGGCACCTACACCGGGCAGATTACGTTTACTCCTTCCACAGGCAGCCCCGTGCTGGTCAGCGTCACCTTCAACGTGACGACGCCCACCCCGCAGCTGCTTGTCTCGCCCGCGAGTGCAAGCCTGCAGGTTTACACCGGGCAGGCCGCGCCTACGCTCAGCCTCGCCATCGCCAACCAGAGCGGCGCCGGCTTTAACTGGACGGCCGCCTCGAACCAGAGCTGGCTCACACTCTCGCCAGGCGCCGGCGCCGGCGCGGCCACCATCACGGCCACGCTCTCCAGCACGCTCGCGACCGGCACTTACAATGCGGTCGTCACGGTTACCGCGCCGGGCCTGCCGGGCTCTCCTGTTTCTGTGCCCGTAACGGTTACAGTTGCCACCGCTACCTTGTCTGACAACTTTACCCATAACGCGCTCGGCTGGATCATCTCACCCAGTGGTCTGGCGGCCGGCTTCAGCGTGGCCAACCAGACCTACACCTACAACGGCGGCGGCAATACGCAGAGCTGCTCTGGCTCACCCTCCTACGCCAACTACGAGTTCGACTTCGGCCTCAAACTCAGCAGCGCGAACGACTATCCCGGCGGCGTGCGGGCACGCGTCAATCCATCCACCGGCGCGGGCTACGGGCTATGGTTCTATCCGGCCGAAGGACTGGTCAAGCTGCTCAACATCCCTGCCTGGTCGGTCGACGGAGCTACCACGGTCATCGCGCAGGCCGCGGCCAAACTCGATACTCTCACTCACACCTATCGGTTCGTCTTCAATGGATCGACCGTCTCCGCCTACCAGGACGGCACGCCGTTGCTGAGCGCAACCGATGCCAGCTACACCACTGGCTATGTCTGCTTCGATCCATCCAACCAACCCGTTGCCTACTCGCAGGCGGTTGTGCTTTCATCCTCGGCCGGTGCCATGCTCACTCCATCTGTCGCGCAGCTTAACTTCAGCTCGCCCAGCCCGGGCGTCAGCCCGCCGGCGCAGAGCTTCATGCTCTCCTCTTCGGTACCCGTCACCTACGGCGTTTCCAGCAGCGTGCCGTGGCTCACCGTCTCGCTCTCCTCAGCCACCGCCCCGGCGACGATCACGGCCGCCGTCAACAATGCATCCCTCGGCAATGGCACTTATACGGGCAATCTCACCATCGTCTCGCCCGGCAGCGCTAACTCACCGCTTGTGATTCCAGTCACGGTGTCGCTCTCCTCGGCCACCGTGGGTGTCAGCCCGGCCGCACTCGATTTGTTCAGCGCCCTTGGCGCCTCGCCGGCTGCAGTTACAGTGGCCGTGCAGAACCTGGGCACCGGCGCCCTGTCCTGGACCGCGGCCAGCGATGCAAGCTGGTTAGCGCCCACGCCCAGCTCCGCCGTAGCCCCTGGTCCTCTTACGCTCACACCGGCTACCGGCAATCTACCCACGGGTAACTCGGTTGCTCACATTACGATCGCGTCTCCCGGCTCAACCAATGGTTCGGTCCTGCTTCCCGTCACCGCGCATCTCGGAACTTCCATCTTCACCGATATGTTCGCCTCCGGCTTTGCGCAGTGGACCCCGTCGCCTCTTGGGCTCGCGAGTAACTGGTCGGTCGCCAACAATGCATTCCTTTACAACGGGCAAGGCCACACGCAGCAGTACGCAGGCAGCCAGAGCTGGGCGAACTATATCGTTTCCGCCGGCATCACGCTTTCCAATCTTTCTGACTATCCCGGCGGTCTGCGCGGACGCGTCAATCTAACCACAGGCGCTGCCTATGTCGCCTGGCTTTACCCGTCCGAGCATGTTATCAAGCTCTTCCGTACCACTGCCTGGAACATCGACTCGAGCGGTCTCACACTGCTTGGACAGTCTTCCATCATCGGCATGGACATGAATACACATCTGCTGCGGCTTGCTTTCAACGGAAGCCAGATCGCGGTCTACTACGACAATGCTCAGGTAATCTCCGCAACCGACAGCACGCTTCCTACCGGAGCTGTCGCCCTCGACGTCTCGTCGCAGCCGGTCAGCTTCAGCAGCGTCAGCGTGCTGCAACAGTAAATTACGAGAATAGAACGATGACCCCTGATCTACTTACGGCCGCCGCGCAGACCTCACCCAGAAAGCCCACCGCCCGGCGGGCGGGCTTTCGCGGTGAGCCGCGGTCTACGGTCCCACTTGGGGTAGTGCTGCCCATCATGGCCAGTTCGCTAGCGGCAGGGTTCTGGACCGCGCTTGCGTTCCTTCCACGTCACGGCAAACTCAGCGTGCTTCTCTTCGGACTCACCCTTTGCTGCTTTGCTGCCTGCTTTGCACTGCCTTTGGTCGTGGCAAAGAGGTTTGCCCAGGAGGTAAACAAGTTAACGGCGCTCCGCATACAGCTTGCGCGCTGCTCCTTCGCGAGCATTGTGCTCGTTCTCTTTCTGCCTGAATATCTCGCAAGACTTGTACCGCCGCTCTTACGTTCCGGACTCCTGCTTGCCATCACCCTCCTGCTCTGGCTTGCACTCTGCATTGTGTGCCTTCGCATGCGCCAAACCGCATTTGCTAGCGGGCAGACGCACCGCATGAGCAGCTTCCATCAGAACTGGTTCGGTGCAGCCGCGCTGCTTCTGCTTTTCGCCGCGGCCACCGCGCTTGCAGTCCGCAAGTATCTCGTCTTCGGGTATGTCGGGCAAGACCTTGCCTACTTCGGCCAGATCATGTACACAACCCTGCACGGCCATCTCTTCTGGGGCAGCCTGCTGCAGGATCTTATCTACTCCAGGCCGGTGGCAACCGATTTCGCCGGGCATAACTCACCTATCATGTTTCTTGCGCTTCCGTTCTACGCGCTTGCGCCCAGCCCACTTACCCTGCTTGTCCTGCGCAACCTTTCACTTATAGCCTGCGCCGCGCCTGTCTTCCTGTTGGCGCGCAGGCAAGTCTCCGCCTCCATCGCGTGGCTGTGGGTAGCTGCCTTCCTTCTCACTCCGGCCATCCTTCAGCAGACTGTCTTTGACTTCTACCCCCTCACATTCGTCGCGCTGCCTTTGCTGTTCACGCTTTACTTCTACCTTGAGCAGCGCTATACCGCTTACTGCATCGCTCTCGCTTTCACGCTGCTGGTCCGCGAGGACCTTGTGTTTTTCGCCTTCGGATTGGGGTTGCTGGCGCTCCTTCAGCGGCTCACAAGCAGACGAACCGCCTCCCCCTCATCCCGCAGTCTGCTGCGCTGGGCCGTTGTACCGCTCGCCGCCGCAGCGGCGTGGGCTGCCCTGTCCTTTCTTGTTATCCTGCCGGCCGCCTTGCACGGCGCCACTTTCGTCACAGACGCCTGCTTCGCTCACTTAGGCGCCTCGCCAGGCCAGATGGCGCATCGTGTTCTCCTGCATCCCCGCGACAACGTCCTGGTGCACGGCAACATCGTCTATCTCAAGACACTCTTCACGGCAACCGGCCTCTTTCTCTGCTTCGGGAGCCTGGTCTCCGCGCTCAGCCTCCCCTATCTCGCAATTAACCTGCTGGCCGGCGCCGGACCCTGCATCACGACGATCATCTCCGCGCAATACTCGGTGATTCCTGCTGCGCTGCTCTTCGCCGGCGCCTTGCTCACCGCCACGCTGCCGCGCGCTCAGCGCAGCCGGCTCGCCACACTCGGACGGCTTGGTCTGCATAGCGATGCAGCCGCTCCCCTACTGCTCATCGCATTCTGTTGCGCCAGCCTGATCTTTGTCGTTGACAAGCCTGAGTTAGAAGGTTTCCGTACGCAGCCCTGGGGCGCGGAAGCTCGCAGTATCCTGAGCCTGATACCCGCGCATGCCTCTGTTGCGGCGCCGCGCTATATGCTGCCGCAGCTCGCGAATCGCGACTGCCTCTACCAGACGCATCGGCTGCTTCAGTATCACGACCCTGTGTATGAGTACCTGATTCTCGACACAGACTGGAGCCACATCAACGCTTCGGCAGCCTATCACGCGCAATATATCGAAGTGGAACGGCAAGCGGCTTCTAATGCCGCACTGCGCTTGATCTACAGCAGTCCCCAGTACAAGGTGTATCGCGACCCGGCCCTGCGCGGCAATACCTGCAGCCCGCGGATGGCTGGATCTGTTGCATCAGGTCGACTAACACAACGCAACGCATGGATGCCGTCCGCCCAACCATGACCGGCCGCTCATCTCTACTCAGCGATATCGGAAACTATCTCTCCGGCCGCGTTTTGCTGGTCCTGCTCGGCTTCGCGACCTTTCCTCTGATGACGCGCATGCTTAGCGTGAGCCAGTACGGCGTCCTCTCGCTTACGCTGCGCATCGTGCTGCTGCTCGCCGTGCTCTCCAAGTGCGGTATGCAGTATTCGGCGGCTCGCTTTTACGATGGCAGTGTCACGGACCGCACGGGACAGGCCCGGCAGCGCTTCTATTCAACCCTCGTGTTGGGGCCGCTGCTTACCGCGGCCGCTGTCGTCGCGGTCTATCTGCCAATGGTGCTGCTCGCGCGCACCCGGATCAGCGATCCGATACTCTACGCCTGTCTTCTCATCGCGCCTGCTCTGGTATTGCTGCGCACCGTGCAATCGCTGCTGCTTAGCCTGCTGCGGAACGAGGGCCGCAGCAGGCTGCACAGCATGCTCGAAGTAACAAGCAAAGTACTTACGCTCTTTGCTCTTCTTGTTCTGCTCGCCGTCGGGTGGCGCAGTGCGGTCGCCATTCTCGCTGCCACTGCGGTTAGTGAGGGCGCGATCGTGCTGCTCCAGTTCTCCATGCTCCTGCGCCGCGGCCTGCTTGCTCCGCGTGCGCTTGACTGGAAGTTGATCCGCATCTCGCTCGCTTTCGGTGCCCCGCTGATCGCCTATGAACTGTCCAGCATCGTGCTCGACTCCGGAGACCGCTTCCTGGTGCGGCATTATCTCGGCAATACTTCCCTTGGCTACTATTCGGCCGCTTACAACATCTCCGGCTACCTGCAGGACGCTGTGATGACGCCGCTCAATCTCGCCATATTCCCGATCTATATGCGGCTTTGGAACGAGGAGGGACGCGAGGCAACTCAACGCTTCCTCTCGAGCGCGCTATCCTGGTTCAGCGTCACAGCCGCCGCGCTTATCGCACTTACTCTGCTCTGCTCGCGCGACGCTATCGTACTCTTGGCGTCCAGTCGATTTCTAGAAGCGCATAAACTGCTGCCGATCCTGGTACCCAGTTTGATGTTGTACGCAACCCACATCTTCCTCAACGTTGGCCTGATCCTTGAAAAGCGTACATTGCTCATGTCAGCAATGGTTTTCGGTACGGCCCTCATCAATCTCGCCCTGAACGTATTCATGATCCCGCGTATCGGACTTACCGGCGCCGCTTGGGCTACGCTCATCAGCTATGGGTTGCTGGTTTCCGCCCTGGCGGCCGTCAACCAGCGTATCCTGCCGTTGCGTCCGCGGTTCGGCCTTATGGTCCAGGCCGGTGTTGCCGCAGTGGGCGCCTATGTGCTGCCTTCATATATTCATGCGCACCGGCCGGTACTTACGCTGGCTTTGCGCGTGCCGCTGTATCTTGCTGTCTTTCTGCTGCTTTTTCTGCTGCTCTCAAAGGCGTTCCGCGGCACAGCCGTGCAAGCGTTGATTCGCTTTCGGCAGCAGTTGCCAGCGCATGCGGCGTCCGGCGTCTGCACCAACTCTCGCCTGCAAGCCTCCGCGGTAACACGAACAGGTGAAAGAAGCCGGAGATGACCGTTCTGTTTGCAAATACCGACGCGCTGGACGGCGCAACCGGCAGCATACGAGCGATCGCACTCTACGGCAGCGTCGTTGTGGGCGCACTGCTCAGCATCGCCTGGAAGCAGGAGATCGGCCTCTATCTCTTGACGCTGCTGCTGCCTCTCCAGACCACTCGTTATCACTTGCACCCTTTTCCGCTCGGCGCGAATATCGTTGACATCCTGCTTTTCTGTTCTATGGTGGGGGCCCTCATTCGCCCTGCGCGCCCCCTGGTCCGCCGCTCCGCGGTTCCACGCTTACTTCTCCTCATGGCGGTCTTCTATTATCTGTCTCTGTGCCGCGGCGCGCTCTTTCTCGGCGCACCCATGCCGCTCTGGTTCAACAGCGAGCGATTAGTCGATTACAAGAACATAATGGTCATGCCGCTGCTCACGATAGCGGTGATTCTTGTCATTCGCACGCGCAAGCAGATCGGCATCATTCTGTCGCTCTGCTGCATCGCTGCCGCAGTGGTGGACGTCAGTTACGCACGCAGCTCCGCAGGGCGCGACTTCGGCCACTACTCCGAAGAGACGCGCGATGCTGGACCACTTGGCTACGCGGGAGAAAACGGTCTGGCCTCGTATATGGTCGAGATCACCGGCTGCCTGCTCCCATTTCTTGCCCTCAAGAAGCATATCTTGCGCAAATTGCTGCTTTGTTTGCTGCTCGCCGCGAACGTGGGCTGCATCTTGTTTTCTTACTCGCGCGAGGCATACGCAGCGCTCGCCGCCGCACTTTGCTTTCTCTCCCTGCTGCGGCTGCGCTGGCTTCTGCTTCCGCTGCTGCTGCTGGGCATAGCCTGGCAGGTCGTGCTGCCCACCGCGGTGCAGGAGCGGATGACCATGACCTATAGCCATCAGGGCCCGAACGAATCAGGCAAACTAGACGACTCCGCTCAGGAGCGAGTTACCCTGTGGACCGATGCCATGAAGCTGTTTCACGAAAATCCGATCATTGGCTCTGGCTTTCTTACCTATGCCAACATGGGCCGCGTCGGCCCTTACAAGGACACACATAACTTTTATCTCAAGATTCTTGTTGAAACCGGACTGGTAGGTCTGCTTCTCTTTCTGGTCCAGTTATTGCTATTCTTCCGGGAAGGCCTTCTGCTCTTTCGCGGCGCAAAGGATGCTTTCCTCTCGCTGTTCGGATTGGGCTTCGCAGCGCTCGTGCTGGCGGCTGCTATCGTAAACATCTTTGGCGATCGATGGCTCTTTATCCAGGTCGACTCCAATCTCTGGATTTTGCTGGGCTGCGTACTCAGCGCCGCCTCGCTGGCGCAGGCTGAAGCCACAAGCCCCAACCTGGTTTCTGCTGTACGGATGCTGCCAAGGCTGGTCGAGGGCGACGCGTTTCATCCCGTGTTTCGGCGCCCAGTTATCGACGCGGACGATTCCGCGCACGCATAGCCGTATCGACCCGCAATGGTATTCAGGTTGCTAGGTATTCTCACGTGGAAGACGCAACGATGACGCTCTCAACCGTTGACGCAGCACTCCCAGGCGAAACAAGCCTCCGGGGCGCCGTCGACGGATGCAGCAACACCGCGGCAGTGTGCAAAGCATTGCAACCCACGGGATCCATCCTCTTCTTGGTCGACCAGCTTACGGAGCTCGGCGGTGGAGAGCGGGTGCTCTTCGAGCTCGCCCGCGAGCTGCCGCGCAAAGGCTTTCGCGTGGTAGTCGTCGCCTTCCGCGATCAGCCCCACCCAGAAGCTTTTGCGCTCTGCAGTCGTCTTATATTGCTGCCTTTTCGGTCCTGCTTTAGCAGCCAGGCGCTTCGTGTTGCATGGCGCCTACGCCAGCTTATTCGCGCGGAAAAGATCGACATCGTCCAGACTTTCTTTGAAACCTCAGATACGTTTGGCGCCATTGTCGCGAGGCTTGCAGGGGTTTGGCATATTGTCTCTAGCCGTCGCGATATGGGCATCCTTCGCTCCATCCGGCACCAAGCTGCCTATCGTCTCCTGGGCGATAGTTACAGCGCTATCATCGCTGTGTCCGAGCAGGTTCGGCAAAAGCATATAGCAGTCGACCGCCTTCGTCCGGGTCGTGTGCACACCATCCACAACGGTCTCGATCTCGATCGGTTTCATTTTGAATTGCACCGAGATGTTACACGGCGAATGCTCGGCTTGCCGGCCGGCGTCCCCTTGGTCACAACGGTTGCAAACATAAATATCTGGAAGGGTGCGGATATCTTTCTTCGCGCGGCGGCGGTAGTGCATGGAAGCTGCCCTGCCGCTCATTTCGCAATCGCTGGCGAGTGGACCGACCAAGCCCTCGTTGTCGAGCTCCAGGCCCTTGCGGCATCGCTTGGTATCGCCCGCTGCGTCCACTTTCTCGGCCATGTGGCCGACGTTCCGTCGCTGCTTCTTGCGAGCGACCTGTTCGCTTTGCTCTCCCGTTCTGAGGGCTTCCCGAATGTCGTGCTGGAGGCGATGGCCGCTCGTTTGCCTGTCGTTGCCACTGCAGTCGGCGGCACGCCCGAAGCAGTGGACCATGAACACACAGGATTTCTTGTCGCCAATGAAGACGCTGCCACTGCGGCCGTACGCCTCATCGCACTTTTGTCTGACGAATCCCTGCGGCAGCGCCTGGGCAGCGCAGGCCGTGCCCGCGTGGAACGCTGCTTCTCCATGCAGCAAATGATCGACAAGCATGTGGAGCTCTACTATGCACTTCTTCTCAGCCGCAGCTAACGAGCTATCTTCCGCCGCGCTCGCGATGTTTTGGCTATGCGCGGCAGTGGTGGTTTACACCTACGCGGGCTATCCCCTGCTGCTTGCTCTCCTGGCGATGGTCATTCGCCGACCTATGTCGCAGCCGACAGACGAGCCGACACTTACCCTCTTCATCTGCGCGCACAATGAGCAAGCCAGTATCGGGGTCAAGCTGGAAAATGCGCTCGCACTCCACTATCCTGCGCACAAGCTGCAAATCCTGGTCGTCTCGGACGGTTCCACCGACAGCACCGACGCCATCGCGCGCAGCTTTCAAAGCCGCGGCGTAGAGTTTATCCGCATAGACAGGCAAGCTGGAAAAACCAACGCGCAGAACGTCGCTGTCTCTCACGCGAGAGGAGATATCCTGATTTTCTCCGACGCCACGACGACATATCACCCGGAAGCGCTTCGATTTCTTGCCGGCAACTTCACCGATCCTCATGTCGGGGCAGCTTCCGGCTGCTACAGTTATCTTGACCTGAACCACCTATCGCCTAACGGTGCCGGCGCTCGCGCCTACTCGGGCTACGACAATACCATCCGCAGCCTGCAGTCGCAGGTCTCAACTCTCACCGGCTGCTGCGGCTGTATCTACTCGGTGCGCCGCGCTCTCTATACGCCGCTGCGCGCGGATATCATCAGCGATCTTGTACAACCGCTGCTCGTGCTTCGGCAGGGTTTTCGCGTTGCGTTCGAACCGCGTGCGCTCGCCTGGGAATCTGCTGCGTCCAACCCGGGCCGCGAGTTCTCCATGCGGGTGCGCGTCGTAACCCGAGCTGTGCTCGGCCTGCTCAGCGTACATCAATTGCTTCAGCCCTGGCGTCATCCATGGATTGCTCTGCAGATTTGGTCGCACAAACTGCTTCGCTGGGCTATGCCCGTCTTTCTTGTTGGACTGCTAGCCGCCTCGGCTTGCCTTGTATCTTTGCCCTTTTATCGTGCGGCGTTTGCGATGCAGATGCTTGTATATGCAACCGCGGCAGTTTCACTTGGCGTGCCGCTCCACCGCCGCTGGCCCCACCTCGGCCTGCCACTCTACTTCTGCACCGTCAACGCTGCCTCCATCGGCGCTTTCATCCAGATCATCCGAGGACGGCGCTATACGATGTGGCGCCCGGAGCGGGAGGATGTCGATGTCCACCCTTAAAATCGAGAAAGCACTTTCACATCGGTACGCCGCGGGTGCAGCCTTTCGCTCGCAAGCGCGAGACTCTGCTGTGCAGGCGCTTGCAGTGTCAGGCCGCCTGGCGCATGCGCGCCGCCGCATCGCGAAAAGCGGCGGGGTAGTGGTCCTCACTCTGCATCGTGTCGTACCTGACGACGAACTGTCGGTGTGCCGCTCTCCACGCGGCATGGTGCTGCGCGAAAGCCTCTTCGCGCAATTGATCGAGTATCTATGCAATACCTGCAGTGTTCTGTCTCCAAGACAATTCATCCTCGGGAGCATCTGTCCTGGCGATCGTCCTCGCATTCTCCTCACTTTCGATGACGGCTGGCTCGACAATGTGGTCGTCGCGCTGCCGTACCTTAAAAGAGCTAAGATAAGCGCCTGCTTCTTCGTCCCTACCGACTTAGTCGGCCACTTACGGCCTTTCTGGCCCGAGCGGGCTGTCGCGCTGCTGGGCTATGCCCGGGCACATGGCGCCCTTCCGGCAGTGCAGCAGTCACTCGCACTCCTTCACTCCGCTGCCGCCGGTAAGCCGCCGTTGCTCGCTGACGCGGTAGACGAGGAGCCGTTGCTTGCGTGGCTCAAGCAGTTCCCCTTGGCCGCACTGCTCTACTGGCTCGATAGCCTCTCAGGATCCCTGCGCGCCGACGCTGGGGCTGCTACAGCAACGCGACCGACGCAGCCGTCCCAAGATCCCATGGAGCGACTCATGACCTGGAGCAATCTGCAGAAAGTGGTGCAGGCAGGTCACAGCATCGGTTCGCACACATGCACGCATGCTATCCTCCCCTTGCTTTCAGAGCAGGCCTGCGCGCAAGAACTTCAAGCCTCGCGACAAGCGCTCAAGGAGCATTTCTCCTGGCAATCAGATACCGCTTTGTGGCTTTCCTATCCAAACGGATCAGCCTCAAAGCCGGTCATCCAGATCGCTCGCAATGCAGGCTACGCCTATGGCTTCTCTACAACTCCAGGTGTCTCGACATCCGGCTCAAACCCTTTTCTGCTGCCGAGGGTCAATGTCTGGGACGGGACCATTACAGGCCGGCTTGGGTCTTTCTGTGAGAAGCACCTTGATTACTCACTTTTCTGGAGGACCAGCCATGCTGCGTCGGATGCGTAGCCTTCTCCGCTGTCTGGCTATCTCGACTTGTGTGATCGTCGAGTCCTCAGTCGCAGCTTGCCTTGCGCAATCTCCACACATCTTCTACACCGATCTGCTCAGCGGACCCGCAACGGGCGGTCAATCGGATCATGGAGCCTTTGTAACTCTGTACGGAGCAGGCTTTGGAAGCGTTCGCGCTGCATCCTTTGTTACAGTCGGCGGCGCGGAGGTATCTGCATATCCGCTCTGGTCGGACAAGCGTGTTACGGTGCAATTGGGAAAAGCGGCGCAAACAGGCGCGATTGTTCTTCATCTCGCCTCCAACAAGAGCTCCAACGATGTGTCATTTACCGTCCGGCCCGGACACATCTACTTCGTCGCTCGCGATGGCAATGACGGAAATAAGGGTAGTTTCACGAAGCCATGGAAGACCCTCGTAACAGCCAAGAACGCATTGCAGCCAGGCGACATCGCCTATGCAATGGACGGCGTTGACGGGGTTGCGCTTGATAAATACGACTCGGCGCTCTCCATCCAGACCAGCGGTAGGCAGGGTGCGCCACTTGCCATCGTCGCCTACCCAGGCGCCCGAGTCACCATCGGGTCTTTCAGTGGACCGCAGATCGCGGCGCGCACTCCCAACATCGCTCGCAGTTCCGATCACTGGGTACTTGCCGGCCTTGTCTTTAAAGGTGAGCAGGAGGCTCTCGATGTTACTGCTTCGACAGACTGGCGCATCATTGGGAATGACTTTTCCTGCCCGAACGGCTTCGGTCCAACCGGCTGCATTGAGACTAGCCAGGCTAACTCGATCGCTTTCCTCGGCAATACCGTCCACGACGTCGCCCAGCCGGGCACTACAAAGGCCTATCACGCCGTATACTTCAGCACGGATAGCAATCACATCGATGTAGGCTGGAATATCATTCAAAATGTCCATAGCTGCCGGGCGCTGCAGTTTCACTCTTCTCCGCTCGATGAAGGCACCGGCTTGAACCAGTACGACCTTCACGTGCACGACAACATCATCCATGATGTTGTCTGCGATGCCATCAACTTCGCCACCATCGATCCATCGAAGGGTCCAGTCGAAGCTTTTAACAATCTGATCTACAATGCCGGAACCGGCCCTGATCCCGAAGATGGAGGCGCCGACTATGCATGCATTTATGTACAAGGCGGCGCAAACCGGGGAAGCCCTGGAAAGGGCGCCGTCAGTATTTTCAACAACACAATGGATAACTGTGGTGCACGCGGCAACAGCGATTCGGGCGCCATTTCGCTTTCCTCCGGATCGCCCGAGCAGAAAGTTCGGTTGCGCAATAACATCATCGTGCTGAGCCGCGGTGAGCCGCTCCTCAGCGCGGAGAGTATTGGATCCCCTCTGCTAAGTCAGACAAACATCCTTTGGGCTCCACCGGGTTCAGCAAAAATTGCGCATCGCTATCCCGCATCGCAGTTTCTGCTCCGCGATCCATTACTGGAGGACCCAGCACACGGAGATTTCTCACTTCGGAAAGGCAGCCCCGCAATCGCAGCTGGTACGCCGAGCGGTCCGGCCTTTGACCTGCGCGGCACAAGCCGGCCAGCTGATAACTTCGATATTGGCGCTTTGCAGCACAAACCTGTTTCAGCCGAGCCAGATCTCACCAGGGCTACTGCCGCACCCACAGGGCCCGATGCTGCGCGAGCACTCCCGCTAGCAGGTCGCCAAAGCGCGCCGCAGCCTGGTCCACGGTAAACTGTGAAGCTACTCGCGCAGCCCCCTGCGTGCCGAGCTTGCGGCGAAGTTCCCGGTCGCAGCTCAGCAGCCGAACCGCTGCGGCAATTGACTCAACCGATTCCGCATCGACACGCAACCCGCTCACTCCTTCTGCGATCGCATCCGCCGTGCCGCCGGCAGTGCCGCCGATAACGGGCAGTCCGCATGCGCTCGCCTCCAGAAACACAACGCCAAAGCCTTCCGTATCTCCGCGAATGTTCCGGTTCGGCTGAAGGAAGATATCCGCTGCCTCATAGAGCGCCGCAACTTCTTTCTCCGGCACGAAGCCGCGAAAAACAATGCGCGCGCTCAAGCCCAGATCGCGGCTAAGCCTCTCAAGGCGCTCCCGCTCCCTGCCCTGACCGGCAATGACATAGCTCCAGTTATCGGGCAGCAACGTTCGCTGCTCCAGCAGCGCCAGCGCGCGAAGCGCCTGATCGATGCCCTTGCGTGGTTCGAGGCGCGCCAGTGTCAGGATTACGAGGCGGTCGCTCCAGCCAAGCTCCATGCGCAGCGCCGCGCGTCTGCCGGACACACAAAACCGCATGGCGTCGACAAAGTTGGGAAGCACGGTCATCTTCGCCGGATCCGCGCCTGCAAGCATCTCGGCCAGCCGCGCGGTATAACTGCTGACAGCTACATTCAACTCCGCTCTGCGGATGGATTGCATCTGCCTGCGGCGCATGTAGGGCATCAGCAGCCGCGGACTTACCTGCATCGTCAACTCTTCGCCATGCAGGTAATTCACCAGCGGCATGGCTGCATCGAAATGCTGCATCAGCCAGCCCGCGGAATAAGTGCCGCCGCATAGGATCAGATCCGGGCGATAAGTCGAGACCAGCTTTCGCCACTCGCGTTTGCCATTACGAAAGAATGCTGCACCGCAGCGTAGTCGGGAAACGATTGCTGACGCTGGCGTCTGGCTCCCCTGCGCGGCCTCAGCGTCGAGGTGCAGCTCGAATGCACTTATGCGATGCACAGCGAATCTTCGCCGCAGCGCGGCTTCACGATCCCATGCCTCACGTTCCGCAGCCACACTGCCGCTCTTGTCGGCTACCACGATGATACGGAATTGCTGTAATCGATTGAGCAAGCCGAGATAGATCTGCACCGCGCCGCCGTAGTAAGCAGGAGGAAAATACGGCGCTACAAAGAGCAGCAAAGGGCGAGGATCGCGGGCTTCCATGCGGACTCAGTTCCTCCCGCTAGTCCCTGTTGCATCTTTATGGTTGGCCTGGACGCGAGATCGCACAGTTTGTGCAGGCACTCCCATTACCGTGGCGCCGCATGGAACATCCCGATTCACAAGAGAGTTTGCGCCGATGCGAGCTCCATCCCCGACCCGGATGGGCCCGATCAGCACCGCGCCTGTGCCAACGTACACACAGTCCCCCAGTTGAGGCGCGCCTCTGGTTCCCAGTCCACGCGTGCCAAGGGTGACGTGGTGCGCCAGGTCGCAACGCCTGCCTATGACTACGTCCGGGTGCAATGTGATGCCGCCGCAGTGTGCGATCAGCAGGCCAGGCCCGATGCGCGCCTTCACATTCAACCGCATCTGCATCAGCGCTTCCATCCCGATGGAAACAGCAACATACAGTACTTTCAAGGGCGGCCGCAGCAGGCGCGGTGGCTTTTCAGCGTAGAGCCATCGCCCGAACCGGTACCAGAAAAGGCACCAGACCGCGGGGTTCAATGCGATTTGCCGCGCACTGTCTCCTGACTCCCTGTAGCGCGCGAGGTCCTCACCAAAATCCTGCATCATCTCAAATGCCCTGATTGCGGCCTTTTTCTCTCTTGCATCATGAGCCTACACGCACATTCTTCGCTCCGTACAGCAATTCTTACGTTGCGCCCAGTGTGTTGCGCCCCCCTTGCGATTCAACAGGCCTGGCGAAAACCTCCGTATTCCTTGGCCCCACTCAGAATGTCTCGATCCGGCGTGGACGCAATAGGAGTCCCACTAAGAACAGGTAATTAGTTCCAAAATGAAGCGCATGTTACTTAGGTGTTTTTACAAGCGCTCGAAACCTTTTTACCGCGTTGCGCAAACGTGTCACTTGGGTTAGCCTCCACTCAATGAAACAGCCTGGTTTCACTGTTTCCAGGCACGCGGCTTGCTTCGCTGGATCCACGCTCCCCGCTGCCGCGCGCAACTAACACTTTTGAATCAATCGCGAGATAGCCTTGGGCTTCTTTTATGAACCTGTGTCTGCAATCATGCTGAGCCGAGACAAGTTTCATTGTTTGCACAGCGACGCCTACTCTCACAATTTCAAGTAGTTCCATATCCAGCTTAGGAGTCTTTTACACGTGAAGTTCACAGCATCGCTTTTCCTCTTGCTTGCTGGCATTCCGGCTCTTTTCGCCGGCGCCGCCCGCCCGGCTGCCGCGCAATCCGCGGCAGCCCGGGCTCCCCAGGCCTCTATCACCGTTACACCCTCAACCGCCGCACCCGGTCAAAGCGTAACGGTCCAGTGGAACAGCAGCAACGCCACAGCTGCAACCATAAACGGTAGTCCCGCCTGGACAGCAGGCACTTACACTGGAGTTCCTCCTTATTCGGGAGCCTTAACCATTACAGTGACAGGCCCGGGGGGCACGGCAAAGGCAAGCGCTCAGGTTACCGTGCAGACGCCTGCAAGTATCCAGCCGTCCAACTCTTCCACTGCTCCGCATATCAACTACACGGACTTGAACGTCGGCTCAGGCGCCGGTGGGGACGACGGCAATGGTGTGTACGTGCGGCTGTTCGGCAGCCACTTTGGACCCACGCAGAACGGCAGCACTGTCGCCCTCGGCGGCAACCTGGTAACCAACTGCGCTCACTGCTCCTGGAGCGACACGCAGATTACCGCCCAGCTTGGCGGCGCCGCATCTACCGGCAACATTGTGGTGCGCGTCAACAATCAGGCTTCCAATGGAATACCTTTTACCGTTGTACCGACTAACATCGTGTTTATCAGCCCGCAGGGCTCCGACAACAACACTGGTACCTACCAGGCGCCATTCAGAACCTGGCGCGCAGCCTTCAATGCAGTCACGTCTGGCGACAACAGCTCGCCTTCTGAGAACACCGTTATCTATTTCGAGCCGGGCGTCGCCGACATCTCGGACGATGGACGCGGCTATCGCGCGGCGGCTTCGACCGATCTGGGTGGAAGTTCCACTGCCAAGCAGCTAGCCCTCGTAGGATATCCCGGCGGCACAGCGACGATCGGCAGCACCCAGGTGGACAACGGCATTCACGGCTGGGGTAAATACCTCACCATTGCCGATCTCACGCTCGTCGGCACGAACTCCGCCATCGATGCGGAAAGCGGAGATATTCGCATCGTAAACAACGACATATCCTGCCCCGCGCCGCCTAAGGGTTTGGGTGGAACGGCTTGTGTGCTGGGTGAAACAGATAACCCTTCGGACACCTGGGTTTTTGAGGGAAACAAGGTGCATGATACAGGCGGCAATGTCGACAAGACTTATCACGCCGTCTACTTCTCCTCCAATGTCGATCACGCGGATGTAGGCTGGAATGCGATTGGCGACAACTTCAAAGGTTATTGCAGAAGCATCATGTTCCATGCGACCACCGGCAGCAATCTCTACGATCTTCATGTGCATGACAACACGATTACCGGCGGCTACTGCGATGCCATCGGTTTTGCGTCTGTCGACCCATCCAAAGGTGTTGTAGAGGCTTACAACAACGTGATTAGCCATGTAGCGATTGCTTCGAATCCGTATGGCGTCGCCAACGAGGCGGGTATCGCGGTCAACTCCGATCCAGCCGCCGGCACGAGCGGCACGGTCCAGATTTATAACAACACGGTTACCGATGCAGGCGGCTATACACAGGGCAACCAGAACGGGTGCTTCGGTGTGGTGACAGACGGTGCGGGCATCAGCCTGATCAATAACATTTGCAGCCAGCTGTCGAGTAGCGAACCGTATATTGAAGCGGGAAGCCAGAATGTCAGCGGATCCAACAATCTCTGGTATGGTGCAGGTCCCGCGCCAAGCTGGGACGCAGCGCCAAAGACGGCTGCACCCGGCTTTGTGTCTGCGACCAACCTTGCCTTGCAGCCCTCCTCCCCGGCACTGCGGAGCGGCAGCACTGCAAAAACATCGGCAACGGACGTAACTGGCACGCAGAGGCCGGACCCACCCTCAATCGGCGCTTTCGAGTAGACCTGACAAGCGCCGTGCCGCTGCATGTAAAACGGCTCAAGATGCAATGGATGGGAACCAGCGGGGTGCTTTGCTTAAATCCCGCTGGGCCCCTCACCACAGCCAGGTGCAGCCCACGGGCCGCATCATCGAGGAAACCATCGTCAAGCGCCATTCCTAAGAAAACCATAGAGTCTGTTCTTAACTTCACGCGAGTGTTTTAGCCAAGTTGCGGAGCAAGAGCATGGCGAAGGCGAGCGGTGAAGGCCTTTGAGGGTGAACTCGAGCCGTTCGTAGTCTTGACGGAAAAGCCGCGTCAAGCATCGTGGCTCCGGTTACACCCGGGGGAGAAATGCCGTAACAAGGGCCGCTCACCCCAAGCAAAAAACAGCGCCGCTCTCCCGAGCGGCGCCACCATGCAGTCCTCTTAACTCCTGACTCCTAACTCGCCCTCACCGGCTGCGCCATCCCGACCGCATCCAGCACATCCACGGCCAACTCCGGCACCGCAACCTCATTCACCGCGACCGCATTGCCAAAGGTCTCCTCCGGCATCCGGAACAGGATCCTCCGGACCACCTCCACCCCCTGCATGAAGGCGTGGTCCTGATTCGAAATCTCGTACCGCCACGTCCCGAACCGCCCCCGGCTGTACACCTGGGCCTCTTCGAGCTTCGGCTGGATCTCGCCCAGCAGCCGGTCGCGCCCTAGGAACGGCACCGGATACCCATGCTCGATCGTGTACTCCCACCGCGACACCGTCTCCTGCCCCGCGCGCCCCAGCAACCCCATCCGGTACAGGCTCTCCTCCACCTGCGCGCGCAGCTCCCCAGCCGCCTTGCCCGGCTCCCCCGCCGGTTCGCTTACCTCGCACAGCATCGAGTAGCATCCCTCCGGCCCATTGCCCCGGCTCACCGTCGTCGGGAAATTCACCCGCCAGAACGGCACATCCGCATCCGTCACCTGGCACGAGTGCAGCCCCGCATACTTCTCCGGCAGCTCGCCCCGCACGCCAAATCCGAACAGCCGGGACCGCGCCTTCACCAGCCCCTCTGCCTTCTCCGCCAGCTCCGGCCGCCCGTCCAAGGAGCGCAGCAGCGCATCGAGCGGCATCGTCGAAACCATCTGCTCCCACTTCACCGTCTCGCCCGTGCTCAGCAGCGCCGTCTTCGCTTCCAGCGACACCGAAATAATCCGCGTCTCCAGCAGCATCTTTTCGGCCGGTACTGCCCGCGCCACCGCCGTCCAGATCGCCCCCGAGCCGCCCTCCGCCGGGTACGTCACCTTGGTCTCAGGCGTCCAGCCCGGCTCGTCCCGGCCCAGCAGCAGGTTGCGCACCGCCCGCCCCAGGTCCATGTCCGCCACATTGCGCGTCGTCGAGCCCGACCGGTGCTTCACCCACACATCGGTCAGCTGCTCCGGCGCATGCGCCCACTGCTTCCGGTTCAGCGGCCCCATCAGGATGCTCGTCACGTAGCTCCCGAAATGCCCCATCAGGTACGCGCCCAGGTTTCCCTCCCGGTTTCCGTCCCCGCTGCCTTCCCCGTCCGCCTTCCGGCCCTCGCCGGCTCGAGCCGCCTTCGCCACCCGCGCCCGGTGCAGCAGCACGCTCCCGATCGCCCGCGCCAGCTTGCCTAACGGCAGCCGCTGCAGATTCCTCTGCGCCGGGTACGGCAAAAACCGCCCCTCCATCTGCACCCCGCGCTCCGGCACCGACGAGGCCCACCCGATCGGCAGCCCCTTCAGCATCTCGGCAAACCGCGCGTAATGCTTGTGAGGAAACAGCACATGGCCGCCAAAATCGAACGTGAATCCCTCCGCGGTCCGCCGCGACGAAGCCCACCCGCCCGGCTGCGCCCCCGCGTCCACCATCAGGAAGTCCCCGGCGCCGCCCGGCCCGCTCTCCATCATCTCCAGCGCCGCACCCAGCCCGCACGGGCCCGCGCCAACGATCAACACCTTGACTGAACGCATTACACAATGCTCCATGCGGCGGAATTTGCACTGCTGTTTGCCCGTGCATGCTCGCCAGCCGCCATCGGCAGCTTCATCTGTTCGGCAACTTCCACCATCAGGTTCAGGTCCATGCGCACCGGCGAAAACGCCTCGCACACTCCCCGGTAGTGCGGCCACGCCCGGTGCCGCCCCGCCGCCTCCGCCCACTCCACCGTCCGCACCCGCTCCCTCTGCGAGCCGTGCGCCAGCAGGCTCTTCACCTTCTGGTCCCACGCCCGGCCGATATCGATCTTCAGCGCCGCCGAGAACTCGAGCGTCGACGGCCCCTCGAAAAACAGCACGCTCGCATGCCGCCGCGCCGCCGATACCAGCGAATCGCTCAGCACCCGGTGGTCCGCGTGCGAGTCCGTCGGCGCATGCGTCAGGATCAGCTCCGGCCGGTGCGCGTCCAGCTTCGCCTCCAGCAGCTCCACCGTCGCCCGCCCGCTCATCGATCCATCCGGCAGATGCCCGAAGTCCAGGTCCACGCCCAGAATGCCCGCGCTCGCCCGCTCCTCATCCAGCCGCAGCAGCGGATCCCCGCCCAGCTCCCCGTCCGTCATCGTCAAAAACGTTACATGCCAGCCCGACCGCCGCAGCAGAACCGAAAATCCAGCCGCTCCCAGCGCGCAGTCATCCGGGTGTGCCCCAATTACCAGTGCCTTCTTCGCTCGTGTCATAGCTCTTGGTCTTCCTTATGTCGATTCCGAAACCAATCTCGCCGCCCCGCCTCATTCACAACCAACTGCTCTATCGGCAGCCTTCTCCACAACATGAGTCCAAAGTCCCAGCCCTCAACTCCCCGCAGCCAGGGTTTGCACCGCGGCCGGTGGGCCGCTTCCCATAGATACTTCGTTTTGCCCCGCCCAGCTCAAATTCGTCACATCTCATTGGTAAGCATTTGCCCAGTTACTATGCAATCTTTGCGGTCTGCCCGCTTTTTCCGGGCCTCATAGGTGTAACCACTACCCGCTTTCCGCCCCTTCGCGTCCGCAATCGAGTACTCCAGCCCGCATCGGTTCCGCTCCTTCCACCCCGCCCACCCCGGCTCGAAACAGTCCAAAGTAACCGGCGCATCCTGACAAAACCTGCTAAAACCCGCTAAAACAGGGCAAAGTTTCCCAGGAACCCGCGTAAACACTGGTTTTTAGTTGACAAGCAGGGTCCCGAACCGCGATGGTAAATCCCGGCAGGCTTCTCGGGAACCCTCGTCATTGCTGCACAAAACCACTCCCGGGCAAGCCCATGCATCGACCCATTTCGCCTCACAAGGAGAACCACCCCATGGCAACCGCCCTCACCAAGACCGCCCTCGTCCGCCAGATGGCCGAGAAGCTGGAACTCACCAGCAAACAGACCACCACCTTCTTCGACCTGCTCGCCGACACCGCCGTCAAGGAAACCAAGAAAAACGGCGTCTTCGTCATCCCCGGCCTCGGCCGCCTCGTCAAAGCCGAGCGCAAAGCCCGCACCGGCCGCAACCCCCAGACCGGCGAAGCCATCAAGATCAAAGCCAAGACGGTCGTCAAGTTCCGCATCGCCAAAGCCGCCAAAGACGCCATCGCCCCCGTCAAGAAAACCGCCGAAAAGGCCGAAAAAGTCTAAAACCGCCTGCGCGGCTCGCGCCCACTTCGTGGGGTGTTTACCTTATCTGCCGCAACCGTAACTTCCATGGCCCTCGCGTTGCTCGGGACCCACATCCCGACCACCGGGAGGGCCACAATCCTTCACATTTCAACCCCCAACGGACACCCGCCACGAAGTGGCCGCCTCCCGCGAAGGGGGTCTTCGCCTTGGCTGCCCCTGCCTACATCGAGGAATAGCGCCGCTTCTTACGATGGTGTTGACAGGTATGCAAAATTGATTATCCACCTCTTTCAAAGTAGGTTACCTTTGGGTGCGCATAGTTTTGCTGTTAGTGGCGGCTGAATCTCTGCGCTAGCTCAAGCTTCAGAGATAGGTGATGATCATGCATACTCCCCTCGCAAGAGGCATGGCGGTCTTTGCCGCTGCGCTCGGCTCCTCTGTCCTGCTCACCGCGCAAACCCCTAGCCTTCCCACCTTCAATGTTAGTAACTATGGTGCCTCCGGGAGCTCAGCCTACGGCTACTGCTCAGGACAGGCCGGCACTACCGCGCTGACGAGCTGCAGCTTCAGTGGGAGCACGGATGATTTCCAGGTGGGCGAAGGCATTCACATAGTGAATGCCGGACCGAACACCCAGTCCATTGCCATTCCGGCGGCTGCGATAGCAACGCCCAGCAACACCAGCGTGAAAGGAACGCACACCTATTGCTATGTGGTAAGCGTTGCTGACCCACTTGAGGGAATCAGCGCCCCGAGCCCTCAGGGTGCTTCTGCGTGCGTGCCGAACGAGCCAGCAACCCTTTCCTACAACACCGTCTACAACAACCTGGGCATTCCCCTGCAGGCGAACGGGCAAATCTATCAGGCTGGACCCCAACCCACTTTCCTCTGGTATGTCTCCGAGGATGGACAGCCCTATACACCGGTAAGCTTTGCCGGCTACGGAAACGGAGCGGGAGGCTACTACTCGGCCTATGCGATGGATGTCGGTCAGCAGATTTCGGGCCGCGGTGGTTGGCCGATCACCATCCCCGCGGGGAGCGGGAATATAAACAAGAATGAAGAGTTTTACACAACCATTACCGCGGTCAACGGCAGCCAATTCTCCGTGGCGGATGCTCTGCCGCGATCATTCCAGGCGGCACTGCTCATCCACGATGACACCCAGGCAGTCAACCGCACGATCAATGCGGCGGTGCAGGCGGGCGGCGGCATCGTTCAGTTCAACGCCGGGTCTTACGAACTCTGGAGACCCAGCTTCTTATCGAGCTACTCAACCTATCCAACCTTCACAACTTCTCTCGCGGGAGCACCACTCAACCTGACGTTCAGTTATCTCCAGATTCCTAACGGCGCCACCGGCCACGTTCACCTCCAGGGAGTAAGCGGCCAGACGCTGATCGTCGGGGCGCCCGACCACGCAGGCTGGGCGCGCTTTCTTGACGTCGGCAGCTTTGGCCGCCCCGCCTACGGAGGTGCACCGGCATACGCCGCGAACAGCTTGATCAAGATTGATCAGCTCGCCAAGGGATCCACGCAGGTTACTCTGGCAAATCCATCCACCGCTCCTGCGCTCAAGGCCGGTGACGATGTCTGGCTTTACTACGGATCATTCCAGGGATCCTGCCAGGACTCAAACGGAACGGCTGGCGGCCAGTGCCATTTTTCTGAGCTCAACACAATCGCTTCCGTCAACGGGGCAACGGTCACCCTGGTGTATCCGGCGTCAAAGACCTATTACACCGACGCGCAAGGCAATTCATTCGGAATGGTGCTCATGCCCGTGACCCCCCACGACATCGCCATACAAAATCTTGAGATCGATACTTTCAATTCACTCCTATCCACCGGAATGGCCTACGGTGTTTTAATAAATGGAGTGACGCTGAATAAGCAAATCGATCACGGTCCCTTTGGAGGAGGTTTCAAAAGAGATGTCACGATCGAGAACTCTACTTGGAACTTCGGTGCGGGCGACGTGTCCTACGCGGCCACCGACGAGTTCGATCAGTTCACGAATGTGACCTTCAACAACAACAATATCTATGGCTTCGCTGCTCCCGGCGCGGAAGGGCCGTCGTTATTTCCGCGAATCTACGGAACCGAAGGGTCTTCGCAGTTCACCTTCACGAACAACCACTTCTATCATGCCGGCATTCTCTTCGACGAGACCACCGACGACGTCATCACCGGCAATCAGTTCAGCGACGGCATCATGGCCGCTGGGCCTACCTACGGTCCAACCCAGGGGTGCTATAACTCCGGCGAAGATGCTGGCGATCTCTCCTTTAACTCGGCTGAGAACATACAGATCAGTTCCAACACATTCAACATCGACTCCGCATATGCTCCTCCCTACGTTCTACGCGCCGGCTATTTCAACGCGGCTTCCGTCACAAACAACACCATCACCTACGCCGGCACCCGCCAGCTTTCAGCCTTCGGAGTGACCTCGGGCACCGTCACTGGCAACGCCGTCACTTTCTCGAACTCATACCCCCAGTCTTCCGGATTCTGCGTCGGACCAAGCCAAAACCCGTTTGCTCCACTAACCCTGTCGGGCAACACCATCACCGGCTCAACCATTCAAGCTGGAGTCCACATTCCCGATCCCGGATTTAACAATCAGTCGACCATTTGTGTGCAGAACAACACCAATAACTTCACGAGCGGCCAGACTCTTGAGAACGACAACCCATCCAGTACGCCAGTAAGCTGCACCAACTAACGGAGGCGCGCAACGGCCTTTCGGCAATAGGTGGAGTCCCGGGGTGCTACATCTCGCGCTTAAGATGTGGCCCCCCCAAGACCCCCTGCGCGGGAGGCGGTTTCTTCGGGACACGTCTACCCTGAAAATTAATCGCCGACCAACGGGAGGCCCACCTCAGCCCGCACCCACCACAACGAACACCCGCCACGAAGTGGCCGCCTCCCGCGCAGGGGGTCTTACCCCTCCAGCACTTTCCTCAACACGCCCTTCGCCTCCCCAAGCCGCCCCCGAGCCTCCCCCACCCCCACCCCCAGCCGCACCATCACCACCGCCACCTTCACCTCCCCCCCAGCCTCCGCCAGCACCCGCTCCGCCTCCTCCCGCCCCACCCCGCAGATCCCCTCCACCATCCGCACCGCCCGGTCCCGCAGCTTCCCGTTCGTCCCCTGCACATTCACCATCCAGTTCCCGTACACATACCCCAGCCGCGCCATCACCCCGGTCGAGATCATATTCAGCACCAGCTTCGTCGCCGTCCCCGCCTTCAGCCGCGTCGAGCCCGTCACCACCTCCGCCCCCGTCTCCACCGTCACCGCCAGCTCCCCGGCCCGCGCCACCGCCGACCCCGCCACGCAGCTCACCCCCACCGTCAGAGCCCCCGCCTCCCGCGCGGCCCTCATCGCCCCCAGCACAAACGGAGTCCGCCCACTCGCCGCAATCCCCACCACCACATCCCCCGCCCCAAAGCCCCGCACAGCATCCATCCCGCCCGCGAAGTCATCCTCCGCCCCCTCCACCGCCACCCGCAGCGCCCGGTCCCCGCCCGCGATCACCCCCTGCACCATTTCCGCCGGCACCCCAAACGTAGGCCCGCACTCCGAAGCATCCAGAACCCCCAGCCGCCCCGAAGTCCCCGCCCCCACATACACCAGCCGCCCCCCGGCCCTGCCGTCCCCGCCGCGCATCCGCGCCACCGCCGCCTCCACCACCCGCGCCACCTCCGGCAGCGCCCGCCCCACCGCCGCCACCGCCGCCTCGTCCGCCCGATGCATCGCCTCCACCATCCCCAGCGCCGTCAGCCCGTCAAACCCCTCCGTCTCCGCCAACCGCCCCTCCGTCGGCAGCCCCCCCAGTTCCTCACTCATCCCCATCGCTCCCAGCCGCGAACAAACGGCGCAACCCTTATGATGTCGAAATGCACCACCCCCCCGGGCCAGCCCGTGCCACCTCCACCCTCCACTACCGGCCCGACATCGACGGACTCCGCGCCATCGCCGTCCTCTCCGTCCTCGGCTACCACCTGCACCTCGCCTCGGTCCCCGGCGGCTTCGCCGGCGTCGACATCTTCTTCGTCATCTCCGGCTATCTCATCGGTTCCATCCTGCTCGCCGACCTCAAGGCCAACCGCTTCTCCCTGCGCAATTTCTATATCCGCCGCATCCGCCGCATCTTCCCCGCTCTGCTCGCCGTCCTGCTCGGCACCTTCCTCCTCGCTCTCGTCTTCGTTCTGCCATCCGAGCTCAACGACCTTGCTCAGAGCCTCATCGCCGCCGCTCTCTCCGCCTCCAACCTCTACTTCGCCGCGCATTCCAACTACTTCGACATCAACGCCACCTCCCGCCCCGCCCTGCAAACCTGGTCCCTCGGCGTCGAAGAGCAGTTCTACATCGTCTTCCCCCTGCTGCTCTGGCTGCTGTACCGGCGGGCTCCCCGCCATCTCGCACCCATCCTCGCCGGCCTCGCCGCGCTTTCCATTGCACTCAGCGTGGCCGGTGCCCTCTACTTTCCAACCGTCGCATTCTTCATGCCGTACACCCGCGCCTATGAGCTGCTCATCGGCGTGCTCCTCGCCCTGCCCCTGCTTCCGCGCACTGCTTCCTCCCTGCTGCGCAACCTCCTTGCCGCTCTCGGGCTGGCATTCGTCCTCATCGCCATCACCCGCTTTTCTTCCGCCATCCCGTTCCCCGGCTACGCCGCGCTGCTTCCCTGCATCGGCAGCGCCCTGCTCATCTACTCCGGCCTGCCTCGCGGTCAGGGCCACCCCGGTCAGGCCCATGCCGACCCCTCCCCCGTAACCCTCACCGCCCGCCTCCTCGCCCTGCCGCCGCTCGTCTTCGCCGGCCTCATCTCCTACTCGCTCTACCTGTGGCACTGGCCGCTCATCGTCTTTCAGCAGATGGGCGCCTTTTGGGGCAGCGAGCAGCTTGCCCGGCTCAATCAAAGCCTGGTTTCCGCCCTCATCCGCCTCAAGGTGCAGTCTTTCAGCGCCCGCTTGATCCCCGTCATTCTGCACCAGCGCGCCCTGGTCCAAGCCCGGGGCTGGGCCCGCGCCGGCCGCCGGCTCACCCACTTCTACAACGATTTCTTCCCCTTCGCGCATCCCCAGTACTCCTGGGTGAGCAAGTTGACGGTCGAGATCAACCACACCCTGCTCTTCCTTCTCAGCTTCGTGCTCGCTACCCTCACCTGGCTTCTCATCGAGCGGCCTTTCCGCGAGGGCAGGCTCCGGCTCGCAGGCACCCGCGCCTTCTGGTTTGCCGGTGTCTCCGTTCTTGTGCTGGTAAGTTGCGGCATCGCCACGCTCGCGACCCACGGTTTCCCGCGGCGCTTTCCAGCCGCCGCCGTCCGTGTCGCCGCGTTCGCGGGCGAGCCCCGCGACTATCGCCTCGGCGCCTGCATGGTCACCGATGCCGCCGACTTCAAACCCTCCATCTGCCTCCGCGAAGACCCGAACCGCCCCAACTGGCTCCTCATCGGCGACAGCCACGCCGCTGCCTCCTGGACCGGCCTCGCGCGCGCCCTACCCCAGGTCAACCTCCTCCAGGTCACCCGCCCCGCCTGCCACCCCGATCCGACCCAGACCGCGGGCGACTGCGGTGTCCTCATGCAGCAGGTCTTCACCAAGTTTCTGCCCACCCACCACATCGACCGCATCCTCGCCATCGCCCGCTGGACCGAGGCCGATAAAACCGCCGTCATCCCAAATCTCCTCGGCTACGCCCGCGCACACTCCATTCCCATCACCCTATTCGGCCCGGTCCAGGAGTACGACGCGCCGCTGCCCCGCCTCTTGGCCTATTCCATCATCCGCCACGACCCAACCCTCGCCGACCGCCACCGCGTTCACGACTGGGTCACCCTCGATGCCCTTTTCGCCGGCTTCGCCAGTATCCAGTGGAACGTCCAGTACGTCTCGCTCGTCAAGCTGCTCTGCTCCCCATCCAGCTGCATCAGCGTCGCCGATCCAGCCACCGGCGCCCCCATGCTGGTCGACCTCGACCACTACTCCACCGAAGGCTCCATCCTCGTAGGCCAGAAAGTCGCCCAGCAGCTCCAGCGCGAAGGCGACCTCAGCTACCCGCCTCGACCCTTGACTTCTCCACGAATGCGGTGAGCCGGGAATTCGTTCCACAAAAGTTGTCATCCTGAGCGCAGCGGTAGCGCTTGCGCCAAAGGATCCGCTTCTTCGGCAGCCCGGATATGCGATTCACTTCCAACTCAGGAAACTAGGAGCAGAGTCAGCGTCGTGCGAAAAACTGGATCACCCTGAGCGGAGCAGGTCGGTTTTCCCGGCCTGCGAAATCGGGACCGCTTGCGCCAAAGGACCTGCGGTTGACCCTTCCTCGTGGCGGCAGAAACGCAGATCCTTCGGCTTCGCCTGAGCGGACCCCCTAAAAACCGCCTGCGCGGCTCGCGGTCACTTCGTGACATGTGTACTCAAAAGCACCCACCACTACTCACCGCACCCGCGGAACCCCCGCCCCATACGTCCCCGGCGGCGCCAGTTCCTTCCGCAGCGGCGGCTCGTCCATCCCCCGCCTCTCACTCGTAAACACCGTCTCCCCCTGCGAAATCAGGTAATCCGCCGTCCGCGCCGCCAGCGCCTGGATCGTCAGCCCCGGGTTCGCCGAGCCCTGCGTCGGCAAAATCGATCCATCGCACACAAACAGGTTCGCCACCTCATGCGTCCGCCCAAACTTGTCCACCACCGACGACCCCGCATCCGACCCCATCCGCGCCGCGCCCACCAGGTGCGCATACCGCGCCTCCTGGTGCACCTCCGTCGCCCCCGCCGCCCGCATCACTTCCATCGTCTTTTCCTTCGCGCCCTTGATCAGCCGCTTGTCGTTCTCATGCAGGCTGAAGCTCACATGCGCCACCCGCAGCCCGAACCGGTCCCGCTCCTCATCCAGCGTCACCCGGTTCTCCGCCCACGGCAAAATCTCCCCCAGCAGCCCAAAGCTCGCCCAGTGGTTGTAGTCCATCATCTCCCGCCGCAACCCCCAGCCCCACGCCCGCTTGGCCGATACCATCTGCTTGCCAAACGCGATCGGCAGCGGCCCCACCGTCTGGATCGCGAACCCCCGCGCGAAATCGTTTTTCGGGTCCGTCTCGTAGAACTCCTCCGTCAGCGCATGCGCCGGCGGCGCTTTATACATCCGCACCGGCTGCTCGAACCGCCCCAGCACCACATTGCCCGCCTGCGCCATCAGGTACCGGCCCACCGTGCCGCTCCCGTTCGCCAGTCCGTTCTCGTGCCCCGGGCAGGCCGAGTTCAGCAGCAGCCGCGGCGTTTCGATCGAGTACCCCGCCACAATCACCGCCTTCGCCCGCTGAAAATGCGCCGCGCCCTCCCGGTCGAAGTAGTGCACCCCCGTCACCCGCCCGTTGCGGCCCATCTCCACCCGCGACGCCATGCACTCATCGCGAATCTCCGCGCCGCTGGCCAGCGCGTCCGGCACATGCGTGATCAAGGTGCTCGCCTTGGCCCCCACCTTGCACCCCTGAATGCAGAAGCCCCGGTAAATACAGTGCGGCCGGTCCCCATGCGAGCCCGATAGGATCGCCACCGGCCCCCCAATCGAAACCGGAATCTTCAACGCCGAGCACCCCTTGATCAGCGCATTGCCGACGCCGCCCATCGGGTGCGGCCCATACGCGTAGCCGTGCGGGTGCCCCCACGGGTAATACGCCGGCCCCGCCACCGGCATCTCCAGCTCCAGCTGCTCGTAGTACGGCCGGATCGTCTCGTAATCGATCGGCCAGTCCACCCCCACGCCGTCGCGCGTGTGGATCTCGAAATCCGACGGGTGCAGCCGCGGCGTAAACGCGGCCCAGTGCACCGACCCGCCGCCCACGCCCCGTCCGCAGTTATTTGCCCCCAGCGCCAGCGGGTTCGCGCCCCCCGTCACCCGCGGCTCCTCCCAGTACAGCTCGTGCGAGCCGGACTCGTCGCTCACCCAGTCCCGCTCCGTATCCCAGAACGGCCCCGCCTCCAGCGCCACCACCCGGAACCCCGCCCGCGCCAGCCTCTGCAGCAGCACCCCGCCCGCCGCCCCGCAGCCCACGATCAGGTAATCGATCTCCTCCGCCTCGCCAAACCGCCGCATCGGCGCGTGGATCTTCTGCAGGGGTCCCAGCATGTGGGGCTCCGTCTCCGCCGTCTCAAACTTGCCAAACAAGGGCTTTTTCACGATTCCTCATTCCATCGACCGTGCCGCGCCATCCATTCCCTCCATAAAACCCGCCACCCTGAGCACTCCACAATCACCTGAGCACTCCACAAAAGGTGTCATCCTGAGCGAAGTGAAGGATCTGCTTCTCGCTGTCCTCCTGAGCGCAGCGGCAGCGCTTGCGCCAAAGGACCTGCTATTGGCACTTAGGCACCATCCCCCACACCATTCGCATTCTGCTCCGCCTCCGTATGCAAGTGATGCGTCAACTCCGTCACATCCGACACCGTGTAATCCGGCGCCAGCCACTCATACCGCTGCTCCTCCACCTCCCACGGCTCCGGCTCGCCCCGCTCCAGCCGCGTGTACGCCCGCGGATACGCCGGGCCGCCAAACCCAATCTCGTCCCAGGCCCACGGGTGCGCATAGTAACCCTCCAGCGCATCCTGCATCACCAGCTGCCAAAAGCGCCCCACCGCCATCCGCTTCCATATCTCGGGCACAGCCACCGGCTTTCCATCGTGGATCGCCTGCAGCACCAGGTCCTGCTGCCGGTGCGGCAGCAGCAAAAACCCGCCCCCGAACCGCGCCTCCGCCTCCGCCTCGATCGCCTGCTCGCCCAGCGCGTACGCCTCCCGGTCCGCCGGCATCGCCTCGAACCGGTACCCCACCCCGCGGTTCCGGTACAGCCGTTCATCCAGCGGCTCCACCAGCGCAATCCTCCGCTCCGCCACCCGGTCGTGCTGCGGGATCAAATGGTCGAACACCGCCCGCCAGAAACCCGCCTGCGCCTGGGTAAAGTAACGAATCCCCAGCGGCGGCCCGGCCCGCAGCGTCACCAGGTCCCGCGTCGCCTCGTCCCAGAACGCCTGCTGCCCCAGCGTGCTGAACCCCGGGTAATACCCCGGCTGCGCTACCGGCATCCGCGGCTCGCCCGTCGCCGTATCCCGCGGCAGCAGCGCCGTATCCGGCGCGTCCGATGGGTGTTCCACGCTCGGGTGCTTCCCGCTCCTGTGCTTCATACTTTCCTCCGCCCCAGCAAACTCGCCAAAATTCCCAGCATCCCCGCCGCGCCAAACAGCAGCGGCGCGAAGATCGGCGGCCCGTACATCACGTTGTACAGCAGGTGCCTGCGCCCGCCAGGCCGCCGCAGCACCCCCCGCGCGTGGTAGAAAAACCCCACCGCCGCATCCGCCCCCGCCACCGCCGACAGCACCGGCAGCGCCGTCACCGCCAGCCGCCGGCTCTTCACCGCGCCAAACGCAGCCGCCGCCAGCAGCGGCGCGATCGCCACCGGGCTCCACTGCGCCTTGTAGCGGAAATTGTTCTTGTAGTGGGAGTAGTACGCCTCAAACCCGCTCAGCAGCGCGCTCACCCCGGTCACCACCGCCACCTGCTGCTGGAAGCGCCCCTCCCGCATATCCTGCTCCGCCGACAGCAGGTTCCGGCTCGCTCGCGACGGCAGCAGCCGTCTCACCCAGCCGTCCGTCCCACCGGCTTCGAGCGCCTTCGCGTCCTCCCGCTGCAGGTACGAGGCCACCAGCCCCAGGTACGCGCTCGTTCCAAACAACAGCGGCGCGAACACCGGCGGCCCCATGATCATGTTCGTCATCGGCAGCCGCCAGCCGCCCGGCTTGCGCGCAATCCCCCGCAGGTGAAAATAAAACCCCACCCCCGCATCCACCAGCGTCACAAACGAGGCCGCCCGCAGCACCGTCCGCGCCGCCCTCCGGCTGAAAAACGCCGCCAGCCCCGCCGCCGCCAGCACTCCGCTCAGGATCACCGGCGTGTACATCACTCGCCGGCTGTAGCTGCCCCGGTAGTGCTCATACGCCACCTCCAGCCCGCTCACCACGCTCGTCACCGCCGTCAGCAGCGCCAGGCTCCGCTGGAACCGCCCCTCCCGGATATAGTTCGCCACCATCTCCGCATCCCGCACCGGCTCTGTCATCGAAAGCGAGTCATCCGCCATGCCGCCTGCTCTCCTGTGTCCTTGCTGCCTTAAAAAAAGGTGTCATCCTGAGCGAAGCGAAGGATCTGCTTTTTCCGCTCCTCAAATCACCTCCCGCAGCTCATCCTCCGCCACCGTCTTGATAATCCTCAGCGCATCCTTCTGCCCCCGCGCCAGCGCCTTGGTGAACTTATAAGCCTGCTCCGTCGTCACCTTGCCCGGCATCGGCGGCTCGTTCGGGTCCACCACCGCCTGCACCACCGTCGGCCCGTCATGGCTCAGCGCCTCCCGCAGCACCCGCGCCGCGTCCTGCGGCCGCTCGATCGTGTATCCCCGCACCCCGCACGCCTCCGCCACCTTCGCGAAGTCGATCGGCTCCAGCTCCACCCCGTACTCCGGGTTGCCCTCCAGAATCATCTGCTCCCACTTGATCTGCCCCAGCACATTGTTCTTGATCACCACCACGCACACCCGCAGCTTGTACTTCCTCAGCGTCGCCAGCTCCCCCATCAGCATCGTCAGCCCGCCGTCGCCCACCACGCACACCACCTGCCGCCCCGGGTACGCCACCGCCGCGCCAATGCTGTACGGCAGCCCGTTCGCCATCGTCGCCAGCAGCCCGGAGAGCGAAAACTTCATCGTCCCCCGCATCTCCACGTGCCGCGCCGTCCAGGTGGCGATCGTTCCGCTGTCCGACGACACGATCGCGTCATCCTCCAGCAGCTTGTTCAGCTCATGCGTCACCACCTGCGGCTTCATCGGCATATCCGGCCGCGTGCCCCGCTCCTCCATTAGCTCGTTCCAGGTCTTCATCCGCTCCTGCGCCTTCTTCAGGAACTTCCCGTTCTTTCGCTTCAGCATCGGCAGCAGCGCCTGCAGCGTCGTCTTCGCGTCCCCCACCAGCCCGCACTCCACCTGGTGCCTCAGCCCGATCCGCGTCGGGTCCAGCTCGATCTGCACACACTTGCTCTTGCCCGGCTTGGGCAGAAACTCCATATATGGATAGCTCGTCCCGATCATGATGAACGTGTCGCACTCCTCCATCGCATCCACCGAGGGCGCCGTGCCCAGCAGCCCCAGCCCGCCCGTCGTGTACGGGCTCCGGTCCGGCAGCACCGCCTTGCCCAGCAGCGCCTTGATCACCGGACCGCCCACCGTCTCGGCCAGCTGCGCCACCTCCTCGCTCGCGTCCAGCGCCCCCCGGCCCACCATAATCGCCACCCGCGAGCCGTCGTTGATGATCGCCGCCGCCCGCCGCAGCAGCGTCTCCGCCGGTTTCGCCCGCGACGGCGTCGACCAGTCCCCGCTGTGCCCCTTGATGTTGTCGCTCGACCGCATCTTGTCCGTGACCGGCCACTCCTGGATGTCCTTCGGTATGCAGATATGCGACACCCCCCGCTTGCCATAAGCCGAGCGCACCGCCATATCCACCACGTTCACCGCGTGCGCCGGCCCCATCACCCGCTCGTTGAACACCGACACATCCATGAACAGCTTGTCCAGATCCACATCCTGCTGGTAGTCCATCCCGATCAGGTCGTGGAACGTGTGGCCCGTAATCGCGAGCACCGGCTGCTGGTCGCACTTCGCGTCATACAGCCCGTTCAGCAGGTGGATCCCGCCCGGCCCCGACGTCGCGCAGCACACCCCGATCCGCCCCGTGTACTTCGCATACCCGCACGCCGCGAACGCCGCCGCCTCCTCATGCCGCACCTGGATAAACCGCAGCTTGTCCTTGTGCGTCCGCAGCGCCTCGAAGAACCCATCCACCCCGTCCCCCGGGTAGCCGAAAATCGTGTCCACATCCCACTCGATCAGCCGCTCCACGATCAAATCCGAAACCTGCTTCGCCATGTACCGCTCCTTTTTTCCCGCTGCTTCTGTTCTACTTCCGGTCGCGTTTAGTTACTCTTAGTCGCTTTTATGACAACAACTTACTTTCCTAACCCAGATAAATTGGAGAAGTGCTCAAACGTCATAGACGACGCCATCGACCTTCACCTTCGAGCACCAGAAGCAATGAGCGATCTTCTTACCGGGCATGAGTTCGGTGAGATCGAGTCGCCTCCAACGGTGAAGCCCAATGCGACAGAGCAAGCCTAAAGCTGCGCTGGACTCATGTTCGCGATTCGGCCACAACTTTGCTGCACGAGCCGCTATTTCGTAATCGGATTCCCCCATGCCCGCCATCCTCTCACGGCCCTCGACCATCTACACGCGTGGTTAACCAAGTAAGTTAGTACCGCTTTTATTGTGATGATTCATTCACTCGTTCTCCCAAAAACTGTCATCCTGAGCGCAGCGAAGGATCTGCTTCTTCGGCAGCCCGTATATGCGACTTACTTCTGACTAAGAGTGTTCCCTTACGTTCATAGCAAAAAAGAGGGGTCATCCTTCGACTGAGTTTGGCGCTCCGCGCCAAACTCAGTCGAAGGACCTGCGGTTTCTCGCCTTCCCCCCCTACACCCTGAACCGCCCCACATCCTCCCTCTTCAACTCCAGCCCCACCCCCGCCCGCGTCAAATCCGGCGTCATGCACCCGCCCACCGGCTCGCAAAACCCATCGAAAAACATCCGCTCAATCCGCGCATGGTCATGGAAAAACTCCATATGCACCGCCCGCGGCACCGCGCAGCACACATGCAGGTGCATGCTCGGCCCGCAGTGCGCCGACAGCGGCACATTCGCCGCCCAGCACAGCGCCGCCGCCTCCAGAAACCCGCTCATCCCCCCGCACCGCGTGCAGTCCGCCTGCAGCACCGTCACCGCCTCCGCGTCGAGCATCCCCCGGAAATACCACGCCGTATACCCATACTCCCCCGCCGCGATATCCATCCCCAGCGGCGCCCGCTCCCGCACCTGCCGCAGCCCCGCCAAATCATCCGAGCTCACCGGCTCCTCAAACCACCGCACCCCCTGCTCCGCGAACCGGTGCGCCAGCTCCACCGCCTGCGTCACCGTGTACGCCCCGTTCGCGTCCACAAACAAGCCGCACTCCGCCCCGATCGCCGCCCGCGCCGTGCGCACCCGCGCCGCGTCCCGCTCCGGGTGCGTCCCGATCTTCATCTTCACGTCCGCGAAACCCGCCCGCGCCCACCCGCCCAGCTGCTCCGTCAACTGCTCGTCCGTGTACGTCGTAAATCCGCCGCTGCCGTACACCGGAATGCTCGTCCGCACCTGCCCGAACAAACTCACCAGCGGAACCCCCAGCAGCCGCGCCCGCAGGTCCCACAGCGCGTTGTCGATCGCCGAAACCGCCATCATCGCGATCCCCGTCTCGCCCAGGTTGCGGATCGCCCGCAGCATCCGCTGCCGCGTCTCGCCCTGCCGCAGCGCATCGGAACCCACCACCAACTCCGTCAGCAAGGTGTGCGCCGCCGCTGCCGTCCCCGCGTCCGCATAGCTGTACCCCAGCGCCCCCACCGCCCCGCACTCCAGCTCCACCAGCACCATCGACGTGGCGCTCCACGCAAACGTCCCATCCGCCTCCGCCGCATCCGTCGGAACCGTGTACACACTCACCCGCCCACCCGTAATCCGAAACTCCGCCTTCATTTGCCTTGCATTCCCTTCCAACCTGATGCCTCGGACGTTCCTGGAGATAAATGTGTCGTCTGGTGGAGATAAAGGTGTCATCCTGAGCGCAGCGAAGGATCTGCTTTTCCCGACTGCCCGAAAACAAATGGGTCATCATGAGCGAAGCCAAACGCACCCAGTAGCGCTTGCGCCAGAGGACCTGCTTTTCCCGCCCCGCCAGCGACAAAACTTCTCCGCAACCCCCAACTAAAAATCCGTCAGCACCTCCGCACCCGCCTCCCCACAAGCCACCACATCGCAATGCCGCATCCCCTCCACCCCCTCGAAATAAACCGCCGGCTCGATATTGAACGTCATCCCCACCTCCAGCACATCCGGCGACTTCGGATGAATCCGCGGCCGCGCATTCGCATCCGTTGCCGCGAACCCCACCCCGTGCCCCGCCGCATGCTTGAACTGGGATCCAAACCCATGCCGCGCCAGCACCCCCCGCGCCGCCCCGTCCACCTCGCTCGCCGCCATCCCAGGCACAACCGCCCGCAGCGCCTCCCCGCGCGCCTCCCCAATCGCCTCCCGCATCCGCCTCTGCCTGTCCCCCGGCTCCCCCACCACAAACGTCCGCGTGATATCGGTCCACGCCCCATCGCCCACCGTGTTCGCGTGGATCATCACCAGGTCGCCCTCCTCCAGCACCCGCCGGCGCGTGCGCGCATACGCCCCCGCCGCCCGCGCCGAGTTCGGCCCCGACATGCAGAAAAAATACCCATCCCCCCGCTCGAACCCGTCACTCGCCACCCGCGCGAACGCCGCCCCAATCTCCGCCGCCACCTCATCCTCGCGCCGCCCCGCGCGGATCGCCCCCGGCGCCGCCGCGAACCCAGCCCCAGCCAACCCGCAAGCCCGCCGCAGCTGCTCCATCTCCCCCGCCGTCCGCACCGCCTTCAGCCCCTCCAGCACCCCATCCGCCGCCACCACCCGAACCCCCGGAAATACCTCGCCCAGCAGCCCTTCCCAGCTCCCGTGAAAATGGTTCGACGACTGGTACGCAGCTGCCTGCATCCCCTCCCGCAGCGCCGTTCCCACCTCCCCGCTCGTCAGCCCCAGCCGCCCCGCCAGCCGCCGCAGCGGCGCCACCAGCGCCTCGGCCGGGTCCGTCAGCGCCCCCAGCGTCTCCGGCTCATACCCCACCAGCTCCGCATCGGCAAATGCGGTCGCCCGCGCCAGATCCATTTCGTCCTCCGGCAGCAGCACGCACACCTGCCCCTCCCGCGTAAACACCGCCACGCTCGCCCCCATCACCGGCCAGTACCCGCTCAGCAGCAGCACATCCGCCGCCGTGCAGCCCACCACCGCCCGCCAGCCGCAGGCCTCCACCGCTGCCAGAATGGCGTCCCGCCGCTGTCGATCCCTCGCCATCCCACCTCTTTCTTTCTTGTGATGCGGTCAATAGACCCCCTGCGCGGGAGGCGGTCACTTCGTGACGCGTTTTCCTTGTGTTCGCAACCTGTGCTTCTGCGCGCCTCCCGATGGTCGGCAGTTGACTTTCAGGTATACCCGCCACGAAGTGGCCGCCTCCCGCATTAGGGCTACGCCCCAGTAGGGGGTCTTGCTGCTGTTTCTCTTTACTCCCGCCCCTGAACTACGCGAAAATCACTCCGACCTTTCATCCCTCGGACCCGTGATCCCCTTGTCCCCTGACGCAATCCAGAAACGCGCACTATCCCGCACCTGGGCCCTCCTGGCCATCCTGCTCGCCACCCTCCCCGCCCGCGCACAAACCTTCCATCTCAACTCCCCCCTCGTCCAAGCCTCCGGCAACGCACTCACCCTCGACGGCGGCACCGTCACCCTCCCCGCCGCCAGCTTCCTCCTCGAGCCCGCCGACGCCCCACCCCAGCACTTCACCTCCTGGCGGAACATGCGCTCCACCGGCGCCGTTATCGAAACCACCACGCAACCCGCCGGCCCCGACGTCGTCCGCCTCCAGTTCACCGTCATCCTCACCCACGACACGCCCCTCCAGCGCCTCGCCGTCCGCCTCCAGTTCCGCCCCGACTCCCCCGCCGCCTGGGACCAGGCCCGCTCCAGCTTCCACTACATCCCCGCCCTCAAAACCGCGCCCGAAGACGTCGCCTCCGACCACGTCTTTCGCTCGCCCGCCGCCATCCTCACCGCCGGCAACCGCGGCATCGCCCTCATCCCCGACCTCGCCACCCTCGTCCACAACCGCCCCGCGACCGCCTTCCTCGACCTCCGCTTCCCCGACCACGCCGCCCCCGAGCTCTGGTACGGCTTTGAAAATACCCAGCCCCAGGGCCACCATTACTACGCCCCCACCGGCCAACCGTTCCATCTCACCGGCCGCCGCCTCACCTTCGCCTGCTACCTCGTCCTCTTCCACACCTCCGACCCCGCGCCCATCCTGCGCCGCACCTCCGCCTTCCTCTGGCAGCGCTTCGCCACGCCCTACCTCGCCAGCCCCGCCCCCCAGACCGTCCCGCTCACCACCTACGCCCGCTACGGCTACTCCTTCGCCCTCGCCGACTTCTGGGTCCCCGGCCCGGGAGACGCCGCCGGCCCCGCCACCGGCGGCTTTACCGAGAGCAGCTTCCTCGACAAAACCACCGGCCAGTACCGCGGCCGGGACTTCAGAAACGACGTCTGGTTCCAGTGCTGGTTCAACAACATGCGCACCGCCTACGGCCTTTACTCCTGGGGCCGCGCCACCCACAACGCCCAGTGGATCGATAAAGCCCGCGCCATCCCCCGCCTCCTGCTCCTCTCCCCCGGCACCGGCGGCATCTTCCCCGCCATTTACAAGCCCGCCGACAACACCTGGCAGCCCTCCTCCGAAGGCGGCGGCCCCGGCCTCTACTACCTCCCCGACTCCGCCTGGAACGCCATCCAACTGCTCCGCTTCGACTCCGACCTCGAGCCCGTCCCCGGTGCCCAGCCCCGCCTGCTCGCCTTCGCCCGCACCCTGCTCACCCTCCAGCACCCCGACGGCGGCTTTCCCGCCCGCGTCCACCAGACCACCCTGGCCCCCGACCCCGTCCTCGACAACACCGCCTCCGAAGCCCTCCCCCTCTGGTTTCTCGCCGACATGCTCCAGCACAACCGCTTTCCCCCCGCCGAAATCCCGCAGGCCCAGCAAGCCGTCCGCCGCGGCATCGCCCACTTGCGCACCCACGTCGTCGACCGCCAGCGCTACGAAGAGTTCGAAACCTACTTCTCCTGCTCCCCCAACGCGCTCGACTTCTTCGACCCCATCAGCCAGCTCCCCCCGCAGAGCACCCTCGCCATGCAGTGGACCGCCGAGGCCTTCCTCTCCGCCTACACCCTCTTCCACGACCCCGCCGACCTCGCCACCGGCCGCGCCGCGCTCGACATGCTCAGCCTCTACCAGCAGGTCTGGAACCCGCCCTACCTCCACCTCTACGCCTTCGGCGGCTTCGGCGTCATGAACACCGACGCCGAGTGGAACGACGCCCGCCAGTCCCAGTTCGCCGAAACCTACGCCCGCTTCTATCGCGCCACCGGCGACCGCGAATACCTCGAGCGCGGCCGCGCCGCCATGCGCGCCGGCTTCCCCCTGGTCGTCATGCGCGAAAACCGCCGCGTCTCCCCCCGCACCTGGCAGGGCACCGCCTACCGCCACGCCGCGCACGGCGGCAGCGACGAAAACTACGGCCACTCCGGCACCGACGACCCCGCCTCCCAGACCGGCTTCGACTGGGGCACCGGCAGCGCCCTCGCCGGCGCCGCCTACTACGCCCGCAACCTCCACGCCCACTAAGGAGACTCTGAACAAGCGTCGAATCAAGACCGCCTGCTGGGGCGTAGCCCGAATGCGGCTGGCGGCGTCCCGCCGCCACGCAGTGGCCGCCAGCCGCTCAGGCGGTTTCGCCCTTATTCAGACATTCCCTAAGCCAAAGGCAGCCCAAAAGCCAACGACACCATCGCTGTCCCGTACGCGAAAAGTGTCATCCTGAGCGAAGCGGTCCCGCTTGCGCCAAAGGATCTGCTTTTGTCTTAACCATTCCTGCCTTCGCGCTAACCCCTTGCAAGCGCACCCACAAACTCATCGCCCGCACCGCCCACTCGCCCCCACCCAGCATTGCTCTATAATCGGCTCCGTTCGATGACAATCGGCGCCGCTCCCACAGCCCGCCTCCATCTCCCCCACGCGAAAGAACCGCATGCGCTGGCTCTCCCTCCTCCTCGCCCTGGCCCTCCTCCCCGCCGCGCCCACCCGCGCCGCCACCCCCGAAGCCGCCCGCCTCAACAACACCGGCGTCGCCCTCATGGACCAGCAGCTGGTCGCCAAGGCCCTCGAGCGCTTCATCCAAGCCCACCAGTCCGACCCCGCCGCCCCCATCCCCCTGCTCAACCAGGGCCTCGCCCTGCTCTACCTCCACCGCCTCCCCGAAGCCGAACAGACCCTCCAGGCCGCAGCCGCCGCCAACCCCTCCAGCGCGAACATCTGGTACAGCCTCGGCATCGCCCGCTTCGACGCCGGCGACCAGCCCGCCGCCCTCCAGGCTTTCCAGCACGCCGTCGCCCTCAACCCCGCCGACGCGAGCACCCACTACTACATCGGAGCCATCGAGCTCGCCACCGGCAGCTACCCCGCCGCCGCCGCCGAGTTCACCCGCGCCCTCGCCATCACCCCCCTGCACGCCTCCGCCCAGTACGGCCTCGCCCGCGCCCTGCTCCGCCTCAACCAGACCGAGCAGTCCCGCCAGCACCTCGCCCGCTTCCAGCACATCACCCAGTCCGGCATCGGTACCCTGCTCAGCTCCAGCTACGGCGAGCAGGGCCCGCTCGCCACCGCCCAGCCCATGCTCTCGCCCCATCCCGCCGCCGCCCCCATGATCCCCGTCCGCTTCGTCCCCACCGGCCCCGCCGGGGGCCCCGCCCAGCCAGCCGCCGGCGCCTGCGTCCTTAATCTGACTGGCGACCATTCAACTGGCGGCCTCACCGCCGGCGCACCCGCCATCCTCACCCTTTCGACCGGCCCAACCGCCCTCCACGCCTGGCGCCTCGGCCCCACCGGCGCCCCGGTCCCCGTCGACCTCACCCACTCCGGCCTCCAGGCCAGCGGCCGCGCCCTCGCCTGCGCCGTCGGCGACTACGACAACGACGGCCTCCCCGACCTCGCCATCGCCCTCCAGGACCGCGTCCTGCTCTTCCACAATCTCGGCCACGGCCGGTTCGCCGACTCAACCGCCGCCGCCGGCCTGCGCCCGCTCAACCACCCCCAGGGCCTCACCTTCGTCGACTTCGACCACGACGGCGACCTCGACCTCTTCCTTACCGGCAGCACCGCTACGCCTGGCGGGGGCCCAAACGTCCTCTGGCGCAACAACGGCAACTCCACCTTCACCGAGTGGACCGGCCCCACCGGCCTCGCCGGCACCGCCCCCACCGCCAGCGCCACCCTCTCCGACATCAACAACGACCGCGCCGTCGACCTCGTCGTCGCCGGCGCCGCAACCACCCTCTACGAAAACCAGCGCGAAGGCGCCTTCCACCCCATCCCCCTGCCCACCCAGTCCCCCAGCCGCGGCGTCCTCGCCTTCGACTTCGACAAGGACGGCTGGATGGACCTCGCCCTCACCCACTCCGCCGCCCCCGCCCTCACCCTCTGGCGCAACCTCAAAGGCGAGCGCTTCGAGCCGGTCCCCTTGCCAATCAAAGACGCGACCGCCGCCTGGGGCCTCACCGCCATCGACTTCGACAACGACGGCTGGATCGACCTCGCCGCCATCGTCGAAACCCCGCGCGGCGCCCGCCTCCGCGTCTTCCGCAATCTCGGCGACCAGGGCTTCGAGGACGTCAGCACCGCCCTCGGCCTCGCCGATCTCGACGTCACCGGCGCTCGCACCCTGCTCGCCGCCGACCTCGACTCGGACGGCGCCCCCGACCTCATCCTCCCGCGCGGCGACGCCCCGCCCCTTCTGCTGCACAACGCCGGCGGCAGCCGCAACCACTCCCTCCGCCTCAATCTCTTGGGCCTGGCCGACAACAAACTCGCCCTCGGCACCCAGGTCGAAGTCCTCGCCAACGGCGCCTCCCAGAAGTTCGAAGTCGCCGGAGCCTCCGGCTATCTCGGCCAGAACTCCACCGAAATCCTCGCCGGCCTCGGCCCCAGCGACCACGCCGACGTCGTCCGCATGCTCTGGCCCACCGGCGTCCCCCAGGACGAGCTCGACCTCGCCTCCAGCCAGCCCGTCACCCTCCACGAGCTCGACCGCCGCGGCAGCTCCTGCCCCGTCCTGTTCGCCTGGAACGGCCGAAAATACCGCTTCGTCTCCGACGTCATCGGCGCCGCCGTCGTCGGCCACTGGATGTCGCCCACCACCCGCAACCAGAGCGACTCCGACGAGTGGATCAAGGTCGACGGCGCCTCCCTCAAGCCCCTCCACGGCCTGCTCAGCCTCCGCTTCGGCGAGCCCATGGAGGAGATCAACTACATCGACCAGCTCCGCCTCGTCGCCGTCGATCACCCCCCCGGCACCCAGGTCTACCCCGACGAGCGCTTTCTCTCGGAAAAGCCCTTCGCCAGCGGCACCCCCATTCTCGCCTCGACCGAAACCCGCCTGCCCGCCGGCGCCTGGGGCGACCGCGGCCAGAACGTGCTCCCCCTGCTCGCCCACCGCGACCACCGCTACGTCCGCGACTTCCACAACCTCAGCTACGGCGGCTTCGCCACCCCCCACACCCTCACCCTCGATCTCGGCCCCTGGACCCCCGCGCACCCCCTGCGCCTCTTCCTCCACGGCTTTATCGAGTACTTCAGCGCCAGCAGCATGTACTCCGCCTGGCAAGCCGGCCTCACCCCCCAGCCCCCGTCGCTTGAGGCCCAACTGCCCAGCGGCGCCTGGAAAACCATCCTCCCCGACATGGGCTTTCCCGCCGGCCTGCCCCGCACCATCACCGTCGATCTCTCCGGCAAGCTCCCCCCCGGCACCCGCCGCATCCGCATCCGCACCAACCTCCAGATCTACTGGGACCAGGCGCTGGTCGACAACGGCGCGGCGACGAGCGCCTCGGGCGGCATTGCCATTGGTGCTTTGGGCGTTGCCTCGAGCCGCGTGGTTGCCTCGTCCGGCGCTGCGAATGATCCTTTGAGCGGTGCCGCGCACGCCCCCGCCGGCATCCGCCAGTCCGAGCTCCCCCTCGCCCTCGCCACCGTCCAGTTCCGCGGCTACCCTGAGCAGATCGACGGCGCCACCCCCGGCGACCTCACCTACAACTACCGGCACATCAGCTCGACCGGCCCCTTCCAGTGGCAGCGCGGCAGCTACACCCGCTACGGCCCCGTCACCCCCCTGCTGCAGGCCAAAGACGACCACGACGTCATCTTCGGCAGCGGCGAGGAGATCGACGCCGAATTCAGCACCACCGCCCTCCCCGCCCTGCCGCCCCACTGGCAGCGCGACTACTTCTTCTACGCCGACGGCTACGTCAAGGACATGGACTTCTACGAAGCCGCCCCCTTCACCGTCGCCCAGCTGCCCTTCCACCGCATGACCCGCTACCCCTACCCCCCCTCCGAGCACTACCCCGACACCCTCGACACCCTCCGCTACCAGCTCGACTGGAACACCCGCACCGAAACCGGCACCCGCAAACAACTCTTCCAGTTCCACTACCAGCCCACCGCCACCACCCCCATCCAGCCCAGCCAGTAGGCTGGACCAATGGTTTTTCAAAGCCAGTGCCGATGCCTTTCCTTTGTGGTTCTTAAGGTGTCATCCTGAGCGCAGCGGTAGCGCTTGCGCCAAAGGATCTGCTTTGGCTCCATCTCACCCCATCCTTTGATGACAAGCCTGACAAGGGTCATCCTGAGCGAAGGTCGGCGCGAAGCGCTGGCCGTAGTCGGTAGCGCTTGCGCCAAAGGACCTGCTTTTCGCCCCATCTCAACCCCCTTGTTACACCCCTGAAAAGGGTCATCCCGACCGGAGCCGGTCGCGCGACGCGCGGTCGGCGCAGTGGAGGGACCTGCGGCTCCCCGCCCCGCACCCCTACCCCGCCGCCAACGGGGGCGCCCTGTACCCAAACGCTCCATCCACCACCCCCGCCACCGTCAGCACCAGCTCATCCGCGTTCGGAACCCCCGCCACCTGCACCCCGATCGGCAGCCCCTCCCCCGACTGACCCACCGGCACCACCGCCGCCGGCGCCCCCAGCACGTTGAACCACTGCATATACCGCATCGCCTCCAGGTACTCCACCCTGCGCCCCTCGACCATCCACGCCCGCTCCCCATGCCGAAACGCAGGCACCGCGCACACCGGCGTCAACAGCAGCCCGCCCATTTCTTCCACCAGCCGCTCGCGCACCACGTCCAGCTCGCACCACGCATCGAGCAGAGCGGAAGCCCCCAGCGGCCCCCGCGCCGCCGCCATCTCCAGAAACTGGGCAAACACCGGGCTCAACTCCCCCCGCCGCCCCGCGATCACCGGCTCGTACACCATCGCCCCGCACTGCACGAACAGCACATCCCACAGCCTCCGCGCCGCCCCCAGCGACCGCGGCGGCCGCACCTCCTCCACCCGGAACCCACGCTCCCCCAGCGCCCCCGCCGCCGCCCGCACCGCCGCCCGCGTCTCCGCCGTCACCGGCCCAGCCGCATCGCCCTCATCATCATCCTGGTCAAACCACCCAATCCGCACCCCCCGCGCCTCCTCCAGCGAGACCTGGCCCGCAAACTCCGCACCCGGAGAGCCCGCCCTCCCACTCGCCACCCGGAACAGCAGCCCCACATCCTCCATCCTTCGCGCCATCGGCCCAATCGCCCCCAGCGTCGAAAACGGCCCCACATTCGGCGGCACATGCCCCCGCGCCGAAATCCTTCCCGAGGTCGGCTTCAACGCGCAGATCCCCGAAAAATGCGCCGGCTCCCGCACCGACCCGCCGCTGTCGCTCCCCAGTCCCCCCGCCGACAACCCCGCCGCGATCGCCGCCGCCTCCCCGCCGCTCGAGCCCCCCGCCGTCCGCTCCAGGTCCCACGGGTTCCGCGTCCGCCCGTACAGCACGCTGTCCGTCTCATACGCCATCAGAAACTCCGGGCAGTTCGTCACCCCCAGAATCACCGCCCCCGCCGCCCGCAGCAACTGAACCGCCTCCGCATCTTCCGCCGCCACCTGCCCCCGCCGCAGCACGCTGCCCACCTCGCACCGGTGCCCCGCCACCTCGATGCACCCCTTCACCGTCACCGGCAGCCCCTCCAGCAGGCCGGGCCCAGCTCCGGACCCAGCTCCGGGCCGCGCTCCAGGCCGCAGTCCCGCCCGCGCCGATCCAGACCCCGCCGATCCGCCCCGCCCCCAGCGAGCATCCACCGCCCGAGCCTGCCCCCGCACCCGCTCCGCTTCCCAGTCCACAATCGCGTTCAGCACCGGGTTCAGCCGCTCCACCCGCCCAATATGCTCCTCCGCCAGCTCCACCGCCGAAATCTTCCCCGCCCGCAGCAGCGCCAGCTGCTCCACCGCCCCCATCAACGCCACACTCATCCCTGATCCCCCATCTCCGCTCACGCCTTCCCTACACCGTCCGCGTTGGTGCCCCGTCCATCCATTCACCCACAACCGAGTTCATCCCATTCGCCCACAACAGGGTCATCCTGAGCGAAGCCAACCGCGGTCATACCGCGGTTGGCGGAGTCGAAGGACCTGCGGTAATTCGGATTCTTTTGAGCGAAGCAGGGCTCGCAACGCGAGCCCTGCGCAGTCGGTAGCGCTTGCGCCAAAGGACGTGCTTTTCTCCGCCGCCCGTCGCAGACCTCGTCCGCGACGGCGCCCACCTTGCCGGTCCATCACAATTGCTCTTCCCGCCGCCCCACTTGCTGGTCTCCTGAGTGAGTGATTTCCTGCATGAAAGCATGAAAGGTGTCATCCTGAGCGAAGCGGCAGCGCTTGCGCCAAAGGATCTGCTTTTTGAATCGTTTACGGGACAACACGAGCCCTCGAACAGCGCAATGAACTTCAGCTTCACCACACTAGAATGACCCCAGTGCCACCCCCACCCACGCCCGACTGGACCAGCTTCCTCCACCGCACGCCCCATCCCCTCGACACCCTCGCACTCGCCCCCAGGCTCCACCGCAAAACCATCCTCATCACCGGCGCCGGCGGCTTTCTCGGCTCCGCCCTCGCCCGCGCGCTCTGCTCTTTCTCCCCCGCCCGCCTCATCCTCCTCGATCTCGCCGAACACGGCCTCCACCAATTGGATCTCGACCTCGGCCTGGACCTGCACGCAACCCCCCGAACCCTCGTCCTCGGCGACATCTGCGACCCCGCCCTCCTCCACGACCTCTTCACCCGCCACCACCCCGACATCGTCTTCCACGCCGCCGCCGCCAAGCACGTCCCGCTCCTCGAAACCAATCCCCTCGCCGCCGCCCGCACCAACATTCTCGGCACCCATGCCGTCCTCCAGGCCGCCAATACCGCCCGCACCCCGCACTTCGTCCTCCTCTCCACCGACAAAGCCGTCCAACCCACCAGCATCATGGGCGCCACCAAGCGCATCGCCGAGCTGCTCGTCATAACAAACGCCCAGTCCCACTCCCGGCCCACCCCAGGCCCCACCCGCGCCGCCGCCGTCCGCCTCGGCAACATCCTCGGCTCCACCGGCAGCGTCGTGCCCCTCTTCCAGCAGCAGATCGCCCGCGGCCTCCCCCTCACCCTCACCCACCCCGCCTGCACCCGCTACTTCCTCTCCCTCCAGGAGGCCGTCGAAGCCCTGCTCTCCGCCCTGCTTCTTAACGAATTCGACCCCGCCCCCCTCCTCATCGCCCGCGCCGGCCCTCCCCGCCTCATCGCCGACCTCGCCGCCTTCCTCCTCCAGCACGCCGGCCTCGATCCCCGGCAAACCACCCCCACCCCCCTGCGCCCCGGCGAAAAACTCACCGAATCCATGACCGCCCCCGACGAACACACCCACGACCTCCCCATCCCCCAGCTCCAGCGCGTCACCACTCCGCTCCCGCTCCACCTTCCCATCCACCGCATCGAAGCCGCCGTCCACGCCCGCAGCATCCCCGCCCTGCTTCAAGCCATCGCCGCAATCCTCCCCGCCTACCAGCCCAGCCCCACCCTTCTCGCCGAAGCCGAAGCCCCATCGCCGGTCATAGTCAAATGAAAACCATCGCCGTCGTCACCACCTCCCGCGCCGACTACAGCCACCTCTACTGGCCCCTGCGCCACATCGCCGCCCACCCCGGCCTCACCCTCAAATTGATCGTCCTCGCCTCCCACCTTTCCCCCGAGTTCGGCTCCACCGTCCGCGAAATCGAGGCCGACGGCTTCCCCATCGCCGCCCGCCTCGAGTGCCTCCTCAGCTCCGACACCGACACCGGCATGGCCAAAAGCATCGGCCTCGCCGTCCTCTCGCTCGCCGATACCCTCGCCGTCCTCCGCCCCGACCTGCTCCTGCTCATCGCCGACCGCTACGAAATGCTCGCCCCCGCCGCCGTCGCCCTCGCCCTCCGCATCCCCATCGCCCACATCGAGGGCGGCGAGCTCAGCCAGGGCGCCATCGACGACGCCGTCCGCAACGCCCTCACCAAACTCAGCCACATCCACTTCACCTCCACCGAAACCGCCAAAGCCCGCGTCCTCGCCCTCGGCGAGCAGCCCTGGCGCGTCCACCGCGCCGGCGCCCCCTCCCTCGACCACCTCACCCAAAGCACCCTGCTCTCCCGCGCCGAACTCGAAACCCGCCTCGGTGCCCGCCTCAGCCCCAATCCGCGCCCTGACCTCGGCCCCGACCTCGGCCCCGATCTCGGCCCCGACCTCAGCCCTGATCCCCGCCTAGACCTCTCCCAGCCCACCACCCTCATCGCCTACCACCCCGTCACCCTGCTCGCCGACCCCAACGCCGAGGCCGACGCCCTCTTCTCCGCCCTCGCCCAGCTACCCGGGCAATTGATCTTCTGCTACCCCAACGCCGACGCCGGCAGCCGCGCGCTCGCCGCCCGCATCCGCGCCCTGCTCGCCACCCGCCGCAACGCCCGCCTCTTCGTCAACCTCCCCGCCATCCACTACTGGAGCCTCCTGCGCCACGTCTCCCTCTTCCTCGGAAACTCCAGCAGCGGCATCATGGAAACCGCCTCCTTCGCCCTGCCCACCGTCAACATCGGCATGCGCCAGCAGGGCCGCGAGCGCCCCCCCAACGTCCTCGACGCCGAGCCCACCCCCGCCTCCATCCTCGCCGCCATCGCCCACGCGCAAAGCCCCGCCTTCCGCGCCTCGCTTCAGGGCATGCTGAACCCTTATGGCAACGGCCACGCCTCCGAGCGCATCGTCGAGGTCCTGTCCACACTCCCCCCGCGCGACCGCCTCCTGCTCAAGCTCGATGGGTGAATCGTTCATCCATTCCAGAAAAGGTGTCATCCTGAGCGCAGCGAAGGATCTGCTTTTCCAGCAGCTCGACTCTGCGACTCACCCCACGAGCGCCTCCTATACCATGAACATCCCTCTCTCCTCCCCCGACATCACCGACGCCGACATCGAAGCCGTCGTCCAGGTCCTGCGCAGCCCCCGGCTCAGCCTCGGCCCCCACATGGAAGAGTTCGAAGAGCTCGTCAGCCGCGCCGCCGGCCAGCCCATCGGCATCGCCGTCAGCTCCGGCACCGCCGGCCTCCACCTCTGCATCCGCGCCCTCGGCATCGGCCCCGGCGACGAGGTCATCCTCCCCTCCTTCACCTTCATCGCCGCCGCCAACGCCGTCCGCTACGAGCAGGCCGTCCCCGTCTTCGTCGACATCGATCCCACCACCCTCAACCTCGACCCCACCCGCATCGAGGCCGCCATCACTCCCCGCACCCGCGCCATCCTCGTCGTGCACACCTTCGGCGTCCCGGCGCCCATGGACTTGATCTGCGCCATCGCCCTGCGCCACCACCTTCGCGTCATCGAGGACGCCTGCGAGGCCCTCGGCGCCCACTACCGCGGCCGTCCCGCCGGCTCCTTCGGCGATGCCGCCGTCTTCGCCTTCTACCCCAACAAACAGATCACCACCGGCGAGGGCGGCCTCGTCGTCACCGCCGACCCGGCCCTCGCCCGCACCCTCCGCGCCCTGCGCAACCACGGCCGCTACCCGGGCGAGTCCGAGCACTCCATCCTCGGCTTCAACTACCGCCTCTCCGAGCTAGCCTGCGCCCTCGGCTGCGCGCAGATGCGCCGCCTCCAGCCCATCCTCGCCCAGCGCGAATCCGTCGCCCGCACCTACCACCGCCACTTACAAGATTTTCCCGAGGTGATCCCGCCGAACCTCGACGTACCCGCCACCCGCATCAGCTGGTTCGTCTATGTCATCCAATTAGCCGGGCATTTCATCGAGCCCCAGCGCGACGCAGTCATGCGCACCCTGCAGGGACAAGGCATCGCCTGCGGACGCTACTTCGCCCCCATCCACACCCAGCCCGCCTATCTCACCTATCCCGCCCCCCACCCTCTCCCGGTAACCCTCTCCGTCAGCCAGCGCGTGATAGCACTCCCCTTCTTCAATCACTTATCCGAAGACCAAGTCGCGCGCGTAGCCGAAACCCTCCGGACCGCCATCCACTCCGTCTCTTAATGAATCGAGACACGCATGCTTTGCTTCAAAGGTGTCATCCTGAGCGAAGCGAAGGACCTGCTTTTCCGGGTGGGTGCGAGCCGCTCGTAAACGAGCCGATCATGCCTCGTAAGACCGGTAAAGAACCTGAGCCGGGAAAAGGCCACGATGCAGGCAGCGTGGCCATACCCACCTACAAATCCCCTCCCGACTTCACCCCCGGCGCCCGATCCGCCAGGAATATATCCCCCGACCCGCCAATCCAAGTCAAAAACGACTGCGCCGTCGTCGACCAGTTATAGTTGTTCGTGTTATTCGGCGCCCCCGTCGAAGTAAACAGCGAGTTCGGGTCCGTCGTATTGAAGTTCCAATACCAAACCAGCGTCGTCACCTCCTGGTGCAGCACCGCCTTCAGGAAATTCGTCGGGTTCACCACCCCGCTCGAAGTCCCCGGCCCGGTCTCCGCGAACATCAGCGCAAACCCCTTCTTCCGGATCGCCAGTATCCGCTGCTCCGTACTCTGCTGCGTATTCGGCTCCCACGCATACCCGTGAATGTCGAACACCACGTTCGCGCGGCCCTCCAGCAGCTGGCTGCCGTGGCTCAAAATCACATCCTCCGACGAATCGAAGTCGCTTCCCGGCACCAGCACGATGTTATTATTCCCCGCCCCCCGGATGTTATCCACCATATCCTTCATGTCATGCAGCCACAGCGGATCGTTGGTGTCCGGGTACGGCTCGTTCCATAACTCGATCCACACATCCGGCTGGTCGATAAACTGAGCCGCGATCTGCTGCATCTTCTGCTTGTAGGCGACATAATAGGGCTCCTTCGAGGGCACCTGCCCCGCGAACTGCCCCGTCCCCGGCGCCCACTGGAACGGACACAAAATCGTGATCTTTCCATTGGTACGGTTATCATCCACCACGTCCTGCATCGAGTGCAGATAACTCCCGTCCGACCCGCGCGCCACCGCGCCCGCCACCGGCGTCTCCGACAAGTCCGAAAGCGGCTCCCGCACCATGCCGATATTCCACGCCGACATCGTCGAGCTGCTCCCGCCATAAATGAAAAACGCATTGGTGCCGCCCCACACCGTCGGCACATCGTTCTTCAAAATGTCCGCGCCCCGCACCACATACGTATCGCTGCTCGTCTGCGCCTGCAAGCCCTGCGGAATCGCACCCACAACTCCCGCACAGCCCAGCCAGAGCGCTATCTGCACGCCCCTCGAATACCTCAAAGATAAAGTCACGTGTTACCTCCGTTTCTGGAAAGCATTACTCCCCAGACCCGGAATACTCGGCAGCCCCCAGCACGCCCTGCAAGTTAACAGCAGCTTCTCCCTGCATACGCTCCCCGTTAAAGCCCGCGTTAACTCGAATCAGCAGCTCACCCACGCGAAGCTGAGAGCAGAGGCAGGGCTGCGCAATTTATAGGACCGGTGTCATCCTGAGCAGAGCGAAGGACCTGCTTTTTCGCGACTGCCGAGCAATCGCTCGCACAGCACGAAGTACAAAATCGCCGCATGAGAACGTTTCGTTCCATGTCCAGCCCCCTGCTGCCGCCCGAACAAGTGCCCCGCACCTCACCGCGCGCTCGACCCACTTACCCGCGCCTTCCCCTCGTCATAAATCGCAATCAGGTGGCTGCGAATCTCCGGCGCCAGCCTTCCCCCCGCACTCTCCGCGAACAGCGTCTTCGACTGCTCCAGCGGCATGTGGCAGCTCACGCACTTCGTCCGGATCGCCGCGTGCATCACCTTGAACTCGCCGCACTGCTGCACCCGGTGGCAGCTCAAACACTTCGGCGCGAAACTCTCCGCATCCCTCTGCACCGTGTGCACGTCATGGCAGGTCGTACACGTCATCCCGCTCGCGCGAAAACACTTGCTCTCCCGCAGCAGCCCCACCTGATTGGTATGCACATCGAGCGGCGCGCCCGGCGCCGCCGGCTGCGTCTCCACATACTCCGCCAGCACGTCGCCCACTTGAAACGAAAGCGCCGCCCCCAGCGCCCGCCCCGGCCCCGCATGGCACAGCGCGCAGCCGTCGATCTGCCGCTCCCGGCTCAGCCGCGCCGGGTTCACAATGGACTCCGCCGCCCCCGCCCCCTTCGCCGCACCCTGCTCCCGCCGCACATGCTCCGCCCCCGGCCCGTGGCAGCGCTCGCACCCAATCCCCAGCACCAGGCTCGCCCGCTCATACCGGTTCCCCGGCGCCTGCGCCTGCGTGAAAACCGCCTGCGGCTGCGTAAAGAAACTCGCGTGGCACTCCAGACAACGCGGCAGAATCGGCCGGTCGAAATGCGCCGTCCCATCCTCGTACCCCGGGCTATTGATCCACGCCCCATTCCCCGTCCAGTACGACACCGGCAGTTCGAACAGCTGGTCCCCGCCCCACCACAGATACGTCTGCCCCTTGCGCCCCGAGCCCACCACCACATCCATCGGCTCGGTCATCCGCTGTACATCGCCGGCAGCCGTAAAGTACTTCGCCGTCTCGGTCAACGCCCCATCCGCCGCCTTCATCTCGAACACCAGCCGCGGATTCCCGGTCGCCATCACGTTTTGCCCCGGCGCAAAGCTCCCCAGCACCGCCCCCGGCCTTGCCAGCCGCGACGTGAAATGGTGCGCCGTCTGCCCGTAGCTCGCCGCAATCCCCGCATGGCACCGCGCACACGCCGCATCCCCCGCATACTCCCCCGCCGCCGGCGGCCCATGCAAGGCCCCGCCCGCGGCCGACACCCGCCCCGCCCGCGCCCCCGCGAAACACACCAGCGCAAGCAGCATCAGCCCCACCACCGCAGGCACCCGCATCACCCTCTCCACCCCGGCACTCCGCGCCTACGCCTGTACACCCTTCCCCTCGACAATCCTGATATACCGCCCCCCCGCCAGCCCCGTAAACGTCTCCACCCGTCCCGAAGGCAGCGGCCATTTCACCGTCAACACATCCACCTTCGCCGCCGTCCCCAGCCCCAGCAGCATCCGCGGGTCGTGCGACGAAAGATAACTCCCGCCCCCCACCTTCTGCCGCGACCGCTTTTCCGCCCCGCACGTCCAGCTCACCACCGCCCCCACCGCATCGATATTCGCGACAGTCCCCACCAGCTTCAGCCCCAGCCAGTGGTTCCCCGCGCCCGCCTCGTTCTTCAGCAGCAGCGGCGCGCCCCCGTTGTTGTTGATCAGCACATCCAGCCGCCCATTGTTGCTCAGGTCGCCCACCGCCAGTCCCCGCGCCCCCCAGTGCTCCGCGAACTCCGGCCCCGCCTCCTTGCTCACGTTCGCAAAGTGCCCTTTCCCGTCCCCGTGAAACAGCAGCAGCGGCTCCTTCCACGTCACGTTCGGGCTGTACTGGTCCACCATGTCGTCCGGGTGCCCGTTCGACAGAATCAGGTCCAGGTTCCCATCATTGTCATAGTCGAAAAACTTCAGCCCCCACCCGCTCAGCGCCGCCGTCGCCGCCCCAATCCCGGTCTCCCCCGCATGGTCCGAAAAACTCTCATTCCCGTCATTGTGGTACAGCGAGTACTCCTCGCGGTCGATATTGGCCACAAACAAGTCCGGCTTCCCGTCATTGTCATAATCGCCGGCGTCCACGCCCATCCCCGAGCGCGCCTTCCCGCTCTCCCCAAACGCCACCCCCGCGTTGAACCCCGCCTCCTCCCACTTCCCGTTCCCGCGGTTCATAAACAGGTAATTCGCCGCCGTGTCGTTCGCCACGAACAGGTCCATCCGCCCATCCCCGTTCACATCCACCGCCACCGCCCCGTGCGCCTTGGTCGGGTTCTCCCCGATCGCCGTCCCGTGCCCCACCTCGGTAAACGTTCCATCCCCGTTGTTGTGGAACAGCAGGCTCGGCCGCGGCGCGAACATCCGCGGCGTGCAGTAGTACCGCACCCCCAGCGCATTATTCCCGCAGTTCACCTTCGTGTCGTGCGAGTACTCCACAAAGCTGCACACGAACAGGTCCAGCTTCCCATCATTGTCATAGTCGAACCACACCGCCGAGGTCGACCAGCCCTTCGCCGCCACCCCAGCCTTCTTCGTCACATCCGTAAACGTGCCGTCGCGGTTGTTCCGGTACAGCTTGTTCGCCCCGTAGGCCGTCAGGTACAGGTCCGGCCAGCCGTCGCCGTCGAAGTCCCCGACCGCCGCCCCCTCTCCCCACACATCGCCCTGCAAGCCCGCCTTCACGGTCACATCCGTAAACGTGCCGTCCCGGTTGTTCCGGTACAGCGCGCACCGTGTCGGCGTCTTCGGCGTGTAGAAGTCGCTGGGCCCCGTGTTCACCAGGAAAACGTCCATCCAGCCGTCGTTGTCGTAATCGAAAATCGCGCACCCGGAGCACATACTCTCCGGCAGCCACCGCATCGCGCTCTTCCCGTTGTCGTGCACCCACGTGATCCCGCTGCGCGCCGCCGGCACTCTCCGGAACAATGGCGCCGCTTCCATGACTGCCGCCGGCATCATCCCCAGCAACTGCCGGGCGGTCAACACCCCCGCCCCCGCAAGAAACTGTCTCCGGTTCCACCCCATCACCGCTGCCCGCCCGCCAGTGCCGCCGGCAGCCGCCAGCTCGTCCGCACCCCCCGCTCCCACCACAAACTCCCGCACGTTCACCACTCCCCACCCAGCGCCGGCGCTAAGGCATTTTCCCTGAAGGTATACAGAGATCAACGGCCGTGAAGGTGGCTTTTCCGGCGGGAAAAGCCACATCGAGATACTCTCCCGGCCGCACAGCATCAGGGAAAATGCTCTAGTCCTCTCGATCATTGATTTCTCGCATAAAGGTGTCATCCTGAGCGAAGCGGTAGCGCCTGCGCCAAAGGATCTGCTTTTTCCGCACTCCACGGTCCAACCAACCATTTTGAAAATGCACGGTACTTCTGACTCGGGAGATTAATGTGGTGTCTCTAAAGTTCCCAACATAAGAAGTGTCATCCTGAGCGCAGCGAAGGATCTGCTTTTAAACCGCTTACTTCCCAGCCGCGCCCTCCGATCTATGCCAAGGAGTTTCGGGACAGAAGACTAACGTGGTGAGTCATTCATTTGTTCAAAGGATCTGCCTTTTCAGTCGTTTCCTGGGAGCATAAGGTCTCGAATACTCCAACGAACTTCCGGTTCACCACACTAGCATCCCAATCAACTCTCGGCTTGTCCTCGCCCCCACCACCAATTCCCGCCGCTTCACCGCGCCCCACCCGGCGGCGCCAGCGCCAGCGCCGCCTGCGCCTCGGCGCTCCCGCCCGCAGCCGCCGCCCGCAGCCAGCGCTCGCCCTCCTCCGGGTTCTTCTCCACGCCCTCATCTCCCTTGTCCAGCAGCACCCCCAACTCATACTCCGCCGGAACCACCTTGTTCTTCGCCGCCTGCCGCAGCCACTTCACCGCCTCGTGCGGGTCGCGCCCCACATGCTCCCCCTTCAGGTACGCCGTGCCCAGCGCCGCCTGCGCCGGCCCGTTGTTCTGCATCGCCGCATCGCGCAATATCTTCAGCGCCGCCTCCGGCTCCGCCGGCACGCCCTGCCCCTCCAGCAGAATCATCCCCAGCGCATACTGCGCCACGCCCAGCCCTTGCGCCACCGCCTTGCGCAGCCACGCCACCCCCGTCGCCGCGTTCGCCGCCACCCCCTGCCCCAGCACATACCGCTTGCCGATCGCGTACTGCGCCGACGCATCCCCCTGCGCCGCCGCCGCCTCCCACCACTTCGACGCCAGCGCCTCGTCCTTCCCCACCCCCAGCCCCTGCTCGTAGTGGAACGCCAGCATCTTCTCCGCGTCCGGCTGCCCCTGCGCCGCAGCCACCCGGTACCACTTCACCGCCTGCCCATAGTCCCGCGCCACCCCCGACCCGCGCCCGTACAGCAGCCCAAGGTCCACCGCGCACGCCGCATCGCTGCGCTCGGCGCACCGCGTAAACCACTGCACCGCCGCCCTGAAATCCTGCCCCGTCCCAATCCCCTGCGCATACATCGTCGCCAGCAGAAACTCCGCGCCCAGGTCGTTCTGCCGCGCGGCCTTTTCGATCCATGGCAGCCCCGCCGCCGGGTCCGCGTCCTTGCCCGGCGCCCCGCTGATATACACCGACCCCAGCTTTGCCTCGGCCGCCGCATTCCCCGCCGCCGCCCGGCCCTCCAGCGCTGCAAACTGCGCCGCCGTCAGCGGCGCAGCAGCCGCCGGCCCCTGCGCCCCGGCCCCAGCGGCTGCCCCGCCTTGCAACGCAAGCGCCAGCAACAAAATCCCAGTCATCGTCCCCTATTCACGCCCAGCAAGCCCGCCGCCAGCGTTCATTCCCCCTCCAGCATAGCCCCGCTCTTCCAGCAGAAACACCGCTTCTGCCAACCCGGACGAAGTGTCATCCTGAACGAAGTTTGGCGCTTGCGCCGAACGCAATGTGAGTCATTCATTCACCCCACAAAAGTTGTCATCCTGAGCGAAGCGAAGGACCTGCTTTTGCCCTCCTCCCACCCCGACCAACGGGAGGGCCGCACCACCCCCGTTTGCAAGCATCCAGATAGACCCGCCACGTTAGGGCTATGCCCCAGAAGTGGTCCGCCTCCCGCATTAGGGCTATGCCCCAGTAGGGGGTCTTGCCTTTTGCACTTATCCTGAAAATACAACTGACCCACGTCTTCCCGCTTCAGATCCACCCCCCTAGAACGTAATCCTCCCCTGCAGTTGCAGCTGCCGCGGATCGTAAAAATTCAACCCCGCCGTCGGCGTCCCACCCGCCGTCCCAATCGGCCGCGTCGTCGCCGTCGTGTTGATATTGCCGACCGAGATCGCCTGCTGCGGCTGGTACTGCGTCAGGTTCAGCACGTTATACGCATTCGCCGCGACCTCGAAGTGCACCCGCTCCGTGATCGGAAAATCCCGCTGCAGCTGCGCGTCCAGGAAGATGTTTCGGTCGCTGCGGATATCGTCATACGCCACCCGCGCGTTGCCGTACCAGAAAACATCCGGCAGCACCTTCCCATTCGACGCCACTGTCGGCCCCGTAAACGCCAGCGGGTTCAGGTACGGCCTGCACCCCGTGCAGGTAATGCTCGCCGTCCCATTCCCGTAGGGGCTTGTCAGCGGAACGGTCACTGTCCCATTGATAAACCTCCGCTGCGATCTCGGCAGGATCGGATTCACCCCCGGCACCCGGTTCGGCCGGTTGTTCAAACTCCCCATCGAGGACGTGATCTCGATCGGCGTCCCGCTCTGGATCTGGAACGTCGAACCCAGCCGCCACCCTCCGATCGTCCAGTCCGCAACCTTGCTGTTCGCCAGGTAGCTGTGGTTGCGCCCGAACGGCGACTCCGCCAGCCCCGTGATCACGACGCGGTGGGGAACGTCGTTAAACCCGACATGCCGGTTCTCGTAGCCGTTGCCGTTGATGTTCAGCAGGTACCCCGTGTTCTGCTCACCCGCATTGTTGAACGCGTCGTTGCTCTGCCCGATGTTCTGTACATCGTCGATCTCCTTCGACCACACATAGTTCGCGTCCAGCTCGAACCCCTTCGCATACGTGTGCCGCAGGTCCACAATCATCGACTGGTAGTTCGAGTTCGCGGTCTGCTCCAGCAGGTTCAGGTCCGGAAACACCTGGTACGGCACCTGCAGCCGCCACGCCGGCGTCGTCTGCCCCGACAGCGCCCCCCCCTGGAAGCCCATGCCGTAATACGGATTCGCAACCTGCAGAGTGGCCGGGTTGGTGCCGCCCGAGGCGATGTACTGCTGCCGCCATCCCGCCAGCACCCCCGGCGCGATGGTCTGGAACCCGGGCGGCGTCGCGCCCTGCCCACCCCCGGCCCCCGCGCCATTCACCGGCACATTCGAGAACGGCAGCCGGTCGCCCCGCGAAGCCGAGTAGCCCAGCGAAAACACCGTCGTCGGCGACAGGCTCTCCTCCAGGATCGCGTTCCACTGCAGCAGCCGCCCGTCATACGTGTTCCGGTAGTCCTGCAGGTAGCTGTTCGAGCCGCCATACTGCAGCGGGTTGTTCAGGTTGCTGCCCAGCGCCGGCACCACAATCGCCGTCGCCGGATCGTGGAACGTGCCGATCAGCTGCCCCTGCGGGTTCGGCCCGAACACCGCGCTCGAGTTGTTCACGTTATGCGACGTGAACGACTGGTTGTTCTCCGAGCTGAACCCGAACCCCGAGTTCGTCGGCAGATACGCAATCCCGAACCCGCCCCGGATCACCGCCTTCGGGTTGATGTTGTAAGCCGCGCCGATCCGCGGCCCAAAGTCGTTGTAGTGGCTCGCCCACAGATTGCGCCCGTAGCCGTTCGTCCCCGAAAACACATACCCACCCGGGCCGCCGAACGGGTTCTTCCCCTTCGTATCGAACGCCGCCTGCTGGTTGTAGCGCTCCGTCGGCCCCGGCTGCAGCTCGTAACGCAGACCGAAGTTCAGCGTCAGTCGCGGCGTCGCCTGCCACACGGTCTGCTCGTAAAACGCGCTGTACTTCATCGCCAGCGCCGACTCCACCGAGCTGCTCGCCGTCAGCGTCCCCGCCCCCATCAGCCACTGCGCCCCCTGGTAGCCGTTCTGCACGTTCGTCGTGTCGTACGCGCCCACGCCGTTGCCGTTCGCGTCCACATACTGCTGCGTATAGTTCTGGTCGCCGTAATAGTTGCCGATCTCGAAATTCTCGTGGTTCGGGTTCGCCGTGTTCAGCAGCCCTACCCGGTACTCCGAACCGAACTTATACGTGAACTTGCCCTTGATCTTGGTCAGGCTGCCCCCCAGGCTGTGGTTCGTCTGGTGCTCGTCGATGTGCTGGCCCACCGTGTAGTTCAGGCATTCGTAATGGAAATCCGGGCAGAAATCGAACGGCGACGTCGCGCTCTGCGCCAGCGCCTGGATATTCGCCGGGATCTCATAGCCCGCGCCGCTGAAGGTGCCGCTCTTCGCCGCATACCCCTCCACGCTCGCCACCCGGTTGATCCCGTACCGCACATCCAGCACCAGCGTCGGGCTGAAGATCACCGTATCCCCGATCGCCGCGTACGGGTTGTCATCGGTGATCGCCTGCCCCCACGTAATGTCCGGGTAAAACGGGTCGTTCGGTCCCAGAAAGTTCGGCACCGTTACCGAGCCGTTCGATATGCCGCCGGTGACATAAATGCTGTTGCGGCTGTTCAGCTTGAAATCCAGCCGCCCCTGCCCCGTATTGCGCGAAAACGACTGCGACGTAATCACGTTGTAGTTGTTGCTGCCGTACACGTCCGTCGGCGCCTGGTTGGGCAGCGGATAGTTCGCAAACGCCTTCACCCCCACCGGGTCCAGCAGCGGTCCCGTGATCTGCGCATTCGGCACCACCGCCCGCTGGTACACGTTCGGCGCCACCTGCGTCACCTGGAACGGGTTCCAGATCTGCACCGGCACCGGGTTGCCATTGTTGTCCGCGACCTTCGTCTGGCTGAAATCCCCCGTCCGCTCCAGCGCGGTCGGCACCGTGATGTTCGTATTGATGGGCGCGCTCCGCCGCAGCCCCTCGAAGCTGCCGAAAAAGAACAGCTTGTCCCTCAGCACCGGGCCGCCCAGCGACCCCCCGTAGTAGCCCACCCGGAACGGCCCCCGCACCCCGTTCTTGGTGTTCGGATTCGTTTCGGCCGCTACCGCATGATTGAAGTTGTTCGCATACCCGTTCGCGTTGAACGCCTCATTGCGGTTCCGGTACACCACCTCGCCGTGCAGCGCGTTCGTGCCGCTCTTCGAGAAATACTCCACCACCCCCGTCCCCCGCCCGTACTCCGCCGAAAACGTGTTGCTCTGCACCTGGACTTCCTGGATGCTCTCCTGGTTCGGCACCACGCCTTCTTCGTTGTAGTCGCTCGCGAGGATCGGAATCCCGTCCAGCTGGATGTCCGTCGTAAACCCCAGGCCGCCGTTGATGCTGATCAGCGACTGCGTCCGCCGCGCATGCGGCCCCACCCCGAACGAGTCCGTGCTCGTCGTGTCGTGCGCCGACTTCTCCGCCACCACCCCCGGCTGCAGCGTCGCGTAGAACAGCGGGTTCTGGTTGATGTTCGGCAGCGCGTCGATCTGCCGCGCCCCAATCGTGCTCTTCACCGACGTGTCCTCGGTCTCCAGCGCCCCCTGGCTTGCGTCTACCTGTACCGTCGTCTGCACATCTCCCGTCTTCAGCACCACGTCCAGCCGGATCGTCGCATTGTCCCCCACCACCGCATTCTCATCCGTCTGCGTTGCGAACCCCGGGCTCTCCACCACTACCTTGTACGTTCCCGCGATCAGGTACGGCACCTCATAGGTCCCCGACGAGGTCGCCACCGTCGCCGTCGAGACCCCCGTCGCCTCGTTCGTCACCACCACCTTCGCCCCCGGCAGCCGACCCCCCGAGGCGTCCGTCACCGTCCCCGTTACCGTCGACGAGTTCACCTGCGCATGCGCCCGCGGCGCAGCCGCGCCGCTGAAAATCACCGCCATGCCCACTATCGAGTGGGCTATCCATCTATTCGAAATACGCACAAGGCCTCCTGATGCAAACGCGCTGACTATAAGGAGCCTTCTCCGCGATATGGAAGTTTGAACTGTGTTTCTCTCAGCACCTCTGTCCCGATTAACGTGCAAACAGCCGCGCTCTCCCCCCTGAAACACCCGCCGCGCCGCGTCCACGCCCCATCCTTCCAAACGCATCCCCTGCCTAGGCTATTTCTTATCAATGGCTTGCATCGAAATCTAGCTTCAGAACACCCTCCCCCCACACCCCCGCTTCGGCCCGCCCGAACCGGCACTTTCCCGAGTTGCCGGGGTTACCTGAGTCACGTTAACCCTCTTTTCAGCACCGTTAACAGTCCCCCCGCGCCGCCACTCGCCCCCGTTTTCCCGCCCCCGCGCCCCCCGTTCTCCCCTCCCAGGCTCCCGCCCCGCCCCCCGCCCGCCCGCGTTTCCCCCGCCTAAGGGGTCATCCTGAGCGGAGCCGGCGCGAAGCGTCGGCGCAGTCGAAGGACCTGCGTTTTCTTGCGCTCCAATCAGCCAGGAACTCCTGGGACTTTACAATTGCGGTGAATCACCGCATCGACCGGCATAAAAGCAACGTAGTGTCTCTTGAGTTCGCAACATAAAAGGTGTCATCCTGAGCGTAGCGAAGGATCTGCTTTTTCGGCAGCTCGGGATATACGACTCACTTCTGACTCCTGAGCCTCGACGCAGCTCACCCAACCCACGAGCCCTGCACCATGCACCCGCATCCCTTCGTGTGAGGACTGGTAAAACACAATGACCGAACTCGAATCCACACTCATCGGCGAACGCAATTCACGTTGAGAAAGGAAAGCGGAATCGAGACCGGGCCGAAGTGCACGGAAAGAGAATTGCCTTGCGAACAAAAAGAAAGCCCTGAACCGGGTAAGGGCTCAGGGCTAAAAGAAGGAATGCGCTATGGGATGAACAATATTGCAAGCCACTACCAAACTTACAAACTGCCTTTCCGGCTCGAATATCTCATCGCAAATTGCTAAACGTTCGGAAAAGTGGCAGCGTTAAGCCGCCACTTTTCTTTATGTAATGTCTAACTTTTTGTTGCAATGACAATACCAATCATAATAAATGCCAAACCTATCAATCCATAAAAACCTACCAATACTGCTTTTGGAAGCACTAATCGCTTAATGCCTTCCTTTCTACGGCGCAAACCGATAACAACGGAAAACAATCCTAACAACAAAGCTACCGGAACCTCGAAATGATACACGTTGGCAACAAACCAGTGCATAAGGACTACACTCCTTTCCTCCGGTTAAAATCCACAGCCTGCAATGAGATGGCCTACGCTCCAAGCGCTAGCCCCCAGTCCGCCCCACAAAGCAATTCCTGACCAAGCCTCGCCTACCAAAACTGCTTCAACGCCCAGCCCAACTGGTCCAGTCATCACTGTAATTACCGCAAACGCAGTACCCAAAGCAAGCAGCGTCGCACCATCTTTTTCGCAACTCCACGACGACGGAGGAGGCGGCTGGCCCGTTCCTCCTCCTCCTCCTCCGCCTCCTCCCGGATTGCCACCCCCGCCAGAAGGAGGACAAAACGTACCCTCATCGCATGGGAAAGTAGGCGGGCCACCCCCTCCTCGCGTAAACAGCGGCGACGAATGTGGAATGACAGGCTTCGTTGCGCTACCTATATATATGGCCAAATTCTCTGCCGCGGCACTGGCAGCGTTGATATCGGCACCAGCATCTCCCACCTGCAAATCATAAATAGACGATTGAATTGTTTCCGGAGACAGCTTATCCAGATAAGCCAACGAGCTCTGTACATCCGCTAGCGTATATTGCGGAGTAAAAGCCTGGATCGCTTGCAGTATTTGCTGCTGATTTATGTTTTCACTCTAATCATACTGGGAGTAATTTGTCCCGCTGCCGCCGCAATCTGCGCACTGTAGTTGTTGTTTACAAAATCGGTGTATGCTGCAGCCATTGTCAAGCTGCAGGCATGCCACGGAGCAGGACTTTGTGGCTTGTCGTAAACAGCCGCCAATCCCGCCGCCATTGCCAGCGCAGCATTGCAGTTCGTGTATATCCATGAGTTGAATCCTGTTCCCGTCGCCTGTCCTCTCGCCGCCGGTTTTCCCAGCACCATCGTTGAACCGACACCGGCAGCTGCTGCTGTGGAATTCTTAAAAAACGCTCGCCTATTCATACAGATACTTCCTTCTGTGAATTAACTGCCTGACTTCTATTACACAAGCTTCCCGCATTGTTTAGCCAAGTTTTTCTCCAAATTATCTAAACGAGCTTCGTGAGAACCTTGGACTGACATAGCAACGAGCGCCCCTCCCGCTCACCCCGCCAGCAGTCGCTCCGTCAGCGTGTCGAACCCCTCCAGGTCCGCATACTCAATCACCACCCGCCCCCGCCCGTTCCGGTCCTCGATCACCACCTTCATCCCCAGCGACTTGCGCAGCGTATCCTCCATCTCCCGCACATTCGGGTCCACCGGGTCCGCCTCCTTCCGCGGCTCCCGCCGCTCCGGGTCGATGATCCCCTTCACAAAGTTCTCCGCCTGCCGCACACTCATCGCCAGCGCCTGCATCTTCTGCGCTGCCCGCATTCGCTGCTCCTGGCTGTCCAGCCCCAGCAGCGCCCGCGCATGCCCAAACGTCAGCACCCCGATCTCCACCTGCGTCTGCAGCTCTTCCGGCAGCTTCAGCAGCCGCAGAAAGTTCGAGATCGACGCCCGGTCCCGCCCCGTCTGCACGCTCATCTGGTCCTGCGTCATCCGGAACTCGCGTCCCAGCCGGTCGAATGCCCGCGCCTGCTCGATCGGGTTCAGGTCCGCCCGCTGCAGGTTCTCGATAATCGTCGCTTCCATCGCCTGGCGATCGTTCATCACGGCCACCACCGCCGGAATCGTCAGCCTCTCGGCCTTCATCGAGGCCAGCCACCGCCGCTCCCCCGCTACCAACTGGTAACGCCCACCCTCCAGCGGCCTTACCAGCACCGGCTGAATCACCCCCACCGCCCGGATCGACGCGGCCAGCTCCTCCAGCAGCGCCTCATCGAAGTTCGTTCGCGTCTGATAAGGGTTCCGGTCGATCCGCTCCACCGCAATCTCGAACGCCCGCCCCTCCGGCCCGGCCGCCGCTGCCGGGGGTTCCCCATGCGGCGCCGCCTCCACAATCCGCGCCCCCCGCGGCAGCAGCGAGTCCAGCCCCTTCCCCAGCGCCCGCCGCTTCCCCCCCGCATCCTTCTCCACACCCATCTCGATCGCCATCCACTCCCCCATTCACCCTCGAAAACCAAACCGCCTGCGCGGCTCGCGGTCACTTCGTGACACGTGTACTCTAAAAAACTCCAACCCACCCTGAAACGATGTCATCCTGAGCGAAGCGAAGGATCTGCTTTTGCCTTACCCATACTCAATTCCGACCAACGGGAGGGCCACCATCCCGCACCTGCAGCACCCAAGTCCACCCGCCACGAAGTGGCCGCCTCCCGCGCAGGGGGTCTTGCCGTCGCCTTTGTTCGTAGGAGGCGTGTTTACTTTCAAGTAAACACGCCTCCTACGAGTAAGGCCAGAACCGCACCTCCCGTGCCGGTCGCTTCTCCTCCGCCTTCTTCCGGCTTTTCACCCCGTTCCGCTTCATCAGCTCCAGCGCTAGATCGCGGTACGCCTCCGCGCCGCGCGATCGCGGATCGTACAGCAGCACCGGCTGTCCATAGCTCGGGGCCTCCGCCAACCGTATGTTCCGCGGAATCGAAGTCTTCAGCAGCTTCTCGCCGAAATGCTCTTTCAGATTGGCCGTGACCTGCTGCGCAAGATTAGTTCGATCGTCGTACATAGTCAGCAGCACCCCTTCGATCTCCAGTTTGGAGTTTAAGCTCGCCTGCACCCGCTCCAGCGTATGCAGCAGCTCCGAAATCCCCTCCAGGGCAAAATACTCCGCCTGCATGGGCACCAGCAGCGCATCGGCCGCTACCAGCGCGTTCAAGGTCAGCAGGTCCAGCGCCGGCGGGCAGTCCAGCAGCACAAACTCATGCGCCTCCCGCGCCTCTTTGAGTGCCTCCTTCAGCTTGAGCGCCCGGTTCTCCTGCTCCATCAGCTCCACCGTCGCGCCCACCAGGTCCTTGCTCGCCGGAATCAGCTTCAGCGATGGAATCTCCGTCTGCAGCGCCGCCTCCGCCAGCGAAGCTCCGTTCACCAGCACGTCATAAGTCGACAGCCTCTCCTCATCCCGCACAAACCCAAAGCCGCCCGTCGTATTCGCCTGCGGATCGATATCCACCAACAAACACGGCAGCTCCTCCAGCGCCAACGCCGCCGCTAGATTGATCGCGGTCGTGGTCTTCCCCACCCCGCCCTTCTGGTTCACGATCGCAAGCACTTTTCCCATGTCACCCACGAGCATAGGGTCGCCGGCCCTTCGCAGGCAAATGTTCCACGTGGAACATTTCGACAAACCGCTTCGCAATTCCCAAATTGTTCCACGTGGAACAATTTCAGCTATTCAGCCGCCCAGTACCTTGCCCAGCGCGATCAGTCCTTGCTCGCTGCCGGTGAGCAAGACCGGCGAGCGCCAGTCCACGCCCGTCAGCTTCGGCGCAAGCTCCTGCAGGCGCTGGTGTGTCGTCATCACCACCAGCCAGCCGCCCGGCTTGGTCCGTTCCCGGGCCGCCGCGCACGCCTCTTCCATGCTGTCCACTGCGCGCAGCGTTACCGCATCGAACAGCAGCCCCGCCGGTAGCGCTTCGACCCTGCCGGCGTGCACCGTAGCCTTCAAATCGAGTGAGCGGCATAGCTCCCGCAGGAAGCCAGCCTTCCTGCCCTGTGACTCGGCCAGCGTCACCGCCAGCTCCGGCCGCGCCAGCGCGCAGACCGCCCCAGGAAAGCCGGCGCCCGAACCATAGTCCAGCAGAGTCCGCAGACCAGCCGGGATCGCTGCCGCGCACTTCAGCGATTCGCCAAAATGCCGCAGCACAATGGCCTCCGGCTCGCGGATTGCCGTCAAGTTGGTCCTTGCATTCCAGCGGAGCAGCAGGGCGAGATACTTCGCGAGCGCCTCGGTCAGCTCGCGCTTGACCGGCAACCCCAGGCGCTCTGCCAACAGCGCACGAATGTCTTCCGAGTTCATGCTCGCGGCAGATGCCAGCGGTGCGCCGCGGCTACCAGCGCCGTGAAGATGGCGAGCGAAGCCTGGTCCGCCTGGTAGGAGCGCTCCGGATGCCACTGCACCCCCAGCACAAACTGCTCGCCGGGCGCGGTCCCTTCCAGCGTCTCGACAATTCCGTCGCCCACAGCCCGCGCAGCGACCCGGAGGCCGTCCCCCGCCCGGTCGACCGCCTGGTGATGGCTGCTGTTGATCCGCGGGGTTTCCCGGTCCAGAAAGAAGCTGCGCAGCAGCAGCGCCTCCGGGTCGAGCACTAGTCCATGCTCCAGCGGAGCCTTATCCGAGCCCGGAGCATGGCCGGCCGCGATGTGCTGCACGAGCGTCCCGCCGCGCCAGACGTTCATGATCTGCAGGCCGTAGCAGACGCCCAGCAGCGGCTTGCGGAGGTGAAACGCATCCTGCAGCAGCAGCTCATCGGTGGCCTCGCGGTCCAGGTCGGGCGCCGCCGTCTCCGGGCGCGCTTCCTGCCCATACTTTTGCGGATGCACATCGGCGGGGCTGCCCGGCAGCAGCACCGCGGCACAGCTTGAGACCAGGTTGGCGGTGTCGGCTGGATCGAGGCCGAGGGGAATGCGGACCGGTTCGCCGCCAACTGCCTCGACGGCGGCGGCGTACTGCGGCCAGCAGCGGTCGTTGTAGGCGGAATCGGTGGAGGTCGGAACGGGGATTGCGATGCGGGGCTTGCGGGCTGCCATACTGCCCATCGTACTCGCCGCCTACTCGGCTGTTTGGATCGCCGCGGGCATCTCGCGCCAGGAGTGCTCGAAATATAGGGCGGAGATGCGCTGGCGGAGCTCGGCGGTGAGCGCATCGGTATCCCGCGCGGTCATGCCGGCGGTCGAAAGCGGCTCGCCCACCACGAGCGTCACGGGCGTGGGATAGAAGGTCTTGCTGTGCTGCGGCAGCAGCTCGTGGGTGCCGACGAGCGCCATGGGGACGAGCGGCACCTGGGCGCGGATGGCCATGAAGGCTGGACCGTTGAGGAAGGTGCCGGGCAGCCCGTCGCGGGTGCGGCCGCCTTCAGGGAACAGAAACAGAGGCATGCCGGCGCGCAGGGTTTTGACACCGCCGGAGAGGCTGGCGATCGAGGCGCGGGGGTTGGCGACATTGACAGGAATCTGGCCGGAACGGTTGAGATGCCAGCCGATGAAGGGAATGCTCCAGAGATTGTGGCGCGCGACGATGCGGAACTGGAAGGGCAGTGCCGAGAAGATGGCCGGCGTATCCATATAGGACAGGTGGTTGGAGGTGTACACGGCAACGGGGGCTGCGCGGAGGTTCTGCTCGCCCACGATGCGCAGGGGAGCCCCGGCAAAGCGCATGGAAGCGCGAGCCCAGGCCTGCGCGATACGGTGCTGGCGGCGGCCGTCCTGCTCGAACAGCGAGGCGATGAGCGATGCCGAGCCGCAAATGGCGGTGCCGAGAAGGAAGAGTGGGGCTCGGAAGAGTATGGAGAGAGCCTGCGTGGTGAGCGGCAGGGGATCAGGACGGGCGGTGAGGGTGCGCGGCATGATGTGCTTACAGAGTAGCGCGGCGAAATTGTTCCACGTGGAACAATTTGTGGAACGTTGGATTTAAGGGGGATGCCTGTCGGAATGTTCCACGTGGAACATTTTGGCGGTTTGCCGGCCTGCGTCGGAAAGCCTCAAGTAGAAGGATGCCGAAATGTTCCACGTGGAACATTTCGGCGGCTTCGGCAGGCTAGCGCCAGTCTGGGAGGTGGCTGGTGAGCTCGCCGAGGAGGGCGATGGAGCCGGCGAGGACGATGAGGCCGTGGGCGGGGGTGGCGGCCTGGGCGGCCGCGAGTGCGGCTGGGGCGCTGGGAAAGGTGCGGTAGAGAGCGCCGGTGGGCTCGGCCGCTGCGGCGAGCTGGTCGAGGGCGGCGGCGCGGGGACTGCTGGATTGGGTAAGCAGGACTTCGTCGAAGACGGGGAAGAGGATCTGCGCGAGCTCGGGCAGGGCCTTGTCGGCCATGCAGCCGAAGACCAGGGTGCGTGGACCGGTGACGGGCAGGGAAGACAGCGCGGCGCGCAGAGCCCAGGCGCCGGCAGGGTTGTGGGCGGCGTCGAGCAGGATGGGGGCGTGCTGCGGATGGCTGGCCGGTGGGCGGAGCAGCTGCAGGCGGCCGGGCCAGTGTGTCTCGCGCAGACCCTGTTCGATGGCCGCTATGGTGAGCGCGTAGCCATGCTGCCGGTGCAGGGTGATGGCGGCGGCAATGGCGAGCGCGATATTGCGCTGCTGGTGGGTGCCGGCGAGGGGCGAGTCGACGTGGAGAGGCGAGCCGGCTGGAAGCTCAGGGAATGTCTCGCGGGGTAGGGGAAGGGTGTAGCGGTTGCGGAGAAGCGCCGTGAGGGTGGCGGCGGGCTCGAGATCGGCGTTGCGGGGGGGCAGGTAGTCGGTGGCGCTGATGGCCTGGACTTGCAGAGGGACGGCGACTTCGCCGATGACCTGGTTGGCCTCGGGGTGCTGGGGGAGGGTGATGAGGGTGCCGTGACGGCGGAGGATGCCGGCTTTTTCGCGGGTGATTTCGGTGAGGGTGTGGCCGAGCCAGGCGGTGTGGTCGATGGAAATGTCGGTGAGGATGGAGAGCAGTGGTTCGACCACATTGGTGGCATCGAGGCGGCCGCCGAGGCCGACTTCGAGGATGGCGATGTGGACTGGGGGGCTCTGAATGTCTAAGTTTATGGAGGATTTGAACGCGGCGGGCAGATAAAAAGCAGATCCTTCGCTTCGCTCAGGATGACATCCGTGGGGATGGGCGGCAGAAGGAGAATGTGAAGTGGTCTGACCACTTGTGTGTGTATCCAGAAATGAAGCGGCCAGGGAATGGCCGGGCTGGGCTCCGGCGAAGTGGAGGAAGGCGATGGCGGTGATGGTTTCGAAGAAGGAGGGGGGGTGGGGCAGCTGGGCGGAGGCGACGAGAGAGACGGAGACCGCTTCGACGTGAAGGAAGTGGGCGGCGAGGGCGGCGTCGGATATGGGGAGGCCGTCGATGCGGATGCGCTCGTGGGGCTGCTCGAGGTGCGGGGAGGTGTAGAGGCCGGTACGGTGGCCCGCGGACTGGAGGATGGAGGCGAGCGTGGCGGCGGTGGAGCCCTTGCCGTTGGTTCCGGCGATGAGGACGGAGGGAAAGCGGAGCTGGGGGTCGCCTAGCGCGTGGAGCAGGGTGCGCATGTGGGCGAGGTCGAACTTGCGGCGCTCGGAGCCGGGGGTGAGCTCGCCGCCGAGGGCGAGCAGGCGGGTGATGGCGGGGTGGGTCATTTGTTTCAGGATACGGGGAGAGGCAAGACCCCCTGCGCGGGAGGCGGGCACTCACGTGCCATTTTTCGTGAGGGGTGCTGGCGTTTTGTGGCCCTCCCGTTGGTCGGGGTTGAGTTTTGGGAAAAGCAGATCCTTCGCTTCGCTCAGGATGACACCTGTTTTTGGTTTGCTCAGGGTGATCTCTTTTCTTGCAAATGACATTCTGCCGTTTCACGGCCAAACTGATCCCGACCAGCGGGAGGGCCGCGGAACCCGCGGGTGCGAGCATCCGGTATACGTGTCACGAAGTGACCGCCGGTTCCTTTCTCCTGATAATCTGCCGAGCTGAGATCTTCTCGAGGTGGCCTTTCTTGACGGAAAGGCCACACGCGCGATTGCTCGCCCATGAGTATGTCAGGAGAAAGGAATCCCGCGCAGGGGGTCTTGTGTTTAACGCAGGGGGTCTTGTGTATTCTCGCAGTTATGTCGGTTGAGCAGGGTTTGCAGCGGCGCACGTATGGAGTGATGCAGGGGCGGCTTTCGCCGCCGGAGGATGGGCGGTTCCAGTCGTTTCCGCGGGAGAGCTGGCGGGGAGAGTTTGCGCGGGCGCGGGCGGCGGGGCTGGACTATATCGAGTGGATCTATGACGAGTATGGGGCGAGCGCGAACCCGCTTTCGACCGATGCGGGAATCGAGGAGCTGAACGCGCTGCAGCGGGAGCACGGGGTTGGGATTCCGGCGGTGTGCGCGGACTGGTTCATGGATTTTCCGCTGATCCGCTGCGATGCGGGCGAGTTGGCGCGGCGGATGGAGTTTTTGGGAACGCTGTTTGAGGCGGCGCGGCGGATCGGGGCCCAGCGGCTGGTGCTGCCGTTTCTGGACCAGTCGCGGGTGGAGAATGAGGAGGAAGAGCGGGCGGCGGTGGCGGCGGTGAAAGAGGCGCTGCAGGCAGCGGAGGCGGCGGGTGTGGAGCTGCACCTGGAGGCGGACTTTGGGCCGCGGGCGTTTGCGGCGTTTCTGGAGAAGGTGCCGCATCCGCTGCTGAAGGTGAACTGGGATTCGGGGAACAGCTCGGGGCTGGGGTATGTGGCGAGCGAGGAGTTCGCGGCGTATGGGGGGCGGATTGGGTCGGTGCATATCAAGGACCGGTATCGCAAGCCGGAGGGTGGGGTGGAGACGCGGCCGCTGGGGACGGGGTCGGCGAATTTCGAGGATGTGTTTAGGGCGATGCGGGGGATTGGGTTTGCGGGGGGAGTGACGCTGCAGGTGGCGCGGGGGCGGGATGGGGAGGAGGTGGAGTGGCTGCGGGAGCAGCTTGCGTTTGTCCACCGCCACTGGCCCCCTGCGGCACCTGCGGTGCGGCCAGCGACGCCTTCGGCGTAAAGGCGCGGTAATGTGCGGGCCGTTGTGGGCCTCCCGTTGGTCGGCGGGGAGGGTGGGGAAAGGCAGGCCCTTTAGCGCGAGAGTTGCCGCCTTCGCTCAGGATGACAACTTTCATGGAACAAAGGAACGAGTTGCCACACCTGTGGGCGAGTCCGGGGATCGCTTTTCGCAACAACGGCGATTACAGAATGCATAACATGCTATATGTAACTATTACAGTTACATATAGTGATGCAAATACAGTTACATAGAATGCAACACGTTTCGATACAGATAGCCGCGTTAAATTCACATATTCTTGAAACCAGACAGGAGCACTATGCCGTTGACTGCGCAGGATGTATCGCTGAACACGTTGTTTTCACTGGAGGAAAAGACGGCCGTGCTGACCGGGGCTTCGGGGTTTCTGGGGCGGGCGTATGCGCTGACGCTGCTGGCGAATGGGGCGCGGGTGGTGGCGCTGGGGCGCAGTGAGCGGCTGCTGGCCGAGGCGAAGGGGTGGGCGAACGAGTTTGGGGAAGACAAGGTAGCCGCGCACCAGATCGATATGTACGACGCGCCGGCGCTGAACGAGTTATGCGACCGGATCGCGGGGGAAGAGAAATCGATTGACGTGTTGATCAATAATGCACATGAGCTGGGGGCGAAGACGGGGTTCAATGTGCCGGAGGGCTCGCTTGAGAACGGATCGATGGACCACTGGATGCGGAACCTGCAGGGCGGCGTGTACTGGGCGGTGCAGACGACGCAGCGGCTGGGGATCAAGATGAAGGAACAGCAGCGCGGGTCGATTATCAATATCTCGACGATGTATGCGCTGGTGGCGCCGCGGCCGGCGCTGTATGAGGGAACGGCGTCGATCAATCCGCCGGGCTACTCGGCGGGCAAGGCGGCGCTGTCGGCGTTTACGCGGTACACGGCGAGCTTCTGGGGTGGGTCGCGGGTGCGGGCGAACTGTATCGTGCCGGGGCCGTTCTCGAATACGGAGGATGTGGCGGGGGCGAACTCGGTGGCACAGGACAGCCCGTTTGTGCAGCGGCTGAAGGGGTATACGTGCCTGCACCGGATCGGGCGGCCGGTGGAGCTGTGCGGGGCGCTGATTTATCTGGCGTCGGATGCGAGCAGTTATGTGACGGGGCAGTCGATCGTGGTGGACGGCGGGTGGACGGCGGTGTAAAGACCGCCCTGCGGGGCGGGCTTTACACCGCTTAAAACCGCCTGCGCGGCTCGCGGCCACTTCGTGGCGGGTGTACCTTGTGTTCGCAACGTGAGCTGCTGTGGCCCTCCCGTTGGTCGGGATCGACATTGCTGGCGCCGAGCATCGCGAGGCCCACTCAAGCTGTGATTGCGAACACAGGGTAGACGTGTCACGAAGTGACCGCCTCCAGCGTAGGGGGTCTTGTTTTCGCGGTTCACGGATCTTTCATGCGGGTGTAACACCTTTGCGCAAGAGGGGCTGGTATCAAGTTCCGCGGGGGTGTTGTGTGAAGACGAAGGCTTTTTCGATACTTGGGGCGGTTGCGTTGGCGGCCGCGGTGCAGGGGATGGCGCAGGAGAACGATGGGTTGGGCTCGGGTGCGATCAAGCATGTGCTGCTGCTGAGCGTGGACGGGATGCACGCGGTGGATTTTTTGAACTGCTCGCAGGGGGTGCGGGGGGTGAACGGCGGGGAGCCGTATTGCCCGAACCTGGCGGCGCTGGGGCAGACGGCGGTGAACTATGTGGCGGCGTCGACGTCGAAGCCGTCGGACTCGTTTCCGGGGCTGATGACGATCGTGTCGGGGTCGACGCCGAAGACGATGGGCGTGTGGTATGACGTGGGGTTCGACCGGTCGCTGGACGCGCCGGCGAAGACGACGGGCAACGGGGTGGCGGCGGGGCCGTGCACGCCGTACGGGGTGCCGACGGGGTCGCGCGCGGAGTATGAGGAAGGGATCGATCTGGATCAGACGAAGCTGAACGGGGGCGCGCCGGGGGCGGGGCTGACGGATGGCGGGCTCGCGTCGATCGACCCGCGGAGGCTGCCGCGGGATCCGGCGGCGGGGTGCGCGCCGGTGTATCCGTATAACTTTATGCGGACGAATACTGTGTTTGGGGTGGTGCACAAGGCGGGCGGGTACACGGCGTGGTCGGACAAGCATCCGGCGTATGTTTCGGTGGCGGGGCCGGGCGGGGTGAGCCTGAATGATTTTTACGCGCCGGAGATCAACTCGACGGTGATCGGGCTGCCGGGGGTGACGACGGCGACGGGCGAGTCGTGCGCGGCGGTGCGGGACGCGGGCGCGGATGAGACGGCGTGGACGAACAGCTTTGCGAATATCCAGTGCTACGACCAGTTGAAGGTGAACGCGATTTTGAACGAGATCGCGGGCAAGACGCACGCGGGGGCCGCGGCGCAGGTGCCGGCGGTGTTCGGAATGAACTACCAGGCGGTAAGCGTGGGGCAGAAGCTGATTGAGCCGAGCGTGGGGACGGGCGGGTACACGAATGCGGAAGGGGTGCCGTCGGCGGAGCTGCTGAAGGAGATCGAGTATGTGGATGCGACGATCGGGCAGATGGTGGATGGGCTGAAGGACTCGGGGAATTACGAGTCGACGCTGATTATTGTGACGGCGAAGCATGGGCAGTCGCCGATCGACCCGGCGCTGTACAAGGCGAATGGAACGGTGACGCCGGCGACGCTGGTGGAGAGCGAGCTGCCGGCGTCGGAGAACCCGGCGGGGACCGGGATTGGGCCGACGGAGGATGATGTTTCGCTGCTGTGGCTGAAGAAGGGCGCGAGTGTGGCGGCGGCGGTTGAGACGCTCGAAAAGAATGCGGCGGCGATTGGGCTGGGGCAGATTTTCTACGGGCCTTCGCTGGCGCTGAACTACAACGTGCCGGGGGATGGGCCGGGGGAGGATCCGCGGACGCCGGATATTATCGTGACGCCGAATGTGGGGGTGACGTACTCGAACAGCAAGGCGAAGCTGGCGGAGCATGGCGGGTTCGCGCATGACGATACGAATGTGGTGCTGGTGGTGGCGAATGCCGGGTTCAAGGCGCGGACGGTGTCGGCGGGGACGACGACGGCGCAGGTGGCTCCGACGATTTTGAAGGCGCTGGGGCTGAACCCGGAGGCGCTGGACGGGGTGCGGCTGGAGGGGACGCAGGTGCTGCCTGGGCTGCCACTGAAGTAAGTGCAACAGAGATAGTTACAGAAAGGGGCCGCTGGCGCGGCTCCTTTTTCTTTGGGGAAAGGCAAGGGCAAGACCGCCTGCGCGGGAGGCGGCCACTTCGTGGCGGGTGTACCTGGGGGTGGCGGGTGCGAGGCTTTGGTGGCCCTCCCGATGGTCGGGGTGGGTCTCGTAACCGCCCGTGAAGCGGCTCCAGGTATAGAAGTTTTGCTAAGGCTGGAAGTATCCGCTTACGGGGATGCGCGAGACGAGCAGGTAGGCCTTGTCTTCGGGGCTTTCGCGGAGGTAGGTGTCGGCGCCGCAGAGCCGATCCTGATTTCTCGATTGTAGCGACGCGGCTGGTGCTGGGTCAGGCTTCCAGGGTTGCCGGTTGACCCGAGGGCGCGAGTTCCGCCTTGCGCAGCGCCTCTTCGAGAAGCACTGTGAGGTCCTGTCGCGCCACGATGAGTACACCTTTGTCCTCCGCGCTTTCGCGGATGTACATCTCGATGCCGCAGAGCCAGTCGTCGAGCTGTTCCGCATGGTGGGCGGCGGCGATGGTGGCGCGGTCGAGCACGGGCAGGTAGAACCGGGCGCGCCGGAAGCGTTTTTCGGTGATCGTGGGCAGGAATCGCTCGCGGGCGCGGTGGGCGAGATCGTCGAAGCTGTCGGCGCAAAAGGTTTCGAGCACTGTGCCCGAGCCGCGAAGCTGGCGGGCGATGTCGATTTGCGCATGCTCGTCGGCGCCGAGGCGCAGGAGTTTGTGGGAGGGTAGGGCGATCTCGTCCTGGCGAAAGAGGGCCGCGGCGGCATCGCTGAGCAGCTCCTGGTTCCAGCCGCGCGGGGGCTCGCGGTCGGGCCAGATGCCGAGGCCCAGAGTGGGCCACCAGGCGTGGACGTTGTCGTTAAGCGGCTGCTCGGCGGGGGAGCCGGCGAGCTTCCAAAGCTGCAGAACCACCTGAGGCTTGAGACGGGCACGGGCGCAGACGAGCGATGCGAGCGAGTGGAGCAGCCGCGACCTGCGTTCCCGGTCGACGGTGAGATCGGGAAAGCCGCCGGTGGGCAGCAGCCAGGCACCCCAGGCAGGGGGTGCGGCGAGCTGCTCGATGGCGATGGCGGCTGGCCGGTGGTCGGTCCCGGCCGGGCTCATCGGCGATCTCGCGGGTAGTGCAGCTTGTCGCTGGACAGCGATTCGAGCACGTCGAGCAGGAGCGCGTCGTAGTTCCCGCGGAAACCCAGCAGGATGCCCTGGTCGGCGTGGCTCTCGTTGATGTAGACATGAAAGAGATCGAACCACTGCCCGCGCTGCTCGGCGGTGGCGGCAAAGAAGTGGGCGCTGTCGAGCAGGGGCAGGATGAAGGCGAGGCCGTCATACTGCGCGTGGTTTTCGAGGCCGGCGCCGAACAGCTGTTTGCTCTTTTCGAGAAAGACGTCGCCCATCGCGTAGGTCGCTTCATGCAGGCCGTCGACGTCGAACTTTTGAAAAGCAGGGTGTGCGGCGCGCAGGGCGGGGGTAAAGGGGAGCTTGGGGGCTTTTGTCTTGGGGTCGGGGGGCAGCAGGATGATGGTCATGCCGCCGCAGCCGAGGAAGAGCTCCCGCTGACGGTCGGGCTGCTTCATGATGAACCAGTAGCTGTAGTCGCCGACCCACTGGTTTATGTCGAAGCTGTCGCCCTTTTTGACGATTTCGCGCAGCTGGCCGCCACTGGGGAGCGCCGGGATGGTTGCGCCGGGGCGGCGGCCCAGGCCCATCAGGGTGAGGCATTTGCGCCTGTACTTAAGGAACTCGTTGGCCATCTCTCCGCTGAGGCTTTTGTACTGAAGGAAGATCTCGGCCCGCAGATCATGGTCGGCGCGCATGCGCTGGGAGAAGCGGGCGAGGAACTCGCTGAGCCAGAGCTTCTCGTCGTGGGAAACGGGAAAGGACTGGACGGGAAGCCAGAAGAGGGAACAATCGGTGAGCTGCTGGGCGCGGACCCAGGGCAGGTAATCGTCTTCGGCGAAGATGCGGCGGGTGCGGGCCGCCTTGCCGGTTGGCGGCTGCTCAGTTGTTTCCGGCATGCGTCTCCTGCGATCCCCGGGGGAGTTGGCTAGAGCATTTTCTCTGATGCTGTGCGGCCGGGAGAGTATCTCGATGTGGCTTTTCCCGCCGGAAAAGCCACCTTCACGGCCGTTGAGCTCTGTATCCCTTCAGAGAAAATGCCTTAGTCTCCTGAGTCAAAGTGACTCGAATATTCGGACTGCCGAAAAAGCAGATCCTTCGCTTCGCTCAGGATGACACCTTTATGTAAGCAAGCAATCAATCAGGGGACTAAAGCAGTTCTCGTTTCAGTGTGTACCGTGAGAGCAGTGAGATGTGGCTTTTCTTGACGAAAAAGCCGCTTTGAGCTCCGCACGTGCCGCTGAAGGTGAGCGAGAACTGCTTTAGCGAATGGGCGTACCCAGTCCGACATCGGGCAGGACATCGGCGCGAGCATTGGCATCGGCGGTGACGGCTGCCTTGTCGGAGAGGGCGATGGCTTCGCCCTTGTGGCCGCTGGCTTCTTCATGCAGCCCGGCCATGAACGATTCGAACATGGCTTCCTTTTCCCCGCTGATCTTGACTTCGGTTTCGCGGCCCTTGACCGAGGCTCCCATGCCGAGAAACTTGAGCTCGACCAGGGTAAGGCCGGACTCGAGGTTCTTGGTCTCGAACTCGGTGGGGGCGTGGACTTCGTGATGGCCGACATAGTTTTCTTCGCTCTGGCCGAGGACGAACTTCTCCTGGGTTCCGTTGACGGCGAGCTTGTCTTCATCGCCGACGACGGCGTCGCGGCCGTGAAGATAGGTCAGCCTGGTCTCGCCGTGAATGGTTTCCTCCTGGTCCTGAAGGACCTCGCGGGTCTCTTTCTGAACGATGACCTTTTTGCTGTTGTTCATCAGGTGGGAGGTGTAGTCGCCCTTGACGTACTTGGTGTCGTTGCCCGGGATGGCGCCGTCGATGGCGTCGTTCGAGTTGATGGCGGCGGCATTGAGCCGGCCGAAGGAGGGAGGGAGATGGTCCTTGTCGGCGGCATGGTCGCGGGTTTTGACGAGCAGGTTGGCCTGGAAGGGGCCCGGCGTGGAGAGCTGCTGTTCACTCAAGGCGTGTCTCGCTTTCGTAGGGTCTAGTTGCCGCTCTTTGCCCGGGCGCCCAGGGATTCCATCTCCTTGGTGAGCCTGGAGTAGGTAGCATCGTCGCCGCGTCGGAGGATGCCGCGGATCTGGTACTGGCTGGTTGCGATGCGGTCGATGGCGATCTGGCCGGCGGTAAAGCGAGCCGAGTCGAGGACGCCGGAGAGGCCTGGCTCGCTGGCCGCGGAGAGGTTGGTGGAGATGCGGCCGGAGTCGGCATGGAAGGGGGTGATGAAGTTGGCGAGAGAAAACTTGCGGATCGAGCCCCGATCGTCGGTGATCTCGCCGCTGCCGCCGAGCCGGTCCAGGAAGGAGAAGTAGGCCGGGTGGAGATGCAGGCGCATGACGGCGTTGCCGTAGTGCTCCTGAAGCGGGTGGGGGTGGCTCTCGCCGATGGGCTCCACGTTGACGGTGCCGACCCACTCGCCCGGCAGGCCGTCTTTCGCGGTGAAGCCGAGGAGGTATTTGGCGTAGTTGACGACGAACAGCGAAAGGAAGGCGAGGACGATGACGCTCAGCTTGAGCAGTTGCATGTAGAAAGTCCGCCGGGCGGGGTTGGCGCTGGAATGGGCGATCATCGGCCTACTCTCGTGCCGCGTGGAGGTTTACCAGCTGTTGGGCCATTTTGCGGTAGGTGAGGGCATCGCCGCGCTGGAGGACGCCGGTGACGGTCTGGTGGTTGCCGGCGGTTGCGTTGTAGATGGTCAGGGTGTTGCCGGCGAGTTCGACCCGGTTCCAGCTGCCGGTCATCGATCCATCGCGCGGGCCGACGGTGTCGGTCTGAATGGCGACTTGATCGCGGAGATAAGGCTCTAGAAAGGGGCGCAGTTGGAAGTCGGTGATTTGGCCGTGCGCGTCGGTGAGGCTGCCGGCGCCGGTGAGTCGGGAGAGGTAGGAGAACAGGACAGGGCGCACGGTGACGCGCATGACGCTGTTGCCCGAGCCGGGAAGCGGGCTGGCGGCGGCAGGACGAACGGTGACCATGCCGACCCAGTCGCCGATGAGGGGGTAGCGGTCGCTGGGAGCGAAGGTGTTGCGGAGGTAGGAGGAGAAGAAGGGCGCGCCCATGAGCGCGATGAAGGCGACCAGGAGCAGCAGCGGGAGAAGCTTCGGGATGCCGACGGGAACGTCGAACATTGCTCTTCGATGCGCCATCGATGCTCCGCCTGGACTTTTGTGGAAACGGCTTCAGTCTACGGTTTGGCGCGGTGGAGTGCAAGACCGCCTGCGCGGCTGGCGGCCACTTCGTGGCGTGTTTACCTTGGGTTCGCGGGCGCGGCGTTGGTGGGCCTCCCGTTGGTCGGCGTTGGCAATGTCGATCTGGGCCAATGGGAGGGAGTGGCTGCACGGTTGCGGGCATAAAGTATACGTGTCACGAAGTGACCGCCTCCCGCATTAGGGCTACGCCCCAGTAGGGGGTCTTTCCTGTCGACTACTTGGCGGGCGGCAGCATGAAGTCGAGGGCGCGGATGAGGTAGGGTTTGAGGTCTTTGCGGGGGATGACGGCGTCGAGCATGCCGTTTTGCAGGAGGAACTCGGCGCGCTGGAAGCCTTCGGGGAGTTTTTGGCGGATGGTTTGCTCGATGACGCGGGGGCCGGCGAAGCCGATGAGGGCGCCGGGCTCGCCGATGTTGAGGTCGCCGAGCATGGCGAAGGAGGCGGTGACGCCGCCGTAGGTGGGGTCGGTGAGGATGGAGAGGTAGGGGAGGCCGGCGTCATCGAGGCGGGCGAGGGCGGCGGAGATTTTGGCGAGCTGCATGAGGGAGACGATGCCTTCCATCATGCGGGCGCCGCCGGAGGCCGAGACGAGGATGAGGGCGGAGCGGTCGGCGAGGGCGCGGTCGATGGCGCGGGCGATGGTTTCGCCGACGACGGCGCCCATGCTGCCGGCGATGAAGGCGAACTCGAGGGCGGCGAGGGAGACGGGGTGGGGGCCGAGGCGGCCGCGGGCGCTGAGGATGGCGTCGGAGAGGCCGGTGGCCTGCTGGGCGGCGGCGAGGCGGGAGCTGTAGGTGCGCAGGTCGGTGAAGTGGAGCGGATCGGTGGAGCGGAGGGTGGTGTCGAGGAGCTCGTAGCCGGGTTCGAGGAGGGTATCGAGGCGCTCGCGCGCGCCGAGGCGGTAGTGGTGGCCGCAGCGGGGGCAGACCTGGAGGTTGGCCTCGACGTCGGCTTTCCAGACGGTCTGGTCGCAGCCGGGGCACTTGATCCAAAGGCCCTTGGTGCGGACGGTTTTCTCGCCGTTGGGCTCGATGCCGGATTGTTCGCGTTTGAACCAGCTCATGGTGGGTGGGGGCGCCTTTCGTGCGGCGCGGGAGGGCGCTGGGTTGAGTCTAAATCCCGGTGCGCGCGGGGCGCCACCTGCGGTGGGGCCGGCGTTGCGGTGGAGGGCGCGAGCTGGGCGGCCCTTGCGATGCTCGAGGTCGGGAGTGGGCGCCGCCTGCGGTGGGGCTGGCCTTGCGGTGGAGGGCGCGAGCTGAGTGGCCCTCGCGATGCTCGGGGTCGAGAGTGGGCGCCGCCTGCGGTGAGAGGCCGGCGACGCGGGGCGCGGGCTTCGACGGTGGGCTGTGGCTTAGACTGGCGCTATCGGGGTGGAGATGCGGACCTGGGTGCTGGCGGTGATGGTTGCAGTGGGAGTTGGGGCGGGGGCGCAGACGGTGGAGAAGCCGTTCGACCCGGGGCGCGACCCGGGCAAGGATCTGCGGGCGGCCGAGGCGCAGGCGGCGCGCGAGCACAAGAACATCCTGATGGACGTGGGCGGGAACTGGTGCCCGTGGTGCCTGCTGCTGGAGCGGACGTTTGCCGGGGATGCCGCGCTGCGGGCGGAGCTTGAGAAGAACTATGTGCTGCTGCGGGTGAACTGGAGTCCGGAGGCGCAGAATGCGGAGTTCCTGGTGAAGTATCCGGAGCCGCACGGGTATCCGGCGTGGTATGTGCTGTCGCCGGAGGGGCGGCTGCTGAAGGCTGAGGATACGAGCGGGCTGGAGAAGAACCACGGGCTGAAGGCGGGGTACAACAAGGCGGCGCTCGAGGGATTCCTGCAGAAGTACGCGCCGGGGAAGTAGGTAGACCTAGGCCGCGCCGGGTATAAGTGCGAATATTTCAGCGGGAGTTACTGTTCGTTGCACGGCGGCAGGCCTTGCGTTCGGCCCGGTTCTGGTAGGGGTTCTACCAGGTTGGAGATATACGGCAGAGGGTTCATCGTGAGGAGGCATAGCATGCTGTGGCGTTATTCAGTATTTTTGATTGCTGGTTCTCTTACGCTCTCATCCATCTTTGCCTTTGCAAAGGCTGGCAGCGGTCAAGCCGCTCAAAGCACGCCGGGGAGATCCGGGGAGCCTGATTTTGCCGAGGCGTCTATAAGACCCTCTATGTCGAAGGAGTACGGATTTCGCCTGAGGACTTCTCCCGGGAGGCTCGCAGTCACTGGGATTACCGCGGAAGAGTTGGTTGAATATGCGTTCCACTTAAAGCCATTTCGGGTGCGAGGCGGCGGCGGCTGGGTCAAGTCCGAAAAGTTCGACATCAGTGCGGTAACAGACGAATCCGTCAGTGCTTTGCAGTCGAAGGAGAGCTGGCAGAAACAGGATGAGCAGATACGTCGGATGACACAAGCCCTGCTTCGGACGAGGTTTGGGTTGATCACTCATAAGGAGGAGAGTCCAGGCTTTGTCTATGAGCTGACTGTTGCAAAGCCTATGAAGGCTGCAAACCATCCTGGGCTCGCACCTTCCAGCAGCGGCTCATCTCCACAGGGAAACCGCACTGCCTCGACTGGGAACTTCAACGTAAACATGACGAATGTTCCACTTTCCTTGCTGGCGCTAAGAATCTCGGACTATGTGGAATCCACGGTAACGGATAATACCGGCTTGGCGGGTCTTTTCGATGTCACGATGTCCTGGAGCGAGACTCCCAGCGAGAATGCCTCAGCGCTCGATGGAACCGACACGCTCTCGGGAGCTCTTCGGGAGCAGCTCGATCTGAAGCTTACCCGCTCAAAAGCGCCAGTAGAGATTCTAGTGATCGACACGTTGGATCATCCATCAGCCAACTAAGGCAAGCAATGAAGTGGTCTGAGGGGACGGGACCGCAGGTCCTTCGACTGCAGCTGGCGCTTACGCGCCAGCTGCCGCTCAGGATGACCCAGGAGTTCGCATGTTTCGCATGAAAGTAAGTGTGCTTTCGCACTAATACTCGATGCCTTTCTGGGCCTGGATGCCTTTCTGGTAGGCGTGTTTGCGCTCGCGCATTTCGGTGACGGTGTCGGCTATTTCCACTAAGCGCGGGTGGGCGTTGCGGCCGGTGAGGAGGATGTGGAGCAGGGGCGGGCGGGCGGCGAGGGTGCGGGCGACGGCTTCGGGATCGAGCAGGCCGTAGGAGACGGCGTAGAGGATTTCGTCGAGGATGAGCATGTCCCAGTCGCCGGAGTGGATGGCGCGCTCGGCCTCGGCCCAGCACTCGCGGATGAGGCGGAGGTCTTCGGGGTCGGTTTCGGCGCCGCCGACCTTGATGAAGCCGCGGCCCATGGGGCGGATCTGGAAGGTATCGCCAAGGGAGGCGGCGGCGTCGAGCTCGCCGTAGTGCCAGGAGCCTTTGATGAACTGGAGCATGAGCACGCGCATGCCGTTGCCGGCGGCGCGGAAACCGGAGCCGAGGGCGGCGGTGGTTTTGCCTTTGCCGGCGCCGGTGAAGAGCAGGAGGAGGCCTTTGCGGCCGCTTTCGGCGGGGATGGGTGCGCCTTTGGCGGAGGTGTCGTGGGGTATGGGGGGCGTGGTCTCGGGCATGGCGGTTGGATGCGTGGGAGGGAGAAGCAGGTCCTTTGGCGCGAGTGCCGCCGACTGCGTTTGGCGCGAAGCCCCGCTCAGGATGGCACCTTTATCCTTGGGGCAAATTGGAGAGACATCACGCCGGTGTGGTGCGTCGAGAGTGGCTCGAATGTTGGGCTGCGAGAAAAGCAGGTCCTTTGGCGCAAGCGCTACCGCTGCGCTGAGGATGACACCTTGTACTTATGCAACGTACTGACGAGACAGCACGTTAATGGCCGGAGTGGTAGGGGTGGTGGGCGAGGATGGTGCAGGCGCGGTAGAGCTGCTCGGCGAGGAGGAGGCGGGCTAGCTCGTGGGGGAGGGTCATGGGGCCGAGCGAGAGCAGGGTATGGAGCCCTGAGCGGGCGGGCGGCCGGGCCTGGTCGCGGGCGTGGCCGGACCAGCCGTCGGCGGGGCCGATGGCGAAGGTAAGCAGGGGGGTGGCGGCGAGTTTGTGGCGGTCGAGCAGCTGGGCGAGCTGCTCGGAGGAGAGCTGTTGGCCGCAGGGGTCGAGCAGGATGGCGGGGCTTCTGGGGAGTTTGGCGAGGGCGGCGAGGAAGGCGGCTTCGGTGCGGTAGACGGGGGCTTCGATGGGCAGGTAAGGGGCGGTGCGGCGCAGGTAGTCCTCAAGCAGCTGCTGGGCGGGGCCGGTGCCGGATCGGGGAGCGATGGAGGCTAACTGGAGCTTCATGGGAGCCGCGGGGGCTCGCTCCAAAGGCGGTTCACGCGGAACTGGTCGAGCAGGGGGTCTTTGCTGAGCAGGACCATGCTCTCGAGCTGCGCCTGGGCGGCGAGCAGGCGGTCGAACGGGTCGCGGTGCGGGGCCGGGAAGGCGCCGGCGTAAATGGCGTGGCGGGTGGTGATGTCGAGAAGGTGGAAGCCGAGATTCTGGACGAGGCGGCTGAAGTCGTTGAGCAGCGGCTCGGCTTCAGGGAGCTTGCCGATGCGGAATTTTGTCGCCATTTCAAAGGCCCGGCGGAGACGTGGAAGGAGTGGGCTGGATCCTCGAGCAGCGCGAGGACGGACGGTGCGATGAGTTCGGCAGCGCCCTTGGCGGTCCAGGGCAGGAGGTGGGTGTCGACGAGGTACTTCAAATGGGACCCTGCTCAAACATTTTAAACTCCTCTTTGGGCAGCGGCTCGAAGAGATCGGATGTGAGCGGGGGGGAGGATGTCTTTGTAGGGACCGATGCGGATGCCGGGCCGCGGCTGGGCGGCGATCAGCTGCGCGACCGGTTTTTTCTCGCGGCCGGAGGTGATGACGACCTCGCTGCCGGATTGCACGAGGCTGAGGAGTTTGGAGAGGTGGGTCTTGGCCTGATGGTGGTGAAGTCCATGGGTGCCCCTGCTTTGTAGACTAATACGGCTTAGAGCATTTTCACTCATGGTGTAGAGGCCCAGGTTCTCGCTCCAGTGGCTTTTCCCGACGGAAAAGCCACGCGCACATCTGCCGGCCTCTCTACGTGTGGAGTGAAAATGCTCTAGCCTATCGCGTGGCAGCAGAGGGATACAAGCTGAAAACCGCCTGCGCGGCTAGCGGCCGATTCGTGGCGTGTTTACTGTGTCAGCGGAGGGCGTGAAGTCCGTGGCCCTCCCGTTGGTCGGGGTGGAGTGTGAGCGTGAGCGGCGCGGATCAAAACCGGCCGCTCACGCTTGTTCAAGTCAACCACTGTTGCGGCCCGGGCGCTACTGGAGGCCGATCCAGAGGGCGTAGACCTGGTTGTTGGTGGCGCCGTAGCTGCCGTAGCCGGAAGCCCAGTAGAGGACGCCGTCGACGATGGCGGGGGCGGAGATGGCGGCGCCTCCGGACTGGAAGTAGCTGAGGACCTGGCCGGTGACGGCGCTGAGGGCGACGAAGTTGCCGGCGACATCCTCACCGTACATGACGCCGTTGGCGACGCTGACCGAGCCCTCGACGATGGAGCGGGTGTTGGGCGGGGGGACCTGCGCGCGGGCGGCCATTTTGGAGCTGGGGGCGACGGCGGGGGCGAGGGTGGGGGTCTGCCAGAGGATCTGGCCGGTGTTTTTATCGAGCGCGGACCAGAAGCCTCCGTTGGTTTTCTGCCCGGAGGGGATGAGGGTGGTTTCGACATAGGCGGAGTTGCCGTTGGGGACGTAGATGCGTTGGTCGTCGGTGGCGGAGCCCCACTGGATGCCGCCGATGACGCCGTCGGGGCCGACCTGGGTGCCCCAGAGGATGGCGCCGGTGTCGCGGTTCATGGTGAAGTAGGCACCGCTCTTCTGGCCGGCGCCGACGGCATCGACCGGTTGGCCGTTGCTCGAGAGGGTGAAGAGGTTGGCGCCGGCGCCGAAGTCGGTGTCAAGGCCGGTGGGGGTGGGGCAGGGGGTGGCGCCGGGGGTGGTGCGGTAGGTCTCGCAGGAGGTGGTCCAGGTGTCGGCGTGGGTGAAGCGCTGGGCCCAGTTGACGGCGCCGGAGTCCATGCGGAGCGAGAGGACGCTGTCGACGTGGTCGTCGGGAGAGAGGCAGGCGTCCTGCTGGGTGGGGGTGGTGGCCGCTTTCTGGCAGGCGGCGACCGAAGCGGGGACGGAGTAGTTGTTGCCGGTGGTGACGTAGAGGGCCTGGCGGGCGGGGTCGACGGCGATGTTGCTCTCCCAGACGCTGCCGCCGGTGTAGCCGGTGGGCATGGTGTAGCTCTGCCAGAGGATTTGGCCGGTGTTTTCATCGAGGGCCACGACCGAGCCGCGGAAGGTGGGGACATAGTTCGGGATTTTGGAGGCCATGGCTTCCTGGTTGGAAGCGACGCCGACGTAGATGCGGCCGTTGGCGACGACGGGCGAGGAGGTGACGATGGCGGCCATGGCGGAGTCGAGGGTGGTCTTCCAGGCGAGGGTGCCGTCGGTTTTGGAGAGGGCGTAGAGGGTGGCGGAGTCCTGGTCGCCGACGATGATGTTGTTGACGCCGATGGCGGGGCTGTTGCGGGAGTAGGCCATGGGGTCGCCGGAGATGGCGGTGAGGCTGGCCTGCCAGAGGGGCTTGCCGGTGGCGGCATCGAGCTGGAAGACGGCGCCGCTCATGTCGGCGACGTAGACCTTGTTGTTCTCGACGGTGGGGGTGCCCTGGACTTCGTTGTTGGCGGTGAAGACCCAACGCGGATGGACATAGGGCAGGGTGTAGGGGCTGAGGAGGAACTCGTTGGAAGCCCAGTGGTCGTTGGTGAGGCCGTTGCCGGCGCTGAGCCAGGGGAGGGCGGTTTCGAAGTGGATGCTGGAGAAGTCGAACTGGGGGATGGCGGCTGGGGTGGATTGTGCGAGGGCCGGGATGGCGAGCGCGAGCGCAGCGAGGGGGAAATGGCGCATAGGGGTGGAGCCTCCTGAGTGCTTTGTAGGATGGCTGGCCCGATGTTGTTTGTGGAGAGGGTGTGGAAGAGGATTTTGCTGATGTGAAGTTTTAGGCAATGGCGTTTGCGAGCGGGCTCAGGCCTCGAAGTCCACTTCGATGACGTCGCGGAGCAGGGGCGCGATGGCGGGCAGAAGGGCCTGGTGGGCGGGATGGTCGTTGTAGGACGCGAGCGCGGCGCGGTCCGTGAAGTGCATGACGCCGCCGAGCTGGTAGCCCTGGGAGCGCGGGGAGACGTTGACGCCGGTGTGGATGGCGAGCAGGCCGGGAATCTGGCCCTGGAGGGCGCGGACGGATTGGAGGAGCTGTGTTTTCTGGGTGTCGGTGACGTCGGGGTGGCAGCGGAAGATGAAGGTGTGGATGGTCATGATGGAAGTGTACTGGGGAGAGCGGCCGCGGGTCGGCTGTGCGGCCGGTAAAGCCGGACCGCGTAGATCAGGATGACCCATCGTTCGCAAGCGTCGGGGTACAAGAGGAGGACAAAAGCAGGTTTTTCGCTTCGCTCAGAAGGACATCACTTTGGACATTTTGCGTCCATCCGGCTTGGACGTCCTGTGCGCATGCGGGACGCTTAGCTGGCGGAGCGGGGCGGTGGGAGCTGTTTGCGGGCGGGGAGGCCGGCGGGGAGGGCGCGGCGGGAGGTGTCTTCGACGTTCGCGTGGCTGGCGGATTTGCCGGCTGGCTTGGCGAGGGCGGCGGACTTTTTGGCGGCTTTCTTGGCCGGGGCTTTTTTGGCGGCTTTCTTGGCCGCGGCTTTAGCGGGGGCTTTTTTCGCCGCGGCTTTCTTGGCCGCGGGCTGTGGTGAGTGCTTGGCGGGTGATTTCTTGGCGGATGGGTGTTTGGCGAGGGCTTTTTTCGCGGCCTTCTTGGCTGGTGCTCCCGCGCGGCCGAGGGCGGCGGTGTCGCCGGGGGGGAGGGATTTTTTGGCGGGGGATTTTTTGCGGGCGGCTTCGGTTTTTTCGCGGAGGGTGGCGGAGAGTTCGGCGAGGGCGAGGGAGCGGGCGGATTTGCGCAGGCGCTCGATGTCGTAGAACTCGCGGGTGGCCTCGGTGAAGATGTGGACGACGAAGTCGAGGTAGTCGAGCAGGATCCACTCGCCCTGGCGGCGGCCTTCGACGGCTTTGGCGTAGACGCCGAACTCGCGCTTGATGCGCAGCTCGATCTCGTCGGCGATGGCGCCGGTCTGGCGGGTGTTGGTGCCGGAGGTGATGAGGAAGAAGTCGGTGAAGCCGGCATCGACTTGGTCGAGCTCGAGGATGCGGGTGTCGGCGGCCTTTTTTTCCTCGCAGATCTGGGCGGCGAGCAGGACCATGGCGCGGGTTTCTTGCGTGGCTGGCACAGGTTTACCCTAGCACGCGGTAGAGGCCGTGGTCGCGGATGTACTGGGCGATTTCGGGGGTGAGGTGGGGGGCCGGGCGGCCGGCGGCGAAGGCTTCGCGGATGGTGGTGGCGGTGGAGGGGTCTTCGAGGTCGGGGAGCAGGTGGAGCGGGGTGGCGGGTTGGTTTTCGGGGGTGAAGACGGGTTGGGTGAGGACGGGGCCGGGGGTTTGGGTCGGGGAGCCGAGGGAGTAGCCGGGGGGGAGGGCGTGGGCGAGGGAGGCGAGGGGGAAGCCGGGGCGGGCGGCGAGGATCCAGGCGGTGAGCAGGCCGTTAGGGGAGGCGGGCTGGCCGCCGGCGGGTTGGAGCAGGGCTTGGGGGCGGCGCCAGTGGGGGAGGGTGAGGAAGGAGTCGGCGCCGGCGAGGAAGAAGAGCTGGGCGGAGGGGGGGAGGGTGAGGCGGAGGCGGGCGAGGGTGTCGGCTGTGTAGTTGGGGGTGGCTTGGTTGTTCGGCGCGTCGATGGGGGAGGCGATGAGCTCGGGGAAGGGGGCGGTGAGCAGGGTGAGCATGGCGAGGCGGTCGGGGAAGGGGGCGGGGTGGTGGGATTTGAGGGGCTGGCGGCCGACGGGGGCGAGCAAGACCTGGTCGAGCGCGAGGCGCTGGGCGGCGGTGCGGGCGATGTGGAGGTGGCCGAGGTGGGGCGGGTCAAAGGAGCCGCCGAAAAGGGCAAGGCGCATGAGGGCATTCTATGGGCGGGGGGGGTGGTCTGGGGGGAGGCAGGTTGTTTGGGGCGGGCGCTGTGGGCTTTGCTCAGGATTACAGCAATAAAGCAGGTCCTTCGCTGCGCTCAGGATGACAGCTTTTGTGTAAAGCAGGTCCTTCGCTTTGCTCAGGATGACAGCTTTGAAGCAGGTCTTTCGCTGCGCTCAGGATGACAGCTTTTATGTGGGGGAACTTTAGAGACACCGCGCTGGCGCTGCGAGGGAGGTTAGGCGCAGGTTGTTTGGCACGAGCGGTACGGGTGTGCCAGGCCTTTGCGTCAGCTCCGCTCCGGGTGAACCCGTTTTCCGCGCCTGGGCGGGCGCTTCTTTCGGCGCGGCGCTCTGTGAGGGCCAAATCGGGGTAGGCTGGGGGCGTGAGGGTGCAGGGATGGTGGTGAGTTCGAGGAAGGCAGGGACGCGGGGATGGCGGGTCTGGGTGATGGTGGCGGTGCTGCTGGGGGTGATGGCGGGGGAGATGGCGCTGAGTGTGCGGCGGGAGTCGGTGAGCTGGGATGAGGGGGACCACCTGTTCGCGGGGTATATGTCGCTGAAGACGGGGGACCTGGGGCTGAACCCGGAGCATCCGCCGATGGCGAAGATGGTGGCGGCGCTGCCGCTGATGGGGCTGCCGCTGGTGGTGCCGAAGCTGCAGGGGCGGTTCTTCAAGGACGAGGCGTATTTCGACGGGCGGGAGCTGTTGTTTCGGCAGCCGGGGTACTCGGCGGATACGCTGCTGTTTCGGGCGCGGATGGCGGTGATGGTGTTTGCGCTGAGCCTGGCGCTGCTGGTGTTTCTGGCGGGGCGGGCGATGTTTGGGACGGGGGCGGGGCTGCTGGCGATGGGGCTGGTGGTGACGGAGCCGAGTTTGCTGACGCATGGGGCGTTTGTGACGACGGATTCGGCGATTACGTGTTTGTTTTTTGCGACGGTGTTTGCGCTGTGGCGGTGGGTGAAGCGGCCTGGGGTGGGGCGGCTGGCGGTGGTGGGGGTGGCGGCGGGGTTGGCACTGGCGGCGAAGCACTCGGCGGTGGTGCTGCTGCCGGTTATCGTGCTGCTGCTGGTGGGGGAGTTTGGGGCATGCGTTTGGCGGCGCAGGCGCTTGGTCGGAAGCGGTACGTATGCGTTGCGGCTGGGTGGGGCGTTTGTGGGGATCGTGGTGGTGAGTGTGGCGGTGCTGTGGGTGTTTTATGGGTTCCGGTACCAGGCGCGGCCGGGGGCTTTACGGCTGGACCCGACGCTGGCGCAATATGTGGTGGGGCTGAAGCCGGTGGAGGCGCGGGGGATTCTGCTGTTTGCGCGGTGGCACGTGCTGCCGGAGAGCTGGTTGTACGGGTTGGCCGATGTGCGGCGGGTGGCGAACTTTATGCCGACGTTCTTCCTGGGGAAGGTGTATGCGCATGGGGTGTGGGGGTATTTTCCGGTGGTGCTGGCGATCAAGCTGACGCTGGGGTCGATGGGGTTGATGGTGCTGGCGGGGTGGGCGGTGGTGACGGGGCGGATGCGCGAAAAGCAGGTCCTTTGGCGCAAGCGCTACCGCTGCGCTCAGGATGACACCGGTACAGAGGAGGCAGGGGGTGGGCGGGAGGTTTGGTTTCTGCTGGCGCCGGCGGGGGTGTATCTGCTGGTGGCGATGAGCTCGCAGTTGAATATCGGAGTGCGGCATGTGCTGCCGGTGATTCCGCTGCTGCTGGTGTTCGCGGCGGGTGGGGCGTGGGCGCTGGTGCGGCGAGGGCGGCGGTGGGCGTGGGTGGTGGGGGTGCTGGTGGCGGCGCATGTGGCGAGCTCGGCGTGGGCGTTTCCGAACTATCTGCCGTATGCGAATGAGGCGTGGGGCGGGTCGGGGCAGACGTACAAGTACCTGAGCGACTCGAACGCGGACTGGGGGCAGCAGTTGAAGTCGGTGTCGGCGTATGTGAAGGCGAACGGGATTCACGATTGCTGGTTCGCGTATTTTGTGGCGCCGTTTATCGAGCCGGCGGATTACGGGATCAAATGCCGGCTGCTGCCGACCTTCGATACGAACGGGCAGGTGGAGCTGGATGTGCCGCCGCGGGTGAGCGGGGTGGTGCTGATGAGCGCGGGGGACCAGAACGGGTTCGAGTTTGGGACGAAGGTGCGCAACCCGTACCAGACGTTTATGGGGCGGAAGCCGGATGCGGTGATCGATGGCGGGGTGCTGGTGTTCCGGGGGACGTTCGCGGTGCCGCTGGCGGCGGCGATGGCGCCGACGGAGAGGTCGGTGCGGCTGCTGAAGAGCGGGGATGTGGCGGGGGCGGTGCGGGAGGCGCGGGCGGCGGTGGAGGTGGCGCCGGGGTCGTTCGATGCGCAGGAGCAGCTGGGTGCGGCACTGAAAAAGGCGGGGGATAGGGACGGGGCGCGGGGAGCGTTTGGGCGGGCGCTGGGGCTGGTGGGGGAGATGGAGCCTTCGGCGCAGGAGCAGTGGCGGGGGCAGGTGGAGGGGGAGCTGGCGGGGGTGCGGTGAGGAGAGTTGGGGCATGGTGGAGGCAACGTCTCGAGAGCGAGACGTGGGGCACCCGGCGCACATAAATTTTCCTTTGCCGTGCCGCCGCGTCGGCTCCGTGCTTGGCGAGATGAGCAGCGAAGCGGGCGGCCACCGAAACGCATGCTGAAAGCTGCTGCGTTCAACGGTATCGGCCGCCCGCGTTCCCGTACTCCACCCATCCGGCGTTTGCTGGTTAGAGCATTTTCACTCTTGGTGTAGAGGTCTCAACTCTCGCTCCAGTGGCTTTTGCCGACGGAAAAGCCACGCACACATCTGTCGGCCCCTCTACGTGTGGAGTGAAAATGCCCTAGCGATTGCCGCCCGCGACGTCCAGGGTGGAGCCGCTCACCCAACGCGCGTCATCCGAGGCAAGAAACACCGCCACGTCGGCGACGTCAGCGGTCTGGCCCAGGCGGCCGAGCGGCGTGGTAGCCAGCACCATCTTCTCGAACTCCGAGCCCTCGCCCGTGTAGCCTGCTGCGTCGGTGCCTTCGGTCACAATCAGGCCGGGGTTGATTGCGTTCACGCGGATCTTCTTGGCGCCCAGTTCTTTGGCAAGCACGCCGGTGATGGTGTCGACCGCGCCCTTTGTTCCCCCGTACACGCTGATGCCCGGAAACGTGCCCTTGCTCACGACGGAGCTGATGTTGATGACGCTTCCACCAGACTCACCAAAGAGCGGCAGCGCGGCCTTGGTGGTAAAAAGCAGACCCTTCACATTGGTATTGAACTGGCGATCGTACTCCGCCTCCGTCAGCGCCTCAAGCGGCGTAGGGCCAAACACGCCGGCGTTGTTCACCAGCACGTCCACCTTGCCGAAGTGTTTCTTCACCTCGGCAAACAGAGCATCGATGTCAGCGACCTTGGCCACGCTGGCGCCGACCACCAGGGCCTTGCCGCCGGCGGACTCGATTTCCTTGGCCACGCGTTCTGCACCGGCTTTGTCCGACGCGTAATTGACTACCACGCTCGCGCCTTCGCGACCAAACGCCTTCGCAATACCCGCCCCGATGCCCTTGGAGGCTCCTGTAACTACCGCAACTTTGCCTGTCAGCTTACCCATGCCGTCCACCTCATTCGATTTGTGTTGACAGTTCGACGTCTATCGAATGGATGACTCCAGCGCGGATCGGTTGCGGAGATTTTTGAACAGACAGAGAAAATCGTTACAGCTAAGGACGGTTCGCGCAGGCAGGCCTCCCACACGTCGCGTCGAAGGCTCATGCTCTGGTACACATGCCACGAAGTGGCCGCGAGGCGCGGAGGCGGTCTAGTGGTTTCGCCGGCGGGGCGCAGGCGTTGCGAAACCCACGTCTCAAGGGCGAGACGCGGAACACCCGGATTCATGCATTGCGCTCGATCCACACATGCCGGCACCTGGATGGATCGGTCGGGCTCGAGCTGACAGTGCGGCACCCCTTACTTGCCGGCTGTGGGTGAAGCCAGAACACGAAGTCGGAAAGCATTTACAGGGGGGAAACAGGGGCGCTAGGGTGCTGTCCCAGAAATCCCCAGCATCAGTCGGATGGCGCGTCTAGGGACGTAAAGCATTCAAAAGCAGGTCCTTCGCTGCGCTCAGGATGACACCTTTTTATGTTGCGAACTTTAGAGTCGTCATAATAGGGTTTCGCATGCGGGCGCGGTGTTGGACGGCGCTTGGGAAGGCAATCGGAAGTCTCGAGGAAAACTGATATGGCTTGCTTGGATACCCGGCTCTTGTTTGGAAACGTTTCCAGATTTCTGCTTGTGTGTTTGTGGGGCTGCCTGCTGGCGGGGGCGGCTTGGGCGCAGGCGGGATCGCAGACAGCGGCACCGGCGAAGGCGCCGGGGGCGGCGGGCGCGGGGGATTACCGGGCGGAGGCGCAGCATGGGGTCGAGACGCTGCAGGGGTGGTATGTGCAGAGTACGGGGCTGTACCAGACGACGGGGTGGTGGAACGCGGGCAATGCGATTACGGTGCTGGCGGATTACTCGCGGGTGAGCGGGAGCGAGGCTTATCAGCCCGTGTTCGCGAACACGCTGGTACAGGCGCAGAAGAAGTTTCACGGGTTCCGGAACGACTATTACGACGATGAGGGCTGGTGGGCGCTGGCATGGGTGGATGTGTACGACTTGACGAAGAAGCCGGAGTACCTGGCGATGGCGGAGTTGATCTTTGGAGATATGACGGGCGGGTGGGACGGGACGTGCGGGGGCGGGATCTGGTGGAGCAAGGACCGGAACTATAAGAACGCGATCGCGAATGAACTGTTTCTGTCGGTGGCGGCGCACCTGGCGGCGCGGACGGCCGACCCGGCCAAGAAGGCAGAGTATCTAAGCTGGGCGCAGAGGGAGTGGGCATGGTTTGCGCAGACGGGGATGATCAATGGGGAGGGGCTGGTGAATGACGGGCTGGATGCGGCGTGCAGGAACAACCGGAGGACGGTGTGGACGTATAACCAGGGGGTGGTGCTGGGTGGGCTGGCGGAGCTGAGCAGGGTGTCGGGGGACAAGGGGCTGATTGGGAGTGCGCAGGCGATTGCGAGTGCGGCGCTGGGGCACCTGACGGATGCGAATGGGGTGCTGCATGACACATGCGAGCCGAAGTGCGGCGGGGACGGGGTGCAGTTCAAGGGGGTGTTTGTGCGCAACCTGGTGGCGCTGGATGGGGCGGCGCCGGATGCGCGGTACAAGGCGTTTGTGGATGTAAATGCGCGGAGTGTGTGGAAGAGTGCGCAGGGGCCGGGGTATCAGTTAGGGCAGGTGTGGACGGGACCGTTCGATGCTGGGGATGCGGCGAGCCAGGCGTCGGCGCTGGATGCGCTGGTGGGGGCGGCGGGGCTGGAGAAGGCCGGCCGCCGGTAAAGCGCTACGGAAGCGTGCACGGGAATCGCTTTAGTGGCGGCGGCGGTAGCGGAGGGAGAACTCGTAGTGGGGCGGGGGTGGGTAGAGGTCGGCGATGAGGCGGAGGCGGTCGGCGAGGGCGGGGCCGGCGAGCAGGGGGTACTCGCGCTCGCGGAGGTCGGCGTAGTCGAAGTCGATGGCGAGGGAGAGCATGTAGATGGCGAGGGTGTCGGCGAGAGCGGCCTCGTAGAAGCGGGCGCGCTGTTCTTCGGCGGCTGGGCGGAGGGGGGCCAGGGCGGGTGGGGCTGAGCTGGCGGAGCTTTCTGGGAATCGGTCTGGGGAGCGGTCTGGGGTGCGGTCGGCGGAGAGTTCGATGGCGCGCTTGCGGGACTCGTAGGCGTCCTGGGAGGTTTCGCCGCGGACGTCGGCGAGGGCCTGCTGCCAGAGCAGGGTGGTGAAGCGGTCGGGGATGCGGTCGGGAGCTGAGTCGGGAGCTGAGTCTGGCGGCGTTCCGTTGGACGAGGTCCCCGGCTTTTTCGCGGGCTTGCCTGCTTTGTCCGTTGTGTCGAGCAGGGCATCGACGAACTGGTGGCCGACGTTGATGAAGAGCTCGAAGGCGAGGGCGAAGCGGTCCTGCATGAGGCGGGTGGAGATGAAGGTGTAGGCGGCGCCGTCGATGGGGACGGTGCGGTGGCAGGTGGCGCGGTCTTCGAGGTCGAGGGTGTGGACGCGGGCGATCTCGGTGTCGCGGGCGTGGGCGGTCTCGCCGATGGCGAGGGGAACGAAGATAAAGGCGTGGGCGGAGAGGGCGTGGGCGATGGAGGCGGGGACGGCCTCGACGATGCGCTGGATGGTTTCGCCGGTGGTTTCGAGCTCGCCGAAGACGCCGTAGCGGAGGGAGTTGCGGGCGGTGGCGAGGGTGATGGAGCGGACCGCTTCCGAGGCGGGGAGCAGGTCGCGCTGTGGGGGAGAGGGCATGGGTTTGATTTTAGAGTATTTCGCCGGCGGCTAGGCGGGGGCTTGGGCTCAAGGGGCCGGTGCGAGATTCTGGGGACCTCCTAAAAGGTATCGCTCGCCGGCGGAGCCGCGGTGAGCTCGCCTGAGCGGGCGAGAGTCGAGGGATGGATGGGAAGTCTGACAGACGGGCGGGGCGGGGGAGAGGTGAGGGCTGCGCTGTCCGGGCTGGGGTGCGCGGTGGTGGGCGTGGCGGTGGCTTGTCAGCCGCCGGGAGTTGGAGGGGTTTCGTGGCGCGGGGTGGTGGAGAGGGCGCTGGGGTACCTGGCGGGGATTGTCGCGGTGGGTGGGGTGGGGGTGTGGGCTGCGCTGCCGCGCGGGCGTTTTCGAGGAGTGGGAGTGGGGGCGCTGGTGGGGCGGGTGGCGGCGGGGTGGCTGTTTTTGCCGGCGCTGGCGCTGCTGGTGCGGGAGCACTCGCTGCTGGGGCTTGTGCTGGGGGTGGGGACGGGGGTGGCGGTTGCGCAGACCTTGCGGGCGGAGACGGCGAAGAGGGCGGCGGCTGAGCCGGTTCTGGTGAGGGCGGAGCTGTTTGCGGGCGAGGTGAAGCAGGGGCTGCTGCCGTGGAGCGCGCTGCATGCCTCGCTGCTGCTGTACGGGGCGGCGGTGGCGGTGTACGACCGGTGGCTGGGGACGGCGGTGGTGCTGCTGGCGGGGGTGGGGGTGGTGCTGGCGTGGCAGGCGGGGGAGCCGGGCTTGAGGGGGCGCGGGTGGCGCTGGAGTCGTTTGAGCTGGTGCCGCGGTGAGGGCGCTTACAGCAATTCTCGTACACACGTAGAGCGACCAGCAGCTCCGGCGGTGGCTTTTCCGTCAAGAAAAGCCACATTTCACAGATTCCTCGTCTCTACACCTATACGAGAATTGCTATAGGTTTATAGATGCCGCTTCGATTGACAGATAGCGCTCGGGATGACAGATATCGGAAACAACTTACTTGGCTAACCCAGTTTATAGGTTACTGACAGCCGAATGGGCCACACATCGCGCCTAAAGTCATAAGTGCGCAGAGAAAAGAACCAGCTTTCACTGCCAAGCCAACCCAGCGACTCCAGCCCAGGCCGAACAGCGAAACGACAACCAGAACCGCAGAGCCGCAGAGGCTGGCGCTCCAGAGCGAGTTCAATGCTTTTGCATGCTGAATCCGCTCTTGTACATGCGGGTTACTAGAGCCGTTTGCCTGTAGGCGGCGAGGCGCGAGTGCTGCTGCATGCGGCTTTTCTTGACGGAAAAGCCGCGTCAAGAGCCGCTGGCCTCTCTACAGCAGCAGGCAACCGGCTCTAAGGTCCCATGCATATCGCAGATACGGGAGCAGTGCAGCGGCGAACAGGAAGAGTCCAAGGGTTACACACACGACGCCACTCCTTCGTCTCCAGATAAGGACCGCTGGGTTCTTCATGCCTGCCATCCTCCCCGTTATTTCTTTCTCTTCTTCTCGCTATCTCGTTCCCGCGAGCCTTCTTCCTTGTCTCTTCGGGTGTGTCCTCGATATATCTCCAACTTGCAACCTATTCCATTGTTGGAAGGTTTGTAAGTCAGCCTGAAGTCAGCGGGGCTTGCCTTGCACGGTGGAGAGGCAGCGGCCGTAGAGGTCGAGGAGCAGGGTGACCTGGTCTTCGGGTTTGGGGGCGGCGCCGGAGGTGAAGCCGGTGGAGGGGACGGTGGTGCGCAGGATGTTGGTGCTGCCGGCGACGAACTTGAGCAGGTCGAGGGCGATGTCCTCGTTGCGGCGGGCGCTGGGGGCGGGGGATTGGGGCGGCTGGCTGGTTTGGTCCATGAAGACCCTCCGAAGGCGATGCTAACAAAGTCTGGCGGGACAGGGGCGGCTAGTCTCCCGATCCAGAATTGAGTCGCATCCCCGAGCTGCCGAAAAGCAGATCCTTTGGCGCAAGCGCTATCGCTGCGCTGAGGATGACGCCTTTATACAAGAAATCCATTACTGGGGGGCTAGAAGGAGGCGAAGATGTGGCAGACGCGGCCGGTAATGAGGTCGGAGGGGGCGGTGTTTGGGGGGACGGTGAGCAGGTGGATGGGGAAGTCGAGGGAGTGGGGGCGGAGGATGAGGCGGTTGAGCTGGAAGGAGAGATAACAGAAGTGGAGCTGGCCCTGGAAGGGGAGGGCGTAGATGCCGCGGGCGAGGGTGGGGGCGGCGGAGGGGACGTTGGAGTGGCGGTCGAGGACGAGGATGGCGTTGGGGTGGAGGCGGGGCTCCATGGGGAGGGCCTGGGCGGGGGTGAGGCCGACGGCGACGAAGCGGTCGCGGGTGGGGGGGCGGACGCCGTGCTCGGCGCGCAGGGCGGCGAGGGCGCCGGTGGGGAGATGGAGGCGTTCGGTGATGGAGGCGGCGCGGATTCGGTCGTCGTGCATGGCCGTTTGGTGGGAGACGAGGGGAATTCCGAGGTCGGAAGGGCGCGGCGGGGCGGCGGATGGGGTGGCATGGGGAGCGATGAGGAGGTCAGCGACACTGAGCTCGAGCGCGAGGAGGACGCGGTCGAGGGCGGGAAGACTGAGGCGCCGCTTGTTGCGAAGGAAGTTTGAGATGTGCGGCTGCTGCAAGCCGGATTTGCGTGCGAGCAGCGAAGCCGTGAGCACCTCCCGCTCGATTCTGCGGAGTAATTCCAATCGCAAGCGCTCATGCAATTGAGAGAAGTTCATTTATGCCGGACATGCCTGGGAGCTATACGTCCGCGTGCGGATGGGTATTGCCCAAAGGCAAGTGTCGCCCAGAGGGCACGCCCTTGTTGCACAGTGGTCACGTTTTAGGGGGTCCAAGGGTAACTTCTGATTCCGCGCGGCGATTGACTGGGTAAAAAGCGGTGGGTAGAGTCGGGATACTTTCACCTGACTCCTGACAACGAAACCGCGCTGTTTGTGCGTTTTCTCTGCTGTTCCAGCCGCGCCGGGCATGATGGCGCGAAAGGAAGGCTGCGTTTGAAGGGCGGGAAAGCGGCGGGGTGTTTCCCGCGGCTGGACCGGCTTTGCGGGGCGGGCGTGGGCAAGAGACTGGTGTAACGGGAGAGCAAATGACGTATCAGCGGGTAACTCTGAAGGTGTGCGAGGGATGCGGGACGCTGTGGTTCCGCGGGCAGGCAGGCGTGGGAGTGTACTGTGCGCCGTGCACGGATGTGCTGCGGGAATTTCCGGATCCGAAGACGCGGCGGCGGGCGGGTCGGCCGAAGAAGCAGCGGGCGATGGGCGGGATGATGCCCGCGTTTGAGCTGGCCGGGGGTGCACGATGAGCGCGGCGGTGCGGCTGCAGCAAGTGGCGTGGGTGCGGGAGCCGGCGCGGAGCGAGCCGGTAGACCCGACGAAGAAAAAGGGGACGGTGACGGTGCCGGCGAGCTCGCTGGCGTTCTATCGGCGGTATACGGAGCTGCTGCTGCGCCGGTACATGCAGGTGTCGCTGCGGATGGGGCGGGTGCCGTCGGCGCTGGGCAACTGCGTGTTTCGAGGCAGGGTGTCGAGCCGGCAGGTGCAGAGTTTCGAGGACGCGGTGATTTTTGTGTATGACGTGGAGCGTTGCATGAAGCAGCTGAACCCGGAGGAAAAGGAGTTGATCGCGCGGATCGCGCTGCAGGAGTATACGCAGGCTGAGGCGGCGGAGCTGACGGGGCAGAGTTTGCGGACGGTGGTGCGCAAGTATGGGGATGCGGTGGACCGGCTGACGGGGATATTTCTGGAGAAGGAGCTGCTGGAGGTGGGGCCGCTGTTCGAGCGGCAGTAGAGGAGTGGGTTGTGGCGTCGAGGCGGGCGGGTCGCGAGAGGGAGACTGGGGCACTCGGCGCCTGGGTGGATGGGCGGATCCTTTGCCGGTGGGGAGGGGCCGTGGCGAGCGTGGGGTTGGGTTGGGGCAAACGCAGGTCCTATAACTCCGTCCGGCTGGCGCCGGACTGCGCTCAGGATGACCCGTTCGATATGGATGGCGGGAACCGGCTTCCGCCGGAATGCACGGAGCGTTAGAGGGCCGCGTGTAACTCAAAGGTTGCAGGGAAAAGGGTGTGGAGGCGGATAAGTGGCGAGCTGCATACCATTTCGGGGGAGGCTGGTAAGTTAGAGGGAGTGGGTGGTGCGGAGAGTAAGGGATGGGCGCAGGCAGGAGTGATTCCTGGACTGCGCCGAGTTTGCGTTTGAGGCTTGACCGCTGACGAAGACACGGGCGGGTTTGGAGTGGGCCGGGTATAGGTGGGTTTACGCCGGCAGGATAAGTGGGGCAAAAATTGTGGAGAAGAGTGGCTTAGTAATTCGCGCGAGTTGGTAGGCTGGAAATAGAAACTAATGGTGAGGGGGGTGCGAATGGGCGCTCCCCTTTTTTGTTTCTCTGGATGGTGCGCGTGAAAACAAAGGAAAAAGAAACAGTCGCCAGGCGAGGCGAACTGAAGGAGGGAAACGCGCGGCAAAGGCGCGGGACCCGGGTGCGAGCGCGCTGCAGCGGACAGCGGACGCCGGATGAGGAGATCCGGACGCAGTTTGTGGAAGCGATGCCTCACATTGTGAAGGCCAGTGTGGAGAAGGCGAAGGCGGGAAGCCTGGTGCACACGAAATGGCTATGGGGCGTGGTAGAGAACCTGCCGAAGAAGCAGAGCGAAGAGGCGGCGGTAAGCCTGGCCGCGCTGCTGATGGAGCAGTTAGAGGAACGGACGCAGGGGTAAGTGGGGGAACGGCGCCGGGGTGGGGGCCTCACATTTCGAGGGCGGGATGTGGGGCCCTGGGGAGCGAATGCGGATGAAGGAGTGCGGAAAAGCAGGTCCTTTGACTGCGCCGGTCTCGCGTTGCGAGACCGGCTTCGCTCAGGATGACCCGATTTTTCAAAGGGACCAACTTGTTTGCGGCCCTAGTCTCCTGAGTCAGAAGTACCGCGCATTTTCAAAATGGTTCGTTGGACTGTGGAGTACACAAAAAAGCAGGTCCTTCGCTGCGCTCAGGATGACACCTTTATGCAGGAAATCAATGATTCAGGGAACTAGTTTCGACGGCCCGGGTGTTTGGCGGGACGGACTATTTTTCCGGGATAACCCGGCAGTTTATGGAAAGCCAGCAACGACTTTGGAGAGCAGATGAAGAGCCGAGAGGGAAGTGTGTGGGGGCTGGGCCGGATGGCGGGCGTGGTTCTGGCGCTGGTGTTGGTGCTGGCGGGCGGGATGGCGCGGGCGCAGGTGGCGACGACGACGGTGCAAGGGGTGGTGTACCGGGCGGATGGGACGCCGGCGCAGGGATCGATGCAGGTGAGCTGGAAGGCATTTGAGACGGCGCAGAACCAGGCGGTCGCGGCGGGGAACAAGACGGTGGTGCTGGGCAGCGACGGGTATGCGTCGCTGAACCTGGCGCCGAATGCGGGGGCGAGCCCGGCGGGGAGCTACTACACGGTGCTGTACCACCTGAATGACGGGACGGTAAGCCGGGAGTACTGGACGGTGCCGGCAGCGGCGACCGCGGCGATCGCGAGTGTGCGGGCGCAGCTGGAGCCCTCGATGGTGGCGGTGCAGAGCGTGAGCAAGAGCTATGTGGACCAGCTGGTGAGCAGCCTGGCGCCGACGGCGGCGTTTTATCTGCCGCTGGCGGGCGGAGCGCTGGCGGGGCCGCTGACGCTGAACGGGGACCCTTCGGGGAGCACGCAGGCGACGACGAAGCACTATGTGGACCAGGCGGTGGCGACGGCGGTTCCGCTGGCTGGGGGAACGGTGACGGGGATGCTGGCGGCGGCGAACGCGGTGAACAAGCTGCCGAAGGTGGATGTGCGGAGCGCGGACTTCGCGGGCGGGGCGGACCCGACGGGGGTGCGCGATTCGACGGCGGCGGTGCAGGCGGCGATTGCGTTCGCGATGGGGAACTCGCCGTCGGGCGAGGCGAATTATCCGGTGGTGTATTTCCCCGCCGGGCACTACCTGATCCACGGGAATTTGCGGATACCGAACATGATCGAGCTGTCGGGAGACAGCCGGTCGGGGGCGATTTTGCAGGAGACCGATCCGCAGGCGAGTTTGATCACGGTTTATAACGCGACGAACTGCTCGACCTATGTGTGCTATGGGGGGGTGGAGAACCTGACGCTGGAGGGTTCGGGCAAGCTGACGAATGGAACGCTGCTGGAGCTGGACTCAGGGTTTGTGACGCTGCGCAATCTGCACTTTTACAACAATGGCGGACGGGGGCTGCAGATGAACGCGGCGGCGGAGCGGGTGATGAGCTACGACCTGTCGTTTTACCAGGTGCGGTGGCCGCTGATTATGGGCGGGGATACGAACGAGGACTATTTCTACAACACGCACATTGTGGAGTCGGGCCAGACGCACGATGTGGCGAGCAATGCGTTTCTGGTGGGGCACTACTGCTACAGCGTGAACTGCACGAACGGGGTGTATGAGGCGCAGGGAACGACGGCGAGCCCGGCTACGATTTATCCGGACCCGCATGCGTCGATCACGATCGACAAGGCGGTGAATGTGAGCTTTATCGGGGGATCGGTGAAGGGATCGTTCATGCAGTCGGGGGTGAAGGTTTGGGTGGGAACGCTGGTGCGGTTCCAGAACTTTTACCATGAGGACCCTTACTTTGGGAACGGCACGGTGCTGGCGACGAACCGGGCGTACATGGTGGGAGGCAAGGGCGAGCAGACATACCTGACGGGGGTGCTGAGCGGGACGGCAACGCAGGCGGCGGTGAACGACACATCGTGGATGCCGCAGTATTTCCAGCTGGCGAGCGATGCGACGCTGGATGACGGGGACTACTACCCGTATGCGATATTGCCGCAGGATTACGACCGGACGAGCTCGGCGCCGTCGGCGTATGTAAGCGGGGTGAACAAGAACCAGTATGAGGTGGTGAGCATCGAGGGGTTCGCGGCGGACGGGATGATGCATATCCAGCCGAGCGGGCGGCACCAGGGAGGGACGGCTCCGGCGGGAACGGCGTGGCCGGCGGGCTCGGTGGTGGAGGAGTACGAGAGTGGGGGAGCGTCGCTGGAGCTGGATGCGGTGCATGTGAACCAGGTGCAGGGGCCGCAGGTAGGCGGAGGGTGGCAGGCGGCATGCGACGAGACGAACTCGAATGCGTGCGGGGAGATCATGGTGGGGTATGCGCCGGATGTGGAGCAGCCGACGGCGAATCCGGCGACGAACCAGGTAGGTATTTTCGCGCCGCTGCAGGACCCAAACGATCCGCTGCCGTCGGCGGGGGCGTCGCTGACGATGCGGTACATGGATATGTACAACGGCGCCGGCAATCCGGCGATGGGGATGGTGGTGGCGGAGCACCGGGCGTCGATTGCGATCGATGGACCGATCAACGCGGAGGGGGTGGAGAGCCAGAAGGCGACGGCGTACCAGGCAGCGGGATTGCAGGTGAATATATCGGCGGCGACGGGGGGCAGCACGGTGTTTGCGCCGATGTACGCGACCGGGTACCCGGCGGCGGTGAACCTGACGATGGCCGGGGGCGAGGAGCTGTGGGATTCGGCGCGCGGGGTGTTCCACAAGCACACATCGATCTTTGGGCCGTACCAGCAGTATGGGCAGTACATGAGCGGGCTGCAGTACCAGAACCTGTACTGCGTGTTCGACACGCCGACGAGCGATGGGGGGCATGTGGGGAACCGGTTCTGCAATATGGGGGGGCCGAACAACGTGAACGGCACGGGGCCGGGGACGGGGCCGGGGATCGGGTATGACTCGTGGGGCCCATCGGGCTGGGCGAGTCTGTTCCGGGTAAACGGGCAGAACGGGACGGGGTCGCTGGTGGCGGGCGTGCCGGCGGCGTTCCAGAGCAACGTGACGGTAAGCGGGACGGCGAATGTGGCGGGGACGCTGACGGCGGGCGGGGCGGCGAAGGTCGCGGGGGCGCTGACGGCCTCGAGCGTGAACGGAACGGTGACGGTGGACGGGTTGACGTACACGACGCTGAACCAGGCGTGGAGCGCGGCGGTGGCGAGCGCTACGGCGACGGGGAGAAACCAGACGGTGTGGCTGGGGCCGGGGAGCTACCCGGTGACGGCGACGCTGACGGAGCCGAGCAATGGCGCGTGTGTGGGGGTGATTGGGTCGGCGGGGTCGGCGGTGGGAGCGGATGTGGGCTCGACGGCGACGACGCTGACGGTGCCGGTGGGGCTGGGCGGGGATGTGTTCCTGCTGGGCAATACGGCGCTGGCGGAGGGATGCACGTTCAAGGACCTGAATATTCTGGCGGGGAAGAATGCGACGCACGGGTTCGAGTTCCAATGGGCGCGCGGGATGCTGGTGGACAACGTGAGCGTGAACGATACGACGGCGGAGGGGCTGCTGCTGGGGGAGGCGAGTACGGCGGGCGGGCACCAGATGGGGTCGCTGCTGCGCAATGTGACGGTGAGTTACAGTGCGGGGGCCTTCAGCCCGGCGGCGAGGCCGGCGTACGGGATTCATTTGCAGAAGACGGCGATCGACAGCGTGATGCACACGATTACGGTGCGCAATGCGCTGACGGCGGCGGTGTGGAACGAGGGGACGGGGAATACGGGATACGGGGTGCACGGGTTCGGGTATCCGTACACGTGTGCGACGGGACCTTGCTCAAACACGGCTAGCTCGGGGACGGCGGCGAATGCTTCGTATGCAACGAGCTATGTGATTTATGACACGGGCGGGTCGGGGAGTACGTGGACGGATACTTATGCGGACTCGCCGGCGGTGTCGGCGTTCTATGTGGGGGCGAACGGGGTAGAGATACACGGCGGGCATGTGCAGTGGCCGGAGTTATCGAGCTTTCCTTCGGCTAACTTCGCGACGGTGGCGAGCACGGTGGGCAATAACCTGCTGATCTCGGATGTGAGCTGCCTGGGTATGTCGAGCAGTGTGAACTGGATTAACTACGGGGCGGCGGCGGGGGTGCCGCCTACGTTTGCGAGTGTGCATCATTTGACGGGCTGCGGGAATTATTACCAGGCGCTGGAGCCGGCGACGACGACCGGGTTCAGCGGGGGCGGGGCGAGCAACAACGCGCCGGGGAACGGGGCGGTGGCGGCGGTGTGGGCGGCGCCGAAGGCGGGGGCGGCGACTTACTCGGCTTACAGCGCGCAGGAGTACACGGGGTATCAGGGGGACTTATTCGACGGACATATCGCGGGGGCGATGCCGTTCTTCAACATAACGTACCAGGGCACGATTAAGTCGGCGGGTGGGCTGGCGTTGTCGACGGTGATTAACACGGCGGCAACGATGGCGCTGACGACGGGGAACAAGAATGTGATCGCGAATGCGGCAAGTGGGGCGCAGGTGTTGACGCTGCCGAGCTGCTTTACGGCGATGCCGGACAAGGCGACGCCGACGGGGCTGGAGCTGACGGTGGTGAAGGCGGACAGCACGGGCAATACGGTGACGCTGGGGACGGTAAGTGGGCAGACGATCAATTATCAGGGGGTAAGTGCGGGGACGCTGGTGATAAGCGGGGCGGGGAAGCGGTCGCTGGTGTGCGGGCCGGATAGCAACTGGTACGCGTTTTAAGGGGGTGTACGGGGCGCGAGAAAAGCAGATCCTTCGCTGCGCTCAGGATGACACCTTATTTGCGAATTCCGGAGCGAGATAAAAGCAGGTCCTTTGGCGCAAGCGCTACCGCTGCGCTCAGGATGACACCTTTTTTGCACATTGGCCGGAGAGCAGGTAGAAGGCTCTCCGGTTTGACTTAGGCGCAACAGCTTACAGGAGACTAACGATGGCAACGGCAACTACGGCAGCGGCGGGCAGCGGGTTTTTGAGCATTTTGGACCATGCGGGTGCGGTGATCAAGGAGTTCTTTACCAAGGAGATTCCGGTGGTGGTGGGGGTGGCGACGGCGGCGGAGCCGATTATCGCAGTGGCGCTGCCATCGGTTTCGGCGCTGTTCGATTCGACTGTGGCGATGGTGGCGAATGCGCAGGCGACGGGGCTGGCGGCGTCGCAGAATGGCGCGACAGGGGAGCAGAAGCTGGCGAGCGTGGTGCAGGCGCTGGACCCGATCGCGACGGCGTATGCGAAGCAGCTGGGGATCAATCTGGACGCGACGAATCTGCAGGCGCTGGTGAATGCGGCGGTGGCGTTTTTGAAGGCGATTCCGGCACCGGCGGGGTCGCCTGCGGCGAGCTAACGGCGCGGGGGGAAAGGCTGGTAGACCGCCTGCGCGGCTGGCGGCCACTTCGTGGCGGGTGTCCGTGATGCTTGCAACCGGGAGATTTGTTGCCCTCCCGTTGGTCGGGGTCGACATGGCGGATGACAACCAACGGGAGGCGCGCAGATGCCACAGTTGCGAATACCGGGTAGACACGCCATGAAATGGCCGCCTCCCGCGCAGGGGGTCTTGTTATTTGTGAAGGAGTGGGGATGGGTGTGCGGGAGGATGTGGACGAGCTGGTGAAGTATGGGCGGATGCTGGATGCGCGGCCGCGGATGCTGGGGGGGCGGACGGTGACGGCGTTTCTGGCCGAGTCGCTGCTGAAGGTGCGGGGGCGGGATGGGGTGATGGTGGCGCTGAAGGCGAACCGGGCGCAGGCGGAGTTTGAGGCGCGACGGGGGCAGCGGAATGTGGTGTTGAAGGCGCGGCAGATGGGGATCAGTACATGGGTGTCGGCGCGGCTGTTTTTGAAGACGATGACGGTGCCGGGGACGCTGAGCGTGCAGGTGGCGCATACGCAGGAGGCGGCGGAGGCGATTTTCGGGATGGCGCACCGGTTTTTGGCGATGCTGCCGGAGTTTCTGCGGGAGGGGGCGCTGGAGACGTCGAAGGCGAATGCGCGGGAGATCCATTTTCGACGGCTGGATTCGGGGTTCAGGGTGGTGACGGCGGGGGATGCGAATGCGGGGCGGGGGCTGACGATTACGAACCTGCACTGCAGCGAGGTGGCGCGGTGGCCGGGGGAGGCGTCGGCGGTGCTGCAGGGGCTGCAGGCGGCGCTGGCTCCGGGGGGGGAGCTGGTGCTGGAGTCGACGCCGCAGGGAGCGCAGGGGTGCTTCTGGGAGCAGTGGCGGCGGGCGGCGGAGACGGGGATGGTGCAGCATTTTTTCCCGTGGTGGTGGGAGGCGTCGTATGTGGGGACGGCGGTGGCCGAGGATGTGCTGGAGGAAGAGGAGCGGCGGCTGCGGGCGGAGCACGGGTTGACGCTGGAGCAGGTGGGGTACCGGCGGATGCTGCGAGCGGGGTACCGGGAGCTGGCGGGGCAGGAGTTCGCGGAGGATGTGGAGAGCTGCTTCGCGGCGAGTGGGGACTGTATTTTCGATACGGCGGCGGTGGATGCGCGGGTGCTGGCGGCGCCGGCGCCGGTGGTGGTGAAAGGGCCTCTGTGGACATGGCTGCCGCCGGCGGTGGGGAAGCGGTACGTGGTGGCGGTGGATCCGGCGGGCGGGGGGACGGGCGGGGACTACGGGGTGGCGCAGGTGGTGGAGCTGGAGACCGGCTTGCAATGCGCGGAGCTGCGGGTGAAGATGCCGGTACGGGAGTTGAGCGAGGAAGTGGCGCGGCTGCACCGGGAGTACAACCTGGCGTGGGTGGTGGTGGAGCGGAACAATCACGGGGCTGGGGTGCTGGCGCATTTGGAGTCGATGGTGGGGCCGGCGCGGGTGTATATGCAGAACGGGTGGCCGGGGTGGCTGACGTCGTCGGTGTCGCGGCCGGGGATGCTGGCGGGGCTGGGAGCGCTGCTGGTGGAGCGGCCGGAGCTGTTTATGAGTGAGCGGATGTTGCGGGAGTGCCGGGGGTTTGTGCGGCTGGCGAATGGGCGGACGGGGGCGCAGAGCGGGGAGCATGATGACTGCGTGATGGCGATGGCGATTGCGCAGGCGGTGCGGGGGGAGCTGTTGGGGCGGCGGTGAGGGAGCCCCACGTCTCAAGGGCGAGACGTGGGGCTCCCGGCTGGCGGGAAAAGGCAAGACCCCCTACGCGGGAGGCGGCCACTTCGTGGCGGGTGTACTTGGGGTGGCATGCGGGACTGGAATAGCCCTCCCGTTGGTCGGGATCGAGCCGGAGTGGAAATTGGATGTGTAAAGGCAAAAGCAGGTCCTTCGCTGCGCTCAGGATGACACCTTTATGGCGTCACTGTAAGTTGTAGGACACTGCTGTAAGTGGCTGTCTATCGCAGAAACCTGATGGACACCACCTAGCGGTGCCGTTGCTGAATGTAATGCCGACCAGCGGGAGGCCGGCGCAGGTTGGGGATGCGAACACAGGGTAGACACGTCACGAAGTGACCGCCGGCCGCGCGGGCGGTTTTGAGAGGGTTAGGTTGGCGGTAACGGCGTTGCAGCAGATACGGAAGATGCGGGGCGGGGCGCAGAGCCATCTGATGCTGGGCTCGGATGGGCATGCGTATGTGGTGAAATTCCAGAACAATCCGCAGCACTTGCGGGTGCTGGTCGGGGAGATGCTGGGGACGAAGCTGGCCGGGGCGCTGGGGCTGACGGTGCCGCACTGCGATGTGGTGGATGTATCGCAGTGGCTGGTGAGCCGGACGGCGGAGCTGACGGTGGAGGTGGCGGCGGGCCGGGAGGAGCGGTGCCGGGCGGGGCTGCAGTTCGGGTCGCGGCTGGTGGGGGGATTGATGCCGGGGCAGACGGTGGATTACCTGCCGGAGCAGCAGCTGGGCGAGGTGAAGAACCTGGCGGAGTTTGCCGGGATGCTGGTGCTGGACAAGTGGACGTGCAATGCGAACGGGCGGCAGGCGGTGTTTCACAAGCGGCCGCGGCAGCGAAGGTATGAGGCGACGTTTATCGACCAGGGGTACTGCTTTGCCGCGGGGGAGTGGGGGCTGAAGGATGCGCCGCTGCGTGGGGTGTACGCGCGGAACCTGGTGTATGAAGGGGTGCGGGGGTGGGAGAGTTTCGAGCCGTGGATGGCAAGGCTCGAAAAGCTGGACGCGCAGGTGGTATGGGAGATGGCGGAGGGGGTGCCGCCGGAGTGGTACGGGGGGGCGATCAGCGAGATGGAGCAGCTGGTGGAGCGATTGCTGCGGCGGCGGGCGCTGGTACCGGAGTTGATTGGGTCCTTTCGGGAGTCGAGCCGGAGGCCATTCCCAAAATGGATGCGGGGGGAGGCGGAGGTGGGGAGGAGACTGTTTGTGGAGCCGCAGTGGACGATGTAGGGAGGGTGGGCGAGGGGGTAGGGTAGAGGGGTTGGCGGTCAGGGTGAGAATGCGGTGCGCGCCGCAGGAAACCAGGCGCTTTGGCGCAAGCCCTGCCAAGTGCGCCGAATTTCGCTTGCACGTTACACCCTGACCTCTAACCCCTGCTTCCTGAAAGGTGACTGCCATTGGTAAACGGACGTAAGGAGTGCGAGTTCTTTCTGATCCGGTATGTGCCGGATGCGGTGAAGAATGAGTTCGTGAATATCGGGGTGCTGCTGCGGGAGGCGTCGGCGGCAGGGCTGGCGAACGCTCCGAATGCGCCGATGCTGCGGTTTACGCGGGACTGGGCGCGGGTGCGGTGCGTGGACCCGGAGGCGGATACGGAGATGCTGGAGGCCCTGGAAAGCGAGCTGCGGGGGCGGCTGCTGGAAGGCGCGCAGGCGGATGCGAGGCCGGTGCTGGAGACGATCGAGGATTCGTTCTCGAACCTGCTGCAGGTGACGGACGCGAAGGGGTGCCTGGCGGAGTCGATGATCGCGGAGATTGAGAGTCTGATGCGGGTGTATGTGGAGCCGCGCAAGCGGGAGAGTGTGCGCAAGCGAAGCGGGCGGGCGAAGATCCAGGCGGCGATGCGGCAGCGGTTCGAGCAGGCGGGGGTGTGGGAGTTGATGCGGAAGCGGATCGCGGCATCGACCTATACCAAGCCGGGAGATCCGCTGCGGATCGACTGCGGGTACCGGCCGAACGGGGTGGTGAAGATGATGCACGCGGTGTCGCTGGAGGGGGAGACGGAGCTGGCCAAGGTGCTGGCGTTCTCGGTGGCGGCGATTCGCGAGGGAGTGGCGCGGGTGGAGGGGGCCGGGCTTGAGTTTACGGCGGTGGTGGAGCCGCTGCGTGAGGTACGGGGTTCGGAGGATGGGGAGGATGATGTGGCGGCGGGGTACCGGTTCGCGGTGGAGACGATGGAGGCGCAGGCGATCCGGGTGATGACAACGGCGGACCTGCCGCGGATGGCGGAGACGGCGAAGCGGGAGTTGCTGCGGGCGTAGAGGCAAGAACACCCAGGAGCACCGCAAGAGGCTTGCGGCGGCGTCGGGGGGGCGCTTTTGTCAACGGGTGTGGTGTATGGCTTGTGGTGCATCGAGAGGCTATAGCAATTCTCGTATAGGTGTATTGGCGAGGGATCTGTGCAATGTGGCTTTTCTTAACGGAAAAGCCACCGCCGGAGCTGCTGGCCGCTGTACGTGTGTACGAGAATTGCTATAAGCCGGATGGAAGGGCCGATTCTTCTAGCTCCGAGCATGGCGGAAATCACTTCCGTGTCTCTTGCTGGAAAGCTGGACTTCAAGGCGCTTGAGACTCTTGAATACAGCGGAATGACTTATGGTGTGTTTTCTAACGTGTGGACCTCTGGTCCTTACGCTTGCTGCGTGGGCGGCTCTCTTTTTGCGGCGGCGTGGTCAGCGGCCGGGCTCGATGGCGCTGATAGCACTTTGCGTGACTAGCGCAAATGCGGCTTTCATGGCTGGCTTATTTGTCTACTATCACTTCTGGCCTGCTCCTTCTTTGCCGCCATGGCAAGACCCTCGAATTCTTAACTTTGTTTTGTTATTCCTATTCGCGCCTGTCGGCATGATCGTCGGCTTCATCGCCGCCATTCGCGGCGCGCCGAAATGGCTGATAGTTATCCTGGAGATAGCGTCTGTTCAGATGGTTCTGGTGAGTGTACTTGCGGGTATCGCGGATTGATCGAGCAGCTAATTTTGATAAGGCCTCCTTGGCACTCCATTTTGGCGATATGCGGTAACCTGGTTTCAGCGGCAAAAACGGAATAGATATGAGACCGAAAGCGATAAGGTGCAAAATGGATGCCGGCTGCGGCAGCGGACTAAGTAGGACGCTCCACTCCCGAGTTTCTTAAATAAGTATGGAGCACGGTGGCGTAGTATTTGCGGCTGTGCTGGTAGCATTTAGATAGTGGCTCTTTCGTTGGCCGGGATAGATTGCTCCCGACCAGCGGGAGGGCCGCTTCTGTTTGGGGCTGTATAGATACGAAAACACGCCACGAAGTGGCCGGTCCTTCGGACTGTGCACGAAGTGCCCGCGCAGGCGGTTTTGTCGTGATGGGTGTGGGGGAGTCGTTCGAGAGAGAAAAGCAGATCCTTCGCTTTGCTCAGGATGACACCCGTGTGAAGCGCTCAGGATGACGGCCGGTGGGAAGTGGTTAAGGAAAGCGCAGGCGGTGTGGCTTAGAGCCATGCCGCCTTTGTTTTTGGGCAAGAGAAAACAGGGGGCGGCGGGATGGGCGTGGCAGAGACGGTGCGGAAGCTGTGGGGCGGCGGGGCGCTGGCTGGGGAAACGGGGCTGGCGGCGCAGGGCGAGGAGGTGCAGGCGCGGAGGAAGTCGGCGGCGCTGCCGATGCTGCTGCAGCCGTACAGCGGGGCGCAGCGGGCGCTGCCGAAGATTACGCCGTCGAGTCTGCGGCGGTTCGCGGAGACGCCGGTGGCGCGGCGGGCGATCAATGTGATCAAGGACCGGATCGCGAGCCTGGACTGGCAGGTGCGGCTAAAGCGGACGGTTCGCCCGGAGAGCGTGGAGGATCTGGAGGGCAAGCTGCATGCGCTGCGGACGGCGCTCGAGGAGCCGAATGCGAGCGACTCGTTCCGGTCGCTGCTGGAGCAGGTTCTGGAGGATGCGCTGGTTGGGGGGTTCGGAGCGGTCGAGATGGAGCTGACCGGGGACCCGGGGCGGCCGTTTTCGTTGTGGCCGGTGGATGGGGCAACAATCCAGATCAACCCGAAGTGGGATGGGAGCGCGGGTGGGGCGCGGTTCGCGCAGATTACGGGGCTGGCGGGGGCGGGCGGGCAGATTCTGCTGGCCGATGACGAGCTGATGTACCTGCGGATGAACCCGCGGACGCACACGCCGTTTGGGCTGGGGCCGCTGGAGGTGGCGTTCGAGACGATCAACAGCTTTATGGGCGCGCACCGGTTCGCGGGGCGGCTGGCGAGCAACGCGGTGAGCCAGTATGCGCTGTGGATGAAGGAGACGACGCCGGAGCAGCATGACCGGCTGACGCGGTGGTGGCAGGACGATGTGGAGGGGACGGGGCGGGTGCCGATTCTGAGTACCGAGCAGCAGCCGGAGGTGCTGCGGTTCGCGAGCGGGACGGATGCGGACCTGCGGTTGAGCTGGCAGGAGTTTTTGATCCGGATGGTGGCGAATGCATTTGGGCTGCCGCCGATGGTGCTGGGCCTGGAGCGGGATGTGAACCAGTCGACGGCGGGGGCGCAGGCGGATGAGCTGTTTCGCTCGGCGGTGGCGCCGCTGGCGCGGCTGGTGTGCGAGCACGTGACGCGGGACCTTTTTGCGAAGCGGCTGGGGTGGCGGGAGTTCGAGTTTGTGTTCAACCAGCTGGAGGCGCCGGATGAGCTGGAGACGGTGGGGATCCAGACGCAGCTGCTGGCGGCGGGGGTGCTGACGGTGGATGAGGTGCGGGCGATGCGGGGGCTGCCGCCGCTGGGGGTGGTCGGGATGCCGGAGATGGCAAAGGCGTGAAGCAGGTCGTTTGGCTGCACTGCCTACGGGAGCTTTCGGGGCGAAGCCCTGTAGCGCAGGTGGCCTTGCGTTTTGGTGATTGCGGGGGGGAACCGCAGGTCCTTTGGCGCGAGCGCTACCGACTGGCGTTGGCGCTTGCGCGCCAACTTCGCTCAGGATGACCCACTGCCAAAGGATTGCGGGGGTTGGAGGCGAGATAGGAGGTGCTCGCTGGAAAGGCGCTGGAAAAGGCTGAGAAAGGAGGCGTGGCGCTACGGCCAACCAAAAAGAGCGGAAGGGCAAAGGCAAAAGCAGATCCTTCGCTGCGCTCAGGATGACACCACTTTCCGCATGTGGCAGTAATTCTGCACATGAAAGTGGCTCTGCACGTGGCGGCAACTCTGCACGTGGCAGCGATTCTGCTTTTGAACGGTATGGGGCGTATGGGCGAGCGGGTAGAGGGGTGGGGAGGCAGGATGCGATTGGAAGCGATGGCGATGAAGGTGCCGGAAGTGGCGGGCCACCCGAACAGGATTGCGTTTGAGGGGGTGTTGACGACGGTGGATGAGCCGAGCACGCGGCCTCCGTCGGGGGCGAAGGGGCACCGGGTGGTGCTGACGAGCGAGGCGGCGAAGGAAGCACTGCCGTCGCTGCTGGGGATGGCGATCGGGTTTACGCCGGGCTGGGATGGGCACGATGTGCGGCGGAAATGCGGGCTGATTACGGATGCGGATGTGATTGGGCGCGAGCTGCGGGTGGCGGGGTATGTGTATGGCCGCGATTTTCCGGAGGTGGTGAAGCAGGTGGAGACGAGCTCGCCGGGAAGCATGGGGATGAGCTATGAGCTGGCGGATGCGCAGGTGGAGGACATGCTGGCGGATGTATGGACGGTGACGCGGGCGATGTTTACCGGGGCGGCGGTGCTGCTGCGGGACAAGGCGGCGTACCGGGGGACTTCGTTTCGGCTGTTGCGGAACAGGTGCCGGACGGCGGGGTTGGCCGCGGCGTTGGTGGCGGGAGTGGAGCCGGGGCCGCGGGATGGGCTGCCGGCGGGTGTGCGGGAGAGTTTGAGCCTGGGACAGAAAGGATATGGAGCGCTATGGAGCTAGAGATGAATGAGGTATTGCAGACGTTGAGTGCGGGGCTGGAGCGGCTGACCGCTGCGGCGAGTGCACTGGAGAGCCAAGCGGCGCGGCTGGAGCAGGCGGGCGCGGCGCAGACGGGCGAGGTGGGCAAAATTACGGCGGCGATTGAAGGAAGCGAGGCTGGGTCGCGGCGGGAGATGGAGCTGGAGCGCAGGCTGCTGCAGGCGGAGGCGACCATTGCGGCGCTGGAGGCGGCGGGCGTGCGGGAAGAGCCGAAGGTTGCGGCGCGGAAGACGCTGCCCGCGGCGACGGTGCAGCTGCTGGCCAAGCAGGGGATCGATGCGGCGGACCAGGTGGATGTGCAGTCGCTGGACGCGGCGCTGGCGGGGCTGAGCGTGGAGCAGCGGATCGCGGTGAAGTCGCAGATGCTGCGGACCGGGGCGCTGGTGCGGTAGGCGGCGGGCGGTCGGGGCAGAACGCTGCTGCTTCGTGTGATCGCGGCGATTGCGTGAAGCGGGTTGGACGGGCTGCTTCGACGAGGTCGAACCGAGACATTTGTGTGGGCCGGATGCCGTGCTCGCGAGCTTAGCGCAAGACTGACGCCTCGAAGAGGCAGGGAGAAAAAGATGAAGGCGAATTTTCTGGAGATCCACTCGGCGGCAGACTACATCGGACCTGGCGCGGTGGAAGTACCGATGTACCAGAGCGAGATCACGGATATTGTGCGCCGCAGGGGCGCGTTTGGGCAGCGGATCCGGCAGGTGCCGGCGACCGGGCACCCGTCGCGGTTCTTTGAGGAGACGGCGATTCCTTCGCCGGGCGCGGCAGGGTTTGTGGATCCGCGTAACATCGCGGCGCCGCTGGTGGTGCCGACCCGGGTGGAACGCTCGGTGCCGCTGAAGGCGATTGTGGCGCAGCTGTCATACAACCTGTTCGATGTGGAGCTGGGTGTGCAGCAGAAGCAGTTTGCGTACCTGCAGGCGAAGGATCTGCTGGATACGGTAGACGGCGTGCTGCGCTCGCACGATGTGGCGCTCTGGAATGGCTCGGATACCTCGCTGACAGCGCCGACGACGGCGCAGTATTACGGCGCGGCGCAGCAGATTGCCGCCGGCGGGAACACGGTGACGATCGGGAACGGCTCATCGATTACGGACGGGCTGAAGACGGCGATCGCGCAGATGGTGGCTAACTCGAGCTTCGAGGTGCGGCCGACAGCGATCTATGCCAACCCGGTGCTGCTGGACCTGCTGGACCGGGAGTTGAAGAGCGAGTTCAACGTAGTGCTGACGCAGAAGGAAGTAACTGCCGGGCTGACGGTGAAGACGCTGTCGACGCAGGCGGGCGACCTTCCGCTGATCCCGGACTGGACGCTGAGTTACACGGGGACGCCGGGTTCGGGCTCGGCGGTGCTGCCGGCTTATATCGTGACGGAAGATATGGTCGAGTATCACTGGCTGGGCGATCCGGGCGCACGGATTTTCCAGCTGGGGCTGCCGGGTTCGCTGGCTTCGCAGTATGTGGTGGCTAAGTTTGGCGGCATGGTGGTGAAGGGTGCGGGTTATGCGCACGCCCAGGTGCTGGTCGACCGCTAAGCAATGCGGAATGGGGCTGCTCAAACCTGGGCGGCCCCTTTTTTTGAAGGATGAGCGAGGGGGGTTGGGATGGGATATCTGCAGTCGACCGAATATGAAAGCTACGGGCTTGCTCCGGATACGACGGATGACTGGATTACGGTGGCTTCGGCTTTGATGGAGAACTACTGCAGGCGGGCGAGCCTGCTAGTGACGCAGTATACCGAGCGATTTCGTTTGTCGGCGGGCTCGCAATCCCTGCAGTTAAGTTATCTGCCGCTGCTGGCCCTGGCCCCCGCAGCGCTGCCCTTCGTGAGTATCCAGGCGAGATACACATATCCGCGCAGGGGGGAGATGAGGTATGAGTATCAGGAACTGTGGAATGCGTTCTCGCTGCCGGGAAGCTGGGTCACCGTAGACCCGACGATGATGGACTGGATGCCGGATGGCGGGCTGACGCTGCCGATGACGGTGCTGGGATTGCCGTTCAACGAAGTCGCGGTGACTTACACGGCAGGGCTAAGTGTGGTTCCGGACGCGGTGAAGAGCGCGTGCGCGTTGATTGTGAAGAACGCACAGAGCACACCGGGTATGAATGTGAAGTCGACCAAGGTGGATGTGATGCAGGTGCAGTATTTCTCAGACCAGTTAGTGGACAGCACGGTGAAGACATTATTGCGGCCCTGGGTCGCGAATCGATTGGGGTAAGCGATGAGTGACTTGAGCGTACGCAACCAGAATGGCAGCGCCCAGCGGATAGCGGACACGCTGATGCGAGCGACGGGCGGCTACACGGCGTCGCTGCTGATCCCCGCGGCGCAGGGCGACCAGAGCGATGCCGGGCAGCTGGGCATCAATGCTCCTAACTTCCAAGAGCTGGTGATTGCGCCGGTGACATTTCGCCAGAACCGCCGGCTGATGAAGGAGAACCAGCCGGAGAGCTATGAGCTTATGGTGTCGGCGACCGCGATTGCGCTGCAGGTGAGCTTGCTTGAAGTAAGTTCCGCGGACGCGCTATTCAGGCTGGTTGCGGGCGTGAATGTGGCGGGACTGAGCCTTCTGGTAGAGGGCTGGTCGTGCTCTGTGTCGCTGGGGCAGCCACTGCTATACCGACTGCTATTGCGGGCAGCTGAAGTTACATCGATTGGTCAAGGAAGTTAAGGAGCTACGATGCAGAATGCAAAAGACAGCTTCTATGTTGCTCTCCGCGATCGACTGGCGGTACTGAACCCGGCGCGCGCGATTACATTGCGGGGCGTACAGAGGCCGGGGCTTGTGGTGGAAGAGGCCGAGGCGCCGATGCCGGAGCTGCTGAACGACGTATTTACGCTGCGCTGGACAGCGGCCTTCGTCGTGGAGAACCTGCCGTCGCTGCTGGCCAGCGTGGAATGCGATGTGCATTACGCGACGAGCGGCAGCCAGGCAAATGCGGGGCTAGACCGCGGGCGCGCACTGTCCGCGATGGACGAAGAACTGCTGAGTATTCTGCAGCCCATGTGTACGCCGAAGCTGCGGTTTACAGTAACGCCCGCGGGCGCAATGCAAACCAGTGTGTTCTGGACGCAACCCGTACTCGCGCCAGTGCAGACAGAGAGAAACCAATTGATCCGCGTAGCGAAGGTGACAGTGTTTGGCTTTGAGGAAGTGGGGGAAGCATGAGCACTGCCAGTACGATCGCGCCGATGTCGATGCCACTGATCGCGCGGCGTACACGCGCGTTTTTCGCGCCCGTGAACCGGGTGACAGGCACGCCGACGATTTTCGATCCCGCACGGAATGGGAACTGGAGCGATGCCGCGCCGAGCGCACCGTGGGTCGACCTGGGATGGATCAATGGATTCACGAGGAGCTCGGCAAGCAAGATTGTGGAAGTGGATGCGGGGACGCCGGCTACGGTTCGACTGCAGAGCCGGCAGAGTTTCGGGGCGCTTGTAGGGTTCCAGTTTGCTGTTTGGAGCAAGTTATCAATGGCACTAGCTTCGAGTTCGGAACATATGAACCTGCTGGCGCCAGGCAGCGCCGCGGCACTTATCGGCTCGGGAGCGAAGGCAGCGGCCGCCATCGCGCTGCAGCAGGGATCGAGCGCGCAGACTTTGTATGTTGCGGGGTCGCCGGCTGCGCCGATCAAGGTAGGCGCGATTGTGGTGGTGGACGAGGATTATGGAAACCAGACGGGATTTGTAGGAGCGGGGGTAAGTGCCGCGTATGTGCAGAATGCGGGCTTAGTGGGAGGCGATCCGGATTACGTCCGGCGGGTGTCGTTCAACGTGGGGCGAGTGATTGCGATTGGGGCTGACGGCGGATTGCAGCTAGCGACACCGCTGCCGGCTGGCGCGCCTACGACGACCATGAAGGTGCAGTTGTTGCTGGGTTTTGTGGATCGCGAGGGTGGGTCGTTCTTTCAAGAGTGGTCGGGACTGTTTGTGCAGGAAGGGGTGCAGGGAGACAGGTTGTTTCTGCATTATCCGAGGCTGCAGGCGGCAGAGAATGCAGGAGAAGTGTCTGTCGCGCTTGCTCCATCGCTGAACATGGTGCAGCCCAGCGCCAAGTTCCGTGCATTGCCGGTGATAGATGGAAACGACGGCGCCCAGGTGTTGTGCTATCGCAGTTACTTTCCAGCAAGCTGCACATATATTTGAAGGGATGAGATGATGCAGGTATGGATTGATAATCTGGACGGACTAGGCAGCGTCGATCATACTGCGAGTGTTCAGTTGAACAAAGGTGCGCTGATTGTCAGGCAATTGAATAAGCCGACGATCTGCACCTTGTCGTTGATTGTAGACCCGGGTGCTATTTCCGTGCCGGTGCCATTTGCGCGGGTGCTGGTGCTGGACGATCTAGGCACCGTGATGTTCAGCGGCTATGTGGCGGCGGCGCCTGCGATGAATGCGGATGGGGCAGGAGAGCGGGGGACTTTGTTTATCGCGACGGTAAGCGCAGTTAGCGACGAACTGCTTCTTGACGCGGAGGTATCTGCGACGCAGACGGTCTTACTCGGCCAGTCCGCGCAGCAGGACTGGATGGCGCTTGCGGCGCTCTCCTCATCCGCATCACTCCCGATTGCCTTGTCAGAGCAAATCTCGAGTTCGAGCAGGGTGGAGATTGAGAGAGGCGCGCGATGGTCGGAGACCGCGGGGCTGCTTGCCGACATGACGAGAAGCACGTATCGCAGCCTCGCGGGTGGTGTTCAAGTTACATCGATCGGTGAAGTTTCGCATGCAATCGCGGCCGGCGATCCCGGACTGCATTTCGATCCGGTAAGTGTGGCCGATCTGCGCTGGTTAGCTCGCGACATAACAGTGTGTGGAAGGGAGGAGCCGACGGCGTACGTCACGGAGATATTCCAGGGAGATGGGATTACGACATCTTTCGTGTTTTCTCAAAAGCCGTTCGCTCCGGCTGCGCAGCAGAAGACCGCGGTGCTGGACCTGTTTCAGGGTACAAGCCTGAACTCGCGGGTGTGGCTGACGAAAGATCCTGAAGGGCATATCGCCCTTACGGCCAACGGACTGACCTGCGTGGGGGGTACGGGGAAAGCAGGGGAGGCGGCCATAGGGTTGCTTCAGGAGATTGAGCTCGGCGGAACGATTACTATCGAGGGCGGCGGTGTTGCGCTGACTAACGGAAGCGTCGGCACACTGTTCGGTTTGTATTCAGGCCAGATAAGTGATGCGAACTGTTTCGCCGGGTTCCAGGTGAGCAGCCCGGGCGGCATAGCGACTGTATCTCCTTCAATCAGCGGCTCTGCGGCTGGGTCTTCGTTTCAGCCGCAAAGCGGGCATTTCTATACGTTCCGCCTGCGTGTGTTTTCGCCTGAGATGGAGCGGGTTCGGCAGTCGTATTCCTATCTCCAGAACGGGGCATCTGCCTCGAATGGCGGCGGGGTGGTGGCGAGTGCAGGGCAGTTGGAGTTTGAAGTACAGGATGTAACGAGCGGCACACCCGGAGCGCCGCTGATCTTGTTTTCGGGGGTTGTAAGTGCGATCCCGCCCTCTTGCGTATTGGGACTGCTGAGCAGTGGAAGCCTGATGTGCAGCATGAAGAGTGTGCAGTGCACACAGACGGCCCCGCTATGGGTAGCTGTTGGAGCGGCCGGCAGTTCGCCAGCGGCGCAATTTGTTGCAACTGCTCCGGAAGGAGGGTCGTGCCGAGTCACGACAGCGGGAACGCTGGAGTTCTATCCCGCCAGCATTCCAAGCGCCGGATCTCTGATCTATGCGACTTACCGGCTGAGAGGGCGGGCTATCGCGCGACAGATAAGCGCTTCGTCTCCAGGCATGGGGGCAGAGGCGGCGACGACCATGTGGATCGGGTCTGTGACTCAGCCGCCGGCCTGGAGCAGCGTCGACTGCGAGCATGCGGCGGGCGCCCTGCTGAGTATGGCACTTGACCCTTCCGCGGTGCTGCGCGGCACATATAAAGCCGGCAACCTGCAGCATGGCGTGGATATCTGGCCGGGCGATGCTCTATCGATTGGACCGATGGCGAACGGCGAGACCGTGAGTGTAATCGTAAGAGAAGTACGGGTGGAGTTACTAGCGGACGAGCCGAACATGCCTCTCTACACGGTCACGTTCGCAAATGACTGGGCGGAAAACCTGACCATCCGAATTTCCGCAGCGATTCCTGCTGACGCAGTATTTCCTCAGCAGCAGACAGCGATCGGAGGAGCATTGCAGAGCCTGGGCGTTTTGCCCGTCGCGAGTGTGACGAACACAACGATCAGTCTGACTACGAATGCGGCCGCGCCGGTAAATGGAGGGTTTGAAGTGCGCAGGCGCGATAATACGTTTGGACCGGGAGTGGATTCGGATTTGGTGCTGCGGACGTCTACTTCGAGCTTCAGTATTCCGCGGAGCGCGGCGGTGGAGCAGTACTACGTCAGGATGTATGACGGATCTGTTCCGCCGAACTATTCACTGTGTTCCTCTGCGGTATTTGTGAACGTACCTCTGTAGAAAGGTTGTCATGCCCACTTATCTCTGTGATGTTTTTGTGCCAGGAGGGCCGCACTTCTTTCTGTGCGGCCTGGCGACGCTTTGGATATTTTCCGCGGCAGTCAGTGCGATGAACGCGCCGGATGGGAAGAGCAGCCCGGGATACCAGTGGCTGTACCGGTTCGCGCATTTGCTCGCCGCCAACCTGGACCGGGCGGGGCTGCTGAACTTTACCGCGGCGGCGATGCCGGAGGAGCGATCGGGCAAGGAACCGGGGAGTCTATAATTTGGGAATGGGTAAGGCTCCCTTAGTAGGCGTAGTGATGGGCAGCAGGAGCGACTTTGAAGTCATGCAGTCGGCTACGGACCTTCTGAGTGAGTTGGCGATTGCGTTTGAGGCGAGAGTTATCTCAGCGCACCGGACGCCAGACCTGCTGTTCGACTATGCGGCCGGGGCGCAGGGGCTGGGTTTGAAAGTAATTGTCGCGGGGGCAGGCGGCGCGGCTCATCTGCCGGGGATGCTGGCGGCGAAGACGCTGCTGCCGGTGCTTGGCGTGCCCATTCCGGCGACGGTACTGAATGGGCTCGACTCTCTGCTGTCGATCGTGCAGATGCCGCGGGGCGTACCGGTGGCGACGCTCGCGATCGGGAAGCCTGGCGCGGCGAATGCGGCATTGCTTGCCGCGCAAATCCTCTCTCTGTACGATCCCGACCTTCAGCTTCGATTGCAGCAGTGGCGCGCGCGGCGTACCGAGGAAGTGCTGGCGCAGGAACTGCCGCAGTGACGGCTCCGATTCTGCCTGGCGCGACGATCGGAATACTGGGAGGCGGGCAGTTGGGCCGGATGATGGCGATGGCGGCGCGGTCGCTTGGATACCGGGTGCAGGTGATGGACCCGGACCCGTCGTGTCCGGCGCGGTTCGTGGTGGACAGCTGCTTTGAAGGCGGATGGGACGATGCGCGGGCGGCGGCAAACCTGGCGCGCGGCTGCGATGTGGTGACGCTCGAGATAGAGCAGATCGCGCCGGAGGCGCTGGCGGCCGCGCATCGTTTTGCGCCGGTGCGGCCGGGGCTGGCGGTCATGCAGATTATTCAGGACCGCATACGGCAGAAGAATTGGCTGGCTGGGCATGGCGCGCCGCTGGGCGCTTACGCTGCTATTGGCTCGCTGGACGATCTGCTGCGGACTGCGCCGGCCATTGGTCGGAACCTATTCCTGAAGAGCGCACGCGGCGGCTACGATGGCCGCAGCCAGGTACACGTCACCGATCCCTCTGCTGAAAATTTCAAAGCAGCCTGGCAATCGCTGGGCGGCCAGCCGTGCGTTGCCGAGCAGGCGCTTTCACTGCGGATGGAAATCTCGGTGTTGGTGGCTCGCTCGCCGCGCGGGGAAGTGCGGGCGTTCCCTTCGGCGCGCAACCATCACGAGCAGCAGATTCTGGCGTGGAGTGTGCTGCCTTCCTCGATCCCGTTGAGTTTGGAAATGAGGGCGCAGTCGCTGGCCATGCAGATAGCCGAGCAGCTTGAGATTGAGGGACTGCTGGCGGTCGAGATGTTTGTTACCGAGGCAGGTGAGTTGTTTGTGAACGAACTGGCGCCGCGGCCGCACAATAGTTATCACGCGAGCGAGCGGGCGTGCTCGACGAGCCAGTTTGAGCAGGCGATTCGCGCGGTGTGCGATTTGCCGCTGGGCGAGGTGGAGATACTGCGGCCGGCGGCGATCGCTAACTTACTGGGGGATTTGTGGCTGGAGCGCGAGCCGCGCTTTGAGCGGGCGCTGGCGGTGCCTGGGGTGCGGCTGCACCTGTATGAGAAGCACCAGCCGCGCAGGGGGCGCAAGATGGGGCATTTATCGGCGCTTGGGGACACGCCGGAGCAGGCGGTGGAACGGGTGCTGACGGCAATGGGCGAGTTATAAGTGCAAACCGCAGGTCCATTCGACTCCAGCTGGCGCTTACGCGCCAGCTTCCGCTCAGGATGACATCGTTATGCAAGAACTTGCTGACGCAGGGGATCTAGCCGATATCTTCGCTCCAGGTTTCGAGGTATTTTTTGACTTCGGCCATGAATTTGCCGGCGTCAGAGCCGTCGATGATGCGGTGGTCGAAGCCGAGGGTGAGATGGATGACGTGGCGGATGGCGATGGAGTCCATGCCGAGCTCGTCGGTGACGACGGCGGGCTCCTTGAAGAGGCCGCCGATGCCGAGGATGGCGCTCTCGGGCATGTTGATGACGGGGGTGCCGAACTGCTCGCCGTAGATGCCGGCGTTGGTGAGGGTGAAGGTGCTGGTGCCGACTTCATCGGGCTTGAGTTTTTTGCCGCGGGCGCGTTCGGCAAGATCGGCGATGGCGCGGGCGACGCCCAGGAAGCTGCGCTCCTCGGCCTGCTTGATGACGGGCACGATGAGGCCCCAGTCGAGGGCGACGGCGATGCCGATGTTGACGTTGCCGTGATAGCGGATGGCGTCGCCTTCGATCGATGCGTTGATGATGGGCATTTTGCGCAGGGTGGCGGTGACGGCGCGCGCGATGAAGGGCATGTAGGTGAGCTTGACGCCGTTGCGCTGCTCGTACTTCGACTTTTCCTTCTCGCGCAGGCGCACGATGCGGGTCATGTCGATTTTGAAGACGGTGTGGACGTGGGCGTTGGTGCGCTTGGAGTCGACCATGCGCTGGGCGATGATGGAGCGCATTTTGGTCATGGGGACGAGCTGGCCGGCGAGCGGGCTTGCGGCCACTGGGGCGGGCGCTGGGGCGGCTTTGGCGGGCGGCGCGGCGACGGGCGCGGGTGCTGCCGCCGGTGCCGGCGCGCCTTTTTCCATGTGGCTCAGCACGTCGTCCTTGGTGATGCGCCCGGCGGAGCCGGTGCCGGCGATCTGGCGCAGATCGAGGTCGTGCTCCTTGGCGATTTTGCGTACAAGCGGCGAGGAGCGCAGCTTTTCGCCGCTGTCCTGCGCTGCCGCGGCAGGGGCGGCCGAGGGAGCGGTGGGGCCGCTCGGCACCGGCGAGGGCTTGCCTTCAATGGCGGCGGGCGCGCCTTTGGCCGGCTGGGCGATGGGGGCAGTGGGGGCTCCCGTTGCGGCGCCTGCGATGAGTGCCACGGTGGTGTTGACCTGGACGGTGGCGCCGGCCTCGGTGCGGATCTCCTGAAGCACGCCCGCGATGGGTGCGGGGATCTCGGCGTCGACCTTGTCGGTTGAGATTTCGAAGAGCGGTTCGTCGCGCTCGACCTTGTCGCCGACCTTTTTGAGCCACTTGGTGATGGTGCCCTCGAAGATGGACTCGCCCATTTGCGGCATGACCACCTCGGTGGCGGCGGCCTCGGCTGCGGGCGCCTGGGCTGTGCCGCCGGTCTTTTGGGGCTCGGCGGGGACGGAGTCGGCTTTGGCCTCCGGTGCGGCAGCCGGAGCGCTCCCGTTGGCGGCCTCGCCGATCACGGCGACCACCACGTTCACCTGCACGGTCGCGCCGGCCTCGACCTTGATCTCCTGGAGGGTTCCGGCGATGGGCGAGGGAATTTCGGCGTCGACCTTGTCGGTCGAGATTTCGAACAGCGGCTCGTCGCGCTCAACCGCGTCGCCTGGCTTCTTGAGCCACTTGGTTACGGTTCCCTCAAAGATCGACTCGCCCATCTGCGGCATGACTACATCGGTGGCCATCTACCTTCTCCCAGGTGCAGGCGTCGGGGCCTGCAAACACTTCAGTGTACGGTATTCGGGGTATGGTCGGGCAGGGTGCGGGATTCGGGCGGCCGAGCGACTTGAAGGCGAGCTGAACCGAGCTGAGCGATGGACAATCGTGGAACGTCCAGTGGCGCATCGGGGCGGAATCGTAGTGAAATGGAGGGGCGCCGATGCCGGCGCAATCCTCTAAGCACACGGGGCCTCCATGTTTACCCTGTTCATCCTGGTTCTGATCGTCGTCGCGTTTGTTGGAGTGCGGGTCTATAACCGGCTAAAGCAGTTGGCTGAAAGCGTGCGTTCCCGCCGCGCGAACATCCTTGCCGTCACGCGCAAGCGGGCCGACCTGGCCTCGCGGCTGGTGGATATCGCGAATGGCTTCGGCTCCCACGAGAAGCTGGCCCAGCTGCAGGTTTCAGAAGACATGACCTCGATCGCGGGGCTGATGCGCGCCAACGCGAGCGCGAACCAGGCGATCAGTCAGGTTTCGGCGCTGGCCATGGCGTTCCCCGATCTGAAGGCCAACCAAACCTTCCAGCAGCTGATGCTGCAGCTGGAAAAAATCGAGACCGAGGTGCTGGAGCGGCGGGAGACCTACAACCATGCGGTGGAGCAGTACAACGCGTACCGGGTGCGGCTGCCGCAGGCAATGCTGGCGGGGGTGTGCAATTTTGAGGAGGCTCCGTACTTTGAGACGGACCCTTCCGGGCTGGAAACGCTGGCCGAGTTCAAGACCGGGGATACGAAGGCGGTGGAGGCGCTGGTGCGCCGCGCGGGCGAGCGGGCACGGACGCTGGCTACCACGGCGCATACGCAGTGGCAGGAGAGCCGGACGCCGGTGGTGGGCAGCCTGCCCGATCCGGAGCCGCCGCCGTCGGGTCCGGAGTCGGCCTGAAACGGAGGACACACCACGGAAGCGGCGGGCGCGCAGGCGGGCTTACACCAGCGGCGCGCCGGCGATCTGTTCCAAGATCGTCAGTGGCGCGTGTTCCGGGGCGACTTGCGCGGCGCGCTCGATCAGCATGGTCTGCTCCAGGGCGTACTGGCCGGCGAGCACGGCGTGGGGGACGGTGTCGGTAAAGACCATCCAGCTGGAGCCGGGGGGGAACTGGATGGCCTGGCGTGGGGTGTCGCGCTGCCAGGCTTCGTTTTCCTTGAGGAAGTTGTGGAAGCGCATCATGAAGTCGTCGTAGGGGGTGCGCTTGACGGCGGGCAGGGCGGCGCCGAGGCCGGCGCCGCGGGCCAGCGCCTTGGCGGCGCGGCCCAGGGCGCTGTCGGGCCTGGGGGCGATGCGCTGGGGCGCGAACCGGGGCGCGAGCTCGCGGAAGGGTTCGCCGACGACCCAGTCGCGGGTGCGCTCGGGGTGGATGTTGTTGAAGAAGCGCAGGATGCGGGCGCCGCCGGTGGGCCGGGTGGGGAATGCGTCGGTATGGAGCAGGTCGTTGCGTTTGCGCAGGGGCAGGTTGCGGTTCTGCTCCTCCTGGGGGCGGAAGCTCGAGTAGTCGCGCCGCATGTTGTTGGCATAGGGCGCGAGAAACGCGTCCAGGAAGCGCACCACCGCCTGGGAGTAGCCGCGCATGACGGTGCGCAGCCGCTCGGCGGCAGGGTCGCTGGCGCCGCTGGTGTCGAGGCCGGTCAGCACATCCGCCGCCGGTTTGTAGGCGATGTTCTTGTGCAGCGACGAGCCGGTCTGCTGGCGGCCGAGCAGGAACTCGATGTCGGCGGGAGCAAGCGGGACGGGGGTTTGGGGGAAATAGAGGATCGCGCCCGCCTCCAGCTGGGCGCACCAGGCGCGCTTCTGTGCCGGGGTCGCCGCGTGCGCTGCTTCCGGCGCTATTTGCACGATTGCCATGTCTCCACCTCTTACAGCCAGCATAGCGCCGCCCGGCGGAGCGGATCAGCCGGGCGATTTATCCTTGAGATATGCTACCCAGTAGAAACAAGCACGAGGCTCCCATGCGTTCCCCCATGCATTCCCCGTTATCGCGCCGCAGGTTTCTTGAGCTGGGCGCCGCGGCGGCGGCGGTTTCCGGTCTGCGCGGGCCGGCCTTTGGGCAGGCGGCTCCGCCTAGCGGCCGCCCGCTCGATGAGGTCGATTACGCCGATGTGACCGTGCACAGCGCGCCGCACCTGGCGCAGGTGCGGAATACGCAAGACATTCTGAGGGGGATCAGCAACGACAGCCTGCTGAAGCCGTTCCGCGAGATGGCGGGGCAGCAGGCGCCGGGGGTGGAGCTGGGCGGCTGGTACGAGTACAAGCCGGACTACCAGTACATGAAAGACGATGCCGGGTTCGCGCCGGGCTCGACATTTGGGCAGTGGGTCTCGGCGATGTGCCGGCACTACGCGGTGACGCGCGACCCCGCGCTGCGGGCCAGGGTGCTGGAGCTGAACCGGCTGTACGCGGCGACCATCACACCGGTTTTTTACGACAAGAACCGCTTTCCCGCGTACTGCTTCGACAAGCTGGTGTGCGGCTTGATGGACTCGCACCGGCTGGCGGGCGATCCGGAGGCATTTAGCGTGCTGAACGCGACCACGGATGCGGCGCGGAACCAGCTGCCGGGCCATGCGGTGGACCGCGAAACCGCGTGGCGGCCGGGGCGGGATATCTCCTGGACCTGGGATGAGAGTTATACGATTCCGGAGAATTTGTATCTGGTGTATAGCATGGGGGCGGGGCAGAGATATATAGAAATGGCGCGGCAGTACTTAGACGACGCGACTTACTTCGACCCGCTGGCGCGCGGGGAGAATGTACTGGGGCACCGGCAGGCTTACAGTTATGTGAACGCGCTGTGCTCGGCGATGCAGGCATACATGGTGGGGGGCAGCGGCAAGCATTTTCTGGCGGCGCGCAACGGTTTCGACATGGTGGAGCAGCAGAGCTTCGCGACGGGCGGCTGGGGGCCGGATGAGATGCTGCGCAAGCCCGGATCGGGCGAGGTGGCGGCGAGCCTGACCAAGAGCCACAACAATTTCGAGACGCCGTGCGGATCGTATGCGCACTTCAAGCTGACGCGCTACCTGCTGCGGGTGACCCGCGAGGGGCGCTACGGCGACAGCATGGAGCGGGTGATGTACAACGCCGCGCTGGGGGCGCTGCCGATGCGGGCCGATGGGCAAGCGTTTTTTTACGCGGACTATAATTTCAAGGGCAAGCGGGTGTACTCGAAGCACCTGTGGCCGTGCTGCTCGGGCACGCTGCCCCAGGTGGCGGCGGACTACGGCATCAACAGCTATCTGCGCGAGCCGGGCGCGGTGTGGGTGAACCTGTATATTCCTTCGACGCTGCGGTGGAGACAGGGTTCGGCGCATATGGAGCTGGAGCAGCGCGGCGAGTATCCCTACAGCGATACGGTGGAGCTGCGCGTGAGGGCTTCGGCCGCGACGCCGTTCACGCTGCGGCTGCGCATTCCCGCGTGGTCGCAGGGGGCGCGGATTACGGTCAACGGACGTGCGGTTCCGGTGCGGGTTGCGGCCGGATTTGCCTCGATCGAGCGCACGTGGAAGACCGGGGATCGGGTGCAGCTTGAGCTGCCGGCGCAGCTGCGGCTACAGGCAATCGACGCCGCTCATCCGCAAGTCGCCGCGCTGATGTACGGGCCGCTGGTGCTGTTCGCGAAGACCGCCGCGCAGCCGCCGATCTCGCGCGAAGCGGCGCTGTCGGCGCGCCGTACCGGGAGAGCTGAGTGGGCGATCGACACGCCCGGGGGGGCGCTGCGGCTGGCGCCGTTTCCGGAGTTGGGTGAGGTTGAGTACACGACGTATCTGCAGCTGACGTAAGTGCTTCGAGCCGTTTGCCTGTAAGCGGCGAGGCGCGGATGTTGCTGCATGCGGTTTGTCTTGACGGAAAAGCTACATGCAGAGTCGTCGATCCCTATGTAGCAGCAGGCAAACGGGTTAAGCGGCGATCGGCCGCCTCACTTACCAAGCTAGAGAAAACAAGTTATCTGGTGAAGCGACCCTGTAACATGGCGTGAGTATCGGCCACTTACAAAGAAAGCTCCACATCACGTATGCGCGATGTGGAGCTTTGTGGCTTTGGAACACGCTGCTTCTCAATGCTTGCCCAGAAAGCCGCCCAGGGCGTTCTTCAGCTGGTCGGCGGGTTTGCCGGCGGCGGGCGTTCCCTTGCCGTGCAGGACCTGCTGGGCGGCGCTGGCGCCAATGCCCGTGGCCAGCCCGGATAGGTTCGGCGCGAAGGTGGGATTGGTGGTGGTGCCGCCGATCTCGACCGGGATGCCCTTCTTCAACAACCCGCCTGCCAGGCCGCCGGCGAGGTCGAGGCCCTTGCCGCCGCCTGCTCCGCCTGGGATCAGCCCGGCGAGGCCGCCGGCCAGCCCTGCCGCGCCACCGGCCGAACTATTTGAGCTGTTCGAGGAGGCCGCCGGAGCGGCTCCGTTGCCGGTAAGGCCGGTCAGCTTGAGCAGGACCGCGTACTTCAGCGCTCCCGCCTCGCTGACGCTGCCATTGCCGGTGGCGGTGCCCAGGCCCACCACGTCGAGCGCGATCTGGTTCGTCTCAATGCCGGCGCTGGTGTCGCGCACGTTCATGCTCAGCGAGCGGACCGTGGTTCCATTGCCGGTGGCCGAGCCGATTTTGCCGCCGGTGAGCTTCGACAGAGTGCCCAGCTTCTGGCCCAGGTTGAAGCCGGCGAGCTGGGTGTTCTCGATGCGCACGGGGCCGGTAATGACCGGGCTTGCGGTCGAGCCCGAGACCGTGAGCGCGGTGGTGAGCGTGCCGCCCTGCAGGCGCGAGCCCTGCGGCAGGCGCACCCCCAGCGCGGGCAGAAATGCCTCGATGGCATCGATCGGCACCGCGTTGCCGTTCACCTTCAGGTTGAGGGCGGTTGTCGGCCCGCTGGTCTGGTAGGTGCCGCCCAGCCCAATCACCGCCTGCCCCACGGAGAGCCGCCCCGACTGGATCTGGCCGGTCTTGGCCAGCTCATTCTGCGTCAGCGCGAACTGCGCCTCTACCGGCGCGGCCGAGGGCGTGCCGTTCTTCGCGAGCTTGATGTTCGCCACCTGCGCCTTGCCCGCCGCGCTCAGCGTCTGGCCGTTCGACTGCACCTGCGCCTGCAGGTTCATGACGCCGCTGATGCCGGTATCCGGCGGCAGCACGCCGGCGGTGCCCAGCTGCACATGGGTCAGCGAAACGTTCGCGATGACGGGCGTGGAGGCGTTGTTCTGCTGGTTGAACGGGCCGGCCTTGCCGCTCGCGCTCAGCCCGCCGCCGCCCGGCAGCTGCGCGCTTAGCTTGAACGGCGAAATGCTGGTCGGGGTCAGGTTGGTCAGCGACGCGTTGATCTGCTGGTACACGACCGGTGCGCCAGCCTTGCCGGCGGTGGTCATGGTGACGGCACCGTTCTTGATCTCGGCGTCATCGACGGAAAGGCTTTGGAGCGGGCTGGGTTTTTTCGGCCCCGCTGCCGCTGCCGTCGGCTTTGGCTTGTTCGAATTGACCAGGTTGATGTGGGGGCTGTCGACCAGCAGTTTGGTCACGTGCAGCTGCTGCCCGGTCCACGACGCGTCAAGCACCACGTCTTCGACCAGCCCCGACACGCCATCGGACGGCTCGACCAGCCCCGCCGCCAGCGGATCGATGTGCTTGAGCTCGAGGTTGCCCTGGAACGGCGTATCCGCCGCGTCCTGCTGGTTGATCGGGCCCGCGGTTCCCTTGATGCTCACCGAGCCGTCTCCGGGGAGTTGCGCCGAAGCGGTGAACGGAAACGAGTGGCTGAACCCGAAGTTCTTCACGTCCAGGTCGACATGCTGGTAGACGCGGTTCTGGGCCGCGCCCGAGCTTGGGCTCGCCTGCTCGCCGACGGTGATCTGGCCGCCGGTCACCTCGATGTGGCCGGCCGTCAACTCGGGGGCCGTGCCGGGCGCGGCGGGCTGCGCGGCCGGCTTATTGCTCGAGCTGCTGATGGAGGAATAGTTCCAGGTCTGCTTGCCGGCCGCGTTCGCGCCGCGCAGCAGCTGGATCTTCGGCGACTGCAGCGCGAAACCCTGGATGTGGATTTCGCGGTGCAGGATGAGCGGGAACAGCTCGACCCGGATTTTGACGCTGTCCGCGGTGACGAACGGCTGCGAGCTGAAGCGCGGATCGTCGGCGATGCTGACATTGTCGGCTACCAGGCCGCCCGACCATACCGACAGGTTCACCTTGCCGATCGTCACCTTGCGCCCCAGCGACTTGGTCAGGGTTGTCTCGATCCGCGTCCGGAAGCTGTCGGCATTGAGAAACAGCGGCAGCGATACCGCTACGATGACGAGCAGCAACACAACCGCCCCTACCGTGTACAGCAAAATCCTGGTCAGCTTTCCCATCGGGCGTCCTCTTCCTGTATCCAATGCTCGGATGCGGTCGCTGGGTAAGCTGTTGCAGTTGCGCGATCGAGGGCCTTGACGGAACCGCAGGTCCTTCGACTCCAGCTGGCGCTTACGCGCCAACTCTCGCTCAGGATGACCCGGCCAATGCGCATGCGGCGAATCCCCTCCGGCTGTGGACTAGTGCGCCGCCATGGCATCGTTGAACCGCTTGTAGAACGCGTCGTACCCGCCGTTCTCGACCGCGAACCGCAGCGGCTTCACCGTGTCCACGATTACTTCCGTCACCTCGGGCTGCGTCTTCAGGATCTCCATCGCTTCAGCGATGAACTTGTCCAGCGGCATCGCGTTCGGGTCCTTTGCCTGGTGGGCTCCGAGCAACTCGGTCGCTACGTACGGCGGAATGAGTTCGATTACCTCGACCGGAGTGCCCTGCAGCTGGTAGCGCAGCGACTGCGAGTAAGAGTGGATGGCGGCCTTGGTCGCGCAGTAGGTAGGCGCCATCGCCATCGGCATGAATGCCAGCCCGGAGGAGACGGTCATGATTGTCGCGCGCGGCTGTTTCATGAGCGAAGGCAGCAGCGCTCCGGTCAGGCGGATCGGCCCCAGCAGGTTGGTCGTGATGGCGGCTTCCGCATCCGCCAGAGGGTTTTCCTTGAGCTTCTCGATGCGCATGATGCCGGCGTTGTTGACCAAGACATTCAGCGCGGGATAGTCGCTCGCCAGCTGCGCGGCAAAGCGCTGCACGCCCGCCGTATCGTCCATGTCCACGACGATCGAGCGCATGCCCGGATTGGCCGCCGTGGTCTGGTCGAGCACCTGCTGGCGCCGTCCCGCGATGACCACCTGATTGCCCAGCGCATGGAACGCATCGGCCAGCCCGCGGCCGATGCCCGACCCGCCGCCTGTAATCAGAATCGTGTTTCCCGTAATGTTCATGGTTTTTTCTCCCCTGAACGCATACTAGGTTCACGACGAAAGCACGGGAAGTAGGCACCTTCAAGTGCGATACTTACTCCAGGGAAACCCTCTATCGCATGAAAGAACTACTGCAGATCGACCAGCCCCATGTGCGCGAAATGCATGCGCGCATCGCTGCTACCTTGCCGCCTGAGGAGATCGATCCGGAGATCGAGGCGCTGGTGCGCGAGATCATCGAGCGAGTCGCCGATAAGTGGACCATGCTGGTGCTCGAAGTGCTTGTCGAGCATAAAGTCGTGCGCTTTACCCGGCTCGGCGAGCTGGTGGGCGGCATCAGCCAGAAGATGCTGACCAAGACGGTCCGCCAGATGGAAAGCGACGGCCTGGTCGCGCGCACGGTGCACCCTGTGATTCCGCCGAGAGTGGAGTACCAGCTCACCGAGCTCGGGCTGAGCCTGGGCGCGGCTTTCTGCGGTGTGTGGATCTGGGTGGAGCAGCATCGGGAGGAGATCGCCGAAGCGCGCCACCGCTTTCGGCGCTGATCGAGCGGGCCGGGACAGCTCACCCGGGCAGGATTGAGAGGGGAGACAACGCGGCCGGCTCGGGGCGGGGACCCGCCGTCCTGCCGTGGCGCAAGGGGTGAGGCGGCCCCTGAGTTCGAAGAGCCGCTAAGCCGCGCCGAGCACTGCCTCGATCTCGCCCAGGCCCCATTCCAGGTCCTCCTGCTCGATGATGAGCGGGGGCGCGAGGCGGATGACTGTCCCATGGGTCTCCTTGCACAGCACGCCGCGGCGGCCCAGCGCTTCGCAGAAGGGCCGAGCTTCGGTGTTCAGCTCGATCCCGATCCACAGCCCGCGTCCGCGCACGTCCGTCACAAGCGGACTGCGCTCGTCCAGCAGAGACGCGCGCAGCCGTTGGAGCGCATAGGCGCCCAGCTCCGCCGACCGCTCCGCCAGCCGCTCGTCGACCAGCACCCGCAGCGCCGCCCGCGCCACCGCGCAGGCCAGCGGGTTGCCCCCGAACGTGCTCCCGTGATCCCCCGGTTCCAGAACCCCCAATACATTCCGCGACGCCAGCACCGCCGACACCGGGTAGAACCCACCCGAGAGCGCCTTGCCGACAATCGCGACATCGGGCCGGATGCCTTCATGCTCGAACGCGAACAACCGCCCCGTCCGCCCCAGCCCTGCCTGGATCTCATCGGCAATCAGCAGGATATTGTTCTGCTCGCAGAGCCGCGCGGCGTTACGAAGGTACCCCTCCGGCGGCACGATGATGCCGGCCTCGCCCTGCACCGGCTCGACCAGGAACGCGCAGGTGCGGGGCGTGATCGCCGCCTCCAGCGCCGCCGCGTCGCCGAACGGCACCGTCCGGAAGCCGCCGGGAAACGGTCCGAAGCCCGCCTTGTACTGCGCCTCGCTCGAGAAACCCACCACCGCGATCGTGCGCCCGTGGAAGTTGTTGCCGCACACGATCACCTCCGCCTGGCCGTCCGAGATCCCCTTGACCTGCACGCCCCACTTGCGCGCGACTTTCAAGGCGGTCTCGACCGCCTCGACGCCGGAGTTCATGGGAAGCGCCATCTCAAAGCCGGTGAGCGTGTGCAGCTCCTCGAGCAGCAGCGGCAGCTGGTCGTTGCGGAACGCCCGCGAGGTCAGGGTTACGCGCTGCGCCTGCTCGACCAGCGCGGCCAAGATCGCTGGGTGGCAGTGGCCCTGGTTCACGGCCGAGTAGGCGGACAGGAAATCCAGGTAGCGCCGGCCCTGCACGTCCCACATCCACGCGCCCTGGGCCCGCTCGATGACCACATCGAGCGGGTGGTAATTGTGCGCGCCGTACTGTTCCTCAAGGCCAATCAACTCCGCGATGGATCTCTGTTCCGCAACCTGCATACACCCCTCCACCGGGCCGACGACGATGCATGCGCCGCCCGCGCGGCCTTGACAGCAGTATGCGCCTCGGCCCCTGTGCGCAGGAACCGAACAGCTCACAGAGTAGTCGGATTCGCGCCACCCTCCACTTGTCCGCCTCGGAACGCCCAGGCTGCCGGTACAGTTCCACAATCGCGGTGAACCCTTGCGCGTCGATAATTGAGAGGCGAATCGAGAGAAGCGAATCGAGAGAGTCGAAACAGGAGAGCCCTTGCCCACCCAAATTGCCGTCTGCGGCGCCGGAGCCTTCGGCCGCAATCACATCCGCATTTACAGTGAGCTGCCGGGCGTCCAGCTTGCCGCCGTCGTCGAGCCCGACCTCGCACGCGCCGAGGCCGCTCTCGCGCCGATTGCCGGGCCGGCGCGGTCGAGTGACCCGACTTCCCCGCGCATCTTTCCAACCGCACAGGCTCTGCTCGCGGCGGTTGCCGCCGGCGAGCTCTGCGTCGACGCGGCCAGCGTCTGCACCCCCACCTCCACCCACTATCAGTCCGCCTCGCAGCTGCTGCAGGCCGGCATCCATGTTCTGGTTGAGAAGCCCGTCGCCGCCACCATCGAGGAAGCCGACTCGCTGATCGCGCTGGCCGCGCGGCACCGGCGCGTGCTGACCGTCGGCCACCTGGAGCGCTTCAACCCGGCCGTGCAGGCCTTGGGACCGCTGCTGCGCGGGCCCATGTTTTTCGAGGCCCACCGCCTGTCGGTCTTCTCGCCCCGCTCGCTCGATACCGACGTCGTGCTCGACCTCATGATCCACGATCTGGACATCGTGCTTGCGCTCACGCAGAGGTCCCCGGTTACCCAGGTCCACGCGGTCGGCCTGCCCATCCTGTCGGCGAAAACCGACATCGCGAACGTCCGGGTGGAGTTCGCCTCCGGCTGCGTGGCCAACTTCACCGCCTCGCGGGTCTCGACCGAGCGCGTGCGCAAGCTGCGCTTCTTCCAGCCGCACCAGTACATTTCGGTCGACTACGCGCGCCAGGATTTGTTGGTCATCGAAGTCCAGCCGGCCGCCGCAAGCGACGCATCGGCCGCCCTGGCCGCGTTGCCGGCCTTGGGTATGCATAAACCGCGGGTCACCCCCGGCGAGCCCCTGCGCCTCGAAATCGAAGAGTTCCTGCGGGCGATCCAGACCGGCTCTGCACCGATCGTCAGCGCGGGGCAAGCCCGCGATGCGCTGGCGCTGGCGCTCCAGATCCAGGAGGCGATCGAGCAGCACGCTCGGCATGCCGGGCTGCAGGCTTTTCTGTCACCTTCCGGCGGCTGAGTTGCCCTAGAATGGCAGGCATGTTCAACGACCTGGGCAAAGCGGTGGGGCCTGACATGCCCAATCAAAAAGAAGATGTGAAGCTGGTGCAGAAATGGCTCAGCCGCTGGAGCAGGAATCCGTGGATCTCGCAGCTGGGGGAGAACGCGTTCAATGCGCAGACCAGGTCGGCTCTTGAGAATTTCCAGCGCCGGGTGATGCGGCAAACTATGCCGAGCGGCGTTGTCAGGCCGCGGGACGCGACGGCAAAGCGGTTGTCCAATCCGCCGGGGACATGCCCCGGTAACAGAAAGCTTTCGCTGCCGCCGCGTACGGACTTCGCTCCCCTTGCCGAGGAGGACTACCAAGAAGCTGCCGAGGAACTGGAGTGTGAGGTGCGGGCGATCAAGGCGGTTGCCAACGTAGAATCTTATGGCTCAGGCTTCGATTATCGGCAACGGCCTAGAATTCTGTTCGAGCAGCATTTGTTCAACAAGTACACGAATCGTCAGTATTCGAAGTCTCATCCAGATCTGACCCATGAAAAACCCAAAGGCAAGGGATCAAATTCCGACCAATGGAAACGGCTTAAAGCTGCATATGCTCTCAACGCCAGCGCCGCACTTCAGGCAACATCCTGGGGTAAATTTCAGCTTCTCGGGAGAAACTTTAACGACTCCGGTTTTCCTCTGATCGAATTGTTTGTCGCAGTCATGTGTGCGTCGGAGAAAGCGCAACTGGAAGCATTTGTCACCTTTATAAAGGCGGACCAGGCTCGCCTGGAAGGATTGCAGAAGAAGAACTGGCCCCAGTTCGCTCGTTACTATAACGGGTCGGATTATCGTAAGTGGAACTATGACGTTAACATAAAGGCGGCCTATGACAAGCTGGGTAAGTAGAATAGCATTACTCTTTTTAGGCCTTCTCAGCACGGCCCAAGTCTGTCCTGCAATCGCGGCTGCTCGCCTGGAACGCATTCCGGACCGGATTGTGGATGTCAAGCAGCTTAACAAGCATCTGCTACCTATTCCGATTACACCAGAGACAAATCCAAAGCAACTATTCGTGCTTCGCTCCCCTGGCTCGCCTGATTTAACCGTTATTCCGGTATATTTTGGCGATGCCCGTTTGCTCCGGCCAACGGACCAATGTGGCGTCTACCTCCTGGCCAAAGACGGGACGCAAACCTTTGTAGCGACGGTTGGTCCTGGCTATCCCTCGCTCTGCGAGGACACGCAAGCTGTCGGCATAATGCCCGACGCTGGACCGAGACCACGGTTGATCTTTATCTATGAGACCTTATCTGGTCACAGTGATAAGGCCGTCGAACCCTTTATCCTGTCCTGGGATGCGGAGAAGAACAGGTATGTGCTTAATCAGGCGCAGACCGACTGGCTTTCCAATCGGAATATTTGGGATTACACAATTGAAAAAGTGCGGAAAACGTTGGCGCGATATCATCTAGGACAGAACGATGCACCTACTAAATGACAGAAGGATACATTTGCTAAGCAACAGAAAGATGCATCTGCCAAGGTCCTGATAATTCCGAGCCCGTGGTCTTGTACTGGGACGCTGCGCACAGTACGTATGCGCGGAACGAACGCCAGACTGACTGGTTGTATGACCAACGCACTCCAATTGAAACAGTAGCTAAAGCGCGGCAGCTTTTAGCTCGTTACGAAAAAAATCCTAAAAGGAAGTACATGGCAAACCCATCGAATAGCACAGTCACCATCGACGGCAACAAGTTCAACGCGCTTTCCGTGCAGTTCGGCATGAGCACCATTCACGATGAAAGCGGCATGCCGATGATGGCGACGCAGGTCATGGATATCGAGGTCATTGTGGACATGCATGACACGGTGAACCTGCCGTTTGCCACGATTCAAAGCCTTTTCAACCTGTCGCACCAGCACACCTATGACAAGATCGTGGACATGAAGATTGAGTACTGGCAGGACGAGAGCCAGCAGGATGCGATCTGCGTGTACAGCTTTCGCGGCTGGATTGCGAACTACCACACGGGAAGCGGCGGGGGCGCCAATCACACGCTGCTGCTCCAGCTGCAGCCTGCGCTCGACCCGAAGCAGTATATGAATATCCAGCTGAGCAACTGATTGCCGCTGGTAGGATTGGCGTCAAAGCTGGAGACCCATTTCCGGCGTGCTTGTATTCGGCCGCTGCTTGCAGCGGCCGCGAACCGCACAGCCCCCAGGAGAACCACTCGTGTCGACAGGTAGCAAAGCCCTCCTCTGCCGCATTGCCGGCTTCCTCCTGCCTCTCTCTATCTTCGCCACCGCCCAGGCCCAGAAAACGCTTCCTCCCCCGTTTGAGCTCACCGCCAACTGGCAGCTCCAGGATGCCGCCAAAGTCGCCGATTCCGGCGGCGCCATTTCGCTCGGCAGCTACCAGGCCCAGGGCTGGCTCGCCGCGACTGTGCCGGGCACCATTCTCACCAGCCTCACCAAAGACGGCGTGTACCCGGAGCCGCTGTACGGGGAAAACAACCGCGCGATTCCCGAGTCCCTTAACAAGTCTCCCTGGTGGTATCGCACCACCATTACTGTGCCGAAGGACTATGCCCACCGCCAGATCGCGCTCCACTTCGACGGGGCCAACTTCGCCTCCGAGGTCTGGGTCAACGGAACCCAAGTCGGCTCGATCCATGGCGCGTTCCTCCGCGGCCGCTTTGACATCACCCGCCTGGTGAAGCCGGGCCAGACCGCCGTGCTTGCCGTCAGGGTTTCGCCGCAGCCGCACCCGGGCGTGCCCCATGAGCACACCATCGCCAACGGCCTGGGCCAGAATGGCGGCATTACGGCAATCGACGGCCCCACGTTTCTGTCGACCATCGGGTGGGACTGGCTGCCCGCCATCCGCGACCGCGATACCGGGCTGTGGCAGAAGGTCTGGCTGTCTGCCTCTGGGTCGGTCGTTGTCGAGGACCCGCTCGTCTACACCACGCTGCCGCTGCCCCGCACCGATTCGGCCGACGTCCACGTTCGCGCGACGGTCGAAAACCTGACAGCGAAGCCGCAGAAGGGCACCCTCGAAGGCAGCTTCGGCGACACCCGCTTTTCGCGCGGCGTCACGCTTGCGGCCAACAGCAGGCAGGAGCTCAGCTTCGACCCGCAATCCGACCCCGCACTGAAAGTGGCCAATCCCAGGCTCTGGTGGCCCAACGGCTATGGTCCGCAGAACCTGTATACCCTGCACCTCCACTTCGTCCAAGGCCATGGCGACTCCGACACGAAGGACACGACCTTTGGCATCCGCCAGATTACCTACGACATGCCGGGTACGCCCCCGGTGCCGAAGGGCCAGCTGGCGCCGGACTCCGACGCGCTCACCATTACCGTGAACGGGGTCAAGATTTTCATCCGCGGCGGCGACTGGGGCCTCGATGAGGGCCTCAAGCGCATTCCCCGCGCCCGGCTCGACGCTGAAATCCACATGCACGCGCTCGCGCACCTGAACATGATCCGCAACTGGGTCGGCCAGAGCACCAGCGAAGATTTCTACGAAGCCGCCGACAAGTACGGCATTCTCGTCTGGGACGAGTTTTTCCAGCCCAACCCGAGCGACGGCCCCAACCCCGACGACCTGCCCACTTACCTCGCCAACGTCCGCGACAAGATTCTGCGCTTCCGCAATCATCCTTCCATCGCGCTGTGGTGCGCGCGCAACGAGGGGTACCCGCCGCCGGCGATCGACTCTGCTCTGCGGGTCATGATTCCAGAGCTCGACCCGGTCCGCCTATACCAGCCCAGCTCGACCGCCGGCCGCGGCGTCAAATCGAGCGGCCCCTACTACTGGCGCGAGCCCCGCGCCTTCTACGTCTACGACGCGCCGTTCAAGACCGAAACCGGCTCCGTCTCGATCCCCACCCTCGACTCCGTCCACGGCATGATGCCCGAGAAGGACTGGGAGACGATCGACGATGACTGGGCCGAGCACGACCTGGCCAAGGGCGCCCAGCATGGCGACACATACCCTTACGTCCTGGCCGGCCGCTACGGCCGCGTCGTCAACCTGGCCGACTTCGTCCGCAAAGGCCAGCTGATGAACTACGAGGCCTTCCGCGCCATGTACGAGGCGCGCAACGCCAAACTCTTCTCCCCCTACACCGGCATTCTGACCTGGATGAGCCACCCGGCCCAGCCCAGCTTTGTCTGGCAGCTTTACCATTACGACCTCGAACCCAACAGCTCGCTGTTCGCGGTCCAGTCCGCCGCCGAGCCGGTCCACATCCAGATGAACGAGTCCGACGCCGCCTACGGGCAGATCCAGGTCATCAACAACCTGCCCACGCCGCTGGCGGGGGCCACCGCCCACGTGTCCATCCTCAACATGGGCGGCAAAACCGCCTTCGAGCGCGACTATCCTGTCACTGCGCCGGCTGCCTCCGCCGTCGTTCTCGGCACCATTCCGTTTGACACCGCCGGTCCCGTCGCGGTGACGAACACCCAGCCCTCAATCGCCGCGCAGTCCACACTGCAAACCGCCCAGCCCGAAGAACTCCCGCAGGCCGGTGAAGCCCCGGTGCAAACGCTTGAGGACAAACTTTCCGCCGTCTACTTCGTTCGCCTCCAACTCACGGCTGCCGACGGCACCATCCTCTCCCGCAATCTCTACTGGAAAGCCAATGCTGCCCAGGGTGAAGACCTCTCCCCGCTTAACACTCTCCCGCTCGTCCACCTCGAAGGCGCCATCGCGCGCCACGACGCGGATGGCCGTCTGCACCTCGACGTCACCCTCACCAACCCTGCCGCTACCATGGCCCTGATGGCGCACCTCCAACTCCGCCGCAAGAGCACGGGTGCCCGCGTGCTGCCGGTCTTCTACTCCACCAACTACGTCTCGCTCGCCCCCGGCGAAGCCCGCACTATCTCGATCGATGCCGCCCAAGTCGACCTGCACGGCGACACGCCGCTGGTCACGCTCGACGGCTGGAATGTAACTATCGGCCCGGTCGCGAATCTCGACAGCGCCCTGGCTCCGAATCTCGACGCCGAAGTAACCCACTGGCCCGCCACCGGACTGCCTATGATCCGGGCCGGGCTGCTTGGCCAGCCGTGACGTGCATCAGTGCGCAGTGGCGATTCAGGGGCAGCAATGGAGAACTCTAGTGGCGCATCCAGACAGGGTGTCATCCTGAGCAAAGCCGATGCAGTTCGCCTGTGCACAAGAAGCTGACTTGCGCGAGTGGATAGACAAGGAAGGCTTGCAAGTCTCTTGTTTGTCTTGGATAAGCCAGCTAGAACTAAGATATTGCCAAGCTGTAAGTGCATATCCTTAAGGCTGATCCAGTGCATGATCGGCTTGCTTCAAGGAACTATTTCACAGCCTGTCAGACATCTGCCGCCGCCTCCGCCCTTCGCCCCGCATACAGCGGAAACCCTTCACATAACTCCAGCACCCGACCCTTCACCCGCTGGCAAACCCCAGCCTCGCCCTTCGCCTCCAGCACATCCGCGATCCATCCCGCCACTACCCGCATCTCCCCCTCTTTCATGCCACGCGTCGTCAGCGCCGGCGTGCCGATCCGGACTCCTGAGGGCTTCATCGGCGGGTTCGTGTCCCACGGGATCGCGTTCTTGTTTACCGTGATCTCCGCCGCGCCCAGCGCCGCCTCCGCCTCCGAGCCCAGCATGCCCCGCGCAAACACATCCACCAGCACCAGGTGCGTATCCGTGCCCCCACTTATCAGCCTGAACCCGCGCGCGATCAACCCGTCACCCAGCGCCCGTGCATTCGCGACCACCTGCGCCGCATACTCCCGGAATCCCGGCTCCAGCGCCTCTCCAAACGCCACTGCTTTCGCGGCGACAATATGCATCAGCGGCCCACCCTGCTGCCCTGGGAACACACACCGGTCCAGCACCTTGCCCAGCTCCGCCATCTGCTGCGCCGTCGCCTCTGAGCCCGCCGGACCCGACGCCGCGAACCCATGCGCCCCCACTCGCTCCGGCACCTGCGCCCCGCGCTCGCCCACTAGGATCAATCCCGACCGCGGCCCCCGCAGCGTCTTGTGCGTCGTTGTCGTCACCACATCGGCCCACGGAACCGGCGAAGGATGCGCTCCACCCGCCACCAGTCCCGCAAAGTGCGCCATATCGATCAGCAGCTTCGCCCCCACGGCGTCCGCGATCGCCCGCATCCGCGCAAAGTCAAACTGCCGCGGGTATGCAGACCCGCCGCCAATCAGCAGCTTCGGCCGCTCCCGCTGGGCCGTCGCGAGCAGCTCGTCATAATCGATGGTCTCGGTCTCGCGCGAGACCCCGTAGCTCGCGACCCGGTACAGCTTGCCCGAGAAATTGAGCCTGTGCCCATGCGTCAGGTGGCCGCCGTGTGCCAGGTCCAGGCCCAGAATCGTATCCCCCGGCTCCAGCAGCGCCATCATCACCGCCGCATTCGCCTGCGACCCCGAGTGCGGCTGCACGTTGACATAGGCTGCCCCGAACAGCCGCTTGGCCCGCTCCCGCGCCAGCTCTTCCGCCACGTCGACAAACTCGCACCCCCCGTAGTAGCGCTTGCCGGGGTAGCCCTCCGCATACTTGTTGGTCAAGACCGATCCGGCCGCCTCAAGCACCGCCTCGGAGACGAAGTTCTCGGACGCGATCATCTCCAGTCCTTCGTGCTGGCGGCGTTGCTCGGCCGCGATGGCTGAAGCAATCTCCGGGTCCTGCTGGGCTAGAGTGCGTGGGGTTTGGTTGGAAGTCATGCTGGGATTTTACTGCTTACGGGAAGATGTCTTGACAGACGCATAAAAGAAGCTTGATGGCTGCGGGCATTGGCGCTCCCCTGACTGAAAGGTGCTGACGTCATCTTTGGCTGGACTGTACAGGTATGCTAAAAAGAGTGAGTGACGGCTTAAAGGGCAAATCACATGAGCCTTATCCTGCCGCTCAGACGAACACTGGACAGCGAGGACGCCATTAGCAACGACCATCAGCAGGAATCGCTATTTCCCGCGCCGACAGCTATTGCTGGAGCGCTCGGGAGGTCATCGTCATCCTTGCCTTATAGAAATCAGCAAATTTGTGAGCCGCTGTTAGTGCACGGGTCGGCATTTGAGGTTTTACAAGGAATGCCCAGCGCCAGTATCGATTGCGCTGTTACGTCTCCACCGTACTGGGGTAAGCGCGAATATGACGAAGGAGGCCTTGGTCTTGAATCTGACTTTCGAGAATATGTGAGCAATCTATGCGCAGTGTTCTACCAGGTTAAACGAGTTCTCAGGCCTACTGGTTCGTTTTGGCTTAACCTAGGCGACTCTTATGAAAGCAAAGGGCTTGTAGGCATACCTTGGCGAGTTGCTTTTGAGCTAGTAGACCGCCAAGGCTGGATATTACGAAATAGTGTCATTTGGAACAAAGTAAAGAGCGGCATGGACAATACTCAGGATCGCCTTGGGAATGTTCATGAAAATGTTTTCCATTTCGTCAAGCAAGCTAAAGATTACTATTATGATACTGATGCCATCCGCTCGAAACCGCGGGGGGCCCGGGTTGTTAACGGAGCTGTCGTCTCTGGAACGGGAGTTTCCGGTGTTCGGTATAAGCGACAGATCGAACTTTCCACCGAATTGAGTGATTTTGAAAAGGCAAAGGCATCCGAAGCGCTCAAGTCTGTTTTGGCAGAAGTTGCCGCAGGCACTATATCTGACTTCCGAATGATAATTCGCGGTCAGCAGCGGACGACACATTCTGACAGTCAGAGACTTTCCGGTCGAGCAAAAGAGCTACAAGCCAAGGGCTTTTATTTTATGTATTACCATCCGAATGGAAGCAAGCCCACCGATGTTTGGGACATCATTCCGGAAGACACGCAAAATCGAATATCTCACTTTGCACCTTATCCCGAGGACTTGTGCCTCATCCCTATTTTGGCGACCTGTCCGGAAGGAGGCGTCGTCCTTGATCCATTCTGTGGAACCGGCACCACGCTGCTAGTCGCGCGTAATTTAGGACGTAAATCAGTCGGCATAGATATTTCTAGCCAATACTTGGAAATTGCCGAAGACAGGCTAAGAACACGTTTATGAGCAGGGTAGCTGAGCTGTTTGGTCGCTCTTCCTCGAAAAAGAGAAATGATTGGAACAAGATAATTGATGGGCAGCAATGCCCATTTCTGAAGAAGAAGTGCTTCAAGGTCCGCAAGAGCAACTCGGAAATATCGATAGGGACTTGCACGGTATATTTAAAGGCTTCTGAAGAACCGGTCATGATTTGCCCGGCTCGATTAATTGACCGCCGGCAAATCTTCATCGACTGCTTGCATTTGCTGACCACGCACGATCCTGGCAATGAACTTCACATTGTCTCAGAAGTGGCGATACCTGGCGGCAATGTCGATTTCTTTCTAGTGTCAGTCAAAGAAGGAAAGATCAAAGACTTTGTTGGGATAGAGCTTCAAACTCTCGATACAACGGGAACAGTGTGGCCTGAGCGCCAGCGACTTCTCCGGGACTTAGGAGTATGTCGCAACGACAATGCTGAGGATTCCCGGAAAGCGTTCGGAATAAACTGGAAGATGACGGCTAAAACGATACTTGTACAAATGCACCATAAAGTGCAGACCTTTCAACATATCAACAAGAGACTTGTGCTGATAACTCAAGACAGACTCCTTGACTATATGACACGGGAATTTAGCTTTAGCCACCTGCATGCTCCGCCGATGATGGGCGACTCAATGCACTTTCATGCCTACAGTATGAAAAGGCAGGCTGATCAGTCTTACAAGCTAGCTTTGCAGACTCGATTGAGCACCGATGCTGGCGGAATTGCCCTCTGTCTAGGGCTTCAGGCCGAAGCTCGTATAGAACTTGAAGTGATAATCAAGGCGCTTCAGGACAAAATATCCGCCAATACTGTATTCAGGCCCGTTTAACACCAACGAAATCCGGTAATCCGCAGCTTAACATTAAACCTCGATGTAGCGGCGAAGCGCAGATTGTGCGCTTGGTGCGTCGTCAATACCTGCTTCCCGAGCCGAGTGTGCCATGCAAAGCACACCCAGGCCAACCGACTCTCACCCCGAGAACGCCCGATACACAAACGACCCCAGATACCACCCGTCGAGGAATTTGTAAGGCGTCTCCCCAGTTGTGTAGTGCCCGCAGGGCAGCACCCGCGCCTCGTGCTCGACCCCCAGTGCTTGAAACGACTCGAGCACCTCGCGCGAGTACCGCTCCAGGAACGTCAGATCGTATGTAGCATGCACCACCAAGGTCCGCCGCCTGCATGCCCGCGCCGTCGCCCGGAAGCGCTCCATATAGTGCGCCGGCGAAATGCCCGCCCACAGGCCCTTCAGCCGCTCCTGCGTCAGACCCGCCTGCTCAAACCCGGCGCGGATATGGCGCGTACTCTGCCCCGTCCACACCACGTCGCCGAACGAGGTCGATGCATGGTTGAACGCGCACACCTCCAGCCGCGCATCGTGCGCCGCGGCCAAAAAGGCATAGCACGAACCCAGCGAAGTCCCCAGAACCCCCACCTGCGTGTATCCCTGCGCCACCAGCCAGTCCACGCAGCACCGGATATCGACCACCGCCTGCCGTGCGGCCGCCAGCGTGCGCCCAATATTCGACGACACCGCGTAATCCGACCGCTCCAGCTCCGCCGGCCGGCGAATATCGTGGTACGGTTTCGACAGCCGCAGCGCCGACACCCCGAACCGGTTGAACAGCGTGCACAGCGCGTTATGGCTGAATGCATCCGCATTCCACTGCGGCATCACGATCATCGCCTTTCGCGCCGGTTCTCCGGTCTGTTTATCGGCGCGTGCCGGGTACCAGCGTGCATTCACCAGGTCGTTTTCGGGAAACGGGGTCCGCACCGGCGAGGTAAACCGCAGAAACTCCGCCTCCTCCAGCTCTCCCCGCGCCGCCCGCGCCTTCCAATCCGCGTCCTGGGCGAGCGTTTCCGGCCGCACGTTGGTCGGAAACAGCGCCGGGTGCCGCCGCTCCAGCCGAAAATCCTTGGGCGGCTCGTACCCGAAAAACCGCTCGCTGTCCGCCACAATGGCCGCATTCACGGCCAGCATCGCTGCCTCGGCTTCAGCGGCCCCCAGGCTCTGCTCCCCAAGCTCCGCCAGCGGCTCCATGCCGCCCGGCAGCGCGTCGCGCAGCCACGGAAAGCCCCACTCCACCGGCCGCACGACCCGGTTTTCGTCCCGGGTCGTCAGCTCCGTTTCCCACCTGAACATCCAGTCCGCGTACCACTTCTTCAGCATCGCTTCCTATAGTAGCGGCACTCCGAAGTGCTCTATTCTAGAATGAATTGCTACCCTTGCGTTCAGGTGGCTTCAGGGCATGAATGAAGCAGGACTGCCGCAGTGCGTAAAGCTGTAGTCGAAAACTCCTCATGGAAGGCCGTCATTTGCGCTTGTTTGTCTTTACGCTTTTTGCCGGACCCTTTGTAGTCCCACTTGGAGTGGTAGTGTTTGCACTAATAACGGAGATTGTCATACCCGTACCCACCCCCTTTGCCTCATCGGATAGGGTAGTGAACTCCACCTTAAGTGGCTGGCCAGCCGAGCTCCTAACGGCGTCGTCCTTCAATGTAAAATCGGTTGAGGAATCGGATCCTCCAGGATCGGCGACCAAGCTGATTGCATTGCCATTCTCGGGCTTAAGAATGAGCGTATGAATCCCGCTGAGATTGCTGCCTGTGACGGTGATCTTATGCTGGGATCCAGCCACGCCCAAGGTCAAAGAGCCCGGTTGAACGCCCGCAATCGTTGGCGGAGCAGGAGCCCCGATCATTAGTCCGGAATCTGTCTTTCTACCTGTATTGTCGGTTATAAATACCTTGCAAATTCCAGACAATTTCGCGAGCGATGCTACTGGGAATATAACAGCGGCGGAAGAGCCGGCCACGTTTTCAGAAACAACCCCATCCACCCTGGACGACGTACATTCTATGGAAAGACTTTTCAACGCAGAAAGATTCATTCCGATCGGTGCGCATTTCACGTCGCCGCCGACCGCTGCGGAAAGATCAAGAACATCGTTCTTTCCTGGACAGTTCAGGGATGTCAGCGTGATTTCTTTCGAGCTCACCTCTCGTATGTGAACACCTCCGACGATAACAAAAGTGTGCTCCTTCAACATCTCAAGTGCCGCTGGTTTCCAATTCTTAAACTTGTTGATTTTCCAGGGTACTTCGCCGGTTCCGAATCCTGGAACGTTTTTTACTTCGGCGGTAGAATCAGCAGAAGCTTTTCGGTCCCAAGAGCAATAGTATTCCTGTTTGTTAGGCTGCTTTTTGGTGGCTTTGTCGACACGATCAGCAGCTTTCCGATCTCCGCACCAGGCGAATGAGAGCTGTCCGAGAGGTTCGGATTCCACAAAAGCAAAAACGTAGACAGACCCTTGCGTCGGAACGATGGTCTTGCTTGTAGAAGCAGTTGAGAAGCCATAATCATTGATGTGGTTACCCTGCTCGACAGTGTGGTCTGGCATAACCGCATCCAGAGCCGGCAGGAGGGCAGCCTGATAAACTCTCACGCCTGTTGAAAACTCTATTGTGCCTGCGACCAGACTAGCTGCTGCCGTCACTGCGCCTATTCCCGTGAGCGAGTTGACTATGATGTTTCTAGGGTCTTCAGTCTGTCCACGCTGCGCAACGTCCCTGACGAATTCTTTATTGGGAACACCCTCGAATCGGCCCGCAGAACCATCATCAATGGCGACTTAAATGTCATGTAAAAGATATTCACTCGTCGCGTTTGTGTTGCTGATCCGAACCTGGATGGCTAAATAACGTTTCGCGACCCTTCTCCCAAAGACATCTTTCGAATTCTTGTATGAAGTTATCTGTGCAGTGCAGAGAACGTCTCGGGCCGGTGAGACTTGATCGAGCGACGAAGATATGTCCTTATTCGCGGCCTCGGCCAGCTGCGCCCGCTTGTCAGAATTACTCTGCAATTCTTGCGACTTCGCGAGAGCGCCAGTGATCGTAGTCGAAAAAATTTGCGAAGCTTTAATTGGTGATTGCTGCGAAGCTGCGGAAACAACCGATTCAATCTCAGTGTTTATCTGGCCTGCACCAGCCGGAAACAGATTGCTGATAGTGTCAGAAAGGGACTCAGCTGTGGCGGCAGCCTTTTGCAAGCCAATGGCGGTCGCAGCGGGAAGAAGGCGCAGATCCGCCGCCTGCTTCGTAGTAAGCGCGCAAGGAATAAAGTCGTCAGTGGGCGTAAAAGGGGTGCTATCGTTTGAAGACTGCTGACTTAACGAGAAAGGCGCCATCATCAGCATGCAGCATGCAAGCAATGCGGAAGAGTGCCGGCGCAGGTGCAAACGGTAGCTCATGCAAGCCTCACTGGACTAGAACGGCTGAAGGCGATGGGGGCGCCTGGCAAGCGAGTATGATCGGGGTTTAGATAGTTGTCAAGGTAAGAGTCGTATCCCGCATTCCATTAACGCTCAGTCTGGCGAATACCAGCTATTGTGCATCTCGCCTTGAAGGCTTTGGGATAGCTCCCATGGAGTCGCTAATACTCGCGTTTTAATTTTGAGGTAAGGGTTTTAAAGTAGCCGCTGGACTCCAACTCTAACCACACGCTTCCCAACCCCGCACAGCACTTCATACGGGATCGTCCCGCACCATTCCGCATGGGCCCAGGCTGAAATCTTCTCCGCTCCCTGCTGTCCCAGTAACACCACCTCGTCGCCAATCTCCGCGCCCGGCACCGCGGATACATCCACCACCGTCTGGTCCATCGAGACTCGGCCGACGATGGGAGCGCGGTGTCCGCGCACCAGGACCGAGCCGCGCCCCGACAGTTCCCGCCGCAGGCCGTCCGCGTAGCCCACCGGCAGCAGCGCCAGCCGGGCTCCGGCCGCTCCGGCCCGGAACGTCTCCCCGTACCCGGCCGGCGTGCCTGCCGCCACTTCCCGCAACGATGTAATCTGCGTCTTCCAGCGCAGCACCGGCTCCAACCCAGCGGCGCACCCAGCTTCACTCTCAGCCGCTGGGCGCGCTGCATCTTGGACCTCAGCGATTTCAGCCGTGGAAGCTCTCCTGCCGTCGCAGTCCACCCCGTACAGCGCCAGCCCGGGCCGTACCAGCAGCTCCGCCCCAAACTCCCGCGCCAGCCCCGCCAGCGACTCCAGGCCCACCCCGAGCGCATTCGCCGAGTTGCCCGCATGCACCCAGCGCGGCCTTATCCCAGCCGCCCGCAGCTGCTCCAGCGCCTGCCGCAGCTGGTCCACCTGTCCCGCCGTCACGTCTGGTTTCTCCGGCGAGGAAAAGTGCGTCAGCACCCCCTCCACAAACAGAGCCGAGCCGCTCCCAAGCCCACCCAGCAGCTCGCGCAGAGCCTCCCCGGAAGCCACCCCCTGCCGCGACATGCCGGTATCGATCTCCAGGTGCACCGCCACTAATCCCGATCCGGGCCCCGATCCGCGCCCGGCACGCCGGGCCGCCGCCTGCAGCAGCCGCAGGTGCCATCTTTCCCAAACTTGCGCCGTCAGCCCGTGCTCGAGTACCGCATCCTCCTCGCCCGGAAAGAACCCGGACATAACCAACACCCGCGGCTTTCCCGTCGTCCGCCCGCCAACGGCCCGCAGCGCTGCCAGCAGTTCCAGCGCTTCCTCCACCGAGGTCACGCCCAGCCACGGCGCCCCCGCCTCAGCAAGCGCCTGCCCACACAGCGCCAGTCCGTGCCCATACGCATTCGCCTTGATGACGGCAATCAACGCCGCCGCGCCCACGCCGGCGCCCGTGGACTCCCCCGCATGCCTTCGCACGTTATTTTCCAGCAGCTTGTAATTGTGAACCAGGGCGCGGAGATCGATCTCCGCAACGGTCGGCCGCATCCCGGCCTACTGCGGCGGGTTGCCGGCCGGGGGTGTCTGCTGCGCCGTCTTCGCCTCAGACCCCTTGTACAGCAGCGGGATATGGAACGGCAGCGCCGCGCTCGACTTCTTCGCAGCCGGGGTACCACTGGTCTCCCCAGGCGCGCCGCCGGTCGAAGACGCACGTCCCTTGCCCTCCATCTGGTCCACTACAGCGGTCTGCTGCGCGCTCACGCAGCTCCAGCTGTTGCGCGACCGCTGGTACACATGCGTGAAGATCCCCCGTTGGTCCCGCGTTCGCTCGCTGTCACGCAGCCGCATCACATATGTGCCTTCCACGATCGCCACATCGCTCACTACCCGCACGTTGACCACCTTCTGCTCGACCGAGAGTAGCGGCTTCGGCAGCCCGGCCAGCGTGTCCGCGATCGACTGGTTGCGCGTGTTCACCGCCGCCGCGGCGGAAATGTCCACGAACGTCGGTGAGAGCAGATTTTCAAGCGTGTATTGGTCCTTGTTCACCAGCGCAATGCTCCAGGTGTCTTCCAGGTGCTGGAACTGCTGGATCGCCGCTGGCTGGGCCTGGGCCGTGTCGGCCGCGAGCATCGGCATCTGCGCCGCAAGCGCAGGCGCGGTCCACAACAAAGCTGGCAGCACAACCGTCATCAAAAAGGAAGAAACATGGCGCATACAACCTATTGTATTACCCACGTGCGCGCAGACAGTCCCAAAGCGCTCTATCCTACAGTTTTGCCAGCAAGGCTGCCCCAACCGGCGCCTCGGAGAAATAGCTTCCATGAAACCAGCCGCCGTACCCCGCAAGCAGTCCACCCCGGGCGTCATCCCGGCTGACCCCGATCTGGTGCAGCTGCTGGCTCGGTTCCACGTCGAGAGCGGCCAGACCCTGCTCAACCTGCTCGACGAGAAACCCATGCTGCTCATCTTTCTCCGCCACTTCGGCTGCGCCTTCTCGCGCGAAGCCATCCACGATGTCAGCCGGGCCCGTCCCGAGCTCGACCGTCGCGGTGTCCGTCCGGTTTTCGTTCACATGGGCTCGCCCGAGCGCGCCCGCCCCTTCTTCAAGCGCTTTGGCCTCGACCAAGTGGACCGCGTCTCCGACCCCGAAATGCTGCTCTACAGCGCCCCCGAGTTCCACCTGCTCAAGTCCACCGTGCTGCCCCACTTCTTCGGCGCCCGCGCCTACCTCAAGCTCGCCAAACGCGCCCTGTGGCGCTACGGCGCCGGCAGCCCCGGCAAGGAAGACCCCACCCAGCTGCCCGGCGTCTTTTTCCTTAAGGACCGCGCCATTTACCGCGCCTTTCGCCACCGCTATCTCGGCGACCGGCCGGATTACCCCATGTTTGGCGTGTAAAGGCGGAAGACCGCCTGCGCGGCTGGCGGCCACTTCGTGGCGGGTGTACTGGTGTTCGCACTCCGAGTTTCCGTGGCCCTCCCGCTGGTCGGGATCAGCTTTCCACCCAACTCCCTCCCGACCAACGGGAGGGCCGCGACTATCCCCGGTGCGCACAAAGGGTATACCCGCCACGAAGTGGCCGCCTCCCGCGCAGGGGGTCTCGCCCTTGTTTTCCGAGTTATCCAATGCTCAAGAGCAGCCGGTGGATTGTTCAACGGCTACTCTTGAGCACAGATGGCCACGACCCCCAACATTCAGTTCGAACGCGGCCTGCCCGCCGCCATTGACGCCGAGCGCTCCATTCTCGGCGCCATCCTGCTTGACAATCACCACTACAACGAGGCGGCCGAGCGCATCTCGACCTCCGACTTCGCGCTCGACCCCCACCGTCGCATCTTTATGCGCATGGCCGAGTTGATCGACCAGAGCCGCGCCGTCGACATCATCACCCTGCGCGACATTCTGTCGCAGTACAAGGAGATGGAGGCCATCGGCGGCGTTGCCTACCTCGCGTCGCTGACAGAGAACCTGCCCCGCCGGCTTTCCATCGAAGAGTACGTCCGCATCGTCAAGAACAAGTCGCTGCTGCGCCAGCTCATCCTGGTTTGCTCGGAGGCCATCACCCAGGCCGCCGACCAGTCCGACGACGCGCTCGACGTGCTCAACTCGGCCGAGTCGAAGCTGCTCGAAGTGACCGAGCACGGCGTGCAGCGCGGCTTTTCGAGCATCCAGGAGATCGTCCGCAACTCCTTCGGCTCGATCGACCAGCTCTTCGCCGAAGGCCACCGCGAGGTCACCGGGCTCGAAACCCACTTCACCGACTTCGACCGCATTACGAGCGGCCTGCAGAAGTCCGAGCTCATAATCATCGCGGCGCGCCCGTCGATGGGCAAGACCGCCTGGGCCATCAACATCGCGCAGAACGCGGCGGTCCGCGGGGCGGCGGTGGTTGCCGTCTTCTCGCTCGAAATGTCGAAAGAATCGCTGCTGCGGCGCATGCTCGCGTCCGAGGCATTGGTCGACCAGCAGAAAATCCAGAAGGGCTACACGTCGCGGGAAGATCAGGCCCGGCTTACCGAGGCGCTCGAGCGCCTGACGGAATCGCACATCCTGATCGACGACACCCCCGCCATCTCGCTGACCGAAATGCGGGCCAAGGCCAGGCGCCTGCGCCAGATGCACGGCAAGCTCGACCTCATCGTCATCGACTACCTGCAGTTGATGTCCGGCGGCTCGCCGGGCACGGGCCAGAAGCGCTACGAAAACCGCACCCAGGAGGTCTCCGCCGTCTCCCGCGGCCTGAAAGCCCTGGCGAAGGAGCTGGACGTGCCGGTCATCGCCCTGAGTCAGCTCTCCCGAGCGAGCGAGCAGCGCGGCGGCGACAAGAAACCCATGCTCTCCGACCTGCGCGAGTCGGGTTCGATCGAGCAGGACGCAGACGTCGTCGCCTTCATCCACCGCGAAAGCTACTACAACAAAGACGAAAACGGCCAGCCCGACCCTGAAACCGAAGGCAAAGCTGAGATCATTATTGCTAAACAAAGAAACGGCCCGACCGGCAGCATCCATCTTGCCTACCTGTCGAAGTGCACCAGATTCGAAAACCTGGCTTTCGGCGGCGGCGAGTATTGAAGTTCAGACGGCATTTCAAACCATAAGTTCACGCCCGACTACTTCCGCTGTTTACTCAAGAACTGCCGAATATTCCCAACGGTAGGATTCTCAAACTCCTCCTCGGCATCGCCAGACAAAGATTCATTCACCTGGTACGCATCATCGCTCTTGTTCCAGGAGAGGATGACAGGATAGCTCCGCGCGCAGCCTCCCGGTCCTGGTTGGCACACGCCATCTATCAAGATGATATTGGGATTGCTGCCGCTTACCGGAAATAAGCCCATCGCATCCACGCCACAGGCGACAACCCCGCCAGCCAGCTCTTCATTCATCCCGATAAACGCGGCATCCCCCTTCTCGGGCACCAGATACACGCCGCACGCACCTGCGTCTTGATTTTCAATGGATTCATCCCTGGCAGTCTCGAAACGAACGGGAACGATCGTCAGCAGCGGTGCATTCTTGAGAGCGAGTTCGAAAACCTGCTTATTATTCACCTCCATCTTATGGCCGCCGTCGGGAAGGAGTTTTGTGTCAAGTTTGCTCTTAATGCACTCCAGCTTCGCAGGCGGCACAGCCACCAATTTCTGCTGCTGAGCCTGCGAAGCCCTGCCGAATGCGAGAAGCGCGCATAGCAAAACCATATGCGTGTTCAGCTGCTTTGCCGCATTCATTCGCGAGAAATGTCTCATGACGACTTACCTTGAGTCTGCCGCGTGCGCTCTATCTCGCTTCTGAGGTGTGGAAGTATTTTCTTTGGCCAGCGCACTATTGCTGTTTGCTCAAGAATCGCTGAACTTTCCTGACTGTAGGCTCCTCAATGTTCTCATCGACGTCACCAGTCAACGACTGATTCACCCAGTATTTTCCATCGTCCTTAATGAGGGAAAGTACAAAGCCCTTCGTCGTGCTGCCCTGAAACACTCGCTTGTCTTGGGTGTAGATAAGGATGATCGCGGGGCTGCTGCCGGGTACAGGTTGAAGCCCGACCGCATCGATCCCGCTGCATTGAATGACGCCAGAGGGACCATCGGTAGTACCGTCGAGCGTCCATATGAAGTAGCTCTTTCCTTGCTCGGGAATGATGTAGACGCCGCACTCTCGTAGATCCTTGTTCTCATCACCATTAAATTCCTCTCCCGTGATCTGAAAACGGACGGGCACAATAGTGAGTAGTGTAGCCGTTTGCGAAACCAAGTCGAAGACTTGCTTATTCTCAATCTCAACCCCCCTTGAACTGTCGGGGAGGAGTTTACGATCCAAACTGTTACTTAGAGTCTTTAATTTAGAGGGTGCGAGAGGCACAAGTTTACCGCCCTGCGCCGCTGCAAACGCGGGAAACGTGAGAACGAGGCAAAGCGCAGCTGTAAGTTTACCTAGTTGCTTTACTGTAGTTATCCGCAAGTCTTGCGTCATAGTGGTTGTCCGCATATCCTGGTCCGTTGAAAAAACGAGCGATTGCCGCCCAATCTTTGTCTCGGATGCTGGTAAGCAAATGTGGGTCTGCTTTGATAAATTCGATGAAAGCATCCAGTTGCTGCCGGGCAGATTGACACATTGCTACGGCAAACTGCTCGACAGTTCCAAAGCCTGCTCCTGCGTGATTGATACCCATGATCTGGAATATACCCCACGAAGTTGATTTGAGAGCAGCATCCGGGTTCAAGGCATATGCCTGCTGTAGGCGAACCCACTGGTCGCTTTCTGGAAATGAGTAGCCGCCACTCTCAAGTCTGGAGATTGTCGGGTAATGACCGTCGTACCGGCGTAAAGTCAATCGACTGAAGTAGTGCCTCTCGAAAAGGATCACGGGCCGTCCTCTTTCATCAAATGCACCCCCCTTTGTCTCGTTCATGGCTACTGCCTTGATAGCTCGAACTTCACATTCCAGGCTCTTCGCCGCATCGAGGTAATCCTCATCGCGCAGCACCATCTCCCCTGTAACCGGAGCGAGAATGATCCCGCCGCGCGCGCCCGCCAGCAAACGGCGAGGCCGCGTCTCCGAAAGCCGCCAGAACGTTTCGTCTCCAGGAGAAATTACTCCAGTCGGAAATGGGCGACGAAAGACCCTGCGTTGATAAGTGAAAATAGCGGATTCCGTTTCACGGTCGAACACTCCCGTGGTCGGAACCATGCTCCCAACCATAGCGGTGCTGCGATCCAGCAGGCGCTGAATCAGGCGAACATCCAAGCGGTCGTTCGGCTTGCCGGGACCTACAGCTCGGCGCAGTTGCTCTGGCATTCCTGCCCTCCAAAACAGCAATCCACTTGCAGGCACGACCTGCACAATACGACAGAGCCGAAAAGTCCTAATTGCCAATCTTCATGTCGACATACTGATGCTTCTGAAGCGCTGGCTGCAGGGTGATGGAAAGAATGTGGTTCTTCCCGCTGCCGCTGCTGACATTCCAGGAGCTGATCCAGCCCTGAAACTTCAAACTCAGAATCACATCCGTGCGATTTTCATCCGTCCAGAACTCGATCTTGATATCCTTCACGCTGTCGCTGGTGGGCAGATAGCAAAGCTCATACAGCCTTTTCACCGTGTCGAACGGAACGGCCTTCTGATCATGGATATCCGCCGAAAACTCCAGAGTCGTCGCCATCGAACCCATGAGCGGCATGCCGGTGCCGTCCACGACGGAAGAAATACCGGCAAGCGTCGAAAAAGTATTCACAAGCAGCCCATCGATTGTCACGCTGGCATTCGAAGGATATCTAGCGGCCATGGCAAGCTCTCACTTTCTTCGCTGCCCGCCTGCTGCAGCAATGCCGAGATAATACCTGACGAGTTGAGATGCGGGGAATCCGTGTTCGCCCTCTCAGGCGCAGGTTCCAGCTGCCCTGGTTCTTATCTCCCTTCGCTACCCAGCTGCCCCGCCAGTGCTCGCAGATCCACCGCTCCCACCCGGATCAAGCCGCCGCGCGGGCTATCGATATCCGCGATCAGAAAAAACGAAATCGCCAGCAGCACCGGCAGCACCCACAGCAGCACCGCGCCGTCCCGGGAGCGCCGCGTGGCGTACCCGACCAGGCCATTCGCGAACAGCGCGATCGCCATCATCAGCCCCCATGCAGTCGCAGGGATCCGGTTCCACCAGGCGAACTGGGTGTAGCCCTCGCTGTTCAGCACGTCGTTCATGCCCGAGACCACCAGCGCCGTTACCGGGGTCGGCTGCGCGGCCGCGGCCGGGCGCACGGCGCTCCAAAGCTGGGCCTGCAACTGGGCTGTCTCGCCTGCAATCCGCAGGGGTCCGGAGCCTGCCTCGTAAAATGCGATCCGACGGTCCAGATACGCGCCCAGCAGCCGCTTGATTTCCGCGCCCTGCGCCCCGGGCAGCAGGTCCGCCCGCACCCACTCGGTCCCGATCGCGTTCGCTTCCTGCTCTTCATACAGTTTGCGCTGGTCGTACCGACCGGTCGCCATTGAGAACGTAAACCCGATAATCAGCCCCAGCAGCGTCAGCGTCGCCGGCACCACCAGGTTCAGGTTGCCCGCACCCTCCTCCCCTACCTGTAGCCGCACGCGCAGCCAGGCGCCCAGCCGCGCCACCGCCCACATGGCAAGCAGGCAAGCCAGACTCAACACACGCGGGTGATTGACCATGAACCGCATACCTCCTTATAATCCGCCCCGCTCTCGCGCAACTCCTGGACCACGCGATGCCGCTCCCCCGTCCACCAAGGCCTTACTCCTACCGGCTGAACCGCACCACATCCGCCAGCTTAACGCCCAGCACACGCTCCGCCACCGGTTCCAGATCTGCCTCGCTGCCTACCAGGTGCATCGTCCGCTGCGTATGCTCCACCCGCCCTTCGGGAGCCAAGGCCTCGGCCGGCGACGACGACTCCATCTCGTAAAAATGGCCCAGCCCTGGTTTTCCCGCCGCGGGCGCGCCATCGTTATAGCAGTTCGCCACATCCCCGTTGTACGGCTCTTTCTGTATCTTCCACGCCGAGTTCACATACTCCGCGGCCCCCGCCGGCTCCGACCACTGTACAACCGTCAGCACGTGGTTCTCCGGGTCGTAGCTGCCCATGACTCCTTTTGACCGTCTCGAGCTCAGCCCCATCTTCGCCCGGTAGTTCGCATCCGCCTTGAACAGCACCGCGTCCGCCCCGATCCGCACCCGCTCCGGCGGCACCGGCCCAAACAAGTCTGTCGTCACCGGAATCCCCAGGCTTGCCTCCGGACCCTTCCGGATCGGCAGGATGATGCTGCTCGTCGCATCCGCCTGGAACTGCCCCAGCACCCATAGCGACAGCAGGCCGCCCGTCTTGCTCCACGCCTTTGGGCCCACGTTGGTCAGGGTGTTCTCCGACTCGAACCCCACCACTTTGATCCCGGCCACGGGCGCGACGCCCAGCCGCTGCCAAGTCTGCTCACGCGACAGCAGCCGCACTTGCCGGTCCACCTGCACCGCGAAATGGGTCCCGGAGTAATTGGTCAGCTCGAACCGCCGGCGCAGGCTCACCCTGTCCGCGCTCTGGCGCACCACCGCGAACGGCTCCGTATCGATCGGGGCCGGCGTGTACCAGTGCGCCAGGTCGAACGGTACGCCCGGCGCGAAGAAAATCCCGAACTGCCCCCCTTCCGGCCCCAGCCACAGCCGGTCCTCGCCGCCCACCGCGTTCATGTGCGGCTGCGGCTTGCTTGACGCGATCAGATCCCGGTTGTACCAGCCAAAGCTATGCCCTTCATATCCCGCGGCGGAGCTCGTCAGCACCCGGCCCTGCATCGCGGGCCACACCGCGACCGCCGAGCCATCCTTCTGGTTGCGCAGCACCAGCAGCCGGCTGTGCCCGTCCACAAACCGCACCACGTCGCCAAACGAGGCACCGCTCCGCGACGAGGCACCACCCTGTGCGCGCGCCGCGCCAGCCAGCCCCGCCCAAGCCGCCAGTCCAACCGCAATCCAATGCTTCCTGCGCAATCTCCACCTCCGCCCCGCGCCCAGGGACGCGAACCGCGCCGCCCGACCGTGACGCACCCATCCTGCCTCAACGCAGTGCAGGTCGTCGATGGAAATTGCACTCCTCCTCGCCCATCATCCCGCGCAGCCGCCCTTTCAGCCACTTGCCGCCAGCCAAAGCCCCGCACTATAGTCACCGCTATTCCCACTTTGGAGCCGCCGTGCACTACCGTTCGCTTGGCCGTACCGGTTTTACCGTCTCCATCATCGGCTTCGGCGCTTCGCCCCTGGGCGGCGTGTTCGGCCAGGTCGGCCAGGAGGAGGGAACCGCCGCCGTCCTGCACGCCATCGACTACGGCATCAATTTGTTCGACGTCTCGCCCTACTACGGCCACACCCTCGCCGAGCAGCGTCTCGGCGCCGCCCTCCACAACCGCCGCCACCAGGTCGTGCTCGCGACCAAATGCGGCCGCTACGGCGCCCACCATTTCGACTTCTCCGCCGCGACCGTCACCCGCGAGTTCGAAGCCTCGCTGCGCCGCCTGCGCACCGATTATGTCGACCTGCTCCAGGTCCACGATGTCGAGTTCGGCGCCGCCGCTCAAATCCTGGATGAAACCCTGCCCGCCCTGCGCACCTTGCAGCAGCAGGGCAAGGTACGCTCTCTCGGCATTACCGGCTACTGGCCCGGCCGTCTCGCCCGCCTCGCGGAGACCGCCGCCGAGGCCGCCGCCCCGCTCGATACCGTGCTGAACTACTGCCACTTCAACCTGCTCATGGACGACATGGACCGCGAGCTCACGCCCACTCTCCGGGAGCTCGGCACCGGGCTGCTCAACGCGTCGCCGCTGCACATGGGCCTGCTCGCGGGGGCCGCCGCCCCGGCCTGGCACCCGGCCCCGCCCGCGGTGCAGACGGCCGCCGCCCAGGTCGCCGCCCTCACCCGATCTTTCGGCCTCAACCCTGCTACCCTCGCGATCCACGCCTGCCTCCAGCACTCCTACGCTGCCTCCACGCTGGTCGGTCTCAGCAGCGTGGCCCAGGTCGACGACACCCTCCGCGCCCTTACCCTCCAGCCGCCCGCCGCCCTGCTGGCCTCCATCCGCCGCCTCGCCGGGCCCGTCTTCAACATGGTCTGGCCCTCCGGCCAGCCCGCCGACCAGCCCACCCCCTTGTATCCTTAAAACGACAAGACCTTCGACCCCAACCATGCCCAATGATTCCTCCAATTTTTTCCGCAGCCTCCCAAAGGCCGAGCTCCACCTCCACCTGGAAGGCGCCGTCACGCCGCAAACCCTGGTCGACCTGAGCCAGCGCCGCGATGCACCGCCCATTACCCTCGACCAGGCCCAGGCTCTCTACACCTACACTGACTTTTCCGGCTTCCTGCTCGCCTTCAAAGCGATTACAGAGCAGCTCCAGACCGCCGCCGACTACGAGCTCGTCACCCTGCGCATGCTCGAGGCGCTGCACCGCCAGGGAGTCGTCCACGCGGAGGTGTATGTCTCGGTCGGGGTCGTCTACTACTGGCGCCGCACCGAGTTCGAGCCGCTGTTCGCGGGCATGGAGCGCGGCCGGCTCGCCGCCGAGGCCCGCTGGGGCATAACCTGCGCGTGGCTGTTCGACGCGGTCCGCCACTTCGGCCCGCAGGAGGCCGCGCGCGTCTTCCGCAAGGCCGCCGAAATGCGCCTTGCCCACCCCAGCGTTATTGGGATCGGCATCGGAGGGGATGAGCGCCGCACCGGTGCCGAGCCCTTCCGTGAGCTCTACGCCGAAGCCCGCGACGCAGGACTCCGCCTCACCGCCCACGCCGGCGAAACCGTCGGCCCCGGCGGCATCTGGGGCGCGCTCAACATCGGCGCCGAGCGCATCGGCCACGCCCTGTCCGCCATCGACGATCCCGAGCTCATGTCTGTCCTGGCCGAGCGCCAGATCCCACTTGAAATCTGCATCACGTCCAATCTGCGGACCTCTTCGTGTCCCTCGCTCGCCGAGCACCCCGTCCGCAGCTACTTCGACTCCGGCCTCATGGTCACCCTCAACTCCGACGATCCGGCCCTGTTCGCGAGCGACCTCGAAGCCGAGTACCGCTTGGCCGCACGCGCCTTCGACTTCACCCGCGAGCAGCTCCGCGAGCTGGCCGCCAACTCCATCGAGGCCAGCTTTCTCCCCGCCGAGCGCAAGGTGGCGCTGCTGCGCGAACTGGAAGCCATCGCCTGACCGGCCAAGTGACCTCGGTGTTTTCTCCCGCGCCGGTGCACATTCCGCGCACCGCTCTCTGCGCTATCATCAGGTGCATGAACCAGCTCAACCTCAACGACCCCGAACTCGCCTCCACCCCCGCCGAGGAGCCTTTTTCCGCGCTCCGCGCCGTGGGACTGGCCACTGTGCTGGTCGGCGCGGTCTCGCTGGGACTCTACATCGGCCGCGAGCTCCGCTTCCGCTACAAGTTCAGCCACCGCACGCCCTCCGACTTCTTCTCCAGCGCCGGCGACTCCATCGGCAGCCCCGAATACGGTATGGGCGTCTAAAGCCTGCGCCTGTAGGTGGCGAGCCGCAAATGTGGTTGCATGCGGCTTTTCTCGACGAAAAAGCCACGTCAAGAGTCGTCGATCCCTCTATAGCAGCAGGCAAACGGCTCTAATCTGACTCATCGGTCTTTGGGCGCGAGCCGGCAATGAGGATGTCGACAATCCTGCGGGCGCTCGGCTCCCAGCCCGGCATGGCCATCGTGTGAAAGGTGCCGATAAGGGCGCGAACGAAGTCGTTCGGTTCAGTGTCCGAACGCAGATCGCCACTGTGAATGGCGCGCTGAACCAAGGTGAGAAATGCCCCGTGGATCAGTCCGCGCGCGCCTTCGATGAGGCGTAGGGAGCCGCCCGCGACGGTATCCATGGCGGGAAGAATGAGCGTTTTGTCGGCCACGTGTTCAATGAAGAGAAGCATCCAGGCTCGAAGAGCTTCGAGCGGCGGCATTGTGGCGGCGAAGCGCTGCCCGGCCGCAGTCAGCCTTTCGACTTCGCTGCGGTAGACGGCTTCAATCAGGGCATCGCGTGTAGGAAAGTGCCGGTAGAGCGTGCCTGAGCCGATACCCGCCTGGCGGGCGATGTCGTCGAGCGTAGCTTCGGCTCCGTGCCGGGTGAAGGCGAGCCGGGCAACCTCGAGGATGCGCTCGCGGTTACGCTGCGCATCCGCGCGGGGTTTGCGTGCTGCCGAAGGTGGCAAAGGCTGCTTTTTCAACATACGTAATTTCGTGGAATATTTGTGCAACCGGAGACAATCCCCGCTTATCTATCTATTCGGAGACTGTCCCCGTTTTACCTTGCGGGGATGCTGACGTCAATTCCGGTGCGGTGCTTTCGCGGTCGCGCCGGCAAAACAATGGGAGGGAAGGTCGATGCGAGTTTTTGTAACGGGCGCGACAGGCTTTATTGGGACGGAACTGGTGGCGGAGCTCATGGAGGCAGGGCACCAGGTACGCGGGTTGGCACGCAGCGACGCCGGCGCGGAGCAGTTGAAGGCAGCGGGCGCCGAGGTGCATCGCGGCGATCTCGAGGATCTGGAAAGCCTGCGCAGCGGAGCCGCGGGTATGGATGCGGTGGTGAACCTGGCGTTCAACCATGATTTTTCGAAGTTTGCGCAGAACGGGGAGGACGAGCGGAAGGCGATTGAAGCGCTGGGTTCCGTTCTTGAACCAGGCAAGCTGCTGGTCGTGACCTCCGGGACGGGACTGACGAGCGGCGGACCGGGGCATGTGCGCACGGAAAGCGATCCGCCGGCGGACGCGGCTACGATACCGCGGCAGCCTGAAGAGACAGCCAAGGCCGCGGCCGAGCGCGGTGTGCGTGTGGCCATCGTACGTTTACCGCAAGTGCACGACACGCGCAAGCAGGGGATGGTGGTGCTGCTAACCCAAATGGCGCGCGAGAAGGGCGTTTCGGCTTACGTCGGCGATGGCGCGAACCGCTGGGCCGCGGTTCCGCTGAAAGACGCAGTTCACCTGTATCGTCTCGCGGTCGAGCAGGCGGGACCGGGCGTTACGGTGTATCAAGCGGTACAGGAAGAAGGAGTGGCATTGCGGAAGATCGCGGAAGCGCTCGGTAAAGGACTGAAAATGCCGACGGTGTCTTTGGATCCGGAAAAGGCGGCCGAGCACTTTGGGTGGTTTGCGCACTTCGCGGGATTGGATATGCCGGCGTCGAGCGAGTGGACGCGCAAAGCGCTGGGCTGGGAACCAACTGGGCCGGGACTGATTGAGGACCTGACGAACACGAAGTACTCCTAGCGGAACTGCTGCCGCAGCTTTCCGATGGGGACCTTCCTCAGCAACGGATTGGTAACGGCAAGTCGGCTTTTTCTTCAGCAACCGGTAACTGGCGTGATGCACGTTTCCGAGGACGAATAAAATCGCCCTCGGAAACTTCCGGCTCGATGCGCTACCGGGAAAGGCCGTACCGCTGCGCGGGCTGGCCGTGCTGGGTGGCCTGGAGAAGCGCGGTAGAGGCGGCCTCGAAGGTATGGAGAACGGAGTCGTCCTGCAGGGAGGGCGCGGTGATGAGTTCGCCGATATCGAAGCCGCGCAGAGCGGCGTCCACGCAGTTTTCCGTGGTCATCACCGTCGCTGGGTCCAGGCTGGAGAGAGCCATCCCCGAGACCTCCCAGATTTCGGAAACACAGTCGCCGCGAGGGCAACGAGCTGAATGCGGATACCCGTGCCCGCGAGTTGCTGTTGAAGCGCCTGCGTGAAGTTGAGCACGTAGGCTGCACGCCGCGATGCTTGTCTTCTGGAAGCACGGGTTCGATGGAACGTCCTATACCGGCCTGACCGAGGCGACAGGGATGAGCAAGCCGACGCTCTACGCGACTTTCGGGGACAAGGCAAATCTCTTCCGCGAGGCCGTGATTGCGTACTCAGAGGCAGCGACGAAGCTCTATGAGGAGGCGCTGGACTGGCCGACAGCGCGCGAAGCTGTCGAGGCGTGCCTGCGGCTGGCCCGGGGACTGGACCCGAAGCCAGGGGAGCCGATGGTCTGCTTCCTGGTGCAGGGCGCGTTGACGGGCAGTGCCGATACGCAGGTGCTTCGCGATGAACTCACCGCGCTTCGCCGACAGGCTACGGTAAAGCTGAAGTCGCGGCTGGAGCGCGCACAGCGTGAGGGCGAGCTGTCTGAGACAGCCAATGCGGCAGCCATGGCGGAGTACTTCGCGGCGCTCGCCACGGGATTGTCAGTGCAGGCAGCCGGCGGAGCCGCTCCGGAAGTCTTGAACGAAGTGGTCACGCTGGCAATGGAACGATGGCCGGGCAAGTGACGCAATAACCGTTCGGTAAGTTGCGCTACACCCTCGCGAAGCCCGGCCTTGTCCATCGCTCACCCGGTCAGAACGTCGTCCCGACCGTCAGCCGGAACGTCTTCGCCGGCTCCCGCAGCACGTAGGAAGAGCCGTACAGCTGCGTCGCCTGCGCGTAGGTGTAGTCGCCCGCGCTGCCCTGCGGAAACAGCTGCCGCGTGATCAGGTTCTGCCCCGGAATCGCCTTCGACAGCCGCAGCGGGTTGTACGCATAGTAAATCCGAAACGGCGCATTCACGATCGGCAGCAGCACCGAAATCTGCGCACCGATCGAGTCCCTCGGCAGCAGGTTCGTCCCGAAGATCGGCCGGATGTTGTTGTTGAACTGGATCGGGATGCCCCCCTGGCAGGCCCCGTTCACATACGCGCGGCAGCCGTACAGCGGTGAATCCAGATTCGCGATCCCCTGAGGGCTCTGCCGCAGATTGCTCTTGTTCAGCGCCACGTCGATGCCGAAATCGTTGAACAGTTCCAGCGCCGCCGTGCGCCCTACCAGGGGGACCCGGTACTCGATATTGTTCACGAGCGCGGTATCGCCGCCCGCCGATACGATGCCGTACACCGGCAGCGGCACCTGCACCGCCTGGCCTGTTTGCGGAGCCCCCGGCTGCCGCGATACCGGCGTCCCGTCCGGGTTGGTCAGGTTGAACAGCACCCGGGTCGGGATATACGCGTACGGCGTCGCCGAGCGCACATCGAACCCGCGCAGCTCGCTCTCGCCGCCGCCGTAGAAGCGCTGGAACGGCGGCGCCACATCGCCCGAAATACCCTCGATGTACGACAGCTGCAGCCGGTAGCCCAGCGCGTTGCGCCCGTTCGGGTCCGGGTGGATGCCGCGGAACGGGTGCCACTGCTTGAACTCGAGCGTCGGCGAGATATACCGCACATTGCCGAACAGGCCCGCAACCGTGAACAGCGCCTGCAGCGACGAGCCCGACCGCGGCGCGAAGCTCGAATCCAGGTGGTTGTACGAGTACGAGAACGAAGCCTGGCTCGTGACAATGCCCGTTAGCGCATTGTTTCCCTGGATCCCCGACCGGAACGCCAGAGTCTGGAAGAGGTTCTGCGACGCTCCGCTGAACGCCGTGACCGCCGAACGGTTCCACGAGTACGTGAGGCCCACCCGGCTGAACCCGCCAAAGCTCAGGAAGTGCCGCAGCGGATACTGCGTCGACAGCGAAAACCCGGTCGAGGACTGGTTGTAATTTTGCTGCAGCGAGCTGTTCGCCGCGGCTGTGTTCGCGTCCTGGCCGCCGGTCAGGATCGACTTGTTGTTGTTGTAATCCGTCTTGTTCGAGAACACCTGGAAGCCCACGTCGATCGGCTTGTTGCGCAGATAGGGCTCGTTGAAGCCGAAGCTCAGATTGCGCGCCTGGTTGCCCTCGCTTGCCTGCACCGAGAGCGTTTCGCCCAGGCCCAGGAAGTTGTTGGTCTGGTAGTTGAGCCCCAGGAACGCGCCGGAGACGCCGCTTGCGCCGCCGTTCAGCCCGATCGAGTTTTTGCCCTTCTCGTGCACCTTCAGCAGCAGGTCAACGGTTCCGGCCTCCGCGTTCTGGTGGGTCTCCGTGTCCTGGTCCACCTTGAGCGGGTCGAAGTATTCGAGCTGATTCAGCCGCTGCAAGCCGGCCTCCCACAGCTTCGAGTTGTAGACCTGGCCTTCTTCAAGCAGCAGCTCGCGGCGGATCACGAAGTCGCGGGTGATCTTGTTGCCCTGGAACTCGATGCGCGACACCTTGAATTGCTTGCCCTCGTCGATGTCGATGTTGAACCCGATCGTCTTGGCCGCATCGTCGTACTTCGGCGTTGGCACCGGTGCGAAGTTGATGTAGCCCAGCGAGTTGTAGGCCTTCTTCAGGTTCTCCAAGCCTTTGCCGAACAGGGCCGAATCGAACCAGTCGCCGTCCTTGAGCGCGAACTGCGCCCGCAGCGCCCGGGTATTCGTCACCGCCTTGTTGCCGGTAAACGTGATGCCGGTAAACCGGTAGCGCGCGCCCTCGTCGACCGGGATGTGGATGTCCATGTCCTTGCCGTTCTTCGGCCGGAAGGTGAACAGCGACAGGCCGCCCTCATTGCGGATATGCGTCTCCGGGTCGCCGGTGCGGGCGCGGAAATAGCCCTGGTCGCGATAGGCCTGCGCCACCCGCTCCGTGTCCTCCTCGAGCTTGGTCGCGTCGAAGGTCTTCGCAAACAGGTTTTCGAGCACGATCGAGTGCGGAATCCCGATCGGCTTCAGGTTCTTCATCGACGCGCGCAGGGTTCGCGACGACAGATGCTCGTTACCCGTAAAGGTGATGTTGCCCACCTTCACCTTGGGCCCTTCCTTGATGGTGAAGTTCACCTGCACGCTCGACGGGGGAATGACCTTCACGTCCTCGCGTACCGTCGCGAACTGGTGCCCGTGCGCGCTTTCGAGCTCCTTGATCACGGTTACCGCCTGCGCCGCATGGGTCTGGTCGAACTGCGACTCCTGCGCCAGGGAGACCTTGGCCTTCTTGTACGCGTCCAGGATGTCGGACAGCGTGATCGAGTTCAGCCCCTTGTAGTTCAGCTCCCGGATGGTCGGCTTCTCCTGGACGTAAATGTCCAGCACGACGCCCTTGGGGGTGTCTTCCCGCTCGATGCGCACGTTGGCGAAGTAGCCGGTGTTCCAGAGCGAGTTGAAGTCCCGCTCCACCGTCGCCGGGTCGTAGGCCTCGTTCTCGCGCGAGAACAGCCGCGCCAGCACGGTCTCCTTCGGGATGCGGCGGTTGCCGATCACCCGGATACTGGTAATGATGTTGTTCGCCTGTGCCCACGCAACCGGAAGTGCAGCCGGGAAAACGGTAAAGCAGAGAAGCAGAACAGCGATGTATCGCAGGCTGCGCATCGTACGCGCAGGCCGGCGGGTGAGGCGTGAGGGAGTTTGACTCCCACAGTTTTCGGGAAAGATAGGCACACCCTCGGCTACAGCAGAGATCACGTCAAGCTTGAGCGAAGTCCGATTATAGAAGACGCAGGCAACTCTTCCCAACTGGGCCGCCGCGAAAATGGCAGCGCGGCCTGCGATACGGCCCGTCTTCCACCCGCCGGCTGCCCAAAAATCGGGCCGCCCGAAGGCTCGCCCGTCAGACGCCGCGGCAATCCGGCACCTGTTCCATATCCGTAACGGTCTGTCAAAATACCGCCCCCGCAGCTTGACTCCCGGGGGTCTTGCTCCTACTCTCAGGTGCAGGGACGGGATCAACATCGTGACCAATACACAGCTTTATCTCGCGATCGGCGTGCCGTTCTTTTCGCTCCTGGTCGTGTTCCTGATGAACAACCGCAGCATCGACGCACTTCGTTCGGAATCGAAGAATGGCATCGACGCGCTTCGGTCGGAAATGCGGGAGTTCGACGCTCGCTTCGACCGGCTCGACACTCGCTTCGACCGGATGGACGCTCGCTTCGACGCCCTGGAACGGGACCTGCGCGAGTTCTACGGCACCCAGCGCCATCAGGATAAGGCGATCGAGCGGCTGGAGGCGGGAGGGAAGTGACCGTGGGTATACGGGATGATTGCTCCGGGTCTTTCCTGGTAATCTCGCTCGGTCTCTGTGCGGCGGCTTATCGCGCCGAGCAGCCTATTTACAGCGCCTGACAGTTCCAGGGACTACGATTTCCCGCTTCATTTGCTGTACCGTGCTTCCAGGCCAGAAGGGAGCTCCGCTCATCGAAAACCGTCGCACCTTTGCCAAACAAACGCTCCTCGCAGCCGTCGCCCTCGCCGCCCCGCGCCTGCTTCGCGCCCAGGGCGCCCCGTATACCGGCGCTGACTCCCTCAAGGCCCACGCCGCGGCTCGCGGCCTGCTCACCGGCGCTGCCGTGAACGTCTCCCTGCTCGCCAGCGACCCCGCCTATGCACGCACCCTCGCCGACCAATACAACATCGTCGTCGCCGAAAACGCCATGAAATGGGCTCCCCTCCGCCCAGGTCCCGAGCAGTTCGACTTTACCGAGGCCGACCGCTTCGTCCACTTCGCCCAGGCCCACGGCATGCAAATTCGCGGCCACAATCTTTGCTGGCACGAGGCGCTTCCGCCCTGGTTTGCCGCTACCGTCAACAAGAGCAATGCCGAGCAGTTCCTCACCCACCATATCGCCATGGTTGCCGGCCGCTACCGGGGCCAGATCCGCGCCTGGGATGTCGTCAACGAGGCCATTGACCCCAAGGACGGCCTACCCGACGGACTGCGCAACTCCCCGTGGTATCAGCTGCTCGGGCCCCGCTACCTCGACATCGCGTTCCATGCCGCCCGTGCCGCCGACCCAAAGGCCCTGCTCACCTACAACGACTACGGCATTGAAACCGACACCCCCGACGCCACCGCCAAGCGCTCCGCCGTGCTTGCCCTGCTCGAGCGCCTCAAGCGAGACAAGGTTCCCCTCGACGCCGTTGGCATCCAGTCCCATCTTTCCGCCGCCGATCCCGCGCCCGGCGCCGGCCTGACCCACTTCGTCGAGCAGGCCGCCGGGCTAGGCCTTAAGGTCTTCGTCACGGAGCTCGACGTGAACGACGACGCGCTGGCCGGCTCTGCCACTGCGCGCGCCACCCAGGTCGCCGCCATCTACCGCGACTACCTCACCCTGCTGCTCGCCAACCCCGCCGTTACCGACGTGCTTACGTGGGGAGTCAGCGACAATCACTCCTGGCTCAACGCGCCGCAGGCCAAAGTCCGCCCCCGACACCCGGACCGCGAACAGATTTGTCTTCCGTTTAACGACGAATACCAGCCCAACCCGGCTTTTTTCGCCCTTCGCACTGCCCTCGATTCCCGCAAGGCATGATCGGGCTGCAGCGAGTTTCTTCAAGAGTCACTCGCTACCCGCGCGTCTCCGCCACGGGGCGCCCCACCAGCACGCTCAGAATGGTCAGCGCGGCGGGGGTCACCCCAGGGATCCGGCTCGCCTGCCCGATCGTTCCCGGCCTGACCCGCGACAGCTTCTCCTGCATTTCCCGGCTCAACCCCGAGATGCCGTTATACCGGAAGTCGCCAGGGATGGCCCGGCCCTCGGCCGCCTTCAGCTTCTCAATGGACCGCCGCTGCTGGTCCAGGTAGCCCGCGTACTTGATCTCGGTCTCGACCGCCTTCAACTCCACCCTGCGCTGCCCGGCAGTGATCCGGGGATCGGCGCCGGGCTCCCCCTGGAGCCACGGCGCGAACACGTCTTCTTCAAACAAAGCAAGTTGCGGGACCACCAGCGGCCACAGGGCGGTCAGCGTCAACTCCGGCCGCTTCAGCAGCTGCGCAAACGTCAGCCCTGCCGTGTTTTCGAACGTCAAGCCTGTGGGGTGAGAAGGCTCGTCGCTCGGAAGTTCTTCTGCAGCCATGCTTTGCGCTAGAAACTTCTCCACAAACGCCGCCGGATCCGGCCGACGCGTCCTCAGCACCCGCGCCAGCACCTCTGCCCGCGCCTGCTTCGCTTCGTAGGCAGCCCAGGCTTCGTTCGGAACCAGACCTAGCCGCCGCCCATGCGGCGTCAGCCGGCGGTCCGCGTTGTCGATCCGCAGGTGCAGCCGGAACTCGGCCCGCGAGGTGAACATCCGGTACGGCTCGTTCGTTCCTTTTGAGATCAGGTCGTCGATCAGGATCGCGGTGTACGCCTCTGTCCGGTCCAGCGTGAAGACCGGCTGCGCGCCTAGCGGCCACTTCGTGGCGGGTAGCGACGCCTGCGGCGTATTGTCCAGGAGTTGACTTGCCCAGCGCGCCGCCAGCGCCGCGTTGATCCCCGCCATCAATCCCTGGCACGCCGCCTCTTCATACCCCGAGGTTCCATTGATCTGGCCCGCCAGATATAGCCCTTCGAACCGCTTCACCTTGAGCGCCCGGTCCAGCTCCGTCGCGTCGATCGAGTCGTATTCAATCGCGTATCCGGGGCGCAGCATGACCGCCTTCTCCAGCCCTGGGATCGAGGCTACGATCTCGCGCTGCACTTCTTCCGGCAGCGACGTCGACATCCCGTTGACGTACACCTCGTCGGTGCTCAGCCCTTCCGGCTCCAGGAAGAACTGGTGCCCTGCCTTGTCCGGGAAGCGCACCACCTTATCCTCGATCGACGGGCAGTACCGCGGCCCGATCGCCGCGATCGCGCCCGAGTACATCGGTGAGCGATGGACATTGCGCCGGATGATGTCCATCGTTTCGGGCGTGGTGTGCGCGATGTAGCAGGAGATCTGCCGCAGGGCCAACTCTTTTGTTCTGAACGAGAACGGCGTGGGCTCGGCATCGCCCGGCTGCTCTTCGAACCGCGACCAGTCGATGGTCCGTCCATCCAGCCGCGGCGGCGTCCCGGTCTTGTGCCGAGCGGACCGCAATCCCAATGCTTTCAGCGCTTCACCCAGCAAAACAGACGACGGCTCACCCGACCGCCCGGCCGCATGCTGCTTCTCTCCACAGTGGATCAGCCCGTTCAGAAATGTCCCGGTCGTCACCACCGCCGCATGCGTCCGCACCCAGGGCTGGTCGCGCAGCTGCAAGCCCATCAGGCGCGCCCCCGCCCCGGGTTGCGCGGTAAGCTCTTTGCCTTCAGCATCTTCAAACACGAACCCTGTGATCTCCGCCTGCCGGAGCTTCAGGTTCGGCTCGCCCTCCAGCAGCCGCCGCATTGCCGCGCGGTATAGCGCCTTGTCGCACTGCGCCCGCGGGCTCCAAACGGCCGCGCCTCGCGAGGTATTCAGCAGCCGAAACTGGATCCCGACCGAATCAGCGATCTGGCCCATGACCCCGCCCAGCGCGTCAATCTCCCGGACCAGGTGCCCCTTCGCCACGCCGCCGACAGCCGGGTTGCAGCTCATCTGCGCGATCAGGTCGAGGTTGAGCGTGAACAACACCGTGCGCAGGCCCATCCGGGCCGCTGCGACCGCCGCTTCGCAGCCTGCATGGCCGCCCCCTACAACCGCCACGTCATACTGTTCCATTGGAGTTCCCGGTTCCATCCACCTCCATTTTATCGTCTGCAAATCGTCTGGCTCGGGCCTAGAAGTGCAAGCGGGCGGAAAGCTGGATCTGCCGGTCCTGGTAGAGGCTCGTGTTGTTCGCGTTCAGCACCGTTCCGAACTCCGACGAGCCGGCCGTCGTGCCGCTTTGCCACGTCAACTTGGGGTCCGTGCCGACCGTACTGGAGTTTGAAATCGAGTAGCCGGTGGTGTCGATGCTGGTCACGTTCTGGTGGTTCAGCAGGTTGAAGCTCTCGCCCAGCAGCTCCAGCGTGACGCCCGGCCGCAGCTCGGTTCGTTTGGAAACCCGCACATTTGCGTTGATGACGCCGGGGTAGCGAAACGTATTGCGTCCAACCTCCGCGATCCGGTTCGCGCCTCCCGACCCATTGATCGACGCCCCCAGGCCGCTCAAAATCTCCTTGCGGTTCACCGTATCCGTGTAGCGCAGCGATGGAATCGACCCCGACGTCGCCATCGAGTACGGCAGGCCGTCCCGGACCTCCGCTGTCGGCGAGACCTCAAAGCCGTTGGCCGCCATGCCCAGCAGACCGTGCACGTGCCAGGGGGTCTTCAGCACCAGCCCACCGGTCAGCCGTCGGCGGATGTCGAAGTTCGAATCACCGTGCTCGAGCGCAAGATTGGCGGGGTCCAGCACGTCATTTGTATCCGTAAAGGCGGTCGCGTTCTGGTTGAAGTCGCTCGAGTGAGCGTAGGTAAACGACGCATGCAGGTCGACCGAACGAGCCAGGTTGTGCTCGACCCGCACCACCGCCGCCGCGTATTTCGAGTTCGTCTCCGAGAAGATGCGGGTGATCTGGCCGTAGTTCGGGTTCAGCCGAGCGGTGTAGAAGCGGGTCGTGTACATCGAGGGAAGCGGGCCCTGGTGCAGCGGGTCGACCACCGAGTACGTAAGCGTCTGCGCAGAGGTGAGATCGATGTTGGTGTCGAGATAGTCGGGCAGTTCGCGTCCCGCCGAGTACAGGCCGGCGACAGTGATGCTGGTATCGCGGTTTACTTTCTGTTCCAGCGAGACCTCGGACTGCTCGATTTCCGGGTTCTGGAAGTGGGAGTCGAAGTAGACCGCGGCCGGCGCAACCGACAGGTAGGGCGTTCCGGAAAAGACGAACGGGAACGGCGGGGTCCCGGTATCGAGCGGTTTGAAGTAGTAAGCCCGCTGCGCGTTGGGGCCGCCGGTCTGGGTCAGCGCGGAAAACGCGGTGGAGTTGATGATGCGTCCGTAGTAGACGCCGTAGCCGGCGCGCAGAACGGTGTGGCCGGCGCCGGTAAGGTCCCACGCGATGCCGCCGCGCGGGCCGAAGTTGTTGTTGTCGTGCGGCAGCCGCGCGGTGAGCGGAATGTCGGGGTTCACGAGCGCCTTGTTGGTGTTCGGCAGCTGCTCGTACTCGTAGCGCAGGCCGAGCGAGAGCGTAAGTCCCGGCCGCACCTTCCACTCGTCCGAGACAAAGCCCGCATAATCGGCGGACTGGAACTGGAAAGTCGTCGGACCGAAGCTCTGCGTGTAATAGGAGTAGCAGGGGAGCACGCCGGCGCCGGTGGTCGAGTTGTCGCAGTGGTTCGGCGAGAGATAATCGGTCGCAAAGTCGACGGCGTTCGCGTACACATACGTCCCGTTCCCGTTGTAGAGCGAATCGCTGTAATCGTTCACAAAATCGACGGAGTAGCCGAATTTGAGCGTATGCCGCCCGTGCACCCAGGTCAGGCTGTCGGCGGCCTCGTAGCGGCGCTCGTCCGGGTAGGCGGCGCGGTTGAGCACCGGCGGGTTGCCGAAGCGGAAGCCGTAGCTCTGGATCTGGACCTGTGGGGGCGTCCCATAGATGTTGTTGGCCAGCGTTTGCTCGAACGGCGCGGGCGGATTGCTGGTTTCGCTTTCCAGGTCGCTGCCGTACTGGAGCGTCAACTCGTTGAGCAGGTTGGGCGAGAGGAAATAGGCCGAGCGCGCAATCACGACATCGTTCTTGGTGGTCGAGTTTCCAAACGAATTGCTGCCGTAGGTCGCGGTGGGCGAGGTCAGTACCCCGTTCGGCGAGTTCCAGCTGAGATGGTTCCACTGCAGCGTCACGTGACTACGATCGCTCACCTGCCAGTCGATCTTGGGGAAGTAGATGGTCTCGTCCGCGGTGCGGGGCACGTTGCCGAGCAGCGACCCGAGGCCGGACAGCACGCCGTTGTACTCCGACTCCGCCTGCGCGGGCAGCACGGTCAGCCGCGCGGCCAGGGTCTGGATCTCCTGCTGTTTGGGCGTTTCAAACAGCTTGGCGGCATTGCTGGCGCGGGCGATCGCGGGAAAGTCCCGGTGGTAGCGATCGTAGGTAAAAATGCCGAACAGTTTGTCGTGCAGGATGGGGCCGCCGATCGATCCGCCGTATTGCGTCACGGTGTCCCGCAGGCCCACGCCGGCGACGGCGACCGTGTTGGTTGCGCCGGTGGCGACGCTGGTGGTGGTAGCGAACGGGTTCCTGGCCGCCCAGGCACTGTTGCGGTCGTAGAAGAATGCCTGGCCATGAAGTTTGTTGCCGCCGCTTCGCGTGACCGTGTTGATGACCCCGCCGGCCGCCCGGCCATACTGCGCGCCGTAGTTCGAAGTATTGACCTGGAACTCCTGCACGGCGGCTTCGGAGTTGGAGTAGGCGATGGTGGTGCGGCCCCGCTCCTCCGAGAAAAACGCCTGGTTGTTGTCCGCGCCGTCCACCGTGTTGTTGTTGAGCAGCGCGCCGATGCCGCGGAACGAGAGCAGTCCGTTGGCATCTGCGTCCGGGGTAACGCCGGGGGTGAGCAGCGCGAAGTCGGACCAGCGGCGGCTGCTCGAAGGTAGGTCCTCGACCGCGGCGGTGTCGAGCGTGGTGCTGATCGCAACGGTTGTCGTGTCGATTACCGGGGCCTTGTCGGCCACGTGAACGGTCTCGCTGGTCGACCCGAGCGGCAGTGTGGCGCGCAGGGTGGTGACGCTGCCGACCGTTACGATGGCGTTTGCCTGCCACGTCGCAAAGGAGGGCGCGCTCGCGCTGAGCACGTAGGTGGCGGGGGCGAGCGCCTGGAAGTGGAACAAGCCGTGTTCGTCGGAGACGCCGGTAAGCGCGGCGCCTGTGGCCGGATTGCTGAGCGAGAGCGCGGCGCCGGCGACCGGGCGGCCGATGGGGTCGAGCAGCGTTCCCTCGATCGCGCCGCGGTCCGGCGTCTGGGCACGCAAGGCCGGCGCGCCAGCGAACGCGCACAGCGCCAGGCCGGAGAGAATGCTCAAGATGGTGGTACGGCGGATCGTCAACACGGTGCTCCCGTCGCGGCTTCAAAGTGCGCGGACCGGGGGAAAGGGAGCACGGTACAGAGCGCACGCGGACCGCAGCAGCCGCCGCTTCGTGGCGAGGGCGCGATGCAGTCCAGGGGCGGCAGCGAAGAAGCTGCGGCGCTGGACCGAAACTCAACAACTAAGTACGGATAAGTGCACTGAGCATAGCCGATTGGCTAGACTAGGACCACAGAATGTTTATCGATGAAACCCGAATTCGAGTAAAAGCTGGTGACGGCGGTAACGGCTGCATGGCGTTTCGCCGGGAAAAGTTCGTTCCCAAGGGCGGACCCTCGGGCGGCGACGGCGGCCGGGGCGGCGACGTGATCATGGAATCGAGCCAGCGCCACAACACTCTGATCCACTTTCGCTACAACCCGGAGCACAAGGGCGAGCGCGGCCGCCACGGCGAGGGATCCAACTGCTCCGGCCGGGACGGCGAGGACGTGATCCTGAAGGTGCCGGTGGGTACTTCGGTGTACAACGAGGCGAGCGGCGAGCTGATCCACGACTTCCGCGAGCCGGACGAGCGCATTATCGTGGCGCATGGCGGCCGCGGCGGCCGCGGCAACCAGCACTACGCCACGCCGACCCACCAGGCGCCGCGCGAGCACGAGCTGGGCTTCGAGGGCGAGGAGTTCGCACTGCGGCTGGAGCTCAAGCTGCTCGCCGATGTGGGCCTGGTCGGCTACCCGAATGCCGGCAAATCGACCCTGATCGCGCGCATCTCGGCGGCCAAGCCGAAGATCGCCGACTACCCGTTCACCACGCTCGAGCCGAACCTGGGCGTGGTGACGGTGGGCGAGGCGCCGCACGAGGAAAGCTACGTCGTCGCCGATATTCCCGGGCTGATCGAAGGCGCGCACCAGGGTGCGGGCCTCGGCGTGCAATTCCTGCGGCATATCGAGCGCACCGGCGTGCTGGTGCACCTAGTCGATGTTTCCGACGGCAGCGGCCGCGACAATCCGGTCGAGGATTTCAAGGTCATCACGGAGGAGCTGCGCAGCTTCGGCGCCGGGCTGGCCGGCAAGCCGGTGCTGGTGGCCGCCTCCAAAGCCGACGTGGCCAATCCTGACAAGCTCAAAAAGCTGCAGGCCATGGCGAAACGCCGCAAACTGCCGTTCTTCGCGATCTCCGCCGTGAGCGGGCAGGGTGTGGAGGCGCTGCGCTACGCGATGGCGGAGTACGTGCGCGCGCATCGGCTCGAACAGGTTTCGGTCGCGGCCGAGCTGGCCGGCGGGTTCTAATCTGCTGAGCCAAGGTCAGCAGGAAGAGCCCATCTGGACAGCGGCTTCGTTGAGCGCGTAAAAACGAACAATGGCAGTGGATCTGGAAAGTTTACGATCGGGCCTGCGGGTTCGCGGATGAAGAGGCTCAACCGCCGCCGGTTCCTGCAAGGCATCACCGCGCTGGCTCCCCTGTTTGGGGCGAATCCCAGGCGCTTTTTCGCGCATGCCGAGCCACCGGCCGAACCCGGCCACACCCTGTTTGTCGGCACCCAGACCGGCCAGGGCAGCCACGGCATCTATGCCTACGCTTGGGACCCGCAAGCCGGCACGCTCAAGCTGCTGGGCCTGGCCGCGGCGACCCCGATGCCCACCTACCTCGCGCTCTCGGCCGACAAGCAGTTCCTCTTCTCCGCGAACGAAACGGACACGTTCCAGGGGGCGAAATCGGGCTTTGTCTCAAGCTTCCGCATCGGCCGCGGCACCGCGATCGAGTTCATCGACAGCCAGACCGCCGGGGGAGCCGGCACTACCAACGTGGGCCTGGACCACACCGGCCGCGTGCTGCTCTGTGCCAATTATGGCGGCGGGAGCGCGTCTTCCTTCAGGGTTTCCAGCGATGGCCGCATCGGTCCCATCGTTTCGCATTTCCAGTACAGCGGCCACGGCCCCAACCACGACCGGCAGGAGGCGCCGCACGTGCACCGCGCCACCGCGTCGCCCGGCAACCGGTTCGCGCTGTTCAACGATCTGGGGCTTGATGTGATACACATCTACGCGCTCGACGCGGCCAACGCAAAGCTAACCGGGCATACGCCGTGGCACGCACCCGCGGGCTCCGGGCCGCGCTCGCTGCGCTTCCACCCGAACGGCCGCTGGGCCTACTGCGTGACGGAGATGGGCTCATCCGTTATGGTGCTGGACTGGGACGAAGCGACGGGCACACTGACCACCCGGCAGCAGGTTTCGCTGATCCCGCCGAGCTTCAGCGGCCGCTCGCAGGCGTCGGAAACCGCGATCGATCGCGAGGGCCGCTTCCTCTACGCGGCCGACCGCTACTACGACGGGTTGTATAGCTTCACGGTCGATCCCCGGACGGGCGAACTGCACGGCCTAAACCGAATTCCGTGCGCCGGCAAGACCCCCCGCTACATCACGCTCGACCCCTCCGAGCGCTGGCTGCTCTCCGCGAACCAGGACTCGGACTCGATCGAGATCCACGCGCGCGACCCCCACACCGGCCGGCTTGCTGCGCATGGAACGCTTGTTCCGCAGAGCAAGCCGCAGTGCCTGGTGTTTGTCTAAGGTCCGCCGCAAGCCGGGCTTTGCACCAAAGTTTCACCGGGATCGTTATTCCCGTTGACACCGTGATTAGCGCGTCGCTAGTATTCGCGGCAGTCCGATCGTGGATAACGATTTCAAGAGCAAAGGTTTTCAAGCTTTTCCCGGATTCACCCGATATAAGCCGCCCCACTCGGTCCATGAAACCAAACGCAGTTGCTGGGAGCGAAGTACGACTTTTTTGGAGGATGTACACCCGCATCGGCTACTCCGCCAATCCGAACTTCGGCTCGGGGGGGGCGGCTTCGATCCTGCGTTCTCGATCGACAGCGGCTTTCCGGCGTACCAGCAAGGCATCAACCTTGACCCCGGCCAGCAGGACAACGGCAACGCCAATTCACCGCTGAGCTTAGGCAACTATGTGCTGGCCTCCTATGGACGTCCGGCTCAGGTGAACCAGTGGAACCTGCAGGTGCAGCAGCAGATCAGCAAAGACCTGATCGCGACTATCGGGCTATCTCGGCAACGCCGGCGCACACCTCAAGTCGCAGGAAGAAAACATCAACAACATGGCCATCTCCAACTTCTCACGCGGCGATGCGCTTTCGAGCTACAACCTGGCCGCCAACGGCCTGGCGACTCCGTACGCGGCCTTTAACGGCCCGGTGCAACGGGCTCTGCGGCCATTCCCGCAGTACGGCTTCGTTGGGACGGACTGCTGCCTGCAGAACGTCGGCCACTCCACGTATCACGCGCTGATTGCGAGTTTGGAACGGCGCTTCTCCCAAGGGCTTAACCTGCAGGCCTCCTACACCTGGTCCAAGACCATCACCAACGCCGACTCGCTTATTAACGTGACCAACGGCGTGACCTTCAGAGCTAGTGGCGGGCTTTCTTCAGGGCTAACTGACGCCGATGACGAGTGTACTCCGGGCGGCGTTGACCACGTCGTCGGTGATTACGGTTAGCTCGTTGACCCGGAAACCCGCTCGATCTGCAGGAATAGTCTGCGCAGAAGTCGGAAGTTGCCTCCAGTGATCCTGACGATGCTCGCAACTGCCTGAGCGTCGGTGAAGTCGGCCCCGTCGAGCTGCAGGCCCAGCTTCTGCCAGTGCCGTGCGAGCACAAAGGACAGTTCGTCCCCAAGACGTGGACGGTAATGATGGGCGAATCCGACCCTGCTGTAGAGCTGCGGGTAGCGAGACATGCGCTTCTCAATTCCGGGCATGCCGATCAGGATGAGACCGATGTCATTGCGGTCGAAGAGGCCACGCAGATATTCCAGAGCGGCGGTATTGAGGCGCTCCGCTTCGTCAAGGACGACCAGTTCCACGTAATCCCAAGGCAGAGTGCGAGCCGTTTGCCCGTGTGCTGGTCGATGCAGACGTTGATGCGGCCGAGCAAATCATCGATCTGATGTCGAAGCGCACCAAAGTTGGCTCGGACGTCCGGTGTGAAGAAGAGGACGCGTGGCCGTGCGAGCGTCGCATAGACTTTCTTGTCCGCTTCGTCGCGAGGTCCCCAGCGAGTGAGAAGTGGCTCAACACTTTGCCAGTGAGCGTACCGTCTCGCGTTTTGCCCACCCCTGCAGCGCCGTAGCAAAGGCCGATGTAGCGCTCTTTGCGAACGACATTTGCAAACTCTGCGAACCGGCGGTGCTCTTTAGTGACGATGAAAGCCTCTGCACGACGGGGTGCTTTGGTTATTCTCATTCAAGATCCTCCCGCCAGATCGCCTGACGGAGTGCAAGCGAAGTCTGGAAAGCCGAGGGCGCTCCAGCGAAGACCAGATAACCCGCCAGAGCGCGAGAGTGGTCGTCGATAACAGTGGTCAGCCACGGCCTGACGGCCTCACTGCTTGCGTCACGGATGAGAACGTCGAGGTGGGTATGATCGGCTTGCCAGATTGCATTCGGGTGGCTCGCGCGGTGGCGGTACACCAGTTCGAACTGGTCTCGGAAACGAGCAGCGCCTTCATGAGCAAGCGTGATCAAGGCTGGATCGAGCCGCGAGATGATTGCATATACGCTGCTGTACGAAGGTGACGGCCACTCTCGCTCTTTACAGAGTGCGAGAACGCGGCGATGGACCGCAGCGGCGGAGGCCGTGGTTTCTTGAGAAAGAGTCCTTCGATCAGTTCCACTGCCTCTTTCGGCAGCTTTCGTCGCGCGCGATCTTCGCGTGTCCGCCGAACGAGTCCAGCCAGGCCATCGACACGGTATTGAGCGAGCCATCGTTCTACGGTTCGCAAGCCCACACCTGCTGCTTGTGCCGCCCTTGGAAGCGGAACGCCTCGCTCCGTGTGGGAACGGAGTACGCGAAAGCGAGCCATTGCCTGCTCACGCTGCGTCTCGGTGAGTTCTGCCAATGTCGGCGATTTGTCTTCCGAGTGCATAGCCGCCACCCTTGGACCACACTCTGAGCCGTGTCCGTAAGACGATCCTTCAACGGACAGCTCCTGAATGGCTTCAGGATCGCCAGAAACCCGGCAATCCGTGTCTCACATACCTGGTACGGTGATATCCTCACGTGAGGCCCGTCAAACGTTACGATTTATGCCAAAAACTCTCATCGGCTACGCACGATGCTCCACAGACAAGCAAGACCTCTCTGCCCAGCGGGAAGCACTTACCGAGTTGGGCGTAGCGGCGGACCGAATCTACGTCGATCACGGACTGACCGGAACGAACCGGGCAAGGCCAGGGCTCAATCAGGCGCTTGCCGCCGTTCGCAAAGGCGATACGCTAGAGCATTTTCCCTGATGCTGTGCGGCCGGGAGAGTATCTCGATGTGGCTTTTCCCGCCGGAAAAGCCACCTTCACGGCCGTTGATCTCTGTATACCTTCAGGGAAAATGCCTTAGTCGTGCCGAAGCTGGACCGGCTCGCCCGCTCGGTACCCGATGCGCGCTCGATCGCTGACGAGCTGGCAGCGAGGGGCGTAACGCTGGCACTCGGCCAAAGCCGCTACGATCCGGCCGATCCCATGGGCAAGATGTTCTTCAACATTCTGGCCACGTTCGCCGAGTTCGAGGCAGACCTGATTCGCCTGCGCACGCGCGAGGGCATGAAAATCGCTCGCGCAAAGGGCAGACTCCGGGGCAAACAGCCCAAGCTATCAGATAAACAGCAGAAGGATCTGGGCCGCATGCATGGAACTGGCCAGTACACGATCAACGACCTGACAGAACTGTTTTCTATCTCTAGGCCAACGGTCTATCGGACGCTCCTCCGTTCTGCCCGACCGTAATGTTTTTCTATTAGTTGGAAGCACCTTGGCCTGTTCGCTTGAGTGCTCGGTGAGCGCATTGGCGATTTGTTACTCGTCGAGCCCCGTCCAACGGTATCTTCAGACGACTGCCGAGACTGGGTGTGGCGGAGGCGTCTGCGTCGCTGCGGGGTGGTGTACCGAAGACACGCACATATTCGCGGCTGAACTGGGACGGCGACGCGTACCCGACGTCGAAAGCGGCTGTGACCGCATCCTGGCCCTCCGCGATGAGGAGCCGGTAGGCCCGCCTGCTAAAGTGCGTCGTGTGGCGCGGAGAACTGAACATTGAGTGGTGAGTGTGAACGATGCTGCCACTGTGAGATGCATTAGGCAGGACTTACCGTGCGCAGGAACTTCATAAGCTGTTCACTGACTTCTGCAGAGGCTTCGTGTTGTATCCAGTGGCCTACATCGTCCAGTTCAAGATGCCCGAGGAGGCCCGGAAGCCCCTCGAAGAGCTTTTCAGCAGGAGGATAAAGCGCCCCCAGTCCATCGGCCTTTCCCGAAATGTAGAACGAGGGCTGGGTGATCTTCGCACCTTTCCAGGCAGAGGACAGGTAGAAGTATGGTTCGGCGGCACGATAGTAGTTCAGGGCACCATGAAAGCCGGTGCGTTGGAATTCCGCTACGTTGTACTTCACGTAATCCGGTTCTAGCCATGATGGCAACGGCTCAGGAACTGGGCGATGAAGACTTCGTGCAGGGTCCAGAGGGTCCCATCGTTGATCGGCCGGAGAAGAACCCGATGCCCAATACAAAACACCAGGAATTGTGACGGCAGCATCGGACCAAATCTGATCGGCTCCCAATTTGATCTGCTCGAACATATAGAAGTCGTCTTCGTGCCCAGTAGTTCGCATACGCTCGAAGACGCTGACATCGCCACGCGGAAAGTAAGGCACGCTCAGGCAGAACACCGCTTTGAATCGGTCGAGGCGCATCATGGCGGCATTCCACGCATGGGTTGCACCCCAGTCGTGACCGACGATCACGGCGCTTGGAATATTCAGCGCATCGAGGAGGCCGACCAGATCGCCCGCAGTTTGCAGTGGCGTGTACAAAGCGAAGTCGGATGGCGCTGAACTGCGCCCGTATCCGCGCATATCCGGAGCAATCGCTCGATAGCCTAATGCAGCAACGACCTTCATCTGTCGCCGCCATGTATACGAGGTGTCCGGAAACCCGTGGCAGAAGAGAACGGCCGGCCCACTTCCCAGCTCCGTTACGTGCAGGGAGATCCCATTCGTGGCAATCTGATACTCCTTGAGTTCCATCCGTCCTCTACTTTTCTATGATAAAGCCGGCATTCCTCTCGTAGCCCGCAAAGATAGTCTGAGAGAAACGCCGCTGGCGGAAGTTGAGTCGCACCAGCCCGAATATTGACGATCAGGCTCCCGCCCTCTGGATTCCCGGAACGCAGCCTCTACACTTCGGCGTCTTCCAACGGGCTGCGCAAATCACAGCCCTGATGCAAGGCGGTAAGTTCCCGACAATCGTGCGGTCGCACGGTCAAGCAGCTTCAAACGATCTCTCATCTCAGCTGCGAGCCAGACAACGTTGAACCCGCCTTGCGTCTCAACGATCGAACACATCGCTTTCCTCGAGATGTGCGAGAAGCTTCTGGTGTGTAGGCACCCAGCCGAGGCGTTCCTGCGTCAGCTTGCTGGACGCGGGATTGTCGATGCCGACGAAGGATGCAGCGAAGCCAAAATGTTGCGCGACTTCACCGGGCTGCTTCGATGTCACCGGTACATTCAGGCGCCGTCCGATAACTTCTGCGATCTGGCATAAGGGAATGCCTTCTTCAGCGACGCCGTGATAGCTGCTTCCGGCAGGGCCATTTTCCAGCGCTAGGCGGAAGAGTCGAGCAGCATCCAGATAGTGAACCGCCGGCCAGCGGTTCCGACCTGCTCCGACGTAGGCAGACTCCTTCCTCTTGCGGGCGGTTGGTATAGTTAGGGAAACAAGGCCGAAGGCTCTTGGTCCGTGAACAACGGGCGCAAGCCTGATCGCAGAGGTACGGACGCCGCGGGAGACGAAGCTCTTGAGAATGTCTTCGGTGCTGGCTCGCAAGATGCCGAATGCGGCGGGATCATGGTTGTAGAATTCATCCTCGGTCGCGAGCTGCCCGTATTTCATTCCCATGGTGCCGAACGTCGCAACGAACGCGCTACCCTTTTGCAAAGCTTCGCCGATGGCCACTATAGCCTGACGATCAGCGGCGACACCAGCTTCCATAAATCGCTTGAAGATGCCTTTAGGCGCTCCACCCATTAACACGCGAAGACGTGTCGTCAGCGGCATGTGCGAGAGTTGATGGTAAAAGGCCGTGTGAATGACACCATCGGCGGCAGATGCCCCTTGGCGCAGGATGGTCAGATCCTCAATCGTGCCCACCAGAGTGCGCGCGCCGGCTTGCGCCAGTTTTTTTGCGGAAGAAGTTGATCGAGCAAGACCAGTCACCTCGTGCCCTGTCGCTAAGAGTTCCTTCACGACCGCAAACCCAATCAGCCCTGTTGCACCTGTTACGAAAATACGCATTCGCATAAACCTCTCTCTGAATAACATCGTTGTTAAGCGCGGAGTAAGGGTCTGCCTGCCATGGCCTGGCGATACATCAACCAGACGATCGCTGCGTAGACGGCGGACCCTGCTACAACTCCGCCAACCTGAAAGTGTTCGTTCAGACTGGTGTGGCTGACGAGCAAGCCAAGTATCGGGAACGCCTGAAGCGAGTGCAATCCGAAGAAATGCGCAACCCGCAAGTCTCCAAAGGCCGTGCTCCAGTTCACGAACGGCAGGCCGTGAGTGCCGTCCGGAGCGCCTATGGTATGACCGCCATGGTTCACCATCGGCTGTCCTTCCGCGCTACTTGCAAGGAACACGAGCAGTCCGAGACGGACACCCCACGTCACGGCTGCCGGCCATTTTGGATGCCCAATGAACACAAGGGCGAGAGCCGAGAGCGCGGCTAGCGTGAAAAAGGCCAATGACACCCCCATCGCCAACCAGATCCTCGAATCGAGCGGCGTGCTTTCGTTCATATGTGAGCGCACCCCCCGAAAAGACTGCAGGGATATCAGCAAATTCTCCGCTGAAAGCGAGATCGAAAGGGTCGCCGCAATCACGGTGCGAACACTCGCATAGCGTTCGAAGCCATCGAGAATTGCGGCCATTGTTACAAAGAAAATTAGAATCGATAGGTCGAACTTCAGCGGTTTAATCCAGGGATTGATGCCGAGGATTTTACGCTTGTCGAAGGGCATAGCTACCAGTGCGAAGAGCGCCAGCCCGAGTTGCAGCCATACTCCATACGCCAGAATCGGGTATGCCGTAAGCCACCCTAGTATCGTCGTCAGCATATCTTCCTTTCCTCGCTATCGGTCCATGCACCAGACGTCCAAAGCACATTCATGGCCCGCCTCGGAGTGACCAGGCGATTGACGATCAGGCCATCCGGCAATTTTTTGCGGATGCAGATAATGCCTGGAATCACCATGACGCTTAACAACTCACCAATCCTAAGACGACGGTCGCAGATGGGGACTTCGTTAACGTTTATGGAAGTTGGACCAAGGGACGCGAGGTCTCTGTGGCGATCATGAGCAGGCTACAGGCCGGTCCGTTTCACGATATACAGAGGCATACTGTTATGGAGAAGATCCGCTTCGTTCGCCCCGATGTTGCTGTCGTGATCACAACGAATGTGGATCGTCACGGGAACGCACCACCGAGCGAGACAAGAGGCACCTTCGTGCTGAGCAAAGAGGAAGGGCACTGGCTTTTAGACTCCTTCCAGAACACGCAGATTACTTCGCCTCCGGACCCGCCGCCTTCTCAACAAAACACCTCTAGTCCCCCGAGGTAAGCACAGCTTTGTCACGCGGGAGGATCGGCGAGTCGACGCCCACCACCGCCCAGGGCGCTTCCGACAATGCAAGCTATGCGGCGCTCCAGCCCAGCCCCGCGTTTTTCGATCAGAACGCATTTGACAACCGGCGGCTGCGCGCGGTTCACGCGGGTAATGGCCAGACCGACGACAACGGCGGCTTCCTGTTCGGCAACGTTCCGCGCGTCACCGGCGAGGTCCGCAACTTCCTCTACAAGGATGAGGCCTTCAGTATCTTGAAGGCGACGCCGATCACGGAAACGACCAATTTCACTTTCAAGGTGGAACTGCTGAACGCCTTTAACCGCCACATCTTCTCCACGCCCGACATCAACCCTGGAGATCGCTTCTTCGGGGTGCCTACTGGAGACATTGATGGCCCGCCAGTCATCCAGCTCACCGGGCGTATCCAGTTCTAAAGCATTTCTCCCATGGGTATGCACCCCGGAGATTTGCGGTGTGCGGCTTTTCTTGACGGAAAAGCCGCGTCAGGCATCCTGGCTTCGGCCGCATCTGTGGGAGAAATGCTCCCGCGCTTCAGGCAGGGACGGCCGCGAAGCCGGGCGCAAGCATCGCGGCCGGCTTCTGCGTGGCCAGCGCGACCAGAGTGCAGGTCGAGCGGTCGCGCAGCAGGCGGGACACCAGTGCGGTATGCATCGCGTGTCCCGCGCGCTCAGCCACTACGCGGCCCAGGATCTGGTGGCCGGCCAAGGCCAGGTCGCCGATCAGGTCCAGCACCTTGTGCCGTACGAACTCGTCGGGGAAGCGCAGCGAACCGTTCGCGACTTTCCCTCCGGCGACGATGATGGCGTTCTGGTCGGAAACCCCGCGGATCAGGCCCATGTCGCGCAGCTTCTGCTCGTCCTCGCGAAAGCCGAACGTCCGCGCCGGCGCCAGCGCCCGGTCGTAGGAGCCCGATGCCAGGTCGATCGAAAGCTGCTGGCGGCCGATCGGCGCGGGAAAGTCGATCGCGTAGGAGATCGAGTAGCCGTCGCCTGGGTACACGCCCAGGAACTTGTCGCCTTCGCGAATTTCGATCGGCTTCAGGATGCGCAGGTACTCGCGCCGCCGGCGCTGCGGCTTGAGGCCTATGCGCTGGATCGCCTCAATATACGGTAGCGCGGAGCCGTCCAGGATGGGCAGCTCCAGGTTGTCGAGCTCGACGATCACATTGTCGATCGAAAGCCCGGTCAACGCCGAAAGCAGGTGCTCGGTGGTTGAAATGAGCACGCCCTGGCGCATGAGGCTGGTCGCATAGGAGACTTTGGCGACATTGCGCCCAGTGGCCGGGATTTCAAAGTTGTCGAGGTCGGTTCGACGGAACACCACGCCCGACCCGGCGGTGGCGGGCAGCAGGCGCATGGAGACAGGAGCATCGCTGTGCAGGCCAGTGCCCGCAAAGCACAGGGGCGCCGCGATGGTCTGCTCGAAATGGTTGCGGCTCGGGTGGGTCCGGTCAGAAAAACGTGTTGGTTCGGGCAATGCCGCTGCTCCGTTTCACGGTTTATAACGGGAAATTCTCAGCTAAGGTTAACCCTGGGAGCAGAGCGCAGTTGTGTGGCAAATGCGCCACATCCCCGCACACTCGCGCGGTAGGTACCTGGTTCGGCAACCTCAACATTCAGCGCAAGTTAGCGAGCGAGAGCTCAGGCGGGAAAGATCTCCGCAGCTGCCAGCATGTCCGCGGCCAGGGCAAGCGGAAGACCTACGACGTTGCTGTAGTCGCCGTGGATCCGCGGGATCCAGCGGGCAGCCCGGCCCTGGATGGCATAGGCGCCGGCCTTGCCGGCCGGCTCGCCGGTAGCGATATAGGCCGCGATCTCGGCCTTGCTGAGCGTGTGAAAAGTGACCCAGGTGAGCGCGGCGGCGACTTCGGTGCGCCCGCCGCCTTCCGGACTGTTCGAACGATGCACGCACACGCCGGTGACGACCTGGTGCGTGGCGCCCGAAAGCAGCGCGAGCATCCGCGCGGCGTCCGCATCATCGGCCGGTTTGCCCAGCACCTCTCCCCCCGCAGTGCTCTTCGAGGGCGCGACGACAACCGTGTCGGCGCCGAGTACCACCGCATCCGGCGCCGCGGCAGCGACGGCCAGGGCCTTGGCCCGCGCCAGCCGGACGGCGAGGGCGACCGCGTCTTCGCGCGGCAGCGCGGTCTCGTCGGTATCCGTGCTTTGGACCTCGAAGCGGAAGCCCGCCTGGAGCAGCAGCTCGCGGCGGCGCGGCGAGGCCGAGGCCAGGATCAGGCGCGGCACGTGCGCATACCTCAGTAACCCGTGGGAGCAGCCAGCCCGGAGCGTACTCCATCCGCCGCAGCCAGCCCCCAGGCCATGCTGGGCGTGTTGTGCGCCAGGCCCACGCGGCCCCGGCCGTCCACCAGGATGATGCCGCCGTGGCCGCCCAGCCGGTTCGCGAGGTACTCGATGGCATCGACGGCCGCCTCCTGCGGCGTGGCGCCGGCCTGCACCCGGTCGACCGCCCACTTGCCCAGTACCAGCTTCATGATGGGCTCGCCCCACCCGGTCAGCGAGACGGCGGCGCTCGCGTTGTCGGCGTAGCAGCCGCAGCCGATCAGCGACGAGTCGCCCACCCGGCCGGGCGTTTTGTTCAGCGTGCCGCCGGTCGAGGTCCCGGCGGCGAGATTGCCTTCGCGGTCGAGCGCGACCGCGCCGACGGTGTCGTGCGATTCCTGGCCGGACGGCCGGCGGGGCGCACCAGCGCCGGTTTCCGGTTCGGTCCCGGCAAAGGTCGTGTCGGGCAATCCGGCCCGCTCCCGGGCCTGCGCTTCACGCAGGTTCGCTTCCTCGCGCGGCACCACCAGCTCGCGATTCTCGATCAGCGGCATGCCGTGCGCGGCGGCGAACTGCTCCGCGCCCGGCCCCACGAAGTACACATGCGGGCTTTTTTCGAGCACCAGCCGCGCCGCCTGAATCGGGTTGCGCAGCCGCTCCACGCATGCCACACCCCCGGCCCGCAGCGTCGCGCCTTCCATCAGCAGTGCGTCCAGCTGCACCCGCCCGTCGCGGGTCAAAAACGCGCCCCGGCCCGCGTCGAAGGTCTCATCGTCTTCGAGTTGCGCCACGGCCGCGGTCACTGCCTCGACCGCGCTCGCTCCGTCCTCCAGCAGTGCGTAGCCGTGATTGAGCGCCGCCAGCACGCCGGCCTCGTGGGCCGCGCGCATGCGGGCTGGAATGTCCCAGGCGCCGCCGTGGATGAGAAGAAGCGGTTGGATGGAAGCAGGCATGCTAGTCTCCCGATTCGAACGTTAACAGACAGCGGCGCATGGGGCGAAAGGGCAAAAAGCAAGGACTTACAATCCTCTCGCTGGCCCGGATAGCTTACGTGGGTAAGCTTCAAGCCAATAACCCACTGCAATCCTTGTGAACTCAAGCCCTTCGTGTATCGAAACTGGTTCTGCAATCTCCGCAATTTACGGAGGGCTCTTGGTTTCAGCTTGCGCATGAGGTGGATTTCGTCTGTGTTGCAGGAACCAGGCGTATAGGTCACCGCGGCTGTACACAGCTTGGGCGATATCATGATCGCCGCCTGTCACCGGCGTGAATTTAGGATCTCCTCCCAGCTTCTGCAGCGCTTCCACCATGCGCTCCGTGTCGATCAAGGGAGCCACTGTGTCGTTGGTTCCGTGAAAGGTCCAGATAGGCGTATGTACCAGTTTGGGCGCCCACTTCGTATCGGGAAACCCGCACAACGGGGCGATCGCGGCGAACGTTCCTGGAAACTTCTGCGCATAGAACCAGCTTCCCCATCCACCCATGCTGATGCCCGTCAGGTAGACCCGATCCGGGTCTCCGTTGTACTTCGCGATCGCGTCGTTGAGGATATTCATGACGGCAGCAACGTTCGCGGGGTACAGCCACGATTGATCGGTGTCCGGTTCTTGCGGGGCAATGAGTAGGAACGGATAATCCTGCCGGGATTCCGCCTGCCGGACTGCTGCCGTTCGCCGCACCAGAGCCAGATCGTTCCCCCGGTCGCCCGCTCCATGGAGGTAAAGGATGACCGGCCAGCGCTGCTTGTTCAAGTTAAAGCCTTTTGGCAGTACAACCAGATACGGCATCCGCACCGTTTCAGTAAGCTGCTTTACCAGGGTGCCCGATTGTTCACGAGCCGCCGATTGGGCGGAGGTGACAGAAGAAAACAAGACAAACATGACGATGAGTGTGCGCATGATCGGCGGCACAGGACGTCAGCGTCCACTTGGCGGCGGCACGGTGCTGATCTTCTTGGTCATCTCATACGTGTAGGCGATGCGGTGGATTACGGTGATGGTCGAGAGCACGGCCAGCACCCACAGCACCGGCGCCATCACGCCCCAGCGGGCGAACAGCGCGCCGATCAGCACCAGCACGATGCGCTCCGGGCGCTCCATGAAGCCGACCTTGCACTTGCCGATCAGCGCTTCCGCACGCGCCCGGGTGTAGCTGACCAGCAGCGACGTGACCATGACGAACGCCACCAGCCCGACATAGAAGAAGCGGTTGCCGCGCGCGTAGTACACCAGTAGCCCGAAGAACAGCGCCACGTCCGAGTAGCGGTCGATGACCGAATCGAAGAACGCGCCGAACACCGTCACCTGGTTGGTCTGCCGCGCAACCCGGCCGTCGACCATATCAAAGATGCCGGCGCCGATGATGACCAGGCCCGCATAGAGAAACATGCGGACGAAGTTATGCTCGTTAGCGTAGCCGAACAGCAGGGCCGCGCCGATATTGATCAGCAGACCGATGAAGGTAAGAATGTTGGGCGAGATGCGCGTGAGCGCGAGCCCGTTGACGATGGCCTGCAGCAGCACCCCGCACGCGCGCCCGAACGCCCCGGTCCAGGTATTGGCACGCGGCACGGCATGCGGCGATGAGACCGGCGCCTGGGCGGAGACGGCGCCACGGCTCGATTCGCTGATGCTGCGGGACAACCGGGTCAATCGCGTCATCTGAACACTTGGGACAACTGGAACTTGTTACTCCACTCGTCGGGAACGGAGGCTACTCGACTTCGTCGTGAATGGTGGTGAACTTCAGCACTTCCATGTCGCGCTTGCCGTTCGGCGTGACCACGGTCGCCGTATCTCCAACCTGCTTGCCCACCAGGGCGCGCCCGATAGGCGAAGTCGTCGAGATCAGGCCCTTGGTCACGTCGGACTCCTCGCTCGTGACCAGCTTGTAGATGATCTCTTCGTCCTTGGTGGTGTCGAAGATGGTGACCTTCGAGCCGAAGGCGACTTTATCGTGCGGGATATTCGAGAAGTTGACCAGAGCCAGCTCGCCCATGCGTTTCTTCATCTGGCCCAGGCGGGCGTTGACGAACTCCTGCCGCTGCTTGGCCATGTGGTACTCGGCGTTTTCGCTCAGGTCGCCGAGCGAGGCGGCTTTCTTGATCTCCTGCGGCAGCTCGTGCGCCAGTTCGTGCTCCAGCAGGCGGATCTCGTCGAGCAGCTTCTTTTTGATGTGCTCGGGAATAGAGTTTGTGATCTGTTCGGACATGGTATGTGACGGTTTCCAGGGAACTACAGAGGTGGGAACGCGGTACGCAAACCCAGATTATACCCGGTCGGCGGCATCGTCCGGGCGCGGCGTGCTTCGGCGCGCTTCCCGGTTTTCCAGAAAGCCCTCCAGGATGAGCACCGCGGCCACCTGGTCCACGACCGCCCGGTGGTCCGCCCCGGCGCGGCCGGCGGCGTGCAGGTGACGGTGTGCCTCGGTGGTGGTCAGCCGTTCGTCCCACAGGTGCACGGGCAGGCCGGCGGCCTCGCCCAGCGCATGCGCGAAGGCCTGGGCCTTGACTGCCTGGGGGCTCAGGTCGCCCGACATGTACAGCGGATTGCCGGCCACGATGGCCGCGCAGCCATGCCGCCGCAGCAGCCGGACCAGCGAGCGGAGGTCTTCGCGGCGGTTTTTGCGGTGGAGCGTCAGCACTGGCTGCGCCGTCAGGCCGAGGGCGTCCGAGATGGCGACGCCAATGCGGCGGTCGCCGATATCGAGGCCCATGTAGCGCGAAGGCGCGAGTCCGGCTGGTTCGGGTGCGATCACGCCCTCCATAGTAGCGCTCGGAAGTAGCGCCCGCGGTACGAAGGCGCTCGCAGCATAAAATCGGACCATATGCGGCGGTTGTTTGCGGTTGTGGTGTTGCTCGCGGTGCTGGCCGGCGCCGGATGGCTGGCATGGTTGTTCGCGTGGCCGGCTGGGCCGACGCGCGAAACCTTCGTCGAGATCGCTCCCGGCACGCCGACCCGCGCCATCGCGCGGCAGCTGCGGCAGGCGGGGGTCATCGCCAGCCCCTACGGTTTTGAGCTGCTGCGGCTGGTGGGCGCCGGCACGCTCAAGGCAGGCGAATACCGCTTCGACCACCCGGCGAAGGTCCGGGAGGTCTACGCCCGGATCGCGCGCGGCGATGTGTATACCGTCGCGCTCACCATCCCCGAGGGCGCCAACCTGTTCGACGTGGCGGCGCGGGTGGAGGCGGCGAAGCTGGGCTCCCGCGTCGCCTTTCTCAAGGCCGCCCGCAGCCAGGGCAGGCTGGTCGCGCGGCTCGACCCCCAGGCGGTCAGCCTCGAGGGCTACCTGTTCCCCTCGACCTACCGCTTCAGCCGCAGGACCACGCCCGACGAGATGCTGCGGACCATGGTGCGGCAGTTCGAGCTGGAGGCGGTTGCGCTCGGCATCTCCGGCGATATGCACCGGGTGGTTACGCTGGCCTCGCTGGTGGAGCGCGAAACGCCGATCCCGTCCGAGCGGCCGCTGGTGGCGAGCGTGTTCGACAACCGGCTGGCGCGCGGCATGCCGCTTGAGACCGACCCCACCGTGATCTACGCGGCGCTGCTGCGAGGCGGCTATCGCGGCTCCATCCACCAGACGGATTTGCAGTTCGACTCGCCCTATAACACCTACCGCCACGCCGGGCTGCCGCCCGGGCCTATCTGCAACCCGGGCCTGGTCTCGCTCCAGGCCGCGCTGCATCCCGCGCAGACCGGCTACCTGTACTTTGTGGCCGCCGGGGCCGATCCGCTGGGGCGCTCGCGCTTTGCGGCCACGCTTGAGGAGCATGCGCGCAATGTGGCCGCCTACCGGGCCGCGGTGCGCGCCGGCGTCGCGCCGCCCAAATAGAACCGGCCGTCATCGACCGTGTTCCACGGCGGCTTGTTTGCGCTGCGCGAGCTTCGCGCGAAACGCCGCGACGCGTGTGCGTGTTCCACAGCTCTCCTCCATGCAGAAACGGCGTGGTCGGCCATTCGTGCGATCGGAGAACCAGAGAACACAGCCTGCGCCCTCACACCGGCGGATCAAATCGAAGTCGGCATCGGACAGCAAATCGGCAATTTTTTCGGCGATAGGCGCAAGAAACTGCTCAGCGGATTCGGCGAGGTATTCACGATGAACTTCAATCGAATCCTTGCGTCTACAGAGCTTCAAGCGGCTCCGCGATTGAGACAGGTAGTGGTTCAGTGCGGTCAGGCCGACTCTCTTGCCGGCCTTCTTCCGCTCCACGACCGATAAAGCCAGCCCACGCAACACTCTTGCACTTTGGAGCAGCGTACCCTCAGGCAGCGGCTCTTTGCAGGAGGGCTCGCCGATACCCATCTTCTTCATCCAGGCACGCACATCATTGTCCCTGTGCAATGTCTCCAGGGGGCTGCCTGCGTCGGCACGCAGCGTATTGATGAAGTTTAACGCGGTCGTACCGCCCACCAGGTCTATGTCCGGGGGCGATGGCGCCTCATGCTCTTTCTTGCCGCGACTGCTCATCTCTGGGCCCCCGTCCTTTCTGTTGGATTGCCGCACGGAGTACGAAGTTTCCAGACCGCGGCAGGGCCGCATGCCTGCAGGGTTCCATATGCGCCGCCTTCTGCGTCGGCAAGTTAAATGAGCTTTTCAATTCTGCATCCCTTCGACAAAGCTCCGCATCTGTTCTGTAACGGTATAAATGTAATTGTAACCGTTACATCAACTCGGACGGAAGAAAAGCCAATCGTGCCACTCAGCGACACGGATCGCATTCGCGGCGAAGCCGATTCGAGAATGGAAGCCAGCAGCGGCGTCGGTCTTCGATCCCAATGAAGCTGCTCAGCCGCAGGACGTTTTTACAAGGAATCATACTCACGGGAATGGGGTTAGTTATGTCGGATATAGATGGGCTCGCACAAACCGCACCGGCCGGCTCAGGCCAGCCGGTGCCTCAGATATCAATCCACCGGGTACAAGCAGACGGAGTCAATGTCTTTTACAGAGAAGCCGGGCCCCAGGGTGCTCCCGTGCTGCTGCTCCTGCACGGGTTTCCAACGTCTTCCTTTCAGTTTCGCGAGCTGATGCCTCTGCTTGCGGATAAGTACCGCGTGATTGCGCCGGACCTGCCGGGATTTGGGTTTACGGAAGTGCCATCGCCGCGCAATTACAAGTACACTTTTGAGGGCCTGGCGAACACGGTGGACGCCTTCACGCAAGCCCTGGGTCTGGACCGTTTCGGCATATACATCTTCGACTACGGCGCACCCACGGGCCTGCGTTTAGCGTTGAAGCATCCCGAGAAGATCACGGCAATCATCTCGCAGAACGGCAACGCGTACGAGGAAGGGCTGGGCCCCGCGTGGGCGCCTGTTCGGAGATATTGGGAAGAGCCAACACCCGCGAATCGCGACGCGCTTCGCGGTGTGTTTACCTTTGAAGGCATCCGGGAGCAATATCTCACCGCGCCCCACCCGGAGTTGGTAAAGCCTGAAGGTTACACCCTTGACGCCGCACTGATGGCTCGGCCCGGAAACGTTGAGATCCAACTCGATCTGGTATTTGATTACCGCACGAATGTCGCGCTGTATCCCGAGTTCCAGCGCTACTTCCGCGAGAAGAAACCGCGCACCCTGGCAGTGTGGGGAGCAGACGATCCGTTCTTCATCGCCGCGGGAGCGAAGGCTTTTGCGCGTGACAATCCAGATGCGGTGGTCCACATCCTGAATGCCGGCCATTTCGCACTCGAGACCGATGTGACCGCCGTCGCACACTCCATGCGCGAGTTTCTGGGCGCGTAATGACGGGAGTGTCCTGCATGGAGCACTTTGCCTCGAGTAGCTACACCTGCCCGGGCAAAGTGCTCCATGATCCGCACGCGCCCGCTGGTCCTTTGGTCCTCGGCAACGGGCTCTTGGGAATTTACCAGGCGCCTGCTCCCGGTTTGCCGGCCATCCGGCAACCGATCCACTGCCCGGGCCGGGGGCCGGGGCCGGGCATGGGTCGCTTTGGGCTTCAGCGTGGCTTAAGCCGCTATACTTAAGGCTTGCGTCTTTTTCCCCATCGAAAACCGCGCGTTTCCAGCGGACAAGCCCACGGCCCGCTCTGGAGCAGGGTGTTGCTGGCCTTGGCCCTGGCGCTGCTGCCCGGGCTCAGCGGCTGCCTGCGGCATACCTACCGCGTGCAGCAGCCGATCATGCCTGCCGTGGTGCGGGACGCGGCCGCCGACCAGCTGGTGCAGGTGGTCAACGATGAGAACCGCCGCATGCAGTCCCTGCGGGCCTCGGTTGGGTTCCAGGTCTCGATCGGTGGCGAGCGCAAGGGCAAGGTGACGGATTACAACGATTTCAGCGGGTACATCCTGCTGCGCGAGCCGGAGATGCTGCGCGTTATCGGCCTGCTGCCGGTTGTGCACACTACCGCATTCGACCTGGCCAGCGACGGCCAGCAGTTCACCCTGCTGGTTCCGCATACCAACAAGGCCTACACCGGCTCCAATGCGGTCACCACGCCCTCCGCCAACCCGATCGAGAACCTGCGGCCCAACATCTTCTTCGACACCATGATTCTGCGCTCGATCGCGCCCGATGAAGTGGTCATCAAGACCGAGACGACCAGGACGCGCACCGACCCGCAGACCCACAAGCTGATGGGCCTGCCCGAATACGAGCTGACCGTGGTGCGCCGCAAGGCCAACAGCCAGGAGCTGATCCCGGAGCGGCGCATCCACTTCGACCGCACCACCCTGCTGCCCAGCGGCGTCGATATTTACGACGAGACCGGCGCCATACAGACTCAGGCCATCTACGGGCCGTACGCCACCTACGGAGACCAGCGCTACCCGGGCACCATTACCATTCGCCGCCCTATCGACGAGTACCAGATCGTGCTTTCGATCCAGAAGCTGACCGTCAACCAGCAGCTGGCCGACAACCAGTTCCAGCGCAAGGTGCCGGAAGGCTACACTATCCAGAAGATGGATGGACCACCCGCGGCGCCGTGAGCGCTCCCCAGTACGACGATGCATCCTTCATGCGCCTGGCCATCGAGCAGGCCCGGCTGGGCATCCGGACGCCCGGCGGGGCGGAGGTGGGCTGCGTGCTGGTTGAGCACGGCCGCGTGGTGGCCGCTGGCTTCAACGAAGCGGAGATGCGCTGGGACCCGACCGCGCACGCGGAGATGGTCGCGATCAGGAAGCTGTGCGCCGAACGTGGCACGCTGTCGCTGGCTGGCTGCATGCTCTACTGCACTCTGCAGCCCTGCGCGATGTGTACCGCTGCCTCGCTGTGGGCGGGCATTTCGCGGATCGTGTACGGCGCGGGCCGCCAGGACGTGCATCCACTGTACTTCGCCGAGCGGCTCCAGAATACCGAGGACCTGGTCGCGGGCGCGTACCGGAGCGACATCGAGATCGTTTCCGGCGTGCTGCGGGAGGAGTGCGCCCGCTTCTATCGGACGCCGCGCGAGGCAGCGCCGCCCGACCCCGCGCACGAACCGACGCGGAAGCCGGAACGCAGGTAGGATAGGGAGGCGGGCAGCTGGACGGCCGCTGCTGATCTCGTGCAAGCGTTGGTCAGGGGAGGAAAGTCCGAACTCCGCAGGGCAGTGTGCCGGGTAACGCCCGGGGTCCGAGCGTCAAGGCTCGCGATACGGCCAGTGCCACAGAGAAGATACCGCCGGCGTTCGGCGCAAGCTGAATGCAGGTAAGGGTGAAAAGGTGCGGTAAGAGCGCACCGCTCTCGCGGTAACGCGAGGGGCAGGGTAAACCCCACACGGAGCAAGACCAAATAGGGAGGGAACGGCAGTCCGGCTCCACAGATTGCCGTGCGTGCCGGCCCGGCGCGCCCACGGGAGCTCCGCTTCCCCGGAAGGGAAAAGCGGCGGAAACCTCCGGGTAGGTTGCTGGAGCGCGTCAGCAATGGCGCGCCTAGAGGAATGGCCGTCTCGGATGCAAATCCAGACAGAATTCGGCTTACAGGCTGTCCGCGACTGATGCAAAAGAGAAGGCCACCCGCGAGGGTGGCCTTCTCAGCCGATGCGGGTTCTGGTATTAGGTGCTTTTGATGGTTCCGTTAAAGCCGTTCGGGTAAAAGCCGCCCTTGGTGGTGCCCAGCGCCGTGCTGGCGTAGGCGATCATCAGCACCTGCGACGTGTTGCGCGCGGTGTACAGCCCGGTGGTCGCGTTGGTGTTGAAGATGGCGGTCGCGGTCGGGGGCGTATCGCCCGAGTCCACCGCCGGCGAGGTCACGTTGTTGGCCACGCAATACTGGCGCAGCACAGCTTCGTGCTGGCCCTCGGTATCGTGGATCTGCGCGGCGTAGGTAAGCGCCGGCACATTCGAGACGAGGTACTGGATTGCCCCCTCGTACGCGCTGGTGCCCGTGGTTTCGAGCGCCCGGGCAATGGCCAGGAACTGCGCGTCGTTGGTGATCGGCGCGCCGTTGCCCAGCGCGGCCAGGTTGAGCGCCGGCATGTCGACCGGCGTCAGGCTAAGCGACTGCATGGTGGCCCGCAGGAACTGCACGTGCGCCTGTTCGTCGGCCGCCAGCTGGTTGACCAGGTCCTGTACCCCGGGCAGCGTGAACGCAACCTTCGCCTGGCCTCCTGTCACTGCGCCCGGGCTGGTGCCCATGTCCGCCGCCTGCAGGCCGCTGCCGGTCGCGATGGTCAGGTAGAAGGTCGCCTCCAGGTATTCGAGGTTGAGCGCAAAGTTGAGCACGTCGGAGACCGTGGGCGCGGGTTGCGCGGGCGGCGCTGTGGTCGAGTTGCTGTTGCTGCAGCCCGCCACGCCCATTACGCCGACCCCGCCGGCAGCTATGCCGGTGCGGGTCAGAAAAGTACGGCGGCTCAGGCGGTCGGTCCGGCGCTGTGTGGTAAGGACGTTCGTTTCAGTGACCAGCTGCTCGTCGGTGATGGTTTCAGCCGGCTGCGGCGGCGATGGATTGCGGAACTTCGACATGAGATTTCTCCCCAAAATGCTCACTTGATGCTGGAATCGTTCAGGCGGCTCGTTCAGCAGCCGCGCGAAAGGGCGCGATGGCCGCGGCTAGGTGGACTTGATGTTCCCGTTGACACCGCTCGGGAAGAATCCGCCCTTGGTCGTGCCCGGAGGCGGGGTCGTGATCGCGGGGGTGGAGACGCCGTAGACCACGCCGAGCACCTGCGCCGGCGTGCGCGCTATGCCTACCGCCGGAGCCGGGTTGGCCGCCGTGATCGCGATCGGCGTGATGGTGAAGATGGCCGCGGTGCCATTCGGCGGAACATCCTGCGCGTCGATCTGCTTGTCGGTCGCCGGCGTGATGCCGAGGGTGGCGCACAGGTAGTTGACGACGCCGAGGTGCTGGGCTTCCGCACCGAGGATCTGCGCGGCGGTCGTAAGGACGTTTGGGTTGCTGACCAGGTCGGCGGCGGCTCCGGCATAAGCACTGTTGCCGAGCGCGGTAAACTGACGGGCCGCTGCGAAGAAGGCGAGGTTCGTGGCGACCGCGGGCATGGTGCCGCCGGCGCTGAAGTCGATGGTCGGCTCAGTGATGGGCGTGCCGCCCATCCCGGTGATGGCCTGCTGCAGCACGGTGATGTGGTGGGTTTCATCCATCGCCAGCGCGGTGGCCACGGCCAGCTGATTGCCGGTCAGGGTCACGGTCGGCGGGTTCATCACCGTGCCGGCGGTCCCGTAAGGCTTGCCGGTCGAGCCGTAGGTGTAGAACTCGGCTTCGAGAAACTCGAAATTCAGGGCGAAGTTGAGCACGTCGGCGATGGGCGGCGTGGAAGCTGCCTGTCCCAGTGCCTGCTTGCCGGTTAACGCACCGCCCGCGGCGGCGATAGCGCTGGCCGCGGCAAGGGTCGACAGAAAGCGGCGGCGGTTCAGCGCACGCAGGTTCTCGCCCAAGGCGAGAATCCCTTCTTCCGTAGCAAGCTGTTCTTCCGTTACCTTCGTGTGCGGAGCCAAAAGAGATGTAAATAAGAAATTGCGCACGCTCAAGACCTCCTGGTCATCGCTTCATGCAAATCGAACCTCAACAATAATGACATGCGGCCACGATTTTTATGTCGCCGTCTATTAGTGACGAAAGGTCAAGCCCGGGTTGTTCTTGCTTGCAGCACTTTCGCAATGGTTTTGAGGCGGCAACATCGACCTTCCATCGCGAGCACCAGGCGAGCTGGCTGTTCGTGCCTGCCCGATGCGCTTTCGCATGTCCGGTTGAGACACTTGCGGATTGTGCCTCGGCGCCAGCGGGCTGCCTGCTACACTCACTGCCAAGCCCCGCGCCTATGCAGTGGACTGAATCCATCCGAATCGCCCTCCAGTCGCTCTGGGCCAACAAGCTGCGGACAGTGCTGACGCTGCTCGGCATGGTCATCGGCGTGGCGTCGGTCATCACCGTCATCACGCTGGTGAATGGCGCCAACCATTATGTGGCGACCAAGCTCAGCGGCCACGGCGCCGACGTGATCACGGTCGCCAAGCTGCCCGGCGTCATCTTCGACGCCGAAACCTTCATCCGGATGAACCGGCGCAAGAACCTCACCTTCGACCAGTTCACCGCGTTCAGCGAGCGCTGCCGCTACTGCCAGCTTACCGGCGCGCAGCTAAGCCTGAACGGCAAGGTCACGCACGGCACCCAGTCCAGCACCACAACCCAGATCAACGGCTGGACGCCCACCATGCAGACCATGACCGACCTGGTCGTGGTGGCGGGGCGCGAGCTCACCGAGTCCGACGAGAAGGAAGGCGCCCACGTCGCCATCGTGGGCTACGACGTGGTGCAGCACCTGATGGGCGGCCAGGACCCGGTGGGCAAGGAGATCCGCGTCGACGGTGGCGTGTATACCGTGATCGGCGAAGGCCAGCGGCAGGGCACCACGCTTGGCCAGAGCCAGGACGACTACGTCGACATGCCGCTGAGCACCTACATGCACTCGCACGGGCTGCACCAGTCGCTCACCTACTTCATCAAGGCGCGCGGCCCGTCGGTGATGGAGGAAGCCTCGGACGAGGCGAAATCGATCCTGCGCAACGAGCGCCACGACGCGCCCGGCGCCGACGACAGCTTCACCATCGAGAGCAATGGCAGCCTGGTGGACCTGTGGAAGAGCCTTACCTCGAGCTTCAGCATCGTGCTGGTCGGCGTCGCGTCGATTTCGCTCGTGATCGGCGGGGTTGTCATCATGAACATCATGCTGGTCTCGGTGACCGAGCGCACCCGCGAGATCGGCATTCGCAAGGCTTTGGGCGCGCGCCGAGCCGACCTGCTGCTGCAGTTCCTGGTTGAGTCGGCGGCCATGGCCACCCTCGGCGGTCTGCTCGGGGTTTCAATCGGCGCGGGGCTTTCGATTTTGATTTCGGTCGCGGTGGGCTGGCCGGCGCAGATCAGCCCCTGGTCGATCATCGCCGGCCTGTTCGTCGCCACCTCGGTCGGCATCTTCTTCGGCGTGTACCCGGCCAGCAAGGCGGCGAAGCTCGATCCTATCGTCGCGCTGCGGTCGGAATTATGAGTGGCGTTGGGAGGAGACCGCAATGAACGTCGGCGCAGTTCGCGAAACACTCCAGATGGCGCTTGAATCGCTGCGCGCCAACCGCCTGCGCTCCGGGCTCACCATCCTCGGCGTGGTCATCGGCGTGGCCACGGTCATCATCATCTCATCCATTATCACGGGACTGAATAATAAAGTGTCCGACTTTGCCAGCTCTTTCGGCACCAACTCGATCTATGCCTTCCACATGCCCGTCGGCGTGCAGCCCACCCCCGCGCTGCTGGCCCGCCGCCGCCTCACCGTGCAGGAGGCGATCGACATGCGCAGCCTGCCGCATGTGGTCGCGGTGAACCCGGCCCAGCGCTACCAGGATCCCACTTACGGCGTCGGCGAGGAGTCGGTCAAGTACAACGGCAAGTCCATCCAGAACACGCTGCTCGAAGGCGACACCGAGCAGATGCCGCAGACCGCCGATCTCTCCTTTAAGGAAGGCGCGATCTTTACCCGGGAGCAGAACCAGCACCGCGACAATGTGGTGGTGCTGGGCCATGACACTGCCGACAAGCTCTTCGGCCAACAGAGCGCGGTGGGCAAGGACGTCGAGATCCGCGGCGAAATCTTTACCGTGCTCGGCGTGCTGAACAAGCACAAGCAGCTGTTCGGCAGCGGACCCAACCCGCAGGACAATATCGCGTACATGCCGCTGAACACTTTTCATAAAATCCTGCCCGGCGAGAAGGATGTGTGGATCACGGTGCGCTATGACCGGGCGGAGAATAAAGCTCTGGTCGAGGACGAGATGAGGACGCTGCTGCGCATCGCGCGCAAGGTGCCGGTGGCGAGCGACGACGACTTCGACATCTTTACCCCGGACGCGCTGGTGCAGCTATGGTCGCAGATCACGGGCGGCCTGGTGCTGTTCATGATCGCGGTTTCGAGCGTGGGCCTGATGGTAGGCGGTGTTGGCGTGATGAACATCATGCTGGTCTCGGTGACCGAGCGGACGCGCGAGATCGGCGTGCGCAAAGCGCTGGGCGCGACGCGCAACGGGATCATGCTGCAGTTCACCGCCGAGGCGATCACGCTGTGCGCGGTGGGCGGGCTGCTGGGCGTGGCGTTTGGCGGCCTGGTGACGCTCGGCGTCCACTACGGCATCGCGGCGCTGCCGGCGAGCATGTCGACGCTGTGGACTACGATTTCGTTCAGCGTCTCGTGCCTGATCGGGCTGGTGTTTGGGATTTACCCGGCCTGGAAAGCGGCCACGCTGAACCCGATCGACGCGCTGCGCTACGAGTAGCCGAAGCAGGTGCTACGCGCCGGCAAACTCGCGCAGCAGCCCGGTCAGCTTTTCCGGTGCTTCCATGGGCACCAGGTGGCCGCAGCCGGCGACAACTTCCAGACGCGCTTTGGAAAAATGCGGCATCGTCAACTCCCGCTGTACCGCGGGCCCCAGGGATTTGTCTTTCTCCGCCGCGATGACGAGCGTCGGCAGGCTGAGGGTGCCGACCTGGCCGCTCCAGTCCTCGCGGCTGCCGGTTTCGAGCCACGCGCGCCACGCCGCGGGGTTGGCGCGGAGGCGGTCTTCGACGGCGCGCTCGAAAACGTCGCGGCGCAGCGGCAGGCTGCTGTTATCGCGAATGTAGTGCTCGGCATCGGCGCGTGTGGGCACGGCCTGGGCCAGCATCGTGGCGCGGTCCGCTGGTGCGATCGGCTCGGGACTGGGGGGCGAAGCGGTCAGCAGCACTAATTTTTCGAGACCCGGCAGCGAGCGCCGGGCCAGCACCGCCGCTATCTTGCCGGTCATGGAGTGGCCCACCAACACGAAGCGCTTCAGCCGCATCTCGGCGATTGTTTTCGAAAACGCGTCCGCCATCTCCGCGACCGAGTAGCCGCCGATAGCATTGGCCTCACCATATCCAGGCGTGTCGATCGACAGCACCCGGAAGTCCGACGCCAGCGCGACCCCGGTCTCGATCCACTCGCGGCGCGAGCTGCCAAAGAAGTGCAGCAGCACCAGCGTGGGTGCTTCGCTCTCGTTCGCTCCGTGGAGCGCCTGGCGAATCTGCAGATCGGTTGCCGGCAGCATGCAGTCTCCTCCTGCGCGGGTGCTCTATAAAGAACGCGCGGCGTTGGAATTGAGATGCACCGGAAAACCGCGCCGTTACACTGGAGAGACGTGCACGCCGCCGCCATCCTTGCCGCGATTCCGGGCCTGCTCGCTGTGGCGGGTATCCTTTTTTGTGCCTTGGCGCTGTGGGCGGCGCGCGATTTTGCCCGCGATCAGCGGCTGCTGCCGCGGGAGCACCCTGACGCGCCCCCCGTCTCCATCCTGAAACCGGTGCACGGCCTAGATCCGGGTCTGCTGGACGCGCTGCGCACCCACTGCACCCAGGATTATGCCGCCCCGCTGGAGCTGCTGATCGCCGTGCGCACGCTCGAGGATCCGGCGGTGCCGGTTTTAGAAGCACTCGCGGCGGAGTTTCCGGAGATGCGCATCGAGGTTGTGACCACTCCGCTGGTGCTGGGCGCCAACGGCAAAATGAGCAACCTGGCGCAGCTGCTGCCGCATGCCCGGCACGATCTGATCCTGATCAGCGACGCCGATATCGCGGTGGGCCCGCGCTACCTGCGGCGTATCACGGCGCTGTTTCTTGAGCCGCGCACGGGCCTGGTGACCGCGCCGTATCGCGGCCGCACCCACCCGCGCGGGCGGCCCACGCTCGGCTCGCGGCTGGAGGCGCTGGCGATCGCGACCGACTTTATGCCGGGGGTGCTGTCGGCGCGGCTCACCGACCGCGGTATGCGGTTCGCGCTGGGGTCGACGCTGCTGGTCTCGCGCGCGGCGCTGGCTGCTGCCGGGGGTCTGGAAGCGCTGACCGGGGTGCTGGCCGACGATTTCGTGCTGGGGCAGCGGGTGCTCGCCGCGGGCTACCGAATCGCGCTGAGCCCGGAGGTGGTTTCGACCGCGGTGCCCGGGTATACACTGCGCGGCTTCTGGGCCCACCAGCTGCGCTGGGCGCGCACGGTGCGTACCGCGCGCCCGGCCAGCTATGTGGGGCTTGTGTTCACGCATCCGCTGCCGTGGGCGCTGCTTTACCTGGCGGCGAGCGGCGGCAGCGCCCTGGCCGTGCTGCTGCTGCTGCTCGCCGTGCTGGCGCGCATGGCGGTGGCGCTGCTCGTCGGCTACGGGCTCCTGGGCGACGCGCAGGTGCTGCGCGACCTGGTGCTGCTGCCGCTGCGCGACTGCTATGCGCTGGCGCTGTGGGTGTGGAGCTATGCCGGCGACACGCTCGAGTGGCGCGGCGAGCAGTTTCGTGTTCACAAGGGCAAATTGCTGCGCACGGGCGCCTCGACGGGTAAGTCGGAAGCAGAAACCGGGCGCGGTATAAGCTAAGGAAGAGGGTTGCCGAAACCATGAGCCATGACAACGTTCAATTCGTTTTGATCCTTCTGTCCATCTTCGCCGGCATCTTATTTAACAATCGCGGCCTGGACAAGCTGGAGGCGCGCCTTACGGCCCTCCAGATTGAAATAGGCAACCGCTTCAACAATGTTGACAACCGCATCGACAGAATTCACCAGGATTTCGGTACGTTTCGCTCCGTATAAGGCGAACACAAGGCCAAGATCGATGCCCTGGAAAGACGAAAAGAGCGCTGAAGCTACCGCCCGGCGCCGCCCTCTAAAACGCTCCGCCAGCATGAGTTACCACCCCTGACACACGCCATGGCCACCCTTGTCCAGCTTGCCGCGGAAGATCGAAGCAGCCCAACCCACGCCGGTCTAGGACCCGAAGCGGCACTGCTTTACAACGACTGGTACCCGGCCATGCGCTCGGGCTCGCTCGGCGGCAAGCGCCTGCGCACCGCGCTGCTGCTCGGCATCCCGCTGGTGCTGGGGCGCAAGCGCGACGGCAGCCTGTTCGCGATGCGCGACAGCTGCCCGCACCGCGGCATTCCGCTCTCCTGCGGCTGGTTCGACGGCGAGCAGCTGGCCTGCAAGTATCACGGCTGGCAGTTCGAGCCGATCAGCGGACAGTGCACGGCGATCCCCTCGCTCACCACGCACGACAAGCTCGACCCCACCCGCATCTACGGCACGGCGTTCCCGTGCGTGGAGCGGGACGGCTACGCCTGGGTTTACATGCCCGAGCCCGGTTCGGGCCGCTTGCGCGCGCGCGATGCCGCCCTGCCGCCGGTGCCGGAAGCGCCGAAGTTCAGCGGGAAGTTCCGCTCCGCGCATCTCACGGCCGATCTGCCCTGCAATGTCGACCACGGCATCATCGGCCTGATGGACCCGGCGCACGGCCCGTTCGTGCACCAGAGTTGGTGGTGGCGCAAGGCCGACTCCATCCACGAGAAAGAAAAGCACTTCGAGCCGATCCCGGAGGGTTTTCGCATGTCGGCGCACACGCCCTCCGGCAACTCCGCCCCGTACAAGCTGCTCGGCGTCTACGGTGAGCCGATCACGACCACCATCGATTTCCAGCTGCCCAACCGGCGTATTGAAACGATCCGCTGCGGGCCGAAGTGGTTTTCAAGCATCACCACCGTCACGCCGACCACAACGCGCGCGTGCCGCATCGACGTGTTCGCGGCGTGGAACATTTTCTACGCCGTACCGGGCGTGACGGCGATCGCGAAGTTCTTCGGCAAGCGGTTTGTCGGGCAGGACCAGCAGACCATGATCGAGCAGGCGGAAGGTTTGCGCTACGACCCGGCGCTGATGCTGATCGACGACGCGGACCGCCCGGCAAAGTGGTACTTCGCGCTCAAGCAGGCGCGGCTCGAGGGGTCAGGAAAGCACCCGCTGCAGGGGCCGGTCACGCTGCGCTGGCGCTCGTAAGCGCTTTCAACAGAATCGCAGGTTCTTCGACTGCGCCCACCAACTCGGCGATGTGGCGGCATCGCTTCGAGATTCTTCAAGCTCGATAGATTGGTTCCATTTCCGGTCATCCAAGAGGCGATGCGGCATATTGCCGCACGTACTGGAGGAGGAACAGGCAATGCCGAGAAACGACGCGCTGGAGCATACGAGGCTTGATCGCAGGGCGCTGCTGGTGCGCGGTGGACAGGGGATTGCCGGGGTGCTGCTGGCTCCGGGCGCGGCGGCTGCAGCGCAGGGGAGCGGCCCCGTCCCTCCGGTCGATCGTGGCAAGGTCGAGGGCAGCAAGGTCGAGTTTCCGCCGATCCATGCCGCGACCGATTTGCCTGGCGGCGGCCCGCCCAACGCCGACCCGGCGGATACGCGCGTCGGCTTCGCGATCCTGGGGCTGGGCCGGCTCTCGCTGGAGCAGATCCTTCCTGCCTTCTCCGCCTGCAAGCACGCGCGGCCGGTTGCGCTCGTGAGCGGCGACGCGGAAAAAGCGAAGTCCATCGCGGCCCAGTACGGTATCCGCCACAGTTACAGTTACACAACGATGGACGAGATGCGGAGCAACCCGGAGATCGAGGCCGTCTACATCGTGACGCCCAACGCCTTGCACCGCGAGTACACCGAGCGCGCCGCCGGGCTGGGCAAGCACGTGCTTTGCGAGAAGCCGATGAGCGTTTCCGCCGCCGATGCCCAGGCCATGATCGACGCCTGCGCGCGTGCGCGCGTGCAGTTGATGATCGCCTACCGCATCCAGTACGAGCACACCAACCGCTCGCTGATCGACATGGCGCGTGCGGGCAAGCTCGGTACGGTGCGCTCCATCCACGCCATCAACGTGCAAAACCAGAGCGCGCCCGATCAGTGGCGGCAGATTCGCGCGCTCTCGGGCGGCGGTTCGCTGCCCGATATTGGGCTGTACTGCCTGAACACCGTCCGCGCGCTCACGGGCGAGGAGCCGGTCGAGATCTCGGCCGCCATCCACTCGCCCGCCGGTGACCCGCGCTTCCGCGAAGTCGAGGATCTGGCCGCCTTTACGCTGCGCTTTCCTTCGGGCATCGTGGCCTCCTGCACCTCGTGCTACAGCGCCCACCAGCATAGCGAACTGCAGGTGATGGGCGTCGACGCGTGGGCGCGCATCGCGAGCGCCTTCAGCTATCACGGGCAAAAGCTCACCGTGTCGCGGCGCGACGGTATCCGCGAGGCCGAGACCGAGTACAAGCTCAACCCTTCCAGCCAGTTCGCGCTGGAGATCGACCATTTTGCTGAGTGTGTGCGCACCGGCCGCAAGCCGCGCACCGGCGGAGCGGAAGGCTTGCAGGACCAGAAGCTGATGGCGGCTATTTACCAGTCGGCGAAGACCGGGCAGCCCGTGCGCATGCCAGCAGCCGCCGCGCTCGATGCGACGCGCGGACCCGCGCTGCCCGCGCTTACTTTGTGATCGCTCGCTGTTATGTAACCGTAGCGGTTGCATTTGCCCGGAGCGACTCGACGGAGATACCCAGAGCCCGCCCCAGCGCGTCGAACGTGCTGCTGCCGGCGAGGGGCGGCTTCGCATCGTGATCGACCGCAAGCTGGTACCAGAGGTTCTGCGCCTGCCAGATGTTGGCCGGAAAAGGGAGCAGCTGCACAGCTTCGGCCATCGCCAGCGCGTTCTCAAGCACCGCGCGGTCCCGCGGCTGCGCGGCCAGCGCCACCATGGCGTCGCGCATGCGGCCGTCCGCGGTAAAGCTCAGCTCCTGCCGGTCCAGCTCGACATGGTCCTGCGCGGCGAGCGCGAGCGAGGCGCGCACCTGGGCCGCGTCGACCGGATCGCTCTCAAGCGCGCGCCGCAGCGTGACGTTGATCGCGAAATTGGCCGCCAGCGCGAGCGCGGAGGGCCGCGGCACCTCGGCTTCGCTGAGGAAGTGCAGCAGCGAGGCGTGGTCGGCATACAGGCGCAGCAGGCTCTCTTCCGCTTCCGCCACGGTGTTGTTCAGGATCAGCTTCATCACGCGCCGCTGCTCATCGGTGAACAGCGAGCGGATGGTGTAGCTCTGGCCATTGAACTCGCGGTCGAACAGTCGGATGACCGCGGGCAGGTCCGCGCCCGCCATTGCCGCGCGTGCTTCGGTGGCGAACCGCGTGTAGGTCTCGCGGCTGCCCTTGCGGCAGCGCTTGACCCCGGCCGCGATGTTCTGGTCGCCGAAGTGCAGCACCGCGTAGAACAGCCGCTCGTGCTCGCGCGTCAGCGTGGAGCGGATTTCGGCCTCGCCCGAAACCAGACGTCCGCGGCCGGAGTTCTGCACTTCCTGCCCGTGGTTTTCGACTTCAAACGCGAACACGCGCGCGTGCTCCGGGTAGGTTTTGAAGACGGAGGAAACGGCATAATGCGCCGCGACCTGGTCCAGGTTCACCTGGAGCGGCTTGACGCGCTTGTTGTAGATATCAGCGCCGCTGCCTTCGCTCTCGTCATTGCTGTGCGCCTCGGCAAGCAGCGCGAGAAATGCAGGCTCCAGTGCCGCGCCCTCGGCGCCGAACAGGTCCGCGGCTAGCTCGAGCACGCGGGCCGCGTAGGCGATGATCTGCACCGTCTCAATGCCGGAGATGTCGTCGAAGAACCAGCCGCAGCTCGTATACATGAGCTGTGCATGCCGCTCCAGTTCGAGCAGTTTGAGCGCCTGCACTTCTTCGGCTTTGGTGAGCGCGCGCGACTGCTCGGCATGCAGGAACGCGCCGGCCTGCGCGCGGTCGAGCATGACAGCGATGTAGCGGTTGCAGGCGCCATTCCAGCTCTTGAACAGCTGCGTGCCCAGCCGCGCGGCGAGCGGCGCCGCGCCGTCGCGCAGCAGGTCGAGCGCCGCGCGCAGCGGCCCGCGCCAGCGCTGGTTCCAGCCGGCGCGGCCGCCGTTGCAGCCGCAGTCCGAGCGCCACCGCTCCACGCCGTGCGCGCAGCTCCAGCTCGTCGCTTCCACGATGCGCGCCTCCCACGCGGGAGGGAAGCGCTCCAGGAACTCGCCATAATTTGTAACCGTGGCGATTGCATTTGCCTCGGTGTACTGCAGCGCATAGCTCAGCGCCATTTCGCCAAAGCGGTGATGGTGGCCGTAGCTTTCACCGTCGGTGGCGACGTGCACCAGCTCAGGCTGCGCGGGCGTGCTGCTTGAGAAGCCGCCGGCCATGCGCAGCGCGAAGCCCTCGCCCGAGTTGAGCAGCCGCTCGAAGGCAATGGCGCGGGAGCGCGGGCCGTCGTAGAAAAACACCGCGATAGAGCGGCCGCTGCTGAGCTGCACGCGATAGGGCTGGCGGGTGTCGACCGAAGCGTCGGGCGTGGCGCGCCAGCCGGTGCCGCCCGGCGGCAGCTCCGCGTCGGTGGTGATGCTGAGCGCCTTGGCGGCTTTTGCGGTAGCGGCGGAGGCCGGGCGCACCGCGGCACACTGTGCAGGGGCGAGTACCGTGAACAGAATGCCGTGCTCGGCGAGCACTTCGAGCGACTCCGTATCGACCGCGGTTTCAGCCAGCCACATGCCTTCCGGCTTGCGGCCGAAGCGGTGCTCGAAGTCCGCGATGCCCCAGCGCACCTGCAGCTCCTTGTCGCGGCGCGAGGCGAGCGGCAGGATGAGGTGGTTGTACACCTGCGCCATCGCCGAGCCGTGCCCGCTGAAGCGAGAGGCGCTGAGCCGGTCCGCTTCCAGGATCGACCTGTAGGTGAGCTCCGCGTGCTCCTCCAGCCACGAGAGCAGCGTCGGCCCGAAATTGAAGCTCATCTGCGCGTAATTGTTCACGATGCGCAGGATTTCGTTCTTCGTGTTCACGACGCGCGAGGCGCCGTTGCGCGCGTAGCACTCGGCGGTGATGCGGTCGTTCCAGTCGTGGTAAGGCGCGGCCGAATCCTGCGTTTCCACGCTCTCGATCCAGGGGTTCTCGCGCGGCGGCTGGTAGAAGTGGCCGTGGACTACGAGGTAGCGGTTGCTGTTCTTGCTCATGCTTTGGTCCTCATCTTATGCCGCGGGCGGCGCTACAAACGGTTTGCCCGCGAGATCGCAGGCGCGCCACATATACCAGCTTGCCACCGAACGCCACGGCCGCCAGCGCTCACCGCGCCGCGCCATTACTTTCGGGTCGGCCAGCATGGTTGCGTCGAACGGCTTCGTTTTCGGCAGCCGCGCGAAGGTCAGCGCAAAGCCTTTGCGCACACCGTAGTCGCTCACCGGCAGCACATCGGGCCGGCCCAGCCGAAAGATCAGCAGCATCTCCGCGGTCCAGGCGCCCACGCCGCGCACCGCGGTCAGCCGCGCGACGATTTCTGCGTCGCTCATGCGGCGGATCGCGGGCAGCTCCGGCACGGTGCCGTCGAGGGTCTTGCGGGCCAGGTCCTGGAGGGCGAGCATCTTGTTTTTCGAAAGTCCGGCGGCCCGCAGAGCTTCGTCCGGCTGGGTCAGCAGCAGCTCCGGGCTGGGGTGGATCTCGCCGAACAGCTTGAGCAGTTTGTGCAGGATGGCGCGGGCGGCGGTGCCGTGCAGCTGCTGCGACAGGATGGCTTCGAGCAGGGTTTCAAAAGGGGAGTGCTGGCTTTTGAGCAGCAGCGTGAATGGGCCTGCGCGTTCGATCAGCGCACCCAGTTTGGGGTCGGCCGCGGCGAGCGAGCGGCAGGCTTCGGCGACGTCGTAGCGTGGAGTGCGGCGGCCATCTGCCATGGGACCAGTGTAGAGCCTGCGCGCTTCCCGTCCGGTCAACAATCCCGCGCGCACGGGGCGCGCTTTGGGTAGCCGCTTTGGGTAGCATCGGGGCGAGGGATCATGAGCGAATCGGAGAAGAAAAGCGCAGCCGCCAAAGGGCAGGCGGCGGCAGAGCAGGCCGCGAGCAAAAGCACAGGCGCCAAGGCAGCCGCGAATCAGAACAAAGCGCCTTCCAGCGACGCGCGGAAGTCTAGTGCTCCGGCTCGCGCCCAGGCGCGTGGATTGCCTGAGACCGGTCCGATGCCGGACGCGCTCGCGCGCATCGCGCAGGATCCGCGGGTAACGGTGCGGCGCGGAGGCGAGCCGCCTCGCGATGCCAAGTGCGTCATTTACTGGATGCAGCGCTCGCAGCGCGGCATCGACAACCCGGCGCTCGATAAGGCGATCGAGCTGGGCAACGAGCTCGGGCTGCCGGTGGTCGCGTTTTTCTCGGCGATCAACAACTTTCCCCACGCCAACCTGCGCCACTACCATTTCCTGAGCCAGGGGCTGCCCGACGCCGAGCACGACCTGCGCGAGCGCAACGTGGAGTTCATCGTGCGCCGTCCGCCGCACAACGCGCTTGAAAAACTTGTGGTTGAGCTGGGCGCGGCCGCTGTTGTCGCCGATGAAAACCCCATGCGCGAGCCGGAGCGCTGGCGGCAGGTGCTCGCGCACCGTATCGATGTGCCGTACTGGACCGTCGATGGCGACGTGATCGTGCCGTCGAACACCTATGACAAGCACTTCTACGCGGTGGCGTTCTTTCGGCCGAAGCTTTACGCCGAGCTGCCGAAGTTTCTCTCGTGGCCGGCGCCTGCCAAGGCGAAACACAGCTGGAAGCGGCCGCACGGCTTTGAGAGCTTCCGCGTGGGGGATGATGTTACGGAAGGCTGGGGCAAGCCGTTCGACCGCAGCGTGGGTCCGGTTGACAGTTTTACCGGCGGCACGCGCGCCGCGGAGAAGCTGCTGGCCGAGTTTGTGAAGCACAAGCTGGCGGATTACGACTCGGTGCGCAACCATCCGGAGCGCGATGGGACCAGCCGTATCTCGCCGTATCTGCACTTCGGCCATATCGGGCCGCTTACGGTGTGCCGCGCGATTGAAGATGCGCTGAAGAAAGGCGAAACCACGCAGGCCGCGCGCGATGCCTACTACAGCGAGGTGCTGGCCTGGCGCGAGCTGAGCGTGAACTTCGTCAAGTTTGTGCCGGAGTACGACTCGATTGCCTGCGCGCCGGACTGGGCCGTGAAAACGCTGCGCCAGCACGCCCGCGACAAACGCCCTTACCTGTACACGCGCGAGCAGTTAGCCAAGCACGAGACGCACGATGAGTTATGGAACGCGGCCCAGCAGCAGCAGGTTGACCAAGGCTGGATGCATAACTACATGCGTATGTACTGGGCCAAGAAAATCCTGGAGTGGAGCAGAGATGCGGCCGAGGCATGGGAGACCTGCGTGTATCTCAACGATAAGTACTTCCTCGACGGCCGCGACCCGAATGGTTATTCAGGCATCGCCTGGGCGATTGGCGGCGTGCACGACCGGCCATGGTTCGAGCGGGAGATCTTCGGGCAGATCCGGTTTATGTCGGGAGCTTCGACGGGGAAGAAGTTCAACTCGAAGCGGTATATCGAGAACGTGCGGGAGGGTCGGGCGTTCGGGGACAGTCGTTAGTTTATCTCAAGCTCAAGAAAGTTGAGAAATCCTCCAAACCGCTGTAGCCTGGGCTGCCATCCACGACTGGTGCGCTGCTATGCGCTCTGCCGTCCATTCAGCATTTTCAAGGCCTACTTTCCTTGTAATGTCGAAAGCGCTGCCCTTGTAAATCGCACGCTTCTCGTCGAAAGGCTTATTGCCAATCACTCTATTCGCAGCAACCTCCAGCGGTGTCATATTCCCGAGGCGGTAAAGATTGGCTTCCTGGACATCCTCGGGTACATTCTTCCAGAGATCACTTGGGTTTTCTGGGAGTATATGTTCGACTGAATATAGATCGCTGCCGAAGTCCAAGTCGTGATGACCCACGTGTCGCTCTAGTTCAAATAATGTGTAGCGCACAACATTACGATTGCGAGCAGCAGTAGTTCGAAGGCTCTTTGCCGCGAAGGCGGCTCGAAACTGATCATCCGGCACATAGATGCTTGCGAGTGCGCGTATAACGTCGCCGGGTTTCTCAAGGCGCTCATCCGCTATTCTTTGTGCAACACTGTTATAGATGCGCTCTTGCTCATTCGTCGCAAGCCCACCGATAACGTTGTAGCGAAAAGATATAATACTGCAAGTTCTTAGGATTGCAGCTAATCCAGAACTGTCAAACGCGCGATGCGCCGCGAGGAGCAGCGGCCAAGGCTGTCGGACGTTGAACATGCGCAACTCGCGTATTGGCGCACGCTGTTCGGGCGTCCAGATTTCATCTTCCGGGTTCGTCAGTGCTGCATAGGTGCCGACATCCTGCTCCATCTGTCGAAGGAGTTCAAAGACGCTCGACTTATCGGGGGTGCCGCTGCGAATTGTCTTAAATAGGTCCGCCTCGCGCACAAACCTCTGTCTGCTGTTCCAATGGGTTCGCAGGAAGTCGGGGAAACTTTCCCCGCCGAGACGGCCGACCATTGCCTCCCACCGACGCTCAAGCGTTTCGATTTCATGCGCATGAGAACTCTCTCGGGCAACAACTGAAAATAGATAGTTTTTGAGGAGATCGGTGGGCGAAAGTCTGACGCCTCGGGAATTGAGTGTCTCGAAGACTTTGAAGGCGTTTAACTCATCAGTAACTACAATAACGGTAAAGAAGAGGCGATCCGATACCTGTTCGATGAATCGAGCTAACTCACTGCCGCTGCGCTGCGTCGCGAACTTGCTCCGGACTTGCTCATGAAACCAGTCGAACGCTTTTCGCAAACCATGCTCAGAAGCTCTAAGACCACGTTGCGGCAACTTCTGAAGCGGAACGATGTAATCTTTGTAGTAGGCATCGTTGTTGCGATTCAGCGAGAGCTTTGATTGTGGAATCAGGGTTACCGGGTCTAGGTATCCTATGTATGAGTTGCGAAGCTGTTCGATTCGGCGTTCATTGTCGACAGGCTCAATGCCAGCTTCGACTAAGTCTCTTAGTACTTTCAGCACTGCTAAAATTAGCAGGCTTAGCGTAGTCAGCCTTTGCTGTCCGTCGATAACCTCGAAAAACTTGTTGTCAAGCGTTTGAAGCACCAGATAACCCATGTAATGAGCTGGTTCTCCGTGATCATCGAGTGTCCCAAGAATATCCTGCCAGAGGTCATCCCACTCATCTCGGGTCCAGCTGTAGTCTCTTTGAAATCGTGGAATCGTATATGTCAAACCATTCCCGAACAGTTGTCGGAAGGTCTGGTTGCCGGTACTGAAGTTGATGGCCACGTCAACATCATGCCACGATTTTGACTAGGGCGCGCTACAGCGATGTCACCGCGGTCCAATCGTCCGGTACGCCACCCCGTTCCGCATCACGATGACCGGTACCAGCGGCGGCGGAGGGGGCGGCGCGTAGGTGTAAATGACCGGAGGCGCAATCGGCTGGGCCTGCAGCGGGGCAGGGTAGTATGTCGGCGCGCGGCGCATCAGGCCGGAGCCGTCCCGGGGCTGCTCGGGCGAGATGGGGACTACCAGATCGTCCATCACTTTCAGCGTCAGGCGGGTTTCTTCCTTGAGCGTGGGCCGCGGGCCGCGCCGGGGCAGATTGATCATGTCGATCGGCCATAGGATCGGGATCATCCACTCGACGGTGTCGCGCACCGCGTGGCCCTTGCCGTGAATGCGCCCCTGCTTGTCGACTGGGTAACCCGGCACATACACAACCTTCGCGGCGAGCGGGATCACGGTGTCCGGCTCGATCACCATGCGGTCGAACTTGAGCTCCATCCAGCCTTTGCCGACCAAATGGCCCGGGTCTTTGTAGTCTTCGAAGCGGCCCTCGAGAAAGCTGCCATAGGGCAGCATGGAGCGGCCGTAGCGCTCCATCGGGCTTACCTGGCATAGAACGGGATCGCCGATGTCGGCCGTTTTCGACGAGAGCCTGGGTTCGGCGACGGTGCACTGGATCAGAGACCCGGCCGGGATGAGCTGGTCGGCGGCGTACGCGGTGAGCGGTGCGGTGGCGAGAAGCAGAGCGAGAGCGTGCTGGGCGACCTTCATGGTGGGCCTCACAGTCCAAGTAGTCCGATGTGTCCGACAGGCTCCCGGGGCAGCCCAGGTGCCTTGCTGTCCTCCGCCAGGCGAGGGGCGGAGGATGAGGATGAAGCCAGCGGGTCGAGCAGAGACCTTCCTATCCCGGGCAACAAATGTCCCACGCAAGCCCAGGCCGCGTCAATGAGATTTATGAGAGATTGATGTGCTCAAGGGAAGAGGGCAGGTCCGGCGAGCGCAAGGCGTGCCGATTCAGGGCTTCAGGACGACCTTGATATACCCCTGCTCGCGCGCGTCGAACTGTTGGAACGCCTCCGGAGCCTGGTCGAGCGAAAGCCGGTGGCTCACCACCTGGCTCGGCGTGGCCGCGCCGGTCACGATCATGTCGCGCAGCTTTGTGTTCCAGCGCTCGTCGTCGTCGCGGCCCATGGTGATGCGCACGTTCTTGCCGAACAGCTTGTCCCAAGGCACCAGCAGCTTGCCCTCCTTGAGCGTCGGTTCGGTCCCGCTCGGGTCTTTCGGCGGCCACAGGCCGATGATCCCGATGCGCCCCGCCGGATTGATCAGCTCGGCGATCGCCTCCGTGACCCAGTGCGGGTCTTCCTTCCCGTAGTCCTGCTTCGATCGCGCCTGGAAGCCGATCGCGTCGATCGCGCAGCTCACACCGCCGAGCGGCTTCTCCTGCCGGAAAGCGCCGCCCGCGCGCCACTTCCCCTGCTGTTCCTTGATCTGCTCCACTGGATCGCCGTGGAGAAAGTCAATCGGCACCGCCCCCAGCTCGCCGGCCTTCTCCAGCCGTTCCTTGATCGCGTCCACAACATAGACGCGCGCGGCGCCGCGCAGCCTGGCCGAGTAGGCCGCGAGCAGCCCGACCGAGCCCGCTCCGAAGACCGCGACCGTATCGCCCGGGCCCACTTCCGTCACCGCCGTGGCATGGTAGCCGGTCGTCCAGGCATCGGCCAGCAGTACGAAGTCGTCCTCCCACTGGTCGTGCGGCTCGCCCGGCAGCTTCAGGCAGTTGGCGTCGGCCAGGGGAACCCGCAGCAGCTCAGCCTGCGCGCCCTGGTAGCCGCCTTTGTTGGGGTAGCCGTAGGCCGCGCCGGCCTGGCCCGGATTGGTGGTCAGGCAGGCAGACGAGTGGCCTTCCACGCACATCGCGCAGAAGCCGCAGCAGATGTGGGTTGGCACGGTGACCCGGTCGCCCTTTTTCACATTCAGCACCGCCGAGCCCACCTCCTCCACCACGCCCAGCGGCTCGTGCCCGATGATGCCGCCCTCGATGCCGCGCATGCGCCCTTCGTAGAAGTGCAGGTCCGTCCCGCAGATGGCGCTCGAAGTCACCCGCAGCAGCACGTCGGTCTGCGCCTGCATCTCGGCGTCCTTTACCTCGCGCACGGCGATCCGGCGCGTTTCTTCAAGCACCACTGCTTTCATGTTTTCACTCCGTCCCGGTTCGTACCACTTTGGATGCAGACGCAGCCCCGCCTCCGCTGCAGACGCGGGTTTCCTCCTCGCGCCCCGGCAGCGCGCGAACAAAAGTAACGTTTCGCGCCGGCACCACTCCTCGCATAATGGCCTCACTACTCCGTACCGGTTGCACACATTTTTCGCCGGGGCCCGCGCTGCGCTCGCCTCGCCGGAGATTCCAAGGCCACCTGCGCGCGCGGCTCGATGCCCTGTGCGCAGGCCGCGGGCAGGTGTCTGCCTGCCGCCAACCCGGTGCGGTGTCGATGAAGGGTATTCATGCTGTTCATGATTTCCGGGCTCTCCGGCTTTTTGCGGCGCGGCGCGCTGCTGTTCCTGCTCCTGGCGGGCGGCTTTGCCGTCTGCGCGCAGCAGGCCAGCACGCCCGCGGCGCGGCAGCAGGCAGTCGACCGGCAATTCCTGCTCGAGCGCGGGCTTGGCGCCGCAACCGGTACACGGCAGCCAGCCCACAAGGGTCTTGCAGCGGCGCGGGCACGCCAGGCCGCGGCCCAGGCCAGCCGATCCTCCCGCGCATTCGGGCTGAGTGCCCAGGGGGCCGCGCAGCCCTTTGCCGGATCGAGCCAGACCTGGCAGCCGGCGGGTCCGCCGCAGGTCAACACCGCCGCGTACGGCCTGGTCACCGGCCGCCTCAGCTCGCTGGCCGTGGACCCGAACGATACCAGCGGCAACACCGTTTACCTGGGCGCGACCGGCGGCGGAGTCTGGGTCAGCAACAACGCCAATGCAGGCAATTCGAGCACGGTCACCTTCCGGCCGCTGACCGACAGCGTGACTGTCCCTCAGAACTCGAGTGTGCCCGTGATATCGCTCTCGATCGGCGCCGTCACCGTGCAGCCCGGCGACCCTCAGGTCCTGCTCGCCGGCACCGGCGACCCCAACGACGCGCTCGATTCCTACTACGGCGTCGGCATCCTGCGTTCCACGAACGGCGGCAGCTCCTGGACCCTGATCTCCTCGACCAAGGACGGGTTCAATGGCGGAGCCCAGAACTATTCCTTCGAGGAAGACGGTTTCGCCGGCTTTGCCTGGAGCAGCGCGAACACCAATCTGGTCGTAGCCGCGGTTTCGCAATCGCGGGAAGGCATGCTGGTCAATACGGACGGCGCGGCCGCAGCGGAAGCGGGCCTGTTCTACTCGAGCGACGCCGGCCAGACCTGGTACCTGGCCACTGTCTCCGACGGCGGCCAGGTGGTGCAATCGCCCACTCAGAACAGTTCCCCACCCGGCAATCCCGCCACCGCCGTCGTCTGGAACAAGCAGCGGCAGCTTTTCATCGCCGCCATCCGGTATCACGGCTACTACTCTTCGCCAGACGGCGTGAACTGGACGCGCCTCGCCCAGCAGCCCGGCGCCAACCTTTCGACTTCGCAATGCCCGCCTTCGGGCGCCGTGACCTGCCCCATCTTCCGCGGCGCGCTTGCGGTGCAGCCGGTTACCGGCGATACCTTCGCTCTTACGACAGACATCAATAATGTCGACCAGGGGCTATACCAGGATGTGTGTTCCACCAGCGGGACGCAGGCGACCTCCTGCACCACCGGCTCCATCAGCTTCGGCACGCAGATCAACGATGCCGCGCTTGACGACCCGCAGAGCCCGGCAAGCGGACCCGTCATCGACCAGGCGGACTACAACCTCGCGCTCTCGGCCGTCTCATTGCAGCAGGACACGATCCTGTTCGCGGGCACCGAAGACATCTATCGCTGCTCGCTCGCGAACAGCTGCGCGTGGCGCAACACCACCAACGACCAGACCTGCGCCGCCGCCCAGGTCGCGCCTTCGACGCACGCGATCGCCGGCGGCGCGAACGGCCTCTATTTCGGCACCGACGGCGGCCTATGGCGCTCGACCGATACCGTGTCGCAGACCGGCTCGGTATGCGCCGCGACCGACGCATCGCACTTCCAGAATCTCAACGGCGGCATCGGCTCACTGGCCGAGATCAGCCATCTCGCTGTCAGTCCCACGAATAGCTCGCTGGTGCTCGCCGGCATGGGCGGGTTCGGAGTCGTGACCAGCGCCAACGCAGGCACCGGCGCATGGCAGCAGTTGCTGACCGGCGAAGGCAGCTTTGTCGCCATCGATCCGAATACGCCGGCCAACTGGTTTGCCGATGACGGTCCGGGCGTGAACATCTTCGCCTGCGCTGAAGGCGGCAGCTGCAATGCCGCCGGCTTTGGCGCCGCTCCGGTCATTGGCAGCGCAACGGTTGAGACCGACGCCGACTATTTCACCGATCCCGCGCCCTGGATCCTCGACCCGCTCAACCCGGGCAACATGATTGTGGGCACCTGCCGCATGTGGCTGGGCCCGGTGACCGGCGGCTGGAGCTCCGCGAACCTTCTCAGCACCATGCTCGATGGCAACCAGGGCAGCTTCTGCAACGGCAACGCCCAGCTGCGCTCGGTAGGCGCAGGGGGCAGCTACAACTCCGCCCAGGGCGGCGAGCAGATGTACGCCGGCATGGCCGGGCTGCTCGATGGCGGCGGCTCGGTTCCCGGGCATATGTACGGAGCCGTCGTGCCGCAAAGCGGCGGCAAGGTGAGCTGGAGCGACCTGTGGCGCAATCCGGTCAAACAGCCTTCGAGCTCAACCCCCACCCAGTTCAACGGCGACGGCTACGCCATCTCATCGATTGCGGTCGATCCCCACGATGCCACGGGGAAGACCGTCTACGTCGGGATCGCCGGCTTTCCGAGCAACTTTCCGCTGCTGTACGGCTCGACCGACGGCGGCGCTCACTGGGCGAATCTCTCGAGCTCGCTGCCCATAGCGCCGGTCAACAGCATCGTCGTCGATCCGAACGACGCGACCGGACAGACCTTGTATGTCGGCGGCGACTTTGGCGTGTACTACACCCAGAACGTCGCCAACTGCGGCGTGCCGAACGGGAATTGCTGGGCACAGCTGGGATCGAACCTGCCCAATGCCCCGGTAACCGGGCTGGCGGCGTACAGCGGCGCTTCCGGAACGGTGCTCGAGGCCAGCACCTATGGCCGCGGCATCTGGACGGTTGGCGTTTCGAGCAGCGCGGCTTATGCGCAGGGCACGCTCTCGCCCCCAAACCATACCTTTACGCCGGGCCAGGCGGTCGGCTCGCAAAGTCCCTCGGCCGCGAGTTTTACGCTGTCGACGAGCGGCGCCACCACGCTGAATATCGGGCAGATCGCGACCACCGGCGACTACGCCCAGACCAATAACTGCGGCGCGTCGCTTACGAACGGCCAGGCTTGCACCATCCAGGTCACGTTCAAGCCCAGCGCGACCGGCGACCGGCCCGGAACCCTGACAGTGCGCGCCAATGTGTCCGGCGGGGTGCTGAGCTCAACGCTCGACGGCATGGGGCTGACGCCGGGCGCGGTCACGCTTGCTCCTGCCGCCGGTCTCTCGTTCCCGACGACGGCGACCGGCGCCAGCTCGGCGCCGATGAACGTCACGGTCAGCAATACGGGGGGCGCCCCGGTAACGCTCGGCTCCGGCTCGATCGCCGGGACCAACAATCTCGACTTCAGTGTCGGGAGCGGCGGTACCTGTACCGGCACGCTCGCGGCAAACACTTCCTGCACGGTGCCGGTCGTCTTTGATCCGGTGCAGACCGGGCCTCGCTCGGCCGTGTTCCAGATCACAAGCTCCGCCCCGGGCAGCCCGTTTACCGTCAATCTCTCCGGCAGGGCGATCGCGCCGGCGTTTCTCACGCTCTCGCCCACCACGCTCTCGTTTTCGCCGACGCCGCAGGGCAGCGCCTCGACAGCGCAAACCATTACCGAAACGAACACCGGCGGGGCCGACGCGCAGCTAGATCCGCCCACTGTTTCGAACGGCGACTATACCATCTCCGCCAACACCTGCGGCACCACGCTCTCGGGCGGCTCGAGCTGCATGGTGTCGATCGAGTTCACCCCGCAGGGAACTGGCAGCCGCCCTGGGTTGTTCAGCCAGTCCTCGCCAAGTATTCCGAACGGCGAGACCAGCCCGAAGACGGTCCCCCTCAGCGGCACCGGGCTGCCGCCGTCCTCCGTTAGTTTTTCGCCGGCCTCGCTCAATTTTCCCGCGCAGCAGCAGGGGACCACCTCGGCCGCACAGACCATCAACGTCACCAATTCCGCTGGAAGCACCGCGACGCTCGGCACGCCCGCAGCCACCAGCGGCTACGCGGTCGTCTCGAACAATTGCCCGTCTTCGCTGGCCGTCGGCAGCAGTTGCGTGCTCGGCATCACCTTTACGCCGACTACGCCCGGCCCGAACAACGGCACGCTCACGCTGCCCGTCAACAGCGCCACCATCAGCGCGGCGCTTACCGGGACCGGCACCGCGCCGGGGACGCTCGCGTTCAATCCCAGCTCGCTGAGCTTCGGCAAGGTGGCCGAGACGACGACCTCGGTGGCAATGAGTGTGCAGGTGACCAACAATGGCGGCAGCCCGGCGCAGATCGCATCGGTCAGCGTTCCAGCGCCGTTTGCGCTCGCAGGCAACAACTGCTCGGTTGCGCCGCAACCGCTCGCTGTAAATGCTAGTTGCACGCTCCAGGTCACGTTTACGCCGCCCGATACGAACACGTACAGCAGCTTCGTCACGCTGAACGGCAACTTCAGTCCCTCGCCCGCGCAGATTGCGGTGAGCGGCCAGGGCGCGGCGCCGGCCGCCGCGACGATTTCGCCGACATTGCTTACCTTTTCGGCTCCGCAGGGCTCGCTTTCCGGTGCGCAGATGCTCACAGTGACCAGCAGCGGCGGCGTGCCCGTGAGCTTCACCGCGCCATCGCTGCCGGCGGACTACCAGGTGGCGAGCAATAGCTGCGTGAACCCCCTGGCGCCCGGGAGCATGTGCACCATCTCGATCCTGTTCCACCCGAGCGTAGTGGGTGCGGACAGCGGGACCTTCACCCAGCCCGGCAACATGGCCGCCGGGCCGCTGACGGTGGTCCTGAACGGCACCGGACTCACACCGGGCAAGCTCACGATCATGCCGCCAATGCTCCAGTTCGGCTCGCTGGTGATCGGCACCACCAGCGCGGCCCAGAACGTGACGGTGCAGAACACCGGGGGCTCGCCGGTGGCCGTCGGCATGCCAACGACAAGCATCAACGATTATCTGCTTTCCAGTGCGTGCCCGGCGACCCTCAACGCCGGCCAGTCCTGCACGCTTTCGGTCTCGTTCAAGCCTAGCTTGGCGCAGGAAGAAGCCGGGCAGCTCAACATTCCCAGCGACGGCCCTGCCAATGCAATCGCCGCCACTCTCGACGGAACCGGGACAACCCCTGGGGCGCTCTCATTCAATCCCATGTCACTGGCCTTCGGCACGGTTGCGACTGGCAGCACCAAATTTGCAACCACAACAGTTACAAATAGCGGCGGAACCCCGGTTCACCTGAGCGCGCTCTCCGCAAGCGGCGACTTTTCCGTCACTGCCACTAATTGCTCGCTCTCCAATCCCATTGCCGCGAACGGCGGCTTTTGCTCCGTGACGGTCACGTTCGCGCCGACGGCTGATGGCCCCCGTTCGGGCACGCTTACACTGGCAAACGACGGCACACCCAATCCCGCGACGGAGCCGCTGAACGGCGTCGGCGCGGCACCGGGCAATCTGACCCTCTCGCCCAACCCATACAGCTTCGGCTCCGTGGTGCTGAATACCAGCCCTCCGCCCCAGGCGACTATCACGGCCACCAACAGCGGCGGCGTGGCCGTCACTCTGGGCACCCCAACGATTGCGGGGGCCGGCTACAGCATCCTCAGCAATGGCTGCGGCCCGACACTCGGCTCAATGGCAAGCTGCACGGTGACAGTGGCGTTCCAACCCACGATTCCCGGCGACAGTCCCGGAACCTTCAGCCTGCCCGGCGCGTATGCCGGACCGACCCAGACGGTCGCGCTCGACGGCAACGGAGTTACGCCGGGCGCGCTCGCCTTCGCCCCGAACCCAGTGGCGTTCGGGCCGGTCGTCGTGAACGCGACCGCGACGCTACCAGTGACCGTGAAGAACACCGGAGGCGCCCCGGTCTCGCTCGGCGCCATCACGGCCTCAACGCAATTTGGCGTCACCAGCCAGTGCGGCGGAATCCTGGCGCCGAGTGCAACCTGCACACTGCAGGTCACTTTCACGCCGAACTCCCCCAACAGCGCCTCCGGCCTGCTCACGGTGCAGGCTTCGGTCAGCGGCGGCTCGGCCAGCGATCCGCTCTCGGGCACCGGGGTGCTGCCGGGCGCGCTGGCCGCGTCGCCCCCTTCGCTCAACTACCCGGCGACCGTCCTAGGCAGCACCAGCCCGCCCCAGCCCGCGACGTTCCGCAACTCGGGCGGCGTCAGTGTGCCTCTGGGCGCACCCCAGGTCTCTTCCGCCGATTACGTCATCGCGAGCAGCGCCTGCGGCGCCTCGCTCGACCCAGGCGCGACCTGCACGGTCAGCGTGGCCTTCAGCCCCACAGCCGGCGGCGACCGCGGCGGAACCCTGACGCTCGCGGGCAGCGCCAACGGCGGGCCGGTGGCGCATGTGGCGCTCGATGGCTCCGGACTGACACCCGCACACCTCACCGTCAGCCCGGGCTCGCTGGCTTTCGGCAGCCAGCCGGAGCGCACCACCTCCCCAGCGGCGCAGACGCTCACCTTCCAGAACACCGGCGGAGTCTCCACCAGCCTCGGCGCGCCGGTGTTGACCGGTGAGTACATCCTCACCGCGAACAGCTGCGGCAGCACGCTCAACGCCGGCGCGAACTGCACCATTGCGGTCGAGTTCGCGCCCACTTCCAGCGGCAGCCAGCCGGGCACTCTGTCCCTTGCCGGCATCACAGGCTCGCCGAGCGCGGCTGCCTTCCTCAGCGGCACCGGCCAGGCGCTGGAGCTCTCGCCGGGGACGCTCCCGTTCCTGGTTCCGCAGCCAATCGGCAGCAGTGTTACCTCCCCAACGCTCGAGACCATCCAGAACCTTGGAACCACGACGATCACGCTGCAGTCCATCACCATCAGCGGCGACTTTACGACCGGCTCCTCGTCCTGCGGCACCACCCTGGCTCCCAACTCCTCGTGCTCGTTGAACATCATCTTCACTCCGACCGCGGGCGGCCAGCGCACCGGCCTGCTGACCGTGTCAGACGGCAGCGAGACCGAATCCGCCCAGCTGACAGGCACGGGACTTTCTCCGGCTACCGATACGCTCAGCACCGGCGGTCTCTCGTTCGGTGCGACAGAAGTAGGCCGCGTGTCCCCCGCGCAGGCGGTCACGGTCACCAACACCGGCGACGCCACGCTCGCGCGGATTGCCGTGCAGGCGACCGGTCCCTTCAACGTGGCGAATAACTGCGGCGCGAGTCTCGGCGGGCACCTAGCCTGCTCCATCGCCGTTACGTTCGCGCCGACCGCGCTCGGCGGGGCCACTGGTGTGCTCACGATCTCCGACGCGCAGCGAACGCAGACGGTGGCGCTCGGGGGCCAGGGAACGGCCCCGCCGCAGGCATTCGCTTCGCCCTCCAGCGTCGATTTCGGCCCCTACGCCCAGAGCATCGCGACCACGCCGAAGATCGTGACCATCAGCAACCAGGGCGTGACGCCGATGACCGGCACAACCTATTCGACGGCCGGCCCCGACTACGCGGTGAGCTCGTCCAGCTGCAGCGATACCATCGCGCCCGGCGCCTCGTGCCAGATCGGCGTCGTCTTCACGCCGGGCGTCATTGGCAACCGCGAGGGCACGCTGACGGTCGCGAGCAGCACGCTCGGCGAGCCGCTCGTGGTTTCGCTCTCCGGCTCGGGAGAGGATTACCAGTTGTCAGTGGTCGGTTCCGCCACTGGCGTAGTTACAAATGGACAGTCCGCCACCTACCAGCTCGCTGTGACCCCGGTGGGCGCATCGACTGGCACGGTCGCGATCGCCTGCACCGGGGTTCCTGCCAATGCCGTCTGCACGGCCAACCCGGCGACGGTCTCGATCGCAAGCGGCGTGACCGGGTCGGTGACTCTGACGATTGCCACTGCCGTTCCAGCCACTCCCGCGACGACCGCGCAGAATCGCCGCTGGTGGACCGGAGGCGCCGCGCTGGCGCTGCTGTGTCCGGTATTCTTCCTCCGGCGCGAGCACCGCCGGCGCTTCCTGGTCCTTCTGGCTGCGGTCCTTCTGCTCGGTTCGCCGATCGCCTGCGGGGTTCACGCCAGCGGCGTCAATGGCCAGGGCGGTACGCAGCCGGGCCAGACCCCGAGCGGCTCCTACAACATCACGGTGAACGCCACATTCCCCGGCGCCCTGCGCACCGCCGGCGTGACGCTGGTCGTGCAGTAGAGCCGTTTGCCTGCAGGTGGCGGGGCAAGAGTGTTGTTGCATGTGGCTTTTCTTGACGGAAAAGCCACGTCGAGAGTCGTTGGTATCTCAATAGCAGCAGGCAAACGGCTCCAGCGGAGCCGGCCTGCGCGGAGGATCGTTTCGGCACAGCGGCGAGAGCAGGTCTCGTTTCCCTGTAGTGGCACAAGCACAACTCAAGGGCTTTTCGGTCAAGAAAAGACACATCTCACCACCCTCCGGTACATACCTAAACGAGAACTGCTCTACTGGTAGCCGCGCGCGCCATAGTTGCCGGCAAGCCATTCCTGGGAGGCGCCGCTTACCTGCTCCATCCAGTCCCCGTGCGCCAGGTACCAGGCGACCGTTGCGGCGAGGCCCTGTTCCAGGCTCGCGATCCGCGGCTGCCAACCGAGTTCGCGGCGCAGTTTGCCGGCGTTGACAGCGTAGCGGCGGTCGTGCCCGGGCCGGTCCGCGACAAACCGGATCTGGGCGGAGTAGCTGCCGTGTGCGAGAGGCCGCTGCCGGTCGAGCAAAGCGCAGACTGTCTCGGCAACCTGCAGGTTGGTGCGCTCGCCGCCGCCGCCCACGTTGTAGGTCTCGCCCACGCGGTCAGAGGCGAGCAGCAGCAGCAGCGCGCGGCAGTGGTCCTCCACATGCAGCCAATCGCGCACCTGCTGGCCGTCGCCGTACACCGGCAGCGGCCGGCCTTCGAGCGCAAAACGGATGAGCAGCGGAATCAGCTTCTCCGGCAGTTGGAACGGGCCGTAATTGTTTGAGCAGTTGCCGACGACAATCGGCAGCCCGTAGGTGTGGCCGTGGGCGCGCACCAAGTGGTCCGCGCCGGCTTTCGAGGCGGCGTAAGGGCTCCGCGGCGCATACGGGCTGGCCTCTGTAAACGCGGGAGCGCCGGTGGCGAGCGAGCCGTACACCTCATCGGTTGAGACATGCAGGAAGCGGAAGCGGGTTTTCTCCGCACCGGCGAGACCCGACCAATAATGCCGCGCGGCTTCGAGCAGCTGGAGCGTGCCCTCCACATTGGTGCGGACAAAGGCCGCGGGCTCGGCGATGGAGCGGTCGACGTGGCTCTCCGCCGCCAAGTGCACGATGGCGTCGGGCCGGTGCTCGCGCAGCACCTGCTCGACCAGCGCGCGGTCACAGATGTCGCCGTGGACAAAGCGGTAGCGTGGGTCGTGCTCCACGCCGCGCAGATTTTCAAGCCGGCCAGCGTAGGTGAGCTTGTCGAGATTGATGATGCGAAAGCCGGCTTTGAGTGCGGCGCGCACGAAATTGGAGCCGATAAAGCCGCAGCCTCCGGTCACCAGAAGTGTGTGCGGCACGGTTGGCGTGCCCTCTTGACCTTCGCCGGGATCATCCACCTGCCTACGGTAGCAGGGCGGCCATGTCAGCGCGCTGGTACTCGGCGGCTATACTTTCGGTATCGCTTCGCAGCCGCGGAGCGGTGCATGGAGGTGCGACGATGAGCGATACAGTATCCATTACGCGAGCCGACGTCGAGCACGTCGCCGCGTTGGCCTCGCTGGCGCTCACGCCGGAGGAGTTCGACCGGCTGGGCAAGGACCTGAGCAGCATCCTCGGCTACGTCGCGGAGCTGCAGCAGCTCGACACCAGCGGCGTGGCTCCGCTGACGCATGTTTCCGAACTGATTCCGGCGCTTTCCCCGGGAGCGAGCGGCACGGTCGCTGCCGCCTCGCTCCGGGCTGACGACCCGCGGCCTTCCCTCGCACGCGAGCTCGTGATGCAGGGTGCGCCCGCGACCGACGGTGTGTTTTTCAAGGTGCCCAAGGTGATCGAGCGCTAGGTTTTGCCGAGGTTCGAGGCGGTGCGTGGGAGGGGTACTCCCCAGAAAGAGCAGATCGTTTGGCACACGCGCGACCGCTCCGCTCAGGGTGGCGCGGGTTAGGCGCAGGGTGACAGTTTCAAGAGGACAGGCAACGGGCATGACGGAAGTGAGCACACGCACCAGGTCAGCACAGAGCGGTTGGAACACGGACACACTGACCATCCCGAACATTCGCGCGGCCATCGCGAGCGGCGCCGCCTCCGCGCACGACATCGCGCAGCGGTGTTTCCAGGCCGTCCGCGAGCGCGATCCGCAGGTGCATGCCTTTCTGTCGCTGGCCGAGGAGCGGGCGCTCGCGCAGGCGGCGCGCATCGACGGTCTGTCCCGCGCGGGCGATCCGCTCCCGCCGCTCGCTGGCGTCCCGGTCGGGATCAAGGACGTGCTCACGGTAGCGGGTCTGCCGGCGACGGCTGGCTCGCGGATGCTTGAGAATTACATTGCGCAGTACACGGCAACCGCGGTTCAGCGGCTGGAAGACGCAGGCGCGGTGACGCTGGGCAAGCTGAACTGCGATGAGTTTGCGATGGGCTCGTCGACCGAGAACTCCGCGTTCGGCCCGACGCGCAACCCGCACGCGCTGGATCACGTTCCGGGCGGCTCCTCGGGCGGCTCGGCGGCAGCGGTCGCGGCGGGCATGGCGGCGGCCGCGCTCGGGACCGATACGGGCGGCTCGATCCGGCAGCCGGCGAGTTTTTGCGGCGTGGTCGGGCTGCTGCCCACCTACGGACGCGTCTCCCGCTACGGGCTGATCGCGTTCGCGTCGTCGCTCGACCGGGTGGGGCCGTTTACCAATTCGGTGCGGGACGCGGCGACGGTGCTCAGCGTGATGGCCGGCCATGACCCGCTGGATGCGACCTCGTCCGCGCTGCCGGTGCCCGATTATCGCGGGCTGCTGGAGCAGGAGCAGGGTGTCAACGGCCTGCGCATCGGGGTGCCGAAGGAGTATTTCGCCGAGGGGCTGGACCCGGAAGTGCGCGAGGCGGTGGAGCGCGCGATCGACGGCCTGCGCGAGGCCGGGGCCGAGATCAAGCAGATTTCACTGCCCCACACCCGGTTCGCGGTGCCGGCGTATTATCTCATCGCGACCGCCGAGGCCAGCTCGAACCTGGCGCGGTTCGACGGGGTGCGCTACGGCTATCGCGCGCCGCATGCGGCCTCGCTCTCCGGCATGTATCGCGAGTCGCGCGACGCCGGCTTCGGCGCCGAGGTCAAGCGGAGAATCCTGCTCGGCACCTATGCTCTGTCCGCCGGCTACTATGACGCCTACTACCTTAAGGCGCAGCAGGTGCGGCGGCTGCTGGCCGAGGACTTCCTGAAGGTTTTTGGCGCGGAGGTGGATGCGATCGTGACCCCGGTCGCGCCTACGCCTGCGTTCAAGCTGGGGGAGAAGGCAGACGATCCGCTGGCCATGTATCTGGCGGATATCTACACCGTGACGGCATCGCTCGCGGGCATCTGCGGGCTGTCGGTGCCGGGCGGCTGCTCGAAAGGCGGGCTGCCGATCGGGGTGCAGGTGCTGGGCGCGCACTTTGACGAGGAGACGGTGTTCCGGGTGGGTGAAGCGATCGAGCGCGGATAGTTGGCGTGCTCCGGACGATGGCCGTGGAGGAACGATGCAAGCCTTTCTCTCTTGACGCAGGGCGTGGGCTCGCCTAGTCTTTGGTTAGCCCGATAACGCGGATTGTTCCCGCGCCTCGGGGCTTGACGTGGCGGCTCTACCTGGTAAAGAAGTGATCGAGGATAACCAGCTCGATCACGACTCTCAGGAAAGTGGCAACCACACGGGCGCGAAGCTCGAGCTTCGGCCAAAAGGATTCCGGCATTTTATGCATGCTTGAATCCGCCTTTCTCCAGTACCGGGCCCCCGTCGCCTAACGGGGGCCTTTCTACTGGACGGGACCGTTTCTCGGCCCCTGCTCAAAGGCTATCGTCAAATGCTCTCCAACTCCGCGCTAGCCCTGGGTACTCCCGTAACTCCGGTCTCGATGCAAACGCCGCCTCTGCTATAACGGCTCATGCAGTTTCAAGGCAAGCTCAACGAGGTCGAGGTCAAGGAAGCGACGCGGTTCATCCGTCCCAAGGGCTACGGGGCCCGCATGGCGCTGTCGTACACGCGGCTGATTATCTACGCGGTCATCGTCGTCGCGATTCTGTTCGCCTCATTCGTGCGCCACGCGCACATTCCTCCCCAGGTGCTGGCGATCCGGGTTGGGCTGCTGTTGCTGATCGGCGGCGCGTCCTACTACCGCTACCGCAAGGGCAGCCGGGAGGCGGTGGCGAACCTGGATGCCTCGCTGCCCGATTCGCTGACGCTCTCGGCCGAAGGCGTGCGGCTCGACGGGCCGAATGGCGCGCAGGGCTTCCAGCCGTGGGCCAGCTACTCGGGCTTTCGCGAGGGCGTGCATGTGGTGCTGCTCCAGCGCAAGGAGAAGGGCTTGTACAACGTGCTGCCGATTTCGGGGCTGGGGTCGGGCGAGCGGGGTGCGCTGCGGGGCATGCTGGGCAATTATCTGGGGCCGGCCGGCAAGCAGGCTTAGTTTTCGAGCTCGCCAGCGCGCCCGCCTGTCACGCGGCCGCGCCTGGCGCCCTTGCGCACCGCGTAGACCACGATGCCGATCAGCACCAGTCCCAGCAGGGTCAGCAGCAGGTGAGCGTGCCGATGGGTGAGCCGCCCGAGCTCGTTGCCAACCTCGGGCCCGTAGCGGACCGTGAGCACGGCCAGCACGCCGAAGCGGACCAGCCGGCCCAGGAAGACAGCCAGCATGAACACAGCCAGGCGCATCTCGAAGACGCCTGCCGCGAAGACGAACAGCTTCCACGGAGTGGGCGGCGGCAGCATCGACGGCAGCATCAGCGCAAGGAACTCCTGCCGTTCGAAGCGGTTGCGGAGCCGCTCGTAGCGGGCGCGGTCGATGCGCTGGAGCAGGAACAGCTCGCCGCCGGCGCGGCCCAGCAGAAACGGCAGCAGGCCCCCTACCGCCGAGCCTGCGGCGCCCATCAGCACGTACGCCCAGGCGCGCGGCCGGTCGTTCCACATGTAGGTGGCCAGCAGCAGGTCCATGGGCACGGGAATCGTGCTCGAGTCGACCAGGGCGACAGCGCCGGCGCCCCACAGGCCCAACGGCTTGAGGAAGGCGAGCAGCAGCAGGGTCCAGTGTTTGAAGAGCAGTTCCAGGTGCTTCAAACGGTGCGCCCTAGAGCGCGATCTGAAGCGCGATTTGGAGCCTGTTCTGGAGCGGCTGGATGCGGTGCATGCGCATCGATCAGCAGGCGCAGCGCGTGGGGCAGCACGGGCAGCACAGCCCGCAGGGAGGTGGCGGCGCCGCGCGGGGAGCCAGGCAGGTTGACGACCAGCGCGCTGCCCAGCAGGCCGCAGACCCCGCGGCTCAGCACCGCGTAGGGCGTTTCCTTCAGCCCCTCGGCGCGCATCTGCTCGCTCAGTCCGTCCAGCAGGCGGCCGCAGACCGCGCGGGTCGCCTCCGGGGTCACGTCGCGCGCGGTCAGCCCGGTGCCGCCGGTGGTCGCGATCAGGCCCCCATGGTGCGAGGCCCGGCGCAGCGCGTCCTCGATCAGCGGCTGCTCGTCTGGGACTACGACACTGCCCCATACCGCAAAGCCCGCTTCAGTGAGCAGCGCGGAGATAGCCGGTCCGGAGAGGTCTTCCCGTTCGCCGCGGGCACAGCTGTCGCTCACCGTGATGACAAAGACCGGAAGTGCTTGTTTCTCTGGGCTGGGCACAGGTTCGATTGTACGGTGGTTCTGTGTATGGTCCCGGTGGGTGATCCTGGTGTCGAGGGTCGCGGCCGGCGAGCAGGTGCGGCGGCCGTGCAAAAGAAAACCAAAGGTACCCGCCGCGACGGGCGAAACACGCAAGGAGTGAGAGAATAGAGAGCGACGAAACCCGTACGAGCGCGAGCCGGCAGGCCCGCTTCCCCAGTCCACACCATGCCCACCACTGAAGCGTCACCGCCGCCCGAGTCGACCGAAGAGCAGCAGCCGCCGTCTCGTCCGCGGCGCGGCCGGGCGTGGCGCCGCGGCGACTACGACGGCGTGGAAGGCTATGACCTGATTCATGTGATCGACGCGCTCGAAGACGAGCGGGCGCGGGTGGCGCTGCGCGAAAAAATCTGGATCGCGCTCATCCTGCACTTGCTGCTGTTCGGCTACATCATCTTCGCGCCGAAATATATCTGGCACGTCAAGGTGCGCGATGTTTCCGACGTCCTGAAGGAAAAGGACAAGCAGATGGCGTACCTGGACCTGCCGCCGGACGCGCTGAAGCAGGTGCAGCCGAACAAGCCGGCGCCGCTGTCGGACAAGAACCGGCAGCAGCAGGCGCCCAAGCCGACGCTGGACCGCAAGACGCTGGAGGCTCTGGAGGCGATGCGGCGCGCCGGGCCGCCGGTGCCCAAACCGGCGCCCCAGCCGCAGTCCGCGCCGCCGCAGCAGGCCCAGCAACCCGCCCAGCAGCAGCCTAAACCGCAAGCTCCCCCGCCGGTGCCGACCGGGCAGAACGCGCAGACGGAAGCGCCCAAGCCGCAGCCGCCCAAGCCCAACTTCTCAACGACGCCGCAAACCCCCGGAGACGCCGTGCAGGAGGCTGCGAAGCAGGCCCGGAGCGGCGGTCCTACCTACGGCGGCGGCGACGCGGGTGCCGGCGCTCCTTCGCAGCACCCCGGCGCCACGGGCGCGCCCGATATTCTTTCGGACACGCTGGGGGTCGACTTCGGGCCGTACATCCAGCGGGTGATCTACGACACCAAACGCGCCTGGTACCCCATCATCCCCGAGGTCGCGCAGCCGCCCATCTCCAAGCAGGGCCGGACGCTGATCCGCTTTAAGATCCTGCCCGACGGCTCGGTGACGGACATGCACCTGGACAGCCCGGCCGGCACCGTGTCGCTCGACCGGGCGGCGTGGGCCGGCATCGTCAGCGCGGCGCCTTTTCCGCCGCTGCCGAAGAACTTCAAAGGGCCGTTTCTCGAGCTGCGGTTTTACTTCCTTTACAACGACAATGCGGGGATTCGCTGATGGCGCGCCTGGAGCTTGAGGCCGCCCGCGCACGGGAGGCGGCGCTCACCCGGCGGCGGCAGGCGGTCGGGCTGCTGCTGCTGGCCGGCGGCATCCTGCTGGTCATGGTGCTGCGCGCGCCCGCGCACACGCTGTTCCCCGCGGGCTGGTGGCGGTTCTAGCGGCCGTGCTCTGTTCGGGCGAACCGCTGCTGGTTCTGCTGCTGGGCCCCACGGGCAGCGGGAAGACCGCGCTTTCTCTCCGCCTCGCGCGGCAGTTTGGCGGAGAAATCCTGTCCTGCGACTCGGTTGCCGTGTACCGCGGCATGGAACTGGGCACGGCCAAGCCGACCGCCGGGCAGCGTGCGCAGGCGCCGCACCACCTGCTCGACCTGCTCGACCCCTCTGAAGCCATGACGGCGGGAGACTGGGCCCGGGCCGCGCGCGCTGCCATCCGGGACATTGCCGGCCGCGGCCGGCTGCCGATCGTAACCAGCGGAACCGGCCTGTACCTGCGCGCGCTGACCGATGGTCTGGCTCCGCTGCCGCCGCGCTGCCCCGCCTTACGGTCGCGTTTGCTGCGCGCGGCGCGGGCGCGGCCTGCCGGCTATCTGCATCGCCTGCTGCTGCGGCTCGACCCCGAGGCAGCAGCGCGGGTGCATGCGAACGATGAGCCCAAGCTGATCCGCGCGCTGGAAGTGGCGCTGCTGGGGCCGTCGCCCATCTCGAGCGCGGGCCGCGACCCGCTCACCGGCTTTCGCCTGCTGCGAGTCGGGCTGGACCCGCCCCGGGCGCTGCTGTACGAGCGGCTGAACCAGCGGGCGGCGGCCATGTTCGCGGCGGGGTTGGTCGAGGAGACGCACGCTCTCCAGCAGTGGTACGGGGTGGGTGCGCAGGCACTGGGCGCGCTGGGGTACCGGGAAGCCGCCGCGGTGCTGGCCGGGGCCACGACCCAGGAGCAGGCAGTTGCGGCGGCCCAGCAGGGGCATCGCCGCTACGCCAAACGCCAGATGACCTGGTTCCGCCGCGAGCCGGAGGTGCAGTGGCTGCACGGCTTCGGCGACGCGGAGAATGTCGCGGAAGCCGCCGCCGGGCTGGTTGCGCAGGCGCTCTTGGCGCAGGCGCAACCCGCTACTGGATGACCAGGCTGACGGTGACGTCATGCTCGATCACGGTCGAGCCCGCGCCGCCGTCGACCGCCACCGTGATGGGGTAGGTGCCGGGCCCGGCACCCCCGGCCACCGGCGGAGGGTGATTGGTGTAGTAGTAGCGCGGGTTGCAGCCGCTGAGCCCCAGCCCGGTGCCCACCAGCAGCAGGGCCATGCCCAGCATACGGGCGCCGCGAAACCGGCGCGAGAGCCCAAGCAGGGCGAGCGCGCCGGGGAACGCCAGCGCCAGGGCGAGCCCGCTGTGCGCGCCGAGCAGGCTGGCCGTCGGACCGGAAACGGCCTGCGTCTGCAGCTGAAGCGTGCCGGTAAACGTGCCATTCGCGGCCAGTACCTGCTGCGTCGGGTTGAAGGCGCAGGTCACCTGCGCCGGCAGGTTCGAGCAGGAGAACTGGATCACGCCGCTGTAGTTGCCGACGGAGGCCACGGTGAGCGCGGTGGTCCCGTAGGAGCCCTGCTTGGCGGTGACAGTCGCCGGGGTGGCGGTCGCGGTAAAGTCGGGAACCTGGGTGGTGGCGGCCGGGCTGGCCACCGCGGTGGCGACCGATGCGGAGTCCGAGAAGGGCGCCGCGTTCGCATGGTAGACGGCGGAGACCGGCAGTTGCGGGCTGCCGTCGACGCCCGAAGACGTCCCGGCCGGCAGTTTCGCAAGGGTAAGCGCGGCGGCGCCGTCCGCGGAGACGATGGCCGAGCCGAGCGCCTGGCCGTTCGGCAAAAGGAAGTCGACCGTGCCCGCGTTCACCGGCGAGCCGGTGGTTGTGGTGACTGTCGCCGAGAGCGTCGTCCCCTTGCCGCTCTCCGCCGGGGCCGAGGCGAGCGTGGTGCGGGTGGGGGCGGTGTCCTGGGCGAACGAGGTCTGAGCGATCGGACCAAGCAGCAGGAAAAAAGCGGCGATGGCGAAAACAGAGCGCCGGGCCCGGGCACGGGTCTGGAAGGTTGGTTGGAGTTGCTGGTGCTTCTGCCGCATTTTCAGTTTTTGACTTCCTCTGCCCCGGACAAGATTCCTGGGGGGAGTTTTCCGCAGCGTGCGAGTGCGGCTCAACCGCTATTGTAGCCGGGGCCGCCGTCAAGTGCCCGCGGGGTGAGTGAAACAGCCCTTGCCGCAGCCCAAGAGCGGGGGCATCGCGGCCGAGTCTCGATGCTAAACTGGGCGTTCTTCCGGAAAGGTTTCGCTTGCCCGCTCCCCCAAAACACCCTGCGCGGCCGCCCGCGACCTATGCCGCCGCCGGCGTCGATATTGCCGCGGGCGACAGCGCCAAGCAGCGCATCCAGGCGCTGGCGAAGGCTACTTTCTCGCGCGGCGTGCTTGGCAACCTGGGCGGGTTTGGCGGTCTGTTCCAGCTGGACCTGAAGCGCTTTCCCGAGCCGGTGCTGGTGTCGAGCGCCGACGGGGTCGGCACCAAGCTCAGGCTGGCCTTCGAGCTCGGCATCCACACGACCGTGGGCGCGGACCTGGTCAACCACTGCGTGAACGACATCGCGGTTCAGGGCGCGGCGCCGCTGTTTTTTCTCGACTACCTGGCCGCCGGCCGGCTCGCTCCCAAGACGATCGAGCAGGTCGTTTCCGGCATCGCCGGGGCCTGCCGCGCGAACGGCTGCGCGCTGATCGGCGGCGAGACCGCGCAGATGCCCGGCTTTTACGCGGACGGCGAGTACGATCTGGCCGGGACCATCGTCGGCGCGGTGTCGCGGCCCCGGCTCATCACCGGCAGCGGCATTGAGCCGGGCGATGTGCTGCTGGGGCTGCCCTCGACCGGGCTGCACACCAACGGCTACTCGCTGGCCCGCAAGCTGTTCTTCGAGGTTGCGGGCTATGGGGCGAAGCAGCGCGTTCCGGCGCTCAAGGCACAGGCCGGCGCGGCGCTGATGGCGACCCACCGGTCGTATCTGCGGCCTATCCAGGCGCTGGCCAAGGCCGGCGTGGTGGCGGGCATGGCGCATATTACCGGCGGCGGCATCACGGAAAACCTGCCCCGCATTCTGCCCAAGGGCATTGCGGCCCAGGTCCGGCACGGCTCGTGGCCGGTGCTACCTATCTTCCGGCACTTGCAGGAGCTGGGCTCGGTCGCCGAGGACGAAATGTTCCGCACCTTCAACATGGGCATTGGGCTGATCTGCGTGGTGCCGGCCGGCAAGCTGCGCCGCGCTGAGGGCATTCTCGCGCGGCTGGGGGAGCCGTTTTCCCGTATTGGGGAGACCGTGCAGGCGCGGGCTGGCGCGGCCGTACTTTACACCCGGGACGACCCGGAACAAGCGCCGCGCAAGACCTCCCGCGCATGAGCGCCAGCCACCGGCTCGGCATTCTGCTCTCCGGGCGCGGCTCCAACTTTACCGCGCTCGCCGAGGCCGTCGCCTCGGGCGCGATCCCGGATGCCGCGATCGCCGTTGTGCTCTCGAACAAAGAGTCGGCTCTCGGCCTCCAAGCTGCGCGCGCGCGGGAGATCCCGGCCATCGCCGTGCAGGCCCGGGGCCGCTCCCGTGCGGAGCAGGATGGGGAGCTGCTGGGCCGCCTGCGCGACCATGGCGTGACGCTGGTCTGCCTCGCCGGGTACATGCGGCTGCTCACGCCGGAGTTTATTCGGGCCTATCCGGAGCGGATCCTCAACATCCATCCCTCGCTGCTGCCGGCTTTCCCGGGGCTCGATGCGCAGGCGCAGGCACTGCGGTACGGGGCGCAGGTCACGGGCTGCACGGTGCACTTTGTGGACGAGCAGCTCGACCACGGCGTCATCGTCGCCCAGAGCACGGTGCCGGTGCTGCCGGGCGACGATGAGCACACCCTGGCCGCGCGGATCCTGGAGCAGGAACACCGGCTGTACCCGCGGGCGGTGGCGCAGGTGCTCTCCGGGCGGTACCGGCTCGAGGGGCGGCGGTTTCTTGCCATGTAGCCGCTCCGCTAAAAAGTTCGATTGGACCAATGTAAAATCCGCACCCTTCCGAGCCCCTGCCGCGTCTGAGCAGGGAAGCTGTTTGTTCCCACATGCAATCTCCGCCGCCTGGCCCTGCTGCCGCTTGCGCAGGGCAGAAGAGGACAATGCCGCACATGCCGACGCAAACGCGCCCTATTTCGCTCACCAGTGCTCCCCTGCTCAAGGTCCTCAAGTCCACGCGGGTCTCCGCGCCCACCCGCAGTGTTCTGGAGCGCCGGCTCGCCCGGCCGGCTGCCGATTACAAGCCGCGCTGCATCAGCCTGGAGGCGTTCCAGGTACTGGAGCGGGTGCTGGGCCGGCTTCTGCCCGAGGACGAGAACGGCGCGCCCGGCGCCAACGAGCTGTCGCTGGCCGCCCGGCTGGAGCAGCAGCGCGCCGCCGGCCACGGCAACGGCTGGCGCTACGCAACCCTTCCGCCGGACGCGCAGGCGCTGGCTCTGGGCCTGGCCAAGCTGGACGAAAGCGCGCAGCACCGGCATCGCCGCCATTTTCTGGAGCTGACCGAGGACCGCGCCGACGCCCTGCTGCACCGGGTGCAGAACGGCGAGGAGCGCTGGGAGGGCCTGGACGCGAGCCGGTGGTTCGAGGAAATCCTGGCCGACGCGACCGAGTTGTACGTCGCGCACCCGTCCGCGATGGACGCGATGGGCTTCGACGGCTTTGCGGATGACCCCGCGGGCTGGCCGGCGGACTCGGGCGGCGGCGTGGGACTCGGCAATACGGAGGATTGGGAGCTGAAGGGGAAGCGCAAGAGCCGATGACCGACGCGGAACCCGAAGCAGACGAGAGCGCGGAGCGGTTCGCCGCCGCGCGCGGCACCACCGGAACCCTGCCATGCGACCCTGAAACGCCGATCCGTCACTACCCGCTCTCCGATGCGGTCGATGCTGTCGTCATTGGGACCGGAGCCGGCGGCAGCCCGATCCTGGCGCGGCTGGCCCGGGCCGGCCTCAAGGTGGTCGCGCTTGAGGCCGGCTCGTTTCTGAAGCCGGAGGAGTATGCCTCGGACGAGCGCGCGCAGAGCTATCTCTACTGGCTCGATGAGCGGATCACGGACGGCGGCAATCCGGTAGCGTTCGGCAAAAACAACTCCGGCATTGGTGTGGGCGGCTCGACGCTGCACTGGGGCGCGTATGTGCCCCGGCCGCATCCGGAACATTTTTCACTGCACACCCGCTTTGGCGTGGCGCGGGACTGGCCTGTTTCGTACCGGGAACTGGTGCCGTACTACGAAGAAGTGGAGCGGTTTATCGGGGTCTCCGGGCCTGCCGGGTACCCGTGGGACCCCGGCCGCAAGTACCCCTTGCCGCCGCTGCCGCTCAACGCGCCCGCGCAGCTGATGCAGCGGGGTTGCGAGGCAGTGGGGCTGCGGACTGCGCCGGCGCCGCTCGCGGCCGTCAGTCAAGCCTACAGTGGGCCGGAGCGCGACTATCCGGAGCGGTCGGCCTGTGTGAACCGCGGCTACTGCCACCAGGGCTGCCGCAATGGCGCCAAGGCCTCCATGGATGTAACGTTTCTGCCGGCGGCGGTGCGGGCCGGGGCGGAGATTCGCTCGGAAGCCTTCGTAACCGACCTGGAGCTCGATGAGCAGGGCGAGATCACGGGCGTTGTGTACAAGCAGGACGGCGAGGAACGACGGCAGCGGACCAAGGCCGTTTTCCTGTGCGCGGGGGCGGTCGAGTCGGCGCGGCTGCTGCTGCGGCTGGGTCTCGCGAACGCGAGCGGGCAGGTGGGGCGCAACTTCATGGCGCACCCCTCGACGCAGATCTGGGGCACGTTTCCGGAGGACACGCGGCCGTACAAGGGCTTTCCCGCGTCGCTTATCACTGAAGATCCGATGGTGCTGACGGACGTGGATTTCGCCAGCGGCTACCTGATCCAGAGCTACGGCATCATGCCTTTGGCCTGGGCGGAATCGGTGGCGCGCGGGCGCGGCCTATGGGGGGCGGACCTGGTGCGCTACTTGCAGTGTTATACGAACGTGGCCGGGATGGGCATCAGCGGGGACTGTCTGCCTCACGGAGGAAATTTCGTCGAGTTGTCGGACGAGCTCGACAGCCGCGGCCTGCCCAAGCCGCTGGTGCACTTTACCGCCGGCGAGAACGAAAACCGGCTGATGAATCACTCGCGCAAGCTGATGCACGAGATCTGGGACGCGGCGGGCGGCCGGGACTGCTGGACCTTCGACCGGTTTGCGCACCAGATCGGGACCTGCCGCATGGGGGACGACCCGGGCGACTCGGTGGTGGACGCCTGCGGCCGCTCGCACGATGTGTCGAACCTATATATCAGCGATAACTCGGTGTTTCCGAGCGCGCAGGCGTCGAACCCCGGGCTGACCATCATGGCGCTGAGCCTGCGCTGCGCGGACCGGTTCCTGGGGCGGGTATAGAGCAGTTCTCGTTCACCTGTAGCGGCTTCAACACAACTGAAGGTGGCTTTTCCGTCAAGAAAAGCCACATCTCACTGCGATGACAGTACACACCTAAACGAGAACTGCTCTAGCAGGTGCAAAACAGCGAAAGCCCCGGGCCGGCCGGGGCTTTCCGCGAACCAGAAGGCTTACGCGCCGACCTTGACCGGCTCGTTCGGCTTGCCGGCGGTGTCGGGCTTGCGGATATCGATGCCGCCCTTGAAGAACGCTCCGTCCTCGATCGAGATGCGCTGCGCGGCGACGTCGCCGGTGAGCGAGCCCTCGCTGCGGATGTCGACGCGGTCGCTGGCGGTCATGTTGCCGCGCACCTTGCCCAGCACCACGATTTCGCGCGCGGTGATGTTGGCCGAGACCTGGCCATTGCGGCCGACGGTAACGCGGTTGCCGGCCAGGTTGATGGTGCCCTCGATCTTGCCGTCGATGTAGAGCGACTCCGAACCGGAGACCTCGCCCTTGATGACCAGGCTCTTGCCAATGGTGGCCTGCTCGCCGGCCGCGGGCTGCTGGGCGCTGCCGGCAACGGGGCGGGAGGCCGGCTCAAAGGCGGGGGTGGCAGGCACGGCGGGGCGCAGCGGCTCGTTGGGGGTGTTGCTCGCGGGCTGATTCGGTTTCCACATTGCTTCGGTACATCCTTTCGTCGGTGGCGCGTCGTTTCCTGAAGAGTGCAGGTTGTGGTTCGCAAGCGCCGGGAGAGCGAAGCCCGGGGTTCCGGCTGCCGACCCGCATGGAGCGTGCGCGGTGCAGCGGCAGGGCCGCGCTCGCCGCCCCGCAAACACAATTCCTTAGTGGCATCTTAAACAGAGCACGCCGCAAATGCACGAAACCGGCTATCTTTTCATTCCGGTCCGGCTCGGCGAGGCCTGGGCCGGGGAGCTAGGATGGGAAGAGATGCATTTTGAACCGATCGCCGGCCGTACTTTTCTGGCTCCGATGAGAGCGGCGCAGCGAACATGACGGACCGCGAGCTGCTGCACCATATTGAGCGGGCGCCGGGAGCGCGCGCCGGCTACAAGCAGCTGGTGCGGGAGTTTGGCCTGGGCGGCGGCCGCGAGCGGCGCCTGCTGCTGGAGCACCTGGCGCGGCTGACCGCGGCCGGGCAGCTGCGGCAGCTTGAGCGTGAGCAGTGGGCGGTGCCGCCCCGGCCGCAGGGCGCGGGCCAGGGCGCGGGCCAGACGCGCGACAACCTGGTTGCGGGCCGGCTGGACCTGCACCGCGACGGGTTCGGGTTTGTGCGGGTGACCGGGGCAAAGGCCGGCGAGGCAGGCGACGTGTTTATCCCGCCGCCGGAGGTCGCTGGATCGGGCGCGATGCCTGGGGACCAGGTGCTGGTGGAGCTGACAGCAGGCCGCGGCCGCGGCGATGCAGGCCGCCGCGAAGGCCGCATCGTGCGCGTGCTGACCCGGCGCAACCCCACCATCGTGGGCATCTTTCACTACGCGAAAGACCCGCGACAGATGGGCCACCAGGTGGTTGCGTTCGACGAGAAGCTGACCCAGCCGATCCTGATTCCGTTCGACCAGCCGCTGCCGGAGGCGCGGGCCACGCTGCGCTCGCCGCACCGCGTGCTGGGCGAGGAAGCCGCGGCGCAAATTGCCGAGTATCCCGATCTCGAGGGCTTGGTCGTGGATGTGGAAGTGACGGAATGGCCGACGGAGACGCGCGTGCCGCGCGGGCGCGTGGCGGAGGTGCTGGGGCGGCAGGACGACTTCGGCGTGGACGTCGAGATGGTGATCCGCAAGCACCAGCTGCCGCGGATTTTCCCGGACGCGGTGCTCAAAGAGGCGCGAACGGTCGCGCATCTGGACCCGGAGATCGTGGCCGAACGTGTCGAGGCTCGGCGCGACTTCCGCGAGCGCACCATCGTGACCATCGACGGCGAGACGGCGCGCGATTTTGACGATGCGGTGGAGGTGCGCGAGCGGGGCGACGGCAGCTGGGAGCTGGACGTGCACATCGCCGATGTGGCCGAGTACGTGCGGCCAGCGACGACGCTCGACCTGGAGGCGCGCCTGCGGGGCACGAGCGTGTATTTTCCCGACCGCGCCATTCCGATGCTGCCGCAGGAGCTTTCGAGCGGCATCTGCTCGCTGCGCCCGGATGAGGAACGGCTGGTGCTCTCGTGCCTCATGCGCATCGACGCCGCGGGTGAAGTGACGGACTACGAGGTGTGCGAGGGCGTGATCCGCTCGGCGCGTCGCATGACCTACACGCAGGTTGCCGCGGTGCTCGATGGGGAGGAAGCCGCGTGCGCCGAGTTTGAGCCGTTGGCGCCGCATTTTGAGGCGATGCAGCGGCTGGCGGAGATTTTGAACCGCAAGCGGGCGCGGCGGGGTTCGATCGACTTCGACCTGCCAGAGCCTTCGATCCAGTTCGACGAGCACGGCGCGATGCAGGGGGTGACGCGGGCGAAGCGCAACTGGGCGCACCGGTTGATCGAGGAGTTCATGCTGGCGGCGAATGAGTCGGTCGCGTCGTGGCTGAGCGAGCATGCGCCGGCGCTGTACCGGATTCACGAGAAGCCCGACCCCAAGCGCATTCTGGATTTCGAGGATATTGCCGCGGGGTTCGGCTACTCGCTCGGGATCGGCAATCTGCCGGTGAAGCGATTCACGATGAAGCATGAGCAGCGGGAAAGCCGCCATAAGACGGACCGCGACGGGCGGTCGCGCTCCACGCATCGCGGCGTGCATGAGGTGCCGGAGGAGCTGCCGGTGACGCCGCAAATGTATCAACGGCTGGCACAGAAGATCGCGGGCAAGCCGGAGGAGCGCATCCTGAGCTACCTGATGCTGCGGTCGCTCAAGCAGGCGCGCTATAGCGAGGAAAACGAAGGGCACTTCGCGCTGGCGACGGGGTTTTATACGCACTTTACTTCGCCGATCCGGCGCTACCCGGACTTGATTGTGCACCGGGTGAGCAAGGCGCTGCTGCGCACCGGGGTGAGCGGCAAGGGCGTGCCGCGATCGGGGGAGCCAAGCGAGTTTCGCGCTGGAGCCGAGGCGCCGGAGGGTGGCCACATTCCGGCGATGGAGCTTGCCGCTATCGCGACCGAGTCGAGCGAGTCCGAGCGCCGCGCGGATGCCGCCGAACGCGAACTGGTCGAGTGGAAGAAGATCCGCTTCATGGCCAGCCGCGTGGGCGAGGAGTTCGACGGGCTGATCCTGAGCGCGACCAAGTACGGCCTGTTTGTCGAGCTCAACGAGTTGTTCGTCGAGGGCCTGGTGCCGATCCAGTCGCTCGGCGCGCTCGACGGCGACCGCTACAGCTACCGCGAGAACACCCGCGAGATCATCGGCGAGACCTGGGCCAGGCGCTTCCGCATGGGTCAGAAGGTACGGGTGCTGCTGGAGCGGGTGAACGCGGTCGAGAAGCGTTTGCAGTTCGCGATCGTGCCCGGTGAGAACGAGCCGCCGAGCCGGTTCGCGAAGTTCGCCAAAAAGAAGCCGGCGAAGGTCAAGAAAGGCAAGAAGAGCATGCAGGCGAGCACGCCGAAGAGCCGCATTCCCGCGCCCAAAGGCACCGGGAAAAAACCGAAGCGCAAGCGCTGACGCTCATCCGGCAGGCAAATAGAGGTGCTATAAATCTTGCTGCGCACCAGAGACATCTAGTGCGGACCACGGGCGGTCCGATCCGCGCGCTGCCAGCTTGTTACCGGCGCGTTGCAGACTGCCTTGGAGGCTTTCTTTCGGATCAGAACGCCGCCTTTTCATGGGCGGGAACAAGGAGCGGGTATGCAGGCTGCGGAGAAGTACGAGGTTCTGGTCCTGGGGAGCGGCGAGGCGGGCAAGTACCTGGCCTGGACCTCTGCGCGGGCCGGCAAGAAAACCGCGCTCATCGAGCGCCGGTACGTCGGCGGATCGTGCCCGAACATTGCCTGCCTGCCCAGCAAGAACGTGATCCACAGCGCCAAGGTCGCTAGCTACTTTCAGCGGGCGGAGGAGTTCGGCATTGCGTGCGCCGGCTGGAGCGTCGACATGGCCGGGGTGCGCGCGCGCAAGCGCCAAATGGTCGACGACCTGGTTGCGATCCATCGTGGGCACTATGAGTCGAGCGGCGCGGAGCTGGTGATGGGTGAAGGCCGGTTTGTGGCACCGCGCACGATTGAAACCGCCCTTCTGGACGGTGGCACACGCACCCTGGAGGGCGAGCGGGTCATCATCAGCACAGGCAGCCGCACGTCGCTCCAGAGCCTGCCGGGACTGCTTGATGCCCGGCCCATGACGCACATCGATCTGCTGGAGCTGGACACCGTGCCCGGGCACCTGCTGGTGCTGGGCGGCGGCTACATCGGTTTGGAGCTGGCGCAGGCGATGCGGCGCTTCGGGAGCCGGGTGACCGTCATCGAGCGGAACGACCGTCTGCTGCCCCGCGAAGACACTGACGTTTCTGAGCTGCTGACCGGACTTTGCGCCCAGGAGGGGATTGCCCTTTCGACGGGGACCAGCATCGGGCGTGTCGGCGGGATTTCCGGCGAGCAGGTAAGTGTGTCGGCGGTGCGCAACGGAGCGCCGGTTGCGATCGAAGGCACGCACCTGCTGGCGGCCACCGGCCGCACGCCGAACACCGACGGCATTGGCCTCGAAACCGCCGGAGTGAAGCTCGACAGCCGCGGCTATATCGAGGTGAATGAGCGGCTGGAGACGACCGCCGACGCGACATGGGCAGTGGGTGACTGCGCGGGCAGCCCGCACTTTACGCACATTGCCTACGACGACTACCGGATCGTTCGCGACAATCTAGCCGGGGGCAAGCGCACCACTACGGGGCGCCTGGTTCCTTTCTGCATGTTTACCGATCCGGAGTTTGCGCGCGTGGGCCTGAGCGAGACCGAGGCGAAGAACCAGGGCATTCCGTATCGCCTGGTGAAGGCGCCGATGGCGGCCGTGCTGCGGACACATACGCTCGGGGAAAAGCATGGATTCATGAAGGCGCTGCTTGCAGCGGAGAGCGATCGCATCCTGGGGTTTACAGCAGTAGGCGCCGATGCCGGCGAAACCATCAGCGTAGTGCAGCTCGCCATCGCAAACGGCATCCCGTATACGGCGATTCGTGACTCGGTGTTCACCCATCCGACGATGGCCGAGGGGCTGACTGTCCTGTTTGCCAGCACGCCAGTGTCCGCTACCTGAGGGATGAAAATGCGTTGCGCGCGGCTGCAATTGTTGCGGATACATCCTCGTCCGAGTGCGCCATTCCGAGAAACGCCGCCTCGTACTGCGAGGGAGGCAGCCATACGCCGGCTTCGAGCATGGCGCGGTGAAAGCGGCCGAATGCCGAGGTGTCGCTGGCAGAGGCGGTGGAGAAATCCTTCACCGGCAAGCCCGTGAAGAACCAGGTCCACATCGCGCCGACGCGGTTGGTGGTGAGCGGCACGCCGGCGCGGGCGGCTTCGGCGGCAACGCCATCCGCAACCGCGGCGGTTACAGATTCAAGCCGGGTGTAGACCTCTGCACGGTGGTCGCGCAGGTAGCCGACCGTCGCAAGTCCAGCAGCCATGGCGAGCGGGTTGCCGCTGAGGGTGCCGGCCTGGTAGACGGGGCCGAGCGGGGCGAGCATGCGCATGATCTCGGCGCGGCCGCCGAAGACGCCGCAGGGCAGGCCGCCGCCGACGATCTTGCCCAGCGTGGTCATGTCGGGCGTTACGTTGTACAACTCCTGCGCGCCGCCGAACGCGACGCGGAAGCCGGTCATCACTTCGTCGAAGATCAGCAGGGCCTGCTCGCGCAGCGTGATGGCGCGGAGACCTTCGAGAAAGCCGGGCGCCGGCGGCACGCAGCCCATGTTGCCGACCACCGGCTCCGCGATGATGGCGGCGATCTGACCGGGGTGCGCGGCGAAGGCCTGCTCGACCGCCGCGAGATCGTTGAAGGGCAGCGCGAGGGTGAAGTGCGCGACTTCATCCGGCACGCCGGCCGAGCCCGCGATGCCGAACGTCGCGACGCCCGAGCCGGCCTTGACCAGGAAGCCGTCGGCGTGGCCGTGGTAGCAGCCCTCGAACTTGATGAAGTACTTGCGGCGGGTAAAGGCGCGGGCGACGCGGATGGCCGACATGGTCGCCTCGGTGCCGGAGGAGACGAAGCGCAGCATCTCGATGGATGGAAAGGCCTCGACGACTAGCGACGCCAGTTCGGCCTCGGCGGCGGTCGAGGCTCCAAAACTGGAGGAGCGCTCCGCGGCGCGCTGGATGGCCTCGACGACGGGTGGGAACGCGTGGCCCAGGATCATGGGGCCCCATGATCCGAAGTAGTCGATGTAGCGGTTGCCGTCGGCGTCCCACAGGTAGGCGCCCTGGCCGCGCTCGACGAATGGGGGCGCGCCGCCGACCGCGAGAAAGGCGCGGACGGGCGAGTCGACGCCACCGGGCAGAAGGGTTTGTGCCCGGGCGTGCAGGGCGGCGGATTGATCTGTTTTGCGGGTCACGATGACTTTCCTTGGCTTGTGCAAAGGTGGATCGAAAGCAGGTCCTTCGACTGCGCCTGCGCTCCGCGCAGACTCCGCTCAGGATGACCCCCTTCTCTCAACTGACACAAGACCGCATGGGGGTCAATGCTTGCCGGGCGAGTGGGCTACTGGCGCGCCGGGATTGGCCACTGCCTGGCCTTTTGTCGCGTCCTGGGAGCCGGCGTCGGAGGCGGCCGAGGGTTTGCCGCTCGTCGTGTCCGCGTCCGAGACCGGCGCCGCGCCGCTGCCGGATGCCGCGCCGCCTCCCTTGCTGTTCTTGTTGTCGGGCGTGTAGGTCTTGCCCTGATCTTTCGACCCAGCCTCGCCGCCGCTCGACTTGCCGCAGCCCGGCAGCAGCCCCAGCACCAGTATCGCTCCCAGTACCACCGCAAGCTGCGACTTCCTACGCATCGTCAACGCCCCATCGCGGCGCGGTCGCTCAGCACGCCCACCGGCCGGCCGCCCTGCCATTCCGGGTGGAAATCCACATCGATCATCCCCAGGTCGCGCGCCAGGTTGAGCTTGGCCTGGTTGTACTGGAAGTTGGCGTTGATGAACTGCACCTGCGCCTGGGCCAGGGTCGACTCGGCTTCAATCGCGGGCAGGTTGTCGTCGACCCCGGCGCGGAACCGCTCGATGGACTGCTCGAGCGCCACCTGCGAGAGCGCGACGTTGCTCTTGGCGACCGCGACGGTCGCGCTTGCGGCGCGCAGGTCGATGAGGTTGCCGCGCACCTGCTGCTGGATCTGCCCGCGAATGTTGCCGACCTGCGCCCGGGCATTGTCGAGTGTGAACTGGGCGGTATCGCGGTCTGCGCGGAATTTCGCCTCCTGGAAGACCGGGATTTGGAGCGTGCCGACGGCCGCTAATACGCCGTGATAGTTGCCGCCGGAGATGCCGGTGACGCCGTAGTCGCCGTTGAAGATGAGGGTCGGATAGCGCTCGCGGGTGGCGGCCTTACGTTCGAGCTCGGCCGCGCGCATCTGCTCGATGCTGCTCTGGTAGTCCTGCCGGGCGTCGAGCGCCTGGCGCTCCGCCGCTTCCGGGGTCATGGCTTCGAGGCCGGCAAAGGGAGAGGAGTCGGCAACCTCGATCTCCTGCTCGGGCGCGAGGCCGATGGAGCGGTTGAGCGCGATTTTGGTCTTCGCCAGCGCGCCCTGGTCGGCGATCAGCGCCTGCTGCTCGGTCTGGTACTGCACGCGGGCCCGCAGCTCGTCGAGGTTGGCGATGATGCCGGCCTGGTGCTCCTGCTGGCTCTGGTACAGGACCGCCGCATCGGTGGTCAGCAAGGTCTGGTCGTAGGCTACCTGCGACTGGGCCGCGATGACCCGCAGGTAGGCGATGCCGACATTCTGCACCACCTGCCCGCGGGAGTCGGCGGAGGTTTGCGCGGTGGACTTGAGCAGGTGCCCGAGCGCCTTGACCAGGTCGTACCCGGCCCAGTCGAACAGGTACTGCGAAAAGTTCGCCTGCCCTTGGGTGACGTCGACCTTGACGATGGAGGGAAAGTTGGAAGTGGCGCCCGGCGGCAGCAGGCTGGCAAACTGGGGCAGCACGTCCTTGCGGAAGCCCTGCGCGGCCAGGTTGAACTGGTGGAAGGCGACCGAGCCCTGCACGTCGATGTTGGGCAGCAGCACGTTCAGCACCTGCAGACGCTGCGCCTTCTGCTGCAGCTCGCCCTGCTTCGCGTAGACCAGGCCGAGGTTGTTCGCGATGCCCATGTGGTAAACGTCGTCGAGCGTGAGCGGAATCACGCGCGGAACGGCGGGGCCGGTCTGGATGCTGCCCAGGTAGGGGTTGAAGAGCGAGCTCTGCGTGGAGACCTGCACGGGAAAGCCGCCGCCGGAGCTGCCCTGCGCGCTGGTGGAGATGTTGGTGGGGCCGGATATGGCGGTGTTCGCCGGCGCGGGCGCGGCGCTGGTGGACGGTGTGGGCGCGGAAGGCAGCGTGCTGCTGGCCTGCGCGCGGGCGCTCGACGGCGAAAGCGCGAGCGAGAGGGATGCGAGCAGCAGGGCTGGAGCGATGGCGCGCCGCCGGGCCGGTCTCGGGACAGACCCGGAAGCTCCTCGTGTTCGTTCCACCATCCGCAGCCGGCTCCTTTGCTGATCTTGCTATTAGAGTACGTTGCGCCGCCGGGGTTGCCGAATCTGCGAAAGCAGTTGCTCCGGCCGGGTTGGAAACGGCGCTCGCCGGTTAGAATCAAGCGCGATGCCCCCGCCCCCGCACCCATCCGCTGCAGCCGCCACCCCGCGGACGGCGCTGGGCCGCGTGCTCCAGACGCTCAGGCCCACGCACGCACACACCGCCTTCACGGCGACGATCCTGCTGGCCGCCGCGGCCTTTGGCTCGAAGATCATCTCGCTGGTGCGGGTCAAGTACATCCTGTCCGTGCTGGGCAAGTCGCCGGCGGCCGATGCGTTCAACGCCATGTTCCAGCTGCCGGATACGATCTCGTACTTCCTGATCGGCGGCGCCACCTCCATCACGTTTGTCACCATGCTGACGCGCTACCGCGAGAGCGGCCGCGAGCAGGAAGGGGAGGAGGCGCTCTCGGTCATTTTCTCGACCATGATGCTGGTGCTGGGCGCCGCGGTCGTGGCGGCCGAGTTCCTGACTCCCCTGTACGTCCGGCTGGCGTTTCCCGGCTTTACGAAAGATCCGGCGGAGTTCGCGCTGTGCGTGCACCTGACTCGCATCATCCTGCCGGGGCAGCTGTTTTTTTTCGGAGGAGGCATTTTCGGCGCGGTGCTGCTGGCGCGCAAGCAGTTCACGCTGCAGGCGTTCGCGCCGCTGGTCTACAACCTGGGCATGATCCTGGGCGGGGTTTTGCTGTTCCGGTATCTGAAGGTCTCGTCGATCGCCTGGGGCGGCCTGGCGGGGGTCATTCTGGGGCCGTTTGCGATCAACGGGCTGGGCGCGCGGCACGCCGGGATGCGTTTGCGCTTCCGGCTCGACTTCCGCAACCGCGGCCTGCGCGAGTGGTTCGGCAAGACGCTGCCGCTGATTTTGGGGTTCTCGCTGGTCACGGTCGATTCGTGGATCATCGCGCACTTCGCGTCGCGCATCGCGGGCGATGTCACGCTGTTTCTCAACGCGAAGCAGCTGTTCAGCGTGCCGCAGGCGCTGGGCCAGGCGGCCGGGGCGGCCTCGCTGCCGTTTCTGGCGTCCTTGTTCGGCAAGGAGGCGAACAAGCCCTTTGCCCGGTCGGTGAACGAGTCGGTCTCACGGATCGCGGCGTTCTCCATCCTGCTCTCCGCCTGGATGATCCCAATGAGCGGGCCGGCGGTGGATTTTTTCTTCCGCGGCGGCCTGTTCCGGCGCACGGATGCGACCGCGGTTGCGTTTTATTTCGCGGTGTTCGCGCTTTCGCTGTGTTTCTGGTCGGCGCAGGCGATCTATGCACGCGCTTTCTACGCGGCCGGCAACACGCTGACGCCAATGCTGGCCGCGACGGCGATCGTGCTGGTCTCGCTGCCGGTGTACGCGGGGCTGTTCCGCTGGCTGGGCGCGCCGGGCCTGGCGTATGCGTCCGATATCGGCATTACGATGCAGGCGGTGGTGTTCGCGGGGCTGCTCGACCGGCGGGGCATGGTGCCGCTGGGCGGCCTGGCGTGGGCGGAGTTGCTGCGCTCGCTTGCGGCCGCCGCAGTTTCGAGCGCGGCGCTGGTCGCTCTGCGGCGTGCGCTGCCGGTCACGCTCTCGCGGCTGGAAGAAGGGGTTTTGCTGGCGGCGAGCGCGGTGGTGTGGGTGGCGATCTGCTTCGCGGTGCTGCAGTTGACCGGCTCCGAGCTGCCGGCGCAGCTGGCCAAGCGCCTGCGCGGGCGTGCTGCCCGGGCTTAACCAGACGATAACGCCACCCCCCACGAAGTGGGCGCCGGTTCCTTTCTCCTGATAATCTTCCCTGCTCAAATCCCCTCGAAGTGGCCTTTCTTTGCGGAAAGGCCACACTCACAGTTGCTCGTCCATGAGTGTGTCAGGAGAAAGGAAGGCCGCATTAGGGCTTCGCCCCAGCAGGCGGTCTTGCTCTTTGCATCAAGCCTGCTGCTGGCCGGCCTCGCCCAGCGCCAGCCGCGCGGTCATGCGGCGCTGCCCGCGGTAAAACGTGACGGTCACCGCATCGCCGACCTGGTGACGGTCCATGATGTCGGCGATGTCCTGGGCCGAGCTGACGGACTGGCCGTTGATGGCGACGATGAGGTCGCCGCCGAGCAGGATCTGGTAGTTGCCCAGCAGCGCCCGCTCCTGGCCGCCGCGCAGCCCGGCCTGCTGCGCCGCGCCGCCGGGCACGAGCTGCTGGATGAGCATGCCCGAGTTCGCGGCCAGGCCCATCTGCTGGGCCAGCTCCGGCCCGATCGGCAGCGACGCGATGCCGAGCGAGGGGCGGCGCGAGTGGCCGAACTTTTCTATGTCTCCCAGCACCGCCTTGGCTGAATCGATGGGGATGGCGAACCCGATGCCGGCGCTCTGGTCCACGGCCTGCTCCGAGTTGGGGTTGGTCGCGATCAGCGAGTTGATGCCGATCACCTCGCCGTGCGAGTTGAGCAGCGGACCGCCGGAGTTGCCGGGATTGATCGCCGCATCGGTCTGGATGGCGTTCTCGATCTGGCCGCCTTCCGGTCCGCGGATCGAGCGGATGGCCGAGATGATGCCCGTCGTCATGGTACCGTTCAGGCCGAACGGGTTGCCGATGGCGTAAACCTTCTGCCCCGGCACCAGGTCGTGCGAACTGGCGAGCGTGGCCGGCTGCAGGTTGGGCGCGTCGATCTGCAGCAGTGCGATGTCGTGCCGCTGGTCCCGGCCGATGATGCGCGCCTTGTAGCGATGCTTGTCCCAGGTCTGCACCTCGATGTTCTGGGCGTCGGCGATGACGTGGTAGTTGGTCGCGATGTGGCCCTGGCGGTCGAGGATAAAGCCGGAGCCCTGGCCCTGCGACGGCACCGGGCCGTAAAAGAAGTCCATCTGGAGCGAGGTGGAGGTGACGTTGACCACCGACGGGAGCAGCCGCTTGTAGACCGCGATGTTGGTCAGCTCTTCAGCGTCATACTCGGGGGCGGCCTTGACCTCCTCGAGCACCAGCGGCGCGGTGGAGCGGCTGAGCGGCTGTGCGCCGCCGCCCAGGCCGTGGGCGGCCAGCAGGTGGCTGGGCACGAAGCCGGAAAGAAAGCCGCGGCCGGAGGTGGCGTACCAGACGGCGCCCACCAGCAGAATCGTGATCAACAAACGTCGGGCGACCATGACATTTCTCTCCCGTACCTTAGACCCCGCGGCGGCGCAGGGGTTTGCGAGGGCCGCCAACCCGGCGGCGCGCTGCTGACTTGCTAGATGCTGCCAGCGGTCATTTTATGAGTACGCCCGCGCTGTTGCTTTCGCGTCACGCCGCAGCGCCTCCAGCACCCGCAGCGCCTCCCTGCGCAGCAGGACCAGAGTGCGGTCGTTCTCGATGACATAGTCGCAGCGCGTGCGCTTCCAGGCGTCGGGCAGCTGGGCGGCGATCCGCCGCCGGGCATCGTCGCGCAGCCGCTGCTTGTCGGCTTCCGTGGCGTCCGGGCCGCCGGCGCGGGCAATAAAGCGCTCGATCCGCAGCGGCTCGGGCGCGGCGACCAGCACCAGCTTGTCGAAGCGCTCGCGCCAGCCCGGCACGGTCGCCTTGGCGCCGCCCGCGGTCTGGTCTCCGGAGGCCTCGAAGATCAGCGCCGACTCGACCACCGCCAGCGGGTGTTCTCCCGTGGCCGCAAGCCGCTCGAGCTCCGCATCCTGCGCCGCGATCACGGCCGGGTGCACGATCGCGTTCAGCTCATCGAGTCTTTCCCCGGCGAACGCCTCCCGCGCCAGTGCCGAGCGGTCCAGCTGGCCGTCGGACTGGACCACCTGGCCGCCGAAAGCCTCGACAATCGCCGCATAAACAGGCTCGCCCGGCTGCATCAGCGCGCGGCCCAGCGCATCAGCCTCCAGTACCGGCACCCCGGCCGAGGCCCACACCAGCGCCACCGCGCTCTTGCCGCTGCCTAGCCCGCCTGTCAGGCCTACCCTCAGCATAGGCACCCTCCGCGACCTGCTCTGGATTGTCGCGCACGCGCGCCCTTCGGCTTCTCGGCCGCCGGTCCAATTAGGATAGTAGCCGTGCAGCCATCTTCAACACTTCTGCCCGCTGCCGCGCTCGCGCTGCTGCGCTGCCCGGTGTGCCACGGCGCACTGGCCGAGCAGCCGCCCATGGCCATCGTGTGCAGCCAGTGTGGGCGCCTTTACCCGGTGCGCGACGGCATTCCGGTGCTGATTGCCGCCGAGGGGGTTACTTCCGGTGCTTAGAAGTTGTGCGACAGGTCACAAGAAAAACGTTACCCCGCGGCAACATACCAGCCGCTTTTCCGCTCCTATATCTTGTACCGTCTTGTACGCTGGACAACAGACCGGCCGGACCGGCCATTACCTCGAGAAGGGAACAGGGACAGCGAATGAGAGAGGAAAAGCGCGTGGAGAAGTTCAACAGCTACGATCTCGGCACGCTGCGCTCGGTACTGATGCAGGACGAGATCGATCCTTTTCAGGCGTCGGAACTGCTGTCGGCCTTCTTGAACGGCCGCGGCTACGGCGCCGATCCAAAGCTGGTGCAGGACGCGGTGATCCGCATGGACGGCGGCCAGTGCGACGCCGAAAGCATGCAGGCCGAGCTGGAGCGGGTGGCGCTGGTAATGTAGGCGTCCCCAGTTGATTACGGGGATCCTGCGCAGCGGATCAGCGAGTGGGAGTGGCTCTGCGCCGCTCGAGTTCGACCGCCTGCTCAGGGGGAACCCCGTGATGTGCGAGCAGGATTTGTTCAATTTGCGGACGAAGCGGCGAATCTTGTTTGATGAGCCAGCACTCGCGGTCGCCCTCGCCATAGCCCCAGTGTTTGCGAAGCCGGTAGAACTCCGAGCCGTAGGACGTAAGCCAAAGCTCATACCCGGCGGCCTGCGCCCCGATGATCAGGTTGCGCGTCATGTGCGGCCAGGACCGGTCCGGGTAAGCGGCCTTCCAGTTGGGCTGCACGATGCAGCTTTCCGGCAGGTCGGGATGCATGACGATCAGGTCGGCGGCGATGCGCGCTACATCCGCGGGCTGGAAGAAGCGGTGCGCGAACTCGGGCGTGTTCAGCCCCCAGGGGTCGGTCGTGGGCCAGCCTGAGTAGTAGGGGACAAAGCCCGCTTCCGAGCCCAGGATGGACCCGTGCCGGGGCAGCCGTCCGAGTTGCTCGGCGATCGCTTGTACCCTGGGGAACTGCATGGAGCGGAAGGTAAGCAGCTCACGGTAGAGCGCGCTTGACAGCAGCAGCAGCCATGCCAGAAACGCGGTGCGAAAGGCCAGCGCCGGCCGCGGGGAGAGCGCCTGCCAGTTGGCGGCGAGCAGGATGGCCGCGGCGACAGGCAGGTAGTAGAAGAAGCGCGAGCCCACGTTCTGATCGAGCCGGATGGTCCAGAAGAACAGCGTTGGGATCGCGATCAAGGCCAGGGCCAGCAGTAGATTGACCCGGCGGCGGAGCGCGAAGACCGGGGCCGCGGCCGTCAGGGTAAAGAGTAGGGGAACCAGGCTCGCGCGCACCGAACCGGCGATCAGGAAGCCGAGTTCCCGGCGAAAATCTGTTTTGACCAGGAAGGGCAAGGGAAAGAGCTCGCCGAAGTAGTGCCAGCGCCACAGGAAATAGAGCACGCCGGGAAGGACGAAGAGCGCCGTTGCCAGCAGGGCGGCGCGTGCGCGCGTCCTGCTCTGAAGGATGGTGAGCGCGAGCAGCGGGAGGGCGAAGATCACTCCATCAGGCCGGAGCAGACAGAGGCCGATAGCCGTAACCGCAGCAGCTGCCGCCCGCTGCCTGAGAACGTAGAGGGTGAGCAGCGCCAGCAGAAAGGCATCGGGCAGCACGGAGAAGCCTGAAGCCGCAGCAAAGATCTGCCGGAACAGCGCCGCGGCGCCGGCGACAGCGAGCAGTCCGCCGGGCGTGATGCGGCGGCCTGCCATGCGCAGCAGCACCGCCCCGAGCGCGGCCAGCGAGACCACGTTGGCTGCCGCGCAGAACACGAAAGGCGCGATGCCGCAGCGGAAGGCGGCTGCGATCAGCACCATCCAGCCAAAGTCCGTGGCGCCCTCCACGTGCGGACCGCCGGCCAGGAAGGTAATGGCTCCATGCTGGGCCAGGTTGCGGCTGTATTGGAACAGGATGACCGCATCCTCGGCCGGAAGGAAATGAAGGGGAACCAAGGCAAGCGCGAGCAGCGCCACGGCGCCGTACACCTGCAGCACGCGAAGGGCGATGCGGTCGACAACCGGGAGCCGAGGCGGAGCGGCAGGGACTGCTGGCGGCTGCGAGAGGGCTGTTTTCATCAGCCTTTGCAGTTTAGTACGGACGGCTTTGCAGGGCGGAGCCGTGGACGGTGGCTTGCCTGTCACAAGCAGCTGTCGATCGTGGCAGCTGCCTGCATTTACGGCGGGACACCCCGCGCTTATTGCCCGACCTGGCCAACCACCTCGAAGGTGCGTGTACTGCCGTCGGGGAACAGCAGGTCATAGCCGCGGGTGAACTCGTGGGTCGGCTTCTGCTCGTCGCGAACCAGTTTTGCCGGGTAATCGCCGAGCGCCACGAGGCCTTTCGATAGCAGCGTCTCGCTTCTCAGCTCGTAGCGCGCTCCGTCGATAGACGCGACCAGGTCCTGCGTGGACTTGCAGAGCGAGGAGCCGTTCGTGACATCGTGGCAGTCGGAGCCGGTCCGGGTTTCCGCTACGTGGACCGTGACGGTGTATCCCGGCTTTGCTTTTTGCGCAAACGCCGGCAGGGATAGAGCAAGCAGCAGGACCGCAAGCATGCGCATGGCGATTCCTCCCCTGGCATAGACGCGGGAGTGAGGGGAATGTCTCGGTACCGGCGTCACCCCGGCGCGGGAAAATACAGGCACTTCTCCGGCCAGAGCGGCATCTGTATGTGCATGAAGCCAGCCCGGACGTTTCTTCGCAGCCATGTGCCCTTTCTTTTTGCTGCCGCGCTGCTGTTTTCGGTGATGCTCGCCAGCCAGACCAGCCGGGCCCAGGCGCCGCCGCCCGGGCCGCCGCCGCTCGCGCCGGCGCCGAACGGACCCATCCCGCAGCCAGTGTTCCTGTACCCGCAGGGCGCGCCGGGCGCTCTGGGCAAGAGCGAAGCGGACCGGCCGCGTTTCTACCCGTTTCTGCCCGCGAAGCCGTCCTCCCGGACCGCGGTGCTGGTGATCCCGGGGGGCGGATACACCCAGGTCGCGCTGGGGCATGAGGGCTTTCAGTATGCGGAGTGGCTCAACGCGCAGGGCGTGGCCGCGTTTGTGTTGGACTACCGCGTTGCCCCGTACAAGTATCCGGCCGAGATCGAGGACGGTGTACAGGCGATGCGCATGATCCGCGCCCACGCGTCGGAGTACCAGATCGACCCGGACCGGATCGGCGTTTGGGGCTCGTCCGCGGGCGGCCACCTGGCGGCGGTGCTCGCGACCGAGTGCCGTTTGAGCGATGCGCCGGGGGCGGGTTTGAGCGGGCTCGACTGCCAGCCGAACTTCGCGATCCTGAGCTATCCGGTCATCGGGATGGAAGCCTCGCTGACCCACCCGGGTTCGCGGGCGAGCCTGCTGGGGCCGAACCCCGATCCCGCCCTGGCGCACCAGCTTTCCGCCCAGTTCGCGGTGACCCAGGCGACCCCGCCCACTTTTATCTTCGCGACCACGGGCGACCCGACCGTGCCGGTCGGCAACAGCGTGGCCATGTACAGCGCGCTGCAGGTGGCCCAAGTTCCGGTCGAGATGCACCTGTTCGACTTCTCGAACCACGGCTGCGGGTTGTGCGGCGATATTCCGGAGCTGGCCGGCTGGCCCCTGCTGCTGCGCACCTGGATGGTGCACCGCAACCTGCTGCCGCCGGATGCGCCGCCGCCACCCCCGCCAGCGGCGAACATGCCGGACTGGCCTTCGGGAATCGATGGCCCGGGGCATACGAGCTAGGGCCTGCTGCTAGGCTGAAAGGCTATGGCTGTTTCACAACACACGGTGCCGGCCGAGGCCGCGGGCACGCGCCTGGACAGTTGGCTGACGGCGCAGTTGGAGGGCGTGAGCCGGTCGAGGGTGCAGCTGCTGCTGGAGCAGGAGAGCGTGCTGGTGGACGGCGAGCGGGCGAAGCCCTCGCTGCGGCTGGAGGGCGGCGAGCAGGTGGAGGTGCTGCGCGAGCCGGTGCTGCCGCCGCTGCGGGCCACGCCCGAGGCGATCCCGCTCGACATTATTTATGAAGATTCGGATATGTCGGTGGTAAACAAGCCGGCCGGCATGCTGGTGCACGCCGGCGCTGGCGCCCGCAGCGAGGAGAGCGCGCCGGACGAGGGCGCCTCGGAAAAATTAGACGAAGACGGGGAGGCGGCCGCGCCGGTTGAGAATGCGCGCGATATTGTGCGTGACAGGGGAACGCTGGTCAATGCGCTACTGCACCATTATGGTCAAGACGGTCAGCTGAGCTCGGGCGGCGGCGATGCGCTGCGGCCCGGCATCGTGCACCGGCTCGACCGGCAGACCAGCGGGTTGATCCTGGTGGCGCGCAACGATGCCGCGCACGCGAAGCTGAGCGCGATGTTCGCCGACCGCGCCCTGCGCAAGACCTATCTGGCGCTGGTGCATGGGCGCGTTGAGGCCGAGCGCGGCACTGTAAACGCGCCGATCGGCCGCGATGCGATCCGGCGCACGCGGATGACGACCAAGCGCGTGCATGGCGCGCGCTCGGCGATCTCACACTACCTGGTCGAGCGGCGGCTCGCGACCCGCTTCGGCGCGTTCACGCTGCTGCGGGTGCGCATCGAGACGGGGCGGACGCACCAGATTCGCGTGCACCTGGCCTCGCTGGGCCACCCGGTGGTGGGCGACACGCTGTACGGCGCGCCGCGGGAGATTCGCGCGGAAGGCGAGCAGCGGGTGATGAAGAAGAGCCGGCGGCGCGCGCTCGATACTGTGTCGCTCGGGCGCAATTTTCTGCATGCGGCGGAGCTCGAGCTCAAGCACCCGCGCACGGGCGCGCCGCTGGTTTTCCGCGCGCCGCTGCCGCAGGAGCTGACCGCGTTGCTGGCGGAGCTGGAGCAAGAGGGCGAGTAGAGCTCCGGGTCTTGCTCCCGGCCCCGCACCGCCGGCGCGGCAGCGCCAAATGTAGAATGGCAGCACGCCGATGATGCAGTCCTTTGCCCTTCTCACTCTTGCTGTTCTCTTTGCCGCCGCACCTGCCGCCACGGCCCAGGCGACGCCATCGGCTCCACCGCCAGCCGCCAGGCCGGTCCCCGCTCCGGCGCCTGGCGCTCCCGCCAACACTACCCGAAACCAGGCTCCGGGCCAGGCACCGGGGCAGGCGCAGCCGCCTGGGTTCACCATCACAACCCGGGTCAGCGAGGTTTACCTGACCTTCACGGTCGCCGACCGGCATGGCCACTTCATCGACAACCTGAAGCAGAGCGATTTCGCGCTGCTCGACGACGGCAAGGCGCCTGCGCAGATCTATCGCTTCGAGCAGGACACCAACCTGCCCCTGCGGGTGGGCATGGTCATCGACACCAGCACCTCGATCCGGCAGCGCTTCGCCTTTGAGCAGCAGGCCGCGAACGAGTTTCTGCTGCAGATCCTGCGCCCGAAAAGCGACAAGGCTTTCGTCGAAGGGTTCGACGTCACGCCGGACTTCAAGCAGGACTGGACCAGCAATCTCGACTCGCTGAGCACGGGCATCGACGGTCTGCACTCGGGCGGCGGCACGGCGCTGTATGACGCGCTGTACAGCGGCTGCCACGACAAGATGCTGGACGCGACCGAGAACCACGAGCCCTCACGCAAGGCGATGATCGTGATCTCGGACGGCGACGACAACCAGAGCCACGCATACATGGAAGACGCGATCAAGGAGTGCCAGAGGGCGGAAACGACGGTGTACGCGATCAGCACCAACGTGAGCCCCAGCCGCGACCGCGGCGACGACACGCTGCAGAAAATCGCCGATGCCACGGGCGGCCGCGCGTTCTATCCGAACCGGATTGAAGATATGCCGAACAGCTTCGCGCAGATCCAGCAGGAGCTGCGTTCGCAGTACGCGCTGAGTTACAAGCCGGCGGACTTTTCAGCCAACGGAGCGTTCCGGACGATCTATCTGTTCTGTTTGGACCGCAAGTACCAGGTGCGTTCGCGGACCGGGTACTTCGCGCCTCGGCAGTGAGCGGTTCCGCAGCGCTATCGGTACGCGTCACGTCGATGGAGGACGCCCATTACGGCGATGCCCCAATCGCCGGTCTGCCGAAAGAAGATGCGGTAGTCGCCGCAGCGTAAACGGAACTCGAAGAGCGGCGGTTTGAGCTTTTTCACATCGCCCTGACGGGTGCTCAGATAGCGGTCGATGCAGTGAAGTATGTTGAGCGCGGTCTCGCGGTCGATGGCACGTAGGCTGGCTTGCGCGGCGAAGGGCCATTCTATGGCGAGGCGAGTCGGATCGCCGCTGGTCACCCGCCAAACTCGCGAAGAATCTCATCATGCGAAACGGTCTCGCCGCGCTCCAACTCGGCATTTGCGCGTTCCAGAGCGGCGATGGTTTCCGGCGTGAGCTCTTCTTCTTCCACCGGGGCCGAAGCGAGTGATCGCGAAAGCGGTTCCACTAAAACCTCCAGTAGGTTGTACACCGCCGATAGCTTCTCACCCGGCAGCACATCGAGTAAAAAGTGAGCTTGCTGACGCTGCTGTACGAGATCGGGTTCCATGTTTCCCCCTTTTGAAATCCTTTTCAGCGAGTAGCTGGTGAGTGAGCACCACATAGGTATGCGGCTCTCGCTACATGCTATCGCGTTCCTACAGTGGCGTGCCGTTCAGCAACTTCAGCAATTCCGCTTCATCGAGCACGGTGAGTCCAAGCTCCTGCGCCTTCTCTAACTTCGAGCCGGCTTCCTCGCCTGCGACCACGTAGCTTGTCTTCTTGCTGACGGAGCCGGAGACTTTGCCGCCGGCGCTTTCTATTTTCTCCTTCGCCTGCTCGCGGGTGAGCGTGGGCAGCGTTCCGGTCAGCACGAAGGTGAGGCCGGCGAGCTGCTCGGTGCGTTCGCGCTTTTTCGCGGTGAACGCGAGGCCGGCGGCGCGCAGCTCTTCCACCAGTGCGCGGTTCGAGGACTCCGAGAAGAACTCGCGGATGCTTTCGGAGACGCGCGGCCCGACCTCGTTGACTCGCTCCAGTTCTTCTTGCGATGCGTTGATCAGCGCGTCCATCGACCCGAACTCCTCGGCCAGCAGCTCCGCCGTGCGGGTGCCGACGAAGCGGATGCCGAGGCCGAAGAGTACGCGGTAGAGCGCGGCGGAGCGGGACTTCGCGATCTCCGCGAGCAGCGCGTCGGCGGTCTTTTTCCCGATGCGATCGAGCGAGAGCAGCTGCTCTTCGGTGAGCTTGTAAATGTCCGCGACCGAGTGCACGAGCCCGCGATCGAGCAGCTGCGCGACCACCGCGTCGCCGAGGCCCTCGATGTTCATCACGCCGCGCGAGGCGAAGTGGAGCAGGCTTTCGGCGACGCGCGCGGGGCAGGCGGCGTTGACGCAGCGGTGGTCGGACTCGCCCTCCATCCGCTTGATTTCTGACCCGCAGACCGGGCAGTGGGAGGGAAACTCAAACTTTCTCGTGCCGCGCGGGTGGTCCTTGTCATCGATCACCTCGACGACTTTGGGGATGACATCGCCGCCGCGCTCGACGCGTACAGAGTCGCCGATCAGCAGGCCGAGACGCTCGATCTCGTCGGCGTTGTGCAGCGTCGCGCGCGCGACCGTGATGCCGCCGATAGAAACCGGCGCGAGCACGGCGACCGGCGTAAGCTTGCCGGTGCGGCCCACCTGCACCTTGATGTCCTCGACCTGCGTAACAGCGAAACGCGATGCGAACTTGTACGCCACGGCCCAGCGCGGGGCTTTCCCCGTAAAGCCGAGCCGCCGCTGCAGCCCCGCCGAGTCGAGCTTGATGACGACGCCGTCGATTTCGTAACCGAGACTGTTACGGTTGGCCTCCGCGCGCTCGATGAACGCGAGCAGTTTGGGGAAGTCGCGGATCGCCTCGCGGTGCGGGTTGACGCGGAAGCCGGCGGCGGTGAGCGCGTCGAGCGCCTCGGTCTGCGTTGCAAACAGCGGCTCGCCTTCAGGCGTGAGCGCGAAGTAGCCGTAGAAGTCGAGCCGCCGGGCAGCGACCAGGTTGGGTTCGAGCATGCGGATGGTGCCGGCGGCGGCGTTGCGCGGGTTCGCCGCCGGGGCCTGACCCAGCGCTTCGCGCTCCTCGTTCATCTTGAGGAAGCCGGCCAGCGGCATTACGACCTCGCCGCGCACCTCGAACCGCGCCGGCAGGCCGCTCTTGCGCAGGCGCGCCGCATCGATGACCAGCGGGACGGAGCGGATGGTGCGCACGTTGCCGGTGACGTCTTCGCCGATGGAACCATCGCCGCGCGTGAGTCCGCGCTCGATCCGCGTTTCACCTGCAACGGCCGAGTAATGCAGCGCCATCGAGAGCCCGTCGAGCTTGTACTCGCACACGTAGCTCACGTCGGCGCTGGCGCCGGCGAGCTCGCGCACGCGGCGGTCCCACTCGCGCAGATCGGCCTCGGAGTTCACGTTGTCGAGCGAGAGCATGGGCCGCGAGTGCGCTACCTTGCGGAAGCCGTCGGCGGCCTTGCCCCCGACCCGCTGCGTGGGCGAGTCCGGCGTGATCCAGTCCGGGTGCGCGGTTTCGATCGCTTGCAGCTCGCGCAGCAGCGCGTCGTACTCCAGATCGTCGATCTCGGGCGCGTCCAGCACGTAGTACAGGTGCTCGTGTCGGCGTAGCTCGGCGCGCAGCGTTTGCAGCCGCCGCTGGGCGTCGGGCTGCGTGGGCGGCGACTTGACTAGCTTCGGCACGGCGTCTCCCTTTCTGGTTACACAGAATACTGTGCGCTTTGGATGCGGTGCCGGTGGCGCTTTTGGCCTCCCGCGGTGCATGCTGGAAGCACCCGATGGAACCGGTCACTCACTTTTTGACAGGCGCATGCCTGGGGCGCGCTGGCTGCAATCGCAAGACCGCCTATGCCACGCTGGCCATGACGCTTGCGGCCGAGGCGCCGGATATCGACGTGCTGGGATCGTTTGGCGGTCCGGTGTTCGGCTTCTGCCACCATCGCGGCATCACCCATACTTTTCTGGGCGCGCCGTTCATGGCGCTCGCCGTCACCGGGACGGTATGGGTCATTGCACAGGTTCTCGCGAGGCTGGGGCGGAAGCCGCCCGCGCAACCGGTGCGCTGGGGGTGGATCTGGCTGCTGGCGCTCGGGGCCGACCTGAGCCACTTGTTCCTGGACTACACCAACAACTACGGTCTGCGGGCCTTTTTCCCGTTCGACACGCACTGGTATGCCTGGAGCACGGTGTTCATTTTTGAGCCGGTGCTGTTCGCGGCGCTGGCGCTGGGGCTGCTGGCGCCAGGGCTGCTGGGGCTGGTGGAGGGCGAGATGCGCCGCCGGCCCAAGGGCGAGCTGCGGGGCCGCGGCTGGGCCATCGCGGCGCTCGCGTGCATGGCGCTGGTGTACGTGGTGCGGGGCGCCGAACACGCCCGCGCCATCGAACTGGTGAAGCAGGCGGGCAGCGCCACGCGCGAACCCCTGCTGCGAGTGGCAGCCGAGCCGGTAATGGTCGACCCCTTTACCTGGCATGTGCTGGCCGAGACAGCCAGCGGCTACCAGTTCGCGACGGTGCATACGCTGCGGGATGCGGTCGACCCCGGCGACCTGACGGCCAAGCCGCCGGTCACAGCCGCCGTCGCCGCCGCCAAGGCGAGCTATCTCGGCCGCGTGTATGAGGACTGGTCGAGCTGGCCTGTCACCGAGGACATCGGCGCGACAACCCCGCCGGGCGACCCAGCGCCGCTGCCGCAGGGCGCGCATACCGTCATATTTCGCGACCTGCGCTTTGCACCTGCCTCCATGGGGCTGCTTGCTGCTGGAAGCGCGCGTTCGGCGCTGAGCGGGTTCGTTGTGGTGGGCGCGGGCGGAGCCATCCTGAGCCAGTGGATGAACGGCCGCCGCCAGCACTGACGTGGCCTTCAGTCCTACGCGGCGCTCGGCTGGCCATCTCGCCACTCGGCACGCGCATCCCTACGGGCACGGAGTGTGACGGAATGAACAAGTTTATGTGGATTATTGGTGTGGCGTGCCTCGGCGCGGCTGCGTATGTGCTGCTGACCGATGCGGGTGGTGTTGGAACGAGGGCCGCCGATGGCGTGGACGAGTTTGGCGAACGCGTGGGCGGCTGGGGCACTGGGAAGCGGGCTGCCGGCGCCGGCGGTGTGCTTGGCGGCAAGCTGAAACAGGGTTTCGGCAAGCTGACCGGAGACGATGAGCTGGCGGGTGAGGGCTACGCCGACGAGGCAGGCGGCAGGGTGAAGGATGCGGCCGGCCAGGCGGCGCATGCGGTCAGCGAAACGATTTCCGACCTGAACCGCTAGTATCGACTGCGAATGGCCTTCGGGCCGTTCGCACCTATCCCCTTTCAGAGATCACGGATGGCCCTGGAAAACGCGAACCCGCCGCAAGGCAACGAGACGTTTCTGGACCGGCTATGGGATGCGCGGACCGCGCGCGTACTGACGACGGCGCTGCTGTACGTCATCGTACTCGCGTTTTTTCGGGCCGCGCGCGAAACCCTTACACTGTTCCTGTTCGCCATCCTGTTCGCGTATTTCCTGGTGCCGCTGGTCAACAAGCTGGAGCGTCCGCTGCGGGGCCGCGGCAAAGCCATCCTGGTGGTCTATGCGGTGCTGATCGGCCTGCTGGTGGCGGTCGGCTTCATCGCCGGACCCAGCATCGGCGACGAGAGCAGGCAGCTGACGACCAGCCTGCCGTCGCTGCTGGACCGGCTCGGTACGGGCGAGTTGATTCAGCAGTTCGGCCAGGCTCACCACCTCAAGCCCGCGGTGACCGGGCAGATCCAGGGTTTTCTGGTCAACCACCGCAGCGACATCCTGGGCTACGGCAAGGTGATCGGCTCCAAGATCGCCGAGCCGGTCAAGCATATCTGGTGGCTGATCCTGATCCCGATCCTGAGCCTGTTCTTCCTGCGCCAGGGCTTTGAAATCGCGGAAAGCGCAGTAGAGTTAGGCCGTTCCCTTGCGGAAAAGGATATGATCCGGGGTTTGCTGAACGACATCAACGTCATGCTGGGCAGTTATATCCGCGCGCAGATTACGCTGGCTGCCCTGACGCTGATCTCCTTCGCGATCGTTCTCAGCCTCATGCAGGTGCCCTACGCGGTCATCCTGAGCCCGATTGCCGGGTTTCTCGAGTTTATTCCGGTGGTGGGGCCGGCGGTCGCCGCGGTCTCAATCGTGGTCATTTCCGTCCTCGCCGGGTACTCGCATGTGCTGTGGCTGGTCTTGTTTCTAGGTCTCTGGCGGCTGACACAGGATTATGTGAGCGCGCCCCGCATTATGGGCAAGTCGCTTGAAATCAATCCTTTGCTGCAAATCTTCGCGGTGCTGGCCGGGGGCGAGATCGCCGGGGTGGTGGGCGCGCTCATTGCGGTTCCGGTAGCGGCAACGCTGCGCATCTTCGCGCGCCGCATGCGCCGCAGCGAAGAAGAAACGTCGCAAATCGCGCTGACAGCCCCTTCCGTGGCTCCCCAAGTGCATCCCCAGATGCAAGAATAGAGTTTGTGCCCCGCATTCCGCCGCGGAGCCGAAGGAGTTGGCCTTGCTTCCATTTCTGTTGCTGATCGCCGCTTTTGCCAGTCACGTGCTGCCGCACCCGTGGTGGAACTTTACCGCCGTGGGCGGTGCACTGCTGGTGTGGGGAGCGCGCCGGCCCTGGTACTGGGCCGCACTGCCGGTTGGCCTGCTCGCGCTGGGCGACTGGTATCTCACGCGGTTCGTCTACAGCTATCCGTTCCACGTCGATGCCTATCTGCTCACCTGGGCCTGGTATGCGCTTGTGATCGTTCTCGGGCGTCTGCTGCTGCAGGGCTCTCCCGGGTTTGCACGGGTCGGCGGAGCGGCGGTGCTGGCGTCCACTTCATTTTTTGTCGCGAGCAATTTCGCAGTGTGGGCCGAGCCGGGTTCCTGGTATCCGCACACCATGGCCGGGCTCGATGCGTGTTACACGATGGCGCTGCCGTTCTATCGCAACGACCTGCTGTCGACGCTGCTGGTGGTGGGGCTGGTGTGGGGACTGCCCGCGCTGGCCGCCCGCACGCGTTCGCATGGTGAACCTGGAGAAGCAGTTTCCGGCCACGTCTGAGAAGTCTTTCGCGATTCAGATCCGCACCCGAAAGCCGCTCCTGAAAGTCACTCTGGAGCGGCTTTTCGTTTGTGTGCGTTTTTCGGTCTCAGGGGCACTCGCAGCGGGGTACCGCGACTTCTATCCCGTCCCGCAAGGGTTGCGAGTGCAGGGGCTGGTAGTAGCGCGCCGCGGGCTCGGCGCAGCCGTGGCATAGCTTGCTGCCGCCGCGCTCGATCCAGCGCTCATAGGAAATGCCTTCGCCGCAGGCGGCGCAGCTGACCCGCTCGCCCTTGTAGCCGGGAAACTCCTTGGCGTCGAGCGGCACGCGGACCCATTTCTCGGTGAAGAGATCGCTATCGGGCATTTCGCGGTAGGCGTGCATCTGCTGATGGTTCTTGTTATCGATCTCCGGGTAGAGTTTGCGGGCGCGCTGTTTTGAGCTTTCGGTGGCGGCAATGCGGATCGCCCGGCCGTTGGTCAGATCGATAAAGGTGGCGGCCATTTTGCCCCAGTCGCGGATTTTGAGCGCGCGTTTGCCCAGGCGGCAGCCGGTGACGACGCCGATGGCGTCGGTGGCGCAGCGGTCGATCTCGACAAAGGTGACGAGGCGCTTGCGGTCGCGGCCGCGCGGCTCCTCTACTCCCAAACGGGCGCAGCCGAGCATGGCCATGCGCACGCCCAGGACCTGCCCGGCGCACAGGTGGCCGTGGGCTTGTTCGGCGTCGGCGAGCAGGCGTTCCATCGTGTCCATAGCGCTATCGTAGCGGCTTTACGGTGACTTGTCGGCGGCGGGCGCTGCGTCGTCGGCGTCGCCCTCCTCGACCAGCACCGCGGAGGAGCCGACCAGGTCAAACGAAGCAGGCTGCGCGCCGGCGGCCTGGAAGGTGATGCGCAGCGGCTCGCGCTGCCAGGCCGCGGGGGCGCAGGCGGCTGCGGTGCGAGGCGCGGCGCTGTCCCAGGGGCCGAGCTTTTTCGCGATGACCGGCTTGCGCGCGGCGACCTGCGCCACGACGGCGTAAAGCTGCTTGCCGGTCGACGTAAGCCCGCAGTAGGCCGCGTAGTCGCGGAACCAGCTCACGTCCGAGACCGCGGGATCGTAGTCCGGCAGCTTGAGCGGTACGGTGTGCCCGGCGGTGCGGTCGACCAGCAGCCACGGGCCCCTCTGCCACACCCAGTGCTCGGTCTTATCCGTCGGCAGGGCGTCGTTGATGCGCAGCGCGCGCCGCACCGCGAAGGAGCGGTCGGTCACGTCGTGCGGTTCGCCGGTAGTCCAGTCCTTGACGCGGCCATCGACGACCAGCGGCCGGACTTTCAGTTCGGTGTCGCTGGGGAGGGCTCCGGCGGGATCGCCTGCCTTGGTATAAGGCACTTTTTTGACCCCGCCGAGCACGACCGAGTGCACGCGCGGCGGCTTGGCCAGCTTCGGCTTTTTAGGGTCGGCGTTCTTGTCGCCCGAGGCATGAGCCGCGCTCGAAACAACGCAAAGCAGCAGCACGCAGGCCGCGAAAAGGAGTCGGTAGCGGGGAAGCATGGGACTACGGTAGGGCACGGAACAGGTTTTGCGCCTGTCCACAGGTGAATGCGGTTACGGAAGAGCGAAGCAGGCGGCCCAGAATGGGAACCCGCACGTTCCGAAAGTTTTGCGAAGTGATTCCAGCCGCTTGCGCTTAGGATAGGGCTTTCACATGCGGCGCACGCGGCCGCCTCGGGAGGCATCGCCTACATTGAAGTTACACGGCCGCTGGATGGAATGGACAGGATTGCTCGTGATCGCACTACTGCCGGGAGCGGGATCGCTGAGGGCGCAGCAGGTGCACGGCGGCAATGGCATTACGCTGCCGGCCCCGCCGCCGACCGAGGCGAAGCCGGTGGCGCAGCAGATCGGCGGCCACACGGTGATGGACCCGTACGAGTGGCTTGAAGACCAGCAAAGCCCGGCAACCCGCGCCTGGATCACCGCGCAGAATGCGTACACGGCGAAGTATCTGGCCCAGGTGAAGGACCGCGGCGCGATCACCGAAGCTCTGCGCAAGCTTGAGCGCGTGGATGAAGAGACCACCCCCGAGATACGCGGCGGCCGGTATTTTTACGAGAAGCGGCTGGCCGAGGAGAACCAGGCTTCGATCTACATGCGCGCGGGCGCCGCTGGAGCCGAGCAGCGCCTGCTGAACCCGGCGAAGATCGGCGATGCGAACACCTCGGTTTCGATCGCGGATTTATCCGAGGACGGCAAGCTGCTGGTGTACGGCGAGCGCCACGGCGGCGCGGATGAGGCTGTGTACCACGTGCTGCAGGTCGATACGCGGCAAGCGCTGCCCGACACGCTGCCGCTGGCGCGCTACTCCGGCGTTTCGCTCGCGCCGGACGGCAAAGGCCTATACTACGCGCGATTTTCGCATGAGGGCACGACGGTGCGCTACCACGCCTTCGGCACGACGGATGCGCAGGACACGATGCTGTTCGGCAAGCAGTATCGAGGCGAGGCGCTGGGCGAGATGGCGCTGATCGGCGCGTACATTTCGGACGATAACCACTGGCTGTTTCTATCGATCTCGCGCGGCGTGCCGGCCAAGCGCCAGGACATTTTGGTCAAAGACATGCGCAAGCCGGGCAGCGAGTTCACGCCGCTGGTGTACGGTGTGAATGCGCATATGAGCGCGCAGGAAGCCGGCGACCGGTTTTTTCTTCGCACCGATTACGAGGCGCCGAACAGCCGCGTTGTCGAGCTGAAACCCGGCAACGCGCCCGCGGCCTGGAAGACGCTGGTGCCCGAGGGCAAGGACGTGATCGAGGGCTTCTCGATCGCGGGCGGCCGCCTCTTCGTCGAGCGGCTGCACGACGTGAAGACCGAGACTGCCATCTACACGCTCGACGGAAAACAGACCGGGACGCTCGCGTATCCGGGCATTGGGACGGGCTCGCGCGTGAGCGGACGGCCGGGGCACGATGAGGCATTCTACAGCTTCCAGTCGTTCAACCTGCCGCCGACGATCTATCGCTACAGTGTCAAGACGGGCAAGAGCGAAGTGTTCTTCCGGCCGGCGGTGCCGTTCGATTCGGCGCGGTATGAAGTGCACCAGATCTTTTTTCCATCGAAGGACGGCACGCGGATTCCGATGTTCATCGTCGGGAAGAAGGGCCTGAAGCGGGACGGCACGGAGCGCCTGCTGATGACCGGCTACGGCGGGTTCGACCTGGCGGAGCTGCCCGCCTGGAACGCCGAGTACGCGTGGTGGCTGGAGCGGGGCGGCTGGTTCGCGCTGCCCAACCTGCGCGGCGGTGACGAGTATGGCGAGCCGTGGCACAAGGCGGCGATGTTCGAGAAGAAGCAAAACGTTTTCGACGATTGGTTCGCGGCGGCCGAGTATCTGATCAAGAACGGTTACACATCGCCCGCACACTTCGCCATTCGCGGCCGCTCGAACGGCGGGCTGCTGATGGGCGCGTCGATGACGCAGAGGCCGGAGCTATGGGGAGCGGTCTGGTGCGGGTACCCGCTGCTCGATATGCTGCGCTACCAGCACTTCGAGTTCGGCCGGCTGTGGACGACCGAGTACGGCACCGCGGACGATCCGGCGGACTATCCGTATCTTGCGAAATACTCGCCGTACCAGAATGTGCATGCGGGGGCGAAGTACCCGGCGATCATGTTCTTCACCGGCGACAGCGACACCCGCGTGGCGCCGCTGCACGCGCGCAAGATGACTGCGCGGATGCAGGCGGCGAGTGCGAGCGGCCGGCCGGTGCTGCTGCATTACAGCCTGAGCGGCGGGCACAGCTCCGGGGTTTCGCTGACGCAGGAGATTGCCGACGAGACCGATGAGCTTGCGTTCCTGTGGAATGAGACGGGAGCGGAGTAGGCGGCCGGTTCGATACAGATGTGATCGCAAGCGACCTGGCGCTGACGATGCCCATGGTCGAGAACCAGCAGACGGGCGCGGTGCGGCGATGCAGGCTGTGGAGTTTCGCACGAGTTGAGAAAACCGCCTGCGCGGCTGGCGGGCACTTCGTGCCACGTGTACCTGGCTGTTCGCAGACATCGCTGGCGCGGCTCAGGATGACTCACTCTGCCGCGGATCATCCTGAGCGCAGGATTACGGCTGCGCCATAAGTTGGTACGACTGCGCCACGGTTCCGTTGCAGGTGTAGGCTTGCAGTTCCACGCTGTTGGCGGTCGAGGCATCCGGTACGTCCAGGCAGTCGCTGTTGCTCTTGACCACGAACTTGAACGTGCCACTGCCGGCCGATAGCGGCATCCACTGCTCGTTGCTGGCCGCGCCGTACTGGTAGATCTGCACCAGTCCGCTGCTCTGCCGCACGTCCCACGCGGCATTGGCGCCGTTCTTGTTCACCACTTCGTAGTAGCCGCTGCCGATGGGGATGAACTGCCACTCCTGGTTCGCCTGCTGGGTGCCGCAGACGTTCTGCTGCACGCTGGCGCTGTTGGCGGTGCTCGCGCCGGCGACCTCGACGCAGCGCTTGCTGTTGGTGTTCACGATGGTGTACCAGGTGTTCGGCAGCACCGCGGTCTGCCCGGCCGGGCCGCCGTTGAGCAGGGCGGTCAGGAAGGCGTACCCCTGGGTGCCCCACGCTGTGTCGGTACCGCTGGTGGTCATCAGCGAGTTGGGGTCGCCGGAGTCACTCTTGTATATCCAAAGCAGGGTGCTTACCTGCTGGCTGAGCATCGCGTTCAGAAATGCGGTGGGGTCGGATGCCCCGCTGGCAGTATAGGGGCCGTCCTCGGCGAACAGGATGGCGAAGCCGTCGTTGCGCAGCGTCTGCACGCGGGTCACCGTGCTGGCCGTGCTGTTGTAGTTGAAGACATAGCCGTGCAGGTCGAACAGGATGTTGGTGCGCCCTTGTAGCAGCTGCTGGCCCTGGCTCAGGATCACGTCTTCGGACGAGTCATAGTCGCTGCCCGGGACCACAACAATGTTGGTGTTGCCGGTCGCGCGGATGGTGTTCACGATGTCGGTCATATCGCTCAGCCAGGTGGGCGGGTTGGTGCCGGCGTAGGGCTCGTTCCAGGTTTCGAGCCACACATCGGGCTGCCCCTTGAACTGGGTCGCGATCTGCGCCAGCTTGGTCTTGAAGGCGCTATAGTACGTCTGCTGGGATGGGGTACCTCCGGCCAGCTGCGCGCCCGTAGCTACCCAGTAGCCGGGAACAAAGAGGGTCACCTTGCCATGGGCGCGATTGTCATCGACGACGGCTTGCAGCGAATACACAGGCTCCCCCGCGGTTCCGGTGATCTCCGCGCCGGTAATGGGCTGCACGGACATATCGGTGATGCCTTCGCGCACAATGTTGATGCTGAGGCCGGCCATGGACGAGGCATTGGGGCCGTTGATGCCAAAGGCGTTGACCCCGGCGAAGATGGCGGGCGAGCCGTTTTTAAGGATCTGGGTGCCGGCGATGGAGTAGGTGTCTGCGGATTGCGCCCAGCCGAGGGCCGGCGCGAGGCAGAGTGCGCAGGTGGTGACGATGCTTGCGAGTCTATGCATGGGGGAGTTCTCCGTGAGAACGCTTCCGTTTTGGGCGGGGAAGGCTCGCCGAGCATACTCGGGAGTGTGGCGGACGGGCGGCAAGTTTCTCAGGGTTAATGTGTGTTGCGTAGCTGTGGCGGCCTGTTAAGTTTGTTAACAGGAGACGAGGCAGGGCAACATCAGCGGCGTCGGAATGCGCCTCCTGCGCTTGTAGCTTGGGTGCTTTCGGTAGCTTGGGACGAGCCGCCGACCCACAGGTCGAAGTCGCCATCGTGTCCGGTGACGAGCTGGCTACCCTCGTAGAAGGCGATGTCCTGCTGAGTGAGCGAGAAGGTGAGGTGGCGGGTCTCACCAGGGTTGAGCGTTACGCGCTCAAATCCCTTCAGCTCTTTGAGCGGCTGCTCAATGGGAGCGACGCGGCGGCGGAAGTAGAGTTGGGCCACTTCGTCGGCTTTGCGCTGGCCGGTGTTGGTCACGTCGGCTTCGACGGCCAGTGTGCCATTGGCAGCGGGGTGCGCGGCGACGTGTGAGTAGGCGAAGGTGGTGTAGGAGAGCCCCCAGCCGAAGGGATAGATGGGCTCGTTGAACTGGTCGATGTAGCGTGAGTGGCCTTGCTCGCCGGGTTTTTGCGGAGGATGGCTGAGGTCGGTGTCGCCGGCGGGTCGGCCGGTGGGCAGCTGGGCGAGATAGAGCGGCTCCTGCCCGACCGAGTAGGGAAACTCGACGGTGAGCTTGCCGGAGGGGGCCGAGTCGCCGAAGAGCGTGGCCGCCAGTGCCGGGCCGGCTTCGATGCCGGGGAACCACGCGGCCAGGATCGCTGGGATATGCTGCGCAGCCCAGGGCAGGGCGAGCGGGCGGCCGCTGAAGACCAGCAGGACGACTGGTTTGCCGGTGGCGGCGACAGCTTCGAGCAGCTGCTCCTGGTTGCCGGGCAGGTCGAGCCGGGTGCGGGAGGTGGCTTCGCCGGTCATGGCGGGGCCGTCTTCGCCCAGTGCGAGCACGGCTACGTCGGCTTGCCGGGCGGCTTCGACCGCGGCGGTAAAGCTGATGGTGGCGGTACCGAGAATGTCAGTGCCGCGCGCGTAGGTCAGGCGCGCGCCAAGGCGGTCCGTGAGCGCCTGGCGGAGGGTGCGCACGTCTTTCGGATCGCCGGCGCCCTGCCAGGAGCCGAGCATCTGCTTCGCATCGTCGGCGAGCGGGCCGATGAGGGCGATCTTCTGACTGGCATTGAGCGGCAGCAAACCCCTGGAGTTCAACGGGTGAGGGACGCCGGTGGGCGTGACCGTGGTGACGGCGCCCGCGGGGTCGTTCTTGAGCAGCACGAAGCTCTCCTCGGCGGCGCGCCGGGCCAGGGCGCGCTTGGCTTCGGTGAGCTGGTAGGCCGGGACTTCGGTGTAGGGGTGTTCGAACAGCCCGAGCTCAGACTTGACGCGCAGCACGCGGCGCACAGCTGTGTCGACGGCCGCGACCGGCACCTGGCCCGAGCGGACCAGCGCCGGCAGCGTCGTGCGGTAAGCGTCGCTCTCCATATCCATGTCGGTGCCGGCTCCGAGAGCGAGCGCGGCGGCCTCGCCCGGGTTGGCCGCGACTGCGTGGGGGACCAGCTCGCGGACCGCGCCCCAGTCGCTGACGACGAAGCCGGGGAAGTGCCATTCGTCTCGCAGGATGCCGGTGAGCAGCGGCTTGTTGGCGGAGGAGGGCACGCCGTTGAGCGTGTTGAAGGAGGTCATCACGGTGGCCGCGCCGGCCTGCACGGCCGCGTCGTAAGGCGGCAGGTAGGTCTGGCGCAGCTGCGTCTCGGACATATCGACAGTGTTGTAATCGCGCCCGGCGACCGGGGCTCCGTAGGCCGCGAAGTGCTTGACGCAGGCGGCGACGGATGTGGGATCGCTGAGCGAGCTGCCCTGGTAGCCGCGCACATAGGCGCGGGCGAGCGCGCTGCCCAGCCAGGGGCTTTCGCCCGCGCTCTCGGCGATGCGGCCCCAGCGGGCATCGCGGGAAATATCGACCATCGGCGAGAAGACCCAGTCGATGCCGTCGGCGCGGGCCTCGGTCGCGGCGGTGCGGGCGGTCGCCTCAACCAGCGCGGGATCGAACGAGGCGGCCAGGCCCAAGGGAATGGGGAAGATGGTGCGATGGCCGTGGATCACGTCGTAGCCGAAGATCAGGGGGATGTGCAGGCGGGTTTCGTCGACCGCCATGTGCTGCAGGCGGTTGGCCTTGGCCGCGCCGACGACGTTGAGCAGCGAGCCGACCTCGCCCCGCTGGACCATCGCTTCCTCGTCCTTCCGGTGAAAGCCGGGGCCGGTGAGAAGGTCGGAGGAGAACTGGTTCAGCTGGCCGAGCTTTTCCTCGAGCGTCATCTGATGCAGCAGGGCGTCGATGCGCGCGTCTTGCGCAGGCGTCGTGAGCGGCTGCTGGGCGAGCGCCGCCCAGGGGGCGGTGAGTGCGAGTGTGAGTGCGGTGTGGCGGAGCATCGGAGTCTGCATTGGTATAGCCGCTGGCCGGGGAGGGGTGGCAAGTTTCACCACGTTAATTGCCGCGAGCGCGCGGGAGGCCGGAAAACCGCATTTTTTGGGCCATGTTTCTTCCCGACGGCTGCACACAAAGTAACGTTAAAGGTTGGGGAATGACTATTTCGCGGCGGTGGCCGGCTGCGCGGGCTCTTCTTCAATCGCGAGCGCGTTGAGCACGGCGTAGTTCTGGCTCGGCGTAAAGGTCAGCATGATCTTGCCCTGGGTGGTGGGGTGGATGCCGGTGAAGTGCTTCACCACGCGGAACCCGTCGCCGTCTGCTTCCCGCAGGATGTCGAACTGACTCAGCAGCATCTGCCCGTTGCAGGTGACGTCGAAGCGCCGCTGCCCCGGATTGACCGGCTGGCGCGCCTGGTGCGAGAACCAGGCGTCCTGGAAGTAGAGGGTCAGGCTGTAGGTACGGTTGGGCAGCACCGGGATGGAGTAGCTGAAGTTGCCAAAGCGCTCGTTCTGGTAGAAGCCCTGCAGCGGCAGATTGGGGAAGACGCTGGGAAGGTAGTTGACGCGGCCGCCGTGGAACCAGGCGTCGGGGGTCCATTCGGTCCCCTGCGGATCGAAGTAGTAGGTTGGCAGGGTCGTCTGCCGGATCGGCCGCAGGGCATCCCCATTGCCGGGCATGATCTCGATGGCGTTCAGGAAAGCTTTGGGGGCGGAGTCTCCCTGGAACTGGAGGTGAATTTTTCCGTCCGCCGACGGCTGCACCGCGGTGTAGATCTTTTCGGTCGCGTTGGCGAAGCCGCCTGCGTCCGAGGTCACGTCGAAATACTGCGCCATGTGCTTGCCGTTGATCGAGATCTGCATCGTGCGGAAGCCCTCGCCATGGACCGAGGTCTCGGCGAAGTACAGGTGCAGCTCGTAGGAAGCGCGGGGCACGGGGATGTCGTAGGAGAAGCTGCCCTCGCGGCCACGCTGGTAGATGCCGCTGTCGGAGGTATTGCCGATAAGCGGAACCTGCCGGTGAAAAGCGGTGCCCCCGTGGAAGTAGGCGTCGGCCCTCCAGACGCGGCCGGCGGTGTCCTCAAAAGGCTGATTTCGGCCGCAGCCGAGCCGGAGCGTCGCATCGGTGATCGCGGCTGACTGTGCCTCGGTGGAATGGCTGCGCATCCAGAACCATGTCAGCAGGCCGGCGAGAAGCGCAGCGCCAAGCGAGGCGGCGAGCACGAGCGCAGCCAAACGCAGCCGGCTCGGCTTGCGGGGCGTCGGTCCGGACTCCGCAGCCGGCTCGGTTGCGGGGAGCGGCAGCGCGGCCGGGGCCTCCGGGACCGCTGGTTCTAGAGCGACAGCACTATTTTCCAGCGCCTCGGGATGCTGCTCGACTGGCGGCTCTGCTTCGGCTGACGGCGGCTCGGCAGTCTCCGCGGCGGGCTGGGCAACGAAGCTGGGCAGGCTCTGCCCGATAGGCAGGCTGATCCAGATGGCGTGGGCCGCGCCTTCCCCCTCGTAAAAAGTTTTCAGCTTCTTGCGCAGGTGGTGCAGGTTGACGCGGACACTGCCGTCCTGCTGCGGGTCGAAGTCGCTGCTGCGGCCCATGACCTGGGTCGCGATTTCGTACTCCTTGATAAAGGTTTCGCCGCGCAGCTGCCGGCCGCATAGGTACTCGAGAATGCGTGCGAGTGTGGGCGCCCGGCGAAACGTCTCGGAGGCGAGCACGGCTTCGAGCTCCGCCTGTTCAGCGCTATGAATATCCGGGTTCGACTGAGTTTCAATCATTTTCAGGGTCGCGCTGGAGGGGGTGCAGCAGACCTTTGCGGGGCAAGGCGGTTCGCCATTGCAAGCAATTTGGGCGCGGGGCAAGTTTAACATCCCGGCTTGAGGAGAGTCCCGCCATGGGTGCGGCCGCGAGCCGGCGCTGCGTGGCACCTCGTTAACGGTGCCGGCCGGCTTGGCTTTGCGGGCGAGCAAACACACTTAACTTCTAGAAACTTGCCCCAAAGGCGGCGCGGGTTGTTCCATGACTTGCGACCTGCGCCAGGGCAAGCTGATGGCGCGGGCATCGCTTGATGAGTCCCGAGGCATGATGTTCCGCAGCAGATGGTTGAGGTTGGTGCTGCAACCAGAATGGCGAGCCTTTCGCGCGGGTCGACTGCTTGCAGGTGCTTTGCTGCTCTGTTTTTCGCCGGCGGCCTTATTGCTGGCGCAGGCACCCGCGGGCAGCTACCAGCCGGCCGCGAACCCCGCGGCGGAAGTGGTGCTGGGCCACGCGCGCTTTACCGTGCTGACGCCGCGGATGATCCGCATGGAGTGGGTCGCGGACGCGCGGTTTGAAGACCGCGCATCGTTCGTATTCCTCAACCGGCGGCTCCCGGTGCCGAACTTTACCAAACGCATTGAGCGCAGAGGCGCGGCGCGGGTAATGCATCTGCACACTGACGCGCTGGAGCTGATCTATACGCTCGCGCCGCATAGCGATGGCCGTTTTACGCCCTCGACGCTCGCTGTGACGCTGATGGTGGCCGGCCAGCGCGTGAGCTGGAAGCCGGGCATGGTGGACCCTGAAAACCTTGAGGGCACCACGCGCACGCTGGACATGGTGAAGGGCGGCAAGACGCGCGAGCCCATCGGGCCGGGGCTGGTCTCGCGGTCGGGCTGGGTGGTCGTCGATGATTCGACGCGGCCTCTGTTCGACGCGGCCGACTTCAGCTTTCCGCACGGCGAGGACAGCCCGCTGCCGTGGGCGGTGGAGCGGCCCGAGATGACGACGCAGGCCGAGTACGACCGGTTAAAGGCCGCCGAGTCGCCCGTGGCTTCGGCGGGAGCGGCAAAAATCTTCCGCCAGGACTGGTACTTCTTCGGCTACGGCCACGGTTACAAACAGGCGCTCGGAGACTTCACGCGTGTGAGCGGCAAGATTCCGCTGCCGCCGCGGTTCGCTTTCGGCGCCTGGTGGTCGCGCTATTGGTCGTACAGCGACCAAGAGCTGGAAGACCTGGTGCGCCAGGCTCGCGAGGCGGATGTGCCGCTCGACGTGCTGGTCGTCGACATGGACTGGCACCTGCCGTTCCGCGATGACTGGAGCGTGCACGACGCCTCGGGCAACGTGGCGCGCTGGACGGGTTACACGTGGAACAAGCTGTTGTTCCCCGACCCGCAGCTATTCCTCGACAGGATCCACCAGGACGGATTGAAGGTCACGCTGAACCTGCATCCGGCCTCCGGTGTGCAGCCGTTCGAAGCCGCGTACCCGGCGATGGCGCGCGCGATGGGCATCGATCCCGCTTCGGGCAAGTATGTGCCGTTCGACATTACAGATAAGCGCTTCGCGCGGAACTATCTCGACATCCTGCACCACCCGCTGGAGCGGCAGGGCATCGATTTCTGGTGGCTCGACTGGCAGCAGTCGCAGCACACGGCGATGCCCGGCGTGGACCCGACGTGGTGGCTGAACTATGTGCACTTTACCGACCAGCAGCGCGAGGGCAAGCGGCCGCTGCTGTTCCATCGCTGGGGCGGGCTGGGCAATCATCGTTATCAGATCGGGTTCTCGGGCGACGTGATTTCGAGTTGGGAGTCGCTGGCATTCCAGCCCTGGTTTACAGCGACCGCGGCCAACGTGGGCTATGCCTACTGGAGCCATGACATCGGCGGCCACATGCCGGGTAAGATCGATGCGCAACTGTATACGCGATGGTTACAGTTTGGCGCGCTGAGCCCGATTCTGCGCACGCACACGACTAAGAATGCGGAGGCCGAGCGCCGCGTGTGGGCCTACCCTGAGCCGTATTCCAGCATCATGCGCGATGCGTATCACCTTCGCTACGCGCTGCTGCCGTATATCTACACCGAAGGCCGCCGTACTTATGACACGGGCGTCGCCTTTGTGCGGCCGCTGTACTATGACTGGCCCGAGCAGCCCGAGGCCTACGCAAGCAAGGGCGAGTACCAGTTTGGCGAGAACCTGATCGTTGCGCCGGTGGTTGCGCCGCTCGACCCCGCGACAAACCTCACGCACAAACAGGTGTGGCTGCCGCCGGGTGAGTGGATCGAGTGGCCCACGGGCCGGCGCATTGAAGGACCCGCGAGCGTCGATCGCTCGTTCGCGCTGTCGCAGGTTCCTATCTACGTGCGCGCCGGCGCGATTGTGCCGATGGCGCCCCCGATGCTGCACACCGACGAGAGGCCCTTGAGCCCGCTGATTGTCAACGTGTTTCCGTTGCAGAGCGGCGAGCGCTCCGAGTACACGCTCTACGAAGACGCGGGCTCGACTTCGGCCTACACGGAGGATGAAGCCGCGCGTACGAAACTGACCGCTGCCGAGGACGGCGATACGCTGACCGTCAAGGTAGCGGCGGTGCAGGGAAGCTACCCCGGCATGCCGGTGCAGCGCAGTTACGAGCTGCGCCTTCCCGGCGACTGGCCGCCCGCGCAGGTGACCGTGAATGGCGTCGAGATGCCGTACCAGGGAGATAGCAAGCAGGCGGGCTGGCACTTTACGGGGAACACCTTGACGACATATGTTGCGACGGGTGAGTTCCCGGTCGGCGCCGCTGTAACGTTTGTCGTGCGTCGAGACGCCGCTTTGATGGCGCGCCGCGCGGAGCTGGATGGGTTCGCGGGAACCACGACGCGCCTGAGGGAAGCCTACGACGCGCTGCAGAACAATACGCCGGTGGATCTGCCGCCTGACGAATTGATCGACGCGATGCAGGCCGGCGATCGGCTGAGCTATCAACCGCAGCAGGCGGGCGCGATCCTGTCGCACTGGAACGCGGTGCTGGCAAAGGTAGGCCCGGCTGTGGCGCGGGCGGAAAAAGTGGAGCAGCAGCGCCGCGTAAGCATGGTGCGCACCGCGATGATGATCGACTGGACACCTGAGGCAGCCGCGGCCAGGCTCGACCAGATCCGGGCCCGCGATGCTATTGCTACTGCAGCGGTTACAGACATAGATCGAGAGAGAGCGCCTGCTGCCGCCGCCCTCAAGTCGGGCAGCACACGGTGAGCGGCCGGGCGCTGCTGTGCGGGGCGTTTGCGATGGCGATCTCTGCCTGCTCCGCGGACGCCCAGTTCAGCGGCAGTCTGCAGGCGACGCACTTCCATCTTGCTGCGCGTCCGGCAGCGGCCCAGCCCATCACCGAGGCGGCCATGCTCGATAGATTGAACGGGCTCTGCCGTTTTACGGCGCAGTGGCAGAATGCGAGTGGCGCGGTCATCGATCCGTATTTGCATCGCGAGTTCCAGTACGCGACGCCGTATTTTGCGTTCGCTGTGGGCACGCTGGTAGTGGCTGGGCGCTCACGCGATCTTCTGCCGCACGGCGCGGCAGCGATGGAGCATGCGACGCTGCAGCTGGCGGCAGGCCGCGCGGCTGTGACCGACCAGCATGCGGAGTTCTTTCTCGCATCGCTCACGGAGGCATTGCCGGTGTACGAGGCGCTGGTGCCGCGCGCGCAATGGCTGCGCTGGCGCGATCGTTTGCGTTTGCCCATTGCGCGCATCATTGGCAAAGAAGCCAATAACAACTGGCGGACCTACGCGATCAAGGGCGAATGGCAGCGGGCGAAGCTGGGGCTGGTCTCGCACCGGGACGCGGTTGCATTTGTGGAGCAGTACTGGAAGAGCGAGCAGCGGGACCGTTTCGCCGCTGCCCCGACCTCGCTCTATCACGACCGCACCGGCGACCCCGACACGCTGAGCGTCGCGCTGGTGGGCGAGGGGAACCTGCTGTCGCTCGTGGTGGAAGGCTACGACGGGCCGAGCGCGGCGCAGATCCGGCGGAAGGTGCTGGATGCGCTGCGTGCCACATTGCTGATGGTCGATCCAAGCGGGCAGCTGCCGGTGAATGGGCGCACGGACGATCATGTCTGGACCGACATTGCGCTGCCGCTGGCTTTCTCGGCTGCCGCGCCCATGCTGCGCGCGGATGGCGACGCGGAAACGGCGGATGCGATGGAGCGCACCGCGGAGCTCAGTTTCGCGGGCATCGAACGCTGGCGCCGAGAGGACGGCAGATGGGCCGGCAGCTACTTCATCACTAAGAACCACTTCGACCCGCGGCTGCGCGTCGGCTATCAGAATGCAACGCAGACTTCTAACTATACCGGCTCGTTGATGTTCCATCTCGCGGAGTTATACCGGCTGCGGCACCAGACGCATGCCGGGCCCTCGCGCGCGGCCGCGCCGGTAGAGATTGGCGGCTATGCGCTGGCGCTCGAACCGGAGTTCGCAAGTGCGTTTGCCAACGCGGGCGGCCTGCAGATGCAATTCAATCTGCGCGGCGAAACCGAGCAGCGGAACGATAACTGGTGGACGCCGCTGGGCGCGGTGCGCATCGCGCGCACCGGGTGGGACACGCGCCTGGGGCCGTCGGATGGTGCGCAGACCGCGACCGATGCGGTGAGTTTTGCGCCGGAGTTTCTGCGCGACGGACGGTGGATACGCCTTGCGCAAGTGCCCGCGAGCTACGAGGCGCACTGGAGCGTGCAGGAGGTGAACCCCGCGATTTTGCGCTGCACGCTCGAGTACCACCCGGTTGCTGGCAGCGCCGGGCCGGCGTTTCGAGATCAGTTCATTCTGACCCCGGACGGCGTATTTTCTAGTGTCGAACAGACCCCAGCGTCCGCAGCCGCGTGGGCAGTCACGTGGCCGCTGCTGATCGACGACGGGCGGCCGCTGCGCACCCACATTACGGATCGCATCGCGGAGACCGCTTACCCGCGGAGCACTGACACGGAGAGCTTTCTCGCGGTCGACGCGGACAGCAAGCTCTATCGCAACCCAACGCCGGTGCGTTCGACTTATGGCGACCTGCTGCCGGTGCGCTTGCGGACCGCAGCTGGCATCTCGCGTACGTTCATCTATCCGCACGATGCATCGCAGCCTGCTGCTGAAACGGTGCTGCAGAGTTTCCGGGTTACCGCGCACGGCTTTCAATCGATGTTAGGCCGCGTCGACGGCGAGGTGTATGTCGGACGAACCTACGCCGGCGGGTTCGCCAGCAGTGTGGATTTGGATAACGACGGCCGCCCGGATTTGACCTTCGACCGCGCCTGCGGGTTTGTTTTGCAGTTGCGCGACCGGGTGGTGACGGCGATCGAAACGGACCAGCCTGTAACGGCCCGGCTCGAGCAGCGCACATACAAGCTACGCGCCTACCGGCCTCGGATGATTGCTCCGTGAGCCGCGCGCGGCCAGTCATAGGTCAGCGGCATGTGAATGGCTCAGAGTTCTATCGGCCGCCCGACTTACAGCTTTACACGTCCTGCCGGCAGATAGATAACGGCAATCCCGGGAGATAACGCTTCTTATGGTGAGGATACAAACCAAGCGAAGTTTGAAGCGAAACAGCCGAGTGCGCTGGGCGAGCTGCGCAAGCCTGCTGCTTTGCATTGCTTTCGCGCGGCTTCTGCTGCCTGCCGGACCCGCGATGGCCGCACAGGGAGGGCCTGACGAGAACCCGGCGATTGAAGCAAAGGTGCAGGCGCTTCTGAATCAAATGACCGTCGAAGAGAAAATCGGCCAGCTCAGTCAGTTGGATTATCGCGAGCACGGCTCGGATGAGCGCGTGCGGCGCGGGCAGGTAGGCGCTTACCTGAATCTCACCGATCCCGCGGAGATCAACCGGGTGCAGCGGCTTGCCGTGGAGCAGTCGCGCATGCACATTCCTCTGCTGATGGGCTTCGATGTTATCAACGGCTACCGAACTCTCTTTCCGATTTCGCTGGCGCAGGCCGCGACATGGGATCCGGCATTAGTGGAGCAGGCGCATTCAGTCATAGCCGAAGAAACAGCGGCCGTTGGGCTGAACTGGACCTTCGCGCCCATGCTCGATATCGCACGCGACCCGCGCTGGGGAAGGATTGTGGAAGGCTCAGGAGAAGATCCATGGCTGGGCAGTGCGATGGCTCGCGCCAAGGTGCTCGGCCTGCAGGGCGACCGGCTAGGCACGCCGGGACACATTCTCGCCTGCGCGAAGCACTTCGCCGGCTACGGAGCGCCGCTGGGTGGAAGAGATTATGACTCGGTCTATCTACCCGAAGAGCAGATGCAGAATGTCTATCTTCCTCCATTTCACGCCGCGGTGGATGCCGGCGTCGGCAGCGTAATGAGCGCTTACATGGACCTGAACGATGTACCCGCAACCGGCAATGCGCCGTTGCTACGCGGCGTGCTGCGCGACCAGTTTGGTTTCCGAGGATTTGTAGTGAGCGACTCCTGGGCAGTGCATTCCCTGCACAATCACGGCTTCGCCCGCGGCCTGGACGATGCGGCACTGCGTGCCTTTACTGCCGGCGTCAACATGGATATGGGCAGCGACACCTACTTCAAGTATCTTGCCGGTTATGTTGAAGGCGGATCAATCTCCGGCAAAGCACTTGATGATGCAGTGCGGCCTGTTCTTCGGACAAAGTATCTGCTCGGCCTGTTCACCAATCCCTATGTGGATGCAAGCAGGACGGAAGCTGTATTAGCGGCGCCGGAGCATCGCGAACTGGCGCGCAAGGTAGCGGTCGAGACCGCGGTGCTGCTTCGCGACCAGGGCAGCGTACTTCCCGTGGCCCGGGGGGTGCGGTCGATTGCGGTCATCGGCTCGCTGGCAGACGATCCTGAGGCCTTAATGGGTTCGTGGCCAGGCAAGTCAAAAACATCAGAGACGGTGACGATTCTGGCGGGCATTCGCAAGCGCGCCGGCAGCATGGTACGCGTAAGCTACGCGCCGGGCGTGCTATTGAAGCGCGAACCACAAGCCGAACTTAACCCGGATACTATGAATGAAGATACTGGGCCCGATGCTCTGATTGAAGCAGCCATCGCAACCAGCCGCCAGGCTGACATGACCGTGTTAGTACTGGGAGAAAACGCGAGCATGAATGGAGAGTACGGCTCCCGTGCGTCCATTGACCTGCCGGGCAAGCAGCTGCAGCTCATGAAAGCGATAGTCGCTTCGAGCCAGGCCGCGAATAAGCCGGTGGCTCTTGTACTCGTCAACGGGCGGCCGCTCAACATAACATGGGCTTCAACGCATGTCCCGGCAATCCTTGAAGTGTGGGAGCCGGGAACCGAAGGGGGCAACGCAGCCGCCCAACTGCTGTTTGGCGACGCCGTGCCCGGTGGCAAGCTGCCGCTGACGTGGCCGCGATCCACCGGGCAGATCCCCATTTTTTATGCGCACAATCATACGCAAGTCGATCAGGAAGCGAAGAAGTTTCAATCGTTCTACTGGGACGAGCCGACCACTCCGCTCTACCCCTTCGGATATGGTCTGAGTTATACCAGCTTCAGTATCACGGATATCCACCTAAGTCAAAACGAGATAGACCCCGCCGGCAGCCTTGACGTCTCTGCGAAGGTCAGCAATACCGGTGCGGCCGCAGGCGATGAAGTGGTCGAACTGTACGCTCATCAGCAGGCGGGGAGCGCCTCGCGGCCGGTTCGCGAACTGAAGGGATTTTCAAGAGTGCATCTCAACCCGGGAGAGGCAAAGACCATGCACTTTCCCGTAGGGCGGAAGGAGCTGCGATTCTGGACTCCGGCCACAAGGCAGTGGGTGGTCGAATCGGGCTCATTTGACGTATGGATCGGCAATTCCTCGACCGCTTCGCTGCATGCTGAATTTCAAGTCAAAGGATCCAGATAGATGGGCAGTGAGACGGTGATGATGCGAAGAAGCCTTATGTTAGTTTTCGTTGCACTGGTCTGGTTCGGCGGCGTATGCCGTGCCTTACAACCCAGGCTCAAGGAGAAGCTTGTCTGGCAGGACAACTTTAAGTCCTCGCATGGCGTTCGTCCAGACCCATCGGTCTGGACCTATGACGTGGGGGGAGACGGTTGGGGAAACGGTGAGCTTGAGACCTACTGCGCCTATGGCTCGGATAAGTTGCCATGCGACCCGGATCACCCCAATGCATTTGTCGGCACTGATGGCTATCTTCACCTGGTCGCGCGCAAGACGGCAGATGGCCGCTACACATCGGCGCGGCTGCGCACGCTGGGCCGGAAGAGTTTCAGGTATGGGCGGTTTGAAGCGCGCATCAAGGTAACATCCGGCCAGGGCTTGTGGCCCGCGTTCTGGCTGCTCGGCGAGGACATTCACGCGGCCGGATGGCCGGCGTGCGGCGAGCTCGATGTTATGGAAAATATTGGCAAGGAGCCGACGATCATCCATGGATCGATCCACGGCAAGGGCTTTCCCGGGCCGGCAGTCGGCACCGTGGGCAGCCTGCCGGACCACGCTTCACTGGCCGCTGCCTTTCATAACTACGGCATGATCTGGAGCCCGGGCCGGGTGGCATATTACATCGATGATCCAAGCCATCCTTATGCCGTCGACACACCGGCGAGTATGCCGCAGGGCGGTGTGTGGCCTTTTGACAATCGGCGGTTCTATATATTGTTGAATCTTGCCGTAGGCGGCGGTTGGCCAGGCAATCCCGATAAGAGCACGCGGTTTCCGGCCGAGATGCTGGTCGACTATGTCAAAGTCTGGCAGCCGCAGTAAAGGCGCCAGTGCGCAGCGATACCCGCCGGCGAGGCTACTTGCCGATGCAGAAGGTGGAGATCACAGATAACTTCACCAAATCAGGGCATTAAGGCGAGACATGCCGATATGGTGGTCAAGCCCGTGGACAATATTGACGGCTGGGGTGCCCGCGCATGCCAGCCGCCCACTACGGCAGCAGCGGCAATCCAAGTTCCTTGAGAAACCCATTATGCTTCTCTGTGGCCGCCTTGATCTCCTGTTCTAGCGACATCAGTTCGGCATTTACGGCGCGCAGGTCAACTTCTTTTTCCGCATTGGCCGTGCTGATGTAGCGAGAGATATTCAGGTTGAAGTCGTTGCCCTCAATCTCTTCCAGCGAAACACGGCGGGAGTAGCGCGGCTTCTCGTAGCGAAACTTGTAGGTGGAGACGATCTCCTCAATGTGCTCTTCCAGGAGTTGATTCTGGCGCTTGCCCTTCTCAAAATGCGCGGCCGCGTTGATGAACAATACGTCATCAGGCTTCTTGCACCGCTTCAGCACCAGGATGCACACCGGAATGCCGGTGGAGTAGAAGAGATTGGCCGGCAGGCCGATCACCGTATCGATGTGCCCATCCTGCAGCAGCTTGGTGCGGATGCGCGCTTCCGCACCACCACGAAACAGCACGCCATGGGGCAGAATAATCGCCATCACGCCGTCCTGCTTCAGGTGGTGAAAGCCGTGCAGCAGGAAGGCAAAGTCGGCGGCGGACTTCGGCGCCAGCCCGTGATTTCTGAAGCGCATGTCCTCGCCGGTCGCCTCGGAAGGTTCCCAGCGGTAGCTGAAGGGCGGATTGGCCACCACCGCGTCGAAGCGGGGCATCTTGGCCGGGTTCGTCTCGCGCAGCATCTCCCAATCGTTCGTTAACGTGTCGCCGTGGAAGATCTCGAACTCCGAATCCTTGACCCCGTGCAGCAGCATGTTCATACGCGCCAGGTTATAGGTGGTGATGTTCTTTTCCTGTCCGTATATCTTGCCAATGCCGTGCGGACCCATCCGGTGGCGCACGTTCAGCAGTAGCGAGCCTGAGCCGCAGGCGAAGTCCATCACGCTGTCTAAGTGCGAGCGCTGGCCGGTGGCCGGTTCTTGCCCGTCCAGCGTCACAATGGCCGACACAATGCTCGAAATCGCCTGCGGGGTGTAGAACTCGCCGGCCTTCTTGCCGGATCCGGCGGCAAACTGGCCGATCAGGTACTCATAGGCATCGCCCAGGGTATCGCTGTCGGTAGAGAACTTCGCCAGACCCCTGGCAATCTCGCCGATGATCTTGCACAGCAGGTCGTTGCGATCCTTCACCGTCTTCCCGAGCTTGTCCGAAGCCAAGTTGATCTCTGAGAACAGCCCTCGAAAGACGCTGTTGAACGATTCGTTCTCGATATAGGTGAAGCCCTCTTGCAGGGTCTTAAGCAGCGCACCATCGTGCGTGCGCGCCTGCTCCGCGATGCTCGTCCAGAGGTCCTCCGGGCGGATCACGTAGTGCACCTTGCGGCGCATCTGCTTTTCAAGAGCGGCGGTATCCGCCGGGTTTTGGTCGTACCAAACCGCCAGCGGCGCCCGCCGGTCATCCTTGTCGAGCACAGGATAGTCCGGCCCCAGCTCCTTGCCTGCTGCGGCCTCATAGTTGTCCGACAGGTAGCGCAGGAAGAGAAAGGCCAGCATGTAATCGCGAAAGTCATCCGCGCTCATGGCTCCGCGCAGTTGGTCCGCGATGGCCCAGAGAGTTTTGCCGAGTTGTTGCTTGTCGTGTGCTGTCATCGGGCCTCTTGCTCCTCGGGTCCCTGGGGAAGCAGTTCCGAGTTGAAGGGATAGAACTCCAGAAAGTCGGAAAGTATCTTTTCGAACTGCTCCCTGGTGTCTGGAAGCATTTCTATGGGGTCGTAGAAGGAATAGTTTCCGTGATTCAGGACGTTCACCAGCCTTGCGTAGAATGTCTCGTCAGGATCATCGTCCGCCTTCTTGATGCAAGCTGAGAATCTGTTGTATCCGTGGAAGATGGACGCTTTCTCAAGCAGGCTCCGCAATGCGTTGAAGTGATGCGTGTACACCTCTCCGGTCTGTCTCGCTCGATGAACCTCTTGCAGAAGCACCAGGTGATGGAAGAAGGGCGTGTCGCCGGTGTCGGCTAGGGCATACTCGCCTGTTTGCCTCCGGCGCGAAAGCAGATAGGGCGTGAACTTCTTCCTGTCACGGAGCTCGTTCCACAGCACGTTGAAGAAGAGTGTGTGGTGAGTCGAGATTACGGTCTTGATGGAGTGATCCGGCCTCTTCAGAAAAGAGGCCAGGTGATTCCCCAACATCACCGCATTGTGCTCGTCCAAGGACGAGACCGGGTCGTCGATGTAGATGTACTTGACCCACTTGTAGGCTTCCGCACCGTCCAGGGTAAGCTCGACGATGGCCATAAAGAAGCACCAGATAAAGATGTTTTCTTCGCCCTTGGAGACTTTGATATTGTCGGTTCTCTGGCCGTCGGCGATGCGCGAGAAGCGGACTGTCCACTCCTCTGTGTCGATTCGGAAATCGAAGTCCGCGTAGCGTTGCAGCAATCGGCCTATGCGAGTGTCCATCTCCATCTGTTCGAGCCCGGCGAAGAAGCGAGACCGCTCGTTGATCTTCAGCTTGCGGTCGGTGTCACTATCCAGATCGTTGTCCCAGCTGAACAGGTCTTCGGTGAAGGCGTTGAAGTAGAGCGTATCCCGCGCATCGCCCTGCTTGCCGATGTCCTTGAAAGCCATGGACAGGCGAGTCTTGCCCGTGCCGTTGTAGGCGTAGAGCAGGACGTACTTCCTGGTCTCAAGCTCCTGCCGCAGATGCGCGGCCAGCTCCGGCAGATCGGCGAAGGTCTTGCCTGGCTTCATCCATGCACCTCATCCAGCACCGGGAAGAGCTGCTGCATCAGGCCCTTCTTGTGTGCCTTGAGGGCGTCGATTCTTTGACTTTGTGCGGTGATCAGTTCGTTGAGCCGAGATAGGAACCCGGTGACTCGCGCCTGCTCCGCGACATTCTCCGGATAGGAAAAGCGAAGGTCCTTGATGAGCGATTGGCTTAGGTTTTCTTGACCACCACTGTTACTCAGTGCACGGATCTCGTCGTACCGGCTCACCAGGTTTAGGAACACAAAATCTGGGAGTACTTTCTTCTCGGGAAGGACAGCCGCACATGCCTGATTCGTCGCCGCTTCGCAATCCAGGATTGAAACCTTCCCGCGAGTCTTGCCCTGGCCGTACATCGCAATAAGTACCGTCCCGGCCGGGAAGGTCTTTGCAGAGGAGCTTTTCAAGCCTTCTTCACTGATGTACTCGTCAGCCTTGCAAATGCGACTGAAATCAACCAACGAAGTCGTGACCCACGGGATGACGCCATTCCAATATTCTTTTTTTGATCGATCAGGCGTGCCCCCGGATGACATTTCAAACAGCTCCCCTATGGTGCCGCTGCGCCACTCACTCGCTTCTCTGAATTCGGGGAAGCGGAGGCGGGGGACGGTTTCGCCTTCGGCGGGGAAAAGCTGCTGCATCAGGCCCTTCTTGTAAGCCTTGAGGGCACCCAGCTTCCGGCTTTCCGCACCGATCAGTTCGTCAATCGAAGACAGGCAGTCGGCTACTTTCGCCTGCTCAGGAACGGATGGCAATGGGAACCGAAGGTCAGAAAACTGCCTGTAACTGACCATCTTGCCGTCGCGCAAGCCCTCTATGTTTTTGTTGAGTTCACTTATGAATCTGTCTGTTTTGACAAGATGCTTCAAGTACCGCCATGATCCGGATTTTGGTCTGAGGATCACGTAGGCTGGACTACAGATTCCGCGATGTGCAGAGTGCTCAATGCCCCCTTGGAAAGAACGCAGACTGATGATGAAATCACCTTTCTCTACGATCTGATAAACCTCCAGGCTGCTATCGCTTACCGACACGTGGTAGTCAATCATGTGTCGCGGTATAGCGCCATGCTCCTGCGTCACTGCAAGGACGGGCAAACTGCTGTTATGCTGCTTTTTGCTGATCTGGTCAAAAACTTCCCTGCCAGCATAGATTTCTAATTGGCCGCTCTCCCGGAACTCGGGAAAACGCAGCCGAGGTGAATGTTCGTGCTTCGCTCTCCCCTTCTCTCCTGGATCACGTAGTCCTTTACTCTTCATAAGCACTCAATCCAGAAATCTCGCGCCCCTCGGCAAGTTTGTGCAGCAAGGGCGTGAGCTCCTCCATCAGCGACAGCTCCTTCTGCGTGCGCGCCTTCCAGCCCAGGCCCAGCGGGGCCATCAGGTCGCTCAGGCGTTCGCCGTCGAAGATGCGGCGGCGCAGCACTTCGTCGACAAAGGCCTGCAGCGCACCCGTATCCAGCCCGTGCCTGCCGGCGATGGCGGCCGTCTCCCGGGTCTTCTTTTCGGCTTTGAAGCGTTCGTAGCCGGTGCGGATCGCCTTCTCGTCCATGGCCTGGCCGACCGGCAGCCCGCGGATGTATTCGGCGATGTCCTCGCGCTCGTCGAGGAACTTGCTGTCTGACTGGATGAGGCCGATCAACTGCTCGCGGTTGAGCGTGAGCCTGCCCGGCGGCTGCTCGGTGGAGCGGGCGATCAGCCCCATGATGTAGTCGTAGTCGACGATGGCGGAGGCGAAGAGCACAAACTCGAAGTCGAGCGCCTGCACCTCCGGACTGACCGGGCCGGCCGCCTCGCCCTGCCGGTCTTGCTGCTGCTTCAGCCGCTGCGCCGTCTCTAGGTACATGCTGCGAAAGCCCTGCAGGGCATCCGGCGGCGCAATCTGCGTGATCTCCGCTTTCTGCTCGTCCGCCAGGTCGGTGTACTGGTCGAGCTGCGTTTTCAGGCGCTGCACCTCCTTGAATAGGGTGACGAACTGGCTGCGCGCGGCGTCGCCCTTGAGGTTGGGCACGTCTTCCGGCGAGTTGGCAAGACCCTGCGACCGCATGAAGTCAGCGAGGCGCTCGATGGCACCTCCCAGCTTGTCGATGACCACCGGCGCTGCGTCGACCAGCCAGATCTCGCGGGCCTGGTCGATCTGCTCGCCGGAGAAGAGCGCGATGGCGTCTTCCACCGATTGCTGCTGCTGGCGGAAGTCCAGGATGTTGCCGTAGGGTTTGGTGTCGTTGAGCACGCGGTTGGTGCGGGAGAGCGCCTGGATGAGCCCATGGTGCTTTAAGTTCTTGTCCACATACAGGGTGTTCAAGTACTTGGAGTCGAAGCCGGTGAGCAGCATGTCGACCACGATCACGATGTCGATCTTCCGGGTGTGCGGCAGGTCGGCATTCGGAAACTGCTGGTCCTTTATGCGCTTCTGCGCGTCCTGGTAGTAGAGGTCGAACTCGGCCATACGGTGGTTGGTGCCGTAGCGCTCGTTATAGTCAGCGATGATGTCCTTAAGCGCCTCTTTCTTGCGCTCAGGATCATGCTGGTTGTCAGCCGTCTCCTGGGGCAGATCTTCCTGGATCTGCTGCACATCCTTGTTGCCTTCCGCCGGGGGCGAGAAGACACAGGCGATGTTGAGCGGCCGGAACTCCGGGTCATCCGCCTGTCGCTGCACCTGCATGGCCTTGAACTTTTCGAAGTATTCGATGGCGTCGTTGATGGAGCTGGTCGCCAGGATGGCATTGAACTTCCGCTCGGCCGTGGCGGCGTCGTGCTTAGCCAGAATGGTTTCGATCACCTTGCGCTTAGCGATCGCCTCGCCCGGCTTGGGCTGAGCCTCCCCTTCTGGCTTGTAGTAGTCGATGTGGAAGCGCAGGACGTTGCGGTCCTCGATCGCGTGGGTGATGGTGTACTCATGCAGGGGACGCTCGAACAGGTCTTCCGTGGTCCGGTAGCTCGCCTGCTGGCCTGCGATCTGCTGATAGCTGGCGTTCTTCTCGAAGATGGGTGTTCCGGTGAAGCCGAAGAGCTGGGCCTTTGGGAAGAACTCTTCGATAGCCTTGTGGTTGTCGCCGAACTGCGAGCGATGGCATTCGTCGAAGATGAACACCATGCGCTTGTCGCGCAGCGGCATGAGCCGCTCTTTGTATCTGCGACGGTTGGTGCCGTCCAGCGCCAAACCAAGCTTCTGGATTGTGGTGACGATCACCTTGTCGGCGTAGTCGTCGGATAGCAACCGTTGCACGAGGGTTTCGGTGTTGGTGTTTTCCTCCACGCAGCCTTCCTGGAAGCGGTTGAACTCCTCCCGCGTCTGACGGTCCAGGTCCTTGCGGTCCACCACGAAGAGGCACTTCTCTATGCTGGGATTGTCCTTGAGCAGGGTGGACGCCTTGAATGAGGTAAGTGTCTTGCCGCTACCTGTGGTGTGCCAGACATAGCCGTTGCCGCAGTTCTGGCCGATGCAGTCCACGATGGCCTTGACCGCATAGATCTGGTATGGCCGCATCACGAGCAGCTTCTGCTCGCTGGCGACCCGCACCATGTAGCGGCTGATCATTTCGCCCAGGACACACTTGGAGAAGAACTTCTCTGCGAAACTGTCCAGGTGGGTGACCTTGCTGTTGTCCTCGCTGGCGAGCTGGTAGATGGGCAGGAATCGCTCGTCAGCGTTGAAACTGAAGTGACGGTCGTTGTTGTTGGCGAAATACCAGGTATCGCTACGATTGCTGACAACAAACAGTTGAATGAAACAAAGCAGTGTCTTGCCGTAGCCGTTGCCAGGGTCGTTCTTGTAATCGACGATCTGCTGCATGGCGCGGCGCGGGCTGACCGCCAGCGCCTTGAGCTCGACCTGGACTGCGGGCACGCCGTTGATGAGCAAGATCACGTCGTAGCGGTGATGGCTGTTATCGGTACCGATGCGCAGCTGGTTGACCACCTCAAAACTGTTCTTACACCAGTCTCGGATGTTGACCAGCGTGTAGTTCAGGGGTGTGCCGTCGTCGCGCTCGAAGCTGTTGTATTCGCGCAAGATACGCGACGCTGTGAAGACATCTGGCGTGATGATCTGCTCCAGCAGACGCTGGAACTCGGCATTGGTGAGGTGGACGCGGTTGAGCACCTCGAACTTCTCGCGAAAGTTCCGTTCCAGCGCGGCGCGGTCGCGAATGTCGTTGCGGTAGACGTATTTCAGGTCTTCAAGTTTGGCAATCAGCTCTCGTTCAATAAGGTTTTCTGTTGTTGTCATTTACCTGATCCAAAACATGCACTTGAAGCATTGTGCGTCGCTGAGCCTGCCCCTGGCGATCACGTCCATGCTGTCGTTCTCCGACTGAGAATACGTGTACCCATTGTGAGAGCAGCCGCGTCTCCGCAAGGTTAGGATATCGCCAGCTCAGCTCGCTCGGTAGCTCGTGGCAGGGTAAAGGGCAGGGAACCAGCGCTCCACCACCGTTTGAGGAAAACCAAGTCGTAGCCTGGCAACATGGCTGGGCGAAACGAGCAAACCTGCCTCCAGGAGCTTGGAAACAACTGTTCTCGCCATGCGCTCTTTATACCCGGTGAGCGCAGGCGCCTGGCCGCGCTCGACTTCACCGGCGATCAGGGCCTCTCGCAGCAGAGCGTACGTTCCCTTTGGAAGCCGTCCGGCCCGAACCTCCTCCTCTACGTAGATTTCCATTCGTCTCAGCAGCTCTGCCGGCCGCAGGATGGAACTCATGTACTCGACCTGATCGACGGAGACGCTCAAGAAGAATCGGCAGAACTCGTTCAAGGCAGCTTGAGAGAGGTTTCCACGTCCATCGAGATCGCCACGGCGTGGGCTGTCTGCAGCCATGAGGAGAGCCTTGTACTCGTTCACGTTTCGAGCAAGTCCGCGAGCTACAGACCACAAGCTGTTCCCGACGCCTAACCGCTTGAGCAATGCGTGGGACATCAGCCGAGCGACACGGCCGTTTCCGTCATAGAACGGGTGTATCCACAAGAATCGATGATGAGCTGCCGCAACAGCTAGCACCTGGCGAACTTTGGACAGATTTTCGGGGTTGTAGACCGTTTCGAAGCGAGCGAGGAAGCTCGGGAGAGAGGCGGCAAGCGGAGGAAGGTGCCGTCCGACGACCACTTCCCCTCCGCGCAGCTCTCCGGGAATGAGCTGGATACGATTGGCTTGCTCGGAATCCTGAACCCATAAAAGCTCGTCTGGCAAACGCCGGCAAAACTCGCGATGAAGCCAGATCCCGTACCCCACGGCGGTCGGGTGCTCCTGGGAGTCAGTTCCTTCGTCGATCAGCCGCTGCACTTCAATGTGGGCCACGGCCTCAAGCTGAAGAGCTCTCTGCTTGGGCTCGGTCGAATAATCCTGATGAAGAGCCCGATCGATATCGCGAGGATGTGTGTCGTGGCCTTCAATCAGGTTGGAGTAATAGCAGTTCATGGACCTGACCAGATCGCCTACCGCTGCCGTAACTACGGGGTGAATCTGGCCCGCAAGCGCATTCGCCTTCGAGATCAGCTCGAACGCGGAGTCCTCCATTTCCTTCTGCCCCTCCGCCGGGAGCAGCGGTTCCATCCATGATGAAGTGATACGCGAAGCTTCGGCTGCCGGTTCGGATTCCATGACAATCTCATCATATGCTTGTACTTGGGCCGCCGATGAGGAATTTGATTGCCGGTACGATTGCCGGTTTAGCTCCGCTACATCAGAGCTGTTCTCCCAAACCCATATTTTGGCTCTGCTTGGGCCGAATGAGAAGCTGCTTCCTGCTCCTATCGTTTTGGGGTATACCCCTGCGAGACACGGCTCCTGTGACAAAATCGCGTCTCACAGGGATTGCATTTCTGACTGTGTGACACAAGACGATCAATGCTAAAGAACCTAACGTGACAAAAAGGAAGCGGTGGTCCGAGTGAACGGCTGGCTACCTGCAGGAAGGATCGATCTCTCGATCAATGGAGACCCTTCCGATAAAAGGCAGAGCAGCGTCTTGGTCGATACCGTGCGCTGCTACGATTTGCTCCCGGCGAAGCCGGTCTCGGTCACCCCAGGCTTGCAGATGCTCGATCAGCGGAGCCAGTGTTCTTCCATAATCCGTTAAGGAATACTCCACCTTAGGCGGAACGACAGCAAAAGCTTTTCGGGAGACGATCCCATCCTCTTCCAGTTCCTGCAATTGAACTGACAGGATGCGCGCGCTGAGATTCGGCTTAAGCCGAATCAGTTCACCGAAGCGCTGCGTTCCGTGCTGGATCAATTGGTGCAGCAGCAGGCCCTTCCACTTGCCGCCGATGACTTCCAGGCAGGCCTCCACACCGCACCCGCATTCCGAGGGATAACGCCGATATCTTTGCTTCCGCATACAAGTATGGTAACAAGAATATTCCTTGCTTACAAAATTGTAACTATAACAAAATAAGCAACTTATGGATTCTCTCTTCATCCGATGGAAAGCTGCGTGAAAAGCGCGTCAACCTGAGAGGACCTGCCATGAAGTTCTTCATCGTCTATGCCCATCCCGAGCCAACGTCACTGAACGGTCACCTGAAAGAGGAAGCGGTACGCGCACTCGAGAAAGCAGGGCATGAGGTGCAGGTGTCCAACCTGTACGCCATGAAATGGAAGGCGGTCGCCGACGGCGAAGACTTCCCGCAGCGTGATGCACGCAAGCCGCTGCGCTACTCGGCAGAGTCTGGTGAGGCTTTTCGTGAGGGAACGCAGTCGCCCGATGTTGCTGAAGAGCAGCGCAAGCTGTTGTGGGCGGACGTGGTGGTGTTCCAGTTTCCACTCTGGTGGTACGGTATGCCGGCCATCCTGAAGGGTTGGGTGGACCGCGTGTATGCGCTCGGTTTCGCCTACGGTGTGGGCGAGCACGGCGGCCCACGTTGGGGAGACCGCTTCGGCGAGGGCACGCTCAAGGGACGACTCGCCATGGTGATGATGACGGCAGGCGGCCGTGCATCGCACTATGGTCCGCGCGGAGTGTGCGGAGCGGTCGATGACATCCTTTGGCCCATTCAACACGGCATCCTTTTCTATCCCGGCATGCAGGTACTTCCGCCTGCGGTATTTTATGAGACTGATCGTTCCACGAATGAAGCTGCAGCGGCCATGGTCGAGGTCTATACGCAGCGCCTGCTCACGGCAGAGACGACCGAACTAGTTGCCTTCCGCTCGCAGAACGGCGGGGACTACAACGACGTGCAGGTGTTGAAGCCGGGGCTCGCCCCCGGTGTCGATGGGCTTGGGATGCATCAGCGCGAGCCGGCGCTTGTGTCCAACACGGCGTTGGGAACGGCAGGTACGTACACTCCCCGGCACTTCGCTCCCACCTCCCGCGACTAGATTTCGCGCAGTCTTCTGAGGAATCCCATGTCCACAGCGGTGATGCATCAGGCAGAGATACACTCGCCCCGGCAAGGAGGAATATCTCTGCTACTTAACACAAACAACGATTCAGCAAACCAAACAGGAGAACATCTATGCAAACCAACGATAAGGCAATCACAGTCATGGGACAGGCGCGGGCAAAGGGTGGTCACGAGGCTAACGTGCGCAAGGGCCTGCACGCCTTCATCGAACCGGCCCGTAAAGAGGATGGCTGCATCGCCTATGACCTATTCGAGGACGTTCAGTACACCGGCAGCTTTTATACGATGGAGAAGTGGGCAAGCCAGGAGGCACTCGATCTCCACGTTAAGAACCAGCAGCCAGACATGAACAAGCTTCTGCCTTGGCTGAGCGAGCAGCTTCGCATCAGCGTGGTCAAGCCGGTGGCCTAGTTCTGACAGCTCCAAGCATATGGTCCCGTGCTACCCACAACCTTTGCTGTCGGGCTTCGACAAGCTGTCACAAACGACCGTTTGTCGGACTCATTGAAAGGCGATCTCGAAGGGCACTCCTGAGGCGGAAACTTGTCGCAATACCCGTCTCACAATCAGTGTCCGGCTAAGGTTCAGTTTTGAAACACCTCGCGCGGTCATATCAGGTGCTTAGCGTACGTAAATTTCCGTTTCTTGAGCTGTCCCCGGTAACAGCCTCTGCACTCATCGACTCGACCCGGACTTCGTCCCAATCAACCTCTTTCAGGTGCTTGGCCATACCGAGGAGAACGCCGCCCGCAAGCAGAAACTCGTCTTCATAACGCGCCAAAGCGTCGCGATTCCAGGTGAAGTGCGGCCAATCAGATTGCTGCCAATTCCACGTCATGATCGATAGAAAGCTGCCCTATGCATCATTGTAGAGCTAATCCTGATCGATACCGCGGGGCGAGTTTGGCCGGTGGAGGTCTCAAGTCTCTTCACAATCGAGGGTCGACCGGTTCACTCTCCAGCGCCAGAACTCCAAAGACGCATTCGTGTGTCAGGCGTAGCGGCTCCCTGCGTACGAAGCGCTCCAGCGATTCGAGTCCGAGCGCAAACTCCCGGCTGGCCAGCGACCGCTTGCCTCCCACGTTCCTGGAACGTAGCCGTTCCAGGTTCTCCGGCAATAGGTACTCAGGGCCGTAGATGATGCGGAGGTACTCGGCCCCGCGACACTTGATCGCCGGCTGAGTGGGTCCTCGGCGTCCTTCCGCGACGAAATTGAGCGGTTTGACCACCATGCCTTCCCGCCCTTGCGCGGTCATCTCGGTCCACCACGCGGTAGCGGCGACGCAGCTCTGCTCATCTTGAAGGTCCACGAGCAGGAACGGCGTGGCAATCAGAAGTTCCTCCCCGGTTGCGCAGAGTTTCGCGAGGGTCTCCATGTGCCAGGTATGCGGCTTGTCGCTATGGACGGCTCCCTCGGCAGCCAAAAGATGAAAGGGTGCGAGCTTCAAGTCATCAAGCGAGTTCACGGTCCAGCAGTACTGCCGGTAAGCGAGAATGTATCGATCGATGGCGTCAGCCCGTTGCCTGGTACGGTCGGCGAGCTCATCCAAGCCCTCCACCCGCTGCATGGCCCGCTCCAGGACTTCCTGCTCGGCTGCCAGAGCGTGCGCCCCGGCATTGCCCACAGGAGCGTACTGATCGCGCAGGAGTTCCTGAGCCTTGTCGGACCACGGCATCAGTTCGCAGTCCAGGCACATCCAGTCAGTGCCAAGCTCCTGCCACAGGCCTGCGCGCTCTGCGGCCTGCGCCAAACGGCGAAGGAACTGCTGTTCGTGCACCAGGTCGGAGAAGAAGCGCCGGCCAGTCCGCGTGTAGACGATTCCCATCGAGGGCTTAACGACACCGAAGCGCGTCTGAGAAACGGATTCCTCTCGACACAGTACGACGACCGCCCGAGAGCCCATGTGCTTCTGCTCGCAGATGACCGTCGGGATGCCCTCCTTTCGATAAAACGCGAACGCCTCGTCGGGGTGCTCCAGCAGGTCCGGATGCTTACTCGCTTCGGTCGGCGACATTGTGGGTGGCAGATAGATCAACCACTTCGGATCCACCGCAAAGCGGCTCATCACCTCAAGCGCGGCGATGGCGTTCTCTTCGCGAATCGTGATCTTCGGCTTCAAGCGAGTGTCGATCAGTCGCTTTCCCGTGACATCTGCCAGATCCAGAACGTCATCCTGGGCGTACTGCGGCGAGCGTTCCATCTCTGCACCAGATGCCGGGCTCTCAGGAAGAAAGGGTCGCGCCGGCTCGTAGTACGTGCGATGTGCGGCGACCGAGACCGTCTCTCGCTCTGGATAGCGCAATGCGGTGAGCTGGCCGCCGAAGACGCAGCCCGTATCCAGGTTCAGCGTGTTGTTGAGCCAAAGCGGTTCTGGCACGGGGGTATGACCGTACACCACGAGCGCCTTTCCGCGATAATCGGCTGCCCAGTTGTAGCGGACAGGCAGACCAAACTCGTCCGTCTCTCCGGTCGTCTCGCCGAACAGAGCAAACTCTCGCACGGCCCCGGAGCCTCGGCCATGCATCGACTCTTTTAGGCCGGCGTGCGCGACGACCAATTTGCCATCGTCAAAGACATAGTGACTGACCAGGCCATCGAGGAAGCTGGCGACTCCCGTTCGGAACTCGGCGGGTTCCCTTTCCATCGCTTCCATGGTCTCCGCGAGCCCGTGCGTCCGCTTCACGTCCTTGCCCCGAAGCGCCCGGACTAGCTTCATGTCGTGATTGCCCGGAACGCAAAATGCCTGACCCGCTCGAACCATCCCCGAGACGAGCCGCAGCACCTTCACAACATCCGGTCCGCGATCGACAAGGTCACCCACAAAGGCGAGCTTGCGTCCCTCGGGAGCGGAGACGACGTACTCGTCACCAAGTGGCTCTACGGCATAGCCCAGCTTCCGCACCAGTTCGACCAGCTCGTCGAAGCACCCGTGCACGTCACCGATGATGTCGAACGGCCCGTGCTCCGCTTTGCGGTTGTTCCAGAGCGGCTGGCGTTCGATGATCGCGGCTTCGACCTCCTCGGGCGAAGACAGCTTGAACACGTAGCGGATGCCCTCGCGCTCCAGACCTCGAAGGGACTTCCGGAGCTGCTGGGACTGATTGTGGATGACGTGCGGGCCAAACTGCCGGTCAGGACGGCCCACATTGCGATCCTGGCAGAGTCGTTCCGGCAGGTCGAAGACAATCGCGATCGCGAAAAGGTGGTACTCCTTCGCCAGGGCGATCAGTGACTTGCGAGCTTCCGGCTGTACGTTTGTGGCGTCGACGACGGTGAGGCGGCCGCGTGCGAGGCGCTTCCGGACAATCGCGTGAAGCAGGTCGAACGCATCACCGGTTGCCGACTGATCGTTCTCGTCGTCGGATACAAGCGACCGGCAGAAATCTGACGACACAACCTCGGTAGGCAGAAAGTGCTGGCGGCCGAACGTGGACTTGCCCGATCCGGATGGTCCCACAAGAAGCACCAAGGCAAGTTCAGGGATTTCGATCTTCATGCTGAGACCTCCTTTCTAGCGAAGACGGCCATCTGCGTCGGTGCTCCGTGCCCAGGTTCTTCCGGGCCTACCGGTTCGACTCGGACGGTGTAACCGAAGCGGCTGGCGACCTCACCGGCCCAGTGCTCAAATTGTGCGCGGGTCCACTCAAAACGATGGTCTCCATGGCGGAATTCGCCGGCTGGAAGCGTGCCGAAGACCGTGTTGTACTCGGCGTTCGGCGTGGTCAGCACGATGTGCTGCGGACGGGCGAACTCGAAGAGATTGCGCGCAAAGGTGGCGAGTCGGGGAGCGTCCAGGTGCTCGACTACTTCAACGACTGCCGCCGCGTCAAAACCGCTCAAGCGTTGGTCCCGGTAAGTAAGCGATCCTTGTATCAACTCGATGCGCGCCCGCTGTAGCTCGGGTAGTGCGTCAACCTTCAACCGCTCCTTCGCAAGTTCGAGCGAGCGCCAGGACACATCCATACCGAGAATGGTCGCAAACTGGTGATCCGCCAGCAGCAGTCGCAGGAGCTTTCCCTCCCCGCACCCAAGGTCCAGGACGCGCTTGGCTCCTGTGCCCTTCAGAGTCGCCAGAACAGTTCGCAGGCGGGCCTCGTGCATGCTGAGTCTGTGCTCTGCAGGTGTCGCACTCTGTTCCGTGACAGGTTCTTCGGCCAGCAAACGATCCAGCGCCTCCCGTGTGAGGCTGTGCTGACGCTTGAGGTATCGAGACACAATTAGACCCTTCGCCGGATGTGCTGCCAACCATCCCTCGCCACGCCGTAGCAGCTTCTCGATCTCGTCATCTGAGACCCAGTAGTGCTTCTCGTTGTCGAGCACCGGAATGAGCACGTAGAGATGCGTGAGCAGGTCCTGAAGCCGAGCGCTTCCTGAAATCGTCAGCGAGACATATGAGGATGCTCCCCACGCGGGAAACTGATCGTCAAGAGTCGAGCCTTGGACCTGAACCTCGTAGCCGAGCGGTTCGAAGAGTTGGCGCACCAGTTCCTCACCTCCGCGAGCAGCAATGACTGGCAAGTAAGCCTCTAATGGGATCTTCTTTTCGGCCAGCTCCGGCCTCTCCTTGCTGCGCCCGCTCATGGCGGTGGTAAAGAGGCGACCCATTGCAACACTCAGGAAAGAGTTCGCCGCATATGGCCGATCGTTTACATACTGATCCAACTGCCCGCCCTCGCCCTCCGGCCCTCGCCCTCGGACGAGAGCTACAGGGTCGATCTCGACCAACAAAGCAACCTTGCAGAGCGACGGACTCGCATCCGGGTAGAAGACGTGTGCCCTGCCGAATGAGAGCTCTTCCGTCTGAACACGGGCCGGATTCTTGTGGAGCAAATACCCAAGGTCGGTGGCGGGTTCGTGAGCTGTTGAAATGGTGAGGAGCATTCTCCGTCCAGTTTATTGCCATGCCCCAAGTAGCGACACCATATCCCCTTTTTAGCAACTGCTCTTGGACAGCGTTAGAGGCAGAACTCGGCGTTCTTTCGTCGTCAGCACAGGGTAGAAAGTTGCGAGATTTCCTCAACGTGGTTTGCCGCTGTTGGCTCCCGCTTCCAAGAAGTTTCAAAAGGGGTCTCGGGGCAAAGCCCTGAGCAGGTTGGCTAAGCCAGTGTCCGAGGAGCCGGAGGCGGATTGGACCTGGCTGGTGGGCGGACAAAACGCAGCCGCAGGCGGAGTATTGTGCGCACAAGCCCCATCCTGCCCTCTGCGTTGCGTCGTGTAGAGCATGTGTCGGCGGTTTTAGACTTTTCCACCATGCTGCACGTCCCTGGCGCGACTGGAAGCGCAACTGAGTTGAGGATGGGAAGTCATGGAGGTGCAAAGAAGAGGGTGACTCGCTGTCTCCCGCAGAAGAGGCTCCTCATGCAGTCCTTTGTACCGCGATGAGGCGTCCAACGATCATGGCGGCCAGAGCCAAGACGAAGCTGAACTTCACTGCATCGGAAGCGGTCGCTGATTGCCTCCAGTCGCTGGCCATCGAGTCGCTTAATCCCGGGCTAAGAGCACGCAGGCTGGCTGCATCATACGGTCGAGGCACACTGAGTCTGCAAGACCTCAGCACAGCTCTCGATGACTCGGATGAGCAGGAACGAGCGAAGGTCTGAAGTGGATCCTTACGTCTATCCCGGCACACACGTTGCGGAACAAAGTAGATCTGCGTGAGTCTGAAGCGCTTGCTGCCCATGAATCGAGAATGATCTTCAAGCGCATGCTCCGGCTCTATGCAGAGCCTCGTTCCGGCACACTGAACGTCGCTCATCTGCCCGCAATCCATCACACGCTCTTCCAGGACGTGTACTCCTGGGCTGGACGGTTTCGGACAGGCAACATATCAATCGGCGGAAAGATGTTCTGTCAGGCGGAGAAGCTCGAAACGTCACTCGACCTCTTGCTCCACCAGCTCACCAAAGAGCAACAACTCGCAAGGCTGAAGGCAGACCAGTTTGCCGAGCGCGCCGCTTTCTACTGGGCGAGCTGAACACCATCCATCCTTTCCGAGATGGCAATGGCAGAACGCAGCGAGAGTTCATCCGAACACTCGGGCTGAGGGCAGGTCACAAGGTACCGTTGGCACCAAGTTCGAAGTTCGAGATGGTCAATGCTTCCAAGCTGTCTTTCGCAATCAACAAATCAAATGCCCTGGTGCATGGCATGCGAAAGGCGATTGGCCTGAGCCACTGAAGCGAATTTGCTTTTGGCGCAGAGTGCTTGCGGCAGTTCTGTCCAAGAGTTCACGATTCCGAGGAAAACTGCCCACTGCACTCGTTCGGTGGCGGATTCCGGATCTGCCCGCCTCTGAGCATAGAGCTTATTTGCGCGGACGAAAGTTGGGATTTTCATCGAGCCATTTCTGCAGCAGGCTTTCGATCAGACTTTCCCATGTGAGCTTGCGCAGCATCATGCGCGCTCTGACCTCGAGTTGAAGCTCCTCGTTGATCAGAATGTTGATGTACTTCTTGCCTTCTCTGGCGGCTCTCACGGCACGGTAGTCGGCGCGAACTACGTTCGATGTGGGATTGCCTTTCCCCCTGTCGGTCGGGCTTCGAGACTGGCGCGTCTTCGTCGCGGCAACAGGCTCGAAACTCTCGCGTTTCTGAAGCCTGGGCGCAGTGCGCTTGTCGACCAAATTGGGCTGCCGGAGATCAGCTTCCGCTTTAGCTTTCATGGATTCTCACCGGTTCGATTCCGAGAACTTCTTCATACCGATTCCGAACGAAACGGAGGCCGCACTCTGACAGACGATGCCGTTAGCGGTTGCCTCCTCGGACATCGGGTCGGTCTTGAGCGAACACACGCCATGGTCGACAAAGCTGGGCAACACTGCCGGGTGAGCTTCAAAGAACCGATCAACCACTAGCGGATCGTAGGTTCCTTGGGCTCTCTCAAAGGCTGGTCCTCCATCCTTCGCATAAAGGGCAAGCACTGGTCCAAGGGGATGAGCCGTCTTGCAGCCAATGAAGATGTTGCCCACCGCCCCAAACGCAGCTGCCGCTGTCCACACACCAGCTCCCGTCAGCGCTCGCCGTTTCTTACGCTTATGTTTCATTCGAGAAGAATATCCGATTTTGGGATAACCCATCTTCGGATTCTACAAAGGGGCGTCGTGATGAGGACGCGCCCCTGAAATCAAGCTCTTACCAGAAGGCTTATGCCGCATTTCGTCTCCGCTTGAGGGCGGCTCGAGAGGAAGCTGGCCTTACACAGGCTGAAGTGGCCGTGGCGTTGAACCGTCCTCAGTCGTTTGTGTCGAAATGTGAATCGGGAGAGCGTCGGGTGGATTACGTTGAACTCAAAGAGTTCACTGAGGTGTACCGCACCCCGCTAAGCTTTTTCGACCGATCTTAGCCGGACTTCCAACGCCTCAGAGGCTCGTAGAGCTTTCCCTGACTGGATAACAGACCAGAGTGCCCTCTTGAGGCTTTCCGACGCTCCTAAGCGGCATTCTGTTCGATTGCGACGGTATCTGAAGTAGCTGTCGTCCACGAAGACTCCCGGGCCGCTCTCCCGGCTGGGCGGCCTTCGGCTTGTCCGAAGCAGTCCACGAGCGTAGTGGGTCCGCTCTGCTCATTCCACTGCCTGACTGCTCTCGTCGGAACTCAATACGAGGTGTCGAAGGGCATGTTCAGTGGCTGACTGGTGAAGAACGGAACGCGATGCGTAGTGGGGAACCTCAAAGACACCCGACTCATTCCTGGCCAGAGCTTGCCGTCATCAAATATCATGGTCATGGAGTGTACGGATGCCTCTGCCTTCGAGATCGTTGGAGACTGTGGCTGACCGTGCCGATGCTCTCAGGAGTACCCTGGGGTCGCTCTACCTCGAAGGCTTCGTCCTTGATACCGATTCCCTCCGCTTATGGCAGCGTTGGGTGCGCGGGTCGATCACGCTGGAGCAGCTCGGTTCTCTGTTTGACGATCTGATCTACTCGCACTGTCCCGAAGCCCGAATCGATCCGCCTGTAGCTTCGAACTAATTGCGGTGTTGCAAGCGCCTGACCTCTAAACCGTGCTCGTTGAAGTCTAGAGCCTGTTATTAAGCTTGTTCCTTTAGAAACAAAGGCATAGGAATTGCGGAGAGTTGGTCTGACGATATTGGGATGGGCAATCGTGGTCAACTCGGGTATCCGAGCGATGTGACGGATGAGGAGTGGGCGTTTGTGGCGCCCTATCTGGTCTTGTGCCGGGAGGACGCTGCGCAGCGGGAGTACTCGCTGCGCGCGGTATTCAACGGGGTGCGGTACGTGGTCAAGACGGGCAATCAGTGGCGCATGCTGCCCAATGACCTGCCTCCGTGGCCGGTGGTGTACCAGCAGATGCGGCGCTGGATGGACGCGGGCTGCTTTGAGGCCATGGTCGAGGATCTGCGCTTGCTGCTGCGCGAGTTTGCCGGGCGCAATGCTCAGCCGACGGCCATGATTCTGGACAGCCGCACGCTGCAATCGACGCCGGAGTCGGGCGCGCGCGCCGGCTATGACGGGGCCAAGCGGCGCAAAGGCTCGAAGGTGCATGCGGCGGTCGATACGCTGGGCCACCTGCTGGCACTGCACGTGACCGCGGCCGACGAGCAGGACCGCGCCCAGGTCGGCGAGTTGGCCCGGGCGGTGCAGGAGGTGACCGGGGACCATGTGGAGCTGGCTTTCGTCGATCAGGGCTACACCGGCGAGGCTGCAATGGAGGCGGCGGCCGCGCATGGAGTAAGGCTGGAAGTGGTCAAACATACCGAGGCCAAGCGCGGGTTCGTGCTGCTGCCGCGCCGCTGGGTGGTCGAGCGCAGCTTCGCCTGGGCGGTGCGCTTCCGCCGCCTCGCGCGCGATTATGAACGGCTCGCCCACACGCTCGGAGGACTCCACTACCTTGCCTTCGCCATACTCATGCTTGCCAAACTGACCCGGATTCCCGGCTGAAGTTAATAACAGGCTCTAGGGAAGCGCATACCAGCTGCCCTTCCCTGTTCCGTGCCTGGCGAGGTGCCGCTTGTCGACCAACTGCGCGAGGTGTTCCTTGAGAGTGTTGCGGCTCGTTCCTGTGAGCCGCATGATCTCGCCCATGGTTGCGCGGCCATGCTGCCGAACGTACTCGACGATCTCGACGGAGAGGTTGGGCAGCTCCGCAATCATCATCTTCTCGCGCTCGATCTTGGTGGCCAGCCGGCGCTTCTGCTGGTCCAGAGAACGCAAGAAGAAGCTAAGCCAAGGTTGCCAGTTCGGAGCAGGTTTGCGGATGGTTGCTTGCGTCTGCCGGAGCGCAAGGTAGTAGGCTTCCTTGCTGTTCTCGATGACGCTTTCAAGTGAGCTATAGGGCACGTAGGCATACCCGGCCTGCAACAGGAGCAGCGTGGTCAGTACCCGGCTCAAGCGGCCGTTGCCATCCTGGAAGGGATGGATTTCGAGAAAGACCACCGTGAAGACAGCGATCAGCAGCAAGGGGTGGAGCTGCTCGTCCCCACGTGCTTGATTGAACCAGTGAACCAACTCGGTCATCAACTGCGGCGTGTCAAATGGCGAGGCTGTCTCAAAGACGATGCCGATCTGCCTACCCTGCTCATCAACGGCCGCGACGCTGTTCGACAGCTTCTTGTACTCACCACGATGCCGGGCATCCTTCCCACTATGGCGAAGGAGATCCCGATGGAACTGCTTGATGTAGTTCTCGGTGAATGGGAGGTCTCGCCACGCCCGGAAGACGGTCTCCATCACTTCGGCATAGCCTGCCACCTCCTCTTCGTCGCGACTAGCGAACGACCCAATTTCGAGGTTGGACAATAGGCGCTTGACTTCTCGATCCGACAGCTTGCTGCCTTCAATCCGAGTGGAGGAGCCGATGCTCTCGATGGTGGCCACGTGACGGAGAGCACGGAGCCGCTCTGGGGCAAGCGTGCCCAAAGCTCTCCAGGCCCCCTTAAACTCGTCGATCCCCGCAATAAGGTTGAGGACCTCGGGCGTGATCTGGAGTGTGTCGAGTGAGAACATCCACCATATCTACACCCATAAACACCCAAAAGCCAGACGTAAGTAACAGTTCGTCCTGTTGCAGACTTGTGCCACGAAAGCGAGGTTGCTCATTCAAAAACATCAGAAGCCCAGAACTAGATGCGAATGTATAACGGTTCCAAGCGCTCCATGGTCACAGGAATCCTGTCGGCCTGTTGCATCTTATGCGGAAAGCGCTGGTGTGGACGAAGCTCGTTCAGAATGCTCCCGGCTCTTCTCCGCGCACTGCACTTGGCCTTGGCCGCACACTCATGGCAATCTGCAGGTGAGAACCGGAATATGCGACAAGCTCACATCGGGCCACCCACGCTGATGCAGTTGAGAATGCGGGAACGTCTCTGGCACCAAGCCGGTAAGCGATGCCACTGGTGCGGCCTTGAAACGCTTCTTTGCCTTGAGCCGGTCTTCAATCAGGCGACCGTGGACCATGTCGTTCCTCGTTGCCGTGGCGGTTCGTCCAGGCCAGACAACTGCGTCAGTTCCTGCTTCACGTGCAACGCGAAACGCAATCGTGAGGACCAGGTCAAAGCGGACCATCCAAGCAACAAGCCGTCTGAAAAGCAGAGGCTGCGTCGAGCTCGCGACGAAGCCGTGAACCAGCTGCAAAAGCAGATCGAGATCAACGGGGAACTCTCCAGCAAACTGGCCGAGTACCAGACGATGAGTTTCTGGGCATTTCTGCGGCTGAAAATCGTCAACAGAGTCGACACAAAGTGAGTGAAGCTTTGGCTTCAACGAAGCAAATCTCGGAAGACAACAACCGCCTGCGATGGGCAACGGTTGGCATGCGAGGTCCTTTCGGGCTCCTGTTCAGCTTCAATGCCCCAGTAGGCCGTAGAGCTCTCGCATAAGCGAATGGCAGCCCCATGGGTACCTTTCTGGCGCTTCCGACGCTCCTGGGTGGCGTTCTGCTTGATTGCGACGGTTGTCTGAGGTAGCTGTCGTCCATAAAGACAGCCGGGCCGCTCGCCCGGCTGGACGGCCTTCGGCTTGTCCGAAGCTGTCCACGAGCGCAGCGGGGCGCTCTGCCTCCGTCCTGCACGGCTGTGTGACCTGCCCTGACGCTCCCGGACGGAGGATTCTTGACGCCGCCCGGCCTGACGCACATTCCCCTTTCCCAGGCAGTTCGTATTCATGCCGCTGACCCGGGGTGTTCACCCGCGTCCTCAGCATGGTGCTTCAGCACGTCTTGGTATTCTCGCAGGCGCCCTTCGAGCTCGCTTCGCTTCTTCTCAGGCAAGCCTGTTTCGGACAGCAAGCCCTGCAGGTGCTCCGCCTGACGAACGAAGTAGGCTCTCATCTCCTCCCGATCCTTTTGTTGCTGTTCGGCTTTCCGCTTCGCCGCCTCAGCTTCAGCGGCAATCATGCGCCGGTAGCTCACGATGCCCTGCCCCTCAAAGACGGGTGGAACGGTGGACAGCAGAAAGCCGATCAGGTTACGAACGTCCCTCCGCGATCTCGCGGCGAAGGCTTTCTCCTGGACGATCCCGACTATCTCAGAGGTGGTTGCACTCGGGCAGGCTGACCGGCATTCGGAAATCAGGCGATTGGCAGCTCCGGCATCTGCGACACCGGCCTGCTCCGCCAACGCCTGAACGATCAAATCGACCTCCGTCGTCGTCGACGGTACTTCTTCCTCAATACTTCCTAAAAGACTTCCTAACGGTGTGGTCGTAGCGACCCCAGCCCCTGGGGTCTTAGCGACCACAGCCCCTATGGTCGTGGAGACCCCAGGGGTCGGATTGGTACGGTGTAGTTCAACCCCTGGGGTCGGATTACCACCGGGTAGTTCAGCCCCTGTGGTCGGATAGCTTTCCGGCAGGTTGCTGTTCGTCAGTGGAGAGCCGTCTTTCTGGACAAACCGCCTGCTCCTGTCGCGCGATACCCATTCCAGCCCTGCCGCTTTGCGTCGGGCCAGAATAGTGGCGTACGAGTGGATGCGATACGTCCGACCGGTGAACGTGGAGGTGTTCTCTGCACCAACTATCTCTATGGCAAGCTTTTCTACTAACCCCGTAGCATTTCGTTTGCAGTTCTTATCCGTCATCCCGCAGAACCGCTTCATCGTTCTCCAGCCTGCAGTGATGATCCGGGAATCATCTGTGTCCGGCCTCGCACGTGCCCAGAGCACTTGATAGAGGGCCGCCTCACCAAGCGAGTGCCCATCCTGGGCCAAGAAGCACGGCTTCGGATTCGGCCTCTGTTTCGTAGCGCTTAGCTTTCTGACCCCTGGGGCCGAATTGCTCGGGGCCGGCGCCTTAACGTCGTCGTTCTTACGGATGCTGACGATCTCAGCGGCCGACTTCAAAAAGGAAAGAGCCCCGTGCGTATTCGGGGCTCTTTCCAACTCTTCCCAGTCGAGGATCTTCTTTACACGGTCACGCGGTTTTGACATGGATTCCAATCGCCTCCGGCCGGTCGAATCTAGTCACTAAGTCGTCTGTCAGTTGCTCGTAGTCCTCAAGGGCCTTTGATCTGGGGTCGTAGTCCGCGAGGAACTGCCTGTCGGCCGCTGCTTTAACAACTGACTGGTCGGTGCGGATCGGACCATAGACGGGTACATCCCGCCGTTCTGCGATCGACGACAACGTGTCCAGCACCATCTCCGTTACCGCGAGTCTGCGATTCAGTTTGACCGGCAGCATTCCGAGTGCGCGGATGTTCAGGCCACGTTCAAGCATCCGATTCAGCGTTTCGCAGACATGAATCGTGGAGGTTGCGCCCTGCACGCTCAGGATGTCCATGTCGACAGGTACAAGCACGTTCTGCGTGTACACCATGGCGCAGGTCTGGAAGAGGCTGATGGAGGGCGCAACATCAATCAGCACCGCATCGTAGTTGCGCTCGTACTCCGACAGCATGTGTTTGAAGAGGAATTCGCTCCCCGGCAGGCCCATCGTCTTCGTCTCAGCGTCTGTGGTGAAGCGATTGCCGCAGATGATGTCCAGGCCCGGCCGCGCTGTCACAATGCATTCGCGAAAGGCGAGCTTTTCGATCAAGAGGTCGTTCAGGAAAGCCGGCGGATCAAGACCCAGAATGACCGCGAGTGAGCCTTGCGGGTCCGCATCGATGACCAGGACACGCTTGCCCCGATCGGCGAAGCAGCGGGCGAGCGTTGCTGTGGTGGTGGACTTGGCAGAGCCGCCACGCTGGTTTGCGACAACAATGCGAATCACGCGACACGCTCGCGCCTGCGCGATGCTTTCACCTGCTCTTCGATCCACGCCTCGATCTCAGCTTCGAGCCACCCAACGGTGTTTGGGCCAAGGTTAAGCGATGCGGGGAAGGTTCCTATCGAAACCCTCGCATAAATCGTGCTGCGTGAGAGTCCGGTCTTTGCCTTTACAGCCGGAAGCCGGAGAATCTTGTTGGACATGTATGAACCCCTCAGGACCGCTGGAGTCAACAATGACCTAAGCGCGGCCTTATAAGGAGCAATTGAACTGGCACAGGCATCAATTGATTTTTCCCTCTCATGACCGCTTCTCGGCCTCCTTCACCCACTTACGAATCGTGTTCGGTGAGATGTTTTGGCCGAGCTCCTCGGCTTGCTGCTGAATGCTCTTGACTCGGCCTTTCTTCTCTACAAGCTTTAGAAGGCTATTTACAAAAACGAACAGGGTGTCCTGCTCTTTCGTCTGCAAGTGCTCAGAAGCCGGGGCATTCGGGAAGCAGTTTAGTCGGTGCTTGAGGTCCGTAATGACCTCGCCGGAGTGCTGTAGAGCGTCATACAAATAGTCTGCGTACGCATCACTGAGGTCGACAGGCTGGTCCCTTGACTCCCTTCCATGCATCCCTGGACGCTCTCGTTCTCTCTTGATGTACTGCTCAATTTGCTGGCCAAGATTGAATTCCCGCTGTTCATAGGCTTCGAAAGCAGGGCCCAACGTTAAGGTGCGGCTGTCCTCATACCCGCTATTTCTGAGCCAATCGACTAGGTTTTCATAAAGAATGTGAGCGGAGGAGTGATCTGACTGATCGCCGAACTCGACGAACTGCTGATAGGAGTTCGGCGGGCTTACGGTAGACAGCCAGCCCTTCTCGATTGCCTGCACAAGGTGCTCTCGGATCTTCGGGATAAGCTCTTCCTGGACCTTGGCAAGTTCTCCTGCATACCCCGGGATGTCCGCGATAAGGTCGTCAAAGGGTGGCCGGTTGCGTGCTTGCATGTCTCTCACAATGAGTGCGGTTGCGCCGCCCACACTAAGACACAAAATCCCAAAGTTGGGAAGAGGTGGGTAGGTGCTAGGGAGCCGGCGGTGAGCATACTTGTTCGAAGCGGGGCTTTCGCCATCGTTTTGGCGGGCGTTGTAGCCATCCCAGTCATCGGCGAACAACTCGTCCAGCTTCAGGGCTTTCTCGTCCATGTCTGACTCCTTACGTGTGAAGCGGTCCGCTGAGGCCGGAAACGTAGTCCGCCCAGCTTTGCAGCATCGCTTTCCTCTGATCTGCGTACTCCGCCCGGTTGTACACACCCCGTATGCCACCGATGCTGTGGTTTAGTGCCTTCTCAACGACATCTGAGGCGAACCCTTGCTCATGAAGAAGGGTGGAGCCGGTGCGGCGAAGGTCGTGGATGGTGAATGGGGCCATTCCAAAGTTGACGCCTTCAAGAGCTTTGTTCAGCGCGTTAGAGGCGAATGGTCTGGTTTCGCTACTGCGGCCGGGGAGAACGAGATTGGAGTTTCCCGCAAGACTCTTGAGTTCCTCGAACATCGCGAGGACCTGGCGGGAGAGGTATACGGTATGTGGCTTGCCCGTTTTGGAGTTGCCTTCTGGAATCAGCCACTCGCACGACTCTAAGCTGACATGCTCCCACCTAGCGTGGAGCAACTCGGACTTGCGAACGAGCGTGAGAAGAATGGTGTGCAGCGCCAGCTTGAACTGCCGCCGAATGTTCGACCGGTAGAGCCCCTGCAGGTAGCACTTGATTTCGTCGGGCGAGAGGGCGCGTGTGCGGGGGCGAGCGCGGGTGATAAACCGGGTAGGCGTCGCATGGGTCGGATTGATCGTCACGAGGCCGCAGACGACCGCGTAATCGAAGATGCGCTTGAGCAGGTTGCGCAGTTGCGCGGCTGCCGATTCGAAGCCGTTGTCCCGCTTGCGAAAGACGAGTCGCTGCACATCCTGAGCGGTGACATCCCGCATCGACATGGAACCGAAAGCCGGGTAGATCTCCTTCTCCAGATAGCGGCGAAGCTGAGCCGCGTCCTTCCGATCCTTCTCGATCACCTCGGTAAAGTAGCGTTCGCAGAAGTCCTTCACGGACGAGGCACTTGCAAGCGCCACCTTCTCAAGCTGCTTCTGTCTGGCCGGCGACTCACCACGGAAGACAGCCATTGCGCACTCGTCGCGTTTTGTACGTGCCTCCTTCAGGCTGAGTAGTGGATATTGGCCAAGTGTGATCTTTTCCGTCTTGCCTTTGAACTGATAGCGAAAGCGCCAACTCTTCGCTCCAGTGGGCATGACTTCAAGAGCCAGGCCCCGGCCGTCACTCACCGCGTAACGATCCTTCCGTAGCTCCAGGCGCTTGATCTGCACGTCGGTTAGGGACATTCCGGCCTCCACCTTGTCCACCAAAGCTGCTTTAGCTTGTCCACAGGCCGAAGTGTACACCCTGGTGGTCAACTTTAGTTCAGGATTAGGCCGGACTTGATCGGAAGTGTAGGGAGCCTACATTGCTCTTTTTAGCTGCATTTCTGAACATAACTGGACGCGGCTGGCACGGCTCGGAACCGCCATCACTTGCCGATGCAGAAGGTGGAGAAGATGAGGTTGAGGACGTCATCGGGCACGGTGGCGCCGGTGAGGGTGTCGAGTTCGTGCAGCGCGGTGTAGAGGTCGAGCAGTAATAGCTCATGCGGCAGGCTGGCGCTGGCGGCTGCCTGGGCTGCCTGGACCGCTGCTCGCGCGGCCGCCACCGCGGTGTGCTGGCGGAGGTTGGTCAGCAGGGCGGAGTCCGGCGCCGCTCCGGCTTTGCCGAGCAGCAGCACTTCCGCCGCGGAGCGCAGCGCCTCCAGGCCTTCCCCAGTTAGCGCGGAGGTCAGCAGGACCGGAGCAGCGGGCGCGAGTATGCGCAGGCGAGCCAGCGCGGGCGAGGATTCCGCTTCGACAGTTTCGCGCGAGGCCGCGGAGGCTCGTGAAGCCACACGGGGAGGTGTCGCGGCAAGCAGGTCGCATTTGTTCAGCGCAACCAGAAGAGGCCGGCCGCCCGCGGCTTCGAGCAGCGCTTCCTCTTCGACATTCAAAGGCTCCGTGCTGTCGAGAACAAGCAGCACCAGGCCTGCGTCGGCAAAGGCCTCGCGCGATTTCGCGATGCCGAGCCGCTCGGCCTCGCTGGCTGCCTCGCGCAGGCCGGCGGTGTCGATCAACTCGACCGGAACGCCGCCGAGCGCGAGCCGCTCCTGTACCGTGTCGCGGGTGGTGCCGGGCTCGGCTGTAACGATCGCCCGCTCGCTCTGGAGCAGGCTATTGAACAGCGAGCTCTTGCCGGCGTTGGGCCGGCCCACGATGGCAAGGGTGACGCCTTCGCGGATGAGTCTGCCGCGAGCGAAGGAAGTTTCTATCTGTAACAGTGTTTGTTCTAATTCGCGCAGCCTGGCCGCGAGCGCTGCGCCGCTCACCACCGGCGTATCGTCTTCCGCGAAATCAATGCCGGCTTCGAGGACCGCGATCAGGGCGACAAGCAACTGCTTGAGCGGGGCGATGCGCCGGGAGAGCGCGCCGCCCAGCTGCTGCGCGGCAAGCTGCGCCTGCAGCAGCGTCTGCGCATCGATAAGGTCGCGCACGGCCTCGGCCTGGGTCAGGTCGAGGCGGCCCAAAAGAAAGGCGCGCTCGGTAAACTCGCCGGGCCCAGCCAGGCGCGCGCCCCGGGCGAGCAGCAGGCGCAGCAGGTGATTGAGCAGAACGGGCGCGCCATGCGCCGCGATCTCGACGACATCGTCGCCGGTATAGGAACGCGGCGCCTGAAAGTACGTCACCACGGCGCCATCCAGGCGCTCGCCGGTGGCGGGTTCAACCAGATGGCAGAAGCGGGCCTGCGAGGGTAGAAGGGGAGCGTAAGAGGCGCCGAGCAGCGGCCGCGCAATGGCGAGGGCCGCAGGCCCGCTGAGCCGCACAATGCCGATGCCGCCCCGGCCTGGCGGCGTGGCGATGGCTGCGATGGTATCGCGGGTCAGGGGTGGATTTGTATCAGGCATGGCTGCTTACAGCGCGTCAGCGGCGGCGGTCATCGCGGCCGCTGGCCGGCGATGCAAGCGCTGGCGGCGGCGTGTAGCTGGCCCGGTCAAAGCCTGCCGGATAGACGACCAGCATGCGCTGCATGCCCTCGCCGACCGAGGCTGTTTCGACCGAAGGAAAAGCGCGAAGAGCCAGGTGCAGCAGCCGCCGCTCGCGCGAGTTGGACGGCGCGAAAGCAAAGGGCTGCCCGATGCGCTCGACCGTCTCGACCGCGGTCTCGGCGCGCAGGCGCAGCTCGCGGGCGCGGAGAGCCTTGAAGTTTTCGGCGTCGAAGGAGACTTTGTCGTGTTCTTCGCTCTCCAGCCGGATCAGCTTGGCGGCGACATGCTCCATCGCGCGCAGCAGCTCGCCATTGCGCTCGACCAGCAGCGGTGCATCGGGGCCGGAGAGTTCGACGTAAATCTCGCGCGCTTCCAGGCCGTCTGGGTCGGCCGCGCCCGCGCCGGCGGTAATGCGGTAGCGCAGACGCAGGCGGCCGCTGCCGGTCAGCAGCTTCAGGAATGCAACGATGGATTCAGCGGCAGCCTTGTAGTCTTCAATCGGCACATGCTTAGTGTACTGAAAGGCTAAGACCCCTTGCGCGGGAGGCGGCCACTTCGTGGCGGGTTTACTGGATGCTCGCATCCTAAGTCTTTGCGGGCCTCCCGTTGGTCAGCTTCAGCAATGTCGCTCCCGACCAACGGGAGGGCAACGGAGCTTGCGGCTGCCACCTCAAGGTACACACGTCACGAAGTGACCGCCAGCCGCGCAGGCGGTCTACGCCTTACGCGTATTCACGATCTTCGCGTTGATCGTTTTACCATTCTTCTTCGCGGCCCGCCGCAGCGCCATCTCCCGCATTTCGCGGCCCATCGCGGTCTTGTTCATGCCGAGCTGGATCGCGATACCGAGCAGGTTCGAGGCGGCCCAGTAGAGCGCCAGACCCGCGCCGATCGACCAGGTCATGAAGCCGAAGACGGCGGGCATCGTAATGGCCATCATCTTCTGCTGCTGCGGGTCCACGCCGGGCGACGGTGTAAGCCAGCTGACCAGGAACATGGAGACAACAAAGAAGACGGGCAGCACGTGGATCGGATCGGGCGAGCTGAGATCCGGGATCCAGAGAAAATGCGCGTGGCGCAGTTCGATCACGTTCCTCAGCATGCTGTAGAACCCGTACAGCAGCGGCCACTGGATGAGCATGGGCAGGCAGCTGCCGAACATATTGACGCCGTTGTCCTTCTGCAGCTTGAAGACTTCCTGATTCATCTCCTGGCGCTTGGGGTCGGTGGCCTTGTACTTCGCATAGCGCTGCTTGATCGCGTCCATCTGCGGCTGGATGCGCTGCATTTTCATCGAGGACCGCATCATGGCGATGCGGGTGGGCAGGGTAAGCAGGCTGAGCAGCAGGGTGAGGATCAGGATAGACGCGCCCCAGTTGGCGGCGATGTGGTCGTGCAGCCAGCGCAGCAGCAGGAAGAGGGGCTTCGCGATGATCGACGTAATGCCGAAGTCCCGGATCTTGTCGAGGCTGGGGCCGCCGTCGGTCCCCTTGATGGCGGAGAGCACGTTGAGCGACTTGGGGCCTACAAACAGCCGCGTGTCGAGCGCACCGCTAGTAACAGCGGCGGCCGCGCCGAGGACCGGCGCGGGTGTGGTTTCGTGGTCGTCCACCTTCTTCAGGTTGCGCGGGATGTCGACCGATTTGTGCAGCGTGACGAAGCTCGAATTGGCTGGATGGTCGGGCAGGAATATGGCCGCGAAGTACAGGTCGGAAACGCCGGCCCAGTCGAAGTTGCCGTGCAGGGTGTCGCCGCCGGAAACCTTCTTGATGTCGACCGACTCGGACTTGCCGTTCTGGCTCGCATCGAAGCTGGTGCTGGCGTACTGCGGCAGGGTGGCCTGGTCGCCAAAGCCCGAGGGCCAAGCCAGGGCCGCAGCCACTGGCGCGCCGTTGAGGGTGATGGAAACCTGCGCGTGGATGACGTAGGTGTTGTCGAAGGTAAACGTCTTTTTGACCGCGAGGCCGCCAGCGGCGTAGGTGTAGGTCAGCGCACCAGGGGCGGTGAGCGTGGGCGCGGTGTTCGAGGGCACATAGAGGGCGGCCGCAAGCCGCGCGGTCAGGTCCGGCTGGTAGGTATAGAGCGAGAGCGGGCTGCCGTATTTGGGCGCGGCGTGGTGATTGACCAGGTCGAGCGGTTTGCCGTCGTCATCCTTGTAGCCCTTGAGGATCCAGGAGGTCGCCTCGCCGCCGCGGTTCGAGAAGGTGATCTTGTAGAGGGCGTTTTCGACCGTGATCGGTGCGATGGCGCTGGCCTGGATGGCGTTCGTATCGGGAGCAGCCGGGGCCGCGCTGGCTGCGCTCTGGACAGCCGGCGCCGGATGTTGGACTGCCGGCGCGGGGGCGGCGGCGTGCTGCTGGGTGGGCGCGGGCGCGCTCTTCTGGCGGAAATACTGCAGCCCGAGAAAGACCAGGAGAAACAGCGAAAAATACATTAGCAGCGAGCTGGAGCCGCCCGGTGAGCCGGAGCCGCCTGTGCCTTGCTGGTTTGGGTTCTTGAATTCTGCCAAGGGTCGTTTCTTCCTGATCTGGTGAGTTTGCTCGATGAGGGGCGCCCAGGCGCTCCGCCTCTATGGTACCTGCGCGGAGCAGCGGCGCCTCAAAAAACCATGATGCGGCTTGACCGGGCTGCACGGCGGCTGCGGACTACATGGTGGAGCGCCGCCTGCGAGCAGCCGGCACCGGATCCCACCCGCCGCGGGAGAAGGGATTGCAGCGCAGCAGGCGCCACATCGCCATCGCGCCGCCCCGCACCACACCGTGCTGCGCCAGGGCAAGTGTCGCGTACTCTGAGCAGCTGGGCTGGTAGCAGCAGCCGCCGTTGCCAGGCGCGAGGGTATGCAGCATGGGCGACAGCACACGCTTGTAAGCCGTAAAGGCGAGATCGAGCGGCCTGCTGTGGCTTGCCGGGCTGGGAGCCGCTCTGGGATCCATTAGGATTTCGCTGCCCGGCGGGTGCTGGCCCCGGCTCGTGGCTTGCTGGGTCGAGGCGGTCGGGGCAGCGGAGTGTTGAGCGCCCCGGATGCGACCCGGCGTGCCACGGTTGCGAACACGCTTTCGAGTTCGCTCTGTAACGCGAGAAAAGGCATAGCGGCCGCTACCGGACGGGGGTGCAGCACCACATCGGCGGCCTCGGGCAGCAGATGCAGAGCGGCGCGCGCTGCGACGCGGATGCGCCGCTTGATCCGGTTCCGCTTGACGGCAGGACCCACAACCCGGGGCACGGTGATGCCGAAGCGCGCGTTGGAAACAGGGCTGTCGGCAGCCGGAGAGCCGGAGGCGAGGCGAACACGGTAGAAAAAGCTCAGGGACGCGCTCTGATGTTTGCGGCTTACGCCGTACACCAGGCCGTAGTCGGCGTGTTTGCGAACCCGGAGTGTGCGGAAGGGAGTCGGCATGATCATTGGTGCGCAGCGCTATTGGTGTCGAGCACTATCCGGCGCGCCAATAGGCCGGACTAGTCGCGGAAGCCGGCCGAAACCGCAATCTTGTGCCGGCCCTTGGCGCGGCGGCGATTGAGCACAGCGGCACCGCTCTTGGTCTTCATGCGGGTGCGAAAGCCGTGGGTCTTGGCCCGGTGACGGCGGTTGGGTTGAAACGTGCGCTTCGGCATGGTCTGTCAAACTCCTCAAGGCTTAAGTGCGGGGTCCACACGGAGAGGCAACCGAGCCCGAGGGACGAACTCTGAGTATACCGCAGGAAGGTTTCGAGGAGAAGAGGCGGTTCGCGCCCGGCCGGATGTGTCTTGTGACAGAACGCGCCGGGCAGCTCCGCCGCCGCCGGCCGCCGCGCTGGTGCATGCCAGGCTGGGCGAGCGCAATCTGCTCAGCAGCTCGATCGTACCTGCCGTTTTCAGCGGACACACAGAAAGCCGGCGTGCTGCCTGCGCGGACGATGGCTGATGCCGGACCGCGTGGATGGTACGCCGGGTTCGCTTCCGTGCCAAGGATTTTCCGGTTTCGCGCGGGACAAAAAAGCAGCGCACAACACACACCGGACACGCTTTCACCATCGCTTGTGCAATCGCGGCAGCAGCACAGAAGCGGCGCGAAAACAAGGTCCAAAGCCCCCTGCGTCTGTGCTAGTCTGGGCCTCGCTTCGAACGATTCATGGTTGCCGCAAGTCTGGTTTTCGCAGGGCGTTGCCCCCATCCCGCTTCGTTCCACAACTCGATGCGCAGGCTGCCATTGCTCTCCTCTAGAGGGCGGTGGTTTTGTTTCCCTTTCGGCGCGCTTTGCCTTTCACCCCGGGTGGCGGCGCGGAGCCGGACGGGCAGCGGGCGCACCGCGCAAGGTGTGGGCCGGGGCAGATTTGATTTCGCTGGTAAGGACTTTCTGGAATGAGCTTTTATCCCACCGCACCCGTTGCTCCCTTGAACCCCTGGGTTCGCGTTCTGGGCGCGCTCCAGAAAAAAATCAATCGCCGGGACTACGAGACCTGGTTCAAGCCCACACTCTTCAGCCACACCGACGGCAATGTGCTGGTGGTGCGGGTGCCCAGGCCCGAGTTCCAGGGTATCGGCGACCGCTATGCCGATCTGATCGGCGAGGCGCTTGACACCCTGCGGCTGCCCTACGAGCGGGTGGATTTCGTGCTCCCGCAGCAGGAGGCAACGGCGGGTGAGGACGGCAGGTTCCCCCCCGCGTCTACGCACACATCTACGCACACATCTGGGCACACATCTGGGCACACATCTGGGCACGGCCGCGGGATCGCGCTCGATGCCTCGGCGGATAACGATCGCTCCGAGGGTTTCGGAGACGTTCACGCCCATGGTGCGCCGGCCGCCCGTAACGGCGCGGCGGCAAACCACAGGACTGGGCTTCGCGATGGGGCCAGGGCGTCGGCCGAAACTGTGCCGCAGAGCGGGGTTATGCCGCAATCGGCTACGCCACAGAGCGGGGTCATGCCGCAGCAGGGCCGCTTCGACTGGAACTCGGCCGCGCAGCTCAACCCGCGCTACACCTTCGACGCCTTTGTCGCCGGCACCGGCAACCAGTTCGCCCGCGCGGCGGCGGCGGCGGTCGCCGAGTCGCCGGCCAAGGCCTACAACCCGCTGTTCCTCTACGGCGGCGTGGGCATGGGCAAAACCCACCTCATGCAGGCCATCGGCCACGAGGTCAAGCGCCGCCAGCCGAATGCGTCCATCTGCTACGTGTCGAGCGAGAAGTTCACTAACGAGATGATCAGCGCGGTCCGCCATAGTACGGACAAGATGACTGGCTTCCGTGATAGGTACCGATCGGTCGACCTGCTGCTGATCGACGACATCCAGTTCCTTGCCGGCAAGGAGCGGACGCAAGAGGAGTTCTTCCACACCTTCAATGCGCTGCACGAGAGCGTGAAGCAGATCGTGATCGCGAGCGATCGCTCCCCCAAGGATTTCAACAAAAGCAAGGAAGTCGAGATTCCAGATCGTCTGCTCTCCCGCATGGAGTGGGGATTGATCGCCGACATTCAGCCCCCGGACCTAGAGACCAGGGTCGCGATCCTACAGAAGAAGGCCGAGTCGGAGGACTGCGCCCTGCCGATCGATGTGGCCTTGTTTGTTGCCGCGAACGTGCGCACCAACGTACGCGAACTCGAGGGCGCACTCACGCGGCTCTTGGCATGGTGCAAGCTGCACGGTGTCGAGATGTCGGTAACCACGGCGCAGCTCTGCCTCAAGCAGTTCATCGACACGCAGGTCCGCAAGATTACGATTGACGCGATCCAGCGTGCTGTGGCGTATCAGTTTGCCATGGAAAGCGTGACCGAGCTGAAGCAGAAAAATAACTCGCGAAAGATCGTTGTGCCGAGGCAGATTGCGATGTACTTGGCAAAGCAGATGACCGAGGCGAGCCTTCCAGAGATTGGGCGTCAGTTCGGCAATAAGCACCACACCACCGTGATGCATTCAATCGCCAAGATTGAAGATCAGCGCCGGGCAGATACGAACCTGAACAGGATGTTGACCGAGCTGCAGGAAAAGCTCGCGACGTAGCTCTTTCGGCTTGCGAGAACAAGATCGAGAACGGCATCTGGAGCGGTCCACCTCTCCACCATTGTTGATCGCATCGCAATCCGCCGGGCGCCCAGACCGCGCCCGCGTGCCCTGCATCCGACCCTATTAGCAAGACTGCTCAAAACTCAGTTCGCAGAATGACCAGGTTCGCTCCCTGGCTTACTCCCTGGTCGCAGCTATGGGAAAGCTAAGCCTCGCCTGCCCGGTACCTGGCGCGCTCGACAAGCGATAGAAGAGACAGCGGGACCGAGGGCAAGCAATGGCTACGAATATGGCGGCGGACGAGCAAATGAGCGAGGATACGAAGATCGGCAATGGCGGGGAGCCGCACCAGGTAGCGGGCGGAACGCATCCGCCCATGACCAACCAGCACGGGCTGATCGTCGCCGACGATGAGAATTCGCTCAAAGTCGGCGAGCGCGGTCCGGTGGCGCTCGAAGACCATGTGCTGATTGAAAAGACCCAGCACTTCGATCACGAGCGCATTCCGGAGCGCGTCATCCACGCGCGCGGTTATGGGGCCAAGGGTTATTTCGAGCTGACGGACTCGCTTGCCGGCATCTCAAAGGCCGGCATCTTCAACCGGGTGGGCGAGAAGACCGACGTGTTCGCGCGCTTTTCGACTGTCGCCGGCAACGCGGGCTCGAGTGACCTGGCGCGCGACGTCCGCGGCTTCGCGGTGAAGTTCTATACGCCCGAGGGCAACTGGGACCTGGTGGGGAACGACATTCCGGTCTTCTTTATCCAGGACGCGATCAAGTTCACCGACCTGATCCACGCGGCCAAGCAGGAGCCGGACCGCGGCTTTCCGCAGGCGCAGACAGCGCACGACACCTTCTGGGACTTCGCCTCGCTGATGCCCGAGAGCACTCACATGCTGATGTGGATCATGTCGGATCGCGGCATTCCGCGCTCGCTGCGCATGATGGAAGGCTTTGGCGTGCACACCTTCCGGCTGATCAATGAGGAAGGCAAGTCGACCTATGCGAAGTACCACTGGCGGCCGAAGGCAGGCATGCAGTCGGTGATATGGGACGAGGCGCTCAAGATCTCGGGCGCCGACCCGGATTACCATCGCCGCGATATGTGGAACGCGATCGCGGACGGCAACTTCCCCGAGTGGGAGCTCGCGGTGCAGCTGTTCGACGAGGAGTTCACGCAAAAATTCGAGTTCGACGTGCTGGACGCGACCAAGCTGATTCCGGAAGAGCTGGTGCCTTTGCGCGTGATTGGGCGCATGGTGCTCGACAAAAATGTCGATAACTACTTCGCCGAGACCGAGCAGGTGGCTTTCTGCACGCGCGACATCCTGCCCGGCATGGACTTCACCAACGATCCGCTGCTGCAGGGACGCAATCTCTCCTACATCGACACGCAGCTGACCCGGCTTGGCGGCCCCAACTACGCGCATATCCCCGTGAACGTATCGCGATGCCCGGTCATGAACATGCAGCGCGACGGGCACATGCAGATGGGCGCGCAGAAAGGCCGCGTCGCCTACTCGCCCAGCTCGCTTGAGGCGGACTCGCCGCGCCAGGACCCGGAGCGCGGCTTCACGTCCTATCCCGCGCACGAGTCCGGCGACAAGCTGCGCATCCGCGCCGCATCGTTCGCCGATCACTACAGCCAGGCGCTGCTGTTCTTCAACTCGCAGACCGATGCCGAGCAGGGCCACATCGTCGCGAGCTTTATCTTTGAGCTGAGCAAGGTGCAGACGAAAGCGGTGCGGGAGCGCATGGTCGGGCAGCTGGCCAATGTCGACCCGGTAATCGCGCAGCGGGTTGCCGATGGACTCGGCATGAAGGGCGAACTCCCGAAGATACCGACAACCGTTCCAGCGCGTACTGATCTTCCACTGTCGCCGACGTTGAGCATCGTGAAAAAAGCGATGCCGACGCTGAAGACGCGCATGGTAGGCTGCCTGGTGGCCGACGGTACCGACGGCGCCGAGGTGATGGCGCTGAAAACAGCGGCGATGGGCATGGCAGCGCAGGTCAAAATCGTTGCCGCGAAGATCGGCGGAGCGGTCGCCGCGGATGGCTCGATGCTGGAGGCGGACTTCCAGCTTGCCGGCGGCCCTTCGGTTCTATTTGACACAGTGTTTGTGGCAGCTTCGGCCGAAGGCGCGAAGATGCTTGCGAAGGAGGCAGCGGCTGTGTCGTGGGTGCACGATGCGTTCGCACATCTTAAGGTGATCGGCGCCACGGCTGGTGCGCAATCACTGCTGACCATGGCTGGCGTAATGCCGGATGCGGGGGTGCTGGTCGGCGGGGGCGCCGATGCATTCCTGAACCGGGCTGCCGAGGGCCGCATCTGGGAGCGCGAGATGCACGTACGGAGAGTGTTCTAAATCGCTCCCGGCCACACGCGAATGCGGAAACGCCCGTCGAGCTTCGGCGGGCACTCTGCTTTTAGGCCGCCGGGGAGCGAGCCTTGCTATGCTCGCTGCATGCTTTCCGTCGCACGTACGTGGCGCATGCTCTTCACCGCCATCTTTCTGCTCGCGGGTGCCAGCCTGGCTTTCGCCGCGAAACACCCGCAGGATACCGGCTTTCTGAACCGCACCGTCGTGGTCAACGGCCTGGTGCGCCGCTATGTCGTATACCTGCCGGAGGGCTGGAACAAAAATCAGAAGTGGCCCGTGATCCTGTTTTTGCACGGCTCGGGCGAGCGCGGCGTGGAGGGGCTTGATGAAACGCAGATCGGCCTGCCCGCTGCCATTCGCGTGCACCCGGAGCGCTGGCCGTTTGTCGTCGTGATGCCGCAGGTGCCGTTCAGCCATCACCACTGGACCGACCCCGACATGATGCAGATGGCGATGGCTGCGCTGCGCGCCGAGGAGCACGAGTTCAACGGCGATTCGGACCGCACCTATCTCACTGGCTTATCGCTGGGCGGCTACGGCACCTGGGAGATCGCGCGCGACAATCCCCGCGTGTTCGCCGCCATCGCGCCGGTGTGCGGCGGCGTGTTCTGGTCCTACCAGCCCTCGCGCTGGAGCGAGCAGACCGTTCTGCCGGAAGAGTACGCGCGCGTGCTGCGCAGGACGCCGGTGTGGATCTTTCACGGCGCCGACGACCCGGTGGTGAGCCCGCGGCAGAGCTCGCTGATGTACGACGCGCTGAAGGCGGCCGACGGCGATGTGCGCTTCTCGGAGTACGCCGGCGTGCGGCATAACGTGTGGGAGAAGGCCTACAGCAACACCGAGCTGCCGCACTGGCTGCTCTCGCACTCGCTTTCGTCGGACGCGCGGCTGCAGCCGGCAGCTGAAAAAACAATCGTGCCCGTGCACCCCGTGCCAGCAAAGATCAATCCTGCCGTCTACGAAGCCTACGTGGGTGAGTACGAGGACAACGGCGTGCTCCAGATCACGGTTTTCCGCACCGGCGACCAACTGTTCCAGCGCAACCGCATCGGCGAGGTTGCGGAGCTGCTGCCGGAGAGCGCGAACACGTTCTTCTTTCCCAGCGGCAGCACCACTCGGCTGGTCTTCGAGCGCGACCCGGAAAGCGGGGCGGTGCGCGACGTGCTCTCGCGCGACGATCGGCATGAGGAGCGCTGGGAGCGCCGGCGGTAGGCTGCACGAAAGCACGCCTTCGCGAGACCTTTCCAGGTCTGTTTTTGACGTTTAGAAAGAAAACGAAGTCGTCAGCGAGACCGACTGCAGCATCAGGTCGACCCGGCTGTTGTCGTACTCGCCGGAACGCAGCTGGCTGTGCCCGACATGCGCGGTTTGGGGAAGCCCAGCCTCGTACGCAAGGTCGACGCCAATCCGTTTATGGCGATAGCCGAAGCCGGCAGTAAGAAACTGCTGCGTAGTGGCCGCGGTAAGCGGCGTCAGCGTGGCGGAAGGAACGGGGTCATTGCTGTAGGCATAGCCGCCGCGCAGGTTTGCGCTCTCTGTAACCGGCAGCTCGAGACCCGCCCGATAAAACTCCTGGCTGCGCCAGTTGAGCGGCACGGCGTCCTTGAGGGTGCTGGTGCCGGCAAGCCCGTTCAGGTCGGCATTGCTCCCGTTCGTCAGCACCACCGGAAGCTCGCGGAAAGCGTGGCGCCAGTCCACGAAATCGCTTTCCAGCGACAGCATGGCGCGCCGACCCAGGGGAGCGACCAGACCCGCGGTGACGACCGCCGGAAGCGTGTTGTCGAGATGAGCCTTGTACTGGTATTTGGGCTGAAAGCCGGTGATCCCGAGCGCGGCGAGTTGCGCGGACAGGTCGCCCGAGGCGCTGCCGCTGGTATGGGTTACGGTACGGCTTTTGTAGGAGGCGGCGAAATGCAGCTTCGCGCGCGGCTGGTACAGGATGCCGGCCGACCCGTTCCAGCCGGTCCCGCTGGTGTGCAGGTCGAGCAGTGTCTTGAGTCCCGCCAACACCGGCTGGCTCTGGAAGATGAACGGCGCGGTGAGGGTATTCGTGTTGTAGACCAGGCCCACCGTCGCGCCCACGGAAATGTGCCGGGAGAGGTTGTATCCCAGTCCCGCCGCGTAGCGCAGGTTGAGTATCGAGGAGTAGTTCTTCTGATATCCGTAATCCGCGCCGCCTACTCCGGGCGAATCGTAATAATGCCAGGTTGCGGACAGCGACGTGTCGGGCGCGATCGATGCCCCCAGGTACAATCCCTGCCGGCCGAGGGGCATGGCGTAGGCCCCGAAAGGCGCCAGGCCCAGAAACGGTTCAAGCCGCCCATCCGTATTGCGGGCGTTGGTGAATTCGCCTCTTCCCAGCACGGCGTTCGCCCCAAGCTCAACAACCCGGCTGCCGGCAAATGGAAGCCCTGCGGGGTTGCCGCTCATCGCGTCCAGCGGGCCGGCTGGCGCGGCGGTGCTCGCGCCGCCCATCGCCTGCGCGGCGCTGCTCAGCGACGACCGGTAGAGTTCCTGGCCGCGCAGCGGCAGTGCCGCGAACCAGAGCAGGCAGCAAAGGACCGCGTGCAGCAACTTCATTGCGTTTCCCACCCTCGTTTCCAACATTCGCAGGCCGGCGGATCCGCCCTGAACCTTTGTCAGGATGCATATCGGCGTATCCCGGTCATTCGTTCAGAGCTATCGCGTGAGTCGCGGCAAACTTCATGTTCCTTTCGTAACAATGGGCCCAGCTTTGCCGGCTCTTCTAGACTGCTATGGATGAGTCTGCAATTCGAGGTGATCGCACCCAGCTTCCAAGGCCGGCGGGGACGCATGCATCTGCCGCACGGGGCGGTGGAAACGCCAGTATTCATGCCGGTCGGCACCGCCGCGACAGTAAAAGCCGTGCCTCAGGATGTGCTCGAATCGCTTGGCGGCCCGCAGGCGGTTGCGGCCGGCGAGCAGCCGGGCGCTGGAATCATCCTGGGCAATACCTATCACCTCTATCTCCGCCCCGGGCACGAGGCGGTCGCACGCATGGGCGGCCTGCACCGGTTCATGAGCTGGCGGCGGCCCATCCTCACCGACTCCGGCGGCTACCAGGTGTTCTCGCTCGCCTCGCTGCGCAGGATTACCGAGCAGGGCGTGCACTTCCGCTCGCACCTCGACGGCTCCGCGCACCTGTTTACCCCGGAGCACTCGATGGCCGTGCAGCTGGCGCTCGGCTCTGACATCGCGATGGCTTTCGACGAATGTCTGGAGTACCCGGCAGACGAGGCGAGGGCGCGCGCCTCGCTCGAGCTGACGATCCGCTGGGCCGAGCGCTCGCTCGCGTACTGGCAGGCCCACCAGCAGGAAGTACCCTGGCTGATGCCGACCCCGGCGCAGCGTTGGCAAGCGCCTGCAATCGACGCGGCAGCCCGGCCAAGTCTATTCGGCATCGTGCAGGGCGGTATGTATCCGGCGCTCCGCCGCGAAGCCGCCGAGCGCATAGCGGCGATGGACTTTCCCGGCTACGCCATCGGCGGGCTCGCGGTCGGCGAGCCGCGCGAACAGACCCTCGCGATCATCGCGGCCACCCTGCCGTACCTGCCCGCGGACAAGCCCCGCTACGTGATGGGCGTCGGCTACCCGGAGGAGATTCGCGAGTACGCGCGGATGGGCGTCGACATGATGGACTGCGTGCTGCCCACGCGCGCCGGCCGCCACGGGCTGCTGTTTACCTCCGAAGGCCGGCTCAATATCAAGAATCGCCGCTTCGCCGAGGACCAGGGGCCGGCCGATCCGGAGTGCGCCTGCCCGGTCTGCGCCCGCTACACCCGCGCCTACCTGCGGCACCTGTTTGCGAGCGGCGAGCCGCTCGCGGCCACGCTCAACTCCATCCACAATCTCGCGTTCTATCTCGAAACCATGCGCCGCGTGCGGCTGGAGCTCGCCGGCGAGTAGTGGCGCGTGGCGCACGACTTGACCGGGTGCCTTTCAGCCGCATGCGTCGCGCCATCGCTCGCGCGCAGCCCAGAATGGAACGCGGTATAACCGCGAGTGCCAAAACGCAACCAGCTCCAGCCACCGCCAGCGTTTCCTCACTGCTTGCGGCCGCTTCTTCCGATAGAACAGTGGCAGGACCACCCGAAGCGGAGGCAATCAAGCGTGATACATAACGGAACTGAATCTGGCCTGACATCTGCCATAGATGAAAGCCCGCAAAGCTCTACAGGCGAACGCACCACGCTCTCCGAGATTGTCTCCGCGCTCTCCTTCGCGCTCGACCTGACCGAGGACGCGGTCCCCGGCCACGCCATGCGCAGCTGCCTGCTCGGCATGCGCATCGGCACGGCGCTCGGCCTGGGCGATGAAGCCTTGTGCGATCTCTACTATGCGCTGCTGCTCAAGGACATTGGGTGCAGCAGCAATGCGAGCCGCATGTGCCAGATTCTTGGCGGCGACGACCGGAAAGCCAAGCGCGACGTCAAGATGGTGGACTGGACCCGGCCAACGGTCGCCGGGCTCAAGATGGCCTGGTCGAACGCGCTGCCCGGCGCTGGGGTTGTACCAAAGGCGATGCGGCTCGCCGCGCTGAGCATGCAGCAGAAACAAAATAACGCCGAGATGATCGGCCTGCGCTGCGAGCGCGGCGCGAACATTGTTCGCAAAATTGGCCTGACCGAGCAGTGTGCCGACGCTATCCACTCGCTCGACGAACACTGGAACGGCAGCGGCTACCCGGGGCAGCTTCGGGGCCCGGCCATTCCCATTCTCGCGAGAATCCTTTGCCTGGCACAGCACCTCGATGTCTTCGCCGGCGAGCAGGACCGCGAGCGCGCCCTGTGGACGGCCCGACAGCGCAGCGGCACGTGGTTCGATCCAGAGCTCGTTCGCATCGCCGTCTCACTCGATCGCGACGGCACGCTCTGGACCGGCTGCGGGGAGCAGGAAGAGCGCGCCCGCGTGATGGACATGGAGCCGGGCCAGGTCCAGCGGATGGATGCCGAGCATATCGACCGTGTCTGCGAGGCATTTGCCGATGTGGTCGACGCGAAGTCGTCGTTCACCTACCGCCACTCGATCGGCGTGACGGAAGCGACCGAAGGCATTGCCGAGCAGCTCGGCCTGCCTGCACAGCAGCGCCAGACCCTCCATCGCGCCGCGCTGCTGCACGACCTCGGCAAGCTGCGCGTCTCGAACTCGATTCTCGACAAGCCGGGAAAGCTGGACGCCTCCGAGTGGCTCGTCATGCGGGAGCATCCTTTTCTGTCGCAGCAGATTCTCGAGCGTGTTCCTGCTTTTGCCTTGATCGCCCGCATCGCCGGCCGGCACCATGAGCGGCTCGATGGCACCGGGTACCCCAACCGCATGGAGGCGAGCGCGCTCTCTCTCAATGACCGCGTCATCGGCATGGCCGATATGTACGGCGCGCTCTCGGAAGACCGCCCCTACCGCGGAGGCCTGCCGGCCGAGCAGATCATCGCCATTCTCGAAAAAGAAGTGCCGCTCAAGCTGGATCCGGAGTGCTTCCAGGCGCTGCTCCGGTTCATGGAGGCCAAGGACATGGGGGACACCGGGAAATCAGCCGCGGATCAGGTTGCGGTTCAGGCCGCGGTTCGGGCCGCCGGCAGCGTCGTACCGCAACTGCTTGCGGGCGGCGAACCCCATCCCCTGCCGACGGCTGGAGGCGCCACGGCTTGATCGCGGCGGCCTGACCGCGGCGGCGTCGCGGGCCGGGAGCCCAGGCGGCGATCCTGCCAGCGCGCTTGACATGCCCCCGGCGCTCAGCCATGCTTAAAAGCTGGATAGTTCGGCCGGCGGTGCCGTGCCGTATCGACGCACTGGCTTCCGCGCCTGCTTGCAGGTACCCACATCTGATCTTGCTTCGCACCGGACCTGCCCCTGCTTCAACCCCGCATATGGGGCGCAGGGAACTTCCTGAAGGAACACGTTTTGACCCCTCCGCTCGCCGCCGTTCTTGCACTCGCCCTGCCGCAGGGCGTCGGCTCCATCCTCCCCCTGGTGCTGATTCCCGTCGTTTTCTATTTCCTGCTCATGCGGCCCAACCAGAAGAAGCAGCAGGCGTGGCAGCAGATGCTCGGCAATCTCAAGTCCGGCGACCGCATCACCACCACCGGCGGCATCCGCGGAACGGTGATCGCGCTGCGCGAGGACTCGCTGCACATCCGGGTCGCGCCGGATAATGTGAAGCTCGAGATCGCGCGCACCGCCATCGCCTCCGTCACCACGGAAGAGGAGAAAAAGTAGCCGCGGCGCGGCTTGCGTAACCCACCATGCGAAACCGACCCGGCCTCCGCCTTCTGCTCATCCTGGCTACGCTTCTCGTCTTTGTTTTCGGCATCTTTGGCGTCCCCAAGGGCATAACCCCTTCGGCGCTGAAAGCCTCGCTGCTGAGCCAGATCCATCTCGGGCTCGACCTGCGCGGCGGCACCCACCTCATCCTGCAGGTGATGGTCGATGAAGCCATCGGCACCGCCACCGATTCCGACCTGGTACGCATGCAGTCCGACCTCGCGTCCGCCGGCATCAGCGCGGCCGGAAGCAAGCCGAACGCGGCCCAGCCCGCGGTGCTGCAGCTTTCCGGCATCCCGGCGGCCAAGATGGCCGACGCGCGCAGCGTGCTCAATAACAAGTATGGCGCGCAGTACGAGTTCAACCAGAACGGCAGCGTGCTGACGGCCTCGATGAAGCAGAGCGCCATCGCCGAGAGCAAATCCAATACCCTGCAGCAGGCCGTCGAGGTGATCCGCAACCGCGTCGATAAACTCGGCGTCACCGAGCCCATCATCCAGGAGTACAACACCGGTTCCAACCAGATTCTGGTCGAGCTGCCCGGCATCGATGACGATTCGCGGGTGAGGGATGTGATCCAATCGACCGCGCGGCTCGAGATCCACCTGGTGACCGGCGGCCCCTTTTCGACCGAAGCCGCAGCCCGCGACTCGCTCGGCGGCACGCTCCCATTCGATCAGCAGATCGTGCATGCCGCGCCCGGCGCTTCGAGCTCCGCTTCCGGCGACCAGGTCTACCTGCTCAAGCGGACAGCCGAGGTTGGCGGCACCGACATCCGCGATGCGCAGTCGGGCACCAACCAGAACACCAATGAGCCGGAAGTCACCTTCTACCTGACCACCGCGGCCGGCAACCACTTCGCCGACTTCACCCAGCAGAACAAGGGCAAGGCGCTCGCGGTCGTGCTCGATAACCGCATCCAGGAGGTCGCGAACATCCACGACCAGATCCGCGATACGGGCACCATCTCGGGCGGATCGATGTCCAGGGAGCAATCCGACCAGCTGGCGCTGCTGCTGCGCACCGGCGCCCTCCCGGCCTCGATTCACTACCTGCAGGAGAGCTCGGTCGGGCCGTCACTGGGCGCAGACTCGATCCGCCAGGGCGTGCTCGCATCTGTCGTCGGCATGCTCGCCGTCATGGTCTTCATGCTGGTCTACTATCGCGGCGCGGGCATCAACGCCGACCTCGCGCTGATCCTCAATCTCGTCATCCTGCTCGGCTTTATGGGCTACACCCATGCCGTGCTCACGCTGCCCGGCATCGCCGGCGTCATCCTGACCATCGGCATGGGTGTGGACTCGAATGTGCTCATCTTCGAGCGGATCCGCGAGGAGATGCGCGCCGGCAAGAGCGCCGCCGCCTCGGTCGACCAGGGCTTCGCCCACGCCTGGACGACCATCGTCGATACTCACGTGACGACCATCGTTTCCGCGGCCATTCTGTTCATCTTCGGCTCGGGCCCGGTCAAGGGCTTTGCCATCACGCTCACCTTTGGCCTCTTTGCGAACATCTTTACCGCGGTGTTCGTCTCGCGGACGATCTTCGATGCCAACGTAAACCGCCGTGCGCGGGGAGAGGCAATCTCGATATGAGCAGTTCAGCTGTCACGCAAGCCATTCGTGCGATCAACCTAAACGACATGGAACCCGGAGTCGTGGGGCGCGGCGCGCTCGTGTTTGCCGCCGGCATGGTGCTGGCCGCGATCTCGTTTGTCGCCGAACAAGCCGTCATCAAGGCCGTCAAGGCCCGCGGCTAGCCGCTCGGCGGCCCCACACTCTCTCGATAAAGCAGGACGAAATGGAACTGTTCCAAAGCCCGAAGATCGACTGGCTGGGCAAGAAGTGGTACTTCCTCAGCTTCTCCCTCGTGTTCAGCATCGCGGGGCTGCTCTCGCTCGCCTTCTGGCACCATCTGCCGCTCGATGTCGACTTCACCGGCGGCACGGTGGTGCGCGTGCGCTTCGCCCAGACCCCGGACCTGGGCCGCATACGCGCCGCCGCCGCGGCGGCCGGGCTCAAGGATGCCGGCATCCAGCGCATCCAGAGCTACGGCGCGACGTCCGCTTCGGCCAACGAGGTGCTCATCACCCTGCCCCAGAAGGACACCAGCGAATCGGGCCTGGACCAGGGCCGCGCCGCGATTGTGGCCACCCTCAGCCAGCATTACGCCGCGAATCATGCCGATGTACGCAGCGTCGAGATCGTCGGCCCCCAGGTGGGCGCGCAGCTGCGGAAACAGGCGCTGCTCGCGACCGTTTACTCGCTGGCCGGCATGCTCGTGTATCTCTGGTTCCGCTTCGAGCTGATCTACGGCGTGGCCGCGGTGGTCGCCGTGTTTCATGACACGCTGATCACCATTGGCGCCTTTTCGCTGACCAACCAGGAGATCTCGCTCACCGTCATCGCCGCTATCCTTACGCTCATCGGCTACTCCATGAACGACACCATCGTCGTCTTCGACCGGATCCGAGAAAACCTGCGCCAGGCGCGCCGCGAGCCGCTCGCCGACGTCGTCAACCGGGCCATCAACCAGACCCTGAGCCGGACCGTGCTCACCTCGGGGCTCACCTTGCTGACCGCGCTGTCGCTCTACGTCTTCGGCGGCGAGGTGCTGCGGGGCTTCTCGTTCGCGCTGGTCATCGGCATCCTGATCGGGACCTACTCGTCGATCGCGGTGGCGGCGCCGATGCTGGTCGCCTGGCAGGAGCGCCGCGCCGGGTCGACACGGGCAGCGGCGCTGCCTGCAGCGCGCCGGGCCCGGATGTAGCGGTTAAGAACCGCGGCTGCCTGTTCCATTTCGTATCCCGCGTATGATACAAAGCTTTCACCTGAGATTTGAGCGCTCGCCACGCCATCCGCGGCATGCCGAAGCTTTCCAGGGTGGCATGAAAACACCGGGAACAAATCCACCCCCTCCCGGTGTCTACAGATCCAGCCGGTTTTCGCTCCAAAAAGTTCCAGTTCCCGCAACGGAGGTTCCGTATGTTTGAAGACGCAATGATGGAGTCGGGTGGAAGAATAAAGACCAAAAGCAAGTACTACACCATCTTTGGGACCATCTTCTGGTGTGGTGTGCTCGCGGCCTTGATCCTGATTCCGCTGCTCGATCCCGAGGCGCTCCCGCACTCGGCGATGACGACGATGCTGGTTGCCCCGCCGCCGCCGCCCCCGCCGCCGCCACCGCCTCCTCCGCAGGTGAAGATCGAAAAAGTGGTGCCGCAGATGAACGAAATGCAGGCGCCGACCAAGATTCCGAAGGTCATCAAGGTGCAGCCGGACAATGCGCCGCCTCCGCAGGCTGCGGTCGGGGTGATGGGCGGCGGCGGAGACGCCGGCGCCGGCATCCTGGGCGGTATGGGCTCCGGCCCGGCACCTGTGGTCAAGGCCGCCGCGCCCAAGAAGATCGCGGTCTCGTCCGGCGTCATGGCGGGCAACATTCTGTCCAAGCCCGAGCCGAGCTACCCGGCCATCGCCAAGGCGGCCCGGATTCAAGGCACCGTGGTGTTGTCGGCGACGATCTCGAAGACCGGCGCCATCGAGAACCTCAAGGTAGTCAGCGGTCCACAGATGCTGGCGCAGTCGGCTCTCGACGCGGTGAAGCAATGGAAATACAAGCCCTACCTGCTCAACGGCGAACCCGTCGAAGTCCAGACGCAGGTCAACGTCACCTTTACCCTGGGCGGTTAAGCCAGCAGCGCATTCTCACGCAGGCAGGCCGGCGCGCCCGGATTCCTGTATAACTTCGGTTTAGAAGCAGCAACCCCAAGCGGCACGTTCCCCAGGAGGGATGTTCTAGTGATTCTCGCTCACCTTTCGCAGTTCGCGGCAAATCCGGCAGCACTCGGTTTCTGGTTCCAGGATCAGGCGCCCCCCACCGTCGGCTTTTCGCCGATGGAGCTGGCACACAACATGGGCCCGGTTGCGCTCGCGGTCGTCGGCGTGCTCTTTATCATGTCGATTTGGTCGCTCGCGGTCATGATCGACCGCTGGCTCTACTTCGCGGCCGCCCGCAAGCAGTCGCGCGACTTTGCCCCCCGGGTTGCCGGCGCGCTGCGCGAGAACAAGCTGGACGAAGCGATCAAGGTGGCCGACCGCAACAAGAAATCGCACCTGGCGGAGGTGGTCACGGCCGGCCTGCAGGAGTTTCGCAACTACGGAGGCGGTCAGGTCACGGTCGAGCAGGTCGAGTCATCCAAGCGCGCCCTCGAGCGCTCGGAGGCGATCGTGCATGCCAAGCTCAAGCGCGGCCTCGGCGGTCTCGCGACCATCGGCTCCACTGCTCCCTTCGTCGGACTGTTCGGCACAGTCGCCGGCATTCTGAAGGCTTTCCAGGAGATCGCGGTGCAAAAGACGCCGGGTATCGGCGCCGTTGCCAGCGGTATTTCGGAAGCGCTGGTCACCACCGCCTTCGGTCTGCTGGTCGCTATCCCTGCCGTCATGACCTTCAACTACTTCACCAACAAGGTGGAAGCGTTTGACGTTGAGATGGACAACTCGGCCAGCGAGCTGGTCGACTACTTCCTCAAGCAGAACCGCCGCTAACTCGCGGCCCTATCCTGCAACGCCATGAGTGAGTGATTGCTTGCCTGGCGCATTTCCGCACGATTCGCGGAGTGCGCCAGGGCGGCAGGAGCCTCCGGCCGCGCTGAGGGAGAATGAAATGGCACTCGTAAGACGAGACGAAGGACGCAAGGTAAACTCCAACATCAACGTCACGCCCATGGTCGACGTGATGCTGGTTCTCCTGATCATCTTCATGGTCATCACTCCCATGCTGACGCAGAAGGTCACCGTGACCCTGGTCAATTCAAAGAACGCGGTCACCATGGACGATGCCAGCAAGGAAGATGCGGTGGTGATCGCGGTTACTCGCGACAGCAAGGTTTACCTGGGATCGAACCAGATTTCGCTCGACCAGCTGGGGCCTGCCGTGCAGGATCGCATCAAGGACAAGACCACCAAGGTGGTCTACTTCCGCGCCGATGCGCGGTCGCACTATGGCGCGGTCGAGGATGCGATTGATGCCGTGCGTACCTCGGGCGTGGAAGAAGTCGGGCTGTTGACCGACCAGCATGGACCTCCGGGCGCGGCGGGCGGCATCTAGCAGGCCGCTTCCGCACACGGGTTTTCTCAAGCGACTGAACGAAACGAAGAAGAGGGTTAGCTCTATGGCAATGGGAAGCGGCAGTGGTCCGGGTGGGCTCAACGCCGATATCAATGTAACTCCAATGATCGACGTCCTGCTGGTGCTGCTGATCATCTTCATGGTGATTGTGCCGACAACGCCCCACGGGCTGGACGCGATGGTTCCGCAGCCGCCAAAGACCCACAACGAGCAGCCGAACGATAAAGCCATTGTCGTGCAGGTACTCGGCAGCGGCGTCGGGCTGCCCACCTACAAGATCAACCAGGATCCCGTCGCGCTGCAGGACCTCCAGGCCCGGCTTCTGCAGATCTACTCAGTGCGCGACCAGAAGATCATGTTTGTCAAGGGCGATCCGAATCTCAATTTTCAGAGCGTCGCTCAGGTGGTCGATATCGGCAAGGCAGTGGGCGTCGACCACATCGGATTGATTACTCCAAAGATTGAAGCGGGCCAATAAGCCCGCTTCCACCTACTTCATTCTGGCGCGTCATGCAGGCGCCATAACCGCATCTGAGCCGCCGCTTCCACCCCAGGGATTGCGGCATGGCTCAAACCGATTACAATCACTGCGCAGACACATTTGTCGATCGTACCTCTGCACCGCTGCACCAAACGTCAGGGCCGCCCTGCTGATCGAAGGAGATAAGAGACAGAATGAATCGAATCGCACGTGTTCCGGTGCTGGCCGCGGCTGCGCTGTCGCTGTTGGTCCTTTCGACCGGGTGCAAGCGCCTGGAAGCCCGCGATCAGCTGAATAAGGGTGTCGAGGCGTACAAGTCCGCCAAGTACGACGAAGCTATCGACCACTTTCAGAACGCGGTCAATCTCGACCCCACCTATCCCATGACCCGGATCTACCTGGCCACGGCTTATGCGCAGCAGGTCGTGCCGGACCTGACGTCGCCGGAAAACCTGAAAAAGGCAGACCTGGCCATCAATGGCTACAAGAAGGTGCTGGCCGAGCATCCGAATGATGTCATCAGCCTCAAGGGCATCGCGAGCCTCTATTTCAGCACCGATAAAATGGCCCAGGCGAAGCAGTGGCAGCAGAAAGTGATGCAGGCCGATGCAACCGACGCCGAGGCGCCTTACACCATCGGCGTCATCGACTGGAAAGATGCGTACAAGAACGCGGTCAAGGATCTCGCATCGGGCGGCTTGACGGACGACGGCAATGGCAATCCGAAGATGTCGAAGCAGATCTGCGCCATGATCAAGAAAGACAACACGGACTTGGTTAATGAAGCCCTTGAATACCTCAACAAGTCTGTGCAGATTCGTCCAAATTACGATGACGCCATGCAGTACCTCAACCTGACCTATCGCCGCAAGGCAGACCTCGACTGCGGCAATCCCACCGCGCAGAAGGAAGACGTTTCCAAAGCCATGTTCTGGACCGACAAGGCGATGGGCGCGCGCAAGGCGAACGAGATCCAGAAAGAGAAGTCCAACGCCGGCGGCATCGTTCTGGACAGCACCAAGTAGCTCTTTCGATCCACGCAGCACAGGAAAAGCCCCGATCTCGATCGGGGCTTTCTCGTGTCCGCAGCCCGAAACTACCCCAGCCGCTCAGACCTCCCGGCGCGCCAGGATCGATAGGCCGCATCCAGAACCCGCTGGTTCTCGAGCCCTTCCACCGCCAAAGCCCGGTACCCGCCAGCGCCGACTGCCTCGGCAAAGCCGTTCAGCATGCGCGAGAACGCATCCTGGTTCGAGACCGGCTGCTCCAGCACCACGTGTCCACCCTGTCGCTGCACCAGGGACACCGGCCGTTCGACCGTCATGGCATCCTCGCAGCTCAGCGAACCCTTCTCCCCCACGACCTCGATCAGCGAGCGGTAGGCCGCGCGCGTCGTCACCGTCACCGTGCCGAGCGCCCCGGAGCCAAACTCGAGGCTGACCACCGCATGCGACTCGACCGCGCCCGAGGCCGCATCGCGATGCGCAAGTGTGCTCACGGCGGTCACAGATTCGCCCAGCACGTAGCACAGTGCGTCGATGCAGTGGATGCCGACGTCCCCGATGGGGCCGCCGAGCGCGAGCGCCGGATCGTTGATCCAGGCGCGCGGGCTCTTGCTTGTCTCATAGCAGAACTGCGCGTGCGCCAACTGCGGCCTGCCGATGCGCCCCTCCTCGATCCAGCGCCGCATCAGGTCGATGGATAGGTTATAGCGCATGTTCTGCGCCACCCCGAACAGCACCCCGGCCCGCTCGGCCACGGCTAGCATCTCTTCGGCTTCCGCGGCGTTCATCGCCAGCGGTTTCTCGCACAGCACCGGCTTACGCGCTTCAAGCGCAAGCAGCACGTGCTCGCGGTGCAGCGCGTCCGGAGAGGCGACAAAGACCGCCTCGATCTCCGGCGAGCGGCAGAGCTCCTCGGCCGAAGAGAAGACGCGCGGGATCCCGTAGCGTGCCGCGTCCGCCTGCGCCTTAACCGGATCGCGCCGCCACAAGCCCTCCAGCCGCGCTGTCGTGGCCGCGCGAAAGGCGGGGACCAGCCGCTTGCCTGCATGGTGCCCAAAGCCCACAATCCCGAATCGCACGATCTTCTCCGCTCCGCGAGCCCTACTTCGACCCGTGTTTGAAGATGTCTTCCGCGTAGTAGTTTTCCACGCGCGCCTGGTCGCGCAGCACTTCCAGATACGCATTCTTCAGCAGCTGCGAGCGCGTTTCCCGCAGCTGCTGCCGGATCACCTGCTGCACCCGTGGGTCGTTCAAATCGCGCTGGCCGGCAGCTTCCTTGTCGATCAGCCGGTAAATCGCGTAACCGATCGGCTTGCGCGTCGTCGGGTCCAGCAGCGGCAGCACGTCGGTGATCTGTCCCGGTTTGAGCCTCGAAACGGCGTCATACACCGCCATGTCGCTCTTCATCTGCGACTCCGGGAAAAATCCCATGTCGCCGCCGCTCGAAGCATTGTCAGCGCGCTCTGAGAAGTTAGCAGCGAGGGTGCCGAAATCCTCGCCGCTCTCGAGCCGGTTGTGCAGCATCTCAATCTTCTTCTTCGCCTCGGGGTCGTTAGTGGCTTTGCTGTTCTGCAGGTTCCCTACGCCGCCACTCTGCGGCGGGGGCGCCGGCTGCGAAGTTACCACGATCTGCGCCAGGTGGTACTCCGGCTCCACCAGGTTGTACTCCGACTTATGCGCGTTGTAATCGGAAGATATGTCGGCATCGGTGATGTTGATTTTCGAGTTGATCTCTTTGTTGAACAGCTTCTCGGTCGTCTTCGCGCGGCGAATATCGTGGCGCAGGTCATCCAGCGTCAGGTGCTTATCCGCCAGCCGCTTGCTGAACTCTTCCTGCGTAAACGGCGCCTTCATCTCGTTGATCTGGCTGTCTACTTCCTCGTCCGTCGCGGCCAGGTTCAGCTTGCCGGCACGCTGCGCCAGGATCTCCTCATCGATCAGCTGCCGCACGATGTTGAGCCGGACGATATCCTCCTGCTCGCGCGAGGGATGCGGCTGGTTGTCGGTGAGCGAGTTATCGTAGAGCGTCTGGACATCCTTGGCGTAGATCGGCTTATCGTTCACCTTGGCAACCACGTCGGCGCTGTGGGTGTGCGAGCAGCCAGCCAGCATAAGTGAGGCCGCTAACAGGGCCGCGGCGCCAGTGCCAATCCTGGGCATGCGGCCTTGCCGTAGATACATCGAGCGGGTTCCAGACAACATATCTCCTTTTTGCAGCGCGGCCGCGGCGCTCGCCGTAAGGCCGCCGCGGCAACGCAGCCACGCTGCGAACCCGGCGGTCAGCGTGAACCGCCTGTGCCGGCCGGCGCCCCGGCCGCGGAAATAGCAGGCGTAGCCGCCGGTTCAGGCGGCGGCGTAATGCCCTGCGCACGCAGCGCGCGGTCGACCGCGGCCCACACGTACGGCAGCGGCTGCGCTCCATCCACGCGCTCTCCATCGATGAACAGCGCCGGCGTTCCCTCAATCCTGAGCGCGTCCGCCTCTTTCATCGAGGCACGCACGGCCGAGTCGTCCTGCCGTGTCAGGCAGGCGTCGAGCGTGGTCTTATTCAAGGCGCCGCGCACGCCTTCCTCGCGCGCCGCCTTGTCGAGTGCGGCGAACGATTTCGCCGGGTCGCGGTCCGGTCCCGTGATGTCATCGCCGTGCGTGTGCAGATAGTCCACATAGTTCCAGTACGCATTGCCGTCCTGCGCGGCCAGGCAGTTCGCGTCCACAGCGGCATGCAGCGCCCAGGGGTGAATCTCCGTCAGCGGATCATCCTTGTAGACGATCTTGACCAGCCCCTTGTAATGGTCCAGCGTCTGCGGGAACAACTCGGCATGCATCTTCGCGCAGTACGGGCACTCCAGGTCGTCGAAGTTGACGATCTCGACGCGTGCGCCGGCGTTGCCGCGCACCGGGCGCCCCGCTGTCGGTATCTGCGTGCCCGGCACGTTGGTCAGGTCGTATTTCGACAGGCGTGCCAGCGTGTTGCCATCCTTCGACAACAGGAAGTCGAGCGACTGCTTGTGGCTGGGCTCGGCAGCCGGGTAGAAATCGATGCGCAGCGTATCGAAGCCGGGTGTGTCGCTGGCTGTGCGTGTCCCCGGCGCGATCTCCCAGTCGGGCGGCACGCTCAGTTGGGAGCGCACCATCAACTCCACGCGGCGGTCCTGCTGCGGGGTCAGAGCAGCGCCGGCAGACACCTGCGCACTGCAGCCGGAGACAGGAAGAAGACAAAGCGCCGCCAGCAGACAATGAGCAGGCACGAGACGAAAGCTGGGTGACAGGGTCAGAAAAACCTCTCCAGGACAACCCTCTCATTATCGCACCGCTCTTGATCATCCCATAGGAAGGCTCCGTGCGGCGCTGCGTGGCCCGGCGAGTTTGCCGTGGACTACGTTGGCGCCATGACAGGATTGAGCTTGCGGCGCAATCCACGCTTGCGTTTTTTCCGCAAAGCTCTGTACGGTGGCGTCGGCAGAAAAAATCCCCCCGGAGCCGCGCCCAATGAAAGTCTCCTTCCCACCTTGCCGTTTCGCACTGGCAGCCCTGTTTCTGGGCGCCATCCAGGCATTCGCGCAGGCGCCCGCCAACTACCAGTGGCCGAAAACCTACACCAACCCGCTCCAGCTTGCCAGCCCGCTCGGCCCCGCGGTGAGCTGCCCTGACCCGGCCATTATCAAGCAGCGCATCGCCGGCAGCGATACCTGGTACCTGTACTGCACGGGCGATCCGCTTAACGCGGGCGACGTCTCCTCGACCGGCCAGCTCAACGGCCATTTCATTCTGCAGTTCAAGTCTTTCGACCTGATCCATTGGAATTACATCGGCGATGCCTTCCAGCAGGCGCCGGCATGGGTGGGCAGCGCGACGAACCAGTTCTGGGCGGCGGCCGTCAAGCATTTCAATGACAAGTACTACCTCTACTATGTCGCCCCAAATACACCGCAGGGCGCGCCCGCCATCGGGGTAGCAACCAGCCCAAGCCCGGCCGGCCCTTGGACCGATGCCGGCGCACCGGTGGTCGCGCCCGAGAACAACCCCTACAACGGAGCGCCGGGACGCGCGGTGATTGATCCCGACGTGACCGAGGACGATGCCGGCCAGCGGTATATCTCCTATGGCAGCTTCAACGGCGGCATCAGCGTGCGCAAGCTCTCGGCCAATGGGCTGACCTCCGATGCCGCGAGCGAAATGCAGATCGCGGTCGATAACTATTACGAGGGCGGCAATTACTTTAAGCATGACGGCTACTACTATTTTTTCGCCTCGGTCAACGGCTGCTGCGATGGCCCGCTGAGCGGTTACAGCGTCCGCGTGGGCCGCGCGGAGACCCCGCTCGGGCCCTTCATCGATCAGAACGGCGTCAGCCTGAACACCTACGCGCCCGGCGGTAACATTCCGATCGCCGCCAACGGCAATCGTTGGATTGGGCCCGGCGGCAACGTCGTCTTCACCGACGATGCCGGGCAGGATTACATGCTGTACCACGCCATCGACGCGAACTCGCCCTACTTTGACGGCTACCCCGGCTTTACGCGGCGCCCCGCGCTGATCGATCCCCTGGTGTGGGTGGATGGGTGGCCCGAGGTGCGCGGCGGCCTGTGGGCCTCGGCCGGCAAACAGCCGGCGCCGGCAGCGCAGCCCTGGCAGTACAACGGCTACCAGCCTGAGGCAGCCAACACGGCGGACGAACCGGGCGCGCGCATTCCCGCGCTTTCCGATGAGTTCAACAGCACTACGCTCTCCCCGCAGTGGCACTTCATCCATCCCGCGGCGGACAACACCTATAACCTGACCGGCGCGGCTTACGAGGCGCAGACCCACGGACCGGACGAGAACGGCAGCCCGGCCGCGGTGTCGATCCTGGGCGAACCGGTACCCGCGAGCGGTGACTGGATGGTTGAAACCAAGGTGACCAGCAGCATTGCATTCAACAATAGCTGCTGCTTCAATTTCTCGCAGGGCGTGCTGTTCATCTATCTCAACGACCAGAACAGCATCAAGCTCGATGCCTTCCCCGACTTCGATACCCGGCAGACGGAGTTCGGCAAGCAGATCAGCCCGGTTCCCGCGAACTACCCCACCTATGACCACCAGTCCGCGGGGCCGGCAAGCGCGACGACGTGGCTGCGCATCGTGCGCCGCGGCAATGGCGACCAGGGCGAGCTCTACACCGCGTACAGCTCGACCGACGGGGAGACCTGGACGAAGGGTGGAACCTGGCAGCATGCTCTGGGTTCAAGCGCCCAGATCGGTATTTCGGCGCAGAACGCGGCTGGGGCGACTATTGATTTCGATTACGTGCGCGTGTCAAGGCTGAAGTAGAAGAGGCGGCAGTCGCTCAGGCAGCGACTGCCGGCTTGCTCACCTGGTCGAGCTTTTCTATCGCGGCGGCAGGCAGCTTTAGTTCCACTGCTTTGATCAGATCCTCCAGCTGCTCCAAACTGGTGGCGCTCGCGATGGGCGCGGTAATGCTGGGCTGCGCCATCAGCCAGGCAAGCGCCACCTGCGTTGCATTCCCGCCGACCTCCTTCGCAACCTCATCGAGCGCACTCACCACCGCGAAACCATGCTCGTTCGCGTACTTGCCCACCATCTTGCCCCGCGCCTTGCCCTCCACATCGGCCTGCGACCTGTACTTGCCGGTCAGAAAGCCCGCCGCCAGCGCGAAGTACGGCACCACGCCGATCCCGAACTCCTCGACCACCTGCTCCAGATTGTTCTCGTACTCACCGCGCTCCAGCAGGTTGTATTGCGGCTGCAGGCTCTCGTACCGGGGCAGGCTTTCGCTTGAGGCCAGCTCTAGCGAGGCGCGCAACCGGTCCGCCTTGAAGTTTGACGCCCCAATCGCCCGCACCTTGCCCACCGCGATCAGCTCGGCATACGCGCCGAGCGTGTCGGCCAGCGGCGTCTCCGGATCATCTTTGTGCGACTGATACAGGTCGATGCGGTCGGTCTGCAAACGGTGGAGCGAGGTGTCGACAGCCTTGCGGATGTACGCCGGCCGCAGCCCCTGCCTGCCGTCGCCCATATCCATGCCCAACTTGGTCGCAAGCACCACCTGGTCGCGCTTGCCGCTGCGCGCGAACCACCGGCCCAGGATCGCTTCCGACTCGCCGCCCTGGTGGCCTTTGGCCCAGCGCGAGTACACGTCCGCCGTGTCAATGAAGTTGCCCCCGGCATCCACAAACCGGTCCAGGATGCGGAACGATGTTTGCTCGTCCGCGGTCCACCCAAACACATTGCCGCCCAGCATCAGTGGCGTAACCTTGAGGCCCGAGCGGCCCAGTGCGCGCATTTCCATGGCTGAAGATCTCCGATTCTGTCATATCCCAGATCGGAACTGTATGATGCGGGACAGCTTGATCAGCGGCCAGGCTGTGGTCTAGGCTTGTGCTCGAAGGTGCGAACACTATGACCAACGCACAACTGTTCTTCTCCGCCGGCTTCCCGACCCTTGTGATCGTCATCGGGTTTCTCTGGCAGGGACATCGCTTCGACGCCATCCAAAAACAAATGGATGTACGCTTTGAGGCAGTCAATCAGCGCTTCGAGGCCGTCCACCAGCAACTCGTCCAGATCAGCGCCAGGATCACATCTATCGAAGGCGACCTGCGCCAGTTCTACCGCGATCTCGGCAACCACGACAAAGCCATCGAGCGGCTGGAAGCCAAGGGGAACTGACCGAGTTCTTAGCAAAATCCCGACAACTGTTCGGATGAGAGAAACGCGTTAGAAGACCCGGAACATGGGCCTGAGCGAGCCCGCCGAGCCCACCCCGGCCAGCGTGAACGAGAAAAGGTACTGTGTATCGTCGCGCACCGCGCCCAGCGAGTAGCGCCGCGACTCAAACGCAAACCCGCAGCAATCGCGGTTGTAGCCGGCCTGGATGCCGAGATACTGCGTCGTGTTTAAGGTGAAGTCGTAGCCCAGGTTGGCCCCCGCGGAGAGCCCGTGTTTGGTCGGCGAGCCATACACCGCGGCCAGGTGCAGCTGGTTGAAGCTGGAGATGTTGCTCGTCGAGCTCGCGGCCGGCGCCGGAGCGTCGGGAAGCGTAGGCGCCCGCGGCACCAGGTTGAACAACTGCGCGTCGCCGATCGAAAAGAAGTACTTATCCAGCCGGTACGACGCAAACAGGTTGCTATCCTGCAAACGGCCGCGACGGGTGTCGTAGTCCACATCCCACTCCAGGTCGGTGGCGCTGGTGGTGCGCAGGCGCAGCCGCGAGATGACGGGCGAACTGCGCCGCGGGCTGCTCAGGAACGCGATTCCGGTCAGGTCCAGCGTGGAGTCGAAGACATTGCGCTGCCCCCGCACAACGGCTCCGCCAAAGTTCTGGTTGAAGTAGCGCCGCTGGGCCACGGTCCAGGTCAGCCAGTCCACCGTGCCTCCGCCGCAGGTCTGGTTCGGCCCCAGCGCGGCGTCGCCCTTGCAGGGGCGCGGGTGCAGGTGGCGCAGGAACAGTCGTTGGGTCAGCCCGTACTCAAGCTCGTTTGTGTCGGTCAGGATGTCGGTCGTATCGAAGCGCAGCGTGTCGGCGAAGTGGTTCACGCCGGTCACGTAGCGATAGGTGAGCTCGGGCTCGATGGTATGGCGCAGTTCACCGTTGCCGCCGAAAAGGTGCTGCACGAAAGGCGCGCTGAAGTCCCGCTCGAGCGTGGGCGGGCGCAGCGCGATCTCGCTTGTAAACGCGGCGCGGTTCAGGCTCGCGCCCGACTCGACCGGCACGCTGCCGGCAGGGACCCCGGGCTGCTGGCTCTTGCCGTAGAAGGTGTTGCGGACGCCAGCCTCGCCGCGCAGCGTCCAGCCGCCGGCGCTCAGCGGCAGGGCCAGGTGCGGGTACAGGTCGAGCCGGGGCAGCAGCCGGCTGGTCTTGAAGCCCGGCTCCGAGCGCGACAGCGCAACCGCAGAGGCCTCGCCGCCCCACAGCAACGGCAGCCTGCCGAGGTGTTGATCGAGCGCGTCCAGGTGCAGCTCCGGCACGTGCAGCACGCGGATTTCGTCGCTGGGTACATCGCTGCGGAAGTCCTGGTAGCGCTCGAACCGGCCGCTGGCCGCCAGCCCGTTGTCCTCGCGCGTGAGGAATGCCGACGACTTTACCTCGGAGTTGATCGCCGACGAGTAGTTTTCCTCGAACGCCTGCCGGTACACGTAGGAGGACAGATACTCGATATCGGCGACGGCCCGGGTGTGCGGGTCCAGGTCGCGCCGGGCGTCGCCCACGATATCGACGCCGCCCTGGTTCAGCGGGCCCGAGAGCCGGTCGAACAGCGTGCGGAAGCGCACCATGGCGAAATCCTCGCCAAAGCCGCGGTAGCGGACCTGCCCGAAGGGCGCGAAGCCCCGGCGCGAGAAGTATTCGCTCCCGAGGGTGGCATCGGCGCTGCGGCCCAGCACCAGGTACACCGACTCACCGAAGATGAAGCCCCTTTGCGTGTCGTTGCCGAAGATGGGCAGCAGAAAGCCGCTCTGGCGGTGCTGCTGCTCGACCGGATGGGTGGCGTAGGGCAGAAAGAACAGCGGCACTTTGAACAGGGTGAAGGTGCCGTTGCGCGCCGTCGCGGTGTTGTCGTTGACCAGGATGCTGTTGGCCAGGATGCGCCAGTCCGGGTCCGGCAGGCGGCAGCTGGTCAGCGTTCCGCTCAGAACCTGGTAGCGCCCCGGGCCTAGCTCGATCAGCTCGCGGCCGGTCAGCGCGAAGGGGTTGGGCGCGGTAAACACGAAGCGGTCGCGCGTGACCGAGTGCACGCCAAGCGTCCCGGTCGCGTCGAAAAAGTGCGCTGTGTGCAGGTCGAGGTTCATGTCGCCGTGGTCGGCCACAATATGTTCGTCCGAAGGGCCGCCGTCCACCATGACATGCCCGCGCGCGATCACGACCGAGTCGTCCGTGTTGTACAGCGCGTGGTCGGCGCGGATGCGGTACGTCTTGTAGAGGATCAGGGTGTCGCCGTCGAGGGTGTAGCTGTCGCCGGTCTTGGTCTGCCTGGCTGCCTCAATGTGCACCGGGGTGCCCGGCGGAGGCGCCTCGATGGGGATCGCCGTACCGGTGTCCACAGTCTCGCTTGTCGGCGGCGGCGCGGGCTGGGGCGCGGTTGGCAGCGGGAGCTGGATCATGTCTGCTGGAGCGGGCGCGCTGGGCTGGGCGGCAGGCAGCTGCGAAAACGCAGGGTCCGCCGAGGGTGTCAGCGGGGTATCGCCCGGGTCTGTCTCCGGCGGCGCGGCCGGCGCCTGCTGCGCAGGCTTGCTTGGCGGCAAGGTGGGTGGCGCCTGGGACTGGGCCAAGACCTGGGGTAGCTCATTGATCACTCCCAAACCGTGAAGGGCCGGGTGACAGAGCAAAAACAGCGTGATACACCAAGTTGTACGGATTCTCATTGCGGCAGGCATCCTCAGCATAACAAAGGCCTCCTTCGCACCGGGCAGCCGTACCGCTCTGGCTTTCAAGACATTCTGACAAGGCTCGGCCGACGCTGCCCCTGGCGCGGGCACTTGAGTATTTCTGTGTCTTCTCCGCAACTTCCTTGCCTCTCCACAACAGCCGGTTTTCGCGCCTTGCGCGTCTATCGGGACCGCGCGTAGAAGGAAGAAGGATTTTCGTGAGCACACCTGCATCCCTGCCGCACTCCTCGTCCGCAAGCGACCTCGGGCTGCCGCCTGCTTCACCATCGCCTGACTGGAAGGCCGAGCTGCATTCACGTTTACGCGAGCATCGCCAGCGACGCGAACCGGCCAGCGAAATGGCCGCGTCTGCCTCCCACGCTCCCGCTTCTGCTTCCTCCTCCAGGGTCGCCGCGCGCGTGGCCGAGCGGTTCAGCAATGCCCCGTCCTACCAGCAACTGCTGGCCGCCAGCGCCATCGCCGCCGATGCCGCGGCCCAGGCAGCGCTGGAAGCGCACGCCGCGGCCGAGGCTGCCCTGGCCGGCTGGCAAACTCGCTGCGAAGAGCCCGGCCATACGCCCGTGACAACTGATATTTTCGCCGACCCATTTTTCACACAGGGCGTTCCCCCCCCCGAGCCTCGCGCTGAAGAGCAGCCCGCACCGGCGCTCACCGGCACCGCACTCGAGCCGAAGGCTGGACCGCCCACAGTGGCGCACCATGCGCCGCTACCGGCGCGCTCTGCCGTGCCCCGCGGCGCGCCCGCGTATAGGCAGGGGGAGCCGGTGGAGCGCACCCGCACCTTCGGCGCGCTTGTCGACGCCTTCGCCGAGGCGGTCGTCCCCGCCGCGCACAGCCTGCCGGCTAAGCTCATCGAGTTTCCCCGCGAGTTGATCGCTCCCCGCAAACAGCGGCCCCGGCTGGCCGAAGGCCCGCTTTTCGAGCAACAATCGCCGCAGGAATCATCTGGGACGCCTTTGCGCATCTTTGAGGTAGAGACTGAGGGTGATGCCGGCGATCCAGGCAGCATGGGGCTTCGCGGGGACCAGTCCGAGGATGCAGAGGACGCATACGACAGCCATGGGGCCACGGTGAAACCGAGCGAACCCAAGAACGATCTGCCCCGCCGGCGCGGCAGCTTCCACGTCGGCCCAGAGGCTTCCGCTCGGCCGGCCCAGCCGGCGCGGCAGCCCTCGGCCGAGCGCCAGCAGAGCGGCTGGAGCTCCATCCGGCTTGGAGAACACCCGCAGCCGCAAGCCCCGGGCGAGCCGGCCCAGCCCGCCGCGCGCCGGCCGGAGCAAGGCTACCAGGCCGAAACCGCGCCCGCGCTGCATGAACTTGCGCCGCTCAGCGACCGCTCCATGGCGGCACTGGTCGATGGCGGCATCGTCGCGGCCTGCTTCCTACTTTCGTTGTTCGTTTTCGCCGCTTGCACCGTGCACCCGCCCGCGGGCAAGGCGGCGCTCGCGGTCGGCCTGATCGTATTCGGCGCGCTGGCCACGTTCTACGGCTGGCTCTTTATGAGCTTCGGCGGCGGCAGCACCCCGGGCATGCGGTACGCGCGCATCGCCCTGTGTTCCTTCGCCGACGAAAACCCCACCCGCAAGGAGCTGCAGAACCGGGTTCCCGCCACCGCGCTCGCGCTGCTGCCGCTCGGCCTCGGCGTCTTCTGGGCGCTGCTCGACGAAGACCAGCTGGGCTGGCACGACCGCATGACCGGCACGTATCAGCGCTCGTACCGCTAAGCCGCTCCATGGTCCGGCAAAGGCTCCGCGTCGGCGGGGATTTTCGGTTGGGAGAGCAAGAGCATCGAACGCTACGCCATCACCGACCGCGCCCTGCTGCGAACCGACGCGCGCGGCGCTGAGGCGGCGCTATGCGCACAGGTCGAGCGCTGGGTCGCCGGCGGTGTGGAATGGGTGCAGCTGCGCGAAAAGGATTTGCCCGAGGCCGGGCTGGTCTCGCTCGTCCATGCGCTCGCCGCCGCCGTGCATACTCCGGGAAGCAGAACGCGCCTGCTGGTCAACGGCCTGCCGCCGCGGCTCGCGCTTGAAAACGGGGCCGATGGCGTGCATTTGCCCAGCGGCACGACGGCAGAGCAGGTGCGCCGCGCGGTGGAGGCTGCACGCCTCGTTACCGTCAGCTGCCACACGCTGGCTGAGATGGCGGCAGCGCGCGACGGCGGTGCGAGCGCGATCCTGTGGGCGCCCGTTTTCGGTAAGTTCATTCACGGCGAACAAGTGCAGGCCGGCACAGGACTGGCCGCGCTGCGCACCGCGTGCACGGCCGCCGCGCCCGTGCCGGTGTTCGCGCTGGGCGGCGTCTCGCCTGCGAATGCGGCAGATTGCGTTCAAGCGGGCGCCGCCGGCGTCGCGGGCATTCGGCTGTTTCACGGCAGCGGCTGGCAGGCGCTCTGACGCTCCGCCCAATCTTGCGCAAACTGCACGCATGACCTTTTAAAATCGGCCTACCGTGATCCGCACCGCTACCGGCCCCGGTTTGCCCGGAACCTCCGGGAACTGGATACCGCGATCGTCCTCGTCGCCGTTCAGCAGGCGTGTCATGTGCCAGGTCTCCGGCTCGCCCGGCGTGGTCGCGGGCGTGTAATAGCCCTCCTCCGCGCGCAGGATCTGCATGCGGATGCCCGGCAGGTAGCCGGGCCGATGGAAGAAGACCGCACCCCCGACGCCGGTGAGCAGAAACTCATCCGGCCCTGTCTGCGCCACCAGCATGCGCCCGCTCTTGTCCTTGGTGCCGGGCGCGGGCTCGCCGTCGCGCTGCGGCAGCCCGAAGCGCACCTCGGCTACCCACGCGCCGCTCGCGTCGGCGGCCCGCGTCCGCGGGGTGCCGGCTTCTGTAATCGGCATGGTTGCATTTGCAAGCACGACCGGGCTGAGCGGCTCGGGGAGGGTGAGCTCCGTCTGGGTCTGGGCGCCCCCCACTGCGGGAACATCCTTCCCGCTCTGCTTCTTGCTCACCTGCTCGGCGTAAGCGCCAATCTGCCCGTTTGTCATCAACAATTCCTGCTCGTCCGCGCCGCCCGCGGCCTCGACAAAGGCGTGCACCTGCCCCGCATAGCTCAGCTTCGCAATCGTCCGGTCCATCGGCCCCAGCAGCGCATAGTTCTCCGCATGCGCCTTTGGAATCTCGCCCTTCGCGTACGTCCAGCCTGTCCAGTCCACGCCAAACGGTGAAAACCCGATCGCTCCGCGGCCCAGCGCGGCAAAAAAGTACGGCGCATAGGCGTCGCTCGATCCGGTCTCCGGAATCCACAGCGGATTGTCCGGCCGCGCATACGTGTCCAGAATATGCAGGTAGAAGTCTGCGTTGCTCGAATACATATCCGGCCCGATCATGTCGATCGCGGGTGCGGCCACCTTCCACAGCGGCAGCATCGTTTCGACCGGGCCGCCCGAGGGATAGCCGATGCCGGGGATCGCGATATGCCGCTCCGGCAGCTCGCCCGGCGGGTACGCGAGCCACACATTGCAGTACATCGGAATCGCGAACTCGTGCTTGCCAGCCTCGGCGACCGCGTTGATGTAGCGCGCCTGCGACCAGGCCTGGAATGCCTCGTCCGCGCTGCCCGGGAACACCTCGGCCCAGCTGCCCGGCTTTTTGCCGAGCGCCTTCACGAGCTCCTGCGGCACCGCGCCGGCGAACTGCCGGTTCGCTTCCGGCGAGTAGTCGCGCACCGAGCCGATGCCGCCCGATTCGTTCTCCACCTGCATCATCAGAATCGTATGCTGGCCCCCGTCGCGCTCGGCCAGGTGGTGCATCAGCGCGGTAAACGCCTTGCGGTCGGCGTCGAGATTCGCCGGCGCATTCGCCGAAAGATCGTCGAGCGGCGTGCCGTAGCTGTTGATCATGCGCGGGAAGTGCTGAGGATCGCGCTTGACCCACTCGGGCACGTAGTGGTCATTGCCGTTCTTCCAGGTGCCGAACCACAGCAGGATCAGGTGCAGGTGGTGCGAGCGCGCGCCGTCGAGCACCGCGTCCACGTTCGTCCAGTCGAACTGGCCGGGTTTGGGCTCGATCTGCTCCCAGTACACCGGCGCCTCGGCGGTGTTGACGTGCATTGCCTCAAGCGCCGGCCAAACCTCGGGCAGCACCGCCGGCCAGCCGCTCGAGTTGTTGATCTGCGCACCCAGCACCAGGTAAGGCGCGCCGTCGACCAGCAGCGCGTGGCGGCCGTTCTGCTCCACCAATTTGGGAGTGGCTGTGGGTTGCTGAGCAAGAACGACGTAAGACAGCGAACCGGCAACAAGAATGGCAGAGACAAACGCATAACTGAAAGAATGCTTCATTGCCGGTCACCAGTGCATTGCAAAGCGGGCGCTACTCGTCATCCAGTTCTGCCCAAAGCCAGTCAAGGTCGAGGAAAACCGAGGCGTTGACTGCTGTGAGCCGATTCCCTTCAACTGGCTGCCAGTGTTTGCCGGTCCAGACTTCGGCGGTGCGGGTCGCAGGATCGAGAAGCCAAACATTTTCCGTCCCCATCGCGCGGAGATCGCCCGCGCGCTCCCGCAGATCGGCGTAGCTGTCAGTTGGAGATAGTACCTCGATCGCTATCAGAGGCGACTTTGTCAATGCCCCTTTCGCTTCTTCTCCCTTGCGCACCACCACCACATCCGGCAGCCGAAATCGCTCTTCTTCGACCTGAGTCCTGGTCTCTACGGAAACGAGGATGCTCCATTCCTTCCGATGTTCCCGGAACCAGGTGAACGTCAAGCCTTGAATGACTCCATGCAGGAACTCCGGCACAGGCTTCTCCTTCAGCTCGCCGTTCAGGAACTCAACATCAGGACGGTATGCGGTCCGCAGGTATTCCGCGAGACTTACGGCCGTAGCAGTGGCAGCCATGCTCCCTCCACAATCGTAGGCAGACTCTCATACTACTGCAGGAACGGGAGAGTTTGCCGTGTCGAGTGCTTATCAGTGCGCCGCGACCATCGCCTCCACATCCTTCACAAACGCGGCCTGGCTCCCCGGCCGGGTGTAAAACATATGCCCGCCCGGATACTCATGCACCGCCACCCGATCCGGGTCGTGCACCAGCGGCATCTCGTCCACTGTCAGCACCGAGCCCATGAACGGGCAGCTCAGGTCGTCCCAGCCGTGCGCGATCAACACCCGCAGCTTGGGGTCGGCCGCGACCGCCTCGCGCAGGTCGTCGGCCGAGCCGTGTTCGAGCGCCTTGTCGCGGTCCCACTGCTCGTTCACATCGTAGGACAGCGCGTTGTAGCGAGCCGTCGTCTTCCAGCCCACCACCCGCGTCACCCAGTCGACCATCGCGGACGTGGTCGGCGCGATGATCGCCTCCAGAATCGGATCGTTCGATTTCTGGTCGGGCGAAAACGGGAACGGATCGGCCGCGGTTACATTGGAGTCGTACACCGAGCCGATCTCGCCATCTTCGCGATGCACCTCGCGCAGGTACGCCCCGATCTCGATGCGGCCGCCGGAGTGCTTCACGAACGCCGGGTCGAGGCCCGTCATCTCCGTCACCTTCGCGACCAGCCGCGGCGTGGCCTGCGGGTCCGAGCGCCCGGCCAGCAGGTCGGTCACATACTGCCCGCGCGTGTACGCGATCACGCCCCTCATGTGCTCGGCGTCCAGCTGGTGCGCACGCTCCAGGTGCGCGGCGGTGATCGAGGGCAGGCTCATCATCCAGGGCAGCGGCGAAATCTCCCCATTCGAGTCGATCCACGGGTTGATGTACGGCGACACCAGCACCACGCCGTTCATGGCGACGCCCAGCTGCGACTGGAGATAGTGCGTCACGCGCGGCCCGCGGTAGCCTCCGTAGCTTTCGCCGATCAGGTACTTGCGCGACTGCAGGCGGCTGTTCTTGACCAGCCAGTCGTAGATCACGCGCGACAGGTACTCGATGTCGGGCGTGGTCGTGTAAAACAGCTTCTTGGTCTGCGCCGGGTCCACCAGCGAGCGCGAGAAGCCGGTCCCGACAGGGTCGATGAAAACCAGGTCCGAGAAGGGCAGCCAGGTGCCGGGGTTGTCGGTCAGCTTCGGCGGGTCCGAGGGGCTGTCGCCCTGCTCGGCGAACTGGATGTGCTTGGGCCCGATCGCGCCGAAGTTGAGGTACACGCTGGAGGCGCCCGGGCCGCCGTTCATCGCGAATGTTACCGGTCTGTTCGCCTTATCACCGGCCTCGTCGAGCGTGTACGAAGTCACGACAACCTCGCCCGTCTTGGTTTCAGGCTTGGCCGGGTCGATCCGGCTGTACACCGGGATGACGCCGACCGTCGCCGTGTAGCGCAGCGTCTTGCCGCCAACGGTCACCGTCTGCTCGACCGAGGCGTCGGCCGGCAGCGGCGGCATCGCATCGGACTTTTCATCTGGCTTCGCGTCGGCTTTCATAGCCGGCTTGGCATCGGCATGATCCGGATGGTCCTGCGCGCGGGCGCTATGGCCTGCGAAGCCACACAGGAGGACAGGCAAAGCGAGCACGGCGGCGTAGTGGAGGCGAGCGGAACCCAAAAAGCGCATGCGCCGAACATACCGCACTGTTCCTCCGAAGCGAAGCGGTTTCCTCAAAACGGCAAGCGGCCGCCGCGCGAAGCGCATCCGCTCTGCACTATAGTGGTCGGGCGATCCGCAAAGTCCAAGGAGAGACCATGCCGCGGTTTTCCCGCAGAAGTTTTCTTGAGTTGGGCACAGGTACGGCTCTGTCGTCAGTGCTGCCCGGCCGCCACTTTACGCTCGCCGCGCAGCAGCCCACCCCGCCCACGGGCGACCGCGTCCGCTTCGCTTCGATCGGCGTCGGCATCCAGGGCAGCAACCTGCTGCGCGCCGCCGTCACCCTGCCGCAGGCCCAGTGCGTCGCGGCCTGTGACCTGTATGACGGCCGCCATACTCTCGCGCAGGAGATCGCCGGCCCCGGCATCCGCACCACCCGCCGCTACCACGAGATCCTCGACGACAAAAATATCGAAGCCGTCATCGTCGCCGTGCCTGACTTCTCGCACAGGCAGATCACCATCGACGCCCTCGCCGCCGGCAAGGACGTCTACTGCGAAAAACCCATGTCCCACTCCCTCGCCGATGGTGAAGCGATGGTGCAGTCCGTCCGCAACAGCAGGAACTTCGTCCAGGTCGGCTCGCAGCGCGTGTCCTCGCAGCTTTTTCTCAAAGCGAAATCGCTCTTCGATCAGGGCTCCATCGGCGGCCTGCTCCAGGTCGAGCTCCAACTCGGCCGCAACTCGCCCGGCGGCGCGTGGGAGTATCCCATCCTGCCCGACCTTTCCCCCGCGACTCTCGACTGGGTCGCCTGGCAGGGCAATGCCCCGAAAAAGCCCTTCAATGCCATCGACTTCCATCGCTGGCGCTGCTTCCACCAGTACGGCACCGGCATGGCCGGCGATCTGATGGTGCATCTCGTCAGCGGCATGCAGTGCATCACCGGCATTAACGCCGCGCCCGACCAGGCGTACTCCATCGGCGGCATCTACCGCTGGAAAGACGGCCGCGACATGCCCGATGTGCAGACCACCGCGTTCACCTACGGCCACGTGCCGGTCTCGATCCGGCTCACCCTCGGCACCGAGACGCCCGAGACCACGCGCATTCTCGGCTCCAAAGGCATTCTCGAGCTCTCAAACCAGTCCCTCACCTGGACCCCGCAGCTGGGCATCGACCGTTCGCCCGACTACGGCCTCAGCGGCTGGCCCGCCGCCCAGCACGCCGTCTACGAAAAGCAGTGGCACGCCGAGCATGACCCCGACCTGGCCGCGCACGCTCTTGAGGAAACGACCGTCTGGCATGGCCCCAGCTGGGACGACCTGCACCCGCACCTGTCCAACTTTTTCGACTCCGTGCGCACCCGCAAGCCGCCCGTCGAGGACGTGGTGTTCGGCCACCACGCCGCCGCGGCCTGCCACATGGCGAACACTTCGTATTTCGACGGCAAGGTGGTCAAGAGCTCCAAAGCTACGGTATAGCGCCCTCAAGACCGCACCGGTTGACCTGCGCGCCGCACCCTCATACGCTTGAGCTTGTACCCGGAACCACCTCCCGAGGCGCCCCATGCTGATCACACTCATCGATCTCGAGCGCGAGCCGCTCCACTACGACACCTCGTTTCCGCCCCAGGGCATCGACTTCGGCAGCGAGGTCGAGCAGAAGGGTCCCATGCACGCCGCCGGCCAGGCCGAGCTGCTCGAAGAGCATCGAGGACCCAAGGACGTCGTCCGGGACATCCGCCTGCGCGGCACCTACCAGGGGCTTTTCCAGGTTCCCTGCGCCCGATGCCTTGACCCTGTCGAACACCCGCTGAAAGGCGAGTACGACGTTCTTTACCGGCCTCTAGGCGTCGACGCGGACGAGCGCGAGCACTCCATCGGGGCGTCGGAGACCGAAATCGGCTATTATCAGGATGGCAGTGTTTTGCTCGAAGACGTTCTGCGGGAACAGGTGCTGCTGTCCCTCCCCGCCCGGACGCTTTGCCGCGAAGACTGCAAAGGGATTTGCCCGCGCTGCGGCGCCAACCGGAACAGTGACGCCTGCGCCTGCGAGGAAGCCCCCGCGGACCCCAGGTGGTCGGCTCTCGGAGATCTCCGCAGCCGGATGAAGATTTCTTGAAGCTTGCCGAAGTTTGCCGAACCGAGACGCTCTGCCTCACTTGCGGAGCACATCCGCATGTACGCGCCTGCCGCGACGCGGGTTGTTGAAAGGATTTCGCCGTGCCTAACCCGAAACGCCGCCACTCCAAGGCCCGCTCTTCCAAGCGCCGCGCCCATGACTTTCTCACCGCGACCGGCCTCTCCGAGTGCCCCAACTGCCATGAGCGCAAGCTGCCCCACCGGGTCTGCGCCAAGTGCGGCCAGTACAAGGGCCGCGCGGTGCTCGAGACCAAGGAAGCCAGCTAGCCGTATCCGCTACGCATGCTGACCGACATCGCTGTCGATGCCATGGGTGCCGATAAAGCCCCGGCTCCCGAGATCTGCGGCGCCATCCAGGCGGCGCGCGACCTCTCCGTCCGCGTCCTGCTCATCGGCCCTGAGGACCACCTCGACCCGCTGCTCAGGGAAGCTCTGCGCGGCGAGCGCCTGCCCATCGAGATCGTCCACGCCAGCGAGCACATCGCCATGGACGAAAAAGCCGCGCAGGCGGTCCGCAACAAGAAAGACAGCTCCATGCGCGTCGGCCTCAGGCTGGTGCGCGAGGGTAAAGCCGCCGCATTCCTCACTGCCGGCAACACCGGCGCCGCCATGGCGACTGCCAAGATGGTACTGGGCGCGCTGCCCGGGGTCGACCGTCCAGCGCTCGCGATGGTGCTGCCCACCTCCGCCGGAACCCCCTGCGTGCTGCTCGACGTTGGCGCCAATGTGGACTGCCGGCCGCAAAATCTGGTCCAGTTCGCCGTGATGGGCGAGCTCTACGCCCGCTCCGTGCTCAAAATTCGCCGTCCCCGTGTCGGCCTGCTTTCGATCGGCGAAGAGGAAGGCAAAGGCAACGAGCTGACCGGCGAGGCCTTCCCCCTGCTCAAGGCTCTCCCGCTCCACTTCATCGGCAACGTCGAGGGCCGCGACATCTACAATGGCCACGCCGACGTGATCGTCTGCGACGGCTTCGTCGGCAACGTCGCGCTCAAAACCAGCGAAGGCCTGAGCCGGTTGGTCCGCGATATGCTCAAGGACTCGCTGCGCCGCACCGTCACCGCCCAGGTGGGCGCGCTGCTGTCTCGCAAGGCATTCTCCACCTTCAAGCGAAAAATGGATCCCTCCGAGTACGGCGGCGCTCCGCTGCTCGGTGTCCGAGGCGTCTGCATCGTCGGCCACGGCTCCTCCAACGACGTTGCCATCCGCAACTGCATCCGGGTCGCGGCGGAGTTTGCCCAGACCGGCGTCAACGGCTCCATCGAGGCGGAACTGGCGAACTGACCGGCCTCAACAGGCCGAACTAGAGCAATTCTCATTTAGGTGTGTACCGTTAGGTGTGTACCGTCAGGGTTGTGAGAGGTGGCTTTTCTTGACGGAAAAGCCACCTGGAGCTCTGCTCGGGCCGCCAGAGATGAACGAGAACTGCTCTACTGAGGCTGCGCCGCGGCATTTGCTTCGGCCGCCTTTTTCTGATCGTTCGCTGCTTTCGACTCCTTCTTCGCTGCCTTCTTATCGGCCTTCACTGCTCGCTTGCTACGCTTTTCCCGTGCTTTCGCGCTGTCGGCGTTCGCCTTGTTCTGCTGCGCTTCGCTGTTCAGCTGCGAAGCATTCTGCGCCGGCGCATTCGGGTCCTGGCTGGCCTTCTGGGCCAGCGCCGGCATCGCCGCCAGGGTGAGCGAAAGAATCAGTGTCGGTAAGGTCTTCATCGTGAACCGCTCCTTTGGAGCGACGCCGTTGGCCGGCTCGCCCTCTCTCGGCAATCTGATGCCTCGAAGGGCATACTGGAAGCCAGGGGAGACCATCCGGAATGAGCCTGTATCTCGCGCTCGATGTGGGCGGCACCAAAACCGCGGCCGTGCTCGCCGACGAAGAAAAAATCCTCGCCCGCGCCGCTGTCGGCAGCATCAAGACCTTGCGCGTGCTGCCCGCCGAGGCCGCCCTGCACCTGCGCGCCCTGCTCCAGAGCCTTGAAACGCAGGTCGGCCAGCCGCTCCTTCATCAAATCGCGCGCATCTGCATCGGCACCTCCGGCGCTTCCGCCCCTGTCGTCCGGAACTGGATGCAGGCAGCCTTCGCCGAGGCAGTCGGCGGAGAAATCCTCATCCTCGGCGATGAGGTCATCGCACTCGACGCTGCCTTTCGAGGCCAGCGCGGCGTGCTGGTGATCGCCGGCACCGGCTCGAACATCGTAGGCCGCGCCGGCACCGGCGCCCTGGCGCACACGGGCGGCTGGGGCCCGGCGCTGGCCGATGAAGGCTCCGGCCACTGGATCGGCATGGAAGCCCTGCGCGCCTGCTTTCGCGCGATCGATGCCGCGCCGCCTTCGACAGCGGACGCGGTCAGCGCGGACGGCAAGCCCGGGATAGCGGCCGCCGAGCATCTGCCGCTGCTGCTTCGCCGCGCCATGCAAACGCTTGAACTGGCAACGCTCGACGAGGTGATCGGGGCCGCGAATGCCCCCGGATTCAACTCCTCCACACTGGTGCCAGTGGTCGATGAGGCCGCGCGCGCAGGCGACCCGCTGGCGCAAGCGGTATTGCTCCGCGCCGGGCAAGACCTGGCCGCGCTTGCAGGCTCCGTGATCGCCAAAATGGAAGCACTGGAAGCGCACTCCGCGCATGCGTTTTCCCCTCCCGAAGTCGCGTTCGTCGGCGGCATTCTTACCAACATCGCCGCAGTGCGGGGCGCGATGCATGCGGCCCTGCGGGACCGCTTCCCGGCCATCGCCCTGCAGCAGTTTCCGGTCGATCCGCTCGAAGGCGCTCTATGGCACGCGCGCGGCCGCCTGTCGCCTTTGATTTGAACGCCACCCCCCACGAAGTGGGCGCCTCGCGCGCAGCGGGTCTTGCGCTTGTTGCTGGCTTGCAAGCATCGCCGCGATCGTTTCAGATGGAGGAGCATGAGTACGCACGCACTTGCTTTTCTCTTCCCTGGACAGGGTTCCCAGGCAATCGGCATGGGCCGCGATCTGCGCGATAACTTCGCCGCGGCGCGCGCCGTCTTCGACGAGGCCGACGACGCGCTCGGCTTTTCGCTCAGCCGGCTCTGCTTCGAGGGGCCGGAGGAGCAGCTGCGCCTTACCGCGTTCACCCAACCGGCAATTGTAACCGTGTCGGTGGCAGTAGATCGCGTTCTGCGCGGGCAGGGAATCGCGCCGGCTGTCGCCGCCGGCCACTCGCTGGGCGAGTACGCGGCGCTGGTCTCCGCCGGAGCGCTGCAATTCGCCGATGCGGTGCGTGCCGTGCACGCGCGCGGCCGCTTTATGCAGGAGGCCGTGCCTGCCGGCGAGGGCGCGATGGCCGCGGTGCTAGGTTCTGATACAGCAACGGTTACAGAAGCTTGCGCCCGGGCTGCGACGGAAACCGGCCAGGTCGTCTCCGCCGCGAACCTCAACGCGCCCGCGCAGATCGTCATCTCCGGCGCCGCGCCCGCGGTCGAGCACGCCGGCGCGCTGCTCAAGCAAGCGGGTGCAAAGCGCGTTGTGATGCTGCCGGTCAGCGCCCCGTTCCACTGCGCGTTGATGCAGCCCGCGCAGGACCGCCTCGCCCCCCTGCTCGCGGATATGCACTTTCAAGACGCGAGCGTGCCCGTGATCCCCAACGTACTCGCCCGCGCCGAGATCAAAGCCTCCGCGCTGCGCGAGGCGCTGGTGCGGCAGGTGACCGGCGCCGTCCGCTGGGTCGAATCGATGGAAGCACTGCGCGCACAGTTCGCGCCCGCGCACTGGATCGAGGTCGGCCCTGGCAAGGTCCTCAGCGGCCTGCTGCGACAGATCGACCGCACGCAAAGCTCTCTCAACGTCGAAGACTCCGCCAGTCTCGAGCAAACAGCCGCTGCGCTTGCCATCCGATAAAAGTCTGGAGAGTCCCGCATGAGCCCCGAAGCAAAACCCGCACTGCTGCCCATCGCCGAAGTGGCCGCGAAGCTCGGCGTTCCCGAGCCGTACTTCGAGCCGCTCGGCCGCTACAGCGGCAAGGTCAAACTCGGTCTGCTCTCCGACCCGGCATTCCCGCGCAAGGGCAAGCTCATCCTGGTTACCGCGACCACGCCGACTGTCTCCGGCGAGGGCAAGACCGTGACCTCCATCGGCCTGACGCAGGGCCTGGAGCACATACTGCGCGGCACCGGCAAGCGCGTCGTGCTCACCTCGCGCGAGCCGTCGCTGGGCCCGGTATTCGGCATGAAGGGCGGCGCTGCCGGCGGCGGCTGCTCGCAGGTCGAGCCCAGCGAGAAAATCAACCTGCATTTCCACGGCGACTTCCACGCCATCACCTCCGCGCACAACCTGCTGGCCGCGCTGCTGGACGCGCATATTTTCCACGGCAACGACCTGCAGATCGCGCCCGAGACGGTCGCTTGGCCGCGCGCGCTCGACATGAACGACCGCGGACTGCGGCGTGTCACCACCAACGTCGCCGGGCCGAAAAAGGATGGAAGCGCGCCGCGCGAAGGCTCGAACCAGCCGGCTGGCTTCGTCATCACAGCGGCCTCCGAGATCATGGCGATTCTTGCGCTCGCGAAAAACCGCGAGGACCTGCGCGAGCGAATTGCCGCCATCATCGTTGCAGAAACGAAAACCGGCCAGCCGGTACGCGCGCGCGATCTCGACGCAGTCGGGCCCATGATGGCGCTGCTCGCCGAAGCCATCGAGCCCAACCTGGTGCAGACCACCGAAGGCACGCCCGCGTTCGTGCATGCGGGTCCGTTCGCGAACATCGCGCACGGCACGTCCAGCATCGTCTCGCAGGACATGGCGCTGCGCCTCGCCGACTACGCGGTCAACGAGTGCGGCTTCGCGTCGGACCTCGGGCTTGAAAAGTACATGGACATCGTCACCCGCGTCTCCGGCATTCGGCCCGCGGCGGCGGTGCTCGTCACGACCGCGCAGAGCCTTAAGACTCAGGGCCAGGCGATGCCGCGGGAACACGGCCCAGGCAATTCGCAACCGGAACGGTTGCAGATAGACGATCTGGAGCGCGGCTTCGCCAATCTCGCCAAGCATGTTTCCATCCTGCGCGGTTTCGGCCTGCCGGTCGTCGTCGCCATCAACCATTTTCCGAAAGACACCGACGAGGAGCTGGGGAGACTCAAGGCCTGGTGCGACGCGCAGGGTCTGCCGAACGCGTTTACAGAGGCGTTCACGCGCGGCGCGGAAGGCGCGGCGGACCTGGCCCGCGCCGTGCTTGCCGCAACCGACGGCCCGGCGCCCACCCTCGCGCCCGCCTACGCGCTCGAAAGCACGCTTGAAGAAAAGATTGAGGCCGTCGCAACAAAGGTCTACGGCGCCGCGGGCGTCGACTTCTCCGACGCCGCCCGCGCGGCACTCGCTCGCTTTACCAAATGGGGCTTCGGCAAAGTCCCGGTCTGCATCGCGAAGACGCAGTACTCGCTCTCCGACGACCCCAAACTGGCCGGCGCGCCCACCGGCTGGCGCCTCCGCGTGACCAGCGCCGCGCTCTCCGCGGGCGCGGGTTTTGTCGTGGTCATCGCCGGCAACATGATGCTGATGCCCGGCCTGCCGAAGACCTCGCGCGCGGCCGACATCGACGTCGATCAAGACGGCGAGATCGTCGGTCTGCGATAGCGTGACAGTTGTCACGTGCTTCTGCTGACAAAGTGCACTGGGAGGGGACGAAGCGCAACGGCTAACCTTGGAAACAGCAAGGAGAGTTCCCCATGACAACAGCCGCCGTTCCTCTTCCCGCCCCGCCTGCCAGCCAGTCCGCCCAGCGCGCTTTCCTCGTCGACCTGCTGCTCAGTACCGTGGTGCCGCTCGCCTGCTACAAGCTGGCGCGCGGCTTTTTCTCAGCGTCGGAAATGCAGGGCCTGGTGCTCTCAACCATCTACCCGATCGCGGCCTCCCTGCGCGGGCTGGCCGCGAAGCGACAGGTGAATGTCTCCTCAGCCGTCGTGCTGCTCGGCATCGCGGCCAGCCTTGTCGCCATGTTTCTTGGCGGCTCGCCACGGCTGCTGCTCCTGCGCGAGTCGATGGTGACGCTCGCCCTGGGTCTGGCCTGCTTCGCCACGCTGCCCTTCCCGCGGCCGCTGATGTTCTTCTTCGGCCGGCAGATGGTTGCAGGCGGCGACCCGATCAAGATCGCAGCGTTCAACCGGCGCGCGGCCGAGCCCGCCGCCCGCGGTACGCACCGCCGCATCACGGCGGTGTGGGGTGCTGCCCTCACCCTCGAATTCTGCTGCAAGGCTGCCCTAGTCTTTGCCCTACCGACCGCGCAGGTGCTCGCCCTGAGCCCCTTCCTCTTCAACGGCGCCATGCTGCTTACCATGCTCTGGACGGTACGATATGCAAAGGCCCGGCGTACTGCTTTGGCGGTCAAGGAAGATCGAATGCAGTCGGCCTAGACATATCAGGAGCAAATGCGCATGCCGTATCTACTCAAGAGCGAGCCCGACAAATACTCCTACGACGATCTGGTCCGCGAGGGCGAGACCGTGTGGGACGGCATCAAGAATGCGCAGGCTCTCAACTATCTGGCCAGCATGCACAAGGGCGAAAAGCTCGTCATCTATCACTCCAACACTGGCAAGGAAGTGGTGGGAATGGCGAGCGTGGTTTCCGTCGATGCGAGCGATAAGAAGAACCCGATCGTGCGCATCAAGCCTGGCAAGCGCCTCCAGCAGCCGCGTTCATTGAGCGAGATGCGCAAGGCCGGCGTGTTTGAGGGCTCGATCCTGTTCCGGCAGTTCCGGCTCTCGGTGGTCCCGCTGACCGAGGAGCAGTACGACTGGGTGGTTCATTAGTGCACGGCTGAGGGCGCGCCGCGCAGCCGATACGCTACACTCTTTGCTGTGCAGGTGATAACGGGAAGCCGGTGCAAATCCGGCGCTGTCCCGCAGCGGTGATGGGAACGAACACGGCACGAGGCGCTGAGCCTCACGCACTGCCTCGGCACGAGGTGGGAAGCGGCCGCCAGTAGGCTGCCCAAAGTCCGAATACCGGCCTGCTCGCCGCCAACGCAGATGCTGCGGGTGTGCGCCCAAAGTGAGCCCCGCGCCTCGTGGATTGGGCCGTGACTCAATGTCTTTCGCCGCGCCATGCGGCCGAAGGCCTGCGCACGGGTGGTTCCTCCAGCTGTCTCATCGTCTGCGATTTCGCAGGCCTTCTCGGACAAGGAACCGGTATATGTCACCAGCAAAGTTACAGATTAGCGCGCTCGGATTTCCGCGGATGGGCGCGGCGCGCGAGTTGAAGTTTGCGCTCGAAGCCTTCTGGCGCGGTGAGCGCAATGAAGAGGAACTGCAGGCGGCCGCCCGCGAGCTGCGCGCGCGCCACTGGAAGCTGCAGCAGTCGGCCGGCATCACCCACATTCCATCGAACGATTTTTCTCTGTACGACCACGTGCTCGACATGCTGGCGGCCGCCGGCGCGACGCCCGAGCGGTTCGGCAGCGGCCCGGTCTCGTCCGCGCGCTACTTTGCGATGGCGCGCAACAGCCCCGACCAGACGGCGATGGAGATGACCAAGTGGTTCGATACGAACTACCATTACCTGGTGCCTGAGTGGTCCGCGGGGCTGGCCTTCAAGGCCGATCCGGCCAAAGCGGTCAGCGAGTTTCTTGAGGCAAGGGCGCTCGGCATCCACACGCGCCCCGTGCTCATCGGGCCATGCACGCTGCTGCTGCTGGGCAAGCCGGTTGCTCCGGGTTTTGACCCGTGGACGCTGCTGCCCGCGCTTTTGGCCGCATACAGCACACTGCTGGCCGCGCTCAAACAGGCCGGCGCCGACAGCGTGCAGATCGACGAGCCGTGCCTCGCGACCGACCTGCCGGCCGGTGTACGGGAGCACTACCGCACCGCCTTCGCGGAGCTCGCGCAGGCAGGTCTGCCGCTGCACCTGACGACCTATTTCGCGAGCCTCGAAGAAAACCTTGCGCTCGCCTTCGAACTGCCGGTCGCGAGCGTGCACCTGGACCTGGTGCGCGCGCCGGAGCAGCTAGCCGCCGCGCTGCCGCTGGTCGGGCCGCGGCAGGCCCTCTCGCTGGGTCTCGTCGATGGCCGCAACATCTGGGTCAACGATTTCGATCGCAGCCGCGCGCTGATCGAGCAGGCGGTCGCGCAGCTCGGGGCTGAGCGCGTGGTGCTGGCGCCATCGTGCTCGCTGCTGCATGTGCCGGCCGATGCCGTCGGCGAAACCAGGATGAAGCCGGTGGTGCGCTCATGGCTGGCGTTCGCGGTACAGAAGTTGGCTGAGCTGCGCGCGCTCGCCGATGGAGCCGACCTTGCCGCGCAGGAGCACGCGGTCAATCGCGCCGCGATCGCGTCGCGGGACGCAGCGGAGTCAAGCCGCAACGATGCGGTGCGTGCGGCCATGCAGGCGCTTACGCCGCGCGACTTGAAGCGCGAAACACCCTACCCGGGACGCGCGCGGGCGCAGGCGGCGGCGCTCAGCCTGCCGCCGCTGCCGACGACCACCATCGGCTCGTTCCCGCAGACCGCCGAGGTGCGGAAGGCGCGCGCCGCGTGGCGCGCCGGGCATCTTTCGCAGGCCGACTACGATGCGTTTCTCGAACAGGAAACGGTGCGCTGCCTGCGCGAGCAGGAAGACGCCGGCCTGGACCTGCTGGTGCACGGCGAGTTTGAGCGCAACGACATGGTCGAGTATTTCGGCGAGCAGCTGGAGGGCTTCGCGTTCACGCAGAACGGCTGGGTGCAGAGCTACGGCTCGCGCTGCGTCAAGCCTCCGCTGATCTATGGTGACGTGCACCGGCCGGCGCCGATGACGGTGCGCTGGAGCACCTTCGCGCAGGCGCAGACACACAAACCGGTGAAGGGCATGCTCACCGGCCCGGTTACGATTCTGCAGTGGTCGTTCGTGCGCGACGACATCGCGCGCAGCGAGGTGGCGCGGCAGATCGCGCTCGCTCTCCGCGAGGAAGTACGCGACCTCGAAGCCGCGGGCATCCGCGCCATCCAGCTTGACGAGCCGGCGCTGCGCGAGGGCTTGCCCCTGCGCCGCAGCGGCTGGGCGGAATATCTCGCGTGGGCGGTCGAGGCCTTCCGCCTCGCCACGTCAAGCGTGCGCGACAGTACCCAGATCCACACGCACATGTGCTACTGCGAGTTCGAAACGATTCTGCCTTCGATCGCCGCGCTCGATGCGGATGTGATCTCGATGGAGTCAGCGCGCTCAAAAGGCGAGCTGCTGCACGCCTTCAGCCACGCCGCGTACCCCAACGGAATCGGCCCAGGCGTGTGGGATATCCACTCGCCGCGCGTGCCGCCGCAGGCGGAGATGGCGCAGTTGCTGCGCGATGCCGCCGGGGTGCTGACGCCGGAGCAGCTCTGGGTGAATCCGGACTGCGGGTTGAAGACGCGGGGGTGGACGGAGGTGCGCGCAGCGCTGCGCCATATGACGGGTGCGGCGCAAGCTGTGCGCGCAACAGTTGCAAATACAGTTGGCGGTATATCTCCCGGGTAGCGCTCCCGGGAGAATGCTTTTCAAAGCCATGCACGATCGTCCAAGGCGCCCGTCTCGTTTGAAAAACAGGTCACGCTCCGCGCAGGATGATGCCATGGAAGCGGCGGCACTTTGCGTCACGGTTCGGGATTCGCCGGCGCAGCGGCTGCTTCCTTCAAGTGCTGCACTTGAGTAAACGCGTGCTGCGCCTCGGCGGTCCGGCCCAGGCGCTGGTACACCCGGCCCAGCTGGTACCAGGCGCTCTGCGCGATAAAGTCCGAAGGCTGGGCGGCCAGCGAGGCTTCGAGCGCCTTCGCCGCTTCCTGGTTGCGCCCCAACGCAGCCAGCCCGAAGCCGAGATAGTACTGCGTGGGCGCCGGGCTCGCATGCAGCTCCGCGGCATGCGCCAGCAGCGGCACTCCCTCGGCCGGCTTGCCGCGCTCCACGTCTATCTTGCCCAGGTTATAAAGGGCGATCGCGGCGTCCGGGTTGATCTTTAACTCCTGCTGGTAGGCCGCAGCCGCCGCGTCGAAGCGGCTGAGCTTCTGGTCTTCATCGGCGAGCAGCTCGTACAGGTCGGCGTCGCCCGGCTGTTTGCGCAAGGCCGTCTCGTACTCGACGATCGCCTTTTCCGACTGCCCCGACGCGGACAGGCTTTCGCCCAGTGCGCGGTGCACGATGGCGGCGTTGGGGTCGAGTTTGTAGAGCGCCCGGTAGGAGTCCTCCGCAATGCGCGCATGCACGCGCCCGCGATAGTAGAGGATTTCAGGGCTCTTGGGAGAAAGCGCGGCGGCGCGGTCCAGTGGCGCGGCCGCCGCCTCCAGATTGCCGGCGTTCAGATCGACGATGCCCAGCCAGGTAAGCGCCTCGACATTGTCCGGCTTCAGGTCGAGCTCCTGCTCAATGCTGGCCGCCGCGGCTGCCGCATCGCCGCCCTGGTACTGCGCGATGCCGAGGAACAGGTGCGCGCCGGGCGTGTGCGGGTCAAGCTCGAGTGCGTGCCGCAGCGTGGCCTGCGCCTGTTCGCCCTCGCCGGCGCGGAGCTGGGCCAGGCCTAGACCCAGAAACGCATCGGGCAGCTGGGGAGCGGCGGCCGCGGCCTGACTGAAGAGCTTGAGCGCGTCAGCCGGGCGCCCCTGGCGCATGGCGTCCGAGCCAAGCTGCATCCACTGCTGCACCTGCGCGGAGGGCGGCGCCTGCGCCCGCGCCACGCTCAAGGCGCACAGTAGCAGCAGCGATTGCACGCGGCGGGTGAGGGTGGTCAACATAGCCCAGACCATCTTAGCGGTGCCGGTCGATTTGAAGTGGCCATCCGTAACGAAAAACCGCCCCTGCCCGCGGGAGCGGCTGGCTTAGTCCGGACCGACGTACAGCTCGACCGGCGAAAAGCCGATCTCGTGCGTCTTGTGGTCCACCCGCAGGAACAGCGGCGTCTTGCCGCCGTTCACGTCCACGCCCATCACCACGCCATTGCCAACGGTCTTGGTGATCTCGATCTTGTGTGAGCGGATGACGCCGTAATCGCTCGAGGAGCTCCAGTCTTTCTTGAAGTCGTCGAAGGTGTACCCGGTATAGCGGTCGCTGTGCTGGCGCCAGTCCGGGTCGTTGTTCCAGTAGGCGTACGCGCCGGGCATGTCGCCCTTTTCCACGAGCGAGAAGAAATGATTGATGCGGTGCTGCTCCGGCCAGTCCCAGAAAAAGAAGGAGAGCACGGCGCAGAGCACGACCGCGCAAATGACGGCGATCACACCGTTGCGAATGCGGCGCGCCCGTCGAGCGTCGTAGCGGGGTGCATCGAGCAGCGTCATCGGTGGGCTTGCCTCCTCCTGCTTCTGCCTTGCTTAGACACCTGCGGGCTGCTTCCGGTTCCTTGCCCCGGCATCTGTCACGTCCGGCTGTACATGGTCGCCGCGCGCTCCTGGGCGCGCTCCAACGCCAGCGCAATCAGCCGGTCGATCAGCTCGGGATAGGGCACGCCGCTCGCCGCCCATAGCTTGGGGTACATGCTGATAGAGGTAAAGCCGGGCAGCGTGTTGATTTCGTTCAGATAGATGCGGTTTTTCCCACCCGGCTCCATCAGGAAGTCGACGCGCGCGAGGCCGGCGCAGTCGCATGCCTTGAAAGCCTCGATCGCCATCGCGCGGATTTCCCTGGCCTGCGCCTTGGTGATCTTCGCGGGCAGCACCGCCGCGGAGCCTTCGCTCAGGTATTTCGCCTCGTAGTCATAGAACTCCTTCGCTGGCACGATCTCGCCGACCACCGACGCTTCAGGCCTGTCGTTGCCCAGTACCGCGACTTCGAGCTCCCGCGCCTTTCCCGTCCCCTTGCGGCCGCCGCCGACGGCCTGCTCCACCACCAGCTTGCGGTCGTATTTCGTGGCGAGTGCGAGCGCTGTTTTCAACTCGCCCCGGTCGTGCGCCTTACTGATGCCGACCGACGAGCCGCCGTTTGCCGGCTTGACGAAGAGCGGATACTTGAGTGCATCTTCAATAGCTGCAACCGCCTTGCGCGGGCTCGCCTGCCAGGCCGCGCGCAGCAGGGTCGTGTGCTTCGGGATGGGCAGTCCGGCCGAGGCGAACAGGCGCTTCATCACGTCCTTGTCCATGCTGGCGGCCGAGCCCAGCACGCCCGACCCGGCGTAGGGGATGCCGGCGAGTTCAAGCAGCCCCTGGATCGTGCCGTCTTCGCCGAAGGTGCCGTGCAGGATGGGCAGCACGACGTCGAGCGCCAGCGCGCGGCCATGCGCAGCGCCGCTGGTCTCGAACGGCACCAGCCCCGCGCCGGGCTCGGGCGGCATCAGCGTGGCCTCGCCTCGCGCCAGCACCGCGGCGCCGGGGGTGGCCTGTGGGTCGCCGGCGCGCAGGCTCTCCCGGCCCGGCTGCGGCTGCCCCAACAGCAGTTCGGCATCGCCCGAGGTGACCCAGCGGCCCTCCCTGGTGATGCCGATCGGGACGACCTCGTACTTCTCGCGGTCCATCGCGGAGAGAACCGACGCGGCGGAGAGCAGAGAAACCTCATGCTCACCGCTGCGGCCGCCGAATAGAACACCTACACGCAGTTTCTTCATGCCTCCTCGATAGTAGCCGCGCCGCCGCCGGCTGAGCGTTCGGGGAGGCAAGAAACCATGTGCAACCGTGATTCCCGCTTTGGAACGCCGGGCCAGTTCGGAACAACAAGGAGGAGGGAGCGTGGGAAATCGCATTTCCAACTGGTTCCACACTGTGGCGCCTGCCGATACTGCGAATGAATCCGCTTGCCGCTGCGCTACAGTTTCGATCTTCGGACTGTGGAACAGTAGCAAGCGCATGCAGAAGCTCCGCAGGTACGCGTCTGCGTGTTCCAACAACTTCATAAAATCAGGATCGACTTCATGGGCTGCTTTATCTTGCTTGTTGTCGCTGTTACCATCGTCTGCGCCACCAAGCGCACTCCCTTCGTTTTCCGCAAGTCAGCCCTCGTTGGCAGCTTCATTTTGCTGCTGCTTCCATCCACGCAGGCGGCGACGACGCCTGCGGCAACAACGACCGCGCTGACCCTGTCCTCACCGGAGATCGCACAGGGCACTCTTGTAACCCTGACCGCAAGCGTAGCCGCATCGGGACCGGTAACAGTAGGGCAGGTCAACTTCTGCGATGCCGCGGCGGCTTACTGCACGGATATCCACCTTCTAGGGACCGCGCAGCTGACGTCTGCCGGCACGGCGGTGTTGAAACTGTTCCCCGGGATCGGGAATCACAGTTACAAAGCGGTCTTCGCCGGCACAAACAGCGCAGCGGCAAGCGCTTCCACCGAGCGCCTGCTCACCGCGACCGGAACGAACGCCACGACCTCGGCAATCGCGCAGAGCGGAAGCGCAGGCAACTACACGCTGACAGCAACGGTGACCGGGGCAGCAGTAGCCCTGCCGACCGGCACGGTGTCGTTCCTGGACACGAGCAATGGGAACGAGTCACTGGCAACAGCGCCTCTGGGAACCGGGGCAACGACCCTGAACCTGTTCAGGTCCTGGACCTCCACGGGAGACGATGCTTACGGACTTGGCGTAGGGGACTTCAACGGGGACGGCAAGATGGATTTCGCCGTGCCGAACCTCCACAACAACACGGTTACGGTGCTGCTGGGCAACGGAGATGGAACCTTCACTCCCGGGGTGACGCTGCCGACGGGCTACAACCCGATCGCCATCGCCGTAGGGGACTTCAACGGGGACGGCAACGCCGATATGGCGGTCTCTAACCTCAGCGAGAATTCGGTGACGATCCTGCTGGGTAATGGCGACGGCACCTTCAACGCAGCGGCTCCTCTGCCGACGGGCCAGAGTCCCCAGTACATCTTCCTGGCGGACCTGAACGGGGACGGCAAACTCGATCTCGCCGTGCCTAACTACAGCGGCAACACGGTAACAGTGTGGCTGGGCAATGGCGATGGAACCTTTACCGCGGCGCCCAATGTGCAGGGCGGCGGCGGCCCCGATTCGCTGGCGCTGGGAGACTTGAACGGCGACGGCAAGCCCGACATGGTCATCGCCAACTACGACGCCAACACAATGACGGTGTTGCTGGGCAATGGCGATGGAACCTTTACGCCGATGGCCGCGGGTGCTTTGCCGGTCGATAGCCCGGGTTGCCTTGTGCTTGCAGACATCAATGGAGACGGGAAAGCGGACCTCGCCGTCGTCGACTCCAACAGCAATGCCATCACGATTCTGCTGGGGAATGGCGACGGAACGTTTACGCCGGCGCTGACCCTGAAGATGGGCGCGTATCCAGTTTACGCGGCAGCCGGAGACTTCAACGGCGACGGCAAGGTCGACCTGTCCGTGGTCAACCAACGCGACTCGAACGTGATGATGCTGCTGGGCAATGGAGACGGAACGTTTAAGCCCGCAGCGACGGTGGCAACTGGCTATCTTCCCTTTCAGATAGCAGTGGGAGACTTCAACGGAGATGGTGTTACCGATGTGGTCACCGCGAACGATGACCACGGTCAGGCGACGGTGCTTCTCACCCAGCTGACGCAAGCGGCGACCGTCTTAGCGAGCAGCATCTCGCCCGATGGCACAGGAAACCACTTGATAGCTGCGAGCTATCCCGGAGACGGCAACTACGCCTCCAGCATTTCGAGCACAACCAGTTTGACCGCGCAGCCGACGACAACGTCGCTTGCGCTCAACGCGAATTCAACGGGCAGCACCTATGGCCAGCAGGTCCTGCTGACTGCAACACTCAGCCCGTACACGGTACAAGGGCAAAGTGCAAACGGACAGACAGTCAGTTTCTACAACGGAAGCACGAGGTTGGGAACGGCTCCACTGAGTAACGGCGTAGCCATGCTGAACGCAGCATCGCTGCCGGCAGGGACAAACAGTTTGACCGCCTCATTCGCCGGCGGCACAGGCTTCAGCACGAGCACATCCAGCGTCCTCTCCTATACCGTCTCCTCGGAGTCGACTATCACCTTCACGGTGCAGAACCATACCTATGGCGACGCTCCTTTCGTGGTCGGCGCGACATCGAACTCGTCGGGAGCTGTTACTTACTCCGTGGTCTCCGGACCTGCGGCCGTTTCCGCTTCCATGGTGACACTGACCGGTGCAGGCGCGGTTGTACTGAAGGCAAGCCTGGCAGCCAACGGCAACTATTCCGCAGCGACACAGAATGCCAGCTTTACCGTGGCAGAGTCAGCGCCATCGATCGTCTTCACCATACCAAACCACACTTATGGCGACGCTCCGTTTGCGGTAAGTGCAACGTCCAACTCGCCTGGGGCTATCTCGTACTCGATCGCCTCGGGTCCGGCGATTGTCTCTGGTTCCACGGTGACGCTGAATGGGACTGGCACGGTCCTGCTGAGCGTGAATCTAGCAGCCAGCGGCAATTTTGCCGCGGCGACGGAGGTGGCCAGCTTTACCGTGGCAGGATCAGCGCCGACGCTCACGCTTTCTGTACCGAACCATACCTACGGCGACGCTCCATTCGCGGTAAGTGCAAGCTCCAACTCCAGCGGAGCGATCACCTACGCGGTGGTCTCCGGCCCGGCAACTATCTTTGGTTCCATGGTGACACTGACCGGTGTAGGCACGGTGGTGCTGAGCGCAAGCCAGGCAGCCAACGGCAACTACGCGGCCGCGACGACACAGAATGCCCGCTTTACCGTCGCAGGATCACCGCCGGTAGTCACGCTGGCAGTGCCCGACCATACCTACGGCGACGGTACATTCGCGCTGAGCGCAACGTCGAACTCAAAAGGCCCCATCACCTACGCGGTAACTTCCGGTCCAGCGACCCTGTCCGGCTCCACGGTGACACTGACCGGCGCAGGTACGGTGGTGCTGAGCGCGAGCCAGGCGGCCAGCGGCAACTACGCTGCCACGAAGACGGACACTACCATCGTCGTGGAAAAGGCCAACACAACCACCACGCTCACCAAGGGAACGGCTCCGGCAACGAACACTGGAGCGATCGTCCTGAACGCGCAGGTGCAGCCTGCCACCAGCGGCATGGCCACCGGCTCGGTGCGCTTCTTCAACGGCAAGGTTCTGCTGGGTGAGTCAATGCTCGACAACGGCGCCGCCGCCTTCACTACCAACCTGCTCCAGGCGGGCGCTTCCAATCCGCTGACCGCGGTATACCAGGGCGATGCGAACTTCGTTCCCAGCTCGTCAAGCGACGTGCCGGTGCAGGTCAGCACGACCGGCTTCTGGGTCAAGCCGGCGAATGGACTCGCAAATATGACGGTTCAGGGCGGCATGCCTGCAGTTTTCCCGCTGCAGGTGAGCCCGGGCAACGCGGGCATCTACCCCGGCGTCGTGACCTTCTCGGTCGCCGGACTGCCCGCGGGAGCCACGGCAATCTTCTCTCCGGCAACGCTTGCGCCCGAGAGTGGAGCGCGGACCGTCTCGCTCACCGTGCAAACCAGCAGCGCCGGCCCGGCGACCACCGCAAGCGTGGCCCAGCGGCTGAAACCCGCACTGGGCGAAGCAGTGCTGGCCTTAGTGCTGCTGCCGCTCGCCCGGGCGCGGCGGCTGCGCAAGGCCGGTCGCGGTATGGCATTGACACTGTTGCTGATCCTGGGCGGGGTGGCTGGAGGCAGCCTGCTGACCGGGTGCGGCGTGGTCCGCAACGGCAACTGGAGCGGCACACAGGCCAGTGCCGACCAGAAGCCAACCAGCTACACGCTGACGGTGACGATGTCTAGCGGCGGCGTGCAGCATGCAGTGACGGAAACACTGTTGGTCCAGCCGTAACGGCAAGCAGCGAAGCGCTGCCAGTAGAGAAACAAAGGACCGACTGCGAACAGCAGCCGGTCCTTTGTTTCTTGAAGTGCTTGCCAAGGTAAGCCCGCCACGAAGTGACCGGTCCTTCGGACACTGCACGCAGTGCCCGCGCGGCCGGTCTTGGCTCTTGATTTCACGGGCGCAATCCGCCCGCTACGGATACATCCGGTTCAGCGTGCGCGCAAACGGAATCGTCTCCCGCACGTGGTCCAACCCGCAGATCCACGCCACCGCTCGCTCGATCCCCATGCCGAACCCGGCATGCTGCACCGAGCCATAGCGGCGCAAATCCAGGTACCACTCGAACGCAGCGAGCGGCAGGTTGTGCTCCTCGATCCGCTGCTTCAGCAGATCGTAGCTGGCGATGCGCTCGGAGCCGCCAATCACCTCGCCATACCCCTCCGGCGCCAGCACATCCATGCACAGCGCGTAGCGCGGGTCGGCGGGATCGGGCTGCATGTAGAACGCCTTCACCGCGGCCGGGTAGCGGTGCACGATCACCGGCCGGTCGAACTGCGAGGACAAGTACGTTTCATCCGGCGAGCCAAAGTCATTGCCATACGCGAACGGCTGCTCCAGCACGCCGCGCGCATGGGCCTCGTTCAGTATGCCCACTGCCTCGTCGTAGCGCAGGCGCGGGAACGGCGCCTTCACCGTGTCCAGCTTCGCCACATCGCGCCCAGTCAGCACCAGGTCGGCGCGCCGGCGGGTCAGCACCCGGTCCACGATAAAGCTGATGAAGTTCTCCGCCAGTTCCATCAACTCGTCGAGCCCCGCGTAGGCCATCTCCGGCTCCACCATCCAGAACTCGGTCAGGTGCCGCCGCGTCTTCGACTTCTCCGCGCGGAACGTCGGCCCAAAGCTGTACACCTTGCCCAGCGCCAGCGCGGTCGACTCAATATAAAGCTGCCCGCTCTGGGTCAGGAACGCCTCTTCGCCGAAATACTCCACCGGGAACAGCGTGCTGGTGCCCTCGCAGGCCGCCGGCGTCAAAATCGGCGGATCGGTCAACGTAAAGCCCTGCTCGTCGAGAAAATCCCGCGCCGCCTTGATAATCTCCGCGCGGATGCGCAGGATCGCCGACTGGCGCGGCGTGCGAATCCACAGGTGGCGGTTCTCCATCAGGAAGTCGACCCCGTGCTCCTTGAGCGAGATCGGGAACGGCGCGTCCTCCGGCACGCGCTGCATCACCTCCACACCCTCCACGTCGAGCTCGTACCCGCCGGGCGCCCGCGCGTCGGCGCGCACCCGCCCGCGCACCACAACGCTCGACTCCTGCGTGAGCCCCTTGATCGTCTCGAAGACCTCCGGCGCCACCGCTGCTTTCGGCACGATCCCCTGTATAGTCCCGGAGCCGTCGCGAAAGATGGGAAACAGCAGCTTGCCGCTGGCGCGCTGGTTGTAGAGCCAGCCGCGCAGGGTCACGGTCTGCCCCTCGTGCTGGCCGATTGTCGCAATGGTGGTTACGGGCGCGTGCTGCTCCGGTGCCGTGGAGACGGCGCTTGCCTCGGTTTCGTGTGGCATTGTTTCTAGTCCTTTCTGGAGCCGTTTCCTGTCTGGCGCGCAAACCCGGCGGTCGTTCGATTCCGCCCAGCCCATGCTTCCCGCTCAGCTAGGCGCTGTCGAAGCGGGCAAACGCAGCCCTGGCCTGCTCCACCACCCGCGCCGCGTCCGCTCCATACGAGGCATGAATCTCCAGCACCCCCGCAGGCTGCTGTTTCGCGCGCGCCAGCCCGCCGAGCGCCTCGTCAAAGCTGATCGTGCCCTGGCCCGGCCAAAGGTGCTCATCCCGCTCGCCGTGGTTGTCGTGCAGATGGGCCGACCGCACCCGCGAGCTCAGTTCGCCCAGCGCCGCGCCCACGCCCTCGGCCAGGTGCGCGTGGCCCACATCCAGGCACACGCCCATGTCATCGAAGTGCCCGGCCCGCAGAATCTCCAGCAGGTGCGAGGGCGTGGTCACTTCGTTCTGAATATTTTCGACCAGCAAATGCACCCCCAGCGGCCGCGCATAGGCCTGCAGGTGTTCGAGCGCGGTCAGCGCATTTTCAAGCGTGCGCGGGTTCCACGTATCGCCGCGGTCGCCCAGGTGCAGCACTAGGTGCTCGAACGGAATCTGCTCCGCAACCTCCAGCGCCCGCTTCACCTCGTCCATCGAATCGATGCGCCGCGCCTTGTCCTGGTGCACCACGTTCACCGACGGCTCGCCGCCGCGGCCCGAGTCCTGGTCGCTGTACAGCGGCGCGTGCATGGAAAAAGCCCGCACCGGGCTCCCGCGGAACCAGTCGGCGAGCTCGCGCAGGCTCGAGCGCTCGGTGTAGTCGAGGTGCGCGCGCGCGGCGAACAGCTCGATGCCCTCGGCGCCAGTAGCGGCCAGCGAATCGAGCAGCCCGGGGTGCAGGCGCGTGCGCGAGAAGACGTGTGTGGAAATGACTTTCAGCATAAGGAGAACACGGACACAGACCCTATCTTCTCATCCTGAGCCGCGGACCGAGCCGCGGACAAATCCCAACCGAAAACCGAGCCGGCGACGCAATCGCAACCAATACCGCCCCCGTTTCGCTCTAGCATCTCAACCTGGCATGTCTCCTGCAAAAGCCACGCATGCTCGCGCGATGGCTGGTGAGCCGCGACCCGGCAGCCACGGCCCGGTGCGCATCGGCATTTCTGGCTGGCAGTACGCAGGCTGGCGCGGCAAGTTCTATCCGCCCAGGCTCCCGCAACGGCGCGAGCTCGAGTTCGCCAGCCGCGCCTTCTCGACCATCGAGATCAATGGAACGTTTTATTCCATGCACCGGCCGGCAAGCTTCGCGCGCTGGGCCGAACAAACCCCGGAGGACTTCACCTTCGCGGTGAAAGGCTCGCGCTACATCACCCACACGCGTCGCCTGCGCGAAGTCGAAGAGCCGCTGAGCAACTTTCTCGGCCAGGGCCTGCTGCGGCTGGGAGCCAAGCTCGGCCCCATCCTGTGGCAGTTTCCTCCGAGCTTCCACTTTGACCCTGACCGGTTCGAAAACTTCTTCAACCTGCTGCCGAAAACCACCACGGCCGCCGCGCAGCAGGCCGCACAGCATGGCCCCGTGCTGCGCGGGCGAGCCTGGACCGAAACCGACGCGAACCGCCCCGTGCGGCACGCGCTCGAGATACGGCACGAAAGCTTCGCCGTGCCGGAGTTTATAGAACTGCTGCGCAAGCACAACATTGGCCTGGTCGTCGCCGATACCGTGGAGTGGCCCCTGCTGTTCGACGTGACGTCCGACTTTGTCTACTGCCGCCTCCACGGCTCCGAGCAGCTGTACGCAAGCGGCTACGACGATGCCGCGCTGGACCGCTGGGCCGAGCGCATTGCCGCCTGGGCTCTCGGCGCGCGCCCGCCGGAAGGCGACCGGCTCGCCCACCCCGCCAAGCCGCACCAGGCGCGCAAGCTGGCCGTCCATGTCTACTTCGACAACGACATGAAAGTGCGCGCTCCGGCGGATGCGCACACGTTGGAGCGCAACGTGCGCCAGCGGCTCGGCCAGCCCGAGCGCGAGCCCCTGCCTCTCGATCCTCCACTGAAAGCCGCAAAAAGCTAGTCCCCGGCAGCCTTGCCGAAGTGCCGCCGGTGATCCTGCCCGGCGGTCAGCACGCCCGTGTCCGGGTCGCGCGCGATGCACTCGCCGTCGCTCCACACCGAGCTCCCCACAGACACCCTGTACCCCATCGCCTCCAGTGCCGCCACCGTCGATGGATTGAACCCAGGCTCGACATACACCACATCCGGCAGGAACTGGTGGTGGAATCGCGGCGCGTCCACCGCGGACTGGATATTGAGGCCGCCCTGCTCGGCCGACAGCAGAATGTTCGCGACCGTCGAAATAATGCGCGCGCCGCCGGGCGAGCCCAGCACCATCCGCACCGAGCCGTCCCGCGCCAGCACTATCGTCGGCGTCATGCTCGAGAGCGGCCGCTTGCCCGGCGCGATCGCGTTCGCCGGCCCCTGTACCAGCCCGAACATATTCGGCACGCCTGGCTTCGAAGTAAAGTCGTCCATCTCGTCGTTCAGCAGAAAGCCCAGCCCCGGTGCGGTCTCGTACGAGCCAAACGCCCCGTTCAGCGTGGTCGTCACCGCCACCGCATTGCCTTCCTTGTCGAGCACGGAGAAGTGGGTCGTCTCTTGTTTTTCGGCCGCGGGTGTGCCCCCGTCGGTCGGCGGCGCGGGCAGAAAGTTTGCCGGCCGCGTGAGCGTGGCCGAGGGCGTTGCACGCGTTGGATCGATCCCTGCGCGCCAGGCCGCGGCATACCGCGAACTCAGCATCTGGGCCAAAGGCATGCGGACAAACGCGGGGTCGCCCAGGTAGTCGTTGCGGTCCATGTAGGCGCGCCGAAAGGCTTCCACCACCCAGTGCACCCAGTCGGCGCTGCGGTCGCCCAGGGCGCGCAGATCGGGTGCCGGCTGGGCGTCCAGAATATTCAGCGTTTCAAGCAGTGCAACGCCGCCCGAGGACGGCGGCGGCGCGCTCACCACCGTCTGCCCGGCGTAGCTGCCCCGAACCGGCTCGCGCTCGATTGCATGGTAAGCCGCCAGGTCGCCTGCCGTAATCGGCGAGCCTTCACTTTTCAGCCCGGCCGCTAGCTCCTTCGCCAGCTTGCCCCGGTAAAAGCTGTCCGGGTCGCTGGCGATACGGCCGAGCGTCTTGGCGAGCAGCGGCTGGCGCAGCGTATCGCCCGCAGCCCAGGTGTGCGTGCCGAAAATGCCGCGCGTTTCCGCGTAGTCGCGCAGGTGCGGGTCGTTCAGCATGCGGGCCTCCTCCGCCCCCAGCGCGAAGCCCTGGTACGCAAGCCGGATGGCCGGCTCCATCACGCGCTTCAACCCCAGCCGCCCATACTCGCGCTCAGCCAGGGCCAGCCCGGCCACTGAGCCGGGTACGCCGATCGCGCGCGGCCCGACAATGCTGGCGCCGGGGATGACCTTTCCTTGTGCGTCGAGGTACATGCCGGCGGTTGCGGACCCAGGCGCGGTCTCGCGGAAGTCGACGAACGTATCGCGTGCGGCGGTTTTCGCGTGCGTGCCGCTGCGCCCGGAAAGATGCACCAGCATGAACCCGCCGCCGCCCAGATTGCCCGCCAGCGGATACACCACCGCCAGCGTGAACGCGGTCGCGACCGCCGCATCCACGGCATTGCCGCCCTTTGCGAGCGTGGCCAGGCCCGCGTCGGTGGCCAGGTGGTGCACCGTCACCACCATGGCATGGCTGCTGCGCACGGGCAGCTCAGTCCGGTAGCCGGGAACCGGGCCATCGGGAGCGCCTGCTGGGGCAGCCTGCGCGCCGGCCTGGCAGGCGAGCGAGCAGACGAGGAGCGAGACCACGGGAAGGCGCATATGCCCAGCAGTGTAGCGCGCCCCGGCGCTCGACCCGCAGCGCTTTCCCATCGGGGCAACCCGGGCGCTCTGGCAGGTGGATCGATCCGGGAGCCGATACACTGGAGCCCCATGCCGGTTACGCTGCGCTCGTACTCGAAGATCAACCTGGGCCTGGCCATCGGGCCGGTCCGCCCGGACGGGTTCCATGCGCTGGCGACGCTTTACCAGACGCTCGAGGCGCACGACCTGGTCACCGTTACCGTCTCAGGCGAGCGGCAGCAGGGGGGCCCGGTCATCGAGCTGACCTGCAATGACCGGCGGGTGCCGCTCGACGGGCGCAATACAGTGTCAAAGATGCTCGCCGCTGCGCTGCGTACACCGGAGCGCGCCGGCCTTCGGGTAAAGGCGCATATTGAGAAGCGCCTGCCGGTGCAGGGAGGCCTCGGCGGCGGCTCGGCCAACGCTGCCGCGGCGTTGGTGGGCCTGGAGCGCGAGCTGGCCCGGCTGCAGCTTGCCCCCCCGCTCTCGGGCGAAGAGCGGCTGCGGCTGGCCGCGGAGGTCGGCTCCGACGTGCCCCTGTTCCTGCTCGGCGGCGCGGTGCTGGGCCTCGGCCGCGGCGAGCAGGTGGTGCCGTTGGCGGACCTCGAATCGCTGCCGGTCGTGCTCGCTCTGCCCGACCAGGGCGTCTCCACCCCGGCTGCGTTCCACGCCTGGGACGGGCAGCAGGCCGCGCTTGGTTTGACGCAAGACGCGATGAACGTTAGACTTAGGCAGTTGAGTCGAGCTCTCGCCGCCGTATGGTGCGAGCAGCACGCAGCCGGTGTCTTTTCCCCTCGGGGCAAAGACCGAGCGGGAACCCTGCTTTCCACGCTTGTCCAGACCGGGATACTTCTGAACGACTTTGAACAGGTCGTCTTCCGGCAGCATCCCCTTCTTGAACAAATCCAGCGTGTGCTCGCGGGCGAACCTGCCCCCGGGCAGGCAGCGCTGTATGCGGCGCTCTCCGGCTCCGGGTCAGCCTTGTTCGGGCTGTATGCCGGGGAAGCGGAGGCGCTTGCGGCACGACAGCGGCTCAATGCGCGCGGTACCCGGTCTCTGCTCACCCGTATGCTGGGGCGGGCCGAGTACTGGGACGGCATGATCGTGGAGGAGCAGTAAGCGCGGCCCGCGGAGACGGGGGAGTTCTGTTGGGCGATCGACTAATGGTAGGTCAAGTGCCTTTGACGCACTTTGTCTAGGTTCGAATCCTAGTCGCCCAGCCAGTTTGGGAGCTTTGGGACGGGCAAGCGGAAGCCGGGAAAACAAGCCCGGCTGCAACGGAAACCAGCGAACGGGGAAAAACAGCCTCGTGAAAGGGTCTCAACGTGAAGCAGGATGTGAAGCAGGACGTGCCGGAAGAGCTTGTGCAAACCGAGAATGACAGCCACGCCGCGGCAAACAACGGGCATGACGGCCACGGCGGCCAGAAAGCTCCAGGCGAGCGCGCCCCCGGCGAGCGGACCATGGCCGAGCGCAAGCGAACCTCCCGCCTCCGCGAAGATAAGCGGTTCCGGATTTTCTCGGGCAGCGCCAATCCCGGTCTCGCGGCCGATATCTGCCGCCACATCGGGGTGCCGCTCGGGGAGACCCGCCTGCAGCGCTTCGCCGACGGCGAAATGCACTTCCAGCTGCTTGAAAACGTACGCGGCGCGGACGTTTTCCTGGTGCAGCCCACCTCCAACCCGGTGGACCGCCACCTGGTCGAACTGCTCATCATGATCGACGCGCTCAAACGCGCGTCGGCGGGTCGAATTACGGTTGTCGTCCCGTACTACGGCTACGCGCGGCAGGACCGGAAAGACCGGCCGCGGGTGGCGATCTCGTCCAAGCTGGTCGCCGACCTGCTGACCACCGCCGGCGCCAACCGCGGGCTCTTCATGGACCTGCACGCGGCGCAGATTCAGGGGTTCTTCTCCATCCCGGTCGACCACCTCTTCGCGAGCCCGGTGATGGTGAGCTACTTCCGCGAGCTCAACCTGTCGAACCTGACGGTTGTCTCGCCGGACGCTGGTGGCGTGGAACGGGCGCGGTTTTTCGCGACCAAAATGGGCGCGCCGCTGGCCATTGTGGACAAGCGGCGCACCGACATCAACGTGACGGAAGTGATGCACGTGATCGGCGATGTGCGCGGGCAAACCTGCCTCATCATCGACGATATCGTGGACACCGCCGGCACGCTGGTCAAGACGGTCGACGCGCTGCTGGCGCAGGGTGCGGCCGATGTGTATGCGTGTGCTTCGCATGCCGTGCTCTCCGGGCCGGCGGTCGGGCGCATCGCCGGCTCGCGGTTGAAGGAGCTGGTGGTGAGCGACTCGATCCCGCTCTCGGAGGCCGCGCGGGCGGAGCCCAAGATTCGGGTGCGTTCCATTGCCGGCCTGCTGGGCGCGGCGATCGAGAGCATCCACATGGAAACCAGCGTCAGCACGCTCTTCGGTTAAGGGGCGGACGCTTACCGCACAAAAGGGAGCAGGCCCCGCCTGTGCCCGAAAGGAAAACGATGGCAACGACAGAAGTGGTCAACGCGGCAGTCCGCGAGGGTAGGTTTACCAAGAACGCCGCACGACGGGTGCGCGTCGCCGGCAAGCTGCCCGGCGTGGTTTACGGCGCCAAGGAGGCCTCGGTCGCGGTCGAGCTCGACCCCAAGCAGATGCTGCGCATCCTGCACTCGGAGTCCGGCCACAACACCATCTTCGATCTCGACGTCGCCGGCGCGAAAGCCAAGGCCATGATCGTCGACTGGCAGTTCGAGCCGATCAAGGACCGGCTCATCCACGTCGACCTGAAGCGGATCGCGCTCGATAAGGCCATGCGCGCCGAGGTCCCGGTGGTGCTGACCGGCACCGCGTTCGGCGTCAAGAACGAGGGCGGCCTGCTCGACCACGTGCTGCGCGAGGTCGAGATCGAGTGCCTGCCGTCTGACATTCCCTCGTCCATCGAAGTAGACGTGACCGCGATGAAGATGGGCGATGTGATCCGTGTATCCGACCTGCCGCACGGGGGCAAGTTCAAGTTCATCACCGACGAGGACGCGACCGTCGCGCACCTGTCCATGATGAAGGAGGAGCCGGCCACAGCCGAGGCGCTCGCCGCCGCGGCCGAGCCGGAAGTGGCGCCGAAGGGCAAGGGTGAAACCGCCGCGCCCGCGACGCCCGAGAAGAAGGAAGGCAAGAAGTAAAGGAGCATGCGCATGTTGCTGGTGGTCGGGTTGGGCAATCCTGGCCCGGAGTACCAGTGGACGCCGCACAATGCCGGCTTTCTGGCGATCGATCGCATCGCCGAGGCGGCAGGCGTCTCGCTCAGCAACCGGCGCGGCCGGGCGCTGACCGGCAAAGTCCAGATCGGGGGAAGCGAGGTCATCCTCGCCAAGCCCGAGACCTGGATGAACCTGAGCGGCGAATCGGTGGCGGCGCTGGTTCGGGAGTTCCAGCTCGACCCGGGTCGTGACCTGATCGTGGTGTACGACGAACTGGCATTGCCTTTAGGCGCGGTTCGGGTGCGGGCGGGCGGGTCGTCCGGCGGCCACAATGGCGCCAAGAGCATCAACGCGCTGCTGGGCATGGAGCGCTGGGCAAGGGTCCGGATCGGCGTCGGTCCGGATGGTGATGTAGGCCGGGGCCGGCGTGGCGCGGAGTACCTGCTGCAGCCGATGCGCCGGATGGAGTTGAACCTGCTGGGCGAGGCACTGGATCGCGCGGCGGAAGCAGTCGCGGTAATCGCAACCGAAGGGGTTGCAGTTGCCATGAACAGAATCAATCCCCGCGCGCCTTCGATAGAAGGCTCCGGGGAGAACCACCAATCTTAGGCGCGCGCAGGCGCAGCCGGAGCGAGGCAAGAGTATGGCAGAAGCAGCAGGGCGTTTTTACGAGGTAATGTTTATCATCCGGCCCGACGTGGCGGAAGAAGACATCGACAAGCTGGTCTCCGGGTTCGAGACCACCGTGACCACCGGCGGCGGCAGCGTGCGCTCGGTCGAAAAGATGGGCCGCCGCAAGCTGGCCTACACCGTCCGCAAGTGCAACGACGGCAACTATGTGCTGCTCACCATCGATGCCGACGGCAAGCTGGTGGCTGAGCTCGAGCGGCGTCTCCGCGTGTCGGAGCCGGTCATCAAGTTCCTCACCGTGCGCATGGACGAGGAAGAGAAGCGCCTCGACAAGGTGCGGGCTCTGCGCGCCAGCCGCGTCAAGCGCAGCACCCAGCCCAACCCCGAAGCCGCCGCCGCACCCCTACCCGCGGCCCCGGCCGAAACCCCGGCGCTCGCCTAAAGCGGCAGCGCTCGCAACACCGCCGCGCCCGCAAGCGCAGGCAAGAAGGGAATAGAACCATGGCAGACGACACACAGGCAACACCCCAATCGAGCGAGAGCCCGGCATCGAGTGCTCCTTCGGGCGCTCCCCGCTCCAGCTCCGACCGGCCCAGCTCCGACCGTCCCGGCGGTTCCGGACCCGGCGGCCCGCGCCCGCCTCGCCCCGCCGGCGGCGGCGGCCGCAAGTTCTTCCGCCGCAAGAAGGTCTGCAAATTCTGCGTCGAGAAGATTGAAGCCATCCCCTACCGCGACGTGCGGCTGCTGCAGCAGTTCGTCGCCGAGCGCGGCAAGATCACCCCGCGCCGGCTCACCGGCGTCTGCACCACCCACCAGCGGCGGCTCACCCGCGCCATCAAGCAGGCACGCAACATCGCCCTGCTGCCGTTTGCGGCGCGCTACTAAGCACCCTCACTTCTATCACCACGGAGACACGCACTATGGAAGTCATCCTCAAGGAAGATGTAGATCACCTCGGCAACCGCGGCGACGTGGTGAAGGTGGCCGACGGCTTCGGCCGGAACTACCTGCTGCCGCGCAAGCTCGCCATGCAGGCCACCTCGGCCAACAAGGCAGTCATCGAGCAGATGAAGCACTCAGCCCTGCGCCGCTCCGCGCGCGAGAAAGGCGAGGCCGAGCAACTCGTCTCGCAGTACGACGCGCTCACCCTCGAGTTCACCCGCAAGGTCGGCGAGAACGAGCACCTGTTCGGCTCTGTCACCTCGTCCGACATCGCGCAGGCGCTTGAAGCCCAGGGCTTTCCCGTCGACCGCCGCAAGATCCAGCTCGAAGAGCCGCTCAAGCAGATCGGCGAGTTCCACGTTCCGGTCAAGCTGCACCGGGAAGTCTCGGCGCACGTCAAGGTCGTCATCCAGGGCGACGTGCCTGCGGCGTAGTTGTTCAGCGGCAAGGCAGTCCTTTTTCGCGGCGGATTGGCCTCTGTGCGGTTTGCGCTTGCAGTAGGGCCGCTTTCCGGCTAAGTTAGCGCAAACCACGCAGAGTCAACAGCGATGGCGCGCAAATCGATCGATGAGATGGTAGGAGAGGCGCTGCGCGAGGTAGGCGTCCTCATTCTGGTTTTTGCCATTTTGGATCGCCTCGTCGCGGGCAGCATCACATGGATCTGGACGGTTTCTGCAGTCGTTATTAGTGCTTCCGCATTCTTGTACGGGTGCGTTCTCGAAAGGAGACGGTTCGATGAATAGCTTTTTTCACGACTACGGCTCTTTGTTGATGGGTTTTGTTGTTTGTACGGCTGCCTTCATCGGATCGCTGTTCCACATTCGAAGCGAAAAAGCAGCGGCTGCCAAGCGCGCGCAGGCAGCCCGGCAGCAGCAGGATTTCGCCTTTGAACCCTCCCCCGCGAAGCAGGATGAGCCCCGCGGTCAAACGGCTGGCATGCGCCCCTAAGTGCGAGCTAACACCGTCGCGGCTCTTTCCCCGGCCATTCCCGCCTGCGCCGCTCCGCTCCAAGGAGCGGCTTCTTCTTGCATCGCACAATTTACCGAGGTCCCATGCCCAGGCCTATCGCCATCTACTACGAGCAGCCCCACTGGTTCAAGCCGCTCTTCGCCGAGCTCGACCGCCGTAACATCCCCTACGAAAAACTTGACGCGACCACCCACAGCTATTCCATCGAGGACCGGCCCGAGCAGCAGTACTCGCTGGTCGTCAACCGCATGAGCCCCTCCGCCTGGAACCGCGACCATGGCGACACCATCTTCTACACGCTCGGCTTCCTCGACCACCTCGAAGCCCGCGGCGTGCGCGTCATCAACGGCTCGCAGGCTTTCCGCTCTGAACTGTCGAAGGCCTCGCAGCTTTCGCTGCTCGACCGGCTCGGCGCGGCCTACCCCAAAGCCCGCGTCATCCACCGGGGCTCGCAGGCAGCCGCCGCAACCGAGGGCCTGCGCTTTCCGGTCGTCGTCAAGCCGAACATCGGCGGCTCCGGTGCCGGCGTCCTGCGCTTCGACGCACACGAGCAAATTGCCGCGGCTGCGATTACCGGTGAGCTCTCCTTCGGCCTCGACTCGACCGCGCTGGTGCAGGAGTTCATCCCCGCCCGCGGCGGCTATATCGTGCGCTGCGAGGTGCTCGACGGCAAGTTTCTCTACGCCATTAAGGTCCACACCACGGGCGAATCCTTCGACCTGTGCCCGGCCGACATCTGCCGCACCACCTCCGGAATCGACCTCAATCGCGCCGCCTGCGCTATCGATGCGCCCAAGTCCGGCATCCGGGTCGAAGGCTACGAGCCGCCCGCGCAGGTCGTGGCCGAGGTCGAGCGCATCATGGCCGCCGCCGGCGTCGAGCTCGGCGGGGTCGAGTACATGCTCGACGACCGCGACGGCGACCGCGCCGTTCCGCTCTATTACGACATCAACGCGCTCTCGAACTTCGTCGCCGATGGCGAGCGCGTCGTCGGCTTCGACCCCTTCGTGCGCCTGGTCGACTGGCTCGTGCTGGAGTCAGAAAAGGCGGACGCCCAGCAGTGGCATATAGAGAACAGCGCCCCGCAAACAGTCGGAGGACGACGCTGATGCGCTACGGTTTCTGGATGCCGGTCTTTGGCGGCTGGCTGCGCAATGTGGACGATGAGGGCATGCCCGCCAGCTGGGAGTACGTGCGCCGGCTCGCCCAGCGCGCCGAGCAGCTGGGCTACGATGTCTCGCTCATCGCCGAGCTCAACCTCAACGACATCAAGGGCGTCGAAGCCCCGTCGCTCGACGCCTGGTCGACCGCCGCCGCGCTCGCCGCCGTCACCCAGAAGCTGGAACTGATGGTCGCCGTGCGCCCCACCTTCCACAACCCCGCGCTGCTCGCGAAGCAGGCCGCCAACATCGACCACATTTCGAACGGCCGCCTCACCCTCAACGTTGTTTCCAGCTGGTGGGCCGATGAAGCTACCAAGTACGGCCTGCACTTCGACCAGCACGACGACCGCTACGCGCGCACCGACGAGTGGCTCGATGTGCTGAACGGCTGCTGGAGCCGGCAGGGTTTCTCCTACGAGGGCAAGTACTACAGCGTGCGGGACAACGTGCTCAGCCCCAAGCCGGTGAGCAAGCCGCGTCCCACACTCTACGCGGGCGGCGAGTCGGAAACCGCGAAGAACCTCATTACATCGAAGTGCGATGCCTACCTCATGCACGGCGACTCGCCCGCGCGCGTGGGCGAAAAAATCGCCGACATGCGCGAGCGCCGCGACCGCGCCGGTCTGCCGCCCATGGTTTACGGCGTCGCCGGTTATGCCGTCGTGCGCGACACCGCCGAAGCCGCGCGCAGGGAAGTAATCCGCATCACCGACGTGCAGCAGTCCGCGCAGGGCTACAAAAACTACCAGCAGTGGATCGCGGGCTCGAACCTCGAGCGCAAGGTCTCGCTCGAGGACTACTCCGTCTCGAACCGCGGCCTGCAATCCGGCCTCGTCGGCACCCCCGACCAGGTCAAGGAACAGGTCGCCGCCTTCGAGCAGGCCGGATGTGATCTCATCCTGTTACAGATGTCGCCGCAGCTTGAAGAGATGGAGCGCTTTGCCGAGCAGGTGATGTAAGCACCTTCGTTTGCGGAGGACGAGCGATGCAGCGCAAGCCGCACTACACGCCGGAGCTCGCCGCCATCCTGCGCGAGCTCATCGAGCGCGAGCCCATCTTCCATCGCTCCGAGCTCGGCACCACCCGCGGCGACTTCGAGCGCATGACCGCGGTCGACTTCTGGGAGGTCGGCGCGTCCGGCAGAATCTACGACCGCGTCTTCGTGCTGGACATGCTGGAAGAACGCCACCGCACGCCGCAGGTCGAAGACCTCCGGGCGTTCGACTTCCGCATCCGCGAGCTCTCCTCCGACACCTACCTGCTGCACTACACCCTTCTGCAGGGCGAGCGAAAAACCCGGCGCACCACCGTCTGGAAGCGTGAGCGCGACGGCTGGAAGATCGTTTTCCACCAGGGCACGATCATCCAGGAGTGATTGCGGCTGCCGCTGTAGCGAGCCACTCCGCGGAAGGAACCTTCCTGCATCTCTGAATATGACTATGGTAGTATGACCATAGTGAGGCAATTCATGCAGATCATGGCAGCGGGTGCGTTCAAGGCCAAGTGCCTTGCCATCATGGACCAGGTCCAGGCCCGGCGCGAAGCTGTACTGATTACGAAAAACGGCAAGCCGGTGGCACGGCTCGTTCCAATAGAAGAAGAGAAGGACAGCATCTTCGGCTTCTACGCAGGCGGCCTTGCTATTCATGGCGATGTCGATGCACCGGCGATCCCAGCGAAGGAGTGGAAACGCCTGAATGGTCGTCGCTGATACCTGTGTGGTGATCTGGCTTGCCGGTGATCCCGGTGTCTTGTCGAAGGCCGCCACAGCGGCGATCATCGAGGCGCGCCAGGGCGGCGGAGTTGCCATCTCCGACATTTCGCTTTACGAACTTGCCTGGCTGGCAGGGCATGGGCGAATCTCAGTCAAAGGCACCCTCGAAGCCTTTCTCGCGGAGGTCGAAGCGCGCTTTATTGTGCTGCCTGTCACCGCATTGATCGCCCGGCTGGCGGCAGAGTTCGCTGCGCCTTATCCCGCGGACCCCATGGACCGGCTCATCGGCGCCACCGCTCTCGATCGCGGGCTCTCGCTGATCACAAAAGACAAGGCTATCCGCAAGTCCAAAGCCGTCCCGGTTATCTGGTAGTCAAAGGCTGCCTCAGCAGCAAACCAGCACCCACGCACGTGCTCACCACACCCGCACCCTGCATCCAGGTAAACACGCCGAGCAGCAGAGGTTCGCCCGCCCAGCGCAATTCCATCTGCCCCAGCAGTACCGTCAGCAGCCCTGCCGCCAGCAAGAAGAACCCCGCAGAGGACCGCCCGCGCGCCGCTTGCCATGTAGCCACAAGCGCGGCAACCGCATAGCCCACGCAGCCATACGCCGCAACCGGGACCAGCGGCACATGAAGCGGCGTGCCATACAGCGCATGGGCTACTCGATTGGTCGAAACCAGTCCCCAGCGAGCAACAGTCACACGCCCCGGCTCCGCGCCCGCGGCCAAGTAGCCAGCCTGCACAAACGCCAGCAGCAGCCCGGCGGCGGGCAGCAGCGCATCGGCCGCCCGCGCCGGCGAAACCCGGCTCGCCAGCAGGTAGGCCGCGCACACCAGAATTCCAAACCCGGCACCCGCGTAAAACAGCCGCTGGTCGCGCACCGCGAGCAGGCCCAGCATCCACATTGGATGCGCCAGAAAATCCCGCCAGCCGCGCACCACCAGCAGCAGCCGCTCGCCGAGCAGGAGGCTCACCCCACCCAGCGCCGCCGCGTTCCAAACCCGGTCTGCCCGCAGGTGCAGCCGCGCCGCCAGCCGTTCGGCGGTAGCCAGCGCGGCCAGCACGCCCAGCGCCAGCAGCAGGCTCTGTGTGGAGAGGGAAACGAAACCGAAGAGAGAAATAGAAGGAAACACGAGCCCTTAGTGTAAGGGCCGTGCAAATTCGTAAGAAGGCAAAATAAGTCGCAAGACTCTACCCGCGGGGCCGTAAACTGGCTTGCCGGTGAACCCGTCCTAAGACGGTGGGAACTCTCCGCGGCTCTTTAGGCATTCCGAACTGGCGGACACTGCGCACCGAGCCGATTGTCGAGTCGAGCTCCCTTGTTCAATGAATTATAGGTTCAACCGGCTTGACCAAACCTACCTGCTTTGCAGGACGAGTCTTGCTGTTCGGATGCTAGCCGCAGGCCCGCATGTTTGCAAGCCCCCACGCCTACACCGAAGTAAGGCTGTTGCATCGAACACGCTTGACCGGCGTACAACCCGGCACAATTAACCGGTCCGCCGCTTGTCTTCAAGCACTTCATCGAGCAGCCCGTTGAGCGAGTGCGCCCGGCTGCGCTGGCTCTGCTCGGCGCCCGTCAGCGCGCCCAGCCGCGACTCGGCCGTCAGCAGCTCATCGGCCACGTTCAGCGCCGCCAGCACCGCCACCCGCAGCGAGTCGACGGTCGTGCCATGCGAGGCCACCGCGCGCATCTTGCCGTCTACCAGCTCCGCCAGCCGCTCAATGTACGCGGGATTGTGCCCGCGCAGATGGTAGGTCTGGTCATAGATGGAGACGGTGACGAACTCGCCATCGCTTCGCTGCGTACTGGGTCTATTTGGGTCCAATGCCAAAGGGATTCGCCTCGCTCCCGCCGGGTGCTACGAGCCCAGCTCGTCCAGCTGTTTCAGCAGCCGCTCCACGCGCCCGCGCACCTGGTCGCGCTCCCGGCCCAGCGTTTTCAACTCGCCCTGCGCATGCTCCAACTGGCTGCCCTGCTCATCGAGCAGCTGCTGCAGCGTGGCCGCGTTCTCCTCCGCCCGCTGCCGCTCCCGGCGCTCGTGGTGGACCACTTCCACCATCCGCATCACCCGCTCTTCGAGCGCGCCAAAATCGTCTACCTGCTGTTGCTCGTCCGCCTGCATGTGCGGCGCTGTCGACATAGAAAACTCCCCAGTCGAAAGTATAACGCGCGATTTTCGGGCCCTCCCTTTACCAGCCTGGTTCCGTGCCCTTTGCCCCAATCGGCGAAAGCGCCCTAGTTGGCCTTCAGCGCCACCCCATACTGGTCGCGCAACTGCGTCAGTATCTGCCCCAAGACCCGCAGGTCCACATAGACCGTAGCGCTGTCGTGCAGAAGCCGATCGAACTCCTCCTTCGACGGCTTGGTCGCATCCTTCTCCATCAGCATCGGCGCGATGGCTTCTGTCTGCTGCTTGAAGAGTTGAATGGCCTGCGTATTCGCAACCTCCTGCTGCGCATAAATATCCGCATACCGCTGCACCTCCGCATAGGGCATGTACGCAATCGCGCCGGTGTCGCGCGCGGTACGCCAGGCTGCGTCGCTGGTCGAAGACCAGTTGAAGGTGAAGGCGAGGCTTTTGCCGTGGATAACAGTCGGCGCATCGCGCAACTCCCGCTCGGTTTCCAGATTTTTCCCGAAGCGCGCCTCGTCCTCCTCCGTGTTCTTGATGTCCTCGACGGTGGCCTTCTGGTTGTCGTCGATCTCCTGCCGGATGTTCGCCCGCGCCTCACGCACCAGGCTGCGATGGTGTCCCCACTCCACCAGCCCTTCCAGGCTCAGCGCGATCAGCAGCCCGCAGGTGATCGTGAACAGGTGGATGAAGAAGTCGCGCTTGGTCTCGATCGGATGGTGCGGCGGTTCAATCTCCATCGTGCGTGGGCCTCCCGAGGTCGCGTCGAGTTATGCTAGCGCACTGTCGTGCATGACGCACTTAACCTGTAGCACTCAGTGCTAGCGCAGGAGAGTGATTAAGAACAAATACCGCGGTAAGATCATGGCCGCTGTTCACGAGACCGCGGTTGGCTTGTACAACGGCGGCGGCATGGACCAGAAAACCATGCGCGAGTTCGACGCGCTTTGCCTGACCCCGATCCAGGACATGACCCCTAAGCGAATCCGCGCCCTGCGCACCCGCGAAAAGGCCAGCCAGACGGTTTTCGCGGCCTACCTCAACGTAACCCCGAGCCTGGTCAGCAAATGGGAGCGCGGCGAAAAACATCCGCAGGGGGCATCGCTCAAGCTGCTCTCGCTGGTTGAAAAGAAGGGTCTGGACATCGTCGCCTGAGTCGGCCGGCCCTTGCAGCCTCGCTACGGCTTCGCTGGCTGCCGATCGTCCACGACGGCAAACCCGGCCGGGACCTGCCACAGCGCCGGGTCCGGCTCATCGCGGGAAATCTCCGTCACCGTAAACGTCTGCCGGCCCGAATTCGGATCATTGCGGGTCGATTTGAGATTGATCCCAAGCTCCGGGCTGTACCAGAACGTGCGCTCAATCGTTACCGGCTTCGCATTGCCGAACTGCCCTGCGTCGATCACGGTTGTCACCTGCATGCCTTCGACTTCTACCCCGTCCAGGATGTCCTTGCCCAGGTTGCGCTGCGTCTGCGTGCCCCCCGCGAACTTCGTCGTGCCGCTCTCTAGATTGGGACGGCTTACGGGCGAGTTGTCCGGCAGCACATGGCACACATGCGTGCGTGCCGAGCAGTTCAGGTAGGTATGCGTGGCCGGGTTTGCGATCTGCAGCCAGGTCAGGCTCACTGAGTCGGGCAGCCCCGGCGCCGGCGCCACATACCGGCGCTCCTCGAAGATGCGCCCCGCATGGTCGCGCGCGATCTTCCGGTGGTTCACCAGCGTCACCGTGTTGCCATCGGTCCCCAGCGGCCGCACCCACTCGGTCGCGAGCGTCAGCGTAAACGGTGCGTCCGGCAAAGGTGGAATGAAGATGCTCTGCAGCACCTCGGTTGTGCCGCCGTCGGCAGGGACCGGAGGCGTTGTCGCGCCTGTCTGCCCCATCAAATGCCCAGTCGACGCCATGAGGACGGCTGTACAAAACACGAGAGAGCGCATAGCTGCACCTCGAACGAAGACTGCGGCAGTATCCCACGAGCGGCCCACCCGAAGCCACTCGAAAACACGCGCTATCGAGTAAGATAGAAGGAGCGCTTACCCGGCGAAATCTGCCCCTGTGCAGCTCACCCGCGGCGCGACCCATCCTATGGCAGACGAAGAAAACCCACAGCTCCCCCTCAGCAACGGCAGCGATCCCAGCGGCAACGGCGCGGGCGACCCGCCCTCCGGAATTAACGCCCCCGGCGCCCCCGGCGCCGCCTCGCTCATCTCCATCAATATCGAAGACGAGATGCGCCGCTCGTATCTCGACTACTCCATGTCAGTCATCATCGGGCGCGCGCTGCCCGAGGTCCGCGACGGACTGAAACCCGTGCACCGCCGCGTGCTCTACGGCATGCACGACATGGGCCTGCAGCCCAACAAAAAGTACACCAAGTGCGCCAAGGTCGTCGGCCATGTCATGGGCAACTATCACCCCCACGGCGACGCCTCCATCTACGACACCATGGTGCGCATGGCGCAGCCGTTCAGCCTGCGCTACCCGCTGGTCGACGGCCAGGGGAACTTCGGCTCGGTCGACGGCGACCCGCCCGCGGCCATGCGGTACACCGAAGCCAAGATGGCCAAGATTACCGCCGAAATGCTGGCCGACATCGACATGGAAACCGTCGACTTCGTGCCCAATTACGACGAGTCGACCCTCGAGCCTTCCGTGCTCCCCGCGCGAATCCCCAACCTCATCGTCAACGGGTCCAATGGCATCGCCGTCGGCATGGCGACCAACATCCCGCCCCACAACCTCATCGAGGTCGTCAACGCCACCATCGCGCTGGTTAACGACCCGCACGCCGGCCTCGCCGAGGTGCTCGAACACGTCCAGGGGCCGGACTTTCCCACCGGCGGCTTCATCTACGGCAAATCCGGCATCGCCAACGCCTACCGCACCGGCCGCGGACGCTTCCTCATGCGCGCCAGGTGCTCAATCGAAAACATCACCAAGGAACGCCAGGCGATCATCGTCACCGAGATCCCTTATCAGGTCAATAAAACGAAGCTGATCGAGCGCATCGCCGAACTCTACCGCGAAGACGTCATCACCGAGATCGATAAGGAAAACTTTCGTGACGAGAGCGATCGCGACGGCATGCGCATCGTCATCGGCCTGAAGCGTGGCGCGGAACCGCAGATCGTCCTCAATCAGCTCTACAAGCACTCGCAGATGCAGGAAAGCTTCTCTATGATCTTCCTCGCGGTGGTCAACAACCAGCCCCGCGAGCTGCCCCTGCACGAGGCCATCCGCCACTTCATCGAGCACCGCGTCGATGTCGTCCGCCGTCGCACCGCCTTCCAGCTGCGCAAAGCGCGCGACCGCGAGCACATCCTGCTCGGCTACCAGATCGCGCTCGACCATCTCGACAACGTCATCCGCACCATCCGCGGCTCCAGCTCCCGCGCTGACGCCCGCGAAAACCTCTTCCAGTTCTTCTCCGGCCGCACCATCACCGTGCGCGGCAACGCGATTGAAGGCGTCACCCTCGACCCGGCGAAATACCTGTCCGACGGCGTCACCATCCTCCCCGCGACGCTCATCCTCAGCTACCGCCAGATCGACGCCATCCTCGAGCTGCAGCTCTATCGCCTGACGCAAATTTCCATCGACGAGCTGCTCAACGAGCTCCGTCAGGTCCGCGCCAACATCGCCGAGTTCGAGTCCATCCTCGCGAGCGAACCCAAGCTGCGCGCCGTCATCGTCGGCGAGCTCGAAGAGATCCGCGACAAATACGGCGACGCCCGCCGCACCAACATCCTCGACGAGACCGCCGAGCTCCAGCTCGAGGACCTCATCGCCGACGAGCAGGTCGCCGTCACCGTCTCCCACTCGCAGTACCTCAAGCGCACGCCCATCTCCATTTACCGCCAGCAGCGCCGCGGCGGCACCGGCCGCCTCGGCATGAAGACCCGCGAGGAAGACTTCGTCCAGCAGCTCATCGTCAACTCGACGCATGCCTACCTGCTCTGTTTCACCAACACCGGCCGCGTCTACTGGCTCAAGGTCTATGAAATCCCCGACGTCGGCGCGGCGGGCAAGGGCAAATCCATGGCCAGCCTGCTCAACCTGCAGCCGGGCGAGCAGGTGCGCAACATCCTCGCCGTGCGCGACCTCGAGGAAGAAGGCAAGTATATTTTCTTCGCGACCCGCAAGGGCACCGTCAAGAAGACGCCGCTGAAAGACTTCTGCAACGTGCAGTCGCGCGGCATCATCGCCATCGGCATCGACGATGACGACGAGCTGATCGGCGTCCGCATCACCGACGGAAAACAGATCGTCTTCCTCGCCACCCACGCCGGCCTTGCCATCCGCTTCGGCGAGGAGGGCGTCCGGTCCATGGGCCGTCCGGCGTACGGCGTCCGCGGCATCGACCTGCAGAAGAACGATTATGTCGTCGGCCTCGCCGCCACCCCCGCCGAGCGCACCACCGGCGACAACGGCGAGCACACTCCCTCGCTGATCCTCACCGTCACCTCCAACGGCTTCGGCAAGCGCACCGACGTCGACGCCTACCGCCTGCAAACGCGCGGCGGCAAGGGCGTTATCAACCTGAAAACCAGCACGAAAAACGGCATGGTTAACGCCATCCAGCTCGTCGACGAAACTTCAGAGTTGATGGTGATCTCGCAGTACGGCAAGATCATCCGCATCGACACGAAGACCATCCGCGCCGCCGGCCGCTCCACCCAGGGCGTCAAGCTGCTCAATCTCGACCCCGAGGATAAGGTCGCGGCCGCGGTCGTCATCCCGCCCGAGGAGCTGAAGGACGACATACCGCCGCTGCTGCAGTAGGCGCGGGCAACAAGGGCGCGGAGCCATCCGCGCCCTTGTTGCGTCTGGCTGAAACCCGGGTTTCCACCGCTTCCCTGGCTTGACCGCCATTTGCATCTCAAGTCTGCAGGAGCAAATCATATGGCAGGCAAGGGACTCGCACTGGTCACCGGCGCATCGAGCGGTATCGGCTATCAACTCGCACTGGAGCTGGCAAAGGACGGCTACGACCTGGTCGTGGCCGGCAAGCAACACGACCGCACCGAGAAGATCGAGGCCGACGCTCGCTCGCACGGCGTCCAGGTCAAACCATTCGTCGGCGACCTCAGCCAGTTCCAGGTCTGCATGGACCTCTGGCACGCCGTCGAATCCATGAACCGCCCGCTGGACGTAGCCTGCATCAACGCCGGGCTCGGCGTCGGCGGCGACTTCGTCAAGACTCCGCTCGAGCAGGAGCTCGAGATCGTCGGCGTCAACTGCGCCTCGACGGTGCACCTCGCCAAACACGTGGTCCAGCACATGGTGAGCCGCAACGCGGGCCGCATCCTGTTCACCGCCTCCATTGCGAGCGAGATGCTTACGCCTGGCGAAGCGGTCTACGGCGCCTCCAAGGCATTTGTTCTGCAGTTCGCCAAGAATCTCAGGTACGAGCTCAAGGATTCCGGCGTCACCGTCACCGCGCTCCAGCCCGGCCCTGTCGATACGGACTTCTTTAACCGCGCCGGCGTCGGCGACACCAAGGTCGGCACCGAAGGCAAGAAGGACAGCGAGCCTGGAGACGTGGCGCGCCAAGGTCTCAAAGCCCTGTTCGCCGGCGACGAGCATGTCTACGCTGCGTCGCTCAAAACCAAGCTCGAAGGCGCCATGATGGGCGTGGTGCCCGAGGGTATTCAATCCTCCATGCACAAGAGCATGATGGAACCCGCCGAGAAGTAGCCGCGCGCGGTTCCGTGCAGAAACGGGCGATCCCGAACAGCCCGTTTCTGCGCTTATTTCTGAGCCGACTCGGGTTGCAGTTCCGCATGCAAATGGACTGCGCCGCCGGAGAGCGCGAGTGTGCGAGTCCAGTCCCCATAACCTGGTTTGTGGACTGTAATCTCATGTTTGCCGGTTGTGAGCGCAAGGGCAGAAGGCGTATTCCCCGCAAACGCTCCATCCACGTCGATGTCGCAATTCGGCACACTCGCATCCACCGACACTTGCGACATGCCCGCTGCGGCCATGGTTGGCGGAGCGCCTGAGGCCGGAAAAACATCCAGGTTAAGCTTCATGTCGCCGTCCACAAACGCCGTTGTCTCCAGGCCTTTCGGCAGCGTGATGTCCTTGCCGTGGATGAAGAGAAACAGCGGCGCGGCGGGAAAAAACACGATGCCGGTTGCCACTATGGCTGTCGTCATCGCGGCCACGTGGCCGCCGGCCCTGCCCCCCGCGGTGGCGCGCAGCAGCACCTTCTCATTGTCGATTAGCCGCACACTGTCGACATTGAGGTTCAGCCTACCTCCACGGCCCATGGATTTCTTGTGCTCGGCCTCGGTCACCGTGGCCAGCGCGGTCGAACCCTTTGGGATTACAGTCACGCCATCGATCTGAACATCCTCGACCACCTCGAACGGCACCTGCTGACCGGCCTTGGCCGCCGACGAAGAAACAGTCTCGGCTAGGCGCAGCTTGACCGGTGTGCCGTCGAGCAGCGTATTCGGCGCGGGAAGCGCCTGCGAGCCCTGCGCCGTCGCATGCGCGGGCTTTCCGGGCTTAGGCGGGGATTGCGAAACCTGGGCCGCGGCAAGCGCGCCGCTCAGTGCGGCCGAAAGCACGGGTACAAGGCAGAAAAGCAAAAAGAAACGAGCAAAGTCTGGCAAGTGGAGCCTTCCAATCTGAGTAAAACCGAGCTAACCCTAACACCCGGGCGCTCAGAAAGGCAGGTATTTATCAACAGCCCGGTTACCTGTGTAAGCCCGCGTTTCCCGTCTCGAAACCTGGGAAGCCTTTTTTGCTGGTGAGTTTTCCCCTCTGGCGCTAGAGCCGTTTGCCTGCCGCTGTAGAGGGACCAGCGAATCTCTCCGTGGCTTTTCCGTCAAGAAAAGCCACATGCATCAACATTAGTGCCTCGACACCTACAGGCAAACGGCTCTAAACTACTCCGCAGATTGCGAGTGATGCGTTTCAGGCGAGGAAGCTGCCCATGATCTCTGCCGCGGATGCTGGTACAGACTTTGGAACCGACAACACCGCGCCCAGTGCCCTGCAGCGCGTGCTGCTCGCCTTTACCGCGCCCTCGCGCGCCTTTGCGCAGCTTGGCTCGGGCAGCAGCTGGTGGCTGCCGTACCTGCTGGTGGTACTGGTCAGCCTGGGCTTCGCGGCGACGGTCGGCGCGAAGGTCGGCTGGGACACGGTCGCGCGCAACAACCTGGCCAGCTCGCCGAAACAGCAGGCCCGCTTCGACCAGGCGCCTCCCGCGCAGCAGACCCAGCAGATCGGCATGATCGCCAAGTTCACCCGCGTCAGCGTCTATGCCGGCTTTGTCTTCGGGCCGCTGCTGTTCGCCGCCATCATCGCCGGCATCCTGCTGGCCACGCTCAACTTCGCGCTCGGCGGGCACGCGCGCTTCGGGCCCCTGTTCGCCGTTTACTTCCTATCGGCTCTGCCGCAGCTCATCAAGCTGCTGCTGGCCATGCTGATGCTCGCGTTCGGCGTCGGGACTGAAACCTTCCAGCTCAACAACCCCGTGGGCGGCAACCCGGCCTTCTACCTGCAGATCTCGAGCGTTCCCCACTGGGCCATCTCTCTGCTCACCTGGTTCGACGTGTTTCTCATCTGGCAGATCGTGCTGCTGGTCATCGGCTGCTCCATCGTCGCCAAGGTGAGCCGAGGCAAGGCTGCCGCCGTTGTGCTGGGCTGGGTGGTGCTCGCGATGCTCATCGGCACGTCTGTCGCCGCGTTCAGCTAGGCCAGCGGCGTCACTCCGCCCAGCGCCTGAACACCAGCGAAGCATTGGTGCCGCCAAAGCCGAACGAGTTCGACAGCGCGTACTCCATCGAGACGTTCTCAGCCCCATGCTGCACGTAGTTCAGCGTGCAGCCCTCGCCCGGCGTCCGCAGATTCGCCGTCGGGGGCGCCATCTGCCGCTGCAAAGCGAGCACGCTGATCCCCGCCTCCAGCCCCCCTGCGCCGCCCAGCAGGTGCCCGGTCATCGACTTGGTCGAGCTCACCCTTAACGTATGGCTGCGCGCATGCTCGCCGAACAGGTTGCCGATCGCCGTACTCTCGCTCACATCGCCCAGCGGCGTGCCGGTCGCGTGCGCGTTCAGGTAGCCGATCTGCTCCGGCTTCAGGTCTGCGCTTGCGAGCGAGGCCCGCATCGCCCGCAGGCAGCCGTCGCCCTCCGGCGCCATTCCGGTAATGTGGAACGCATCGCTGCTCATCCCGTAGCCCACTACCTCGGCCAGGATCTTCGCCCCGCGCGCCTGCGCGAACTCCAACTCTTCCAGCACTAAAATGCCCGCGCCCTCGCCCACCACAAATCCGTCGCGGTCCTTGTCCCAGGGCCGGCACGTTGTCGCCGGGTCGTCATTCCTGTTTGAAAGCGCCCGCATCGACGCGAAGCCGCCCACCGCCATCGGTGTAATCGCGGCCTCCGCGCCCCCTGCGATCATCACGTCCGCGTCCCCGCGTTCGATGATGCGAAACGAATCCCCGACCGAGTGCGCGCCCGAAGTGCAGGCGGTCGAAGCCGTCTGGTTCGGCCCCTTCGCATTGTGCCGGATCGAGACATGCCCCGACGCCAGATTCGCAATCGTCGCCGGAATGAAAAACGGCGAAATCTTGCGCTGGCCGCCGGCGAGAAACGCCGAGTGCTCCCGCTCGATAATGTCGAACCCGCCGATGCCGGAGCCGATATGCACCCCGACCCGTTCCGATATCTCGTCCGTGACCGCCAGCCCGGAACTCGCCACAGCCTCCGCCGCCGCCGCCACCCCGAGATGAATGAAGCGCGACATCTTCCGCGCCTCCTTCTTCTCGATAAACGCAAGCGGGTCGAAACCCTTCACCTCCGCCGCGATCGTGACAGAGAAGCCTGTCGTATCGAACGCGGTAATTGGCCCGATGCCGCTGTGCCCCGTCTCCAGGCTTTTCCATACTTCCGGCGCCGTGTTGCCGTTCGCGCAGATCAGGCCGACGCCCGTTACCACCACACGTCGATTCAGCCTGGGCAAGACTACTTGCCGCCTTTCGCGTTCTTCTCGATGTACTCGGTTGCGTCCTTTACCGTCTTGATCTTCTCCGCGTCTTCATCCGGAATCTCCAGATCGAACGCCTCCTCGAACTGCATGACGAGCTCCACCACGTCGAGCGAATCAGCGCCCAGGTCTTCCTGGAACGATGCGCTGGGCGTTACCTCTGCCTCATCTACCTGCAGCTGCTCAACGATGATCTGCTTTACCTTTTCTTCAACCGCCGCCATGCCTGTCTCCTCGTGTGTTCGTTGCTGAACCTGTTCCCCGTTGCGTGGCCTGCTGCGTGCACACAGCTCGAAGGCACAACCCGGCCCTGCCCCGAATCTCCAAGTCTACCGGGGGGGGCTCAGGTGTGTAAAGAGACCGCCTGACCATCTTCCCCGCTGCGTCTGGGATGCCGCTTTTCGCCGCGGAACCGCCCGACAGCCCGCTTGCCAGAACCGGCCGGCGAACGGGTCAGCGAACGAATCTAAGCATAAGTCCGGGAACAGGTTTAGGGACAGATGCCTTCGGTCACTCGCCTTTTCTTCGCTTTTGGTGGCACACTCCAGGTATGACTCCTGTGCTCTGGCTGCTTGCGCTCGGCGGTTTCATCCTGGCCGTTGCCGCCTTTTTCCTGGGGCGCTCCGCCGGTTCCCGCTCCTCCCAGGCTGAGAGCGGGGCCGAGCGCGCCGCGGATCGCCTGGAAGCCGCGCGGCTGCTCGCCGAGGAAGCCCAGGCTCACGCCCTCGCGCGCGAGAAAGCTTCTTCCGTCGAGCGCGACCGCGATCGCCTCGCGGCCGAGCTGTCCACCGCCCGCAGCGAGCTCAGCGCCGCCCTCGCCGCCGTCTCCGCCGCGCAGTCCGCCCTTGCCGCCGAGCAGGCCGGAGCCCGCGCCCGTGCCGAGGCTCTGCTTGCCACCGAAGCCCGCCTGGCCGCGACCGAGAGCATCGCCGCCGCTCTCCAGAAAGACCTCCAGCTCAAAGCCGCCGCCCTCGAAAGCGCGAACAAGCAGATCGAGATCGAAGCCGCGGAAACCGAAAAAAAGCTCAAACTGCTCACCGACGCCGAGGAAAAACTCGGCAACCAGTTCAAGGTGCTCGCCGGCGAAATCTTCCGCGAAAAGTCCCAGCACTTCCGCGAAGAAAGCGAAGCCAGCCTCGGCAACCTGCTCAACCCGCTCAAGGAGCGGCTCGGCGATTTCCAGTTGCGGGTGGAGGCCCTGCGCGACGACGGAATCCGCGGAAGGCAGGAGCTGAAACAGCAGATCGGCGACCTGAAAGACCTCAACCAGCAGCTTTCCTCCGAGGCCGGCAACCTGGTGCGCGCGCTCAAGGGTTCGTCGAAAACTCAGGGCGATTGGGGCGAGTTTGTGCTGGAGCAGATGCTCGACCGCGCCGGCCTGCGCCGCGGCCACGAGTATCGCGTGCAGACCAGCATGGCCGGCGCTGAGAACACACGCGCGCGCCCCGATGTCATCCTCAACCTGCCCGGCGGCCGCCATCTCGTCATCGACGCCAAGGTTTCGCTCGTGGACTACAGCGCCTACTGCGACTGCGAGGACGAGCTCGCGCGCTCTGCCTCGCTCGCCAAGCACGTCGGCTCGGTCCGCGCCCATATCAAGGATCTGTCCGGCCGCAATTACCCGGGCCTGTACCAGCTGGAAAGCATGGATTTTGTCGTGATGTTCGTGCCCATCGAGCCGGCCTTCCTGCTGGCCATCGCACGCGACGGCGCGCTCTGGCAAGAGGCTTGGGACAAGAACGTTCTGCTCGTCAGTCCCAGCACCTTGCTCTTCGTCGTGCGCACCGTCGCGCATCTCTGGCGGCAGGAGCGGCAGAGATCGAACGTGCAGGAGATCGTCGATCGGGGCGGCGAGCTCTATGACAAGTTCGCCGCCTTCGCCAAGGACCTGGGCGAGGTGGGCGGCAAGCTGGGCGATGCGCAAAAAGCCTACGATAACGCCTACAGCAAGCTGGCTCGCGGCAAGGGCAATGCCATCCGGCAGGTCGAGATGCTGCGTACCCTCGGCGCGAAGACCAGCAAGGAGATTCCCAGGGAGATGCTCGACGCTGCCAGCGAGGATGCGACGCAGGAAGATGACCTCGTCGCGTCACCGCCGGGCGCCGTCTCTCCGCTGAAAGCAAATGGTCTGCACAGTGTGAGGGAATAGCACCAGCCAGCGTGGTTTCAAGCGCTAGTCTCCCGAGGCAGTGCTTTCTTGCATAAAGTTGTCATCCTGAGCGCAGCGGCAGCGCTTGCGCCAAAGGATCTGATTCCCCCATCGTTCGCGACCCTGTACAGGGCGGCGTCAATGCGAAGCAGTTTCGACCCGGACTACTTGCCGTGCGACGCGCCCGTGTGACTGCCCGTCGAGTGCACGCCCGCCGTCCCCCCAGGCTGCTCCTTGGCAAAGTCGCTGGCCTTTTCAGCCGCGCCCTTCTGCTCCGATCCGCTCACATTCTTGTGCAGCAGCCCGCGCTGCTCGCCTTCCGCCGCGCCCGCTGCCTGCGTGTCCTGCGGCGCCACCGGCTCCACGCTGGTTGGCGAGGCCTGCGCGCTGGCCGCGTGGTTCTCGTGCTCCGGCTTCTTGTCCAGCGAGTGCTGGCTGCCTCCCGGCGTGTGACTGTCGCTCATGGTGTCTCCTGTTCTCTCAAATCCTCAGATGCTCTGCCGGCGCTCGCCGCAAGAATCGCGGTTTGAACCTATACTTTTGCCGCGCTGCCTACTCGGCCGTCCGCGCGAACGCCTCTCGCAGCCGCTCCCAGGTCACCGGCAGCGCCTCGGGCAGCGTCCGCGTCTCCCCCAGCGTCGACAGAAAACTGGTATCCCCCACCCACCGCGGCACCGCATGCAGGTGCAGGTGTCCGGCCACGCCCGCGCCCGCCGCCGCCCCCAGGTTCAGCCCCAGATTGTAGCCGTCCGGCTTGTAGGTCGCGCCTAGCGCCCGCTCCGCCCGCTGCCCCCACACCATCACCTCGTTCGCCGTCTCCGCCGGCAGCCCGGCTAGCGACGCCTCGTGCGCATAAGGCACCACCATCACATGGCCCGAGTTGTACGGGAACCGGTTCAGGCACACGAACACCCGCTCCCCCCGGCACACCAGCAGCGCCGCCCGCTCGGCCTCGTCCGCGGGCATGCCCTGGGCAATTGCATGGTCGGTCGAGCCCAGCAGGTTGCAGAACACGCAGTCGAAGTTCCCCGGCCACGCCCGCAGCTCCGCCGGCACCCCCTTGCGCTGCTCCGCCGATTGCTCGCCCGTGATGTAGCCATACCGCCAGGGAGTCCAAAGGTGCTCCATGGGGCGAGTATACGAGCAGAGGCAGACCCCCTACGCGGGATGCGGCCACTTCGTGGCGTGTGTACCGGATGCTTGCCACCGCAATTCCGTGACCCTCCCGTTGGTCGGGATTGACATCGCCGATGCCGACCAACGGGAGGCCGACAATAGCCGTGAGACCAGCGGTAACGTAAACACGCCACGAAGTGGCCGCCTCCCGCGCAGGGGGTCTTATACTTGCCCCATGCCCGACTCCCTCCACGCGCTGCTCGAGCAGCGCTTCGGCTTCCGCGCCTTCCGCGCCAACCAGGAAGCCGTCTGCGAGGCCGCGGTTGACGGCGCCGACGTGCTGCTCGTCATGCCCACCGGCGCCGGCAAATCCCTCTGCTACCAGCTTCCGGCGCTCGCCCGCGGGGGCACCGCGCTCGTCATCTCCCCGCTCATCGCGCTCATGGACGACCAGGCCGCCAAGCTCTCGGCGCTCGGCCTCCACGTCGCCCGCATCCACTCCGGCCTGCCCCGCGAGGCCGCCCGCGAGGCCTGCCGCGCCTACCTCGACGGCTCGCTCGACTTTCTCTTCATCGCGCCCGAGCGGCTGCGCGTCCCCGGCTTCCCGGAGATGCTGGCCAAACGCAAACCCGGCCTCATCGCCATCGACGAAGCCCACTGCATCTCGCAGTGGGGCCACGACTTCCGCCCCGACTACCGCCTGCTCGGCCAGCACCTCGAAAACCTGCGCCCCTCGCCCGTCATCGCGCTCACCGCCACCGCCACCACCCAGGTCCAGCACGACATCGTCACCCAGCTCGGCCTCGGCTTCGGCGGCCGCGCACCCGCCGTCTTCATCCACGGCTTCCGCCGCGACAATCTCGCCATCGAGGTCGTCGAAGTCCCCAAGCCGCGCCGCGCCGCCTTTGCCGCGGAGCTGCTCGCCGACCCCGCCGCCCGCCCCGCCATCGTCTACGCCCCAACCCGTAAGGACGCCGAAATGCTCGCGACCGAGCTGGGCCAGGCCTTTCCCGCCGCTCCCTACCACGCCGGCCTCGACCCCGTTCACCGCGAGCGCGTCCAGCGCGCCTTCCTCGGCGGCGAGCTCCAGGTCGTCGTCGCTACCATCGCTTTCGGCATGGGCATCGACAAGGCCAACGTCCGCACCGTCCTCCACGCCGCCCTGCCCGCGACCCTCGAAGGCTACTACCAGGAGATCGGCCGCGCCGGCCGCGACGGGCTTCCCTCCCGCACCATCCTCATGCACTCCTTCGCCGACCGCCGCCAGCACGACTTCTTTTTCGAGCGCGACTACCCGCCCATCGAGCGGCTCGACGCCATCTCCCGGGTCCTCGACGACCAGCCGCTCCACCGCGAAGAGCTCCCCGACCTGCTCAAGAAGCAGCGCATGCACCTCGACCAGGAAGAGCTCGACAAGGCGCTCGAAAAGCTCCTGATCCACGGCGGCGCCGCGCTCGACTACGAAGGCTTCGTCACCCGCGGCCACGACGGCTGGCGCAAACCGTACCTCGCCCAGAGTCAGCACCGCGGCGGCCAGATGGACCGCGTCATCCGCTTCGCCGAGTCGGGCGAGTGCCGCATGGCCCAGCTCGTCCGCCACTTCGGCGACACCGAGGACGACCGCGCCGACTGCGGCCTGTGCGATATCTGCGCCCCCGGCGCCTCGCTCACCCAGACCGCCCGCCCCCTCGACGATGCGGAGCGCCGCCTCGCCCACGGCATCGTCGCCGCGCTCGGCGGATCGGGATACGGCGGCGGGTCGAAGTCCACCGGCAAGCTCCACGCCGAGCTGTGCGCTAAAAACGGCATGACCCGCGACGCCTTCGAAGACCTGCTCGCCGCCCTCGCGACCGCCGGCTTTGTGCGCCTCGATGAAGCCAGCTTTGAGAAAGACAACCGCACCATCCCCTTCCGCAAGGCCAGCCTTACCCACGAGGGCGCCACCTTCACCGACCGCGACGCCGAAACCGTCGTCATGCGCGTGCTGAACGCCACCGCCGCCGCTACCGCTGCCCCCACCGGCAAGCGCGCCCGCAAGCCCGCCGCACGCAGCTCTTCAACTCCGCGCGAAGAGCCGCAGCCCTTGATCGGGGCTGCCGCGGCGCTGGAAGACGAGCTTCGCTCCTGGTGCAAGCAGGAAGCGGCACGGCTCGGGAAGCCGGGATGGTTCCTGCTCACGAATAAAACGATCCGGGCAATCGCAATCAAGCGTCCATTGACAGTGAAAGAACTTCTTGGGATTTCAGGCATTGGCGAACAGAAAGCAGATGTGTTCGGGCCTGCCATTTTCCGCCTCTGCGCAAAGGACTAGCCCTCTTCCATTGCTTCGATACGAACAAGACAGCTTTGTGAAGAACCGAGTTAAGTTGTCATCCTGAGCGGAGCGAAAGATCTGCTTCGGCCTCTAGCCTTCCACCATTCCGCTTTTGCACCAGACACACCGAAGGCCCGGGGGAACCACCCCCCGAGCCTTCGGACCGTACCTTTGGTATCCCAGATAAGGCTCTGGTCGCCGCCTGATATGTCAGATTATTCCGCACCGAGGGCAGCGTTGCAAGAAAAATCGGGCCGCGAGTGTTACGGAGGGCAGGAGAGTTGAACTCCCCGAGCTGGTTAGACCCGGCGGTCGCTTATCAGGCGGCGTCCAGTACCTACTGGATATACCCTCCAAACGCTGTAGCCTGACCGTCAAACAGTAGCACGAACCACGTTGAAACCGGATCGTTTGGAGGCGCTTTCACACACTTCGGTCACACGTAGAAAGGAATGCGTGTTCGGACGAGTGCATCCACTCCAAGCCAAGCGATGCGAGTCCTCTGCATCCTCGTCGCGCATTTCCAGAAATCGCGATACCGCGGCGAAGCGCCCGTTTGTGAACGCCGCATTGAAATTGCGCGGCAAATCCGCAACATGCGTTGACACCCCTTGACGCCGGTCCTATCATCGCTCTAGTGGGATGGCAGCGTTGCCAATTCCCGCGAATCACGAGCCCGGTCTGAGCGCTCGCTTTCCTCCATCTCCCCGGCACGACCCCGAGCCTGAACCGCACGCCGCGGCTCTCCTCGCCTTCCCACCGGCGCTTGGCAGGCAAAGCCGGCATCTCAGCATCCGAGCGGCCCCGGGTTGTATCTAACTAATAGAGCAGCCGGACGTGATGCGCATCGCCGCAAGGCGCTGCACCCGTTTTTCGCTCTACCCGCGGAACTTTATTGTCATGGCAGACGCCCCACATCCCATTTACTCCGAGAGCACTCCTCTGAACACCGAACTCGAAACCCCTACCCTCGAAACCACCGCGACTGAGCTAGATGCCCTGTCGACCGAATCCACCCCCAACCCGGCTGCCGAAGCCGCTGCCGTCGAGCACACCGCTGAAGCGCAGACTTCCTCGCACCAAAGCTTCCACGGCGCTGACGAAAACTCCGCCGAGAGCGACGACTTCACCGACTTTGCCGCCGCGCTCGAGAGCTTCGACCGCGAGCAGGCCGCCGAGGCCGCCTCCCAGCAGTTCGACGACGCCATCGTCACCGGCACCGTCGTCAAGCTCACCGACAAGGAAGTCGTTGTCGATGTCGGCCTCAAGAGCGAAGGCCGCATCCCGCTCGAGCAGGTGCTCGACCACAACGGCGTCTCCAAGCTCAACCCCGGCGACACCGTCGACGTGGTCGTCGAGCGCGAAGAGGCCGAAGGCGGCTTCCTGCTCAGCTACGACAAAGCCCTGCGCCACAAGGTCTGGGACGTGATCGAGAAGGCCGCCAACGACAAGACTCCCGTCACCGGCACCGTGCTCGGCCGCGTCAAGGGCGGTGTGACGGTCGACGTCGGCATCAAGGCCTTCCTACCTGGCTCGCAGCTTGAGATCCGTCCGGTCCGCAATCTCGATGCCTACATTGGCACCCAGATCCAGGTCCGCATCATCAAGCTCAACAAAAAGCGCGGCAACGTCGTCGTCTCCCGCAAGGAACTGCTCGAGGAAGAGCAGAACGCCAAGCGCGGCGAGACGCTCGAGCACCTCGAGGAAGGCTCCGTGCTCACCGGCGTGGTCAAGAACCTCACCGACTACGGCGCGTTTGTCGATATGGGCGGCATCGATGGCCTGCTCCACATCACCGACATGAGCTGGGGGCGGCTGACCCATCCGCGCGATCTGGTCAACGTCGCCGACGAAATCCAGGTGAAAGTCCTCAAGTTCGACAAGGACAAGCAGCGCGTCTCGCTCGGCTTCAAGCAGCTCACCCCTGACCCCTGGCTCGATGCCGTCGAGCGCTATCCGGTTGGCGCCCGTGTCCGCGGCCGCGTCCTCTCCGTCACCGACTACGGCGCCTTCGTCGAGCTCGAACAGGGCATCGAAGGCCTCGTCCACGTCTCCGAGATGACCTGGTCCAAGCGCATGAAGCATCCCTCCAAGATGCTCAAGCCCGGCGATGAGGTCGAAACCCTCGTCATCAGCGTCAACCCCAGCGACCGCCGCATCTCGCTCGGCATGAAGCAGCTGCTCGAGAATCCCTGGGAGAACCTCTCCGACCGCTACCCCACCGGCGCTATCGTCGAGGGCCGCGTCCGCAATCTCACCGACTTCGGCGCCTTCATCGAGATTGAAGACGGCATCGACGGCCTCGTCCATGTCTCCAACCTGAGCTGGACCAAGCGCGTCAAGCATCCGTCTGAAGTCCTGAAGAAGGGCGAAAAACTCCGCGCCGTCGTGCTCGGCGTGGAGCCTGAAAACCGCCGCCTTTCCCTCGGCATCAAGCAGCTCGAGCCCGATGTCTGGGAGACCTTCTTTGCCCAGCACCGCGCCGGCGACGTCGTCCACGGCAAGGTCCTCAGGACCGCGCAGTTCGGCGCCTTTGTCGAAATCGCCGAGGGAGTCGAGGGCCTCTGCCACGTCTCCGAAGCCACCGACGGCCAGGGCGTTCCAGTCACGCTTGAAGCCGGTCAGGAGCACGAGTTCAAAATCATCAAGATGAACCCGGACGAGAAAAAGGTCGGCCTCAGTCTTCGCGCGGTCGGCGAAGAAGGCAGCCGCGCCGACGTGGAAGCCTACAAGCCTCCCGTCTCCAGCTCCACCACCACCCTCGGCGACCTGATGAACTGGAAGCGCGAGAAGTAAACTGCATCAATACAATTACAAAAAGGAGGGGAGCCGAAAGGCTCCCCTCCTTTTTGTAAACAAGACCCCCTGCGCGGGAGGCGGCCACTTCGTGGCGGGTCTACCTGTATCCGCAGCCTCAGCCTTTGTGGCCCTCCCGTTGGTCGGGAGTCGAGGTAAGGGCGATCAGTGTCACCATATCAAGTACAAAGTCAGCTTTTCCCTTAAAAAGGTGTCATCCTGAGCGCAGCGAAGGATCTGCTTTTCGCCCTGATAAGAGCCACTCCCGACCATCGGGAGGGCCACAAACTCAGCGCTTGCAAACACCGGTATACCCGCCACGAAGTGGCCGCCTCCCGCGCAGGGGGTCTTACTTCCCGATATGAAAATCCAGCGTTACGTTCAGCTTGGTATCGAACGAGCTGATCAGCTTCGTCTTGCTCTTCTCGCCTTTGGACACCGCCCAGATCTTGTAGTCGGTATCGGCCGGCAGCTGCCCGAACCGGTACGTGCCATCGGCCGTCGCGATGAACGTTTTCACCACATTGGTCTTGGCATCCTGCAGATAGATGATGCTGCCCGGCAGCGGCGCCGTCCCGTGGTCCAGCACCTTGCCTTCAATCGTTTTCGCGGCCGTTTGCGCGTACCCGGGGAGCGCCGCGGCAAGCGATATTCCCAGCGGGAGAAGCAGCAGCGCGCGAAACGCTCCCTCCCGCGCCGCCTGCTTCCAGCCGCTTCCTGTGTGCCTGTGCATCGCTGATTCCATTCCTGTCAGGCTACTCTTCCTCGGCCTCGCCCGTCACAGGCTCGTCCTCGTCGATCGTTTCATCCACGCGCGCCAGCTCCAGCGGCTCTGTCGCGACAATCTCGTACTCAGTGCCGCACTCGTCGCAGGTCACCGCATCGCCTTCTTCGATATCTTCGGTGTCGATATCCAAAGCGTTGTCACATTCGGGGCAAAGCATCGGGGGTTCCTCCGAAATCCAATTAAGAGTGTAAGGTTGTGAGCAACAGCCGCATGGCCTCTTGCTGCCGGTTGAAGAATCTGTTTCCGCCTGCACCCGGGCAATCGCCTCGGCTCATGCGAACGAGTGCGCGAAGCCGTCCCGAGACAACGATTCAGGAGAACTGTTTACGATGCAGAAAAATAGCAGTCCCACCCGCTGGCTCTTCCATATTCTGCTGCTCGCGACGGCAACGCTTCCCGCCATCCCGATGCATGCCCTCTCTGACGGCGGAACCCGCGATCTGGATGCCAGCGGCACGTGGATCGCCGCATTACCGGCCGACCCGCGGATCGCCGCCGCTCTCCGCACCATCGCGCCCGCCGCCATTCAAAAGGACATCGCCGCCCTGGTCGCGTTCAAGAATCGCTCTACCCTCTCCAGCATGACCCCCAACCTGCCCCCCCACACCGGCGTCACCGCGGCCGCCGACTGGCTTTTCGCCCAGTACTCCGCCATCGCCCAGGCCTGCGGCGGCTGCCTTGAGGTCAAGCGCGACACCTTCACCCAGATGCCCGGCACCGGCAACTACGGCAGCCGCATTCCCGGCCCCACCACGCTGACCAATGTGTACGCGGTCCTCAAAGGCACCGAGCCCGGCAGCCGCGCCGTCCTGGTCACCGGCCACTACGACTCGCGCAATTCGAGCAACTTCAACACCACCGACGAAGCTCCCGGCGCCAACGACGACGCCTCCGGGGTCGCCGTTTCGCTCGAGTCCGCCCGCGCCCTCTCGAAGCTCCACTTTCCCGCCACCATCATCTTCGCCGCCGTCGCCGGCGAAGAGCAGGGCCTGTTCGGCAGCCGCCACCTGGCCCAGACGCTCAAGAGCCAGAACGTCGACCTCGAAGCCGTGCTCAACAACGACATCGTCGGCGGCAACACCACCCCCGGCGACACCCTCCAGGACAAGCAAGCCGTCCGCGTCTTTTCCGAAGGCATCCCCGCCACCGCCACCCCCGACCAGATCAAAGCCATCCAGCTGCTCGGCTACGAAAGCGATTCGCCCTCCCGCGAGCTGGCCCGCGCCGTCACCGATATCGACGCCACCTACTTCGGTCACGGCGCCCCGGCCGCCGCCGGCACTGGCGCCGCCCAAACCTACTTCCACCCCGTCCTTGAGCTGCGCCGCGACCGCTTCCTGCGCGGCGGCGACCACAGCAGCTTCAACGCCGAGGGCTTTACCGCCGTCCGCTTCACCGAGTGGCGCGAAGACTTCAACCACCAGCACCAGAACGTCCGCGTCGAAAACGGCGTCCAGTTCGGCGACCTGCTCCAGTTCGTCGACTTCAATTACGTCGCCCAGGTAGCCCGCCTCAACGCCGCCACCCTCGCCACCCTCGCCAGCGCCCCGCCGCCGCCGGCCGCGCCGCAGGTCGTCACCAGCAATCTCGACAACAACTCGACGCTGAAGTGGCAGCCCGCCCCCGGCGCCCCCTCCGGCACCCGCTACCAGATCCTCTGGCGCGAGCTCGCCGCCTCCGACTGGCAATACCAGGCCGACGCCGCCAAGTTCGGCACCGGCAGCACCGCCACCCTCCCTGTCTCGAAAGACAACGTCATCTTCGGCATCCGCGCCATCGACCCCGAGGGCCACGCCAGCCTCGCCGTCGTCCCCTACCCGGTCCGCTGATCTTGACATTCCCCCTGCTTGATACCATGATATACAGCAGGAGGTGACCCATGATCCACGCCGAAAAAGCACGCGCCGAAAAAGCAAAAGTGTTCATGAGCGGCCGCAGCCAGGCCGTCCGCATCCCGGCCGAGTATCGCTTTACCCAGAAGGAGGTCTACATTCGCCGCGACGCCCAGTCCGGCGACATCATCCTCTCCCAGAAAGAACCGAAAACCTGGGAAGAAATCTTCGCCGCCCTCGACGCAGCCGGTTTCGGTGATGATTTCCTTGCGGACCGTGGGCAGGACCTTCCGGCAGAGCGCGAAGAGCTTTGAGCCAGCGTTACATGATTGACACCAACACGGTGAGCTATATCGTCAACGGCCGGTCTCCCAGCGCCCGCGAGCGGCTCGAGGATCTCGGCTTTGATGAAGTCGCCTGCATCTCCGCTATTACTGAGGCAGAGCTTCGCTACGGCATTGCAAAGAAATCGAATGCCCGAGCCCTGTCTCAAGCCATCGAGAACTTCCTGCCGAAGGTCGATCTGCTGCCTTGGGGAAAGGCTGAAGCCGCCGTGTATGGGCGCCTGCGCGCGCAGTCGGAGGCGATCGGCCGACCTCTTGCCACTCTCGACATGATGATTGCTTCTCACGCGATTGCCGTCGGCGCCATTCTTGTCACGCGCGACAAAGCGCTTGGGCAACTGCCGCAGTTTCTCGCAACGGAGAACTGGGCGACCGATATTTAGAAGCGAACCCAGGAGGCGTTCAGACTGAATCATCCCTCCTATCGAATCCGCGACTTGGAATCGGTATCCCGTGCCGGCAAGCAGCCCCGCGCGGGCTACATACGACCCCTACAAAACTTAGCCGAATGTTCCCCCAGGGAACCTGCGACAATACCCACATATGCCGCCTTTCCGCTCCACCGGAATGCTCGCCTTTCCCGACTTCCGCGGCTTCACGCGCACCCTCGTCGTCTGGAATCTCGGCATCTACTTCGCCTTCCTGCTGCTGCACCTCGCGGCCCCCGGAGTCGAGGCGCGGCTGCTCTTGCTCTTCGCCCTCACGCCCGCGCTGGTCGCGCACGGCTACCTTTGGCAGCTCCTCACCTACGCTTTCCTCAACGTCGGCATCCTCAACACCGCGCTCCAGCTGCTCTCCATCTGGTTCCTCGGCGCGTTTCTTGAGGCCAATCACGGCAGCCGCTGGGTCGCCGAGCTCTACTTCGCCGGTGTCTTCGGCGCCGCCCTCACCGCCGTCGCGCTCGCCTTCGCCACCGCCGCCAGCGGCGGCCTCGGCATCGGCCTGCTCACCGGCGCCTTCGGCGGCATCTTCAGCCTGCTCATCGCCTTCGGCGTCCTCTACGGCGACATGCAGTTCACCCTGTTCCCTATCCCCGTCACCATCAAGGCGAAGTACCTGGTCGCCATCTACATGCTCTTCGCGCTCGCCCAGCTCTTCGGCCAGAACCGCGTCTACGCCCTCGCCCAGCTCGGCGGCGCATTGTTCGGCTACATCTATATCAAGTCCGCGCCGCGTCGGGGCCTCACCGCCGCCACCACCCGGCGCTACATGGACCTGCGCAATGACTACTACCGCTGGAAGCGCCGCAACGCCGCCAAAAAGTTCGAGGTCTACATGCGCAAGCAGAACCGCGACGTCCGCTTCGACTCGGAAGGCCGCTACGTCGACCCCGACACCGGCCGCCCCACGCCCGGCAAAGACTCCAAGCGCGGCCCCCGCGATCCCAACGACCGCAGCTGGATGAACTAGCCCGCCTCAATCATCGATTCCTCGCTTACAGCGCCATTGAGTTTCCGCGTAAATACGAGTAAATAAAGGTGTCATCCTGAGCGAAGTGAAAGACCTGCTTTTCGCTTACTCCTCATCCAGACCGCATGTGCCGCCGCCGGCAGGCCAACCCACTCCGGCGCGAACCGCCCCGCCGCGTTATCCTTGAAGACACGATGCTGCCGCGGCTCGAAAGCCAGCATCCGGCTGCCCTTTCCGCCGCCTTTCTAGGAGACACGCGTTGACGTTTCGGAACCCCTTTCTGCGCACCGCGGCCCTCGCCGCCTGCGCCCTGTTTGCCTCTTCTCTCCACGCCCAGGTCACCGCAACGGCTCCCGCCGTCTCCGGCACAACCGAAACCGAGCGCTTCGACATCCAGGGCAGCGCCGCCTACTCCCACTTCAATCCCGGCTTCGCCCACCAGGTGCGCGCGCTCAACCTCATCGGCTGGCAGGGCTCCGCCACCGCCTGGCTTTCCAACCTCGTCGGGCTTGAGGCCTCGGTGCGCGGCCTGTACGGCACCTACGACGTACCCGCCAACGGCTACAACCTGCCCGCCACCTCCGCGATGTCCGAATACCTGTTCCTCTTCGGCCCCTCGTTCCGCCTCTACCAGAGCCCGAAGTACACCGCCGGGCTGCACGTGCTGGTCGGCGGCACTTACGGCTCATTCGACAAGGGCTTCCAGGGCACCGGCATCCAGCCTTTCCAGGTCGGCATCTACAACTCGCAGCTTGCCTCGGCCTACGCCGTCGGCGGTTGGGCCGACTACAAGGTGCTGCCCAAATGGGCCGTCCGCTTTACCGGCGACTACCAGCCCACCCGCTACTCCGCCATCGGCCAGAACGAGTTCTTCGGTTCGGTCGGCATCGTCTACAAAATCGGCCGCCGCCAGTAGGGCTCGCGGCCAGGGAAGGCAAACGATGCGCCCGGAACGACTGCTTGTCCTGCTCCGCGGCATCAACGTCGGCGGCCGCCACCCGCTCCCCATGCCCGGGCTGCGCGCCCTGTTCGCCGAGCTCGGCTGCACCGGCGTCGATACCTACATCCAGAGCGGCAACCTGGTCTGCACGGCGCATCCGTCGCTGACGGCGGCCGCCATCTCCGCCGCTATTGCCGAGCGCTTCGGCTTCCCGGTGCCTGTTGCGCTCCGTACCGCCCAGGAGCTCAACGCCTCCATCCAGGCCAACCCGTTCGCCCAGGCCGGCGCCCAGGCCAGCCTCGACACGCTTCACACCGTCTTCCTCGAAGCCCCGCTGCCGCCCGCCCCCCTCAAAAGCCTCGAAGCCAAACGCCTCGGCCAGGAAGCCCTCGCCGCCATCGGCCGCGAACTGTTCCTCTACCTCCCCCACGGCTTCGGCCGCTCCAAACTGGCCCTCGCCTGCACCGCGCCCAGCCTCCCCGGCAACCCCACCGTCCGCAACTGGAAGACCGTCCTCCAGCTCCAGGGCATGCTGTAAAGCCCAAGTCATATGATTGCTTGCATAAAGGTGACATCCTGAGCGCAGGGATAGCGCTCGCGCCAAACGGTCTGCTTTGTCTGCACTCCATGGTCTAGTGAATCATTTTGATGATCCGCAATACTTCTGACTCAGGAGACTCGTTTACCGATGCGCCGACTGCTCTTCACTGTCGTCATGACGTGCATCAGCCGCGCTTTGATCGCTCGAGACCGGCTGTCCGGCAGACTGCGGCGGATTTCCAAGCGGAACGCGTCCGTTCCCCCGCAGCCCCACATCGTATTCCCAGCGGGAACAACACGCTGCACGCTGTGTTCGTGCAGCCTGCAGCATGCCCTACCCAGGCCGCGCTGCTCATCTGCCACGGCATTGGCGAAACCGTGGAGCACTGGCATTCTGTGCAGCAGTTGCTTGCCCGGAACGGCGTCGCCTCCCTGGTCTTTGACTACTCCGGCTATGGGCAAAGCAGCGGCTACATCAGCGCCGACCAATGTGAGCGCGACGCTGTGGCAGCCTTCCTGTTCCTCGGCCGGCTGGTGCCGTCGGCACCGCTTTCCCTGCTGGGGTTCTCGCTCGGCAGCGGCATTGCTGCCGCCGTTATCAGCAGGGTAGCGGCGCACCGACTGGTCCTGTGCGCTGCCTTTACCTCGCTCGGCCATGCCGCGCACAGCATCGGCATCCTGCGGCCTTTCGCAGGTTTGGTCGCTACTAGCTGGAACACCGAGCAAGTCCTGGCCACCTGCGCGGTCCCGGTCCTTCTCGTGCATGGACAGCAGGACGAACTTTTCCCTCCGCGCATGGCGCTCGCTCTGGCAGCCGCGTGCCGCTCACCCTGCGAACTGATCCTTGTGCCCGGCCTCTCGCACAATGCCCCGATTTTCCAGCCACAACTCGCCTGCTGGCCAACAATCGCCGCGAGCCTCTCCGCGTCCACTTCGAGCCACCCCGGGTCTTGAGCCCATGTCCACAACTAGCCCTTCCCCGCCGTCCGTATATGCAACTCCCGCAGTTGCAGATCGCTCACTGGCGTCGGCGCGTCCACCATCAGGTCGATCGCCCGGGCCGTCTTCGGAAACGCGATCACCTCGCGCAAACTGCCCGCCCCGGCCAGAATCATCACGATCCGGTCCAGCCCCAGCGCAATTCCCCCGTGCGGCGGCGTCCCATACTCCAGCGCGTCGAGGAAGAAGCCGAATCTCTCACGAGCTTCGGCATCGCTCATCCCCAGCGCCTCGAAAATCTTCCGCTGCACATCCTGCCGGTGAATCCGGATCGACCCCGACCCCAGCTCCAGCCCATTCATCGCCACATCGTAGTACCGCGCCCGCACCGAGGCCGGATCGCTCGTCAGCCGCTCCATGTCCGCCTCGTGCGGCGAGGTAAACGGGTGGTGCGCCGGCAGCCAGCGCCCCGTCTCCGCATCCTGCTCGAACATCGGAAAATCCGTGACCCATATCGGCCGAAAGGCCGAGCTGCCGTCTATGCCCGGCTGAAACGCCGATCTGCCGTCTATGGCCGCGCTGCCATCCACCCGCGCCGCGCCCGTCTGCCCGCCATCGAGCGTCTGCACCAGCCCGCCAGCCGCCTCCGCCACCACCCGGTCCGTCTCCGCGAACGCCCCGTGCCGCCCCGCATACTTGCGCGCCAGCTCCACCCGCAGACTGCCCGCCGCCGCCAGCACCCCGATCTCCCGCTCCGAGAGCCGCCCCGGCGACCTGGTCTCCGATAGCTTGACCTGCGCGCCGGCCTCGCCCGCGACCAGTACCAGCAGGTCGTCGCCCGCTGCCTCGGCCCGTTCCCGCACCGCCGTCACCGCCGCCGGAAAACTCTTCTCCAGCCGCTTCAGGTCGTCCAGCAGCTTGGCGCCCTTGCGTCCATCAAACAGCGGCCGGTTCTCCTCCCGCTCCTTGCGCGACAGCTCCCCCACCTTCGGGATCCGCACCACCACCACCGGCAGCTGCGGATCCATCCCCAGCGTTTCCAGGTCCTCCGCCGCAAACGCATGCCGCACATCCGTCAGCCCCGGCAGCCGCAAATCTGGCTTGTCGATCCCGAACCGCCGCATCGCCTCGTCATACGTGATCCGCGGGAAGGGAACCGGCAGCTCAATCCCCACCGCCGCGAACGCAGCCGCCAGAAACCCCTCCACCACGCCGAAAATCGTCTCCTGCTGTGGAAACGTCATCTCCAGGTCGATCTGCGTGAACTCCGGCTGCCGGTCCGCCCGCAGGTCTTCATCGCGAAAACAGCGCGCGATCTGGAAGTACCGGTCGAACCCCGAAATCATCAATATCTGCTTGAACAGCTGCGGCGACTGCGGCAGCGCATAAAACTCGCCCCCGTGCACCCGGCTCGGCACCAGATAGTCTCTTGCTCCTTCCGGAGTGGACCGCGTCATCACCGGCGTTTCTACCTCAAGAAATCCCGCGCCCGCAAGATACTCCCGCACCGCCATCGACACCCTATGCCGCACCAGAAAGTTCCGCTGCATCTCCGCCCGCCGCAGGTCGATGTACCGGTACTTCAGCCGCACCTCCTCGTTCGCGATCGCCCCCTCGGCCGGCGAAAACGGCGCCAGCTTCGCATCGTTCAACACCAGCAACTCCCGCGCCACGATTTCAACCTCGCCGGTCGGCATGTTCGGATTCGTCGCCCCCACCCCGCGCAGCCGCACCGTCCCCAGCGCCGCCACCACATACTCCGGCCGCACCTGCTCCGCCTTCGCATGCCCTTCCGGGCACAGGTCCTTGTCCAGCACCACCTGCGTCACCCCGTAGCGGTCCCGCACGTCCAGAAAAATCAAATCCCCATGGTCCCGCCGCCGGTTCACCCACCCCAGCAGCACCACATCCCTGCCCGCATCCCCGCCGCGCAGCGCCCCGCAGGTATCGGTCCGTTCCAGTTGTCCTAAGTGATCCAGCAATATCTTTCCTCGGGGTGCGTAGACAGACCTATGCTCCTACGAACTGTACTTTCTTGATGTCACTGAGCTGGATTGCATAGCCCTCTCCGTTTACAAACGATTTATCTCCCGCACGCGACACGGCCCAGTAGAAGAGGTCTGGTGAGTCCTCCTCGTCAAACACCGAGATCACTCGCGCGAGAAAAATCTCGCCGTCCGCAGCTTCGATTTCCACTACGCGGCCGACATTGGCTTTAAGGGTGTTTAGATCGGCAGCTGTCAAGGCTCACTCGACTTATAAGGTTATAAGGCAATATTCGCGTGGTGAGTCGTTCATTCGTTTACAAAGTTGTCATCCTGAGCGCAGCGAAGGATCTGCTTTTTTCAATTGTTTACGGGACAGCAGCTATCTCGAACACATCAACGAGTTTTCGATTCACCACACTAGTGCGTTTCAAGCGCGCGAACCTGCTGGCCTGCCTGCAGCGACGCAACCTGCTCCTTCAGCCGCTGCACGTCTGCCTGCAGGTCAAGCTTGGCGCCGATCTCCGCAAACCCGCGCTCCATGGCGGAGCGCAGAGAGATGAAGTCACCGCGCAGGTCATTCACTTCACCACGCACCCCGGAAACCTCATCGCGCAGCTCCTTCACCTCACCACGCACCCCGCCAACCTCACCGCGCAGCTCCTTCACCTCACCACGCACCCCGGAAATATCCTCGCGCACCTGCACGAACTGGATCGTCGTCTCCGCCCGCAACTGCCGGGCCTCGTCACGCACCTGTGCGAAGTTCTCAGCAGTCTCCGCACGGAATTGCTGAGCCTCCGAGCGGATCTGAGAGATCTCGCTGCGCACCTGCGTAAAGTTCGCGCCGGCTTCTTGTCCGGATTGCGTCGACTCGCCGCGGAGTTGCGTGATATCCCCGCGCAGTTTTTCAACATCGCCACGAAGCTCATCGATACTGGCGCGTGTCTCCGTGCGGAGTTCGCGGAAGGATGGAGTCAGAAACTCCTCCAGAGCTTTCCGGATGGCTGCTATCGAGTCGGACATCAGCTTAGGGTCCATGCGGCTTCCTTATCGTCTATAGTATCCCGCTGTATCAGCCGTGCCGCGCAGCGTTGCCGAGCCAGCTCGCCAGCTCCCTGCGCCCCACCTTCTCCTGCACCCCACTCGCGAAATCCTTCACCGTCACCACCCCGCTCGCCACCTCATCCTCCCCCAGCAGCACGATCTTCCGCGCCAGCTTATCGGCCGTTTCAAACGACTTCTTCACCCGGAAACCGCCGTCCCCCAACTCCACCCGCAACCCCGCCCCGCGCAGCTCCCGCGCCAGCACCAACGCCGCCGCATTCTGCCCCTCGCCTACCGGCGCCACAAACACATCCGCCTTGCTCGGCTCCGGCGAAGCACCCTGCGCCTGCAAGGTCAACACCAGCCGGTCCACCCCCATCGCAAACCCGATCCCCGGCGCCCGCGGGCCCCCCAGCATCTCCGACAACCCGTCGTACCGTCCCCCGCCCAGCAGCGCATTCTGCGTTCCCAGTCCCGCATCGTGCGTAAACTCGAACGTCGTCCGCGTGTAGTAATCGAGGCCCCGCACCAGCCGCGGGTCCACCGTATAGTCCACCCCGCACGCATCCAGCCCCGCACGCACCGCCGCAAAGTGTGCCGTCGAAGCCTCATCCAGAAACTCGGCAATCTTCGGCAGCGCATCGATCGCCGCCTGATCCTCCGGCACCTTACAGTCCAGCACCCGCAGCGGATTCGTCTCCGCCCGCCGCCGGCAGTCCTCGCACATCCCCGCCGCCACCGGCGCCAGCGCCTCCCGGAGAGCCGCCACATACCGCGGCCGATCCGAAGAAGACCCGACCGAATTGATCACCAGCCGCCATCCCCGCACCCCCAGCTCGTCCAGCAGCGCGGCCAGCATCTCCAGCACCTCCGCATCCCGCAGCGCGCTTTCCGCCCCGGCCGAAACCGGCCCCAGCACCTCCGCCCCAATCTGCCAGAACTGCCGGTACCGCCCCCTCTGCGGCCGCTCCCGCCGGAACTGCGGCCCCATGTAGTACAGCTTTTGCAACAGCCCGGTCTCCCCCAGCTTGTGCTCGATATACGCCCGCACCACCCCCGCCGTGTTCTCCGGCCGCAGCGTCAGCGATCTGGCTAAATATGTCATTCGGTTTGCTGCAAGGGGAGCAAGAGGATCGTCGAGGGGGATAGGCGCGCTCCGACCACGTTCCCGGTCCTCCCACGTGTACATCTCCTTCGCCACCACATCGGTCTCATCGCCCAGCCCCCGCGCAAACAGCTGCGTATCCTCAAACACAGGCGTGCGAATCTCCCCGAAGTTGTACCGCGCGAACACCCGGCGCGCCGTCGCCTCCACGCGGTTCCACAACTCGGTCTCGGGCGGCAGCAGATCGCGCGTGCCCCGTACTGCTTTCAGTGTGCTCATCGGGAATGCCAGTCTACCAGCCGGCAACCCTGCTCCCCCCACCGCCATCTGGGAGAAGAAGGCCAGGAGGCCTGCCATGCCGAACCGCAAAAGCGTCATCCTCGCGCTCGTCCTTACGTTCTTCTTCGGCCCCATCGGCATGCTCTACAGCACGTTCATCGGCGCCATTGTCATGGCTGTCCTGTACATCGCCATCGGCATCCCCACCCTCGGCTGGGGCCTCGCCGTGCTCCACCCCATCGCCATCGTCTGGGGCGTCTGGGCCGCGCATAACCAGAACCTTCGCGGCTGACCCTTGCGAGCGGACGCACTTATCCCTGTTCCCGCCGGTACTGCGCCCCATACTCCAGATAGTTCCGCGCATACATCTCGATCAAATCATAATCCGCCGCCGTCACCGCCCGCCGAATCCGCCCCGGCACCCCCGTCACCAGCGACCGCGGCGGAATCACCAACCCCTCCGGAATCACCGCCCCCGCCGCGATAATCGATCCCTCCCCGATCCGCGCATTGTTCAGCACGATCGCCCCGATCCCGATCAGGCAGTGATCCTCGACCACGCACCCGTGCACCGTCGCGTTATGCCCGATCGAAACCCCCTCGCCCACATGCACCGGGTACAGGTGCCGCATGCCGTGCAGCACCGCGCAGTCCTGCACGTTGCTCCGCGCGCCGATCCGGATCGAGTGCACATCCCCCCGCACCACCGCGTTCATCCACACGCTCGCCTGCTCGCCCAGCACCACGTCCCCAATCACCTGTGCCGAGGGATCGACATAGCAGCTTTCATGCACCACCGGCGTGTGTCCGTTATAGGAGCGAATCATACGGCCATTATCCACCTGCGCCGGCCTCGGCCTTTGCAGCCGTGCGCAAGCATGCGAAAAAAGTTACTGATTCGCCTTCCTGCCTGTAACCAAAGCCGCCGCTTTCACTCTTACAAGCAAACTTAGCCGCGTCCGTTTTGCGCGGGGCGCAGCCAGGCCACTCTCTCAGGAGCTTTCGCTCGCGAAGAGCGCATTCTCCCCAACAAAACTGTTTTGAAAACCTTTCCGGAGGCAAGCAGGATGAACCAGCAATTTGCGAACATATGGTCGCGATCCACTCAATTTCTTCAGTGCGCCACAACCCCGCTCGCGCTGACGGCAACCCTGTTCAGCGGCATTGCGATCATCTCGGCCGCGCCAGCGCTCGCGCAAAATAACTTCCAGGGAACCCCCGCCACCAACGGCGTTTATCCTGAAAACGCCACCGCGACCTTTCCTCTCATCTTCTGCTGGTACAAGGGCCAGGTCCTCTATTACATCCGCACCGATACATCGGATGCGGCGACCGCCCAGGCGCAGGGCCTGAACTATGTTCCGCAGCTTGCCAATGTACTTACTTCCCAGCCCGCCGGTTACGATGACATCTATACCTTCACCAACTCGCAGCAATATAACATTGTCCCTTCGGCGCCTAACCCTGTAGGGCCCAGAAGCACCGACCCGAACTATCAACCTATCTGGCAGGTAAGCACGGTAAGCTGGAACAGCGGCGCCAAACGCCGGGTCCTGAAGTCCGAAGAAGAAGTTCTGGCCGCCAAGGCCGCGGGCGAAGTCACCGTGACCAAGACAAACACCGTCATCAACTGCCCCATCATCTTTACCCCGGACGGTGGTAAGCTGCCCAACGTCAAGATCACACTCGGCGGACAGGATGGACAGGGAAGCGACAAAGGCAATCGGAGTGGAGACAATTAGGGCCGTTTGCCTGCTGCCGTAGAGAGGCAACGACTCTTGACGCGGCTTTTCCGTCAAGAAAAGCCGCATGCAGCAACACTCGCGCCTCGCCACCTACAGGCAAACGGCTCTAACCTCGTGACTTTAGTCTCCGGCCTCTCAAGCAATCGGAAATGTGTCATCCTGAGCGCAGCGAAGGATCCGCTTTTTAATGATTTACGAGTGCCAAACCACCTCAAACGAGAAAGGCGCGCCCGCAGGCGCGCCTTTCCATCCAAACGCAAAACTACACCTTCGCCGTCGCATCCCTGAACCCGTGCACCAGATCATGCGAGCGGCGCACATGCTCGAACTGCTGCGCGATCACCGCGCGCAGCGTGTCTGAAACCGCCACGTCGTCCAGCGCTTCCTGATACGCCTTTTTCGCCGCATCCTCGCCTTGCTCCGCCGTCTCCAGCAGCGTGTGGTCGCCGCCGCCCAGCTTCGCCTTCAGGTCGCCCCAGGTCCGGTGCAGCGCGCCAGCCGCGGTGCCCGACTCGTGTACGTCGGCATCGGTCGCCCGGTTTACATGCCGCTCCAGTTCGCCCGCATAGGTGCCCCGCACCCGCGCCTCTTCCAGGAAAAACGCCCGATGCTCCGTGTGCTGCAGGTGCTCGCCAATATCGTTGAAGCCCTTTTCCCCATCCCGTAGTGTCGCAATAAGATTCTTGATCGCGTGATCGTCGTTCGCCATATGTGTGTGCCCCTTTAGGAAGGGAGATGCCCCTGCCCGCGCAGATGTTGTGCAGGCGGCGCCGCCGGGACTTGACCGCTTGTGAAAACGGCAAAGAAGAAAGCGCGCCCCGAAGGACGCGCCTTAACCAACCCCGGCATTGTGGGGGGAGTCATCACTCCGTTCCATGAAAGTTGTCATCCTGAGCGCAGCGAAGGATCTGCTTTCTCAGGCGTTTACGGGGCAGTACAAAATCTTGAATACTGCAATGATCTTTAGACTCGCTCCACTGGCAGTCCGGAGCAATCGATCAGGAAGCGCTCGCGGTCGCGCCCAGCGCCGTCTTCGCCTGCGCCACCAGCGCCGCGAACCCCTGCTCATCACGCACTGCCATATCGGCCAGGATCTTCCGGTCCAGGTCGATGCTCGCCATCTTCAGCCCGTGCATCATTTGCGAGTATGAAATTCCATTGATTTTCGCCGCCGCGTTGATGCGCACAATCCACAGCGAGCGGTACTGCCGCTTTTTCTGCTTGCGGCCGCTGTAGGCGAACTTCAGCCCGCGCTCCACCGCTTCCTGCGCCGCCTGGTACAGCTTGGACTTGGTAAGAAAATAACCGCTAGCGCGCTTGAGTATCTTCTTGCGCCGGTCGTTGCGTTTGGTTCCACGTTTTACCCGTGGCATCGTCGTGCTCCTTTTTTGTTGTGTTCCGTATTCGCGGCTGGAGGCAGGTTGTACCTCTTCACACGCTCACTTACCTTTAGGTCTCTCGAACCTTCAACCGAAGGCTCGGGGTCGGCGCAGGCCTCCCGCACTCTTGCGAGTGGACCTCAGGCGTAGGGGATCATCCGGGCGACCTTCTTGTAGTCGGCATCGGAAACCAGCGCGCCGTGCGCGAGCTTGCGCTTGGTCTTGGTCTCCTTCGACGTCAGAATGTGGCGCATCTTCGACTGGCCCCGCTTGATCTTGCCGGTGCCGGTCTTCTTGAAGCGCTTGGCGGCGCCCTTGTGGGTCTTCAGTTTAGGCATGGTTTTCCTGCTCGAGGTTCCGCTGGTTTTGCTGCCCAGCCTGGTGCTGGTTGCAACATCGCCCAGTATACATGGTCATTTCCCACCAAACCGCTTCCCGAGCCATTCCCGGATACCACAAAGCCGTTATCCTGGGCGGCGCCGCGGCGGTTGCGCTAAAAGGCCTGCCTCTTCTTGCGCTCACACAAGCATCGAACTTCTTGGACGCTGCACTAGTTGTCAGTCGAAGCGCCGAATTGCGAAGCCAGCACCCGCAGCAGCGCCGCCGGATCGTGGCTGGGGATGACGTACGTAGCCCCCGGGAACTCCTTGCCGGTAACCGGAGTGGCCACGATAATGGGCATGTTCGGATTCATCTCCACAATGGCGTTGATCACGTCCTGGCACGTAGGCAGAAATCCATGAACCATGACCGTGTCCACATTGGGAAAGCGATGGAGGAACTCTAGTCCATCCTTGCCGCTGTAGGTGGTCAGCACATTGTGCTTCGCCGTCTCGACAACTAATTTGCGCGCGGAAAGCCCCTCCGGCTGCTCAGTTTCAATCATTAGCACAACAAGCGAGTGCAATGGGTCTTCCTCCGGAAAATCTTTCGCTGGAGCATGAATGAATGCATCCGGAACCGCGAACACGCGCCCGGTATGTGTCTCGCTTATCTGGTCTAGACGTCACGAAAAACGAACGAAAAGAAGGAGCGCCTCAGCGCTCCCTCCCGTCCCCGCGAACCTGTCAAATGGCTGGCTTACTGGACACTCGTCTGCCTCGGCTCCTGAACATCCCTCGGCGGCACGGAAGCAGCCGGCGCCGCCGCTTTTTTCGCCGCCGCTTCCTTTTCCGCCAGCAGCTTCTTGCCCGGCGCCAAAATCGCATGCAGCGTCGTGCCTTCCATGCGCGGCATAAACTCCACCGTCCCCGTCTCGCCAATGTCCGTAATCAGCCGGTGAATGATGTTGTATCCCAGGTCGCGGTGCGCCATCTGCCGCCCCCTGAACCGTAGGCTCGCCTTTACCTTGTCGCCCTCGCCCAGGAACCGCATCGCCTGGTTTTTCTTCGTCTGGTAGTCGTGCTCATCTACCGTGACCGAGAACTTCACTTCCTTGATGACGATAATCTTCTGCTTTTTGCGCGCCGCGCGGTCGCTCTTGTCTTTCTCGTACAGGAACTTGCCATAATCCTGGATGCGGCACACCGGGGGCACCGCGCTCGGGCTTACCTCGACAAGATCCAGCCCGCGCTCGCGGGCGATCTTAAGCGCCTCAAAGGGAACCAGAATCCCCATCTGCTCGCCGTTTTCGTCGATCACACGCACTTCCCGTGCGCGAATCTTGTCGTTGATCCGTATAAACTGCTTGGCCGAACGTTTATCGATGACTTCCTCCGCCTGGAAACCAGAAAATGGCGCCAGGCCTGCATGCGAGGCATATCGCCTCTCCCCAAAGCATATCACCGGTTGCAAGTACCTCCGCAACCCGGCGGAATGGCCCGCCAGTTCCGCCTTCCGGGCAGCCCGCACAGCAGCCATAGACCCAGTCTTGACAGCTTCACGCGCAGGCCGCCAGCCCTAAACCCCGTCTTGCCAGCTCACGCGCCGCCCGCCCCACTTTGCAGCCTGCCTCTCTTTATAGATGCGATCCGCAGCAAAACGAGCCGGTTGGCCGGCTCCGCCGAACCCGCCAGGTCCACGGGCAGAAAATTTCCCGTAAGCGCCGTTCCATCCCGCAGCGTCACCGCCGAAACCCGCCGCCCCACAAACCCCTCCGCGAACGCTCGCCGCTTGCCGTCCGCCAGCAACTCCAGCGCATCCATCCGCTCCCGCACCGCCTCCGCCGCCACCGGCGCCTCCCGGTGCCAGGCCTCCGCCGCCGTCCCCGGCCGCGCCGAAAACGGAAACAGGTGCAGGTACGTCAGCGGCAGCCCCTCAATAAAGTCGTAGCTCTCCCGAAACAGCGCCTCCGTCTCCCCCGGAAACCCCACCATCACATCCGCCCCGATCGCCGCATCCGGCAGCAGCTCCCGCAGCGCCCGCACCTTCTCCGCATAGTGCCACGGCCGGTACCGCCGGTGCATCCGCCGCAGTACCGCGTCCGCCCCCGACTGCAGCGGCAAGTGCGCATGCGGCGCCAGCCTCATATGCCCGTTCCGCCGGTCCTCCCGCCCATACTCCGCGAACAGCCCCATCAGCTCGCCGTCCCAGTCCATCGGCTCCACCGACGAAACCCGCAGCCGCGGCAGCCCCGTCCCTTCCAGAATTGCCCGCACCAGCCCCGCCAGCGTCCCAGCCGGCCGCAGATCCCGCCCCCACCGCCCCAGGTTGATCCCCGACAGCACCATCTCCTGCCCGCCGCCCTCCGCGAACGCCCGCGCCGCCCCTACCGCCTCTTCCAGCCCCACCGACCGGCTCGCCCCCCGCGTCTCGGGAATCACGCAGAACGAGCACCGGTTCCCGCACCCATCCTGCACCTTCAAAACCGGCCGCGTCCGCCGCCGCCCGGCCGCCGGAACCAGCTCCGCAACTCCCACCTCGCCGCCGTCCCGCCCAAACGGCGCATGCAGCACCACCGGCCCCGCCAACGCGCTCAGCGGCACAAACCCCAGCGCCGCCCCCGCCGCCAGCCCCTTGTGGCTGTTCCCCACCACCGCATCCACCCCGCCCAGCGCCGCCACCTCACCCGGAGCCCGCTGCGCATAGCACCCCGTCACCACCACCCGCGCCCCCGGATTCTCCCGCCGCACCCGCCGAATCAGCGCCCGCGCCCCCCGCTCCGCCTCCGCCGTCACCGCGCACGTATTCACCACCACCACATCCGCCGCCGCCCGCGAAGCCGCCCACGCCCCGCCCCGCTCCAGCGCCGCCGCGATCCCCTCGCCATCCGCCGCGCTCGCCCGGCACCCAAAGCTGTGCACAAAATATCCCGGCATCGTCCCAGTCTACGTTTCCCCAAACAAGCCCGAGCGCCCCCACCCGCCCTCCTGCTAGAATCGCCTTTCGCATCCTGTGCAAAAGGGGACCGGAATGACCGCCAAGCGCCGCATCCTGCTGGTAGACGACGAGCTCACCATCCTGCTCACCCTCAAGGCCGTGCTCGAAATCTCCGGCTTCGAAGTCGAAACCGCCGCCTCCGCCCGCGAAGGCCGCGCCCGCATCAAGGCCCACACCTACGACATGGTCATCACCGACATGCGCATGGAAAGCGAAAGCGCCGGCCTCGAAGTCGTCCAGGCCGCCAAACGCGCCCCCTACCGCCCCGCTGTCGCCATGCTCACCGCCTTCCCCCTCCCCGGCTCCGAGTGGCAAGACGAAGGCGCCGACAAAATGCTCGTCAAGCCCATGAACACCCACGACCTCCTCACCCAGCTCGAAGCCCTCCTCGCCTCCCACGAAGCCAAAAAACACCACCCCACCCCCCCCACCAAGGCTCAATCCCTCCACACCCGCAAACCCGCCGCCAGCCAGGCGTAAAGCCGCCTCCACCCGCATATACCGTGCATTCCCCCGCCCCGGCCTCCCCTCCTCGGTCGTTCTTTTCTCCCGTATTTTTTGCTCCCATAGTTTTAAGGCTGCGCGCAACAGGGGTGATCCTGAGTGGAGTTTGGCGCCCTGTGCCAAACGAAGTCAGCAGCGCTTGCGCCAAAAGACCTGCTTTCCCCCTCCACTCTCCCGGCGCACCTTGTTCTCAACCTCCCATCTGCGACCTATGATTTTCCGGATACGCAGACATCTCCCCAATGAAGTTCTGGAAGATTCCCGTGCGCATCCCGAGTGCCTCGTCTTGACACACCCGCCCAAACACACGTTTTTCGATGAAAATCTAAGTGGCCACAAAATTGCATTCTCGCTCGTCCAAGCGTGCAATTCCTTCTCCTGCTGGCGGAGCGGATGCATGGATCGGTCTTCCTGGAGTGCTGATGCGCGATCTGATACGTCTTGGAACTTTAAGCCTGCTAACAACTGCCCTCTCCACCCCGGCGCTCTACGCGCAGGTTAGTTTCGCCACGGTACAGGGAACGGTTACGGATCCTGGTGGGGCCGCCGTGTCCGGGGCCGAGGTCACAATCACGAACAACAGCACAGGCGTTACTTCAACGCTCAAGACCAATTCGCGAGGCTTCTACAACTTTCCACAAGTGCAGATCGGCGGTCCGTACACAGTCAGCATCGTCGCGGGCGGCTTTGAGCGTTTCCAATCCACGGGGCTGATGCTCAATCTGAACGACAATCACGCAGTGGATGCAAAGCTGTCGGTCGGCGCGGCGTCTGAGTCGATGACTGTAACCGCGAATAATGGACAGGTTGAGACAGCGGATACACAACTCAAGACTGTCATCGATGCCAAGCAGATCGAGCAACTGCCGCTATTAAGCGGCAATGCCGCCGGATTGCAGAAGCTGCAGGCAGGTAGCGTCGAATCGTCGGATCGCTTCGGCACCTACGCAGCGAATGGCAGCCAGAGCACGTCGAATTCATTCATTCTGGACGGCATCGACATCAATGATGGCCCACTGCAAACGGAAGGTATCAATGTAACCGAGGATGCACTCGGCCAGGAGACGATTGTCTCGAGCACGCTTAATCCCGAGTTTGCACGCAACAGCGGCGCAGTTGTCAACCAAGTCATCAAGGATGGTACCAACGAGTTTCATGGGGACGCGTTTGAGTTCTACCGCGACACGTTTTTGAACAACGGAAACTATTTCTCGCTTCCCGGGCAACGCCCTCCATTCCATCAGAATCGGTACGGTGCTACGTTAGGCGGTCCGTTTATCAAGAACAAACTCTTCTTCTTCGTTGCATACCAGCGGCTCCGCAACAGAACAGGCTCTACCACCGATACTTTAGTTCCGAGCGCCGCCCAGCGCGGCGGTCAGCTCGGCGCACTCACGGGTGCTAGTGCTACAACGACAACGCCGTTCGCCATTGGGGGCTGCCCGGCAGGCAGCCTATGGTCGACCTGCTTCGGAAATGGCCAATCTGTCCCAACCTCGGCCTACAACCCTTTGGCGCTCAAGCTCCTCAATCAATTCGTACCTACTTCAAATACCTCGATCGCGGGCCAGCCCTACTACAGCTTTAGTACGGCTAACACAGCGGCAAGCGACCAGGGTGTTGTACGGCTAGATTACAATCTCTCGCAGAAAGACCTTCTTTGGGCATCTTCGGTATTCCAGTCTAATCCTGATACTTCGACGTTGCCGTTTTCGGGCGCGAATCTGCCTGGCTTCGCTTCCACGGATGCAAGACATTTCAAGCTCTTTTCCGCAGACTATACCCGAACCTTTAACTCTAGCCTGTTAAACGATCTTGCCGTTAACTACTATCGCTTCAATTACGCGGCCGTCGAGCCGCAGCAAGTTGTTCAACCTTCTTCCTATGGGTTCAACATTAATCCTCAATCCGCTTCGGCAGGGCTGCCATATGTCGGGGTCACGGGATTCTTTAGTCTTGGCTTCAGCACCAATGGGCCTCAGCCTCGAAAAGATGCGAACCTGCGCGGGTCCGATACAGTGACGTTCGTGAGAGGAAACCATACGCTAAAGTTCGGCGCATCAGTAGAACAGTTCCGGGTCAGCAATCCATTCTTTGGACCCAACAACGGATCCTACTCTTATGCGGGCGGCGGCACATACAGCTCAGGCAACCCATTGGCAGACTTTCTCTTGGGCATTCCTGATGGCTATTCGCAAGGCTCCGGGGGCTTTATCGATGCGCTTGCCTATGAAAACTACTTTTTCGCGCAGGATAGCTGGAAGGCGACACCAGAATTGGTGTTGAATTTCGGCGCCGCGCTTGACATCGAAACACCTTTCAAGGATCGACAATATGGCGGGCTTGGCATCAGTTGCTTCTCCCTCAGCAATGCGACGACCAACGTCTTTCAAGGTCCCGATGCGCCTCCCGGACTTCTGTACCCGGGTGACCCGGGTTGCAATTCTTATGGCGGCACTACTGTGAAATACAATCACGTCGCCCCGCGCTTCGGTTTTGCGTATTCGCCTACATCTGGTCCCGGTCTTCTTGTCGGCCGTTCCGGCCAGCACGATCTCTCTGTTCGTGGTGGCTTTGGTATTTATTACAACCGCGACCAGGAAGAAGGTTCACTGCAGAACTTGAGCATACCTCCATTTAGCCTTACATCGCATGGCGCGGCTGACCAGCCCGGAGGGGTCGCAGGATTTGCGAACCCTTACGCCGATGTGACAGGAGCGAACACTATTCCAAACCCGTTCCCATTCACACCTGGAGGCCGAGGTTCAGCGCTAACATGGTCTAACTACACGCCGCTTGATATCAATGCATTCGCCCAGAATTACAGCGTGCCATACGTCTACAACTTCAACCTCAACGTTGAGAGAGAGCTGCCAAGCAATATTGTTTTGCAGGTTGGCTACGTCGGTTCTATCGGGAGGCATCTGGTGATCTCTTACGAGGGCGATCCGATCACAGCCGCCGGTCATGCGGCATGCGTTGCGGATACAACGGGTTGCGCAACGGACATTTCTACGCACCTCAACTATCCTCAATATGCCTCACAGCCTGCTTTCAATCCCCAAAACGGCCTTCCCTATTACCTCAGTGTAGGAACCCAAGGAACAATAGGCTCTTCGAACTACCACTCTGCGCAAATTACTGTTACAAAACAGCCAACGCATGGCTTGTTGTTTAGTCTAGCTTATACATTTTCAAAATCGCTGGACGACGGTTCTGGCCTGGAGAGCTCTGGATTTAACGGCCGCGGGTACAACCAGTACCCTGGCGGCGCGGCGCTTAACTACGGACCATCGGACTATGACGCGCGGAACCGGCTTGTCGGATCCTTTGTATATGCTGTACCAGTTTTCCACACGGGCAACGCGTTTATGCGCGAAGCACTCAGCGGGTGGCAAGTCTCCGACATTACTGCCGTACAGAGTGGATTTCCTATTAACTTCACTGAAACAGGCAAATATTCCTCCAAATGGTGCGATCAGTACAGCTACTACTCCTGCCCCGACACGCCCAACGTGTCAAGGTTCAACGTGCCGAAACTGAGCATCCGAGGGACAGGCAATTACTTCAGCAGCAGCCTTTTTTCACCTGAAGCGCTGGGAACGTTCGGGAATGTGGGTCGGGGACTGTTGCATGGGCCTGGCTTTAACTACAGCAACTTTTCAGTCGCAAAAAACTTCCCCCTCAGTTCGGATGGAATCCGGTCTCTCCAGATCAGAATGGATGCCTCAAATGTCTTTAATCATGCCAACTTCGCGAATCCGGACTCTAACTTCGGGGATCCGGGCTTCGGGTCCGTCACTTCGGTAGCTTCGTCTTCAGCAGACGCCAACTCTGACCCTCAGGGCGGCAGAGCTGTTCAACTCGTAGGAAGAGTTTATTTTTAAGCGCGCAGCGCACAGTCAAAAAGGCCCGGCATAAACCGGGCCTCTTTTCATTAACAGAACCGCTGAGGGTCTGCTTTGGTTTTTTGTGCTCCCCGCCTGAACGCCAGGGCCTCTTCTCTATATCGCTTGCAAACCAGGGCTCTCTTCGAGAACAAGCTGCAACGCCCTAAAAAGCCTTATTACTTTCGGGTAGGTTTTTTGCGGTACACCGCATTTTGAATGCATGTCAGATTGCGACGAAGCACCATGGGTGGTGCAATTTCGGCGGAAATTGGACGCGCGATGCGGTCAAATATGACACAATTTTGGCACGTTTTAGGCATGTTTTTGACCACTTAAAGTTACTGAGTGGTAAACATTTCAGCGCAAATTCCAGCAGTTTATTTGCACAGAAAAGAATGCAGCGCCACTCAGGCCGGCATCCTGATTGGGCCGGAACAAACCCCATGCAGACGCAAAGAGCCCGGCCGGAGCCGGGCTCTTTCTGCACCTGAAAACGTGCGATCAGTCTGCTTCTTTCCTTGCCTTCTTGCGGTTCCGCTTGCGCGCCAGCGCTTCCTTCACGCGGCGCTTTTCACCAGGCTTCAAGTAGAAGCTGTGACGCTTCACTTCCTTGATGATGTCCTCGGTCTGCACCTTGCGCTTGAAGCGCCGCAGTGCATTCTCAAGCGGCTCGCCTTCCTGCACGCGAACCTCTGCCAATCTCAACACCCCAATTCCTGCCTGACAGGCCGCCCGGGCGCTTTCACCGGGCTCTCCGAGTATATCGCACCGCCCCGGCAGCGCCCGCGGCCAAGCCCAGCCTGCACCCAGCCTGGGCCCAGCCTGCGCTATCCTGATGGCTATGAACCACGAAACACCCGCAGCCGCAGCCCCCGCTGCCCCGCCCAGCGGCGACCGGCAGGCTCTCGACCAGGCCTTCGCCGCGCTCGAGCGCGAGGTTGAGACGGAAGCCTCCGCGGCCGGCTCCCCCGAGGCCGCCGAGCACCTCCGCCTGCACTGGCTGGGCCGCAAACAGGGCCGCCTCAAGACCCTCTCCGAGCAATGGCTCAAAGCCGCCCCGGCCGAGAGCAAGCGCGCCATCGGGCAGCGCTTCAACGAGTTCAAAGCTATCGTCGAGCGCGCCGTCGAAGCCGCCGAACGCCGCGCGGCTTCCACCGCAACCCAGTCCACCCTGCTCGCCGAGACCCTCGACATCACCCTGCCCGGCGCCGCCCCCCGCCTCGGCGCCGAGCACCCCCTCATCCAGACCATGCACGCCATGCTCGCCGTCTTCGAGCGCATGGGCTACTCCGTCGCCACCGGCCCCGAGGTCGAAACCGACTACTACAACTTCGAAGCCCTCAACTTCCCCCCCGGCCACCCCGCCCGCGACACCCAGGACACCCTCGTCATCGCCAGCCAGGGCCGCAAACCCAGCCGCGAGCGCCTGCTGATGCGCACCCACACCTCGCCCGTGCAGATCCGGGCCATGGAACAGGAACAGCCGCCCCTTCGGCTGGTGATCCCCGGCAAGGTCCACCGCAACGACGAGTCCGACGCCACCCACTCTCCCGTCTTCCACCAGATCGAGGGCCTCTGCGTCGACGAAAACATCACCTTCGCCGACCTCAAGGGCACCCTCGACCACGCCATGCGCGAGTTCTTTGGCCCCCAGGTCCGCACCCGCTTCTTCCCCTCGTTTTTCCCCTTTACCGAGCCCAGCGCCGACGTCCAGATCTCCTGCCCCTTCTGCGCCGGCAAGGGCTGCCGAAAGTGCAAACACTCCGGCTGGATCGAACTCCTGGGCTGCGGCATGGTCCACCCGGAGGTCTTCCGCGCCGTCCAGCCCAAACAACCCGCATATGACCACTCAAAAATCTCCGGCTTCGCCTTCGGCATGGGCGTCGACCGCATCGCGATGATGAAGTACGGCATCAGCGACATCGGCCTGCTTTATTCTGGCGATGCGCGGTTTCTGGAGCAGTTCGCCTAGCGAGCGGGGCCCAACGCGCGCCGGAAGATGGCTTGACATGAAGGTTTTGACCCAGTGGCTGCGCGCCTACATGCCTGGCCTGCACGCGACCGACGCTGAGCTCGCCGAAGCCCTCACCCTGCGCGGCATCGCGGTCGAGGGCGTGTTCGACCTTACCGCACAGCACGGAGCGGACGCGGGTTCGCTGTTCGAGATGGACATCACGACAAACCGCGTCGATGCGATGAACCACTACGGCATCGCGCGGGAGGCGGCGGTGATCTACGGCGTGCCGCTCGCGGCGCTTGAAACCGGGCTGCCGGAGAAGCAGCCCGGTGACCAGCCCAACGGCCAGCCGGGTGCAGCTTTTCCGGTCCGCATTGAAGCCCCAGAGCTCTGCGGCCGGTTTACGGCCCGCGTTCTGCGCGGCATCACCATCGCGCCCTCGACCGGCGAAGTAGCCCAGCGGTTCACCCTGCTTGAGCAGAAGCAGATCTCAAACGCGGTGGACGCGACCAACTACGTCACCCAGGCGATCGGGCAGCCCACCCACGCCTTCGACCTGGACACGCTCGAAGGCGGCATCGTGGTGCGCCGCGCCCGCGCCGGCGAAAAGCTCCGCACCCTCGACGGCGTCGAGCGCACACTGCACCCGGACGATCTCGTCATCGCCGACGAAGTGAAAGCTCTAAGCATCGCCGGCGTCATGGGCGGCTGGGATTCAATGATCACGCCGGCGACAAAGAATGTGTTGGTAGAGGCCGCATGGTTCGATCCGGCCTCCATCCGCCGCTCGTCCAAGCGCCACCTGCTGCACACCGATGCCTCGCACCGGTTCGAGCGCGGCGCGGACTTCAACGCCGCGCCGGTCGCCTCGGCGCTGGTCAGCCGCATCCTGCTCCAGGCGGGCGGCCACATCGCCGGGCCGTTCGTCGACATCCAGCAGCCTGCCGCGGTGGACCGCACCGTAAACCGTCCCGCGGTCTCGCTGTCGATGCACGAGGTACGCCGGATCCTGGGGCCGACCGACGCGCCCGGCGGCATTACCGCAGACGAAGCGAGCACGATCCTAACCGGCCTGGGCTGCGCCATCACAGCCATGGACCGAAACAGCGATAGCATCGTCCCGCACCCGGCCGGGTCCCCCGAGCGCTTTGCCGTCGCGCTGCCTTCGTGGCGGCTCGACCTGGAGCGGGAGATCGACCTGCTCGAAGAGATCGCGCGGGTGTACGGCTACAACCGCTTCCTCAACACGCTGCCGGCGTTCACGGGCTCGGTGCAGGAGCAGCCGCACGCCGCCGCTCTGCGCGCGGTGCGGCAGGCGCTGCTCGGCGTTGGCTGCTCCGAGGCGATTTCAAGCACGTTTGCCTCGGCCGAAGATGCGGCTCTGTTCGCGCCGCAGCCGGGCACCGCGATTCCGATGGAGAACCCGCTCAGCGAGGAAGCGGGCATGCTGCGCCCGTCTCTGGTGCCCGGGATGCTGACCATGCTGGCGCACAACCTGCACCACGGGGTGGAGGACGCAGCGCTGTTCGAGCTTGGAACCGTCTTCACCGGCGCTGGCGCGGCCGCGACGGACCGGGTCGACGAGCGGCCCTCGCTGGCCTTTGGCGCGACCGGCAGCATGCCCAGGGCTGTGCATGGTCCAGTGGTCGACTTCTACACCGCGAAGGGCATTGTGGAAGCGCTCGCGGTCCGGTTCACATCGCGGCTGCTGTACTTTGACCGGTTCCCGCCAGAGAGCGGACTGATGCCGGCATGGCTGCACCCGGGCCGTTCGGCGCGGCTGGTGATGGATGGCTCGACGATCGGCTTTTTCGGACAGCTGCACCCGGAGGAGGCGGCGCGGCGCAAGCTGAAGCAGCCGGTGATCCTGGGCGAGCTGCGGGTCGACCGGCTGCTGCTGCTCGGGCTTCGCCACCCCATGCCTCGGGAGTTGTCGCGCTTCCAGCCGGTGCGCCGGGATTTTTCCTTCCTGCTGCCGGCAGAGCTGCCTTACGGCGCGATTGCCCAAGCGCTCGATGCTCTCGGCATTGCGGAGCTGCAGCAGTTCGAGCCTGCGGAGATTCGGGCGGCCGCCGAGCGCGAGAGAGAAGCGTCTCCCGGCGGGTACTCGCTGCTGCTGCGCACCGTCTTCCAGTCGGTCGACCGCACCCTGCGCGATGAGGAGCTGCAGGGCTGGGCCCAGGCTATCCAAGGCGCGGTCGCAAAGCTGGGCGGACGGCTCCGAAGCTAGCATGTCCGCCAAGCCGGAGGCGTCTGCCCTGGGAGCGCCGGCGAGGCGGCCGGCCTTTGCAGCGCGCACGGCAATGCATCCCGGCAGCGGCCTCTGCGAGCGTCTCCGGCCTCGTCCCTTTCTACCGCCCCGCCTAATTGCCGGCACCCTGCTGTGCGTGCTCGCCGCCCGCTTCGCCCCTATGCTGGTGCATGCGCGGCAGCCGCTTGCCCTGCTGTCTCCGCTGCTCTGGATGGTGGCGGCGCTGGCGCTGGGCGGCTGCCTGTGGTGGGTGGCCAAGCGCCAAATCGGGGTCGGCGGCGGCCTTCTCGCGCTGGGCTTCTACGTCACGTCACCGCTCGCGCTGAGCGGGAAAGCAGCCAGCGGCGCCGCGCTGGGTGTGTTTGCCATGCTCTACACCGGGGTGGGCGTGGCGCATGCATTGCAGGGGCCGCGGCGCAAGTGGCCGCCCCGCATCGCCCTGATGGCCGCGCTCTGCGTGTTTACCTCCGCCGTGCAGCCGCTGGCCTGTGCGGCGGCCCTCGCGCTGGCGCTGGGCGCCATGCTGTACCTGGCGGAAGAGCGGCGGCCGGCGCTGCCCGCGCTCTTTTTGCTGTGGACAGCAGCAGCCGCTCTGCCGTGGCTGCTGCTGCGCATGCTGGAGCGCTTTTTCGGTCTCACCTTGGTGCTGGGGCAGAGGGAAGCCGTGCACCCGGAGCTGGTCCCGAACCTCGGCCTGCTGGGCGCTTTCTGCGCGGCGCTGGCTTTGTGGGCAGTGTCGCGGCGCTCGCGCTACTTCGGCAATACGGCGCCCCTGCTGGCCTCGGTGCTGCTGGCCGCCCTGGCGCTGATTGCGGGTACGCAGGCAACCCTGTGGCTGGTGCCTTTAGTACTGCTTTTTGTAGCGGGAGTGCTCGCCGATGGGCTAGAGTTGCGCTCTAACAAGATATGGAAGCTGGTTGTCTGGCTGACCCTGGCTGCACAGTGCGCCGCGATCCTGCTAAAAACCGGCTGACATGAGGAACAGGAGGAATGCTCATCATGACGGACTACAAAACGCAGATGCTTACGATCGAGGGAATGCAGGGCGACGGGTGTGTACGGCGGGTGATGCAGGCGCTGGGCAGCGTGCCCGGGGTGCGGGTGAGCACGGTGCAGGTGGGCCACGCCCAGGTGCTGGCCGAGCCAGCCTGCGAGCCGGGCCTGCGTGCGGCGGTCGAAAAGGCGGGCTTCACCCTGAAGGGCATGAATGGCGAAGGCTGATCGGCCGTGAGCGGTGAGAACAGTTCGCCGGTGCACCCGCTGCGTCTCCTGCCGCCGGGCGCTTCCGACGGCGTAGCGTACTCCATGCGGCTGAGGCTTCCTGCTCAGTAGTTCTTCGGGAGCCGCTGATTTGTCGGCCATGGAGCATAGGCCAGGAAGTACAGCATGGCGATGTTTACAAATGGGACCACCATGAGCAGAGCGAGAGGCGCTGGCATGCCTGCTTTGCTGAAAATGCGCCAGAACGGCAGGATGATGAATAGAACTGGCACGATGAGCAGAACGATTAGGTGCATTGGAGTAAACAGGTTATCGAGCATGGCATCTCCCGCTTCGAGGTAATTGCAAAAGCCGCTGGCTTAAGGATGACAGTGTAGCGCGAGAGCCATGCCAGATTGGCAGGACGGCAGCCCGGTTAGACTGGGTGCACATGGCAGTCTACGGCGACAATCCGGACCGGCTGGTCTCGGCCGCGCGGGCGGATGAGGAGAGCTCGTTCGAGCTGAAGCTGCGGCCCCGGGTGCTGCGCGAGTTTATCGGTCAGAGCAAGGCTAAAGCCCAGCTGGAGATTGCGCTTGAAGCCGCGCGGGCGCGGGGCGAGGCGCTCGATCACGTGCTGTTGTTCGGGCCGCCGGGGCTGGGCAAAACGACCCTCGCGTCGATTCTCGCGAACGAGCTCGATGTAGGCTTTCAGCAGACTTCCGGGCCGGCCTTGCAGATCCAGGGCGACCTGACCGCGATCCTGACCAACGTGCGTGAGCGGCAGGTGCTCTTTCTGGACGAAATCCACCGCCTGCAGCCGGTGCTGGAAGAAAAGCTCTACACGGCGCTCGAGGATTACAAGCTCGACATCATCATCGGGCAGGGGCCAGGGGCGCGCACGCACGTGATGGACATCAAGCCGTTCACGTTTGTGGCGGCGACCACGCGGCCCGGGCTGCTGAGCTCGCCGCTGCGGTCGCGGTTCGGCATCCTGCTGCGCCTGGAGTACTACACCGACGACGAGCTGCGCTTTGTGGTCGAGCGCTCGGCCGAGGTGCTGGGGGTTCCGATCGACGCCGACGGCGCCGCCGAGATCGCGATGCGCTCGCGCGGCACGCCGCGCATCGCCAACCGCCTGCTGCGGCGGGTGCGCGATTACGCCCAGGTGCGTGGAACCGGTGTTATCGACAGAGTAACGGCGATGCAGGCACTCGAGCTGCTGGAAGTGGACGCGCACGGCTTCGACGAGCTCGACCGCCGGCTGCTGCTGACCATCATCGAGAAATACGACGGCGGCCCGGTGGGGCTGAACACGCTGGCGGCGACCTTGAGCGAGGAACAGGACGCGCTCGAAGAGGTATACGAGCCGTTCCTGATCCAGATCGGGTTCCTGGACCGCACGCCGCGGGGCCGGGTGGCGACGCGGCTCGCGTATGAGCATTTCGGGCTCATGCAGCCGAGAAAGCAGGCGGGGCTGTTCTAGGGAGCAGGATGCGGCGCGTATCGCGAACGTGAAGTAAGTTTGAACGCAAGCGGCGGGATGTTTATCTGCGGAGGGGCTGTCATGATCCTTTCCTGAGGCGATGCAATGGCTGCTGGCAGTGCGGGAATAGAACTCGACAGGCAATGGGAACAGGTGCTGGCGCGGGCCGCGGGCGCGGGCTTTGTCTATGCGGTGCGGTCGACAGGAATCTTCTGCCGTCCGGGCTGCCCCAGCCGGCGGCCGGCGCGGGCGCAGGTGCGCTTTTTCGCGGATCCGGAACAGGCGCGGGCGGCCGGGTTCCGGGCCTGCCTGCGCTGCTCGCCAGAAGGGCCAGGCGCGGGCGCACAACTGGCAGCGCGGGTGGCCGCCTACCTGGAAAAGAATCTGGACCGGCAGGTGAGCCTGGCCGAGCTTGCGGGCCTCGCGGGCCTCGGCGCGGGAACCGTGCAGCGCGTGTTCATGCGGGTCATGGGCATGAGTCCCCGCGCTCATGCGGGTGCTTTGCGGGCGGAGCGGTTCCGCACGCAGTTGCAGGGTGGTTCGCGCATCACCGACGCCGTGTATGCAGCGGGGTTCTCAGGGCCGGGCCGCGCCAGCGAGCGCGCGCCGCTGGGCATGCCGGCGAAGACCTACAAGGCGCGCGGCCGCGGCGAGCGGATCGGGTATGCGACAGGTGCGCACGCTTCATTAGGCCGGGTGCTGGTGGCCTCGACCGAGCGCGGCGTATGCGCGGTGCTGCTGGGTGCCGGCGATGACGAACTGTCAGCGGAGCTGGGTCGGAGATTCCCGGCGGCGGAGATCTTTGAAGATGCGGCGCAGCAGTCGCGGCTCGCTTTCGTGCTGCGCGGGCTGAGCGAACCCGCCGAGGCGCGGGAGCTGCCGCTCGACCTGCGGGGTACTGCCTTTCAGGCGCGGGTATGGGCGGCGCTCGGCGCCATTCCGCGCGGAGAAACACGCACCTACACGCAGGTTGCCGAGGCGGTCGGCAACCCGAAAGCCGTGCGCGCGGTGGCGCGTGCCTGCGCGGAGAATCCCGCCGCGCTGGTCGTCCCGTGCCACCGCGTGATCGGCAGCAATGGCAGGTTGACCGGGTATCGCTGGGGCCTGGAGCACAAGCGGCTGTTACTCGCCTTGGAGCGAGAAACAGCCGCTAAGGGACCGGCGGGAAAATGAAAGGCCAGCTCCGCCGAATTCAAGGCTGTAGCCCTGTTCGGCTGGCGGCCCCTGCGTCGCGTGTTTCGGTTTCTACCTGCCGCGGTATGCCTACGGCCGCGGTTGTTCCCACCTCTCGAACGTGGAGTCCCCGTACCGCGCACGTTTATGCGGCTTGGGGGTGGAGGATGACTTTGGTCCAATCCTTGTCGCGGTCGTCGAAGTGCTTGTACGCATCGGGAGCATCAGCAAGCGGCAGCTCGTGCGAGACGATGATGGATGGGTTGGCTTTATTGTGATGGATGAGGTCGCGCAGACGGCGGTTATAGGCCTTGACGTTGCACTGGCCGGTTCCGATTTTCTGGCCCTTGAACCAGAACTTGCCAAAGTCGAAGGCGATCTGGCCTTTCTTCGCCAAAGCGTCTGAAGCGCCAGGATCCTGCGGGACAAAGACGCCCACCACGCCGAGGGTTCCGGTAGCCTTGACCGCATCGACCAGCGAGTTCATCACCAAGTTCGGGACCTCCTTGCCGGCGCTATTGTGGCACTGGTAGCCGATGCACTCGGAGCCGCAGTCGGCGCCCAGGCCGCCGGTGAGCTCGCGAATCTGGGCGCCGATCTCGCCGTTCATGGTGTCGATGGGAGTGGCGCCGATCTTCTTGGCGAGGGCGAGGCGGTCCGGCTGGCCGTCGACGACGAAGATCTGGCTGGCCCCCTGGATGCGCGCGGACATGGCGGCCATGAGGCCGACCGGACCCGCGCCGTAGATGACGATGGACTCGCCGGGCTTGAGGTCGGCGAGCCGGGTGGAGTGCCAGCCCGTGGGAAAGATGTCCGACAGCATGACGTAGTCCTTCTCCTTCGCGGACGCGTCTTCCGGCAGCTGCAGGCAGTTGAAGTCGGCGTAGGGGACACGGAGGTACTCGGCCTGGCCGCCGGCGTAGGGGCCCATGCCGGCGAAGCCGTAGGCGGCGCCGGCCATGCCGGGCATCACGGAGGGGTCGGCGCAGGTGAGGCAGAAGCCGGTGAGTCCGCGCTCGCAGTTGGCGCAGAAGCCGCATGCGATGTTGAAGGGAAGTACGACCTTGTCGCCCTTTTTGACGGTGTCGACGGCGTTGCCAACTTCGACGACTTCGCCCATGTTCTCGTGGCCGAGAATCTTGCCATTTTCGACGTCCGTGCGGCCTTCGTACATATGCAGGTCGGAGCCGCAGATGTTGGTGGTGGTGAGCTTGATGACAACGTCGGTGAGCTTTTCGATTTTGGAGTCAGGGACGGTATCGACGGAGACCTTCTTGGGGCCGTGGTAGACGAGTGCTTTCATGGGGAATGCCTTTCGGGGAGCTTATTCGATCAGATGCAAACGGCGCGCGGAAAAGCCGCCTTCGCGGCTTGCGGCCTTGCAAGGCGGGTGCTCGCGAATGGAGACAATCCGTTTGCGCCTGGCAGATAACGCTGGGGCGGCGATGCTATGCTTTTCACAAGAGGAGATTACCCGGCTGAGCCCGGGCGTGCCTGTCCGCGCGCCATCGCTCGCCTCCACACTTATGGCTACCATTTCAGCACCTACCCCCAGCAAGACCGCGCCTACGGGCACCCAGATCAAGCACGACGTCAAGGATCTTTCGCTCGCCGCCGAGGGCAGGAAGCGGATCGAATGGGCCAGGGCTTCGATGCCGGTGCTGGCGTTGATTCGCGAAGAGTTCAAGCAGACGCAGCCGCTGAAGGGCGTCCGCGTCGCGGCCTGCCTGCACGTGACCACCGAGACCGCGAACCTGATGCTGGCGCTCAAGGATGGGGGCGCCGACATCGCGCTGTGCGCCTCGAACCCGCTCTCGACCCAGGACGAAACCGCGGCGGCGCTGGTGGCCGAGTACGGCATCTCGACGTTCGCGATCAATGGCGTCGACAACGCAGGCTACTACAAGCACCTGCAGGCGGCGATCGACCACAAGCCGCACTTCACCATGGACGACGGCTGCGACCTGGTGACGCTGCTGCACACCAAGCGGCAGGACGCGCTGGGCGAGGTAATCGCAGGCACCGAGGAGACCACGACCGGCGTGATCCGCCTGCGCGCGATGGCCAAGGACGGCGTGCTGCGCTACCCGGTGGTTGCCGTGAACGACGCGCTGACCAAGCACATGTTCGACAACCGCTACGGCACCGGCCAGTCGACGCTCGATGGGGTGATCCGCTGCACCAACAAGCTGATCGCCGGGTCGACTTTTGTCGTTGCCGGCTACGGCTGGTGCGGCCGCGGCCTGGCGCAGCGCGCCCACGGCATGGGAGCCCAGGTCATCGTGACCGAGATCGACCCGACCAAGGCGCTCGAAGCGGTGATGGACGGCTACCGCGTGATGCCGATGGAAGAGGCAGCCAAGGTGGGCGATATTTTCGTGACCCTGACCGGCAACAAGAGCGTCATCCGCAAGGAGCATTTCGCGGTGATGAAGACCGGCGCGCTGGTCGCGAACTCCGGGCATTTCAACGTCGAGATCGACATCCCGGCGCTCGAAAGCCTGTCGACCAGGCACCGCACCGCGCGGCAGTTTGTGGAAGAGTACACGCTTGAGGACGGCCGCACGGTCTGCCTGCTGGGCGAGGGCCGCCTCATCAACCTGACCGCGGCCGAAGGCCACCCGGCCAGCGTGATGGATATGAGCTTCGCCAACCAGGCGCTGGCCGCCGAGTACCTGATGGCCGAGTACAAGAACCTCGAAAAAACGGTGTACCCGGTGCCCGAGAACCTCGACAAGCGCGTCGCCAAACTCAAGCTGGAGGCGATGGAGGTCGGCATCGACGTGCTGACGCCGGAGCAGGAGTCGTACCTGGCGGGCTGGTCGGAAGGCACGTAGCCTCTTGCTGGCGCAGAAAAGCCCGGCCCTCGGCCGGGCTTTTCTCGTTGCTTTAGGAACAGCCAGCGCTGGGCTGTTCCGCGTGTCTCCGGACATCATTGCAGCGCTTGCGGCGAGTATGCCAATGGCATACTATGAGCCATGCACACGGTGGTCGAGACGCCTACGTTCATCAAGGCATCCGCTGCTCTTTACACGGATACGGAGCGGGAAGCGATCATCGGCGCGATTGCGCGAGATCCAGAAGCCGGCGAAGTGATGCCGGGCACAGGCGGCTTTCCAAAGCGTCGGTTTGCTCGCCCAGGCATGGGCAAAAGCGGTGGAACGCGGGTGGTGTACCTGTACGGCGGTGCGGGGCTTCCTGTCTTTCTCGTTACCGTGTATGCAAAAAACGAGAAGGGCAATCTAACGAAGGCGGAGCAGAATGCGCTGAAGAAAGCGGCAGGGCAGTTCTTAGAGCGCTACGGGGAGAAGCGATGAGCCAGCTGTTCGAGGAAATGATGCAGGGCCTTGGTGAGGCGCAGGCCTTTCTGGAAGGGGAACGGAAGGGCTTCATCGCGCATGTGCCGGAGTCCGTCGATGTGAAGGGGCTGCGCAGCAGGCTGCGCATGTCGCAGTCAGAGTTTTCGAGTGCATTCGGGTTCTCGGTCGATGCGGTGCGCCACTGGGAGGCGCACAGGCGAACGCCCGAAGCTTCGGCTCGCGCATTCCTGAAGGTCATCGAATTCAACCCGCAGATGGTGGTGACGGCACTCGCCGGCGAGGACCGAGCAATGCTTTCGGCTGCCAGTCGCCCCGCTAGGAAGCGAGCAGCGGTAAAGCCGGCCGCCGGGAAAGCGGCTCGGCCCCGGGTGGCAGGAGCCGCAATTGCGCGCTGAAGCAGCCGCCTCGTCAGCCGACGCCAGCGGTTCCTCGGGAAGTAGGGCGGTAAGCTCTTGGAATGACGCGAGGGCTGCTCTTGTTCTTAATGGAATGCGCGGCCTCCTGCTCGCGATGCCAGCCGTTGCCCTCGCGCAGAACAGTGCCGCGACGGATGCGAATGCAGGCCTGGCGCCGGCCTCGGCGGTTCCGTTTACGGTGCAGGCCATCCCGCTTACCGTGCCGGCGGCCAGCGTGCTGGCCGCGCGCAAGGCCAGCTATGCCGTCACCGTGCCGGGTACGGGCGCATGGGTCGATACCGGCATCGCGGTGACCCCGTCGGACCACATTGAGGCAAGCGCGACCGGCACCCTGACCCTGGCCGACGGGCGCTCGAGCGCTCCGGCCGGCATAGCCAAGGGCTGGAAAGACCTGCTGCGCGGCTTTCCGGCCGAGGGCGCGAACACCGCGGCGCTGGTTGCGCGCATCGGCAGCTCGGCGGCGGCGGAACCGTTCGCCCTGGGCGCGGCGCAGAGCCGCGATATGCCCGCGGCTGGCGAGCTGTTTCTCGCCGCCAACACCGGCGATTCGCTCGCGGGCACCGGGCAGTATTCCGTCACGCTCAAGCTGAGCAAGGCCACCGGCACCGTCACCACCGCCGCGCCGGTCCATCTACAGCAGGTGCTTACGCCGGCGGTGTTTGCCAGGGTGCCGCAGCGGGTTGCCGACCAGCAGGGCCATCCGGGCGACCTGGTCAACTTCGCCATCGTCGGCACCGAGGACCAGGTAAAGAAATCCTTCACCGCGGCGGACTGGGTGCAGGTGGACAAAACCACCGACGAGGCGGTGTTGCACGGGCTGCTCGCGACCTTGTCGAAGCAGGCGTACCTGGAGATGCCGATGAGCACGCTGTACCTGTTCGGGCGGCCGCAGGATATGAGCTACGCGCGGGCCGATCCTTTGATGGTCGCGCTCGAGCGGCACCACCTCCGCGTGTGGAACACAGGCCAGACGGTTGCCGGCCAGCCGCTGTGGGTCGGCTCGGCTACCCATGATCACGGACTGGAGCGCGACGACCGGAACAATGGCGTGACCCACCACATCGACCCCAACATCGATGTGGAGCGGGATTTCATCGAGCAGAGCTTCGCCGGCGCCGGTACGCTCGCGGCGGCCGCGTATGTAACGCCTGAACAGCCGCTGCGCAGCGCGCACACGGCAACCGGCGGCAGCATCCAGACCGACGGCCGGGTGCTGGTGATGGTGCTGCGGGCCCAGTAAGCCGGTTTTCGCGGAGCGCCCGCACAAGCAGCATCAGAACACCTAACCGCCGCACTCTCATCCCCGCCGGGAGAGTGGAGAAGCAGGCAAGCATACGGCGCGAGGCATGGACAGCAACGTGGCGGCAACGGCAGCAGGACAAATCGACACGAGCCGCACGCGCCGCCGCGCAGGCGAGTGCTGGGCCGCGCTGCTTGATCCGGCACCCCGCACGCCGCACTGGGGCTGGGCGGAGACGCTCGCGCTGCTGCTGTGGTTTGCGGTCGCGGGCTTCGCCGTGGCCCAGCACTCGCCCTGGGCCGACGAGATGCAGGCCTGGCTGCTCGCCGGCGAGGTGGGCTGGAAGACGCTGTTCACGCACAGTCTGCACTACGAGGGCACGGGCGGCCTGTGGCATGCGTATTTGAAGATGCTGCAAGGCTGCGGCATGTCGTTTACCGGGGCGCGCTGGATCGCGGCTGGCATCGAGGGCGCGGCGATGGCGGTGGTGCTCGCCTTCGCGCCGTTCCCGCGGATTGCAAGGCTGCTGCTGCCGTTTACGTTCTTCCTGCTGTACCAGGACGCGGTGGTGGCGCGTTCGTACTGCCTGTTCGCGGTCTTCGCGTTTTCGGCGGCGGTGCTGCTGCGCGGCGCGCGCCCACGTCCCTTGCTGCTGGCAGGTCTGCTGGGGCTCATGGCGAACATTTCGGTGCATGCGGCGATCGCCTCGGGTGGCTTGGCCATCGCGGCGGTTTTCACCTGGCGCGGGCAGTGGCGTGCCCGGCGCTCTCGGGCGGCGGGAGCGCTGCTGATCCTGCTGCTGTTTTGGGCCGGTGCAATTGCGACCATGACGCCGGCCGCGGACATCGACTTTTCGGCCGGCAACAACATCCAGCGGGCCACCGCCAAGCTGGAGCGGCAGGCCGGCCTGCACAGGACCGCGCCTCCCTCGCTGATCGGGCAGCGCATGGCGGGCCTCGAGCCGGCGCCGCTGCCGGTGCATATCCGCCACGGCGCCGCGCGCCTTTGGAACAAGCTCGCGCGCGGCCTCGGCGTGGTGACCTACCCGCTCTCCGCGTCGCGGCTGCTGGCCTTGCTCCTGGTAGGCTGCATGGCGGCGCAGGCGCTGCTCACGCGTCGATCCTCATCCGGCTACCCAGGTCCGCTGGGCCCGATCGGGCTGGTGCCGTACTGGCTGATGGCGGTCGTGTTCACCTTCCTCTACCTGTCGCCGCGGCACGTGGGCATGCTGCTGACCGGGTTCGTGGTCTCGGCGTGGCTTACCTGGCCTAAATACGAGCCTGGCCACGAAGGCGGCGCGCAGCCGCGCGGCCGCGGCCTGGAGCGCGCCGCCGCGGCCCTGCTGCTGCTGGTCTGCGTGGAGCAGATCGCCTGGAGCGCCCACGCCATTGCGAGCGAGCACACGCTGCCCTACGGCCCGGGCCGCATGACGGCCGAGTACCTCAAGTCGCGCGGCGTGGGCGCGGCTTCCCCCGACCGAGCCCCGAAACTTGCCGGCTTCTACTACGGCAGCATCGACCCGCTGCTCTATTTCGACCGCAACCTCTACCTGAACCAGCCGCCGCACCGCTACTGGTTCTGGAGCACGACGATGCGCACCTACTGGACCGCGCGGCAGGTGCTCGCCAGCCGCCCGGACTTCATCGTTCTCGGGGGTTTCGAGAGCGGGCCGGACGCGGAGATCACGCGCGACTGGGAGCCGGTTTCGCCGCCGGTCGAGGGCGTTATCCTGAACGACGCCTTTGGGGTCGCCGCCTTTTTCGAGCGCAATGGATACCATCAGACGCGCCTGTTCTGCGGCCACAGCTGGATGCGCTCGACCTACGCCGAACAGTTGTGCGATACCGTGCTTGAGCCCGTCCGGACGCCGGCGAAGTAAGCAGGCGGAGCACTGCTGCTATCTTGCATCTGAAGCACACGCCTCCGCGCGCGGGCGATTTCGCGGGCGATTTCAAGGAGAACTCCACCTCTTTCATGGCTCTTATAGACCTTTTGTTTGGCAAGCCGCTCGCCACCTCCAGCGAGCAGGCGGAGCAGATCGGCCCGTCGTCCGGCGTGGCCATTTTCGGGCTCGACGGGCTCTCCTCGGCGGCGTACGGGCCAGAGGCCGCGCTCACGCTGCTGCTGCCGCTGGGCCTCCCGGGCGTGCCCTACATCGTCGAGATCACGGCGGCCATCATCCTGCTGCTGCTGATCGTCTTTTTCTCGTACCGCCAGACGATTGAAGCGTACCCGAACGGCGGCGGCTCCTACACGGTCGCGTCCGAAAACCTGGGCGCCGGGCCGGGGCTGCTGGCGGCCGCGGCGCTGATGATCGACTACGTCCTGACGGCGGCGGTCGGCATCTCCGCTGGGGTCGGCGCGCTCATCTCCGCAGTGCCGGGTATGCAGCCGCACACGTTGGGGCTGTGCCTGGGCATCCTGGCCGTGCTCTCGCTGGTCAACCTGCGCGGCACGCGCGATACGGGCCTGGTGATCCTGATCCCGACCTACCTGTTTCTTGTCTGCATGCTGCTGATGATCGGGCTTGGCATCTTCCACACCATCGCGAGCGGCGGCCATCCGCACGCCGTCGCGCCGCCGGCCAAGCTGCCCGGCGCCACCACCGCGCTTACCTTCTGGCTGCTGCTGCGGGTGTTTTCAAGCGGCTGCGCCGCCATGACCGGCGTCGAGGCAGTCAGCAATGGCTCGACCGCCTTTCGCGACCCGCGCGCGCCCAATGCCCAGCGCACGCTTACGATCATCATCGCCGCGCTCGTAACCCTGCTTGCCGGCATAGCCTGGCTGTGCCGCGCGTACGGCATCGGCGCCACGGTTCCGGACTCGCCGCAGTACCAGAGCGTGCTGTCGCAGCTGCTGGGCGCGGTGGCCGGGCGCGGCGTCTTCTACTACACCAGCATGACGTCGATCCTGCTGGTGCTCGCGCTCTCCGCCAATACGGCCTTCGTCGGCTTTCCCCGGGTGCTGCGGGTCATCGGCATGGACGGCTACCTGCCGCGCATCTTTACCATTCGCGGGCGGCGGCTGCTCTACTCCTGGGGCGTGTACCTGCTGGTGCTGCTGACGGGCGCGCTGCTGCTCATCTTCGGCGGCGTCACCGACCGGCTCATCCCGCTGTACGCTATCGGCGCGTTCCTCGCGTTTACGCTCTCGCAGGCCGGCATGGTGGTGCACTGGCGCAGGCACCCCGGCAAAGGCTCCGGCGTCAAGATGCTGGTCAATGGCATCGGCGCGGTCGCCACCGGCGTCACGACCCTCGTCGTGCTGGTGACCAAGTTCGTCGAAGGCGCCTGGATCACGGCGCTGCTGATCCCGCTGCTGATCGCGCTGATGTGGATGGTGCACAAGCACTACATGCGGGTGAGCCGGGAGATCTCGACCGATGAGCCAATCCACCTGGACCACCTGGAGCGGCCGCGGGTGATTGTGCCGGTCGACCGATGGAGCCGCGTCTCGGAGAAGGCGATCCGCTTCGCCATGACCATGTCGGACGAGGTGGAGGCGGTGCATGTGCACGCAGAGGACGAGCAAGTTACTATCTGCGATGAGTGGGAGAAGATGGTCGCGGCGCCGCTGCGTGCGGCCGACCGCACGCCGCCCAAGCTGGTCACGCTGAGCTCGCCTTTCCGCTTTGTGCTGCTGCCGTTTGTGGATTACGTGCTGGCCGAGGAGAAGAAGTATGGCGACCGGCATATCGCGGTGCTGGTGCCGGAGCTGGTCGTCAAGCACTGGTATGAGTACCTGCTGCACAACCAGCGCGGCAGCCTGCTGAAGCTGCTGCTGCTGGTCAAGGGCAACCAGAGGATTCTGGTGATCAATATTCCGTGGTACCTGTGAGGCGAGGGAATTGCCTTACGGTTTCGGCAGCCTGGCCGCGTTCCAGCCGCCGCCGAGCGCGCTCACCAGCTGCACGCTGGCGACAAAGCGGCGGGTGGTGATGTCTTCGACCGTGCGTTGGTTGGCCAGCTGCGATTCGAGCGCGGTCAGCACTTCCAGGTAGGTCGTGACGCCGCCCTTGTAGCGGTTGGTGCTGAGCGTCACCGAGCGCGTGGCCGCGGTGACCGCGTTCGCCGCCGAGCCGCCCTCGTTCGAGAGCACCCGCAGCGCGGCCAGGTTATCCTCCACTTCCTGGAAGCCCGTGAGCACGGTGAGCCGGTAGTTGGCGACAGTGGAGCGGTAGTTGGCGCGGGCCTCATCGGTAAGTGCGCGGCGGCGGCCGCCGTCGAACACGGTTTCGAGCGCGGACGCGCCGACGGACCACAGCTCCGACGGCCCCTGGATCCAGGTGCCGGGCTCGCCGCTCTCAAAGCCGCCCCCGCCGGTGAGCGAAATGTTGGGGTAGTAGGCGGAGATGGCGACCCCGATCTGGGCGTTGGCGGAGTCGGCGCGGCGCTCGGCGGCGGCAACGTCCGGGCGGCGCTCCAGCAGCTCCGACGGCACACCGGCCGGAATGGTGGGAACGTTCGTGTTCTGGGGCGTCGGCGGCAGGCTGAACGACGAGGCGGAGACGCCGAGCAGCGTAGCGATGGCGTGCTGGTACTGCGCGCGGGCCACCGCGATGTCGATGTCCTGAGTGTTGGTGGTGGCCAGCTGGGTCTCGGCCAGGGCCACGTCCGCCTCGGTGGCGACGCCGCCGCGAAAGCGTTTCTGCGTCAGCTCGAGGTACGTCTTAAAGACCGAAAAGGTGTTGTCGAGCAGGACCTGCTGGGCATCGAGGCCGCGCAGCTGGTAATAGTCGAGCGCAAGCTCGGTGCGCACGGAGAGCTCGACATTGGCTTGGTCGGCGGCGAGCGCCTGGGCGCTGGCGCTGGAGCCCTCGACCTCGCGGCGCACCTTGCCCCAGAAGTCCGGCTGCCAGCTGGCCTGGCCGGAGAGCGTGAAGTCGTTGTACTGCGAAATCGAGAGCGAGGAGAGAGTGGGGGTGAGGGTGGGGCGTTTGAGCGAAAGCCGGTCGCGCGAGATGCTGGGGCCCAGCGCGAGGGTGGGGTAGTAGTCGGCGCGAGCCTGGCGCACGGCGGCGGCGGCGGCGTTGTAGTTCTCGAGAGCGGCCTGGATCTGCAGGTTGCCGCTCGTCAGGCGGCCTTCGAGCTCGGTCAGCGCGGGGTCGCCGAAAACCAGCCACCACTCGCCGCGGGCCAGCGCATCGGCGGGCACGGCGGGCTTCCAGGCGCCGGGCGGCGGGGGCAGCTCACGATAAGTAAGCGGCGGCGGCGCGGAGGTGGGCCGGTGGTAGTTGGGCCCTACCGTGCAGCCAGCCAGCATGGCCGCTGCCGGCACGGCGAGGGACAGGAGCGTGCGGCGCCTGAGCAGTCTGAGCATTCCGGTCATCGACTCACTTGCCCCCGCCGCTGCCCTGCTTCGCCTGGCTGGCCTGGCGCCCGGTCTGGCCCGAGCCGGTCTGCTGCTGCGTGCCGCCGCCACTGCCCGCGCTTCCGTTCGCAGCTCCGGCGGTGTTCCCCGGCTGCACGATGTGCACCGCCTCGCCATCGAGGATCGAATCCGGCGGGTTCTGGATGATTTCCGCGTCGGCAGTCAATCCGCTGACCACCTGGACGACCTTGCCGTCGTCCTGCCCCACCGTGATCGGTACCAGCTTCGCCTTGCCGTTTTCGACCACCGCCACCTGCAGGCCCTGGGTGCGGAAGATCATGGCCGGCACCGGCACGATCATGCTGCTCACGCCGGTGTTCAGCTTGAGCGAGACCTCGCCGTAGGAGCCGGGCATGAGCTTGCCGGCGCGGTTGTCCACGTCGATCTCTACCAGCAGCGTGCGGGTGTTGGGGTCGATGGCGCCGGTGGTGCGCACGATGTGCCCGGTAAAGGTCTTGCCCGGGTACTCGGCCAGCGAGATCTGCGCGGGCGTCCCGCGTTTGGCGCCCAGTGAATCGACCTGCGGGATGGAAACGTAGACGCGCAGGGTATCGATCTGGCCTTCCTCGAACAGCTGCGCCCCGGCGCCGGCGCCGGCATTGATCAGCGCGCCTACATCGGTGTCACGCGCGGTGATGACGCCGTCGAATGGCGCATAGACCCGCTCAAAGCCGGTCAGCTCGACCAGCCGGTCGACATTGGCCTGCGCGCTCCTGACCTGGGTGTTGGTGGAGAGCTGGCTGGTGACGAAGTTGTCCGTATCCTGCTTGGAAACCGCGTCCTGGGCGAGCAGGTCCTGGTAGCGCTTGGCCTGGATGGCGGCATTGCGGGCGTTGGCTTCGGAGGTGGCCAGGTCGGCGCGGGCCTGGCTCAGCTGCTGGTCCACTTCTGGGCTTTGGATCACAGCCAGCAGCGCGCCCTTGCGCACGTGCGCGCCAATGTCGTAGTACCAGTGGGTCAGGTAGCCGGAGGTGCGGGCATAGATGGGCGAATCGACATAAGCCTGCAGCGCGCCAGGCAGCAGCAGCGTGTCCTCGGGCTTGCCCTGGGTGGGCTTGGCGACCAGTACGTCCGGCGCGGCATTCGCGTTGGTCTGCTGGGCGAGGCGCTTCTGCGCGCGCAGCCGGGGAACGATGCCCAGCACCGCCAGCACCACCGCTAGCACCAGGCCGACGATCACGAGCGTGATGGCGCGGCCCGTCGAGAGCGGCTTGCGGCGCTCGACCTCACCCTCCTTGGGACCTTTCGGGGCGTCCTCCTGCTGGGTATTGTGCGCTTGCTGTTCGCTGCTCATGCGGTTGCGTTCTCCTGACCCGTTCCCGGGCCTGTTGCTGACCCGGCGCGTTGGCTGGCGCGCTCGCGCTTGGCGGCCTTGCTGTCATGCTTCTTCTTGTCGCGCTCCACCCGCTTGCGCTCCAGGCGGGTGTGCACGATTGAGAAGAAGGTGGGGATGAAAAACAGCGTGGACACGGTCGCGAACAGCAGACCGCCGATCACCGCGCGGCCCAGCGGCGCATTCTCCTCGCCGCCGTCGCCCAGGCCCAGCGCCATCGGCACCATGCCGATGATCATCGCGAGCGCCGTCATGATGACCGGGCGGAAGCGGGTAAAGCCTGCCGCGATGGCCGACTCGGTAGCCTCGCCCGGGTGCTGCTCCAGGTGGTCGCGCGCGAACGAGACCACCAGGATCGAGTTCGACGTGGCCACGCCCATGCACATGATGGCCCCCGTGAGCGCGGGCACGCTGACCCGGGTGCCGGTGAGGAACAGGAACCAGACGATGCCGGACAGCGCCGCCGGCAGCCCCGAGATGATGATGAACGGGTCGAGCCAGCTCTGGAAGTTGACCACGATCAGCAGGTACAGCAGCACAATCGAAAAGGCGAGACCATAGTAGAGGCCCTGGAACGAGGTCAGCATGGTCTGCACCTGACCGCGGATTGTCAGCCGCGAGCCATGCGGCATCTGGTTCTTGGTCTGGGCGACGATCTTTTCAATGCGATCGTTCACGCTGGCCAGGTCGCTGTTGACGACGTTGCCGTAAATGTCGATGGCGGAAGCGATGTTGTAGTGCGAGACCGTGGCCATCTCATCGCCCTGGGTGAATGAGGCAAGGTTGCCGAGGATCTGCGGCGGCCGCGCGCCCGTAATGGAGCTTTGCGGCATGATGGCGGCCAGCGAGGACGGCGCGCTCGCGAGATTGACGCCGCCCGGCGAGGGGTTGGCGCTCACGCTCGACCCGGAGCTGCCGTTGCCGGAGAGCGCGCCGCCGCTGGCCGTGATAGGAATGTTGGCCAGATCGTTCAGCGTGTCCAGGTTGTACTGCGGCGACTGCACCGCGATGTTGTAGCTGACGTTGTTCGTGGGATCGAGAAAGAAGGTCGGCGAGGTCTGGAACGAGCCGCTGGTGGCCGACAGAAGGCTTTGCGCGACATCATTTTGCCGCAGGCCCAGCTGCGCGCTCTTGGTGCGGTCCACCGCCACAAACAGGCGCGGGTTGTCGAAAGGCTGCTGGATGCGCAGGTCGGCGGTCCCCGGCACGTAGCGGATCTGGTTCAGCAGCTTGGTCGCGAAGTTCCGGTTGCCCTGCAGGTCGGGCCCGGAGATCTGGATGTCGATCGGCGCGGGCAGGCCGAAGTTGAGGATCTGCGTGATCATGTCCGACGGCAGCTCGTAAAAGGTAGTGCCGGGGAACCGTTCGGCCAGCACCGCCCGCAGCTTCTGCACGTATACGTCGGTGGGGTGGTGCTTGGTCGCGAGCGAGACCTGGATGTCGGCATCGCCGGGGCCCACCGGCGCGGAGTTCGAGTAGGTCAGGTTGATGCCGGAGTAGGGCAGGCCGATATTGTCGATGATCGTTACCAGCTCGCCGGACGGGATGATCTGGCGAATGGTGCTGTCGACCTGGTCGCACAGACGCGCGGTCTCTTCAATGCGGGTGCCGGTGCGCGCGCGCACGTGCAGCGTAAACCGGCCGGCGTCGACGGAGGGAAAGAAGTCTTGCCCGAGAAAGGGAAACAGCAGCGCGGCCGAGGTGAGCGTAAACCCGAAAAACAGCAGCATGAAGATCGCCGGCCGCGCGATGCACAGCTCCAGAATGCTCTGGTAGCCGTGGCGGACCCGCTCGAACCCGCGCTCGAACCCGAGCTGGAAGCGGGTAAACGGGTTGCGGCTGGTCCGTTTGGCTTCCACCTGCTCGTCGTCGTGCTCCTTCAGCAGGTACAGCGCCATGGTTGGCACAACCGTTCTGGAGAGCAGGTACGACGCGAGCATGGCGAACACCACCGCCTCAGCCAGCGGCACGAACAGGTACTTGGCCACGCCGCTCAAGAAAAACATCGGCACGAACACGATGCAGATGGAGATGGTCGAGACCAGCGCCGGGACCGCGATCTCGGCCGAGCCGTCGAGAATGGCCTGCTCCAGCGCCTTGCCGTTCTCCAGGTTGCGGTTGATGTTCTCGATGGCGACGGTCGCGTCGTCGACCAGGATGCCGACCGCGAGCGCCAGGCCGCCGAGGGTCATGATGTTGATCGTTTCGCCTAGGGCCGAGAGCACCAGCAGCGAAGAGATGATCGACAGTGGAATCGAGACCGCGATGATGATGGTGGACTGGAGCGACCCAAGGAAGAGCAGGATCATCAGCGCCGTGAGGCAGGCCGCGATGATGCCCTCGCGCACCACCCCGTCGATCGAGGCGCGCACGAACAGGCTCTGGTCGGCCAGCGGGGTGATTTTGAGCTGGGCCGGCAGCTGCGCCTGGATCGCGGGCAGCTTGCTCCGGACGCCCGCGATGATGTCGAGCGTGGACGCTTCGCCGGTCTTGATGACGGAGAGCAGCGAGGCCCTCTGGCCGTCGACGCGCACGATGTTGGTCTGCGGCGGGAAGCCGTCCCGCACATGCGCCACATCGTGCATGTAGACCATGTTGCCGTTCACGGACCGGATGGGCAGGTCGTTCAGGCCCTGGATGGTCGACGGCGCGGAGTTGGTCTCGACCTGGTACTCGAAACCCTGCACTTTCAAGGTGCCGGAGGGCAGGATGAGGTTCTGCGTGGAGATGGTGGAGACGATATCGGCCGGCGCGAGGCCCTTGGACTGGAGCGCCTGGAGGTTGAGGTCGACCTGGACCTGGCGCTGCTTGCCGCCGTAGGGATAGGGAATGCCGGCGCCCGGGATGGTGACCAGCTGGGTGCGGATGAAGTTGAGCCCGAAGTCGTTGAGCTGCTGCTCGCTCAAGCCCTGGCCTGACAATCCAAGCTGGATGATGGGCACGCTCGAGGCGGAGTACTGCAGGATGAGCGGCGGCGTGGTGCCCTGGGGCAGCTGGCGCAGCTGGGTCTGCGCGATCGCGGTGACCTGCGCGTTGGCGTCCGCGATGTTGACGTTGGGCTGGAAGAAGATCTTGATGACAGCGATGCCATTGAGCGACTGCGACTCAATGTGCTCGATGTTGTTGACCGTGGTGGTGAGGGTGCGCTCGGATAGGAAAACGATTCGGTTGGCCATCTGCTCGGGCGACAGGCCGGTGTAGTTCCAGATCATGGCGACGACGGGAATGTTGATGTTGGGGAAGATGTCGGTCGGGGTCTCGATGATCGCGATCGGCCCGAGAACGAGCAGCAGCAGCGCCAGCACGGCGAAGGTATAAGGCCGTCGCAGTGCGAGGCGGACAATCCACATAGCTGGTCAGGTTCTCCGGCGCCCCCTCGCCGATGCTGCGGTCAGCGTCGCGCGGGCTGCTGGCTCGATCATACGTTGCGGTGGCGAACAGTTCTCCCCGGACAGACGGGTGCCTGCCGGAGCTCACATCGATGGGACTCTAACGGTAGACGCGGCAGCTGGTGGGAAGGACGCGCGAACTGTGACGAGGAAGCCGGCCAAGCCGGCCTGGCGACCAGACTGGCGGGAAGCAAACCGACGGTTCGCACCGGGCGACCTTACATATTCATGTTCTTGAAAACACGCGACGGGATGTTGCGCACGGCGAACATGATGAACCGCCAGAAGCCGGGCAGGTAGACCGTGTCCTGCCGGGTGGCGACGGCGCGCAGGATGCCCTGGCCGATGGTGCGCGGCGCGGCGAACAGCGGGCCGCGCGGGAGGTGCGCGGTCATGGGCGTGGCCACGAAGCCGGGCTTGATGGTGAGCACGTGCACCCCGAGCCGGTCGACGCGGTTGCGGACGCCGTCGAGCAGCACGTTGAGCGCGCCTTTCGACGCACCGTAAACGTAATTGCTCTTGCGCCCCCGGTCGCCCGCGACCGACGAGATGACGGCCAGGCAGCCGCGGCCATGGCCGGCAAAGTAGTTGGCGAGGATGGTAATGAGCGAGGCCGGCGAGAGAAAGTTGGTCTTGTAAATCGCCTCGGCGACGCGCGCATCGGCCTCGGCGGCGGCCTGGTCGCCGAGCACGCCGTGAGCCAGCAGCGCTAAATCGATGGTGCCGAGCGCGCGAATGGCGGCGGCCAGCAGTTCGCCATGCGCGTCCAGGTCGTCGAGGTCGAGCGTGAGTGCCGAAACAGCCTTGGCGCCGCGAGTCCGCAGGTCGCTCCCGACTGCGTCGAGTTTGTAGGGGTCGCGTGCGACGAGGAAGAAGCTCGCGCCCCCCTGTTCAGCGAGCAGGCGTGCCGTCGCCTGCGCGATGGCGGAGGTCGCGCCGAGAATCAGGATGCCGCGCGGGACAACCGGGTCGCGCCTAGCCACGCCCGGTCACCCGCCGCCAGAAGGCGGAATCGAAGGCCGGGTCCACATAGGCCGCGAACTGCTCCCACTGCGGGTAGAACGCCTGATACTGGGCCGCGGTCATGGTGGCGTCTTTGGCGGGATACATGCGTCCGCCGTGCTCAAGGGTGATGTTGGCCAGGCGGTCCAGCAGGTCGAACGAGATATCCGGACGAATGGGGAAGTCGAGCGCCAGCGTGAGCCCGGGCTTGGGGAAGCTGAGAAAGCCGGGCGACGGCACATCGCCGAAGACCTTGAGGACCGCCAGGAACGACGCCAGGCCGGAGGTGGTGATCGCCTTCATGATCTGGGTGATGCCGCGCTGGTCCTCGTCCCAGGGCAGCACGCACTGGAACTGGAGCAGGCCGCGCTTGCCGTACATCCGGTTCCACTTCAGCACCGAGTCGAGCGGGTAGAAGAACGGCTCGTAGTCGACCACCGAGGTGACGGTTTTTTTCGTCTGCTTGTTGTAGTAGGCGAAGTTGAACAGGCCGATCGAGAGCTTGTTGAGCGCGAACTCGGGCAGGTCGATGGGGAAGACCAGCTTCGGCTCCTTCGAGCGATGCAGCGGCGCCGGCGTCTCGGCGTGGGTGCCCTGCATGAAGATGCCGCGGGCGAAGTTCTTGCCGGTGGAGACGCAGTCGATCCAGGCGACGGTGTACTCGACGTTGGCGGCCTGGCGGGAGAGCTCTATGAACTCGGCGAAGCCGACGAACTTGTCGCCGCGATAGTTGATGCCCCGCGAAACGATCGGCCGCAGCCGCACCTCGGCCCAAGTGATGAGGCCGGTGAGGCCGAGGCCGCCGATGGTCATCGCGAACCAGTCGCGGTTTTCGCGGTTAGAGCAGAGAATGCGCGAGCCGTCGGACCGGATGAGCTCGAAGCGCAGCACGTGCGAGCCGAAGGTGCCGGCGATGTGGTGGTTCTTGCCGTGGATGTCGTTGGCGATGGCGCCCCCGATGGTGACGTACTTGGTGCCGGGGGTGACGGGCAGAAAGAAGCCAAGCGGGACGGCGAAGTCGAGGATTTCGGCCAGGGTGACGCCGGCCTCGCAGCGCAGGATGCCGGTGGCAGGGTCGAAGTGGAGCAGGTGGTCCATGCCCCGCGCATGCAGCAGGGTTCCGTCCTCGAGCAGGCAGACATCGCCGTAGGAGCGGCCGGCGCCGACCGGCAGCATGCGGCCGCGGTGCGGCTCCCTGGGTGGAAAGTCGGTGGTCCAGGCGAGCGGGCGCAGGTCGGCGGCGAGCTTAGGGTAGCGTCCCCAGGACTCGAACGAGGTCGCGAACGTGGGCGAAGCGGTTGCGCCGGGCGCGGTTTCGAGCTCAGTTGCGGCCATGATGGCATCTCCTTCAGAGGTGTGTGTTCGCGCGCGCGGCGCTTTCTAGATGATAGCCAGCAGGATGACGCAGACCGCGAGAAAGCCCAGCAGCAGGCTGGCCCGGTCGGTGACCGCGAAGATCACCGGATCCTCATCCAGCTCACCCCGGCTGGCCAGCAGCCACACCCGGCTGATCCACAGGATCATGATCGGGGTAATCAGCCACATGCGCTGCGGGTGGGCGTACAGGCCGGTCACGTCGCGTCCGCTGATGTACAGCGAAAAAACCACCACCGAGGCGTAGGCGCTGGCCGTGCCGAAGGAGCGCATCTGCTCGGTATCGCTCAGCAGGTAGCCGCGGCCGTTGGAAGGGACCTGCCCGGCGGCGCGGATGTTCTGCAGCTCGGAAAATCGCTTGACGAAGGCCAGCGAGAGGAACAGGAAGATGGAGAAGCCAGCCAGCCAGGGCGAGATGGGGATGGTGGTCGCCGCTGCGCCGGCCAGCAGGCGCAGCGTGTACAGGCCGGAGAGCAGCACCACATCCACCAGCACGATGCGCTTGAGGTAGAGCGAGTAGGAGAGCGTGCTGACCAGGTACAGCAGCAGATAGCCAACGAACGCGCCCGGCAGAAAAGCGGCAATCACGAAAGCCGACAGCAGCAGGCCGGCCGAGAGCAGAACGCCGGTCTTGGCCTGCAGGTCGCCCGCGGCGAAGGGGCGGCGGCGCTTGCGCGGGTGGCGCCGGTCGGCTTCGATGTCGAGCAGGTCGTTGACGATATAGGTGGACGACGCGCAGAGCGAAAAACAGGTAAACGCCGCCAGCGCCTGCAGAAACGCCCGCATATGCAGCGCATGCGCCAGCAGCAGGGGGACGAAGATGAGGACGTTCTTGGCCCACTGGTGCACGCGGGTTGCCCGGCGCAGCGCCTTGAGGGGCGAAGCGCGGTCGATGAACTGCTGCTTCGGGGTAAAGCGGCGCTCGCGCATGGCGCTGCGCAGCGCGCCGTCCGGGTTGGCCACCATGGCCGTGCCGGCGTGGATCAGTAGCGGCACGTCGGGCCGGGCGTTGCCGATATAGTCGTAGCCGGCCTCGCCGAACTTCTGCTGGAACGACGCGAGCTTGTTGTGGCCGGTCAGGTTGGTGCGGCCGTCGCTGGCCAGCACCCCCGTAAAGATGCCCAAGTGGTCGGCGACGCGGTGGGCCAGCGCGGCATCGGCGCCGGTTGCCAGGTAAAGCTCCCGGTCCAGGCCGCGCTGCTGCTCCAGGTAGTGCAGCAGCGGCTGGTTGTAAGGTAAATGCGCCACGTCGAGCGCCACCCGCTCGGTGACCTCGCGCTTGAGTGTGGCTTTGCCCTTGAGGATCCAGCCGGGAATGCGCACCAGGTCGCCCGAGTGCGTACGCACCATCAGCAGCAGCGCGTCCACCAGCGTGTCGCTCTTGACCAGGGTGCCGTCCAGGTCGACGCAGAGAGGACGGCTGCCGGGGGCTCTCCCCAGCTCGCCGGGCGGGGACGCAGTGGCGAAGCTTGTTCTCCCTTCGATGTCGGTCCCTCTCATGGCAGGCTGCCGCAGTATAGCATTCGGCCTTTCCTGCTCCGTGAAGACGACAGGAGCCCGGAGCGGCCTGCGTCCTCCCGACTCTGCGCACATCTATAAGGGGACGCCGCCAGAGAACGGCGGCGCGGGGAGTGGAGAGTGGCAGCAAACATTCGGCTTTCGGTGCTGGACCAGTCGCCGGTCGCGGAGGGCTCGACCGCCGGCGAGGCCTTGGAGCGGTCGGTCGAGCTGGCGCGGCATGTGGAGGCGCTGGGCTACACGCGCTTCTGGATGTCGGAGCACCATGCGATGCAGACCCTGGCCTGCGCGGCACCCGAGATCGTGCTGGCGCGCATCGGCGCGGCGACCCGAACGATCCGCATCGGTTCGGGCGGCATCATGCTGCCGCATTACTCGCCCATGAAGGTCGCGGAGGTCTTCCGGACGCTGCATGCCATGTACCCGGACCGGATTGATCTGGGCGTGGGACGCGCGCCGGGCGGCGGCCCGATCGAGTCGCAGGCGCTGCGGCGCGACCGCTCCGCCGGCTCGCTGCGGGCGCCGGCGGACGACTTTCCCGACCAGATGGCCGAGCTGCTGGCCTGGCTGGGGCAGAGCGACGGCTTTCCCGCCGGCCACCCGTTCGGCCGGATCCAGATTTCGCCCGCCATGCCGGGCGGCCCCGAGGTGTGGCTGCTGGGTTCAAGCCTGTGGGGCGCCGCGGCGGCCGCCGAATGGGGGCTGCCGTATGCCTTCGCGCATTTCTTCAGCCCGGTGGCCACGCGGCAAGCGATCGAGAGCTATCGCCGCGCGTTTCGACCTTCGAGCCTGCTTAGGAAACCGCGCGCGACCGCGGCCGTGGGCGTCATCGTCGCGGATACGGACGAGGAGGCCCGCTACCTGCAGAGCAGCGTGCGACTGCTGCAGCAGCGCATCCGCCAGGGCGACCGCAGCCCGGTTGCCGCGCCCGACAACGCTTTACGAGAGCTGCGCGGCGACGGCCCGCTCAGCATGGCGGCGGTGGAGGAGGGCGAGTTTCCACGCTACTTTACCGGCAGCCCGGCCACGGTGCGGCGCGAACTGGGCGTCATGGCGGCTTCGCTCGGCCTGGAAGAAATCGTGATCAACACAATTACCCACAGCCATGCCGCGCGGCTCAAGTCCTACAGCCTGCTGGCTGAGACGTTTGCCCTGAACGCAAACGAGAGTCAGGCGGCCCTGGCGAGTTGAGCATCGAAGCGAGTGAGATAGTGAGATAGAAGGAGAGGCAATGCCGGGAGAGCGGAGTAAGGGAACCATCGTACTGGTGCACGGGGCGTGGAGCGATGGAAGTTCATGGACGAATGTGCTGGTGCCTTTGGCGCATGACGGCTACACGGTGCGCGCGGCGCAGCTGCCATTGAAATCGTTTGAAGCCGATGTGGCCGCGGTGGAGCTGCTGCTGAACCATGTCGATGGACCGGTGCTGCTGGTGGGCCACTCCTATGCGGGCGCGGTCGTCTCGGCGGCCGGCAACCACGCCAAGGTGCAGGCGCTGGCATATGTGTGCGCGTTCGCGCCCGAGGCGGACGAGGTGTTCGGGAGCCTTCTGAGCATGCACCCGGCCAAGGCCAAAATGACCCTCGGGCCGGACGCGAACGGCTTCATGTGGATCGACGCCGAGTTCGCGGCGAATGCGCTGGGGCACGATCTGCATCGCGGCATCATCAACCTAGCAGTAGCCGTGCAGAAGCCGGTCAGCTACAAGCTGTTCGAGTCGAAGCTGAGCGACCCGGCGTGGAAGCGCAAGCCGAGCGCGTACCTGGTCACGACCGAGGATCGCATCCTGGCGCCCGAAACCCAGCACGACCTGGCCCGGCGCATCGGCGCGCGCACCGAGGAGGTCGCGGCCAGCCACCTGGTCCCGCTATCACAGCCCGATGCGGTCGCGCAATTCCTCCGCACCAGCGCGGCGAGCCTGCAGGAATAAACCGGAGCTAATCCGCGGCAAGTTCCTCGGTCTCTTGAGCCTCGAGAGGCTGGGGGAAATATGCGTTGAGCGAGTACTGCTCGACCATGCGCTGTGTGTTGAAGAACGAGCCGTTGAGCGCGATGGCCGAGCGCATCACCCGTCGCCACAGCTCGGGCTGTTTGTGGAAGAGGGGGCAGATGACTTCCTCCAGCTGGTAGTAGAGCGACTCGGCCTCGTCCGCCTCGTCCTCGCGGTCCTCGATCGCCCAGCCGGTCACGCCTTCGATCCAGCCCTCGATCCACCAGCCGTCGAGAATCGACAGGGACGGGACGCCATTGAGCGCGGCCTTCATACCGCTGGTGCCACTTGCCTCATAGGGGCGCTTGGGCGTGTTGAGCCACAGGTCGACGCCGCCGGTGAGCAGCTTGCCCAGCTTCCACTCGTAGTTCTCGAGATAGACGATCTTGAGTAGGCCATCGGAGAGCTCGTGCGCGAGCTCGATGACACGCTTGATCTTGGCCTTGCCCGGCTCGTCGGCCGGGTGGGCCTTGCCGGCGTACAGGATCTGTAGTCCGCCATACTTGCGCGCTAGCGCGATCAGGCGTTGAGGATCGGTAAACAGCAGGTCCATGCGCTTGTAGGTGGCGGCGCGGCGTGCGAAGCCGATGGTGAACACGTCGGGCGAAAGCGTATCGCCGGTACGGTCGAGCACCGCATCGACGAGCAGCTGCTTCGATCCGCGGTGGGCGTTGATGATCTCGCTCTCGGGGATGTCGATCGCATAGCGCAGAGTCACGTTGTCGCGGCGCCAGCGAGGTACGTGCTGATCGAAGACTTTCAGGAACGGCTCGGACGCCCATGTCGCCGCGTGGACGCCGTTGGTGATGGCGTCGATCTGCGACTCGGGGAACATCTGCTGCGAGACGATGCCGTGCTGCATGGCGACGCCGTTGACGAAGCGCGAGAAGCGCAGCGCGACATAAGTCATGTTGAGCAGGCCGTCGTGGCAGCCGCCCGCGCGCTCCAGCATGCCGACCGTTTCAGCGCCCAGGATGCGCCGGGCCTGCTCCATCGAGAAGCGGTCGTGCCCGGCGGGCACCGGGGTGTGGGTGGTGAAGACGCACTGCTCGCGGACGCGCGCGAACTCGGTCTCGGACGCCTGCGAGAAGGTGCGGCCGGCCAGCGCGCGGCCCACCAGCGCGACGGTGAGCAGCGCGGCGTGGCCCTCGTTCATGTGGTACACCGCCGGCTCCAGGCCGAGCGCGAGCAGCAGGCGCGCCCCGCCCAGGCCCAGCACGATCTCCTGCCGCAGGCGGTGGTCGTTGTCGCCGCCGTACAGCCGGTCGGTCAGCATCCGGTCGGCGTGCGTGTTTTCTTCCAGGTCCGTGTCGAGCAGGTACACCGGCACCACGTGCCCGGTCACGCCGTGGATGGAGTGGCACAGCGCGCGCACATGCACCGGGCGGCCGTCGATCTCGACCACCACCCGCGGCGGCTCCTCCTGGGTGTAGGCGTCGACCGGCCAGGGCTGTTCGAGCTCGGTCTGTACGCCGTCGGGGCTCAGCAGTTGACGAAAGTAGCCGCGGCGATGCGCGAGCGTGACCGCGACCAGCGGGATGCTCAGGTCGGCCGCGGCGCGCAGCGTATCGCCGGCCAGGACGCCGAGGCCGCCCGAGTAGGTGTTCATCTCCGGCTCGATGGCGATCTCCATGGAAAAGTAGGCGACCGGCGTGCGGCTGTCGTTGGTGGCGTGCGGGTGGAAGGCGGTCGTCTGTGTGCGCATGAAGGGTCCTTGTCGCCAATACGAAGCTGAGCGGAGCAATGGTGCAAGTTTAGCAAGGGAATGTTTCAGAAGAGGGATTGCTCGCCTCGCGGTTTGCTGCTTCCGGGGCCGTCGACGGTTGGACGAGCTCATCATTTATTTCCGTTTGTTGATGGCACAGGATGATTGCCCGGGGATCGCATTCTTCTTGACTCGCGGCGGACTCGCAAAACTCCGGCGAAGTGCACCGCGCATGTTTCGATTTCAAAGAGCAACATGGGCGGAGTACACTCGCGCGCATGAACCTTCTCGTGCGCCGCTGCCTGCCTTTCCTTTGTGCTTTCTGCTTCGCTGCCGCGCCGTCGCTGCGGGCGCAGGACTGGGCCAGGGCGAAGCTCGACAGCTCGCCGCGCCACCATGAGTACGTGAATGTGAAGAGCGGCGCGCGCACGGTGCAGGTGTTTGTCGATTACCCGGAGGTGAAGGGCAAGGCGCCGGTGATCGTCATGATTCACGAGATTTTCGGGCTGACCGACTGGGCGAAGGAGATGGCGGATGAGCTGGCCGCGGAGGGCTACATTGTCGTCGAGCCGGATCTGCTGAGCGGCATGGGCCCGGGCGGCGGGGGTACGTCGAGCTTCGCGGGGCAGGATGCGGCGGTAAAGGCGGTCTCGATGCTGGACCCGGCGCAGGTTGCCGGCGACCTGAACGCGGCGGCGGATTACGGGAAGAAGCTGCCGTCGGCGAGTGGAAAGCTGGCGGTCGCGGGGTTCTGCTGGGGCGGCGGCCAGAGCTTTCTGTTCGCGACCGAGAGGCCGGACCTGAGCGCGGCGTTCGTGTTCTACGGGCCGCCGCCGCCCGACGAAGCGCTGGGGAAAATACAGGCCCCGGTGTACGGGTTTTATGCCGGCAACGATGCGCGCATCAGCTCAACCGTACCGGCGACGACGGCGGCGATGAAGGCCGCGGGCAAGACGTACGAGCCTGTGGTGTACGACGGCGCGGGCCACGGCTTTATGCGCGCGGGCGAAGCGCCGGACGCGACTGCGGCGAATAAGAAGGCGCGTGAAGAGGGGTTTGCGCGTTTATTGAGACTGCTCAAGCAGATGAAATAGCACTTCGGCAGGCTCAAGCAGACCAGCGCGAAGCTGTGCGAACCGGGCGCCAGCCGCACCCGGACTTTGCTCCGGCGGCGGCTTTCCGCCAAATTGTTCCACGTGGAACATTTTCGACAACCCCGAAATGCCCCAAAAGCTGCGGCATAAGCCGCTCTTCGTCAGCAACTTACGATGAATTGTCAGGCCCGCGCAGAGAGTTTCAGCGGTTTGTGGTAGCTGCGGGCTGCATGCGGTAGAGGATCAGGTCGTCGCGGTCCTCGTCGTCGAAGGCATGCCAGTGCGCGACCGCCTCCAGACGGTAGCCGGCGGCGTGGATGTCTTCGAGCGTGCCCGGGTCGAGTTGGTTCCACTCGGCGTACCAGCCGGGGCGGTAGCGGGCAATGCGGTCCGGCAGGTCGGCGGTGCCGTAGTCGTCGCAGATCGCCGGCAGGTGGGTGAGCAGCGTGATTTCATCGCCGGAGATGGAGAGCAGCAGCCGTTTCCCCTCGCCCGGGTGCGCGTCGATGTATGCGGTGATGCCCTGGGCCGCGCGCAGCAGAGTGTATTCCGGGTGAAAGGCGAACCAGGCGCTGGCCCGGACATCGCGGACGAAGATGACCGCCAGCATGGCGGCCGCGAGGCCGGCAAGCAGCCGGCTGCGCGCGGCCAGCGCCTGCGCGGCCAGCACCGTGACGAAAACGACAGGGTATGCGAGCACCATGTAGTAGCGGGGCTGCGGACTGTTGTGCCAGCCGATGAAGAAGATGTAGCCGGCGGCGGCCAGCAGCGAAGCATGCACCAGCGGCGCGCGGCGGAATGGGCGCGACAGCGCGAGCCCAAGCCCCAGCAGCACCAGCAGGGTGCACACCAGCCAGGGGCCGACCCACAGCAGGCCGTGGGCCGCCCACCAGTAGGCAAGCAGGCGGTCGTGCAGGCCCTTGGGCTGGGTCCAGATATTGGAAGTGAACAGGTAACGGTAGTCGACCAGGTAGCGCCGCGCGAAGAAGAGGAAGTAGGCGAGCCAGGGCAGCAGGCCGCCGGCCAGCGCGACGGCGCAGTCGGCGAGGGCCGCCCGCAGGCGCCAGCCCGCGCCCCAGCACAGGATGGCGGCGGTGGCGGGCAGCAGGAAGAGCGCCGTCGTTTTGGTGAGTACGGCGAGGCAGCCCAGCAGCCCCACGCCCAGCAGCGCCGCGGTCCGGCCTCGGCTGCGCGGCCACCCGTGCAGGCGCAGCGCCAGCAGCCAGCCGGCGAGTGTCCAGAAGGTGAGCAGCGGCTCCAGGATAGCGAGCCGGCTGAAGGCCCATAGGAACATGCTGCCGGCCAGCAGGAGCACGCCGCCGGCCGCTGCCAGCCGTCCGGCTTTCGCGGTGCGCAGCAGGGCGTAGCTCAGCAGGAGGTTGGCGGCAAAGACCACTAGGGCCAGGCCGCGCGCCGCGACCGCCGTTACCCCCGCCACCTGGAAGATGACCCACTCGAGCGCGGGCCACACCGGCAGGGCGACGGCGGTGTTGAAGTCCCCCGGCATGTACCAGCGGCCGAACAGGGTTGCGCCCATGGCGGCTTTCCCGTACCAACCCTCGTCGGTGTACTTGGCGTAGTCCATCCACGGAGAGTTGTTGGGGAAGTCGGCCCGGAGATGGACCCAGTGCAGCGCCCACAGGGCTACGATGGCGGCCACGACCGCGGCCAGCAGCAGGCCGCGCCTGCGGGTCTGAACGGCTGCCATGGAACTACTCGTAGGCCAGAGCGTCGATCGGGTCCTGGCTGGCGGCTTTGAGCGCCGGATAGGTTGCGCCCAGCACCGCGCCGACGAAGGCGATGACGAGCGACCGCACCCACCACGCCGGAGGAACCTGGAAGGAAAGCGTGGGAAAGCGGTAGCTGAGATACGCCTTGATCCCGAAGGTGACCAGGACGCCGAGCGCGATGCCGACGACAGTGACCAGGGCGGCCTCGCGCAGGATGGAAGCGAGAATGTAGCCGCGGGATGCGCCGAGCGACTTGAGGATGCCGATCTCGCGGGTCCGCTCCAGCACCGCGGTGTACATGGACTGGAAGATGACCAGGAAGCCGATGATGACGGCGATGGTGATGACCGAGTCGAGCGCGGGCGTAAACGCGGGCAGGTGTGAGGGTGTTACTAGGTCGAGAAACGCCTGCAGCGACTGCACTTTGTATTCACCGAGGCCGGGCGTCTGGTGGATCTCCTGCGCGACGAGCTTTTGGTTGGCGGGAAGGTCGGTGCGGATGTAGAAGAGCGAGGCGTTGTTCGGGGTGCCGATCAGCGCACCCAGTGTCCGGATGGGCACGAACTTGCGGCTGCCCTTGCCGTGCGCGACGATGCCGCAGATGCGGAACGGGTGCGCCTTGACGGGAATGGTATCGCCGACATGGAAGCCGGAGCCGGTGCGGGCCTCAATGTCGTCGATCAGCACATCGTTCGGCCCCTGGAAAGGGCCGCCAGCGAGATACGTGAAGGGGCGCAGGGCGTTATAGCTCGGGTAGTCGATGCCCCAGACGGTTTCGACCGAGCCGACGGTGCTGAGATCGGTGATGACGGGCGCGGCGACCGCGACGTGCGGCAGCTTGGCGAGAACGTCCGCGATCCGTGCCGGGACAGGCGCGCCGCCGACCGCTGAAATGAAGCTGGAGTTGGCCGGCTGCACGATGGTATCGGCGCCGATGCCCCGGGTTTCCTCGCGGGAGTTGGCCAGGATGCCCAGCATGATGCCCACGATGGACAGGATCATCACCACTTCAATCGCGACGGCAAGCATCGTGACGAGTGTGCGGACGGGGCGGTGCAGCAGGTTGCCGAGGACGAGCTTGTTCATGGGGTGATATGCGCCGATGCGCCGACCAACTGAGTGTAGCAGGCGCATAGTGCGGCGGAGCGCTCCCAAAATGGTGCGATGGTGGCGGATGAACCATGAAAAGCGAAGGAATGCTTTGACGCCCGGCGCGGGAGAGCACTAACGTAGGTGCAAGAGAACCCAACCCCAGCCAAGGAAACCGCGAGTATGGGACAGTTTGGGCAGGACCTGCGCAGGGAACGCGAAGCGCGCGGGGTTGCGCTGGAAAGCATTTCAGGCGCGACGAAGATCAGCGGCCGCCACCTGCTGGCGCTGGAGGAGGAGAGATTTTCCTCGCTGCCGGGCGGCGTGCTGAACAAGGGCATCGTGCGCGGGTATGCGCGCGCCTGCGGCATGGACGAGGATGCGTGGGTGCACCGCTACCTTTCGGCGTACCACCAGAGCGGACAGATCAAGGACGACGACCAGAGCTGGATCGACTTCGCCGAGAACGTGGGTAAGGCGCGCAAAAGCGACGAGGCGGAACCGGAGACGCGGCTGCGCTGGGCCGGGGTCGCGGTGCTGCTGGTGCTGCTCGGGTTTTTCGCGTGGTATGTGATGCATTATGTGACGGCGAAGAGCGCGGCGCTGGGTCAGGCGCCCGCACCGGTGGCGCAGCTGGTCAGCCCTGGCCGGAGCACCTGACAGGCTGCGCAGCCGGTTGTTCGCTCTGCGCGACCGAGTTCCCGCACACTTGAGTCATTCTGAGTCTTCAGTCTCAGGATGGCGCTAGGATAGACGCTGGTTGGATTCGCCGCTATCGTTTTGCTGGAGGTCCTGTTCCATGCAGCTGCCGCAGATCCAGGTTGGCGACGGTTTGCTCGCGGATGCGCTGCTTTCCTCCGTCGATGTGGTGCAGGAGCTGAACCGGCACTGGTGGTGCACGGTGGTATGCCGTCAGACTTCGGATGAGCCGGTGGCCGTCGACCGGATGGTTGGCCAGGCGATGGACGTGCGCACTGTGGACCCGGACGGGGTGGAGCATGTGCACTTCACCGGGTTCATCCTGCGGGTGGAGCTGCTGACGGAGGCCTGGGGTAGCTACGGCGCGCGGCTGGTCGCCGTTTCGGCGACTTACAATCTGGACCTTGCCGAGCGGAAGCAGTACTACGCCGAGCAGGACCTGGCCGCGGTTGCGGCAAAGGTCTGCGGGTATGCCGGTCTGGCCGCGTCAGTGAACGTACCGGCGCGCAAGCCGCTCAATTATGTGCAGTATGGCGAGACGGATTTCAGCTTCCTGAACCGGATCGTGGATGACTACGGCGGCTGGATGCGCCCGAACGCGGCCGGGCTGGAGATATGGAATGGTTTCCAGCCCGGCGGCACGCTTGGGTGGCGCGGCAAGACTGGGCTGACCGGGTTCAAGGTGCGCTCCCGGCTGGCCCCGGCCAGCTTCAGCGGCGCGCACTACGACCACCATGCGATGGCGAGCGGTACGTTTCTAGCGGTCGCCAAGCCGCCGGAGTTTTACTCCTCGGCCGCCTCGACGGTCGCCGCGGTGCAGAGCGCGTCGGCGGCCGTGCTGCCCTCGGGCTTCGAGCCGCAGCGCTCGCGCGCGATGACGCTTGCGGACTACCGGCAGCAGCTCGAGGCCGAGGCGGAGCGCTCGATGGGCGCGAGCGTGACGGCTACGGGCGAGAGCCGATGCCAAGAGTTGAAAGCTGGAAACACGGTCGAACTCGAGGGTACGCTGGAGCCAGCGGGCATGTACGGGCTGACGCGGGTGGAGCACCGCTGGACGCCGGAGGGCTACGGCAATGCCTTCACCTGCACGCCGTGGAAGCAGTATCGCAACCCGAAGCCGCCGCCCCAGCGCGATCTGCAGGGCGTGGTTCCGGCGCGTGTCGTCGACCACAACGACCCGAAGAAGATGGGCCGGGTGCGGGTGCAGTTCTTCTGGCAAACGGAAGGCGCGGCGCACTGGGCGCGGATGGTGGCGCCGCACGCGGGGCCGGAGCGCGGCTTCATGTTCATGCCGGAGGTGGGCGACGAGGTCGCGGTGGGCTTCGAGGACGGCGACCCGGAGCGGCCGATTATTCTGGGCTCGACGTGGAACGGAGTGCAGCAGGCGCCGCGGGATGAGTTTTTCGGCTCGGGGGATATCGCGGCGAACGATGTCAAGCGGATCGTGACCAAGAGCGGCAACCGGGTGCAGATGGTGGACACGCCGGGGAAAGAAACGGTAGTCGTCGCGACGCCGAACCATACCTCGCTGGCAATGACGGAGAAGAGCGACGCGACCGGGCGCGAGCTGGTAAGCCTGCACTCGGATGGGGATATTGTGCTGTCGGCGCCCGAGGGGCGGGTGCATGTGCGGAGCAAGTACTTTTCAAGAGAGGTGGGAACAGGCGAAACTACCGAGGGGAAGACTTCAGACCAGCAAAAGCCCACCAACCCAGCTGCAATCAAGGCAGCTAATTTGAAGCAATGGCGGGATCATCATAAAACGGCAATCCAGAAAGCGATCGCCGATCAGCGAGTATTGCTGCTGAAGCGAAAAGCCGCGCTCACAGCTTGGCATGATGATACCAAAGCAGACGCGCGAAAATGGTTTGGGTCAGACAAGCTGGCCACTCGTCAGACCCTCATTGATCGAACGAATAAAGAATTAGCTCTAAACAAGCAAATGACAATACAGCATTTCCAACCTGCCGATCCGCCGAAAGCTGGCCTCTATGCCTATGTTCACCCTGCCGATACGAAGCATACTATTTTTCTGGATTCCGGCTTCGACAATGCTCCTGCCCTGGGTACGGATTCTAAAGCCGGCACCCTTGCGCACGAGATGTCCCACTTTAATGATGTCAGCGGGAGGAATGATTTTGTGTACGGGCAGGCCAAGTGTCTGTCTTTAGCAAAGACCAACCCGACAGCGGCGCTTGGCAATGCGGACAGTTATGAATACTTCACGGAAAGTGCAAAATAGCATCGCCCTATTGGGGTGTCTGCTAGCGATTTCGCTCGGCTGCAAGAGCACACCGGTGGATCGAAACCAGGGCCAAGCACTATCGGTAAAGAAAGGCGCAAGGATGAATGCTACGGCTACTTTGATCCCAGAAGTCGCGAATCGCCAAGTGAACATCTATGTTTCGATCCGCAACACATCCGACAAGATCTCGCTTGGGGTAGAAAAGCGACAGATTTTCCAGTCGGAACTTTCTCTTGGAAGTCTCGTAGAGCTTACTTGCGAGGGCAAGCCTGTTCCGTATATCGGCTCTATGGCAAAAATGACTTCTGCGATGGATTCGGAAGTTATCCGGGTGTCGCCGGGTAATACCGTGACCGGGAATGCAGACATAACAAACATGTTTTCTTTTCTGGCCGGAAAGCATTCCTACCAAATCAGCTATCATGCATTTCTCGGTGGTATTGAAGAGGATGCAAGCTTGGTAGAGGTCAAATCAGAGCCGGAGATCTTTATCTTCGAAAAACAATAGATTAACTCTGATCTGCCGATCATTTTACTGAGTATGAGCGCGCGAAACCCGCCACCGCAAAGTATGATAAGGAGCATTCTGCGGAACCTGCTCCATGACCAATGAAGTCGCCTCGGCACACCCGGACATAGATAGGGTTTACCCGAAGGGACTGATGTCGGGCATGCTGGAAACGGAGCTGGTGAGATATGGTAGCTTGCGTAATCGAGAGCACCTGCAAGCTGCAATGGGCTGCTGTCCTTCTTATCGGCTTATGCGTTTTACCGGGTTGCCACGCTGACAGACAAGCAGGACGGGAGGAGAGGAAGAGTGGGTCTATCCCGATTGGAAGTGGAAGACATCTTCTTTCTCATCCTGGGAGGATTACTCTGCATTATGCCTGGAACAGTTCGCAGCAAACGCTAGACGCAACGAAGCTTCCCGACAGTCGAAATTCCTATGCTACGACAACGAAGGCGTCGAAACCGATGACCCGAAGGCTGTTAAATCTCGCATACCAATTATCGAAGAAGACGTGGTTAGCTTAGGCAGCAAGGGTAAGCCGGTGTCTCCGCAAGGATGCGGTCTTTGTCTCTATTATGCAGTACGGTCCCAACCACAAATACCTGCGTGAGATTCAAGCAAGCGGAACTCCGCAGCCTTGACCCATGATGAAACCGGCCCGGTCGCTGCATAGCGTTTCTTAGTGTTCCTAACCTGGGGAACACTCCATGAAGCGCGCTTTCGCGGTTGAGCCGATGCAGGTAGTCTTAGCCTCACGATGATGTTTTCCGGGATGGAACCGCGCGGCGTTGCTGCCATGATTGCACTAGCTGTTGGGTTTGTGCTGCTGCTCGCGATCGCGCTGCGGGCGCGGCGGTCTCGCTATCCGGCCATTTTGTGGACGTGCGCGGGGTACATGGCGCTGCTGCATGCGGTGTGGATCGTGGGGCTGCTGACCAGCCGGCTTTTCGAGTCGGGCTTCGCCACGCTCGAGCTGCTCACGTTTCCCTGGAGTATGGCGGTCATCATGAACATGACGATGGCCGGGTTCGGCACGCTGGCTGACCTGCTGCTGAACTATGCGCGGTTCGTGCTGGGGTTTGGCGGGTTGCAGTGCCTGGTGCTGACGCTGTTCGTGTGGGAACTGAAGCCGCGTCCGCGAACGGCCGGCATGGTGCGGACAAGCCGCGGGCGCCCCGCTCACCGGCGCTGAGGCGCCGTTTGCGTGCCGTCGCGGCGGCTCGACCGCGAGGCTTTGCCCCCGGCCCGCGCGCTCAGGTAGCATCAGAAGCTGGCAGCGGTCCGGGCCGGCTTCCTGCACCGATGCCGCTGGCCCGCCGAGCCCTCCCTGTGTCTTCCGGCATCCTAATGCCCGGGCGGCCGGTAGCGGGCCGGTCCCGCTTGCCAATCCGGAGGAAGTACCCATTGCCAGCACGCGATAAGATTCTCTTTACCTCGGAGTCGGTCACCGAGGGTCACCCCGACAAGATCGCCGATCAAATCTCGGACGCCATTCTGGATGCCTGCCTGGAGCAGGATCCGTACTCGCGCGTTGCCTGCGAAACCCTCACCGCCACCGGCCTGGTCGTCATCGCAGGGGAGATCACGACCAAGGCCTACGTTGACTTTCAGACGCTGGTGCGGGGCGTGATCAACGATATCGGCTACAACGACGCCGGGTTCGGCTTCGACTGCAACACCTGCGCCGTCATCTCGTCGATCAACAAGCAGTCCGGCGATATCGCCATGGGCGTGGACACGGGCGGGGCCGGCGACCAGGGCATGATGTTCGGCTTCGCGACCAACGAGACCGAAGAGTTGATGCCGCTGCCGATTTCACTGGCCCACAAGCTGGCAGCGCGGCTGAGCGAGGTGCGCAAGAGCGGACAGCTCAACTATCTGCGGCCGGACGGCAAGAGCCAGGTCACGGTGGAGTACGACGCGAACAACCGGCCGGTGCGGGTGGATGCGGTGGTCATCTCGACCCAGCACGCGGACTCGGTCGCGACCGAGAAGCTGCGCGCCGACATCCTGAAGGATGTGATCCAGGTTGTGATTCCGGCCGAGCTGCTGGATGCGGACACGAAGTACCACATCAACCCGACGGGGCGGTTTGTGATCGGCGGCCCGATGGGCGACACGGGGCTGACCGGGCGCAAGATCATCGTCGATACCTACGGAGGCATGGGCCGGCACGGCGGCGGCGCATTCTCCGGCAAGGACCCGACGAAGGTGGACCGCTCGGCGGCGTACATGGCGCGCTATATCGCGAAGAACATTGTCGCGGCCGGCCTGGCCGACCGCTGCGAGGTGCAGCTGGCGTATGCGATCGGCGTGGCGGAGCCGGTGTCCGTGCTGGTCGATACCTTCGGCACGGGCAAGCTGCCGGCGCACGAGCTGCAGCAGCTGGTGCGGGAGCATTTCGAGCTGACGCCGAAAGGCATTATGGAGTCGCTCGACCTGCGGCGGCCGATTTACCGGCAGACCGCGGCGTATGGCCACTTCGGCCGCACGGATGGGGAGTTCGGCTGGGAAAAGACGGACAAGGCCCCGGTACTGAAGGAAGCGGCGGCGAGCAGGGAAACGGTGGGGGCGAAATAAGCGCCCGGCCCGCACCGCTCGTTTGAGAGCAGCAGAAGGGGCCGCTTGCGCGGCCCCTTTATTGTTTCCTGCCGTCAGATAGATAGATACCGGTCGATCCATACCAACGAGCCATGCGACCCGGACAAGGTACGCGCGACGGCCCTGTTCCACTACGCGAACCCGCACCGCAAGGCAAGCTGACCTCCGTCAACCCGAGCCGGCCTGGTGCTTGACATCGCGGCCCAGCGACTCGAGATCCCGCTCGGCGTGGGACTGGCGCAGGTACAGGTCGAGCTCCTGGCAGCGGCGGCCGACAGCCTCGTCCATGGCGAGCGGCTGCGGTCCGTAGGCGCGCGGCAGGCGGCGGAGGACATCCGTGCAAGCCTGTTCGACCAGATGCCTTACAGAAAAGGCGCGGATACGGGCTTGTCCGCAGTCGGCTGGACTGCGGTCGATTTCGCCGCCGGCCGCGTCGAGGTAGGAGTGGAGCGCCCAGACGGAGGCGTGCATCGCGCCCAGGTGGGCCAGGGTGTGGGGGTCATTGCGGGCCTGCCCCAAGGCGTAATCGAGCAGGCCGGCGGCGCCGCCGGCCCAGCAGGCGGCCGGTCCGCAGGCGCCGTGCCAGAAGCCGGGCCTGGCGACATACCAGCCGGGGCGGCCCAGGACCTGGGCCGCGGGCGCCGCGTCGAAGATGGCGGCCGCGGTTCCGGTTTCGAGAAAAGCCTGCGTCTTCCAGCCGGAGTAGTCGAAGCGTATGGCGGCTGCGTGCGCGCGGAGATCGACCTCGAGCAGCAGCTGCTCTGCGCCGCCGGCCGTCAGCAGGGTGCGGTCGATCAGCCCGGCGCCGCTTGCAAACATCTTGGTCCCGCTCACTGTCAGACCGCCCTCGCGCCGGTCGAGCCGGAGCGCCTGGCCCGGTTTCTCCGAGGCCCACACGCCGTAAAGCGCGCCCGGCTCCGGCTCGCGGCCTGCTTCGGCCAGGATGGCGAGCGCGTCCCAGTGCGCTTCGGCGAGGCGGGCCAGCGAGAGATTTTCGCGCCCGGTCTCCATCAATCGCTGGTGGCGCAGACGGGTCTGGCCTGCGCCGGGAAGCGGCATGGGCTGAGCGGCTATCATGCGCAGCCGGGCGAGCAGGGCTTCGCTCGTCACGCGGCGGACTCGTTGTGGGCGGCGAGCGCGTCGGCAAACCCGTGCGGCGCGCGTCCTGTTCTGCGGCCGCTGGTCGAAACGCGGAGCCGGCTGAGGGAAAGCCGCCGCGTGGCGACGGATGAGAGGCGGCGCCAGAGGTCGTGATCCTCGGCGGTGGCCAGCGGACTCCAGCCGCCGGCGCGCAGGTAGGCGTCGGCGCGCACGCCCAGGTTGGCGCCGTGCACGTGGCCGTGCGTGCCGTCGGGCGAGAGCAGGTAGGTGGCGCGAAACCGCTCCGCCACGTGCGCGGCGTGCTCGCTGAAGGTATCGACATCGATGGTTCCGGCAACGGCCTCGATGTTCCGCGCGGCGAGGGCGAGCTGGTCCTTGAGCCAGGTTTCCGGAACGCAGCAGTCGGCGTCGGTGTTGGCCAGCCAGCAGTGGTTCCAGTAGGCGCCGTAGCGGCTGCTGTAGCGCGCGAGCGCGGCTTCGGCCGCGAGCGCCCGCGCGTGGCCGACCGCGCCGGCGTCCGTGCACACCACAATGCCGCTCCCTTGGAGCATGCGGCTCGCGATCTGGAGGGTGCGGTCGGTCGAGCAATCGACGGCGACGGCGATGTCGCAGGTGACGGAGGCGGGGAGCCGTGAACGCGCGGCCAGGACCGAGCGCAGGCAGCGCGGCAGCAGCTGCTCCTCATTGCGGGCCGGGATGAGGACGGCGATGTGCCAGGGGTTCACTGAAGTCTCCATTTGGACCACCGATCAAGGCGAAAGCCGGCGTGACGCTCCGCATGCTCATGGGTCAAGCCGCCGAGCGTGCCCAGGATCGCGTGCACGCGGTCGCCGCTGAGGATGTGGTCTTCCGACGCGCCCAGCCAGTGCGCCGCGAGCAGGATTCCGGAGGGCAGCAGGCGACCGATCAGGCCGTTGCCGAAGCGGCGCAGCTGGTCCTCCTGGAGGTAGTAGCCGATCTCGCTGAGCACGATGAGGTCAAAGTTTCCGGTAGGGACCGAGGCGGGGATGGTTCCGCGGGCGACGGTGACGTTGGGCAAATGCATGCAGCGCGTGCGCGCCTGCTCGACCGCGGTGGGGGAGATGTCGAGGGCCTCGACCTGGCCGCAGAAAGCGGCAAGCCGGGCGGTGAGCACGCCGATGGAGCAGCCGGGCTCGAAGGCGCGCTGGTACCGGCGGTGCTCAAGTGCCTGGACGACGGCGTCATACCGACTGCGCTCGTAGTCGCTGGAGGCGAACTGCCAGGGGTCCCGGGCCTGCTGGTATTTCCGCTCAAAGAATTGCTGGCTGACGGTGTCGGTTTTCATGCGGGGAGGAAGACCTCGAAGGGCCGCCGCGCGGGGGCGAGCAGGGACTCCGGCAGGATCGGCTGGCCCGAGGCGTGCTGCAGCTGCGACCGGTGGCACAGGAGCGCTTCGCGTTTGGCGAGCAGCAGGTCGTCGTTGAGGGGGAAAGAGTGCAGCGGCAAGCCCTGGAGCAGGTCGGGCGTTCCCCGGTGCCAGGTCCAGAAGAACCAGGAAGTGAGCCGCGCGCCGGTCTGGCTTGCGGCCTGTTCGGCGGCGCGGGCGCAGGCCTCGTGGTCGGGGTGGAAGTCGCCGCGCCACGGAGCCAGGATGTGGCTGTCGGCCGAAACGAGGGATAGGAGGCGTTCGACAAGCTCCTGCTCGCAGGCGGCCACGCTGCTGTCGGGCAGGTGAAAACGATGGATTTGCGTGGCTGGCACCCCGAGGCGCGCCAAGGCGTTGGTCTGCTCGTCCGTGCGCAGGGCGGCTAGGCCGGGGCTGTCCGGGTAGGCGTTTTCGCCGTCGGTGACGGCGGCGACAGTGACCGCGAGCCCTCGCCGGCGCGCGGCGGCGATGAAGCCGCCGGCGGCCAGGGTCTCGTCATCCGGATGCGGGGCGATGACCAGCACCGGCCCGGTTGGCGGCTGCAAGGCGGGGAGGGCGGTCAAGGCCCGCACCCATGCCGCTTCGTCGACGGCTGAGACGATCATTGGAGGACCACGTCGGGTGAGATGCCTGGAAGCTGGAAGTCGAAACGCCGCTTGTTCTGGAGAGATAAGGCGCGCCGCGGACGACACACCTGTATAGATTGGGATCATGCGTATAACGTCCAGGGCAGTAACCGCGGGCTTGGTTGCGGGCATCGCGATAGTGAGCAGCGCGGCCTCGGCGCAAACCATCGCTCTCGACCGGGTTGATTCTTTCCACTCGCAACCGAATGGGATCGAGATTGCGAGTGGTGCGGGCACGGTGCGCATTCTCGCTTTGCGCGACGACGTGATCCGCGTGACCATGACCGCGGCTGGCGCGCTGCCGGAAGATGCATCCTGGGCGGTGCTGCCCAAGGCCCTGGAGGCGCGCGCCGCGGCCACGCCCGAGCAGGACAGCAGCACGGTTGGGTTCGATACCAGGCAGCTGCATGTGCGTGTGAACCGAAGCAGTCTCGGCATCACCGTGGCCGACAGCAGCGGCAAGCCGATCGTGAGCGATGCGCGGCCGGTGGAGTTCCGCAAGGCCGATGCCGGCGGCGACACGGGCTTTCGCGTGTACAAGCAGATGCCTGAGGACGAGCACTACTTCGGGCTGGGCGACAAGACCGGGCCGCTCGACCGGCGCGATGGCGCGTTCACGATGTGGAACACCGACGCCTATCGCTTCCAGCAGGGTACCGATCCGCTGTACAAGGACATTCCGTTTTTCCTGACCGATCGCGCCGGCTCGAGTTACGGGCTGTTCCTGGATAACACCTGGCGTTCGGAGTTCGAATTCGGCAAACAGTCGGCGAGCGAATACTCCTTTGGCGCCGAGGGCGGACCGCTCGACTATTACATCCTGTACGGCCCCGCGCCCAAACAGGTGGAGCAGGACTATGCATGGCTTACCGGGACCACTTCACTGCCGCCGGAGTGGTCGCTCGGGTTCCAGCAGTCGCGCTACAGCTATGAAACCGAGGCGGAGCTGCGCGCGGTCGCCGACCGGCTGCGCGCCGACAAAATTCCCGCCGACGCGCTCTACCTGGACATCGATTACCAGATCAAGAACCGGCCTTTCACCCTCGACGCGGCCAAGTTTCCCGACTTTCCCGCGTTCGTGAAGGAACTGCAGCAGAAGCAGTTCCATTTAGTGATGATTACCGACCTCCACATCGCGCACGCGCCAGACCAGGGGTATGCGCCCTACGATTCGGGGTTTGCCGGCGACCGGTTCGTCAAGAATCCCGATGGATCGGACTTCGTGGGGACGGTGTGGCCGGGGCCGTCGGTGTTTCCCGATTTCACCGAGAAATCGGCGCGGGACTGGTGGGGCACGCTCTACCGGCAGTTCTCAGGCTGGGGCGTGGCCGGTTTCTGGAACGACATGAACGAGCCTTCGGTGTTCGGCACGCCGACCAAGACCATGCCGGTCGATGTGCGCGACCGCATCGACGAGCCGGGCTTCGCGAAGCGCACCGCCACCCAGCGTGAGATTCACAACGTCTTCGGCATGCAGAACGCGCGCGCGACCTACGATGGGCAGCTCGCGCTCAAGCCGAACCAGCGGCCGTTCGTGCTGACGCGCGCGAGCTACGCTGGGGGCCAGCGTTACGGCGCGACCTGGACCGGGGACAACTCAGCCTCGTGGGCGCACCTGCGGCTCAGCACGCCGATGCTCGAAAGCCTGGGCATGAGCGGCTTCTACATGGTGGGCGACGATATCGGCGGCTATGCCGGCTCGCCGCAGATGGACCTGCTGACCAAGTGGCTGGAGGTGGGGGCGTTCAACCCCATCGACCGCGACCACACCGAAAAGTTTTCGGCGCCGCAGGAGCCCTGGGCGGGCGGCCCGGCGATGGAGGCGGTGCGGCGGCGGTATATCGAGGAGCGCTACCGGCTGATGCCGTATCTCTACAGCACGGCCGAGGAGGCCTCGCGCACCGGGATTCCCATCGTGCGGCCGCTGTTTCTCGAGTTTCCCGACGCGACCGAGGACAAGCACCCGCTCGACCTCGATGCGGGCAGCCAGTTCCTCTTTGGCCCGGACCTGCTGGTCGCTCCGGCGCCGTTTCCCGACGAGCAGCAGGATTACAGCGTCACCTTTCCGCCCGTGCCCTGGTACGACTACTGGACGGGCAGGCGCGTGACCCGCGATGAAGGCAGCGCGGCGCTGGTCAAGACCGGGGCGAACAGCGCGGCCGCCGTCAGCACCGGGGCCGCGCTGGGGGTGGGCGCGCTTCAGACCTTCACCGTGCACCCGGCGGTCGATACGCTGCCGGTGTATGTGCGCGGGGGATCGGTTATACCCGAGCAGCCGCTGGTGCAGAGTACGGAGCAGAAACCCGATGGGCCGCTGGAATTGCGGGTGTATCCCGGGCCGGACTGCAAGGGCACGCTCTACCAGGACGACGGCACGAGCTTCGATTACAAGCGCGGCGCGTACCTGCGGGTGCAGTACAGCTGCGATTCCTCCGCGCCTGGCACTCTAAAGCTGCGCATCGGTGCGCGCGGGGGCAGCTTCACGCCCTGGTGGAGCGTGGTGGAGGTCGCCGTATACGACTGGTCCGGGGCGCAGGTTCACGCTCTAGTGAACGGCACGCCTGTTACTGGCAGCACGTATGACGCGGATCATCGCATCCTGCGCATCCGCCTGCCGGAGCGGGCCGCGGGGACGGAGCTGTCGATCACCGCGGCGCCGTAGAAATCCCGGCTGGTCTCACGCGAACAGAGCGGCCTGCGAGGCGAAATGGATCGGTGCAAACGCCTGACTAGCTGCGAGTGAGCAAGGCCGCCGCGGTTCGAGCCAGAGCGGCTGGCCCTTTCGTACTTTTGACGCGCGCATCGAAGAGCTGCTCAATGTGGTCCGGGCGGGGATCGAAGCAGGTGATCAGCAGCCTGCTTCGCGGGCTTGTTCGGCGGAAGTGCGCGGCCAGCTCCACGGTTTCGTCATTGGAGAGGGTGTGGCCGAAGACGACAAGCGAGAACGTCTCGCGGCTGGCAAGCCTCCGCGCCTCCCCCGGGCTGGCGGAGTGAACCGGTCGGCCGATGAGGCGCAGGACGCCGGCGCGGCTGCGCAAAAGCGCCCCATCGTGGCCAATGGAAAGAATCGGTGCGCATGCCGTCGCGACCGCCGCATGGGCGGCAGGAGTGCGGCTGGACTGTGTTGCCTGCGCGGGCAGTGCATACGACTGAATCGACACGGCATCCTTTCGAGCAGACTGGATAAAGGTGGGACTGGCTCTGCTTAGATATGGTGATAAAAAGTGCCTGGCGCTGGATGTAAGACAGCGAACAAAACGCGAGAAAAACGCGAGTAAATCGCACTCGGGTTCACGGGTGCAAAAAAATATCGAGTTGTTTTTGTGCTGGTGTGGGAATGGATTGGCGCCGGGATAGCCGCCAATGAGGGAGTGCGGACCGCCAGGAGCAAGTGAGCTGCCGAGCATGGCGGTGCTCGCCTGTCGCGCGGAGGAGGCGATAGACTCGGCTGCATACGAGGGGGCGGGACATTGATCCGATGGAACCGATGGATTGAACGGGCTGGAGGCAGGAATGGATTTGATTCCGAGGGGATGCCAGTCGCAGGAGCAACGCGGCGCAGTGTGCTGGGCGCGCTGGGTGCGGCGGGTGTGGCCGCTGCGGCGCCGCGATGGCTGCAGGCGCAGGGCGCGGCCAGCCGGCTGGAGCTGACGGTGCATGAGCAGGAGGTGCTGGCGAGCATGCCGGCGACGTTTACTGGCTTGAGCTACGAGTCGGCGCAGTTGACGCACCCGGAGTTTTTTTCGAGTGCGAACGCGGACGTGGTCGGGCTGGTGCGGACGCTGGGCAGGCGGGGCGTGCTGCGCATCGGCGGCAACACGAGCGCGTTTACCGCGTGGAGCAAGAACAGCGAGGCGGCTGGCGGGTTGCTGGCCGCGGCTGGGTACGGGCCCGACAAGGGGTCGCAGGCGACCAGGCAGGTGCCGGGCATGTACAAGATCACGCCGCGCTCGATCGACAACCTGCGCGCGTTCCTGGATAAGACGGGATGGGACCTGTTGTACGGGCTGAACCTGCGGCACGGCACGCCCGAAATGGCTGCGGATGAGGCGGCTTACGTGGCGCGGGTGTGCGGGGGAAAGCTGGTTGCGCTGCAGTTCGGCAATGAGCCGGATCTGTTCAATCACGACGAGAGCGGCAAGGACGCGGCGGCGACGCGGTGGAGCTATGACGAGTTCCTGACGAAGTGGAAGGCGATGTACGCGGCGGTGCACGCGCGGGTGCCGGGGGTGCGGATCGCGGGGCCGGATTCGGCGTTCAATAAGGACTACGCGGGGCGGTTCGCGGCGGACACGCGCGGCGAAGTAGGGCTGCTGACGACGCACTACTACGCGGAAGGGCCGCCGGCGGACCCGCGGATGACGATGGATCTGCTGCTGCACCCAGGCCAGCGGCTGGCCGAAGAGGTGTACACGGCGCTCGATGCGGCAAAGGCGGCGGGGCTGCCGTTTCGGATGAGCGAGGGCAACAGCTGCTATGGCGGGGGTAAGGCGGGGGTGAGCGATACGTTCGCGTCGGCGCTGTGGGCGGGGGATTTTATGCTGGACCTGGCCGCGCGTGGGGCGACAGGGGTGAACCTGCACGGCGGCGGCGAGGGGATCTATACGCCGATTGCGACGGGAAAGGATGGACGGTCGAGCGCACGGCCGGTGTTCTACGGGATGTGGCTGGCGGGGCAGTTCGCGGGCGGCACGCTGGTGCGGGCGGAGCTGGGGCCGGGGGCGGATGCGTTGAACGTGACGGCCTACGCCGCGACGAGCGGCGATGGAAGGCTGGCGGCGGTGTTCAACAAGGGACCGGCGCCGGTGGAGGTTGCGTTGCGCGGGCTGCCGGGCAAGGGCGAAACGTTTGCGCTGACTGCGCCCACGCTCGCGAGCACCGGGGATGCGGCCTTTGGCACGGGTGCGCGCGCGGTGGGTTCGGAGTGGACGCTCGGGCGTACGGGGGTTCTGCGCGACTCGGCCATTACGGTGGCGGCAGGGAGCGCGGTGCTGGTGCGAGCGCGGTAGAGCGGGCAGGAGACGCGAAGGCATTTTCCCTGAAGGTATACAGAGCGCAGCCGCCGTGAAGGTGACTTTTCCGGCGGGAAAAGCCACATCGAGATACTCTCCTGGCTGCACGGCATCAGGGAAAATGCTTTTAGCTCGATGCGAGGAAGCGCTCGACCTGCTCGCGGTTTGGCGCAGCGTGCATGGCGCCCGGTCGGGTGGTGGAGAGCGAGGCGGCGGCGACGGCGAAGCGCAGGGCGCGGGCGAGCGGTTCGCCCTGGAGCAGGGCGGCGGCAAAAGCGGCGTTCAGGGTGTCGCCCGCGCCGGTTGTGTCGACCGCCTGCACGCGGGGAGCGGGGGCGAAGAGCCACTCCTGCGCCTCAGAGAGCAGGCAGGCGCCCTGGCTGCCGAGCTTGAGCAGGATGTTGCGCGGACCCATGGACTGAAAGCGGGCGCAGAGGGCGCGGGCTTCTGGTTCGCTGGTGGGCGCTGGGCCCTGGCCGGCGTAGAAGGCGGCTTCGGTTTCGTTGGGCGTGAACCAGGCGAGCTGCCGCAGCAAGGCGGGCGGCAGGGGCGCGGCGGGGGCGGGGTCGAGCATGACGGGGACGTGCGCTTCGGTTGCGAGGGTCAGGAGTGCTTCGAGAACGGGGATGGGCGTTTCAAGCTGGGTAAGCAGCATGCCCGCGCTGGCGAGCAACAGCCTGTGTTGCCGCAGGTGCGCCGGGGTGAGGGCGTGGTTGGCGCCGGGGGCGACGACGATGCTGTTCTGGCCGGCGGGCGTGAGCAGGATGACGGCGGCGCCGGTTGGCTGCGCGCAGCGGGCGACGGCCGAGGTGTCGACGCCGGCGTCATGCAGGGCGTGGAGTATGGCGCGGCCGTCGTCATCGTCGCCAATGCAGCCGAGCATGCTGGTGGGCGCGCCGAGGCGTGCGGAGGCCGCGGCCTGGTTGGCGCCTTTGCCGCCGGGTGAGCGTGTCAGGGCTGCGGCGATCTGCGTTTCGCCCGGTAGGGGCAGGTGCGCGATGCTCAAGTTCTGGTCGAGGTTGAGGCTGCCGACCACAACGAGCGGCTTCAAGGAATGCATGGCTTAGAACTTCGCGATCAGGGTGACGCCGGCGATCAGCAGCAGGCCGCCGAGCCCGCGGGCCAGGTTGAGTGGGTGGTGCTGCATGCGGAACCAGCCGTAGTGGTCGATCGCGAGCGAGGCGATCAGCGAGGCCGTGACAGTAAAGCCCATGAAAGGGCCGGCACCAACCTTCTGCACCTGCGTAAGCCCGGCGTAGACCTGCACCGCGCCGACCAGGCCGCCCAGCACCGCCCACCACGGCAGCCCCGCGATGTCGCGCACGGTGGGCAGCGGGTTGGGCAGCACCAGAAAAAGCGCGGCGAAGAAGAACGTGATGAGCGCGAACGAAACCGTGGAGGCGAGATACGGGTTGACGAGCGACTGCTTGAGTTGACCGTTCATGGCGGCGCCGCAGGCCTGCAGCGCGCCGCCGGCGAGGAGGAAGGGAATGATCCAAGCTGTTGCCATGTGCGTTCTCCTTGTGCGCGAACAGTTATACGCCGGACAGCAGCAGCGCGGCGGCCACGGCGGCGGCGAGCGCGGCGGGCATGGCGACGATGCCGATTTTGAGGAACTGCCAGAAGCCGACCTGCACGTCTCCCTTGCGCAGGGCCAGCAGCCAGAGGATGGTCGCGAGCGAGCCGGTGATGGAGAGGTTGGGGCCGAGGTCGACGCCGATAAGTACCGCGTTGGTGATGAGCGGGCTGGCATGCCCACTAACGTGCCCGGAGTGGAGCGTGGCGCCGGCTAGCAGGCCCAGCGGCAGGTTGTTGACCAGATTGTTGGCCGTACCGACGGCAAAAGCGGTAAGCAGGACACCGACGGCATGGGGCAGCATCTGTACCCGTTGCAGTGCCAGGGCGGTGTAGCGGAGTGCGCCGATGGACTCGACCGCATCGACGAGGACGAAGAGGCCGGCGACGAGCGCGAGGGTGGGCCAGCTGATTGCCTTTGCAAGTTTGACGGGGCTGGTACGCGCTTTGAGCGAGACTACGGCGGTGACGGCGAGCGCGGCGAGGCAGGTGGGCAGGCCGAGCCGGCTGTCGAGCGCGGAGGCGGTGAGCAGCGTGGCGATGACGAGCGTGAGACCGCCGAGCACGAGCTTGCCCTCGGTGCGCAGGGGCACGGCTTCGACATTCTCGCTGTGGAGCGGGCCTGCGAGCGTTTTGCGGAAAAGCAGGCGAAGAACGAGGTACGTGACGGCGATGGACGCGAGAGAAGGAAGGCCGAAGGCAAGCAGCCAATGCTTGAGCGGCGGCATGCCATGCCGGAAGACGACAAGGTTGGCGGGATTGGAAATGGGCAGCACGAACGAAGCGGCATTGGCGATGAACGCGCAGGTAAACAAATGGGGCAGCGGCTGGGCCCGGGCCTTTTTGACGGCGCCGAGTATCGCGGGCGTGAGCACGACCGCGGTGGCATCGTTCGACATAAAGATGGTGACGAGCGTGCCGATCGCGTAAACGAGCGTGAACAGGCGCGCGGCGGAACCGTGGGCGTGGCGGATAGCCGCGGAGGATGCCCAATCGAAGACGCCGTGCTCGCGCGCGAGCTCCGAGAGCAGCATCATGCCGATGAGAAAGAGATAGACGTCCATGCCTTCAGCGACGGCATGGCCTGCAAGCTTGAGCGGGATGAGGCGCAGAAGAACGAGCAGCAGCGCGCCCGAGCCGACCCAGTAAACCTCCGGGATGCCACGGGGGCGCGCGAGCATGAGCGCTATGCTGAGCGCGACGACGGCGACGAGCAGGCTGTGCGCGAGTGTCACTTCTGCGGCGGTTCCGGCGCAGCCGCGAGGTGGTTCCAGTTGAGGATGGCGTTGAACACGAGCGCGTAGGAGCCGATGGTTTCGCCGCGGTAGATGGGGTTGATGGCGAACAGCAGCGAGTTGCCCTGGCCGAGGTGCGCGTCGATGACAGCGGCGTGCCCGGCGAGGGGTTCGGGGTGCTCGAGCAGGCCGGAGAGCAGGAGTTGTTTGCTGTCGGCGAAGCGCAGCAGGACCTCGGGACGAAGCGCGGGCGGGATGACGAAGGGATTGTTGCGGGCCTGCTCTTCGTTAAGCGGAACGGCCTGCCAGGGCTGGACACTGGGCAGCGCGGGCGGCGGCTCCGGCGTGCGGTCCTGGGGCAAATCGTCGTCGTCGGGGCCGCCCCGGCCGGTGACGCGGTGGGTATTCTTCTCAGTCGCGATGTGTCCGGAACCGCTGGTGGCGTTGCTGACATTGAAGGCAAGGCCGGACTCGCTGTAGACGGGCAGCGAGCCGGAGTAGCCGTACGTGACGGGCGCGGTAGCTGTAACCGGAAGTGAACCGAGGATGCTGCCGGTGAGTTTGACGGCGGAGGTGGGCGCGATGGAGACGCCCGGAGCGAGGCCGGTGTCGATGGCGAACTGGGCGGTGTCTTCGCTCGCGATGAGCAGGCCGCCGGCCTGGACAAAGGCGCGCAGGTGCTCGACGCCAGCGCGGCCAAGGCCGGGGCGCATGTCGAGTGTGGAATCGATGCGGCCGAGGTTGGGGGTGAGCGCGGTGGTCTGCCAGGGCTGCGGGTTTCCGTACATGGGAATGCCGTCGATGATCTGCTGCGCGGAGGTGTGGCCGGTGACGGGCGCGAACAGGATCACGTCGTACTTTGCGCGGAGATCGGCTTGGCTGGCCGCGGTTTGCGTGCTGATGTAGGTGTAGGGAATGCCGAGCGAGTCGAACGCCTCGCGCCACCAGCCTTCGGTTTGCGTCGCGAGCCAGGTGTGCATCATGGCGATGCGGGGCAGGCGGTCGAGGGTGTGGTGTTTGACGAGCGGCATGGATGCGGCATAACTGAAGGTGTCATCCCAGAGTCCTAAGTCGTGTAACTTGCCGCCTAAGTCCGATTTCTTGATGTCTATGTTCTCCAGGAACAAGGAACCCGCGGCGTACTGCCTGCCGGAGACGGTTGCGGCCTGGTCGAGGATTGTAAGTTTCGCGGCTGGATACGCATACGCGAGAGCGAGCAGGCTGACCTGCCCGGTATTGCTAAAGATCCAGCCTCCGGCGCCGGGCCCGTTGAAGATGTTTGCACTGTAACGATCGAGGTCGACAGGACCAGACATTTTTGCCTGCAAAATGGACGGATCGACAACCCGCGTGACCTTCGCGTTGAACAGCTCGCTGAAGCTCCAGGCGGTATCGTCGTAGGGGGTTTTCTGCGGGTCCTCAGGGGCCCAGTACTGGCGGTCGAGCAGCGCGTCCGCGACGCGGGAGTAGGGCTGGTCCATGCGGATGACCCAGGAGCCGGCGGGAAAGGTTTCGCGCACGGGCGGCGCAGGCCGGCCGGTCCCCGAGCTGCCGACGATGCCGGACGGATTCATGCCGGAATGGCTTGCGCGCGGGGCATTTTGATTGTTCGCCGCGGCCTGATCGCTCGCGGTTACAGACACAGCCGTCGGCGCGGTGAGCTGCGAGATTTCGACGTGCTGCTTCACCAGCGTGCGCAGCAGCGCAAGCTGGCGGTTGCGGTAGGCGGGGTCGGCGCTGAGCACATAGGCTGCCGGGCCGGCGCTGGTTGGCTTGGCGATCGAGCGCTTCGCTTTCACGTAGTAGTTGTCGAGGAAGTGCTCGCGGTTCTGGGCGAAGTAGCTCAGCGTCGTCAGCAGCGCGGTCTGCTCGTAGTTGTTGTTATCGCGCTGCGACCACAGTACGCTCGGCGGGGGCGGGTTCTGGCGGTACCAGGCGCGGCTGTACTCATCGGGCGTCAGGATGCGGCGCTCGGTATCGGCGCCGGCGTTGCCGAAGGTTTCATACAGACGGCTGATGCCGTTGTGCATGCCGGCGAGAAACATCAGGTAGCCGGGGCTCCAGGTATCGAACTCGCCGTGCGTGAAGACCCCGGGCATGCCGAAGTTCTGCATCTGCGCGACGTTGTTCCAGCCCAGCGCGGCCCACTCGTCGGCCAGTAGCGGGTCGATCCAGGCGTTGTAGGGGCCGTCGCCGACGGTGTTGTCGTAGAGGAACGGCACCGACTCGTGCAGGTCGTGCAGCACCTGCGCGTGGAAGTGAAGGAAAGTATCGAGCACATGCTGCGTGAGGTCGAGCGTCATCGCCATCGCGTCGCGGTTGTTGTCGTGCGCGACATAATGACCCCAGTAGAGCAGGCGCGGATAGGTCTCGCCCGGATGCGCGAGATGCCAGTTGTAGAGGTCGACCATGCGGTCGCGGCCGTCGACCTCGACGACCGGCGTGATGAGCACGACTATGTGCTGGCGAATGTACTGGATGTACGGCGAGTCGTCGACCGCAAGCCGGTAGGCGAGCTCCATCAGTGCGGTGGGCGCGCCGGTTTCGGTGGAGTGGATGGTGCCGGTGATGTAGTAGACGGGGAAGCTCTCGCGCGCGAGCGCGGCGGCCTGCTCGTCGGTGACGGCCGGGGTGCCTGCGGCGCCTGGACGCGGGTCGGCGAGCCGGGCGAGGCGGGCGTCGTTGGCGTCGAGATTGTTGAGCAGCGATGCGTCGCCGATGGCGGCGGCAATCATCTCGCGGCCCTCCTCGCTCTTGCCGATGGAGAAAACTTTCACTCGCGGGGTGTGCGCTTCGAGCAGGCGAAAGTATTTCGAGACATCTTCCGCGTAGGGCAGCTTGCCGGGCGCGCCGGCGATGCCGCCCAGCACGGCGGCCGGGGTGGGCACGGTCTGCGATGCGGGCAGGTAGCTAGTGAGCGGCGAGTTGAAGCGGGGCTCGGTGGTGTCGTTCGCGATGGCCGCGGTGTACGCCTGGTCGATAGCCTGGTGCGGGTCGCGCGCGTACTGCGGCTGCATGACGGAGGGGATGGCCTGCGCCCGCGTGGGGAGCGGAGCGAGCAGGAGCAGAGCCGCGGCGATAAGAAGGTGTGGCCTCACGGATGACAGATGGATGCTCCTCAAGGGGATGGGTCGGCGGGGATGCATAGGGATTGCGGACGCGCTCGGCTGGTCGCAGTGTAATCGTGCCGGGGCCGCGTATGCATGGCTTTCCTCGTGTGCTGTGCCTATTGCCGCGCGCCGTGCTTTCTCCGCATCGATAACTCCGGTAGCTTTCGGCCGGGAGCTCTTTTGCCGCAAGCCAGCCGGCCGGTAACCGCAAATTAGTAATTCATGCGGGTTGTTCGGCGCGTACTCATGTTTCTCAGGCAACGTTTGATGGCGTCACAAACTCATAGCACACGCGGCGGTTTGTTACGCCCTCAAGAAAGCAGGAAGAGCATGGGGCATGGAATTATCTGGTGGATTATCGTGGGCCTGATCGCGGGCTGGCTGACGGGCAAGATCATGGGCGGCGGCGGCTACGGCGCCATCATGGATATTGTCGTGGGCATCATCGGCGCGCTCGTCGGCGGCTTTATCATGTCGCACATTTTTGGTGCGGCGGCTTCCGGGGGGCTGATTTACAGCATCGTCGTTGCCGTAATCGGTGCAGTCATCCTTACGTTCCTGCTCCGTCTCGTCACCCGAGGGCGGGTACAGCAGGTGTAGCTTGGCGGCTCTTAAGGAGGCGAAGGGGGCCCCGGAGGAACGGGGCTCCCTTTTCCAGCGCGAGCGGTTGCGCGGCGGGGGTGCTCCACGCCTGGACCGGCTTTGTGGAACCGTCTGAATTCGCATGCGGGCGGGGGTTCCACGGCTCCTGCGAACGGATCTTCAGTCAACATTAACCTGCTGCTGCCATACTGATGGCGCAGGCGGCCGCGCCGTCCAGCCCTATCCTTTCCTGGAGTCTTCGCATGGTTTTTCGTTCGTTCACGCGCCCCGCAGCGGGCGTTGTGCTCCTCGGCGCCGCACTGGCCGCGCCCCTGCTGGCAACGCCCGCGCCGGCACAAAGCGGTCCTTACCGCGTGCTGGATCACTGGACCGTAGGCGGCGAGGGCGGGTGGGACTACCTGGAGGTCGACCCGGCGGCACACCGGCTGTACCTGGCGCACAACTCGACCGTGAACGTGCTCGATACCACGACCGGCAAGAGCGTGGGCGCCATCGCGGGGCTGGGGGGCACGCACGGCATCGTGTTCGACGCCGGCGGCAAATACGGCTACATCAGCGATGGCAAGGCGAACGCGATCGTGGTGTTCGACCGGCACTCGCTCGAGAAGGTGGCTTCGGTGCCGGCCGGTACCAACCCGGACGGCATGGTGTATGAGCCGGTGACGAAGACGGTGTGGGCGTTCAACGGGCGCAGCGGCGACGTGACGGTGCTGGACACAGCCAGCCGCAAGGTCGTGGCGACGATCAAACTGCCGGGCAGGCCGGAGTTTCCGGTAGCCGACGGCAAGGGCTTTGTCTTCGACAACCTGGAGGACAAGAACGAGATCGTGAAGCTGGATGCGAAGACGAAGCAGGTGGTGACGACGTATCCGCTGGAGGGCTGCGATTCGCCTTCCGGGCTCGCGATCGACACAAAGGGACGGCGGCTATTCTCAGTCTGCGACAGCAAGGTGATGACCATCACGAGCGCGGACAGCGGCAAGGTGATGGCGACGGTGCCGATCGGCGATGGCCCGGATGCGGACCGCTACGATGCGAAACATAATGTCGCGTTTTCGCCGAATGGCCAGAGCGGCAATATGACCATCATCGATGTGCACGGGGCCAAGCCGGTGGTGATGCAGACGCTGGATACCGCTCCGGGTGCGCGCACCATGGCGTTCGACGAGACGACGGGCCGCGCGTACACGGTGACGGCAAAGTTCGGGCCCAAGCCGGAGCCGAGCCCGGCGAACCCGCGTGGGCGTCCGCAGGCGCTGCCCGGTTCGTTCGAGGTGCTGGTGATCGGGAAGTAGCTGGTGGGTTTGTTGGAAAAAGGCCCGCGCTTTGCAGCACGGGCCTTTTGCTGCGCCTTAAACCGCAGCGGCGTGGCGGTTGCGGGTGAGCAGGAAGTAGACAACCGGGGTGACGAGCAGGCTGAGCACGAGCGAGATGAGCAGGCCGCCGATGACGGCGAGGGCCAGCGGCTGCAGCATGGCGGAGCCCGCGCCGAGGGCGAAGGCGAGCGGGAGCATCCCGCAGATGGCGGCCGTAGCAGTCATCAGGATAGGGCGGAGCCGGCGGCGGGCCGCTTCGACCATGGCCTCGCGGGGGTCCATGCCGCCGGCGCGGAAGCGCTCGTCCGCATCGAGCAGCAGGATGCCGTTTTTGGCGACGATGCCGATGACCATGATGAGGCCCATGAAGCTGGAGACGTTGAAGTCGATGCCGGTGACGAGCAGCGCGGCGACCACGCCGGCGATCGAGAGCAGGGAGGAGGTGAGCACGGCGACGGGCGCGGAAAAGGACCGGAACTCGACCAGCAGTACGCCGAAGACCAGGGCGAGCGAGAGCAGGAGGACGCGGAGCAGGTCGGCGAAGGATTTCTGCTGCGTCTGGTAGGTGCCGCCGTACTCGATACGCACCGAAGACGGCAGGTGCATGGAGCCGATGGTGCGCTGCACCTGCGCCATGGCGGCACCGAGGTTCGAGCCCTGGAGCCGAGCGGTGACGGTGACCAGCCGCTGCAGGTTCTCGCGCAGGATTTCGGTCTGCGGCGGCAGGGCGGTAATGGTGGCGAGCGAGCCCAGGGTTGCCAGCTTGCCGGTGGCGCTGTTGAAGACGGTGTTTTCCATGGCGGCCAGCGAGGCCCGGCTGCCGGGGCCGAGCCGCACGCGCACGGTGTAGGGCCAGCCGTTGGCGATCACCGGCGTGGCCGCGGTGACGCCGTCGAGGATGGAGGTGGCGTCCTCGGCCACTTCGGCTGGGGTGAAGCCGAGGCGCGCGGCGGCGAAGGGGTCGACCTGGAAGTTGGTCGCCGGGCCGGAGATGGTGTTATCGATTCCGTTCTGGATGTCGACGACGCCGTTGATCTTGCCAATGGCGTCGGCGACCCGCGGCGCGACGCTTGCGAGCAGCGCCTGGTCGGGCGAGAAGAGATTGATCTGGATGGGCTGCGGCGCGTTGGACAGGTCGCCAATCATGTCCTGGAGCACCTGGGTGAACTCGACGTCGAGCTCGGGTTCGGTCCGGTTGATCTGCTCGCGGATGCCGGCCATGATGTCGTCGATGCCGCGGGAGCGCTTGCTCTTGAGCCGGACCGTCATGTCGCCGGTGTTGGCCTCGGTGACGGCGGCGAGGCCCATCTGCAGGCCGGTGCGGCGGGAGGTGATGGTGACTTCGGGGGTGGCTTTAAGGATCTTTTCGACATGGGCGAGCACGCGGTTGGTCTCGTTGAGCGAGGAGCCGGCGGGCATGATGTAGTCGAGGATGAAGGCGCCCTCATCCATGGCTGGCAGAAGATCGGACCCGAGCGCCTGGTATCCAAAGTACGTGCCCACGACGAGCACGACGCAGATGCCCCCAAGCGCGAGGGGGCGGCGAAGAGCCCAGGCGAGCGCGCGGCCGTGGGTGTCGAGCACTTTCTTCATGACGCCGCCGGTCTGCTTGTGTTTTTCCTGGCTGCCCGGCTTGCGGTGGCGCAAAAAGACCAGCGAGAGCGCGGGGGTAAAGGACAAAGCGAGCGCGAGCGAGGTGAGCAGGGCCGCGGTCATGGTAATGGCAAGCGCGCGCAAGAACGAGCCGGTGACGCCGGAGACCGAGACCAGCGGCAGGAACACGACCACCGGGGTGAGCGTCGAGAAGACCAGAGGAGTGGTGATTTCGCCGAGCGCCAGGCGCACCGCCGCGACGGGGCCCTCACCCAGATCGCGGTGCATGACGATGTTCTCGATGACGACGATGGCGTCGTCGATGATGAGGCCGATAGCGGCGGCGAGGCCGCCGAGCGTCATGAGATTGAAGCTTTCGCCGATGATCGAGAGAAACACGATCGTGATGGCGACGGTAACGGGGATGACGAGGCCCGCGATGAGGGAAGCGGCGGTATCGCGCAGAAACAGAAACAGCACGATGCAGGCCAGGGCGAGCCCGATCAGGATCGCATCGCGGACACTGCTGATGCTGTCGCGCACCAGCTGCGACTGGTCGTAGAAGGGGGTCAGCGTCACGCCTTTGGGCAGGGTCTTCTCGAGCTCGGCGATTTTCTTGTCGACCGCGTTGGCGACCGCGACGGTGTTGCTGGTGGGCTGGCGGGCGATGTTGATCAGCACCGAGGGGCGGCCGTCGGCGGTGACCGCGGTGTAGACCGGCTCGGTCGAGTGCTCGACCCGCGCGACATCGCTGACGCGGATGGGCGTGCCGCTGAGGGTGTCCTTGACGGCAAGCTGGCCGAGGGCGTCCGCATCGTGGGCCTGCGCGCCCACCAGGCCGAGAATCAGCTGGTGGTCGGACTCGTACAGTCCCGGCGAGTCGACCATGTTCGAGTCGTCGATGGCCTTGACGAGATCGAGGATGGTGACGCCGGCGGCCTGCATGCGGGCCATGTTGGGCACCAGGTGGAACTCCGGCACCTGGCCGCCCTGCACCACCACGTTGCGCACGCCGGCGACACGGTTGAGCGGCGCGGCCAGCTGGTAGGTCGCGAGCTCCCACAGCGCGGTCTGCGCCATGCTGGGCGAGCTGAGGCTGTAGCCGAGGATGGGGAAGGTGGCGAAGGTGAGCCGGTTGACGGTGATGCGCGCGGTGGGGGGCAGCTGCTGCCGCACCTGGCCCAGCTCCGCGTTCACGCGCTGCAGGGTCAGGTCCATGTTCGTGCTCCAGTCGAACAGCAGGCTGACCTCGGCCGAACCGCGGCTGGTGGTGGAGTGCACGGTGGAGAGGCCGGGAACGATGTTCATCGCGTTCTCGATCGGCCGGGTCACGGTGACTTCCATCTGCTCGACCGGCATGACGCCGTTGTCGATGCCGATGACGACGCGGGGAAAGTTGGTGTCGGGGAAGACGGAGATGGGCAGCTGCAGCGCGAAGTAGACGCCTGCGATGGTGAGGACGGCGAGGAAAAAGAAGATGGGGCCGCGGAAGCGCTGCAGCCAGAAGTCTTGCTCCTTCGGCGGGGCGGGTGGGTTGACGACGGGCGGGGCGGGTGGGTTGACGACGGGCTCGGACGCGGGCGCGGGTGTCTCTGTATCCATCACAGCCCGTCCTTATCGCCCGGCGAGGATTTCTTGCCCGCGCCGCCGGCAGGTTCATCGCCCTCCGTCCCCACCTTGACCTTGGTGCCTTCGTCGAGCCCGTAGGCGCCGTTGACGATAACGGTATCGCTCGCGGTGACGCCGCTTACAATCTGCGCGTTGTCGCCGTCGACGATGCCGACCTTGACATTGCGTTTGTGCGCCGCGCTGTCCGGGCCCAGCAGCATCAGGTACTTGCCGCCGTCCTGCGCGGTCAGCAGCGCGGACGCGGGCACCAGCAGGGCATTGGGAACGGTGCGGCCGGTCATGCTGGTGTGCACCGGAGTACCGGCCTTGAGCGAGCCGTCGGGATTGCGAAGCCGCAGCCAGACCTCGACGGTGGTGCTGCCGGGGTCGAGCGCCGGGCTGACCAGCGAAACGCGCGCGGGCACCGGCGCGTCGACGCCGGGCAGCGTGACCGATGCCGCATCGCCCACCTTGACCTGCTGCGATGCGCTCTGCGCCAGGTGCACCTTGGCCAGCAGAGAGGTCGTGTCCATGACGGTGACCAGCGTGGAGCCGGCGGCGACGGTCTCGCCCGCGAACAGGGCGCGGTCGGTCACGACGCCTTGAATGGGGCTGCGTATTTCAGCAAAGGAGACCTGGGCCTGCGCGCCCATGTATTTGCCCTTGGCGCTCAGCATGGCGCCCTCGGACTGGTCGAGCGTGGCCTTGCGGTTGACCGCTACAAGCGAGGCCAGGTGGCGGGCGGCCACATCGTAGGCGGCCTGCGCCTGGACCAGGGTGGCGCGGGAGGTATCGAGATCGCGGCCCGGGATGGCGCCCTGCTCGAAGAGCTTCTGCCGCGCGGCGACGATGCTGGCGTCCAGATCGCGGGTGGCCAGGGCCTGCGCGACATCGAGCCGCGAGCGCTGGGTCTCGTCGGGGACGAGCGCGCCCTTGGTGCTGTCGAAAGCGGCTTGGGCCGCCGTGTAGGTGCCGCGGGTGTCGACCGCCGCGGCCTGCAGGTCGGGGTCCTCGAGGGTGGCGAGCAGCTGGCCCGCCTTGACGTGCGAGCCGCGCTGCACATAAAAGCGGCGCACGGGCGCGGAGATGCGCGGGGAAAGCGCGGCCTGCGCCAGCGGCGAGAGCACGGCGTCCGACAGGACGTGGTCGGAGATGGAGCCCTGCCGGGGATGGGCCGCCTGCACGGTGACCAGGACCGCGGGGGTGTCGTCGGCAGCGCTCTTGCCGCAGCCGCTGAGCAGCAGGGCGGCGGCTGCGAGCAGGGCGATGGTCGAGTATTGCGCGAAGTGGGTCTTCACAGTATCCCCGTCAGCAATTGCAGGCTGCTGAGCGCTTGTTCGTATCGCACCTGTCCATCCTCCTGCGCGGTCTGAGCGCCATACAGCGCGGTTTGCGCGTCCACTACTTCGAGTACCAGGGCTTCGCCGCTCTGGTAGCGCAGCTCAGCCAGGTGCAGGCTCTCCTGGGCGTCGCGCACCGTGGCTTCCAGCGAGGCCAGCTCGCTTTGCGCGGTCTGGGCTTCGGCGTAGCTCTCCTGCAGGTTCACGATGAGCCGCTTCTGCGCCGCGGTCAGCGCCACGCGCACTGAGTCGCGGCGCGCTTCGCTCTGCTCCACGCGGTGCTGGGTCGCGAACCAGTCCCACACCGGGATGTCGAGGGTCGCGGTGACGGAGTAGCCGAGATTGCGCGGGGTTTCGATACGCCCGACCGTGCCCACTGCTTCGGTGCGGCCGTGCTTCGCGACCTGGTTCGCATCGATGCCGTAGGCGAAGTTCAGGCCCAGGTCGGGCAGGTAGGCGGCTTTCGCGACCGATACCTCCGCGTCGCTCTGCCGCACAGCGGCCAGCGCGCTGGCCAGCTCCGGATTATGCTGCTTCGCGGCGGCCTGTAGATCGGGCATCGCCGGCAGGGCAGGGGCCTGGCTGGGCGCGTCCACCGTGAACGGCGTGAGGGGGTCGACGAAGAGCAGCACCGCCAGCTCCAGGCGCGCGCGGTCCCGCGCCAGCTCCGCATCGGCCAGGTCGCGGGTGCGCTGCTCCAGCGTGAGCTGGGCCTTGATCACGTCGGCGTGCGCGGCTTCTCTTGCTGTCTCGCGCTGCTGGGTCAACGATACGAAGCTTGCGGCCTCATCTTTTGCGGCCTGCAGCACGGCCACGCGGCGCTCGCTGGCGATGACCCCGTAAAAGAGGCCGGCGGTGGCCGCGACCAGGCCGCGGCGCGCCACCTCCAGCTCGGCCGTGGCGACGGCGGAGGCCGCATCGGCCACGCGTACCGCTCCGGCCTGCTGCAGGCCGATGATTTCAGTCACGGAAGCCTGGCTGAAATACTCGTGCACCCCGTCGTTGGCGACAAAGACGAAGTTCTGCTGGCCGGCCGCGGTACCCCGCAGGCCGTTGGGCTGGGTGTAAATGAACTGGTTGTGGTAGAGCACGTTGGGCAGCAGGGCCGCGCGGGCGATGCCGCGGTCGAGCGAAGCGGTCTTCTGCGCGGCGCGCGCCGCGGCAAAGGCGGGCTCGTTGGCCTCGGCGCGATGGATCGCGTCTGGAAGCGTGACGGCGGCCGGCGCTGCCGCCGGGGCTTGTGCGGGAGCACCCGCGATTGCCTGCGCGCGTGCGAGGGGGGCGCAGGCGGCAAGAACCAGCACGGCCAACGGCGCTGCCGGAGAGCGCCCTGCGCTGGGCAGAGACATTCGTTTGCGCATCGTGCTTAGTGTATGGAAGGGAGCTTAAAGAATGCTGAAGTTTTTTGGCGGGTAAAGACTAAAGACCGCCTGCGCGGCTGGCGGCCACTTCGTGGCGTGTTTACCTTGGGGTTGTAACCGCGGCGTTGGTGGCCCTCCGCTGGTCGGGATCGACATCGCCAATGCCGAGCATCGCGAGGCCCACGGACTCCAAGGTTGAGAACACCAGGTACACCCGCCACGAAGTGGCCGCCTCCCGCGTAGGGGGTCTTCACCCCGAGGCGGTATTCTTGAAGGGCTGCGTCCGAGGCAGGGCTCGCGGCTGAAGAGGGAGAACGTGTATGAGCGGGTCTGAGCGCCGCGTCGTCGTCACCGGGATCGGCCTGGTGAGCCCGCTGGGTACGGGCACGGAGAAGACCTGGGCGGGACTGCTCGCGGGCCAGCCGGGGATTGCGCCCATCACGCTGTTCGACGCGGCCGGGTTCGCCTGCAACTTTGCCGGCGAGGTCAAGGACTTCGACCCGCAGCAGTTCATCGATCGCAAGGATGTCAAGAAGATGGGCCGCTTCATCCAGTTCGCGGTCGCGGCGGCTGAGGGCGCGGTCTCGCAGAGCGGGGTCGATATGGCGGCCGAGGATCCGGAGCGGGTCGGCGTGTATGTCGGCAGCGGCATCGGCGGGTTTGAGGTGATCGAGCGCGAGCACTCGAAGCTGGTCGCGAGCGGGCCGGACCGGGTTTCGCCATTTTTTATCACGGCCAGTATCGCCAACCTCGCCGCCGGGCAGATCTCGATCCGTTACGGCGCGGCGGGGCCGAACCTTACCGTCGCCACCGCCTGCACGACGGGCGCGCACAGTATCGGGGAGAGTTTTCGAATCCTCGCGCGCGGCGATGCGGACGTGATGATCTGCGGCGGGGCCGAAGCCGCGGTGACGCCGCTCTCGATTGCCGGCTTTGCCGCCATGCGCGCTCTCTCGACCCGCAATGACGAACCTTCGAGCGCGTCGCGCCCGTGGGACCTGAGCCGCAACGGGTTTGTGGTCGGCGAAGGTGCGGGCGTGCTGGTTCTAGAAGAGCTGGCGCATGCGGAGCGCCGCGGGGCGGCGAGCCTGGCCGAGATTGTCGGCTATGCCGCGAACTCCGATGCGTTCCACACCAATGCGCCGCCCGAGGACGGCCGCGGAATACGCCGCGTGATGGAGCTCGCGCTCGGCGATGCCGGTCTGCAGCCGTCGCAGGTACAGTATCTGAACGCGCACGCCACCTCGACCCCGCTGGGCGACCTGGCGGAGGCGCGCGCGATCTGCCGCGTCTTCGGCGAGGGCGCGAGGGACCTGCTCGTCAGCTCGACCAAGTCGATGACCGGGCACCTGCTGGGCGGCGCGGGCAGCCTGGAGGCGGGCATCACGGTGCTGGCGCTGCGCGACCAGATCGCGCCGCCGATGACCAACCTGCGGGACGTGGAGCCGGAGTGCTGCTTTCGCCTGGTGCGCGACAAGGGGCTGCCCGTGCCGCTTGAGTACGCGATGACGAACTCGTTCGGCTTCGGCGGCACCAACGCTTCGCTGATCTTCAAACGGTTCTCCGCGACGCTTTAACGCGGAGGTTCAAGGCTCCAGCCGTAGCGCAGCAACGGCTCGGCCTGCTGAGCGAACTGCACCAGGCGCTTGAGGATGGCGCGTGAATAGAACTCCGCCTGGGGCAGGTCGCGGCGCACCAGGAAGCTCTTGAGCTTGAGCAGCGGCGCGGCCTGGCTGTCGGCGTACTGTTCATAGCCGCGGGGCATGCGCGCGAGCGTGTCCTGCAAATCGAACGGCATCTTCTTCGCAAACGCGAGCAGGGCTTTCGGGTCGGCGGCCAGGCTCTGGCGCCAGCGGCGCAGGTGCGCCGTCTTTGGCTGCCAGAAGCCCGCGGCCACGAATGGCTGTTTCGCATCGAGGTGCAGGTAGATGACGCCCTCAGTGCGCTTGTCGCCCTCGCGGTACAGGGCGCTGCTGATATGCGTCTGCAGCGGCGTCTTGTCGTTGCTGAAGCGGATGTCGCGGTAGATGCGGTGCACCGGGGAGCGGCGCGCCGGCTCGAGCGGCAGGCCTTTCGCGTGCAGCGCGACCGCGAGCTCGCGCACCAGCAGCAGCATGGGCGCGAGCAGGGTTTCCTCGTAGAGCGGCTTGCGCTCGGCGAACCACTCGCGCCGGTTGTTCCGCTTCAGCTTCGCGAAGAACTCGAACGCGCCTTCGGGAAACCCTGCAAAGTGCTTGTCTTCGACCGCCGCCAGCACCTTCATCGTCGACATCGTTCCCGCCTTCCAGAGTGATTCTCCCATGCGGACTGAAAAAGAAGTGAACAGCAATCCCGCCGCGCCCGTCTTAGCGTGTGAACAGTATGGCGAGCACACAGCAGATCGGCTTTAGGGAGACGGCGGCGTTGGCTGAAGAGGCACGAGCGGCGGAAGGTGGAGACGCGTTCTCGCTGCTCGTGTACCGGCAGCACCGGTTCATGTTTCGCGTGGCTTACGCGCTGCTCGGCAGCGTGCCCGAGCGCAGGGAGGTTCCGCATGCACGATGATTCCGAACTCGACGAGCGATTGGAGCGAGCGCTCGATGCCGCGCTCGCGACATATCGTGAGGCGGAGCCCTCGCCCGATCTGCCGCTGCGTATTCTCGACCACGTCGCAAATGAGACGCGGCAGGACGCGCGCAAGGGTCCGCGCACAGGGCGCCCTGCCCGGCATGTGGCGGCGTGGGCGTGGGCGGCAGCGCTCGCGACCGCGGCAATCCTGCTCGTCACGGTTGTGCTTGCCCATCGCTTTGCCGTTGCCCCGCTCCCGCTCATCGTGGCGAGGCTGCCCCACTCGGCCGCACTCCATGCACCTCCGGCGCCTGCCGGTGAGGCGCACCGCGCATTTGCGGCGCTTTCCGGGCGCCAGCCGGCATCTTCGCCGCGAAGCCGAACAGCGGCTCCGCGCCTGCTCAAGACTGTCCAGACTTTGCTGACCGGACCCCGCCCGCTGCCCGCTCCGTACTCCCCCGAAGAACTGGTTCTGGTCGCGTTCGTCGAACAGCACCCGAAGGAGGCGCGGGAAGCGCAGGAAGCAGCCCGCTGCGACGCGGAACCGCTGCACGAAGAACCGCTCGTAACCCCTCCCGTCCAAATCGATCCCATCGCGCCGGACACGATCAACTAAATCGCAGCCTGGCCGAAATCAGGAGAACGTATGCCCAAACTTTTCACACTTATCTTTGCCGTTCTCGCGCTCGCCCTGGCGCCACTTGCCGGCGCGCAATCGCCGGACGGCTCGCCCAATCCCGTGAGCACTCACGGCGATCAGCCAGCGAAGGCTCCCGATCGCTTCTACCGGGTGACTCTCCGTGTCTTGGAGTTTTCGCCCGAGAATAAGCTGGCCGACACCCGGACTTACATGGCGACCATGCCGACCGGTACACGGGCTGGTCATGCGACATCCATCCGGAGTGGCGACCGTGTTCAGATTTCAAGTTCAGGACAGCTTTTCGACACGGGAGTGAAGATCGACCTGGCCGATGCCGAAGAAGCGGAGCATTTGCTCGCGCTCGACGTTACGGCAGACATCGCCACCTTGTCCGCTCTCCCGCCTGCCTCGGCAGAGCATCCCTTCGTCCGCCAGCTCCGGTGGGTGTCTGTCATCACCATACCAATCGGCAAGCCAACCGTTGTATTTTCCTCCGACAACGCCTCCGACCATGGCAGAACAGAACTTGAAGTTACCGCAAACCCGATTCGCTGATCCTAATTCGCTGATTTTGGAGGGGCGCTGCCGGACAGCTTTAGAAAGGGCGCGGCAAACGCTGCGCACCCAGCTTTTCATCCAGTCACAGTCTTAAAGCCAGAGGGGTGTAGCATTTTGCTATGCGGTTCAGATCGACATGCGCGAGCTTACTGGCAGCGTTCCTGCTGATGCTCTCCTGCGCCTCGTCCGCCTGTGCCGCCACTTGCGACCTCCAGAGTCTTACCGATCCCTGTCATGGCGGCGCGTCTTTGCCGGCAGCTCCGCACACTTCTGTAACAGCCGGTGAGCAACACTGCGCCGCGGCGGCCATGCCGGCGATGTACCCCTCCGCGCAGGCGGCGATTGGGCATCCCGCCTCCTGCCGGCACATCTGCGAACAGCAGACCGCGCAGCTGAATAAGAACAGCTGGGAGAGCGGAGTTCTTCTCGTTCCCGGCCAGTTCCTCGCGGCGCAAATGGTCACGGCAGCCGCTCTCCCGCCCGGCCCGCGGCTTGCCCCGGCTGAGACGCCCCCGGCCCGCATCCCCTCGCTCGTCCAGCTCCAAACCACCCTCCGCGTCTAGAGACGCGCCTGCCCGCATTCCGCCGGGCCGCGCGTTCGCTGCTGCGTCTCCAAACCCCGCAGGCGGCCCAGCAGCCCCCGGCAGCAATCCCCTTCAGCACAGCTCTCCACGGAGTCCCCCATGGCGAACCGCCGTTCCTTTCTACAAAGTGCCCTAGGCCTTGGCGCCGGGCTGTTTGCGAGCGACAAGCTCTATGCCGCCGCTCCCTCTTCCGCGCAAAAGCTCAAGGCCGACCGCCGCGGCAGCAGCGGCCCGGCCTTCAACACGCCGGTCGTTACCGTCGATGTCGGCGACCTGCCGTATACGATGGACAATGGCGTCAAGGTTTTCCGGCTCACCGCGCAGGTGGTCAAGCAACAGATCGCGCCGGACAAGACGATCGACGCGTGGGGCTTCAACGGCTCGGCGCCGGGCCCGACGATCCAGGTGAACCAGGGCGACCGCGTCCGCGTCATCTTCAAGAATGAGCTGCCCGAGCCGAGCTCGATCCACTGGCACGGGTTTGAGGACCACATCGGCTACGACGGCATGCCGGGCATCAGCCAGGAGCCGGTCAAGCCCGGCGAGCAGTTTGTCTACGAGTTCCTGATCCACCAGGAAGGCACCTACTTCTACCACTCGCACATGGCCATGCAGGAGATGGCGGGCATGCTGGGCGCGTTTGTCATGCACCCGAAGGAGCCCTACCGGCCGCACTGCGACAAGGATTTCGCGCTGCACTTCCAGGGCTATGCGGTGCTGCCCAGCAGCACCGTGCCCAACACCATGAACATGGAGTTCAACTGGCTGGTGATCAACGGCAAGGCCGGTCCGGCGGTCACGCCGCTCATCATCCGGCAGGGCGACCGGGTGCGCCTGCGCATGATCAACCTGGGCATGAACCACCACCCCATCCACATCCACGGGCACACGTTCCAGGTCACCGGGACCGAGGGCGGGCGCATTCCGGAGACCGCGTGGTGGCCGGGCAACACGGTGCTGGTGGGCGTGGCGCAGACGCGCAACGTGGAGTTCGTCGCGAACAACCCCGGCGACTGGATGCTGCACTGCCACCTGCCCCACCACATGATGAACCAGATGGCCTCGCAGGCAGGGGCGCTGACGCGGATGGCGGGCATGCCGGCCGGCGTGAGCATGAACAGCGGCATGGGGATGCTCGACGGCTCGCCCGGCGCGCCGATGGGCGAGGACTACGGCGCGAGCCTGGGGCGCGGCATGGGCTTCGGTTCGGACGCAGGCATGACGACGACCAATGGGCCGCTGTCGGACGCGAACTTCGACGCAAGCATGAGCGGCATGACGCGGGAGATGAAGCCGGGCGGGATCGAGATGGGTCCCGAGCAGATGCGCAACATGATGAGCATGGACATGGGCAGCATGCGGCAGCAGAAGAACGATGAGGCGCCCAACGCGAACAACGTGCCCAACTTTCCGCAGGACGCGTATATGGAAGGCCCGATGATGCAGATGGACGCGCAGGTGATGAGGCCGGAGAACTACGGGCTGCGGCCGGGCTGGTCGCGGTTCATGCAGGGCATGATGACGTTTATTCGGGTACTGCCGCCGGACAAGTACGACGAGGTGGTCGCGCGCATGAAAGCGGCCAACCGGCAGAACGATCCGTACGCCGCGCTGTACGCGCCCCAGCCTGGAGACCGCGCATGAAACGTATTTTGATCGCAGCCGTCGTTTTCAGCGCGCCCTGCTGGGCCGTCGCCCAGCAGTCGATGCCCGGGATGGACATGAGCCCGGGCGGGCAGGCGCCCATGCAGGTGCCGCAGGACGCACAGAAGCCGCCCGCTGGTGACACTCCGGCGGACCGGGAGACACAAAGCCTCGAAAGCTCTCAGCAGCAGCAGGCGGCGCAGCAACGCCTCAAACCGGGCCCCGCGAGCGATGCGGAATCCGTTGCGCATGACACGCTCACCCTGCAGGAGCCCGAAAACGAAGCTTACAAGACGGGGCAGTCGCTGCCGGCGCCGGAGCTGCTGGACGACGTGGTCAAGCGGCCGCCCATGACCGTGGACGACTTTGTCGCGATGGCTGGGAAGACCAATCCAACGCTCGACCAGGCCCGGGCGTTCGTCGAGCGCGCGCACCAGCAGGGGCGCCAGGCCGGCCTGTACCCGAACCCGGTCGTCGGCTACAGCGGCGATCATATTCGCGGCGGCGAATACGGCGGCGGCGAGCAGGGCGCGTTCGTGCAGCAGGAGTTTGTACTGGGCGGCAAGCTGGGGCTGCGCCGCAATATCTACGAGCAGCAGGCGCACGCGGACCAGATCGGCGTCGACGAGCAGATGTACCGGGTGAAGGATTCGGTGCAGCAGGCTTTCTATCGCGCGCTTACCTCGCAGGGACTGGTGGTGATCCGGCAGCGGCTGATGAAGATCGCGCTCGATGCATCGCAGACCGCGCACCAGCTTGCGAATGTGGGCCAGGCGGACGCGCCCGACGTGCTGCAGTCCGAAGTGGAACTGGAGCAGGCCAAGGTCGACTTTGAGCATGCTCAGCGGGCTTACCTGCAAGACTTTCAAACGCTGGCGGCCGTAGCCGGTGCACAAACGCTGCCCGTCACCCCGCTGAAAGGCGACCTGGAGCAGCCGCCGGTAATCGACGCGGAGCAACAGGTCGCGGCCATCCTCGCGCAGAGCCCGACGGTGAAGCATGCGCAGCAGCAGGTTGCGGTAGCGGAGGCGCGCCTGAAAGATGCGAAGCGCGAGCCGTTCCCGAACCTCAGCGTGAAGGCCGGCGAGTGGTATTCGGGTGAAGTCATCGAGAGTGGCATTCCCCATGCAGCCGGCCCGGAAAGCTTTGCCGAGGCCGGTGTGAACGTTCCGCTCTGGAACCGCAACCAGGGCAATGTGGAGGCGGCCAAGGCCGAGCTGGAGCGGGCGCGCGGCGATGTGACCCGGACCCAGCTGTATCTGAAGCAGGTGGCCGAGCCGATGGCGCAGCAGTATCTGTCCTCGCGCTTTGAGGCAGACCGCTACCGCAGGCAGATGCTGCCGCGCGCGCGGCGTGCCTACGAACTGTACCTGATGAAGTACCAGCAGATGGCTGCTGCGTATCCGCAGGTGCTGGTGTCGCAGCGCACGCTGTTCGACCTGCAGGTGAATTACCTGCAGGCGCTCAACATGGAGTGGGCCAACGCGCTCGCGCTTGAGAACTACACGCTGATGTACGGGCTCGACCAGCCTATGAGCATGGGCTCAAGCACCACGACCATCAACCTACCCGACGGCGGCGGCAGGCAATAGACCGCTGTTTTCTCTATTTCTCAAAAAGGAGCCTGCTCTTGCGAAATTTCTGGTTCGGCTGCATCACCACATTCGTCGTTCTGCTGGTGGCCGGGTTCGGCTCTGTGCGGTTCGGCCTGGTCAACCCGCGCGCCGACATCCCGGTCGGCGCGCTCGAAAGCAGCATCGCCATGCCTGCCCTGGACGCGTCTGTGGATCACCGCGCCCCTGAGCTGCGCAACCCGGTCAGCGCGAGCGACGAGAACCTCGCTGCGGGCATGCGGATGTACCAGAAGCACTGTGCGAACTGCCACGGCGACCCTGCGCACCGGCAGGCCTCGCTGGCGGAGGCGCTGTATCCGCGGCCGCCGCAGTTCATGCACGACGCGCCCGACATGCCGGAGAACCAGAACTTCTATATCCTGCTGCACGGCATCCGCTACAGCGCCATGCCTGCCTGGAAGCAGACCTATAACGAGCAGCAGATATGGCAGATCACGACGTTTCTGAGCCACATGAACAAGCTGCCGCCCGTGGTGCTGGCCCAGTGGCAAGCCGCGGCTGGTGCGTCGGCGAGCGCGGCCGCGGCATCTGAAACTCACAAGTGACCACCGGCCCGGGTGCATGCGCGGCCGCGGAAAGAAAGAGCAAAACCGATGCTTGAAACCATTGCATGGATCTCCCTGGGCATCGCGCTTTTCTGCGCGATCGTTATCGCCGTGGATGTCCTGCGGCACCCGCAGAAGATGGGCGTTATGAACATTGTGTGGCCGGTGACGGCGCTCTACCTGAGCGTCTTTGCTCTGTGGGGCTACTTCCGCTTCGGCCGCGCGAACGACGCGGATAAGCAGATGTCGGAAGAAGATCACAAGCGCAGGATGAAGCAGGCGCATGAGCACCCTAGCTGGTCGCAGACCGCGGTCGCGGTCAGCCACTGCGGCGCCGGCTGCACGTTGGGCGATATCGCGGTGGACTTCACCGTGTTCGCGTTTGGGCTGACGCTTTGGGGCTCTGACCTTTGGGCGAGCTACGTGTACGACTACATGGCCGCGTGGTCGCTCGGCATCGTGTTCCAGTACTTCAGCATCGTGCCCATGCAGGGGCTCTCGTTTCTGCCGGGCGTGTGGGCCGCGATCAAGGCTGACACGCTTTCGATCACCGCCTTCCAGGTAGGCATGTATGCCTGGATGGCGCTGGTTTATTTCGTGATCTTCCCGCACCCGCACCTGCACCCGAACGAGGCTCGCTACTGGTTCATGATGCAGTTCGCCATGACGGCCGGTTTCCTGACCGCCTACCCGATGAACTACGCCCTGGTCAAGACAGGCGTGAAAGAGGCAATGGCATGAAGGCGACAGTTGCGAAGGATCCCGTGTGCGGCATGACGGTTGTGCCGGAAAACGCGGCGGAAACGAGCGAGCACGAGGGTACCGAGTATTTTTTCTGCTCGGCCGGCTGCAAGCGGAAGTTCGAGGATGCGCCCGGGCGCTATCTCGACGGAGCCGCCCAGCCTACGCCCAAGGCTGCCGAGTATATCTGCCCGATGGACCCGGAGGTGCGCCAGTCGGCCCCGGGCAGCTGTCCAAAATGCGGCATGGCGCTGGAGCCCGCGACACTCGCCGCGCCCGCAACGCGCACCCAGTACACCTGCCCTATGCACCCGGAGATCGTGCGCGATGGGCCGGGCGCGTGCCCCATCTGCGGCATGGCGCTGGAGCCGCGCGAGGCTGCGGTCGAAGCGCCCAATGATGAACTCACCAGCATGCAGCGCCGCTTCTGGACAAGCGTGGCGCTCAGCGCTCCCTTCCTCGTGCTCATGGTCAGCGGCATGCTGCCGGGCAAGCCGCTGCAGCATGCCGCCGGCAATCAGCCACTGCTGTGGTTACAGTTCGCCCTGGCGACTCCAGTGGTGCTGTGGGGCGGCTGGCCGTTCTTCGCCCGCGGCTGGGCTTCGGTCGTGAATCGCCACCTCAATATGTTCACGCTCATCGCGCTGGGCACGGGCGCCAGCTACTTGTACAGTGTCTTCGCGCTCTTTTTTCCGCGGCTGGTTCCCGTGGCCATGCGGCTGCAGGCGGGGCGAGCGAATGTGTACTTTGAGCCCGCTGCCATCATTGTTACGCTGGTGCTGTTGGGCCAGGTGCTGGAGCTGCGCGCACGCAGCCGCACATCGAGCGCGCTGAAAGCCCTGCTGAGCCTCGCTCCCCGAACCGCGCGGGTTGTGGGCGCCGACGGGGCGGAGCAGGATGCCGCGCTCGACCAGATCCAGGCCGGCGATACGCTGCGCGTGCGTCCCGGCGAAAAAGTTCCCGTCGACGGAGCCGTGCTCGAAGGTTCGACCACCATCGATGAGTCCATGGTGACCGGCGAGCCGATGCCGGTTGAAAAAACGGCCGGCAGCAAGGTCACCGGCGCGACGGTCAACGGTAGCGGCGGGTTTACCATGCGTGCCGAGCGGGTCGGCGGCGACACGCTGCTGAGCCAGATCGTGCGCATGGTCGGCGACGCGCAGCGGACCCGTGCGCCCATCCAGCGGCTTGCCGACAGGGTCGCGGGCTGGTTCGTGCCGGTTGTAATTGTAGCCGCCGTGGTTACATTTGCGGTGTGGGCGCTGTGGGGGCCGCAGCCGCGGTTGGCCTTTGCGTTTGTCAATGCGGTGGCGGTGCTTATTATCGCGTGCCCGTGCGCGCTCGGCCTGGCCACGCCTATGTCGATCATGGTGGGCACGGGCCGCGGCGCGCAGGCTGGCGTGCTGGTCCGCAATGCGGAGGCGCTGGAGACGCTTGAAAGAGTAAACGTGCTGGTCGTCGACAAGACCGGCACCTTGACCGAGGGCAGGCCGAAGCTGACCGCCGTCGTGTCCGCTGAGGGCATCCAGGAAGACGACCTGCTGCGCCTGATCGCAAGCCTTGAAGCGGGCAGCGAACACCCGCTCGCCGCCGCCCTGGTAGAGGGTGCGCGCGCGCGAGGGCTCGGGCTCGCCCGGGTCGAGCGATTCCAGTCGGTCACGGGAAAGGGAGCCAGCGGAATGGTTGAGGGCCGAGCCGTGCACGTGGGCAACGCCGCTCTCCTGCGAGAGCTCGGGCTCAACGAGGAAGGTATGGCCGGTAACGCGGAGCGGCTGCGGAGCGAAGGCCGCACCGTGGTGTTCGCCGTGATCGACGGCCGCGTCGCGGGGTTGCTGGCTGTCTCCGACCCGGTGAAAGCCTCTGCCGCGGCGTCGATTCAAGCGCTGCACCGGGAGGGCTTGCACATTGTCATGTTGACCGGCGACAACCGCGCCACGGCGAACGCGGTCGCCGCGCAGCTCGGTATCGACCGGGTGGAGGCCGAGGTGCTGCCGCAGGGCAAGGCGGCGATGGTCAAGCAGTTGCAGGCGGAGGGAAAAATCGTGGCCATGGCAGGCGACGGAATCAACGATGCTCCCGCGCTGGCGCAGGCCCATGTGGGCATCGCGATGGGCACCGGCACGGACGCGGCAATGGAGAGCGCCGGGCTGACGCTGCTGGGCGGAGACCTGCGCGGCATTGTGCGGGCGCGGAAGCTGAGCCGCGCAACCATGCGCAACATTCGCCAGAACCTGTTCTTTGCGTTCGTCTATAACGGGCTCGGCATCCCACTCGCCGCGGGGGTGCTGTACCCCGTGTTCGGGCTGCTGCTGAGCCCTGTCATTGCCAGTGCGGCGATGACCTTCAGCTCTGTTTCCGTTATCACCAATGCTTTGCGGCTGCGGGCGGCGAAGCTCGACTAAGCAGACGCTGTTCGCTGCGCCATCGCCGCAACAAATGCCGTGAGTTCGTGTCTACTCGAGCGGGAGATCTCGCGAATGCATTGGCTGATACGCTTCCTTGAGCGGTCCATGGTTGCATGGGTGGTGCTTACTGCTTCACTGCTGGCGGCGCAGGCGCAAAGCGCACCACATACCGCCGCCCCATCGAGCGATGCCGGCATTCACAAAATCAAGCACGTCATCGTCATCATGCAGGAGAACCGCTCCTTCGATCATTACTTCGGGACCTTTCCCGGTGCTGACGGAGTTCCCATGTCGGCCTGTATTCCCGATCCCACCACAAAGACCTGCGACAAGCCGTACGTCGACCACCTGGACCGCAACGGCGGCGCGGCCCACTCCTCCGATGCAGCCGCCCGGGCGATCGACGGCGGCAAGATGGACGGCTTTGTGGCGGTGGCCGCCGGCGCGAAAAGCCCGTGCCGCAATGCCACCGACCCAAACTGCGGCGAAAGCGGCGGCGCTGGAGTGAACCGGGTCATGGCCTATCACGTGCAGTCGGATATTCCTAACTACTGGGCCTATGCCAAAACCTTTGTGCTGCAAGACCATATGTTCGAGCCCGTCGCGTCATACAGCCTGCCCTCGCATTTGTATATGGTCTCGGGCTGGTCGGCGCAGTGTTCCAATCCCAACGATCCGCAGACCTGCCAGAGCGATCTGGAACGCAAGCGGCCGAAGCCGGACATCGACACGCCCTACGGCTGGACAGACCTGACATGGCTGCTCAACCGCAATCATGTTTCGTGGGCTTACTATCTCGACGGCGGCCCCAGGCAGCCGGGGCGCAGGCGCGGCGGCCAGGCGAAGCAGGGCGTGCCGCCTATCTGGAATGTGCTTCCTAAATTCACGGATGTGCATCAGGATAACCAGGTAGCGAATGTACAGACGCTCGACAGCTTTTTCTCCGCGGCCCAGGCTGGAACCTTGCCGGCTGTGTCATGGATCGTGCCTAACTCCCGCGACAGCGAGCACCCACCGGCTCTGGTCAGCGCGGGCCAGACCTATGTCACGCATATCATCAACACCATCATGCAAAGTCCGGATTGGGACAGCACCGCTATCTTTCTTGCCTGGGATGACTGGGGAGGTTTTTACGACCATGTGCCGCCTCCGGGCGTTGACAAGCTCGGCTACGGCATTCGCGTGCCCGCAATGGTGATCAGCCCCTATGCGCGGCGGGGATACATCGACCATCAGACCCTGAGCTTCGATGCCTATCTGAAGTTTATCGAGGACGACTTTCTCGGCGGCGCGCGCATCGATCCGAAGACGGATGGACGGCCCGACCCGCGGCCGGACATTCGTGAAAATGCGCCCGTGCTCGGCGACCTGATCCGCGACTTCGATTTTTCTCGTCCACCCCAGCCCGCGCTCATGCTGCCTGAGAATCCGCGGACGACGCTGACTCACTGAGAGACGCGGCTACGCGTAGATGAACAGAGTTATCACCAATGTGAGCAAAGCTGCCATGACTGCGGCTAAGTTCAGGTCGAGATGCGCGGTTCTGCCAAGCAGCGAAAGCCGCGCAGCTGGAATGCCGTTGCGATCCGATAAAGCACCGCCATACCAGCGCCGTCCGAGCAGAGCAGCCAGAAACGCGAGCAGCGGAATAGCCGTGAGCGCCGCGACAAGGTAGAAGCGCTGCCCCGCGAGAGGGCCGCGCCACCACACCAGCCCTGCTTCAAAGCCGGCCAGCAAAAAGATAGTAAAGTCCTGCCAGACCAGATGAAATCGCGCATGCCTGGGCCAGTCAGGGTTGGTCGCATGCGTTCGATTCAGGTCGATTATCACAGTTGCAAGTCCCTGCACCGCACATAGAAGGCCGAGCAGGGAGCGGGCTAGCATCCGGTGATCCACAAGGCTCCGTTGATCAATGTTATGCGCGTGAACGCCCGGACCGCTAGAAGTCAAGCGAGGCCGTCTAAGTCGTAGCTAATAGCGGCGCCGATAGGTCGCGCTGTATGTCGAAGGAAGTCGGCAGTGTAATCGCCAGGTGCGCTCCTCCTTCCCGGCGGTTCGAGGCCGTTACAGCGCCGCCGTGCGTGTGGACGACGGCTTCGACAAAGGCCAAGCCCAGCCCGTGGCCGCTCGATAGTGTTCCTTTGACGTTCCGCTCGAAGACGCGCGGATTCAGATCGGCGGCAAAGCCGGGACCATCGTCTTCCAGGACCAGCCGGGCAGCCCCATTTTCTTCACGAAGATCGATGAAGACGGTGCAGCATGCGGGCAGATGCTTCAGTTCATTGTCGAAGAGATTGGCGATCATACGGTGCATGAGCGCAGCGTCGGCCGAAATAGTGAGCCTGCCTGCGCTGCGCAGTTGCATACGCAAACCCTTTTCGGACATGCACGGTTCGTAGAGGTCGACCATGACTCGCAGCAATTCGTCGAGGTCCACGGGGGCGCGATGGAGTCGAAGCGCGTCGGCCTTTGCCTCGGCGACATCGAGGGATCGGTTGAGAAGTTCGGTGAGCCGGTCCAGCTCATCAATAGAGGAAACAATCGATTCCGTCTGCTCGCCCTTGATCCCGGAAGACAGGGAAATCTCCAGCTTGCCTCGGATCGCGGTAAGTGGGCTGCGCAAATCATGCGCAAGCGAATCGGTGATGGTGTGGAGTTGATGCATCGCCCTCTCAATGCGGTCGAGCATGCGATTGAGTGTAAGTGCCAGGTGGGCGACTTCGTCATTGCGACGGGTGGTGGGCACTCGTCTGCTCAGGTCCGACTGGCCGATTCTCGACGCAGCCTCCGTGATCTGCCGCACATGGCCCAGCATGCGGCGCGTGGTGAAAAAGACGATCAGGAAAGCCAGCAAAACGATGGACAGCCACAGCAGAAAGAAGTGAAAGCGCAGGTTGCGCAGCAGCCGCAGTTCGTCCCGCTCGGAGAGCCCGAGATAGATGGAGCTGCCGTCGCTCATACGCATGGATGCAACCCGGAACGGGGTGGCAAAGCCACGCACACGAACGTCCGTCGGCGAAGCCGCCATGCGGGCTTTCTGGATGGCGGCAAGCGTCGCGAATCCATTGCCGGCGCCTACCCACAGCGCCACGCCGCCGGCCTCCTCGCTTTGGAGAAAGAAGACGGAGTCATTGCGGCTCTCATCGTGGACAGGCCGGTTTGGAACCTCCTTGCTGGCAAGTTCGGCAACCTCCTTCACCACGCGATCGTAAAGAGCGTTTCTCGGGGTGCGCTCGGCGACATCGCCGAGCACCTCCACCTCTCCTGAAAGCCATGCGTCGCTCCGGCTCTGCACGTCATTCGCCACAAACCTATGGAGATAGGCAAACGCCAGGATGGTTCCACAAGCAAAGGCCAGCGTAGCCCACATGGAAATGCGCCACGCAGCGCTGCGCATATTCTGTTCAGCGATCCTTGAGGACATACCCTACACCTCGCAATGTTCGGATAAGCGGCGGATGACCTTCGGTGTCGACCTTGCCGCGCAGCCTGTAGATATGGACGTCGACAACATTGGTGTCGGGCTGGATGCGCATGCCCCACACCTCATCGAGAATCATGGAGCGGGTGACAACGCGGCCGGCATTGCGGCATAAGTACTCTAAAAGTACGAACTCCTGCGTAGTCAGGTGCAGCGTCTCTCCGCCGCGGGTAGCCTCGCGCCGCAGTAGATCGAGCTCAAGGTCAAGCACGCGCAGCCGAGTCGACTCAGCGCCCGCAGGAGCTTTCCGCTTCAGCAGGTTACGCAGTCTCGCGATCAACTCCGCCAGCGCGAACGGCTTCGTGAGATAGTCGTCGCCGCCCTGTTCCAGGCCGCGCACTCGGTCATCGACGGATCGCCGCGCCGATAAAATCAGCACCGGCGCGGTGACGCCTATCTGGCGCAGCCGCAGAATCAGGCTGATGCCATCCTGGTCGGGAAGCCCGAGATCGATGATGAACACGTCGTGCTTTCCGTCTACCGCAAGCTGCTCTGCCGCGCGGCCATCCACCGCCACGTCGACCTCGTATCCCGCTTCCGCAAGCGAGTGCTGCAGGAAGCTCTGAATATCGAGATCGTCTTCCACCAGCAGCAGGCGCATGAGAAAAATCATAGAGCATGCCGCGCCGGGTGCGGTTTCGGGAATCCAGATGAACGGTTTGTCATCAAGTTGTTGTGCGTAGGTCATCTCGGGGCCGTATATATCGTTCAGGGCCACTGACAGAGTCGTGGAGAACCGCAGCGGGTGCTTCCGAAAGCAGCAATGCCTCGTCTTAAGAATGCGGTCGTCCCTATCGAGGGTGCTTGCCTGTAGGTTCGCGCGGTCAATGCTCGGGTTATCCGGGCAGTCAGGGTCATGATATTGCGACACAATCTTACGGACATATCGAGCGAAGCGCGGCTGACGGACAATTTCGCTGCGGCCCTTCCGCTTTCGGCAAAGCTGGAGCCGAACCTCGAGCAGGCGCTGCGTCATGTGCTCGGCAACCCGGGGAGTCTCGTTCGCCCGCAGATCGTCCTGCAGATGGCCACGGCTTACGGCGTCGCGGACTCTGCTGGAGCTGACCTTGCCATTGCGCTCGAGTACTTTCACACGGCGTCGCTGCTTTTCGATGACCTGCCGTGCATGGACAATGCAGCACTGCGGAGAGGCGCTCCATGCGTCCACCGCACCTATGGGGAGGCAGGCGCTATCCTGGCCGCGCTTGGACTCGTCAACCGGGCTTACTCGCTGGCCTGGCGAGCGGTTTCGGTTTGCCCGCTCGACAGGCAGCGAAGTGCGCTCAGCTATCTTGAGGAGTGCCTCGGCATCGATGGGCTGCTCAACGGGCAGAGCTTCGACCTTCACTACGCGCAGCTGGCGCACGATCGGGAAACGGTGGAGCGCATCGCAATGGACAAGACTGTTTCGCTGGTCCGGCTGGCGGTGGTGCTGCCGGCCTTGCTGGGCGGGGCAGCTGAGCCCGAACTCCACATGCTGGAGCAGGCTTCCATGTGCTGGGGCCTCAGCTACCAGGTTCTCGATGACCTGAAGGATGTTTTGGAAAGCGATGCGGACACGGGCAAGACCGGCGCGCGCGACGCATCGCTCAACCGGCCGAACGTTGCCCTCAGTACCGGCATTCCCGGCGCCCTGGCGCGGCTTGGGCAGCTGATCGCCGAGGGAGATGAGGTGCTGGGCTGGCTGCTGGTAGCGAGGCCGCAATGCCGGTTCCTTGAGCAGCTCGCCGGCGACCTGAAAGCCGAGGCAGCCCGGGTGCAGCAGGCGACCTGCGAGCCGAGTCTGCGGGGGCAGCCGTGATCTTTCTCAAGCTTATCGTGACCAACCTGCGCCGGCACCGTATCCGCTCCTTCATCAGCGTTGCCGGCATTGCCTTCAGCGTCGCTGCCATGCTGACCATCGTCACGATCCTGCAAGGCGCGGTCGGCATGTTCTCGGGCATTCTCTCGAGCGACAGCCAGATCATCGTCTTCGAGCGCAATGTCTCCGATCTGTTTTTCAGCAACGTCCCCGCCGCGGCGGCGCGCGATATGGCCGGCTGGTCCATGGTGCAGCACGCTGACCCGGTACTGTTTGGCATCGTTTCCAGCGAAAACCAGCCCATCATCACCTGCTTCGGCGTCACTGCCGGCGACGCCCGCATCCGCAAGGCGGTGTGGCTCAAGGGGGATCGCGGCGACTTTGCGAAGCACGCCGACGACGTAGTCCTGGGCGAGCGCGCGGCGGAGTTTCTCAAAGCCAAGCTGGGGATGCCCGTGCAGATCGGGCACGGCAGCTTTCATGTGATCGGCATTGTCAAAACATCGAACGGCTTTGAGGATGGTGGTGTGTTCATGCCTCTCAGTTCCGCGCAAACCTTCTTTCACAAGCAGGGCTACTCTTCCGTCGTCACCATCAAGCTGCGCAACAAGGACGATGCGGCAGCCTTCAAGAGCAGGATCGCGAGCCGCTACGCCGACCTGGTAGGGCTGGAGGATGCGGAGTTCTCGCGCTCCTACTCGCAGTTCAAGATACTGAAGGCGACGGCCTGGGCGGTGGGCGGCTGCGGCCTGCTGCTGGGCGGCCTGGGCGTCGCCAACACCATGATCATGTCTGTATTCACGCGCATCCGGGAGATCGCCATCCTGCGCGTCAGCGGCTTCTCCGATGCGCAGATTGCGGGCATCATCTTTGGCGAGTCCTCTCTCGTGTCGATCCTGGGTGCGGTCTCCGGCCTGCTGATCGGCATCTGTTTTCTATTCACGCTCAAGCTGGTTCCCGCTCTGCACGGCTACATCGATGTCACGCTGGAGCCGGCTGTGCTGCTCATCGTGATTGTGCTGGCGCTCGCGACCGGACTGGCCGGTGCGCTCTATCCGGCTCTGTACGCCATGCGGATCCGTGCGGTGGAGGCGCTTCGCTTCGAATGAAACGCTACATCCCCGGAGCCGCGTTTGCCCCCGAAGACCCGCGCACGGTCGTGCGCGCCAGTGACGTTTGGAAGAGCTACGACGCGGGCGCGATCAGCGTGCTCAAGGGCGTTGACTTCGAAGCGGTCGAAGGCCAGACCGTTGCGCTCTGCGGGCCATCCGGCTGCGGTAAGAGCACGCTGCTGCATATGCTCGGCGGCCTGGACACTCCCGATCGCGGACACATTGCCATCAGCAGCGTCGAGATCAATCGCCATCGCAATCCCCTCCGGCTTCTGCGCCACCAGGTCGGCTTCGTCTTCCAGCTGCACAACCTCATTCCCGACCTCACGCTCGAGGAAAACTGCCTCATCCCGACCGTTGCGGCTGGGACCGACCGCAAGCTGGCCACAACACGGGTCCGCGAGCTGGCCGAGCGCACCGGGCTGATCCACCGCCTCAACCACCGCATCCAGACTCTCTCCGGAGGCGAGCGCCAACGCACCGCTTTGTGCCGGGCGCTGGTCAATCATCCCCGCATTCTGCTGGCCGATGAACCCACCGGGTCACTCGACGAGGCAACAAGTGAAACGGTCTTCAAGCTGCTGCTGGAGCTGGTCGCGAGTGACGGCGTGACGCTGGTGATGGCCACGCATGACCGGGCGCTCGCCGGCCGCTGCGACCGCGTCGTGGAAATGCGGGATGGAAGGATCGATGAAAGGATCCATGAGCCTCAGCCTGCCTGAGCTTGCGCGGGCTCCTGTCCCCGCGTCATCCTCGGCCGTGCTTGCCAGCGAGAGCGCGGACGTGTTCGTGTCGGCTGCGCGGCATGCGCTGGCCTGGCTGGTTGTGGCCAACTCCATCGGCGTGCTGCTCGCCGCGCTGCTTCTCGGGCCCGGCATCAACCGCCTGCTGGGGGAGTGGACCTATGGGCGGTGGATGCCGGTGCACCTCAATCTCCAGCTCTACGGCTGGTGCAGTCTTCCGCTCGTGGCGTTTCTCTTCAAGGCATACGGTGCGGACATGCAGCCAGCAGCGCGCTGGGCGCGACCGGTCCTCTGGGTGTGGTCCGCCGCTCTCGGCATCGGGGCGCTTTCCTGGCTCAACGGCCACTCCAGCGGCAAACTTTTTCTCGACTGGACCGGCTACGCGCGCGTCCTGTTTCCCCTGGCCCTTGCGGCGCTTTGGCTTCTGCTCGCCGGTGCGGCATTCGTAAGATGGAAATCGCATGTCGCACACACGAGACTCGCTTGGGCGGGCAGAGTCATCGGGCTGGTTCTTCTGCTTGCCATTCCGCCAATCCTTTACATCGCGGCGGACCCGAACCTCTATCCGCCCATCAATCCCGACTCCGGCGGACCCACCGGCGCAAGCCAGCTCGAGTCGGCCCTCATCATCGTCGCAATTCTGCTCGTGCTCCCTTTCGGGCTCACCCATGCGAAGCCGAACAGCTCCCGGCGCCAGCTCGCTGCCTGGAGCGTTTTGCTGGCGGAAGCGCTGCTCTGTCTCACGCTCGGGCGAGCCGATGTCAGCCACCACCGCCCCACCCAGTTTGTAAGCCTCGGCAGCCTGCTCGCCTGGCTGCCGCTCATGCCCTGGTACTTCAGCGGCTTCGCCTGGCACGCGAACACGCGCCGCTGGCGCATTGCGTTTCTCCTCTGGTGGTCGCTGCTTATCCCCACCGGCTGGTGCCTGTTTCTTCCCGGCGTGTTAGACCGACTCAAATTCACCGACGGCCTGGTGGGCCACTCGCTGCTCGCGATGGCCGGTTTTGTCTCGAGCCTGCTCATCTTCGTCCTGGTGCAGCTGCTTGGCGAAAACGGCTGGATCTTCAACCAGACCTGGTCGTTCTATCTTTGGCATGCGAGCGTACTGGCCTATGTGCTGCTGATGTTTGTCGCGGGCTTTCAGGAAGGGCTCGACCCTGCCTTCACCATCGTCCCCAGTCCCGCGAGAAACACGATCTACACGCTGCGCCTCGTGCTCGGCGTGCTGATGCTTATTGCTTCGATCGACTGGCTGTTCTGGGCCGTGAAACTTCCGTCCGAATCAGCTCGTGCCCTGCGGGAGCAGACGCCATGAAGCGTTCTTTCCTGCTCGGCTACCAGATTCTCAGCGGCCTTTCCGATTCCGCAACCGGTCTGCTGCTGCTCTTCGCGCCCGCGCTTACGCTGCGTCTCATGCGGCTGCATGTCGCCTCCGTTTCGCTTCCGTTCCTGTCGTTCATCGGCGCGTTTGTTCTCTCGGTCGGTCTGGCCTGCTTGTACGGAGCCATGCTGGCAACCCGGCTTCCATCGTCCTCGCGGGAGCTCCAGGTGGTGTGGCTGCTTACCGCGATCAGCCGCGGCTGCGTCGCGCTGTTCGTCAGCTTCAGCATGCTTGCGGGCACGCTCAATCCTGGATGGCTCGATGTCGCGGTCAGCGATGGCGCGCTGGCCCTGCTCCAGATCATCGGCCTCTCCAAAGGCTGGCTGACCCATGCCACGGCATGAACCGCGTTGGTCCGGCTGGCAGGGCATCAGTCTTGTCACCATCACCTATGTTTATTTCCTTATCTTCGCGCAGTTCGCGTTTCTCAAGCGGCTCGCCGCGCTGGGTGTCGCCGACACACATTTGAAAGCAGTCATGGCGGCGATGGCGGCCGGAGGAATCCTCCTCAGCTTGCTTGCTCCCCGCCTGGCGCTTCTCCCACGCCCGGGCACGCGCCTGCAGGTCGCGCTTTCGGCCTGCGCTGCCTCCGCCGCGCTTTCACTCCTGCCGCTTAACCTGCCGGGCAGCCTGGCGGTGGCGCTGCTTATCGGCTGCGGGCTGGGCCTGCTCACCGTCACGCTCGTTACCCACCTGCGCGGATGGCTCGGCACGCGCAACCCTCTGCTCGGCGTCGGCCTGGGTACAGGCCTCGGCTACTTCCTGTGCAACTTTCCTCCGCTCTTTACCGCGTCGCTCGCAAGCCAGGCGATCACCGCGGCAGCCCTGTGTGTCGCGGGTATCTTCATCAGCGCGAGCCAGGTGGCGCCTGTCCAGGCGGAAGCGCCTCACCCGCGCGGAGCCTTTTCGTTTCCGCGAGCGCTCATCAGCTTCACGGCGCTTGTCTGGCTTGACTCCGCGGCCTTCTTCATCATCCAGAACACGCCCGCGCTCAAGGCCGGCACCTGGCAGGGCTCCGCGCACCTGTGGGGCAACGGGCTTCTGCACCTGCTCGCCGCGCTGGGTTCGGTGTGGCTGCTGCGCCGCCGCGGCACGCAATTCGTCCTTGCGCTGGCATTTCTCTCCCTGGCCGCGGCCTGCCTGCTCCTGCTCCATCCCGACCGCGTCCTGCTCGCCTCGTTCCTCTATCCGGTTGGCGTATCACTGTACTCAGTGGCGCTCGTGGCCTATCCATCCCTGCTTGGCTCTGCCGCGCTTCCGGCCGAACGGGGCCGCCAGGCTGGTTGGATCTACACTGTCGCGGGTTGGGTCGGCTCGGCGATGGGCATCGGCATGGGCCAGCACCTGGGCCACGTGCCGCCTGCGTTTGTGGCATTGGCCGGCGTACCCATTCTGCTGCCGCTGCTGTATGTATTTTTTCGCAGTCACTCTCGCGAGGTCGCCGCCACTGCTGCCGTCCTTGCTGCCGCCTTCTGCATCCGGTACACCATTCGCGCTATGCAGCAGGGACACCCTCCTCTTTCTCAGGCGGAGCGGGGCAGGCAGGTCTATATCGCCGAGGGCTGCATCCACTGCCACTCGCAATACGTCCGCCCTCGCAGCGCGGACGCCCTGATGTGGGGACCGGCGGAAAGCCTTGAAGACCTGCGCCGGCAGCGGCCTCCGTTGATAGGGAATCGTCGGCAGGGCCCTGACCTGAGCGAAGTCGGGAGCCGGCGCTCTCCCCTTTGGTTCAAGGCTCACTTCTACGCTCCGCCGATGCTGAGTTATGCGTCCTTCATGCCGAGTTATGCCTATCTCTTTCGCGACCGTCGCGGCGGCGACCTGGTGGCTTATCTCGAGAGCCTGCGGGCAGCGGACTACAACAAGCACCTGCTTGCTGAAGCAGCATGGAACCCATCGCCCCTAGCGCTTCAGCAGTCCAGCGTAACACGGGGAGCAAGCCTCTACCCTCGCTACTGCGCTACCTGCCACGATGCACAAGGTGCAGCCCGTCTGGCGTGGAGAACAAGCTTTAACCGGCTGCCCCCTGACTTACTCCGCGGCACATACCCTGACTTATCCCTGCCCGGCTCGGCCGCGCAACGCAGCCTTCGTCTCGCCCAGGTCGTCAAATTCGGCCTGCCCGGAACCGATATGCCCGGGCACGAGTACCTCTCGGACCGGGATGCGGCTTCGCTTGGCCTATGGCTTTCGCGCATCGGCACACCCGCGGCGCAGCAAACCAATTCCGCAATCGGAGATACGAAATGAAAAAACACTTACTGATAATTATCCTGGCGCTCTCGCCCTTGGCTGGCATGCGTGCGTTCGCGCAGCAGCAGGTTTTCACGGTGGACCCGCAGGCAAGTCAACTAGCTTTCACGCTCGGGGACGTACTTCATTCCGTGCACGGAACGTTCCATGTGCAGAGCGGCTCGGTAACATTCAGCCGCGGCACGCCCAAAATATCCGGCAGCATCGTGGTTGCGGCGGGCAGCGGAAACAGCGGCAACGAAACCCGCGACAAGAAAATGAGCAAGGATATCCTCAATGCTCCGCAGTTCACTGCTGCTTCGTTCTCTCCAGCCAGCTACCAGGGCACCATTGCGGCATCCGGCGACTCGACCGTCCAGGTCACCGGCACCTTCACGCTGCACGGCGCCCCTCATCCAATCACGGTCCCCATGCAGATCCACATTGAAGGCACTCAGTGCACCGCCAAAACACATTTTGTGGTGCCCTATGTCCAGTGGGGCCTCAAGGACCCGAGTACATTCATCCTGCGGGTTGCCAAGGAAGTTCAGATCGATCTGACTCTGTCCGGTCAATTGCCTGCTGGCAGCTAGCCGACGTCGAATGAAACCGTTCCTCGGTTTGTAAGTGCATAGCTTCCTTGTCGAAAGCTATGCACTTCTCGACTGCTTCGCCGGTAGAGGCTATCTCGGCGCGTGCTGCGCATCATGCTTCTGGTTGTAGATATGCTGGCTTTCGCGATTCTGTCGCTGGTTGATCTGCCCTCTTTCCTGCGGCGTGAGCCGTCCGCCATTGGCCTGCCGGTCCGCGCGAACCTGCTGATTCGTCCGTGCCTGCTGCCCTTCCAGGCGCTGTGTTTCGCGGGCATTTAGCTGGCCCGAGACCGCACCCTGGGCGATACGACCCTGCTGGTCATAGCGGCGTCCGTTTACCGTGTTCATGGCTGTGGTTGCCGGTCTGCCGCCATTCGAGGAGGCCCACTGGCTTCGGTTTTGGCTTGCCGTCTGCTGATGAGAAAGCTGATTCGCGGTAGGTTGGAAGTGCTGCTCGTTGAACGCTGTCCGCTCCTGCGCCGTAGGCCGCGCGGTAATGCCGCCAGGACCATTGAAGCTCACGCGATTGTTGATGACGGTGTTATGAACCACGGTGCGGTCGACATAGGTATTGTGGATCACCGCGGTATTCACGCTGACCACCGCCGTGTTGTAGCGGAAGACATTGCCAGCCCACGCTCCGCCGATAAAGCCCACTCCGGCGTAGCCGAATCCATAGTTGACGCCGCCGTAGAAGCCGACGTGCGGCCCCCAGTAACCGGCATGCCAGCCGTACAAACCGCCCGCCAGGCCCCAGTAGCCGGGGGTCCATAGAACACCGGGCCGCGGCGGAGCGACCCACACCCCGGGTACCCAGTAGTAGCCTGCCCCGCCATAGCCCCAGTAGCCCGGCGTCCAGAGAAAACCAGGCGTGGGGCATGGCGGCTGCGTGTAGACCGGCAGCGCGGGAGGCGCTACCCGTATCGACACGCCAATGCCGATCTGTGCGAAAGACGCGAGGGATGTCGCGCACACGAGAAGCGCAAGAATGAGATTGCGAAGCCGGATCGATTTGTACATAGTTATACCCGTCAGCCATATTCGGCAGAAGTTTGTATCCACATCAATCAATAAGGTTTTAGGTGGTTGGCTTCCGTCACTACTTACCTCGGGGCCACCCCAGGCTGTGTTGCAGCATTGTGCTTATCCCTGTAAACGCGCTGCGACTGCCGATTCTGCTCGCGCGCAAGCTGGTGGCGGTTCTGCGCGGTCAGGTGCCCCCCATTCGCGGCGCGGTCGGCCTTCTCCTGGCCATGGATGGCATGCTGGTGCGCTTCCAGATTGCTGGCGCCTTTTTGGGTGATCTGGCCGGAAGCCTCGCCCTGCTTGATCCTCGACTGCTGATCGCCGCGACGGTCGTTCACGGTATGACGCTGGTTATAGGTGGTCTGGGCGAGAAGCGTGGAGGCGGGCAGCGCGGAAAGCGCGGCGGCCAGGGCAAGATGCTTGGCAAAGCTATGCATGAAATTGTCTCCTCTGGGTTTTGGGCGGAAAAGCGCCGGCGTACTGTACCTCATCGGATGCGCATTTAGCTTCGAGTCGGTTGACAGCTCGGGGATGGATCCCCGTTTACCGAACAGACCCCATCCCGCGAGACTTGTTGCGCCAACGAATCGGTTTATAGTGGAGCCGAGTCGGGTCGGAGAACGGGCGGTCCCCGTTGGGCATGCCGGTCGCTTCGGTTCGCAGCGTTGGTGGTCCCGTTCAGGTCAAGAATGCTGATGCCGTAACCCGAATGGCCGAGGCCAAGGGCAACGTATGGAGATCCATCCAGGGCTTATAGTGAGGTATCGATGACACACGATAAAACGACTCGCAGGGATTTCGTGAAGTCAGCTTCGGCTGCGGGGGCAGCCATGCTTGCAGCCCAGCCGGCACTCGCACAAACCACGATGCCTGCGATGGTGCCGCGGCAGACAGGGATCGAAATTGTCCGAAGCCCCGACCTTGTAACTGCCCGGTTTGGCCCGCGAGAACTGGCAGCCATGCAGCGCTCCGGACGCGAATGGACCGCAGCCGGAGTCCGTGTAACAGCCGAGCCTGCGCAGCGCGAGCTGCCCGTAAGCGTGGCTAGCGAAAGCGGAAAGTTAACTTATCTGCATCTTCGTTGGAAAGGCAGCCCGGGCGAGGCGGTCCACGCGCTCGGCGACCAATGGGAGCGAAGCTATGGCGACCTGGAGTGGCGCGGGACGGTGCCGAACCGCGCGATGCCCTGGTATTTCGTCACCTTCGATGGGCATACCCTGAATGGGTACGGCGTCAAGACGCAGCCGGCGGCATTCTGCTTCTGGCAGCAGGACAGCGATGGCATCACACTCACGATCGATCTGCGCAGCGGGGGAGAGCCTGTTGCGCTCGGCCAGAGGCAGCTGCTGGCGTGCACCGTGGTGTCGAGACAAGGCTCTCCGGAAGAGCCGCTGACGCATGCCGCGCGGGAGTTCTGCAGGATCATGTGCCCGGCGCCGCGGCTGCCCGAGGGTGCGCTGTTCGGCAGCAACGACTGGAACTATGCCTACGGCAAAAACACAGCGGCAGGCATCCTCCGCGATGCGGACCTGATTGCATCGCTCGCACCGCGCGGCGGCGTAAGACCCTACATCGTGATCGACGACGGCTACCAGGATGCGGCCCGCTTTCCAAGTATGCCGGAGCTCGCGAACGGCATCGGTGCGCGGCATCTGCGCCCGGGGATATGGATTCGACCCCTGCGCGCTTCTCCGGCCGCGGCGCCCAACTTGCTTCTACCGCAAGCTCGCATGGGTAAGTCCGGCGGCGAGTCGCCGGCCTTCGATCCCACCAATCCTGAAGCGCTCGAGCAGATCCTTGAAGCGGTTCGCACCCCGGTGGGCTGGGGGTATGAGTTCATCAAGCACGACTTCTCCACGGTGGAGCTTTTCGGCCAGTGGGGTTCAGCAATGACGACCGGCCCCGCGCGTCCCGGCTGGAGCTTCCATGACCGCTCCCGCACCAATGCCGAAATCGTCCGGGATTTGTATCTTGCCATCCGAGAGGCAGCCGGAGAGAAGACCGTCATCTTAGGCTGCAACACGGTCGGTCACATTGCCGCCGGTATCTTCGAGTCGCAGCGCATCGCCGACGACACAAGCGGGCGCGAGTGGGAGCGCACCAGGCGGTTCGGCCTGAACGGGCTGGCGCAGCGCATTGCGCAGCACCGCACCTTCTTTCATATCGACCCGGACTGCGTGGCCGTGACAAAGGATGTCGGCTGGCGGGAAACAAGCCAGTGGATGGACGTCGTTTCGAGAAGCGGCACGTCTTTGTTTCTATCTCCGGAACCGGATGCAATCACACCGGAAACAAAATCCGCAATGCGGGATGCCATGGCTGTGGTCTCACAAAACGCCTACGGGTATCCGGCCGACCCTCTGCAGGGAACAACGCCGAACCAATGGAAATTCGAGCGTCCAGTGCAGATGTCGCGAAGCTATAACTGGTGCGGCCCGGATGGGGCGTCGGCTTTCCCCGCATAATGAACGCGCAGGGATCGATAAGTGGCATAAGTGAAGACCACTTATCCTTTACGGGCCCACCTGCCGCGGCAGGACAGCGCCAAGCTGACTGAGCGGGACGAATGGGAGTTTATTGCGCTTTTACGGAGCTTGAGTACGACCGCCATCCAGATGGTGATGTGCGTAGCCTTGCGCGCCCGCGCAGCTGCAACGAAGCCGCTGGACATGGGAATGGTAGGCGAGGCAGGGATCGAACCTGCAACATCCGGATTAGAAGTCCGGTGCTCTATCCAATTGAGCTACTCGCCCATATGTGGGCCGCTGCAGGCAATCGCCTGCGCGACAGCCTGCGTAACGCTCCGCACCAGGGCTGCGGCGGCTGCGATCCACGTTCCCCGCGAGGCCTGCGCCCCCGGGCCGAAGCCGACCGCGTAGAGCGTCCAGCCAAGCGTCTCTCGATCATACAAGTGCGCCGCCCGCAGCACGATCTCCGCGTACGCGAGCGGCAGCCCGGCCTCGCGCAGCCCGGCGGCCGCGGTGCGCGCCACGCGCTCGAAGGCCGCGAATCCTTCGAGCGCATCGCCCTCCGCCAGCACCACATCGAGATAGCTGCCCAGGCCGAAGGCAGTCGCCTCCACGCCGGCTTCGGCGATCTCCGGAACCTCCTCGCGGCGCACCGGGAACACATCGACCTTCGCCGTCCGCGTCTGCTTACCATTGGCGGCCCGCAGCAGCGGCTCCAGTTCAGGGTAGGCGCGCACCTCGCTCAGGCCCTGCATCGCGGCGCCGGAACGCAGGTCGACCCAGCCCGGCCACGGCAGCACGATTATCGGGCTTCCGGGCCCGATCTCGACCGACCAATCGGCAATCACGCGCCGGCCTCGGCCAGCAGCCAGCGAGCCAGCGTCTCCTCGGCCCAGCGGCCCTGGTCTCCGCCCGCGGGCTCGGCGAGAAAGGCGCAGTGGCCGCCATGGGTCGTCTCGACAAAGTGAACATGCGGGTTCGCGATCAGCGCCGCGCGCGTTTCCGGCAGGGTGCGGATAAACGGATCGTCGGCTGCGTGCAGAATCAAGGTCGGCAGCGCCAACGTGCCGGCGTAATGGGACGAGCGGACCTGCTCGTAATAGTCGTCCGCGTCGCGAAACCCGCCGAAACGCGCCACGATTTCGCCGTCGAAATCGCGCATGGTGCGGATGCGGCGGTACACGCCTTCTCGCTCAAGCGAGCCGTAAAGCTGAGGAAACAAGGCCGCCTTGGCGCGCAGGCGGCGCTTCATCGCGCGCAGAAAACGCGCTTCGTACAAGCGGTTTCCTGGCAGGTGCAGCGCGGTCGACGACGGCGCCAGGTCCATCAGCGGCGACACGCCCACAGCCGCGCGCAGACTCGGATTGCGCTGCGGCAGCAGCGACTGTTGGCCCGCGTAGCCGAGCACCAGGTTCGCGCCCATGGAATAGCCGACGATCGCAACCCGTTCAAGCCCGAGCGCTCCCAGCGCCTCCACCACCGCGCCCACATCGCCCGACCCGCCGGAGTGATAGATTGTCGGCGCCAGCGCGTCCGAGCCGCCGCAGGACCGCATGTTCATCCGCACCACATTGCAGCCCGCGCTCCACAGCCGCCCCGCGTTGCCCAGAATGTAGCCGGAGCTGGCCGAACCCTCCAGCCCATGCACCAGCATCACCGTGAGCCGCCCCCCGAGCACCTCCCGCGGCTGCCAGTGGCACAGACACAGCACAGAAGTCTCCGGGACCGCGTGCCCACCGTCTTCGCACGCCGCACTCCGATGCGGCCCTTCGACCCGGACCAGCAGCTCCTCCGCCGCAGGCAGAACGGCTCCCGCGCGCCGCTGGTAGTTGCCGGCAATGGTCTGCAGGTGGGCATTGCGCAGCCAGCGCCTGGGCACGAACGGCCGCAGCCACTGCGCGCGTTCAGCCACCGGCTCTTGGAGCGGCTGTTGCCCGGTCAACCGCGCAGCTCCGCCGGCACCCCGGCCAGCACTTCCGCCGCGCGCAGCGGGCCATCCGGCGCCTCCTCATGCATGAAGAATGCGTACACATCCGCCCCGCCCCGTGCCAGCTTCGCAAAATGCTCGGCGAACCCGGCCAGTTCGCCTGCACTGTACCGCGAGCGGCGCAGCCGGAATACCCGCAGCGCGGGGTCGAGCGCTAGATCGGGCGAGCGCAGCGTGTCGCTCTCCGCGGCACACAGCACCGCCCGGTGCCCGGCCAGCGCGGCATAAATCGCGTCGGTAAACCACGATGCATCGCGGAACTCCCATGCGGTTCGCAAGTCGAGCGGGGCTGCTTTGTCAAGAAACGCGGCGAGCAGCGCCGGGTCCGCCTTGAAGTTAGGCGGCAGCTGGAAAAGCACCGGGCCAAGCCGGCCTGCCTCGGCCACCGGCTGCAAGGCGCGTGCGAACGCCTCGAGGGTGTCGCCCGCCTCCCGCAGCCGGCGCTGGTGGGTGATGCGCTGCGGCGCCTTGAAGGCGAAGCGAAACTCGGGCGGCGTTTGCTTGAGCCAGTTGGCGGCGGTAGTTGCCGAGGGCAGCGAGCGGAAGGTGTAGTTGACCTCGACCGCGTTCAGGCGCGCGGCGTAGGCTTCCAGCAGCTTTTTCAGGGGTGTTTTCGCGGGATAAAAGCCGGGCCGCCAGCTTGGGTACGCCCAGCCCGAACAGCCAAGCCGTACTTTACCGGCCATTGGTCAGCAGTGGGGCGGCTAGTGGGGATTGAACCCACGACATCCGGATCCACAGACCGGCGTTCTGCCACTGAACTATAGCCGCCATACCAACCCAGATTGTAGCATCCAGTATTGTGCCGTTCCGCCCTGCGCGCCACGCTTACTCCAGACACAAACGCCCAGCACTGTGCCTGCCCTCAGCGGGAAACGCGCATCGAAAGCGAAAGTATGCACCGCGCGCAGTCTAGAGCCGTTTGCCTGTAGGTGGCGAGGCGCGAGTTTTGTTGCATGTGGCTTTTCTTGACGGAAAAGCCACGTCGAGAGTTGTCGATCTCTCTATAGCATCAGGCAAACGGGTCTAGCCCGGCGAGAAGGCTTCGATGAAGAACACGTCCATGCCGTCCGGCCGCAGTCTCCGCCCGCAGGCCGGCAGCCCGCAAGTCCTGCCGCCGGCGCGCACCGGCTGGCGCGGCCGCGTGGGCGAGGGCATTTTCTCGGACAGCAACCTCGATCACCTCTCGCATCTGCTCGACGACTGCTTCGTGCTTCCGGGCACGCGGATCCGCTTCGGGATCGACGGCATTATCGGCCTGGTTCCCTTCGCCGGCGACGTGCTGGGCGGCCTGCTCTCCTCGCTCATCGTGATCGCGGCCTGGTTCCGCGGAGCGCCGCCCGCGCTGCTGGCCCGCATGGTGGCCAATCTCGCGCTCGACGTCATTATCGGCACGGTGCCGCTGCTCGGCGACGCCTTCGACATCGCCTGGAAAGCCAACCGCCGCAACTACGCCCTGCTGTCGCGCCATGTGGCCGAGCCGGGCCGCCACCGTTGGCGCGACTGGGGCTTTCTGCTGCTGCTCGCTTCCGCTCTGTTCGCCATCTTCGCGCTGCCCCTGCTGGCCCTCGGCTACCTGCTCGCGCTGCTTGTACACCACGCCTGAGCGCCCGGCAGCGAGCGGCTTTTCGCCCATTCCGGCGCTGCCGCTCGGGTACAATCGTCAGCAGTCGGGGCGTAGCGCAGCCTGGTAGCGCATCTGCTTTGGGAGCAGAGGGCCGGGGGTTCAAATCCCTCCGCCCCGACCAGTGATCCGTCTCATTCCGCGTCCTATCCCGCATAGGGAGCGGCTTTTTTCGTCCACGGGGAGAGAGCGTAGTGCTGCCGCAGCAGGCGCGATGCCTTTTGCTTCAACTGGAGCAACTGGACTGCTTCCTCGCTGTACCGGGTACCCGGATCGACTTGTGCAAAGCCGCCGGCCGCCTGGGAGACCGTGAGCGGCGCCGATGCCGCCTCGGTGCAGCCATAGCGAATCATCCGCAGGACCAGGAACAGCGCCTCCGGGGCGTGCGGGTCAGCGGGACTCGCGTCCACGGCGCGAACGATCTGCTCTCCCAGCCCGACGGCGCGCATCGGCGCAATCAAGCGAGCCTCTTCAGCGCCCTGCTGCTTCTCGCGGCTGTCTTCAAACGCAGCTGAAAGCGGCGCGCCCGTAAAGTCCTGGGAGACGTCTGGAGCTCGGTAGCACCAGTTATCCCGATAGCTTTCGACAAAATCATAGGAGTACGCTCGCTGCGTGCCGCCGTTGAGATAGGGCGTCAACCCCGGGTTGCGAGCCAGTGTCATCCACTGCTGCAGGCCCGCGCCGCTGCCGGCCTGGGTGCGCAGCGCCGCCGGCAGCAGCGGCACAAACGCATCCGCCTGCGCACTGTTGTGCAGAAGAATAGCGCGCGTCCAACCCGCGATCCCGATCGCGCCGCGCAGCTGAGCCGACAGCGCCGAGGACTGCGCGGCTGCAAGCCACACCGGCAGCGGCGCCTGTCCGTTCAGGATCTGCGCCGCGTCCGCGTCCATCTGCTCGGGCGCGACCTGGCCCACGCAGTCATAGTGCCGCCGCGGTTCCTTCATGATCTCCTGGCACTCGTCCACCGAGCTCGCCTCCTCGGATCCAACGAGCAGCATCGTGCGCGGTGCGAACTGGAGGAAATCCGCAAGCGTGGGCGCGGCCAGCATCGCCAGCCCGCGAAACGCGTTCACCGACGAGGGCTGCCGTTCGGCCCCTGCGAATTGCCCTGCGAACTGCTCGATCCGCGGCAGCGCCGCGGCCAGCACGGAACGCGCTTCCCCGGCGCGGCCCGCAGCCAGCAGCAGCCGCGCGCGGTGGTACGTAACCGTCTGCCAGGCCGGCGAAGTTACAGGCACCGCCGCCGCCGCCGTTAGTAAGTCCGGCGGAGCGCCCTCGGGCGCCAGCGCCAGCGCCGCGACCAGCCACGCTACCGCATGTGTGTCGCGCCATTGCTCCAGCGCATGCGCCGCCGCGGCCGGTTCCAGCGACTGCATCGTCAGCGTCCAGTCAATTGCCGCCGCCAGCGCCCGCACCGGCACGATCGCCTGCTCGACGCTCTGCCGCCTCGCCGCCGCCTTTCGGCTCGCCTCGGCTTCTGTCTCGGGGCGCAGGTTGCCGGGGTGCGCCGCGTCCGGCACTTCCTCCCCTTGCTCTGGCTGCGCGCGCAGTCCCTCCGGCGTCTTCTCGTCGATCAACCAGAGCAGATCCTTCAGGTCCTGCGCGTAGTTCGCATCGTGCCCCGGGCCGCCGACCAGCCCGGCCAGCTCCCGCGCTCGCTGCGCCGGCTCGACACGGATGCGTATCATCGCGAGCTGCGCTTCGGCGGTCTGGCGCAGCGGTGCCGGCGGGTTCGCCGCCAGATAGCCGCGCAGCTGGGTTGCCGCGGCCCGCATCAGGGCCGGATCATAGGCGGCGTCCGTCGTGTCCGCGCTCCGAACCGGCTGGGCGAGAAAAGCCGCGCGCATCATCGCCCTGGCCGCCAGGTAGCCCGCGATGGGCTGCCAAGGCGAGGCCTTGTCCCGGCCGATCGCGAGAAATTCCTGGGTCGCCGCCGGCAAAGCCAGGCTGTAGAAGTGGGCCGCTGCCGCCTGGTAGGCGCGGTCGCTGACCAGCAGCGCCGGGCTGGCCTGCGCGGCCGGCGCGGGCGCCACCGACCCCCCGGAACAGTTCGCGAACACAGCGTCCTGCCCGCGCAGCCAGTCGGCCAGCGCCGCGCTGCCGCTGCCCCAGCGCGCCGCCCGGTCCGCTAGCGTCGCCGTCGCGGTGCGAAACGCATCGTCCGCGCAGTTCAGGAACGAATCGTTGTACTCGGAGCCGGACGCCAACTGGATTTTTATCGGCCGCTGCTGGCTGATCGTGCCCGCGGACGCTTGCGGGAACGCGCCGCGCGCCTGCATCCACAGCGCTACAGGCGTCTTCGGGGTGGAAGCGGCGCTGTCGCCGGTCACGGCCGCGCGCGGTGCATCCTGCTCAAACTCCGAGTAGGTCGGCGCCCACCCTTTCTGCTCGGCTTCGTCCAGCGTTCCACCGCTCAGATAGCGGTAGGCCACCAGCAGGTCGGCGCGCGGAAAGCTCGGCTGCAGCAGGCCGAGGCTGCCCTGCACATACTGCTTCGGCAGGTCGGGGCGGTTCGGCCGCACAAAGATGTCAGGCGAGAAATCAGGTCCGCAAGCCTGCGCTGCGGCGAGCGAAAGCGCGCAGCAGAGGGCCAGCCTGAGCACACGATTGAGCCAGGTCATCGTACCGGCTCCCGCACCCGGGCCAGTGAAGGCTCAAGCAGCGGCAGATCCTCGGCCCATCCGCGATCGGCGAAAACAAACACGCGCTTGCCCGCGACGTCCCCCGGCCAGCGCTCGCGCGTGGAAACGCCCACGCTGCCCGCGCAAAGCGGCTCGCGGATGCGGTACTCGGGCGCGGTGGCCAGCACTCTCCGGCGGTCCGGCTCCATGCGGAAGAACATCGGCGTCGCCTCCTGCACCGGCAGATCGGCGATCCAGTCGTCATTCGAGCACCAGGAAGCCAGCGCCGTGATGTTGAGCGGCAAAGCGGCCGGCATCCTCGGCCGCAGGCGCATCAGCAAGCGTCGGTAAAAGGCGCGCTCGGAGCGCTTGGCGTCGAAATCGATCTGGAGCGCCGCGATGCCCGGCTGCCAGGCGGTACGTTGAAGGCTCTCTACCGTAGCTTTGAAAAGCTCTGCATCGTCGCGGTGCGCGGCAAAGGCAGCCGTCGTTTCCATGCGGACCACCGCGATTCGGGAGACTCCGCGAGGCGCGGTGAAGGGCTGCCGCCTCGGGATCACCTCAGCCCGGGCGCCCAGGCGAATGGTCTGCTCGAGCACCGCGATCCCGTCCGCCGCTGGAATCGTTCCCAGGTCCTCCGGCCTCTCCCAAACCCATAGCACCCGTTTCGGCAGCGCGGCATCAGCCCGCGCCGCCTGCCTCGGAGCGTGTTCGCAATGCTGCCACAGCGCAGCCGCGGGCACAAGCGCCAGCAGAACAAGCAGCAGCGGCTGAATCATTCGTCCCATCGGGCAGCCTCGACCCATCTTGAGCGAGAACCGGCAGCCTGGCAACACCCGAACGTAACCTGCCCACCGTGCGCGCAATTTTTCGCCGAGAAGAATGACCGCAGCCGGGATTTCTGGTTTAGGCTGGCTGCCTGACGGAATTTACCTCGATCCGTAACCGCCAGCAAACCGCATCCCACCGCGGCCGCGCACAATCAGAAGCCACCACCCGCACGCAACCGTCGCGCAGACAAACGTCCCGCCAACATAAGGAGATGTCCGTGAAAAGGTCCCCCCGCCTTTCTCTCTATTGCACCGTTGTCCTCCTGTTCGGCACGCTCGTCGCCCCGGCGCAGCAGCGCCGCGCCCTGCCCACCCACCTGGCCGCGCCCGCCGGCGAGCAGGTCGTGGCCCCGGCCCGGAAACCCCTCCGCTTCGGCCTCGCGCTGCCCCTGCGCAACCAACAGCAACTGCAATTGTTGCTGACACAAATCAGCGATCCGGCCGGCCCGCAGTACGGCCGCTTCCTCAGCGCGCAGCAGTTCGCCCAGCAGTTCAGCCCCACCCCCGAGGACTACGCCCGGGTCATCGCCTATGCGCAATCTCAGGGCTTTACCATCGAGCGCACCTTCGCCAACCGCCTGCTCGTCAACGTCAGCGCGCCGCCCGCGAGCGTCAACCAGGCCTTCCACGTCACGATGCAGACCTACAAGCATCCGACCGAAGCGCGCGACTACTACGCGCCCGACATTGAGCCAACTGTCACCGCGTCGGTGCCGATTCTCAGCGTCGTGGGCCTCAGCACCCGCGACCTGCCGAAACCCATGCTCAAGCACGCCGTCACCGCCGGCGCGCACGCCGATACAACCGGCTCCGGCCAGGGCGGCGAGTTCCTCGGCAGCGACATGCGCGCCGCCTACGCGCCCGGCATCGCGCTCGACGGCGCCGGGCAGACCGTCGGCCTGGTCGAGCTCGGCCCCTACAACGCGAGCGACGTGCAGGCCTACTTCACCGCCGTCAAGCAGCCGCTCAACGTGCCCATCTACAACGTGCTGCTCAACGTCGACGGCATCTGCGCCGGCACCCCAACCACCGGCGGCTGCGACGATGGCGAGGAGGTCATCGACATCCAGCAGGCCATCTCCATGGCGCCCGGGCTCTCCGGCCTCATCGTGTACGAGGCTTACGGCTCCGGCAGCGGCGCGCTGACCGCCTTTACCCAGGCCGCCAGCGACGACACCGCCAGGCAGCTCAGCCTCTCGTTCGGCTTCGGCGGCACGCCCGCCACCGACCCCGGCTACGAGCAAATCTTCATGGAGCTCGCCGCGCAGGGCCAGCGCCTCTTCATCGCCTCCGGCGACTCGGGCGCTAACGTCGGCAGCGTCGGCTACCCCGGCAACAGCCCCAACGTGATCGACGTCGGCGGCACCGACCTCGTCACCGCCGGCCCCGGCGGCCCCTGGCAGTCCGAGTCCGCCTGGATCGGCTCGGGCGGCGGCTGGAGCACGCAGTCGCCCATCCCCGCCTACCAGGCCCCCGTCATCGACAGCAGCAACCAGGGCTCGCCCAGCTACCGCAACATCCCCGATGTTTCGCTCGAAGCCAACACCGACAACTTCTTCTGCGCCAACGGCAGCTGCCAGGGCGGCATCGGCGGCACCAGCCTCGCGGCCCCGCGCTGGGCCGGCTTTCTCGCGCTGGTGAATGAGCAGGCCAGCGGCGCGCCCGTTGCCCTGCTCAACCAGACCTTCTACAAGCTCGGCCAGGGCTCCACCTATAACAACGTCTTCCACGACATCACCGCCGGCAATAACTTCAACGCCGGCAGCCCCAACCTCTTCACCGCCGTGCCGGGCTTTGACCTCACTAGCGGCTGGGGCACGCCCAACGGCCAATCGATGATCGACGCGCTCTCACCCGCCGCCGCCGGCGCTCCGGTACTGTTCACGCTCGCTGCCTCCCCCGCCACGCTCGACCTCGCGCCAGGCGCCTCCGGCACCGCGACCATCACGCTCACCTCCGGCAGCGGCTTCTCTGGGCCGGTCGCGCTCGCCGTCACCCCGGTCGGCTCGCCCGCGGGCGTCACCGCGGCCATCAGCCCGGCGACGCTGACCGGCGGCGGCCAGGCGACGCTCTCGGTCGCGACCACCAGCGCCACCCCAGCCGGCAACCAGGTGCTCGCCGTCACCGGCTCCAGCGGCGGCCTCGTCCAGACCACTTATATCAAGCTGGCCATCCCCGACTTCACCCTGCAGGCCATGCCCTCCACGGTGTACGTCAACCAGGGCGGCCGCGCCACGAGCTCCATCGCCGTGCAGGCCGTCAACGGCTTCGCCCAGAGCGTCATGCTCACCGCCGCCGGCCTGCCCGCGGGCGTCGGCGCGGTCTTCTCGCCGTCCACGACGGGCAGCTTCAGCAGCCTGCAAGTCAACGCGACCACCATCGCCGAGACCACCGCCGGCACCGGCGTCACCATCCTGGGCACGGCTGCCCACACCACCCGCATCGTGCCTTCGCTCGCGCTCGCCGTCAGCGCCGCCTACGGATTCTGCGGCACCGGCACGCCCATCGATCTCTCCCCCGCCTACAACGTCGGCGCCATCACGACGGACGGCAAGACCTTCACCGGCGGCGGCCTCGACGGCGGCGGCTACGCCTTCTCCGAAAGCCTGCTCAGCCCGGCCCGCGTGCTCAGCGGCGTGCAGTTCCGCTTCGGCAACGCCGATGTGCCCGACGCCGTCTACGCCGCCGGCCAGACCCTCGCGCTGCCGCAGGACAAGTTCACCAGCCTGCAGTTGCTGGCCACCGGCGTGGGCGGCAACCAGGCCGCGCAGCCGCTGCTCGTCACCTACTCCGACGGCACCACCGCCACGCTCACCCAGGGCTTCAGCGACTGGTTCTCCCCCGCGAATGACATCAACGAGGGCGAAGCCGTCGCCATGCCCTACCGCAACACCGCCAAAGGCGCTCAGGACGCTCGCCAGTTCAACCTCTACGGCTACACCCTGGTGCTCGACTCCGCTAAAACCGTCAAGAGCCTCACCCTGCCCACCAACCGCGGCGTCATCATCCTAGCGGCAACCCTCACCAGCCAGCCTCTCGGCACGCCGGTCGACCTCGCCTCCGCCTTCAACGCCACCGGCATCTATACCGACGGCTCGACCTTCGCCCCTGACGGCGGCCTCGACGGCGGCGGCGCGGCCTACTCCGCCAACCTGCTCGGCGATACCGCGAGCGGCCTGAACCTGGTCACCGGCGGCGCGCAGTTCCACCTGGCCGCGCCCAACGTTCCCGATGCGCTCTACGGCGCAGCCGTCAAGCTCCCCGCCGGCCGCTTCGCCCAGTTGCAACTGCTCGGCACCGGCGTGCAGGGTCCGCAGACCGCCCAGCCTCTCGCGATCACCTACACTGACGGCTCCGTCGAGACGTTCCTCCAGAGCTTCAGCGACTGGTCAACGGTCGGCGGCTACCCCAACGAATCGCTCGCCGTCAAGACCGCCTACCGCGACCTCAACGACGGCACCCAGGGCAACCAGACCTTCAACATCTACCGCTACACCCTCAACCTGAACCCCAGCAAGAGAGTCGCCAGCGTAACCCTGCCCCAAAACCGCGACGTACTGGTCCTCGCTATAACCTTGACCCAAAACCCGCTCGCCTCGCCGCAGCCATTCGCCTGCCGCACGCCCATCGGCGCGCCCGCGCAGCCGGTGGCGTTCCGGTAACCGCTCAGCGCAGCAGGCTTAGGTCGACCGAGTCCGCCATCGCCTTGTAGCCGGCGTCGTTCGGGTGCAGGTGGTCGCCCGAGTCGAGCGCCGGCAGCAGCCGCGCCGGCCTCGCCGGATCGCGCACAACTTTATCCATGTCGATCACGCCGTCCACCACGCCCCCCGTTCGGACCCACGTATTGAACGCCGTCCGCATCTGCTCGCCCTGCGCCGTAAAGTAGATCGCGCCCTCATACGGCGTCAGCGTCGCGCCGATCACCCGGATGCCGTGCTGGTGGGCCCGCTCCACCAGCTGCGTCTCCGCCCAGATCATCTCCTCGGCCGAGACCATTTCCGCCCCGCCGCGCAGCGCCGGCAAGCCCAGGTCGTTCGTTCCCTCGAACAGGATCAGATCCCTCACCCCGCTCTGTGCCAGCACATCGCGATCGAACCGGGCGATCGCGCTGGGACCGGTCCCATCGTGCAGCAGCCGGTTGCCGCCCATGCCCTCGTTCAACACGCCAGCCTGTATCCCCGGCCGGCTGCCTGCGAGCCTTGCCGCCAGACCGTCCGTCCAGCGGCGGTTCTCGTTCGGCGTCGAGTGGTACCCGTCGACAATCGACGCCCCCAGCACCACGGTCGAAAACGCACCCGCCCGCGCCCGCACATCGATGCCTTTCACAAAGCACCACGAGGGAATCGTCCGGGCATTTTCAAGGCTCGCCGCCGCCGTCTGGTCGCCCTTGGCGATGTAGTTGGTCGAGGTCGCCATTACGTGGCAGGTTCGCGTCGATACATACCGGTCCGCCACGTAGACGCTCACGGCAAGGTTTGCAAACGCCGCCGCCTCCATGGGAACCTCGTCGCTCAGGATGTACCCGCCCGCCGGGACCATCACGTCGGCGCGGCCGCCAAAGGTCAGGACGTGATCGGTGCCCGGCTCGATGGCCCCGGCACCGGCGCTCACAGCGATGTGCGCCGCGCTTACCACCAGCGGGGTGCTGCCGAACTCGTTCGTCAGCTTGACGCGCACCCCGCTGCCCCCGGCGCTGATGTGCACGATGTCGCGGTAGGTCGAATCCCCGGCGGCCGGCTCCTCGACTTCCGGCGGCATCGACACCGGGGCAGCCGCCCAGGTGCCCACCCACACCGCACTCCCGGGCGCGCCCGGCTTCGCCGCGCCCCATGCGCTCGCCGCGCAGCCACACGCCAGCGCCGCCGCCATCCAGGTCGCTCTCTTTTTTCCCGTCATGACTCCCTCACGCCCACATATATAAGGATGACCGCTCAGACAAACGGCCCTAACGCCCCAGCGCCAGCGAGTACAAATTCCCCGTTGCCGTCCTCACCCGCACCAGCGGCGCATCCTCCCGCGTTATCCCCACAAACACATAATCCGCCTTGTCGCTTGCCAGCGGGCTCGTCAGCATCGCCACGGGCGTCACAACCGCTCCTCCCGCACCCGCCGGAATCCCCACCCGCTCGATCGTCTGCGGCCGGTCGAACACCGCGTGCATATACAACGCCGTGCTGTCCGCGGTCCAAACCGGGTCGGCCGCCCGCAGCCCACCCACCGGCTGCCACGTTCCGGCCGCTACGTCGAACAGCATCAGCCGCTGCTCGCCCAGCGTCAGCGCCGCGATCCACCGCCCATCCGGCGACCACCGCGGGCTGAACAGCCCCTCCGACCCCGGCACCGCCCGCACAGTCCGCGTCGCCAGGTCCAGCACCTCAATCTGCTTCGGCCCATCCTCGCGGCCCATCAGGTCCGGCGTCCGCCCAAACGCCACCTGCTTCCCATCCGCGGACCAGGTCGGGTCGGCTTCGTTCCGCTTCTCATGGAGCAGCCGCTCCGGCACCCCGCCGTCCGCGTTCACCAGGAACAGCTGCCACGACTCCCCCGGCTCCCGCGCCATCGCGACCAAGTGGCGCCCGTCCGGCGACCACTGCGCCAGAAACACCTGCAGGCTCTCCGGCGTCAGCTGCACTTTTTCCGAGCCATCGGCCGCACCCGCCCGCCACAAACGCCCCGCCGCGTCCGTCCAGGCCACCCACTTGCGGTCGCGCGAGTAGCTGGCCCGCGTCGCCATCGACAGAAATCCCCGCTCCGCCACAAACCGCCGCAGCCCCGGGTCGAACCGCTCCAGCTCCGACCGCACATCCAGCCCCACGCAGTCGATTCGCAGCCCGCCGCGCTCGGCCACCGGCGCGGTAAACCGCAGCGGCCCATTGGTCAGCCTTTCCGGCGCGCTGGTGGCGCTGCCCCTCAGCCGCCACAGGTCGCTCCCGCCCGCTTCCGTGCCCAGCCGGTTGCCCGTCTGGTGCCCTGACTGAAAAACATACGACCGCCCATCGGGCGTCCACACCCCGCAGCACTCCGACGCCGGCCGCGTCCAACCCGCCAGCAGCGGCTCCGGCCGGCCGCCATTCGCGATCTGCCACAGCGACGAGGTGTGCGACAGCGGATCGAGCAGCGTGAACCGCAGCAGCCGCCCATCCGGCGACCACCTCATCCAGAACGCCCGCCCGGGCAGCGTCGCCAGGTGCGTGGTCGTCCCGTCGGCCAGCCGCATCACGTCCAGGTCGTTGCCGCTCGCGTACAGCACGCTTTCGCCGTCCGGCATCCATACCGCGTCGTGTGCGCGAATATTGCCCACCCTCAGCGCGCTGCCCCCGCTCCGGGGCGCCACCCACACGGGCTGCTCTGAGTCGGATGAAACATGACTGCGCACCAGCAGGCGGCTGCCATCGGGCGAAATGTCGCCCAGCGTCGGGTTCACGATCTCGCTCGGCAGCTCCAGCTGCTGCATCTCGCCCGTGCCTGCGTCGATCGAGGCGATCTCGGTCTGTCCATTGTCCAGAATCGACGAGTACAGCCGGCTGCCGTCGGTCGCCAGCACCGCGAAGCTCTCCATACTCGGCACGCCCGGAAAAATGCTGTCGTTGCGCGTCAGCTGGTCGATCCGCATGGGCGTCGAGCGATCCCCGCCGCTCCACCGCGCCAGCCAATAGCCGCCCAGCAGCCCGGCCAGCAGCAAAGCCAGCATCGGAACGAGTACCGGAAGCAGCCGGAGCGAAACAGCTCTTACGTGACTCCACCGGTTCCTGCCTGAAGCAGCACGCGTACCAGCGGGACCGGCCGCAACCGGCGCCTCTGTTTTCACCGCGTGCCCCGCGGCGGCCTGCTCCGTGCCGCGCTCCAGCTCCGGCTCGCCTGCTGCCAAATGCTCCCGGAAACTCGCCCGGAACTGTTCCTGGAACTGTTCCCGGAACTGCTGTGGCTCCGGGCTTGCCGCAGCCGCGTCCGCGGCCGTTTCTGTGCCCGCCTCCAAAGTCGGCTGCATAGCGACCGGCGCGATAAACCGGTAGCCCCGCCGCGAAAGCGTCTCCACAAACCGGGGCGCGTCCGCCGAGTCGCCCAGCGCCTCCCGCAGCTTGTTCACCGCGATGCCCAGCGAGTGGTCGGCGTCCGCCGGGCTCTCCGCGCCCCAGATCGCCCGCTGCAGCTCCTCCCGGCTTACCACCGCACCCGGCTGCTCCAGCAGTGCGCGCAGCACCCGGAACGGCTGCCGCTGGCACCGAATCTTGCGCAAGCCCTTCCACAGCTCCTCCGTCCTGAGGTCGACCTCAAAGACGTCGAAGGTGATGCGCTCGACTTGCACCTTGTGGGTCATGGATGCACAGCGGCCTTCCTATCGCCAGGTCTCCGGTAGTCAAAAGAGGGCAGCGGAAGGGAAGTCGCCAACATTACCCCGCCCAGCCAGCCCAATCCTATCAAGTGTTTACAGGTTGATGAAGTGTTGACGCCTATTTGACGGGGAAGAGGTGGCGAAGAGACGGGCAATGTTGTTCAGGTAGAAAACGCAACAGACCGCGCGGATCGTAAAAGCCACTTCGCGTGTGCGGTCTGGCAAGCAGGTTTTTCTGGGAGGACCAGGCTGTATGACGAACCACTATGCACTCCAACGCCGGGCAGGCCGCGTCCTGCTGCTGGCATTTGCCGGCGCGGCCAGCACCATGGCGCTGGCGCAGACCGATACCGGCACCGTAACCGGCACCATTGAGGACAGCTCCGGCGCCGTGCTGCCCGGCACCAGCATCAAGCTGACTAACACCGACACGGGCCTGGTCCAGACCGGTACCTCCAGCGGCGCGGGCAACTTCAATTTCGCCGCCCTGCCCCGCGGCAACTACCGCCTGCAGGCCAGCCACGACGGCTTCCAGACCACCGCCCAGAGCTTCACCCTGCAAGTCTCGCAGACCCAGACGGTCGACCTGCACCTGGCCACCGGCGGCACCAGCACCGAGGTCGAAGTGACCGACGCTGCCCCGCTGGTCGATCTTGCGACATCCGGCGTAGGCGAGGTCATCGCCGGCCGCCAAGTCACGGAGCTGCCGCTCAACGGCCGCAACTTTACCCAGCTTGCTCTGCTCACCCCCGGCGTCACCCGCGGCAACTACGGCAACTCCGCTTCCGGCGTCAACGGCGACGCGGAAACCTTCCGCAATGCCGAGTCCGGCGGCGGCTCGCTCTCGACCAACGGCCTGCGCCCCCAGGCGAACAACTTCATCCTCGACGGCATCGACAACAACGAATCGCTGGTCAACACTCTCGACTTCTTCCCCAACATCGAAGGCACCGAGGAGTTCCGCGTCAACACCAGCACCGCCCCGGCCGAGTTCGGCCGCGCCGGCGGCTCCATCGTCCAATCGTCCATCAAGTCGGGCACCAACCAGATCCACGGCTCGGCTTTCGAGTTCGCCCGCTCCAGCCTGTTTGACGCCAACCCCAACCACGGCTTCATCGGCGCCGCCCCAGCCAGGGCCTTGCCGTTCAAGCGCAACACCTTCGGCGGTTCGCTCGGCGGTCCGCTGTTGAAGGACCGCGTCTTCCTCTTCGGCGACTACCAGGGCCTGCGCGAGAACCAGCCGCTCAACTCCGAGCTGGTCACCGTCCCCACCCCGCTCATGCGCACTGGCGACTTCTCGCAGATCCTCGGCACCACCGGCATCACCACCCAGCCCTCTTCGACCTTCTGCCCCAATCTCACCGCCGCGGCTTACGTTTCCGGCGCCATCTACGACCCGCTCACCTGCGCGCCGTTCGCCAACAATGTCATTCCCCAGGGCCGCCTCAACTCAGCCGCGCTCAACTATCTCAACGCCTATCCTTTGCCGAACGTGCAGGGCACCACCAATGGCACCGAGAATAACTACCAGACTGTTCGCACCAACATCCAGCATGCCAATACTTTCGACGTGCGCGCGGATGCAGCGCTGGCGCAGACCGACCGCATCTTCTTCCGTTTCGCCTACGACAACTCGAACTTCACCCGCACCTCTCAGCTGCCAAACCTGCCGGCCGGCTTCGCCTCGGGCCAGAACTTTGTGCACGCCCGCGGCTACGCGCTGGGCGAAACCCACACCTTCTCGCCGAACATCATCAATGAATTCCGCGCCGGCTACAACCGCTACACCTTTGCCAACGTGCCCGTATTCTCCGGCTCCCCTATCGCGGCCAGTCTGGGCATCGTCAACGCCAACCGCAACGCCAATCTGGGCGGCGGCGCGCTGATCGGGGGCAATGGCAACACCATTGACTACACCGGCGATTACGGCACGTACAAAGTGCCCGAAAACACCTATGAGTTCAACGATGCCGTCACTATCGCGCGAGGTAGGAACAACTTCAAGTTCGGCGCCTCCGGCATCCGCCGCGATGTGGCCTATTTCCGCCCTATCTCCGGCAAAGGCTACTTTAACTTTGCGGCCGGCGACTCTACCGGCTACCCCGTCGCTGAAATGCTTACAGGCTTTACCGATTACTACAGCATCGGCTCGCAGAGCGGCTTTTACGGCACGCGCAATTATGAAGTGGGCATCTTCGGCGAGGACGATTGGAAAGCCACGCAGCGGCTCACTCTAAATCTCGGCTTCCGCTACGACATCATTACCTGGCCCACCGAGCAGCACAACCGCGAGTCGGCCATCAATCCCGCTAACGGAGCGATCCAGCTGGCAGGGGTGAACGGCGTGCCCCGCACCATCATCAACAACAACTACGGCAACTATGCTCCGCGCGCCGGCTTTGCCTACGATCTGCTCGGCACCGGCAAGACGGTGCTGCGCGGCGGCTACGGCATCTATTACTTCCTCGACCGAGGCGGCATCGACAACCAGTTAGGCCAGCAGGTACCCTTCGGCGGCAGCGTCAACTACACCGCGCAGCAGGGTTACCGGGTCACCTTTACCGGCCAGGTGCCGCAAAACACGGCGGACAGCAGCGCAGCCAAGGCGCCGCTGCCGCTGCCTGGCTTCCCGAACTTCGACCCCGCGAACCCGCCTGCGGGCATCAACGGCTTCGCCGTAAACCGCACCGAAAAACTACCCAACGTGCAGCAGTACGACCTGCAGGTGCAGCAGCAGTTCGGAGCGAAAACCGTGGTTATCGTCGGCTATGTCGGCAACAAGGGAACCCACTTATCGACCGGCTACATCGCCAACACCAATCCTCTGGGCGCGCCTGCCAACCAGCCTACCCCCTATCCCACTCTCGGCGAGGTTGTCCTCAACCAGACCGACGGCGTCTCGCACTACAACAGCTTCCAGGCGCAGCTGAACTACCACGCAAGCAAGGGCCTGGTATTTACCAGCTCCTACACCTGGGCGCATAACATCGACAACACCGACGGCTATCTCGGCTTCTATGCCGTCAGCCCTATCTACACCTACAATCACGCGCTCAACAAGGGCAACTCCTCGCTCGACATACGCAACGTGTTTGTCTCGAGCGCGCTCTACGATCTGCCCTTCGGGCATGGCCACACGTTCGGCGACCACTGGAACCGCGGCCTCGAATTAGCCGCCGGCGGATGGCAGTTCAACACCATCGTGACCGCCCAGACCGGCTCGCCGTTCAGCGTGATCGGCGTGCAGAACTACGGCAACACCTACAGCCTCCGCGCGAACCAGACCGGTTCCTATCCCGTCACGCACAGCGTCTTGAGCCGGCCCTATCTCCTCAAGGCGGACTTCTCCGCACCCGCGGCCGGCACCGAAGGCAACACCGGCCGCAATGAGTTCTACGGCCCCGGGCTCGCCAGCGGCGATGTCTCCCTCTTCAAAACGCTGCACTTCGCCGAGCGCTTCAACACCGAGCTGCGCGCCGAGATCTACAACGTGACCAATACGCCGCAGTTCACCAACCCCGATACCAATCTCGCCGACGGAACCTTCGGCCAGGTCACGGGAACGCGCGAGTACTCCGAGCGCCAGATGCAGATGGCCGTTCGCTTCACCTTCTAACCCTGCTCCATCACAGGCGCCGCAATGGCTACCACCAGGCGGCGCTTTTCTCTTGACCCGCATACCCCATCAGGACCCAATTTTTATGCTGCGACTCGCTCGTACCTGGCGCGCCCTCTTCATGGCTCTTCTCTTCGCGCCGGCGCTGGTCTTCGCGCAGACCGGCTCCGACCGAAGCACGCCCATCATCGACTCCATCGAGCCCCCGGGCTGGTGGGTCAACATGCCCGCGGCCATGCTGCTGGTGCGCGGCGAGCACCTCGACGGCAGCACGTTTGCCGTCAGCGATTTAGCCTTGCGCGTGCAGTCGCAGAAGATCTCCGCCAACGGCCACTGGGCAGCGCTCCAACTCAGCGCTTCTCCCGCGCAGCCTGAATCTGTGCGCATCACGGTTACAAATACAGCAGGCCGCACTACCGCCGCTTACACATTCAGCCAGCGGCGCGCAGCCACCGACGGCCTCGCCGGCTTCTCCTCGAAAGACGTCATGTACCTCATCATGACCGACCGCTTCGCCGACGGCGACCCATCCAACGACGGCCCCGATCACGCGGCCGAGCTCGCCGCCCCGCGCGGCTGGCACGGCGGCGACCTGCGCGGCGTCACCCAGCACCTCGACTACCTGCAAACCCTCGGCATCACCACCGTCTGGATCACGCCCGTCTACCAGAACCACGAGCCGCAAAGCTATCACGGCTACGGCGCGACCAATCTGTACAAGGTCGACGAACATTACGGCACGCTCGGCGACCTTCAGCAACTAGCGGCCCAGCTGCACCGCCGGCATATGAAGCTGGTGCTCGACATCGTGCCTAACCACATCGGCCCCGCGCATCCCTGGGTAGCCGACGAGCCGGAACCCGACTGGTTCCACGGAACCAAGGCCGAGCACCACAAAGCGGTCGGCGAGTTTGCCCCGCTGGTCGACCCGCACGCCGCCTGGCGTGACCAGCGCGACATCCTCGAAGGCTGGTTCGCCGACACCCTGCCCGACATGAACCAGGAGAACCCCGACGCCGCCCAGTACCTGACCCAGAACGCGATCTGGTGGATTGAGCAGACCGGTGCCGACGGCCTGCGCATCGACACCTTCCCCTACGTCGCGCGGCCGTTCTGGCACAGCTTCCATGCCAGCCTGCACGCGCTTTACCCTCATCTCACCACCGTCGGCGAAGTCTTCAACAGCAACCCCGTCATCACCTCCGCCTTCGCCGCCGGCGTAACCCGCAGCGACCTGAACGGCAGCATCGACACCGGCCTCACCACGCCCTTCGACTTCCCCACGTACTTTGCCATCCGCGCCGTCCTGCTGAAAGGAGCGCCCATGACGCACCTGGCCGACATCCTCCGCCAGGACTCGCTCTACCCGCACCCCGAGCGGCTGGTTCCGTTCCTGGGCAATCACGACACAGCGCGGTTCCTGAGCGAACCCGGCGCGACTCCCGACAAGCTGAAGCTCGCCTTCGCCCTGCTGCTGACCATGCGCGGCATGCCGCAGATCTACTCCGGCGACGAGATCGCGATGACCGGCGGCGACGATCCGGACAACCGCCGCGACTTCCCCGGCGGCTTTCCCGGCGACGCCCAGAGCGCCTTCGTATCCGCGCAGCGCACCCCCGCGCAGCGCGACATGCACGACTGGGTGCAGCATCTGCTACAGTGGCGCGCACAGTATGCGGAACTCAATGCAGGCGGCGAGCAGGTACTGCACGCCGATGAAGATACCCTGCTCGCCGTCCGCGGCAGCGACTTATCCGAAGGCTGCGCAGGCGCTCACGGCCGCATGCTGGTCGCAGTCAACAAGTCGGCAGACGAAAAAACCATCCCGCTCGTGATAGATAACACCGCGCTCGCAAACTGCAAACCGGCAGACGCCGTGCTCGGCCGCATAGTCATTCCACCGGACGGGCAGCAGCTCACCCTGCCGCCGGGCGTAAGCCTGCTCTACTGGAAGTAACATGCCTCACTTAGGCAAAACCAGCTACCAGCAGGTGCGGCCGCCATCCACAACCAGGTTTGCCCCCGTCATGTAGGACGAAGCATCGGAACACAAAAACAACACCGCGCCCTGGTACTCATCCACCCGAGCCATCCGCCCCATCGGGATCAGTGCATGCAGCTTCTCGAGAAACTCGCCAGGCTGATTATTCTCCACCCCTCCCGGGCAGATTGAGTTGACCCGGACATTACTCCCGGCCCAGTACGTCGCGAGATAGCGGGTCAGCCCGATAAGTGCCGACTTGACGATCGAGTAAGTCACAGGCTTGACCGGCTGCAGGTGCTCGGGCGTATCTTTCTGGCGATACAAACGCTGGTCCGGGCCAATCAGCGCCAGGTCGGATGCGACATTCAGGATAACTCCTCCACCATGCGCGGCCATGTAGGTTCCAAATACCTGCGCACATAGGAAAGCGCCGGTCAAACCGACGTCGATATCCTCCTGCCATTGCCGCAGGGGAAAGTTCTCGAAGCGCGAAAAGTTCACCTCCGCGCTGTTCTCCATCTTGGGATTGTTGGCTGCATTGTTGATCAGGATATCGACCCGCCCCAGCTGCGCGAGTATCTCAGCGTGCGCCGCACGCAACGCAGCGGCATCGGTAATATCGCATTCCAGCCCCATCGCCCTCACGCCGAACTCTCGAGCAAGCCCCTCAGCCTGCTCGCTCGCTCGCTCGCCAAACAGGTCCACCAGCACCGGCGATGCGCCGGCGCGGGCCAGCGCGCGCGCATGCTGCACCCCCAGCAGCCCCGCGCCCCCGGTAATCACAGCCACTCGGCCCGTCAGGTCGAACGGGTTCGCAAACTCAGACATTAGAACTCTCCAATCTGGCTGAGCAGCACACGCTCGCCGGTTGCAATGGACCGCTTGGCCGCCAGCACGATGCGCAGGCTTTCGATGCCGTCGCGCAGGTCCACGACAGGCCGCTGCCGGGCGCGCAGGCACTCCAGAAAATGCCGCGTCTGGTCGAGGAAAAGCTGGTTGCGCTCGAAATTGGAAAACGCAAATACGGCCGGCTTAGGATCGCCCCGCCGATACACTTTCACGTTGGCCGCAACCAGGTCCATCAACGCTTTGCCCCGGTCGCCGATCACCTCGCACTGCTTCTCCGGCGGCGATTGCAGGCAGTCCTGGTGCAGGTGGATCGGCAGCGTGCGGCCGCTCGCGGTCGCCGCTTCCATCAGGATGGAAGCCGTATCGTCAGCCGCCATTTCTAGCTCGCTCCACTGGCCGCCCAGCGCGTACACGCTCCTCGGCGCGCCGAACAGCGAGTAGAGATAGTCTGCCTCGTGAATCTGCGCCAGCATCACGCCGCCGCCCATCTCCGGCTTCGCGGCATACGCCTCTCGATAGTCCTCGTAAGGGTGCCAGTCGGGCATGTACTCGCCCGTCACACAGCGCACGGCAAGCAGGTTGCCCAGGCTTCCGGAGGCGATCGTCTCAGCCAGCTTTTTAAGACAAGGATGAAAGCGCAACTGGTAGCCGACCATCACAATGCGGCCGCGAAACCTGCCCTCGGCCAGCGACAACAGCTCCTGCACGCCGTCGAGCGACGCCGCGACCGGTTTTTCCAGAAACAAATCGCAGCCGGCCTGCAGACAGGCGATCGCCGTAGCCATGTGCATGCTGTTGGGGTTGCAGATAAACGCCGCGTCCGGCCGCTCGCCGAGCGCTTCGTCCAGATCGGTAAAGACGCGGATGTTGTACTCCGATTCGACGTTGCGGGTCGCGTCCGCGCCCATGCCCGTGCCCGGCGTAATCACGTGGGCCAGGCGCCGCACGCGATAGGCGATCAGCTCCAGGCCATCGCCAAGCAGCGCGCGCAGATTGCGCACGTGCCGCTGCCCGATGCTGCCCAGACCGGCGATCAGGATTTTCATCGGACCAGCCCGGTCCTTGTTGAACAGCGCTGTGACACAATCGCGGAGCCTGCCAAGGACATTCCGCATGATAGAACACGAGACAATTGCCGCATCGAAACACGGGCGCTCCGCACACGCTCCGCTGCTGCGAAAATGACAGCAGCGAACCAGAAGCAGCGAGTCAGGAGAAGGAAGAAAGAATGAGCTTCAGGAGCAAAGTAGCAATCGTCACCGGCGGCAGCGCAGGGCTGGGCGCGGCGTTCGCGCGCGAGCTGGTCCAGCAGGGTGCGCGCGTCGTCATCGTCGATGTCGACGAGGCCGGCGGCGCAGCGCTCGCGGCGGAGCTGGGCGCCGAGTTCCGGCACATGAGCGTCGCCGACCTGGCGCCGTTTCAGCAGCTCATCCACGACGTGCACGGTGCCTACGGCTCGCTCGATCTCATCATCAACAACGCCGGCATCAGCCGCGACGGAGAATCGCTCGAGATCCCGCTCAGCGAGTGGCAGCGCGTGCTCGAGGTCAATCTTTTCGGCGTCATCGCCGGCTCGCTTGCCGCGTACTCCGTCATGGCGAAACAGCGCTCCGGCATGATCCTCAACATAGCTTCGCTCACCGGGCTCGTGTTGACGCCAATGCTGCTGCCCTATGCGACCGGAAAAGCGGGCGTCGTGACCTTTTCGCGCGGGCTCGCCGAGGAAGCACTGGGCTTCGGGGTTCGCGTTGCGGTCGCCTGCCCGGGCGTCATCCAGACCGGAATCCTGCCGAGCCACGTCTCGAAACTCACCCCCATCATCGCTCCCGGCTATGCGGCGCGACTTATCCTGAAGCAGCTCGCGAAGGGAAAGCGCATCATCGTATTTCCCACCTATGTCCGCCTCTGGTGGCTGCTCGAGCGGTTGAGCCCGCACCTACTGGGCCCCCTGCGCCAAGTTATTGTGAAGCGGTCGCGCGAGCGTGCACGCCTGCGTGCGGCGCAGTCTGCCGGCGATGCGGAAGACAGCTAAGCCGCGCCGGCCGGCCCTGTGACACAAGTATGACGCCAGCCCCGCGCACCTGGGCGTATGCTTAGCTCAAGCAGTAACCCGGCTTCTTCTCGCCTTCAGGGAAGCTTCGCTCCAGACGAGCACCTTTCAAGCAAGTCACAGACTGCCAGGGAGAATCAGGTACTTTCATATCGCCGATCGCCACTTACAAGGAGCGTTATAGATCCGCGGTCTCGGCGGATGCATCCCAAACTCGTGGCAACAGGCGGGCCGCCGCAGGAGCAGGACGAACAGCCTTGCCTTGAGTTGGGTTCAGGCGGCCTTACGCGCTTGTTACAGGTGTTGAAAGCCGCGGCAGTCACGCGCAGCTCGAAAGTACCGCGTTCCCGCACGAGAAAGCAGGGCACCATGGCCACTTTGAAACTGTCTCAACCGGAAGATCGGGTAGCGCTCTCGTCTGTTTCCAGCGCCACTCTCATTGCCGAAAAGGCGCACACGCTCCCCCTACCCACGCGCATCGCCTTCATCGGCAATTATCTTCCCCGGCAGTGCGGCATCGCCACCTTTACGACGGACCTGTGCACCGCCATCGCCGCCGAATACGGCACGGGCCGGCTCTTCGCCATTCCCGTCAACGAGCCGGACGCAAGCTACGACTATCCCGAGCAGGTGCGCCTGGAAATCTCGCAGGAAGAGAAAGCCTCCTACGAGCGCGCCGCCGACTTCCTCAACTTCAACGGCAACGATCTCGTCTCGCTCCAGCATGAGTACGGCATCTTCGGCGGCCCCGCCGGCAGCCACATCCTGGTGCTGCTGCGCCGGCTCAAAATGCCGCTCGTCACCACGCTGCACACCGTTCTTCGCGAGCCGGATGCGCACCAGCGCGCCGTGCTTATCGAGATCGCCGCCATCTCCGACCGCATCATCGTCATGAGCGAGCACGCCGCCAGCCTGCTCGAGGAAATCTACAAGGTTCCGCGCGAGAAGATCGACGTCGTCCCGCACGGCGTCCCCGACCTGCCCTTCATGGACCCGAACTACTTCAAGGACCGCTTCGAAACCGAAGGCAAAGCGGTCCTGCTTACCTTCGGCCTGCTCTCGCCCAACAAGGGCATTGAGACGGTGATCCGTGCGCTGCCGGCCATCCTCGCCGAGCACCCGGAGCTGGTCTACATCGTCTCCGGCGCCACCCACCCGCACATCAAGAAGCGCGAGGGCGAGCGCTACCGCGAGAGCCTGCAGGCGCTGGCCGAGAAGTTAGGGGTCGCCGCCCACGTTCTCTTCAACAATCGCTTCGTCAGCCCGGAAGAGCTGGTCGAGCACGTGGGCGCGGCCGACATCTACATCACGCCCTACCGCCAGGAAGCGCAGGTGGTTTCCGGCACGCTCGCCATCGCGCTCGGCGCCGGCAAGGCCATCCTATCGACGCCCTACTGGCATGCGAAGGAACTGCTTGCCGACGGACGCGGCGTGCTTGTGCCGTTCGACGATCCGGCAGCCATTGCACAGGCCGCGCTTGCGCTGCTCAACAACGATGCCGAGCGCCACGCGATGCGCAAGCGCGCGTATCTCTACTCGCGCGGCACCACCTGGCCCAACACCGCGCGGGCCTACATGGCCAGCTTTCAGCGCGCGCGCGTCGAGCGCATGTCGCGCCCCCGCGCCGCGCAGCAGGCCGCCCTCGCGGCCACGGCGGCCGACGGCCTGCCGGCGCTCAACACCGCGCACCTGTGGAACATGACCGACGACACCGGCATCCTGCAGCACGCCATCCACGCGCTGCCCAACTGCAACGAGGGCTACACCACCGACGACAACGCGCGCGCGCTCATTGTGGCGACCCTGCTGAACGAGGCCGAGACCCAGGACCCCTACGAGAGCCGCTACCATCACGCCAGCCTCTCCCGCCGCTATCTCGCGTTCCTGTGGCTCGCCTTCGGCGCGGAGACAGGCCGGTTCAAGAACTTCCTCAGCTACAGCCGGCGCTGGCTCGAAGATGTCGGCTCAGAGGACAGCCACGGCCGCGCGCTGTGGTCGCTGGGTGTTGTGCTGGGCCACTCCAAGGACGCGAGTCTGCGCGGCGCGGCCGGCCGCCTGTTCGAGGCCGCCATGCCGGCGGCGCTCACCTTCTCGAGCCCCCGCGCCTGGGCGTTTTCCATACTCGGCATGCAGGCCTATCTCGACTGGTTCCCCGGCGACCGGGTCGTCCAGGGCGCGCGCAACCTGCTGGCGAACCGCCTGCTCGACATCTACGAGCGCAGCCACACCGAGACCTGGCACTGGTTCGAGCAGAGCCTTTCCTACTCCAACGCGCGCCTGCCCCAGGCGCTGCTGATTGCTGGCTGGCACAGCCAGAACAGCAGGATGATCGCCGTCGGCAGGCAGTCGCTGGCGTGGCTCGTCAAGGAGCAGCAGCGCGGCGACGAGGGCATCTTTGTGCCCATCGGGTCGCGCGGCTTCTTCACCCAGGGCGAGGACAAGGCGCGCTTCGACCAGCAGCCGGTCGAAGCCTGCGCCACCATCTCCGCCTGCCTCACCGCCCACCGGCTTACCGGCGAGGCTTTGTGGCTGCCCGAGGCACGCGGCGCGTTTCGCTGGTTTCTAGGCAGCAACGACCTGCAGGTTTCGCTCTACGACGCGGCCACCGGCGGCTGCCGCGACGGACTGCACCCGGACCGCGTGAACGAAAACCAGGGCGCGGAATCCACGCTCTCGTTTTTGATGGCTCTGCTGGAAATGCAGGCCGTGGAATCAGAAACCCAAACCCGGACCACCAACCAGGAAATGAGCGTTTCCCTTTGAGTTCAATGACTTACCCGTCCCCTTCCGAGCCCCGCCAGGCAGCGCGCGCGCATGTAGAGACGCCCCTGTTCACCCGTAACCCCGGCAACCCGATTCTGAGCCGCGAGCACTGGCCCTACCCCATCAACAGCGTCATGAACGCCGGCGCGGCGCTGCTGCCCGACGGAGAAACGCTGCTGCTGTGCCGGGTCGAAGACCGCACCGGGCTGTCGCACCTGTGCGCCGCGCGCTCCCGCAACGGCATTGACGGCTGGCGCATCGATCCCAAGCCGACGTTCATGGGCAATTCCAGCGAATGCCCGGAAGATCTCTGGGGGATTGAAGATCCACGCATCACGTATGTGCCCGAGCTGGAGCAGTATGCCGTGGCCTACACATCGTTCGGGCGCGGCGGTCCGGGAGTTTCGATCGCGCTGACCAGGGATTTCAAGAGCTTCGAGCGGTGTGGGCTGGTCATGTCGCCAGAGGACAAGGATGCGGCGCTGCTGCCGCGGCGGATCGGCGGCTATTGGGCGCTGATCCATCGCCCCATGACGACGCTGGGCGCCCACATGTGGATCTCGTACTCGCCCGACCTGAAGCACTGGGGCAGCCACCGGGTGATGCTGGAGGCGCGCCGCGGCGGCTGGTGGGATGCCAACAAGATCGGGCTGTGCTCGCCGGCGATCGAGACAGAAAAGGGCTGGCTGGTGCTCTATCACGGCGTGCGCCAGACCGCATCCGGCAGTATCTACCGCCTGGGCCTGGCGCTGTTCGATCTCGACAATCCAGACCGCTGCCTGCAGCGAGGCAAGTCCTGGATCTTCGGTCCGGAAGCGCCCTATGAGCGCGCCGGGGACGTCAGCGATGTCGTGTTCCCCTGCGGGCAAACCATTGCCGCTGACGGCGATACCATCTCGCTCTACTACGGAGCCGCCGACTCGTGCATCGCGGTGGCCACGGGCAGCGTGCGAGCGTGCCTGGCGTGGCTGGATGCGAACTCGGGCGCGATCGACGCGGAAGATTCATAACGTACCGGTTGTGCTCGAAAGAGGCGCTCCATGCCGAACACAGGTCTGAACTGGCCGTCGACTCTGCCCAAGCTGCTGTGGACGAAGCATCAATGTCCACTGTGCAGTTCGCTCGAGTTTGAGGAAGCGGAGTCGGGCTCGCTCGACAGCCCGATGGGCCTGTTTTCGCTGCGCCCGGTGCGCTGCCGCAACTGCTTTCGGCGGTACTACTGGTTTGCGAAGAAGGTCAGGATTCGCAAGTGAGGGCACTGTTCCACGCCAAATTGTTCCACGTGGAACAATTTGCGGAAGCGCTTTTTCCATGCTGAGACTGAGCTAACCTATGTGCAATGAGGCGCTTACACTCTCGAGCGCCTGGTTGCACAAAGTTTCCGCCGGGTGTGCAGCGGCTCTTGTTTTGCCTTCCGCATCACAGCCGGGCCGGGTTGGCGGCTTCCGTGTCGATGCCCAACTCCGCGAAAGCCGCCTGTGCCCGGGCCTTGTCGAAAGCGCCATCGCGGGCGAGCTTTGAAAGCGTAGCCGCTACGATCGACTCGGCGTTGACCTCGAAATGCTGCCGCAGGTGCTCGCGGTTGTCGCTGCGGCCGAAGCCGTCGGTGCCGAGCGTGACGAGCCGCGAGCCGAGCCAGGGAGCCAGCTGGTCGGGCAGGGTCTTCATGTAATCGCTGGCCGCGACGATGGGGCCCTTCGCATCGCCCAACGCGGTCAGCAGGTATGGCTGTTTTTCAGGCTCAGACGGGTGCAGGCGGTTCCAGCGCTCAGCTTCAAGCGCATCGCGCCGCAGCTCGTTCCAGCTGGTCACGCTCCACACCTCGGCGGCGACACCGTACTTTTCCGCGAGGATCGTTTGCGCGCGCAGGGCTTCGTTCAGGATCGGCCCGGAGCCGAAAAGCTGGGCAACGGGGCTGCTCTGCTTGCCCTTCTTCGCGGTCTTTTCAGCAGCAGGCGCGGGCTGGAGCTTGTAAAGGCCGCGCACGATGCCCTCGCGCGAGGACCTGTTCGGCTCGTCGGGCGGCATCGCGGGCATCGCGTAGTCCTCGTTGTACATGGTGATGTAGTAGAAGCAGTCCTCGCCCTCGGCATACATGCGGCGCACGCCGTCCTGGAGAATGACGGCCAGCTCGTAGACGTAAGCCGGGTCGTAGCTGATGCAGGTCGGCACGGTCGAGGCGAGCAGGTGCGAGTGGCCGTCCTGGTGCTGCAGGCCCTCGCCCAGCATGGTCGTGCGGCCCGCCGTCCCGCCCATCAGAAAGCCCTTGCCGCGCGAGTCCGCGAACGCCCAGATCATGTCGCCCACGCGCTGGAAGCCGAACATGGAGTAGTACATATAGAAGGGAATCGTGGGCAGGTTGTAGTTCGAGTAGGCGGTTCCAGCCGCGGTGAACGAAGCCATGGACCCGGCCTCGGTGATGCCTTCCTCCAGAATCTGCCCGTCCTGCTCTTCGCGGTAGTAGAGCATCACATCCGCATCGTGCGGCTTGTATTTCTGGCCCTCGCTCGCGTAGATGCCGACCTGGCGCACGGCCGATTCGAGGCCGAAGGTGCGGCCTTCATCGGGGACGATGGGCACGATGAGCCTGCCGATCTTGGGGTCTTTCATGAGCGAGCGCAGGATCGAAACGAAACCCATGGTGGTCGAGACCTCGCGGCCCTTGGAGCCGGCGGTCCACTCCGCGAAGAACTCGAGCGTGGGCGCCTGGTACTTGCCGTCCCACTCGCGCGGGGGCACGGTGCGCGCGGGCAGGTAGCCGCCCAGCGCGGTGCGGCGTGCCTGCATGTACGCAAGCTCCGGGGCGTCGGCGCCCGGTTTCCAGGGCATCGCGTCACGGGCCTGCTCCTCGCTCAGCGGCAGGTCGAACTGCTTGACGAACGCGGTCAGCGCCTCGTCGGTCAGCTTCTTTTCCTGGTGCGACGCATTGCGGGCCTGGGTGCTGGCCAGTCCGTAGCCCTTGACCGTCTTCGCGAGGATCACCGTTGGGCCGCCGGTGTGTTCGGTCGCGCGCTTGTACGCGTTGTAGATTTTGGCCGGGTCGTGGCCGCCGCGGTGCAGCGCGCCCAGCTGCTCGTCGGTCATGTCGGCAACCAGTTCCAGCAGCTCTGGATACTTGCCGAAGAACTCCTTGCGCAGGTACGCGCCGCCCTTGGCCTTGAACGCCTGGAAGTCGCCGTCGACGCACTCTTCCATGCGCTGCAGCAGCAGGCCGGTGTGGTCGCGCTCAAAGAGCTTGTCCCAGTCCGAGCCCCATACCACCTTGATGACGTTCCAGTTGGCGCCGCGAAAGACGCCTTCGAGCTCGTCGATAATGCGCATGTTGCCGCGCACCGGCCCATCGAGCCGCTGCAGGTTGCAGTTAATGACGAACACGAGGTTGTCGAGCTTTTCGCGCGAGGCCATCGTCAATGCGCCGAGGGTGTCGACCTCGTCCGTCTCGCCGTCACCGACAAAGGCCCACACCTTGCGCGGGGTTTTCTCGATCAGCGACCGGTTCTCGAGGTAGCGCATGAACCGCGCCTGGTAAATCGCGTTCAAAGGCCCGATGCCCATCGAAACGGTGGGGAAGCGCCAAAAGTCGGGCATGAGCCAGGGGTGCGGGTAGCTGGACAGGCCGGGCTTGCCGCGCAGCTCGTGGCGGAAGTGCAGCAGGCGCTCCTCGTCGAAGCGGCCCTCGAGAAAGGCGCGCGCGTACACGCCCGGCGAGGCATGGCCTTGGAAGTAGATGAAGTCACCCGGCTGGCTGCCAGACTGGGAATGATGTTGGGCGTGGAAGAAGTGGTTGAAGCCGACTTCGAGCAGGGTCGCGAGCGAGGAGTAAGTCGCGATATGGCCGCCGATGCCGGCGTCCTTCTTGTTCTGGCGGTGCACCATTGCCATGGCGTTCCAGCGGATGAGGCTCTCGACCCGGCGCTCGAGATCGCGGTCGCCGGGGTAGGGGACTTCCTCATGCCGAGGAATGGTGTTGCGGTACTCGGTGACGAGCTCGCCCGGGGTGGCGATTCCGGCCTCGGAGGCGCGTTTGCGCAGCGCATCCATGAGCGTGGCGCCCTGCTCGGCGCCCTCGGCGACGATGACTTCGTCGAAGGCTTCCAGCCACTCAGCGATCTCGCTCTGGAACTCGGCTTCGACGGGGACGGCGGTCTTGGTGGCCATGGTTCTAGCTCCCTCGCGCGCTCGAAAGTTGGGCGATGGCTCGCCCGGCGCGCGGCAAACGTGCACTCCAACAGTGTACGGGGTGGCAGGCAAGGCTGCCCAGAGCGCGGCTGCTCAGCGCGTGCCGTGGCCCTTGCGGGTCGCGGCTGCCGCGGTTGGCTTGGCGGATGCTGTGGCGGAAACCGCCTGGTCCAGGTAGGAGAACAGCAGCTGCGGGTCGGTTACCTGCACGAAGGAGTGGCCCGGGTCGTGGCTGTGCGCGGTCACCACCCAGATGGTCGGGGTGCGGTTGACGCCGAGCTCGCGGCCGAGGTCGCGGTCGGCGTTGACCTCGCCGGCGAGCTTGCCCTGGGGGTCGATCACAAAGGGCAGCTGGACACTATGCTGCTGCGCGAACTTCTGCGTGACCTGGTTCAGGTCGTCCTTGGTGCTGATGGAGTTCTGCTGGGCGAAGACGGCATCGCGGTAGGCGTCGCCCAGCGCGGGCGATTTGGTGTCGAACCAGCGCGCGTTGACCGCTGCCTGGTAGCTCCAGACGTGCTGCTGCAGGGGGAAGTCATGGCGCAGCCAGGGCACGTGGTATTTGGCTTTCGCGGAGATGAGCGTTGGGTTGGCCGCGGCGCAGGCCGGGCATTCCAGGTCGGAGAACTCGACGATGGCGACGTTGGCGCCGGCGGGCGGCTTGAGCGCGGGCGACTCCATCATGGATTGCGGCACCTGCGGCGCCTGCGAAAACTGCCCATGCGCGGCCACGGGCAGACCCACTGCCAGGGCCAGCCCCAGCAGCCCGATGCTCCAGCCCCCAGCGCTCCAGCCCCCGATGCTCCAACCATTCCCATGCGACACGCGATTGCTCCCACTCATGGTCTGCTCCTCAAACCCCGCATCGGCCTTCGGCGCCGAAGCGGCTTGCTTGTAAACTCGAAACTGCGGCGGCGAGCAGCTGCCCGGGAGCGTTTCCTCTACCATGCGCATTCTGCTGGCCCTGCTTGCAGCCCTTGGCATTATCGTATCCGTGCTCGCCCTGCGCGTCCATTACTCGACCGACGTGCAGCCCTGCGACATCAACGCCCACTGGGACTGCGGCATTGTGAACCACAGCCGGTTCGCGATGGTCCACGGCGTTCCGGTGGCGGCGGTGGGCATCGCCGGCTACTCGATGCTGCTGGTGCTGGCCGTGTTTGGACTGCGGAAGCTGCTGCTGGTGAGCGCGGCGGCGGGATTTTGCTATGCGCTGTACCTGACCAACATCGAGCGGAGTCTGCTGCAGGTGTGGTGCCTGTACTGCGTGTGCTCGCAGGGGGTGATTGCGCTGCTGACGCTGCTGGCGGCCGGGTGGGTGGCGATGGGTCGGCGGCGGACAGACGCCAGAGCGTAGACCGCCCAGAACCTCTTTCAACGCCGCCACTATGACACGCCATCTCCGCTGCGCGCTCCATGACGGACGTGGGTAATGGAGACTCGATTTCCTCTTCCTATGCGGTAGATGATTCGATAAACGTGCGGAAGCGAGCCGTAAAAAAGCTGCCTGTATTGCGGGTGTGCATGCAGAATCGTTCCACGCTCTGGGAGTTCATCCAGACTCGCAGCCCGCTCCTGCAAACCGGAGAGCCAAACTTCGGCTTGCACGCCAGAGGTGGCGCCGATATAGGAGGAAATCTCGATAAGGTCTTGTTTGGCCCTTCGGGACAGTTCAACGTGAAATGCCAATTGTGCGCCTTATCTCTTCGAAGGCTTCGCGGAGAGGCTGAACTCGCTCCATGCGGATGTCTTCCTCGCCCTGCCGGATCCCTTCCGCCTCGTCAGCGCGCGCGGCCAGGTCCAGCAGCCGCTGGTACTCGGCGATGTCCAGAACGACGGCTTCGGTGCGGCCGTCGACGGCAAGCAGGAGGGGTTGGTGCGTTCCCTTGATCTGGCGCAGTAAGCTCGGCGCGTCCTCATGAAACGCCGTAAGCGATTGAGCTTGTTCCTGAGTGTTAAGCATTTGGCGGCCTCCCCTGTACTCTATCGCAGCCTCACCTGGACCGCTACAGCTTGAACAGCTCCCGAAGCCGGCGCGTCTGCGTGCGGCTCACCGGGATCTCCGACGCTTTTTTATCGTCCATGCGCAGCTGGTAGCTGCTCTTGAACCACGGCACCACCTCGCGGATGTGATTGAGGTTGACGATGTAGGACCGGTGCGCGCGCCAGAACATCGCCGGGTCGAGCAGGTCGAGCAGATCCTCGAGGGTGCGGCATTTCGACTGGCCTTCGAGCGTGGCGGTGGTCACCGCGATGGTGCCGTCCTCGACCGCGGCGAAGCAGATGTCCTTCTGGTCGACGAGCAGCAGGCGCGAGCCGGCCTGGAGCACGATTTTGCTGGCGGGTGCGGGCTTGCTGGCGCTGGTCTGCTCGATCAGCCGCAGCAGCGCGGAGATCTGGGCCTCGGTGCCGATCGGGGCAGCGCCGAGGCTCGGCTCGGGGTTGGAGCCTGGGCTCGTTTGGGCGCGCGTCTGGTTTGCGGGTGCGGCGCGCTCCTGCACGCGAGCCCGGGCGCGGTCGAGCGCCTGCTGCACGCGCGAGCGGTCGAACGGCTTTAGCAGGTAGTCGATCGCGTTCACGTCGAAGGCGCGCACGGCGTACTGGTCAAAGGCGGTGGCGAAAATGATCTGGGGCAGCGACTCGGCGCCTCCGAGCTCGAGCAGCTTGCGCAGTACCGCGAAGCCGTCGAGGCCGGGCATCTGCACGTCGAGGAACACGACATCGGGGCGGTGCGCGCGGATCAGCTCGACGGCCTCGATGCCGTTGCTGCCCTGCGCGAGCAGTTCGACTGCGTCATCGGCTTCAAGCAGAAACTCGAGCTCTTCGCGGGCCAGCCGCTCGTCGTCGATGATGAGCGCGGTGAGGGTCATGGCTGGGGTTGTGGCTGGCGGGTACGATGCGGGCAACGCGGCTAAACCTGCTCGCGGAAGGCGTACAGCCGCTGCGGCGTCTCCTCGTGCGAGCGGTCCCAGCCGCACTCGACGCAAAAGCGGTCGGTAAGCCCCATGGTGCTGTAGCAGCGCTGGCAGCTGGCGGAGAGCTGGTACATACACTGCGGGCAGAAGTGGTATTCGGCCTGCACGCGGGTGCTGCACGCCGGGCACAGGGCGACCAGCGGCTGGCGCAGCAGGAAGTAGAGCACCGCGCCGATGCCGCCCTGCAGCACCAGGCACAGCGCGATCCAGAAGCGCGCCCGCATGCCGCGCCGCGCGGTATCGCGCCAGATGTAGCCCACCATCAACATGTACAGGGCGGACAGCGAGCTCCAGGTAAAGGCGAAGTAAACGCGCAGGCCGGAGGGGAGCTGGTGGTGGGGATGGGACCGGGGCACGATGACCCAGAACACATAGAAAATGCCGACAAATGCAAGCGCGGCCGCAGCGAAGGACCAGCGGGGAATGAGCCGCAGTTCGGAGGACAGGGAAGGGAACGGCTCCTCGGCGGGATTGCGGTTGCGGCTGCGGTTTATGAGGCGGTTGATCATTTAGATTCGTAGATTAGCCTATATTCGCGGCGTTTCATGGGCTGGTAGGCACTGTACAGCATGCAGGGCGGCAGACGATAGTTACCGGCGTTGGCTGCGGGCGGCCTGAGGAGAGCGCGGGTCGTTGCCTAGCAGAACCAGTACGGCGGCCACGGCGGCCAGCAGCGTGGCGCCCAGGGCGACGAGCATGCCCGGCAGGTCGAGCAGGGTTTCTCCGCCGAGTATGTCGTCGATGCCGGCCCACAGCGCGGGGGCGAGCGCAAGCGTGAGCGCGCCGGTAATCAGCAGCGCGATAAACAAGTTGCGGCGGTCCTGCTCGCGGCCGGTGCGCCGGTCCACGGCGGCGTTGTACACGGCGCGGCGGGTGCGCAGGGCCAGGGCGCGCTCGGCCACGGCGTCGGAGCCGGAGAGCGCGGCGATGACACGCGGATCGGGCCTGTCTGGCCTGCTATTGCTGCCCGCGCGCGAAAACCCGGGCTGCTCGGGTATCTCCGGCGGGGTGTTCATGGGCGCGCCTCCTGCTCGGCATTCGCGGACTCGGCGGAACGCCGCGTGGCCTGCTCGATGTGCGGCCGCAGGGCAGCCAGGCCGCGGTATAGCCGCGATTTTACCGTGGAAAGCGGAGCGCCGGTCACGCTGGCGATCTGGTCGAGCGCCAGCTCCTCGTGGAAGCGCAGCACCAGCACTTCGCGGTGCAGCGGTTCGAGCGTGAGCAGGGCCTCGGCGACCAATGCGCTGTTCTGCCGCGACATATAGCTGTCGAACGGCGTGGGGTCGCTGCTCGCGATCTCGAACGGCCGGTCATCGTCCGACTTCTCCGACATTTCCTCGAGGCTGGCCATGGTGCGGCGGCGGCGGAAATCGATCACGAGATTGCGCGCGATCGTGAACAGCCAGGTGTCGAAGCGCGCGTTGCCGTTGAACTGAGAGCCGCGCAGCAGCACCCGCATCCAGGTCTCCTGGAAGAGATCTTCGGCCAGCTCGCGGTTGCCGGTGAGATAGAGCAGGTAGCGCAGAAGGCGGTGCTGGTACTCGACGATGAGCTGGTCGAGCAGCAGGGGATCCTGCCGCTTCAGGCGCTCGGCGATCTCCGCGCTGGCGGAGGGGGCGGTGCCTCGAAGGATGTGCGCGGCGCTGCTCATCTGTGCACTCAGACGCCGGAGCGGGTGCAAAGGACTCGCGGGAACGAAGAAAATACATTCGCGAGGCTGGCCGGCGCGGGCCGATACACTAAATGGGATGGAAATCCTGTACGGTCTGCACCCGGTGGAAGAGGCGGTGCGCGCGGGCTCCCGCGCGTTCGACCACGTGTGCCTGGCCCGGGACCGGGCGGACGCCAAGCTGGAGCGGATCGCGGCGCTGTGCCGGGAGCGCGGCATCCGTATGCGCCTGGAGCCTCGCGACCACCTGACCGTGCTCGCTAAAACGGCCGCGCACCAGGGGGTGGTGGCGATCGTCCGGTCGAAGGCGATGGTGGACCTGGAGGAGCTGCTGGCGGCTCCGCCTGCGGGAAACGCCCTGCTGCTGGCGCTCGATGGCGTGGAAGACCCGCAGAACCTGGGCGCGCTGCTGCGTACCGCCGACGGCGCTGGGGTGGACGGTGTGGTCGCGACCGAGCGGCGGGCGGCGCCCCTGAGCGGGGTGGCGGCCAAGGCCTCGGCCGGGGCGGCGGAGCATGTGCGCATGGCGCGGGTGGTGAACATGACGCGGGCGCTCGAGCAGATCAAGGCGGCGGGGGTGTGGGTCGTCGGGCTGGACGAGCGCGGGTCCATGGATTACGACGAGTTCGACTACACGGTGCCGTGCGCGCTGGTGCTGGGGCGCGAGGGCGCGGGGCTGCACGAGCTGGTGAAGCGCACCTGCGACCACCTGCTGCGGATACCCATGGCGGGCGCGATTGCGTCTCTCAATGTGTCGGTCGCCGGGGCGGTGGTGCTGTTCGAGGCGGCGCGGCAGAGGCGCTCCACGCTGCCGGCCGCCGAACCGGAAGTGCAGCCAAAGAAGCAGAAGGGGTTGGGGTCATTCTGAGGTTTCTTTTTTTGGAAAAGTGCAAGACCGCCTGCGCGGGCAGTTCGTGCACTGTCCGAAGGACTGGCCGCTTCGTGGCGGGTTTACTCTTTCTTTTTCTTGCGGCGATGGCTTTGGGGCAGGCTCCGCCGACTGCCGCTCAGTCCGGACACGGAAAGGTCGTCTTTTCGCGCTCGGAGGGCTCACCTTCCGGAGCGCCTGTGCAGGCGTCTGAGGAGACCGCGCCGCCCGCGCTTGCCGCCTCGGTGACCGATGCCATGCGCGCGGCACCGGCCTTTACCGCGTACGACTTTACGATTCACGTGCAGCCCGCGGGCGCGGCCATCCAGGTGGAGCTGCGCGCGACCTTGCGCAACGACGGCCCGGAACCGCTGGCGACGCTGCCGCTGCAGCTGAGCTCGTCGCTGCACTTTGAGCATATTCGCAACGCCGGCAAGCCGCTGCGCTTCGCCGTGCACCGCATTGAGAGCGACGCCGACCACACCGGCGCTCTGGAAGAAGCCGCGGTTGCGCTGCCGGCGCCGCTCGCTCCCGGCGCGCAGGCCAGCTTCGTCATCGATTACGCGGGCACCATCGCGCTCTCGAGCGCCCGGCTCGACCGCCTGGGAGCCCCCGCGCCGGTGGCCGCGCGGTCGGACTGGGACCGCATTAGCGAGGGCTTTACCGGGCTGCGCGGCTTTGGCGACACGGTCTGGTACCCGGTCGCGTCGGTGCCGGCGCTACTGGGCGATGGGGCGAAGCTGTTCCACGAAATTGGCCGGCAGAAGCAGCGCAACAGCGCCGCGACGGTGAGCATGGCGGTCACGGTCGAGTTCGCGGGCGACGCGCCGAATGTGGCCGTGCTCGACGGGCGGCATATCCCGCTCGGCGCGCCTGCCTCGCTGCCGCAGGAGGGGTTTCCCGGGATAGAGCGGATCAGCCTGCCGCCTACGCCGCTCGGCTTCGACACGCTGTCGCTGGTGCTGGCCACGCGGGCTGAAGCCGCCGCGAGCCCGTTGGTTTCTGTCGCGACGCTGCCGGCGCATGACCAGGCAGCGCCGGCCTATACCGCGGCGGCCGGGCTGCTCGACCCGCTGTTCCGCGACTGGCTGGGAGCGAAGCCCGCGCGGCCGCTGCTGCTGGTCGACCTGCCGCTGGAGCAGGCTTCCCCCGCCGAGGACGGCGATGCGCTGCTGCTGAGCCTTGCCGGGGGCGAGCCTGCGCAGCTGGCCGCGAGCCTGAGCGGGCCGCTTACCGGGGTGTACTTCCGCTCGCCGCGCGCGTGGCTGCGCGAGGGCGTCGCCGGGCTGATGCGCGTGCTGTGGACCGAGCGCACCCAGGGGCGCGAGAAAGCGCTCGAACAGCTGGGCGGCGACCGCGCCGCGCTGGCCCTGGCGGAGCCGGCTAGCCCCGGCGTCTCTGGCGGCGAGCCGCTGCCGGCCGCGCAGGATGCCGTTTTCTATCGCACCAAGGCGACCTATGTACTGTGGATGCTGCGCACGCTGGCCGGAGATGCGGCGCTTGGCTCTGCTTTGCGCGCCTATGACCCGGCGCAGGACACGACGCCTGAGTATTTCGAGACGCTGTTGCGGCAGGCCGTGGCCGCGCAGCCGCGGCCGCCGGCCGAAGCGCCCGAGCGGGACGGCGGCGGCAACAGCGGCGAGAGCGGTCCGGCCTCGCAGGACCTGCACTGGTTTTTCAAGGACTGGGTGTACGGCGATCCGGGCCTGCCCGACCTTTTCATCCGGAACGTTTTTTCGAACCGGATCGCCCCGGCCAGCGAGCAGTGGCTGGTCGCGGTCGAGGTGGCCAACTCCGGCTACGCCGACGCGGAGGTGCCGGTCACGGTGCGCTCGGCTTCCACCAGCACTACCGTGCAGCTGCGGGTGCCGGCGCGCGGCAATGTCTCCCGGCGCATCCTGCTGCTGGGCGAGCCGACCGAGGTGGAAGTCAACGACGGCAGCGTGCCGGAGATTGAGGCGAGCGTGCACCGGCGGGTGATCGAGTAGGCCGTTGGAACAGGAGACAGGGGTCAGGAGTCAGGGAGCGGATTGCCGCGGGCGTTATGGAGTTGCGGCAGTCGATACGGGCGCGGCCAGCGGGGCGGCCAGGGTGCCGGTGATGGTGGTGGGCGGCTCGCCGGGCGCGGGGGTCAGCGCGAGCGCGAGTGTGCGGTCCCAGCCGATGCTCCCGGAGAGCGTGGCCGGGGTTCCGGAAAGGGTGCTGCTGTCCAGGGTCAGGCCGCTTGAAGAGAAGCTGCCGGAGGCGTCCCAGCTGGCGAAATCGGGTAGGGCGGGGGGCAGGTCTCCGTGCAGCCACGAGGCGTGAAAGCTGCCTTTGACGCTGCCGAGCAGCTGCTGCGCGGTACTGCCGGCGAGCGAGAGCTCGGCGGTGCCGCCCAGGGTGCCGGGACCCCAGTTCTCGTGCCACAGCGCTGCCGCCTGGGTCGCGCTGGCGCCTGAAAGCGCGGCTTGCAGGACGTAGCGGGGGCCGCCGCCGGCCAGCGTGATGGCTCCCTGCAGGTGGAGGCTGCCGCCCAGCGCCTCCCCGTCGAGGCTCTGAATGGCGATGGAAGGGCCGGAATGCGCCGAGTTGACGGTCGCCAGCACGACGGACACATCGCGCACCGGGAGCTTGCCCAGGGTGAGCAGGCCGGCGTGCAGCGAACCGGCGAGAGCGGGCAGGTGGATGCGGCTCGAGTCGATGCGGTCGAGTAGGGCGGTAAGCAGAGGCTGGCGGCCGCCAGTGAGCGCCGCCTGGAGCGCCGCGGCGTCGAGGGCTGCGGTGCCGAGGGAGAAATGCACGCCGCAGGCGGTTGGCATTGCGACCGGCTGCGCGGTTGGCGGCCCAGCGGTTTGCAGCCCTTCGGTTTGCAGCTCGTCGCAGTGCGGAGGCGCCTGCGCATTGCCTGCGAATCGCAGCCGCGTGGCGCCGGTTCCTAGAATGGCCGCGGGAGTCGACCAGCGGATCGTTCCGGGCGAGAGCGCGACATCGGCCGAGAGCAGGTCTACTGGGGAGAGCAGCCAGGGAGGCTCCCAGCGGGCATTTTCAAGGTGCACGGAGCCGGTGACCGGGGTGTTCCCGGCGGTATCGCCGCCAGGGGACAGGCCCGAGCCCAGCCCAGACCCGAGCCACGGCCCGGACCGCGTGAGCGCCATCTGCGCGGTAGCCGGAGCTTCGGCCAGCGACGAGAGATGCGGCAGGCCGGGCAGGTCCAGCGCCGAGGCCGCCGCGTCGAGCGCCGAGAGCATGCCCCCGCCGTTGGCATGGAGCGAGTAGCCCGCCAAGGAGAGCTCCGCCGAGAGCGCGAGCGGCCTCCCAGGGACACCCAGCGCGAGGGGACGGCTGGTGAGCAGAAGGCTTGGACCGGCGCCGGCGGCCAGCAGCACGTCGCGCAGTACCAGGGGTGAGTCGTCCGCCGCGGCCCCCGCGATGCTGAGCTCGGGCGCGGCAACAGCCCCGGTCAGCCGGGTCTCCGCCGGCAGATAGGAAAAACTGCCGCTCAGGGCGCCGGTGAAGCGCCGCGGGTTGGGCGCGCCCGGCCGCAGCAGGCCCAGCGCGGCGGCGAAGAAGCCGGCCGGCACCTTGTCCGCGGCAAGGGTGAGAGACATGTCTTGTGGCGGGGTGGGCAGCGGGGCGGCTTGCGGCAGGCCGGGCGGCGCGGGCTCATGCGTCAGCAGCAGCGAGCCGTCGCCCACTGGCCAGCGGCAGGCCAGGCTGTTCAGCGCGGGCTGCGCGCGGCTGTAGTGGGCGCGGCAGGTCGCATCGAGGGTGAAGGGCTGCTCCGGGGTGAACTCCTCGCGGTGCAGGTTGGCGATTTTCAGGTGGGTGCTGAGGTCGAGATGGTCGATTTCGCCCTGGATGCCGGCGGAGAGGTCGATGTCGCCGCGCCAGCTGGCGTCGCGGCCTAGCAGCAGGCGGCTGAGCTGGCCGAGCGGGGCGTGGCTCCACTCGCCCGTGAGCTGGAGCGGCATGGCGCCCAGCGCGGATGCGCGGTGGAGCTCGCCTTCCAGGTGGACAAGGCCGGTGTCGCTGAGGGCCAGCTCCAGGTCGGTGCGCACGGGCTGGCCTTCGAGCTGGATCCGCCAGACCTCCGGCCGGGCCAGCCACATGGAGAAGTCGGCATCGAGCAGCGAGAAGGGCAGCTTCTCGTTTCCGCGCTTGAAGTTGATGCGGGTGCCGGTGGCCTGAATGTAAGGGAAGCGCGGCGCGGGGCCGGGGTGCGATTGCGAGGTGGGGGCGTTGGGGACGTGCGAGGCCTGGAGCAGGACGGAGGAGATGTTCCAGCGGCCATCGGGGTTGCGGACCAGGTTGACGCTGGCGTCGGTCAGCTCGACCCGGCTGAGCTCGAAGCGTCCGCGCCACAGCGAGGAAAGCCGGGGCTCGGCGACGACCTGCGGCGCGCGCAGGGCGGGCTCGGCGCCGAAGCGAGGGTCTTCGCTGACCGAGAGATTAGTGATCTGGAACGCCGGCCAGGGCAGCAGGCGGAGCGAGATGGAGTCCATGCCGACCGGCCGGCCGATGGAGCGGCTGATGACCCCGGCGATGCGCCGCTGAAAGCGGCCCAGGTTGATGAGCGGGGGCACGGTGGCCAGCAGCAGGAGCAGCACGCAGACCGCCAGCAGGACCGTTTCGCGCCGGAGCGGGCGCCGCGCCGGCGCCGCAATCGATTCGGGCTGCGGACCGGCCTTGAGGTCGGGCACGTCAGCGCGTCCGGTGGAAGGTCCGGCGCCAGCGCGTCTGGTCGAAGAAATGGAGCACGATGTGGCCGAGCCAGGCGACCTGATCCCGGCTGCTCGTCTTATATTGCTGGTCCTCACCGGTGATGAACGACCAGTAGACGAACAGGGGGCGTCCGATGATGTTGGCCCGGGGCACAAAGCCCCAGTAGCGGCCGTCGAGCGAGAGCGCGCGATTGTCGCCCATGCAGAAATAGTCGCCGGCGGGCACCACCAGGTCTTCGCCCTGGATGTGGGTCGGCAGCTCCGCGGCCCAGGTCGCGGTCACGCCGTTGGCTTCCGACGGGGGAACGGCGGGAAAGTCGTCGATGTACGGCATGTAGTTCTGGTCGGTGGTTTTGGCGGCATACGGCTCGGACTGAGGCTTGCCGTTGAGGAAGACGATGCCGTTGCGCAGGTGGATGTGGTCGCCGGGGATGCCGATGACGCGCTTGACCAGGAACAGATCGGGCTCGCCGGGCTTGTAGAAGACGACGATGTCGCCGCGGCGCACATCTCGGTAGTGTACAAAGGGCGCCCAGGAGGCCTTGGGGGCGAGCGTGACGCGGTCCACCAGCACATGGTCGCCGACCAGCAGCGTCTTGAGCATGGAGCCGGACGGGATCATGAAGTTCTGGAAGACGAAAGTCAGGATGAACAGCCCGAAGACCAGCACGCCGCAGATGGACGCGACGAACTCGAGCGGGGTCTCGTCGGTGGCTGGCTTGGCGCCTGCCGTTTGCTGGGTGGTTTGGGGATCGGGATCGACCGTGGTGGCCATAGGCGCGGGTTGTGTCCTTTTACGCGGGCGTCCACTAGCGCACGACGCGGAACATGCGGTCCCAGCGCGCGAAGTCGACGACGCCGTTCACGGTATCGTTTTCGTGTCCGAGTTTATCATCCGGCAGCGCGGGCACATCGGTGGCGGAAGGCTCGCGCAGCGAGAAGTAGATGAGGAACGGCCGGCCGAGCATCGCCGCGCGCGGCACAAAGCCCCAGTAGCGGCTGTCGCGGCTGTGATTGCGGTTGTCGCCCATGACGAAATATTCCCCGGCCGGCACCTGGACATCGCCCTGCCGCACGGCGGCGCGCATGGTGTTCCACCAGCGGTTGTCGACGCCGGGGTCGGTGTAGGTGCCGGCGGGGAAGTTGTCGCGGTAGGAGTCGCGGTAGGCCGGCTCGAACGCCGCGTAGGGCTCGTGCAAGGGCGCATCGTTGAGAAAAACGACGCCGCGGGAGAGATGAATGCGGTCGCCGGGCACGCCGATGATGCGCTTGACGACGTAGTCCGCGGGGTCGAGGGGGAAGCGGAACACAACCACATCGCCGCGGCGCGGCTCACGGTAGGGCAGCAGCGGCCGCAGGCGGCCGGGCGGGGCGTAGATCTGCTTGTTGACCAGCAGGAAATCGCCCACCAGCAGGGTGTGCTCCATGGATTCGGACGGAATGCGGAAGGGCTGGGCGATGAAAGTAAGGACGAACAGCGCGATGACGATCATGGACGCGAGCGATCGGACGGTGTCGGCCACGGTGGGCAGCAGGTGGTGCACGGGGAGGGGCGCGGGTTGCTTCGCCGGGGCGGCCGGGACAGGCACAAAGACGTTGCTGCTCATGGCGCGTCCGTATTCATTTCAGGATTGATTTCAGGGTTGATTTCCGGAGTGGGTCTGGTCTCCGGTGCCGCCTTTCCATCGATCCCGTCGAGGGCGTCGAGGCCGGCGAGACCGTCGGCGCCGCCCAGGCGGCGAAACGCGCGGCGGGCGGCCTCCTGCTCGCCTTTTTTCTTGGTGCTGCCGCTGCCCTGGGCCAGCGCCCGGGCGCCGTCGGCGTCGGCCGTGCGCACCTCCACCAGGAAGCGTTTGCGGTGGTCGGGCCCGGTTTCGGCCAGCACAATGTATTCGGGCTGGCCCTGGTTGCGGGCCTGCAGAAACTCCTGCAGCGCGGATTTGTAGTCGCCGATGGCGTGGTTGGCCTGGAGCTCGCGGTGCAGGGTGGCGGCCAGCGGCTCGACGATGACGCGCTCGACGAAAGCCGCGGTAACCGGAAGGCTGCCGCTGTCGAGGTAAATCGCCGCGGTGAGGGCCTCGACACAGTTGGCCAGCAGCACGGTTTTCTTGCGGCCGCCGTTGCGCTCCTCGCTGCGGCCCATGCGCAGCCACCGGCCCAGGGCCAGCGCTTCGCCCACCTCGCCCAGGTGCTTGCGGCTGACCAGGGCGGCGCGCAGGCGGGTCAGCTCGCCCTCGCGCAGGCCCGGGTAGCGGCGGAAGAGCGACTCGGCGACCAGCATGCCGACGATGGCGTCGCCCAGGAACTCGAGCCGCTCGTTGTCGCCGGGGTCCTCGGCCGCCCGCGCTCCGTCCTGCTGGGCGGTGTAGAGCTCGTGGCGCAGGGAGCTGTGGGTCAGCGCCTGCTCCAGCAGCGCGGGCTGGGCGAAGCGGTGCCCCAGCTCTGCCTCCAGCGTGGGCAGCGCCTTGCTCCCGTCCGTGCTATCGATCGATTTTCCCGGCAAGGCCCACGCACCCGTTTCTTCCCCGGCTTCGCAGCCGCAGTTTCGCGGCCACAGTCAAGGCGGTCACAGTCAAGAGGGAGCAGCCTGCATCGCCCTGGCAGGGCGCTGGCCCTGCCAAGTAGCAGGGCACTTCCCTGCCAAGTAGCAGGGCAGGCCCCTGCCAGTACTGTAGAGGATGGATGTAGCCGCGGGGCGAAGTGGTGTCCCGCAGGCAGGGTACGTTGGTTTACCGTTGGTTCGATTGCGGGCCGGCGGCTGGCGCGTCGCCGCCCGCGTGGGGCAGCGCGAACGGCTGCGCCAGGCCTTTCTGGGCCGCGTCCAGCGTGTCCTGCTGGCCGTCGCGCACGGTCATCGCCGTCTTGTACTCGGCCAGCGCATCGAGCCGCTGGTCGCACACGTCCGCGATCCGGCCCAGATAAATGTGCGACCAGGCCAGCAGGCGCGGGTCCTGGCTTAGCCGCAGCGTCTCCTTGAAGTCGTTCGCGGCCGAGTCCATGTCGCCCTTCATCAGCCAGGTGAGCGCGAGCAGAAAGTTGGCGCGGGAGGGGTCCGCGGTGTGGTCCTTGATCGCCTGCAGGGCGAGCTTGCTCGCGCCGTCGGCGTCGCCGGCGCGCAGGCGCACCTCGGCCTTGTCGAGGCCGCGGCCGCTGGTCGGCGAGCGCACCACGTCGCCCGGCGCCTGCTCCACAAACGCGATCTGCTTGGCCCGGTGCACCTCCGCGTCCACGTCCATGCCGTATACCATCGGGCCGATCGCCTCCTTCAGGCTCTCCGGGTTGCGCTCCAGCAGGCCCAGCTGCGCGTAGAAATACTGGGTCAGCACAAAGCCTTCGCGCATGTCCGTCGTGACCAGTTTCTGGCGCACGGCCTCGGCCTGCTGCACGGTCGCGTCGTGCTGGCGCTGCAGCCGGGGCAGGTCGAAGCGGGCGGCGTCGCGGGGGATCTGGAAGATGGCGACGCCGGTGTCGACGGTGCGGGCCTCCACGGCGCGGATCATGCACTCGATCACCAGCGACACGATGTCGGCGCGGTACTGGTAGTCGAGCGGCGCATCCTTTACCGTCTTGAGCAGCGGCAGCAGCCGGTCGAGCGAGCTCGCGTGCGCGTACAGCAGCGGCTCGATCTCGTAGTGCAGGTACACGTGGCGCACATCGTGCAGGTTGATGGCGCCGTTGACGGGAGAGGCTACGACGACGTAGTCCGAGCCGTAGACGCGGGCGTTGGTCTGGCCGGGGTCGAGCATCGGCTCCGGCACCACCAGAAAGCGCGAACCGGTGTAGGTGCTGGTGGGCAGCTTGAGGTAGATGTTGGTGCTGAGGATCATCTGGGTCAGCGGATCGTGCAGCCTGACCGCCTCCGCCTCGTACTGCGGATGGAAGCGCAGCCAGATGAGGTGCAGCTGAGCCGCCTCGGCAAACTTGCGCAGGATGGGCAGCATGTCCATGACCTGGGTCGCGTCGGGCGGCAGGTCTTCCTGGTCGACGGAGAGGTTGAGCTCGGGCGGCGGGGTGAGGTAAAGCGCGAGCGAAACGTACTGGGCGAGGTCGCGGGTGCTCTCATACAGCCGGTGCTGGTTGATGAAGGAACAGAGCTGGTCGCGGGCGTCGCGGGCCTCGGCCGAGCCCTGCGCGGCCTGGTTCACCTGGTCGCGCACCTGCCGGCGGATGGGGTCGGACTGGGCCAGGCCGGCGTCGTAGCCGCAGGCGTTGAGGGCCACGGCGACATCGAAGAGGGCTTCGCTGGACTGGAGCGAGACGGCGGGGCCGGCGGCGTCCATCAGCGCGGGCGGCTTGGGGGTGCGCGGCACGGGCGGCTTGCCCTTGCCGCCGGGCTGGGCGATGGGGGTCTGCGCGGGCAGAGCGGAGGCGAGCAGGAGAGCGGCGATGGCCGGAAGAGTGCGAAACGATTGCTTCATGGTTGGTGGAGACTGCAATTCGCAGTCTAGAGCAGTTCTCGTATAGGTGTGTACCTCGGGCGTGGTGAGATGTGGCTTTCCTGACGAAAAAGCCGCCTTAAGCTCTGCTGGATTCGCTGCAGGTGAACGAGAACTGCTCGATTGAGCGCGGGCGGAGGGGGTCAAACGGCAAAGGACTGGTTACTATGGACGGCAGGAGAATGGACGCTCGTGAAAACCCTGAAGACTTCCGCAATGGTTCTGCTTGGCTGCTGCAGCTTGACCGGCCTGGCTGGCATGGCCGCGGCGCAAACCACGGTACACCACACGCACCATCATGCCGCGGCGGCGAAACCGGCGGCCTGCCCGCCGGCCGAGACCGCGCCGGTGGTGCCGCCGGGAGTTCCTCCCGCGGTTGGCCTCGTGCGGACGGCGTTCGCGCTGCGCTATGTGGACGTGCAGCCCGGCACTGGCGACCCGGTGACTCCGGGCGAGTTCCTGACGGTGCAGTACACGGGCTGGCTGGCGTCGGATGGAACCAAATTCGATTCGTCGGTCGACCGGAACCAGCCGTTCCCGTTCCGGCAAGGCACGCACCAGGTGATCCCCGGCTGGGACGAGGGGTTTGCGGGCATGCGGGTGGGCGGCAAGCGGCGGCTGTTTATCCCGTACCAGCTGGCGTATGGCGAGGACGGGAGGCCGCCGGTGATTCCGCCGAAGAGCGATTTGATCTTCGATATTGAGCTGGTGGCGGCTTCGGCGACGCCGCCGGGCGAGGCGCCCGCGCCGCCTGCTCCAGCTGCTCCGCCGCAGCCTGCGACGCCGCCGCAGCGATAGGGCGGGCAGGATTTTTCTGGCCTGCGCGGGAAAGCAGATCCTTCGCTTCGCTCAGGATGACACCGGAGAGAGGCTCAGGATGACACCGGAAACGGGTTTCCGGAGAAATGGACTTGCAGGACTGGGCTAACCCGGGACCGAAACTCCGGCCAGCGACAGGATGACCGAGCCGCTGACCGGCTGGCCGAAGACGTGCGCTGGTTCGAAGACGCTCCACATCATTTCGCTGGCCAGGGCGGAGCGGCTGCGCGGGTCGGCGACTCCGGAGATGACGCGATAGTCGTACACGCGGCCGTCGGCATCGACGAACACCCGGACCACGACCGAGCCGTTGAGGGTTCCGGTGGGATTGGAGCCGTCGGGCAGCGCGGTGTAGAGCAGCCGGGGCGGGGAGGCCATGCCGATCGGCTGGTCGCGGGCATCGGCCGGTTCCGGGGTAGCGAAGGTGCCGACCAGCAGCAGCACCGTGCCGAGCAGCAGCACGGCGCTCGCGAACCCGGCGGAGGCCTGCACGAGCAGCGGCGCCAAGGTATTCTGCCATCGGACGCGCAGCCGCCGGAGCAGGGTGCCGGCGGTGCGCGCTTTCTCCTGAGAAATGGCGACCCGGAGCTGGAGCGGGAGCGACGGCGGCGCCTTGGCTGCACCGATCCACGAGAGCGCTGCCAGAGTTCCACGCCACTGGGCGAAGCTCTTCGAGCACTGTGCGCAGTGCACCAGATGCTCCCGCACATCGGCCATCGCAACGCCCGAGAGGGTGCCGTCGAGATAGCTTGAAAACCGGTCTTCTGCCTCGGTGCACAGCAGGATGGTCATCGGGGGCCTTCCGCCTGCCGTTCGGCTGGGGATCGCGGGGCGCGAGACCGGGCCAGGGGTGCGAGCCGGGCCTTGAGGTGGGCGCGGCCGCGCATCAGCCGCGATTTGACCGTGCCCAGCTGTACGTCGAGGATTTCAGCGATCTCCGCGTAGGCGAAGCCCTCAAGGTCGCGCAAAACGACGGCGGTGCGGAACGGCTCGGGAACCTGGCGGAGTTCGGCCTCAACCTGCGCCCGCAGTTCCGACTGCGCAGCGGCGTCGAACGGCGAGTCGCCGGCGGCTGCCAGGGTTTCGAGCAGCGAGAGGCCTTCGGGATCGCCGGGGTTGGCCTCGGCGTCGAGCGCGACCTCACCCTCGCAGTGCCGGCGCCACCAGCGGCGCTGGTTCGATGCCTCGTGGATGGCGATGCGGTAAATCCAGGTACGCAGGCTCGATTCGCCGTTGAAGCCGCGGATGCCGCGGAATACCTTCAGGAAGATCTCCTGGGTGAGGTCGGGCGCGTCGGAGGGGTTGCGGATGGTGCGGGCGACGAGGCTGTAGATGGGCTGGTGGTACTGCGCGATGAGCGAGGCGAATGCCTCCTCGGAGCCGGCTTTCAGCTCGACGAGGATTGTGGCCTCTTCCGGCCGGACGCCTCCGATCGCACTCGCTAGATTGCCCAAAGCGAAACCCGCCTGTGCCACTGTGGTCCCCTCACCTTAGCAGGCGGCTGGTTGAACCTGCCACCTGACTGTGCGTGTGCGTGTGTCTCTTGTATGGACACCGCGATGGGGTGGGGGGTTCCCAAACGGTTACTGTTGGGGCGGCGGCTGGGGCTTTGCGGCCTTTTTATGGCGGGCGGCGGGCTTGCTGCCGTCGTTGACCACGGCCGTGGGCGGAGGGGGTGCCGCGGCGGCCTGCGCGCGGAGTTTGTACCCGAGCGAGGCGGTCTGCTGCTCCTCGGCGAGCGCGGCCGACTGGATCGCGTCGCCCAGGCCGCGGCGCGCGTCGTCGAGCGCGGTCAGCGCGCCGTGCAGCGTGTCCGTGTCGGTCTCGGGCGCGGCCAGCTCGGCGGTTTCGACGATGCGCAGCAGAACATCGTAGAGCGCGTCGACATTTCGAAACACGGGCAGGTTTTTTGAAACGCTCGAAGGCGCGGCGTCGGCGGCGGCCAGCAGACCGGGGAGCGTGCCGTCCAGGTCGCGGGTGATGGAGCCCATGTTGCCGCTGGTCTCCTCACGCACCGGCCCCGGGGCTTTCCATTTTTCCAGCCGCACCGCGCCGAGGCTCTGGCGCAGGCGGTCGAGCGCGGGCGAGAGAATGCTGGAGGCGGTAGCCGGCTGAGCGGGCGGCGCGGCCTGCGCGTGGGCGGCGGCCGCCGGCAGGAGCAGAACGGGGACGAGGAGAAGAGCAGCAGGAATGCGCATGGCTGTATGACTCTCGATAGTACAGGCCGGGCGGCTGGTTTGTGCAGCGGCTAACGGGCGGCCGGCAGCTCGATTACGTTGATGGAGAGCGGCTGCAGGACCATTTGGAAGCTGCCGCCGAGCTGCTTCATAGCGCGTTCCGCCGGAACGATGCGGGTGGGGTCGGTGATGGAGTTGGTGGCCTCGGTGGAGGGCGCGGAGAGAATATAGAGGCGGCCCGATGCGCCTGCTTTGCCGGCGTTCGAGAGCTTGACCGTAACCGGCGCCGGCGTGGTTGCCGCGTTCACGAGCTTGAGGTAGAGCGTGCCGGTCGCTTTATCGCGGGTGACGGACTGATACAGCCTTACAGGCGCGCCGGACCCGGAACTAGACAAGCTGCTGTTCAGGATTTCGTCGCCGTGGTGCTGGCTGAACAGCACCTGCGCCCAGTAGCTGGGCGAGCCGTAGCTGTGCATCGCGTCGTAGCCGATCAGGTCGGTGTCCCACTGCAGGCCGCCGGGGTTGACGTTGGTGAACAGCGGCGCGTAGCTCGACAGCACGACGACATCGCTGTTGCGCTCCATGCCGGTCATCCAGGCGGCGTCGGCCAGCGCGGCGCCGAAGTTGGGCGTGGGCACGCCCTCGCGTGTGGCCCACTCGCCGACGAAGATCTTGGGCCCCCTGCGGTCGGTCGAATCGTAATGATGGGCGTCCGAAAGCATCTCCTGGGACGAGCGATAGTAGTGCTCGTCGATGACGTCGACCGGGTGACCGGTGACGCCGGTGGTCGCGATCAGCTGGAGCTGCGGGTAGCGCTTCTTGATCGCGTCGTAGAACTGCGGATAGCGGCCCTGGTAGCTGCCGGACCTGTCGAACCAGTCCTCGTTGCCGATCTCGACGTAGTGGAGCTGGAAAGGCGCGGGGTGGCCGTCTTTCGCGCGCTCGGCGCCCCAATGAGTGGTCGTGTCGCCGGTGGCGTACTCGATCTCGTCGAGCGCGTCCTGCACGTAGGGCGCGAGCGCGGGGCCGGGCTCGACGTGGTCGCCCTTGAGCGAGTAGCCGGCGTAGACCGCGAGCACGGGCTGCATGTGCAAGTCTTCGCACCACTCGAGAAACTCGAGCAGGCCCATGCCGTCGGTGCTGCGGTAGCCCCAGGGGCTGGGGTGGGTGGGGCGGTCGACCAGCGGGCCGATGGTCTGCTTCCACGGGTAGCGGTCGGCGATGCGGTCGCCTTCAAGATAATTGCCGCCGGGCAGCCGCAGAAAGGCCGGGTGCATGGCGGCGAGCTTCTCCATCAGGTCGATGCGGTTGCCGTTGGGGCGGTCGTGGTAGGTGGGCGGGAACAGCGAGGCGAGGTTGACCCAGAGTGTGCCGGGTTCGGTTACAGATAGAACGAAGTGGTTGCGCGAGGAGGCCGGCATCTGGGGCGTTTCGAGCGCGACGCTGTACTGCTTCCACTCTGTGCCGACGCCGGCTACAGACTGCTCGACCAGCGGCTTGCCGGTGTCGTCGCTGAGTAATGTAACCATCACGGTTGCATTTGGGCGGCTTGACCTGGCATAGAACGACGCCTGGTATTTGGTTTGCGGCTGGAGGGGAATGCCCCAGTAGCCTTCGTTCTCCATGCCGGCCGGGCTGCCGGGGCTGGCCGCCGTCACATTGAGTTTGATGCTGGTGGGGATGGCTGCGCTGGGGCCGGTGGCGGTGTCGACCGACATGGCGGCTTCGGAGTTGCCGCGCTCGACGGCGGCCCAGTGATCGGTGCCGCCAAAGCCTTTCTTGACGACGCGGTTGCGCACCAGTTCGCCATAGATGCCGCCGTCGTAGGAGTAGTTGATCTCCTCCGTCATGAGGCCGTAGAGCGTGGGGCTGCTCGCGGCTTTAGCGGTTCCCGTGTCCACGGTGAGCGTGGCCGGCGTTTGCGCGAGGGCGAGCGGGAAGGCGCAGGCAGCAGCCAGCAGTGCAGAGGCAAAACGCAGGTGCATGGGAACTCTCTTCCGGCAGGCAGGAGTCGGGACGATGGAAGTCCGGCGCCGTTTAGCATAGCGAATTGTCGATGGAGAGGGCCAGCTGAAAGGGACGGCAGGGCTGGAGCTTCGTTTGGAATGGCCGCGCAGGTCTGCAAAGGGAACAAAAGCAGATCCTTCGCTTCGCTCAGGATGACACCTGAATTGCTGCACGGTCACCAATCGCTGCGCGGTCAATGCATGGGTCAGTGGAACCTAATGCTGGCGTCAGGCAAGCGGAATGGTTCGGCTTACAGCGTTTCGTCGACGGCGGTGAGCCGGGCGCGCTGGGTTCCGGCGGCTTCTTCGCGCAGAATGGCGGGGCGCTCGCGCTGCTCGGGCAGATTGCAGCCGAGCGTGGCCAGCTCTTCAAGCAGCAGGGCCGGGCTCGCGATGCGGTCTTCGCGGTGGTCGGCCAGCAGCTGGCGAAGCAGACCGGCCGTGTCATCGTCCATCGTGTCCGGCATTTTCCAGGGCGTTTTGCGCTGCTGCTCCAGCTCGGCCAGGTTGGCTGCGGCGTAGAGCGGCCGGCCGGCGAGCGCCTCAAAGAGGATCGCGCCCAGCGCGTAGAGATCGCTGCGGATGTCGGGGCGCTGGCCGCGCGGCTGGCCGGGATGCAATTGCTCGGGGCTCGCGTAGCTGGGGGTGGCGCCGGTCCAGAGGGGGCGGTCTAACTGGCCCAATTTGTCCAACTTATCCGCTCGGTCCATTGCCCCGAGCCGCCGGGAGAGGCCGAAGTCGAGCAGGCGGTACATGCCCACGGTGTCCAGGCGAATATTGCCCGGCGACAGGTCGCCGTGGAGCACGCCGCGCGCCGCCGCGAAGCGGAGGGCACTCGCGACCTGGGCGGCCATCATCAGCGACTCCGCCCGGCCCAACGCGCCGACACGTTTGAACAGGCGGTCCAGGTCCTCACCTTCGATGTAGGGCATGAGCATGTAGAGCAGGCCATCGAACTCGTCGAGGTCAAGGACGGGAACGGTGTTGGGGTGGCCGGAGAGCAGGGCGAGGTGGGCGGCCTCGCCGCGGAAGCGCTGGCGCAGCTCCGGCTGCTCGGCCAGCCAGGGGTGCAGCACCTTGGCGACGAAGCAGCCGCCGTGCAGACGGTGACGGAGTTTGAAGATGGTTGAAGTGCCGCCGATGGCGAGCGGCTGCTGCAGGTCCCAGCGGCTGCCGAGGCCGATGGCCAGCCGCGCGGCGATCTGCGGGAGGTCCGGCTGGGGCGCGGCTGGGTCCTCATCCGGCGGTTCCGGGGAGGCGGGCGGGGCGACGAGTTCGCGGCTGAGTTCGCGACTGAGGTGAAGTTCGATCATGACAGCCGCCTGCGCAGGACTGTCGGCGGCGTGCTGAAGGCATGCGGATGGGCTACGCCGATCAGTGCGTCCGATGCAAGCAGCTTGCGCACGCGCCCGGCCTCGCGCGGGTCTTCCATGCGCGCCCAGGCCTCCGGCTGCATCACATGCGGCGCTGCTGGGTTAGCGAGCCGCCAGGCCAGCATCGCGGCCAGCTTGTGCAGCGCGTGTTCGATGGTATGGGTCGCCCGGTGCTCGTCCCATAGGCAGACGAAGCCGGTTTCCGGGTGAATGTTGGGGTGAACCACGGCGCGATCGAGATAGAGATCGAGGGGCAGGGACGGGAAGAAGAGCGGGTAGCCGATCCGCAGCCGATGCTCGCGGACGATCTGGTCGCCGGGCGGTCCGGCCAGCAGCGCCGGGGTTGCGAGCAGGGTGAGCGACACGGCCGCGTCCCGCCATTGGGGGTCGCGCAGGCGGGCCGGGTTGGCGGCGAGCAGCGATCGAAGAAGGTCCTGCTCGGCCCGGAGCCTGCGCGCGCGCGAGTCGCCGGACCGGCCTGGAGCCGGGGCGCTCTCGAGCAAGCCGGCCGCTTCAGCCATTGGTGGCGATGGTTGAAATGCGGAGCACGTCATTAACCCGCACGCCCTGCTGCCCCAGCGGCTGCGCGAAGTCCAGGCTTTTGCCGCTCCACAGCACTTCCGGCTCGCCATCGCCTTTCAAGACGTCGCCCCGCTCGCGCAGGTCGAAAAGGATCTCCTCGAGCACCATGTTCAGGTTCTCTTCCTCGTCGATGTCCACGTTGTAGCGGGTCTCGCCGCGCACGGTATCGAAGTACATCTGGTATTTGGGCATAGGGCTGGCTTCCACTCTGAAGCTACCAGAACAGTATCGGCAGGAGCAGCCTGGAAGATCACCCTGGAGTCCACTTTTTCCGCGTTGGTAACAGGATTTTCCGCGCAATGGTAAGGGTGGGGCAGGGGATAGGAGTCAGGAACTAAGGAGGGGGTCAGCTGCCGGTTTCGGCGACCATGGCGCGCAGGGACTCGGGCAGCTCGGGCAGCTGCTGGCCGCAGCGGGTGCACTCGCCGTTGCTGAAGTCCCAGCAGTCGCGGCACTGCAGGCGGCGGCAGCGGGTGCACTGGCGCAGGTCGGCCTGGTCGCCGGCCGCGAGGCATACCTGGCAGCGGCCCTGCGGCGAGCGGGGGCCGGTGACGCGGTTCCACCAGGAGTCGCCTGAGGGCAGCACCGGAACGCGGTTTTCAAGGCACATGGCGCAGCGCCGGTGCTCGAAGTTCCAACAGCTCTCGTCGCAGACCAGCATGGAGCAGCGCGGGCAGCGGAAAGTGACGGCCTGGAGCTTGAGCCGGCGGTTGCACAGATTGCAGCGGGCCTTATCGCGGACCCGCAGGGCGAGGGTTCCGGAGGCGGCGCCGGCGGCCAGCAGGGGGGCGAACCAGGCGGCAAAGCTGGAGCGGAAGGCGAGCTCGACCACCAGGGTGCTCGCCAAGACCGTAGACCCGAACACCAGGGCGACCAGCCACAGACGCCCGTGCGGCAGCCCGAACTGCACCCAGCCGAGGGTTCCGGCCGCGCCCAGCAGCAGCGCCGCGGCGAGCGCCGGCCCTCCGCCGGCCAGCGCGAAGCCGAACTGGAGCGAAGCCGCCAGCAGGACCAGCCCGACCAGCACCGCGCCGCGCTCCAGCGCCCAGCCTTGCTCGTTCGTTCTGTTCATCGGCTTCGTTCCTGGGGTGGCGCGCTTTCGGCGGAATCGCCTTCGGCGCAATACCGTGCCCGGCACCAGAATAAATGGCGGTCCGGCAGGCCCAGCTCGGCGGGCGAGCGGGCGGCGAGCGGATCGTGCTCCGTGATCGATGCTACCGTGGCCAATGGTTCCAGCATGCCGGCAGCGCCACAGACGGCGCAGCGGCCCCGGCGGCGCACCCGGGCGACCCGCTGCATGGGTTGGGTGCGTGCTCCGCATGCCTGGCAGCGAGCTTCCAGGCAGATGGGCCAGAGCAGTTCGAGGACGGTGGACTGGCCGTCGCCGCGCGCGGCGGAGAGGGCCTGGAGCGCGGTGCGGATGGGAGTGTGCGCGTCGAGCGCGTGCAGCATGCCGGTGGCGCCGAGAGCATGCCAGGGGCAGTCCGCCGAGCGGGAAAGTTCGATCTCCGCCGGCTGCCGGGAGTCGGGCGGCACCCGGCAGATCCAGCCGCGGGAGCTGGCGTGGGAACCGGAACCAGGCGCGGCCTGCTTCCCCGGCGCGTGCAGGGCAAGCTGTCCGTCCGGAGCGGGTGGATGCAGTGCGCTGAGCGCGACTTCGATCATGGTGCCGGCGACCACGCTGGCCAGGGCGGGCGTGCCCTGCATGGCGGCGGCCCGCGGCTGGGCCGCGCAGCCGAGCGTGGGCGCCAGGGCCCAGCGCAGCAGCTCGGCGCGGCGCTTCTCCGGCAGCTGGCAGAGATAGCAGGCCGCTTCGGCGGCGGGGTCGAAGCGGGAGACGCGGCCCTCCGGCGCTCCGGTTCCGCCTGTCGGGTCGGCCGCGTGCAAGGGCACGGTTTTGAGGCCGCCGTCGACCATAGGCTTGCCCAGCAGGCGCGCCAGCAGGGAGGTCTCGGCGCGGGCCAGGGCGTTGTCGGTTGCGGAGAAGATGAGGTCGCAGGCGGCCAGGCGCTGGAGCGGGACATCGGCGATCTCCTCGCCCGCAGCCTCCCAGGCGGTGTCGGGAAAGATGCGCTCGCCGAGCCGGGCCAGCGCGGCGGCTTTGCCCAGGTTCGGGCCTCCGCCCGCAAGCGCCATGCGGAACAGCACGCTGAAGGGAAGGTTGGCTGGCTCGATGATGTCGGGATCGATGAGAAGGACGCGGCCCGCGCCCATCGAGCCCAGCAGCCGGACGACTTCAGAGCCCAGGGCGCCGAGTCCCACCACCGTAACGCTCGCGTTCCGCCAGCTCCCACGAAAGTTTACCCGCGAGTAATCGGCGTGGGAATCCGCGTTGTTGGGAAGATCGTTTTCCATGCAACTCTGCCGCCCCGGGCCCCGTCTCAACCCACCTTACAAGGCAGCAGCGGGTCTGCACGCCCTGCTGTCCCACTTTGACCCATCGCGCAGCACATTTACAAAGCGAACACGCAAAAACGGGCGCCTTCGACGTATAGTCGAACCCGTCGGACGGTGGAATGAACGTATACCGCGGGCTGTATTACTCGACACTGGTGGGCGCGCTAGGCGGACTTCTGGCCTGGGCGGCACACCTGCTGGTGTCGATCCCGCTGGCCAACGCGGGCGCGCCCTGGCTGCCGGATGCGCTGGTGCTGGTGTTCTTCGGCGCGGTGGTCGGGGTGGCGCTGTACGTGCATTTCGACCGCGTGCTCTCGGGCAAGGTGCGGGCGGCCTCGGTGGGCTGGGGGCTGCTGTTCGGGATCGGGTCGGGGCTGGTAGCGGTGCTGATCGTGCTGGCGCTGCGCGGCGCGATCGCTCTGGCCTCGCCGGTGCTGTACCGGCTGGCTTCCTGGGGCCTGGGCATCTCCATTATCGCGCTGGGCCTGGGTCTGCGCTGGGTGCGCTCGAACCGCGCGCGGGTGGTGCACACCTACGCGGGCGGTCTGACCGGCGGGCTGCTGGGCGGCCTGGTCTATATTCTTTTCAGCCCGCACCTGCCCACGGGCACCGCGCTGGCCGGGCTGCTGCTGGCCGGGGCGGGCACGGGCTTCGGCGCGGGCATTGCGCCGATCCTGGTGCGCGACGGCATGATCCGCTTCATCAGCTCGGGCGACGCGCGGGCGCAGAGCAAGCTCGGGAAAGTCCGCAAGGCCTGGGAGCTCGATCCGGGCGAGAGCTACATCGTCGGCAGCATGATGACGGCGCAGGGCGGCACGCGCTTTCAGCAGGGGGCCGACCTGTACATCCCGGATGCCTCGATCGCGCCGCGGCACGCGGTGGTGTTTTCAAAGGAAGGCCGGTTTTATATCGCCCGGCATCCGGACGCCTCGGGTCCCGAGGGAATCGCGCGCTTCGTGCTGCGCATTCGGGGCAAAACGGTCGTGACCTCGCAGGAACTGCACCCGTCCGATGACGTCCTGATCGGACGCACGGCGCTGCGCTTCGACAGCCACAGGGCGGGGGAGTGAGCATGCTGAGGCTTCGCCGCATTTTCGAGGGCATTTCCTCCGTCAGCCTGACGCTGCTCTGCGCCGCCGCTGGCGCGCAGGGTGCGGCCGCGAACCGGGCCGTGGGCCTCCGGGTCACGACCCCGGTGCAGCTGGTCGACTGCGCGCCGGTGACGCAGAGCCCCTGCCTGTCGGCCGGCGTGACCCCGGTGGACGCGAGCGGCAAACCCGCGCCGGTCACGCTGCCCGGGCCGGCGCAGCTGCCTGGTTCGATCACGCTGCACACGGGCTCGCTGGATGTGAAGCCGTTCTACGCGACGGCCGGCTCGGGGCCCGACGCGGCCGAGCACACCAGCATCGTGCTGCTGATGGTCGACATCAGCGGCAGCATGAAGTCGCCGGTCGCGGGCGGCGGGACGCGCTTCTCCGCGGTGCAGGAAGCGGTGGGGAAATATCTCGCGGCTATGCAGGAAGGTTCGGACCGGATCGCGATCGTGCCGTTTGAAAGCCACAGCGTGATCCCGACGATCCGGGCGGCGGTGTTCGCCTCGACCCGCGCGGACGCGATGGCGCAGCTGCGGGCGCTGCCCGAGCCCGGGCCGCACAACAACACGGCCCTCTACCAGGCGGTGTTCTCGGGCGTGCAGGCGGTGCAGGATGAGGAAGCGGCGCTCGAGCGGCAGGGCCACGCACGCAGCGAGCTGCAGCCGCACCTGATCGTGATGACGGACGGCAAGAACGAGGTGGGCCGCGGCGACGATCCGCAGCTGCTGGACGGACCGCTGGGCCTGGAACAGGCCGCGGCCCAGGTCGCGAGCTCGCGCCTGGATGTGATCGGCGTCGGCTTCGGCGACCGCGCGGCGATCGACGCGGCCGCGCTCGAGCGACTCTCGACGCGATTCTTTTACGCCGCCGATGCGAACGAGCTGCTGAACGCGCTGCATGTGAGCCGGACGGCGCAGAGCCACGAGATCGAGTTCACCTGGCTGCTGCCTGAAAACAACCGGCTGGCGCTGGCCGGGCGCGACCAGGGCTGGATCCCTTCGCTGGCGCTCGAAGGCGTTCCATCTCTTTCCGGACCGGCCATCCGGTATATCGAGCCGGCGATGGCGGCGCCGCATTTCGACCGCAAGGCGCTGCCCGCCGAGGCGCAGGCGCTGATCGATACCCACCCGCCGGCCGACGCCGGCTGGTCCGCGGTGCTGGTGGGCCTGCTGCTTTTCCTGGGCGGCCTGGCGCTGCTGCTGATCCTCTGGTTCTGGGTGCCGCGGCTGATCTGGGGCGACTCCTACGCGGGCGGGGCAGCGCCGGTGCGCCGCTGGAGCGGGGAGCGACCGTCCACCATGACCGCCTCCGGGGTGCAGGTCCGGTCCACCGAAAATACGCCCTCGGGGTTCGACGCGGCGGCGGCGGCGGCCGGCCCCCTGCAGCGATCCCCCGCGCAGACCACCCAGGTGCAGCCCCGGGGGGAGCTGTCCCGCACCCGGCTTACGTACGAGAACAGATGACAATTTGACAATCGCGATTGGCCATTAGTGATTGGCCATTAGTATTGACGGCAGGTTGAAGACTATTTTCCCGATCCCCGATAGGAGTTAGATATGCCTCTGATAAAGGTCGTTCGAAAGGGCGTTACCCCCGCGGTCCGCAAGGTGCCGACCTCGACCGCGGCCGCGATGATGCCGATGACGCTGAATCGCGTGGGCGGCGAAGCCGGCAGCGAGACCGAGGACCTGACCAAGGTCGAAGATCTCGGCGATGCGTTCCGCAAGTTCGAGCCGAAGCTGAACTTTGAAGGCCACGCCGGCCCCGAGGAAACCGAGTTTCGCGCCGACATCCGCTTCCGCTCGATCAAGGATTTCGAGCCGGACAACCTGCAGAAGCGGCAGGAGGTGCGCGGCGATGACGGCGAGGTGCGCTACCTGCGCAACGACCTGGCGGACCTCAAGAACAACATCGACCTGCTATACCGGCTGAAGGACCGCTGGAAGCTGCCGACCGTGCGCCGCGCCTGGAACAACCCGACCCAGCGGCAGGAGATTGTCGCCGCGCTGGGCAAGCTGCGCGGCGAGCTTGAGCGCGTTGCTGAAGGAGAGAAGTAGCCATGGCCCAGACCACCACCAAGACCACGGAACAGATCCTCGCCGACTCCCCGGCACGCGAGCTGCTGCAGGACATTTTCGCCGACCTGCACCCGGCGCTGACCAACGAAAAACGCGACTTATCGAGCATCTTCTCGGCCCAGTCGGCCAAGGAGTTTCTGGGCCAGCTGACCAACTTCGAAAAGCTGATCTCGGCCAGCGACGCCTACGAGGAGACGGTTAAGAAGCTGCAGACGCAGATCGACAGCGCCGAGCAGGTGCGCGACGACCTGCTGAGCCAGATCTTCGAGCAGATTCGCCCGCTCGAGCAGAGCTACCGCCAGCTGCAGCTGTTTTTCGAGAACGCGAAGGTGGGCGACGGCAAGGTGCGCAAGCCGGTCGAGCTGTTCCTGCTGAACGCCGACCCGCGGGCGATGAGCGATATTTTCTCGATCAACATCGCCGCGCTCGAGCACTTCGTGGTGCAGCGCAACGACAACTTCAACTTCCGCGACGATATCTGCAACCTGATCGTGCCGGGCTACTACCCGCAGCCGATCCGGGAGAAGCTGGAGCAGGTGGCCAGTGCCTGGGGCATGCTGCTGATCGGCGACCTGGACGATGAGAAATCGTTCAAGAACGTCGAGCGTAACTTCCTGCCCGGCGGCAAGTACGAGTTCCTGAAGCGGCCCGAGGACCAGGCCGCCGCGGACGTCTGCCTGATGGGCTATCTGCAGCTGCGGCCGGCGCACTGGTTCGAGCGCGGACCCGACCTGCAGGAGGGGCTGTACGGGCCGCCTTCGATGGTGTTTGCGGGCGCGGTGGCCCGCGCGGACGACGCGCAGGGGCTGGCGCAGGGGCCGGTCGGCTCACGGTTCGGCCGGGTGAACGGCGCGGCCAAGGCGCGCATTGAACCCTTGATCGGCGAGATGGAGCACCTCTCGATGGAGCGGCAGCTGATCCCGATCATCCGCGATGCGGATAACCACCTGTGCTTCTACGGCTGCCGGACGCAGGCGGACGACCCGTACGGGGTGCTCAAGTTCTTCACCTCCTACCGGATCCTGCGGTACCTGGAACGCTGCTGCCGGCACTACCTGCTGCAGGTCGCGGGCCAGGTGCTGACGCGCGACTTCATGGACCAGCAGATCGAGACGCCGCTGAAGCGGCTGCTCGACGAGCAGGTGGAGCAGGGGACCATTCTGGGCTTCGACCTGTTCGTCGACAAGGACTCGAACAAGCGCATGCAGGGGGTGTGCGACATCACGCTGAGCGTGATGCCGACCGGGCCGGCGGAGACCTTCGTGCTGAAGATCGACGTGCCGGAGTTCTCGCGGCCGGAGCCGGCGAAAGCCTGAGCCGGGCTTGAGGGGTCGTGAGGAGAATGCAATGAGCCGGATCCAGTTCAAACTCGGGGTGCCGCGCGCGGGCTCCTCCGCGCGCCTGGCGGAAGAGGCCGCGCGAGACGGTGCGCCGATGGGCTCGTTCCGGATCGCCGGCGGAACAGCGGCGCGCCTGGCTGAAGAGGCCGCGCGCGCGGCGCGGAGTCGCGACGATGACAATGACGACGGCGGTCCGGCCCCGGGTGTCCGCGGGACCGGCTCCGTTGCCACCTCTTTTACGCTGCGCGGGCAGGGGGGCCATGTCAGCCGCCTGGCCGCGCCGATAGAGCACCCGGCCGCCCATGCTGTGCCGGCCGCGAAATCGGCGGCCCGGGGCCGGTTCGATCCCCCATTCGATACCCCCGACGCGGCGCAGACCGCGCAGAGTGCCTTCCCGCAAGCCCTCCAGAGGCAGTCTCTCGGAGCCGCCGTTCACTCGATGTTCCGCAGATTGACGCTGCGGTCCGTCCCCAGCGATCCCCTTGAATAAAGCCGCACCCATCGCACCAAGCCTGATCAACCCGCACGAACCGCTGCACGAACCGTTGCATTAACAGCTAAAGGAGCGACTCTATGGCAAATCCGTACCGTACAACCGTGACCATCGACGGACTGAAGTTCCAGGCCGTGACCACCAGCGTGAAGTTCAACACCGAGAAGGACCGCGCGGGCACCGCCCAGATGGGCTCGCTCGCGACCAAGATCCGCGTGTGGGCCGACCTGCACGACGATGTCAACCTGCCGTTCTCGACCGTCAGCCACTTCTTCAACCTGGCCAATGTCGTCACCCGGGACAAGATCAAGCCGGTCAAGATCGAGTTCTGGAAGGACGACTCGCAGCAGGACGCGCTGATCTCCTACTCGTTCAACGGCTGGATCCGCCGCTACGAGACTTCGAACCCGCTCGATTTCCTGCCCAAGGCGCAGGCGGTTTCGCCGGAAGACATCCTGGCCCAGGGCGCGCCGCCCAGCCTGAACCACATGCTCGTGCTCGATATCGAGCCGGCGATGAACCAGCAGAACTTCCAGGACATCCGGCTCAGCAACTAGGCGCTGCGTGCGATTGCAGACGCGGGTGTGAGACGCCCGCCAACCGCCCCTCCCCCGGGCACGATTTCTACGATGAGAGGATTTTGACCTATGGCAGCTCCTTACCGCAGCACCTGCACCATCGACGGCAACAAGTTCGATTGCCTGTCGGTCTCCGTTGCCTTTACAACCGACAAGGACCGCGCCGGCATGCCCCAGATGGGCTCGCTCGCGACCAGCATCCGCGCCTACGTGGACTTCCACGACGACACCAACATCCCCTACTCGACGATGAGCAATCTGTTCAACCTGGCCAACGTCGTGACCCGCGATAAGGTGAAGCCGATCAAGCTCGAGTTCTGGAAGGACGACACCCACCAGGACGCGCTGGCCTCCTACAGCTTTAACGGCTGGATCAGCGGCTTTCACACCCTGAACCCGTACCAGAGCGACGAGCAGCTGGCCGGCGAGGACCATGCCGGAGTGAACCACATCCTGGTGCTGGATCTCGAGGCGTCGATGAACCAGCAGAACTTCCGCGACATCACGCTCAGCAACTAGGGGCAGGCTGCGCGGGGCGGGAGGCGGCTCGATCCAATCGGGCCGCCCTCGCTGCATAGAAGTTTTTGGAAAGGTACGGCGTGCGGTCGATCCAGTTTCCCATGCGGCTTGGAGAGAACGGCCTGCTGCGCCGGGAGGAGTCCATCGGCTCGCTGCTGGGGCTGCTGCAGGTGATGGCGCGGACCCCGGCGGGCTCCTGGGCGGGCTGCCCTGAGTTCGGGCTGCGGGACCTGTTCGAGGACGGCCGGCAGAGGGCCGATCTGGCGCGGGTGGCGATGGAGCGGACCAACCGGGTGCTGGCCGAGCTGGGCATTGACGAGTACCGGGTGGCGGAGGTGGTGCGCGAGGTCAATGCCCAGCGCGATACCGACACCTACTCCATCACGATCGTGCGCCCGGGGCGCGAGGAAAGCTTCACGACCACGCTGGCGCACCAGTAACATACGCGTTTAGATCGACCCGGGAGAGCCGCTCATGAGCCAGCACACACCCACGGTTCTCGAGATCGACCGCAAGCTGCGGGATGATTTTCGCCGCCGGGTGAAGGATTTCGGCATCTCGGCCGAGACCACCGACCCGCTGCTGGCCGTCCTGTTCCGCACCTTCGCGCAGCAGATCGACCAGGTGTACTCGGACACTGGACTGCTGCGGCAGTCGCTCTTGCGGGAGTTAATGAGCGGCTTGCAGATTCCGCAGTTCCTGGCTCGGCCGGCGCAGACGGTGGTGCGCCTGGTGACCGCCTCGCCCGAGCCGCGGGTGCTGCGCGCCGGCACCGAGCTCGACGCGCTGGCCTCGTCCGGCGAGCGGATTTCGTTCTCGCTCGACGCGACGCTTGAGATTTCGCGCGCGCGCATCGCGTTTGCCTTCAGCTACCAGGAGCAGGTGCTGCGGCTGCTGACCGGCGTCGAGATGAGCGACGCCATCCACAGCTACCGGCCGTCGTCCGAGGCGGTGCCGATCGCGCTGGGCCAGCAGCCAGCCCTGTTTCTCGCGATCGAGGACCTGCCGGCCTCGCTGCTCAACCGGCACAGCCTGTTCTTCGAGCTGGGGCCCGGCACCTATGCCGTCCAGGCCGCGCTCGCGAGCGAGCCGTGGTGGATCTTCGGGCCCGAGGGCGAGCTGGCCGGGACGGGGCTGATGCGCCCGCGGCGGATCAACAGCGGCGTCTTTCAGCTGGAGTGGCAGCGGGTGGGCGCGGGTTCGGACGAGGCCCAGACCTCGCTGCCGGAGATTCCAGACGGGTTTTACAGCGGGCGCCAGTTCCTGTTCCCTGCCATGCAGGGGGACCAGCCGCTGCTGTGCCGCGCGCCGCGGCTGCTGGAGCCGGCGCTGGCGCGCATCTGCGGCCGCAGCGTGGACGCGCTGCTCGCGCAGCCGCGCCTGTGGATCAAGATTCCCATGCCGCCCGGCATCCCGGCGCTGCACCACGCGCTCAACAATATCCTGCTGCACACCATGACCGCCTCGAACGTGTTCGCGCGCAACCAGACGGTCGAGTTCGAGCGCGACGGGATTTCGGTCCCGGTGACCCGGACCGGCGGCACGCCGGAGTTTCTGGTGGCGCCGATCGCGGTTTCGAGCAGCGCCAACGACCCCTACGAGCCCGGCAGCCGGCCGCAGGGGGGCGTGGGCAAGGGCTGGTTCGAGATCCACAACAACCGCATGACGCTGCACCCGGGCCTCAATGCCGAGGGCGCGCCGGACCACGCGGCGAATGTGCGGCTGTGGCTGACCAATGGCGCGCTGGGCAACCGGGTGGGTCCGGGCGACATTACCGGGTTCACCAACTCGGCAACCCTGCAGCATACCCGGGTGGTGCCGTTTACGGCGGCGGCCGGCGGTACCGATGGCGAGGACTTCGCCAGCGAGGAGCGGCGCTTCGCCGAGGCACTGCTGACCCGCGGGCGGATCGTGACCCGCAAGGACCTGGAAGCGGCCGCGCTCGCGATCGACCGCCGCATTCTGCGCGCGGACACCCGCTCCGGGATCGAGCGCGGACGCAACGGGCTGCGGCGGGTGGAGCGGATGGAGCTCACGCTCGACTCCGGCGGCTTTTCGAAGCCGGAGCTGGAGCTGCCGGCGCTGCAGCAGCAGGTGGAGCGCTCGCTGCGCAGCCGGCTGGTGCACGGGCTCGAACTGGAGGTGGAGTTCGTATGGAACTGAAGCCGACCGCGCCGCTCGAGCCATTGGAGCCAGCCGCACAGGGAGGCAGCGCCGAATCCGCCGGCAAGACGCAGGAGAGCAAGCTCGCGCCCGCGCTGGGCGCCTCGCGGCTGTCGCCGGTTCGGGAAGAGGGTCCAGCCGCGCCTCCGGCTCCGGCCCCGGCGCCGGCCTCGGCCCCAGTCTCGACGCAAGGTCTGCGCATGCCGGACTTCGCGACCGGGACCTTCGCGCACCGGCACACGGTGCACTCGGCGCTGACCACGCTGGCCGCGCTGGGGCTCGCCGCGCACCGCATCCAGCTGCGCCGATCGGGCCGGGAAGCGCTGCCGGCCGGCACCGTGGTGCGCCAGCGCCCGGCGTCCGGTGCACCGATCGACGCGGCTACGGTGATCGAGCTGCACGTCGCCGGGCTGGGCTTCATGCATTCGCTGCCGGTGGGCATGTGGGACTCGGGCGGGGAGAGCGCGATGGGTACGCGCGAGCTGCTGGAGCTGTTCGACGACCCGCTGGAGAAGCTGCGGCACTGGTTCCACGAGGGCGCGCCGCTGTTTCGCATCGCGGCCGAGGATCCGGCGGCCTGCGCGCGCTGGCTGGCCCTGTTCGGAGTGCGGGCGGAGGACTGGCCGCGGCCGCTGTGGTACCGGCTGGCTTCGCTGATCGCGAGCGTGCCGCAGCTGAGCTGCTCGGAGGCCGGCTGCGCGTTTGTGCTGGACGTGCTGCTGGGCCTGCCGGTGCTCTCGTTCACGCGCCGCCGCTCGTTTACCGTGGTCGGCCGTCCGCTGACCTCGGCTCTCGCTAGCCGCTCGTCGCGGCTGGGCGTGGACCTGGTGATGGGCGACCAGGTCGAGGACCTGGCCGTGCTCTCGATCGAGATCGGCCCGGTCGCGCTCGGCGTTTATGAGCAGTACACAGCGAACGAAGAAGGCGCGGCGCTGCTCGCGCAAACGCTCAGGATGGTGATGCCGGCCTCGACCAGCTTCGACCTGAAATGGTCGGTGCTGGACCAGAGCCGGTCGCCGCGGCTGGGCCTGGCCGACCACAATGCCCGGCTGGGGATCAATTCGCACATGGGAACGCCGGAAAGCGGCAGGAAGACCGCCACGAGGACATCGCTATGAAGAACATTCTGCTCCGCTCCGTCAACTGGGAACACGGGATGCTGCTGACGCCCGACCACTTCCTGCGCCAGGAGCGCTACCTGGAGTCGCTGTTCGGCTGGAGCTTTCACTACCTGACGCCCGGCGCGGGGCTGGTGGGCGGGGGGCTGCGGCTGCCGGAGAGCGATCTGGGCACCATCCGCAACGACCCGGAAGTTTCGCTGCACGAGACCGCCGAGACGCTCGACATCTCGGTCGCCCGGGCCCGAGGCATCACGCCTTCGGGGCTGATCGTCGATGTCGAGGAAGCCGGCGTGCTGTCAACGCGGCTGCCGAAGGAACAGCTCGCGGGGGTGGCCGAGGCTGTGGTTTCGGTCGTCTGCGAGCCGGGCGAGCGGTCAATCATCGACGGCGCCGCCGACCCCTACAACCCGCAGATGCGCACCGAGCGGGTGATGCGCTACCGGATCGCGCTGGACGTAACGGCGGCCGAGCGGCAGCACGCGATCGCGGTGGGCCGGCTGCGGCGGCCGGCTACGGGCATGTACTTCGAGGCGGACCCGCACTACATCCCGCCGTGCGCGCTGCTTTCGGCGCACTCCGAGCTGATGGCGGGTACGCGCCGGATCCTCGACGGGGTGAACCGGCTGGCCAACAGTTATGCCGAGCTGCACCGCGCCATGCGCGAGTTCCTGGTGCTGTTTACCGAGCGCGGCATCGATACGGAAGTGGACCGGGACGCGGTCAACTTCGCCGAGCGCATGGTGCTGGAGCTGCAGAATACGGCCTACGACCTGCTCGACCGGAACCAGCCGCCGGAGCGGTTTTTTGGCCGGGTGCGGCGTATGCTGCACTCGTCCGCTATCTACTTCGACCTGGCCACCGGCATGCAGGAGTACTACGCGACGCTGCGCGAGACCGGCGAGACGGAGCTGCTGGCGCTGGTCGAAGCCCAGCGGCATGTCTTACAGATCGGCCGCACGCTGCGCCTGGAAGAGGACCTCGGCCTGGAGGTTCGGCGCACGCTGCAGTCGCTGGGGGGCCTGGAAAAACTGGAGCGCGCGCTCGAAGGCAAGTACATCGACTTCCGCAAGAGCTCGTCGCTCGAGAGCACCAACTTCATCTTCGACCGCGGCGGTAAGGCGCTGTACAAGCTGGCCGCCAAGCCCGCGCGGGTGCAGGGCCTGGCCGACGAGATGACCATTTTCTTCTCGAACCTGCGGCTGGAAGGCCGGGACCGCTACCGGTTGATCCTGCTGGGGGACCGCGAGTCGCCGTTTTTGCGCGGAACGTCGATCGGCGCGGAGATCCGTTTGAACGAGGGCTCGGGGTTCCGGCGCGAGGCGATCATTCTCACCTCGCATGTGAAGCTGGACGAGCAGTACAACCTGGAGCTGGACTTCGAGGCGCCGGATGTACCGACGATTACGGATTTGCGGGTGACGGTGCCGAACTACCACACCGTGCGCACCGCGCTCTTGTTCATGCGGCACCGCTTCTATGCCGGGCGGATGGAGAGCAGCCCCGAGCCTCGATCTTTGGAACCTCGGGCACTGGAACCGCGGTCGTCCGAACCGCAGCGCGCCGAGCCGGCCCGCAATGGCGCGCCCGGACGGCTGCAGGCCATGGTCGAGGAGCCGCCCGCGACGCTTGCGCAGCAGCTGCCGCCGCAGCCGACCTGGATTCCGCGCGATCCGGCAGCGTCCCCGGCGGCGCCCCCGGCCGAGGAGCCTGGCGCGCGGCCCCGGCGGCGGCGGCTGGAGTAAGCAAAGGCAGCGAGAAAGCGGGAAAACGATGGCTCTGGACCTCAGCAAACTATCCGACGAGATGGAGTCCGCGCTCGCGGGCGCGCGGCTGCTGGCCGAGCAGCGGCGCCAGGCGCTCATCCAGCCCGAGCACCTGCTGCTGCTGCTGCTCGACGGGGAGATTGGCAGCCTGCGCGGGATGCTCGAAGCGAAGGGTGTGAGCCTGCCGCCGCTGCTCGATGCGCTCTCGCGCCGCGCTGATACCCTCTCCGCCACCCGCCTGGACGAGGGCCGGCGGCCGCTGGCCTCGCAGGCGCTGCGCACGCTGCTGGAAGAGGCGTTCGCGCTTTCGGATCACGCCGGCCAGGCCGCCGCCGAGCCGCTGGATGTGCTGGAGGCGGCGCTGCGCACGGGCGAGAACGAGCTGCGGGCACAGTTCCGCAAGGCTGGATTCACACTTGATGACCTGGAGCCCTTGAAGCCGGCGCCCGAGGGCATCCACACCGTGCAGCCGCCGCGCAAGGCCGCGCCGAAGCCGGCGCAGGCCGATGTTGCCGAGGGCGCGCGGATGCTGGACAAGTTTGGCCGCGACCTGACCGCGGCCGCCCTCGCCGGGGAGCTGATGCCGGTGGTGGGCCGCGATGAGGAGGTGCGCCAGCTGATCCAGACGCTGCTGCGCAAGACCAAATCGAACCCGGTGCTGGTGGGCGACCCGGGCACGGGCAAGACAGCAATCGTCGAAGCCCTGGCGCAGAGGATCGCCGCCGGCGACGTGCCGGACAGCATGAAGCGCTGCCGCGTGGTGGCGCTCGACCTGATGTCGCTGGTGGCCGGGGCCAAGTACCGGGGCGAGTTCGAGGAGCGGATCAAGGCGGTGGTTGATGAGGTGACGCTGCGCAAGGGCGAGATCATCCTGTTTCTCGACGAGATTCACCAGCTGGTGGGCGCGGGCGGCAGCGAGGGCGGCATGGACGCGGCCAACATCCTGAAGCCGGCGCTGGCGCGCGGCGAGCTGCGCTGCGTGGGCGCGACCACGTTCGACGAGTACCGCGAGCGCATCGAGAAAGATGGCGCGCTGGCGCGGCGGTTCGAGCGGGTGCAGGTGGGCGAGCCGAGCGATGACGCGATGCTCGCGATCCTGCGCGGGATCGCCGGCCGCTACGCCGCGTTCCACGGGGTGGAGCTGATGGACGAGGCTCTGGTGGTCGCGGTGAAGCTGTCGCGCCGCTACATGCGCGACCGCTTCCTGCCCGACAAGGCGATCGACGTGATCGACGCGGCGACGGCGCGGCTGCGGATGCAGCTTGAGTCGCGCCCCACCGCGCTCGACCAGCAGGAGCGCCTGCTGACCCAGCGGCGGGCGGAGCTGGCGACGCTGAGCACGCTGGCGCGGCCCACACCGGCGCAGGCCAAATCCGTACATGCGCTGGAGGTGGAGATCGCGGCGATGGAGCCGCGCATCGCCGCCGATGCGGCGGCCTGGGAGGAGCAGCGCAGCGCCCGGCAGGATTTGGGCCGGACCAATGCGGCGATCGAGGAGAACCGGCGCGCGCTCGAAGCAGCCGAGAGCGCGGGCGACGTAACCCGCGCGGCTGAGATTCGCTATGGCGCGCTCCAGCACCTGGATGCGGCGCGGCTGGACCTGGAGCGCCGCCTGGCTGAGGCCGCGGCGAAGGGCGTCATGGTCTCGGACAAGGTGCACCCCGAGCACATCGCGGAGGTGATCGCGGAGCGCTCGGGCGTGCCGGTTTCCCGCATGCTCGAAAGCGAGCGCGAGCGGCTGCTCTCGCTCGAAGACAGGTTGGGCGAGCGGGTCTTTGGGCAGCCGGAGGCGGTGCACGCGGTGGCCGAGGCGGCGCGGCGGATGCGCACCGACCTGCAGCTGAAGCGCTCGCCGGCGTCGTTTCTGTTTGTCGGGCCTACCGGTGTGGGCAAGACCGAGCTGGCCAAGGCGCTGGCCGAGGCGCTGTTCGACGACGAGACCGCGCTGATCCGCATCGATATGGGCGAGTACAAGGACAAGAGCTCGGCGGCGGGGCTGATCGGCTCGCGCCCGGGGCTGGTCGGCTCGGATGAAGGCGGCTTCCTGACCGAGCAGGTGCGGCGCTCGCCGTACTCGATCGTGCTGTTCGACGAGGTGGAAAAGGCGCACCCGGAGATCCTGGACCTGCTGCTGGCGGTGCTGGACGAAGGGCGGTTGACCGACGCGAAGGGCCGCTTCTGCGACTTCACCAACACGGTGGTGCTGTTTACCTCGAACCTGGGGGTGCGCGAGAGCATCGCCGCCGGCGGCGACCCCGCGCTGCGGGAGCAGATCATTCTTGACGTGGTGCGGCACACGCTGCGGCCGGAGCTGTACAACCGTATCGGGCAGGTGGTGCTTTTTCACGTGCTGGGTATGCCGGAGCTCGAACGCATTGTCGGCGCGCAGCTGCGGGTGCTGGCGCGCAAGCTGGAGGAGGACCGCGAGATCCTGCTCGAAGCCACACCCGCGGCGATCGACCTGCTGGCCAGGCTCTCCTACGACCCCGAGTATGGGGCGCGGCCGGCGGGGCGGGTGATGCAGCGCGAGGTGCTGTCGCCGATCGCGGAGCTGCTGCTGGGGGGCGAGATCGCGCCTGGCTCCAGCCTGCGGATCGACGCGATACCGGGTGAGGCTGTGGCCGGCGCGGAGCCCGAGTTCGAACTGGTGTTCAGCATACTTGCGCCGGAGGAGGCTCACACGGAGTTGCCAGAGCCCGCGGCTCAGCCCATAGGAGGAGGCTCCTAAACCCATGCTTTACTTGCACGCTTTGTCTTACTTGGAACGCTGCCCGCGCCGCGCCGCGGCTCTTCTCTTTCTGGCGGCCGCGCTCACTGGCGCTGCCCGGGGCGAGAGCGCTTCGGGCGCTCCCCTGAACCTGTTCAACGGCAGCTCGCTGCTGGGCTGGACGGCCACGGGCAGCTGGTCGGCCGCCTCGGGCGCGCTGACCTCATCGGGATCGGGCACGCGCTCGCTGCTGACCGCGGTTCCGTTCGGCGAGTTTTCTCTCACGTTTGAGTACAACGTCAGCGGCTCGCCGGGCGCGGGGCTGCGCTTCTGGGCCAACCGAGAGGGCACGAGCGGCTACCGGATCGATCTCGACAATAGCAATGCACCGTTCGGCGTGGGGGGCATCGACGGCAGCGTGCACTCGAAGATCGCCTCCACCTCCGAGGGCTGGCACCGGGTCCTGGTGGAGGCGGCCGGCGGGCAGATCAATGTGTCGCTCGACGGCCAGGCGGTGGCGCACGCGGGCGATATCGCCGCGGCGGCCGGCTACCTGGGCTTTGAGGCGAGCGCCGATGGATCGATTGCGGTGCGCGGTCTTCGGCTCACGCCGAAGAACCTTCATGTCAGCTTCAACGGCGCCGACCTGAGCGGCTGGAAGAGCGTCGAGACCAAGCCGGCGCCGGCCTCGGGCGTAGGCCACACGGTCGAGAAGACGCTGACCCTGGGCCTGGGCGGCGCAAGCAAGCCGCACGCGGCTGCGTGGAATGTGCGCGCTGGCGCGATCCACGGCGAGCACGGGCCGGGGGGCCTGGAAAGCGCGGGCGCTTACAGCGATCTGCTGCTGCACCTGAACGCGAGCGTGAAAGCCGACGCGGTGAAGAAGGAAAACTTTACCGGCTTGCTGCTGCGCAACCCAGCGGGCGAGCTGAGCGGCGGGTATCCAGTCGGGATCGGCGCATATGCCGGGCAGGTGGCGGTGCTCTCGAACCATCCGCCTTCTGGCGCGAGCAGCCCGGTGGATGAAACGGTGGTGCTCGCCGGCCGCACCATTGCGATCTGGATCGGGCCGAACCTGGTGAATGTCTACACCGACTCGCGCCCCGAGGCCGCAAACGTCGCGCAGGGCGCGCGGGCCGCAGGGGGCGCCCTGACGCTGGTGCTGCCGAACGACAAGGAGGTGGTCGACGTGCAGCGGCTTGCGGTCGGGCAGATGCCCGCGAGCTACGGCGTGGCCGCGAAAAAGGCTCCTCCACCGCCGTCCCCACCGCCGCCCGCGCCCATCCCCGCGCCCGCGCCGGCTCCATCGCCTACGGAGACTGCGCTGCTCGCGCAGCAGCAGGCCTCGGCCAAGAAGGACGATGACGCGGAGCGCAACCGGCAGCGCTCCGCCGGGCTGATGAGCCAGGCGCTCGCGACCACCGACCCGCAGCAGCAGATGGGGCTCTACAGCCAAGTGGTCGCGATCGATCCTACGAACGCAGCCGCGGTGCAGGGTTTCAAGGACGCGCAGGCCCGGGTACAGGCCGAGCAGCAGAGCGAGCAGAAACAGGCGGCGGCCCAGACGAACCAGCAGCAGAGCGAGGTCACGCGCAGCCAGCAGAGCGCGAACTCGCTGCGCAACGCCGAGTCCTCGTTCCTGGGCGGACACCTGTCGGACGCGAGCCGCGCGCTGACCGTTGCCGAGCGGCTGACGCCCGAAAACCCGCTGGTGCGCGACCTGCGCAACCGCATCAACTCAGCCAGCATGCTGCGCTCGCGGCTGTACATGCTGGGCGGGGGCGCGGGCCTGCTGGGGCTGGCCGGGCTGATCGGTTTCTGGCTGCGGCGCCGCCGCCAGAGCCGGCACCCCGTGCTCGAAGTCACCCGCGGCCTTGACTCCGGCCACCGCTATCCCATCGATCAGGACAAGATCGCGATCGGCGCGGTCGCGCAGGATGCGGGCAAGAAAAACGATATCGTGGTGCGGGACGTGGAGCACGCCATCTCGCGGTTCCACTGCGAGATCGAGCGGCGCAATGGGCAGCTGTACCTTACGGACCTGCGCAGCTCGAACGGCACCTCGATCGATGGCAAGATGCTGGAGCCGAACGCGCCCGCTTTGCTGCGCAAGGGGGCGAAGATCGACCTGGGCGGTTCGGTCGAGCTGGAGTTCAGCTATGACCGCAGAGACAAGGCAAAAGATCGGGGCGCTTGAGATGCCCGGCGCAGGATAGTTTGAGCAGCAGCGAGAGGGGAGCAGGGAGCGGCAATGGAGATTCGCATCAGGGCAGCGGGGGAGAGCGACACGGGCCGTGTGCGGCGCGCCAACGAGGACGCGTTCGGCTTCGACCTGGACCGCGGCCTGTTCATCGTCTGCGACGGGGTTGGCGGCTCGAGCGCGGGCGAGGTGGCCAGCCGCTCCGCTGTCGATTGCGTGCTGGGCCGCTTTCCGGGCGCGGCGGCCAACGGCGGCTCCGAGCTGCATCGGGCCATCCAGGCGGCCAACCGCTCTATCTATGAGGCGGCGGCGCGCGAGCCAGCCTACGCGGGCATGTGCACTACGATTGTCTCGGCGCATTTTGACGGGACGCGTATGTGGATCGCGCATGTGGGCGACAGCCGGGCCTACCTGCTGCGCAGTGAGAACCTGCACCGGCTGACCGACGACCACTCCGCGCTGTCGGAGTATCTGCGCGGCAGCCACCATAAGGCGGGCCAGCCGAATATGCTGCAGCTCGACAGCGTGCTGACCCAGGCGCTGGGCGCGTCCGACTTTGTGATTCCTGAAGTCGTTATGGTGCAGGTGGAGCTCGGCGACTGTTTTCTGCTTGCCACCGACGGGGTGACCAAGGCGCTGACGCACCCGGAGATGTTATCCATGCTGCTGGCTTCGTCGTCGCCGGAGCAGGCCTGCCACAAGCTGGTGCAGGCCGCGAATCACGCCGGCGGGGAAGATAACGCAACCTGCGTGATCGTGGAGATCGATTGAAGATTTATAAGACGGTAACTTAGACGCGACTAAGGAGAAACGATGCCGCTTCCATACCTTAAGATAGGCGATGCCCAGATCGACGACGCGCTGCTTGCTTCCGTGGGCGTTGTGCAAGAGCTGAACCAGCATTGGTGGTGCACGGTCGAGTGCCGGCAGACCAAGGACAAGCGCTTTGCTGTCGAGGGGCTGGTCGGCAAGCCCGTCACCGTGACGACGCTCGACGAGCAGGGCGCTGAGCAAATCCACTTCACCGGGTTCGTGCTTCACGTCGAGCTTGCGTATGAGGCATGGGGTTCCTATGCGGCGCGGCTGATTGCTGTTTCCGACTCTTACAAGAGCGACTTGACCGCGCGCAAGGAATACTACGCGACCCAGACGCTGGCAGCGGTCGCGAGCAAGGTGGCCAGCTACTCCGGGCTTACCGCGTCTGTCAACGCTTCGGCGAGCAAGCCGCTCAACTATGTGCAGTACGGGGAGACGGATTTCTCCTTTATCAACCGCATCGCGGACGACTATGGCTGCTGGCTGCGTCCTTCCGAGAACGGGGTTGCTATCCATGATGCATTCCAGTCTGGCAGCTCGCTTGACTGGCGCGACAAGGATGGTTTGATCGACTTCAGGGTCAAAGGTACGCTGGCGCCGGCAAGCCAGAACGGTTCGCACTATGACCATCACGCGATGGCTTCGAGCACTTATGACCAGGTAAGCAAGACAGCACAGTTCTATCCCTCGTCCGCGCCGCTGGTTTCGGCCGTGCAGTCGCAGTCGCAGGCGCTGCTGCCCTCGGCGTTCGGCGCGCAGCGGGCGCGGGTGATGACGCTGGCCGACTACCAGGCGAACCTTGAAGGCGAAAGCGTGCGCTCGATCGGCGGCAGCATTACGGCGGCGGGCCGCTCGCGCAACCAGCAGTTGATGGCCGGCAACACAGTCGAGGTGGCGGGCACGCTTGATGCGCAGGGAACCTACGGGTTGGTAAAGGTGGAGCACGAGTGGACGCCGACCGGCTACGAGAATGCGTTTGTGTGCACGCCGTGGAAGAACTACCGCAACCCGCGGCAGCCTGGGCTGCGGGCGTGGTACGGGGTGGTGCCGGCGCGGGTGGTGGCGCATGACGACCCGAAGAAGATGGGGCGGGTGAAGGTGCGGTTTTTCTGGCAGGCGGACGGCTCGACGCACTGGGCGCGGCATGTTAGTCCGCATGCGGGGCCTGGGCGGGGGTTCATGTTCATGCCGGAGGTGGGCGACGAGGTGGCGGTGCTGTTCGAGGACGGCGATGCGGAGCGGCCGGTGATTGTGGGTTCGGTGTGGAACGGGATGCAGCAGGCGCCGCGGCATGGGTATCATGGCGAAGATATCCCGAACAACGATGTGAAGCGGATCGTGACCAAGAGCGGGAACCGGATCCAGATAGCGGACCTGGCGGGCAATGAGGCGATTACGATTGCGACGCCGAATCATAACTCGCTGACGTTTTCAGAGAAGCACACGGCGACGGGGCGGCCGCTGATCGCGCTGAGTTCGACGGGGGATATTGTGCTGAGTGCGCCCGAGGGGCGGGTGCATATCCAGAGCAAGTATTACTCGCGGGAGGTGGGGGAGAGCGCGGCGCCCGCGCTGAACGGAGCTGCGGGGCCGCCCGGGGCCGGGCCTCCGGCGGGTGCGGCGCATGCGGGCGGACTGGGCGGCTTTGCGAGCGGACTGTATGACAACGCGCTGAAGCCGCTGGGGCATATGCTTATGCACCCAATCGACACCATTGAAGGGATCGGACATGCGGCGATGCACCCGGTGCAGACCGCTGGTGAGGTGGGGAGTGCGGTAAAGAATGATGCGCGGGGGGTGATGAGTGGCAACAGCTATGCCATGGGCGCGGCTGTTGGTACGCTGGGTACTATTTTTGTTCCGGGATTGGGGGAGGCTGGAGCTGCCGAGGATGCGGCCCGTCTGGGGCAGGTTGGGGAGCTGGGAGCAGGGGCTTCTAGAACCGCTGAAATGGGGGAGGCTGGTGCCGACGTCGCGAAAACCGCTGATATCAGTGAGGCTGAAGCGGATGTTGCGAAGACAATTGAATCGGAGCCCAGCGCAGCAGCAATAGCTGGTGAGGGCGCTAACGCCGCGAAGGCAACCGGTTCTTTCGTTGCCAGCGAAAATGCCGCAGATGGACTAGAAGGTATTTCAAAAGAAGCAGATGCAATTGACTCTGGAAGACTTCCGGACAAGACTCTGACTGCAAAGGGATGGCCCGATCTGCCCGGAGCACAGGCGAAGAATTTCGTTTCTGCAGATCCAGTGACTTTGAATCAAGGTGACACAATCTACCGAATCATTGACGATCCTAGCAATGCAGGAGGTGGTTATTGGGCGAGGGATCTTCCAAGTGGAATTTCCGAATGGCGTTCAGACTATGCCGTCAAGCCTGAGTGGAATGGTAATGGCTTGTATGCTCAACACATGGTTGAAGAACCTCTTAACGTCTGGGAGGGCCCCGCTGCCAGTCAAGGCGCTCTACCCGGAGGTAACGATCAAATTTGGATGGCACCAGGAACTTTGAAACCCACAGTAATTAAACCGACAGGGTGGTAAAGCAATGATAGTAAGCGATGTTTCCACAAAAGCAGACGCCTTTGCAAGCGAGCTTGATTCACTAATTAAAACGATCACCAATGCTCTAAGTGAATACGAGCGAGAACCCCGAGAGGGTATGGAGTTTGCGTACAAAAAATGGAGAGACACGGCTGTTCGGCTTTTGTCGGCCGACTTGCTGACTACAAGGAATGCATGCTTGCGTCCTGATGACCCGATCAATCTAAGAAGATTATTGGATGTGGGCAGCAACGAAATAGGATTAGCCAAGAACCTTGACACTTTCCGGTTTGACTTTGCAGGGAAAAGCTTTGACGAAGAGCTAAATACCAAGGTAAGTGCAACTGTTCATACAGCATCCGAGCTAATTAGGGCCATCGCTGGTAAGTCATGATTCTTGGCGGTTAGGTGAGTAGTGTCTGGCGGTTCACCAGCTTATTCCGGTTCTGTTGAAACCTGGAGAAAGCTCATGGGAGATGCTACGAGCATCACTGGGGGCCTACGGGGTCCTTCAACGCGTTCACCTGCACGCCGTGGAAGAACTACCGCAACCCGCGGCAGCCGGAGCTGCGGGCGTGGTACGGGGTGGTGCCGGCGCGGGTGGTGGCGCATGACGACCCGAAGAAGATGGGCCGGGTGAAGGTGCGGTTTTTCTGGCAGGCGGACGGCTCGACGCACTGGGCGCGGCATGTAAGTCCGCACGCGGGGCCTGGGCGGGGGTTCATGTTCATGCCGGAGGTGGGCGACGAGGTGGCGGTGCTGTTCGAGGACGGCGATGCGGAGCGGCCGGTGATTGTGGGCTCGGTGTGGAACGGGGTGCAGCAGGCGCCGCGGCATGGGTATCATGGCGAAGATATCCCGAATAACGATGTGAAGCGGATCTATGTATCGATGAAGCTGAGGATTGTTTGCGTCTGTTGATTCGTGCAAATAGTCATGCCGACAAGCGCAGCGGTGGAAAGCGAAAGATTCAAGAGACTGATCTTCCGCATCCAGATAATCATCGTGCGACCTCAAAGATAAGTGTGTACCGGAACATCGCGAAGGCACATCGGATTTGGCCGGCGAACGATCTGCTGGCGCCGCAAGTCGCTCGCCGGACTCTGTCAGAAGGCGTTGAAGCTGCCTGTGAACTGGTATTCCGATTGTGACAAGCCGCTGCAGGTGGGGGATGCATAATCCTGTCCTGCACATCCGCCGTTATCGCGAGCGAGCGACCACATAGCCAGCCTGGATACGTATGTGCTGCTGTTTGCAAAATTCAGCAGCGTCTGCGCATCGTCGAGCGAGAAGATTTCCGTATTAGTATCATTGACGCCAATCATCGGAGTAATTCCGATAGTTGTTGCGGTAAGTCCGGCTGCCTGTAGTTGTGCTTCTGTAGCTTCCGCCGCGTCCATTGCATCCGTCCCCATCGCTGCTCCATTGTCCGAGCCTGAACCGTAGTCCATAGCCATGACGTTGACGACATCGAGCGGGAGTCCATCAGTCTTTGCACTGTTGAGGATGTTGACGCCGGTGGATACCAGTCCGGTGGGCAGCACAGGCAGCGTGTAGGAAATGACCAGGCCCGGGTTCGCGGCTTTGAGACCGACGAGCGCCTGATCGCGAAGGGTAATGGAGGCTTGGTTTGAAACGGCGCCGCCTTCGATATCGAAGTCAAGCATGGTGACGCGGTAGCGGTCGATGGCGCTCTGGTAGAGAGCCTGCAGTTGCGAGGCGCTGGTGCACTGAAGGGCCGGTTCCTGCCCGTTGGCGCCGCCGAACGAGAGAATTACCTGGACACCCGCCGATTGGAGAGCCTGCACGATGCTCTGGATGGTGGTTCCATTGGGCAGGGAGTCGGTAGGCAAGGTGCCGCCCAGGCCGCCCCAGCCGACCGAACAGCCGTTGGTAGCATCGAGAAAGGCCAAAGTGACAGCCTTAAACCCGCTCTGCTGCTGGATCGCAACGATATTTTCGTCTGTGGTTAGGCTCATATCGGCGTAGGGCGCGAAGAAATGGGATGTGGGAGCGGGCGTCGGGTTCGTGGGTGGAGGCGGAGGCGGTGTTGTCGAACCACTGCAAGCCCCGGCAGGGGTCCATGGTGCGCCGCTGCCGCTGCCGCCGCTGCTTGTAGCCGGCGATTGATTCTGGGTCCAGTAAGCAGCCGTATAGTTTTCGCCGTTCAGACTGGCCGTCTGCCCCGCTGTGTAGACCGAAGCGGCATTCCAGGCTGTGGCGCATGCGGCAGCATGTGCGGCGGAGCAGGCACCGGTAAGTATTGCGCCTGCGAACAAAACATGGAGGATAGTTGCGGAAGCTATCTTGCGCATGGTTGTAAACCTTCCTTGAGAGTAGGGTGTGCACTCCTTTTGCGCATTCTGTAGCCGCGCCTGCCGGGGTGCATTGTTGCCGGTGCGATTGCGGGCTGCTCGGGGACAAGAAAACTACTTTGCGCAACAATCGGAGAGCAGACGCAACTTGACGAGTTATAGAAAGCGAGTCGATCTCCTAGCTATACGCGTCGTGGCGGCCAGACCGATAGCTGGTGTTATGAGCAGCTGGCAGACACGGGGAAGCAGAGGAGAGAGGGGCAGTGAGGGATGACACTCCGGTCCGAAAGTTTTCAGCCAGAGTTCAATTGTGGTAGAAAAATAGATCAAAATCGCATCATTGTCCAGTAGAAAATGATTGTTTTGCTTTTATTAAATCAATTGACGGCGCACTTGGCTTGCAAACATCGTCTCAAGCGTGGGCGATTGCTTTTTTGCGAGTGCCGTATAACCAAGGTGCAGGGCGGCGCGTCCATGATACGTCGGCTGGGACACGTCGGGTGGCTGCGTACCGGCGTTAATCCTGAGCCAATCGAACGGTTCCACGCATCTTGAAACCCGGGCTGCAAACGCCCATAGCGAGTAGACACGATGAGGAATGTTTTCAGTTTGAGAGAGCCCCTGATTGCCGGCATTGTGTGCACGGCGAGTCTGTCCGCGGCTTTTGCGCAGACCGCGCATCGACCAAGCGATCTTCAACTCCTGGTGCGGGTGCAGACCGTGATCCGCAATGAGCCGGCCTTCGCCGGCATGACCATCACGCCTTCGGTGGCGCACGGGGTGGTGAGCCTTAATGGCACGGTGCCGAGCCAGGCCGCCAAAATGCTGGCATCGAATGAAGCAGCCGGTGTCGGCGGCGTCAGGACCGTCATCAACAACTTGAATGTGGCGACGGCTGTACCCGCGCCCATTCCCGCCCCTCCCTCCGTCAGCAGCGCCCATGAACCTTTGGCCGCCAGTCCGGTCTCCAGTCCGGTCTCCAGCCTGGTCTCCAGGAAGGTGACGCTCCCGCCCGGCAGCGTGATCTCCGTGCGGCTCGAAGACGAGATCAACACGAAGACCGCCAAGGCGAATGACACCTTTCGCGGAACGACTGCGAGCGCAACGGTGCAGGACGGATTCATCCTGATCCCGACCGGCACCCCGGTGACTGGCCGCATAATCGATGCCAAGCAGGCCGGCCACTTCACCGGGCAGGCTCAGCTCTCGATCGAGCTTGTCAGCCTGAAGCTGCCCGCGCCGGGTGCTCCGCAAGCCGTCTTGCTTGTCACCGATCCGCTTTCGAACGAAGCGTCCGGCCGCGGCAAGAACACGGCCGAGAAGACGGGCGGCGGCGCGGCGGTGGGCGCGATCATCGGAGCGCTCGCGGGCGGCGGCACGGGCGCCGCGATCGGCGCTGCCAGCGGGGGCGCCTTTGGCGCCGGCACCAACGCGGTCACGCGGGGCAAGCAGATCGATCTCAAGGCGGAGCAGCTGTTGCAGTTCCATACGGCGGCTCCGCTGGAAGTCACGGTGCAGCTGCGCAACGGCACGCAGGTGACGCCTCCGGCTGCCGGCCCGGCTCTGGAGACGCGCTCGGAACAGCAGTAAGGATGTCGGTCGGCACGATGAGGCGCGCCAGGTGTTCTAGAGCCGTTTGCCTGCAGGTGGCGCGCGCATGTTGTTGCATGTGGCTTTTCTCGACGGAAAAGCCACGTCAAGAGTCGTCGATCCCCTCTGTAGCAGCAGGCAAACGGCTCTAACGGCAGGCGGCCTTCGTTTCGTTGTTCTTCGATCGCTTGTTACGAAGGTGCTCTCGCAGACCACTTTGCTGTGTCCATGGAGGCACGAAGGCAGTTATATAGGACCATCATGTCCCAGCCAAACAAGCGTACCCTCGTCCTCATGCGGGATTCTTCCGCCATTGAAGAGCCAACCTTCGTCGCAGACCTGTACTCGGGCAAGATCATCGAGGATAGTGTTTACCTGGATCAAGCGGCCATGCTCGAGTGGGTGCGGCCGCTCGATCCGCGCGCAGGCTTCGTCGCAGCTCGCGCCATGGAGGAGCTGCTGGTGCGACCGCCCCGGACCATCATCGACATACCGCTGAGCGCCGCACAGTAGGCGCGCTCGCCTGAGCTTTTCCCGTCGCCGCCACCACGTTGAGCGAAGCGGTGGGCTCATTCCGCGTTGGCTGTACACGGACTGGTCGATACACCCGACGGGAATGCCGCGACCGTCGCAGGAGCGCTCTTGGGCGCGCTTAGAGCATTTTCACTCTTGGTGTAGAGGCCCAGGTTCTCGCTCCAGTGGCCTTTCCCGACGGAAAAGCCACGCGCACATCTGCCGGCCCCTCTACCTGTGGAGTGAAAATGCTCTAAGCCTGCGGCTCACCGCGTCTGAGGATAGGCGGCTAGGCGGCCGTGCGCTCAGGTCCAGTCAATGAAACAGCAAAAGCACACGCAGGCTTCGCGGCGGCCGCGGCTAAGTTGGGAGTTACCCTCGCCTTCAAGGCTCTATCGCGAACTCTCGACATGGCAAGCCTGCGAGTTCCACCGGCACACCGGTAGTAACGCGCCGGGGAGCACGAGGAACAAAGATTCCTTGACATACGATTGAGCGCTGCTGTTCTATCCAATCTGGGTTGCAGCAGTCGACCGGACAGACAGACTTCCATCGTTCTCAATGAAGGTTTCTCCGGCGCCTGCAAGAGCCTGCTATCGACTGTCGGTCGTTGTGAGGCTGGGCTGCTGTTGGGCCTATGCGCGGCAAGTTTCGGCTCCGAATGCAACTCGGGAGTTTCGGAAGGAAGCGCCATGAGACGTTTACAGATCCGTTTGCGGATAAGTGGCTTGGTTCGCGTCATCCTGCTGATGACTGCCTGCTTTGTTGTCTGCGGCGCTGCCATTGAGGCGCAGACAAGCGGCGGCACCATAGCCGGGACGGTGGCCGACCCATCCGGCGCACTGGTACCCGGAGCTATCGTTACCGCGACCGGTGCGGATACCGGTACGGTGTACCGGACAGTGTCTACATCCGCCGGGGATTTTCGCTTTCCGCAGATGCAGCTTGGCCGGTATAACCTGTCGATCGTCGCGGCGGGGTTTAAGCCGCTGGAGCTGACAGGCATCCTGGTAACGACGGGCAATGTATCGCCGGCCGAGGCGCATGTAACGCCGGGAGGGGCGAGCGAAACGGTAACCGTCAACTCCGATGCGCCGGTAGTCGAGACCGAAAACTCCGAAGTCAGCAATACTATCTCGAGCAAACAGATTGTCGACCTGCCGTTGAACCTCAATGGCCAGGGAGCTTTGCGGTCGGTCGAGTCGTTTATCTTTCTAGCGCCCGGCACCGTCGGCCCGGGGACTGAGTCGACCGGATCGACCTCGGGCGCCTTCCAGTCGAAGACCGCGGGGGGCCAGAACTTCGGGACGGAGGAGCTGCTGGACGGCATTAGCGTGCGGCGCGAAGACAGCAATTCAGCCTTTGACGAGCACGCGCCCGGGGTGGAGGCGCTGACGGAGCTGAAGGTCACGACATCCATCGTTCCGGCAACGGAAGGCCGCACGACCGGCGGGGTTGAAAACTTCTCGACCAAGAGCGGCACCAACCAGTATCACGGCACGGTGTTCGATTTTTTCCAGAACGAAGACCTCAACGCCAACGACTATTTCAACAAGCTGCGCATCGCGCAGAACCCGGGCGATGCGTCCATCCGGGCCAGCAATCAGCGGCCACTCGATAAGAAGAACGACTACGGCGGGTCGATCGGCGGGCCGCTCACGATTCCGCACCTGTACGACGGGCGCGACCGGACCTTCGGCTTTTTCTCCTTCGAGCAGTACCGCCAGTCCGAGGGCGGGGTCGCGATCAGCTCGATCCCGACCGCGCTGGTCCGCACCGGCAACTTTTCAGGGCAGCTGACCAATACGCCGGACGGCGTGAACATCGACTGCACGGGCAAACAAGCGTTCGTGGGAGAAATCTTCGACCCGGCGACGACCTCGACCGTGTTCAATCCCAAGCTGCCGACCCCGGCTACGGTCCCGTGCCGGAACCCTTTCCCGAATAACACCATCGATCCATCTCGCTGGAGCACGGTAGCCAAGACCGTCTTGTCCTACTACCCGCAGCCCAATACCGGGGCACCCGGACAGTTGTTCAATAACTACACCTACAGCACGAACTTTCCTTTGATCAACACGACGTATACCTTCCGGGTCGACCAGAACCTGAGCCAGAAGTCGAAGATATTCGGCACCTACACGGAACGCGAAAACAGCGTTACCAATGGGCACCCGCCGTACCCGGGCCCGGGTGGCGGAGTGCAGGTTCAGTATGCGCGGGCGCAGTACCTGCGCATCGGCAGCGACTACGCGGCCACGCCGACCTCGTTTAACCACTTCATTGTGGGCTTCAACCGCTTGTACCAGATCAACAAGGCGGCATCGGTGGGGCAGTTCGCCGACTACAACTCGCTCCTTGGCATTGGAGGATTGAGCGGCCCGGATTTCCCGGCCATTACTTTCGCGAGCACGGTCGCGGGCTACAACGGGCTGGGCTATAACAACGATTCGATCCAGCCGGTGAACCTGTTTGAAGTTTCCGACACCTACACCACGACGATCGGCCGGCACACGCTGAGCTTCGGCCTGGACTTCCGCAAGGATCAGTTTTCAAACGAGGACAAGGGCGCGAACTCGGGGACGTTCGGGTTCGCGCAGTTCCAGACCGCGGTGACAGCGAACGACACACAGACCGGCGACGGATTTGCGAGCCTGCTGCTGGGGCGACTGGACAAAGCCAGTGCGGCGGTGCAGAGCCGTGCGCCGCGCATCGGGCAAAATTATTACGGCGTCTTCGCGCAGGACGACTTTAAGGTGAGCTCGAGCCTACTGCTGAACCTGGGTCTGCGCTACGACATCGACAAGCCGCGGAACGAGGCGCACGGCGGCTTTTCGAACTTCAGTCCCACACTGCCGAATCCAGGCGCGGGCGGCATTCCCGGCGCACTGTACTTTGCCGGCAGCGGTGCGGGGCGCAGCGGGGGCACGGGCGAGTTCGCCGACACGTACAAGCTGGATTTCGCGCCGCGGATCGGCTTCGCGTATGCGCCGGCCAGCCTGCACGGCGAGACTTCGTTTCGAGGCGGCTTCGGGATTTACTACGGGCCGCTGGATTACGCGGATTTCGGAGCCGCGAACCAGTTCGGCTTTACCGCGAACCCGAGTTACCAGAACAGCGATAACTTCAGCCAGGCCTACTGCAACGGCGCGCAGACGGTGGGCACAACGACGGGGTGCAGCGCTGTCAACGGCCTCGATCAGCCGTTTCCCAGCTTCGCTCCGCCGCCCAATCTCGATCCGAGCCAGGGCAATGGACAGGCGCTTGGAGGGCAGCTGGCCTCCGAGTACATTGCGCCGGGGTTTGGCCGGCCGGCTGCGATCTATAACTGGGGCTTCCAGGTGGAGCAGCAGGTCGCGACGGACCTGATCTTCACCCTGGGTTACATCGGGACCGCGGGAACCTATCTTCACTCGAACCTGTTGCAGATCAACGATCTGAATCCAAAGTATTTCTCGCTGGGAACCGGAGCGCTGAGCAACAGTTACAGCGCGACGCCGGGCGTTGCGGCGCCGTATCCGGGATTTAACGGGAGCCTGGCCCAGGCGCTGCGGCCGTTCCCGCAGTACCTGGACATTTACTCCGATGGCGGGATCGAGAACCTCGGCCACTCGAACTACAACGCGCTGACCGCCAAGCTGGAGCGCCGCTTCCACAACGGACTGAACCTGCTTGCGTCCTACACCTGGTCCAAGACGCTTACCGACGCCGACTCGACACTGCCTGCGTTTTCAGCCTTCAACGGGGGCGCCGGCAGCGTGCAGAACCCGTATAACCTGAAGAGCGAAAAAGCGCTCAGCTTTCAGGATGTTCCGCAGAACTTTGTCGTGAGCTACCTATACCAGCTGCCGGTCGGCAAGGGCAGGCGCTATCTCAGCCACAGCGCTGTCGCGAATGCTGTACTCGGTGGTTTTCAGGTTGGCGGCGTCGACCGCTACGTCAGCGGCTCGCCTACGGCCTTTGCCTGTACGCAAACCTCCATCGGCGCTTCGCTGGCCTGCCTGCGGTATAACGTCGCCTCCAATTTTGTCGACCACAGTTCGGGCGCGAACAGCGGCGACCCAACGCTGCGCCACGTCTTCAATCGCGCGGCGTTCACCAACCCGAGCTCGGCGAGCGCGATCGTGCTGGGCAGCTCGCCGCGCGTGAACGGCGGCTACCGTACCCCGCTGTTTTCGAACGAGGATTTTTCGATCATCAAGGATCTGGTCACGACCGAGAAGTACGGGTCGCTGCAATTGCACGTCGATATTTTCAACGCGTTCAATCGAGTGCACCTAAACGGCCTGATTACGGACCCAAACGTGGCTAATTTCGGCGCATACACAAACGACTTCGGCCAGCCCACTGTGCGGCAGTTCATTCTTCGATATACCTTTTAGGTGGCCCCTATTGCGCCTGGGGCCGGCACTCCACTCCACGACGGAGCGCTGCATGAGCAAGACTGCCGTTTTATCCATCCTGATGCTCACGCTCTCAACCGGCGCTGCGCTCGCGCCTCAGCAGGTCTCGCAGCAGGATCTGCCGCGCCATGCCGCTGCGCTTCCGGAAGCTGATCTGCAAACGATGGAGGATGCGACCGAGCAGATGCGCGGGGGCCACGTGCAGGAGGCCATCGCCGGATTTGAGAAGGTCACCCGCGATGCGCCGCGGTTTGCCGAGGGATACCTGAACCTGGGCTTGGCGCTGGCGCAGGTCTCCCGCAACGAAGAGGCCGTCGCCGCACTCGAGAAGGCAGTCGCGCTCAAGCCGTCCCTGCGCGGCGCACAGCTGTTTCTCGCCATTTCGCAGTACAAGCTCAACCGCCTGGAAGCCGCCGCGGCTGCCATCCGCAAGGAGACGGCGCTCGACCCGAAAGACGCGCAGGCCTGGATGTGGCAGGGCATTATTGACCTAAGCCTGAACCGTTTGACAGCCGCGGTCGAGGAGCTGGACCGCGCGGCGAGCCTGGACCCGAAGAGCGTCGATATTCTGTATCACCGCGGCCGGGCCGCGCTGGCTCTCTCGCGGCAGAGCTACGAAGCGATGTTTCAGCTCGACCCGAACTCGTGGCACGTGCACCAGGTGCTGGCGCAGGCCGATGTGGAGTCGGACCGCGACGCGGACGCGGTGGAGCAGTACAAACAGGCCATTGCCACGGCGCCCGCGCAGAGCGGCCTGTATGAGGCGCTGGGCAGCGCACTGTGGCGGACGGGCAAGGCGGCCGAGGCGGCCGAGGCTTTCGGAGTTGCGCTGAAGATCGACCCGGACGACACGCTCGCGATGTACAAGCTGGGCTGCCTGCGCGTGGATGCGGGCGATGCGGCTGGCGGTAGACCGCTGCTTGAGCGCGTGCTGGCCGCAGACCCCTCCCTGCGGCTGAGCGCGTACTACCTGGGCCGGGCGGAGTCGCAGTTGGGCGATGATGCGAAAGCGGTGCAGCACTTTAAGCAGACCGTCGCCGAGAACGTCGACGCGGACACCACCAAGCAGGCATATTTTCAGCTGTCCAGGGTGTACCGGCGCCTCCACGACACGGCCGCGGAAGCGCAGGCCCAGGCGCAGTATCGCGTGCTGGAGCAGCAGAACAGGGAAGCGATGCAGGAGAAGCTGCGCCAGCATGAGCTGCGTGCCGACCGGGACACACGGATCCCGACGCCGCCGCCCGGGCCGGGTGAAAGCGAGCCCTGAGTGAGGGCGCAGAGCGCAGGCTGTTGAGCTTCCACACTGCGACCGCCCGCGAACGACGACGACCCATCTCCGCAGCAAGAGGAGCCACCATGAAGGCGCTTATTCCCACCCCGGACCGCCGTACTTTTCTCGCGGGCGCGGCTTCGGCTGCTGCCGCGCTCGGCTCGCCGCGCTGGCTTTCCGCCGCCGCGCCGACGGCTTCCATGCAGGTCTTCGTTACCGGCGGCAAACAGCGCCACCAGGCTGTTGAACCAGTGCGGTTCGCAGCCGCGCCGCCCTCTCCGCCGCCCTCGGACGTGATCACGGTCGACCCGAAGACCAAGTACCAGACCGTGCTTGGATTTGGGTCCGCGCTGACGGATGCTTCCTGTTTTCTGCTCAGCCGCATGGACCCGGGCGCGCGCGAAAGGTTCCTGAAAGACACGTATTCCCCGCAGCAGATGGGACTCAATCTCGGCCGGGCCGCCATTGGCTCCAGCGACTACTCGCGCAGCCTGTTTAACTACGACGATGTGGCCGGCGACACGGAACTCAAGCACTTCAGCATCGCGCATGATGAGGAGTACATTCTGCCGATGCTGCGCGAGGTCCGCTCGGTAAATCCCGGTCTCTTCCTGCTGGCGTCGCCCTGGAGCCCGCCCGGCTGGATGAAGACGTATGGATCGATGTTAGGCGGGTGGATGTCGGCGCCCTATCTGGGACCGTATGCCGACTATTTCGTCAAGTTTATCCAGGCTTACGGAAAAGCAGGCGTCAAAGTCGACGCAGTAACATCGCAGAACGAGCTTGAGACCGACCAGAACGGGAGCATGCCGGCTACTTACTGGACGCCGGACATGGAGCAGAACTTCATCCGCGACCATCTGGGCCCCGCGTTCCGCAAGGCGGGTATCGACACCCAGATCTGGCTGCTGGACCATAACTACAACCTATGGAAGCGGGTGCGCTGGCAGCTTCGCGACCCGGCGCTGCGGGCTTTTGTCTCGGGCGTGGCGTGGCACGGCTACCTGGGCACCGCGGACATGATGTCGCGCCTGCACGATGCGGACCCGAACGTGCCCTTCTACTGGACCGAAGGCGGCCCCGACGTGAACGACCCGAACTACTCGACCGAGTGGACGCGATGGGGCGGGGTGTTTACCGAAGCGATGTCGAACTGGTGCCGCGGAGTGATCACCTGGAACCTGATGCTCGACCAGAACGGCGAGCCCAATATCGGGCCGTTCAAGTGCGGAGGGCTGGTGACGATCCATCCCGACGGCTCGCTGGTCGAGAGCGGACAGTACTGGACGCTGCGCCACTTCTCCGCGCACGTGCAGCGCCAGGCGGCGCGCATCGGCTCGCACAGCGACGCGAGCGAGTTGATGCACATCGCGTTTCTGAACCCGGACGGAACGACCGCACTGGTGGTGACCAACACGGGCGAGGCGAGATCGGTTGCGATCCGCTCCGGCGGGACCGTCGCGGCCGTCACGATTCCAGCCGACTCCATCGCGACGATGGTCTGGCGAGATGCCGGGCACTGATCGTGCGCAGGGTCGAACCGCGGGCAGGGGATGAGCGTGCTGCTGTTTTCAGAAGCCATCGTGGGACAAGTCCGCCCGATCCTGCTGACATTGCTTGGGGGCGTCGGACTGCTGCAGCCTCGGTGGATCCGGTGGAGGCGCTGCGGGCAGAGTAGGCTGCGGCGGCCCCGGTGTTGCGCCATGCGCCCGCACCGCAGGGGCAGGGTTCGCGACGCGGCGGTTCAAAAGGAACGAAACCGCGGCGCTCCGCGAGGAGATCACTGGGCTTCAAAAGTAAGCTGATGTCCGGCAGACGTATGATTGCCAAGGGAGGGAGTATGGCCGCAGCCCTGATTTCGGTTGAAGAGTACCTCAAGAGCAGCTATGAGCCGGACGCGGAATACGTGGACGGCGTAATCGAGGAGCGTCCCATGGGCGAGGATCAACATTCGGCTTGGCAGGTTGCGCTTGTGACGTATTTGAACGTGCGGGGGCGGGAATGGAACATTCGTGTTCGTTCTGAATTGCGGACCAGGACGAGCGAGCGCCGCTACCGGATTCCCGATGTTGCGGTGCTCGATGCCGCTTTGCCTCGCGAGCCGGTCGCCACGGTACCTCCGTTGATTGCTTTCGAGGTCCTGAGCCCCGAAGACCGCCTTTCCCGGCTGCTCGTCCGGCTGGCTGACTTTGAGAGCATGGGCGTATCGGCTATTTACGTCATCGACGCGGCCGACAATAGTCTCTTTCACTTCGCACATGGAAAGCTGGAGTCCGACAGCAGGATCGTTCTCGGTGAGAGAACCATCCCCTTTCAGGAGTTGGTAGACCTGCTCTGGTAGCGAATTGAAGACCGCAATGGATAGTAAACCTGGCCCACACATGTGACGGAAGGTGTCCGCCATGCCTTTATTCACGCCACAGATCGCGCGCAAGCGCCGCGCATTGCTGACCGGAGTGCTCGCTCTGCTGGCTGCCGCCCCGGCCGTTGCCCAGCAGACCGGAACGCTGCGAGGCATTGTGGTGGACGCGGACACGCACCAGCCCATCGCCCGCGTGCTGATCGAGTCGCCTAACGGCGGCGCCGGGGTTTTGACCGACAACGCCGGACGCTTCTCCCTCTCCCCCGTGCCATTGGGCGCCGTGCACCTGCAATACCACCGGCCCGGCTACTTCGACGCCGTGCTGGGCCAGCCGAGCGCTTCCCGCAGCTTTACCCTGGCGGCGGACACGCCCGAGCAGACCCTGCCGCTGACCCGCGCGGCCACGCTGCACGGCCAGCTGATGCTGCCCGATGGCGACTCCGCGGCGGGGCTGCGGGTGGACCTTTACCAGGCGCAGGTGCGCGACGGGCGGCGCGGCTGGAGGCTGGCCAGCACAGTGCCCACGCGCAATGACGGCAGCTTCGGATTCAACGATCTGCAGGCGGGCAGCTACCTGGTCCACGCGCAAGGCGCCATCGACCCGGTGCCGTTGGGAACGCCGCCCGGCAACCGCTCGGGCTACGCGCCGGTGTTCGCGCCGAATACCGGCAGCATAAGCGAGGCGACGGTGTACGTCCTGCGGCCGGGCGAGGCAGCCGAGGTGCGTTTGCGGCTCACGCGGGCGCCTTTCTATCCGGTGCGCATCGGGGTGGCGGGCGAGGCTATGGGCCGCTCGTTCGAGATCACCGGCAACGGCTTTACCCACTGGACGCCGCGCTACTCGCGCGAGGACAATGCGATCGAGACCGAGCTGCCGACGGGTTCTTACTCGCTGCGGGCCAACGGCGGGGGCCAGCAGCCGGTCTCGGGGGAGGCGCCGTTCCACGTGGATGGCGCGCCGGTTTCCGGCCCGGTGCTGATCGTGAACGAGAGCGGCCGGGTGCGGGTCGAGACGCAGGTCGAAGCCGGCGATGGCGGCAGCACGCCCGGACAAACCCCGCGGCTCGCGTTCTTCACCTTTGCGCCCATCGGCACGCTGGACGGGCAGCCCAGTCTGGAAACGGTCGACTTCGACGCGGGCGGCACCACCGGCACCCTGCGCACGGGGCTGGCTCCGGGGCAGTACTGGGTCAGCGCCATGGGCGACAATGGCTATCCGGCCTCGCTCACCAGCGGCGGCGTCGACCTGTTTTCGCAGCCGCTTTCGGTGCTGCCCGGCACCGCTCCGACCCTCTCCGTCACCCTGCGAGCGGATGCCGGTTCCCTCTCGGTCGAGCCCGCGGGGGAGCTGGCTTCGGTAAGCTGCCATGTGCAGATCATCCCACTCAGCGCCGGAGGACTGTCCGAGTCGCTTTTCCCCGACGGCCAGGGCGCCCCGGTCGTGTTCAAGAACCTGCCCCCAGGCGACTACCTGGTGCTCGCGACCGCCGCGCAGAGTTTTATCGCCTTCCGCGAGCCGGGGGTGCTGCAGGACCTGCAGGGCGAGCGGGTGACGGTGAAGCCCGGGGGCGCGAGCCAAGTGACGCTCAACAGCTTTACCACGCCGCCGCCCGGCAGCACGGGGGCGCGCTGACATGCGAGCGTGGCTGGTGCTTGTTGCCCTTGCCGTGCTGCCGGCCGCCCTGCGCGCGCAGGGGTTCGAGGTCGCCGGCCGGGTGGTGGACGGGGTGACGGGCGGTCCGCTGGCGTATGCCGCGATCGATATGGAGCCGCTCAACGACGAGCTGGAGGGCGCGGTTGCCGCTCGCGGACCCGGGGGAGGCGCCGCGCCGAAAGCTCTTGCCGGCGTGACGACGGGGCCGGACGGCCGATTCGCTTTTGCCGGCGTTCCCGCGGGACGGTACATCTTGAGCGCGAGCCGCCGCGGCTATCTGGCCGCCAACCTCGATCAGCATGACAACTTTTACGCCGCCCTGGTGGTGGGGGGCGCCGGGGCGACCCGGATCCGCTTTGCGCTGCAGCCGCTGGCCGCGATCGAGGGCACCATTCTCGACAGCTCCGGCGACCCGGTGCAGATGCCCACCGCCAGCCTTTTTGTGCGCAGCCTCGACGGATCGGGCAAGGTGCGGCAGCGGCAGAGCGATTCCCTGCGGCCCGGCAGCTCCAGCTTCGCGTTCGACAATCTCGCGCCGGGCACCTACTACATTGCGGTGACGGGCCGGCCGTGGTTCGCGGAGAACCACGCGAGCGAAGGCGGGGCGCCGGACCCGCTCGACGCGGTCTATCCCGCAACGTTCTTCGATGGCGCGAGTAGCGCCGTGAGCGCGCAGCCGATCGTGCTAAAGGCCGGCGAGATCGCGCAGGCGAACTTCTCGCTGCATGCGGTGCCCGCGGTGCACGTCAAGATCGCCGTACAGCAGGAGCGCGGCGCATTTTACATGCCCCAGCTGAGCCAACCGGCGTTTGACGGCTCGCTGCCACTGGGCACGGGCCTAGGGGCGAACAGGATGGCGCGGCAGCCCGGCGAAACCACTCTCGGCATGGCGATCTCCGTCGCGCCTGGAACGTATACGGTGCAGCGGGGCGGCGAGACCAGCAGCATTGACGCCACGATGGACACTGTTCTGAGCGAGAGCGTTGCGGCTTCCGCGCCGGTCCGGCTGACCGGCAAGCTGGCCATGGCGGACGGCTCGGCGCTGCCCAGCGGCTTGGCCCTGCGACTGCTGCCGAACGGCAGCGGGCGCTTACGTTTTCAGGGTTTTCGCGGAGGTTTTCGCGGAGAGTTTCATGGAGGCGGAGGAGCCGGCTTCGGCCAGCGCCAGACGGATGTGGCGCTGAACGCCGATGGGGGGTTCTCGACCGATGCGGTGCCGGCGGGCGACTACCGCCTCAGCATCGCCGCGGGCGGCGGCGGCGCGGCTGTGGTGACGGACGCGGCTGCCACCGGCGCACGGATCTCCGAGGAATCCGACAGTTTGGTGCTGCATGTCGGCGCCGACCCGGTGATGCTGGCGGCCACGGTCGCCCTGGCTAATGGAACCGTCTCGGGACGGGTGCTGGCGGCGGACGGCGCGGCTGCAAGTGGAGCGATGGTGCTGCTGGTCCCCAGCGGGTCTGGCCCTGAGTCTGGCTTGGGCTCTGGTTCAGCCGCGCCGGGGGCGATGCTCTATCGGCAGGATGAGAGCGACTCAGACGGTACCTGGACGATCTACGGTGTGGTTCCGGGGACATACCGGGCGGTGGCGATCCACGACGGCTGGGACTTGGCATGGCGCAAGCCCGAGGTGCTGGCGCGCTACCTGGCTGCCGGGAGCGAAACCGTGACGGTCCCGAACGGCGGCTTGGCCGCGCTTGGCCATCCGCTCCCGGAGTTGGCGCGGTAGCCGGAAACTAAGGCGATGCGGGAGTGTCTCGGCGAGCGTCTCGATGCGTTTCATCTGCCGTAGAGAGACTGACGACTCTCCACGGGTTTTCCGCGAAGAAACGCCACATTGACAAGACTCGCCACTTACGGGTGAAGCGACTGTATTCTTCTCAGTGCAATGGACCCAATTCTCTGGAAGGCGATCTGGACGTTCAGCTTTCGGATAACTACATGACATCCTGCCGGAGAAACCGCGCAGATTACCGTTCGCAGCAGCGCGCCGCTGTCGGAGATGATGAAACAGATGAAGGTCGTTTCACTCACCGACGCTTTCCCGTCGGAACCGCAGAGGACCGAGGCTCGGGCGAGTGTCTCCCACCCATCTCGAAAAGAGGCGCGCCCCTGATGACTTGCTTTCGCGGCTTGCTGCTCTGCGCCGCTGTCTTGCTTGCATGCCCCGCATGGGGCCAGTCGGGCCATTCGGATAAGTCCTGGACCGTGGGCCCTTTTCATCGTCCCGTGATGAAGCCCGTCATGACGCCAAACCCTGACGCTCAATTTCACGATCCCGTGTCGCAGCAAACTGTTCATTGGGAGGCGCAGCACACCTTTAACCCGGCTGCGGTCGTGGAGGGAGATAAGATCGCGGTGCTTTACCGCGCTGAGGACGACAGCGGGCGGAAAGCGATCGGCGGCCACACCTCACGGCTGGGGCTGGCGGAAAGCAGCGACGGCGTGCACTTCACGCAGCTTCCAAAGCCCGTGTTCTATCCGGCGCGCGACGCGCAGCAGGACCGGGAGTGGCCGGGCGGGGTGGAAGACCCGCGCTTAGTGGAAACGGAAGACGGCACTTATGTGCTGACCTACACGCAGTGGAACCGGAAGAGCTATACAGTCGGGATCGCAACCTCCAAGGACCTGCGGCACTGGACTAAGTACGGGCCGGCCTTCGCGGATGCCGGCGGCGGCAAGTACAAGAACCTGAACTATAAGTCCGCCGGTATTCTTACCAAGGTAAAAGCCGGAAGGCTTGTGGCGGCACGACTGCACGGGGAGTACTGGATGTACTGGGGCGAGGTCGAGGTACGATTGGCCACATCCCCCGACCTGATTCACTGGAGCCCGGTCGAGGACGCGTCCGGCAATCCGAAGGTGCTTTTGAAGGCGAGGCCCGGCATGTTCGACAGCGGCTTTCCGGAGGTGGGTGCGCCGCCGGTGCTGCTGCCCAAGGGAATCGTTGTTTTCTACAACGGCAAGAATGCGGCGACAGGCGGAGATTCGTCCATCGACCCAGACGCCTACTCCGCGGGGCAGGCGCTATTTTCGGCTCGGGATCCCTCGCACCTGATAGCCCGCGTGGATCACCCTTATCTCAAGCCGGAGCTGCCCTTTGAAAAGTCAGGGCAGTATGCGGCCGGCACCGTGTTTACCGAGGGACTGGTGCTGCGCGACCGGAAATGGTGGATGTATTACGGCACGGCGGACTCGTTTGTCGGCGTTGTGAGCGCGGCGTTTCTGAACTCGTCCGCACGAGAATCTAAGTAATATCCGACTGAGAGGAAATGTTTTGATGTGCATTTGGAAATGCTGTTGGATCGTATGCCTGTGGGCTCTCGCGGGGTCATGGGCTTACGCGCAGACTGAACCCATTGACCAGGCGGACCCATTTATCGGAACCCAAACCAGCCAACTGAAGGACAACAGCAACACCATGCCGGGGGCGGCGCGCCCCTTTGGCATGTTGTACTGGAGCCCCGATTCCGCGGATGGAGAGTTTTACCGCTATGAGAACCCGGTCACGCGCGGGTTCAGCCTCCTCCATCTCAGCGGGCCGGGGTGTGGAGTGTACGGCGAGGTTCCGGTGTTCCCCATGCTGGGACTGCCAGCGGAGCCGCCGCCAGTGTTCCCGCTTTCCTATCGAGCAGCCTACAAGCACTCGGACGAGGTCGCGCAGCCGGGCTATTACTCGGTAAAGCTGGACTCAGGGATCACCATTCAGATTGCGGCCGATGTCCATTCCGGGATAGCAGAGGTGCACTATCCCGCCGGTGCATCGAGCCACACGCTGCTGCTCGACCTGAGCCGCAACCTGACCCACGTTGCCGATGCCCAGATTCAGATCGATGGATCGCACGTGACGGGCTCGGTCGCGAGCGGCGGCTTCTGCAATGCTCAGAACCACTACAAGGTTTACTTCTCGCTCGAAACCGAGCAGGCGCCGCAAACCTTCGGCACCTTTACTGAGCTTGGCTTTAACAAGCAAGGCCGTTCGGCAGGAGGGCCGCACGCCGGAGGCTATCTCAGTTTTCTCCGGTTACCGCTGCCGTGCGGCTAAAGGTCGGCGTATCTTTCGTCAGTGTCGCAAATGCTGAGGATAACCTTGCGCGAGAGATTCCTGGGTGGGATTTTGATAAGGTCCGCAGCGAGGCAAAGGCTGCCTGGAGCGGCGTTCTGTCCCATGCCGTTGTAAGTGGCGGCAGCGGTGCGCAGCGCAAGGTGTTCTACACGGCCATGTATCACACGTTCTTGCAGCCCACGGTATTTAGCGACATAAATGGCGAATACATCGGCTTTGACAACAAGGTGCACACCGCAAAGGGCCGCATCCAGTACGCTAATTACTCCGGATGGGATATCTATCGCAGCCAGGTGCAGCTGATTACGATGTTGATGCCGAAGGTCGGCAGCGATCTCGCCCAGTCGCTCGTTGCTGACGCACAGCAGGGAGGCGGGCTGCCGATCTGGCCCGTCGCGAACGACGAGAGCAGTATCATGGTGGGCGACCCTTCGGACGGCATCCTGGCCAGTATTTATGCGTTTGGCGGCCGCGATTTCGATGCGAAAGCAGCGCTCCATGCCATGTTGCGCGGCGCCGAAGGGCGCGGCTGTGCTTGCGGCGTCGGTGTCAGAAGCCCGAGCATCCGCCGCAGCCTCTTCTGAAGCGCCGCAGCAGGCGGAAGCGGCGCCCCACTTCGCCGGCGACGAAGATACCGGCTCCATGTCGGCATGGTATGTCCTGAACGCGCTGGGCTGTATGCCCTGTGCCCCGCAAAACCGGAGTACGTGTTAAGTGCGCCGCTGTTCGAAAGCGCCACGATGCATTTCCCGAATGACAAAACGCTCGTGATTATGCAGCAGGGCACGGGAGGAGATGTCAGTGCAGTCTCTTTCAACGGTGCCGAGCTGCGCTCGCCTATCATCGAACATGCCGCACTTACCGGTGAGGGGCATTTCCTCTTCCATTGAAATGCTATAGCGCAAAAGAGTGACGCGGCCAGCAGCTGAGGCGCCAACGCATCGCTAATCGAGCCGCGCTTCTGCTTTCGGGTGCGTAGAAGGAGTACGCTGATCGAAAGACTCTGCCTAAGAGGATGGCCAAAGCCGAAGCATGGATCGTCGAAGCATGGATCAGCGAACTAAGTTTCAACAGAAGCCGAAGCGCCCGGTCTTATCCGACGTTGCTCGTGAGGCGGGAGTGGGAACCACGACGGTGTCGCGAGTCATCAACGGCGGACACTATGTGGACGCGGCTACCATGGCCAAGGTGCAAGCCGTCATCGGCCGCCTCGGCTACCAGCCCAGCTTTGCCGCGCGCGCCTTGAAAGGCGAACGGTCCCACAGCATCGGCCTCATCGTGCCTACCTTGCTCGACCCATTTTTCGCAAAGATGGCGAGCATTGTGCAGGAGGCGACGCGGCAGCGGAATTACATACTCATCGTGCTCGCTTCAGAAGACGATGCGGCGCAGGAAATTCAGGAGCTTGATGTCTTCCGAAGCTACCGGGTCGACGGTATCCTGGCCGCTCCACCCCGTCAGCAAACTCGCAAATTCTTGACCGCGTTGAGCTCTCTTTCCGTGCCGGTCGTCGCTCTCGATCGTCCGCTCGAAGGCCGCTATTGTTCGGTGGTCTGCGACAATTTTGCTGCCTCACGCCACGCGGTCGAGCACCTGATTCAGCATGGACGCCGATCTATCCTCTGCTTTGGCGGGGATCCAAATCTCTACACCATCAAGGAGCGAGTCCGCGGCTATGAAGAAGCCGTGCGAAGCGCGGGATTCGAGCCCTGTGTCGTCAATACTCCAGACCCTGAGCAGATGCCGCAAGTGCTTCGCGACCAGTTTGCCGATCCCGCGCGGCGCCCAGACGCCATTTATGCGCTTTACAGCGCCGCCTCTGTGAGCGCTTACGAGTTCATCATCGATTCGCCTTACACCATGCCTGTGGACGTGGCGCTGCTCGGCTTCGACGATTTCCCGCTCGCCGGAACTCTGCGGCCGGCAATTTCCACGGTTCGGCAGAATGTAAGCGATCTGGGTTTTGCTGCGGCAAATCTGGTTTTCGACCAGATCAAGAGTGAATTTGCACCACGACAAATCACGATATCGGCTGACCTGATACCGCGCAGTTCATGCGGCTGCGACAGCCACACACGAAATCTGAACCACAGCAGCCGCGAAGTGTTCTCCTAACTGCTCTGCTCAGTGTGCGGAGCAAATACAACGGACGGGCTGGCGACCGGGCGCCGACACAAGCCTGGGCAGTGGGCGTGCGACCCGGGCGCTGGAACAGTTGACCGGAGAGCGCGGGCGGCCGGAGAACGTACGCCGCAGGGTGGGACGGCGGAATTGTTCAGGCAATTTTCGCAGCTTCGTCTGGATCGCCCCGAGTGTCCCGCCCGGCTTCCTCCCAAATCCTGATCCTGTTGGTTCTGGCCGTGGACCCGCTGCTGGTAAAGCTCGTAGGCGCGTGCAGCGATCTAGGCGTTGCGATCCACAGGCGGCTTTTTCCCGAGCAAAGGCGCTTTCTTGGGATCGAGAATGCGATAGCCGATTAATTTAAGAGTCCGTGCCTTCCGGTGAGAAGACAGCCTTTCAGCCAGCCTTCGCACTGGTTCTCGCTCAACATAGAGTCGAGCACGCGGTCCTCCGGCGCGAGGCATTTGTCATTGCTGAACGCACGCGCATCCCACTGTCGATCGGTGACCTCGAATACCGCTTGCAGAAGGTTCGAGACTGTTTCATCGGGACCGAATACACGAAAGTTGCGTTTGTTGGTGACATCGCGCAGGAAGGAACCCGGTGCAGCGGATGCCATGCCTTGATAGAAGAAAGGCTGCTGCGTTTTCACCAGGCCAACGCTTCGCCCAAGCCCGTTAGAGAAAGTTGGCGGCATCGACCGTCGTTTCATCGGGCCTCGGCATCGCAACGGCCTTTCTTCAGCCGCCCCGCTGCCAAGCATGCAGCTGTGTACGGCAAGAAGATCGGCTGGCATACCTTCCGGCGCTCGCTTGCCACTTTGCTCCATGCAAAACAGGTGGACGTGCAAGTGACGCAAGAGCTGCTCCGCCATGCCAACTGCCGAGTCACCACGAACCTCTACGTGCAAGGCGATTACCGACGCCAAGAGACTCGCCCTGGAGCATAGCCTGGCACTCGTCTCCTTAGACGCGTCCCCATAAATGCGAAAGAGCCCTCCGCACCGGAGGCTTTTTCGTTAATATGGTGACTGTGTCTCTAGTGTGTCCCTGTTTTCGTCGGCAAGATGCTGTAAATCATTAAGTTTATTGGTGGACCTGATCGGGATCGAACCGATGACCTCTTCCATGCCATTCGGCAACGTAACGCAACTCATTGAAACTGAATGCCACAGACCGCACTGTGCGCTACTGATCACAAAGAAAAATGCTGTTATTTGACCCTTACTGGACCCTCAGTGTCGCAGTGGAAATCGCCTCGAAGATGGAGCCACAAGCAGCCACAAGCGCTGGATCGTACTGGTAAAAATTCGTGGCTGTCATCTCGGCGATCTGCTGAAGTACCGGGCTGGCTTGGCGTCGATGATTTCGCACTGTGAAGCCGGAATCGGTAGGAATGTAGGCTGTTTCGTTAGGATTCGGCTTGTCGCTGTCCATCCATAGCCTGTTGGAACACCTTGTCTACGTAAGCCTCTGAAATCACCCCTGTCTCCATTTGCAACCGGTAGTAGATGGGGGCGTAGAAGGCGTCGATCGCCGCTTCGATATCGATGTCAGCGCGCACTCTACCCTGCTTGATGGCTTCCTCCAGGATCTGGTAGACAAGTCTGCGTCTCGGCAAAGTCCAATTCTCTCTGAACGACTTCGCGAGTTCGGGATCGAACTGAGCTTCAGCCAGCAACGCCTTCACCAATGCTCCTACTCTCCCGCGAAAAGCTTTAGCCGTTATATGCATCTGCAACTTTAATCGTTCTGTCGCGACTTCGTTCTCCGGGAATCGAGACGCAGGGCCAAGCAAGCCGATGAATGCTTCCATGACGACTGCGGCTTTGTTGGGCCATCGGCGATAGAGAGTTGTCTTGCCCACGCCGGTCCTGGCAGCAATCCCCTCGATACTGACGCCGCGGAATCCGACCTCCAGAACGAGATCGAGAGCCGCTTTCAGCATGGCCTGATGGAGTTGTTCGCTCCTCGGTCGGCCCCCCTTCGGTGCGTGTTGGACTGCTGTGTTCATTTCACCTTTCAGATGAATCTGAAAATACTTAGTCTTATTATGCATCGGGAACGCGACGAAGCGTATCCTATGCTCAGATTGATAAACAATACGCAAGGTTGCGTATCCCTTATGGGATCGAGATCGGAAAGTGAGAGCGCCTAATGTTTGTTCTTATAAACGCATTTCTCCTGGGAATCACCTCTGGGCTACGTGCACTCCTGGGTCTCACGGTCGTAAGTTGGGCCGCTCGGCTGGGCTACATCCGCCTGGAGCACACCTGGCTTGCTTTCCTGGGCTTCGCATTCACTCCCTACATCCTCAGCGTGATGGCCATCGGCGAGCTGGTCAATGATAAGCTCCCGAAGACGCCTAGCCGTCTCATTCCCGCGCAGTTCATCACACGCGTCGTCACGGGTCTGCTCTGTGGAATCGCTCTGGGGCTAGCGACAAACCACATCGCTGCCGGTCTGCTTGCCGGAGCAGTTGGAAGTGTTCTGGGGACACTCGGGGGCGCAAAGGCGAGAGCCTTTGGCGCGAAGCTTCTTGGTCGGGACCTGCCTGCTGCGCTGATCGAGGATCTTGTTGCTGTCGGTATCGCTGTTGCAGCCATATGGATACGTCCTTGAGTTCGTTGAATGCAACTCCCCTCGATCAGATCTTTGTTTGAGGCCAACCGAAAACGATCTGCTTAAGAGGTAGTTCCCATGAACAGCACATCCAGTTCAGTTGCGGAAGCGCAGTTTATAACCGGCATTTCTCTCCCGGATAGCGCTCTGGTCCGTGAAGTAAGCCAGTTGATCCAGGACACAGAATCGTCGCTTCTGTTCAACCACTCCAGCCGCGTGTTCTGCTTCGCATCCCTGGCTGGCCGCAGGGGGAGCCTGAAGTTCGATCCGGAACTGCTCTATGCCGGTGCCATGTTCCACGATATCGGCCTTGTGCCCCAGTACAGTAGCAACGGCGACAGATTTGAAGTCGATGGAGCGAACGCGGCTCGCGACTTCTTGTCGAGCCACAATGTCGCTCAAAGCGACGTTGACGATGTTTGGGCCGCGATTGCCCTCCATACGACGCCCGGGATACCTCAGTACATGCATCCCGTAGTGGCGCTGGTCACGGCGGGAGTGGAGCTGGATATATTAGGCATTGGCCTGGCTGATCTCAATGGCGTGACCCGAAGCGAAGCTCTGAGGCGGTTCCCTCGCACGGAATACTTCAAGGAAGACATCATCCAGGCTTTCTACGACGGGATCAGGCATAAGCCCGGCACAACCTTCGGCAACATCAAGGCCGATGTTCTCGCCGACAAGGACCCGCACTTTGAACGGATCAACTTCTGCAGCATCATCCGCAGGTCGGGCTGGGAAGCCTGAGCGTTCCGTTGGTCCCTTTGATCCGCACAGCATTCGAAATATAGGAACGCCCTTTCGCTCCACACAATCCGTTGGCCATCGGCCACAGCGGCTTGCACGAACAGAAAAGAGACACAACATGGGTAAGTTAACGGGTAAGATCGCAGTGGTAACAGGGGCATCCAAAGGCATCGGTGCAGCGATCGCTAAGCATCTTGCGGCAGAAGGCGCTTCCGTCGTTGCGAATTATTCTTCCGACCAGAAGGGCGCGGATGTCCTGGTGGCAGAGATTCTGAAGGCTGGCGGCAACGCGATCGCGGTCAAGGCAGGTGTCGCGGTTGAGAGCGAGGTGGTCTCCCTCTTCGACCAGACCAAGAAAGCCTACGGCAAGGTGGACATTCTTGTGAACAACGCGGGGGTCTACGCGTTCGCACCGGTCGAAAGCGTTACCTCGGATGAGTTCAGCCGAATGTTCAATACCAATGTTCTCGGTCTCTTGTTGGTGACGAAGACAGCTCTTCCGCTGTTCCCCGAAACGGGCGGTAGCATCGTCAACGTCAGCTCCGTTGTGAGCACGATGGCTCCTCCAACCGCCTCCGTTTATGCCGGAACCAAAGGCGCGGTCGATACGATTACGAAGACGATGGCAAAGGAGTTCGGCGCCCGGAAGATTCGGGTGAACGCGGTCAACCCTGGCCTCGTGATCACAGAGGGACTCCATACAGCGGGGATGGCCGGCAATGCCTTCGAGGATCAGATGGTAGCTATGACTCCTTTGGGTCGCGCTGGACTTCCAGACGATATTGCCTTACCTGTGGTGTTCCTCGCCTCTGAGGACGCGCGCTGGATCACAGGCGTGACCATTCTCGCCTCGGGTGGCGCGGGTATCTAAGTTTGGGCGTCGCTCATGGTGCTGTGTTGTGCAGAACCAATTTCAACAAGACAACTAGGAGACGAATGAACTGCCATGGAATGTTAGGCAGCTCACTCAGTCTCGCGCAGTCGAGAGGAGCACCACATGCCAATTCTAGACGGTAAGGCAGCCATTATCACAGGCGGCAGCAGCGGTATTGGGCTTGCGACAGCCAAGCGTTTTGTTGCTGAGGGCGCGTTTGTCTTCATCACGGGCCGTCGTCAAACCGAGCTTGACAAGGCTTTAGTCGAAATCGGCAAGAACGTAACCGCCATCCCAGGGGATATAGCAAGTCTTGAGGATCTCGATCATATCTACAAGGTCATCGCAGACACGAAGAAGAAGCTCGACATCGTAGTCGCGAATGCTGGCTTTGCGGCGATGGTGTCAACGATGGACGTTACGCCCGAGCACTTCGACAAGATGTTCGACACCAACGCACGGGGTACCTTTTTTACAGTTCAGAAGGCGCTGCCGCTTATGAATGATGGTGGTTCCATTGTCCTGATCGGGTCTGGCGTTTGGGAAAAAGGCATTCCAAACTACGTGGCCTACTCGGCGACGAAAGCGGCTTTGCGCTCGTATGTGCGGACCTGGACCAGTGAACTCAAGGACCGCAAGATTCGGGCAAACGTGATCAGTCCAGGGTTGATCGAAACGCCAATCATTGAAGCTCAGATGCCGTCGAAAGAAGTAGCCGATGGCGCGCGCGCTTACTTTACGTCCATCACGCCGCTTGGCCGAATTGGCCTTCCGGAGGAGATTGCCGCTGCCGCTCTCTTCCTTGCCTCAAGTGAGAGCAGCTACATCGCAGGCATCAACCTACCGGTCGATGGGGGAGCCGTAGCCGTATGAACACCTTTACTCACCACACCGCACCTACCGAGTTCATTGAAGCCGGGGATGTCCGCTACGCCTATCGCCGGTTTGGCAAGAAGGAAGGTTTGCCGCTGGTCTTCATTCCGCACATTCTCGGCAACATGGACAGTTGGGACCCATCTGTAACGGATGGCCTTGCGCAGTCTCGCGAGGTGATCCTCTTCAACAATGCCGGCGTCGCCAGCTCCAGCGGCGAGGTGCCCGAGACTTTCAGAGAGATGGCGAAGAGTGCGGGCGTGTTCCTTGATGCGCTCGTACTCGCCAAGGTGGACGTTCTCGGCTTTTCCATCGGATCGATGATTGCGCAGAACGTTGCCATGGAACGGCCGGACCTGGTTCGCAAGCTGGTGATCGTCGGCAGCGGACCTCGCAACGGAGACGGCATCCCGCTCAACCTCGAATCGCAAGCCATCTTCTCAAACAGATATGGCAATCTCGATGATTTCTGGATTGACGGCTTCTTCACGGCGTCCCCGGAAAGTCAGGCTGCGGGTCGGGCCTTTCTGAAGCGCAGGGATGCGCGAGTAGAGAATCGCGATACTCCGATCAACGACAAGGTTCAGCCAGCTCAGTTCGCTGCTCTCACGGAGTGGGGCAACGCCACGGGGGAACGTTTCGCCTATATGAAGGATATAAAGATCCCGGTTCTCGTTGTTGGTGGCAAGTCCGACATCATCTTCTACACCGTCAATTCCTTCTATCTTGAGCAGAACCTGCCTGACGCTCAGTTGATCCTCTACCCGGATGCCGCTCACGGCTCTTTGTTCCAGTATCCAGAATTGTTCGTGGAACACACCAGTATCTTTCTTCGCAGCTAGAAATCATGAGCAATGAGCGTTAGAACGCTTCAACACAGAAGAGGTCATATGGGAAAACTGAGCGGTAAAGTAGCGTTGATCACAGGTGGAACGAGTGGCATCGGGTTTGCAACGGCAAAGCTTTTCGTCGCTGAAGGAGCGCACGTCTACGTCACGGGTCGCAGGCAAGACAAAGTTGACGAAGCAGCCAAGGCTCTCGGCCGGAGCGGTACCGGCGTACAGGGCGATGTCGCCAACATGGCTGACCTGGACAGGCTCGTCAAGCAAATTTGAGAAGAGAAAACCAAGCTCGATGTCGTGTTCGCGAATGCTGGCGCGGCTGAGTTCGCTCCCTTTGGGCAAGTAGAGGAAGCCCACTTTGACCACATGTTCGATGGCAACGTAAAGGATTTGCTGTTCACCGTTCAAAAGGCCTTGCCGCTCATTCCGGATGGCGGTTCTGTGATTCTGATGTCTTCGGGTGTCGGAAGTAAAGGGTTACCGGCAAATACCGTCTACGCAGCCACCAAGGCGGCCATTCGGTCCTTTGCCCGCACCTAGACGACAGACTTGAAGGACCGGCGGATTCGTGTGAATGCCGTTAGCCCTGGGCCCGTTGATACGGAAGGCTTACGCGAACTCCTGGGCGATACACCGGAGGGCCAACAACGCAAGGAGAGCTTCGGACAGATTGTTCCGCTCGGCCGCGTGGGCGAAGCAGAAGAAATCGCAAAGGCGGTACTCTTCCTAGCCTCTGATGACAGCAGCTATGTCACCGGAGCCGAGCTGTTCGTAGATGGGGAACGGGTCAAATCTGATCTCATGGTCGACTCCCGTTGCAGAACCTCCGCGTGAAACAGATCAATTGTTAGATTGAACCATGCTGTGTTGTGGCAGAACGAGCGAATCCTGGAAAGTGCCCTCGCTTCTCTTCCGCTCAAAATGGCGGCGCGACGCAAACCGACAGAACCCCTGCCGCAACCTGAAAAAGCACAATACACCGTACCGGCTCATCGGAGAGATCAAATGAACAAGCTAAGAAACCTACGAAGCTGCTGACCCTACTCTCATTGGCTACCATGCTCTTTTTCGCGCACCACACCGCGCAGGCGCAAGACGATGACTCACTGAAGACGAAGGATGTGATCCTTGTCCACGGAGCTTGGGCGGACGGTTCAAGCTGGTCCAAGGTCATCCCGCTGCTGGAGGGGAAAGGGTTTCACGTAACCGCCGTTCAGCTGCCACTCACTTCGATTGCCGACGATGTCGCCACGGTCGAGCGGGCGATTGCGTTGGATCCAGGTCCTGTTCTGCTCGTCGGGCACTCTTACAGCGGCATTGTCATCACGGAGGCCGGCAACGACCCCAAAGTAAGTGGCTTGGTTTACGTCTCGGCATATGCTCCCGACGCGGGCCAATCCGCTCTATCGCTGAATGCCCTGGTACCCGTTACTCCAGTAGGAGCAGAGATCAGGCTGAATGCGGGATATCTGAGTCTCACCACGGAAGGCATCGTTGATGATTTCGCACAGGACCTGCCATACGATGAGAAACACGCCTTGGCCGTGACCCAAGGACCGGTTGCCGCCGTTGCTTTTGGCACACCGGCAATTGCACCGGCCTGGAAAACAAAACCATCGTGGTACATGATCGCCAGCGAAGATCGGATTATTTCCCCTCAGCTTGAAGCGATGATGGCGCAAACCATCAATGCAACGACGGTCACTATTCATTCCAGCCACGTAATCATGTTGTCAAAGCCCGAGGCAGTGTTCGACGTGATCACGCAAGCAGCACGCGGACGTGATTGAAGAACGGTTTGTACGTTCCATATCGATTACTGGCTCGCATAGCGAGTCTTAGATAGAAGTATGGGGAGAACATTCGGCTCGACTTCACATCGAAGAAGCCAACTGCCGAGCTCGTTCCTCCTTTGGAGGATGAAAAGCAATCGAGTCGCTAAGCCTGAGACATAAAGCGCCGACCAACGAGTAAGTCGGCGCAGGATGTCTCGTTGTTAAGCTTGGATGCCGCCATCAATGTTCAATATAGTGCCAGTGACGTAGGATGCATTGGGACTCGCGAGGAATACGACGCCCGCCGCTATCTCTTCGGGCCTACCGTAGCGGCCAAGGGGAACCATCGCGATCCAGGCTGGTGCCCAATCGCTATTCGCGGGGTTCATGTCGGTATCAACGAAACCGGTCTGAACAGTGTTCACAGTGATGTTGCGAGATGCCAACTCCCGTGCTGCAACGCGGCTAAACGCAGCGACTGCTGCCTTGGTGGCTGAAAAGTCGGCTGCACCAGGGAAACCCGTGCGGGTACCGGCGCCAGACCCGATGGTGATGATGCGACCGTGATCAGGAAGAACTTTCGCCGCCGCTCGCGTTATGGCGAAGGTTCCGTCGATGCTCACCTTGTTTTGACGCTGTAGAGCATCTACATCAACGTCTCCGCCTACGGGTCCCATCACGAAAAGCGCAGCATTGTTCACCAAGATGTCCAACTTGCCAAACTTTGTGACAGCTGCCGCGACTACTCCCTCCGCCTCGGCGGGGATGCCTTGGTCAGCCTTCACAGCGAAACCATGAACGCCCTTGGCCTCGATCTTCTTCACGATCTCGGCTGCCTTATCGGCTGCCGCAGTGTAGCTGATGACGACATCCGTACCTTCTTCTGCCAGCGCAAGCGCAGTTGCGGCCCCAATCCCGCGAGAACCGCCTGTTACTAATGCGACCTTACCGATAAGTTTCTTTGATATAACGTCTCCTTGTACGCGGCAATCTTGCGGCCGGTATTTAGCAGATGAGTTAGTCGGAGCGGTTGACTCATTGTTGAGTGATCGTTCAGAAACTTAAGTGCCTGCGCTACGTGCCTGAATCGTCTAGGAACAACCCGCATACGATAGATATTGAGCGATTGCTAAGCAATGGAGTCAGTTGTCGTGAAAGAGTCAAGCTTGTCCAGACCGGTAGGACGCCCAAGATCTTTCGATCAGGCCGTCGCCACACATCGCGCCATGCGTGTTTTCTGGGAAAGTGGCTTTAAAGGGGCTTCCCTGAGTGAACTCACGCGTGCGATGGGCATCAAGCCCGCTAGTCTTTATGGCGCATTCTCCTCGGCCGGCACGCCCGTCCGGGCACGCTGCCCATAGTCGATGCCGTAGTACGCACCGTCGCACAAGGGGAAGCTGCTTACGGCGCGACGGGCATGGTCCGCGACATGGCTCACATCCGTGGGAAAAAAAGACTGGTATCGCTCGTGCACTCGCACAGCCGCGTTGGCCCACCAGAGAAAGGACTGGGTGACAGCGGTGGCGTTGTAGAGCCTGACTTGGAGCTCCACCACCGCCCTGCCCGGGTGCAGGCAGATACCGTGCATTCCCTTCATCCCGCTTATCCGGTCGTAGTCGCTGCACCATACCGTCACGCTGCCGTCCGCATGCCGTTCCATCTCAACGGACACAGGCATGAAGGTGGCGGGGCGGTGGTGCTGCGGCCAGTTGAACTCCACGCCGCCCGAGATCCACGGACCGGCCAGACCAACCAGCGCCGGCTTGATGACATTCTGGCGGTAGAAGAAGTCGTAGTCGTTCGTTTTATCCAGCCCGACGTGGATGCGGCCACCAATCTCCGGCAGGATCATGAGCCGGATGAACTCGTTCTCTATGTGGATCGCACGCCAGCTGCGCATCCGCGGCTCGGTGGCGATCCGGTCGGTGAACGGCAGCGGGTACACGCGGCCGCTGCTGCCCTGGTAGACGCGCTTTTCCAGGAACATGGGATTCGGGTCGGGCGGCTCGGGCAGCCATGTCAGCATTTCCACCGGCTGCTCCCACACCTTTACCGGATGTGCCTGCTCAGTGGCTGGCGCGTCCGGCAACACCAACCGCTCGGCTCGCGTTCCATTCGGCTCCAAACGTTCTCCCTTCCGCGGCCTCGTGCATCGGCCGGCCCGTCGTTAATGCCGCAAGCACCCTCTCGGCGTTGTCATCGCGAGCCGCCTCGCGTGAGGATGCAATTCTATAAGCCTCCTTGAAAATACTTCTACAAGCGTGGCCTGCCTCCCTGTTCCCGGAAAAGCCGCTGAAAAAGCCGGCCGAGATGCTTTCCTGCCGCCGACCTGCCTTTACCGCCGCTGCGCCGCAAGATTGTCAAACTGCGCACGCTGCCAGCCGCTGCCGACCGCGAACATGCCTCTGCCGTGCGTGCCGTCGCGTACCGATGCCACGACATGACCGTCGATCGCCGCCTCAATCCCGTCCCCGTGAAACTGGATCGCAAGATGGTGCCACTGGTCCGGAGCGACACGCGCCTGACCCTCGGCCAGCGTGACGGTCGGCTTCTTGTACGCCGTTGTGCACAGCGTCCATCTGCCCGAGGAAAACACGCTCAGAATATAGCCGCTCGGCCAGATCGCCTTCGCATCCTGAAACACATCGGCCGAGTCAATGCGGCCCATCAGCGTCACCGGTCCCGGGTCCAGGAAACGAGCATCCGCCTCCACCCGGTAGTCGCTCCATTCGGCGTCGCCGGCCAGCGTGAAGGGGTCAAGCAGGGGCCCCCACGGGATCGGCCTCTCGACAATCACCTGCTGCAGACATTGGCCGGCTCGGCCCAGGCACGGTCGCGCCTCAAAGGCGCCGTCCTGATCGGCTAAGTAACGCGGCGACCGCGCCAGCGCTGTCCGTTCGAAGTCCTCGCGATACGCTGTCGGGAACGGCGCAGCCGGCGGGGGCTGCGCGTTGCCTTTGCCCTGCCCGGTCGTCGTCGTCAGCGTGTAGATCGCGTCCGGCTCAAATGTGTAACGGAACGTCCCGTGCTCCGGCCTAAGATCGGCGACCCGCTCCAGGCTGCGCTGCCCATCTGTCTCCCATACATGCACCGTGCTGCCGGCCAGCCCATGTGCCACCGTGAAGGTGACATCTTGCGGCGCCGTCGCACCGACCGTTTCCAGCACTGTGCTCCAATTGCCGCCCTCGGGCGCGCGCAGCGTCACGTAGGTGCCGTTGCCCGGCAGCATCCCGCAGCTGCGGTCCAGGTATCGCCAGCCCGGCTGCGCGAACTGAGTCGTCTGCGCCGTGACCCAGATCGTCGACTGCACCTCGTAGTGGCCAGACCAGGGCGTATTCGCATACATCAGACCCGAGTTGGGTGCGGCCAGAATGTCGTAATACGCCGTCACCGGGCTCCAGATCTCGGTCTTCGTCAGTGCGCCCTCCAGGTAGTTGCGGTTGTACACCTGGGCCAGAACACGGCCACCCTGGTTCCAGTCCCGCGGCAGAATCGGCCCACTGCCACTGTTTGGCTGGTCTTCGCTCGACCACAGCGGCTTGCCGCTGGCTCTTGCGGTGGCCGTGGTGGTGAGCCTGCCGTGGTCCTGCGGGTAGTGCACCCCGAGCACATCGACCGCGCGCCGCAGCTCCGGGCCGGTTGCCATCGCGTCCGCGATACTCCACTGGCCCTGACCCTCGCCTACATACTCGTCACAGCACACCAGCCGCACACCCGGCGCGCCCTGCACAAGCTGCCGGTGCAGCTCCTTTATGTATGCCGCGTCATACGGCTTCTCGTTCCAGCTGCCGGTATACGCGATGTCGAGCTGGTGGTCCTGCTTCGCCGACCGCAAAAAATCGACGACGTAGCCGGCCATCTTTGGCGTGTACAGCGTGCCCGTGCCGACCCAGCCCGGCGCGCCCCACGGCAGCGAGTCCAGGATGATGCGCGGGTTGCGCTTGCGCGCCTCCTTCATCAGCCACCATTCGTATCCGCGCGTATCGTCGTGATCGGTCGGGGATCGCATATGGCTCGGCTCCGCGCCGTCGGTCGAGTTCACATCCGCCCCGATCTCTACCTTCAAATGCTGCAGCGCCGCGCCGTAGGCCGGCTTGAAAAGGTAGTCCAGAATCCGGCTCCGCTCGGGCTCCGGATAGTCGATAAGCAACCGCGAAGAGGCTCCCGCGCTCAGCGCCCCGATCCCCTCGAAGGTGCGGCCCGGACTTGCGCCATCCAGCGTGATCTGCACCCGCGGTGATTGGCCCGAACCAGCCAGCACGAGCGCCAGACAGCCGACCGCAACGCCGATGCCACGCAGCCGGGCCGCTGTGTTGTTGCACTTTTTTGAGCTCGGCTGTGTCATTCGAGTTTCTCGGGTCCGACCTGACGCTAACCGTAATCCTGACAGAGCAGTGCGGGCGCGAACGCGATGAAACCGCGCCCGCACCGCAAGTGCAGCCTAAAAGTAATACTTCAGCGCGAACTGCACGAAGCGCGGGTTGGGCGTAAACGCCCCCAGCGAACGCGTGCCCGTGATCTGGCCGCCGGTCGGACCATCGCTTCCGTTCGGCCCCCCAAAGGCCGGCGTGTTGAAGAGATTGAAGATGTCCGCGCGGAACTGGAGGTACTGGTTTTCAATGGTGTCGAAGTTCTTGAAGGCGCTCAGGTTGATACGTTCATACCCTGGCCCATAGGTCTGGTTCCGCGCCGGACCAAGATAAGAGAGAACCGTGCCGAGGTCGCGAATGGGATTGTTCACCCCGTTTGTGATCTGGTTGCCGGAGAGCGGATCGGTAAAAGAGCAGGGATTGAACCAGTGGGCAAGGGTGCGGACGCGCGTGGGGCATCCTGCTGCTTCGCCCGCACGGAAGGGATCGCCGGTTCGGAAGGCGCGCCGCGCCCCGCCCCCGTTTGGCCCATTGGAGTTGCTCGCCCCCACGGTGACGGGATTGCCTGTCTGCGCTTCGAACACCAGGTCCGCCGACCACTGGCCCGCGACCTCGTTCAGCACGCCGCCCCGGTTCAGATACTTGCGCCCCTTGCCGAAGGGCAGTTCGTAGTCGCCGTTGAAGGTGTAGCGCTGGCGCACATCCCAGTCCGAGCTTGCATACTCCATGTTCGGCGGGATGATCAGCGGGCTGCGGTAAATACCGGCGCCGCCGGTCAACGGCGTCGCCGCGCTGTCCAGAGCGTGGCCGTAGGTGTAGGTGGTCAGGAAGTACAGGCCGCCCGAGGTTCGCTTTTCCAGCGTCACCTGCGCCGAGTTGTAGCTACCCACGCCCGAGTACGCGTCGTACTGCGAGCCGCCGAACTCCGGGAACGGCCGGATCAGCTGCGCATTCAAGCCCGGCGCGATCAGACCGAACGCGGCGTTCTGGTCGGGAAAGTTTTGCAGGTGCCGCGACACATTACCCACATACCACGCCGTCAAGCTCATGGTGTGCGTGAAGGCATACTGCGTCGAAAGGTTGAACTGCTCCGCATACGGCGAGTAGAAATGCGGGTTGGCTCCTTCGAGGCCCGGCGTCTGCACGAAGTTGTTAAGCCCCACCGCCAGTGCCTGCTGGAAACCCGTGTTCAGGCTGATTCCGTCCGTAGCGCAAAAGGTCGGCGTAGGGCAGCCGGGGTTTGTAAATTGCGAGGTGTAGGCGAAAGGATAGTTCTGGCTGAGGTTGGGCGCCGCGCCCACGCTTTCCAGCCCGCCGAAGAAAATGCCGAAGCCCCCGCGGATCACCGATCTTTCGGTGGGCTGGTAGGCAAAGCCGATGCGCGGGCCGAAGTCCGTGTACTGCGACGTCTGCAGCGAACGGTTGGAGGTGTACTGGATGCTGAGATTGTCCTTGGCCGCCAGGGTGAGGAAAGCGGGCGCGAGCAGTCCCGTGTCCGCCTGTTTGCTGCGCGGCAGCAGGAAGACTCCCGTGCCGGCTCCCGGCGCGAGCGTGGTCGGCGTGAACAGCGCCTGATTGTCGTGGCGATCCTCGGTCGGCTGGTAGAAGTCGTAGCGCAGTCCCAGGTTGAGCGTGAGCTTGGGGAGCGCCTTCCAGTCGTCCTGGAAGTAAGCGGCGCTGTACCAGCGCGCGTCGCTGACGGTGAAAAAGGGCGAAAGCGCCCCGGAGGCTTGCTCGTCGGCGAGGAAATCCGCCGTTCCGGAACCGGTGAAGTTCTGCCTCGGGCTGCTGGTGTAAAAACCGTTATAGATCGCCTGTCCGTGCCCGAACGGCGGCTGCAGGGTGGAGAAGCGCACATGCTGAAAGCTGACGCCTGCCTTCAGCGTGTTGTTGCCGACGACCTTGGTCACATTGTCGAGGATCTCGAAGACATTCTCATATTCGTTTGAAGGGTAGTAATTCGGGGTCCCCGGAAAACTGACGCCCCCGTAGCCCTCGATGCCGGTCGCGGGCAGGCCGCCGTTGCCGGGGACGTAGGGAATGCCTCCGTAACCGAGCTGGCCGGCAACGTCGGTGTTCGCGTTGGACTGCACATTCTCAAAATGGCCGAAGTTGTAGCCGAACCGGATCTCATTGGAAAAGGCCGGCGAAAACTCGTGGGTTTCGCTCAACGCGAAGTTCTCGCCCAGACTGATGACGTTGCCAGTGCCGCCATAGTAGCCGCCGTCCAGAACGAAGCCCAGCGGCGGCCCGTCGTTGCCGCGGGTGTTGTAGTAGCTCATGCGGAAGAACGACTGGTCTTTATCCGACGGGTTCCAGTCGATGCGGCCATCCCACTGCGCGGTATTGCTGGTCTGGTGCTGGTTGAAAACATAATTGTTGTATAAGAGTCCGTTGTTGGCATTCGGCTGCGGGTACAGGTTCAGAACGCGCTGCGCGATCGGGTTGATCTGGTTGGGGCAGAACACGTTCTGCTGCCCGTTGCAGGCGAGCAGCGCGGATCCATTGCTTCCCGGCTGGTAGAGCATGACGGGCTGGCTGGCGCCGGTGAGCCTCGTGTTCAGCAACTCGGTGAAGTTGCCCTGCCGCTCGAGCGCGGTCGGCACCGCCTGCGTGTAAACATTGCCGACAACCAGCCGGTCGGCCTCGACATCGCCGAAGAAGAAAAGCTTGTTCGGCAGAATGGGTCCGCCGATGGTGCCGCCAAACTGATTCTGCCGGAACTCCGGCTTGCTCTTCGCGAAGTAATCGATCGCGTCCAGCGCGTCGTTGCGGAAATACTCCCACACATCGCCATGCAGGTTGTTCGTGCCGCTCTTGATGGACGCGTTGATGACCGCGCCCGCCGAGTGGCCGAACTGCGCGCTGAAGCTGCTGGTCTGCACCTTGAACTCCGCCAGCGCGTCCGGCGGCGGCTTCACCACATAGCTCGCGCCGTTGAGAAAGTCCACCGCGTTCGAGTTGTTGTCCACCCCGTCGAGGATGAAGTTGTTCTGCTCGGCACGCTCGCCGTTCGCGCTGAAATCCCCGTTGCCCTGGCCGCGCGAGCCAGACGACTCCACAACCCCGGCCGTCAACTGCGCGACAAACAAGTAGTTGCGACCGTTCAGCGGCGTGTCGTTGATCACCTTCGAGCTGACCACCTGCCCGACCGAAGACGACTCAGTCTCGAGCAGCCGCTCGCCGGTCGAGCTCACCGTCACCGTCTGCGAGACGCTGCCCGGCTGAACCTTCAAGTTGGCCTGCAGGCGCTGGTCCACGTTCAGCGTCAATCCGGAGATCTCGGCAGCCGCAAAGCCCTTTGCTTCCGCCTTGACGCTGTAAGTGCCGATCTTGATCGGCGAGAAGACGTAGACACCGCTCTTGTTGGTGGAACCGGTCAATACCAGCCCCGTGTCCGTATCGGTCAGGGTGACGGCGGCCGACGGTATGATCGCACCGGTCGGATCGGTGACGGCTCCCGTGATCGTGCCCTGATCGACCTGGGCAATCGCGTGCAGAGGCGCCAGTGCCAGCCCGCAGAGCAGCAGCATCGGCAAGGCCGCCTGCTTGAGATACTTTCGAACCAACCGGCTTCCAAGACTTGTTTCCGTCATCTCGCCCTCGCTCTAAGTCCATCCACGATGAAATATCGTGTACGTTACCGTTTTGGGTGCGAGCCAGAAACTATCCCCTTGGACATTCCTGTGTCAAGGAATTATTTCGGCGCGTTTTGACCTGTTTCCCTTGCTGCTATGCTCAGCCCATCCGTTGCGGTATGCCCGCGCCGCGGACAAGACGTTCAATCCATGGACAGCAACGAACACAAACCCGCCGGCATCAAGGACATCGCCGCGGCGCTCGGCGTCTCGATCGGCACCGTCGACCGCGCGCTGCACAACCGCGCCGGCGTCAACCCTGGCACTCACGCCAGGGTCCACAAAATGGCCGAGAAGCTCGGCTACCGGCCCAATCTCGCCGCCCGGCAGCTCAAGCTAAACCGGCAACTCCGCATCGCCGTGCACATGCCCCGTGAGATCTCCTTCTTCTTCCGGCCGCTGCTCGACGGCATTCGCTCCGCGGCCGCGTCCTTTGGTCCAGGCTTGCAGCTGGAGGTCGCGACCTACCCCAGGCTCAATCATGGCGATGTCGCGCTTCTGCGCAGCGCCATGCGGCAGAAGTTCGACGGCTTCCTCATCACGCCCGGCGACCCCTCGACCGTGCAGCCGCTCATCGCCGAGATCGCCGCCAAAGGCACGCCCGTCGTCTGCGTCGCGAGCGACGCACCACGCAGCGCGCGGCTAGCATCGTTCACGGTCGATGCCTACACCAGCGGCGCCATCGCGGCCGAACTGCTGGGCCGCGCGCTGCCGGCCGGCGGTTCTGTCGCCGCCATCACCGGCGAGCTCTCCACCCTCGACCACGCCGACAAGCTGCGCGGCTTTGCCGCGGGCCTGGCCACCATCGCGCCCCAGCTCTCTCTGCTGCCGGCGGTCGAGTCGCACGAAGACCCAAAGCAGGCCTACAGCCGCACTGTAGCGCTGCTCGCGCGGCGTCCCCGCCCCGCCGGCCTGTACGTCACCACTGCCAACAGCGTGACCATCTTTAAGGCGCTGCAGGAGCATCGCCTGCTCGGCAAGATCCAGGTCGTGGCCACGGACCTGTTCCCGCAACTCGTTCCCATCATGGAGAACGGCCACCTGCTCGCAACCATCTTCCAGCGTCCGCAGACACAGGCCCGCGCCGCGCTACAGGCACTGGCGCAGTACCTGCTGGAAGGCGTACAGCCACCTGCCGTCACTCGCTTTGCTCCGCATATCGTTTTGCGCAGCAATCTCCCCTTGTTCCTGGACCACATCGCCAGCCTCGAGGCACAAGGCGCCGTACTCGCCGACGAGAGCTGAGTCAGAGCCTTGCCGACGAAAGCGGAGGCCGCTCCATGCGCGGCCTCCGTGTCACGCGTGGCGCTACGGATGCGCCAGGATCTGCACGCCATTGATCGGCGCGCGTACCTCGCTGTTGCTCGACTGCCCATGCACCGGCGCCAGCTGAAAGCTGCTGCCCGTGCAGTTCAGAAACAGTACGTAGTTGCCAGCCGAACCATTGGCGGCCTGCAGGAAGGCGCCCGAGAAATCCACCCCGCCGGCATCGGTGCCGACGACGGTACTTCCCTCTTCGCCCTGCCCCTGGCAACCGTGCACACCGGACGCTTCGGTCGAGGTCAGCCGGAATAGCGCCGAGCGCGTTGGCCCTGGCAGTCCTCCCGAGGCTTCATTTCCGCCGTCGAAGTACGCCACCACGTCATACCTGGCGAACTTATTCGGCAGCCCGCTCACACTCACCGTGTTCGGCACCGTATCGCTGTTGTCCAGGTAGCCCTTCATCATGCGATTGTTACCCGGTTGGTCGGCAATCGCGGTGAAGTAGGTATTGGGCGCGGTCCAGGACACACTGGCCGTGGTTTGGACTCCATAGGCATCGACGAGATTGGGCAGGGTTCCGCTGTTTGCGATGCCGGCCTGGTTCCAGTTGAGCTGCGGGGCTCCGCCCGCTCTCTCGGAGGAAGCCATCGGAGTGACGGCGTAGCTGACGAAGTTGACGGCGATGCCGTCGGTGTAGCCTGCACGGGGCGCGGCGTAGTTAATGGCATCGACCGGAATCGGCTGAGAGAGCGAGGTGAGCCCATGCTGGGTGACGGCCTTTACCTGCAGCGTGTGCGCGCCGGGCGGCACATTCATCCAGGCCAGCGAGTAGGGCGACTGGCCCCCTGGGGCGGATGCGACGGGGGCGCTGTCGGCATAGAGCTCGACGGTGGCGACGGGGTCGGTGCTGCCCGCGACTGCGTTGGCGTTTACGCTTACGCTCAGGGTCGAGCCCGAGACGATGGTGTCGCCGGGCACCGGCGAGGCAATGGCGACCAGCGGAGCCGAAGGCGTGGAGCCGGCAACTGGAGCCGGTTGCGCGATGGATGCGAGCGCATCCGCGATATTGTCGGTCGGGTTGAACTCGTTCGGAAGCGCCGGCGCGTTCCAGTATGGGTTCAGAACGCCGTAGCTCTCCTCACCGCCGTAGGTGCGTCCCGCTCCCGTTGTCTGGGTACCGTTGATCGCCCACCACGACCAGCTGATCCCCTTCTGCTGGATGTACTGGCGAATCCCTGCGAACCACAGCCCGCTCGAGTTTGCCGTCGTGTCCGTGACGCACGTCGAGGCCGTGTGACAGTTGCCGAACTCACCCAGCCAGATCGGCGCCGTGTACGTTTCACCCGGCGTCACGATATAGCCCCATGCCTTGTCGTACTGCGCGGCCAGGTCGGCGGCGCTCGCGTAGTTGCTGTGGTCGAACGGGTAGTCGTGCGGCGAGTAGACCAGTTTGTTCGCGACCGGCAGCTGCACCGGCAGCGCGGCCACGCCGGTCAGGTCGAGCGAGTAGCTCACCCCCTCCACCATGATCAGCAGATTCTTATTCACAGACAGCACAGCCGCGCCGCCGCGTTCGGCCGCCGCGTGCCAGTCCGTCGTCGGGCTTCCGCCCCAGGTCGCGTCGATGCGCGGCTCGTTGCGCAGATCCGCCGCGATCACCTGCGGCACACCCTTGAAGCGCGCTGCCATGCCTTTCCAGTCCGCGATCCACGAGCTCTCCGGGTACATGCTGTTGTACCAGAGCTGGTTGCCATCGTCGCCGCAGCACCACTCCGCATTGCTGACATGGTTGTCCAGGATCACCAGCAAACCCTGCGCCGCGAGCGCGTCCACTGCCTGCGTGTACACCTCCAGCGCGTGCAGTCCTTTCAGCTGCGGGTTGGCCGTCACCGCATAGTCCGGCACTTTCGGGTTGCTCTCGTACAGCTCGTTCGACCAGGGCAGGCGTACCGCGTTGAAGCCAAGGCAGCGGATGCGCCGCGCGATGGCCGCGAGCGGCTCCAGCTGCAGGCCGCCCACAATGTAGTCCTGGCTATCGGCGCCGTACCAGGCCACGCCGCTCAACTTAAAGTTTTGGCCGTTCGCATCGACGATCTACGCACCACTGGTATGCAGCGGCAGCGCGGGTTCCGGCTGGTTGAGCGCGCATGCCTGCGACGCGGCTGTGCTTGTGTTGTCCGGTGCGGGCGCTGCCTGGGCCAGTGCGACCGCGCCGAGACTTGAAATAGCGGATAGTACGAGAAAGCAATGACGTTTCACGGGTGAACTCCAACGCGCTGAAGTGGCTGGGAACCGACGTGAGGTCTGCAGGATAGAGCGAGCGGCCGCCTGCTTTTGCGCCCGTTCGCGCCCCCGTTTTTGTCAATTCCCAGATCGCCGGTAAGGTACACGTTATCTTCTCGCCTGTCTACACCCTAGACAGCTGTGGATTTTGCCGTGTACCTTAACGGCGTTGTTGCTGCCGGGCTTTTCGCGACGGCCATAAAAAGTGCTTCGAGCTGCACCTTACAGCCGGCTGTGCTGTTCATTGCCAATGACAGGCGTCCGCGAAAGATGGCAGGGCGAATTCGCACCACGAAATACGGAGGCGCACCATGGAACTGGTCGAGCTCGGGGATGTTCTTTTTGTCTTAAGCAGGCAGGCATTCTTCTCCGGAAGGTTGCTCGCAAGTGTACTTGGCTTGTTCTGCATGCTGCTTACCGCAGCGCGGTGCGACGCGGCGCCCAACCTGCCCCTGCACACGCAAGGACCGTACATTGTGGACAGCGGCGGAATGCGGGTGCGCCTGAACGCCGTGAGCTGGTACGGGGCGGAGTCTTCCGACTTCGTGGTGGGCGGCCTGCAGCTTGCTCCGCTGACAGGCATCGTGAACGAGATCAAGGCCATGGGGTTCAACGCGGTGCGGCTTCCCTGGTCAAACCAGCTGTACGAGAGCAACCCGGTGGTGGGCAGCTACGCGCTGACACAGAACGCGAGCATGCAAGGCGAGCATGCGTTGACAATCCTTGATCAGGTTGTGAGTGCGCTGACAAGTGCAGGCGTGATGGTGATCCTGGACAACCACACCAGCAACGCGGAGTGGTGCTGCAGCGACGACGGCAACGACCTTTGGTACAACAGCCAGTACCCGGAGACGAGCTGGATGAACGATTGGCAGGGTATGGTGGCCCGTTACAAGAGCAACCCGATGGTGATCGGCGCGGACCTGCGCAACGAGCCGCGCGTTACCGCGACCTGGGGCGGCAGCGCCAGCACCGACTGGCACGCGGCCGCCGAGCGCGGAGGCAATGCGGTGCTTGGGACCAACCCCAACCTGCTGGTATTTGTGGAGGGCGTGAACTATGCACTGGATTTGTCCGGCGCCGCGAGCGCGCCAGTAAGCCTGAACACAGCGGGACGCGTTGTGTACGAGGCGCACGACTACGGCTTCGACAACAACGGGCTGACCACCTATGCCGCGTATGTGAATCGCGTGACGCCGCTGTGGGGCTACCTGGCGACTGGCAGTAGTCCGCAGCCCTTGTGGATCGGCGAGTTCGGCACCTGCAACGCGGCGAGTACCTGCGTGAGCAGCACGAGCTCCTCGGACAACGGCCAGTGGTTTGGCTTCATCACGACCTACCTGCGGACACATAGCGTGGACTGGTCCTACTGGTCGATCAATGGGACACAGTCGACCGGAAGCGGCCGCACGTATGGCGCGGCCGAGAGCTATGGCCTGCTGAATACCTCGTGGAACGGCAGTGCGCTGACCGCGTTGACGAGCAGCCTGCAGCAGCTAATGAGCTCCGGTGGCGGCCCGGCGAACGGTACTTACCAGCTTGCCAACGCAAACAGCGGGCTGGCGATGGAGGTGCTGGGACAGAGCACGGCCAACGGCGCCGAAGTAGACCAGTATGCCTACTACGGAGGCCCGAGCCAGCAGTGGAAGCTGACGTCGGGCAGTGCTGGCATGTATGCGTTGATCAATGCAAACAGCGGCCTCGCGCTGGACGTGACCGGCCAGTCGACCGCGTATGGTGGGGCGATGGAGCAGTGGCCTTACAGTGGAGGCGGCAACCAGCTGTTCGTCATAAGCCAGACCGCGGACGGCAACTACCGGCTGGTGAATGCGAACAGCGGGCTTGCCATGGAAGTGCCGGGCGGCTCGACCGCGAACGAGACAGCGCTGGATCAATGGGGGCTGAATGGAGGCGTCAACCAGGAGTGGCGCTTCGCTGCGCCGTAAGTCGCTGTGTCTTCCTTGCGAGGGCTTCGTTTATATGTAGCCGTAGAGATGGCAAGTGCTCCATCCGGCTAAGGCGCTTAGAGTTCAGCTATGCGGCGGCTCAAAGTAACAATGGACGGTCAAATCGCCGTCCTCGCGGTAGCGGAAAAGGGGTCGTTCGAAGCGGCCGGGAAGTATCTCGGTGTTGGGAAATTTGCGGTTCGTAAACGAGTTCGAGGTATAGAGATCGAGCTAGGGACGCCAGTGTTCCGCTCCGCTGCGAACGGGATGCTGCCGACGGATGCCGGCAGTCTCTACCTGCCTGTTGCGCGTGAGTCGGTCAGACATGCCTCGCTTGGCGTAGATCGCGTCCGTGCATTTGTAAGAGTGCAAACAAAAGACTTGCATAGCGGTTATTCCAGCCATCTCAACGGCAAGCTCCTGGCCATCATTTCGCGACCGAATGACGCTTTTCAGATCAGCAGGGATAGCCTGCTGACTCACCAGGTCGTTGCCAGGCTCCTGTAAGGCGACCTGAACATCGGATTTGGATATCTGCCTCTCCATGAGCCTGACCTCTTCGCACAGCAACTCATGGAAGAACCGCTGCTGGTATGCCTGCCTGCAGGTCATCCGCTCGGCACGAAGCGCACCATAGAACCTGCGGAACTCGATAGCGAACCTCTGATCGCAGTGGGCAGGAAGGCGCTGCCCGGTAGACATGAGGACATTGTGACCCACTTTGAGAGCCTGGGGGTAGCGCTCAAGATAGTAGCCGATGCCTGTTTGCCGAGAGAAGCCCTGTGGATGGTAAGCCAGGGAACCGGGCTCACGATCATGACTCGCTCTTCTGCCGATTCACAACGTTCAGGCATCGTAGTCAGGCCGCTGGCGGATCGCCTGCTGACGGTGAAGAGCGGCATATTCATTCGGCGCGAATATGACCGTAGTGGCAACTCGATCAGGCAATTCCTCGACCGGGTATGGGCCGATACTACGTCTCTGCGGACGATTAATCACCGAGCCGATCGCGGTTTTCATGCGTAGTCACGGAACGAGTCACATCAGGAGGATGGATACATGCCCAACAGCATCTCTCTCTCATTTCGATTTTAGTTTTGCTCTTCCTCGCCGCTTGCAATGGTGCGAATAAACCGAGCGACACGAACTGACCTGCCCCCCGGAAATCTCTACCAGTTGAAGCTGGAGTTCTCTCGTACTGTGATCGGGAGGACGGAAGATGAAGAAGAGCCGGTACAGCGAAGAGCAGATCATCGGGATTTTGAAGCAGAGCGAAGCTGGGGTGAAGACGGCGGAGTTGTGCCGGGAACACGGGATCGGCGCGGCGACGTTCTATGGCTGGAAGCAGAAGTATGGCGGCATGGAGGTAAGCGAGGCGCAGCGGCTGAAGGCGATGGAAGACGAGAACCGCCGCCTGAAGCTGCTGGTGGCGGAGCTGAGCCTGCACGGCGAAGCGCTGAAGGCGGTGATCCGAAAAAACGGGTGGAGCTTGCCGGTCTCAGAGAGGAAGTGGCGTTCGTGTCCGCCGAATTTCGGCTGAGCGAACGCACGGCCTGCAAGCTGTTGAAGGTGGAGCGGTCGAACTATCGGTATGAGCCGAGGCCCGACCGGAACGTAGAACTGCGCGGAGAGCTGGTGAAGCTGGCCAGGCAGAAGCCTCGCTACGGCTATCGCCGGCTGCATGCGCTGCTGAGCCGGCGCGGTCAGGAGGTCAACGTGAAGCGTGTGTACAAGCTCGGCGTGGAAGAGAAGCTGATGGTGCGGCGCAAGAAGCGGAAGCGGCTGGTGCGCGAACGTGCAGTGGAACCGAGGCTGCTGCGAGCCAACCAGGAGTGGGCGATGGACTTCATCACCGATGGGCTGGCGACCGGCCGCATGGTGCGGATCCTGAGCGTGGTCGAGGCCTATACGCGCGAGTGCCAGGCCCTGGAAGCGGATACGAGCCTTGGCAGTGGACGCGTGACGCGCGTACTGGAGCGGCTGGTCGAAGAGCGCGGGAGGCCGGAGAACGTACGTTCGGACAATGGGCCGGAGTTCACGCCGCGCCGCATGCTGGGCTGGGCCGAAGACTGGAATCGGCCTGGTCCACATCCAGCCCGGCAGGCCCATGCAGAACGGACATGTGGAAAGCTTCCACGGGCGACTGCGAGATGAGTGCCTCAACGCCAGCTGGTTCCGCACCCTCAACGACGTCCGCTCCACCTTGGCCCTGTGGCGCGAAGACTACAACTGCGAGCGACCGCACAGCAGCCTGGACTATCGCACCCCACAGGAGTTCCGGCAAGCGTTAGGCTGTGCAGATGTGGGAAGCGCTTCGCGCTTCCCATATCCACACAGCCTCGGCGGCTACGAGACCATCTCGCAGCCAAACCTTAACCGAGAATCTCCAGTTATGACTGGTTGAGAAATCGGGGGCAGGTCACTACTATCCTACCTATTCTGCCAACCCATCCCTCACTCCACCCAGGAACGTTACGGATCGAAACGGCAACTTCTGGAGTACCGATCCCAACGGGAATCTTATCGGTACAAACGGGCTTGCCCCTGTAACCGTATCCACGAGTGGGAATCAAACCACGTACAGCGTGCTTGGAGTAAACGGAGTCAGCAACAAATATGTCGTGACCATGGAGACAATCGATTTCAGCACGGCGTTTAGTGAACCGAATGTGTCCGAGGCCTCCGGCAGTTTTTCCGCAATTCAGAGCATTGCGCTCCCCGATCACTCCATGTACAGCTTTGCCTTAAGATTCGGGCACTTCGGCTGAGCACTATGGCGAACTCACGAGCATGACTCTGCCCACCGGCGTCGTCGTGAGCTTTGGGTGGTCCAACTACCTGGACTCGTTCAATAATGTAAATCGCTGGCTCACGAGCGTGGGTAGGGATGGCGCCACAACGTACTTTACTCCCATGGTCATCTCCAAGTGCACTAGCACCGCAGGTTGTAACGAGTCCGTCAATGTGCAGAAACCAGACGGCAACTCTACTTTATACACCTTTAACTTGGATAAAGCAGGTCTAGTCGCCGGATCATCGTGGGTGTCTGGAGTGAATACTTACCAAGGGAGTTCGTCTGGCGGTGCTCTGCTGACATCAACCTCGACTGCCTATACCTACGCTACAAATAACACGTTCATCTATCAGAACGGCACTTCCCAGATTGGCTACACCGGGTCCTATGAAACGCCTTCACAGCTGACACAGACCGTAACGCTGGCCGATGTAGGGCTTTCCTCGCAGACGACAACGACACTGAGCACGGCTTCCGGATTGCCTACGGATGTTAAGGTCTGGGATTTTGGCGTGCTTTCTAGAGCCTGTTATTAACTTCAGCCGGGAATCCGGGTCAGTTTGGCAAGCATGAGTATGGCGAAGGCAAGGTAGTGGAGTCCTCCGAGCGTGTGGGCGAGCCGTTCATAATCGCGCGCGAGGCGGCGGAAGCGCACCGCCCAGGCGAAGCTGCGCTCGACCACCCAGCGGCGCGGCAGCAGCACGAACCCGCGCTTGGCCTCGGTATGTTTGACCACTTCCAGCCTTACTCCATGCGCGGCCGCCGCCTCCATTGCAGCCTCGCCGGTGTAGCCCTGATCGACGAAAGCCAGCTCCACATGGTCCCCGGTCACCTCCTGCACCGCCCGGGCCAACTCGCCGACCTGGGCGCGGTCCTGCTCGTCGGCCGCGGTCACGTGCAGTGCCAGCAGGTGGCCCAGCGTATCGACCGCCGCATGCACCTTCGAGCCTTTGCGCCGCTTGGCCCCGTCATAGCCGGCGCGCGCGCCCGACTCCGGCGTCGATTGCAGCGTGCGGCTGTCCAGAATCATGGCCGTCGGCTGAGCATTGCGCCCGGCAAACTCGCGCAGCAGCAAGCGCAGATCCTCGACCATGGCCTCAAAGCAGCCCGCGTCCATCCAGCGCCGCATCTGCTGGTACACCACCGGCCACGGAGGCAGGTCATTGGGCAGCATGCGCCACTGATTGCCCGTCTTGACCACGTACCGCACCCCGTTGAATACCGCGCGCAGCGAGTACTCCCGCTGCGCAGCGTCCTCCCGGCACAAGACCAGATAGGGCGCCACAAACGCCCACTCCTCATCCGTCACATCGCTCGGATACCCGAGTTGACCACGATTGCCCATCCCAATATCGTCAGACCAACTCTCCGCAATTCCTATGCCTTTGTTTCTAAAGGAACAAGCTTAATAACAGGCTCTTGCCGACTTTCAAGTCAATGATGAGCAAACACCGCAGACGCCTATGGAAGAAAATGAGATCAATCCTGAACCACGTGTCATCCAGTCGTAAGCGGCGTTGACGACCGAGAAAGGCGAAGTCGTCACCAAGCTCCAGGAGGAAGTCCGCGAGATGTTGGATGAGAGCTTCTTCGAGGTCCGACTCGGAGTATTCATCCTTGAGGTTGAGAAATTCGAGGACGAATGGATCTTTGATCGCTTCTTCAGGCGTGATCGCATCACTTGCCTCCGGCGTCTCCGCCTTTTCAAGCATGGTGGCCTTGTTCCGCGAGAGCGCAATACGTTCATAGAATTGACTTCCGATTTGGCGGTCTAGCTGGCGGACGGACCAACCGGCCCGTATCGCTTCCGCTTCGTAGAAGTTCCTCGCTTCTGGCCTCTTGACGGCGAGCAGTCGCAGATATGCGGACCACGGCAAGGGGAACATGGCTGAGAGGGTAGGGACGGTTGCGAGGGAAGAGAGATCAATCTTGCTGGGAGAAGGGGAGGCTTCCGATTCTCGCAACGGTGTTGCGAGAATCTTTTTGTCGGGCCAAGCCTGGTAGAACCCGCGCATCCTCCAGAGGCTGGCACTACCGAATCCTCTCCCGAACTGTTCGGTCAAATCCACCGCGAGTTGTTCCACCAGACGCTCACCGTAATCGGCCCGCTTTTCTCCCCGCATTTCCGACTCGACGATTCGCCGTCCGATCTCCCAATAAGTCGCAGTCATGACGGCGTTGATGCTCCGCGCTGAAAGGGCGCGGGCAGTTTTTAGCAGGTCAACGATGCCACTGCGAACGTCAGTATATTCCGCGTCGGGTCGGTCCAACTTTTCTCTCGGCATTTCACTCCAAAACTTATTTTAGTAGTTCCGTGCGCTGGCTCGCGGAGCCGCGCAGGGGTGACGCACTTAGCAGAAAATGCTTGTGAGCTGCCCCGCCACGACGCAACTCACGACCCAGGGGATTTGGTGTCAAATTGGTGTCAAAGTGCGCCGATCAGGCCGGTTTTGCCGGTTTTGCCGACTTCTAACCACTTTGCCGTCAATAACTTAGCCTTTTGCTATTTCCATGGCATGGAAGAGGTCATCGGTTCGATCCCGATCAGGTCCACCAAATAACCCCTACAAATCAAATAGCTACAGGAAGCAGTGCGCGATATCCTTCCCTATGCCTCGGCTGCCTCCCGTGACCAGCGCAACCTTATTGCTTGGAAGTACGTGCTCTGCCATCGTCATATTGCTCTCCTGTAAAGGTGTAAAGGTGTTGTTGATTCCACTTTTGATCATCGCGACGTATCGCTCAGCGCGTGACGGCCATCGCGAGCACGAGTACCCCAAAAACGATCACCATGAACTTAGGCTGTGGGTATTCGATGAAGAGAATGCCGATAGCAAGCCATGCCGCCGCTGCCACCACGCAGAGAAAGATCGCCGGCCACTGTCCCAGCACTTCAAGAGCTTGACGTGCGATGAGAAGTCCGAGGACACCGAAGAGGATTTGCCCGAGGGCGTATGCCGTGTTCAGTCCGTAGTACAACGTCGTTTCGGGCCCCGGAAGGCGCTTGTCGCGCAAGTATTGGGCTAGGACGTCGATAACGAAGTGCATTGTGCCGGCGAAGGTTAGCCAACCGAACGCGACATACGCGATGATCTTATGTAGAGACATTTGATTCCTTTCGCATTGCGGGTTTAGCGCGACCCCGTAAACACTCAACTCAAATCAAATGGCTCCGACCGCAATGATGCTCTTAGCGGAATCTACGACTGCGATTTGTGCTGAACGCGGCTTCCAGCCCAATACGGCCCCTGCCTTGGCAGAGGTGAATACGTGCTTCCGGCCGAGAAGCGGTACGACAAACTTCATTTGGCGATTGAAGAGCGCAACGATCCTCAGTACGAAGTCAGGCATTGCCTTCGTCGGCACTTTCTTTGCCTTATCGCCCAACTCCGAACGCAGCAAGTGTGCGACATCCGCCATCCACACCCAGTCGCTTGCGGCAATGAATCGCTGTCCTGCGGCTTCCGGAGCGGTCATGGCGCGGATGTGCAAGTCGACTACATCGCGAATGTCTACAACGCAAAACCCGATGTGAGGAAACCTAGGCAAACCTCCGCTCAGCATCCGCTGAGCCAGGTGCGCAGGATGAAGGTTTTCCTTGTTGAGAATAGGGCCGATGACGGCGGACGGCAGGATCGTGGTTAGAGTCGTTGATCCTGTCTGACTCGCCATGAAGTCCCAGGCGGATTGCTCGGCCAGTGTCTTGGCGAGACGGTAAGGTCCGAGATTGGGATCGGTTGTGTCGGTCCAGATGCTTTCGTCAGTCACGGAATCCGGTGCCGTCATGAGAGGTCTGCAAGCCTCGATGGCAGAGGTCATCACGACCCGATCAACCTTGGCATGGCAGGCAGCGCGAAGGACGCGAAGAGCGCCATCGCGCGTAGGAACAATTAAGACATTCGGATCACGGGGAGCCTCGACGCATACCGGAGCGGCGATGTGAAGAACATACGCGCTCCCAGCGACAGCAGCGTCCCAGCCCTCGTCGCGGGTGAGGTCGGCAGCGAAGAACGATAGTCGATCGCCAGGCTCAACTGCGGTAGAAACCTGCGCACGGACGGCCGCCTCCTTGTCCAGACTCCGCACAGTTGTGCGAACGGTATAGCCCCGTTTCAGCAGATCAACGATGGCCCAACTCGCTATAGAACCGCTTCCACCAGTCACCAATACGGTCTTCGACATTGTTTGTTATCTCCTTTTGTAACTTTGCCTTTCCGTCCGAAATGCGACTCATTTCCCTTTAATGTTTGTCCAGACAGTCAATATAAAGATCGAAAAAGATCAAGCCACCATGCGCCATAGAGCTTCAAAGCCTTCTTTGCAGTGCTTTTTGGCATGTGCAGCATCCTGAGTCATGAAATCCATCGTTGCTTGCGCGATAGAGTTCATGATCGAAAAAACGAACATCTTCGGGGTTTTCTTCATGGGGCCGTTGGCGCGGCTGCGTTCCAGCAGTTCGGCAATACCTGCCATGGTCTTGTGTCCAGCCAAGCGGGTCTCCGGCGTGATAGCGTCGGAGACATCAAGCTGCGCAAGCACTCGCCGCTTCTCCGGGTAGGCCACCGCCCATTCCATCCAGTTCCGCCAGACGTAAAAGACTTGCTCTCGAAGTTCGGCACCGGTGGGAAGTCCCTTCATCGCAGCGCGTGCCATCTCCGCTTTCAATTCAAGGTAGAGCTGATTGAAGAGATCTGCTTTGGTCTCAAAATAGGTAAAGAGCGAACCGTTGGCAACGCTGGCTTCCTTGGCGATCTCTGCCGTCGGAGCACTCAGACCTTGCGCAACGATGATGCGCGTTGCCGCCTCCAAAAGCGCGCTCCTTTTTTCGTCGCTCTTCGGTCTAGGCATAGCAACACTCTATACATAAGCGGCCAGTCAGTCAACTATCTCCGAGACAATCGTAACTATTGCACGACCGCTCATGCCGGAAGCCGCGAAGACGTTCGATGTCCCGCATGGGAGGAACGCCGAAGAAACGGCGATACTCCCGGCTGAACTGGGAAGCGCTCTCGTAGCCAACACGCCGGCTTACGGTGGCTGCATCAATCGCTTCTGAAAATAGCATCCGACGGGCATCCTGAAGACGTAGCTGCTTTTGATATTGCAGCGGGCTTAGTGACGTTACGGCGCGGAACCAGCTATGCATGGCAGAGGAGCTCATCCGCATCTCGCGAGCAAGCTCTTCCATCCTGACGGGCCGCGCAGCATTGCGTTTTAGCCATGCCAGGCCGGCCGCGACGCGCTGGATATTGCCGCCGTCCGCTACCATGCGGCGTAGCAGTCCGCCCTGTTCGCTCAGCAGCAACTTGTAGAAGATTTCTCTCTTGACGAGCGGCGCGAGAACAGCGATCCGGTTAGGCTTCTTGAGGAGGGACGTGAGTCGTGTGACGGCTTCCAGCAAATCGTCGTCCATCGAACCGATCATGAGGCCAGGTCGTAGAGGAGGAGCGGTCTCGTGAGGAAGGTCTGCTTGACGCATGAGCGAGGCGATCTCATCGAAGTCAAGTACAAGACTCAGCCCCAGAAACGGCTTGGTGCGGCTGGCTTCTTCAATCTGCCCAACCAGCGGCAGGTCAATTGAGACAAGTAGATACTTATTGGGATCGTAGAGGAATCGTTGTTCGTTCAACAGAACGGACTTTGCCCCTTGTGCCACGACACACAACACGGCTTGTTGCAGCGACGTTCGCGGCACCTCAGTAGTGGAGTATCGGGTCACAAATAGACCCTCAATCCCGGTAGCGTGAGAACCCTCTCTTGGACAAACTTCGTCGATTAATCCGGTCAATGGGGTTATAGTGCGCATTTGTTCCTCTCTCATTAGACGCCAAAGCGGGACTCGTGCCCCATCCTTTTGTCGGAATAGGCAATACTTCTGTCGGATCGTTCAATTCAGCGCATGCGGCCGAATCATCCAATAGTAAAGTTAAAGGACCGACACATATGGGAAAGCTAGACGGAAAGATCGCACTGATCACGGGCGGAAGTGAAGGAATGGGCTTCGACACGGCGAAGCGGTTTCTGCATGAGGGAGCGTTCGTGTTTGTCACGGGACGTAGGAAGGTCGAGCTTGAAAAGGCTGTCAAAGAGCTTGGGGAAGGTGCGGCGGCGATCCAGGCGGATTCCGGGAAGCTGGAAGATCTCGACCGAATGTATGCCGAGATCAAAGAGAAGAAAGGCAAGCTCGACGTTGTGTTTGCGAATGCGGGCATTTATGAACAAATGCCCTATGACAAGGTGAGCGAAGACTTCTACGACAGGTGTGCCGATATCAATGCAAAGGGAGTCTTCTTCACGATTCAGAAGGCAATTGCATTGATGGACAAGGATGGCTCCATCATCCTGAATGGCTCCTTCATCGGGAGTGCGGGATTTCCAGGCATGGCTGTTTACGGAGCGACCAAGGCTGCTGTTCGCAGCTTTGCGCGGACCTTCACAGCGGAGTTGAAGGGCATGGGTCCTCGCGTCAACGTCATCAGTCCTGGACCGATCGACACGGCAGGCAATGCATCCACACTCGGCAACATCAAGGAGGTGCGCGAATACGTGACGGGAATGGTGCCGCGTGGGCGCATTGGCGCCGGAAACGACATTGGCAAGGCAGCCGTCTTTCTTGCGTCCGACGAATCGAACTTTATCGCTGGAGTCGAATTGTTCGTCGACGGTGGCGTCAGCGCCGTCTAAGCCACTGTTTTGCGCTTTGCGTGTCGGGTGAGGAAGATAACCCCGCTGAAGCTCGCATGTTTGAGGAATCTATGCAATTAGCAGATCGTGGTACCCTCGGTCGTTCCGGACTTCCGGTGAGCCCCCTTGCGCTCGGCACAATGACGTTTGGAAATGCGGGGTGGGGATCTCCAGATGATGTCTCGGAAGCCATCTTTAACACATACGTTGATGCGGGCGGCAATTTCGTCGATACAGCCGATGTTTACAGTAAGGGGCGCAGCGAAGAGTTGCTTGGCCGCTTCATTGGCTCACGTAAGCTCCGTGACGACATCGTTCTTGCAAGCAAATACAGCTTTAGCGGAGGAAATGGTCGCAAGAATCTGTGGCGCAGCATAGAGGCTTCACTGAAACGGTTGGGCACGGACTACCTCGACGTGTACTGGGTACACGTCTGGGACGCAGTCACTCCGGCCGAGGAACTGCTGCAATCGATGGGCGACCTCATCCGCGAAGGAAAGATTCGGTACTTCGGTCTTTCCGACGTGCCCGCCTGGTATGCCACTCGGATGGGAACGCTTGCTCAGGTTCATAACGTTCCGGGCCCGATTGCATTTCAACTGCCCTACTCGCTTGTCGAGCGTGGGATTGAACAGGAACATATACCCTGCGCGCGAGAGCTTGGCATGAGACTTGTTCCCTGGAGTCCGCTGGGTGCTGGCTTCCTGACCGGCAAATATAATCGGAACGCTGACGGTTCAATCCCGGCGGCAGGAGGACGACTGGATAGCGACAACCAGCCTTTCCGCATGTTCAAAGAGCGGAACTGGAAAATCCTTGATGAACTGCGGGCGGTCAGTGCTGAAGTACACAAACCCGTTTCGCAGGTAGCGCTTGCCTGGGTCTCGTCCCGTCTTGGTATCGCTGCTCCAATCATTGGTGCCTCATCAGTGGACCAACTTCGAAGTAATCTCGCGTCCTCTGAGGTGGAGCTGACTTCCGTTCAACTTGAACGCTTACAGCAGGTAAGCGCATTCGACCCCGGATTCTATGACCTCTTTGAAGAGAAGATCAACAGGAGCATCTTCGGGGGTAAACGGGTTATCGATGCAATGCTCGATTCTTCTGCTCTTCGGAAGAGGACATAGCCGGCTAAGTCAAAGGAGCGCGAACGAATGCGAGTGACGCCAGACGCTAGGCTCTATCGGCATAGAGTCTTCCTAGCTCACTGGCGTGTTATGGTTCATGTGAACGAGATTCATACAGGAGCGCAATATGATTAAAATGACGATCCTTCTTCGCCGCAAACCTGAGATGAGCCACGACGAGTTCGTCTCTTACCATCGCAACAATCACGCTCCGCTCTTCAGTTCGCTGGCGGAAGTGAAACAGCATGTCCGGCGCTACGTTCAATGTCATGCGAACCGCGAGCAGCTTCCAGGACTTCCGGACAACCACATCGATGGATCGACTGAGTTGTGGTTCGACGATCTGGCAGGCTTGGCGGGCGTCTTCCAGTCTCCCAGTTACATCGCGACGATCCGCACCGACGAAGAAAAGTTCTTGGACCTTCATGCCTGCGAGTTTCTTGTCGGGGTTGAGCATGAAGTCATTCCCTTGGTTTGCACATAACGGTAGCGGAAGAGAGGAAACGATGATCTTCACCCATGAGGCACCCATACCGCTACCGGTTGGCGCCATACATCTCGACGAATGGCTCTTTAATCTCTCTGAAGCTGACTATAAGGCCTGCGCTCGCGGACATCGTGCCGTTGGCACAAATGGGGGGCACTCAATTCGCCGGCATGGTGAATGTGGAATCCATGGCCGGCGCTTTGCTGATTCAGCACTACCGGACCGAACTGCTACAACCCGACCATGTACAACTCTATTCTGCGGCGAGTCGCGGTTACTTGATGCATCTCGTTCCCTTTCATCTAAAAGTCGGTTGGGAGATGCAAGTCTTCAGCGTCACGCCAGACGCGTCGATGCTTCGCTGCACAATCAATGTCCAGAATCCAGCACGGGTACGCTTTGTCGGCCTTTTCAATGCAAGCAACTACTAGACACGTCAGCATCTCATTGAAGAGACACACGGATTTGCCCGGAACTTAACATCAAAAGGACAGGTTAATTCCGAGCAATACGTTTGAGGTCTACCTACTGCCCGTCTTAGCCTCTGAACTTTAGGAGGAGAGATCACGCACTGACCCAAAACCCAAAAACCAGGCCAGGGATTACTGGAGGATTTCAAGCCTGGATGTGGTTCTCTGAAGGCGAGAGGAGAACCTGGGATGGCGAGAAAAGGGCATACGGAGGAAGAGATTTTACGGGTGCTGCGGGAAGCTGAGGCCGGTGAAACGGTGGTCGAGGTCTGCCGCAAGCACGGGATCAGCCAGCAGAGTTTCTATGCGTGGAAGAAGAAGTACGCGGGGCTGGGGTTGAGTGAGCTGCGCGAGCTGCGGCAGTTGCGCGAGGAAAATGGCAAGTTGAAGCGCCTGGTCGCCGACCTCTCGCTCGACCGGCATATTTTGCAGGAGATTGTCGCAAAAAAGTTGTAAAGCCTCGCCTGGGCGCGAGCTGGCGGAGTGGGCAGCCGATGCCCACCAACTGAGCCAGCGGAGGGTGGCGGGGCTGATCCCGGTGAACCGGGCGACACTGCAGTATGTGCATCATCGCGACCCGCAAGACGCGCTGCGGGTGCGCTTGCGCGAGCTTGCCGGCAGTCGTGTGCGCTACGGGTACCGTCGATTGACGGTGTTGTTGAAGCGCGAAGGCTGGGAAGTCAACGCCAAACGGATCTACCGAATTTACACCGAAGAGGGGCTGATCGTGAGGACGCAGAAGAGGAAGGAGCGCGCGCAGCGACAGCGCATAGCGCAAGGCTCAGCCCTGCGGCCGAACCAGAAGTGGAGCATGGATTTTGTTCTGCAGCGGCTGCCGGACGGTCGCTGGATCCGGGTGCTGACGGTGGTAGACCAGTTCACGCGCGAGTGCCTGTGCCTGCACGCGGATACTTCGCTGAGCGGGGAAAAGGTCGCTGCGGCACTGGACAAGGTCGTTGCGCTACGCGGCGCCCCGGAGTCGATTACTGTGGATAACGTACGGAACCGAGTTCGCCAGCAAGGCAATGGACCTATGGGCCTACGCAAACGGGGTGCACCTGGATTTTATCCGGCCTGGACGACCGGTCGAAAACGGCTACATCGAGAGCTTTAACGGCAAGCTGCGCGACGAATTTCTAAACGTCGAGGTACTCTTCACCGTTGTCGACGCGCGAAGAAAACTGCACGGTTGGCGGCGCGATTACAACCATCATCGTCCCCACTCGGCACTGGCGGACAGGACCCCGGCGGAGTTCGCGGCCCTGTGCAGCGTAGGAAAAGACGGCGGTACGACCGCCTTGGAAAACGCTGCGCGTTTCCCACTTTCCCTCCGCACGACTGCGGCTGATTTTTCCGTAAATGACAGTACATCTTCAACCCTGATGCTTGAGACCCTCACTTGAGCTACATTAACCGCAAATCTGCCGGTCAATCCGGCACAAACCGAACCACACAGGCTGAAACTTCCAGCTTCTGGTGGCTTGGTTTTCCGGGGCGGGTCACACGAGAAAAACTCCAGCTTCAACTGGTAGAGATTTCTGGGGGCAGGTCACAGAGCCGCTTTGCCTGCAAGAGGATTGTCTCGCCGTAGGCAGACGACAAGGCGGTCTTTGCTCAGCTCTTCTATGTAGAGATCGGTATGACTCAAGGGAAGCGTGACAAGAGCCGCATCGACGGCTCCCGATAATACTTCGTCGATCAGTTGTAATGTTTCATTGTGAGTTGGCCGGATAGGACACGAAGGAAGGACTTCCTTATGATGAGCGCAGAAGTTCTGAAACCGCTGGAAGCTCACCGCCTGAAGGCGGTGAGCTTAGACCTGGAGATCGATACTAAAAGAATACCTTGACAGCGCCTTGGAAAACTCTACCCCCGACTGAGGTACCTGTGATCTCGCCGAAGCTTCCCGTAAACGAAGGACCACTGCTGTTCGGGTTATTGAACGATGGATGGTTCAATACGTTGAAGGCTTCGATTCGAAGATCAAGGTTATATTTTTCATGAATGGGGAAAATGCGGGAAATCTGAGCATCGTCCTGAAAGTAAACTGGGCCTCGGAACGAGTTTCTGCTTATGTTGCCCTGAGTTCCCGGTACGGTGTTTAAGACGAAGGCAGCCTGATTCAGATAAGACTGGTTTGCATAGACCGCCCCAGTATGGTCAGACAGTATCTTCGTGTATTTGAAAGGATTGACACCGGGTACCAGGTTGGGGCGGTCGCCTCCGTTGCCAGTGAAGGTTTCGTCCTGGTTTTCTCTGACGGTGAATGGCGTGCCGCTTACAAGGCGAACCAGGGGAGCAAACTCCCAATTGTTCACGAGGTAACCAGTGATGCCGTGGATTGGAAATTCGCTCTTCAGAATGAGGTTGGTGTTGAAGTTGTTCGGGATGTTGAAGGCGCAGGGACCGTAATCTATTTGCGGATTGTTAGGATTTGAGAATTGAGTGCCGCTGACGTCTCCCTGCGGATCGGCGTCGTTCAGGCACTTGGACCAGGTGTAATTGCTCTGAAGGCTGAATGTTGAAGAAAAGCGGTGCTGCGCTGTGATGGTTACACCATTGTAGTTGGCCATGGCTTGGTTGGTCAGAATCAGCGACGGGCTGCCGGTAGCCCCCTGAATAAGGTTTCCCTGGGCGGGGTTTGCTTCGGTGAGAGCAAGGCGCGCCTGCGTGTTAGCACTTTTAACACCGGCCGATTTGTACTGGGAGAGGTTTGCGGCGCTGATAGAACAGGGTGTTCCGACCGGTCCACCGCCAAGCGTCCCCGCCGCGACCGCAGCCGGCCCTGTGGTGACGACGGGCCCGCAACCGGTTCCACCTGGTCCCCACACCCCCGGTGTGTACACTGCTGGGTTCAGAGGAACGCTGGCGAGCTGATGCTGAGTACGGTTGCCGGTGTAGAAAATCTGGAAATTCCAGTCGTGTGGGATCTCTTGCTGAATGCTGGCTGTCCACTGCATGGTATCCGGCATCTTGTACTTGGACGTCAATACGACGTACTGGGCTTGTTGCGGGAAGACGAAACTATTCGGATTGAAGGGGAACGGATCGACGTCTGTACCGCCCGTCTGACCGCAACCCAGGGCGCCTGTGCCGCCTATAAGCCAAGGATCACTGAAGCACAGTTCTGAAGTGGTGTTCGGCGAAACATTGACCGAGAATGGTGGATTTAGCTGATTGCGCTGCTGGGTATAGAAGTTCGGCTCATTGTATGCGTACGCTGTACCTGCTCGAAACACTGTCTTGCCATTTCCGAAGAGATCGTATGCTACTCCGAAGTTCGGATTGAAGTCCAAGGGAGAATTCTGGGTAAAGTTTGGCGAAACGCCCTGATCTCCATAGTAGAAAACTCCGGCGGGAGCGTTGGGATACACGGAGCTATGCTGGTTGGCCAAGAACGCTGCCATGTTGAATGTCGCTCCGCGGTGAAAATAATCGTGCGGGAAGTAAAGCGGCTCCCAGCGAATGCCGGTCACTATGGTAAGCCGGGGCGTAGTGTGGAAGGTGTCCTGCACGTAAAGCGTCGGAATCGATCCGCGCAGCGCATTTTGGTTCTCCAAGCTTTGGGTGAAGCTGTTCATGGCACCCTCCAGGAAATCCAGATTGGCGTCCGCAGGGGTTCCTCCACCTCCACTCCACTGGCCGTTAAAGCTGAAGTTGCCGTTGGCCTCGTAGCCGTTATTGACGTTCAATTGGTTCCGGACGAACGATCCCCCGAAGGTAAACTGATGCTTGCCGCGAATCCACGTGACGTCGTCGGCGATGTCGACGGGGGTATTGTCGTCGATCACGGCGAGCAAGTTCGAGCCGCCACCGATATTGCCGCCATGATTTTGGCCTGAGGTTCCGTAGCCTATGTAGATGCCCGACTGTATAGGTTGAAAATCCTTGACCCCGAAAGCGCTTGCGTTAGGAGTCGCAGGATTGAAGCCGCGGGTGAGCTGGCGCCGAATCGCCGTGACATGCACAGTGTTGACGAGGTTATCGCGGATGGCATAGTTTTCACCAAGCGTGATCGTCTGCCACCGAATCTCAGGGTTGCCGGATTGAGTTGTCAGGAAGATGTTGGTTGGGGAGTAAAAAGACGGAATCTGGTTGCTATCGAGGAAGTAGCGCACGTAAAGGTTATTTTTCTGGTTGATGGTGTAATCGACACGGGTGTCAAACTCATTGTCAGTGGCGATGCTGGGGATGGAATATGAAATGTGTCCGCAGTTGTATGGATCCAGTGCGGGGTTGATGGCAGGAAACTGCTTTTGCAACGCAAGTGACGATGCATTCCATTGTGGAAGAGTTGGGCCGCCAGGCTGGTTGTACTTGTTGCCTGGCAGAGCGGCTCCGGTGATGGGATCGTAGAGCTGTTGGTCTGGCGCGCAGGCAGTGGCGGATTTCGGCGTGCCAGGCGGTGGATCGGTGATGGAAAAGTCTCCCGCGAGGTTCGCCGCGGTCGGCACGTAGGCATTTTGCGTTGCACTCGCCGAATCCATATGGGTGCGTTGAAATGCGGCGAAGAAAAAGAGCTTGTTTCGGCCGTCGAAGAGCTTGGGTATGCGCACCGGGCCGCCGAAGGTCCCGCCATACTGGTTCTGGTGCAATGTGTCTCTCGATGTGGAGAAAAAATTGTCGGCATCGAGATAGTTGTTGCGGATGAACTCAAACGCCGATCCGTGGAAGGTATTTGTACCCGATTTGGTCACGATATTGATCAGGCCGCCGCCTTCATTACCGCCTTGCCCGCCCAATGCGGCCGTTTCCACGCTGAACTGACCGATCGCGTCGGGAAAAGGCAGAGGACCGTTGCCGCCACCCATGTAGTCGACGTTGTCGCCGCCGTCCAGCCTCCATGTGACCGCATTGCCCTGTGCTCCGGCAATTGAAAAACCAGTGGTCTGGGTGGGAAATTTGCTCCCGCTTGCGTCCGACGGAACTTGGCTTTGCGTACCGCCCACCAGTGACACCAAACCCGTCATATAACGGTTGTTGAGGGGCATCTCGGTCATTTCCTTGGCGTCTACGGTCTGCTTGAACGACGCATCTTCCGTCTGCAAGGTCATGCCCTCGGAACGAACTTCCACTTTGACATCGTTACTGCCAATGGTCATCTTCGCGTTAATTGCAATACTGCTGCCAACTTCCAGCACATTTCCGATCGAGGTATACGTCTCAAAACCGGGCGCAGTTACGGTAACGGAGTAGGTTCCAACATTGATATTTGGAAATGCATAAGCTCCGCCTGAACTGGTCTTAGTAGTCTGCGTAACCTGGGTCGAAGACTCCACTATCTTAACCGATGCATTGGGAATCAGAGATCCCGAGGGGTCGGTCACAGTACCCTGAATGCTGCCAGCACCTGCGACTTGAGAATCTGCTTGCGGGACAAACATAAGGATGGAAAGGCTGAGAAAAAGGCCGGCACACCGTTTGATAATTCTTTTGCATTTCAGACGCTTTGCTTGCAAACCCGCCGGTAACAAGTTTCTACCGCCCTCAAAAGCCTGTTCACAATTGTTGTTAATTCTCGCTAGTCCTCCAGTAACTGATCCGATATCGTTCTTGGAAGATGTGAAGGCGTGCGAGCAAGCGCTCAAGATCTGTTTTGCGATCACAATGACGGGCGCTCGATTCAACGTGACCGAGTTGAAGCGGTTGACATCGCTGTCACGCCGTTCGATGGTCCTATGCCATTTCAGTTTCACTTGAACATATCCTCCCAGAATGTGAGGGAGATTATGGCGCTCGTGTATCCTCAGTCAATCAATTATTTAACATCAATCGGCGATACCGATGGACATCATTTTTGCCTTGTAAGGGTATTCTTCGGCTAGTGCGCCGGTGAGAGTGAGGTACTGAAAACAAGCTTATGATAAACGCAGATTCACTTTGGGCGGAACTGACAGGCGGGCAGGAGCAACGAAAAGGCGCACGAGAGCACGACTGTGCGTGACCCCAACCGCATGGACATTAACGAAGAAGACGTTCTCTATACCTGCGGAACGCAACTAGGTTGCTAGGGCTCCTGTATGTTCTGACAAGATAGGTGCGAAATATCATTGATTTGTCGTTTACTCCGCCGTCCGTCGGTTGTGGATCATAGAATATGCCATCTCCCAGTCAGATTCGGCGGAAGGAATTCCGTTCTTCCAGACATTGAAAAAGAGATATTCGAGACCTTCATTGGAGCTGCAAAGTACTGAATGCGGCGTGCCCATGGGGATGAATACAATAGTGAGAGGTCTGACGAGGGACGTTTCCTCGCCCACCGTGACTTCACCGGTACCCTTCAGAATGACGAACAACTGATCAAAGCTCGCGTGGCGGTCGGAGGGTGTTCCCTCGAACGGTTCCAGGCGCTCCCACACCACCTCAACGGATCCTGTAATGTTTCTGGGAAGAATCATGCCGAATTGAATTCCGGCGCATACAAAGGGTTCCGCTTCATCCAGATTTCTTGAATACATCAGGGCTCTCCTCTTCCAGTGACGGGGCTGATCGCCTCATTACTTTATGGGAAGTCTGAGCCAAAGACCTATCGTTTTAGATCACAGTTTGTATCGAGAAAAACGATAGATGTCCATCAGCCGAGTTTATTTTTTACGAGTAGGAGGCGGCAGAGCCTTGATGAGCTGAGCAGCCAGTTTGTCTATGGCCGCCGGTAGCACTTCAGTATCCAGAGTCGCCAGAGCCAGAGTCCTTTCCAAGGGAAAGTCCCTGACCCGCGTGACACGCAGCATAGAGCTTGGCAGGGATTGGCTGACGCTACATATGGGAACAATCGATGCACCAAGACCGGCGCTCACGAGACTTTTGATCGCTTCAATGTTTTCGAGCTCCATCGAGATCCTGGGTGAGATATTCATTTTGATAAAGAAGCTCTCGATGAGTCTCTGCATGACAGAATGACGCTCATAGAGAATAAAGGGCAGCGCTATCATGTCCCCCGGCTCAAGGCTATTTTTGCGGGCCAGCGGGTGTTCCGCGTTCAGGATGACGACAAGCTCCTCTGACTGAAGCGGAGTGATCAACAGGTTTGAGGGGGTATTCGGGATCTGCATAACGATGGCAAGATCCACGGTCTGGGAGGAAACCTGATGCAGCAGCGATTCGGTAGTGCCTGTGGTTACGATCAGCTCGATGTCGGGATAGCGGCGCTTGTATTCTCCGAGAGCCTTGGGCAGTTGGTAGGTAAGCGTCGTGGCACCTGCCCCAAGCCGTATGGTGCCTCGCTTCATGGCGCTTAATTCTCGAACAGCCATCTCCGCGTTTTTGAACTCAGCGAAGATGCGGTCGGCATAGATGAGAAGTAGTTTGCCGGCGTCGCTGATGTAAATCTTCTTGCCAGAGCGCAGAAAGAGCGAGCATCCAAGTTCATCCTCAAGCTGCTTGATGTGCTGGCTCACCGTAGACTGCGAGAGGTCGAGCTGCTCACTGGCGCGGGTGAATCCGCCTGATTTAGCCACGGAACGAAACACCTTGAGTTGTTGGAGATCCATCGGTATGGCCGATTGTAATCACCGATAACCGTATCTTGCAAGATGTATCCGGAAAGGTCTAAGGTCACAAGCTATGGAATGGAAGAGTGATAAAGAACTATTCGAGTTGATTGCAGCACATCTCTATACGCCGGTCGTCGGGGACATTCTCGACACGCTGGGAAGCTGGCATCAATTTCTTCCTCCGGAGATCAGGCCGCTGCTTACGACCATGAAGATGGTAGGTCGTGCGATGCCTGTACAGATCGCGGATGCATGGGGATTTCAGAAGAAACCTTTCGGACGCTTGACCGAGGCACTGGATCAGATCGATGCAGGTGAGATCTACATCGCAACGGGAGGGAGACTGAACTGTGCCGCATGGGGGGAGATACTTACTTCTACGGCGCGTACCCGTGGAGGGGCGGGCGCCATAATCGATGGGTATCATCGAGATACACCAAGAGTTCTGGAGCAGAACTGGCCTGTCTTCAGTCGAGGTTCCTACGCGCAGGACGCAGGTGTGCGAAGTGTCGTCATCGACTTTCGATGCCCGATAGAGATCGGGGCGGTTCAAATCCGTCCGGGTGATCTCATCTTCGGTGATCTGGATGGGGTCGTTATCGTTCCCCAGGATATGGGGGAAGAGGTGATTACACGCGCTCTGGAGAAGGCCAGGGCAGAGAAACTAGTTCGAAAGGACATCGAAGCAGGAATGTCCAGCACGAACGCCTTTGCAAAATACGGCATTCTCTAAACACAGAATATGAAAAAGTGCTTTCGCATCCACGAATCCGATAACGTTGCAACACTTCTGGGTGAAGACGTGGGGGCAGAGGAACAGCTTGAGATAGTCGGTTCTATGCCCGGAGATGTCATTCGTTGTGCCGACCCGATCGCTCTGGGACACAAGATTGCTCTTTCCAATATCCCTTGTGGAGAGCCGATTGTGAAGTACGGAATCGTCATAGGAATCGCAGGCAAAGATATCCAGCGCGGCAGATGGGTTCATCTGCATAACTGCCGTAGCCAACTGGATCAGCGGTCAGGCACGCTCGATCTGCATACCGGATCTTCTCAGGATGTGATCTATGAATAGAGACAACTGGTCTGGTTATCTGAGGTCCGACGGGCGCAAAGGCGTTCGCGATCTGCTGCTGGTCATCTATACGGTTGAGTGCGCCAGCCATGTAGCAAAGGCAGTGGCGGCCGATGAAGAAGATACCCATGTGATCGGATTCCCAGGCTGCTATGACAATGCATATGCCGTGAGATTGATGCTTGCGCTCGCACGCCATCCAAATGTAGGAGCGGTGCTGGCTATTGGACTGGGCTGCGAGTATACGAGACCGGAATCGATTGCAGAGGTAGTGCGCCGGTCCGAAAGGCCTGCGGAGTGGTTCTATATCCAAGAGCACGGCGGCACGAGATCCAGCATCGAGCATGGCAAGACCTTGCTCAAAGAGCTTCGCCGAGAGATGGAATCAGGAAGGAAAATCGTCTCCGTGGGTTGGCCTGATCTGGTTGTGGGTGCCGAATGTGGCGGGTCAGACGGAACCTCAGGCCTCGCAGGCAATCCCACGGTTGGCCGCTTCTTCAACTACTTGGTAGATTCAGGCGGGACTGCGGTCTTCGAGGAGACGGTTGAGATGATTGGCCTGCGCTCGACTCTTATCGCTCGGGCGGCCTCGGCCGGGGTGGCGGAGAAGCTTGCGCACACATATGACAAGGCGGAAGCGTACTGCAAGGCAGTTCGTCAGTACTCCGTCTCTCCTGGGAACTTTGTCGGAGGACTTACCTCGATTGAGGAAAAGAGCATGGGTGCGTTCGCCAAGAGTGGAGATCGCCCGATTCAGGGAGTGATTCGAGTATCCGAGACCCCACAAAATCCTGGACTGTGGATCCTTGACTCCGTTCCAGACGATCATTTTATGCAGTTCGGTTATACAAATCCGAACGATACGGAGGGGATTATGGACCTTATCTCCGTCGGTGCTCAGGTGGTGCTTTTTGTGACGGGCCGGGGTAGTGTGATCGGAAGCCCGATCACTCCTCTTATTAAAGTAACCGGCAATGCGCGCACCTTTCGCAATATGCAGGAAGACATGGACTTCGATGCCTCCGGTGTACTGAACGGAGAGTTTACCCTGGAACAATCCGGTGAGAGGCTTGCAGAGCTAGTTGGACGCGTGGCCGCTGGGGAGCCCACTAAACCGGAGCTACTTGGACATCGGGAGTCCTTCATTATGTACAAACATCAGGAGACGCCTTCCCTTAGTCAGGGTTGCCACGCATGACGACCTCAGTTATGACACGGAATCCTTTTTCGCTTGAAGGGCAAGTTGCTTTTATCAGCGGCGGTGGAACCGGTCTTGGATTTGCGATCGCATCCGCCATGATCGACGCGGGGGCGCAAGTCGTTATCGCCGGCCGCAGAAGGGACGTCCTTGATCAGGCTGTGCGGCAACTGGGTCCTATGGCCCACGCAGTGACGCTGGATATTACTGAACCCAACGCACCGGAACGCTGTCTGGAAGAGATCTCGAAGAGTCTGGGGCCGGTGAACATCCTTGTAAATAATGCGGGGATCCATCTCAAAAAGTTGGCTCGAGACACATCGGTGGAAGAGTTCAACGCTGTACTGCAGACGCATTTACTGGGTGCGTTTGCGTTGACGCGGGCTCTAATTCCCTCGATGCAGAAACAGCAGAAGGGCTCGATTCTTTTTATCGCCTCGATGACTTCGCTTATTGGAATGCCGCAGGTGGTGGCATACTCGGCTGCCAAGAGTGCTTACATCGGCATGGTACGCTCCCTCGCGTGCGAGCTGGCACCGGATTCTATTCGAGTCAATGCCATTGCTCCTGGATGGATCGAAACTCCGATGCTGCGCAGTGCCCTGGAAAATGATCTGCAACGTAAAGATAAAATCCTTTCGCGCACGCCTTTGGCTCGGTTTGGAGAGCCGTCGGGTATAGGCCACGCAGCGGTCTATCTCTCTTCGGCAGCAGCGAACTTCGTTACAGGCATTACGCTTCCGGTTGATGGAGGAGCGAATATTGGCTTCTAGCCTGCAGAGTACGAGTTCTGTCGCCGCAGTCCCGCATCTGCGGTGGGGCATCGTAGCTCTTCTGTTTGTCGCTACACTGCTTAATTATCTCGATCGGGAGGTGCTTTCAATCATCTCCCCTGTGCTACGCGGTCAGTTCTGTTTATCGGCGGTGGACTACTCTCACCTTCTTACTGCCTTTCTTCTGGGGTATACCCTATTCCAGCCGATCGCGGGTAGATTCGCCGACTTTGCTGGGGCCCGCCTTGGGCTTGCAATCGCGATGCTCTGGTGGTCGGGTGCTGCAATGCTGGCCGCGTCAGTTCGCTCTCCGTGGCAGCTTGGCCTGATTCTTTTTCTGATGGGAGCAGGAGAATCGGCGAACTGGCCCGCTTCGGTAAAGACGATTCAAGAGTGGTTCGTTCCCAGCGAGCGCGGCATTGCGACGGGAATCTTCAACTGTGGCTCTTCGGCAGGAGCCGTTATGGCACCGGCCCTCATCACCGTTCTGACAGTACATTATTCATGGAGGATTGCCTTCCTGGTCAGTGGAGCGATCGGCCTGATTTGGATCGCACCGTGGCTCTCGATTTACCAGCACAGGGCAATCTCTGCAGAGCGTGTGCCGCACAGTGAAGGAAGGAACTCGAACGGCTGGATGAAAACCCTCCGCTCAAGAAATACAGTCGCACTGATGGGGGCTCGTTTCTTTGCCGATCCGATATGGATGTTTTTCGTTTTCTGGTTGCCGGATTATCTCAATCGATCCAGGCACTTTTCCTTGGTACAGATAGGAGCGACCGCTTGGCTACCGTTTTTGACTGCGATGCTGGGCAATCTGGCGGGAGGATATCTTTCTGGTCGTTTGGTCCGGACTGGATTAGCACCACGCTCGGCGCGAGTTCGTGTCATGAGTGTTGCCGCCGCTGTCATGTTGTCGGGTTGCTCAATTTCGTTCATCTCCAGCCCGATGGCGGCTCTTCTTGTCGTTAGCGTCGTCACCTTTGCGTACAGCTGCTGGGCGGCGAATGTATTGACTTTGCCGTCCGATCTTTTTCCAAAGGAACAGGTCGCCACGGTCGTTGGACTGTCTGGGATGGCAGCCGGAGTAGGGGGAATCCTCGTGATGCTTCTGGTCGGATTCCTGGTGGATCACTTCACCTATATGCCTGCACTTTTTTTGATTGCCTGTCTCCCGCTTTTTGGCCTGTCTTTTGTCCTGACTACTTCTGAAAGAGGAACGGTATGATGCGTCCAATATCACTCTCCATCCTGTCTCTGTTTATCCTTCCGCATTTTGTGGCAGCACAGCAGGTACAAACGGCAGCGGCAATCACAATGGAGCCGACGGATCGATTCACAATCTCCCTCGCAGCTCCAAAGTCCGAGATATATGGCGGCGGAGATCTGATCCCGCATCATTTCTTCAATGAGCTGCTACCCGCTTACTTTGCCCGGACTCTCTCGTTCCAAGAATCCATCCCGGAGGGGATTACCTTTCGGTGGATCTTTACCGGACCATCAGGAGGGCTCACGCTTCAGATTAGCGCCAAAGAGGTCACGCTTGTGCAGCGCTACTACGACTCCTACGCTCTGTATACAGACACCAATAACAAATCCAGGTATCCAGAACGCGTAGTGCAACAAAGCACAGCGCGGCTAGACGATGGACCCCATCGGCTTACCGTGACGGTGCAGCAGTTATCGGCCACAGTAAGTTTGGACGGCAAGGAGATATTGAAGCAGGACTGTTTGCTGGATCTGGTACATCATCAACTGGCGACGGATGCGCCAGCCACAGCAACCGATACGATGCATGTGGAGATGTTGAAGCCATCTGTACAGGAGGCCCTCGTTGCGGCGGACCCTTCGATTACTCATCAAACCATACTCGGGTTCGGAGGCATCATGGACTTTCCGGCATTTCACGCCATGTCGCAAGCCGATCAGAACAGGTGGTTTCAGATGCTCAGTGAGAACAATCTTCTGATCGAACGTGAGTACCCGATTGGCGTGCATCTGAAACAAGATCTGAGCAACTATGCGACGCTGACCGACGCCGTGCCGCATTACTACGGAGATAACTTTCCAACGGGAGAGATCAGCGACTTTGCCTATAACAAGAGGATATTCGCAATGGGAGGCCATGTACTCTTCGAGTTCTGGGGTCTGCCCCAATGGATGAAGAAGAAGGGAGATATCACCGTCGATGCAGACGAGTACGTGCGCGCCATCGTCGGATATTGCAAACAATCTATAGTGAAGACCGGCAGACCTCCCGATGTCGTCGGCGTCCAGAACGAAATTGTGCAGAACAAGGCGACCTGGAGTGAGATGATCCTTAGACTGCGTTCCGGCTTGGACAACGCGGGATTTAAAGCGGTCAAGATTCACATGCCAGACAACTCCAACCTAGAAGGTGGAATTAAGGCGGCAACGACGCTACGTTCGGATCAGGAAGTATGGAAGGCCCTAGACTATAGCGCCAGCCACGTCTACGACTATCAAAAGAGCTTCAACAATCCCGACGCTTTCGATACCACCGTAAAGCGATGGAACGACATAATCGAGGACAAGCCATTCCTTCTCACAGAACTCACGATCAACGATCGGAGATATCAGACGATGTCTTCCTATCAGACCGCGTTTGCTATGGCGCAGCTTTATCAGAAAGCGCTTACTGACCTGGATGCGAAACTGCTGGCGTATTGCTGGCTGCTGCTCGATCCGGAACAGCCTACGTTCGGAGCTACACGATCGCTGTTTGTTCTCGATCGCAACGATCTTCTTCACCCAAAACCTTCAGGGCCAATTCTTCGTACATTCTTGGCGTTCTCGAGGCGGCTGCCGCAAAATATGATACGTATCGATCTGAAGAGCGATGACGAGGACATTCGTGCTTCTGCATTTACAACGGGAGAGAAAGGTCAGACATTGATTCTGCTCAACCGATCCGTTGTGCCCAGAAAAATCGACTGGAAGGGTTTCCGGGTTTCGTTTACGACGATGGAGATTACAGATCCCTACCATGCAAATTCGATTGAGATAGCTCCTCCCTCAGGAGACCTCACGTTGCAACCCGGTCAGATTGTCACGCTTACCAACGTTCCGTTGAGATCAGGCCTTCGGCCGTAAATTAGAAGAGCCGGCGTTCGATGTCTTAGAGAGACCTGCCCTTCGTTCCCGGTACTGTGAAGTAAATAAACATCGCTCCCACGATGCAGATGCTTCCATATACTACAAATGCTCCAGCCGATCCGGCCGACCTGTTCAGTAGTGGGAACGTGTAGGTCACGATGAAAGAAGTAATCCAGAGGGCCGCGACTGAGATGGAGACCGCCATGCCTCGGTAGCGGTTCGGGAAGATCTCAGTAATCAATACCCATGTCACAGGGGCAAGCGTAATGGCATAAAAGGCGATGGCCGCCAGTGTCAGAATAAGAATTCCAAATCCATGAACGTGCATACGGTATGCCAGGCTTGCGCGATGGCTGGAACGGCGCCGCTTGCGTGGTGCGCGCCTGCAAACCGCCGCCGTCACTTGCTCCTGCGCTGGCGGCTCAACTCAACGCTGAGGTGTACGCGGAGTTGGCAGTGGTTTGCAGGTGGCGTGGAGATCGTCAAGAATTTAGCAGCCAATCGCCTGATTGTTTTTTGCGAAGGGGCCGGTGTGTGATTGAGGCCCGATTTTTGCCTCGTTGATGCACAGCCCTAATCGATAGCCTTCTGCACCACTGTGACGTGCAAAGTTGCGTCCATGTTTTCCAGGCTTCGTCCACGCGTTTCAGGTACGAATGCCTTTACCATCCATGCACCGGCGAGGCATATCAGCCCATACAAGACAAAAACTCCACTCATCGTCAAGGCGCCCTGCAATAGTGGGAAAGAATAGGTCAGGGCAAACGAGGATGCCCAGAGCGCAGCCACGGCTATAGAAACCGCCAGGTCGCGCACGCGGTTCGGAAACAGCTCTGCGATCAGGATCCAGGTAAGCGGAGCGAGAGTCGCGGCGTAAAACGCGATGGCCAGAAGCGTCAACAGCAGAACACCGGCGCCGTGCATCCCGGCATGGTAAGCGGCGCTCGCCGCGAGGTGCGCGATGCCTACCCCAACGCAGCCTGCAATCATCAGCGTACGACGAGCGATGCGGTCCACGATCAACATGGCGAGCAGGGTGAAGAGAAGATTAATGGCGCCGGTAATTACGATATTGAACAGGATCTGATTGGTCCCGTATCCGGCGCTCCCAAACACCTCTTGTGCATAGTTGAAGAGAATGTTGATGCCGCTCCATTGCTGGAGCACAGCGAGCGCTATACCGAGCAGCAACAGGCCCCGCAGTCCGGGCCTAAGCAATTCCTGCCAGACATCGGATGCAGCAGGCGTGTTTCCTGCAGAGACACTAGCGGCGATGGCTTCAACTTCAGCAGCCGCATATCGTGAGCCGCCGATGCGAGTCAACACCTGTGCAGCGCGTATGCTCTTGTGTCTCAGCACGAGCCATCGCGGACTCTCCGGAATCAAGAACGCTAGACCAAAAAAGACAACTGCCGGCAATGCGACAGAGGTAAACATCCAGCGCCAGCCATACTGTACATTCCAGGTGGCAAATGCCGCTGCGCTGCTCAGATGCGCCGGTACAGGTCGTGCGATTTGCCAGTTGATGATCTGCGCCGCGAGAATGCCTGATACCAGAGCGAGTTGGTTGAGCGCGATGAGCCTCCCCCGCCATAGCGCCGGGCTGACCTCCGCGATGTATACGGGGGAAATATTGGAGGCGAGTCCGATGGCGACTCCACCTGCGATACGCCAGAATACAAAGTCTGAAAAGAGGTGCGCCCAACCGGTAAGAATAGATGACAGAGCAAATAATAGGGCTGCCAGCAACAGTACCGGCTTGCGCCCGAAGCGCCGTGCGACAGTTCCGGCCGCGAGCGCGCCCGCAAAACAGCCGAGGAGCGCGCAACTGTTTGCCCAGCCGATCTGCGCTGCATCGTGCAGCCCGAAGTAGCTTTCATAAAATGGCTTGGCGCCGCCGATGACGACCCAATCGTCTCCGAACAAAAAGCCGCCGATCGCAGCAACGGCCGCAATGCCCCATACATACCCGCGGTTAATTTCGGGTGCAATCCGCTCAGAGATTTCCGCTGCCGCAGGGGCTCCAGTCAGCATGCCGCTGTTTCCACTTCCAATTCGTGCAGCAAAGACGCCGCATCCAGATGATTCCTGTCGCGCTCCAGGAGCTCCTGAAGAAGATCCTTAGCCTCAGGCCGGCGGCCGAGCCCGAAGAGTGCCTGCGCCTTGAGAAAGAGGGCTTGAGCGTACTCTCGGGCCTGCAAATCCTCTTCAAACAGCAGCATTGCAGGCAGTGACGTCGCGAAATAGTCGATCTTCGCCTGGCGTCTCTCTATGTGTTCGGCATAGTCGTAGATCTGGCGCAGCAGAGTCTCGGCATCCTCCTCGTCACCCAGCCTGCGCAAAGCCAGAGCAGACCAGTAGGTCATCTCAGAAACCGGCTGCACACTCATCTGCTGGAAATCTCCTCGCTGGTGCGCCGCTTCATAGAAAGCCCGCTGCGCCGCTTCTGAATCGCCCAGTGCTGCAAGCGCTTCGCCCAGCCAGTACTGTACGTTTGCCTGGTTGGCGAGCAGGTGCCTGGCCTCGCTCAGATTGTGCGGTGGATGCAGCGCGGCGCGGAATCGCTCTGTCGCGCGCAGGGGTTGACCCTGGCGGAGATCGTTACGGCCCAGCAGTAACAAGCTTGTCACGTACTGTCCAAGCACCAGCCCTTCACCGCCTTCCCAGGGTTGAAAGCGGCGGCCCAGCAGCAACTGCAGGGCCTCTTCTACTTTTCCGGTCTGATTCAGCAGCGTTGCCCTCTCCACGCTGAGATCGTCGCGGGCCTGGACAAGATGTGGAAAGCGATCCAGCTCGGCGAGCCGTATCTCGGCAGAAACGCCGGTGCGTTTCCATAGCTGGTCCCGCTCGTAAAACACGCGCGCGTCTGCCGGATTGGCGCGGAATGCTCTTTCGTACGCGGCGAGGGCGCCGGGCGCGTCATGGCGAATATTGAACCGGCCGATGCCGAGGTTGCGCCATGTGGTCGCAAAGTCGGCGTCGAGCGCAACGGAGCGCTCCCAGGCTGCAATCGCCTCCTGGTGTCGCCTGCGGTCGTACAGGAAGTTGCCGAGATAGTAGGGTGCTCGGGCATCTTCCGGATCGCGCCGGCACGCCGCCTCCAGTGCAAGCATTTCTTCAATACGATTCGGGAAAACGTACTGCGGAGAGGCCGTCGCCGCGTTGATCCCCGCCTGCGCAGCACCCTGCGAGTCGCCGTTTCGCTCAAGCACCCATGCAAGCAGGTAAAGCGCCATCGCGTACGATCCCTCGCCGGCATCCCGTATCGACTGCAGAAGTCGCTGCGCAGCCGGAAAGAGGCCGCAGCGCGTGAAATCAAGAGCAAGATCGATCTGATCCTGAGGAGTCGCAGGGAATGCGCCTTCTGCTAGGTACCGGAACCAGTTATCGAGCAGATCGCGATGGAGAAACTCGCTGAGAAGCGTGTCAGCTTCTACTGTGCGGCCAAGACGGTTCAATACCTCCACCATTAAGGCGCCCGCGCTGTTATTTTCTGACTCCACGCTGAGCGCGCGCCGCAGGTGGTCGAGTGCGCTCTCCCAGCGGCCTACCGCAGAATCCATTTCGGCGAGGGCCTGGTAGGCGGGCGCCCGCCATGCAGCCACCCAGGTGGCCTTGTAGAAACGCGCGTAGGCTTCTTCACTCTTCCCGAGCAGGCGCAGCGTCAGCCCCAGGTAGTAGAACGGTTCTCCGTCGGCAGGGTTGGGATTGCGCTTTGTAAGCCGCGTGATCGCCCGACGAAAGTGCTCTGCTGCCAGCGGGAGCTCGCCGCGACGCAGATACCATCGGCCGAGCGCGGTATTCGATCGGTTGTCTCCCTCGTCGCGCCGCAGGGCCTCGCGCCAGTATATTTCGGGGTGTCGCGTGGCATGGCGGTACTGCTCCAGGTGCAGGCCGGTCAGGTAGAGCTGCTCCGCATTTTCAACTTCCTCGGGTAGTGGAGGCTCTGTGGCAGGCTCCGGTTCAGCAGCCGCCGCAATCGCTCCCGGCTCGTACAGCAGCACTATGCCGCCTGCATCGCGCAGCTCCACCGAGTAGCGGGTTGCTGACGAATCCAGAGGAATCTGTTCGGTGAACGTCTGTTGCGGATCAAGCGACAAATCCTCTCGCAGAAACACCTGCTTTCCATCCTCAAGTACCGAAAGCGTAGCTCCCGCGATTCTGCGCGTAGCTCCGATCTTCAGGATCAAGTCTTCCTCTGCGAGTTCTGCATGGAGCGCGGCATCCAAGCTTGCCGCCTGGGGCACGCCAAGGCCCGCAATGGGATACCAGAACTGGCTGAAGATCTTGGTTTCGCCGGGCGCAAGATAGGAAAAGTCGGGTTGATTGTCTGTGTACACACCGGCCATCAGTTCGATGTATGGACCGTCCGCATCCGTAAGGCTGCGATCCCATGCGTATCCAAACTCATGGTTGCCCCAGGTCCACTGCTTCTTGCCCGGCGCGATATGGTGATTAGCAGCATGAACGAAGCCTGCGTCGGCACGGTGGTCGTACCCTCCGAAAAAGTCCTGCTTCGTTCCCGTGATCATGTAGCTGGTGGGCACCGGAATATTTGCGTACCAGCTCAGGTCGTTTGCAGCGTAGGAGCCGTCCGGCTTGAAACAGTGGGGCTCTTCCTGCACAGGGACACCATTCTGCGCTCGTCCCGGATAGTCGATGCCGTAGTACGGACGGTCGCTGTCGGGGAAGCTGGTCACGGCTCGCTTGGCGTGGTCGGCGACAAAACGCACATCTGGCGGAAAAAACGATTGATAGCGCTCATGCACGCGGGCGGCAACATTCGCCCACCACAGGAACGTCTGCGTGTACGGTGTGCGGTTGTATAGCCGCACCCGCACCTCCAGCAAAGCACGGTCCGGATGCAGGCGTACGCCGTGCATGCCTTTCATCCGTTGCATCGGGTCATGATCGCTACACCAGACGGTCACCGCGCCATCCGGTTCACGCTCGATCTCCACCTGGACGGGCATAAACGTTGCCGGGCGATGATGCTGCGGCCAGTTGAATTCAACGCCGCCAGAGATCCACGGCCCGGCCAGTCCGACCAGCGCAGGCTTGATCACATTCTGCCGGTAGAAGAAATCGTAGCCATTCCGTTTGTCCAGGCCGACGTGGATACGGCCGCCGATCTCCGGAAGGATCATGATTCGTAGGAATTCATTTTCCAAGTGCACCGCATGCCATCGTTTGAGCACCGGTTCTGTCGCGATGCGATCGATACAGGGCAGTGGATATACGCGTCCACTGCTGCCCTGGTAAACCCGCTTCTCAAGGAACAGGGGATTGCGATCCGGCGGAGCAGGCAGGTAGCTCAGCATCTCTACGGGCTCGCGCCAAGCCTTCACCTGTCCCGTTTCTGAAGCCGGCGGGGCCGGGAGTTTCAGCTCGAAACTGAGGTTCGGCAGGACCGGCGTTCCATCCGCGGCGCAAAGATTCATAGGACACTCCATGGGGTTCTTTCAACCGGTCATGCATGCAAGAAGCAGGTAAGGCGATTCGGGCGCCCAAAGCTGCCAACAAAGCCAAAGCAATAACTCGTTAACGTCCACGAGGATTTACCATAGCGTACCTTCTTGTCAATACGCCAGGCTATTCTGCGTCTTCGAACGCGCGCAGCTCATCGGCGAAGCTTGTCAGATTGCTCCGCATCACGATATGAGGAGTCAGACGCGTCAGTAGGCGCGGCTGCTCCCCGCGAAGAAGAAACGAGGCAAGCGCTTCAAAGGCGGTTTTGCCCTGTGTAAATGGCCTCTGGTGCAGGGTAGCGAGTACTTCGCCCGCTTCAATATAAGGTACGAGCTCCTTGTAGAGGTCCGTGGTAATGACTCTCACCTTGCCGAGCAACCGGAGCTCACCTAATGCTCTGAGAACCGGCAAGCTGTTGGCCGTGCTGATGTAGAGTCCTTTGGGCCGCGGATTTTTCTGCATTAATTCGACCGCAGCTTGGTACGCCTCGCGCGGCTGATCGTGGGTCTGGATAACCGGCAACAGACTTAAATGAGGACATAAGGCAGCACACGTCCCCGCGAACCCGCGGAGCTTCTGCATGTGGTCTTCCGTTTCCAAATCGCCGGTGAGCATCGCCACCGGGGACGGATCGCAGACGACGCTGCCAAGAAGCTCTGCTGCCAACCCGCCACTCACATTTGCATCGATGGCGACAGAAGCAATGCGCTCACTCTTCGGAGCATCGGTCGCAACACATACGACCGCGGTGCGGGCCTGGGAGAGGCGGCGCAACTCGTTCATAATCTTCTTCGGATTCCCAGGCGAAACGATCACCGCATCGTAGTGAATTTGGGCATCGCCTGCCATCACAGCAAGGTCGGCTGCGCCCAGTCGCGGATAGTCGTGGAAACTGATGTCGACCTGGAGGCCGTGCATTGCCGAGGCCGCAGTGCGTATCCCTTCACGCAACGGCTGGAAGAAGGAGCTGATCTGCCGCGGCAAGTAAACGCCGACACGGATCTGCCGGTTCAGTTTGAGCTGGCGCGCCGCAAGATTCGGCCGGTAATCCATGGAGGCGGCGACTTCCAGGATGCGGGCGCGAGTCTTGGCGCTGATGCCCGGTCGTCCATGCAGGGCACGATCGACTGTTCCGATCGAGAGGGCAAGGGCCGCCGCGATCTCTTTGATCCCGGGCGGCTTGGCGTTTTCTCGGCTCACGGTGCATCCTGATTGTAGTGCACGTCTCAGGAAAACTGCGGCGCGCGCAGCCTGCTTGACATCACTTCCATTCATCCTCTATTGTGGCCCCTTGCTAGCGGTAACGTACCCGACTCGAAATATGTGAACTCCTCTCCAACCGTTCAAGCTGCAGCCTGTCGTGACAGACACAGGCGTGCTCACTCCTAAGGATTTCCGTGGGCCTGTTTGCCCTGTGCATACTGGGAGCGCCCTGCCTGCTGCGCGCCCAGCAGGCTGAGAGTGGCCTCCTCGTTGCCGTGGCCTCAGCTGCATTCTCTTCTTCACAGCGGGCCCAATATCAAGGTGGAACCAACCGCGCTCCCAACTGAGACACGATCGGCGTTAGTCACCGCTATCTCACCCGCGACAGCAAGCCTTGGATTCCAATCATGGGCGAGTTGCATTCCACCCGTTTGCCTGAGCCGCAATGGGAAGACGCCATTCTCAAAATGAAGGCGTCAGGCGTTACCGTAATCAGCACCTATGTCTTCTGGATTCATCATGAGGAGATCGAAGACCAGTGGGATTGGAGCGGCCGCCGCGATCTGCGTCATTTCGCAGAAATCTGCGCTCTGCACGGCATGCTGCTGTGGGTGCGCGTCGGCCCGTTGAATCACGGCGAGGTACGCAATGGGGGCCTGCCCGACTAGGTACTCCGCAAAAGCCCGACCCGGCAGCTGAACCCGATCTTCATGGCCGAGACCAAAGCCCTCTATGAACAGATCGGTATGCAGCTCAAGGGCCTGCTCTGGAAAAACGGCGGCCCCGTGATCGGGATTCAACTGGAAAATGAATACGCGCAGCGCGGCCCCGGGAAAGGCGCCGCCTACATACTTGCGCTCAAGAAGCTCGCGCTCCAGTCAGGCATGGACGTGCCCCTATACAGCGTGACCGGCTGGGACCACGCGGTTGTTCCGCAGGGCCAGGTACTGCCTGTCTACGGCGGCTATCCCGACGCTCCCGGGGAGACTCAAAGGGCATTCTGCCCCCAAGAAGTGGGGTCAAGGCGCGGTAGGCGGCTCGGCTGGCCCGAAGCGTGAATGTACCCGTTTTCGTACTTTATCCAGCACGCCGCTCGTTTTTACGCGTCTTCCGCACACGTAGAGAAATGCAGCGACTTCCAAGCCCCCGCGCACAGCACCAGAACGGGGATAGTTCAGCCGTGGTAGGGGCATAGTCGCTATCGCCGCATCTGCCCACGATCAGGGCGGCGACAAACTTCTTGACATGTCTGATGTCATTTGCCTAGGCTGACGCTCACAGTGCACGTACACGCACTTTATACGGGAAATGAGCGGGTGAGCCGGAGAAGCGCTTGAATGTCCTTCTCTAGCTGCCGATTGGTGGAGCTTTTCACTCTAGGGAGTTTCGATGATGAATCTCAGCACGCGCCACACCCCGGCCCAGAATGGCCGAGCTTGCGAAATCGGGTTTCCGAGCATTAGTGTGCTTTTTTGGAGGAGCAGAAACATGGTCATTCTCCGGTCTACACGGAGCGTCATTGCGCCTCTTGTCGCAATCGTTCTGGCATTTGCATCCATTTGCAGCTACGCACAGCAAGATCAGGGCGCGGTACAGGGCACGGTCACTGATAGTTCGGGGGCGGTTCTGCCCAAGGCAGTCATCACGCTTACAAACACCGATCAAGGGCTGGTCCTCAAAACGACTACCGACAGCCGTGGGACCTATTTCTTCTCCCCGATAAAGATCGGCGACTACACGATCAACGCCAGTGCACCCGGCTTCGAGGCGGTTATCCGGGAACACTTAGTGGTGAACTTGCAGCAGCGCCTTGATGTCGATCTTACGCTGACTCCGGGCTCGCAGTCGCAGACTGTTACTGTCACTACGGCTCCCCCAGAACTGCAGACACAAGAGGCTTCAGTCAGCCAAGTCTTCAGTCAAAAGCAGCTTAACGATACTCCTTTGGTCGGCCGCAACTGGGTGTTCATCGCACAGTTGGGGGCCGGCGCCGCACCCCCTTCCGGAGCCAGAGGTGCCGGCACCGGCGACTTTGCCGCGAGCGGCTCTAGGTCGGACGAGAACAACTTTATCCTTGATGGCGTGGATAACAACGTCGATGTCGTTGACTACCTAAACGGCGCATCGTTTACGGTGAATCCTCCGCCTGATGCCCTCGCTGAGGTCAAAATTCAGACCAGCAGCTCCAGCGCGGAGTTCGGACATTCTGCCGGCGCGGTTGTGAATGCCAGCATCAAGTCAGGAACAAATGCCTTTCATGGGTCACTCTGGGAATACCTGAGAAATGATGCTTTCAATACCCATGAATATTTTGATACTCCGGGCGAAAAGCTTCCGGAGTATCGGCAGAACTTATTTGGAGGTACTCTAGGCGGTCCCATCATAAAGAATCACTTGTTTTTCTTTGGCGACGTTCAGGCAAATCGTATTGTGAACGGGGCAAACGAAATTATCACCGTTCCGACTCTCTTGGAGAGACAGGGCAACTTCACCCAACTGCTGAACCCGGCGGAAACCGGCGGCGCACCGATCTACCTATACCAGCAGCGATCGGCCGGCGGCCCTGCTCCACAAGCGCCTGGCTCTACTATAGCGACGGCAAGTCCCTACCAGCAGACCTGTAATGGTGTGCTGAATGTCCTCTGCCCAGCGACAATTAATCCATTGGCGCAGAAGTTTCTCAATCTCTATCCGCTTCCTAACCGTGTGAATACCGCCAGCAATGGATTGCTGTTTGATAACTACACCCAACCCATCAACAACGACGACAATACAATTCAGTGGGACGGTCGCGTCGACTACAATGTGAGTTCAAGGGATCAGGTTTTTGCACGCAACAGCTATGATCATGAGTATCGGCTTTATCCGTCGCCTCTCGGGCCCGTCCTGGATGGGGGAGGCTACGGCTCGGATGGCGACCTGGTGAACATCGGTGACAACTTTGCTCTAAGCGAAACTCACGTGTTTTCACCGCGACTCATCAATGAGTTCCGCTTCGGCTACAACTACGGGCACTTCTATTATACGCAGCCGAATGCTGAGAACACAGGTTTAGCCGCGTCGCTTGGACTTGGTGGCATTCCGGGAGGTACTCTGAACGGCGGCCTACCGAATGTCTCGGTAGGTTCCGGAGTTTCAAGCTTTGGCTCACCGAACTATTATCCTTCGGACGAGCATGAAAACGTTTGGCAGGCGCTAGATAATGTCACTTTTGACCTTGGAAATCACTCGATCAAAGGCGGCGTCAGCATCCAGCGTATTGAGTTCAGCACCCTGGACCCTGCCGACAGTCGTGGAGATTACACCTACGATGGAACTTTTTCCAGTGCATACACCATTCCAAACACAGGAACCGGGCTTGCTGACTTCCTCTCCGACAACCAGCACTACGCTTCCATATCAACGGCCAACGTTATCAATGATGTACGTTGGGACCGCGCAGGCTATATCCAGGACGACTGGAAGGCAAGCCCAAGCCTAACTCTAAATCTAGGACTAAGATTTGAGAACCAGACACCCTATTACGAGCGCCATAACAATCAGGCAAACTTCTACCCGACGGCAGGGGTAACCTACAACCCGACCCAAGGCGAGCAGGGACAGTCGCACAGCGCCGGAGTGTATGTTCTTCCGGAGAGCAGTCGCGGTACTCCTCTTCCTGCAAACTTCGTCAGCGTACTTGCAAAAGACAATATCTCCGTTCAATACAGTTCCAATCGCTACCTCATCGACTACCCGATCCTCAGCTGGGGTCCCCGTCTCGGCGCTTCATACAAGCTCGATGATAGAGATGTCGTCCGTGCCGGCTTCGGCATTTTTTTCGGTGGACTGCAAAATGTGGGTGGCGCTCCAAACCTAGGACTCAACTATCCATTTAACTCGTCACCAGGCATCACCAATCCGGGTAATCTACCTTGCATCTATAGCAACGGATGCTTGACCGATGGCATAAGCCTTTCCCCAGGTCTCACTGATTTTATTTCCGGCGGCGGCCTTACAAACTTTGGCGGTACGCCCAGCCTGCGAGGCATATCGAACAATCTGAGTACGCCGTATACAGAGCAATTTAACCTTAGCTTTGAACACTCGATTACGAACACGTTGACAATGCAGATGGGGTATGTCGGGGAGGTGTCCCGTCACGAATACAATTTTCCGAATTTTAACAGCTCGCCTGTTATCACTCCGAACTGCAACAGCGCCGAGCCAAACGGAGCGCCGACAAACACTCCCTGCGGGACGGGCAATTCGCAAAACCCCTTCAGCGATGTGAATGTCGAGCTGCAGATCAACAATGGAATGACTGCCTACCACTCTCTGCAAACGAAGTTGGAGAAGCGACTGAGCAACAATCTCTCGTTTCTCGCTACCTATACCTGGTCGCACCAGATGACAGATTCAGGCACATCCATTGCGCAAGGAGATAACTTCACCAGCGCGGGTGGGCCGGCAAATTACCTGATTTACGGGACTCGCCAAGGCTTCGCAAATGGTCCCGAGGATGTCAGGAATCGTTTTACCTTCAACGGAGAGTATGCACTCCCGTTTGGACGAGGGCAGCGTTACCTGAACGGTGATGGCCCACTAACACAGGCTTTCGGCGGATGGCAAACTAGTCTGACGGAACAGATACAAGACGGCGAGCCGTTTACCGTGGGAACAGCCAACTTTACGGGAGTCAATAATCTAAGCCAGAATGCAATCCTTGTAGGTGACCCATTCAAGGGCGGCGGCACTCCCGATCCCAGTCTCAACTTCCCGGCCGGCGCCACTTGCCCTGCTACCGTTCACAACCTCGCCCACTGGTTCAATCCCTGCGCCTTCAAGAACCCGCTGCCAGGCACCGCTGTGACAAGCGCGATCACAACTGCTTCAGGAGCAAATCCTTTCCTGGGCGACCGTGACAATCAGATTCCCGGAGTGGGTTACAACCTCACGAATATGTCTGTGTTCAAGTCGTTCCCTTTGTTCCGGGAATCGCAATTGGAGGCCCGCGCGGATATATTCAATGTATTCAACACCCCGGCCTTCATTATCACCGGTGGGAACGACGGCCCGAATGGATCTACGATCGGTCCCGGCAGCTACCGCTTTTTCCAGAACAATACACCGAACTCTCGGTTCTTCCAGTTCTCACTCAAATATACGTACTAAGCACAAGGTAAATCTTACGGCGACTCGAGGAACCCGTTCGTGGTCGGTTGTCGCCGTTACTCAATAGGTAGCGTCTCCCCTAAGGAGGGTTCAAGAATGTTTCACCGCTCGGGCTGCGTGCGTCGATCGCAACTTCATACCGTCCTCTGTCGCTACCCAGCTCGCTATGCATTTTTGCGAACAGCCGCTCGTCTGATGAAAAACTGGGGGCAGGCTGCTCCATTCCGGCGGCATGGCGGTTACGCGCCATGCCTTGGCCTCTCAGCGATCACACTCCTTGCCGCCGCAGCTCTCGCTTTCGGCTCGAGCCATCCCGCACTCGGTTTGCGGCCCGACGCGGCGGCCGCTCCCGGGAATGCGGCAGCAGCCGTGGATAAGGGCAACGCCACACATATAAGAATTGACGAGGGCGCTCCCGGCCGGGCATTCGGCGGGGTTGGAGCGATCAGCGCCGGCGGTAATTCGCGGCTTCTGATTGACTACCCGGCAAAGCAGAGGAACCAGATCCTCGACTACCTGTTCAAGCCGGGCTATGGTGCGTCCCTGCAAATACTGAAGATCGAAATCGGAGGCGATGCCAACTCCACGGACGGCGCCGAGCCAAGCATTGAACACACACGAGGAGTCGTGAACTGCAATGCAGGCTATGAGTTCTGGCTGGCTCAACAGGCCAAGCTTCGCAATCCAGCCATAAAGCTCTACGGCTTGGCATGGGCCGCCCCCGGATGGATTGGCGACCATCACTTCTGGTCGCACGATATGGTGAACTACCTGATGACCTGGCTGGACTGCGCGCACTCCCAGGGTCTCGCCATCGACTACCTTGGCGGCTGGAACGAGCGGGGCTACAACGCTGCCTGGTTTGAAGAACTGCATGCGGCGCTGGCCTCTCGGCATTCCGCAACGCAGATCGTTGCGGACGATTCGGGCTGGAAGGTAGCCGATGCCATGGCTGCTGATCCTGCCTTCGCGAAAAGCGTCGACATCATCGGAGTGCACTATTCGTGCGAAGGTGGGGATGGAGGCAGCGCAGACTCCTGTCACTCGACACAAAACGCGCTCGGCTCCGGCAAGCCCCTGTGGGACAGCGAAGGCGGTTCGCAGGACGAAAACACAGGAGCAGGGCCGCTTATTCGCGCGATAACGCGAGGCTATATCGACGCGAAGATGACCGGGTTTCTCAACTGGCCGCCTATCGCTGCAATCTCGCCAAATCTGCCCTACCAAACCACCGGCTTAATGGTGGCGTCACAACCCTGGTCAGGAAATTACAGCATCGGGCAAAGCCTCTGGGCCGTTGCACAGATTACGCAATTTACGCAGCCTGGCTGGATTTTCCTGGATGATGCAAGCGGATACCTAAACAATGATCGGACGCGCGGCAGCTACATCTCTTTGCGTTCCCCGGATGGAAGCAATGAAACGACGTTGGTGGAGACGACGACAGCCGCGAGTCCGTCTCAACTGAGCGTTACCGTAAGCGGGTCAACGCGCAATGAGCCGATACAAGTATGGACCACGGACCTGCGCACGGCTACGCCTGAAAATGCATTCCACAAAGTTGCCACGCTTCGCCCAGATAGCTCCGGCTCTTTTCAATTTCCGTTAGAGCCAGATTCTATCTATACGTTCAGCACGCTCGACAATGCCGGACATGGTAGCGCGCAGGCACCTGCATCACAGCCGCTTAAATTTCCATATAGGGAGGACTTGAACAATTATCATGACGGACAGGAGGCTCGGTATTTATCGGACATGCAGGGAGCTTTCGAGGTGCAGCCGTGCGAACCAGGCCGAAGCGGCAAATGTCTCCAGCAGATGGCCCCAGTCAAACCGATTGAATGGCAGGATGATAGCGACGCTTTCACGCTGCTCGGAGACCCTACATGGAGCAACTACACGGTGAGCGTGGATGCCGAGCTTTCAAAACCTGGAACCATCGAACTGATTGGCAGAGCCGGAACCCAGAAGCGCCCGCAGTCTCATCAGCAGGGCTACTACTTCCAGGTAAGCGATACAGGCGCATGGGTCCTGCTCAAGGGTGATGCAGAGGGCAACCGTACAGTACTAGCCCACGGATCGACGAAGAGGTTGGGTATCCGCCGGTGGCATCGGCTGAGCATGTCTCTTAACGGCCCTGTAATTTCACCCGGGATCGACGGCAAAGCCGTTGCCACGTTTTCTGATCACTCCTACAGCGAAGGGCAGATCGGGCTCGGCGTGATTGGCTACATGACGGATCAATTCGACCGCTTGTCTGTAGTACCCCCCGCACACACCTTCCATCATGCGAGGTAGTGGTCCGGCACCACATAAGTAGCTGTTTTAATTCTGAGACAGGAGAAGAACAATTCGGGCACATTGTCACTCTGAAGTACGTAAGCCCGTACGTGTTTCGCGTTCAACTATGCGTCGTCTGAAGGTCACTATGACCGTGCCATTAGAATCCTTATCCCATAAGTAGTTAGGTGTTTAATCCCGGTATTTGATGGATAGGATCGAGAGTAAATCCGTCTGGGGCTTGAGTCCAGAGCTTGTAGAGGTATTCGTAAGGCGTGAGGCCTTTGAGGGTCTTGAGTCTTCGGGCAAAGTTATAGGCGCGGAGGAAGTCGGTTAAATGCGTTTTGAGTTGTTCATGGGTGTCGTAGAAGTAGCGCTTAACAGTGGCATCCTTGATGGTTCTATTCATGCCCTCGACCTGCCCGTTGGTTCAGAGGTGATTGGGCCTGGTCCAGGGGTGTCAGTTCCATGATGGAGACATAGCCTGTCAAAGGGATGGCCGAGGAGGCGCGCCGTCGGCCCCTGCCAGTTCTTCGGCAGATCGGCGAACTGGATACTGTTGTCGGTGAGTACGGTATGGATCCAATACGGAGCGGCTTCGACGAGCGCTTCTAGGACGCGGCTGCGGCTAGCACATATGCCTTTTCGACGAGCTCGACGACGGCAAACTTTGAGGTGCGGTCGATGGCCACGAACAAGTAGAGCTTGCCTTCGGCAGTCCTCACCTTGGCCAGGTAAATGTGAAAGAAGCCGATCGGATAGGTGTCGAACTTCTTCCGTCGCGGCTTGTCGCCCTCGACCTCGGGCAGGCGGCTGATGTCATGGCGTTCGAGACACCTGTGCAGTGAAGAACGGGTGAGCTGAGGAATCGTGGCCTGCAAGGCATAGAGCCTGTTATTAACTTCAGCCGGGAATCCGGGTCAGTTTGGCAAGCATGAGTATGGCGAAGGCAAGGTAGTGGAGTCCTCCGAGCGTGTGGGCGAGCCGTTCATAATCGCGCGCGAGGCGGCGGAAGCGCACCGCCCAGGCGAAGCTGCGCTCGACCACCCAGCGGCGCGGCAGCAGCACGAACCCGCGCTTGGCCTCGGTATGTTTGACCACTTCCAGCCTTACTCCATGCGCGGCCGCCGCCTCCATTGCAGCCTCGCCGGTGTAGCCCTGATCGACGAAAGCCAGCTCCACATGGTCCCCGGTCACCTCCTGCACCGCCCGGGCCAACTCGCCGACCTGGGCGCGGTCCTGCTCGTCGGCCGCGGTCACGTGCAGTGCCAGCAGGTGGCCCAGCGTATCGACCGCCGCATGCACCTTCGAGCCTTTGCGCCGCTTGGCCCCGTCATAGCCGGCGCGCGCGCCCGACTCCGGCGTCGATTGCAGCGTGCGGCTGTCCAGAATCATGGCCGTCGGCTGAGCATTGCGCCCGGCAAACTCGCGCAGCAGCAAGCGCAGATCCTCGACCATGGCCTCAAAGCAGCCCGCGTCCATCCAGCGCCGCATCTGCTGGTACACCACCGGCCACGGAGGCAGGTCATTGGGCAGCATGCGCCACTGATTGCCCGTCTTGACCACGTACCGCACCCCGTTGAATACCGCGCGCAGCGAGTACTCCCGCTGCGCAGCGTCCTCCCGGCACAAGACCAGATAGGGCGCCACAAACGCCCACTCCTCATCCGTCACATCGCTCGGATACCCGAGTTGACCACGATTGCCCATCCCAATATCGTCAGACCAACTCTCCGCAATTCCTATGCCTTTGTTTCTAAAGGAACAAGCTTAATAACAGGCTCTAGAAAGGTGAAGGGGTTCTGTTGCATGGCTCAGTGTCCTGTCGTCGAGAGGGAGATAGAGTGGATCGAATCGCTGACGCCGCTGTTGACCGTCTGCATCGTCGTCGGGAAGTTTTGTTGAAAGTAAATTGCGTTATTGAGAGCGCGGTTCTGCGCATCGATCTGCTGCTTCTGGGCGAGAAGCTGCTGCTGGATCGAAGCGGTGAGGAGTTGATTTGTGTCCTGCTGCGAGTGGATCTGGAGCAGCGTAGCTGAATTGATCTTGCCGAGCAGGGCATTCGTGGTCTGCTGATTCGGATCGGTGGAGAAGGTGTCGGACTCGAGATTGGCGAGCTTCGAGGTGAATGACTGTGAGTCGGAACGGATCGTGCCGAGTGTCGCAAGAGTGTTCGTCGTCGCGGACTGTGCCAGCTCTGAGGTGGCGTACTGATTAGCGACTGTCGCCTGAGTGCGGGAATCGAGAGACGAATAACTTCCTGCCGGGTAGCTCTGCGCCTGCACATAGGCGCTGTTGTAGCCCTGCCGCGCGCTGGTGAGCGCGCCGTAGTTTAGGGCGTTTACCAGTGCGGCAGTGTTACCGTAGGTGTCCGTCGTGGCCTGCAGACTGGACCACTGCGACCAATCAGCCCTATACCGCGCGGCGAGATTCTGCGGCAACTGTGCCATCTGAAAAGCGAGGTTGTACATGGTAACGACCTGGTTGCGGGTGGCGACTGCCGTCGTATAGAGCTGTGAGGCCTGCGTGATCTGCTGAATTGCATGCGCGCTCTGTGTCGGATCGAAGACGATGCCGGAGCCGAACTGCGCGTGCGCCAGGGGCGCGAGCGCAGCGGTTACGGCGAGAGAAAGGACGTGCAGCTTAGTCAACTTCATGGATAAACCTCCGTGGAGCTGTAGGTGTAGAGAAAGGACGGGACGACGATGCGCTACATCATTGGCGGCATATCGTGGTTCTCATATGCCGGCAGAAGCATGTCCTGGGTGATGTAAACCTTGATCCGATGACCCTCGCGGATCGTGATTGTAGGCGGGATGTTGATGTAGCGGTCGAGCACATTCGTGCTCGACTGCGACAGACTGGAAGCAATGCCGGACTTGTACGGCTCTGAGCCGGACTGGTAGAGACCTTGATTGGAGTTGGAGGACTGGGCAGCTCCAGCGATGACGCCGAGAGCAATCGACGCGCCGAAAATCTCGACATAGTGATTGTTTACGTTGTCCTTGAGGCCGGTGGACCCCGCCTGATCGAGACCGTGAAACTGGTCGAGGTCGACGGAATAGCCATCCGGCATCAGCAGGCGGTGAAAGGTGACGGCGAGGCGCTTCTGGCCGAGGCCGGCGACCTTCTGCACATCGCCGAGGATGAATGCTCCCTCGGGGATGAGCATCTGCTGGCGGTCCTGGCTGTAGACCGGATTGGTGATCATGACCTTGACCGGTCCGGTAAACTCGCCGTCCAACCGGTTGACCAGCACGGTGTCAATGGTGGTCCCCTCGAAGACGACGAAAGGTTGACCATGCGCGGAGTTCAGGTTTACCTCCGGCGCACGTCTGCTGGCTGTGTTGGCGGCGGCGACCTGCGCAGCAGGAGCCTGCGGGCGAGCCGAAGCGTCCACGCTGTTGCCCGATGCTTCCGCCAATGGGCGCGAAGCGCCATCATTGGCGGAGACGAGATTCGACGCAAAGCGGGCTTTGAAGGCCAGTGCCCGTTCCGCGTCCGCAACCGGGTCGCGAGGTGGCTCGGCACTTGCGACCGGCGCAGTCGGCGGCAACTGCGAAGCAGGAGACGCAACGCCTGCCGGCGCAGGATTGGTGTTGGCCACCATGCCTGCTTGGGGCGTCCCTGCGCCCGCTCTCTGGGCTTGTTGCTGGCTTTGGCGTTGGTCCGCGCTCAGGTCCTGCTCCAGCTCCTGAATCTTCCGCTGGTTCAGGTCCGTGGACACCGGGACGGGTGCAGGCGTGACATCCTTCGCAGCAGGCCGGGCATGGTTTTTCGAGAACATGACGGCCATCAGGATGAGCACGGCAAGTCCAGCGATGACGTAGCTCTGCGCCTGTTTGGGGACGACGCCTTCGGGCTGGACGCGCTTGTCGCGGAGACCGGAGGCGTTCTCAGGAGGCAGCGGTGATGCCGCCTGCTCTGCTGGTGAAACTGGCTTCTCGTCTGACATCGCGCCTCCTACCGAGCCTTCCGCTGAAAGTCGAGCTTGTGCTTGCCAAGTTCGAGATAGCCGTGGTCGACAACTGTCGGGAGGACGTAGGTGCCGTCCTTTAACTGGAAGGTAATGAGGTCGGGCTTGCCGTCCTTCAGCTCGTAAACGGAAAACTTCTCAGGGGCAGTCGACTTAATGTAGGTGAACTTGTCATCGTGGTAGATGGCCGACACATCGAAGGGCTTATCGTTGTGGTAGGCATAATCGAACTTCAGCGCGGACGTAGGATAGTCGGCGCGGAACTGCTCGCCCGCCGCAGCAGCGTGGGTCTGTGCTACCTGTGCCTGGGCGCGGGCGGCTTCCAGTTCGTTAGCAGACACAAGCTTGCTGACGCCGTTAGCGGCGGAGAGCGAGGAAGGGTCGGACGGCTGGATCACGACCTTCAGGTCGGGATCGCCGGACTCGACATCGTCAAGCGTGAACGAGTAAACCGTACCCTTGTCGGTGATCAGGTTGAGGTTTGATCGAATGCCTTCCTTTGCGGGGTGCAGGAAGCAGTAATTGCCGACCGTATCGATAATCCAGAAGTCTTTATCTCCAGTAGCGACCTCCATGATCTTCTCGGTTGCTGGCAATTCGATCAACGTGGTGTAGCGCATCTTTGCGTGAACACCCACGATGTCGTTGGCGTGGTATTTCACGAGGCGGGCGGTCTGCTGACTGTGAGCCACGGTCGCGGCCAAGCCTAGTAACAGCGGGACGATGGGTGATGGGCGCATGATTCTCCTTATGTGTTAAGTGGGTTGGGATAGTCTTCAGCCAGGCGCAGCAATCCCTGCTCCGGGCCGAAGCGGGCGAAGTAATCCTGTTTGCGTATGGTGTCGCGCGCGTTGTTGGTTGCCATCCAGTAGCCGAGTGCGTCGACTTCAAGCACCAGCTTTTTGGTGCCGCGCGGCTGGATCAGCAGCAGCTCGCGCTTCGGGACGAGCGACTCCAACAGTTCAAGTTGCGTATCGTTCAACTGGAAAGTTTCGGCGTACAGCCTGCGGTCGATGTTCGGGTTCGACAGAAAGATCTTGGTCGGGCAGGACTCGTTGACGATGTGCAGCATGTGATACGTTCCATTGAAGGCGTGTGTAAGGGCCTCGTAGCTGCCTCCAAGATCAAATACGAAGGTCAGCGGCTCGTACTTTTGAGCGGACTGGAGAATCGTCGAAGCCGCAAAGCTCTTCCCCGCGCCCGTCGCGCCCAGCATCAGGGTATGCGCCACATCGCCTGCGTGCAGATTCAGAAAGTAGGGAGTGCCGTGCGTCGATTCAAGAACTGCGAGGTACTCGCGTTCGAGATGCGGGTTCCACCGGGAGCCGGTGTCGACCGTAAAAAGGAACGACAGGTCGGCGTAGTTGGAGTTGAGCGCCCACTGCTTACGAAGGTTGAATTGCCGATTGCCTGGAATGGTCGCGAAGAACGCATTGAGCAAGTTGTAACGCTCCTCGTACAGCAGTCCATCGTGCTGGGTGAAGAGCTTTTGGAACTCGGCGACAGCGTGCTCAACCTTTACTCGATCCTCGTCATAGATCACGACCGAGAGCGTGAACTCACCGAAGCTCTTACCCTCCATGCCCATTGCGGTGAGCGCGTTACCCAGCTCCGCGACCGCTGCGGCCTTGGAGTCATCGACCAGATTGTCTTGGTTCGCGGTGTTCTGCCGGTCCTGAAGGTTCGAGACGAAGCTGGTCTTCGAGTTGTGGTGGTGCCGGCGGCGCGACGCGATCTCTTTGCGCGACTTTGCGTTATTGACAGGATGCCACTCCGTAACGACGTGGAAGTTCGCTGGGATGTCGAGCAGGCCATTGAGGATCAGGGGCCGGGTCTCGCCGGGAAGCTCTTTCAGGGTAAGGACGCGGACATAATCGTTATCCATCCGCAGGTAGCCGCGATGAGCTTCGAGCTCCGAGCCGCAGACTTGCCAGTCCAGATGACTCGCACCGCACAGCGGCGCGTCATCGATCTTTGAGGGGCGGAAGTTGACGAGACGCCGGACAAGCCGGAAAGTCTTCTCCGCCCCTAGCAGCTCGACCGTGGTGAGGTCGCTTAGCTGCCCACTTAAACTCTGTACTTTCTGCTGCAATCTCAGCCGGTCGCGCTCGATCTGTCCGCGAAGTAGTGTGCGTTCTTTCTTGCCAGAGAACAGGGCACGCAAGTCGCGCAGCGACGAGCGCGGGTGCCTCGGTAACTGCGCGAGTGCGTGCAGCAGGTTCGTCTTCTGGTAGCTGCCATCGATCATGACGACCCAGTAAATCTCGATGCTGTAAAGGCGGTCTGCCTTCGATTGCAGGAATTTGTTGCGCTGCTCTACAGCGGCGCGAACAAGCGGGTTCTCATACTCGGCGTGTGGAACAGCAGGCCGGTTGCGCTTGAGGAGAATCTGGTAGAGACGGTACTTATCGTCAAGGGAGCGGAAGGCCGCTTCGAGACGTTTGACCGCATAGTCCCGACCGGCGCGGTCCAGGCTCTCGTAGTCGATGCCTCCGATATGCAGTACCGCACCGAGGTCGCCTGATTTCGTGAGAAAGCAGTGTTCGTCCCAGAAGCCGTACAGGTTCACCTGCGCAGCGAACGATCCCGCTTCCTTCCAATCCTTCTTGATGTGGTCAACTCTGAGCATTGCGGTTCCTGATTGTGATTGCCGTGCGTTTCCACTTCATCGGGTCGTATCGTCGGCAAAACTTGCCGGAGTTGAAGAGCACCCGCAAAATCTCGACATCATGCTTCGTCGCAATGCGGGCGATGATGACGCCCGCGATGAACAGGCCGATTCCGCCGAGCAAGGAATGGAGCAGAGAGAAGATCGCGCCCCCGGAGATCAGAGCGACGAAGAACAGCCGTCGCTCCGCTCCGAGAACAGTCAGCGGACGGTTCATGGCCTTGAACACCGGACTCACCCTGCCGTCCGCCGGCTTAGACATGGATCACCTCCTCTCTTCCGTGGTTCATGGAAAGAGCCAAGCCATGAAGTTGACTGCGCCGATGGCCATGCCCACGCCGAAGACGATTCCGGCGAGGGCTTTCTTGGACTGGCCTTCGCCATAAGCGAACATCAGTCCTCCGACCACGATTGCGACCAGCGACAGCCCGGTCGCAATCGTGCCGGTAAAAGCGGTTCTGAGGACGTTGACTGCGTTGTCCCACGGATCGCCGCCGGTTGCTTGCGCGTAGACGGGTAGAGACGCCAGGAGCATCAGCGATGGAATGCCCAACATCCGGGAATGTTTTCGCATCCACGGGAAGCGGGGACGTTTGAGTGGAAGAGGTTTTTGCATAGACTCCTTTCATTTGCGCTTCGGCGAGGGGCACTCCCCGTTGCAATGTCTGGAGCGAAGGTAAGGCTGGGGCAGGCAGGTTAGGGTGGAAAAGAATTCCACGCGGTGTCCAAAATGGACACCCAGATAACAATGGACCGTGGCAGAGGAGCCGTCAGAATTGGCGGACGAAGCCATTCAAACGGGAACTCAAGGCAAACTCGTTGGAAGCATTGAATTCACCGCGCAAACTGCGCGGAGATGCTCATTCCCACGATGTAAGGCAAGAATCCGCGGGACCGCCGCGGGTCAAGGTTGCGACGACCACAACTCGGAACAATGCTTCGCCTTGAGGCGAGGTGGGCACGCGGTCACACTCAACACGACGTGGGAATGAGCACTGGAGAGGACCGCTTTGCGATCCTCTCTTTTACCCTCTCCATTCTCTGTGCAGCCGCCTCATGGTACTCGGTATCGAGCTCTATCCCGATATACTTGCGACCCGTCAGGAGCGCCGCTGCGCAGGTGCTTCCACTCCCGCAGAAGGCATCGAGAACTACATCGCCCGGAAGTGAGTATGCCCGAATGATAGATACCAGGGACATCGCAGCCTTCTGTGTGGGATGCAGCTTGTTTCCCGTGAACAGGAATCGCTGGACGTCTGGAATCGGGCTTCCCATCATGGGCGGCCTGCCTTTTGCGAGGAGATACGCCTGTTCGTGCTGATACTTGAGAAAATCAGTTGACTTCGTGGTGTAGGACTTGCGAAACACCAGATGACCCACGGGACGGAAACCTGCTTCGCGCCATGCCTCCAGAAACTTCTCTGCGCGAGGCCAGCCATAGAAGCAAAGCATCAAGCGATTGTGTTTGAGGACTCGATAGGTTTCTGCCATCGCTGGCTTGAGCCAGTTGGCTTCAGTATCGCTCTGAAGCGTGCGACCCTGCCGGTCGCAGTAGTTCACCAGATACGGCGGGTCGGTGAGAATGAAATCTACACTGTTTGCTGGCATCTGCCGCATCACCTGGATGCAGTCGCCATGCGTGATGCTGTTGGTGAGCTGATGCTGGATTGGATTTTGTGCTTGCATGAGTGTGATTTCCTTTGTGGTCCCGGAGTGATCTCTCAGGACACACTCCCGCAAGGGCGCGAGAGATGGCCGCTCCCAAGGCGGGCGGGATGCTTTTTCGGGGGAGACCTTTAGGGGGAGCCGAAACCCGGAGGGCGTCTGCCGGATTACAAACTCGATTGCTTGGAAATCAACTCGTCCGGCAGGCGAAGCAGAATCCGTCCCGCCGCTGGGCGCGGCCCGTCTTTCTCTCGCGGTGCCTGAGAGAACATGCAGGGACAGGTGGAGATCGGTCTGGATGCAAGCATATTTGCGATTAGCTAACGTCGTTCTCAGTTCGAGTAGGAACAGAGTACAGCCCTCTAAATAGCTTTTCAGGCGCCACTTGAAACGCATCGCAAACGCGCAGTAGGGTTTTCACAGTTATGGGCCGCCCTGCTTCGATTTGCTGCCAATGGCGGGTGGAAAACCCGAAAGGTAGCATATCTTCTTGGCTGTGGCCGCGCTTCCGGCGTATGGCTCTTAACCTCGCTCCGAGTTCTCTGAATACGCGTTCATGCTCTGCTAGACCAGCCACATCTGAGCTTGTAAAACTCTACGTGCAAAAACACCACGAGCAGAATAGCGTGGTAGCGTGTCAACATCCGGACTGGCTGTGGCTTTCCATGGAGTGCTGGCCGCCCGGGATGATCGGAAAAGAAGTAGTTTAGGGGAACGATTTATGTCGAAAAAGAAGGGTTTATCGGAGTTGCAAAGTGCGGAACACGCGCCTACGCAGAGGGCGATTTTGTTTGAGATCAGGTGCGACGAGCGCCGAGAGAAAGGGGCTGACGCCGAAGTGCGTATTCAGCGGATCGCGGCACTGTCACTGGAAGAGGTAGTTCGCTATATGCGAGTCAAGCACTCTGGTTCCGACATTGCAGAGGTAAAAGTCGTCGATCAGATCGAGGTCCTGTCCAGTTCGGAACACCTTGGCTAAGAGGGGCCTATTTCGGACATCTCGGCACATCGTTCAGACTTCGAGAGGAGGCGGAGGATGCTATTCCTCATTTGGGCAACGCGTATCGAGTTACCCGGACCTGATCTTCTGAATAAGTTACGTCTAAAGCGGTGTTCACCATATCTGGCGCTTCATCGATCACATCCAGCGCTGCCGAGAAAAGCTCAATCTGTAATGCCCGTAGCACGGCAGGGCTGAGGAATACTACACCAGGATGTACTTCGATGCGCTGAAAACGTCCCCTAAACTCGATGGCATTGTTCGTGACCAGAGTCCAGGCTTCCGCCTCCAGAACCTTGAGGATGTCCCAATCCTTCGACTGATGAAGGCCATAATGGTTGACGTGGGTAGCTTCGTATCCCCGTGCATGGGCTGTCTCTGGCAGCAGGACGGAGAGGTTTTCATCCACGAGGAAGCGCGGCAGACTCACGCACTACGCCTCCCCACAAGCTGACTCCCCAATGGCTTATTGATCCGCCATGCAGGCTTGCGTGGGCGTCCCCGCCGGGGGTGCGACTGAACGTAGATCTTTGCGGCTTCAATCATCTCAAGAGTGAGATGGGGGTAATCCGTGCGTAGTTCTGCTTCAGCGACGCCTTCTTGCAGCAAACTCGCAATTTGGTGAACCAGCAGACGCGTTCCTTTGAACGTCGCGGCGCCCCCTTGAATTTCAGGGTCTTCGATAATCAGCCTCATGGCGCTGCGATAGCGATGCAGTCGGTCCGTGATCGTCTTAGTCGTGGCCCCAGCATCAACTACATAACTGAACAGCGCGGTCCCATACTTGACGCGATTCGAACTGCTTCCCTTGAGTTTTCCGAAGACGAAGCGGCGAACTTTTACAGGTACATCCTTTGGAAGTTCATAGTCCAAGCGGACACAGATCACAGCCTGCGTCGTGAGATATGTTTGTCCGGATCGATGAACCAAAGATGCCTTCGGCAACCGTTCGGCGACTGTCTTATAGACCGCCTTCATCGGCACTTCAGCGACGGCTGCGGCTTCCGCCGGGGTCAACAGTTCTGCAAGTTCGTGGGTCACAGTGTCACTCCGCAATAAATAGTCTCTCACTGAGAGATAGTTTACTGGGATTTGCCGGTCTGCGCAATTCATGCCTCGATCATGCACGGGGTTCATGGAACCTTGGGTGTCCATTTAGGACACCGCGTGGAATGTTTTTCCACTCTGGCAACGCCGCTTCGCTCTACGCTTTTCTGAGACCGCCACATCCGGTATTGTCGGCAGTTCGGGGATGATCCATCCGCGCCGATTTGGAGCGGATGGATAGCACGCGTGTCGGGCGGTCTGGCAGGAGCAGATCAAATGCGAGAAGAGGTTGTAGATCGGGACGAGCGGCTACGGGAATTCGAACCGCTGCTGGACTGCCAGCAGGCGGCTGAGTTGATGCAGGTACATCCGGAGACACTGAAGCGAAGAGCGCGGCGCGGAGAGATTCCGGGGGTGAAGTTCGGCAAGGTATGGCGTTTCCGCGCCTCCGGTCTTGAGGCATATATCCGCAACCTGATGCGATAATGCGCGACTCAGCCGCTGAATCTATGGCACCATCGGAGTCAGCGGTCTGTGGCGTTTGAAACAGGAGGAATAAATGTTTCAACGTACACGGTATCAACAAGGAACGATTGCCCGCGTAAAGCGTAAGCAGGGCCCGGATTGCTGGATCTTCCGTTGGCGGGAAACCGACATCAACGGGAAGCGGGTTCGCCGAAAAGCTGTCCTCGGCACGGTGAAGGAGTATCCAACCGAATCGAGCGCACTGAAGGCCGCCGAGTCTTTACGCATCACCATCAATGGAGAGCAGCCTCAGCCGTCCCAGCAACCGGTTTCGGTCCGAGCTCTCGTAGACCACTTCAAGCAGCATGAATTGAGCCTTGTCCAGGGTGCCGAGGACGAAGAGGAGGGCCGAGCGTATTCGACTCGTTCCACCTACATCGATATCCTCGATTTTCATGTGGCTCCGAAGTGGGGCGACAACAAGCTGCACGAGGTACGAACGGTCGCAGTGGAGAAGTGGCTCCGCAGGCTGAAGCTGGCCAGAGGGAGCAAGGCGAAGATCCGGTCCATTATGAGCGTCCTGTTCAATCACGCCATCCGTCACGAGTTCCTGCCGCAGGGCGCGAACCCGATTACGATGGTGCGGCAGAGCGCGAAGCGGATGCACGCGCCGGACATCCTCGATGTGAGCGAACTGATCGGCTTATTCGACCAGCTTTCACATCGGGACCGGGCGATGGTGATGCTGGATGTCGTCACCGGTCTACGCCGGAGCGAACTGATCGGCCTGAAGTGGCTGGACGTCGACTTCGAGCAACTGGAGCTTTCCATCACGCGGTCGGTCTACCGTCAAAGGGTAGGCAGATGCAAGACGGAGATCTCCCGTAAGCCGGTACCGCTCGACCCCTGGGTAGCCGAAGAATTGTTGCCTGGAAACGCGCCACTCCCTACAACCAGCCGGAGGACTGGGTCTTCGCCAGCACAAGGAAAAAGGGAAAACAGCCGTACAGTCCCGACTCGATCCTGAAGCGGTGCATTCAGCCAGCGGCAACGCGGGCCAAGATCGCCAAGCACATCGGGTGGCACACCTTCCGACGCACCTTCTCGACGTTGCTGAAAGCCAACGGCGAGGATATTAAGGTGGTGCAGGAACTGCTGAGGCACGCGACGGTCAAGATGACGCTTGAGGTATATGCACAAGCGGTCACTCCGGACAAGCGCAAAGCTCAGTCGAAAGTAGCGGGGCTGCTACAGGCTGGGGTGGGGCGAAATGAGAGAAATCCTCTTATTGGACCCTTATGGACCCTCGGGCAATTTCGCAAAACCCGCAAGCTGTTGAAATGTTTGGTGGACCTGATCGGGATCGAACCGATGACCTCTTCCATGCCATGGAAGCGCGCTCCCAACTGCGCCACAGGCCCACATTGCCTCGCCGGGGCAAGTCTTATTCTGCCCGCCACGGGCTGCTTCGTCAAATGCCGGCTCAGCGATTGCGCTCATGGATGTACTCCTCAATCACGCGCGCGAGCTTTCCCTGCGCCTCAAGAAGAAAGTCGATCGCATCGCGGCCCGCACCGCGGCCGCCCTTCGAGGCAGCCACCCAGTGCGCCACAGCCAGCACCTGTGGGCGAGCGTCGGCCACCGCCATCGCGAGGCCGCAGGCGCGCATCACCGGCAGATCGATCACGTCATCGCCCAGGTATGCCACCTGGTCCAGATCAATGTTTTCCTTCTCCATGATCTCCCGAACCGCAGCCAGCTTGTTCGCTGTGCCTTGGTACACATACTTCAGCCGCATATCGCGGGCACGCAGCGCAACCGCTTCGGAAATCCGCTTGGTGATGATGGCGCACTCGATCCCGCCAAGCCTCGCCAGCGATACGCCGGTGCCGTCGTGCGCGTGGAAGCCCTTGGCTTCCAGCATGGTCGCCGACTGCATTGCATAGCCGCCTTGCGCCTCCATCATGCCGGCGTGCTCGCTTGTTATGCGCTCCGCGTTTGCCGGCGCTGGGAACGGCCATATCCCTCCATCCGTGAGCACTCCATCCACGTCAAAAATAATTACGCGAATGCGGCGTGCACGCTCTTCCACGGTCAGTTCCTGAGCCATGCCCTCCATTGTAGGGCGCAGGGGCAGGCGAAGAACCGGTGAAGCTGCGCGTAAAATCTGGTGCATGCTTCCGTTGTCTACTCCGGGCCCGCTCGTCGACGAAACTCTCACGATCCACGAGGCATTGCGCTGGGCGCATCCTGTCGTGGCCGAGTGGTTCCTCACGCGCTTCGGCTCGCCAACGGAGCCGCAGCTTGAAGGCTGGCCGCACATCGTCGCTGGCCGCACCACGCTGATCTCGGCGCCCACCGGCTCCGGCAAAACTCTCGCGGCCTTTCTCGTCGCGATCGATCAACTGCTGCGCAAGGCCATCGAAGGCCGGCTTGGCGAAGCGACCGAAGTTCTCTACGTCTCGCCCCTCAAGGCGCTCTCCAACGACGTGCAAAAGAATCTCGATGGACCGCTCGCCGAAATCCAGGCGCTCGCGCTCGAGCGCGGCTGTCTCTGCCCTCAGATCCGCACCGCCGTGCGCACCGGCGACACCCTGCCGCGCGAACGCCAGCAGATGCTGCGCCGTCCGCCGCACATTCTCGTCACCACGCCTGAGTCGCTCTACATCCTGCTCACCGCGGAGAAGAGCCGCAACAATCTGTGCTCCGTGCGCACCATCATCGTCGATGAAATTCACGCTATCGCAGACGATAAACGAGGCGCGCACCTCGCACTCACACTCGAGCGGCTCGACGCGCTGGTCTGCGGGCGCAATCGTTTGTCTCCCGGCGCTTTCATCGCGGGCCGCAGCCAGCCTCCGCAGCGCATCGGCCTCTCCGCTACGCAGAATCCCATTACACTCGTCGCCGATTTTCTCGCTGGCTCGGGGCGCGGCAGCGTGGTCGAGATCGTCAGCGTCGGTCGGCGCCGCACACTCGATCTCGGCATAGAAATACCAGACGAGCAGCTCAGCTCCGTCGCCACCCGCGGCATCTGGGAATCGATCTACACACGACTCGCCGAGCTCGCCGGTCAGCACCGCTCCACGCTCGTCTTCGTCAACACCCGCGCCATGGTCGAGCGACTTGCCTTCCAGCTCGGCGAGCGTCTCGGCGCTGAAAACGTAGCAGCGCATCACGGCTCTCTCTCGCGCAAGCTGCGACTCGAAGCCGAGCGCAAGCTCAAGGCCGGCGAAATCCGCCTGCTGGTCGCAACCGCATCGATCGAGCTCGGCATCGACATCGGCGCCATCGATCTCGTCTGCCAGATCAACTCACCCCGCGCCATCGCGCCCGCCATGCAGCGCGTGGGCCGCGCCGGCCACTGGCGCGGCGCCACGCCCAAGGGCCGCTTCTTCGTGACCACACGCGACGACCTGCTCGAAACAGCAGCCCTGGTGCAGGCCATGCGCGCCGGCGTGCTCGACCGGCTTGAGATTCCACCCGAGCCGCTCGATGTGCTCATGCAGCAGATCGTCGCTGCCTGCGCGGCCGAACCGTGGGAGGAAGAAGCTCTCTTCCAGCTGGCATGCCGCGCGTACCCATACCGCGAGCTCACCCGCGATACCTTCGAGGAACTCCTCTGCCTGCTCACCGACGGCATCGCGAGCAGCCGCGGCACCTGGGGCGCGTACTTGCTGCGCGACCGCGTGCACGGCGTCGTGCAGGGCCGCCGCGGAGCCCGCATCGCTGCCGTGTCGAACGGCGGCACCATTCCCGACACCGCCATCTTCCAGGTCATCGCCCAGCCTGAGGGTGTGCCAATTGCCACTCTCGATGAACACTTTGCCATCGACTCCTCCCCTGGCGATGTCATCCTGCTCGGCAACACCAGCTGGCGCATCACGCTAGTTGAGAGCGCCGGCCGCGTCCTCGTGGAAGATGCCCATGGCCAGCCGCCGAACGTGCCCTTCTGGACCGGCGAAGCCCCACAGCGCACGTTCGAGCTGTCGACTTTCGTCTCCGATCTGCGCGAGCAGATCAGCCGCAGCACGCCCGACGTGCAGCCCGGCTACATCTCGCAAACGCATCCAGAAGTTGCCTCCACCACCAGTTGGCTCATCGACCAATGCTGCCTCTCGCAAGCCGCGGCCGAGCAGCTCATCGGTTACATCGTTGCCGGCCGCGCCGTGCTCGGCGCCGTGCCCACGCTGACCACCATCATCGCCGAGCGCTTCTTCGACGAGGGAGGCGGCATGCAGCTTATCCTGCACGCGCCTTTCGGCGGCCGCATCAACAAGGCCTGGGGCCTCGCGCTGCGCAAGCGCTTCTGCCGCGGCTTTAACTTTGAGCTGCAGGCTGCCGCCACCGATAACGGCCTTAACATCTCGCTTGCCGAGCAGCACTCTTTCCCGCTCAGCGATGTCTTCCAGTTCCTTACCGAGCAAACCGTCGGCGACCTGCTGCAGCAGGCCTCGCTCACGTCGCCCATCTTCAAGGCCCGCTGGCGCTGGAGCGCCTGCCGCTCTCTGCAACTGCTGCGGTTACAGAAAGGAAAAAAGGTCGCGCCGCAGATCATGCGCATCCGCAGCGAAGACCTGCTCGCCAATGTCTTCCCGCAGGTCGCCGCTTGCCAGGAGAACATCGAGGGCGACATTGAGGTGCCCAACCATCCGCTGGTGCGCGAGGTCATGAAAGACACGCTGCAGGAGGCGATGGATCTTGAAGGCCTCAAGCGCCTGCTCGCTGCAATCCGCACGGGCGCCATACAGTGTCTCGCCGTTGACACCACCACACCCTCGCAGTTCTCGCACGAGCTCATCAACGCCATGCCCTATGCCTTCCTCGATGATGCCGACCTTGAGGAGCGCCGCACCCGCGCCGTATCCCTGCGCCGTACCGTGCCCGACAGTGTGCTGGGCGAGGCAGGCCGCCTCTCGCCCAATGCCATCGCGGAAGTGCGCGCCCAGCAGTGGCCCGACGTGCGCGATGAGCACGAACTGCACGACCAGCTGCAGGCGCTCATCCTGGTTCCGGAAGAAGCCGTGCTCGCGCTCGCAGCCCGGCACGCGCACTCCGCCGCCAGCGCGTGGCCGCTCTTCTTCAGCCGCCTCGTCGCTAGCCAACGTGCCACCGTCGCGGTTACAGATAGTCTGCGCTACTGGGCCACCGCCGAGCGGCTCGCCTGGGCGCGCGCAGCAGTGCCCGGCCTTGTCGCCGAACTGGCGCTCCCGCACATTCCCAGCCCTGATGAAGCCCCAGATGAAGTTCTCCGCCGCGCCGTGCAAGGCTGGATGTGCCTGCTCGGTCCCGCGACCGCGTCTTCACTCGCGAACCTGCTTCACGTTCCCGCCGCGGAAATCTGGAAGCAGCTGCTCCGCCTCGAGGTCGCAGGCATTCTGATGCGCGGCGTATTTGAGCACGCGCCAAAGCCAGGCACGCTCATCTCCGATCACGAAACCGAGTGGTGCGATCGCCGCCTGCTGCAGCGCATCCACAAGCGCACCGTCGGCGCCCTGCGCAAGCAGATTGAGCCCGTCACGCCGGCCGTTTACATGCAGTGGCTGCTCGGCTGGCAGCACGTAGCCCCGCAGACTCAGCTCACCGGCGAAGCCGGAGTCCTCGAAGCGCTGCGCGGACTTGAAGGCTTCGAGGCGCCGGCAATCGAGTGGGAGCGCTCGCTGCTGCCCGCGCGCGTCGCCGCGTACGACCCTCGCTGGCTCGACGCGCTGTGCATGGCCGGAGTTGTTGGCTGGGGCCGCCTGTCGCCCCACCCCGCGTTTTACGCCGCCGAAACCGGAGGCCCACGCCGCGTGATCCCCACCAGTATGGCGCCCATCGCATTCTTCTTGCGCGAGGAAGCCCTCTGGCTCGACGCCTGCCTCGCCAACGCCCGCGTGCCCGAAGCCAATCTGCCCTGCTGCCTGTCCACGCTTGCGCTTGCCGTGAGCGCCTGCCTCGCGCAGCGCGGCGCCATGTTCGCCGCCGACCTGCAGCGCGCCTTCGCGGTCCCCGCGCCCGAGCTCGATCGTGCTCTGTGGGAACTCGTCTGCGCCGGCCTCGTTACCGCCGACGGCTTCGACACTCTGCGCCTGCTCATCGATCCAAGACGCAGGCAGTTGCACGCGCCTCCCCCAGGTGCAAAGCGCGCCGCCCGCCACGCCGCCGGCCGATGGAGTCTTCTCATTGCAGCGCAGGATCAGGGCTGGCCTGCCTCTAGTCCGCACACGCATCCCAGCCTTGTCGCAGGGGATGGCGCCGCCGCCGAGCAGCGCGAAGCTCAGCTCGCCTCAGCCTGCGCCATGCTGCTGCGCCGCTACGGCGTTCTCTTCCGCGACGTGCTCGAACGCGAAACCAACATCCCCAGATGGCGCGAACTGCTGCCCATGCTGCGCCGCATGGAAGCCCGCGGCGAGGTGCGCGGAGGCCGCTTCCTCTCCGGCTTCGCCGGCGAACAGTTCGCCCTGCCTGAGGCCATCCAGAGTCTGCGCGAGACACGCCGCAACGGCCTCGACCCGGATCTCGCCGTATCTGTAACAGCCGCTGATCCATTAAACCTGCTTGGCATCGTCATCCCCGGCGAGCGCGTCCCGGCAGTCGCCGGCAAGTCGCTCACCTGGACCCGCGCGCTGCTCACAACTGGCACGCCAGCCGCCTTTGCGGCAGCGCAACCTATCCAGCCCGGCATTTTTGCCGCAGCGGCGGAATCCCTCGGAGCGCACGCATGAGTGAACAGCCGGCCCGCAGCGACGACGAAGATGAGGATTTCTATATGGACGGCCCGTACCTCGTTTTCACCGCCGCTTTCCACCGCAAGCGCGGCTACTGCTGCGAATCCGGCTGCCGCCACTGCCCATATCGCGACCAGCCCGACCCGCTGCCGGCAAAGCCAGCCTCGCGTTAAGGCGCGCCCGGCGCCGACTTGGCACTGCTCGCTGCCGGCGTCACCGCCGCGCCTCCGCGAATCAGCACCGGAGTCCGCGGAAAACTGAACGTTCCCCCCGCATCGTCGATCACATTCACCTGGCACGTGTACACGCCATCCGCCAGCGACGTTAACGGCACCGTGAACGCAAACGCAATCGCGTTGCGTCCGGCCACATTCACTGCACGCGCATCCACCAGCGGCGACTTGAACACCATCACGTTGCCGCGCAGCAGTTCAATGCTGGTCAGCACATGGATGCTCCCGGCCTCCTTCGCTGCCGCCGTCGTATTCCCCGCCGCAGCCCGCGCATACTTTGCCGGGTCGTAAACCTCGTAGAAGAAGTAGAGCGACTGGTCGCGCGTAAACACGTGCGGTAGGTTCGGCACATACTGCTCGCCGTCATACACCAGCGGGTTGTCCGCGCGACGCTCGCTGGCCGCCGGCACAATCCTCTGCGAGGCCAGCACCACCGAGCTCATCTTCAGCGGAGCCTTCGCCAGGTCCGGCACCCGCACATCGGTCTCGAACGAGCCCAGCTTGCCCGTCTCATTCTCGCGCACCACAAACTTCAAGTGATACGTGCCCGCCGGCAGCGTAAATCCGGTCGAGTACTGAATATTCTTGCGCGCCACCTGCTGCGACTCGTTGATCGCCAGCTTCACCGTATCGCGCACCTGCTGCAGCACATGTCCCTGCGCGTCTTTAATGTTGCCGATAACATCGAGCGTCGCCTTGTCGCGGCTGCCGCCCTTAGTGAAGGGTATTTGCGCTCCCGGCACCAGCAGCGCTACCGGCATGTTATAACGCCCGGTCGCATCCCGGAAAAAGAACGGCTGCAGATACACCGACATATCCGTCGCCGGCAAGTCCGTATTCAGCGCCGCCTCCAGGTCGCGCTCTCGCTGCTCGCCATTCGCGTGCCGAAAGTCCGCAGGCGCATAATACCCAGGCCGATAACTCAACTTCACATCTGGCCGGTTCACGCGTATCTCCAGCTTGCGATAACTCCCGTCGCGCGCCGGGTTCGAGGAGTGGAATCCCAGCACATAGTAGCTCGCCGTATCGTTCTGCACCTGCTGAAATGCCGGCGCAAAGTCGTTGTTGTCGAAGAACGCCTTACCGCCCGTGTCGCTCGACAGAGTTGCCAGCACCTCCTGAGTGTTGAAGTTGGAATCGAGATTATTCTGCAGCGCTCCGCCCGTATACGCGGCATTGCCGCGCAGTGAGCCGGTCGTCGCATCACCCAGTGGCGAGATCGCCTGCAATCCCCGCCCATCCACGCTGTAAATGGAAAGGTTATTGCGCACCGCCGCATTGATGGTCGAGCGCAGCGAGGCCTGATTCTCAATCCCGTCGCGCTGCACACCGCCCGAGAAATACAGCAGCGACTTCTTCTGATTAATCGGCCCCAGTGCACGTGCAATTGCGGCAATCGCGAACAGCTCCCGATCGGTATTAATGTCGTTATACTCACTCTCGTCCGCGGAGTACGCCGTCGTATCTTCCACCTGGTTGGTCGTGCCCGTCGCCCCCGGCGTAAAGCCCTGCCCACTGCCGCCCGAGTAGCTGTCTACTGCGCGCAGCAGCAGTTTTTTGTCTGCTGTAAAGTCCTGGTCGAGCGACAGCGTGCTGCCCAGCGATACGACCGAAACCAGATCCGCGTTCTGCATCGTCTTGTTGATGTAATCCCGCGCCGCCTGCTGCACACGCTCTAGATCGTCCGGCTGCAGCGACGTCGTATCGAAAAACAGCACGATCAGCCGGTGGTCGCGCAGCGCCGCTGCCTGCTGCTCGGCGCTCGCGCCCAGCGCCGCAGCCGCCGGCGCGCCCGCGCGGCCTGTAACTGTCTCGGTGGCAGGCAGCCGCACCGCCTGATCCACATCCTGCTCGTCGAAACTTACGACCTGCTGCGGCTTGCCGCTTTCAAATACTGAAAAGTCGCTGCGCTTGAGCCCGCGCACCGCCTCGCCTGTTTTCCGGTCCCGCACGATCACATCTGTTAGCACCAGGTCGCTCTGCACCTTCAGCGTAAAGCCGCTCGCCGTGGCGCTCTGCGGGGGCGCCGGCGTCTGCGCCAGCAGTCCCGCGCCAGCCATCAGCAGCGCGACCAGCATCCATCCCTTGCGCATCAAGCCCCCAATCAGCTAGTACCGGAACCGCGCGATGAAGCTGAACTGCCGCGTCGCCGCCGTGCCCGTCACCTGCCCATACGACCCCGACCCCAGCTGCGTATCGACCGTCGAATACTGGATCGTGTTGAACACGTTGTCCGCCGTCGCTCGTACCTCAAGTGACCGCGTCTCCCCAAACGAAACCGTCTTCGCCACCGAACCATTTACCGAGATCGTTCCAGGCCCGGCAATCGAGTAGCGGCTCGCATCGCCGTACACCCCGGTGGGCTGCGTAAACGCGTTCGTGTTAAACCACTGGTTCACCCCGCCCGCGCCAGCCGTCAACGAAGCCCCCGGCACCCTGTCCGGACGCTCCGAACCCGCGCTGCCCCGCGCCACATCGTTGACCGACGCAAGATAACTCGGCGTCAAAGGCTCTCCACTCGCGATCGAGTAAGTCCCGGAAACCGAAAACCCTTCCAGGACATGCGCCGCACGCCCGGTCGTGAAGTACGCCTTATCCGCGCCGAACGGAAGCTCGTAAATGAAATTGCCGCTTACCTTGTTACGAATGTCGAAGCTCGAGTTCGACTCCTCACCCAAAAGGTTCTGCCAGTTCTGCGCAACCGCGTTGCCCACTCCACCTACCGAGGTCGCGTTGTCGATCGAGTGCGCATAGGTGTAAGTCGCCTGCAGCCCCAGCCCCTTCTGCAGCCGCTTGCGCACGCTCACCGCAATGGAGTTGAAGTTAGAAAAAGCAACGGAGTCCTCATAGTCATAAATCACGTTGCTCAGCGAGGCCGCCGCGGTCCGCCCCGGCGCGTCCACAATGCTCAGCCGCGTACCCTTTGACCCGCTGTAACCCACATTCAGCACAATCCCCTGCGGCAGCGTCCGCTGCACGTTCAGATTCCAAACCTGCACATATGGCAGCCGGTAGTTTTTGTTCACAGCATAGTTGCCCTCGGTCTGCGGGGCAGGGAAGCCGTTGGCCAGCGAAATCTTCGCGCCCTGCGTCGCCTCGTTCGTCTGCACATCGGCAAACGGCGGCTGGAACGCGAACTGCTGCACAAACTTGTTGTACTGCCCGTTCGCGAAGTTGATGCCGTACCCGCCGCGCACTACCGTATCCTTCGCCGCGCGCCAGGCAAACCCAATCCGCGGTGAAAAGTTATTCTTCTCCGGATAGATCAACGACCGCGGATACGCCCCCGTATAAGGCCCGATACTATTTGGCTCAACGGTTGTTACAGAAGCGAAATCGTTTCCCGGATCCAGCGTAGCCAGCCTATCGTCCTTCTCTGAGTAAGGCGAAAAATACTCGTAGCGCAGCCCGGCAAACAGCGTCAGCGAGGCCAGCGCACGCCAATCATCCTGAAAGTACGCGTCATACACATTTTCGCGCAGATAGCTCTTCGCATACGGCGCCTGTAGGCTCGTCTGCTGCGGCATGCCCAGCAGCAGGTCGGCCAGTGACGACCCGCTCTGCGGCTGCCCGTTCCCGCTGGTGTTACCCACTCCGCTCGCCGCGCTCGTTCCCGGCTGCTCGGTAAACAGGCCCGAGAAAATAAAGCTCCCCGTCGAGACCACGCCGCTGCTGCCCAGCAGGTCCAGGTGCACGCGCTTAATGTCAGCGCCCCACCGCAGGTTCTGCTTCTTGTGCGTCCATGAGCTCGCTTCCGCCAGCGCAATTGTCTGGTTCGTCGTGAACGCCGGCTGCTGCTCACTGAAGCCCGTGAACTGGTTCAGCGTCAGGTTTGGCAGCCCATAGCTCAGCGGGTTCACCGCGCCGCCATTCGCAATGTCGATGCCCAGTCCGCTCGCTACATCGTTCACGTTCGTGAAGTAATTAGCCGCAGTCGTCGTGGCCCGGTTCCAGTTCAGCGTCAGATTATTGCTTAGCCGCCCCACGCTGAGCGTGTAGCCCAGCTCCACCGAGCGGCTGTTCGTCGCGGTCTTGCCGCCCAGCTCCGGCAGGATATTCAGGTTGTCCTCGGCCGTGTGGCTGTAGTTGAAGTTCACATGGATGTTCTGCTGCAGGCCCTGCGACGTGCCCAGGTACTGTCGTATCAGCCCAGTTAGCGGCGAGCCGCCCGTGCCGCCGAACGTATGGATAAACCGCAGCCCCACCAGCGTCGAGTTATTCTGCGCACTCGTCAACCGCTGGTAGTTTCTTGAGATACCCGGCAGGTTCGGCAGCGGCAGATAGTTCAGCAGCGCCGTAGCCTGCGGCTGTATCCGCCCCGCCGGCACAATGTTGTTCGCGAACGGCTGGCCCGTCATCGGATCGTAAATAGGAACCACGCCGCCCTGCGCACCCGTCAGCTGGCTGAAGTCTCCCGCGCGCTCGGCCGCCGTCGGTACCGTGCCGTACTGGTCGAACGGACTCGAAGACCGCTGCCCGCTCAGCGTGAAAAACAAGAAGTCCTTGCGGTCATGCTCAATCAGCTTGGGAATATAAGGAGTTCCCGCATACACGAGCCCAAAGCGGTTCGACGCATACGAGGGCTGCGCGATGGCCTGCCCGCGCAGCGCATAATCGCGCGCGTTCAACGCTGAGTTCGACCCGGTCCAGAAAAACGCGCCATGCGGCTGGTTCGGGTTAAAGTGCCGGAACGAGCCGCGAAACCCACCCCCACCGCCAAAGCCGCCGCCTCCGCCGCCAAAGCCTCGTCCACCCCCGCCGCCGCTCAGCCCCGGGTCGTTCTCCGCGCGCTCCCGCAGCGCATTCAGGTCGATGCCCGCCAGCCCGTTGCCCCCGCTCTGCCCCTGTACCGCCACCGAATCCGAAGCAAAATCGCCGCTGCCACCCAGCGCCGGTGCCTGCGCTCCGCTCGTCGCGTCTCCCGCGTCGAGCGAGCCCGCGGCCGACCCCAGCAGCCCCAGCAGCTGCGACCCACCCTGGCCGTTCCCCCGCGCTCCGCCGCTGTAGCTGCGCGTACCCCCTCCGGCAGGCGCACCCAGCGCGCCGCGATCCTCCCCCTGCGCCGGAACCCGCGACAGCAGCACCAGCGCCAGACTTTTCGTCAGATCGCGCGCTCCGCCCGCCGCGCCTCCAAAACGAACCTCCCCTGTGCTTTCGGCAAACGCGGCAAAGTCCGTCCGCAACACGTACCGGCCGTCCTCGGGGATGTGCAGCCGGAACCCGCCATCCGTGCCGGTCGCGGTTGCATACCGCACGCCGGTCAACGTGTTGGTTGCCGTGATGGAAACCCCCGGCAGCGGCGTCCCGCCCGAGGTCACCGTCCCGTGCACGGTACCGCCCTGCTGCGCTGTGGAAGCATCTGTGGCGGCAGCCCCTTGAGCCGCACCCGGTGCCGCACCCGGTGCCGCCTGCCCCGCCGCCTGCCCCGCCGCCTGCCCCGCATTCAGGGCCGCTCCCTGCGCTCCCGCAGCCGCCACGCCTACGCACGCGAACGTCATCGCGGCAGCCAGCCGTCCGCCAGACAATCCCCAGTCCGCCCGCCGCGTCTTCATCCTCATTGCGCTTTCTGGTCCTTCCGGTTGCCCTGCCCCGTCAGCCGCGACCACTCGCGAATATCCGCCGCATCCACCACCGTCAGCACCTTCGCCACGAACACACCATTGCCAGCCGTCCCCCCCGGCGCCCCGGTCGCCGTCATCCCGTCCCCCACCTGGATATCCGGCAGCGTGATGCTCTGGTGGCGCTTGCGAAACGATGTATCTTCATCCACGGAAACGGTGTTCACCACCCCATCCGGCCGCTTGATTACCAGCTCCGTCCCGTTCTTGGCCGTGATCGTGCCCGCCAGCCAGGTTTTGCCCCACTGTCCCCGCCTCTGGTCCAGCTCGGCCAGTTCCTGCGCGTCCACCACCGCGACAAAAATCGCTCCCAGCGAGTGCTTCTTCGCGTCCAGCTCGCCGCCGGCCAGCACCGTGTCGCCGCTGTGTGCCTGGTCCGCCGGCGTCTGCGCTCCGTTCTTCACAAAGTGGGTGTTCGCTCCCGTTTCCACTTCGTACACCGTGCCGTCCTGCCCCTTCACGAACACCGACGAGCCAGCGGTCCGCGTCACCACTCCGCGAATCGCCTGCAGCCCCGCGATGTCGAAATTCGAGTCCTCCTGCGCCTGCGCGCAGCTCCACGCTGTCATCGCAAGCGATAGAAATCCGAGACACCCGAGTTGTTTGCACCACTGCATCATGGATGAAAGACCAAAACTGCTCAGGGGGAAGCAATTGCTTGTGGGTTGAGACGGAAGTGGGCCGAAAAAGACGCGCTTGCGCCCCAGGCCGCATCTTTTATGCTACCAACGCATGCCCAGGCCTCCGGAAAGTCAAAGCGGCCGCATGAACGCGATCAAACCCACGCAAAGCCCGCACAGTGTTCCGGCTATCAACGCAAAGCGCAAAGCGGACGAAAAAACCCCGGCCCGCAAGCAACACGGATCGCCGCATGTGCTGCTAAGTTAGCAGCGTGACCGGCGGCCGGCTTTTGCCCGGCTGCCACCCAGCGCAGCACCGGCATCACCCGCATCAGGAGAAGCGCAAAGCATGCCACTCGCCCCATCCGCCAGCCTCGCCTCCGCCTCTGCCAACCATCTTCTCGATCGCCTCTGTACCGTGCGGCGCCAGAGCCTCCAGCTCTGCGAGCCGCTCACGCCTGAAGACATGATGGTGCAGAGCTGTCCCGAGGCCAGCCCCGCCAAGTGGCACCTGGCGCACACCACCTGGTTTTTCGAAACCTTTCTCCTGCGCGAGTTCCTCCCCGGCTACCAGCCCTTTCACCCCGACTTCCTCTGGCTTTTCAACAGCTACTACAACTCCATCTCCGACCAGCCGCAAAAGAAACTGCGCGCGTCTTTCTCACGCCCTAGCCTCGACGCCATCCTCGCCTATCGCCGCTCTGTCGACGCCGGCCTTGAGCAGCTCTTTATGGGCGAAGCTCCCGAGGAAGCCAAGCGCCGCCTCATCCTCGGCCTCCACCACGAGCAGCAGCACGGCGAGCTCTTGCTCACCGACATCAAGCACGCCCTCTGGAGCAACCCCCTGCGCCCCGCCTACCGGGAGGAAGCCCTGCCCGACGCCGACGTCTCCATCACCCGCCAGCTCGGCAACCACAGCTGGATCCCCTTCGCCGAAGGCCTGCGCGCAATTGGCTACACCCGCCCTGAGCCATCCTCCTCGGACGACTTCTGCTTCGACAACGAAGAGCCCCGCCACCGCGTCTGGCTCGACGCCTTCGACCTCGCCTCCCGCCCCGTCTCCTGCGCCGAATACCTGCAGTTCATCGAGGACGGCGGCTACACCCGCTCTGACCTCTGGCTCGCCGACGGCTGGGAGGCCGTGCAGCGCGAAGCCTGGCAGGCTCCGCTCTACTGGCACCGCGCCGACGGCGCCTCCGAGTGGACCATTTTCACCCTGCGCGGCGACAAGCCGCTCTCCGGCCTGCTCGCCGCTCCCGTGTGCCACATCAGCTACTTTGAGGCTGACGCCTTCGCGCGCTGGGCCGGTATGCAGCTTCCGTCCGAAGCCGAGTGGGAAGTTGCCTCCGCCGGCGCCACGCCGCAGCCCGAGCACCTGCTCGAAGGCGGCGCCTTGCACCCGCTCGCCTCCGCCACCCAGAACTCTCTCCGCGAGATGTTCGGCGGCGTCTGGGAGTGGACCCGCAGCGCCTATCTTGGCTATCCCGGCTACGCCGCCCTCCCAGGCGCCCTCGGCGAGTACAACGGCAAGTTCATGTCCGGCCAGATGGTCCTGCGCGGCGGTTCGGTCGCCACCCCGCTCTCCCACATTCGCCCCAGCTACCGCAACTTCTTCCCCGCGCACACCCGCTGGCAGTTCTCCGGCGTGCGCTTGGCCCGGCGTTAGGGCGCGAAAGCATACGAATGGCTCTTGCAAAGGCAATATCCCTGTCCGCGGAACCCGCGCGCGAAACGCCTCTGGGCGCCGAAGTCTGGCGCGGCCTCACCGCCGCGCCCAAAACCCTCAGTCCCTGGCTCTTCTACGACCAGCGCGGCTCCGTCCTCTTCGAGCAGATCACCGAGCTGCCCGAGTACTACGTCACCCGCACCGAGCGCTCGATCTTCGCCGCCCACGCCGGTGCCATCATCGCCGAAGCCGCAGCGAACCAGCGTCTCGCCGTCATCGAGCTCGGCGCCGGCACCGCCTCCAAAACCGGCCTGCTGCTCGCCGCCGCCGCCGCGCACCAGGGCAGCGTCGAGTACTACCCCATCGATGTCTCGGAAAGCGCGCTCATTGAAGCCACTCGCCACCTTGAACTCGAATTCCCAGACGTGCATGTCCATCCCCGCGTCGCCGACTACACCGAAGGCCTGGGCCAGATCGAAGCCCCCGGTCTGCGCAAGCTTGTGCTCTACATCGGCTCCAGCATCGGCAACTTTGAGCCCGGCGATGCCACCGCGCTGCTGACTGAGGTCCGCAATCAGCTCAATCCCGGCGACCACCTGCTGCTCGGCGCCGACCAGGTCAAGAGCGAAGCCGCCCTGCTCGCCGCCTACGACGATGCCCAGGGCATCACCGCTGCGTTTAACAAGAATGTCCTGCGGCGCATCAACCGCGAGCTTGAAGCCGACTTCCACCTCGACGCCTTCACCCACGAGGCCCGCTGGAACCGAAGCGAGTCCCGCATCGAAATGCACCTGCGCAGCCAGTGCCGGCAGTCCGTCGAAATCGCCGCCCTCGCTCTCACCATCCAGCTCGCCGAGGGCGAAACCATTCACACCGAAAACAGTTACAAATTCACCGACGCCCTCCTCCTCGCCATGCTTGAGCAAGCCGGCTTCGCCCTCCGCCGCCAGTGGAAAGACGACCGCGGCTGGTTCGGCGTCTATCTCGCCGAAGCTGTTTAGATCGAGTACTGGCCGGGGGACTTTCGCGAATGCAGTTCAAAAGGAGCCGCCGCGAGTGCCACATTTCGCGAGCGCGGAATCATGACGGCGAACAAAAAGGCGTCATCCTGAGCGAAGCGAAGGACCTGCTTTTTCTCCGCCCTGTGCACCGCGATCAGCGCGCAAGTCCCGCGCCTCCACCGGAGCACCCCCCACCGCACTGAACCGCATCCGCGGAAACGCATCCGGATACTTCTCCTGGATGAACGCAATCATCCCTTCGCGCACAATGCAGCGTAGATCAAACTGCTCACCCGAGTTGCGCGCGCTCAGCAGACACCGGATCTCCATCGTGTGCTCCGACAAGTTCGTCACCTGCAGCGCCTTGATCTTGCGGTCCCACAAGGGCGACAACTCCAGCAGCCGGAAAAACTCCTCCCGCAGCGCCTCCACCGGCACCGAGTAATCCACATACAGAAACGAAGTCCCCATCAGGTCCGCATGCTCCCGCGTCCAGTTCTGAAACGGGTTCTCGATGAAGTAGCTCAGCGGCACAATCAGCCGACGGTAATCCCAAATCGCGACCACCACATAGGTCGTCGTAATCTCCTCGATCTTGCCCCACTCTCCCTGCACAATCACCACATCGTCCAGCCGGATCGGCTCGGTTAGCGCGATCTGCAGGCCGGCCAGCAGGTTTGAGGCAGTCGACTTCGCCGCAGTCGCCAGCACCAGGCTGGCCAGGCCGGCCGACGCCAGCAGTCCCGCTCCGTAGTGCCACAGCTGCGAATCGCGAAAGAGCGAAAGAATCAGCCCCGCCGTCACCACCATCAGCAGAATGATCGCGAGCCGCCGCAGCAATTGCAGCTGCGTCCGCACCCGTCGCGCCTTCAGGTTGTCCGACGTGCTCGCGTCATAGCGCAGCAGCATCCCGTCTTCAAACAGGTACACGCCTGAGATCATCAGCCAGCCCAGCGCGAGAAACCACACAATCGCCAGCGCCTTTTCGACATTGCCCAGCAGCGGCTGCTCGATGGGCAGAAACGGCATGACGATGCCAAGCGCCGTCAGCAGCGTGATCCCGAGCGCCGGCCGCCGCAGCCGCATCGCCACCGCGCGCAGCAGCGGCGAAGCCTGCACATCCTTGTGCCGCAGCCGCGCCAGCAGTCGGAACACAATCGCGTGCAGCGCCAGCCCCAGCGTCAGCGCGACGCATACCGCAACGACCCCGATCACGACCGCATGCAGGTGCTGCGAGGCCACGGCGCTTTGCGAGGCGCTGGGCAGAACGCTTGCCAGACTCATTCGCCCTCCCGGCGCCACGTGCCGCTCTTGCCACCCTCTTTCCGCACCAGCCGCACGCCGCGAATCACGATCCCCTTGTCCAGCGCCTTGCACATGTCATACACCGTCAGCGCCGCTACGCTCGCCGCCGTCATGGCCTCCATCTCGACGCCGGTATGCGCGGTCGTCGCCGCCACCGCCCGGATCCGCACCCCCTCACCGGTCACCGTCGCCGTTACATCGAGAAACGACAGCGGCAGAGGATGGCACATCGGGATCAGTTCGCTGGTGCGCTTGCCCGCCTGGATCCCGGCAAACCGCGCCACCTCCAGCGGATTGCCCTTCGGGTTGCGCGGCAGCGCGGCCAGCACCTCGGCCGACAACTCCACAAACGCCTCCGCCTCCGCCTCGCGCCGCATCGCCGCCTTCGCGCTCACATCCACCATGCGCGCCGTGCCGTCCGCGTCGTAGTGCGACAGTTCCCCCGGCGATGTTTCCACCCGCTCGCTCATATCTTCAGCCTATCGCAGGTATTTTCAAGCCAACAGCACCGTCACCGTCGCGCCCGCCGTCAGCTCGCCTGCATCCTCCGGAACTACAAGAAAGCAGTTCGCCCGCGCCGTGCTGGCCAGGTCGCCCGAGCCCTGCCACGCAATCGTTTCCACCCCAGCCCCACCGATCGCGTGCGTCAGCAGCGCCGGCAGAAACCGCGTCAGCCCCGGCTTCGCCGCGACCGGCTCCCGCAGCTCCGCCCGCACAAACGGCGGCATATACCCTCGCTGCCCTGTGAGCGCCGCTAGCACCGGCGCGACCAACGCCGCAAAGCAAACGATGGTCGAAACCGGATTCCCCGGCAGCCCAAAGAAGGGAAGCGTGCCACCCGCGAGGCTGCCAAACACCACCGGCTTGCCCGGCTGCATCCGTACCCCGGTAAAGTGGAACGACGCACCCAGCGCCGCCAGCGCCGGCTCCACCAGGTCGTACTTGCCCATCGACACCCCGCCCGACAGCAGCAGCAGCTCGCACTCCTCCTCCGCCCGCGCAATCGCCGCCTCCAGTGCCGCCGTGTCATCCGCAACCGGAGCCGCCAGCACCGGCTCGCCCCCCAGCCCCCGTACCAGCGCCGCCAGCGTCGCCGAATTGGAATTCCGAATCTGGTGTTTCAGCGGCGTCTCTTCCACCGCAACCAGCTCATCCCCCGTCGCCAGAATCACCACCCGCGGCTTGCGGTACACCCTCACCCGCGCATGCCCGCAGGCCGCCGCCGCCGCCACCCCGTGCGCGTTCAGCCGCGTCCCCTCCGCCAGCAGCACCGCGCCGGCCCGTGCCTCCGCGCCCGCTGGAATGACATTCTCCCCCGCCACAATCCTTTGCCCCGCCGCCAGCGAGACGCTTTCGCCAGCACGCTTCACATGCTCCACCATCGCCACCGAGTCGCACCCAGCCGGCACCGGCGCACCCGTCATGATTTCGACACACGCCCCCTCGGCAACCGCGCCGCCCGGCCACGCCTCCCCCGCCCGCAGCAGCCCGGCTACCTGCAGGCCGCCGCGTTTCCAGTCTCGTGCCCGCGCCGCAAAGCCGTCCCGGGTCGAGCGCGCAAACGGCGGCTGGTCCCGGTCTGCGGCTAGCCCCTCGGCAAGCACCCGCCCCAGCCCATCCAGCAGCGCCGCCTCCTCCACGCCCCGCGCCGCCAGCCCCGCCGCTTCGGCCTCCACCCGCGCAAACGCCTCAGCAAACGCCGGCACGCGCCCAGAATCATTCATGCACCGCTCCTCATTTCCCTACGATTCGCACGTCCCGCGCATACATCCCACTCGCTCCCCACAAATAAAAAGGCGCCCCGCCATCGCGGAGCGCCCTTCCACCACAAAGCCCTACTTCTTTCCAGCCTTGTAACTGGTCTTCACCGTCTGCCCCATGCTGGCCAGGATATTTTTCGCATCCGCCGCGAACTGCCCATCCGGCGCCAGCTCCAGGTACTTCTGGTACGCCTCCGCGCAGCCCGGCGGCGCCTCGATCTTCTGCGTCTTCGGGTCCACGGTCGCCTTGCCGATCAGCGACTGCCCTTTCAGGTAATAGGGAATCGGCTTGGTCGGATCCGCGGCAATCGCCTTGTCCGCTGCCGCCGCTACCGCATCGCCGTTCTGGCCCGAGCGCGCCAGCACGATCGTCTCATTCGTGTAGAACATCCCTGCCCCGGCCGGGTTTGCCTTTGCCGCTGCGTCATAAGCCGCCGTTGCTTCCGGTATTTTATTCTGCGAAGCGTATGCCTCGCCCAGCCCATTGTTCGCGCCGCCCACGATTTCGACGTTTGGCTTCGGGTTCGCCCCCTCTAGCGAAATCACCTTCTCGAGCGAGGTCGTCGCATCCGGATACTTTTTCTCGCCCAGCTGCGCATTGCCCAGCTCCAGCCACAGCACCGAGGCATCCGGCTTTGCCTGCGTGTCCTTGGTCATCAATTGGTCCGCGTCGGCGAAGTTCTTGCTCTTGATGTCATCCCGCGCCTTCGCCAGGTCTCCGTTCAGGTTCTTCACGACGGAGTTGTTCTTCAGCGCATCCGCGTTCTGCTTCTTCACATCCTCCACCTGCTTGCGCTGCTCCGGTGTCATCTTCGCGATGTAGTCCGGGCGCCCCAGGTCGAAGTTCTCCGCCAAATCCTGGTCGGCCACAACCTTCACGTTCATCATCTGGTCCACAGGCTTGCCCTGCGCCATCAGGTTCAGGATGTAGGTGCCGGGCGCAATCCCCGCGCCCTTGAAATCTCCGTTCGCATCGGCCGTAAAGGTGTATTTCGCCGTCTTGCCATCGGTCGTCACCAGCACCTGCGCGCCGGCGATCGGCGCCCCTACCGGATCATTGATATGCCCGTGAATGCTGCCCGTACCCTGCTGCGCATAAGCCGCCGGGAAGGGAACTGCCGCGGCGCTCAAAAAAAGTACAAGTGCCGGAACTCTGGAATGCATCGTGAACCGCGACGGTAACCGCATGGTGGTCGTCTCCTCTTTCTCTCGTCTTCAAGCACTGCGTGTTCGCCCGTGCTGTCACTGGCGCGCCGCATAGGGAATCGGGTCGTCGACACCGGCTTCAGCAAAAGCACGCAGGCGCAGCACGCAACTGTCGCACATCCCGCAAGCAGTTGTCTCGCCCTGGTAGCAGGACCACGTTACATGCAGCGGCGCGCCCAGTTCAACACCCTGCCGCACGATCTCGTGCTTCCTCATGTGGATGAGCGGCGTCGCGATCTGGATGTTTCCCTCCCGGGTTCCCACCCGGATCACCTGCTGGAACGCCTGGTAGTACGCCGGCCGGCAGTCCGGATACCCCGAGCTGTCCTGCTCCACCGCGCCGATAAAAACCGTCCGCGCCCCGATCGTCTCCGCCCAGCTCACCGCCGCGCTCAAAAAATGCGAGTTCCGGAACGGCACATACGTCACTGGAATCTCAGCGCCCACGATTTCTGAAGCCTCCGGTACAGCGATCGAGCTGTCCGTCAGCGCCGACCCGCCGATCGCCCGAAACAGCTCCAGACGCACATGCAGGAACCGCTCGATCCCCAGCGCCTGAGTTACGGCCCGCGCACTGGCCAGCTCCCGCGCCTCCGTTCGCTGCCCATACGAGAAATGCAGCGCGCAGGCCTCGTATTCCCGCGCTGCCAGGGCCGCGCACACGCACGAATCCATGCCGCCCGACAGCGAAACCACCGCCCGCTCTCTCATCCCGCGCTCCCTGCCATCGCGGCCTGCCCGGCCCACCATCCATCGAAAGCCGCCAGCGCCCGCTCGCACACCATCCCGTGCCGCGCCTTCTTGTCCCTCACCTGCTTTCGCGTCTCATCGAGCGGCAGCAGCAGGTCGAACGTGATATTCGCCGGCTGGAAGTTCTTCCCCTCCGCATGCGTGATGTAGTGCGCCAGCGACCCGAGCGCCGTACCCCGCGGCGCCGGATCTACCGGCACACCCAGCACCGCTGAAGCCGCATACACCCCCGCCAGCAGCCCCGTCGCAATCGACTCCGTATACCCCTCCACCCCCGAAATCTGTCCCGCGAAAAACACGTTCGGCCACTCGCGCAAATACAGCCCCTCCGTCAGCACGCTCGGCGAATGAATATACGTATTGCGGTGCATCTGCCCCCAGCGAAGAAATTTCGCCTGCTCAAGCCCCGGAATCAGCCGCAGCACCCGCGCCTGCTCCCCATACTTCAAATGGTTCTGAAAGCCCACCAGGTTGTACGAGTCCGCCCGCAGGTTCTCCGCCCGCAGCTGCACCACCGCCCAAGGCTGCCTGCCTGTCCGCGGATCCCGCAGCCCCACCGGCTTCATGGGCCCAAACCGCAGCGTCTCGCGCCCGCGCCGGGCAAGTTCTTCAATGGGCAGGCAGCTCTCGAAGTACGGCAGCTTCTCCCACTCCTTCGCCTCGGCCGGCTCGGCCGCCAGCAGCGCGTTAAGAAACCGCTCGTACTCCTCCTTCGTGAACGGACAGTTGATGTAGTCCGCCGTGCCTTTATCCCACCGCGCTGCCATGTATACGCGCTCCCGGTCGATCGTCTCCGCATCCACGATCGGCGAGATCGAGTCGTAGAACGCCAAATGCTCGCGCCCCGTCAACCGCGCAACCTCCTCTGACAATGCCGAAGACGTCAGCGGTCCGCTCGCCACCACCGTAATGCCGTCTTCGGGGTCCAGCGCAGTACACTCCTCACGCCGCACTGTAATCAGCGGCTGCTCCGCGATGGCTGAAGCGATCCGCCGCGAAAACTCTACCCGGTCTACCGCCAGCGCATGCCCGGCCGGTACCGCCGCCGCATCCGCGCAGGCCAGCAAGGGCGATCCAGCGCGCCGCATCTCCTGCTTCAGCAGCCACGGCGCCGTGCCCTCGCTCTCGCTCTTCAGCGAGTTCGAGCACACCAGCTCCCCAAAATCAGCCGTCTGGTGCGCCGGCGTCTGCCGATTCGGCCGCATCTCCCACAGCTCGACCGCCACGCCCATCCGCGCTGCCATCAGCGCCGCCTCCGGCCCGGCCAGTCCTCCGCCAATTACCCGAATCCGGGGCTTTTTCACGGCTCCACCCCCGACTGGGCGGCAAGCACCGCCAGGCCATCTTCAGACAGCCGCATCCTTCGCCACTCGTCCATGCGCATCGCGCCAATGCGTTCATACATCCGCAGCGCCGGCTCGTTCCAGGTCAGCACGCTCCAGTCCAGCCGCGCGCAGTCCTGTTTCAGCGCCTCGGCCGCCACCCGCGCCAGCAGCGCTGTCCCCACGCCTTGCCCCCGGTGCGCCGGCTGTACATACAGGTCTTCCAGATACATTGAGCGCCCAGCCCAGGTGCTATAAGTCGGGTGGTATAGCGCGAACCCCCACACTGCGCCGTCCTGCTCCGCAACCAGGCAGGTGAAATGCGGACGCGGACCCCACCCGTCCCGCAGCAGGTCCGCCTCCGTAATCGCAACCGCGTCCGGCTCGCGCTCATACACGGCAAGCTCAACAATCAACCCGCGAATCGCGGGGACGTCCGCTTCAACGGCAAAACGAATCAATGGGAGGGCCGGCACCCTCCCAGTATAAAGACGGTCAGCGAGCGCCGCCCGAAGATCGGATCAGCTCGCCCGTAATCCAGCTGCTGTCATCAGAGGCCAGGAAGACCGCAAGCTTCCCGATATCTTCCGGCTTGCCCATCCGGCCGAGCGGCGTCTGGCTCACCATGCCCTTCGCCATCTCGGAATCTTCCGTAATACCCAGGGTTGCCGCGCCTTCGGTCATGGTCGCGCCGGGATTGATCGAGTTGACTCGGATACCTTTCGGCCCCAGCTCGTTTGCGAGTACGCCGGTGATCTGGTCCACCGCGCCCTTGGTCGCTGCATACACCGTCGAAGCCGGATACTGAGTCGTCGTGATTACCGAGCCGACATTGATGATCGAGCCTCCCTTATCCCCGAAGTGCCGCGCCGCCGCCTGCGCGGCCAGCAGAGTGCCCAGTACGTTGATGTTGAACTGCCGGTGAAACTCCGCTTCCGTAATTGCTTCAAGCGGCATGAAGGTGAAGACCGCGGCGTTGTTCACCAACACATTGGCCGGCCCAAACGCCTTCTCGGTCTCCGCGAACAGCCGCTCCACATCCGCCGCCTTCTCCACGCTCGCCTGCACCGCGACCGCCTTGCCGCCCGCGCCTGTAATCGCCTGCACGGTCTTCTCCGCGCCTGCCTTGTCGGAGGCGTAATTCACCACCACCGATGCCCCTTCAGCCCCAAGCGCCTTCGCAATTCCCGCGCCGATACCCTTCGACGCACCCGTCACTACCGCGACTTTCCCTGTCAGCTTTGCCATCTCTCTCCTAATTTTGCGTTGCCGTTAGAACTCTTAGCGCAGGCCGCCCGCGACGCGAATCGTCTCGCCCGTAATCCAGCGCGCTTCGTCCGAGGCAAAAAACGCGACCGCATCGCCAATATCGTCCGGCTGCCCCATTCGCCCGAGTGGCGTCTGCTTGACCGCGCCATCCTCCATCTCGCCTCCCCGCATCGACGCATTGCCCTCGGTCACGGTAAAGCCGGGATTGACGCTGTTGACCCGGATTTTCTTCGGTCCCAGTTCTTTCGCCAGCACGCTCGTGATCGTATCCAGCGCGCCCTTGGTCGCCGAGTAAACAGTCGCCCCCGGGTTCTGACCCTCGGAGACAATCGAACCGATGTTGATAATGCTGCCGCCGCGCTCGCCAAAATGCCGCGCCGCCGCCTGCGAGGCCAGCAGAACCCCGAGCACGTTGATGTTGAAATGCCTATGGAAGGATTCTTCCGTGATCCCCTCGAGCGGCTGAAACTCGTAAACGCCCGCGTTGTTCACCAGTACATCCGTCGGTCCAAACGCCTTTTCGGTTTCCGCGAAAATCTTCTCCACATCCGCGGATTTGTCGACGCTGCCCTGCACGGCGACAGCCTTTCCGCCCGCGCCTGTGATCGCCTGTACGGTCTTTTCCGCGCCCGCCTTGTCCGAGGCGTAATTCACGACAACCGACGCGCCCTCGGCTCCAAGCGCCTTCGCAATCCCAACGCCGATTCCCTTCGACGCCCCCGTTACCACCGCAACCTTGCCCGTCAACTTCGCCATATCTCTCCCCAATCGTTTGAAGAACATCGACTGATTCGACGTTCATCAAATAGATGGCGCGGCTTTCTCGAAGATGCAGCAACTCTGTGGAAAACCCTTATGAGTACAAGACCCCCTGCGCGGGAGGCGGTCACTTCGTGACGTGTTTACCTGGGTGCTCGCAACCTGTGCATTTGCGGGCCTCCCGATGGTCGGCATCAGCAATGTCCATCCCGACCAACGGGAGGGCCACATAGCTGACAGCTGCGATCCCAAAGTAAACACGCCACGAAGTGGCCGCCAGCCGCGCAGGCGGTCTTGCTTTCCCCTCTTACAGAAGATCGCCCCGCAGCCGCTCCATGTATTGATCCAGCACTTCGCGGCACAGCACGTACTTCACATTGCGCCCCTCGCGCTCCTCCTTCACCAGCCCGGCGAGCCGCAGCTCTTTCATATGGTGCGACAACGTTGCCGGCGTAATCTCCACGCACTCCCGCACCGCGGAGCAAGGCGTCCCCGCATCGCACCGCGCCAGCTGCTTCAGAATCGCGTACCGACTCGGGTCCGACAGCGCCCGGGCGATCGCCTGCATCGCTTCCTCATCCAGTTTTTTCCTCTTAGCCATCAGTCCTTCGCTTCCGCATTCCGCGCCCGCACCTTGAACCAGATCGGCGACCCCTCGAACCCGAACGCCTCCCGAATCTGGTTGGTCAAAAACCGCTGATACGAGAAATGCAGATCCACATCCCGATTCGTAAACAGAATGAACGTCGGCGGCGCCACCCCGGCCTGCGTCATATAGAAAATCCGCACTCGCTTGTTCATCGGCACCGTCGCGCGCTCGAAGTCCACCTTCTCCAGGAACCGGTTCATCTGCCCCGTCGTCACCCGCTTGCGCCGCTCCACCGCCACCCGTTCCACCGCCTCCAGCACCCGGTGGATTCCCTTGCCCTCCGACGCCGAAATAAACACCAGCGGCGCATAGTCCAGGTATTTGAGCGTGTCGCGCACCTGCTCCTCATACGCCTTCCGGTCCGCATGCGGCTTGCCGTCGGTGCGCGCCGTCGTTACCAGGTCCCACTTGTTCACGACAATCACTACCGACCGCCCACTCTCGTGCGCGTACCCGCCGATGGTCGCGTCCGACCCCGTCACACCCTCGACCGCATCGATCAGCAGCAGCGACACATCCGCGGCTTCCAGGTGCCGCCGCGCCATCACCACCGACAGCTTCTCCGCCATCAGGTTCGTCTTGCCCTTGCGCCGGATCCCCGCGGTGTCAATGATCCGCAACTGCTTGCCGTTGTACTCCAGCACCTCATCGACCGCGTCGCGCGTCGTGCCCGCGATCGGTGAAACGATCGCCCGCGCCGTCCCGGTCAGCGCGTTCAGCAGCGTCGACTTGCCAACATTCGGCCGCCCGATAATCGCAACCCGCGTCTCCCGCTGCTCGTACTCCCCATGCGTGCGGTGCGGCACCGGGATCTCCGCGTCGTCAGTCTCGCCCTCCGGCTCCTCCACATACACTTCCGGCTCTGCTTCCGCCAGCGGCGCAAACGGCAGCGCCGCGAACACCTCATCCAGCAGGTCGCCGACCCCGTGCCCATGCTCCGCCGAAATCGCCGTCAGGTTCGACACACCCAGCTGCCGCAGGTTCTCTGCCGCCGCATCCTGCTGCACCGTGTCGATCTTGTTCACCGCCAGGAACAGCGGCTTGTTCAATCGCCGCAGCAGCTGCGCCAGGTCGCGATCCGGCGAGGCCAGCTCCGTCCGCCCATCCACCACCAACACAATCGCCGAGGCTTCTTCGAATGCCGTCCGCGCCTGCACGAAAATCTCGCTCGGGATCAGCGCCTCGTCATCCGGCACAATCCCGCCCGTATCCACCAGCCGCGCCACACGCCCCGCCCAGTGCACCTCGCCGTAGATGCGGTCGCGCGTGATCCCCGGCTCATCGCCGACAATCGACCGCCGCGTCCCGGTCAGCCGGTTGAATAAGGTTGACTTGCCCACATTGGGCCGCCCGCAGATCACGATCAGCGGCATGCCCATCGCGTCCGCGGTATGCGGCAGCGGGTTGGGGCGCCTGTGCTGTTTTTTCGGCATTACGAAAGTGCCTCCGGCCCGGCGCGCATAGGAGGCGAAGAACGGGCAATTGCTGACTTGCAAACTCTGCTTTCTACTGCGCAGGCTTCTGGTATTCCTCGAGCTTGCGCTGCAGCTTCGCGTTATCTTCCTGCAGCAGTGCATTGTCGATCCTCAAGCTCAAAAGCTGCTCCGAGCTGCGGATCGCCGCAAGCAATCGTGCCTCGGCCGCAAGAATCTCATTGCGCGTCCGTCCCTCAGCCGCCCCAATCTCCTGCCGCATCGCACCCTGCTCCTTCACCAGCGCCTCGATTTTCTCGGCCAGCGTGCGAATCTCCGGAGCTAGAAAGTCCTGAGCGACTTTGCGAAAATCCTCGACGGAACCCATACTTTAGTGCTCCACACTGAACGGAAATTCAAGCCTGAGATACGGTTAAGGGTATCAAATAGAAGAACTCAACGCCCAACACCCTTTCCAGTGCCCGAGCCCACGCCCAAGAAACTCCCAACCCTCCACGCCTTCTTCTCCCCCGGCGGCCTGCTCGCGCAGTCGTCGCTTCCCTATGAGTTCCGCCGGGGCCAGCTCGAGCTCGCGCAGGCAGTCGAAAAGGCGATCACCACCAAGCAGCACCTCATCGCCGAAGCCGGCACCGGCACTGGCAAAACCCTCGCCTATCTCCTGCCCGCCCTCCGCTCCGGCAAGCGCATCATCGTCTCCACCGGCACCAAAAACCTCCAGGAACAGCTCTTCTTCAAAGACATCCCCTTCCTCGAATCGATCCTCGGCCCTCTCAAGACCAGCTACATGAAAGGGCGCGCCAACTATCTCTGCCGCAAAAAGCTCTACGCGCTCCAGCACGAGCCCATCCTCTCCGGCCTTGAAGAAATACAGCAGTTCCATGCCATCGCCGCGTGGGAAAAATCGACCGTTACCGGCGACCGCGCCGAGCTTGCCACCCTGCCCGAGCAGAGCCCCCTCTGGACCAAGCTCGATGCCCGCAGCGAAACCTGCCTCGGCCAGACCTGCCCCGACTTCGAGCGCTGCTTCATCACCGAAATGCGCCGCAAGGCCGCCGAGAGCGACCTCATCATCGTCAACCACCACCTTTTCTTCGCCGACCTCGCCATCAAGCAGCAGGCTGCCAATGCCCCCGACGCCGGTATCCTGCCCGACGCCGATGCGGTCATTTTCGACGAGGCCCACGAGCTTGAAGATGTCGCCAGCGCCTACTTCGGGCTGCAGCTTTCGAACATCCGCTTTGAAGAGCTTGCCCGCGACCTCGACCTGATGCTTCGCGCCAAACACGCCATCAGCCATGGCCCCAAGGTCGCCGCCGAAATGCTCCGCGAGCGCTCCCGCATGTTCTTTGCGGCGCTGCCGCTCGAAGCCGAAAGCCGCGCCCAGTTCACTCACCGCGAGGAGTTCCTCGAAGAGCACGGTGAGCTCTACCTCGGCGTCCTCAGTGCCCTCAACCTGCTCGAAAGCGAGCTTGAGCGCATGCGCAACGTCGAGGAAGCCCCTGGCCTCAAGCGCCGCACAAGTGAGCTCCACGATCGCCTCAAGTTCCTCATGGAAGCGCAAGATACCAACACCGTCTTCTGGCTCGAGCGCCGCGCCGGCGGCCGGGGTCGCGAAGCCAGCTACAACACCTTCCTCCAGGCCACCCCCATCGATGTCTCCGGCCTGATGAGCGATGTCCTGTTCGCCGCCTTCCCCACGGTCGTGCTCACCTCCGCCACCCTCACCGTGCAGGACAAATTCGACCACCTGCGCAAGCGCCTCGGCCTCGAGCACGCGAAAGAGCTCATCGTCCCCTCGCACTTCCGCTACGCCGAGCAGGCCCTGCTCTATCTCCCGCCGGAAATGCCCGACCCCCGCGACCCGCGCTTCAGCGAGCAGGCCGCCCGCACCATCAAGCGCATCCTTGAAGCCACCCGCGGCCGCGCCTTCTGCCTCTTCACCAGCTATGCCCAGATGCGCGACACCTACGAGCGCCTGCTCACCGAGGTCGGCTGGCCCCTGCTGCTCCAGGGCACCGCCCCCCGCAAGGCGCTCATCGACGAGTTCCGCCAGACCCCGCATGCCGTGCTGTTCGGCACCTCCAGCTTCTGGCAGGGCATCGACGTGCAAGGCGAGGCCCTCAGCTGCGTCATCATCGACCGCCTCCCTTTCGCCGTGCCCAGCGACCCGGTCGTGCAGGCCCGCACCCGCGCCATCGAGGCTGCCGGCGGCAAGCCCTTCTTCGACTACCAGATCCCCTCCGCCGTGCTCACCCTCAAGCAGGGCTTCGGCCGCCTCATTCGCTCCCTCGACGACCGCGGCGTGCTCGTCCTGCTCGACCCCCGCATTGAGCGCAAACAGTACGGCAAAGCCTTCCTCGAAAGCCTCCCCGCCTACCGCCTCACCCACGACATCGCCGAGGTCGAAAGTTTTTTCGCCGAGAAGCGCGCGTAGGCGCCCCCATCGAACGGGCTATCAGCGGGTCATCTTGAGCAAACCCGGCTCCGCCTGCGCCCAAAGACTTACGATTGACCTTGCATTACAATCGGTCTTGTAATGCTGACAAGGGAGCGATTTCCATGGCCGACAACGTAATCGAAACCCTTCAGCGGCTGATCCAGGATGTCATCGCCCCGGTCGTCCGGGAACTTAAAGTGCGGCTTACGTCGCTGGAGAAGTCGGTAGATGAGCGGTTCACCTCGCTCGAGCGCCAGAATGAAGCACAGTTCAAGGCTCTTCTCGCGGCGATAGGCGAGGCGCGAGCCCAATCGGAACTGGCCAGCGCGCGTGCACTTGCCGCGCTCAGCGAGCGAGTTGCCACTCTGGAAGCTCGGCGCCAGTAGTCAACGGTCCGCCTCGCTGCAAGCGAACAGGTTAGGGAGCACCATGTACGAAGTCACAGTCGACGCGGGCTTTTCCTCCGGCCACTACCTGCGCGAGTACCGCGGTAAGTGCGAAAACCCGCATGGCCACAACTACAAAGTCCGCGTTACCCTGCGCGGCAGGGAACTCGACCCCTCTGGCCTCCTGCTCGACTTCAAGGAACTCAAGAACGTCCTGCGCCCGGTCGTCGAATACCTCGACCACAAAATGATCAACGACCTCGAACCATTCACCACCGTCAACCCCTCGGCCGAAAACCTGGCGAAGTACTTTTTTGATGAAACCAATAAGCAGCTTTCCGGCCTGACCAGCGGCCGCGTCCAGGTCAAGGATTGCACCATCTTCGAGACCGACACCTCAGCCGCCACCTACTATGAATAACTCCCCAAACCCTTCAGCCTCCTAAGTTACTGACCACTTATTAAAGGTGTCATCCTGAGCAAAGCGAAGGACCTGCTTCTACGGCTCCCCCGCTAAGCTCTTTTCCTGGCTTTCCATTCGTGATCCCACCATGCACCTCATCGAAACCTACAAATCCGTTCAGGGCGAGTCCAGCTTCGCCGGCCTGCCCTGCATCTTCGTCCGCCTCGCCGGCTGCAACCTGCGCTGCTCCTGGTGCGACTCCGAGTACACCTTCTCCGGCGGCTATAAACAATCCGCCGATGAAATCGTGGCCGCCATTGAAGCCCTCGCCCCCGTCCGCCTCATCGAGTTCACTGGCGGCGAACCCCTGCTCCAGGCCCGCGAACTCATCCCCCTCATGCAGCGCCTGCTCGAGCAAAACTACACCCTCATGATCGAGACCAGCGGCGAGCGTCCCCTCGCCGACCTGCCCTCCGCCATCCACAAGATCGTCGACGTCAAGTGCCCCGCGTCGGGAGAGGCAGGCCGCTTCCACATGCCCAACTTAGACGCCCTCACCCCACGCGATGAAGTCAAGTTCGTCATCAGCAACCGCGGCGATTACGAATTCGCCCGGGCCTTCGTGCACGAGCACGCACTCGATCGCCGCGCCGGCCATATTCTCTTCTCCCCCGCCTTCAAAAAGGCTCCGAGCCTCGAACGCTCCACCGCAAACTGCGCCCTCGACCCACGCCTGCTCGTCGACTGGATGCTCGCCGACAGCGTCCCCGCCCGCCTCAGCCTGCAAATTCACAAATACATCTGGGAGCCGCAGAAAAAGGGTGTCTGACGGCTACTTCGGTGTCGCGTTCAGATACGCATCCAGCGGCACCTCGAACGCAAACATCTCCTTCCCCGCGCTATCCTTCACTTCCCGAAACACCAGCTTCGCCCCTACCAGCGGATGCTGCCCCAGCCCCTGCACGTCATAAAACAAGAATCCCGCACGCGTCGTATGCGGCTCGACCGCCAGCGCCGAGTACTCGTGCTCACTGAAATCCGCCTCCACCTTGCTGTCGGCCGCCTTGCCCTGCCTGTGAATCTTCAACGGCCCAATCGGGATCGTCGTCCCCCGCCGCGCCGCTCCGTACACCCTTCGCTCCACATCCTCCGGCTCCCCGGCATTGATCTTGCCGTCCTCGGCCGGCATCAGCAGAATCCGCACATCGTTCAACGAAATCGGCTGCGCCGTATCGTTGGTCACAATAATCCGCACGGGCAGGAAGTTGTACTTCAGGTAATCCACCCGAAACACATCCTCCTTTGGCAGACGGTCATACGGGTCGGCCGCGATCGTCACCCCCGCCTGGGTTGCGTGCGCCGGGTACTGCGCCGCGGGCAGAGCCGGCTCGATCTTTTTCTCGGCAAAAAGCGCAAAGGGCAAAGCAAGCAGAACAGCAAAGGCAAGCATTCGTCGCATCGGTGTGGTCCTCAAAAGGGGCAGATACCGCTGACCATTATCATCGGGTGCGGGAGCCCTGTGCATGAAGCCCTAAAAACCCGCGCGCCAAACTTTGGTGTCACCGCGCGCCTGCTGCTCGCCGTCTACAGCGCCGCGCTCACGCTCGCCCTCCTGCTCACCGCTCCCTGGTGGCTCGGCAGGCTCAAGCGCGGCGGCAAATACCGCGAGGGCCTGCGCGAGCGCCTCGGGCAGATTCCCCGAGCGCGGCTGCTGCCCGACCGCCTGAAGCCTGATGAAGTCTCTGATCACTGGCGCGGCGCGATCTGGGTGCACGCCGTCTCGGTCGGCGAGGTGCTGGCGGCCGCCCCTCTCGTCCAAGCCCTCCGCACAGCGCGCCCCCACGCTCGCGTCGTCGTCTCCACCACCACCCGCACCGGCCAGGCCATCGCCCGCGCCCGCTTCGGCCCCGACTCCATCTTCTACTTTCCGCTCGACTTCGCCTTCGCCGTCCGCGCCTGGCTCCGCTTCCTCCAGCCTTCCCTGCTGGTCCTGGTCGAGAGCGAGTTCTGGCCCCGCTTTCTCTACGAAGCCGCTCGCGCCCGCATCCCCGTCGCCCTGGTCAACGCCCGCATCTCCCCGCGCTCCTGGCCCCGCTACCAGCGCCTGCGCCCCCTCTGGCGCCCCTTGCTCCGCACCCTCGCCTTCGTCCACGCGCAATCTCCGCTTGATGCCGAGCGCCTCCGCTCCCTCGGCCCACCCAGCGTCATCACCGCCGGCAACCTCAAGTACGACCTCCAGCCGCCGCGCCCCACCCCTCTTCTTCAGGCCCTCGAAGCCAACCTGCCCGCAACCCCCGTCCTCGTCTGCGGCTCCACCCTCGCCGGCGAAGAAGCCTTCCTGCTCAGCGCCCTTCCGTCCGACCCAATCCTGCTGCTTGCCCCCCGCCACCCCGAGCGCTTCGCCGAGGCCGCCGCCCTGCTCGCCAGCCAAACCCGCCCTTGGCTCTGCCTTTCCACATGGCGCACCAGCCCGCAACCCATCGCTCCCGGCACCGTCCTGCTGCTCGACTCCGTCGGCGAACTCGCCGCGCTCTACTCGCTTGCCACCCTCGCCATCGTTGGCGGCGGCTTCCTCCATCCCGGGGGCCACAACCCACTCGAGCCCGCCTCCCTCGGCAAGCCCGTCCTCATCGGCCCCGGCTACGCCAACTTCCTCGACATCGTCCAAACCTTCCACGCCGCCAACGCCATCCTCGTCACCGAGCTGCCCGAAGTCGCCCCCTCCGTCGCACGCCTTCTCGCGAACCCCGGAGAAGCCTCCGCCATCGGCGCCCGTGCCCGCCAGGCCTGCCTCCAGCACGCCGGCGCCACCGCCCGCGCCCTGGCGGCGATCCTGGCACTGGTGCGGTCATGAAGAGCCACCGCTCCCTCTCGCTTTCCGAGGCTCCCTACGCCCTCGCGCTCACCCTCAAGAACCGCGCCTACGACCGCGGCTGGCTGCCCCAGAGCCGCCTCGCCTGGCCCGTGCTCAGTATCGGCAATCTTTCCGTAGGCGGCGCCGGCAAAACGCCCATCGTCATCGCGCTCGCTCGTCTGCTCCAGGCACACGGCCTCCACGTCGATGTTCTTTCCCGCGGCTACGGCCGCCGGTCTCCCCAGCCGGTCGAGCGCGTCGACCCCAGCGGCACCGCCCAGCGCTTCGGCGACGAGCCCCTGCTCATCGCCCAGGCCACCGGATCTCCCGTCTACGTCGCGGCCTCCCGCTTCGCCGCCGGCACTCTCGCCGAGCGCGAGGCCGCAGCTCTCAGCAAAGCCGGCATCCACCTGCTCGACGATGCCTTCCAGCACCGCCCGCTCGCCCGCTCCATCGACATCGTCGTCATCCACCCGTCCGACACAGCCAGCCATCTGCTCCCCTTTGGCCGCCTCCGCGAGCCCGTCACCGCTCTCCACCGCGCCGACTTCCTCATCCTCCGCGAAGACGATGCCGCCAGCGAACCCGCCCTGAGCAGCGTTGGCATTGCTGCCCCCATCTGGCGCGTCCGCCGGGCGCTTCTTGCCCCGCCGGTGCAGGGAAGCGCCGTCGCCTTTTGCGCCATCGCTCACCCGCAGGAGTTTTTCGCAAGCCTGCGCGCGGCCGGCCTCGATCTCCAGGCCACCTTCGCCTTCCGCGACCATCACACCTTCCGCCCCGCCGAGCTCCAGACCATCACCCAAAGCGCCCGCGGCGCAGCCGCCCTGCTCACTACCGAGAAGGACCTCGCCCGCCTCACCCCTGCCGCCCGCCGGCAACTCGCAAACGCCGCCCCCTTGCTCGCCGTCCCTCTCCGCGCCGAAATCCTCGACGCCCAGGCCTGCCTCGACGCCCTGCTCACCCTGCTCGCCGTCCGCCAGCGCCGTCCCGCAGCTATGCGAAAATGAGTGTTTGCCAAGTGGAACGCAGCCGCGCATCCTGATCGTCCGCCTCGGCGCCATGGGCGATATCCTCCACGCCCTGCCCGCGGTCTCCGCCCTGCGCGCCGCCCACCCCGGCTGCTTCCTCGGCTGGGCCATCGAGCCGCAGTGGCGCGCCCTGCTCGCCGCCGACGGCCTAGCCACTCCGGGAAGTCCCGCTCAGCCGCTAGTCGACCGGCTCCACCTCGTACCCGCCAAGCACTGGGCCGCCCAGCCGCTCCATCCCTCGACTTTGGCCTCCATCCAGCGCACCCGCGCCGAGCTGCGCGCCGCCAATTATGGCGCCGCCCTCGATCTCCAGGGTGCCGTCCGCTCCGCTGTCATCGCCCGCTGGGCCCGGCCCGCGCGCCTGCTCGGCGAGGCCGCACCTCGCGAGCGCCTGGCCCGCCTGCTCTTCCGCGAGCCCATTCCCTCCACCGGCGTCCACGTCATCGAGCAGGCCGCCGACGTCGTCCGCGCCCTCTACCGCGACCCGCTCCCCCTCACCCTGCCCCTGCTCCCCCACGACCCCGCCGCCGCCCAGTGGTGCGACTCCGCCGGCGCCGGTCTCGCCGAGAAACCGGCCGTGCTCCTGCACCCCGGCGCCGGCTGGGGCGCCAAGCGCTGGCCCGTCGACCGCTACGCACACGCCGCCGCCTTCATCGCCGGCCAAACCGGCTGTCGCATCCTCATCAACGCCGCGCCGGCCGAGCTTGAGCTCGCCGCCGCCCTCGCCTCCCAGCTCCGCGCCCTCGGCGTCAAGCCTCTCCTGCTTTCCCCCTCCGTCGGCCAGCTCATCGAGCTCACCCGCCGCATCACCCTCGCCATCGGCGGCGACACCGGCCCGCTCCATCTCGCCGCCGCCCTCGGCAAATCCACCGTCGGCATCTACGGCCCCACCGACCCGGCCCGCAACGGCCCTTTTCACGGCGAGTTTCGGATTCTGCGCGACCCGGAAAGCCGCCGCGACCACGCCCGGCTCTCCGACCCCGAAGCCGGCCTGCTGCGCATCGCACCGCAGGCCGTCGCCGATGCCGCCATCGCCCTGCTCACCCGCACCATCCCGGTCCGCTCCCCCGGAGCCGCTTTCAAAGGCGTTCCCGGAGCCATTCCATGACCGAAACGACCGAGCCGAACCAGCCCGCCGCGCCCAGCCAGCCTGACCGCCGCATCCGCTGGCAGCGCATCGCCAAACGCATCCGCGTGCCGTTCGGCTTCCTGTTCGCCGTCGTCTTTCTCCTGCTCGCCCGGCCCTCGACAGAGTGGCTCGCCCTCAGCGCCCTGCTCGTGCTGCCAGGCCTTGCCCTGCGCGCCTACGCCTCTGGCTATGTAAAGAAAAATACCGAGCTCACCGTCACCGGCCCCTACGCCTTCACCCGCAACCCGCTCTATCTCGGCTCCATGCTCATCGCCTTCGGCTTCGCCGCCGGCGCCCGTTCTCTTCTGCTCGCCGCCCTGCTTGCCCTGCTTTTCGCGCTTATCTACGCCCCGGTCATCCGCGGCGAGGAGCACTACCTGCGCACTCACTTCCCAGGTTTTCCCCAGTACGCAGCCCGGGTGCCGCGCCTGCTTCCCTGGCGCGCCCCCATGCGCTCGCACGCCAGCCAACAGGGCCGCTTCTCTCCCGCCCTCTACCGCAAGCATCGCGAGTACAACGCCACCATCGGCGCCGCCGCACTTTACCTCGCGCTCATAGCGCGTATCCTGTTGGCGCATGGCAAATAGAGCCACCCCAGCACCAGAACACAGAATGCGCACACCGGGCCTCAATACGGTCCTCGATGCGAACCGCCTTCGAGCCCGGCTCCCGTACCGGTTTTTCCGCCGGCTCCTGCGCCCATTTCCCCTGCGCGCCGGTGCCCTGCTTCTGCTCGTCTCCCTGACAGCGCTTCTCGCCCCGCCCGCGGGCTCGGCCTTCGTCACCCAGCCCGGTTTCCCGCCGCCCACACCGGGCTACAGCTTTCCCCAGCGCCAGACCCTCACCTACGCGGTCGAGTGGCGCGTCTTCCCCGCCGGCACCGCCACCGTCCACCTGCAGGCCGACGGCCCCCTCGAGCGCATCAGCGTCACCGGCGATTCCCAAGGCGCCATCAACCTCCTGTTCCGCGTCAGCGACCGCTTCCAGTCCACCTTCAACCGCGCCACCGGCTGCTCCCAGAGCTTCAGCCGGCAGATCATGGAAGGCCGCCGCCAGGTCGACTCCGACCAGCGCTTCGACAGCGCCCACGCCGTCACCTACTATGACGAGCGCAACCTGGTCTCGCACATCCACCTCCGCCAGACCGCCCCCACCCCGCCCTGCGTCACCGACATGCTCTCCGGCATCTTCTACGCCGGCTCGCAAACCCTCGAGCCCGGCAGCGTCTATCACCTGCCCGTTGTCACCGCCAACCGAGTCAGCCAGGTCACCCTGCGCGCTGAAACCCGCGAAACCGTCCGCACCCCGACCACCACCTACCACGCCATCCGCGTGCAGCCCACCGCCGACTCCGGCGCCATCCGCAACCGCGGCAAACTCTGGATCTGGTACTCCGACGACCAGCGCCATATCCCCGTCCAGATGCGCGCCCGCCTCTTCTGGGGCACCCTCACCTTCCGCCTCACCGGCATCGACAACAAGTAGCCGCCGCTTCTCATCAGCCGCGGATCAAAGGTCACCGAGCGGGAGCCCGTAACCCGGAGCAGGCGTAGCAGGAGACCGGAGCAAGAGAAATGTTGCCGAATCGCGCGTGAAACGGTGTCATCCTGAGCGAAGCGAAGGACCTGCAATTCCATGCCGAAGGCGTAGCTGCCCCACCTATGGGATCATCCTGAGCGGAAGCTGGCGCGTAAGCGCCAGCTGGTGTCGGTAGCGCTTGCGCCAAAGGACCTGCTTCTTGCCCCACCGCCCAGCACCGCTCTACTGAATCCGAAACCGCTCCCGCATCACTCGTTGAATCCGCGGCCGGCACAGCAGGTCGAACGCGCCTTCCTTGTCCGGAAACATCCGCAGCGCAGCCCGCTTCGCATGCGCTGCCAGCTGCGCCGCCTCGTCCACCGTCATGCTCGGGTCCTGGGCAATGCTTGCAACTACCAGCTCCATCATGGCCTGCAGCCGCCGCAGCTTTCGCCGCTCCTGAAACTGTTCCCGGGAGTGCTCCTGGGAACGCTCCTGCTGCTCGGCCTCGCGGCCGTCTCGCCCCTGCATCGCGTCTTGTGCCGGTTTCGCCTGCCTTCCGTTCGCCCCTGTATCGCTCTCCCTCGAACCCATGCCCAACGCTCCTTGGCCCAACGATCCCTGGTTTGACACGCCTCTGCCGGATGGCTGCATGTTGGGTGAGTCTACGCCCACCGCCCTCCGCATGCCCACATCGGATTCCATTCTCCAGGGTGCCGCTCGTCGATCTACTCCGTTCGCAGCGCCTCCATCGGGTCCACCCGCGCCGCCCGCCATGCCGGCACCATCGCAGCCACGGCACACACCAGCAGCAACATCGCGGCCGCCGCACCCAGCGTCCACGGGTCCAACGCCTTGACCCCGAACAGGAACGACTGCACCGCGCGCCCCGCCGGCCACGCGGCAGCTGTCCCCAGCGCCAGCCCCCACAGCACCATCTCCACGGCCTGCCGCACAACCAGCCGCGTAACCCCGGCCCGCGAAGCCCCCAGCGCCATCCGGATCCCGATCTCCTTGCGCCGCTGCGCCACCGAGTACGCCAGCACCCCGTAAATGCCGACCGCTGCCAGCACCAGCGCCACCCCGCCAAAGCCGGCCACCAGCCGCAGCGCCAGCCGCCGGTCGCTCAGCGACTGCGCGATGCCTTCCTCCATCGGCCGCAAAAACATCTCCGTCATGTCCGGCGCCACCTGTTTGATCGCGGAACGCAGCTCCTGATCGAGCGTTGACTGCGGCAGGTGCGAACGCACGGCGAACTCCGACTCCAGGCTGAACACTCCCGCTAGGAGGGAACCCTTTGGAAGCTGCCGATAGTCCAGGTAAACCATCGGCTGGTAGGGCGCGCCCAGGTCGCCGCCTTGCAGCTCGTTCTCGACCACACCCACTACCGTCATCGGCTGGGTAAACGGCACATCCGCGGCCGTCTCGCCACGGTTGCGATGAAACTTGACGCTCGCCCCGAGCGGATCGCGCCCCGCCAGATACTGCTTGACGAACGCCTCGTTCACCACCGCCGTTATCGCCGCACTGCCGTCGTCCTGCGGCAGAAATGCACGCCCCCGCAGCAGGTGCAGCCCGCTCGCCCGTACGAAGTTGCTGCTCACCAGGCTGTAAAACGCTGTGTCCTCTTCGTGGTACGGACGCCCAGTCACCTCGGTCCTGCCGTTCAGGTTGAAGTTGTAGCTCGAGAAGGGAATCGCGGTCTGCATCGTCGCTGCCTCCACGCCGGGCAACGCTCCGAATCGCTCCAGCAGACGGGCATCCGTCTGGCGCGAAAGCTCCGGGTCCTTGTGCAGGTCCTCCGGCATCAGCACCATCGTCGTGACCCCGCGCGGATCGAACCCCAGCCTTACCTCCTGGAGCGCGCGAAGGGTGCGCACAAAGAGCCCGCTCGTCACCAACAGCAGACATGTCAACGCAATCTGCAGCGCGACCAGCATTCCGGGGACTCGCGACCTCCGGGTTGCACGCGCCGTCGTCGGCTCCGGGCGCGCCTGCCGCCGAATACTTAGCACCGGCGCCAGCGAGGCCAGCACTCCGGCCAGCACCGCCAGCAGCACGCAGGCTGCAAAGACCTCCGGCCGCACCGCCAGCTCATCGAAGCGCGAAAACTGTTGCCCATATGCGCCCCGCACCACCGCAACCAGCGCACACGCCAGCGCACCCCCCAGCCCCGCGCCCAGCAGCGACACCACCACGCTTTCGGTCACCACCTGCTGCAGCAGCCGCCCGAAGCTCGCGCCCAGCGCCGAGCGCACCTGCATCTCCGCCATGCGCGCCGTGGCCCGGGCGATCTGCAGGTTCGCCGCGTTCGCGCACGCAATCAGCAGCAGCACCCCCACCCCGCCCAGCAGCGCCAGCAGCGGCGTTTGCACATTGCCCGTCAGGTACTCTTCGAAGGACTGCATGACGGGCGTTTCATGCTTACCCGCGAACCCCGGCTCAGTGTGGGCAAGCACACTGAGCACCTCCGCAAGCGCCTGCTGAGTCGACACACCCGGTTTCATCCGCGCCATCACCGTGGCCGAATCTTCGAAGAAGTCGCCCTTACCCTTCCCGTTCAAGGAGATGGGCGTAAAGACCACCGGCGCTTCCGTGCCTCCCGGAAAATGAACGCCCTCCGGCAGCACGCCAACCACGGTTCGCAGTTGCCCGGAGAGCTTAATCGTCGAACCGATCACCTTCGGGTCCCGGTTCAGCCGGTCCTGCCAGAACGCGGCGCTTACCACCGCAACCGGTGCCTTCTCGTCGCTGTTTTCCAGAATTCGGCCCAGCTTCGCCCTCACCCCCAGCATGCGGAAGAATCCGGGCGTCACCTCGGTCAGCACGGCCATGCGCGACCCGTCCGCCGTGCCGACCGGCCTTACCATCGTGTTGTAGCCGCCCACCGCTGCGAACAAATGCGCCTCCCGGCGCAGCGTTTCGATCCGCTTGTAGCTCAGTGTGTAGTACGTCCCCGCCTGCTGCCCCCTCATCGACATTGTCACCAGCTGCTCGGGGTGCGGCAGCGCAACCGGCCGCAGCAGCACCGAGTCCACCACCGCCAGCATCGTCGTCACCGCGCCCAGGCCCAGCGCCAGCGTCAGCACCACCGCCGCCGCGTACCCCGGAGCGTTGCGCAGCCCGCGCAGCGCATACCGAACATCCATAAGTAGGTTGGCGCAAGTCCTGGCGAATGCTTTTTTCATTGCAATTCCTCCACTGGCAACACAAGGCTCCGAAGGCCCGCGTCTACTACTCGTACGCGTGCCCAACGACCAGGCCATCCGCGAACAGGCGCAATCAAGAAGTCAAGCCAAGCGTGCTCTCCGTGTCGACCGAGGTGCCGTGTCTTTCCTCCTACGCTTGCACTCCATGCACCAATGCAGCCGCGCTGCATTGGCGCGCTTTCGTCCGCGTTTCCAGGGTGCAACAAAAAACTCGCGCGAAGAAAGCGTTCATTCTCGAACGCCACCGTCCAAATGCGGACACCGGTACATCCGTCACAGATCCCAGCTTGCGGGGGAGAGTTCAAAGCCAGCCGCTCCGACGATTGGCAAAGCGCGATCACCATCGCGAGGGCTGCGCATCTCCCTGCAACTCCTCCCAGGTCCCGCCGCTCACCCTTTCTCCGTCCAGAAAAAACTCCGACTCCCCCAGCGTGTCCGTACGATACGTCCGCACCCCCGCCGCTTGCAGCTTTTCAAGCGTTCCCATTTTCGGGTGCCCGTAAAAGTTCCTCCGCCCGCAAGAGATCGCCCCGTACTTCGGCGCGAGCGCGGCCAGAAACTCGGGCGTCGTCGAAGTCAGGCTCCCGTGATGCCCCACCTTCAGCACATCCGCGTGCTCAAGGCCGGCCTGCACCATCCCCGCCTCCGCCTTGGCCTCCGCGTCCCCTTCGAGCAGCGCCGACGTCGCCCCGTACGCCAGCCGCAGCACCAGCGAATTGTTGTTCGCGTCCCCCGGCACCGGCACCCACGCCCGCGACGGCCACAGCGCCTTCACCTGCGTGGCCTCCCCCAGCCGCCACACATCTCCGGCCCGGTGCTGCTCCACCGGAATCCTCTCCAGCCCAGCCTCCTCCAGCAGCGCGCCGTACTTCGGGGTCACAGGGTTGTTGCCCACCAGCAGCACCCCGGGCTGAAAGTTGGCCAGCACCGCCGCCATGCCGCCGATGTGGTCCATGTCCGTGTGCGTAATCGCGACCGCGTCGAGTTTCTGTATTCCGCGCGCCCACAGCGCCGGCGAAACCACTTCCTCTCCAATGTCAAAGCTGCTGTCCGGCGCCGCGCCTACCAGGCCGCCCCCGTCCACCAGCATCGTTTTGCCGTCTGGCGTAATCACCAGGATCGAGTCGCCCTGGCCCACATCGATCGCCAAAACCTCGAGCACTCCGGCCCGGTGCCGCACCGCCTGCGGCGCCACCGCCAGAGCCGCCGCGCATCCCAGCAGGGCAACCGCCCCCGCCGGCGCCCAGCGGTTCCAGCGCCGCACCGTGTACACCGCCAGCGCCAGCAGCAGCACCCACACCACCACCCGCGGCGGCGGCGGCCCCGGCAACCGGTAGTCTCCCAGCTTCAGGTGCGCGAAAAAGTCCACGATCCCCGACACCGTGTGCAGCAGCACCGCCGTCACCGCGGCCGGCGCCACGGCCAGGGCCGGCGACACCAGCAGCGTCGCGAAACACAGCATGGCCGCCGGCAGCAGCAGGCCCAGGAACGGAACAATCAGGAAGTTCACCGGCAGCCCCAGCACCGTCACCCGGTGGAAATAGATGGCCATCGGCAGCGCCATCACCAGCTCGACCAGCACCGAAACCAACAGCAGCTCCGCCGCGCTCAGTCCCAGCCGTAAACACGTCGGCATCCATTTTCTGGCAATCCGCCTGCCCGCGACCGGCTCCAGGTGCGCGGCCAGCATCCGCAGCGAGACGCGAAACTGCGCCACCCGCGATGGCAGGGAAGCGTCGATCGCCGCCAGCCACAGATCGCGCAGCCCATGCAGGTATGGCCCGAACGTCCGCTCCGCGAGCGGCGCGGCCAGCCCTCCGATCGCCACCACCGTCAGCAGCGTCATCTGCAGACTCGACCCCGCAAGCGCCCGCGGATTCGCAGCCATCAGCAGTAGCCCCGCCAACCCCAAGGCCTGCAAGGCATGCCGCTCGCGAAACAGCAAACGCCCCAGCAGGTACAGCGTCACCATCCAGAACGACCGCTGCACCGGCTCCCCGTACCCGGTAAACAGCGCATACACAAACGAGAGCCCGATCGTGACCGCCGTGCTCGCCACACGCGGCATCCGCAGCCGCCGCGCCAGCAGCAGCACCACCGACGAAAAGATCGCCAGGTGCATCCCCGAGACCACCAGCAGGTGAAACGAGCCGGTCCGCTCGAACCCAGTCCGCGTGCTCCGCTGCAGGTAGCTCCGGTCCCCGGTCAGCATCGCCGTCAGCATGCTCGCGTCCTGCTCCGACAGCCGGAAAAACCCGGGCAGCCGCTGCGCGCTCGGCATCGCGGCCAGCGTCATCACCCGCTCGCTCGCCGTGCTCTGCAGCCGGTGCAGCCGGCACGCGAACCCAGGCGGCCCCGCGCCCAGCACCCGGACTTTCGCCGCATTCGCCGCACCTGTCGCGCCCACCCCCTGCCCGCGCATGTACTCGCCTGCGTCCCACACGCCCGGGTCGCCATAGCGGCTTTCCGCCCGCGGCGCGAACGTCGCCTCCAGCCGCGTGCCGCAGTCCAGCGCCGGCAGCGCTAGGTTTGCGTCGGTGTAAATCGTCAGCCGCACCCCGCCCGCAAGCGGCGCCACTGCTCCACTTGGAGCAGCATAGCTGTTCAAACGCAGATCGACGCGCTGCGCCACCTCATCCCGCGCCTTACGGCCAAACATCGCCTGGTACGTCGACCGGTGCGCCGACTCCACCCGGACTATCTCACCCGTCAACGTCCGCGGCTCGCCCTCTGCGGCCAGCAGAGCAAGCTGCTGCTGAGGGTCGTTCGGCCGCTGCAGTTCCGCGCCCAGGCAGCCCAGCACAGCAAACAGGCCCGCAAGCGCCGGCAGCAGCACCCGCGGCGCCCTCCACACGGCCACTAGTCCGGCCGCCCCCAGCAGGCAACCGCCAATCAGCAGCCACGCCGGCGTCCACCAGCGCACCCCTGCCAGTACAATCCCCAACGCAAACGCGCAAGCCGGCAGCAGCGCCGGCGCCGCGGCAAACGCGAGCGGAGCCGTCGCCGCACGAAGCTGCGATCGCCTGCCGGCAAGGGCCTGGCCGTGCGTCGCGGCGGTGGTAAACGGGATGGAAGTCGTGGCAGCCATGGAGCACGCTTGCACCCGGCATACCTACCGCAGAGAAAGCCTCACCACCGTCTCCAGGTGGAACGTCTGCGGAAACATATCGATCAGGTCGAGCCGGGTAATCGTGTAACCAGCATCCACCAGCACGCGCAGATCGCGCGATAAAGTCGCCGGATCGCACGACACGTAAGTAACATTGTGGGAACGCACCTGCCCCAGCAGTGCGCTCGCCTCCGCGCCCAGGCCGGCCCGCGGCGGGTCCAGAACCACCCAGTCCGGCGCCTTGCCCCCGCGTGCTTCCCGCGATAAAAAGTCCAGCGCGCTGCTCTCGACTGCCCGGTGCTGGGCCCCTGCCGCGCCGCTCCCCACCAGGTTGCGACGCAGATCGCCCGCCGCCACCGGCGCGCCCTCCACCGCCACCACTTTCTCAAATCGTTCCGCAACCGCCCGCGCAAACAGTCCCACACCCGCGAACAGATCCCAGGCCAACGCCCCGTCCGCTCCCTCCGTCGCCAGGGTTTGAAGCCGCTCCACCAGGTATCGGTTCCCTTGAAAAAACGCACCCAGGCTCACCATGTACCGCTCGCCGCCAACGGAATACTCAAGCCCCGGCTCCCCCCACGCCGCCACCCGCGCACCCGCGCCGCCTTCGTCCTCCGCCTCTCCGCGCACCCGCCGCCCCGCTCGCGCCGGCGCCGCGGCAAACAGCCCGGCCCCGGCCAGCACGGGCACCCGCTCCCGCACCGCCTCACACAGCCTCTCCAGCCGCACCTTGCTGACCACCGCGCCCGGCCGCTCCATAAACGACAGCAGCAGCGCCGAGCTGTCCCCGTTCATGAACAGTTCCACCTCCCCGCACCAGCCGCCCGCCTCCTGCTTCGCGAACACATCGCGCAGCACCGCCAGCGCCCGCTCCAGCAAAGGCGCCGCAATCGGGCATTCCCTTACAGCCAGCAGCATATGCGACCCCTTCCGCCGGTATCCCAGTGCATGGCTCGCCGCATCCACATGCAGCCGAATCCGGTTGCGATACCCCCAAGGCTCGCCCGCATGCACCGTAACCTCCGGCACATCCCGCAGCCCTGCGCGTCCCAGCGTCTCCAGCAGAATGCCGCGCTTCATCGCAAGCTGCGCCGCGTAGCTCGCATGCTGATACTGGCATCCGCCGCAGGCCCCGTAGTATGGGCACGGCGCAGCCACCCGGTCCGGCGAGGGACCTGTAACCTCCACCAGCTCCGCTTCCGCGAAACTGCCCTTGTCGCGCCTCAACGCGACCTCGACGGTCTCCCCCGCGAGCGCCATCGGCACAAACACCGCCTTGCCCTCGGCCCGCGCCAGCCCCGCGCCCCCGTAGACCGCTTTTTCGATGGTCAGCCTCACCCCTCGCTCCGCATATAGAACAGGCTCAACCGCGGCACGCCATATTTCTCGAGCAGCCGCTTCTCCAGAAACTGCTGCTCGATCTGCCGGATCTGCAGCGCCTGCATCCGGCTCCGGTACGGCGCAATCTCCCGCGCCGCCTGCGCCCGCAGCGCAACCAGCTCTGCCTCTGGCGTTGTCGCCAGCAGCATCGCGAGCAGCTTCTCTTCAAGCGCCCGCAGCGTCTGCTCCAGCTCTTCCATCGAAACAGAAGGCACCGCAGCACGCGCGTGACCGGCCAACTCGCGCAGCCGCGCAGCGGTCTGCTCCACCAGCGCCCGCGCCTCCGCAGGCACACCGACCGCGGCCCGCAGCTGCTCCGCACAGCTCTCCAGGTGCGCCGCGATCCGCTCCCCTTCAAACCCCGTCGCCGCCGCCGGAGCCGCCGCCCCCACTGAAGCCTCGCGCATTTGCTCAGCCGCCTCCATCACCGCCTGCGCACACCAGGCCAGCCCATTCACCCGCCGGGCGCGGCCCTTCGCTTTCTTCGTCTCATACTTGTCAAACGCATCGTCGATCCCCCGCAGCACTGCATCCAGCGGAATCCCCGCCTCGCGCCACGCCTCAATCAGCGCCCAGTCCAGTGTCGAGAGCAGCAGCAGCGACCCGCGCCGCTGCTGGAAGCGCTCCTCTACTTCAGTAAAGTAGTTAAAGTAATTCAGCAAGCACGCTAACCCTTCGGCTCGTCTCGCCGACCGCTCTCTGCCCGGGCATTGCGTTCGTAAATAAGCCGCAGCCCTTCGAGCGTCAGCATCTCGTCTACTTCCGTGATAAACCGCGACTCCGGCGCAATCAGCTTTGCCAGGCCGCCCGTGGCTACGATCACCGGCTTCGCGCCCAGCTCCGCCACCATGCGCTCCAGGATCCCGTCCACCAGCCCCAGGTACCCGAAGAACATCCCGCTCTGCAGATTTGTAACCGTGTTGGTGCCAATTGCCTTCGCCGGCCTGCGCAGGTCTACCCGCCCCAGCCGCGCCGCGCGCGCAAACAGCGCGTCGGCCGAGATGCCGAGCCCAGGCGCGATCGCGCCGCCCACAAACTCCCCCCGCTCCGTAATCACATCGAAGGTCGTCGCCGTTCCAAAATCCACCACTATGCACGCTCGCCCAAACCGCGCAAACGCCGCGACGCCATTCACCACGCGGTCCGCGCCCACCTCCGCCGGGTTGTCCACCAGCAGCGGCATGCCCGTCCGCACTCCGGGCTCCACCAGCAGCGGCACACAGCCAAAATACTGCTCCGCCACCTGGCGCAGCGTCGAATCCATCGGCGGCACCACCGAGGAAATCACAATGCTCTTGACCTGCTTGGCTTCAATGCCGCGCATCGCAAACAGGTTCAGGAAAAGCACCCCGTACTCATCCACAGTCTGCGTCTTGTGCGTTGTCACCCGCCAGTGCGCCGCGAGCCGGCTGCCGTCGAACACTCCCAGCACCGTGTTTGTATTCCCCACATCGAGCGTCAGCAGCATACAAGTTTCTCGCCTCTCTCTTGCATCGTTAATTTTTTGAGAGGGACCTGCGTTTTCAAGTGTTCACTCCTGCTCCCGCACCCCGCCCGACAGCACTGTGCGCAACTCGCCCGCCTCGGTGCGCACCCGCAGAAACCCGCGCCCGTCCAGCCCTTCCGTCACCCCGGCGAACGGCGTTTCCTCGCCCACCACGACCTGCTTGCCTCGCACCCATGTCGACCCGGCCTCCAGCCTCTCCAGCAAAGCCTTCTGCCCCGCCGCCGCCTCGCTCCCTGCCAGCGTGTGCACTTGCCGATCGAGCGACCGCAGCAACGCAATCAGCAACCGCTGCCGTGACAAATCGACTCCCGGGGCTTCCATCGCCACCGAAGTCGCCGCGCCCGCAAGCTCCGCCGGAAACGCACGCTGGTGTACGTTGATCCCAACGCCGATCACCACAAAGCGGACCCGCGTCGCCTCCGCATGCATCTCCGTCAGCACCCCGCCCAGCTTGCGCCGCCCCGCAAGCAAGTCGTTCGGCCAGCGCAGGTCCGGCGCGAATCCCGCTACGCTTTCGACCGCATCCTGCGCCGCGACACCAGCCGCGAGCGACAGCCACAGCGCATCCCCCGGGGCCATCTCCGGCCGCAGCAGCACGCTCACATACAGTCCGCTGCCCGCAGGTGAAGCCCACGCGTGGCCTCCGCGGCCGCGGCCGCCGGTCTGCGCATCTGCAACAATCACGGTTCCATTTGCAGCACCGGACGCGCCCGCCTGCATCGTGTGCGTGTTCGTTGAGCCAATCTCCGCGAAGTGCTCCAGCCGGCCCGCGAACGCAGTCCCCTCCAGCGCGGCCTCCAGCTCCCGCAAATCAAACCCGTCCGCCTCACCAAACACGCTCAATCGTGCTCCGCCACAATCCGCATGTTCAGGTCCACCGCCACGGCCGAGTGCGTCAGCGCGCCCACCGAAATATAATCCGGCCCCGCCAGCGCATACTCCCGAATCGTCCCCAGCTCCATCCCGCCCGATGCTTCGATGGGTATCGAAAGCCCGCGCTCCCGCACGATCGCGATCGCCCGTTTCACCTCGTCGGGCGTCATGTTATCCAGCAGCAGCGACTCCGCTTTATTGTCGAGCGCTTCCGCAAGCTCGGCGAACGAGCGCACCTCGATATCGATCACCTGCCCCGCCCTGCGACCCGCATGCGCATTGGCCAGCACCCGCGCCACCCCGCCGCCCAGCGCGATGTGGTTGTTCTTGATCAAAATCCCGTCCGACAGGTCCAGCCGGTGGTTCTCGCCGCCTCCGCAGGTCACTGCATATTTATCCAGCACCCGCAGCCCCGGCACCGTCTTGCGCGTGTCGATCACCGTCGTGCCCGTCCCGTGCACCGCATCCGCATACGCGCGTGTCATCGTCGCAATCCCGCTCATCCTCTGCAGCAGGTTCAGGATCACCCGCTCGGTCGAGAGCAGCGTCCGCGCGCTGGTCCGGATCACCGCCAGCGGCTGCCCCTTGCGCACCCGCACCCCATCGAAAATCTCCGGGTGGCTCACTACCTCGAAGCTGCCGCCGCCGCGCCCCTCCAGCCGCGCAAACACGGCCAGCACCCGCGCAATCACGCCCAGGCCCGCGATCACGCAGTCCTGCTTCGCCATCACCGTCCCGGTGCCGCGCAGCCCCGCGTCGATCGTCACCAGCGTCGTCGCATCATCGGTCGCCTTGTCCTCGACCAGCGCCTGCTCCACGATCGCCTCAATGCGCCTGCTCTTCCAGTCCATGCGCCTGCTCCGTCTACTGCTCTAGTTCGATGCCAGCCCATCGAGCGCTGTGCGCGCCTTCGCGATCAACTCCTCCAGCTCCCCCGCCCGCTTGCGAATCCCCTCCACCACCGCCGCCGGCGCCTTACTCAGGAAGCTTTCGTTGCCCAGCTTCGCCACCGCGCCCAGCTGCTCCTTTTCCATCCGCGCCAGCTCTTTGCTGAGTCGTTCCCTCTCCGCCGCCGCATCGATCTGTTTCTCGTACACCACCTGTACATCGAACCCGAGCGTCGACCGCACCCCCGCGCCTTGCAGCTGCCCCGCGACAAACTCGATCTCCGAAACCCGCGCCAGCCGCTCCACACTCGCTCGTGCCCCGCGCAGCGTCTGCTCTGTCGCCTGCGCCGCCCGCACCCGCACCGATACCTGCGCCTTCTCCTCCACGCCCAGCTCCTTGCGCAGCGCCCGCACCGCCGTGATCAACTCCTGCAGCTGCGCCATCTCGGCCGCCGCACCCGCCTGCTCCGCAAACGGGTTCCCCATCGTCGGATAGGAAGCAAGCGCGATCGAGCGCTTCGGCGGCGCCCCATCGAACACCGCGTGCCACAGCTCTTCCGTCAGAAACGGCATGAAGGGCGACAGCAGCCGCAGCGACGCCTCAAACACCGCCGGCAGCGACCGCAGCGCGGCTTCCGCGCCCGCGCGGTCCGCCTCCGGCCCAAACTGCAACCGCACCTTCACGAACTCCAGATACCAGTCGCAGAAGTCGCCCCAGAAAAACTGAAACACCGCGCTCGCTGCATCGTCAAACCGATAATTTCCAAGCGCCTTCCCCACGGCTTCCGCGGTCGTTGCCAGCTGCGACGTGATCCACCGGTCTTCAAGAGGCCCATCGCTGACCGGTCCATCCACGCGAGGTTCGAGCCCCCGCATATCCACCACAATCCCAACCTCGCGCGCCCGCTCCACATTCATGAAAATGAACCGCGCCGCATTCCATATCTTGTTCGCGAACGCCCGGTACCCCTCCGTCCGCGCCTCGCTGAACGCGATATCGGTCCCCGGCGACGCCATCGAAGCCAGCGTGAACCGCACCGCATCGGTCCCGTACTGCTCGACAATCCCGATCGGGTCGATCACATTCCCTTTGGTCTTCGACATCTTCTGCCGCTCCGCATCCCGCACCAGCGCGTGGATGTACACCTCGCGAAATGGCACCGACTCCTTTAGCTCACGCCGCGGCCCCGACGGGTCTTCGCCCATGAACCAGCAGCCCAGCATCACCATCCGCGCGACCCAGAAAAACAGGATGTCCGAGCCCGTCACCAGCAGCGAGGTTGGATAAAACCTCTCCAGATCCGGCGTCTGCTCCGGCCACCCGAACACGCTGAACGGCAGCAGCCCCGCCGAGAACCACGTATCCAGCACATCGGCGTCCTGCTCCAGGCGCCCGCCGCCGCAGTGCGCGCAAGCCCCCGGCGTCTCCCGCGCGACTGTCACCTGCAGACACTCGGCGCAATACCACGCCGGGATCCGGTGACCCCACCACAGCTGCCGCGAGATGCACCAATCGCGGATCGAATCCATCCACTCCAGGTACACCTTGCGCGAGGCATCCGGCGTAAACCGGATCGCCGGCTCACCTGCGGCAGGCGCCACCGCCTCCCGCGCCTTCCGCGCCAGGCCCGCCCGCACTTGCCCCTGCTCGTCCTCGAAATCCGCCGTGCGCAAAAACCACTGCGTCGAAAGCCGCGGCTCGATCACCGCGCCCGTGCGCTGCGAAAGCCCCACCGCCATCGCATGCTCTTTCACTTCCACCAATAACCCGGCAGCCACCAGATCCGAGACCATCCGCTCCCGCGCCGCGAACCGGTCCAGCCCGTGGTATGGCGAGCCCGGCAGATCGATCCGCCCCTCCGCGTCCATGATCGTCAGCTGCGCCAGCCCGTGCCGCTCGCCCACCGCGAAATCATTCGCATCGTGCGCCGGCGTCACCTTCACCGCGCCCGTGCCAAACTCCGGGTTCGCCCATTCATCGGCGATCACCGGAATCTCCCGCGACATCACGCCGGCCGCGGCACTCAGCGGCAGCCGCAGCAGCTTGCCCTGCAGGGAAACATACCGCGCATCCGCCGGGTTCACCGCCACCGCCGCATCGCCCAGCATCGTCTCCGGCCGCGTCGTCGCGATCACAATCGAACCCGACCCATCGACCAGCGGATATCGCACGTGGTACAGCTTCCCCGCCCGCTCCTCGTGCACCACTTCCAGGTCCGAAACAGCTGTCTGCTGCACCGGATCCCAGTTCACGATGTACTGCCCGCGATAGATCAGCCCCGCCTCATGCAGGCGCACAAACGCCTCGCGCACCGCGCGGGAAAGCCCCGCATCCATCGTGAAGTACTGGCGCGACCAGTCCACGCTCACGCCCAGCCGCTTCATCTGCTCCGCGATCGCGCCGCCGTACTCCTGCTTCCACTGCCACGCCCGGTCGAGGAATCCTTCGCGCCCCAGCTCCTTCCGCGACGTGCCCTCGCCGGCGAGCTGCCGCTCCACCATCATCTGCGTCGCGATACTCGCGTGGTCGGTTCCCGGCACCCACAGCGTCGGCTCCCCGCGCATCCGGCGCCACCGCGCCAGAATGTCCATCTCCGTCTGGTTCAGCATGTGGCCCATGTGCAGCCGCCCCGTCACATTCGGCGGCGGCAGCAGCATCGTGAACGCCGCCTCGCCTGTCTTTGGGGCAGGCACGTTCCACAGTTCTTCCCCCGCCGCGCGGGAGGCCCACCGCGCCGCCCACCGCTCTTCAATCGCGGCCGGGTCGTACGTCTTCGATAATTCCTGAGGCATAGTTTGTCTTTGCGCGGTGTTGTCCCGCTAGATTTTCACCATAGCATGCGGTTCCGCCCCTTCCAGCACCCCCCGCCGCACCCCCCGCACCGCGTTCGTCAGCCAGATCTCATCGGCCTTCGCCAACTCATCCAGCCCGAACTCCTCCTCGCGAACACCCGCCAGCGTCTCCAGCAGCAGCCCCCGATACACCCCCGGCAGCACCCCCGCATCGAGCGGCGGCGTCCGCCAGACCGCCCCGTGCCGCACAAACACATTATGGATCGCACCCTCCGTTACCGCCCCGCGCTCGTTCACAAACAGCGCATCCACGCACCCCCGCTCCCGCGCCGCCCGCACCGCCTGGTCGTAGACCGCGCGCCGGGTCGTCTTGTGCCGCAAAAATCGGTCCCCCGAATCCACTGCCTCTCCCCACATCATCACCCGCAGCGGCGCCAAATCATCCTCCACCCGCTCCGCCGAAAACCCAACCGCCCCACCTTCGAGTACCATCCGCAGCCTCCACACCCCCGGCCCCAGCCGCGCTCCCTCCGCCTCCACCGCCGCTCGCACCCGCTCCCGCTCGAACTCCCACCCGAAATATCCCGCTGAGGCCTCCAGCCGCGCCATATGCCGCTCCAGCAGCCCGCACGCCCCCTGCTCCCACCGCATCGTTTCAATCAGCCCGAACGGCTCTTCGCGCAGAAACTCCGCCTTCAGCAGACACTCCGCATACTCCTCCCCCGCGTCCGAGCCATAGGTAATTCCCGCCCCCACCCCCATCTCCAGCCGCTCCCCATCCAGCACCGCCGTGCGGATCGCCACGCTGAACACCGCTTCCCCATCCGGCGCCACAAAGCCGATCGCGCCCGTGTACACCCCGCGCTCCCGCCCCTCCAGCTCCCGCACAATCTGCATCGTGCGCACCTTCGGCGCCCCCACGATCGATCCCGAGGGAAACAAACTTCCAAACACCCCGTACAGATCCACCTCCGGCCGCAAGACCGCATGTATTTCGGAGGTCATCTGCAGCAGGGAAGGGAAGCGCTCCACCGCGAACAGCTGCTCCACCCGCACACTGCCCATCTCGGCGATCCGCCCCAGGTCGCTTCGCAGCAGGTCCACGATCATTACGTTTTCAGCCCGGTTCTTCTCGTCCGCCGCCAGGGCCAGCGCCCATGAACGGTCTTCCGCCGCATCGCGCCCCCGCGCCGCGGTCCCCTTCATCGGCCGCACCGTTATCTCGCGCCCCCGCAGCCGGAAAAACAGCTCCGGCGACGCCGAAACGATCGCCCGCTCGCCCACCCGCAGCAGCGCTCCGAACTCCACCGGCTGTGCCCGCATCATCCGCCCGAACAGCGCCGCCGCCCCGCCCGCGAACCGGCCCCGCACCCGGTCCGTCAGGTTCACCTGGTACGTGTCCCCAGCTTCGATCCACCCCTTGACCGCCGCCACTTTCTCCGCGAACGCCTCCGGCCCAATCCCCAGCGCCAGTTCCTCCATCGCGCCGCCCGCAGCCGCCCTCTCCGGCACAAACCGCACCGGCTCCCGGTACACCCCGAACCACGCCAGCGGCAGCCCGCTCCCCACCCCTTCCACCGCAGCCCCGAGCGTACTTTCCGCGCCCGCCCCGCCCCAGGCCGTCGGCTCCCAGTGGTACCCGCACTCGTAGCTCAGGTAGCCCGCCGCCCACAACCCAGCCGCTTTCGCCCGCTCCAGCCCCGCAAACAACTCCGGCAAGTCGCCCAGCCGCCGCGCTTCCAGCACCTCCACCGGCTCCGCGAACAGCAATCCCCGCGCCGCGCGCGCCGTCTCCAGCAGCACCGTCCCCGGCTCCTCCGCCGCCCGCCTGCGATAGCTCTCCATCTCCACCTCAAAGAAGAACTGGCCGCGCCTCCTGAAAAGGAAACGCGGCCAGCAGCCTTACCACAGCACCACAGTTTTCTTGCCCCTGCAATCCCGGGAAAAACGAAGAAGTCATCCTGAGCGCAGCGAAGGACCTGCTTCTGCCCTTCGCCCCGCATTTTTCCGCGAGCACCCTAAAACGGGTTCAGCTTGTCCACACCCTTCTTCTTGTGGTGCTTGCTCGACGACTCATCCCCCGCGTTATACGCCGGTTTCGGGTTCTTCTTGCCCGGCTTGCCGCTGGTTGTCCCCGTCGTCACCTGCGCCTGCTGCCCGTTGCTCTTAACATCGTTGATCTGGTCCGGAGCAGCCGACGGCTTGTCGATCGGCGGCAGCGGCGCTGCATTGTTCGGCCCTATCGGCTGCGCTAGCCCATACACACTGTCCGGGTTCGCCGCCGCCGGCGTTGCCAGGCCCGGGCGCGTGGAGGGCCGCGCGCCCACCGCCGACCCGCTCGGCGGCGTGTTCACCAGGTTCGTGTTGCTCTCCGGCGTGCCGCTCGCTCCCGGCGCCGCCGTCGCATTTGTCGCTGGCGCCGCATCCGTGCTCGCGGGCGCCGCGTTCGAAGGCGCATTGCTGGACGGAGCCGCCTCACCAGGCCCTGGAGCCGGCGCCGAGCTTGGCGCGCTTACCACTTCTCCGGTCACATTGCTGCCCGAGTTCTCCGGCACATTGCCGATCGAGATCGCCGGCGCGGCCGTACCCGTATCCGCCGGCGCTTCGGCCCCGTTCGCGGCCAGCGCTGTCGGCGCGGCGCCCAGCGGCGCAGGCGCCGGAATCGGCTGCCCCTTCATCGCCAGGTTGAAATTATCGACCGACCGCTGCTGCACCGCCGGCGCCAGCGTCGGCGGCGCATCCGCCATCGTCGGCTCGCCCACGCGCACGCTCTCTACCGTCGAGGGCCCATGCTGGATCAGCAGCAGCGCCCGCTGCTTCAACTTCACCGGCACCCGGCTGCCTTCCTCCGCCTCGCTCTCCGCCATCTCCGCCGCGTTCGGCTCCGGCACCGACCGACCCGCAGCGATCAAACGATCCTTCGCGTCTTCCACATGCGGCGCCATCGGGTAGCGCGTCACCACCCGGTTCCACGCCTGCGCTGCCCGGTCGTTGTAGCTCTTTTCCAGCTCCGCCTTCGCCTTTGCCGGAATATTCGGGACGTTCTCGATATACGCCGCCTGCTGCGCGTAGTCGTCGCCCATCGTGATCAGCGTCTGGTCCGAGTGCGAGAACAGCGGATAGTTGTCCGCCACCGTCTGCAGCCGCGCGATTGACGCCGCCCAGTTCTCGCGGCCCGAGTAGAACTGTCCAATCTCGAACTGCCGCTGTGCCAACACCTCCTGCACTTCGCGCAGCCGCTGCTTGGCCCGCGGCACCAACGATGAATCCGGGAACTGCTGGATCATCTGCCGGTACTCGTCCTCGGCGTGCTCCGCGTTCTGCGGGTCGCGGTCCGGCTTGTCCATCTCCGAGTAATAAATGTCGCCCACCTTCATCTGCGCTTCGGCCGCTTCGGGCGTGTTCGGGAAGAAGGTGATGAAGTCCTTGAACTCCTGCTCGGCCTGCGCCAGCGCCGCCGTGCCGCCCTCCTTGAACCACGTATCGCCCACCGCGAGCTTCGCGCGCATCGCGTACTCCGTGTCCGGATAGGTGTTCAACAGCGTCTGCAGGTCCAGCCGCGCGATGTCGTACTTGCCCTTCTTCATCGCCAGCAGCGCCTTATCGTACAGCTCTTTGTCGGGCTGCTTCGACTGCACATTGCCCAGCGGATTCGCGCTCAGGTCGACGTTTTTCTTGTTCTTCTTGGCCTTGGTGGCGCCCTGGCTGGCCGGCACCATCAAGAAACAAAGTCCAAGCGCCAGAACGGATGCAAACGGCGCACTGCGTTGAAAAAATGCCATCGAAACCTCGGTGAGGAGCAGCCCGCCTGCGAAGCGTACACAGCAGCGCCGGGCCCTCTCATTCAATCTAGCGTTATGCTACTGCGCGGGCGCGCCCTTTGTCGCGCGCTGTCATGCATCTGCTGCTTTTTTCACCCCGTCAGGCCAGCAGCTCGCGGCTATGGCGCCGTGCCTCACGCGCGGCCTCCAGCAGCCCGCGCCCATCCTCCTCCGCGCGCCCTTCGCCGAACACCGCCGACCCGGCCACCAGCAGCTCCGCCCCGGCTTCCACCACCGACGCAACCGTATCGTGCCCCACCCCGCCATCCACTTCAATCCTGAACTCGAGCCCCATCGTTTCCCGTAGCTCCCGCAGCTCCCGCAGCTTGTTGAGCGAGTAGGAAATGAACTTCTGGCCGCCGAACCCCGGGTTCACGCTCATGATGAGCACATGGTGCAGCATCGGCAGCACCGGAACCAGCACATTCACCGGCGTCGCCGGGTTCAGCACCACGCCCGGCTCCATCCCGTGCGAGCCGATCAGCTGCACCGTCCGGTGCAGGTGCCGGCATGCCTCGTAGTGCACGCTCACCCAGTTCGCCCCCGCCTCGGCAAACGCGGGAATAAAATTGTCCGGGTTCTCGATCATCAGGTGGCAGTCCAGCGGCAGCTTTGTATGCTTGCGCAGCGACTGCACCACCGGCGGCCCCAGCGTGATGTTCGGGACAAAATGCCCATCCATCACGTCCACATGGATCACCGTCCCGCCGCCCCGCTCCGCGGCCGCCACTTCGTCGGCCAGCCGCGCGAAATCAGCGGAAAGAATGGAGGGCACCAGCTCGACAGGGTAGGCAGTCATTGTGCCTCCAGTCTACCAGCGCACAAGAATCGGCCGACCAGAAGGTTTACGCGAGTGTTGGTTTTCGCCAGGCACTAGACCGGGTACAATCGCGGGTCCGGGGAGGCTCGCATAAAATGCTGATTGACAGTAAATGCCCTTTTAAGGTGGGAGAATGTGTCGTCTACCGGCCGAGTCAGCGCGGCTACGATCTCACAGCTATGTTCTCTCAGAGACTCGCGCCAGATAGTACTTATAAAGTGAAAGCCATTCAAGAAGAACTTTATGTTCTGGTCGAGGGATCGGACCATCCAGCCGGAGGGCTCTACTGGACCGAGTTCGAAGGGTGTAAAGCCTGAACTAAATGCGCTGAAGTAGAGAAGAGGTCATCCTGAGCGAAGTCTGGCGCAACGTGAGACGGAGTCGAAGGACCAGCGGTTGCCCTCGCCCACTCAAACCAAACACTCTGCGACAATAAAGCGGCATGCACCGCCCCCGCCTCCACCACCTGCTCCTTTCGCTCCCACTCCTCGCCGGCTGCGGCTACCACGCCGCCGGCACCGCCACCCACATCCCCGCCACTACCCACATCCTCGACGTCCCCACCTTCAAAAATCACACCCAGACCTACCACCTCGAGCTCACCATGACTCAGGCCGTGCTCAAGGAGCTCGAAACCCGCACCGCCTTCAAAACCGTCACCACCGACGACCCCGGCGTCTCCGACGCGGTTCTTCACGGCGACATCACCGGCTTCTCCGTCTACCCGCTCACCTACGACTCCACCACCAACCAGTCCTCCAGCTACGAGATCACCGTCACTGCCCGCGTGCGGCTTACCGACCGCGACGGCCGCCTCCTCTACCAGAACAACGGCTACCTCTTCCGTCAGCAGTACGAGTCCACCCAGGACCTCGTCTCCTTTATCCAGGAAGACTCCGCCGCCATGCACCGCCTCTCCCGCGACTTCGCCCAGAACCTCGTCGCCGACATGACGGAGAGCTTTTAGCCATGGGCGCCGGCTTCGCCTCCACCGACCGATTCCTCACCGAGATCGCTTCCGGCGCGCCGCGCCCCGGCTACGTCCTCGTCGGCGACGAAGCCTTCCACTACGACCGCTGCCGCCGCGCCCTGCTCGCCAAGTACGTCCCCGGAGACCTCCGCGACTTCTGCCTCCACGACCTCACGCTGACCGACCACTCCATCTTTGCAATCCTGGACCGCGCCCAAACCCTATCGCTGATGGCCCCTTTCCAGCTGCTCTTCATCCACGGCCTGAAAACCCTCTACACCCGCGGCGCCAAGAAGGAAGAATTTGCCGCCATCGACCGGTATTTCCGCTCGCCCAACCCGCAGGCGCTGCTCGTCTTCGTCGCCGACCACATCCACATCCCGTCGGACGTCCGCCGCATGGACTATGAAGACAAGACCCGCTACGAGCGCATCCGCGAAACCCTGGGCGAGTGGTGCGGCGTGGTCGAGCTGGCCCGCGCCGATGAAGACGACGCTCTCCGCTGGCTTACCGTCGAGGCCAGACGCGCCGGCAAACAGCTTGCCCCCGACGCTGCCCGCGCCCTCACGGACGCGCTCTCCTCCGACATGCTCCGCATCGCGGGCGAGTGGGAAAAGCTGCTGCTCTACACGACGGGGGAGCCCGCCATCACCCTCGCCGATGTCGAAATCATGGTCGAAAGCGCCAAGCAGCGCTCCCTCTACGAGCTCACCGAAGCCATCTCGAACAAAGACAAAGTCCGCGCCCTGGCCCTGCTCTCGGGCCTGCTCAACGCAAGCGACGGCGGCGAGGACGCAGCTATCGGCCACCTCTACATGCTTGCCCGCACCTTCCGGCAAATGCTCGTCATTCTCGAGAAAAACGTCCGCGATTCGCGCTCCATCTGGAGCGCCCTCTGGCAGGGCTTCCGCCCGCCCCCCTTTGCTGTCGACGACCTCATTCGCCAGGCCCGCCGCTACAAGTCGCCCAGCGAACTGCTGTCCGCCATCCAGTCCGTCGCCAAGGCCGACGCCGAGCTCCGCTCCAGCCCGGTAGATAAAAAACTAGTCCTCGAACGCCTCGTCCTCGCCCTCGCTACGCCCCGGGCGTGAACGGGTTGCGGATCGTCAGCGAACCAATCCGCTGCCCATCCTGCATGTCTTCGGAGTAGAGCGTATTGCACCCGGCCAGCAGCGCGCATGCGATGATGCTTGCGTCGTAAATGTGAAAACCGTATTGCTCCGCGATTGCCAACGCTAGTGAGTGTGTCTCCATCGTGAGGGCCTGAGGCGGACCGCAAAACGTTTGCACGGAGTTCAGCAGCCTTCGTATTTGCTTCCAATCCAGGCGGAGCTTGCGGCGCGCAACGGAAACGAACTCGTTCAACACTTGCACGCTGACGACGCCTCCACGGCGTACAAGCGCTTTCGCCGCAACCGACTTCGTATCAGGCTGAGCGAAGGCGTACAAGACGATGTTGGAGTCGAAAAAGGCGCTAAACCGGTCAGTGCTTCTCACCCTCGTCGAACCTCCACATCCACGCGCGCTCGTGAGCTTCTTCCCGGTCAAACTTCCAATCGGGCGGGAGCTTAACCGCTGCCTCGTCCAGGACTCTTGAAGCTTCCTCGCGGCTCATAACTGGTTCGCTCTGCACTTGGCGGTTCACGACGACCTGCACCTCATCGCCTTCTTTCAACGCGAGCGCCGACACTAAATCCTCAGGCAAGCGAACCACCAAATCTTCTCCCCAACGCGCGACCTGCATACCAGCCTCCTGACCTCACACGCATCTCAACTATAAACTTGGTCGCCTCACTCAAGCACCATCCCCACCTCACCCCTACCAGCCCCCGTCAACACCACCGCGCACACCAGGATCAGCCCGCCCCCCACCCACGCCAGCGCCCCCAGCCGGTCCCCCAGCACCCACACTCCCAGCGCGGAGCCGAGCGCCGGCTCAATGTTTAAAAACACCCCCGCCCGCGACGCCGGCACATGCCGCATCCCCCAGTTCCACAGCACGCTCGTGGCCGCCGTGCACAGCACCCCGCTCGCCGCCAGCGACCACCATGCCGCAGCCGGAACCCCCCGCACCGGCGGCAGTCGCGCGCCCAGCAGCACGTCCTTTCCCAGCACCCACACCACCAGCATCGCGGTCCCTGCCAGCATCCCCCAGGCCGTCACCTGCAAGGCCGAGTGCCGCCGCACCAGCGACTTGTTCAACAGCAGCCACCCCAGCGAAATCCCCAGCGACAGCACGATCAGTAGGTCCCCCGCCAGCGTCGGCCCGGCCCCAGCCGCGTGCCCGCCCCCGCTCACCACAATCAGCCCCACCCCCACGCTCGCCCCAGCCAGCGCCAGCCACCCCGAGCGCGGCAGCCGCTCCCCCGCAAACACCGCCGCCCCCAGCGCCAAGATCCCCGGCATCGTCCCTACCATCAGCGCCGCATGCGACACCGTCGTCAGCGACAACCCGTAAAACTGCGTCAGGAACTGCACCGGGACACCCAGCAGCGAAGCCACCAGCAGCTGCCCCCACTCTCTCCGCGAGAACCGCGGCCATCGCAGCACCGGCAGCAGCGCCACACATGCGAACAGGAACCGGTACAGCACCATGTGATCCGAGCTCATCGACCGGAGCGCGATCTTGCCAAACAAAAAGCCCGTACTCCAAAGCGTTCCGGCCAGCGCGCACGCTCCGTATCCCAGCGCCGTGTAGCTTCGCGTCTTCTCTCTCGGTTGCATCAGGAAGCTCGATTCCATAACTTACCTTCGCGCGCTTTCTATCCTTCGCGCGCGGCGCCGCTATCTCGCTGCTAACATAGGAAATCCATGCGGCCCGGGGTAAGCAGCAGCTATCTCGCCACTACCAGATCACACACCGCTTCGCCGCCGCCATCGCCGAGCCCGTCTTGCACCGGAACGCCTCCGCGAAGGCCGGCATATTCTCGACTACCCCATTCACCCGCCAGCGCTCCGGCGCATGCGGGTCCACCTGCACCCGTTCCCGCATCGCCGCCGGTCGCGTATTCTCGCACCAGCTCTGCCCGTACGCGGTAAAAAACTGCTGCGCCGGCGTCAACCCCCCATACTCCGCAGCGCCCGGCGCATCCAGCGCCGCTGCCTTCGCCGCGTACGCCAGCCAGGCCAGCCGGAGCCCCGCCAGGTCCGCCAGATCCTCCCCCAGCGTCAGCTTCCCATTGCCATGCTCGTCGCCAATTTGCACAAACCCGCTGTACTCCCGCTCCACACACTCGGCGCGCGAGGAAAACTGCCGCGCATCCTCTTTCCCCCACCAGTCCCGCAAGTTTCCCTGTCCGTCGAACTGCCTTCCCTCATCATCGAACCCGTGCGTCAGCTCATGCCCGATCACCCCACCCGCCGACCCGTAATTCACCGCGTCGTCCTGCGTAGGATCGAAGTAAGGCGGCTGCAGTATCCCCGCAGGAAAGTTAATACTGTTCATCTGCGGATCGTAGTAAGCATTCACCGTAGGCGGCGTCATCACCCACTCGCTGCGGTCCACCGCCCGGCCTATCTTCCGCGTATTCCGCGCGACATTGAAAGCCGCCGCGCGCTCCGCATTCCCAAACGCATCCTCCCGCGCAATGGTCAATGTTGAGTAATCCCGCCACTTAGCCGGATACCCGATGTTATTCGCAACTAACGCCAGCTTCCGCTTCGCCTCCGCCTTGGTGGGCGCGCTCATCCAATCGAGCGTATCGATATCCTTGTCTGCCGCCGCTTCAATCGCCCGCGTCAGCTCCTCGGTCCGCGCCTTGGACGCCTGCGGAAATCGCTGCTCGACATACACCTGCCCCAGCGCCTCGCCCAGCTCCGCGTCCACGGTTTCCGCGCACCGCCGCCAGCGCGGCTTCTGCTCCGGCGTTCCCGACAGTACCTTGCCGTAGAAGCTGAAGCTTTCGTCATCGAGCGCCCGAGGCAGCGCCGTCCCACGGATCGCCCGCACCACGTTCCAGCGCAGAAACGTCTGGATATCCGCCAGGCTCGTGCCCTCCAGCAGCTCATCGAGCGACAGGAAATACACCGGCTCCGCCACATTCAGCGCCTCTACCTCGGGCGCTCCCACCGCCTTCAAGAACCGCCCAAACTCGAGCTCCGGCGAGTTCGCCGCGAACTGCACCAGCGGCGTCTTGTGGTACAACCGCGTCGGGTCCCGCATCTCCACGCGAGACAGCGATGCCGCCGCAAGCCCCGTCTCCACCCGCAGCACCGTATTCGCGTCCTTCATCGCCTGCACCCCGGGCTCCCCCAGCAGCACAAACGTCCGCCGCACATGCGCGGCATACTCCTCGCGCAGCTCGGCGCTCTTGCCGTCCGTGCGCTCGTAGTAACCCTTCTCCGGCAGCCCCAGCCGCGGCTGCCCCACCATCGCGATCTCCTGGGTCGCATCCCGGTGGTCCGGCTGCGCGCCAAACAGGAAAAACGCCTGCACGCCCTGCGTATGCAGCATCGCCAGCAGCCCGGGCAGTTCCCGCCTGCTCTTCACCGCGGCTATCGCGTCGAGCAGCGGCTCTAAAGGCTTTACCCCCGCCGCATCGATCGCGCCCGTATCCATGCACGCCGCATACGCATCGCCGATCTTCTGCTCGTTTGCCGTGCGCCCCGCGCCGCCAGCCGCGGCCTTCTCCAGGATTTCCCGCAGTACCTGCTCATCCGCGTCCTCGGCCTCCGTATCGCGCCCATACGCCGCCCGGTCCGCTGGAATCGGATGCGCCTTGAGCCACCCCCCGCACGCATACTGGTAGAAGTCCGTGCACGGGTCCACGCTCGTATCCCGCAGCGCCGGGTCCAGCGCCCGCGTTGCTTCCGCTGCCACAGCCGGGACCGTATGCGCGGCTCCCGGCGCGCTCTGCCCCTTTGCCAGCGCAGCGCCCAGCAGCAGCACCGTCATCAGCACACCCAACCTGTTCCTACGCTCAATCACTGCTTCGACCACCAACCCCAAACGTGTTTTCATCCTGAGCTTCCGCGTTTCCCCCATAAGCGAAAACCTGCGGCAAAAAACCTGCGGCGAAGACCTGCCCTGTCCCATGCCCTTCGCCACCTCCGGGGCATCGCGAACCGGTTTGTCCGGAGAACTCCCAGCCAGCCCTCCTCCACCGCATCAACCCCCGCGCCCGCTGGACGATATTCACCCGAGCGCGCCGTGTTGCACAATAGCAGGCATGATGCCAGCGAGTCGCAATTCGTCAGCGCCGCCGCGCCGTACGCATCTGCTGCTCGCGCTTGGCCTGCTCTCGGCCGCCACCCTCCACGCCGCCGCCCCGGTCTCCGGTCCCAAACCGTCCACCCGCATCCCCGTCGAGCCGCTCGGTTTCGTCCCCCCCTCCCGCTTCTTCATGCCCTACCGCATCCCCGCCGCCACCCTCGACTTCCTCGACGCGACCCACCTCCTGTTCACCTTCCACGTCGCCAAGCTCATGCGCCGCGAGCCCGGCGACCCTCCCGACGACCAGGACCAGACTGTCCGCGCCCTCGTCCTCTCCATTCCCTCCGGCAAAATCGACTCCGAAGGCACCTGGCGCCTGCACGACCGCGACCGCTATCTCTGGAACCTCGGCCAGGGCCACTTCCTGCTCCGCAAACGCGACACCCTCTACATCGGCGACCGGTCCCTCACCCTCAAGGACTACCTCCACCCCGAAGGCTCCCTCGCCTCCGTCCAGATCTCCCCCGACGCCGGCACCCTCGTCGCCCAGTTCGCCAATCCCGTTCCCACGGACGATGACGCCGCGGACGGCCGCCCCGCCGGCGCCCCCACCCTCGGCCCCTCGCCCTCTGGTTCCTCCAGCGACGACGCCGTCACCCATTTTCCGGTCAAGCGCCAGCAGTACACCATCCTGGTCGTCGATACCCACGACCGCACCGCCCAGCGCGCCGGCCGGCTCGCCCGCGCCGTCGTCCTGCCCATGGTCGAGGGCGGCTACCTCGGCGTCGAGCAGGGCAAGGCCAAGCTCTGGAACATCCAGCTCAATCCCTTCGTAGGCGAGTCGCGCACCATTACCACCGTCTCCAGCACCTGCCAGCCTACCCTCCAGGCCGTCAGCGAGCAGGCTTTCCTCACCGAGAGCTGCATGCCCTACCTCTCCGACCACCTCGTCGACGCCTTCGACCTTCACGGCCGCAAGCTCTGGGAGCAGGTCTGGCAGTCCCGCTTCACCTGGGGCACCTTCGCCTACACCGCCGCCGGCAGCCGCTTCGCCTACGGCTCGGTCGAGGTCAACCACCCCCTCGCTACCCTCGACCCCGTCGACGAAGCCTCCATCGTCGGCCAGCCCGTCGGCGTTTTTTCGGTCGAAACCGGCAAACTGGACCAGGTCCTCGACGCCACCCCTATCCTCACCGCCGGCGAAAACTTCTCCCTCTCCCCCAGCGGCGACAAACTCGCCATCCTCCGCAACGGGGCCATCGAGGTCTATGACCTGGGGACCCCTGCACCCGGTCCTGCCAGCACCGCTTCGCACCCTTGATCCACCCGCAGGAGCGCCATTGACCATCCAGCCCCGCTACGCCCTCCCCATCGCCGCCCTCTCCACCCTCACCGCCGCCTTCTTTTTCACCCGCCGCTTCCGTCCCCTCCCGCCCCGGGTCGCCGCCGGCCTCCGCCTCGCCGCTGCCGCGCCCCTCATCGCTTCCGGCACCCTCCACCTCATCCGCCCGCAAGCCTATCTTCCTCTCATTCCCCCGCCCTTCCCCCCGCACCCATGGTTCATCGCCGTCACCGGCCTGCCCGAGCTGCTCGGCGCCGCCGGCCTTTTCCTTCCCTCCACCCGCCGAGCCGCCGCCCTCTCGCTCGCCCTCTATATGGTCGCCATCCTCCCCGCCAACATCCACGTCGCCGGCCGCACTGTAGCCGGCCTCCCCATGCCCGGCATCCCGGTCCGCACCGCCATGCAGGCCGCCTACATCCTGCTGCTGCTCACCGCCGGCTGGGGCCTGCCCACCCGCAGACGCTAGCGGCGGAAAAGCAAACTTTCGACACCATCAATCCCCTCCGCACCCTTGACCCCGCCCCCGCATCCATAGACAATCAGTCACCACTGAGCCGCCATGATCCCTACGCTGCGCATCAGCCCGCGGGAGCGCCTCGTCCTGTTGGCCATCATCGAGGCCTACATCGCTACCGGCGAGCCGGTCGCCTCGCAGACCCTCGCCCGCTTCTGGGCCCATAAAGACGGCATGAGCTCCGCCACCATCCGCAACGTCATGGCCTCGCTCGGCGACGCCGGCCTGCTCGATCAGGCCCACAGCTCCGCCGGCCGCATTCCCACCCCGCTCGCTTTCCGCTTCTACGTCGAGCAGCTCGGCAGCCGCGAACTGACCTCCTCGACCCTTTCTCACGAACGCCGCGCCGAAATCGAGGACAGCTTTCTCGGCGTCTCCTCCGCCCAGCAGTTTCTCGAGCGCACCTCCCAGGTCCTCGCCTCGGTTTCGAGCGGCCTCGGCATCGCCCTGCTCGCGGCGAGTGAAACCCACGCGCTCGAGCACATCCACTTCTCCCGCCTCGGCGCCGGCCGAGTTCTCGCCGTGCTCGTTACCACCTCCGGCGTCGTGCTCAACCGCGTCCTCCAGCTCCCGCGCGAACTCGCGCCCGCCGAGCTTGACTCGAGCGCCCGCTACCTCAACGACAACTTCCGCGGCTGGTCGGTCGACCGCATCCGCGCCGAGCTCGACGCCCGCATGGCCGAGGAGCAGAGCGCCTGCGACCGCTTGCTGCGCTCGGTCGAAGAGCTCTGCACGGGCGGCGCCCTCCAGCACTCCGGCGGTGACTCCACCGTCTTCATCGGCGGCATCGGCAACCTGCTCTCCGGCGGGCTCGACCGCTCCAGGCTTCGCCAGATGCTGGCCGCGCTCGAGGAAAAACAGCGCCTCGTCGCCCTGCTGCGCGCCTATGTCGATGCCCGCCAGCAAACCGTCCGCGTCGTGGTCGGTCTTGAAACCGACCTCCCCGACCTCCCGGAAATGTCCAACTTCGTGCTCATCGGCGCCCCCACCCGCCTCGGCCACGACCACTCCGGTACCCTCGCCGTCATCGCCCCCACCCGCGTCGAATACGGCAAAACCATCGACGCCGTCGCCTTCATCGCCCAGCTCTCCGACCGCATCCTCCAGCTGCCCCAGAGCTGAGCAGCGCCGGTCATGGGAAAATAAATGCATGCGCCCCACCATCCAGGACCGTCTCCGTGAGCACCTCGACCGGTTCCGCAACGCGACCGGCGCAGCCACATCCGAGGAACCCCAGGACCCCATGAGCCAGACCCGACCCGAAACCTCCGAAGAACTGCTCGAATCCATCCAGAACACCGACCCGGTCAGCGATCCCGCCGACGATCTCACCACCGGCATCGAGGGTGCCGAACGCACCGCCGGCCCCGTCACCCCTTCTGAGGCGGCAGACGAAGAGACTGAGCGCCTGCGCATCGAACGCGACAGCCTGCTTGACCGCCTCGCCCGCCTCCAGGCCGAGTTCGAAAACGCCCGCCGCCGCGCCGACCGCGAGCGCGGTGAGTTCCGCGAGTACGCCACCGGCAATGCGGTCGAGCAGTTCCTGCCGGTGCTCGACAACTTCCAGCTCGCCCTGCGCGCCACCGGCACCGCCGAGCAGTTGCGCTCCGGCGTCGAGCTCATCGCCAAACAAATGGAGGAAGCCCTGCGCTCCCTCAACGTCACGCCGGTCGAAACCGTTGGCACCCAGTTCGACCCGCGCTTCCACGAGGCGCTCGGCAACGTCGAAGACCTTGAACTGCCCGACGGCCAGGTCTACGACGAAGTCCGGCGCGGCTATCGCATCCGCGAACGTCTGCTGCGGCCGGCGCTGGTGCGCATCGTCTCCAACCCGCGGCAAAAGCAGGCTTAGCGCGTTTCTCCCGCTCTGCCCGACTCCTTACCAGCAGGCGTCATCCTGAGCGGAGCGAAGGACCTGCTGTTCACGCTCATTTGAAAACGACGGCGGCTTTCTCTATAAAAAAGACCGCAGAGATCACATCGTGGGGCGACAGCCTCACAGCAGAAAGGCTCGAACCATTCCTACCGTGGCCAAAACCGACTACTACGAAGTCCTCAGCGTCTCCCGCACCGCGACCGACGGCGAGCTCAAGACCGCCTACCGCAAACTCGCGATGCAATACCACCCCGACCGCAACCCCGGTGACGCCGCCGCCGAGGAGAAGTTCAAGGAGTGCTCCGAGGCCTACCAGGTCCTGACCGACCCGGACAAGCGCGCCGCCTACGACCGTTACGGCCACCAGGGCGTCAGCTCCGCGGGCGCGGCCGGCAATCCCTTCGCCAACGCCCAGGACCTAGGCGATATCTTCGGCGACATCTTCGGCGAAATGTTCGGCGGCGCCTCCGCCCGCGGCGGCCGCGGCTCGCGCGCCCAGCGCGGCCGCGACCTGCGCTACGACCAGACCATCGACTTCACCGAAGCCGTCTTCGGCAAGGAAGTGGAGGTCTCCGTCAAGCGCATGGAGCCCTGCACCACCTGCGACGGCACCGGCACCAAATCGAACAAGGGCCCCGCCACCTGCCGCCAGTGCGGCGGCCGCGGCCAGGTCCGCTTCCAGCAGGGCTTCTTTTCGGTCGCCCGCACCTGCACCGTCTGCGGAGGCACCGGCCAGGTCATCACCGACCCCTGCGCCACCTGCCACGGCGACGGCCGCGCCGAAAAACTCCACTCCGTCCGCGTCAGCATCCCCGCCGGCGTGGAGGAGGGCACCCGCATCCGCTACCAGGGCGGCGGCGACGCCGGCCGTTTCGGCGGCCCCTCGGGCGACCTCTACATCGTGCTCACCGTCAAGCCCCACCCCTTCTTCGAGCGCGACGGCAACGACGTCCACTGCGTCGTCCCCATCTCCTTCACGCAGGCCGCGCTCGGCGACGAAATCACCATTCCGACCCTCGAAGGCGAGACCCGGATCAAAGTCCCCGAAGGCACCCAGAGCGGCAAGGAGTTCCGCATGCGCTCCAAGGGCGTCCCCTACCTCAACGAGCACGGCCGCGGCGACCTGATCGTCGAAGTCGCCGTGCAAACCCCGCGCAAGCTCACCCGCGAGCAGAAGGATCTCCTCCGCCAGTTCGGCGCCGGCATCGTCACCGAAAACGCCCCCACCTCCCGCTCGCTGTTCGGCAAGCTCAAGGAGATGCTCTCGTAAGAAGTTTTCGAGAGGTGGATCGACTAAAGCAGTCACGACACACACCTAAACGAGAACTGCTCTAGACTGACCCTGTGCACGATAGAGGTGATTTATGGCAACGACCGTACCTGTATCGCTTGAGACATACCTTCACACCAGCTACCACCCGGATGTAGAACTGGTGCGCGGCCAGCTAAAGGAGAAATCTTTGGTTTCGATGGGGCACAGCCGCGTACAGGGTGTTCTGTTCATGTGGTTTGAACTCCATGAAGAGTGGAACGCGATGCCCGGCCTGGACTGTCGCACAGAAGTTCCTACGGGTGTTCGGCTTCCTGACGTTGTTCTCATTACGGAGGGGCCGGTCACTTTTGGTGCTTTGAAGGAAGCACCCCTGCTCGCGATAGAGGTTCGCTCTGAGGACGATAAACAAAAAGACCTGGATGATCGGGCTGCTGATCTCACCGCGGCAGGTTGCAAGTATGTATGGCTCTTGAACCCGGCATTACGATCGGCGGAACTTTGGCAGAACGGCGCCTGGCGCCAAGTCGATGGTTCGATCCTGTTGGCCCAGTCTCCAATCTATATGGATCTCACCTGGGTTTGGAATAAAGTCTTTCGCGAAGGCTGAGTCTTTGGCCGGACCGTATATGACTTTGCGCGGATTGCGCTGAAGAAAGGCTACCAACCTGCCGGTACCGAGCGCCTCGCTCAAAAGTGCGAACGCTTTTAAGCCGGCTGCGGGAGGCCGGATGAAAGGCCTCAGCAAGAACTTCTTTACCCTGTCAGTGTGGAGCTTACTACCGCAGTTGCCGCAATCGCCGCCGTCTCCGCGCGCAGAATCCTGGGCCCCAGACTCACCGGCTGCCATCCGCTTGCCAGGAACATCTGCTCCTCTTCGTCAGCCCACCCGCCCTCCGGTCCCACCGCGAGCACCATCGCGCTTTCCCCAGCGAGAGCATCCCGCAGCATCATTACCTTCTCCTTCTCCGCAAGCAGCAGTTTCACACCCGCAAGCGACTCCTCCAGCGCCTTTTTCAACAGCAGGGAATCGCTCACCGCCGGCACATCCGCCCGCCGCGACTGCTTGGCTGCTTCCTGCGCGATGCGCCTCCACCTCTCCACCCGCGCCGCAGCCGCCTGCGCCAGATGCTTCTCGGTTCTGCGCGCGATCACCGGCACAATGCGCTCCACGCCCAGCTCCGTTGCTTTTTCGATCGCCCACTCCATCCGGTCGAACTTGAACACCGCCAGCAGCAGCGTGAGCGGCAGCGCGCTCTCGGCCGGCAGCTCGCTCTCGAGCGCAAAGTCCACCCGTTCCTCGCTCACCGCGCGCACTACCGCCAGCCACACCTTCGCTCCGGCAACTACCTCGCAGCGCATGCCCGGTTCAGCGCGCAGCACGCGCGCCAGATGCCGCGCCTGCGCGCCGACCAGCGCTGCCCGCCCCTGCTCATATTCATCCGCGATCCATCGCCGGCGCGCCATGCTTTTCCATTCTCGCAGCACAAACACAAAGGGGACGCTCACCGAGCGTCCCCTTCGTGCTGCCTTGTTGTACTGCCTACTTCTTTTTCGCTGCTGCCTTTTTTACCGCGGCCTTCTTCGTCGCGGGCTTCTTGGCTTCTGCCTTCTTTGACGTGGTTGCCATGGTTGCTATTCTCCCTCTTCCTGCAGCACTGCACTGCAGTTACCGCAAGATATAGAGAGAGCGAAAAACACTGTCAAGAAAAAAAACAGAATCCGCGCACGAAAGAGTACGAGCTGTGCACAACAGGTCCACAATTTGCTTTCAACACTCGATGATATTCAGCGCAAGACCCGCGAGCGATGTCTCCTTGTACCGCGACTGCATATCGAGACCCGTCAAGTACATCGTGCGAATCACCTGGTCCAGCGACACCTTGTGCCCATCGCCCTCGTGCATCGAAATGCGGCACGCCTGCACCGCCTTCACCGCGCCCATCGCATTGCGCTCGATGCACGGTATCTGCACCAGGCCTCCGATCGGATCGCACGTCATGCCGAGGTTGTGTTCCATGCCAATCTCCGCCGCATGCTCCACCTGGTTATTCGACCCGCCCAGCGCCGCCGCCAGTCCCCCCGCGGCCATCGAGCACGCCACCCCCACCTCTCCCTGGCAGCCAACCTCCGCACCGCTGATCGATGCATTCTCCTTGTACAAAACGCCAATCGCAGCCGCCGTCAAAAAATACCGCAGCAGCCCCGCGTCATCCGCGCCTGCGATAAAGTCCGCATAGTAGCGCGCGACCGCCGGCACCACGCCCGCGGCGCCATTGGTGGGCGCCGTCACCACGCGGCCGCCTGCCGCGTTCTCTTCGTTCACCGCCATCGCAAACACCGTCACCCAGTCCAGCGGCGCCAGCGGGTCTCCAGGCGTTCCATCCGCGGCGCGCTCGCGCAGCCGCGCCGTCAGCCGCGCCGCGCGCCGCCGCACATTCAACCCACCCGGCAATATCCCCTCCGCCACCATCCCGCGCTCCATGCATGCGCGCATCGTCGCCCACGTCGCCAGTACGCCCGCGCGCACATCGTCCTCCGCCCGCAGCGAGCACTCGTTCGCGAACATCAGCTCCGCGATCGTCATCTCCCGCGCCTCGGCCATCGCCAGCAGCTCCGCCGCACTCGCGAACGGGAAGGGAAGCGCCGCCGTCGTCATCACCGGCGCGTCCAGGTCCTCGCCGTCACCCACAACAAACCCGCCGCCGATCGAAAAATAAATCGCCGCATACAGCAAGGCGCCGCTCGCATCGCGCGCCGTGAAGCGCATCCCGTTCGGGTGCTGCGTCCGCGCACCGGGCGGCAGCATCGCCTCGCGATGAAACTGCAAATCCGCCTCCACCCGAAACGGCACCGCTTGTGTTCCCAGCACCATCAGCGTCCCCGTCGCCGCAATCCCCGCGAGCTTTTCCTCCACCAGTGCGGGATCGGTCGTCGCCGCCTCTTCTCCCATCAGCCCCAGCAGCACCGCGCGATCCGTGCCATGCCCGTGCCCGGTCAGCGCCAGCGACCCATAGAGCTCCGCCGTAATACCGCGGGACATCTCTAAGAACCCGCGCTCCGCAAGCTCCAGGGCAAATGCCCGCGCCGCCCGCATCGGCCCCATCGTATGCGAGCTCGAAGGCCCGATCCCCGCCTTGAACAAATCGAAAAAACTTGTCTTCACGACTTTTTATCTTAGCCCTATCGGCAAGCGCGGGAGCAGGCGCGCAAGTGACTCGCGATCGACCTTGACCCAGCTGCAGAGCGTGCCCTCAAGCGAAATTCGCCACTCTGCGCTTGCATCGTTCCCTGACGAGTCCGATCCGATGCGTGGGCGGTATCGAAGGTCACCAAAAGCCGATTTGTTCGGAAGTGAGCTTGAGTTTGGGTGCTAGACTCAGCCTCGCAACTCCGGAAATCCCATGCTCGCCAAAGCCCTCAGCGCGGCCGTCTACGGCATCGACGCGCACCTCATCGACGTGGAAGTCGACTTCTCCGGCATCAAGCTGCAGGAGGACCGCTTCTACATGGTCGGCCTGCCCGACTCCGCCGTGCGCGAGAGCCGCGAGCGCGTTCGCGCGGCCATCAAGAACTCCGGCTTCCAGATTCCCCCGACCTCCATCACCATCAATCTCGCCCCCGCCGACCTGAAAAAAGAGGGCTCCGGCTTTGACCTGGCCATCGCTATCGGCATCCTTCACGCCTCAGGCGCGATGCAGATCAAGTCGCTGCACGAAATCCTGCTCATCGGCGAACTCGGCCTCGACGGCCTTTTGCGCCCCGTTCCGGGCATGCTCCCCATCGCCATCCTGGCCCGCGAGCGCGGCATCCGCACCCTCATCGTGCCCAAAGCCAACGCGCGCGAGGCCGCCGTCGTCGATGGCGTCGACGTGTACCCCGCTGATTCGCTCAACTGCGTCCGCCGCCTGCTCAACGAGCACGCCGCCGGCCAGATCCAGTCGCAGCCCTACACAGTCGAGGCCCGCGAGCTGCTCAACGAGGAGCAGCTCTTTCACGTCGACTTCGCCGACGTGCGCGGCCAGTCCAGCTCCAAGCGCGCCCTTGAAGTCGCGGCCGCAGGCGGACATAACATCCTCATGATCGGGCCGCCCGGCTCCGGCAAGACCATGCTCGCCAAGCGCCTGCCCACCATCCTCACCCCGCTCTCGCTTGAGGAAGCCCTCGAAACCACCAAAATCCACTCCGTCGCCAGCGTCCTTGAAGAAGGCAAGGGCCTGGTCACCGAGCGGCCTTTCCGCGCGCCCCACCACACCATCTCCGACGCGGGCTTGATCGGCGGCGGGGCCGTGCCGCGCCCCGGCGAGGTCTCGCTCGCGCACAATGGCGTCCTCTTCCTCGACGAGCTCCCCGAGTTCCCCCGCAACGTCCTCGAAGTCATGCGCCAGCCGCTTGAAGACGGCAACGTCGTCATCGCCCGCGCCGCCATGAGCCTCAGCTTCCCCGCGCGCTTCATGCTCGCCGCCGCCATGAACCCCTGTCCCTGCGGCTACTTCAACGACAAATCCCGCGAGTGCCACTGCACCCCGCCGCTCATCCAGCGCTACGTCGCCAAGGTCAGCGGCCCCCTGCTCGACCGCATCGACATCCACATCGAAGTTCCCGCGGTCCAGTACCGCGAGCTGCGCTCCACTGCCTCCGCCGAGTCCTCCGCCAGCATCCGCGGCCGCGTTCTCGCCGCCCGCGAGCGCCAGCGCGAGCGCTTCCTGGGCGCCAAGCAGAAAATTTACTCGAACGCCCAGATGGGCACCCGCCAGATCCGCACCTTCTGCGAACTCCCTCCCGAAGCTGAGAAACTCCTGGAACGCGCCATGCAGCAGCAGGGCCTCACCGCCCGCGCTCACGACCGCATCCTCAAAGTAGCCCGCACCATCGCCGATCTCGCCGGCGATGCCACCGTGGCCCTCCCCCACATCGCCGAGGCCATCCAGTACCGCACCCTGGATCGAAGCTATTGGAACTAAAACCGCCTGCGCGGCTAGCGGTCACTTCGTGACGTGTTTACCGGATGCTCGCAACCTCAGCTTTCACCGCCCTCCCGTTGGTCGGGATTAGCATCACCGTTTCTAAAGCACGCACGGGAAGAAGGGTCATTCTGAGCGCAGTCGGTAGCGCTTGCGCCAAAGGACCTGCTGTTTTCCTTTGCTGCCGACCAACGGGAGGCCCACCACATCCACGGTTGCGAACTCCAGGTACACCCGCCACGAAGTGGCCGCCTCCCGCGTAGGGGGTCTTCGCCTCTGCTTTACCGCGAAGTCAACCGCCGCACCAGCCCTTCGATCACTCCATCCAGCAGCTCCGCTGGAACCTGCGTCTGCGCCAGCTCCGCGGTTCCGCCGCCCCGCAGCTTCAGCGGCGCCAACACCTCCCGCAGCAGCACATCGCAACCCCGGGCGCCCTCCGGCCCTGACACAAAGTTCGAGGCAAGCACCAATGTCGCCGGCTCCTCCGCGGTCGACACCAGCACCGCCGCCGTATGCGGCACCGCCGCCAACAGCTTCATCGCCAGCACCTTGATGTACTCCGCATCGCGCCCGGCGAACACCCGGCACACCAGCCGCAGCCCCTCTTCGATCCGCTCTTCCACCGCCAGCTGCACCGCGTGGCTTCCCGCGATCTCTTCCCGCAGCCGCAGCCGCTCCTTGCTCAGCGCCCGCGTCTCGGCCTGCAGCCGCTGCACTGTCGCGGCCACATCCGCGCTGCGCACCGACAGCATTCCCGCCGCCGCGCCCAGCTCCATCCAGTCTCCGCGCGCCGCCCGCACCGCCCGGCTCCCGCACACAAAGTGCAGCCGCAGTCCCTTCTTCACCCGCTCGGTCTCCCGCAGCAGCACCGCGCCAATCTCCCCCAGCGCCTCCACATGCGTTCCCCCGCATGCGTTCAGGTCCAGTCCCGCGATCTCCACCAGCCGGATATCTCCCGCGCGCGGCGGCAGCTTCCGCACCGCCCCCTTCGCCAGCAGCGCCTCCGCCTCCGCGCGGGCTACCGCCTTGACCTGCACCGCTGCGTTGCCCGCAACCCGCCGGTTCACGCGCCGCTCCACCTCATCCAGCCGCTCCAGCACCGCCGCCTGCGCCGCCTTATCCTCCACCGCCAGATCGATCGTCGCGTCCTGCTCCCCCAGGTGGAACGAAAGAGTTTGCACGCCGAACTCCTCTGCCAGCACCGCCGACAGCAGGTGCTGCCCGCTATGCTGCTGCATATGGTCCAGCCGCCGCTCGCCATCCACCACGCCTTCGACCGCGGTTCCGGTCAGCAGCGGCTTCGTCGTCTGGTGCCACACCTCGCCTGCCTCATCCTCCATCACCTCGTCCACCGCTACCGCCAGCTCCGCACCGGAGCGCGCCTGCGCCCGCAGCACCCCGCGGTCCGCTGGCTGGCCGCCGCCCGCCGGGTAAAACGCTGTCCGGTCCAGCGCCATCTGCCACACCTGCACACCGTCCTTCCGCGCATACTCGCGGATATCCGTCACCACGGCTCGGAACATACGCAGCTTCGGATCCCGCAGATACAGTCGCTCGGCATTCGCCATACGTCCCAAGTGTACTGACCCGGCTCCAAAGCAGGCGAACCATCCGCGTGGAAATGACTTTCGTACCGGCGCGCTTTTCCCGGTCTGGTCCACCGCGGCCGAAGCAGGTCCAACTGCCCCAGCCGCGTAGCCTACGCCTTCGCCGCCTCCGCCACTGCCGGCTCGAACTGCCCCAGAACCTCGGGCATCGTCGCCTTGCCCATGCTGATCGCAGACGTCCCGCCGGCTAGCACCACGTTCACGTCCGAGATCCCGATAAAGCCCAGGATCTGCTTCAGGTAGCTGACCGCGACGTTGTACCCTTCAGTCGGCGCGCCCGCCGTGTACACGCCGCCCGAGGCCAGGATGATCGTCGCCTTCTTGCCCTTCACCAGCCCTTCATAGCTCGACGTAAAGGTCACGCCGATCCGGACGATATGGTCGATATACGCTTTCAGAACCGCCGGAATGGAGAAGTTGTACATCGACGTACCCAGAACGATATGGTCCGTCGCTTTCAGTTCCGTCGTCAGCTCATCCGAGATGGCCAGCGCCTCCTTCATCTCCGGCGAGTGCTTTTCCGCGGGGGTGTAGGCCCCGGCAATCCAGGGCAGATCGACAAACGGCAGCGTGGTCTTCATCAGGTCGCGCACCACGACGGTTCCGCCCGCATGCTGGGCTTTCCAGTCGTCGATGAACTTGGCGGTGAGCTTGCGGGATACGCTGTAGTCGCCGCGCGGGCTGGACTCAATGGCGAGAAGGCTGGGCATGGATGACCTCATTGTTCGGGTTGTTGGAACGGGTTAGGTGGGTTGCGGACAGATCCGCCGGTGCACTCTCTTGAGCGGAGCCAGACCGGGATCGCTTCGAAAAACAGGCAGACAAACAGCCCTATCTCGCGGCCGGCGGAACTACGGGTTGAAGAATGCCGAAAAAGGCCCTGCGCACGCTGAAAAACACCAGCAGCCACAACACCGTGGCCAGCACGCCCGGCCCCGCTCCGGCTGGGTCCATCAGAGCGTGAAACATTAGGATGTTCACCAGCACCGGCGCCAGCAGCGTCAGCGCCAGCGGCACAAAGCGGCCCACCAGCAGCAGGATACCTGCCACCAGCTGCACCAGGAACACCAGCACAAAATAGTGCGAGGCCACCATCACCGTCATGTACTGCAAGGCAAGCGGAGACGTCGGCGGAGGCTGGTGGATAAAGTGAAGAAAACCATTCAGCCCGAACACCGTAAACATCAGGCCGAGCAGATAGCGGGCAATCGTCGCGGCAATTCGCATCGTGCTCCTTCGTTGACACTTGATACATTCACCACAAGTGTCGAAAACAGTGGATCACAACACGTGTAGAGAATGCAACTTCTGTTGAAAAAGAGTAAAGTCTAGTTATACATGCCTGCGCTCGTCCATCCCGTAAACCCAGAACCCGAATACATCGACCCGCGCGTGCGCCGCACCCGCCAGATGCTCGAGCAGGCGCTCGAAACCCTCCTGGCCGCCAAGGCCTTCGAGAAGATCTCCGTCGGCGACATTGCCGAGGCCGCGACCCTCAACCGCGCCACTTTCTACGGCCATTTCATCGACAAATACGAGCTGCTCGAAGGCCTCGTCGCCTCGCGCTTTCAAGACCTGCTCGATCGCCGCGGCGTCGCCTTCGACGGCCAATGCGCGTCCGCGCTGTACGGCATTGCGCTCGCTGTCTGCGACTTCCTCGCCGACATGCCCTTCTGCCCCGGCGAGCGTCCCATCGAGCAGCACCTTGAAGCCGCCATGGTCGCCATCGTACGCCGCATGCTCGCCGACGGCCTCAGCCGCCATCCGCCCGCGAGCGCGCTCGCTCCCGAGATGGTCGCCGCCGCCCTGGCCGGCGCCATCTATGGGTCCGCCCGGCAATGGGTGCGCCTGCCCCAGCGGCCCAGCGCCGAGCAGGCCGCCGCTTCCATCACTGCATTGCTTCAGCCGATCCTCGTCCGCTAAATCATTTTCAGCCGTGAGCGGCCAAAGGGCGGGTTATCCCGACCGGCGCTATCGCGCAACGCGCAGTCGGCGGAGTGGAGGAACTTGGCGTCTCAATGCCCATCCCGCAGGCATCCAGCATTCAAAACTTCTTCGCCCGCAATCCTCGCACCCCCGATTCCGGTATCCTCGGCAGGGAAGAGGAGCACCTGTGCCCGAAGAAATCCCCCCAGAGAAGGCCGGCCTTGGCGACCTGTCCCGCGACATTCCCCGCAATCTCAAACCCTACTTCCTCTGCTTCCTCCTCAAGGGCGAGCAATGGGACAACCCCGAAGGCGCCGAGACCCTCATGCCCGCGCAACTCGCCTTTCTTCGCGAGCAGATCGAGTGGCGCCGCTACAAGACCGCCGGCCCGGTCACCGGGGGCGGCGACATCGTCGGCTTCTCCATTCTCGAGGCCGCCAGCGAAGAAGCCGCCATCGCCCTAGCCCAATCCGACCCCGCCGTCGTCGCCGGCCGGGTCAGCGCTCGCATCCTTCCAATAATTCTTCCTGCGCTTGACGACATCAAAATAAGTTTCCGCGAGAGACCCTGAAAAGCACTGCCGCAGAGCTTCGGCCCGCTCTCAAAGGCTGTTTCAAACACGGAAATGCGCGCGGATTGCTGCTCATCCGCGCGCATTTCCTCTGCACAGGTTGGAAGGCGAGTTCGTCCCGCCCCGACTACAGGGAGCTCATGTTGTGCAGGAACTCCGCGTTGTTCCGCGTCTTGCCCAGCTTGTCCACCAGCAGCTCCATCGCTTCGGTCGGCGACAGCGGGTTCAGCACCTTGCGCAGCACCCATACCCGGCTCAGGTCGTCCTTGGTAATCAGCAGCTCTTCCTTCCGCGTGCCCGAGCGCTGAATATCGATCGCCGGGAACACCCGCTTGTCGATCAGCTTGCGGTCGAGAATGACCTCCATGTTGCCGGTGCCCTTAAACTCCTCGAAGATCACCTCGTCCATGCGCGAGCCGGTATCGACCAGCGCGGTCGCGATAATGGTCAATGATCCACCCTCTTCGATGTTCCGCGCGGCGCCGAAAAACCGCTTCGGGCGCTGCAGCGCATTCGAGTCCACGCCGCCCGACAGGATCTTCCCGCTCGGCGGAACGATTGTATTGTAGGCACGCGCCAGCCGCGTGATCGAATCGAGCAGAATTACCACATCTCGCTTGTGCTCCACCAGCCGTTTAGCTTTCTCGATCACCATCTCGGCCACCTGCACATGCCGGGCCGCCGGCTCGTCGAACGTCGAGCTGATGACCTCGCCCTTCACCGAGCGCTGCATGTCCGTCACTTCCTCCGGCCGCTCGTCGATCAGCAGGACGATCAAAGCCACTTCGGGATGATTGGCCGTGACGGAGTTCGCAATCGCCTGCAGCAGCATGGTCTTGCCAGTCCGCGGCGGCGCCACGATCAACCCGCGCTGCCCCTTACCGATGGGGGTCAGCATGTCCATCACCCGGCCCGAGATCGACTCCCGCACCGTTTCCATTTTTAGCCGTTCCTGCGGGTACAAGGGCGTCAGATTGTCGAACAGGATCTTGTTCCGCGTCTCTTCCGGCGACTCGAAGTTAATCGCTTCAATCTTCACCAGTGCGAAGTACTTCTCGCCCTCGTGCGGCGATCGCACATGACCGCTGACGGTATCGCCCGTCTTCAGGTCGAACTTGCGGATCTGCGACGGCGAAACGTAAATGTCATCCGGGCCCGGCAGGTAGTTGTAGTCGGGCGATCGCAGAAAACCATAGCCGTCGGGTAGTATTTCCAGCACGCCCTCGGCAAAGATGTGCCCCTCTTTCTCGCTTTGCGCCTGCAGAATCTTGAAGATGAGGTCCTGCTTGCGCATGCCGCTCGCGCCAGGCATGTCGAGCGTGCGCGCAATACGGCTCAACTCAGTAATGTTCTTTTCTTTCAATTCCAGAATGGTCATTTTCACCTACGGTGCACAAAACAAAAGGAGGGGGATTGAGGGATGGAAGCGCGCCGGGGGAGTAAACACAGGCTTTCGCTGGCAGGAAGGGGGCGGTGCAGGGGGTGAGAGGGGGTACCGCAGGCCGCGCGGCTAAGCCGCGCGACGCTGCTCTTCTGCCATTTCGGGAATGGCCGTTAACTTCTCCGACGCGGGGTTCGTGTCGTGGAAGCGCGCCAGGACCTCGTTCGTCGTGTCCTGCAACCGGGTGTTTGGTTTGTGTAGTTTACGGGTGGCCTTGGACGCCAGCTGACAGAGCTGGTATCGGTTCTCAAGGTGGGCTAATGCCCCAAAGATTAGATCAGAGCGCATGCGCAAACAAACTCCTTGACTGAAATCCCTTGACTGAAATCAACGCCGCTTCCGCTCCGCGCCCGCCGTTGTCATACAGACTTGGATGGAGAAGCGCCGCGGTCGTTATGCGGCTTTCTAGCATTTGTGAGTGTGGTGCACAGGAATCAGATCCTGCCTTACCTTTTAGACGTAGACGGCCCGAGTTGGATTCTCGACTCTGGCTGCGTCCATGCACCGCACGATCACGACTCGAGAGCTTCTGTTCCCGCACACGTGCGCAAAAACTGTTCTCCGCGGAGCCGCGTGCAGACATCTATTCTCACCACCGCATCGCCAAGATAGCGTTCCATTTGTCCGAGGTCAACACTTTTTTTCATAGATTCGGAGGAAAAGTCCTACGCAAAACAAGAAATCGCCGGATGGAACCCCGGAGAGCACCCCTCTGCGCAAGCCGTCGCGCACCGGGCAAACCGCGCCCGCGCCGTTCGCACTCCCCGCGCTTTGCTCACCAGCCAGGCTCCTGCTAAAATCAGTATGATCTTGCGCCGTTCCCGCCCGGACGCGCGCCATGGGGCTATAGCTCAGCTGGGAGAGCGCCTCGTTCGCAACGAGGAGGTCAGCGGTTCGATCCCGCTTAGCTCCACCATCCCCTTCACCCAAGGCGCTTCTTTCGATGCCGAGCCGCCTGCAGGACGAGATCAAACAGTCCAGGCCGTTCGGCAGTCTCCGCCAGGAAGCATTTCTCCAGATCGCCCGTAGTGCTGCCGTTCTCACCCATTCGTGGGAGCAGGCGCTCCGCCGGCACGGCATGACGCTTACCCAGTACAACGTTCTGCGCATCCTGCGCGGCGCCGGCCCGGATGGCCTCTGCCGCCACGAGGTTTCGAGCCGCCTCATCACCCAGGTACCCGATGTCTCCCGCCTGCTCGACCGGATGATGCGTGCCGGCCTGGTGACCCGCTCCCGCGGAACCCGCGACCGCCGCATGATCAAAGCCTGTATCACTGATGCCGGGCTCGCCCTGCTCGCGGAGCTCGACCAGCCCGTCCAGACCCACGTGGACCAGCTGCTGGCGCACATGCCGGACGGCGATCTCCGCACCCTCATCCATCTGCTTGAGACCGCCTGCGCGCCCCATCCCACCCTGAACGCCTGAGCCGCCCCCGCGTCTTTAAGGGCGCCCGTCCGGCTCAGAACTGGCGCCGCACGGACACGCTCGCGTACGAGCGCAGCGGCACCCCCACGATGCGCTCGTACGGCGCCGGCTCCGCGGGCAGCGCAAATGTTTCAAGCGTCTGCCCCGAGGCTCCGCTGGCCAGTTCCCCATCGGCGGAAACAACCCAGCGGCCGTCCTTCAGCGGCTTTGCCAGGTCCAGCCGCACCTCCTCGACCGGCACGCCGCGGAACCCGTCCCCGAGCGGCTTCTCGCCGACATACTCGTACTCCGCCTTAGCCGCAAAGCCCAGCGGCAGCCGCTCGACCGAGCCGATCGCGTCGACGATCAGCCGCGGCGCTTCCGGCACCGGCTGGCGCAGCAGAAGGTCGGTCGCATCCGCCTGCGAATACGATGCCTGCAGGAAGCCGCGCCCGTACCGCCGCCGCGCCATCGCTGTAAAGTAGCGGTTCAGCGAGGGGCCGAGATTGAGCTGCAAACCGGTGTCCGGATCGATATTCGCCAGCTGCTCCGAGGTGGTCTGGTGGGCCAGCGTCAGGCGAAACTCCGTCCCGTCCACCACCTTTCCGGCGATGAGTTGGTACTCGCGTGACTGGGTAATCAGCGCGCCATGCCCGGTGCCCGAGCCGATCCTGGGGTCGTTCTCGTGGAACGCCTTGCCGAAGCTGAACGAGATCTGCGGCAGCAGCCGGCCAGCCTCCTCACCCCAGGTCAGCGTCGCCTTGGGGCTCGTCGTCCCCGGCGTCTGCGTGTAGGAGTTCGCAGCCGTGATCTTGTCCGTGTTGGCAAACCGCATTTCGTCCCGGCGCACCCCCGCGTACACCTTCAGCGAGCGGCCCAGATCGCCCTCCACCGCCGCGAACGGCCCATAGTCGCTGATCGTCAGATCGTTGCTGGTGACCAGCCGCAGCACGCCCTCGGCATCCGCATGCGCCAGGTTCAGGTTCCGCGGCGCGTCGCGCCGGTAATCCAGACCCGCGAGCGCATTCCAGCGCGCTCCCACTTTGTGGGTATACGTCCCGTTCCCGCCCTCCACCGTGCGAAACTCGCTCTGCTCGATCAGCCCCAAGCCAAAGTCCGAGTCGAGCGCCAGGCTGTACGTGCGGACGAACGCGGAAAGCGTCAGCAACTGCCGGTCCGAAGGCCGCCAGCTGTCCGTGACCACGGCCAGCGTCGTGTGCGTCAGGTCTTTCTGGCGCCGGTCGATCGTATCGCCTATCACCGGCGTGTCCAGAGGGATCAGCCCCGGAACGCGCGAAAACCCGTAGTACCCCACGCCAAACACCGTCAGGGCATGATTGCCGAACGTCCAGCCGCGCAGCGCGTTCAGCTTGTACTGCTCGCGCTCTTCCGGGCGCGCCAGAAAACCGTTGCCGAACGACATCTCCCCTGCCATCCAGGCTGGGTGCGGCGCGCCCCGGGGCGACCATGCGACCGAGACATCCCCGTCCCTTCCGTCGCTCGTCAGCTGCGCAAACGGCGCCAGCCGGTCGAGGACACTGTAGTTCACCGCGAGATCGACGGAGTGGTCCCCGTACCGCGCATTGAACGCGGCATTGTCCACCTGCACGCCGCCGATCACCTCCGGAATCACCAGGTTCGGGTCGGAGTAGCCGTTGCCGTGCGCGTTCGCCGTCAGATTGTTCTGGAACAGAAAGTTGCCCACCTGGAAGAACTGCGCGATCGGCTCGCCATGGTCCCCGGCCACGCCCGGCGCGAAGTATTGCGGCGCCTTGATGCCGCCCGAAGCAGTTTCGGTGGGGAAGCCGGGTACGGAAAACGGGATGCCGGGGCGCCCCGGATTGGCCGCCAGCAGATCTTCGCGGGTGTAGGCCGTCGCCGACGGATCGGGCGAAAGCACGTCTTCGCCCGCGTGCACCGTCACGCTTTCGTTGCGGCGAAGCTCAATGTGCAGCGTCTGATCGCTCTCGACATCGAGGTCGGTCTGGAAGGTCGAGTACGGGTCCACCCGGGCGGCGACATGGGTCATGCCCCGCGGCAGCATCAGCTGAAAGTGCCCCGAGGCATCGGTCGGCTCGCTCAGCAGGCCATTCGCGGCCACGACGGCGCCGGCGATCGGCCTGCCGTCCGCCGACACCACGTCGCCATCCAGCCGGAAGCGTCCGGGCTGCGCGAGCAGAACCGCAGGCAGGTTCAGCGCAATGGCGGCGGTGAGCCACGCGAGCGCGCTCCATGGCCCTCTGTTCACATAACCTCAATCCCAGGCGCAAGCCCAAGCCCTTCAGCAGGAGTACGCGCCCGGCGAGCATAGCGCTTCAATGTTTGGTAAGACAAACCAGCCTGTTCCAATATGCAGCCGCGAACCAGGCGGCAGCCACGCCGGTTCGCCTTCTTGACGATACAAAACTATGAAGCGCGCCCTGGACATGATTGTATGCACGAAGGTATAACTCCCGAAGCATGCCAGCCTCCGCTATCCTTCCCTCCCAGCCCTCCCCCCCGTCAACCGCCCCGCCGCCCCGCCGCGTCCACGTCCTCGACTCCCACACCGCGGGCGAGCCCACCCGCCTCGTGCTCTCCGGCGGTCCCAATCTGGGCGCCGGTACTGTCGCCGAGCAGCTCGAACATCTGCAAACCAGCTCTCCCGGTTTCCGCTCCTCCGTCGTCTGCGAGCCGCGGGGCTCGAGCGTCCTCGTCGGCGCCCTGCTGTGCACGCCCCACGACCCCGCCAGCGCCGCCGGCGTCCTCTTCTTCAACGACGTGGGCTACCTGGGCATGTGCGGCCACGGCGCTATCGGCCTCGTCCACTCGCTCGCCTACCTGGGCCGCCTCGCGCCTGGCGAGCACGTGCTTGAAACTCCCGTTGGGTCGGTGCAGGCCACGCTCCACCCCGGCGGCGAGGTCACCATCGCGAACGTCCCAGCCTACTGCCTGGCGATGGATGTGCAGGTCGAGGTCGCCGGCCTCGGTACGGTCACTGGCGATATCGCCTGGGGCGGCAACTGGTTTTTCCTCGTCTCCACGCCCCCGTCGCTTCCGCTCGCGCTTGAAAACTCGGCCCAGCTCACCCGCATCTCCATTGCTGTGCGTCTCGCCTTGCAGGCACATGGCATCACCGGCGCGTCCGGCGCTGCTCTCGATCACATCGAGTGGTTCGCCCCCGCGCACGACCCCGCCAACCACAGCCGCAACTTCGTTCTATGCCCGGGCTCGGCGTTCGACCGCTCGCCGTGCGGCACCGGCACCAGCGCCAAGCTGGCTACGCTCGCCCGCCGCGGCCGGCTCGCACCGGGTGAACCCTGGCGGCAGGAGGGCATTCTCGGCACCGTCTTTACCGCCAGCTACCAGCCCGGGCCGGTGCCGGGGTCCGTTCTGCCCCACATCACCGGGCGCGCCTTCATCACCGGCGAATGCACCCTCTTCTTCGATCCGGCCGACCCCTTCGCCGCGGGTATCGCCTTACCGTGACCGACTACCGGAATACTGATGTTGTCATCATTGGCGCGGGAATTATCGGCTCCGCCTGCACCCGCGCCTGCGCCCGCGCCGGCCTGCGCACCCTGCTGATCGAGCGCGATGCGGCCGCCACGGGGGCGACGGCCGCGGCCATGGGCCACGTCGTCGCCATGGACGACTCACCCGCCCAATGGGCGCTCACCCGCTACGGGCGCGAGCTGTGGCGCGCCGACCGACCCAACCTGCCGGCTGCCGCCGGGTACAACGAAATAGGCACCCTCTGGCTCGCTGCTGACGACGAAGAGATGGCTGAGGTCGAGCGCAAGCACCGCTTCCTGCTCGCCGAGCGGATGCCCGGTGAACTGCTGACGGCAGCGGCGCTGCGCCAGGCCGAGCCGCATCTGCGCTCGGGCCTCGCCGGCGCGCTGCTGGTTCCGCAGGATGCAGTGGTGGCCCCGCCGATTGCCGCCGCGGCCTGGCTCGCGCAAGCCGAGGCGCTCGGCGGCCGCCGGCTGTGCGCCCAGGTCACACACGCCGCCCATGGCGAGGTCCGGCTCGCCGATGGACGCTGCCTGCGCGCCGCCGCTATCGTGCTTGCGACCGGCGCGGCTTTCGAGCTGCTCCCGCGCTCCGGCCTGCTGCGCAAGCGCAAGGGTCACCTGCTGCTCACCGGCGGCGGCGCCGGCCTGCTGCGCCGCCAGGTCGTCGAGCTCGGCTACCTCAAAAGCGCGCACGGCCCAGACGACCATGCCGATGCCGCCTCGGTCGCCTGCAACATCCAGCCCCGCTCCTCGGGCGAGCTGCTGGTCGGCTCCTCGCGCCAGTTCGGCGATGAAGATCCCGCAGTACGCACCGAGCTGCTGGCCCGCATGCTCGCCCGCGCCGTCGAGTACCTGCCTGCGCTCGCCTCGCTGCCAACCCTGCGCGCCTGGACCGGCTTCCGCGCCGCTACTCCTGACAAGCTCCCGCTCATCGGCCCGGCACTCTCCATTTCTGGAGACGCAACGCTCCATCTCGCCACCGGCCACGAGGGCCTGGGCATCACCACCTCGCTCGCCACCGCGGAGCTGGTCCTCGACAGCCTGCTCGGCCGCGCCTCCGCGATCTCGCGCGAGCCCTACCTCCCAGCGCGCCTCGCAGCGCCCATACTTGAGGAGAAACGATGAACTGGCAAGGCGTCATGCCCGCAATCACCACCGCATTTCACCCCACCGGCGAGGTCGACCACCCGTTCATGGCGCGCCACGCCGCCTGGATGCTCGCCAACGGCTGCACCGCGATCGTCGCCCTCGGCTCGCTCGGCGAAGCAGCCACCCTTACCTACGCCGAGAAGCTCGCCATCCTCGCCAACCTTGTCGCGACCCAGAACGCGCCGGTTGTCGCCGCCATCTCCGCGCTCTCGACCGCCGAAGCCGTCCGCCTCGCCCGCGACGCCGAGCAGGCCGGCTGCTCCGGCCTCATGGTCCTGCCGCCCTACGTCTACGTTGGCGACTGGCGCGAAACCCGCGCCCACATGGCCGCCATCCTCAGCGCCACGCCGCTCCCGGCCATGCTCTACAACAACCCCATCGCCTACCGCACCGACTTTCTCCCCGAGCAGGTGCGCGTGCTCGCCGAGGCTCACCCCAACCTGCTCGCGGTCAAGGAATCGAGCACCGACGTGCGCCGCGCCTCGGCCATCCGCGCCATTCTAGGCGACCGCCTCGCCATCGCGGTCGGCGTCGACGATGCCATCGTCGAGGGGCTGGCCGCCGGCGCCACCGGCTGGGTCGCGGGCCTGGTCAATGCCTTTCCCGCCGAGTCGGTCGAGCTGTTCGAGCACGCCCGCGGCCGCCGCGACGCGGAGGCCTTCGCGCTGCTGCGCTGGTTCCTGCCCCTGCTCCGCATGGATACCGTGCCCAAATTCGTGCAGCTCATCAAATGGGTGCAGGGCGAGCTCGGCGCCGGCAGCCCGCTGGTCCGCGCGCCGCGGCTCGAGCTCGCCGGCGCCGACCTGGCCGAGGCGCAGGCCGTTCTCGCCCAAGCCCTTGCCACCCGCCCCACCCTCTCCCGTCCTCCCGTTCCATTTGCGTGAAAATAGACGGCTTGCACTCTCCACTGGACAGCATCCAAGCTGATGCCCCGGAGTTGTCTCACTCGCTTCCGGCAACAGGAGAACGACCCATGAAAATGTCCACAGGAGCCTGGTTTGCAGCGGCGGCCGTGCTTGGCGGGGCCATGGCCCACGCGCAGGCCGCTCCCAAAATGGTCACCGTGCAGATGGAAACCTCAGCCGGTCAGGACGGCGGCAAGGCGATTCTGATCGGGAGCAAGACCGGCGTCAAGGTCGAGGTCGATTTCAAGAATCTGACTCCCGGCGAGCACGCCATCCACTTCCACCAGAACCCCAAGTGCGACGCGCCCGAGTTCAAGACCGCCGGCGGCCACTTCAACCCGACCGGCAAGCAGCACGGCATCCAAAACCCGCAGGGCCATCACGCGGGCGACATGCCGATCAACCTGACGGTCAGCGACAATGGCATGGTGAAGAAAACCTTCTTTACCAAGGACCTAACACTCGATCCCAAGGCCGCGAACTCGGTATTCGCCAACGGCGGCACCTCCATCATGGTGCACGCCGGCCCGGACGACATGAAGACAGACCCGTCCGGCAACGCCGGCGCGCGCGAATCCTGCGGCATCGTCAGCATCAAGAACGGCTCCGACAAGCTGCCTCCGGGCACCCACGCCCCCGGAAGCACGCAGCCGGCCAGCAATCAGTGATCCTCTGACGAGTACCGCTACACTCCCATCAACGGCTTCGACATGGTCACGAACGAGCACGGCAGCTTCACCGGCATGGTCTCCGCCGGAAACGGCGCCGTGCCCGTCACCCGGTAGCCGTAGCGCTCGTAGAGCGGCGGCAGTTCCGTGCGCAGGTCGACTACGGTCAAATCGGCGAACCGCGCGCCCATCTCCCGGCAGAACTCCTCGCCGGCTGTCATCAGCCGCGTGCCGATGCCCTGGCGCTGCCGGTCCGGCGCCACCGCCAGCATGCCCAGGTATCCCCGCTCCCCCCGCAGCTCCACATAGATGCACCCGGCCAGCACGCCCTCATCTTCGAGCAGCAGAAAACGCCCGCCATCCAGGTGCGCCCGCACTTCGGCCTCATCCGTCCGTTCGCCCACTTTGAAGAACTTCTCCACCTGGAACGCCTGGTTCACCAGCGCCGCCACCGCGGCGGCATCGGCCTCGTTCGCGAAACGGATTTCCATCTTTACCCCCCTGTGCACAAAGAAAAGCCGGGCAGCAGCCCGGCCCTTCCCGCAGCCCGAAAAAAGCCGCTACATCGTCGATGGCAGGTTGCTGTGCGCGGCCTGCTTGGCGGCATCCGCGCGCTCGCCCGCCTGCTCCAGCTGCGCGGCCTGCGCCATCACCGAGACCGCCTTTTTGATCTCCGGATCCCACTGCGCGCGGGCCCGCTGGCCGTCTTCCTCGGTGTATGCCGTGCTCAGCACCTCGGCCAGGATGTTCGCCTTGACCCAGTCCAGCACCGGCGCCATCTCGGCATCGGTAAAGCTGATGTTCTTCTCCCGCAGAAACTGCTTGTAAGCGTCCAGCATCTCGGGCGTCACCTGCGCGTCCTTGGCCACCTGGTGCTTGCCCAGGTACTGCTGCGCGAAATCGAAAAAGGTGTAGTGCGCGATCAGTTCCCGCTGAATATGGGTCGGTTTCGGCTCCTCGAACGGCACATCCGGCGCGATGCCTTCGCCGCCGTACTCCGTGCGCCCGGAGTCGGTCAGCTTGACTTCGCGGTCCTTCGGATCCTGCGGCTTGCCGTGGTTCGAGTAGTAGTCGTACAGCGAAACGCCCTCGTAGTTGCGCTGAATCAGCCGCCCGCTCGGCGTGTAGTAGTGATACGTCGTCAGCGTCAGCCCGGTATTTTCGCTCAGCTGGTAAACCGTCTGCACCAGGCCCTTGCCGAACGTCGTGGTCCCCAGGATCAGCGCCCGGTCGTGGTCCTGCAGCGCCCCCGAGATGATCTCCGCCGCCGACGCCGTGCCGTGGTTGGTCAGGATCACAATGGGATAGGTCTTGCCGTCGTTGCCGTGGTTGGCCCGGTAGATCTGCGGCGGGTAGGACCGGCCGCGCTGCGACACGATCGTCTGTCCGCGCTCCAGGAACTGGTCGCACACCGCGACCGCCTGGTTCAGCAGGCCGCCCGGGTTGTCGCGCAGGTCCAGCACCAGGCCCTTCACCTGGCCAAAGCTCGCCAGGGCGTCGGAAACTTCCTTGCCGGTCGTCTCCTGCACCGCCTTAATGTGGATATAGCCGATCCCGGGCTGGATTTGGTACGCCAGATCGACCGAATCGTTCGGGATCTCCGCGCGCACCAGGTCGAAGTCCAGGTTCTGCACGGCGCCGGCGGTGGTGCCCGCGCGCGCGACTGAAACCTTTACATGCGTGCCCTTGTCGCCCTTCAGCAGCGCCACCACATCGTCCGAGTTCAATCCGTCGGTCGGCTTTCCGTCGACGGCGGTAATAATGTCGCCGGGATGAATGCCAGCCCTGTAAGCCGGCGTGGCCGCGATCGGCTTCAGCACCACCGTGCGCTGTTTATCGCCGATCAACTGCGGCTGGATCAGCATGCCCACGCCGAAATACCGTCCGCGCTGCTCTTCCATCAGCTTGCCGTACGACTTCGGATCGAAGAAGTTCGAGTGCGGGTCCAGCGTCCGCAGCATCGCCGGGATCGCCCCGTCGTAGATCGCATCGCTCGGCTTGTCGCCGGTAAACGGGTCCGCGTAGTTCGCGCTGACGGTCGAGTACACCGAGGCGAACTGCTTCAGCGAGTCGCGGAAATCCCCGTCGCTGTTGCCGGCCTGCGCACGCACCTTTTGGCTCGCGACCATGCCGGCCAGCCCGCAGGCGGTAAAGAAGACGACGAGCGAAAACGCGGTACGGCGGGCGCTGGTGGACATAGGGAGTGGGCAAAACCTCATAGCTGCGCCACCAGTATAGCAAGCAGCATCATTCTCTACGACTCTTCATCCCAGCCGATACATGTCTCTTAGCTCGATGCAAGGCCTTCCTGATCAGCAAAAGGTGAACCGTGCAGTGTCGGATCACCCCTTGCTGAAATCAGAAATGCAACGAATTTCCAGCGGCTACACGGAAGATGCAGCAATAAAGCAGGCAAACATCAAGAGTCCGGTGATGCGCAAAGTAAGTGACGATAGTGATCGCAGCGATTTCTTATGAGATTCACTTGAGGAAAGTAAGGCAAAGCGGTGAACCCGCATCCGGAAGATGGTGAAGATTACAAGAGATGATCCCGCAATCACAACAAGCAAACTCACATCCTGTAGGTGTCCAGGCGAGCGACGCCATGCTTCCAGAATGTCGAGCATACAAATACCCACGATAGCCCAGTATGAGATTGATTTTTGTGGAGTGCACAGGTGATTATCAACCCCATATAGGTTGGAAATACGAGTATCTGCTGATTCGTACATTCTTACCCTCCACTAGCACAGCTCAAAGCACTCGTAGGCACAAATCGCGGCCGCAATCTCGTTCCCAACCAGCCCGGCAAATATTCCGGCATAAGCAAAGGCTCTGCAATCGCCACTGTGATCTGGATTGGTTTGGCTCTGCTCTGGGACAGGTTGAGGTCCGATGAAGCCATGTGTCAAAGCCAATCCAAGTTGAGTGAAAAGAGATTTTGAGCCTGATGTGGCCTGCTGTAGAACTGCACTTGTTGTCAGGGTCGCTTGGTAGGATTGCAAATATTGTAGAAATGCATCAGGCGTAGCGGTAGTAAACCCCATGGCATTCGCTTGCTGAACTCCTTGAGTGATTATGCTGCTCGAAATTGGTGTACTGATGACAGCGCTTGGATTGGCTTTCGCGGCGGCATCAAAATCGGCAAAGAGGTTGACCTCAGCCAGATTTTCGACCCAGGTGCTGTATGAAGAACTAACTAGTTGGATCGCGAATGGCTGTAAAGTCCCGCTCTTTTGCTGACTCGCTACTGTCTGCAACGAGGATGTGAGCGCCGAGGCGACCGCTACACTACTGCGCAGGTAATCAGTGGAAGCTTGCTGGAACGGGCCGGGGGGGGGGCACTCTGTGCTGATAGCGGGCTCGTATAGCGAGCTAGAAAGCCGGCAGCAGCTAAACTGGGGACGGCTGAGATCAGAGTTCTGCGATTCATTCTTCAGTACCTTTCCAGAGGCAAATTGTGTGACGGCTGAACCGTAACACATTCCAATTCATGCCAACAAACAATTTTTTATGCTTAGGAAATGTGCACGGAGAGATTGCCCCAGGCTGGCCGCTATTACGGCAGCCGGAACAGGCGATCATCCCAAAGGAACTCCTGCGGCGGGGAAGCGTGGATCCGCGCGAACTCCGTGTGGGCCGGGTTGATCAGCACGTTGCGCTCCCGGCCGCCTACCACCGCGCTTGGCGCCAGCAGCACGCAGGACCGCCCTTCCCGCAGCCACGCATCCCCAAACGCCCGGGTCTGCTCAAGTTCCTGTTCGTGAAATCCAGCCGCAAGGCTCACCATTTCTAGGCTCACGTCGCCCGGGATCGCGATCTCCACCACCGCGTGGGTCTTCGGCGGACGGCCCAGGTTCGCATGCACCAGCACTTCCAGCAGAGCCAGCGAGAAACTTTCCGACGCGTAGATCACCGCGCGCCCCGGGCTGTTCCACCGGCCCCCCAGCAGCTTCGCCCCGGTTCCATCGAAGATCGCATGCCGCCGGTCGGCGATGCGGAACGCCCGCATCAGGCAGGCAGGCCGTAAAAAAGCCGGTCCAGCAGCTCCTCCACCCGCCGCGCCCCCAGCTCCGTCCTCGCCAGCTCCACCGGCGCCCGGCCGCCCAGCTCCGGGTGCGGACGCATCAGCCACTCCCGCGCCTCGCCGCGGTCGTCCCACACATGCTCCGCTGACGCCGTTACCCGCGCCAGCCGCTCCGTCCGGCTGCTCTCTTCCGGCGACAGCCGCGTCCGCCGCTTGTACGTCGCCTCCGGCACCACCCGGTACAGCGCCCGCGTCGCTTCGCCGCGCTCCGGGTACAGCCGGTCCACCACGTGGCGCAGCGCTCCCTTGGGCAGCCCTTCGGCTACCTTGCGCTCCAGCTCCGCGATCGAACGCGCTCCCGGTCCCAGAACCGCCGCGCCCCCCATCACCTCCACAATGCGTCTCGACGGAATCATCTCTCAACCCTCTGGGATCACTTTACTCCAACATCCAGATCAGTTGATACTAAAATCTCCTTGCCGCTCTCGCGCAACTTCTTTCCTCCCGCCTGACAACCTCCGCAATGCCCGCGTACAATCGGGGCAACGCTAACCGCGCCGGTCGCGCCCGTACATTCGTGAGCGTGGGTCCCGGCAGCGCCTAGAGATTCCTTGAGACCCCTATTGATGATCCGTCGCACCCCGCTGTTTCCAGCCTCTCTCCGCACCGCCGCCCTGGTCGCCGCCGCGACTCTCGCGTTGTCCGCCACGCCGGTTTGGGCGCAAACCGTCAGCGCCCCCAGCAAGAACGCCGCGGCCGCCGCCCCCCAGTCGCCCTACCACGGCGACGTGGTCGAGGACATCATCGCGCAGGTCAACGACCAGGTCATCAGCTCGTCGGACTACCAGCATGCGGAGCAGGAGCTCGAAGGCCAGGCCAAGCAGCGCAACATGACCCAGGTCGACCTCGACTTCCAGAAAAGCCAGCTGCTGCGCGACCTGATTGACAACCAGCTGCTGCTGTCGAAGGGCAAGCAGCTCGGCATCACCGGCGAGGCGGAAACCATCCGTCAACTGGATGAGCTGCGCAAGCAGAACCACCTCGATTCCATGGAGGCGCTTGAAAAGGCCGCCGAGGACCAGGGCGTCTCCTTCGCCGACTTCAAGGCCAGCATCCAGAACCGCGTCATCACCTCGCAGGTCATCCGCGACGAGGTAGGCCGCCGCATCAACATCACTCAGGCCGACGAGCAGCAGTATTACGACGAGCACAAGGACCAGTTCACCACGCCCGAGTCCGTCAAGCTGTCTGAAGTCCTAATACCCACCGTCGACCCTGACAACGCCGCGCAGGTCGCCACCGCGCGGACCAGGGCGGACGAGCTCGAGTCGCAGCTCAAGTCCGGCAAGAACTTCGCCGCGGTCGCCAAGGCAAGCTCCGGCGGCTCGACCGCCGCGCAGGGCGGCGCGCTGGGGGACTACAAGCGCGGCAGCCTGGGCACGGTGCTCGAAGACGCTACCTTCCCGCTCAAAGCCGGCGAGTTCACCGCGCCCATCCGCACCAAACAGGGCTTCGTCATCCTGAAGGTCGACGACCACACCGCCCCCGGCCTGCAGCCGTTCCAGCAGGTGGAGCCGCAGGTGGAGGACGCGATCGGCACGCAGAAGATGGCCCCGGCGCTGCGCCAGTACCTCACCCGTCTGCGCGGGGAAGCCTTTATCGACGTGAAGCCGGGCTATATCGATGTGGGCGCCAGCAAGGACGAGACGCGGCCGATCTTCAGCGCGTACCAGCCGCCGCAGGGCAAGAAAAAGAAGAAGACGGTCGCCCGCACCCGCTTCAGCGGCCGCGGCCGTACCCGCATCGCGCGCACTGCCCCGCCGGCGGCAGCGGCTCCCGCGCCGGTCAATGCGCCCTCGCTGGCCGATGTACCCGGCGGCAGCGGCGCCGCTCCAGGCACCAGTGCAGCCACGAGCGCTCCGCTGGCTGACTCCAGCTCCAGCAGCGCGAAACCCACCCAGACCGCCAGCGCCCGGCCCCCCTTGAAGCCCGGCAAGCGCGAGAAGGTGCGCTTCGGCCAGGCTCCGCGCGAGAACCTGCCAGCCGCCGACAGCACCACCGAGGACGCCGGCGCCTCCACCGCAAACGGCAACAGCTCGAACGCCGAAACCGCCCAGAACACCGCTGCCCCGGCCAACGTGAGCTACGAGAACGGCGACAGCGCGACCGAGCAGCAGGCCGTGCAAAAGAAGGTCAAGACCCGCTTCTCGCAGCAGGGCGCCAAGGTCAAGGCTGCCAAGCTCGAGAAAAAGCGCCAGGCCAAGATCGATCCCTACCCGGCCCCGCCCGCCGATAAGCAGGAGGTCGCCGACAAGTCGGTGCAGGACCGGCCGCTCGGCCTCGAGGGCGACACCTCCAAGGCGCCCCCCAAGCCCAAGCCGACATCCAAGACCCGCTACTCCGATGAGGCCGGCAAAAAGGCTTCTGCGCCGGGCGCCAGCGAGGGAGCGGCCAGCGAAAACGGGACCGCGCAGCCGCCGGACCAGGAGCCCTCGCCGCAGCGGCCCCCCGGCGCCAATCCGCCGGTTCCCGCACAGACGACCCCCACCGGCAGCGGCGACCCGCTGGGACCGCCCACCCAGCCGCCTCAGCCCTGAAGCATTTCTCCCGTGGATTTCGAGCAGGGCCACGCTTCTCGCATGCCAAAATTCCGCGGTTTACAGCAACGGGAGAAATGCCCTAACCATGAAGGAGCTCTTCGCAGCCGGCCTGGCGCCCTATGAAAACCAGACCGTCACCGCCTTTTTCGTAGCCGCCAACCGCCAGCTGCGCACCAAGGCTGACGGTTCGACCTACCTGTCGATGACCCTCTGCGACGGCACCGGCCAGCTGGAAGGCCGCATGTGGGAGACCAAGGACGCCGGCGAGTTTGCCTCCGGCGATGTCGTCAAGCTGCGCGGCCAGGTCTGCCGCTACCAGGACAAGCTGCAGATCAAGATCGACCGCCTGCGCCGCGCCGACCCGATCGCCGATGGCGCCGAGTACGACCTCGGCGACTTCGTCCCCAAAACCACCTGCGACATCGACGAGCTCTGGTCGCGGCTCACGGGCTATGTTGCGAGCTTCACCGACCCGCATCTGCGCGCGCTGCTGGAGCTTTTCCTCGCGGACCCGGCCATCGCCGCCGGCCTGCGCGAGGCCCCCGCCGCCAAGGCCCTGCACCACGCCTGGATCGGCGGCCTGCTGGAGCACATCGTTTCGCTGCTCGACCTGTGCGAAGCGGCCGCGCGGCACTATCCGGAGGTCCACCGCGACCTGCTGCTGGCCGGCGCCATGCTGCACGACATCGGCAAGCTCCACGAGCTGCGCTGGGGCACCAGCTTCTCCTACTCGACCGAGGGCCAACTGCTCGGTCACATTTCCATCGGCGCCGCCATGGTGGACGAGAAACTCCGCGCGCTTCCGGACTTTCCGCCGCGCCTGCGCACTCTCCTGCTGCACATCGTGCTCTCGCACCACGGCCGCCTCGAGTTCGGCTCGCCCAAGCTGCCCATGACCGCCGAAGCGCTCCTGTTTCACTATCTCGACGACCTCGAAGCCAAAATGCAGACCCTGCGCACCGAGTTCGCCCGCGCCGCCGCGAACGGCGCGTCCCCGGCCGAGCCCACCGAGTACATCCGCTCGCTCGAGCGCCCGCTGCTTGATACGCGCGCGTATTTAGCCGGCAGCGAGTAAGCCGCACGCCGTACTAATCCGGATCGCAACCTATGCCCTAATTGCAGCTACAATGTATCTACGGTATTGTACCTACATACGGTTCGCCTGGGATCCGGTAAAGAATAAGGCGAACCGGCGCAAGCACGGGATTCGTTTTGAAACGGCGACAGAGGTGTTCGACGATCCACTCTGCCTTGTCGAGCTGAATAGCGTAGTCGATGGAGAGGAGCGTTGGCAGGCAATTGGCCGTGCGGGCCGCTCGACCCTGCTGCTGGTCGTGCATACAGTTGACGGCGAATACGAAGAAGAAGTCTGGCTTATCTCAGCACGAAAGGCGGATAGAAATGAAAGAAGAAACTACGAATTGGGTCCGATATGAGCGGAACCCCGGCGACCCGATCTCTGAGGAGTCTAGGCGAGAGCTGGAAGCACTGGCTGCTATGCCGGATAGTGAGATTGACTACTCCGACATCCCGAAGCTTGGGCCGGATGCGTTCAAAAACGCGAAACGCTTTCACGAGGTCTTCAAGCCGCGCAAGCAGCTCGTCTCGCTCCGAATCGACATGGACGTGCTCGACTGGCTGAAAACCAGCGGCCCCGGTTACCAGACGCGCGCCAATGAAGTTCTGCGTGAGCGAATGCTGGCGGACAGAGCCACGAAGTAAAGAGCCCGCAGCGCTCGAGCGCGCTCCGGGGCGCAACGCTGGCGCCAAACGCAATGTGAGCGGAGAGCCGTCTACGCGCCGCCCGCGCCGGCCTTGCGCCTCGATCGCGATTTCGGCGCGCAAGCCTTGCACGCCAGCAGCGCCTTGCGCTCTTCCCTCAGCTGTTCGCGAGCCGCCTTCGGCAGCGCCAGTATCTCCAGCGTGCGCCGCGGCAGCCGTTCGTAAATACCCGCATGCGCCAGCCGCAGCAGCGGCTCCAGCTCGGCCCGGCTCACATCGTTCCACTGCAACAAGGCTGCCCAGTAGGCACGCGCCAAATACGGTGCCGGGAGAAAGCTCCCGCCTTCCAGCAGCTCCGGGTAGCGCTCCGGCCCGGCGTAGAACGACAGAACCGGCGCGGGTTTTCCCGGATCCTTGTCCTCATCCAGGTTCATCAGCGCGAACATCTTGCCGCCCACCGCCTTGTCGCCGGCCCAGTACACCAGGTTCGCGCCCCACTGCATCGTCTCTTCCACGTGCGGCAGAGAGCGGAGAAGTTTGCGTGCCTGCTCAACGTCCATGCTGCACCAGTATGCTGGAGCCATCACGGCGCTGCAATTGCTCTGCAACGCCCCACGCCGGCCCTACGCGGTGGGCCGTTACAATCGAACCAGACATGCTACGTTTCGCAACAGCAGGCGAGTCGCACGGCGAAAGCCTGGTCGCGCTCATTTCAGGCATGCCCGCCGGCGTGCCCATCGACCAGACCTTCATCGACCGCGAGCTCTGGCGGCGCCAGCAGGGCTACGGCCGCGGCGGCCGCATGCGCATCGAGCGCGACTCGGCGCACATCCTCTCCGGCATCCGCCACGGCGCCACCATCGGCGCGCCCATTTCCATGCTCATCGCCAACCGCGACTGGGACAACTGGCGCGACATCCTTCCGGTTGAAGCCGGCGACCCCGCCAAGCATAAGGCGGTCGCCTCGCCGCGGCCCGGCCACGCCGACCTGGCCGGCTCGCTCAAGTACGACTTCAGCGATGCCCGCTACGTGCTCGAGCGCGCGTCAGCACGCGAATCCACCGCCCGCGTTGCCGCCGGCGCCGTCGCCAAAACCCTGCTCGCCGCGCTCGGCATCCACGTCCTCTCGCACGTCATTCGCGTCGGCCGCGCCGAGCTCGACCGCGACGCCGCCTGGAACGAAATCGCCGCGCTCGCGCTGAAGGATGAGGTCATTCTCGGCTGCGTCGACGAAGCCGCCGAAGCCCGCATGAAAGCCGAGGTCGACCTCGCCCTGCGCACCGGCGACTCCATCGGCGGCGTCTTCGAGGTGGTCATCCACGGCGCCCCGGCCGGCATCGGCACCTACGCCAACTGGGACGAGCGGCTCGACGGCCTGCTGGCCCAGGCCGTCATGAGCCTGCAGGCGGTCAAGGCGGTCGAGCTGGGCCGCGGCGTCACCGCGGCCGAGTCGCTCGGCTCCGAGGTCCACGACGCCATCGGCTACGCCGGTCTGGATGAAGCCGCCGCCAGCGGCCACACCCGCTTCACCCGCGAGCGCAACAACGCCGGCGGCGTCGAGGGCGGCATTTCCAACGGCGAAGACATCGTCGTGCGCGGCTACCTGAAACCCATCTCCACCCTCCGCCGCCCGCTGCAGTCCGTTGCTTACGAGGGCCGCGAGCAGACCAAGGCCGCCTACGAGCGCTCCGACGTCTGCGTCGTTCCCGCGGCCGGCGTCGCCGCCGAGGCCATGGCCGCGCTCGCCTTCGCGCGGCTCGTGCTCGAAAAGTTCGGCGGCGACTCTCTCCGCGAAACCAAACGTAACTACGACGGTTACATAGACCAGATTCGCGCCTATTAGTGATAACGCGCAGGCAAGAGTAAGCAGAGATGATCCGAGAAATCGTGAAGTACCCCGACCCGGTCCTCCAGCGCGCCGCCGAGCCGGTTGCCGTGTTTGACGACGCGCTCCAAACCCTCATCGACGATATGTTCGAGTCCATGTACGCGGCCAAAGGCATCGGCCTCGCCGCGCCGCAGGTCGGCGTCTCGAAGCAGATCACCGTCATCGATCTCAGCTTCGCCAAGGAGCCGAAAGACAAGCTCGTCCTCATCAATCCGGAGATCACCTTCCGCGAAGGCCGCCAATATGAAGACGAAGGCTGCCTCTCGCTGCCGGAGATTCGCGAGAAGGTTTCGCGCTCCGCCAAGGTCCGCGTGCGCGCGCAGAACGCCAGCGGCGAATGGTTCGAGCTCGACGGCGAGGAGCTGCTCGCGCGCGCCTTCCAGCACGAGATCGACCACCTGCACGGCATCCTCTTCTTCGCGCGCGTCTCCATGCTCAAGCGCGACCTGCTGATGCGCAAAATCCGCAAGCTGCAAAAGGCGGGCGAGTGGTAGAGAGCACACTCGCGAACAAGCTGTTGCGCCTGGTCTTCTGCGGCACGCCCGCGTTCGCCGTGCCCGCGCTTGAGGCCGTTGTTGCCGCCGGCCACCAGGTCGAGCTCGTGCTCACCCAGCCCGACCGCCCCAGCGGCCGCGGCATGCAGCTCACGGCCTCGCCCATCAAGCAGTGGGCGCTCGCCCACGGACTCCATGTCGATCAGCCGGACAAAATCCGCGACAATGAGGCTTTACGCGCGCGCCTTGAAGCAATTGCCCCCGACGCCATCCTCGTCGTTGCCTATGGACGCATCATTCCGCCCTGGATGCTCGCGCTGCCGCGACTGGGCAACATCAACCTGCACGGGTCGCTGCTGCCGAAATACCGGGGCGCCGCGCCGATTCAATGGGCCGTCGCCCACGGCGAGCGCACCACCGGCGTCACCACCATGCTGCTCGAAGAAGGCCTCGATACCGGCCCCGTCCTCGAGCAGGCTCAACTCGCAATTTCACCGGAAGCCACCGCGGCCGAGCTCTTCCCGCAGCTCGCCGCGCTCGGCGCACCGCTCCTGCTATCGACCCTCGCCGGCCTCTCCGCCGGCACCCTCACCCCCCAGCCGCAAAACGCAGCTGAAGCCACCCACGCACCCATTCTCACCCGTGAAGACGGCCGCATCGACTTCAGCCGTCCCGCCGCCGAAATCTATAATCGCTGGCGCGGCTTTCAGCCCTGGCCCGGCGCCTTTACGCTGCTCGAAGGCAAAAAGTTCACCATCGCCCGCATGGCTCTACCAACTGCAACCGCTCTGGCTACAAATACTCCCGCAAGACCCGGCAAGCTCTTTCTCCAGGCTGACCAACTCCACGCTATCTGCGGCGACGGCACCTTCATTCACCTGATCGACGTCCAACTCGAAGGCAAGCGAGCCATCCCAGTCATCGACTTCCTCCGCGGCCACCCTCATTTCGCAAACGCTCAACTCGGCTGATTGCCTTTTACCAAGCTGATCCCGACCAACGGGAGGGCTACAAAGATTCCGGCACCAGCAGTACCAGGTACACACGCCACGAAGTGGCCGCCGGTTCCTTTCTCCTGATACTCTGCCGCCGCTAGATCAGTTTGAAGTGGCCTTTCTTTACGGAAAGGCCACACTCGCGATTGTTCGCCCATGAGCATGTCAGGAGAAAGGAAAGCCGCGCAGGCGGTCTTGCAGTTGAGCCGTTAGTCTGGAGAGTAATGAACACCATAGCCCCCGCGCGCATCGCCGCCGCCCACGTCCTGCTCGCGGTCGAGCGCGGCACCGCGCACTCTGACGACCAGCTCCGCTCGCCGCGCGTAGAGGCGCTCTCCCGCCAGGACCGCGACCTCACCACCGAGCTCGTGCGCGGCACCCTGCGCTGGCAAACCGTGCTCGACCGCGAAATCGCCGCGCGGCTCAGCCGTCCCGACGCCGACATGCACTTCCTGGTCATCATCGCGCTGCGCCTCGGCGCCTATCAGCTGCTGTTCCTCGACCGCATTCCCTCGCACGCCGCCGTCAACGACTCCGTCGAGCTGGCCAAGCAGGCCGACGGACCCCAGTCCGCGGGCCTGGTCAATGCGGTGCTGCGCCGCCTGCTGCGCGAGCGCGCCACGCTCAACAGCCTGCGCACCGACCCGGTGGCGGCCTACCCCAAATGGCTCGTCACCCGCTGGCTCGCCCGCTATGGCGATGCGGCCGCGCAGGCCATCTGCGCCTACGGCCAGCAGCCCCCGCCGACCGCCATCCGCCTGCCTTCCGGCTTTGCTTCCGACCAATCCGAGATCGCCCCCGGAGCCTTCCTAACCAGCGTCCGCCATGTGCTCAAGGGCGACCCCGCCGCCATTGCCGGCGCACGCATCCAGGATGAAGCCTCGCAGCTGGTCGGCGAGCTCGCCGCGCTGCACGCCGGGACTGACATCCTCGACGCCTGCGCAGCCCCCGGCGGCAAGACTGCTATCCTCGCCGAGCGCAACCCCGACGCCGCCCTCACCGCGATGGACGTCAGCGCGCCCCGCCTGCGCATCATGCAGCGCCGCCTACCCTGGCCGCCCAACATCCGCTTCACCGCCGCCGATGCCTCCAACCTTCCTCCGGATGCGCACTACAGCAGCATCCTGTGCGACGCGCCCTGCTCCGGCACCGGCACGCTGGCGCGCAACCCCGAGATCCGCCACCGCCTCGACGAGCCCGCGCTCGCCCGCCAGGCTGAGCGCCAGCGCGCCCTGCTCACCTCCGCCCTGCGCGCGCTTGCGCCCGGCGGCCGCCTCGTCTACTCCACCTGCTCGCTTGAGCCGGAAGAAAACGAGCAGGTCGTCGAAGCCGTGCTCGCCACCCGCGCCGGCGCGCAGGTGCTGCCCATCGAGCCCGCGCTCGACGAGCTCCTCGCCGCCGGTATTCTCTCGACCGAAGGCCACGCCCGCCTGCGCGAAACCGCGCTCGCCGGTCCCTACCTGCGCACGCTGCCCGGCGTCCATCCCTGCGACGGCTTCTTCGCCGCGCTGCTTATCGCGCCGTAGGATCGATTGCCGTCCGGCCCGGTCGCACCGCCACAGGCAGCACCTGCTTGCTTTGCGCATACTTCTTCGGCAGCTGTGCAAACGACCGCGCCAGGTCGATATACCCGAAGTGCGGAGCGTTCTCATTGAAGTGCGGCAGTGTCCACAGCGTGCTGTACGCAATCAGCAGGCACGCCGCGGCCAGCCTTCGCCCGCGCGAAACGGGCGCTACTGTTGCGCTCGACGCGGCCGGGCGCGCGCGTCCATCCAGAAACAACAGCAGCACCGTGATGCTGACAATGTGAATGTAAATCCATCGTCCCCAGTCCGACCCATAGACGAAAAGAACCAGCGAGCCCACGAACGCGGCAGCAGCCGAGTACCACACGACCCGCAGCCCCCTCCGGCAGCCCGCGCGCGCGAGCACAAAGCTGCCTGCCGCCGCCGGGGCGAGCGCCAGCAGCGCCAGCGGCGGATAGAGCGCCAGCATGTGATCCTTCCGCAGCCATCCGCGCATATCTTGCGCAGCCATGGCGGAGGTGTGGCCAAGATAAGCGATAGCTCCGCCCGAGCAGATCTGGTTGGCTGCTCCATCGGGATGAAACGTATATCCAAGCGAGTAACAAATCCGCGCCGCGGCCTGCATGTCGCCTAAGTGGCGGGCACAATACACAGCAGCCAGCACACCCAGCGCGAACGGGATGGCGCACTCCCGCGCCGCCTGAGAAAAGCTGCGGCCGCCCAGCATCAACGCCGCGAAAAAGTAAGGCGCGAAACAGATCAGCGGCTCATGCGAAAAAGTCATCAGCAGCAATGCAGCGCTAATATAGGCGGCCGCCCCCGCTGCCGAAACTCGATACCGCCGCAGCACCACGACAAACAGCGACAGCGCCGCGAGATAGATCAACTCCTTATGGAAACCGGCGATCAGGTCCAGCAGTTGAAACGAAAGCGCAGCCGGAGAAAAAACCAGCAGAAGCACCCACAATCTGCGCGTCGAATCGAGCGCGAGCTGCCGAACCGCCGCGAATACAATGGCGTAAAGCACCAGGTTGAACAGCACGACAAAGGCCACCGGGGATACATGGCAAATACGCCCCAGCAGATAGGCCGCTTCCCCCGGCAGCCCGCGGCGCACAAAGCCGCCCTGGTAATTGATAAGCCACTCGGCTAACAGCCACTTACGAGCAATGTGCGTGAAGAAAACCAGCCCATAGGCAAGTGTTAGAACGCTGACATAGAGCAGATACAGGTTGATTGCCAGTCCACGCTGCGGCGCCGGGCGTCTCCAGTGCATTGGTCAACCTCTTTCACGCAAACCTATCTCGGGGTCTGCACCGAACTCACTCCCGCCGCCACCGAGAGCACAATCCGTGTCGAGCCGTCCACGCGCGCCCCCGCCGGCGGCATCTGCGCCACCACGGTTCTGGCTGCCGTTCCCGCCGTCAGCATCACCTGTGCGCCGGTGGGCGCGCCCCCCGTGCTCTCCACATGCAGGCCGTCTTTTTCAAGCTCCGCCGCGGCCTCCGCATACGGCCGGCCCTGCTCCTCCGGCATCACCCAGGCCGGCGCTTCAGCTGGCTCCGGCGCAGCCACCAGCAGGCTCACGCTCGGCCGCTCCGCGCCTTTCGCCTCCGCCCCGGGGTCCTGCGCCAGCACCGTTCCCGCCGCGGCCCGCGCGTCCGGCATATGCGCAATCGCGCCCAGCTCCAGCCCCTTCTGCCGCACCAGCAGAATCGCCTCCCGCTCGCTCTTGCCCAGCACATTCGGGATCGCGATCCGCTGCGGCCCCAGGCTCTCCGCCACCGCGATGTCCCACCCGCGCCGCACGCTCGTTCCCGGCGCCGGGGTCTGCAGCAGCACCTGCCCCGCCAGCAGCACGGTCGAGCGCAATCGCTGCCGCACCGACACATCCAGTCCCAGCTCCGCCGCGCGGCTCACCGCCCGGTCCACCGGCATTGCCTGCAGGTCCGGCACCTTTACCTCCGTGCGATGCACCGCGAACTGCATCGTCACGATCGCCGACACACACGCGATCCCCGCCAGCAGCATCGCGATCAGCGTGAACCGGAAATACCCGATCACCCCGCGACCACTGCCTCGCCGGCGTACTCAATGGAAGACGTAATCTCGACCGACCGCTCCAGCATGATCGACACCGAGCAATACTTCTCCTTCGACAGCGCCACCGCGTCCTCCACCGCCTTCGCGCTCAGCGCCGGGCCCTCAGCCGGCGCGCCGACGGTATACGTCACGTGAATCTTCGTGAACACCCGCGGCGCCTCCGCCGGCTGCTCCGCAACCGCCGTTACCGTGAGCGACCCCAACGGCTGCCGCTTCTTACGCAGAATCCCCACCACATCCACCGACGTGCACGCGCACAGCGCTGTCAGCACCGCCTCCATCGGCGACGGCCCCGCCGTATGCGCCGCGTCTGTATCGAAGACAATCGCATGTCCACTCTCGCTGCGGCCTTCATACTGCGTGCCGCCCTTCCACTCCGCACTCACTTTCATCTCTTCTCCTCCTTGCTATCGATGATGATTATCCGTCACCGGCTCGGGATGGATCAGCACCCGGTCCACCTCCGGGCAGTCGCTCTTGAACCGGTCTTCCAGCACCGTCATCACCTGGTGCACCCTCTGCATCGCCAGCTCGTCCGGCATGGTGCAGTGGCACGACAGCTGGAAGCGCTCGCCCACGCGGCTCACCACCACCTCGTGCACATCCAGGATCTCCGGCAGCCTCGCCGCCGCATGCCGCAGCTGTTCTTCCATCGCCCGATTGCGCGCATGCATCTCCGGTTTCTCGATCGTGGCCGGCTCGCTCTCGATGTGGGTCAGCACACTCGTCACCTGCGGCAGCTCCCGGCGAATCTCCTCCTCGATGCGCTTCACAAAACTGTGCGCCTTCAGCAGCGGCAGCTCCTCGTTCACTTCGATATGCTGCTCAATCCGCAGCCCCTCGTCATAGGTCTGCACCGAGACATCGTGCAGCACCACATTGTTGCGCAGCGCCACCGCGCGCACCCGGTCGAAGATGCTCTCGGTATCGGTCTCGCGCGGCACCGTGCGGATCACCACGTCCGCATCCGGCAGCACTCGCCGTACCGCGGCCGTCGCTTCCTGCACCAGCTGCTCCGCGCGCTGAAACGTCAGCTGCCGCGACATCGACAGCGTCAGGTCCGCGAAGTGCGCTGCGCCCGCGCTGCGCATCCGCGCCTGGTCCACCGCCAGCACGCCGTTCACCCGCCGCACCTGCTCCAGCACCCGCCGCCGCGTGTCTTTCGGCGTCGCATCCACCAGCGTGCTTACCGTGCGCCGCCCTACTTTCCAGGCGAACACCAGGATCATCAGCGCGACCAGCAGCGCCGTCACCGAGTCCGCATAGCGCAGCGCCGGCACGCTGAATCGCGACCCCGTCCACGACAGCGCGAGGCCCACAAACACCGCCGCGCTGGCCCAGATGTCCGATGAAAAATGCGCCGCATCCGCTTCGAGCGCGGCGCTCCGTGTCCGCACCGCCACCGTGCGCAGATTGCGCGACCGCCACAGGTCGACGACGATCGAGAGCGCCAGCACCGCCAGCGGCCACACGGAGTAGCGAATCCCCACCTGGTGCCGCGCCAGCCGCAGCACCGCCTCCGAGCCGATCCAGGCCGAAGACGCCAGCATCAGAAACACTTCGACAAACGCCGAAATGTTCTCCACCTTTGCGTGCCCGTACGGGTGGTCGTCATCGGCCGGCTTGTCGGCCACCTGCACCGAGATGTACGTCAGCCCGGCCCCGGCCAGGTCCAGTCCGGAGTGCGCCGCGTCCGACAGCACGCCGAGCGACCCGCTCATGATCCCCGTCGCGAGCTTCAGCAGCGTCACCACCAGCGCCGCCAGCGCCGAGCCCATCGCCACCGCGGCCTTCTCCTGGCTCGAAGTTCGGCTCGCGTGCAGGCGCGTTTTCTGGCCCAGGTTCTCGACCGGATTCGCGGCCCGCTGGCTCATGCCACTAGGGTATACCGGCAGCGTTCCGCGATCGGCTGCAACAGCCTTCGCAAAGGTCGAGCGCCGCGCGGTTCCGGGCCCTGCAAGCGGCTTTGCGAGCGCGCTATCGCGAGCGGGCAAGCGGACCGTCCAGCACGATGCGCAGCCGCGCGGGCGCCTTCGCTCCGCTTTGCGGACGAGCCAGTGCAGCCGACCGCAGGTGAGCCGCGCTGGCCCTTCGCCTGCGCACTGCATGTCGTGCGCGCACGGTCCGGGCCGGGGTTGCCTCCGCGGACAGCGGACCGGGCTCGCAGGGCGCGATTGCCGGCAACTCGCTCTTTGCGGCTTCGGCTCCCACCGGCTGCGATGGCCCCGGCAGCGCCGCTTCGCCAGTAATGCGCAGCAGCACCAGGTCGTGCACCGGGTCCTGCGCAATCGCGACCGAACGAGTTTCCGTGATGTTGTTCAGCGGCGGCACCGGCACGCCAACACCGATCTCCGCCGCGATCTGGCCGTCGGGCGTCAGCACATTGTGGCGCGCCGTCATCACTTCACCGCGCAGCACCAGGCCGGTCCCCGTCGCGAACTGCGTGTGGATGTAGGCCGCGCTGCCTTGCCCCACCCGCGCCATCTCCGCCTGCAGTGATCGCGTCGGCACGTCCTGCACGCCGGGCAGCGATTGCGCTCCGGTCTGCAGAGCGCACAGCATTAGGGCGGCAGGAACAAGATGCCGTCTCGCTTGAGCCAACAGGAGATCCATGGGAAATGCCATCACCGTAAGCGCTCTCTGCTCTTCCTAAACTTGATTTAGAAAAAGGTGAAACACCGTCCACCCGCGCGCAGTAAGCCTGCGTAAAGAATCCCGAAAGTAATGTTCAAGCCATCCCAGTGTGGTGAACCGCTAATCCGTTCCACAAAAGTTGTCATCCTGAGCGCAGCGAAGGATCTGTTTTAACGTTTTCGGGACAGCGGAAATCTCAGATACATCGATAAACTTCAGCTTCAACACACTGGGATGATTCTGCCGCCTCGATAGCTTCTTGTATCAGACTGGCTGATCGTCCGGATACAGCCGGGAGTGAAAAGACGCGGTATAGCTCGGCAGCATGTTACCTTCCAGTTACCGAATATGACATTTCCATGTTACCCGCGGCGGGGAATGAAGTAAGTCAGCCCTTGCGCGCCACATACAGCCCCGCCACGCCGAAGCTGTAAGCTGTCCACGACACGTCCAGAAATCCCATCTCCCGCATCTGCCGCATCAGCTCCGCCGGAGCAGGGAAGCGCTCGACCGAAGCCGGCAGATACGCATACGGTCCGGCCGAGCCCGACAGGCGCGTCCCGATCCACGGTAGAACTCGCCGAAAATAAAGCGAGTACAGCTTCCCCAGCAGGCCGCCCGGCTCGGCAAAGTCCAGAATGCCGAGCTGCCCACCAGGCGCCAGCACCCGCAGAAACTCCTCCAGGCCGCCGCCATAGTTGCGCAGGTTGCGAAAGCCGAACGCCGTCACAATCAGATCGAGCGAGCCGTCGGCGAGCGGCAGCTGCATCGCATCGGCCTCGATCGCGACCGCGCCGGTCTTTGCGCCGCGCTGGGCAAATTTCCGCGCCCCGCGCACCAGCATTCCATGCGAAAAATCCGCCGCCAGCACCGGCACGCTATCCTGCGGCCGCCGCCGCAGCAGCGCCATCGTCATGTCGCCCGTGCCGCAGCACAGGTCCAGCACCCGCGCCTGGGGCCGAGCCAGCAGCGCGCGAAACCGCCGCGCCGTGCGCCGCCACCACAGCCGGTCGATATTGAGCGACAGCACATGGTTGAGAAAGTCGTACCGCGGCGCGATCTGGTCGAACATCGCCCGCACCGCCGCCGCAGCCTCCTGCTCGCTTGCCGCGCCCTCGGGCCGCGCGCCTGTATTCGCTTCACCCCGCACGCCGAGCCTCGTTCACTATCGCCTCGATCGCGCCCAGCAGTTCCGCATCCGTCACATCTTCCACCACCACCGCATCGCCGATGTCGCGCGGCAGCACGAACCGCCTGGTCCCGGTCGAGTTCTTCTTGTCGCGCCCCGCCGCCGCCAGCAGCGCTTCCGCCTTTACCTTGAAGCCCGGCAGCGGGCCGCCCAGCATACGGATCAGCGCCCCAGCCCGCGCACTCTCTCGCGCCGTCATCAGCCCGCGCTGCTGGGCGATGCCGAGCGCCGCCAGCATCCCCCAGCCCACCGCCTCGCCGTGCAGCAGCACGCGATACCGCGTTACCGCCTCGATCGCGTGGCCCACCGTGTGCCCCAGATTCAGGATCATCCGCAGGCCGCCCTCGCGTTCATCCGCCCCCACGACCGCGGCCTTCATCGCCACCGACCGCGCCACCACCACGCGCAGCAGCTCCGCATCCGGCCGGCCCCGCAGCAGCTCCGCCCCGCGCTTCTCCAGCAGCCGGAACAGCCCCGCATCGCGAATGATCCCCGCCTTCACGCTCTCCATCAGCCCCGCGCGCAGCTCCCGCCCGGGCAGCGTCGCCAGCAGGTCCACATCGGCAAACACCGCCGCCGGATGATGGAACGCGCCGACCAGGTTTTTTCCCGCCGCCAGGTTCGCCCCAGTCTTGCCGCCGACCGAGGAATCCACCTGCGCCAGCAGCGTCGTCGGCACCTGTACATACTGGATCCCGCGCATGTAAATCGCGGCCAGAAACCCGCCCACATCCCCCACAATGCCGCCGCCGAAGGCCACCAGCAGCGAGGCGCGGTCCGCCCCCGCGCGGGCCATCTCCTCCAGCAGCCGCTCCACCTCGCGCAGCCGTTTGGCCCGCTCGCCGGCAGGCAGAAACAACACCACCGGCTGCGGCCCCGCGGCAAACGAGGCCAGAAAGCGCTCGCCCCACAACGCCCACACCGGCGGCGATGTCAACACCACCACGCGAACGTTTCCGTAGGGCGCAATGCGCCGCGCCAGGCTAGGCAGCAGCCCCGCGCCCACATACACTTTGTATTCAGCGGTGGCTGTTTTTACTCCGGTGACACGCACAGTGTCCTTATCCTACCCTGCACCTTCACTGCGCCACGGGGCTTCTAACAAGCATGCAAGCGCTTCACAGCCCGGATTTCATCGTCGTCGGCGCCGGCATCGCGGGCCTCCGCGCCGCCATTACGCTCGCCGCGCACGGCCGCGTGCTCGCCATCACCAAGGAGCAGCTCGGCGAATCGAACACCAGCTACGCCCAGGGCGGCATCGCCGTCGCCATGAGCGGCGCCGCCGATGTCGAGGAGCACTGGGCCGACACCCGCTCCGCCGGCGACGGCCTGGTCGACCGCGAAGCCGCCCACATCCTGGTCGCTGAAGGCCCCGCCCGTGTCGACGAACTGCTGCGCTGGGGCACCGGCTTCGACAAGCACCCCGCCACCGGCGCGCTGCTGCTCACCCGCGAAGGCGCGCACTCCCGCAATCGCATCCTGCACGCCAATGGCGACGCTACCGGCGCCGAAATCGGCCGCGCCCTGCTCGCCCACGCGCGCAGCCATCCGGCCATCGACCTGCTCGAGTGGACCACCTGCACCGACTTACTCAAAGACGAGCATGGCCGCGTCACCGGCGTCGCTTTGCTTCACCGCGACGGTACTGCCTTCGAAGCACACGCGCGCGCCGTGCTGCTCGCCAGCGGCGGTGCCGGCCAGGTCTACAGCGACACCACCAACCCCGCCGTCGCGACCGGCGACGGCATCGCCGCAGCCTGGCGCGCCGGCGCCGCTATCGCCGACATGGAGTTCTACCAGTTCCACCCCACCGCGCTCTCGCTCCCCGGCGTGCCGCGCTTTCTGCTCTCGGAAGCCCTGCGCGGCGAGGGCGCGTGGCTGCGCAACGACCGCGGCGAGCGCTTTATGGAGCGCTACCATCCGCTGCTCGAGCTCGCCCCGCGCGACGTTGTCGCCCGCGCCATCACCCGCGAGGGCATGCCGTCGTCGCCCGGCGAAGGCGCCCGCGCTGTCTATCTCGACATGCGCCATCTCGCGCAGGATCATCCCACGCTCGACCTCGCCGCGCGCTTCCCCGGCATCTCCGCCTTCCTCGCGAAGCACAACCTTCTGCTCAGCCGCGACCTCATCCCCGTGCGCCCCGCCGCACACTACCTTATGGGCGGCGTCGAAACCGATGTGCACGGCCGCACCAGCCTGCCCGGCCTCTACGCCGCCGGCGAGGTTGCCTGCACCGGCGTCCACGGCGCCAATCGTCTCGCTTCCAACTCGCTGCTCGAAGGGCTGGTCTTCGGCGCACGCGCCGCTGAAGCCATGCTCGCCGAGTCTGCCGCATCCGCAAGCGGCGCCGCGCCTTCGCAGCATGCATTTGCAACCGGCACGGTTACAGAAAAACGCCGCACCCTGCAGGCGGAGATGTGGCGCGACGCCGGCCTGCTGCGCTCGGGCGTTGGCCTCGCCCGCGCGCTCGCTTGCCTTCGAGAACTGCGCGAACGGCCCACCGCCGCGGCCGCAACACCTGGCCGCGATGCAGTCGAGCTCCGCAACCTGCTCGACCTGAGCCAGCTCATCGTCCGCTCCGCCATCGCCCGCGAGGAAAGCCGCGGCGCCCACTTTCGCAACGACTTCCCTCAGCGCGACGACGCACACTACGCCCGGCACTCGGTCGTGACAGGCGAAGCGCCCGTCGCCTTCGCACCGCGTCCGCTGTAGGCGGAAAGGAGAACCCGCATGAAGAGCGGATTCAAGCTCCCCGAGCAGGCCAGTCTCGCCGAGCAGGCCGAATGCATGCTCCAACTCGGCGACGATCGCGAAACTGTTCTCGCATTCCTGCGCGCCGGCGGCATGGGCAAACTGGACTCAATGCGCATCCTTGCCGAGTCGACCGGCATCTCGCTCATCGAAGCCAAAAACATCGTGCAGCGCAGCCCGGCGTGGAAATAAAACCGCCTGCGCGGCTCGCGGCCACTTCGTGGCGTGTGTACTTGGGTTCGCGGCCGCAAACTGAGCCGCCCTCCCGTTGGTCGGGATCGAAATCGCCCGTGCCGACCAACGGGAGGCCGACAGAATCCCCGCTAGCCGCTACAAGGTAGACCCGCCACGAAGTGGCCGCCTCCCGCATTAGGGCTACGCCCCAGTAGGGGGTCTTAGCCTTTGACCGGCAGCAGCCGGCTCGCCAGCGCAAACCCTCCCAGAATCCCCAAAATCACCACCAGCGAAACCCCTGCCGGCACCTCTACCCACTGCGCCGCCAGCATTTTCGCCGCGACGAAGATCAAGATCACCGCCAGGCCGTAATGCAGCAGGCGCAGCCTGTCCAGCATGCCGGCGAGGCCGAAGTACAGCGAGCGCAGGCCCAAGATCGCGAAGATGTTCGACGTGTACACAATGAACGGGTCGCGCGTAATCGCGAGCACAGCCGGAATCGAATCGAGCGCGAACAGCAGGTCTGTCAGCTCGACCGCGAGCACCACCAGCAGAAATGCCGAGCCGCCCAATATGCCACTGTCGCTGTTACGGATACGCCCGCGCAGCCAGCGCAGCAGCCAGGGCTGCGCGCTCGCGTCATCGTGCTTGGCCCGCAGCAGCCGCAGCCCCGCATACAGCAGCACCGCGCCAAACCCATACTGCACCCAGGCAAACCGCGTAAGCAGCGACACCCCCGCGAAGATGCACAGCCCGCGCAGAACGATCGCGCCCAGCACGCCCCACAGCAGCACCCTTCGCTGCGCCTCCACGCTCAGCCACAGCGAGCGGAACAGCAGCAAAAACACGAACAGGTTATCGACCGACAGCGAGCCCTCGACCAGGTAGCCCGCAACAAACTCCACCGCGCGCCCATGCCCCTGCTCCCGCGAGACGAACAGCGCGAAGCAGAACGCCGCCGCCGCCAGCACCGCCGTCCACGCCCACGCCGTGCGCACGCCTTCCGCCTTCGCGCGGCCCAGCACCGCCAGGTCCACCACCAGCAGCAGCGCAATCACCGCGTGAAACGCGACCCAGAAGACCAGCGACGCACCCAAGAAATGCGTGTGGAAATGCGCGTGCACTACTTGCCGGCTGGCGCGCTGTCGAGCAGCCGGATCGTCTGCTCGATCACCGAGCCCGAAATGGTCAGGCTCTTCGCGCTCAGCTTATCGAGCGTGTCCTGCGCCGTATGGTGGTAGCTGTCGTTCGGCCCGTAGTCGATGTCGATGATGTCCACGCAGGACACGCCGCGCTTGACGAACGGGATGTGGTCATCGCTGATAGTGTTCGAGCTCTTGAAGAAGTACCCGCCGTCGCCTTCGATCGCAGCCGCCCGCTTCACCACGTCCACCAGCGCCGGCGTCGAATTCGTGTCTTGCTGGATATCGAGATCCTTGTCGCCGATCATGTCCGTCAGCAGAAACGCCTTGATCGTCGCGAGCGTTCCATCCGCCTGCCACTTGGCCGCCAGGTGGCGCGAGCCATACAGCGAATCCGAGTCGGTCCACTGCGGCCCAACCGATTCCTCGCCGTCGAAAAAGACCAGCCACACACTCATGCCCTGCGGAGGATGCGCGCGCAGGTCGTTCGCGATCTGCAGCAGCAGTCCAGTGGTCGCGCCGCCGTCGTTCGCGCCGACGAAGGGGATGTCCTTCAGCCAGTAGTTGGTTTCGTAGTGCGTCGCCAGCACAATCACGCCGGGCTTCTTGCCCGGGAAGCGCGCGATGAAGTTATGCATCAGCTGCGGCCCCGCCGGCGTCGACGAAGTAAACGTGTCTTCCTGCAATTGGTCGTGCGCAAAAAAGTTCTTGAGAAACGCCTGCGCCTTCGCAAGCCCTGGGCTGCCGTTGTAGCGCTGCCCGGTCTCCGTCACAAAGCTGTGTGTGTACGCAAGCGCCTTTGCGCCGTCAAAGCCGTTTCGTCCTGCGGCATGCGCGAATGCCGGCGCCGCCAGCAGCAGCAGGGCAGCAACCACTCCGCGCATGCTCCAACCGAAAACTGCAAACATCTCCAGAGTCCTCGTAACCAATCTACTTCGCCGCGTCCAGCGCCTTGCGCCGCCGCGTCGGGTGCACCATGTACGACACGCCGATGCTTAGCACATACAGCGCCAGCATGGGCGAGGCGAACAGGCACATCATGATGATGTCCGGGATCGGGCAGATCACCGCCGCGATGACGAAAATGATCAGGATCGCGTAGCGGAAGTTCTTCCACAGGAACTTCGGACTCACGATGCCGAACAGCGAAAGAAACATTACCAGGATCGGCAGCTCGAACATCACGCCCAGCCCCAGGATCACCGTCAGGAACAGGCCCGTGTACTCGTTGATCTCGATCAGCGGGCGGAATTTGTCGCTGTACGAGAGCAGAAAGTCGAGCGAGCCCGGAAACACGAAATGATAGCCGAAATACGCGCCCGCGAAAAACAGCGAAACCGTCGCCAGCATGAACGGCCACACATACTTGCGCTCGTGCTTGTACAGCCCCGGCGAGATGAACAGCCATATTTGGTACAGCACGTACGGCGCGGCCAGCAGCGCCCCGGCCATAAAGCTCAGCTTTAGGTACAGGTTAAAGCCGTCGATCGGGTTGTGATACACCAGCTGCGTCGGAAGGTGGTGCTGCTGCAGCGCGTAGGTAATGGGCTGCTGCATGAACACGAAAATCCGCTCGTGGAACCCGTATGCGACGAAGAATGCCAGCACCAGCGCGATGATGACGTGCACGAAGCGCCGGCGCAGCTCATTCAGGTGCTCGAGCAGGCTCATGCCCGGCAGCTCTGCCCGTTCGGTTACCGCGGTCCGCGCCCGGTCCACCGCGTCGTTTGCGTTGAAGGGAGCGTCAGCCATGGTGGATCGTCGCCCCGTCTTCCTCGCGGGCCGCGGTCGGCTCTTCGGATGCCGGGCTTTCAGTGGGTGTCACGGAGCCCGTGGAAGTCTGGTCGGCAGGCGCGCCATTCATCGGCGGGATCACATCCACGCGCAGCAGAGGGTGATCCTCCACCGGCTGCTCCTCCCCGGTTGTCGCCGAAACGGCCGAGACCGCATACGGCACCACCTCGCTCACACCCGCAGGCTCCTGCTCCGGCGGCAGAATGCGGTTCTCCGGCTCGGTCACGGTCCCCGGCGCCGGCAGCGCCGCCTGCTCGTCACCGCGCTCGCCCGCACCCAGCGCTGCCCGTTCCGCTTCCTGCTTCTTTTGCTGCTCCTGCTGCTCCGAGACCCGCATCTCCTCGTTGAACTGGTACTTGAAGTCGTTCGAGGCCTTGCGGAACTCACTCATCAGCTTGCCGACCTGCCGCGCCAGCTCCGACGTCCTCTTCGGTCCGAGCAGAATGAACGCGAGAATGAAGAGGAAGATCGGTTCGCCAAGGTTCATTGCCCTACGATGATACCCGATCGACCCATCCGATCCCATGCCGGACGCCGCGACTGCCCTCGTGTGTATTAGACTTGCCGTGACAGCAAACGCTGGAACGCCCCGCACCCTCTCCCTGTGCATCGCGGCGGGCCATGCCGCATCTGTTCATAAGACTGCAACATCCCCGTGGCTTGGATCGACGCGAAGCCACTGCAGCCGGAAAACCATGCTTTCAACATCTCCGTTCGCCCTTGCTAGAGAGGCGGACTGAAGGCGGCACCACCGATGAGCGTTTTGATTGAAGAAGTCCCGGTACTCGTCGACCCTGCGCAAGACACCACGGCAGAGGCCTGCTCGCTCGAAAACTATCTCGTCCTGCCCGACCATTCCATGGACGACCGCATCGCCCGCGCCCGCGCGAAGCTGGGCGCCACCACCGTCCTGCTCGGCCACCACTACCAGCGCGACGAGGTCATCCGCTTCGCCGACTACACCGGCGACAGCTACAAACTCTCGAAAATCGCCTCCGAAACCCCGGCCAAATATCTCGTCTTCTGCGGCGTCCACTTCATGGCCGAGTCCGCCGACGTCCTTGGCCGCCCCGACCAGCAGGTCATCCTGCCCGACCTGAACGCCGGCTGCTCCATGGCCGATATGGCCGAGATCGGCCAGGTCGAGGACTGCTGGGACGCGCTTCTGGCGTCAGGCCTGACCGACTCCGCACTCGAATCCGCACTGCCTGCCGCTGTCATTCCCGGCAGCATCCTGCCGCTCACCTACATGAACTCGACCGCGGCCATCAAGGCCTTCTGCGGCGAGCGGGGCGGCCTGGTCTGCACCTCGTCCAACGCCCGCGCGGCCTTCGAGTGGGCCTTTGCCCGGGCCGAGAAAATCCTCTTCCTGCCCGACCAGCACCTGGGCCGCAACACCGCCCACGCCATGGGCATCCCGCTCTCGGACATGGTCGTCTACGACCCTTACCAGATCAACGGCGGCCTCACCCCGGCGCGCCTCAAGGCCGCCAAGGTGATCCTATGGAAGGGCCACTGCTCGGTCCACCAGCGCTTCCTGCCTGACCACGTCGACCAGGTCCGCGCCAAATACCCCGGCATCCAGGTTGTCGTGCACCCGGAGTGCCGCTGGGAGGTCTGCCAGAAGGCCGACGCGCTCGGCTCGACCGAGCGCATCATCCAGTTCGTCGAGCAGCAGCCCGAAGGCGCAACCGTCGCTATCGGCACCGAAATCCACCTGGTCAACCGGCTCGCCCGCCGGTTCGCGGCTCAAGGCAAGAAAATCATTACCCTCGACGACACCGGCTGCCTGTGCACCACGATGTTCCGGATCAGCCCGCAGCACCTCTGCTGGGTACTCGAAAACCTGATCGAAAGCCGCGTCGTCAACCAGATCAAGGTCCGCGGCGATGTGAAGCACTGGGCCAAGGTGGCGCTCGATCGCATGCTCGAAGTCAACGCGTAAGCCCCGGCACGCTGCACTGCGGAAACAGCTGCCTGGGCTGTTTCCGCCCGGCACTGGCCTACAATCCGCGCCGCGCGCCGCGAGTTCAGCGACAGTGGCTGCTGTCACTGTGTCCATGCTGTCTCAAGCTGAACCGCTCCAGCCTCCTGTCGGGCTGTCGCATGTCTTTATCAAGAAGCAGTCACTTCCGACTTTCCGCTCGCCGCCTTCAGCGACGCCAGCATCTCCCGTCGCAGAATCGCATTGATCCGCGACTGGTAGCCCTTGCCGTCCGCTTTGAGCCACTCCAGCACATCCGCATCCACCCGCGCCGTGATCTGCCGCTTGATGGGCCGGTAGAAGTGGCCGCGGACCGCGTTTTTCCATTGCTCGTCCGACAGAACGGGTATGTCGCTTGTATCGATCTCGCTGTCAGGAAGTGCGGCTAAAGCCCTCATGCGAGCCCGCTGCGCTTCGGTGATCGGCGGCAGGTTGTCCCAGGTGTAGCTAACCATTTTCTCTTTCATAGCGTTTCCTTTCCTGCGGAACAGCTCTTCGTGCGGAGATAATGCGAATGATCTCGGTCGAGGTCTCGGCTTCTTCCAGGGCCGTATGAACGACGACCAGCAGCTCGACACCATCGAAGCTGCCCAGCGCCTGCCAACGTTGTTCTCCGCGTTCCGCTTTGTCAGCCGTAAGCAGGTGGAGGGGATCAAAGAAGACCGCAACCGCTTCCTCAAAGCTGAAGCCGTGTTTGCGAAGGCTCGCATGGTTTTTGCGCTCATCCCACTCGAATCGAAGTTCCGCCACGACATGATTGTAACGACATTGAGACGGCTTGCGGTGCGCTTTTAGCTGCGAACCTGACAGTTTCCAGCTGGCCCACAACGATCCACGGCAAACCGCCCCGTGCCATTGATGCCCGCCCCGCAAAGACGCTATCGTAAGGAGTGATGACCCAGGGCGAAGCAATCCAGTTCCGGCACGTGTGCGAGCAGGCCGGCCTTGCCGTCACCCACCAGCGGCAGGTCATCTATGACGTACTCTGCGCCATCGAGGGCCACCCCAGCCCGGAGGAGGTGTATGCCCGCGTCAAGCGCCGCATCCCTTCCATTTCGCTGGCCACCGTCTACAAGAACCTCCACCTTTTCATCGGCTCCGGCATCTTCCAGCAGGTCTCGCTGCACCACGGCTCCATGCGGATGGAGACCAACCAGACCCGCCACCACCACCTGCTCTGCACCCGCTGCAAGACCATCCACGACGTCGATCCCGAGCTGCTCGGCCTGGTCGAAACCCCGCGCCAGCTGCCCGGCGGCTTCCTGATGCAGCGGCTCTCGGTCGATGTGCTCGGCCTCTGCGCACGCTGCCAGCAGGAGACCGCGCCCGACCCCCAGCCCGACTCGGGCCAGCCGCTCCTCCAGTAGCGCAGCCGCCAGGGAACCATCCGCATCGCGCCTGCGTATAGCTGGACATGAGCGCGGCAGCCAGTACACTTGCACCATTCGGCATTTGGGAGTTCGGCCGCAAGCCGCGACCCTCCGCCGTGAACCGGTCGCAGCACCCTCCCCAGGCTGCGGCCGGCACGGCCCCGCGTGTTCTACCGGAAGGGGCCGCCGGTACGAGGGAGCAGGTGGACCAGCATTGGGCAGCGGTCGTCCGCAAGTGCCTCCACGGCGACCCGCTCGCCTGGACCGAGCTGGTACGCGCCCACCATGGCCGCGTCTATGCGCTCTGCTACCGGTTTACCGGCTCCTCGCCCGATGCCGAGGACCTCACCCAGGACATCTTCCTCAAGGTGTACGGCAGCCTGCGGGCCTTCGACACCGGCCGCGGCTCGCTCTCGGTCTGGCTCACCACCATGACCCGCAACCACCTGGTCGACCACTACCGGCGCTCGCGCCTCCAGCGGGCGTCCGACTCGCTCGACGCCGACTGGGCCGGCACCGAAGGCGGCGGCATTCCCCTCGAAGATCACCGCCCCGGACCCCATGCGTACGCCCTGCAGCACGAGCTCGAGCGCGAGGTGCAGCAGGCCCTCGCCCAGGTGTCGCCGGAGCTGCGCGAGGCGGTCATCCTGCGCGACCTTCAGGACATGGATTACAAGGACATCGCGGCGGTGCTGCGGGTGCCCGAGGGGACCGTCAAATCCCGTATCAGCCGCGGCCGCGCCGAACTCGCGCGCCTGCTGGGCCGCGGCGGAAAGCAGGTGTGCTGATGGACAGCCACAGGAAACCCGACAAGAAGCCGCTCGGCGGCAGCGCCAACCCAGAGCCGGTCCCGGAGCAGGCCGCCGACCCAAACCCACCCGCACCCCTGCTCGCGGGCGACGATGCCATCTGCCTCCAGTGGGAAGCCTCGCTGGTCGACCTGCTCGACGGCGTGCTGGCCCCCGAGGAAGAGGCGCGGTTTCGCGGGCACGCGGAAGGCTGCGCGCAGTGCCAGGCCCTGCTGCGCGAGTCGGAACGCGGCCGCGAGTGGGCGCGCCTGCTCCACGACACGCCGCCGCCGGTGCCGGAGCACCTGCTGGGCAGGATCCTGGCCCAGACCGCCGGCTCGGCGACCGACCATGCGATTGGAGCGCTTGGGGCAGCCGGATACGACGCGGGCCCCGGCGCCGCCCTGCCTCTCGGCGCCGCCCTGCCCCATCCCGCCGCCTGGTCCGCCCGGGGGCAGCGCCAGGCGCGCGTGCTGATGACCGCCGCGATGGCCTTTTTCTCGATCGCCCTCACGCTCTCGATGACCGGTTTTCACCTGAGCGATGTGCGTGCCGCGGTCCACTCGCCGGGTTCGCTCGGCGTCAGCGCCTCCCGCCAGTTCTTCGATACCCGCAAGCAGGTGGTCAATTTCTACGAGAACCTGCGCGTGGTGCGCGAGATGGAAGTCACGGTCGAGGACCTGCGCCAGTCCGCCAACAGCGGCGGCAAGAAGGCCGAACGCCCGCGGCAGCCGCAGCCCAGCGCGCGCCGCTCATCCGGCAATGACGCACCGGCCGTCTTGATGGCGCGCTGCGCGGTGCACGAGCCGCTGCCGTGCGGCAAACCGACGTTCCGCGACCACTTTACTTATGACGAGCACCGGGCCGATGAAAGGAACACCCTATGAACTGCGCCAACCATCCCGAGCGCACGGCCACCGCCTTCTGCCAGCACTGCGGCAAGCCGCTTTGTCCGGAGTGCGTCCGGTCCGCGGACGGCCTCATTCTCTGCGAGCCCGACCTGGCCGCCCGCCAGGCCGCCGGAAGCCCGGCTGGCGTTCAGTCCGGAAGCCAGCCTGGCTACACGCCGGTCAGCGGATTTGCCGGCGCACCCGCTCCGCCGCCCTACTCCGGCGCAGCGGCCAGCCCCGTCCTCGCCGCCCTGCTCGGCTTCATCCCCGGCGTGGGCGCGATGTACAACGGGCAGTTCGTCAAGGCGCTGATCCACGTCGTCGTCTTCATCGTGCTGATCGGTCTCACTGAGCACTTCAGCCTGGCCAGCTTTCTGATCGCCGCCTGGGTCTTCTACCAGGTCTTCGACGCGGCCCAGACCGCCGCCGCCCGGCGCGACGGCCGCCCCCTGCCCGACCCGTTCGGCATCCTCGATATGAGCCAGCGGCTCGGTCCGCAGGGCGGCGTCCCCCCGGTCGGGGTGCACTCCACCGGCTACACGCCCACGGTCTATCCGCCCTACCCTCCGCCGGGCGCCATGCCGAGCCAGCCGGGTGCTTCAGCAGCCGTGCCGGAAACGGCCGTGCCGGGCTCGGGCTATGCCGGTCCCTATGCGGGACCGCCGAGCCATGCCCCGGGCGCGCAGGCGTACATCCCCGTGGCGCAGCCGGTTCCCGTGCCCCCGCGGCGCGGCGAGCCGATCGGCGCCATCGTGCTCATCGCGGTCGGCCTGCTCTTCCTGCTCAGCACCCTCGGCGTGCTCAACGTGGACTGGATCAGCCGCGGCTGGCCCTTGCTGGTGCTGCTGCTGGGCATCTGGCTGCTGATACGCCGCGCCACCGCGCCGCCCCCGTTCCCGCCCGCCGCTCCGTTTGCTCCCGCGCCGCAACCCGCCCCGCCGGCGCCAGCCTCGGGCAGCGCGTTCGCGCAAAACCCGCTCAGTATTCACCCGCAGCGGCAGGAAGCCGCCGTGGACCCTCAAACCGGCCCCGAAACCCAGCCTGAGCCCACGCACCCGCATGGGGAGGACAACCGATGAACCCGTCCCTGTTCCGGCGTATCCGCGGCCCCGTCTTCCTGCTCACCTTCGCGATCACCGCCATCCTGGCGCAGTGGCACATACTCCCCTTCGTCCGCAGCTGGCCGCTGTACCTGGTGGCCGCCGGCCTGCTTCGGCTGCTGGAGGCGGCTGCCTCGCTTGGTTCAGGCGGTCTTGCTGTAGGCGGTTTCAGTTCAGGCGGTTTCGACCCACGGATGCTGCCGCGCCGGCACTCGTTCACCGGCGGCCTGGTCTTGCTGGTCACCGGCATCGTGGCCCTGCTGCTGACCACCGATGTGCTCCCATCGAACGTTTTCTGGCGCGTCTACGCCGTCTGGTGGCCGCTGCTGCTGGTGCTGCTCGGCTTGCTGCTGCTGGTGGAGCGGGTGTTTGACCGCGGCTACAGCCGCCGCTATGCAAACTCCGGGTACCCTGCCGGCGCCTACGTGCCCCGGCGCCGCCGCGGCGGTCTGGTGTGGCTGGTGCTGCTGCTGATCGCGATCGGTATTTCTTCCAATGGCTGGCACTGGAACCCGGGTGGAAACTGGAACAATCGCTGGTTCAATTCCGGCTGGAACTTCGACGGCGAGGAGCACGACAACGACGTCAGCTTCTCCCAGCCGCTGCCCCGCGATGCCGCGCTCACCGTCGACAACGCTCACGGCGACCTGCAGATCGCGCCCTCCACCGATGGCATGATCCACGTCGACGCTCACCAGGCCGCCCATGTCGCCGACCGCAATAATGACCGCGCCTTTGCCGCCACCCGCCCCGTGCTTTCGATCCATGGCGGCAGCGCGACCGTCACGGTTCCCGGCCAGAACAATGTCGACGTGCGCCTGGTGCTGGCCGTGCCCGAGGGCGTGCTGTGCACCGTGCACAACCACCACGGCGACATCGCCATCTCCGGGCTTACCCGCCCGATCGAGCTCACCCAGGACCACGGCGATGTCGCGCTCGACAGCCTCGGCGGCGCCGTGCACCTGGTCATGGACCATGGCGACGTGCACGCCCGCGCGCTGGCCGGCGATCTCTCGATCGACGGCCGCGCCGACGACATTACCGCCTCCGACGTGAAGGGCCGGACGCTGCTGCACGGCGAGTTCTTCGGCGACACGGAGCTCGACCAGCTCGCCGGCCCGGTCGAGTTCCACTCCAACCGCACCCAGCTCGACGCGCAGCACCTGTCGGGCCAGCTCTCGCTCGACTCGGGAGACCTGCGCGTCTCGGGCGTGGACGGCGGCCTGCGGATCACGACCCGCTCGAAAGACGTCGAGGTAACGGGGTTGAGCGGCGACGCCCAGATCAGCGACAGCAACAGCGACATCGACGTCTCGGCCCGGCAGCCGCTGGGCGCGTTGACGCTTGAGAACAGAACCGGCAACATCACGCTATCGCTGCCGCCCGCGGCGAGCTTCAGCGTGAGCGGACAGACCGGAAACGATGACGAGATCGAGTCGGAGTTTGCGCTGGCGCAGAGCAGCAACGGCAGCATGAAGACGCTCAGCGGCCAGGTCGGCCAGGGCGGTCCGCACATCGCTGTCACCACCGAGCACGGCGACCTAACCCTGCGGCGAGGCGGCGGGGACGCCGAGATGCCGGAGCGGCCGGAAAATCCGGAGAAGCCGGGGCATGTGCGCCACCTGCGGAGCCCGGGTGAGCCGCCAGTTCCTACCGTGCAGTAAGCCGGAGAGGAATCGCGCCAGCGGATTGCGCTAGCGCGGATCGAGCCGCCAGCGCTCCACCACCAGCGCCGCGATGCGGGCCGTTACCTCGTCGAGCGTCAGCGCGGTCGAGTCGATCGCAACCGCATCCTCGGCCGCGCGCAGGGGGCTCTCGGCGCGGGAGCGGTCCCGCTCATCGCGCGCGCGCATTCGTTCGCGCATTGCTGCGAGCACCGTTTCGGCATGCTTCTCGCCTGAACCGCCATGCTCCTGCGCCAGCCGCCGCTGGGTCCGCGCCTCCGCCGAGGCGGACAGGAACACCTTCACGCTGGCCTGGGGGAAGACGACCGTACCGATATCCCGGCCTTCCATCACGATGCCCGCGCCCGCCGCGCGGCGGCCGATCTCCTGCTGCAGCCGGACCATCCAGGCGCGCACCGGGCCGTGCACGCTCACGCGGGAGGCCGCCTCGGAGATTGCCGCCGTGCGCAGGCTGCCGGTCACGTCCGCGCCGTCCAGCAGCACCCGGCTGCCGCCCGCGTCGGGCAGCAGCTCGATCGCCGTGCGCTGGCTCAGCCGCGTCAGCTCCGCGCTATCGTCGAGTCCGGTGCCGGTCGCGAGCGCCCGCAGGGCGAACGCGCGGTACATCGCGCCGGTCTCGATATTGAGCAGGCCGAATTGCGCGGCCATGCGCGCGGCCAAGGTGCTCTTGCCCGCGCCGGCCGGCCCATCGATGGCCAGAATGCGATCCGGGCCGGCGCCAGCGTTGCCAAACCCGGTGCCGGACCTGGCGTCAGACCTGGCGTCAGACCGGCCCGTTTCCTCGCCGCCGGCACTCTCTTGCGCAGGAACGGCGCTCATCCGTCGCGCCTCGGTGGCTTGCCGCCGGGTGTACCAGGGCCGCCAGGCTTGCGCGGCCCGGCTCCGGGTTTGCGGCCCGAGGCTGGCTTACCGGTGCCCGCCGGCCGCGTCGAGCGTGATGCCGGCCGCGCTCCCGGTGCTGCTCCCGGCCGCGCTCCGGCCCGCGGCCCCGGCCGACCGGCCGCGCTGGCCCCCGCCCGCGGCTTGCCCGAGGAGGTGAACGGCGAGGTGCGCGGCCGCTTGCCGCTGCCCGCTGGCGCCCCGGGGCGAGCGGGCCGGACGCTGCCCGGAGAAAAGCGCTTTGCGGCGCCGGGCCCGCCTGTACCAGGGGCGCCCGTTCGCCGCGGCGGAGCTTCCCCGTCCGAGCCCGAGCCCGGGTTCCGGCGGAACGGCGTCCCCGCGCCCCCGGCCCGCGGAGAGCCTGCACGCGGAGAAAAAGACCGGCCCTCGCCGCGCGGGGCAAACGTCCGGCGTCCCGGGCTGCCTTCCTCTCGCGGCGCAAACGGCTTGCGGTCGCTCCCAGAAGAACCAGGAGAAGCAGGGGAAAACGGCCGGCCGGCCGCGCCGGGCCGCCCGCCCTCGCGCGGGACAAACGGCTTGCGGTCCCTGCCAGCGGAGAACGGGCGTGCGCCCGGGCGCGGGGCGAACGGTTTCCGGGCATCAGCACCCAAACCCGCTCTCGAGGAGGACGGGCTGCCTTCGCGCGGCGCGAATGGCCGGCGGTCGCCACCGGGGGCAAACGGGCGGGCGCCTTCGCGCGGAGCGAACGGCTTGCCCTGGCGCGGGGCGAACGGCTTGCGCTCGCCCGATCTCGGACCTGGTCCCGATCTTGGACGGGCGTCTTCGCGCGGGGCGAACGGCTTGCCCTCGCCGGCCGCCGAAAACGGACGCGCTCCTTCGCGCGAAACGAACGGCTTGCGCGGCCCTGCCCCCGCTGTACGCGGGGCGAAGCTCTTGCCCGCACCCTCCTTGCGAAACGGCTTGCCGCCCCCGGAAACATCGCCGGAAAAGGGTTTCGAGAACGGCTTGCGATCGCCGCGCGAAGCCGGCGCCCTGCCCGCTCCGCTGGGGCCGAACGATCCCCGCTCGCCGCCGCTAGGCCGACCCTCCCCGGCCGGCTGCACCGGACGGCGATCCTCTTTCCAGGGCTCGCGCGCGTGAAACGGCTTGCCCGCCGCCCCCGCGCCCTCGCGCGGACCCCGGCTGAACGTCTTGCGCTCCTCGCCAAAACTCTTCCGCTCGCCGCCGAAGCCCTTGCGCTGGCCGCCGGGCCGCGGGGCAAAACTCTTCCGCTCTCCGGCTTGCGCCGCGCGCTGCGCCACAAACCGCTTGCGCCCTTCGCCGGCACCGCGCTCCTGCTCGGTCTCCGATGCGGAGAGGGCTTCAATGCGCAGTTCGCCCCCGCCGATCACGATGCCGGCCGGCGCGGCCGTTTCCGGCAGCAGGTCCGGTATTAGGTCCGGCAGCGAATGCAGCGTTTGCGCGATCAGCGCGGCAGCGCTCCGGGACTCTGCCCGTTCTCCCCGTCCCGCAACCGGTTCCGCGGCCGGAGCCGCTGGACGGAACGGGTCGGCGAGCGGATCGGCGAGCGGGTCGGGGAGCGGACCGGCGAGCGGGTCGGCAAACTCAGGCAGACTGCCTTCGACAAAAAAGTGCTCGCCCGCCCCCAGGTTGCTGAGGCCCAGCTGCCGCGTCGCCAGCAGCCCGCGCACCGCGTCGCGGATCCGCGAGCGCGAGGCCAGCGGCGACAAAAAGGCTTCCATCTCATCCTCGGTCGCGGCTACCGCGGTCTGCAGGTACACGGAAACCATCGCCGAAAGCGCCCCGGCGTGGCCCATGGCGCTGCCCGCCGCCATTGCCTTTTCGTGGCCGGCTTCGAGCCGCTGCCAGCGGGCGCCCGCCTGGTTCGAGTGCACCGGCTCGATCCGCAGCTCGGCCCACAGCTCGGCGAGCGCGCGCAGCGCGGCGGTCTCGGTCAGCTGGCGGCCCAGCCTGTCCTTTACTTCGTCCGCCGTGAGCGGGCCTTGGCCTAGCGCCTTCCACACCTCGACCACCAGCGGTGAGCTCTTGCCCCGCGGCCCCCGCGTCCACTCCCGGTCGCCGCGCAGCGCGAACAGAAACGGCAGCGTCTCCTCGGTCGCGACAAAGTCAGGCTGGCCGCCGGCCAGGGCGCGGCCGTGCGTGCCATGACCCGCAGTGCCGAGCAGGTTCAGTGCCACCGCGTCGCCCGAGGCGAGCAGCCGCCGCAGCAGGCCCGTGGCGTTTTCGATGGCGGCGGGCTTCGGGGCCGGGTCCGCCTTGCCTTCGACGGCCTCGACAAACGAGCCGGCCGGGGCAGCCAGCTGCGCCGGCCGGGGGAGAAAGAGCATGAGGCCGGCCTCGCGGAGCCACTGGGCGGCTTCCTCGGCGGTGAGAAGGGGCTGGCCCTGCTGCCGCCAGGCGGCGGCGCGTGCGTTCTGGAGCTGGTCTGCTGTCAAAAGAATCCTCACTCCAGCCGGGATGGGAGGGTGCCTGCGCTGCCTGGGCAGCCTGCATGCCTGTGTGCGAAGAGAGTTAAATCCGGTGAAACGCCCGCTGGATGTCTTTCCAAGAATACCGCAAGGCGATGGGACGGCCATGCGGACAGCTGGTCGGGTGCTCGGTCTTGCCCAGCTCGGCCAGCAGCCAGCCCATGCGCTCCGGGTCAAGCGCGGTGTTGATCTTGATGGCGGCGTGGCAGGCGATCGAAGCCGCGATGCGGGTGCGCAGGGTTTCGAGATTCCCGGCCCCATCGCGCCCGGCCCCGTCCCGACCGGCGGCTTCGAGCACCTCGGTCAGCATGCGTTCGAGCTCGCGGCCTTCGAGGCCGACCGGCGCCGCCTTGATCGCGAGCGTGCGCGGGCCGAACGGCTCGGCCTCGAAGCCGTTGCGCTCGAGCTCCCGCGCGATGCGCGCGAACAGCACCATCTGGTGCGGCTCGAGGTCGATCAGCAGCGGCATCAGCAGGCGCTGGCGCTGCACCCGCTCGACCGCGCGCTCGCGCAGGATTTTTTCAAACAGGACCCGCTCGTGCGCAACGTGCTGGTCGACGATCCAGAGGCCGTCCTCGCCGGTGGCCAGGATGAACGACTCGCGCAGCTGGCCAAGCGGCTTGAGCGAGGCCAGGGCATTGAGGTTGACAGGGCTGTTCGCGCCCGGCTCCATTTTCGGCTCTGTTTTTGGCTCTGCCGTGCGCGCGTTCTGGGGCAGCACCGGCTGCGAGAGCGCCGCCTCGGCTAACGCGGCCGCGGCGGCAAAGGGCAGGGGCAAAGGCTGCGAGGGGGGTACGGGCGCGGCCAGCGCGAACGGCGCAGCCTCGGCGGTGAGCGCGCCGGGCAGGTCGGAATCAAGATATTCGGACGGCGGCGTGATCTCGCCCAGCAGCGGGCTGTCGCCCGCGGCCAGCGCCTGGCTCGCCGAGGGGCTGCCCGCGAGCGCGGCCAGGAACGAGGCCGCCGGGCGCGCCTTCATCAGCGTGTACCGGATCGAATCGCGGATGAAATCGTGGATCAGCGAGGGCTGCCGGAAGCGCACCTCGGTCTTCGACGGGTGCACGTTCACATCGACCTCGGCCGGCGGCATTTCGAGGAACAGCAGCATCACCGGGTACGAGGTGGGGGGCAGCACGTTGCGGTAGGCCTCGGCGATCGCGTGCAGCACCAGCCGGTCGCGGATGAGCCGCTGGTTGACGAAGATGTAGATCGAGTTGCGGTTGAGCTTTTCCAGCTCCGGTTTGGACGCGAAGCCGGACAGCCGGAGACGGCCCGGCGCGGGCGGCTGGTAGTCCGGCTCGCGCTTCCAGGGCGGCGGCTCGGGCAGCCCGCCATGGTCGAACGGCCGCTCGGCCGCGACCGCGAGCAGCTGGTCGAGGGTGCCGCGGCCGAAGACCTGGTAGATCCGCTCCTCGCTCTTCGCCACCGGCGGCGCGTTCAAAAGCGTGTGCGTGCTCGAGACCAGCTCGAAGTGCTTATCCGGGTGCGCCAGCGCGTAGTGGGTCACGAGCGCGGTGATATGCGCGGTCTCGGTCGGCTCGGATTTCAAGAACTTGCGCCGGGCGGGGGTGTTGAAGAACAGGTCCTCAATGGTGAATGTGGTGCCCGGCGGCCCGCCCGCGTCTTCGACCCGCGCCAGCTTGCCGCCGTGGATCTCGATCCGGGTGCCGCTGGCTTCGTCCTCCGCGCGCGTCGCCAGTTCCAGCCGGGAGATGGATGCGATCGAGGGCAGCGCCTCGCCCCGGAAGCCGAGCGTCGCGATCTGCAGCAGATCGTCGGATGAGCGGATTTTCGACGTCGCATGCCGCTCGAACGCGAGCAGGGCGTCGTCGCGGCCCATGCCGCGGCCGTTGTCGGTGATGCGAATCCGCTTGCGGCCGCCGCCCTCGATCTCGATCCGGATGCGGGTAGCCCCGGCGTCGAGCGCGTTCTCGAGCAGCTCCTTGACGACCGATGCCGGCCGGTCCACCACCTCGCCCGCGGCGATCTGGTTGGCGACCTGGTCGGTGAGAATGCGGATGCGGCCCATGCCATCAGCTTACCGGAGTACGCTTCCCCGAGAGCGCCCACGCCTGGCCTGTTTCGCTCCAGTGGTGCGCCGCTTTTCGTGCGTCGCGCATGCTGCAGGCGGCACAAGCCGGCCGGCTACTTCTTCTCCAAACTATCCAGCCGCGCATCGTGCCGGCCCAGCATCAGGTGGATTTCATGCAGCGTATCGCCGACACGATCAATCCTGCCTTCCACATGGTCAAAGCGTGCATCCATGCGGTCGAGTCGAGCGTCCAGACCGTCCATGCGCTTGTCACTGCGCCACATGGCCACCAGAACGGTAAGGGTGGGAAGACCCGCTGCAATAAAAAGCTGCCAGTTGTTCATGCTCCATGCCCGCCTTTCCATTTCAGTGCAGTGCTGGGCTTGAAGCTTAGTATTCCACGAGCGCGGCTTGTATGGAAACCCGTTCGCCTGCCTCGCTGCACGCTACACATGGGCCTCTTCGCGCTTCGCCGCGGCGGCCGCGGCCGGGGCGTCCACCAGATCGCCCAGTACATGCATGCGCATGAAGTTGGTCGAGCCCGAGTTGGTGCGCGTCCCCGCCACGATGCCTACGATGTCGCCGCGGCGCGCGAAATGGCTGCGCTCGAGCGCGTCCTCGACCGTCTCGATCATCCGCTCGGTGGTCGCGGCCTTGCCGCAGGCGATGGGGAACACGCCCCGCAGCAAGCTCATGCGGCGCAGCACGGAGGGCGACGAAGACAGCGCGCAGATGGGTGGTTTCGGCATGCGCTTGGACAGCAGGCGCGCGGTGCCGCCGGTCTCGGTAAAGACGGCAATGGCGCGAATATCGAGATCGTTTGCCGCGTGCGCCATCGACTCGCAGATGGACTCGGGCACCGTGCCCGCGTGGCCGCGCACCCGCACCGGGTAGATGGCCGGCAGCTCGCGCATCTGCTCCTCGGTTTCGAGCACGATCTTGGCCATCATCTTGACCGCCTCGACCGGGTACTTGCCCGCCGCGCTCTCGGCCGACAGCATCACCGCATCCGTGCCGTCGTAGACCGCGTTGGCGACGTCGGAGGCCTCGGCCCGCGTGGGCCGCGGGTTGTCGATCATCGATTCGAGCATCTGGGTCGCCGTGATGACCGGCTTGCGGTACTCCGCCGCCCGGCGGATGATGAGCTTCTGCATCGCCGGCACCTTCTCGGGCGGCACCTCCACGCCGAGGTCCCCGCGCGCGACCATCACCCCGTCCGCTATTTCGAGGATCTCGTCCACGTTGTCGATCGCCTGCGGTTTTTCGAGCTTGGCGATGATCCAGGTATCGGCGCCGGCGGCCTCGATGCGGTCCTTCACCAGCCGCACATCCTCCGCGTTGCGAACAAAGGAGAGCGCGATCGCGTCCACCCCGGCCCGGATCACGAACTCCAGGTCGACCGCGTCTTTTTCCGTCAGCGACGGGACCTTGACCGCGATCCCCGGCAGGTTGATGCCCTTGTTCTCGCCCAGCAGGCCGCCGTTGATCACCGTGCACTCGACCTCGTCGCCGACTATGCGCAGCACGTGCAGCTCGATCAGCCCGTCCGAGAGCAGAATGTGCGCGCCCGGCTCCAGGTTCTCGGCCAGGGTCACGAACGTGGTCGCGATCCGGTCCTTGGTGCCCAGAATGTCGCGTGGGGTAATGGTGAGCGTCTGCCCGGCTTCGAGCAGCACCGGGGTGCGGTTCTCAAGCTTGCCGGTGCGGATCTTGGGCCCCTGCAGGTCGGCCAGGATGCAGATCGGCTTCTGCTCCTCGTCGGCCACCTTGCGGATCATCTCGATCAGCCGCAGCTTGTCTTCCTGGGTCCCGTGCGAAAAGTTGAGCCGCGCCACGTCGAGCCCCGCGCGCACCAGCGCCCGGAACGTCGCCTCGCTGCCCGACGCCGGTCCCAGCGTGCCCACGATCTTGGCCCGGCGCAGCGCGCCCGCCCCCGTAAATGGCCCCGCTGTCGCGCCAGCTCCTGCGCCTTCCGTACGATTCTGTGCTGCTTCCATCCCATCCCCCAAAGCCATTCTTCTAGTCCCCCGCCACGCCCGCGCTGTTGCGCCGGGCCAGCTCCGGGGTGCAGTCCGGATACTCCACCGTGTCGTCCTCGGCAAGCGTCGACGCGCCCTGTTCGTCCCACATCGGGTACACCTGCGCGTTGAACTCCGCGCCCACGAGTGTAGCCACCGAAACGAAGTAAAGCCAGACCATCGTCGCGATGCCCGCCCCCAGCGACCCGTACACCCGCGAGTAGTCGGTGAACCGCGTGACATACCACCCGTACGCCATGGTAGAGCCAAACCAGGTAGTGGTGGCAAGCAGCGCGCCCGGGATGGTCCGGTGCCAGGGCGGCCGCACCGCGGTCGAGAAATGGAAGATCACCTGCAGCACCGCCACGCTGGTCGCGGTTGCGATCAGCCACCGGGCCGCCCGCCAGCCCAGCAGCACCCAGCTGCGCAGCGCGTGGTCCGCGTTCGCGATCATCCACTGCTCGATCTGGTGGCCGAACACGACAAACGCGGTCGCGCCCATCATCGGCAGCAGGGTTGACGGGATGAGCAGCAGCGCCACCAGCCGCTCCTTCCAGAAGCCGAACTGGCCCCGCGGCAGCCGGTACGCGCGGCGGAAGCCCTCCATCAGCGAGAGCATCACGCCCATCGCCGCCGCGATGGCGACGATGCAGGCGGTCAGCACCAGCTGCCGCGAGCGCACCGAATGCGGCGTGAAGTACGCCTGGGCCAGGTTCATGGTGTCGGGCGGCAGCAGGTCCGCGAGCAGCGCGCGCACGTCGCTGCGCACCGCGTCGCTCGTGGGCGCGGCCGACAGAAACGTCGCCGCCACCAGCAGCGCCGGAAACAGGCTCAGCAGCTCCGAGTAAGCCGCCGCCTTGGCAATGGTAAAGGCGTTGTGGCCAAAGGCCTTCCCGAGCGCGCGCCGAAGATCCTGGAGTAGGTCTCCAAGCATATTCTGTAGAGCTTACCGTGAATGGGCGACGCCGAGCGAGAGGGAATGCAGGAGGGATTAGCGCTGATCATCCTGGGCGTAATCAATGGGCAGCCTGCAGTGCGTATACCTCGATCACATTGCTAGCGCTCTCATACGCGGCGAATACCGACGCTTCCGACGCCCCAACGATTGTCGTCCCATTTTGAAATCCTCCAGTGTTCATAGGAAAGGCTACTTTCCCCGCGGGATCTCGAGTCTCGGAGCTCCAGAGGGAGATACTCGCTGATTTCGGAACTGCTCTCTCGCTCCATGCGTGATATTTTGCTGTGCCGGTGTAGGCAGCCAGGAACTTGTCCTGAATGACTGAGAAGGCATAGTGGACGCCAACTTTCGGAGCACAGTAAGACGCGTCGAACTTTCCAGTGGCAGGCTGGAAGCTGGTGATGCAATCTCTGTGGTTGTCTGCGAATCTGCTATTGACGACAAGGAGCCTCCCATTCCACATTTGCATGTGGGCCACTGGCGGTATGTTCTCTACATTCTTGCATATTACGGCGTGAGAATAGTGGCAAACAGCTAACATGTCTACATCGGTTTTCTTTCCGATAGGCTTGATTGCCAGGTAGGCGATCTGAGCCCGAGTATCTAATGCTAGGTGAAGAGACTCACTCTTGGTTCTTTCTATTTCTGTTGAATCAATTTTTACTCCACTCGACAATTTATAGCGGTCCAGCCAAACAATGCCTTGCTCGCCTAACCGTAGCAACAGGATTAAATCGTTGCCTTCGGCGATCTCAAAATCCCTGATGGTCCCAGGATCGTTCAATGGAAAGGACCGTCTTGTCTCCAAGCCTTCGGCGTCAACCAGCTCCAAGTCTTTTCCAGCGCTGCAGATAGCAATCATGTGTCCATTGTGTAGGAACTGCATCCGGCTGCAGGGTATACCGCTACTCTCATTAGGTAGCTCTCCTAATCCACGATTCCTGATCAGCAGATCAGTGATAGTCGATACGCTTACGAGACGACGCGCCCAAACTTCGCTGCCGTCGTTTCGAGTAGAAACTTTATCGATCTGCTGAGCGGCTAGCCTGGTTCCATCTGGACTTAATGACGCTGAAAACATTTGGCCCTGCGGCAGGGTGATCGCACGACCTTCAGCTTGGAGGCCGGTAGACTGTCCATGCAGAAAGGCAGGCATCACACCGCAAGCTAGAAATAATCCAATTGTTATTAAGTTATGCATGTATTGTCCAGAAATGATGGATTTTTGGTAATGGAAAGGCTGAAATTATTGATACAAATCAATTATTGATTAGCTGATTAACCGCGCCCCGGGTCTGGCCTGGATTTTAATGCCTTAGCTTTCGCCCTGCTCCGCAGCCAATAAAATCCAGCCCCCACAAGATTACTCACCACCACCGTCCCCACAATCTTCGCCCCGTAACTCCGCGCGTTCACCACATCCACGAACGGAAACGCGGAAACAAGCAGACTGAACAAGGTCGCGCAGAAGCCCACCGCCGAGCTCCACCCGAGCCAGCGGGGCAGCGCCCGGCGCACCGCCGCCGCCCCCGCGAGCGGCACCGCGAACATCGCCAAATACGCGAGCTCATAATGCGTCAGGCTCGCGTTCGTCAGCAGCTGGAACGCCTCCTGCGCGTGCACCCCCACGCTCGCGAGCACGACCAGCAGCAGCACCAGCGCGGCGGTAAACGCGATCGAGTTCGACGGGGTGCGCCACCGGGGGTGCAGCCGCGTGAACCAGGCCGGCACCAGGTTGTCCCAGCCCGCGGCCATGGGCAGCCGCGTGACCCCCGTAAACAGGTAGCTGGCCGCGCCCAGCAGCCGCAACTGCAGCAGAAAAATAGCCGCGACCGCGACTACATTGCCGGCGCCCGTCTGGCCCAGCGCCAGGCGCAGCGTCTGCGGGATGGGCGCGATGTAATCGATGCGGCCGGGGCGCGCGAAGGCCAGCACCGACCCCGTGCCGAGGATAAACATGGAGCAGATAATCGGCGAGGAAATCCACACCGACTGCCCGATCGTCCGCGCCGGGTCGCGGCTCTCCCCGGCCAGGATGGCGATGTACTCTAGCCCGCACAGCGCCCCGAACAGCATCTGGCCGAACAGCGCCAGCGAGCGCAGGTTGCGCGGCGGCAGCGCGACCGCGAACGGCGCCCAGTGCACCGGCACATGCCGCCAAAGCGCCCACACCGGCAGCAGGATGAGCGCGGCGAACACGATGAGGATGGCGTAGCCGCCGATCGAGTGAATCCACTTGCCGATTTCCAGGCCCCGCAGCGCCGCCGCCGTGACCGCCGCGATGGTCAGCGTGACGATGGCGAGCGAGGCCGGGTGGCTCTCCGGCAGCCACGCCGCCCGCGGGCCGATCAGGTACGCGAGCTCGGTCGGTATGGCGTACAGAATGGTCGCGGTCACGGCAATGCCGTACACCCAGAGGTTCCACGCGGTGAGAAAGCCGCCGAAATTGCCGAACGCCTGGTGCGCCCACACGTACAGCCCGCCTTCCAGCGGCATCGCGCGGTTCAGCGCGATCACCGACAGCGCCATCGGCACATAGAACAGCAGCATCGCCGCCACCCACAGCACCAGCTGCGCATGGCCCAGGCCCGCCGCGACCCCCACCCAGGAGCTGCCCACCACGCACAGGATCTGCGTCGGGACGAGATCGCGCAAGCCTAGCTGGCGGCGGAAGGCGTGCTCGGGCGCGAGGGGCGTTTCAGCCATCGTTGGCACATACTCGCACAGAAAAAGCGATAGACACAGAAAAAGGAAGACCCCCTCCGCGGGAGGCGGCCACTTCGTGGCGGGTGTACCTGAATGCGGCTACCGCAAGCGCTGTGGTCCTCCCGTTGGTCGGAATCAGCGATGTCAATCCCGACCAACGGGAGGGCGATGAAACCCGAGGTTGCGAACACAGGGTAAACACGCCACGAAGTGGCCGCCTCCCGCGTAGGGGGTCTTCGCCCTGCTACTCTGAAGCCATGATTAAGGGGTTGACTCTGCTGCGCCCGGCGCCTACGCCGGCGGCCTTCGACCGGCTGCGCAGCTTCTTCGCGGCACTTGGTTTCGAGCCGGGGTCGGGCTGGGAGAACGAGGCCGGCCGCGGCGCAAGCTTCCGTACGCCGATGGGCGCGATTGAATGGATCGATTCGCTGGACGGCACGACCAAGTCGCCCTCCGAGCTGCTGGTCGAGGTGACCGGGCTGGGCGCGGTGCGCGATGCGGCGGAGGCCTGGCTGCGGGCCGAGATGCAAGCCGAGAATGAAGCCGCGCTCAGCGAGGCAACGCTCGCCGCGCGCCTGAAGCCGATCGACCAGCTGGAGCATTGGAAGACCGAGCTGTTCACCGTCGAGCCGGTGCCCGGAGTTCCAATCGTGTTCTGGCAATGGGTCGACCCGCTGCGGGGCAAGCCCGCGGCGATCGAGGGCGACCTGATCGCGACCGGCATGCGGTTTGCCATCGTGGTCGCGCGCTGGAACGCCGTCATCACCGACCGGCTGCTGCAGGGCTCGCTCGACGCGCTGCTGCGCTCGGGCGCGCGGCGCGACGACATTGAAATCGTGCGCGTGCCGGGCGCGTGGGAGATTCCCTCGGCCGCGCGCGCGCTGGCGGAAACCGGCCGCGTGGACGCCATCGTGACCCTCGGCGTGCTGCTGCGCGGCGAGACGGCCCACTACGAGGCAATCTACAACGAGGTGGCGCGCGGCATCGGCCAGTCGCAGCAGGAGACCGGCATCCCCCACGCGTTTGGCGTGCTGACTTGCGAGACGCTGGAGCAGGCGCTCGACCGGGCCGGGTTGAAGGCGGGCAACAAGGGTTTTGAGGCGGCGGCGGCCGCGATTGAAATGGTGTCGCTGCACCGCCGGATCGCGGCGCCAGAAGGTGCGAGCCAGTGAGCGCACCCACAGGCAAGCGCCGCAAGAGCCGCGAACTGGCCATGCAGATGCTCTTCCAGGCCGACGTCGGCAAGCAGTCGCCGGAGCAGGTGCGCAAGAGCTTCTGGGAGGCGCGCGACGAGGTAGAGCCCGAGGTGCGCGGCTTTGCCGAGGACTTGTACCGCGTCGCCAGCGTGAAGCAGGACGAGATCTCCGCGCTGATCACCGCGCACGCGCAGAACTGGCGGCTGGAGCGGATGCCGGCGGTGGACCGCAGCGTGCTCCGCATGGCCATTGCCGAGATGCTCGGCTTCCCGGCAACGCCCGCGCCGATCGTCATCAACGAGGCGCTCGAAATCGCGCGGCGTTTTTCAGCGATCGAGTCGATCAACTTTTTGAACGGCGTGCTCGACGCGGTAGCGCGCTCGCGGCGCGAGCCCTGGGAGCCGGCGGAACGGCGGCGCGGATGAGGGCCTGGGCGGCGTGCCTTACCTTGAGCGGCATGCTCCTGCTTGCCGGGTGCACCGAGCATGCGTCGGAGGCGGACAAGGCCGCCGCGGCGCAGGAGGCCGCGCAAAAGCAGCAGCTGGCCGATGAAGCGGCGGCGGCCCGCAAAGGCATCCAGGCCGCCGAGGGCCAGCTTGCCGAGCTGCCGCCGCCCTCCAAGGGCCGCTACCTGCAGGTGCACTCCGCCGATGCGTGGAGCAATCCATTTCTTGTTGTGGGCCGCAGGACGATCACGCTGCGCGTCGTCGCTCCTGCGCCTGGCGCTACGCTGCCCAACGGCGTGCTGCCGGGGCAGAAACTGCGGAGTTCGGGTCCGAAGAAAAGCGAGCTGACCCTGCGCCTGATCGACCTGCCCGAGGCCCTCGCCGCGCTCAAGGAAGAGAGCTGGGAGTACGGCCGCGTCGTTGCCGTCGAGGAAGACCCGGCGACGCCCAGGAAAGAGCGTCCGCAGATGCGCCGCAATCTGGAAGCAGTGATCGCGATGCTCAACGACCTGGATGTGGTCGTCGACGAGTGGCCGTACGGGTCAAAATAGCCCGCGCTACCACAAACACTGTGAATGCTGCGCCATGTGCCCCTGAAGCGGCGCAAATGCTTCACTGCAAAAGCGTTACCCGCCACGCGCAAGGTCCAAACAGGCGGTGCCGGAATGTTCCACGTGGAACAATTTCGCGTTTTGAGCAGGCTGGTGTTTCGACCGGATTGTTCCACGTGGAACATTCCGACGCTTTGCAAGCGGTGCTGGCCAAGGGCTCTAGCCATCGCGCTGTCCGGTGGCGCTGTTACGATGAGCGCGTGCACTCCCCCGTTTTTCCCATCCTGCAGCCCGGTGTGCGGGCTGCGCGCGAGGCGTTCGGCGCGAGCGAAGCGCTGGCCGCGGCACTGCGGCGCGTGGTGCGCGGCGAGGTTCGCTTTGACGCGGGCACGCGTGCGCTCTATTCCACCGATTCCTCGAACTACCGGCAGGTGCCGGTGGGGTTGGTAGTCCCGCGCGATGTGCGCGATGTGATCGCGGCGATGGCGGTGTGCCGTGAGCATGGCGCGCCGGTTCTGGCGCGCGGCGCGGGCACCAGCCTGGCCGGGCAGACCTGCAATGCGGCCGTGGTGTTCGACTACTCGCGGTACATGCGGCAGATTGCAACCGTCGATGTTACAGAACGGACTATCGAGGTCGAGCCCGGCGCGGTGCTGGACCGGGTGTGCGAGGCGGCGGAGCAGCATGAGCTGACCTTTGCGCCGGACCCGGCGACGCACTCGCGCTGCACCCTCGGCGGCATGATCGGCAACAACAGCTGCGGCGTGCATGCGCTGATGGGCGGCAAGACAGTCGATAACATCGAGTCGCTCGACGTGCTGCTCTATGACGGCACGCGGATGACGGTGGGCGCGGCCAGCGAACGCGAGTTGGAAGCGGCGATCCGCGAGGGTGGGCGGCGCGGCGCAATCTATGCAGGGCTGAAGCGGCTGCGCGATACGTATGCGGAGGAGATTCGCTCGCGGTTTCCGCGTATTCCACGGCGGGTTTCGGGCTACAACCTGGACGAGCTGCTGCCGGAGAACGGGTTCCATGTGGCGCGGGCGCTGGTGGGCAGCGAGGGGACGTGTGTGACGGTGCTGGGGGCGACGCTGCGGCTGGTGCCGAGCCCGCAGCACCGGCAGCTGGTGGTGCTCGGGTTCGCGGACCAGTTTGTGGCGGCGGATGCGGTGCCGCGGGTGCTGGAGGCGGAGCCGATTGGGCTTGAGGGGTTCGACGGGTTGATGGTGGACATGATGCACCGCAAGCGGCTGGCGCAGGAAGATGTTGCGCTGCTGCCGCCGGGGCGCGGGTACCTGCTGGTCGAGTTTGGCGGGTGGAGCGCGGAGGAGGCGCTGGGGAAAGCTGAGGTATTTGTAACCGCGGCTGAACAGATAGCGGGAGTGCGGAGCGCGCAGCGGTTCGCGGGCGCGGAGGCGGCGCGGGTGTGGCGGGTGCGGGAGCAGGCGCTGGGCGCGACCGCGTTTGTGCCGGGCGAGCCGCACAGCTGGGAAGGGTGGGAGGATGCGGCGGTGCCGCCGGCGGCGCTCGGTATGTATCTGCGACAGTTACAGTTACTGATGGAGCGCTACGGCTATCGCGCGCCCATGTACGGGCACTTCGGGCAGGGCTGCGTGCACATGCGGATCAACTTCGACCTGGCGAGCGCCGAAGGATTGCGCAAGTATCGCGCGTTCATCGACGAGGCGGCGGATATTGTGCTGTCGCATGGCGGATCGCTGTCGGGCGAGCATGGCGATGGGCAGTCGCGGGCGGCGCTGCTGCCGAAGATGTTTGGGGAGCGCTTGATGGGTGCGTTTTGCGAGTTCAAGGTTCTGTGGGACCCGGACAACCGGATGAACCCGGGCAAGCTGGTGGACCCAGTCGCGGTGTACTCGCCGATTGAAAATATGCGCACCGGTGACGGTTACAGATCGGCGAGGCCGGAGACTTGGTTCCAGTTTCCGAACGACGGCGGCTCGTTCGGCGAAGCCACGATGCGCTGCGTGGGGGTGGGCGCGTGCCGCAAGGAGCATGCGGGCACGATGTGCCCGAGTTACATGGCGACGGGGGAGGAGCGGCACTCGACGCGCGGCCGCGCGCACCTGCTGTGGGAGCTGATGCAGGGCGATGTGCTGGGTGAGGGCTGGGCGAACGAGGACGTGAAGGAGGCGCTGGACCTGTGCCTGAGCTGTAAGGCGTGCAAGACCGAGTGCCCGGTGAACGTGGATGTTGCGACCTACAAGGCGGAGTTTCTGGCGCACTACTACGAGGAGCACGCGCACCCGCTGCGGGATTATGCGTTCGGGCGGATGGACCGATGGGCGCGGCTGGCCGCGGTGTGGCCAAATGTAACAACCAGAGTGGCAAATACGGCGCTGATGCTGCCGGGTGCGCGGGCGCTGACGGGGAAGCTGCTGGGGCTTGCGCCGGAGCGGGCGCTGCCCCGGCTGGGCGCGAGGCCTTACCGGAGCGGGCTGCCCGGCACAAATGTAACTAGCACAGTGGCAAATAAGGTGATGCTGTGGCCGGACACGTGGAACAACTACTTCAACCCGCAGGCGCTGGGGGCGGCGGAGCGGGTGCTGCGGCATGCGGGGCTCGAGCCGTGGACGCCGCGCGGGCATGTGTGCTGCGGGCGGCCGCTGTACGACTTCGGCATGCTGCGGGAGGCGCGCGGGTATCTGGAAGGGATACTGGGAAGGTTCGCGGCGGAGATCGATGCGGGGCTGCCGTTTGTATTTCTGGAGCCGAGCTGCGCAAGTGTGTTTACGGATGAACTGGTGAACTTCTTTCCCAACGACGAGCGGGCGCGGCGGCTCGCGGGGCAGACGCGGTTGTTTGCCGACGCGCTGGTCGAGTTGGCGCCGGAGTACCGGCCGGCGCGGGTGAGCGAAGCCGGAGCGCTGCTGCATGGGCATTGTCACCACAAGGCGCTGGGCAGCCTGGATGCGGAGCGCGGGCTGCTGGAGCAGGCATGTGCAACTGTAACAGTGCCAGATACAGGATGCTGCGGGATGGCGGGGCCGTTCGGGTTCGAGCGGGAGAAGTATGTTGTTTCGCAGAAGCTGGGGGAGCGGGTGCTGCTGCCGGCGGTGCGTGCGGCGGGGGCCCAGACGCTGGTGGTGACGGGCGGGTTCTCATGCCGGGAGCAGATTGCGCAGGGGACGGGGAGGCGCGCGCTGCATGTGGCGGAGGTGCTGGCGATGGGGATCGGCGGGTAGCAAGTGCCGAAATCAAGACCGCCTGCGCGGCTGGCGGTCTCTTCGGGACGTGTGCCCGGCCCGAAGGGCGTCCAGCCGCCACTTGAGCGGCGGCCAGCCGCGCAGGCGGTTTCGCCCTTAATCAGATTTTCTTTAGAAGTGGAAGGCGACCTCGGCGGTGAGGGTGCGGGGGGTGACGTAGTGGGTGCCGCTGAAGGTGGAGAGAAAGTTATACAGCGCGTAGTTATTGGCGATGTTGACGCCGGTGAGGCGCAGGCTCCATTTGTATTGGCCGCCGTTGAACAGGTTGTCCTTGCCGACAGAGGCGTCGAAGAGGTTGCGCGGCGCGATGCGCGACGGGTTCTTGTCGTCGTCCTCGGTGTTGGGGGCGCGCACCTGGACGAGCTTGGAAGTGAGCTGCGTAGCCAGGCAGCTGGTGAAGCCTGCGCCCGGCGTGGCGCGCACTCCGTTGCAGTTCAGCCCGGCCTCGGACTGCTGGTCGGCGGTAAGCCGGTGAGGTCGATGATCTGCTGTCCATTGGTGGGCGCGTTGGTGACGCAGCGCGAGTTGGCGTTGTCGTAATTGTTGGGCGTCTGGAACCAGGAGCGGCTGTAGTTCAGGTCGATGTGCGCCGAATCCTTGGCCGTCAGCTGCCGGTCGATGCGGTCGAATACGTTCTGCTCATTGCCCTTGTCGTGGAAGACGACGAATTCGGGCGGATCGAGGAAGCGCCCGGTGTTCAGGCGTCGATCTCGCGGGATGAGCGAGTGCTAGACAACCACCGGAGACTAGCCGGCGTGGAGGCCGGTGACGAGCAAGACGACGGCGACGCCGGCGGCTAGGGAGAGCAACTGAATGAGGATCTGGCGGGGGCGGGTGGTGGACTGGAGCTCGGGGAGCAGGTTGACGCCGGCGATGTAGAGGAAGCTGGCGGCGGAGACGGGGAGCAGCCAGCGGAAGACGGATGAGCCGGCCTGGCCGAGGAGGAGGACGGCGGCAGCGCCGAGCAGGGCGGGGATGCCGGCGAGGACGGCGTAGCGCATGGCGCGGGCGGGGGTGAGGCCGAGGTGGAGCAGGACGGCGATGTCGCCGAGTCGGTGGGGGACCTCGTGCAGGGCGACGGCGAAGGCGGTGAGCAGGCCGAGGCGGGGGTGGACGGCGAAGGCGGTGGCGATGGCGGTTCCGTCGACGAAGCTGTGCAGGGAGCTGCCGACGAGCAGGTTGAGGGGGCGCAGGGAGCTGTGGGTCGCATGGCCGTGGAGGTGGGCGCAGGCGGGATTGTGCGGGAGATCGGCGGGCGGCGGTGAAGGCGGCAGCGCGGGCGGCCCGGGCTCTGGGGCGAGGCCGGTGAAGGCCTGGAAAAGGCGCTCGATGCTGAAGAGGGCGAACAGGGTAACGCCGGCGGCGAGCCAGATGCCGCGGCCATTGCCGAGGGCGTCGATGGACTCGGGCAGCAGGTGGAGCAGGGCGGTCGCGAGCAGGACGCCGACGGCGAGGCTGACCAGGTAGGGAAGCTGGGTGCGGAGCTGCTGCTCGCGGCGGCGCAGCAGCCAGGCGGCCGCGATGGCGACGGCCTGCACGGCGAAGACGGCGGCGAGCATGAGCACGGGGGGTCCAGTCTGGGGATTGGCTTTGGGGATGGGCGCGCCCGGAAGTGGGCTTGTTGCGAATCCGTATTCAATTAGGATGGCACAGCGCGGCGGAGAAGGAAAGGCATGCGACCCTGGGTTGATTCGCGGGGCTGGTTCGCGATCGCGATGCCGGCTGCGCGTTCGGGCTGGTTCGGGCGGGGCGGTTCGCCTTGCATCTATAATTCAGGTATTGCCGTTCTTTTGCGGAAGAACGCGCGATTGGTCTTGAGAGCGGTGGTATGAGCAACGACGGACGCGGCGGGCGGAAGAGAGGCTTTCAGGGAGCGGCACTGCCGCGCCTGTTGGCACTGTGCATGCTGCTGCTGGGCTTTGCCGTGGTGTGCTGGGGGCTGCACGACAAGTTGTCGCTGTACGCTCCGCCGCATGCGGACCAGCCCGTGGCCAAGGCCAAGCTGCTGACGGAGCAGGAGCGGATGCCGCAGATGCATGCGGCGATGCCCCGGCCGGACGTGCCGCCTGCGCCGGTGTTTGTGCTTTGGTTTGCGACGGCGCTGATCGCAGTGCTGGAACTGAAGCCGCGCGTTATGTCGCGTGAGCCGCGCTTTGCCCGGCCCCCATCTCCGCCTCTCTCCGAGGCGCTCCACCGGCGTCCCCCGCCGGAGCAGGTTCGCGTGCGTATGTTGGCTGCTGCCGTTTGCGCGCAGCTTGCCTAGCTTCCTTTTCTAGAAAAAGCAGAAGACGTACCGCGCGGGCTGGACGCATGGGCCTGCGGTGTGGAGTGATTCTCGTATGCGAACGCAATGGTTTCGAGCCGTGGCGCGCCTTGGCGCCCCGGTGTCGCTGGGGTGTCTTGTTTTGGCAGGCTGCCGCGGGGGTGCGGGTACGCAGCAGGCTGCGCCGGAGCCGGCGGCGGCGGCGGTGGCCGCGGTGCAGCGCGGCAATATCGAGCATGTGCTGAGTGTGGCGGGGCAGTTCCAGCCCTACCAGATGGTGGATGTGCATGCCAAGGTTTCGGGGTATGTGCGGCATATCTATGTCGATATCGGCGACCGGGTGCACGCGGGACAGACGCTGGCGACGCTGGAAGTGCCGGAGCTGAATGCGCAGTACCGGGGCACGCAGTCGGAGGCTTTGCGGTCGCAGGATGCGATCATCGCGGCCGAGCAGGATGTGAGCCGGGCGAAGTCGCTGCAGGAGGCGCTGGGGGCGAACTACAAGCGGCTGAAGCAGGCCTCGGATGAGCAGCCCGGGGTGATCGCGGCGCAGGAACTGGAGAATGCGCAGTCGCAGGCGGAAGCATCGCAGGCGCAGGTGGACGCGGCACAGGCGGCGCTGAGCGGCGCGAAGCAGGGCGCGGATACAGCCGCGGCCGACCAGCAGAGGGTGGGTGCGCTGCAGGCGTATACGACGGTCTCGGCGCCGCTGACAGGCGTGGTGACGTGGCGGTTCGCGGATACGGGAGCGCTGATCCAGGCGGGGACTACCTCCGACACGCAGAGCCTGCCGCTGATCAAACTGGCGCAGAGCGACCTGCTGCGGCTGCGGGTGCCGGTGCCGGAGGACGCGGTGCAATTTGTGCACGTGGGCGATCCGATGACGATCCGGGTTGACGCATTAGGCGCGCTGGGGCGGAACTTCAAGGGAAAGGTAGTGCGGTTTACGCGCAATCTGGACCCGAGCACGCGCACGATGGAAACCGAGGTGGACGTGCCGAACCCGGCGCTCGCGATTACGCCGGGGATGTACGCGAACAGCTACCTGCGGCTGGCGCATGTGGAGAATGTGCTGACGCTGCCGATTGCCGCCGTGCAGGGCGAGGGCGAGACGGGCACGGTGATGGTGCTGAACGGGAACAACGAAGTAGAGCAGCGCGGCGTGAAGCTGGGGCTGCGGGGTTCTGTGCTCGTCGAGGTTACAGATGGGCTGCGGGCCGGGGACCGGGTGGTGGTCGGCGATGCGAGCCGCTTGCATGACGGGGAAAAGGTGACGCCGCGGATGCAGCCAGAGCCGGCCAGCGACGTGATGCGCGAAGAGGGCGGCATGACGGATCCACAGGCGCCCAGCAGCGACACGGGAAGCGGTACGAGCGGAGGGGGCCAGTAATGCCGAAGTTCGCGCTGCGCTATCCGTTTTTTATTTTGATGATTTGTCTGATGGTGCTGGTGGTCGGCGTGGTGAATACGACGACGATGCCGGTGGACTTGTTTCCCGACATCGACATACCGGTAGTGGTGGTGGCGACGTTTTACTCGGGCATGCCGCCGAAGCAGATCGAGGCCGATATTACGGACACGTTCGAGCGGTTTTTTACGCTGGGCGCGAATATCGATCATATCGAGTCGCGCTCGCTGACGGGTGTGAGCTTGATCAAGGTGTACTTCCGGCCGGGCACCGATGCCAACTCGGCGGTGAGCAATATATCGAGTCTGGCGCTGGCCGATCTGCGGCGGCTGCCGCCGGGCACGCTGCCGCCGGTGGTGCTGGGCATGACGGCATCGAGCCAGCCGATCTGCCTGGTGACGTTGAAGGGCAAGGGGCTGAACGAGACGCGGCTCAAAGACCTGGCGCAGTTCCAGGTACGCAACCAGATCGCGAATGTGCAGGGCGCGTCGGTGCCGCAGCCGTTCGGGGGGCGGTACCGGCAGATCCAGGTCTTTGTCGATCCGCTGAAGCTGGAAGCGCACGACATGAGCCTGATGGACGTAGTGAACAGCGTGAACGACTCGAACCTGATTCTGCCCGCGGGGGATGTGCGGATCGGCACGCGCGACTTCAACATTTACGCGAACGCGCAGGTGCCGACGCCGGAGCAGATCAACTCGATGCCGCTGAAGTCGGTGGGCAATGCGTCGGTGCTGGTGGGCGATATCGGGCACGCGGAGGATTCGGGCGCGATCCAGACGAACATCGTGCGCATCGACGGGCAGCACTCGGTATATGTGCCGGTGCTGAAGCAGGCGGGCAAGAGCAATACGATCACGATCGTGAACGGGATGCGGGCGGCGATCGCGAAGCTGGTCGATATTCCGCCGGTGCTGAAAACGGCGGTGGTGTTCGACCAGTCTGTGTTTGTGAAGGGTGCGATCAAGAACCTGATGAAGGAAGCCGGCATCGGGCTGCTGTTGACCGGCGTGATGATCCTGATTTTCCTTGGCAGCGGGCGCGCGACCATCGCAGCGCTGATTGCGATTCCGCTGGCGGTGCTGATGTGTCTGCTGATCGTGAGCGGCATGGGCGGGTCAATCAACACGATGCTGCTGGGCGGGCTGGCGCTGGTGCTCTCGCGGCTGATCGACAACTCGGTGATTGTGCTGGAAAATATTTTCCGCTTCATGGAAGAGGGCGCGACGCCAGAGCGGGCCGCGGCCGATGGCGGCACGGAGGTGGCGCTGGCGGTGCTGGCTGCGACGGTGACGACCTCGATCGTGTTTTTCCCGGTGTTTCTGCTGGATGGGGTGAGCAAGTACCTGTTCACCGATCTGGCGTACGGCGTGGTGTTTTCGATCTTCGCTTCGTATGCGTTTTCAATGACGCTGGTGCCGCTGTTCTGCGCGAAGTTCATTCATCCGCATGCGGCGGGAGGGGAGAAGAAGCCTTCGCTGTTCCAGCGCGGGGTGGATGCGTTCAACCGTGGCTTCAGCAAGATGCTGGAGAAGTATGAGGGGCTGGCGTACCGGACGCTGCGCAGACCGGGGCTGGCGACGACGGTGATGCTGGGCGGAACGGTGCTGGTGATTGCACTGTTCGCGCCGTTCCTGGGCCGGGCGTATTTTCCGCGCACCGATCCGGGGCAGTTCGTCGTCACGGTGAAGATGCCGAGCGGCACGCGCATCGAGGTGAGCGACCAATACATCGCGAAAGTGGAGCAGGTGATCCGCAGGACGGTGCCGACGGACGAGCTGGGCATGATCGTGTCGAACATCGGCGTGACGCCCGATCTTTCGGCGATCTACACGCCGAACGCTTCGATGGACACGGCGTTTGTGCAGGTGAGCCTCCAGGAGGACCACAAGGTGGGCAGCTACGCGTATATCGCGCGGGTGCGCGAGGCGCTTGCGTCGCAGCTGCCGCAGCTGACGACATACTTCCAGGCGGGCGGGCTGGTGGACTCGGTGATGAACCAAGGGCTGCCGGCGCCGATCGATATCGAGATCAGCTCGAACAACCAGGAGGCCGCGTTTGCGCAGGCGCAGAAGCTGGAAAACAGTCTGCGCGGGCTGAGCACGGTGGCGGACGTGTACATTCCGCAGGACCTGAAGTATCCGGGGCTGGAGCTGGATATCGACCGCGAGCGGGCGAGCCAGATCGGGCTGTCGCCGAAGAGCGTGGTGGACAACGTGATTACGGCGCTGACGTCGGATGGCGTGATTGCGCCGAGCTACTGGATCGACCCGAACACGGGGAATAACTACGAGCTGACGGTGCAGTACTCAAACCAGCAGATAGGCCGCATGAACATGGAGGAGCTTGAGAATATTCCTCTGCGGGGGACGGGCAGCACGGGGTACACGCCGCTGCGATCGGTGGTGTTTACCAAGCAGATCAACACGCCGACGGAAGTGGACCACTACCAGCTGCGGCGGGTGATCGACGTGTACGTGCAGCCGAGGACCGAGGCGCTGAACAAGGTGAGCGCGCAGGTGAACAAGCTGATCGCGGGGGTGCCGACGGCGCACGGGATGCGGGTGCTGGAGCATGGAGCGGTCGAGAGCATGAACACGGCGTTCCAGCGGTTCGGGCTGGGGCTGGTGCTGGCGGTGGCGCTGGTGTACCTGATCCTGATGGCGCAGTTCACGTCGTTCATCGATCCATTCATTATTTTGATGGCGGTGCCGCCGGGGCTTGCGGGGGTGATGGTGCTGCTGGTGCTGACGGGCTCGACGCTGAACGTAATGTCGCTGATGGGCGTGATCATGATGGTGGGCATCGTGGTGTCGAACAGCATTTTGATTGTGGAGTTCGCGGGGATTCTGCGGGGCGAGGGCATGACGTACGCGAACGCGGTGGTGCAGTCGTGCAAGATTCGCCTGCGGCCGATTTTGATGACGTCGCTGGCAACGCTGCTGGGGATGATTCCGCTGGCGCTGGGGCTGGAGGCGGGCAGCGAGCAGTATGCGCCGCTGGCGCGCGCGATCATTGGCGGGCTTTCGGCATCGGTGGTGGTGACGGTGTTCCTGGTGCCGGCGGTGTACATGCTGGTGCATGGGCGCGAGGACCGGGCGCGGGATGAGCGGAACCGCACGCCGGAGCCGGAAGGGGGAGCAGCGTGATGCGCGGATTGGCGGAGTGGTTTCGGGTGCTGGTGTGCGCGGGTGCGGCTTGCTGCGCGGGGAGGGCGGGCGCGCAGGCTGGTTTGCCTTCGGCGCCGAAGACGCAATTGCCGGCGGTGCAGGTTGGAGGGGTTTCGGGGCAGCCGCCGGCCGCGCCTGCGCCCGGCACTACGCTGACGCTGACGCGGGCGCAGGCGGAGGCGCTGGCGCTCGGGAATAATCCGCGCATCACGGTGGGGCGCCTGTTGTCGCTGGCGCAGGAGCAGGTGGTGCGGCAGTCGCGGTCCGCGGAGCTGCCGCTGGTGAACGGGAGCATTACAGCGGAAGGCGGCTACAACGGCAGCCGCATCGCATCGGGAGCTTTGAGCGACTCGCGTCTGCTGCAGCATGTAGGCGGCGGTGTGAGCGCGTCGCAGCTGATCACGGATTTCGGCCGCACGCATAACTTGGTCTCGGCCTCGAAGCTGCAGGTGAAAGCAGAGCAGGCGAACGAGCAGGCGACGCGCGACGATGTGGTTCTGGTGACGGACCAGGCATTCTTCAGCACGCTGCAGGCGCAGGCGGTGCTGCGGGTGGCGCGGCAGACGGTCGACACGCGGCAGGCGACATCGACGCAGATTGGGCAGTTGACGAAGAACAACCTGCGCTCGACGCTGGATGCCTCGTTCGCGGACGTGAACCTGTCGCAGGCGAAGCTGCTGGTGCTGGACGCGCAGAACAATGCGGACGCGGCGATGGCGGCGCTCGATGAGGTGCTGGGGCTGGACCACCCGCAGAATTACACGCTGGCTGACGATACGGCAGCGGCACCGCCGCCTCCGCCGGACCTGGATGTGCTGACGCAGATGGCGATTCGCCAGCGGCCGGACCTGCAGGCGCTGTTCGACACGCGCGATGCGGAGCAGAAGCTGAGCCGGGCGCAGGACGAGCAGCGGCTGCCGACGATCGACCTGCTGGGCACGGTGGGGGGGACGCCGGTGCGCACGGGGCAGTACTTTATCGCAAGCTGGGACGGGGCGGCCGCGGCGAATATCAACGTGCCGATTTTTAACGGGTTTCTGTTTTCGTCGGAGGCGAAGGAGACAGCGTTGCGGGCCAGGGCGACCGATGCGCAGTCGGTGGCGCTGCGGGACAGGATCGTGCGCGATGTGAAGACGGCGTGGCTGGAGGTGAACAACAGCTTCGCGCGCATTGGGGTGACGGCGCAGCTGCTGCAGCAGGCGAACCTGAGCCTGAAGCTGGCGCAGACGCGCTATGACCTGGGGCTGAGCTCGATCGTGGAGCTGAGCCAGGCACAGCTGGCGCAAACGCAGGCGGATATCAGCCACACCGATGCGGGCTACCGGTACCGCACGGCGCTGGGGCTGCTTGCGTTCCAGACGGGGCAGCAGCAGTAGAGCGGGGTCAGGCGGGGCCGCCGGCTGCGAAGCGGAGTGTGCGCTCGACATGCTGCTGCCAATAGGACCAGGTGTGGCCGCCGGGGAACTCTTCATAAACGTGGGGGAAGCCCTGCGAGGCGAGCGCCTGATGGAGGCTGCGGTTGCCGGCGAGCAGCGGGTCGTCGAGGCCGCAGTCGAAGCGGAGCGGGGGCAGAGCGGCGCGGTTGCGGAGGAGCCAGTAAAGCGGGGTCAGATCATTCTCGGTGGCAGTTGCGGTGTAGAGCGAGAGCGGCTCTTCGACGAAGGAGCTCATATCGGCGATGGCGGTGATGGCGGAGTGCGCGGAGATGGCGGCGAAGCGCTCGGGGTACTTGGCGCCGAGCCGCAGTGCGCCGTAGCCGCCCATGGAGAGGCCGGCGATGGCGAGCTTTGGGTTCTGGACGAGGCAGGGCGCGGCCTCGCGAGCGGCGAGCAGGACCTCTTCGACGATCCACTGCTCGGCGTCTTCGCCGGCATGGGGCAGATAGGCGCTGCCGTCCCAGCGGAGGCTGTCGGAGGGCATGGCGATGGCCATTGGGGTGATCTGGTTCTCGTCCAGCAGGCGCTGCGCAGTGCGGTGGACGCCGGCCTTCTGCGTCCAGATCCAGTGGCTCCCGTAGACGCCGTGGAGCAGGATGAGCAGAGTGGAAATAGAGGGCGTGGGCGGCACGTAGAAGGTGCAGTCGGCGCGGCGGCCGAGCGCGCGGCTCCTGACGGTGACGTGGCGCAGGTGTTCGGTTTCGAACCGCGGGTCGGAGATTTCAATTCTAGAAAAAGCGCTCACAGCAGCAGGACGCCTTTGGCGTTGATGCCGGCCTGCATGTCGCGAAAGGCCTGGTCGAGCTGCGCGAGCGGGTAGGTGCGGGTCACCATCGCGTCGAGCGAGAGCTTGCCGGCAAGATAGAGCTCGATGAGCAGGGGAAAGTCGCGCGCGGGGCGGCAGCCGCCGTAGAGCGGATTGATGTAGAGCTTGTCCCACTCGAACAGTTCCATGTCGACGGGGACGATTTTCTCGATGCCGCTGACGCCGACCGCGGTGCCGCCGCTGCGAACCATGGCGAGCGGCGCGGCGGCGAGCTCGGGCACGGCCGTGCACTCGAAAGCGTAGTCGGCGCCGCGGCCGCCGGTGATGGATTTGACGTGCGCGGCGGCGTGAAGCAGGCCTGTGTCGGCGGGGTCGGCAAGCAGGGTTTCGGTGGCGCCGAACTGTTGGGCGAGCTCGAGGCGCTGCGGGTTGATGTCGATGGCGAGGACGCGCGCGGCGCCCGCGTGGAGCGCGCCCTGGATCGCGCTCAAGCCGACGCCGCCGCAGCCCAGCACGACGGCTGAGCTGCCGGCTGTGAGCCGGGCCGAGTTGACGACCGAGCCGAAACCGGTCATGACGCCGCAGCCGAGGATGGCTGCGCTTGCGAACGGGAGCGCGTCGGGGATTTTGACCAGCGCCGCAGCGGGAACGACCGCGTGGGTGGCCATGGTGCCGAGGCTGAACGAGGCATTGAGCGCGCCGGCCGGGTGGTGAAAGCGCTGGTCGGGGACGGTGCCGCGCTGCTCGCAGATGTTCTCGGCGCCGCGGCTGCACTGGAAGCAGACGCCGCAGGGAATGGCCCAGTTGAGCAGGACGCGGTCGCCTGTCTGGAAGCCGCTCACGCCGGCACCCAGGGCGGCGATTATGCCGGCGCCCTCGTGGCCGAGGATGACGCGCCTGCCCCAGCGGAGCGAGTCGAGGTCGGTGTGGCAGACGCCGCTGGCCTTGAGCTCGATGAGCGCTTCGCCGGGCCCGGGCGCGTCGATGGCAATGCTGGCAATCGAAAAGCGGCCGCCGCCTTCTGTAACTGCGGCGGTTACATTCATGCGCCTTCCGGCCTGGTGTAGAGGACCGGGTTGAGCGGGGAGGCGACCACCTCGCCAACGTTGACCGAAGGGCACCAGCGGCCGATGTCGGCGACCTGGTTTTTGTTCTTCGGCTCGACCAGGCGGATGTCCTGGTCCATGTAGATAACGGTCATGACCTCGCGGGGGCGGTCGGTCGAGTTGGCGCCGGCGCGGTGGAAGGTCCAGCCGGCGTGAAAGCTGACGTCGCCGAGCTCGAAGCTGGTTTCGTTGAGCGTGAACGAGTGCAGGGCTTCCTTGAGGGTCTGCTCGCTTTCGTCGCTGATTTCGAGGTCGCGCCCGAGCTGGAAGCGGTGGCTCTTTTCGCAAAAGGCGAGCGGGCCCATTTCCTTCGGCGTGTCCTGCAGCGGGACCCAGGCGGTGACCATGCGGTCGCTTGAAACCGGCCAGTAGTACTGGTCGGCGTGCCAGGGGGTTATGCCACCGCCGGGCTCCTTGTAGAGAGCCTGGTCATGGTAGACGCGGACGCCGCGACAGCCCATCAGGTCGGCAGCGATCTGGGCCAGGCGCTTGCCGAAGACGAACTCGCGGACGTCGCCGCTCTTGGTCCACAGATTCATGATCTGCAGGAAGGCCTTGCCGTAGGTGGTGCGCTGCTCCATGGGCAGCTCATCGGCGGAGAGTTCGGCGACCTTCTCGCTGATGCGGCGGCGGAAATGCTCGAGCAGCTCGCGGGAGAGGACGTGGCGCAGCTTGACATAGCCGTTTTCGCGATAGAAGGCGATGCTCTGCTCCGGCAGGGCAAAAGGCGCATCGAGCTGTTCCTGCAGGGAGGCGCCTGTGCTGACGGGCTGCATGGTTTCCATGGGGCAACTCCTGTTGAGGGTTGAAGCCGGGTTTCCCCGGGCCGGATCGAAACGTTTCGATCTTCCGCGATCATGACTGTCGCAGGGAGGCGTTGTCAACAAGTTTGCTGTGCGCGCGGTCTATGGCGCGGGGTACTCTCAACGCATGGCGCGCGCGAAGATCCAGGACGTGGCCCGGCTTGCCGGCGTTTCGCTCAGCACTGTTTCGGCGGTGATCAACGGCAAGGCGGTGGTGAGCGCGAAGACGCGCCAGCGCGTGCTGGATGCGATTGCGCGGCTCGACTACCGGCCAAGCCTGTACGCGAGCAATCTGGCGCGCCGCGAGCTGCGCGTGCTAGGCGTGATCGTATCGAGTCTGCAGAACCCTTTCTTCGCCGAGACCGCGCAGGCGATTGAGGATGAGGCGATACGGCTGGGCTACACGATCTCGCTGGCGGCTACAAATTTTTCGCCGGAGCTGCTGCGCGCTGCGGTGCACCAGATGCTGGGCGCCCGCATCTCGGGCCTCGCGGTGATGACGTCGGAGCGAGACAAGGCGGCGTTCGACGTGGTGGAGCAGAGCGGGGTGCCTTCTGTATTTCTCGATGTCGGCCGGTCCGGGCCGACATCGACGAATATCCGCGTGGACAGCCGGGGCGGCATGATGGCCGCGGTGCGGCACCTGATCGAGCTGGGCCACCGGGACCTGCTGCTGGTGCGCAACTCGCAGGCGGGCGGCCCGCTGCTGTCGCACCGCTACCGGTACCAGGGATACGCGGCGGCGGTTGCGGCCTGCGGCGCTGCCGGTATGCGCTCGCAGGTGGTGGATGCGGCGGGCGCGGGCGCCGATGCCGGGCTGGCGGCGATCGCATCGGCGCTGGGGCGGGTGCCGTTTACAGCGGTGACGACGGTTACGGATATGGTCGCGCTGGGCGTGTGCCGCGGCTTGCAGGAGCGCGGCGTCAGCATTCCGAGGGATGTGTCGGTGGTTGGTTTCGACAACACGTATGTCAGCCGGTTTCTGCACCCGGCGCTGACGACGGTCGATATTCCACGCGGGGAGCTGAGCCGGCTGGTGGTGGAGGCGCTCACGGGGGCGGAGCCGGGATCGCAGGGGCGCTCGATCAAGCTGCCTACGCGGCTCATCGTGCGGGAGTCGACCGCCGCGCCTCGCGCTTAAGGACGGCCGGGGCGCGGACCGGGCTAGCGGCTGCATGGGCATTGCGGGCGGCCGATCCGGAACGTTTATACGCGCATGTTTGGAGCGGAGTACTGTACCGCAGGCCGCGTATTTTCTTCTGGGCCAAATGGCTGTTGACAGAAAGCCTTGGCAGAGGCCAGTATTCTCCCGCGAGAATCGAAACGTTTCGGCGCGACACGAAATACAGGCGGGACGGGAAGGCCACAATGCAATTGGGGAAATGTTTCGACCAGAGTGAGCGTGCGGGCGATCTGTTGTCGCTAGTCTTGCGGCAGGCATGCGGGGCCGTCCGCGGGGTGCTGGCTGTGCTGCTCATTGTGTGCTGCGGCAGCAGCGCGCATGCGCAGTTCAGCGCGAGCGTCCAGGGCACGGTGACGGATGCGAGCGGGGCGGTCGTCTCCGGGGCGGCGATTACGCTGAAAAGCGACGCGCAGCAGGTCACGAGCAGTGCGCGGACTGACAATGCCGGGGTCTACCGGTTCCTCAGCATCGCGCCTGGCAACTATGTAGTGACGGTAAAGGCAGCGGGTTTTGGCGCCAAGACAACGCCTGTGGTGCTGACCACGAATGAGACCCGCGATCTTTCCGTAAGCCTGACGACCGGCGATGTTTCGACGACGGTGACGGTGAGCAGCGAGGCGCCGCTGCTGAACCCCGCGGAAACGCGGAACCAGCTTACGCTGGACCAGCAGGCGTTCAACAATCTGCCATTGCCGGGCCGCAACTTCATCACGCTGATTACGCTGGCGCCCGGAGTGACCGGACTGGGCACGAACACGGACAACTTCAACACCGAAGCCGCCAACGATGTAAGCGCGAATGGCCGGAGCGCGAACGGCAACCTATATGTGGTGGACGGGCTGGACATTACGAGCAGTGTGCGTCCGGGCGTGCCTAACCTGACGCCGAATCCCGATTCCATTGCCGAAGCCTCAATCCAGACCAACACGTTCAGCGCGGACTATGGCCGCGCCAGTTCCATCCAGACCACGGTGACGACCAAAGCTGGATCGGACCAGATCCACGGCTTCGCCAGCGATTACTACACCAGCCAGGCTTTCGAGGCGTACACTCACTTCGCGAAAAATTACCTGCCGTTTCACAGCGATAACATATCGGCCGGTATTGGCGGCCCCATTTATCCGCTGCACCAGGCTTACTTCTTTTTTTCGATTGAGCCGCTTCGTTCGATTACATCGACCCTGGGGAATACCGTTACATACGAGGATCCTGCGTTTACAGCGTTCGCGCAGAAGACATTTCCCGGCACAGTAGGCACACAGCTGCTGACGAATTACGGCGTCAGTAACGTTGCCGGAGCCACGGTTTCGCAGACCGCCGCTCAGGCGTTCCCCGCGAATAGCGCCAGGCCGTGCGGCACGGCCGCGTCGAACTTTCTGCCTTGCTCCACGCCGGTAATCGATACCGGTTTTTTTGCGGGTTCCAGTTATCGCAATGCCGTGCAGTACAACGTGCGATTGGACAAGGACTTTAAGAACGACCGACTATACGGCACCGTCTATCGACAGCACTTGGATGTAGGCGCGCCCAACGTGCGGCCCGCTTTCAACACAACCGATCCCTCGCACAGCCAGGCTTACCAGGTGAACGAGACGCATACCTTCTCGGCAAATACTATCAACGAGGCCAGCGCCGCCTATCTGCGTGTGGAAGGCGTGACATCCGGTACCGGCGACTTTTCCGTACCCTCGGTTGCTGTTTCCGGCATCAACAGCGGCTTCGGTGACGGTTTCGCGCAGGGCGACTTTATCCAGACCAACTATCACTGGCGTGATGTGCTGACCCATGTTATCGGAACGCACAGCCTTCGCTTTGGCGTGGATGGAGTGTATTACTCGGGCGAGGCGCTGTTCGCGACCGTGCATGACCAGCCTAACTTTAACTTCAATAACATTCTGGACCTGGTGCAGGACAACCCACTCAGTGAAAACACGCTCTCCTACAATCCGACTACCGGCGCGCCCTCGCCGGGCAGCTATGGTTACAAGCAGGAAGTTAACGGCGCGTTCGCCGAGGATACCTGGAAGGTGAGCCGGCAATTTACCCTCAACTATGGGATTCGCTACGACGACTTCGGCAACTCCTCCGGAGCGCTCGGGCTGAAGTTCGCAAACTTCTTTCCTGGTCCGGGAGCCAACTTCAGCCAGCAAGTAGCCTCGGGCGCCTTCAAGGTTGTTTCCAATGCCTTCGCGGCACGGATCAAAACCGTAAGCCCTCGCTTTGGCTTCGCCTACGATCCATTCAGCAATGGCAAGACGGTAGTGCACGGCGGTTTTGGCGTGTATCACGACAGCCCAACGCTGGGGCAGACCGGCGACGTCTTCAACGGCAATCCTCCAAACTACATTGTGCCTAACTTCTTCAACGATGGGACAACCGCAGCTCCCATCTTCGCATTAGGCACCAACAAGACGACGCCACAGGGATTCCCTTATCCAGCATTCAAGGGGCAGCCGCTCAATGCGCAGGGCGGGATCACTGGGTCACAGGCTCCTGTCGGCGGGATCGACCGGCATCTGCACGTTTCGGACATCTATAACTACGCTCTGACGGTGGAGCGGCAGCTTACCTCGGGCCTAGTGGCTTCGGTCGGCTATGTCGGGTCCTACTCGACCAACCTGGTAACCGGCGGAGGAAGTACCACCAATACGATTTACGGGCAAGACGTGAACCGCTTCGACGGCGATCTTTATCAGCAGGTTGGCGTGCCCGTGCCAAACAAGCCGGACCAGTTCACCTATCGCACATCGCCGAAGCGTCTCAATCCCAGTTTTGGCGCCATCACCTATGGGCAAAGCCTGGCGCACTCCAACTACAGCGGGCTGATCACCGCGGTGAAAGGCCGAATCACGAGCCGCGGCTTTGTTACTGCTTCCTACACCTACAGCCGATCGATGGATGACTGGCAGGTCTATCCTACAAACGATATATCCCGCTACTACAGCCGGTCGAACTGGGATGTGCCGAACCGGTTCTCGCTCGGTTACAGTTATGAGCTGCCGGGTTTTGGGACGTCCGGGCTGCTCTCGCGCGCCACCAAGGGATTTACCCTGGCAGGTACGACGATTCTGCAGCAGGGCGGCCGGTACAGCGTGTACACGAGCGCCGCGTTCCAGCCGACTTTTGACGCCGCCGGCAACATCAACGGCCTGCAGGGGTCGAGTGGAGATTTTAATGGCGACGGCAATAACAATGATTTTCCGAATGTCAAAAACGCCGACCTCAAGTATAGCCGCGGGCAGTATCTGAGCGGGGTGTTTCCTAAGTGCGCTGGCGGTCCCTTCGGCTCGGCGGGTACGCCCTGCGGCCAGTTCTCCCTGCCGGCGCCCGGTACTGAGGGCAACGAACTGCCGAATGGATTCCGCAACCCCGGCTACGCGGACTGGGACCTGGACGTGAAGAAGACGACGCAGATCAGCGAACGATTCAACCTGGAGGTCCGCATCGACCTGTTCAACGTGTTCAACCGGGTCAATCTGCAGGGTGTGGACGGCAATGCAAATGACAACACCTTTGGCCAGTCCACGCAGCAGTATGCGCCGCGGAATGCGGACCTGGGAGCGCGGCTGAATTTCTAGACTGTCTGCGAGGGAGGCAGGGTAAACTGGCCTTGACTGCCATACCGCGCTTCGTGGTCAAGCTGAATTATCAATGCGTCGAAGATCGCTTTTATTGCTTTCCCGCTGTAAGGGTACGGCTATTGCATTCACGTTGCTCTTGCTTGCGAGCGATGCCATCACGCAGGCTCCTGTCACGCCTGGCGCCATCGCGGCGGAGCTGCGCCAGCACCAGCCGCAGGCCGCCATGCGGGATGCGGAGGCTGCGCTGAAAGCCGATGCGGGCGACCCGCGGCTGTGGACGCTGAAGGCGCTTGCTGCGCGGGAACTGAACGACCCACGGACCGCGCTGTCGGCCTTTGAGGCTGCCCTGCGGATTGCTCCCGATTACCTGCCGGCGCTGGAGGGTGCGGCAGAGCTTGCCTACGGCGGCGAGCCTGAGACATGCGCGGTGTATGTGGATCGCATTCTGCGCCAGGCGCCCAATGACCCGACCGCGAACGGCATGGCGGGGATGCTCGCGTACCGTCGCGGCGAGTGGGCGGAGGCGGCTGCACACTTCAGCAAGGGCGGCGAGCAAGTATTCGCGCAGCGGGTTACGCTCGAAGCCTACGCGGATGCGCTGGGCCGGTTGGACCTGGGCGCGGAGGCCGAACCATTGTTCCGCAAGATTGTAGAGGGCTGGCCGGACGACGAGCAGGCGCGCTATAACCTGGCGGTGCTTGAGCTGCGAGCGGGCCACGCGGCCGATGCGGCGCAAACCTTGCAGCCGCTCGTCGAGACGCAGAGTGGCACGCGGGATCCGCAGGCGCTCTCGCTGGCGGCCGCTGCCTGCGAGGCCGCGGGGGACACGCCACGCGCGGTGGCGCTGCTGCGCGAAGCGATTCAGCAGAGCCCGAAGGATGCGCGGAACTATCTCGATTTCGCGGCGATCAGCTTCGATCATTCCTCGTTCGCGGCCGGCATTACGATGCTGAACGCCGGTCTTACGCAGCTGCCGCGGTCCGCGCCGCTTTGGGTGGCGCGAGGCGTGCTCTACATGCAGAGCGCGCAGGTGGAGCGGGCCGAGAGCGATTTTGAAACCGCGAATAGGCTCGATCCCTCGCAGTCGTTTGGACTGGAGGCACAAGGGTTGACGGATATGCAGCGGCACGACCTACCCGGGGCGCTGACCAAGGTGCGTGCGAGCCTGCAGGCAGACCCGAAGAGCGCGTATCTGAACTATCTGGCCGCCGAGATACTGAAGGAGCAGGGCGCCGCGCCGCACAGCCCTGAGGCCCGGAGCGCGATAACCTATGCGGAGCAAGCATTGGAGTACGACCCGAAGTTAATTGCCGCAAGAAATTTGCTCGGCTCGCTGGCCCAGCAGGCCGGCGACTATCCGCTTGCCGAGCAGCAGTGCCGGGCCGCGCTTGAGCAGGACTCTTCGGACCAGGAAGCAGTGTTTCGACTGATCCTGATTCTTCGCCGGTCCGGCGACAAGCAGCATGAGATACCTGCGCTCGTGGCGGAGCTGGGAAAGCTGCGGACGGAAGAGCACAGGAATCAAGTGAAAGCCGACCGCTATCGTCTTGAGATTCCCGCCGGGCCTGTATCTCGCTAGGCGAGATGGACATAGGTGGAGTAACTCTGCTCGCCGATAGAGGGGAAAGGTCGAAAGCGTACATCGCCTTCCGTCGAGCGTACAAGCCATTCATCGCCGGATAGTTTTTGCGCGTCGAGCAGGTCATACTCCCGCAGGGGAGCGCTGGAAGCGCCGATGCGAAAGAGTACGAGCGGGCCGCGCATCAGGGCGACGGTTCCGGGAGTTTCCGCGTCCACCGGCTGCAGGCGGAAGCGCATGGGAAGTGAAAGTTCCACGCGATCGTTCCGGCCCCAGACGCGCCGCAGCGAAACGAACTTGCCACCGCGGATGGCGCCCTGGAATGGCTCACCATTCACGGTGATGCGTGCGTCGTCGCCTGCCCAGGCGGGGATGCGCAGGTTGAGGGCGAAGGTTCTGCGGGCATCGCTTGCGACCACGAGTGTGATGAGGCCGTCGAGCGGATAGCTTCCAGCCTGGCTGATAGTTACCAAGCTTCGGCCGGTGTTCCAGCGCAATGTGGATGGGACATACAGGTTGACGTAGACGTTGTCTTCGTCATGCAGATAGGTGCTGATGCGGAAGTCCGCTGCTACCTGGGGCAGGGTGCCTGAGCAGCAGGGCCACTTACTGCGGCCATAGCTCTTTTTGCCCGCGAAATGATAGTCAGAGTAATAGAAGGCATCGCCGTCAGGCTGAAGCTGCTTCGATCCGAGCACGGTGTTGTACAGCACGGTTTCCATGCTGTCGCCGTAGCGCGCGTGCCTGGTAATGCGCAGTAAGCCGCGGGTCAGCTTGAAGTGGCCGTAGGAGCCGCACGGAGTTTCAAAGCTGCTGTGGGTGGTGGTGAGACTCTTTCCCAAAGCACCCGAGCCCGGCACGACAAAGTGTTCGTCCGGGCCCCAGCCGCCGGTGGCGAAGCTCTGCTCCTGGACAAAGCGGAAGCCGTTGACCGCGGCCTGCAGATACTTTGGATCGTTAAGCGCGAAGTAAGCCTGCAGGCTGGAGTTGAGGGTGTTGAGATGGCTGAAGGCGTGCAGACCGGGCAGCACATTTTCGCCCTCGGAAAGCGGCGTTAAGAAGCCGTCGTTCGGCAGAAAACGAATGCCGAGCTCGCGGTAGTGCCGGTCGCCGAAGCGCTCCGACGCGAGGAAGTAGTTCTCCGGCAGCGTGTAGGCCTCGTCGTATGTGTAAGTAATGTCTTTGTGCGGACGAGCCTCCTGCTCGGCGCGGGACAGAGCTTTTTCTGGCAGATGCGGCAGCGCTGCCGCGGTCATTTTGCGCATGGCCGCAGGCGCTTCTTCGCTGCCGCCAAACTGGTAGGCATCTATGAAGCCGCAGTTCAGCTTTTCGAGCGTGTAGGCGGGGAAGCGATTGTTTTCGAAAAAGGCGCCGCTCGCATCGGGAACCGCGCCGTAGCCGCGCACCAGGCTCGCGACCTTGCTGCGCGTTGCCTCGTCGCCGGTAATGGCGTAGTAGCGGGACAGAGCCGAGAGCCATTGGCCGAAGCTGTGGCCGGGCGCGTAGGCGTAGGCGTCGTACCAGCCGCCCATGTCGGCGCCGGGTGAGTCGACGCCGGCGCGCACGCGAAACGGTTTGAGCAGCCGGTCCCCGGTGAGGCCCATCAGTACGCCGTGCGTCTGCACGAGCTGCGCGTCCTCGGCGCCGGGAAGAAAGGTGACGTCCGCGTAAGCAAACTCCTTCAAGGTCTGGTGGGCAGGTGCCGGCGCTTCGCCCAACAGAGTGTGTCCGGTCAGGTCTGTGCACAGTGCGCCGCCGACGGTGATCGCGGAGGTGCGTAGAAAATTTCTACGGGTCCAGGGGCTGGCTGAACTCGCTGGAGTAGCCGGTGTTTTCTCCGCGGTCACTTCGTCCATTGTTGTTCCTCCGTGCAGGCGTAAAAACGCAGTTATTGGCGTTGATCTTTCAGCAAGACGTTACAGTACGGCGCCCTCGGGTCAAGCTTCCAGCATATTCGTGAGACGAATCCCGGCCGAAGTTGAATCTGAACCATACGGCCCATTGCGAAAGCTCAAAACGTTTCAATATAAGTGTAGTCCTTGGCGGGTAGAGCTGCGCCGCTTCGCTTGCGACAGGGTGCGCCCGCCCCTGCTCTTGTTTCAAAGGAGATTCCCGATGAGCCGTTCCCACACCCGCCGAAGCTTTCTCGCCGCCGCCGTGATGGGCCTTCTCGCAACGCGGAGGCTTTCCGCTCTTCCCTTGGCTGCTGCTGTCGATCAGGTGGGCGGTTCCGAATGGAAAAGCGAGGGCGTTCTCAATCTCGATCACTCTCTCTACGCCAAGCTCAAGAGTGTTCCCGTGCATGCGGTCACTATCGGGCCCGGCTTCTGGTCGCGCCGGCGCGCCACCAATGTCCAATCCAGTCTGCCGAGCATGCGGCAAGAACTGATCGAGCACGGGCGCATGGATAACTTCCTGCGGCTGGAAAACAAATCGTCGGCACCGCAGCGCGGACCGGTCTACTCCGACTCGGATATTTACAAGTGGATGGAGGCGGCGGCCTTTGTGCTGCAATCGCAGGACAACCCTGCCTTGAGGCAGCAGCTGCATGATATGACCCAGGTGATAGTTGCCGCGCAGGAGCCGAGCGGCTATCTGAACACGTACTATGTCGGCGACCGCAAGCCCGCGCGCATGCTGACGGATACGCAGCGCACCGGCCACGAGCTGTACTGCATCGGCCACCTGCTGCAGGGCAGCATTGCCTACTACCGTGCGACTGGCGATGCGACGCTGCTGAATGCAGGGCTTCGCTTCGTCGATAACTTCCTGATCCCGAGCTACGGGCCGGGGCCTGAGAAGAAGCCGATCGTCGCCGGGCATCCTGAGATCGAGATGGCGCTGATCGAGCTGTATCGGACGACGGGCGATCGCCGCTATGTGGATCTGGCGGGCTACATTCTGCAAGGCGACAAGCGGATCGCGTTAACGCCGCCGCAAATTGTGTATATGTTCTGCGGGATTCCATTTACCACGCGCACCAAGCTGGAAGGGCACGCGGTGCGCGCGATGTATGCCTGCTGCGGCGCGACGGATTACTATCTCGAAACCGGCGACCCTACTTACTGGAAGACGCTGAATGTGCTGTGGAGCGACTTATCGGAGCACCAGATGTATGTGACGGGCGGGGTGGGCGCGCGGCGTGACGGGGAGGCGTTCGGGGACGCGTATGAGCTGCCGAATGCGGCTGCGTATGGCGAGAGCTGCGCCGCGATCGGCAACATGATGTGGAACTGGAGGATGCTGGCGGCCTCGGGCGAGGCGCGGTTTACCGATGTGATGGAGCGGGCGCTGTATAACGGCATCAACTCCGGCATGTCGCTTGACGGGACCCAGTATTGCTACAGGAACCCGCTGGCGTTCGACCCGGCGACCGGCGACACGATCCGCCATCCCTGGTACGACACGGACTGCTGCCCGCCGAACCTGGAGCGTACTCTGGCGTCGCTGCCCGGCTACTTTTACAGCACCTCGAAAGACGGCGTGTACGTTCACTTTTACGACAATTCCGACATGGATTGGCAGCTTGCGAGCGGCACCGGGTTGAAGATCGCGCAGAAGACGAATTATCCGTGGGATGGGAATGTGAGCGTTGCTGTGGAGCCGGCAAAGCCCGAGGAGTTTACCGTGTTTGTGCGGATTCCGGCATGGTCGCGCAGCAGCACGGTGAAGGTGGACGGGGAGCCGGTGGAGCACGTAGTGCCGGGTGAGTATCTGGCGATCCGCCGGCGGTGGTCGGGCAGGCAGACGGTTGAGCTGGTTTTCGATATGCGTCCGCAGGTGGTGCGGGCCAACCCGAACGTCGCTGCCGATACGGGCCGGATCGCGGTGGAACGCGGGCCGATTGTGTACTGCATGGAGCATCTGGACCAGGCAGCGGGTGGGTCCGCGAGGCCGGATCTTGCGCTCTATGCGGCGCACACGTCGGGGGAGACGACGGAGCGCTTCGATCCTGGTCTGCTGGACGGGGTTGTGGTGCTGGAGCATCCGGGCGTGGTGGCGCAGGCGCCGGCCGCGCTGTATCGTGCTGCCGGCGGTGAGGAGCATGCGCCGGCAACGCTGCGGCTGATCCCGTATTACGCTTGGGCGAACCGCGCGCCGGCTTCAATGCAGGTGTGGATTCCGGCGATTGAGTCGTAAGGCTGGGGCTACTGGGGCGTCCAGTGGGGATGGCTTGAAAAGAGGCCGCCGAGGTAGCCGAGCTGGTAGACGAGGAAGCTACCGAAGCAGACGCTGACCAGGCCGGTGGCGACGCCGAGGTAGCGGCTGACCTGGGGCACGCGGTCGCCCGCGTAGACCAGCGGCAGAGACATGGCGGCGGTCATGCCCATCATGCCGAGCATGGTGCCGGCGCCGAAGATGACCAGGTACACCACGGCCCAGAGCGGGCTGTGTATGGTGGAGAGCACGAGCAGCGCAACCGCGGCCGAGCCGGCGAGGCCGTGGACCAGGCCAATGGCGAGCGGGCGCAGGCACTGATACGTGCCGTAGCGCTGCATGATCCCGCTTGTTCTGCGAAGAAGCCCTCTAGCTGCCGAGGGCGTCATCTCTGCCACTTCCATGCGTGGAATGACGGGTTCGATTGCCGCCATGCGCGCCGGGGTAAAGCGCGCCACGAGCTTCTGCATGACGCCGGTGAGATTGAGCAGCCCGAGCAGGATGAGCATGAGCGCGACGCTGAACTCCATGGAGAGGCCGATGCGCGGCGGGATGACGACGCCGAACAGGATGATGAGGCAGCCGACGGCGAAGATGGTGAGAGTGTGGCCGAGGCCCCAGAGGGTGCCGATGAGCGCGGCGCCGCGGATGCTGCGCTGCTTGGTGATGATGGTGGAGATGGCGACGACGTGGTCTGGGTCGGTGGAGTGGCGGATGCCCAGTATGAGGCCGAGGCCGGCGACGAACAGCGCGGGGCCGAGCTTCTGCTGGGAGAAGCTGTGCGCGGTGAGCCCGGTGGTCGCGAAGGCGCGCATTGTGATGGCGAGACCGAGCAGGGTCATGAAGGCGGCGGAGGCGATGGGCAGCCAGCGGCGGGTGAGCGGGCCGTCCACGTGAAGCCGGCTGATGAAGCGTCGGGCATAAACCATGAGCAGGCCAAAGCCGATGAGCACCGCGGCCAAGCCGATGCTGAAGGCGGTAATGAGGAAGAAGCCGAAGCCGACGCGGTGCAGGGAAAAGGCGCTGAGCAGGACGACGAGCGCGGCGGGGCAGGGAATGATGCCGCCGGTGATGCCGAGGGTGAACAGCTGGGCGAGCGAGACAGTCTTGGGCGTTTCTGGCTGCATCGCGGCCGTGGTGAGGGCCACGTCGGCGGTCTGTTTGGTGCGGCGCGAGAACCAGTGCCCGTGCATGGCACCGGCGGTGTGCGCGTGTTCCATGTTCTCGCCGGTCCAGCGGCGCAGCAGCATGTAGCCGCCGAGCGCGGCGATGGTGAGCCCGGAGAGCACGCCGAGCCAGGGGTACAGCTGCTCGGGCACGATATAGCGCGAGGCGTAGAGGGTGATGGCGCCGAGCGCGAAGACGCTGGCGGTGTGGGCCGCGGTGACGATGACGCCCAGCAGCATGGCATGGCGCGCGGTGCCGCGGGAGCCGACCAGGTAGGCGGCGACGATGGTTTTGCCGTGGCCTGGCTCAAGCGCGTGCAGGGCGCCGAGGCCCATCGAGATGAAGGCGGCGGTGAAGAGGAACCAGAGGCTGAGGTGCTGGGTGGTGACCAGCTGCGTAAAGGCGTTGCGCGAGGTGCCCTGGCGATTGGCCTGGAGGTGCAGGGGCTGGACGGGAGTGGGCTTGGAAATTGGCGCGGCCGCCATGCTGGCCGCCGCCGGCGCTGTCGCGTGCTGCGTATGCCGGGCCGCGTGCAGTGGGTGCGGCGTTTTGGCGTCGGCGGTACGGGCGGGGCGGGGATTCGGGACCGCTAAAGTCGCCGCAAGAGCTTCCGGTTGTGCGGCGGCCGTCGCCGGCACGGTGAAGCGCACGGTTGCGGTCAGGTCCTGCGGCGGGCTGTTGAGCATGTCGGTGGGGTAATTGCTCAGCCCGGCGCTGCGGTCGGTGCTGGGTGCGGAGCTGGCCTGGAGCAGGGCAGGCGGCCCAGTCACGACAATCTCTTTCCAGCCGGCGTGGCCGGGGAAGTTGTTGTCGGCGTAGGCAAGGTTCGCCGGGCCTTTGCTAGCCGGGTAGGCCGCGTGGAAGACGTAGCCGAGCTTCATGGTGGGCAGGCCGCCCGCGCCCGGCGGGAAGATGACGCCTTTCGAGACCAACTGCAGGGGCAGCGCCGCTCCGTTGACGCGCAGGCTGAGGCCGCGCTCGAGCTCGGCGCCGCGTGCGGCAAGAAACGGCGCAATCCTGGCTGTGTCGGTGGGCGCCAGGTCGTACTGCTGCATCTCCTGGTAAGTGGGGATCTCGGCCAGGTCGATGAAGTACTGCAGGCGGATGCCGTCCGGCTCGAGTGTGATTTTCGAGTAGTGGTTCACGCTGAAGTTGCCCATGGGATGCGCCAGGCAGACCCGCACCGGGAGCAGCAGAAGCAACAGCAGTGCGAGCCAGGCCAGGCGTTTACTGGGCATCGTGGATCTTCCCCTGAGGTGCGCTTTTGAAAGCAGTGCTCGACGCAGGCGCGGGCTGCCTGCGCAGTACGCCCAGTTCCTGAGATGCGGTTTCGGCATCGAGCACCTGGAAACGGGGATTGATCCGGATCGCCTCATTGAGCTGCGCGGCCGCCTGCGCCTGCTTGCCCAGCTTCGCCGAAATCATGCCGGCGTGGAAAAGCAGCATGGCGTCCTTGGTGCCGAGGCGCATGGCATGCGACATGGCCTCGTCTGCCTCAGTATATTTGCCGTTCTTGTAAAGCGCCCAGGCCAGCGCGTCCCAGGTGTAAATGTCGCTGCGCACCTCGAACTCCTTGCGCGCGAGCGAGAGGGCCTCGGGGAGCTTGAGGTCGTGGTCCGCGTAGAACAGCGCCAGGTCGCGGTTGTGCAGCACCTGGTTGATGTGGCCCAGCAGGCCGATGTACTCGACCAGCTTGTACTGCTTTTCGGCGTCGGCGGTGTCGCCGGTTCTGGCGTAGATGTCGCTGAGCTCGGCGACATAGAGGGGGTAGGGCACGACCGCGATGGCGCTCTGGTAGAGCGTGATCGCCTCCTTGTACTGGCCCTGGCTGGCGCGGACCTTGCCCAGGCCGGCGAGCGCGCGGTAGTCGCCGGGGTCGACGGTGAGCGCGGTGAGGTAGGCGTCGCCGGCGGCCTGCACCTGCCCGGCCTGGTAGGAAAACTCGCCCAGCTCGAAGTAAAGCCAGGCCAGGTTTTCGCTCGGCAGCTGCGCCGCGATGCCTTCGCCGATGGCTGTTCGCATTTCAGCGATCGCGCCTTCGGTGTCGCCGGAGATGAACTGGAGATAGGCGGTGCGGGTCTGCTGCGCGTAGGCCTCGCGGGCTTCAAGCGGCGTGCTGCTGGTAACCGGCTGCAGCCGCGCGTAGGCGGCGCTTGCCTTGGCGTAGTCGCCCATGTCGGCGTGGGCATCGCCCACGATGGCAAAGGCGGAGAGGTCGCCCGAGCCGAGCGCGAGCGCCTTTTGCGCGTAGTCGAGCGCATCGGTAAAGCGATGCTCGCCCATGCAGACCTCGGCCATGGTTTCAAGCGGCGCGGTGGCGGAGAGGTCGGTGCTGTTCAGGTCGAGCGATTTGGTGAGCGCCTGCTCGGCGAGCTGGTAGTCTTCGACGTCGCCGGTCTCGCGCGCGCGCTGGAAGAAGGCGGCGCCCAGGCCGGAGTAGCCGGCCGGATCGCTGGGATGCGCCGCGGCCTGCGCCTGCATTTTTTTGACGATGCGCGCGGTGCCGGTGGGCCGGGGGATGAGCAGGGCCGTGGGCACGCCGCCGGTGTCGCGGGCTTCCTGCACGGGAATGGCCGGCGCTGCTGCCGGCGCGGGCTGGCTTGCCGGCGGCGGCGCGGCCGCGGCTGCGACCGTCGGCTGCTGGCCGCCGAGCTGCCGGCGCGCGAGCTCCGCGTAGGGCGAGGCAGAGTCGGCCTGCAGGGCGGATGCGAAGCTCTGCGCGGCCTGCTCGGGCTGGTTGAGCTTGCGTGCGATCTCGCCCGCGTGCTCGTCGATGCGCGCGCTGTGAATGCCGATGGCGAGCGCCTTCTGGATCTGCGCGTCGGCCTCGCCATACTTGCCGTTGGCGTACAAAGCCCAGGCGTAGGCGTCGAGGGTGTCAACGTCGTGCCGAACGGCGGTCTCACGCTCGGCCAACTGCAGGGCCGCCGCCGCGTTTGCGGGCGCCTGTCCGGGCAGGCCCGCGTTGTAGAGGATGAGCGTGGTGTTTTCATTCGCGGGCGCGGCCGTCTCGGCGGCGGCGCTTTGTGCAAAGCGAGTGAAGGTCGCGGCTGCGTCCGGGCTTTGCGCCTGCTGCTGTGCGCACGCCAGCAGATACAGGGTTGCGGTCTGCGACAGATGGGCTGCCTGTTCCTCGGCGAGCCGCGGCTCGAGCAGCGCGACCGCCTCCGCCGGTTTGTGCTGGGCGAGATGGAGCCGCGCCAGGTTCATCCGGGTGGCGGGCGAGTGGGGGAAGAGCTGCCCGGCGCGATCGAGCGCCTGGCCTGCCGCGTCTAGCTGGCCGGTGCCGAGCTCAATCGTCGCGATCTGGTTCGCGATCCAGGCCTGCTCCTCGGGTTCGATCTGCGGAGTCTCGCCAAAGGCCTGGTTGAGAAACTCGAGCGCGCCGGGCGCATCGCCGTAGAGCACGCGGAGCCGGGCGCCTACGAGCAGCCCGGCGACATTGTTGGGACGCATGTTCAGCATCCACTGCGCCGCTTTATCCGCTTCGGGATAGTTGCCGAGCGCGATATCGGCCTCGGCCATGTACCCCCATACGGTCACGTCGTCGGGCACCTTCTTGTTGAGCGCGCGCGCCTTCGCCAGCGCTTCCGGAAACTGCTCTCGCCCGAGCAGCAGCGCGATGGCTGCTTTCTGGAGCTGCAGGTCGGCCGGCGCCAGATGCAGGCCGGTGTTGAGGCTGGTTTCGGCGTCGTGAAAGTAGACGGGATCGCCGGTCTCGCGGGCGCGGCGGATGTAGGCGAGGGCGAGATCGTTGTAACTCTGCGCGCGTTTTGGATCGGCGGCGATCTGCCGCTGGGCCGCGGCGATGTGCTGCTCGGCGGGAGTCTGTGGCGCAGGGGCAGAGCCCTGCAAGGCTGACGAGCTCTGAAGAGCCGCGCCCAGAAAAAGAGTGAGAAGAGAGAGCTTGCGCATCGAGTACCCTGTGCGGTCCTGGTAAGCGTATGGAACAGAGATGGTTACAGAAGGGCCATAGTGCTCTTCGCGGCGGCGGGTAGGCTCGGCCGCGAAGAGCACGCTAGGCAGTTAGAGTACGGGGCAGTTGGTGGTGCCGCCCTGGTCGGCCGGCGGCGCCAGGTTGGCGCTGCCGCTCGAAAGCGTAGGCTGTGTACCGCAGCCGACCTCGGACGCGTCGATGTGACGGCTGTCGCGGCCGCTGTAGGCGTAGTGTACGTAGGGGAAGGTTTCCTGCGTCGGGACATCCGGCGCGTTCACACCATCACCAATCGCATTGTTGGGGAAGACATTGAATTTAGGGTTGAGGACGCCGCCGCCCACAACCCGGGCTGAGATGTCGGTGACGTCATCGGTAAGACGACGGCCGTTGGGGTAGCCGGCCAGGTCGCCGCCCAGGACGCCCATGCGCTTGCGCTGGTTGTACGGGGTCGGCGGAACGCCGGTGTTGAGGCGCAGCAGGTCGGCCGGGGGGCCGGCGGGTGTGCCGGGCGCGGCGATCGGCGGAGCGTAGGTCAGCAGGATCGCAAGGTCAGTCCGTGCCGGCGGAGGGATGTTGATGCCGTAGATCGCGTTGAGGATCCGCGCGAGGGTCGGGTCACCGTAGAAGGGCAGGAACAGCGCGTCGTTTTTCGGCTCGCTCATGCTCCAGTAATCCTTGTAGCCCGTGCCGATCAGCAATTCATTGATCAGCGGGTTGGCAAGGCGCTGCACCTGGGCGTAGTTGCCCGCGCCAATCGCCGGCTGCGGCGAACGGCGGATGGTGACCTGCTGGCGCGAGGTGGTCGCCCACGATCCGATGGTGGCCTTCGGGTCGGTGGCGGGGTGCTGTTTGCCGTCGCTGGTAAGCATGGCAATGGGCACTTCGATCACGATCGTATTTACGTTGAAGCCGGAAAGTGAGTCCGGCGCGATGTTGGTGTGGTCGTCCGCGTCCTGCGAAGCGTTCAACACGCCGGCAACGCCCGAGCCTGGATTGGCGCGGAAGTTGAAGCTGTCAAAGGCCGCGCCCAAGTCGATGAAGAACGGGTCGGCAACGGTGCCCGCAAACACGCGGACGTCCCCGGAGCTGGCGCCGCCGTTCAGGCTGTAGATACCCTGCTGTGCCAGGGCGTCGTAGTTGGGCATGGTGCGCGGGCCGATGTTGCTCGGCACGGCGTAGAGGGTGTTCGAGCCGGCCAACTGAGTCGATTGGCCGTTCTTGATCATGGTGACGGTGTAGTTCTGGCGCACGCCGAGCCCGGCCGAACCAGACCCGTCGAGCGAGGTGATGGCCGGCGGTACGACCTGGGTGCCCGGGGCGACGCCCTTGGGCGAGTTAGCCGGCGCATTCAGGCCCGCTCCCGCTCCGGCAGCGGAGGTGAACAGGGTAGGAGCGCGGTATTCGGTGTTGAAGCGGAACTGGAACGTTACCCCTGCGGTGGCGGTTTCGTTATTGTCGACCTTGATCTCGTACAGAACGTTCGGATCGAAGGGGAAGTAGTTGGGGCCGTTGCTGGGCTCGAGAAACGGGTCGACGTTCATCACGAAGGTGACGCGGTCCGGATGATCGTAGCTGACGAAGGAGTAGAAATCGGTGATATCGGCTGTGTGATCGAGGGCGGTAATGGGCGCTTCGCGATGGCTGGATGCAAACGACGCAAAGGGCGTCATGCACATCATGCTCATCGCGAGAGCGAGTGAGGCGGTGCGTTTCAACATGGCTGTCTCCCGTGAGATCGTACTGGTGAGCACAAACCGGTCGAGCGAGTCAGGAGGATGGCAGGTCCGCAGGTTTGTACGCAGCGATACTACTGCCAGCGCAGGGTAACTTGACACATAAAAATAGGTTAAATCTTGGTGGCTGCCTAACAGGCTAAAGGCGGCATGAAGTTACTTAACGTAGGTGACAAAGGTTTGGATTCACTGGACCCGGCTTTTTTTCTCGTAAGTTGCCCGGCGAACAGTTTCAGGCGATAAGCCAGGCCGGGTGAGTGAGGGTAACCCATGTGATGTGTCTTTAGGTTGCCCTCAAGCTGCCGAGCTGCGAGCTATTTGGCGGCAGTGCTCGAACGAGACGGAAAGGTTGAGATGATGAGAACGAGTACGATGGTGCTGCTGGGCAGTGTGCTCTATGCTGCCGCTGCCTGCGCGCAGAGCGCGACGATCCAGGTGGACGCCTCGCGGGTGGAGAACCGTGTGAGCCCGCGCATGTACGCCGCATTCGTGGAGATGATGGCGCACGATGTGAAGTGGGGCCTGACGGCCGAGATGGTGCATGACCGCTCGTTTGAAGAGGCGCCGGACTATCTGCACCTGCCGGCCGGCTGGCGGCTGGAGCCTGACGAGCGCAACGATAACGTGGGTGCGATTGCGTTTTCACAGGCGGTCGAGGAAGCCTATCCCCGGACCGATGCGGCTACCGGCGCCGCGGAGCACTCGCTGCGCGTGGTGCTGGCGCCGAGAGACATCACGGACACGCGCCGCGGTTTGTCGCAGGGGCGCATCTCCATTCGCGCGGGGCAGCGGTATACGGGGTATCTATGGCTGAAGGTGCCCGAGCAGGATGGATACGCGGGCAACCTGACCGTGGCGCTGGAAGAAGATAGCACCGATGGTGAGACTTACGCTTCGACGGTTCTCCCGGTAACACGCGGTGACTGGAAACTGTACAGCTTTCAGTTGACACCGAAGAAGACAGATCGCCTGGCCAAGCTGACCTTTCTCTTCGACGGCAAGGGCGCCTTGTATATGGACCAGGCGTCGCTCGAGCCTGCGGATGCCGTGGACCAGGTACGCGCGGATTCGGAAGCGATGATCGCCGGGCTGCACCCTTCGTTCCTGCGCTGGCCCGGCGGCAATGTGGCGCAGGACTACCACTGGCGCTGGGGCGTGGGGCCGCGCGACCTGCGGCCGGTATGGGTGAATAAGGCCTGGAGCAATGCGCCGGAGCCGAATGACCTGGGCACCGATGAGTATCTGGCCTTGTGCGCGCGCCGGCATATCGAACCTTCGATCACTGTCAACGTGAACGGCGCCGATGCGACGGCGGAGGAAGCCGCGGACTGGGTGGAGTATGTGAACGGCCCGGCGAGCTCGAAGTACGGCGCGATGCGTGCCGCCAACGGCCACTCGGCGCCGTACGGGGTGAAGCAGTGGGAGCTGGGCAATGAAATCTTCGGCGGCTGGGTGCGCGGGCATGTGGATGCGGAGACCTACGCGCACTCGGCGGTCGAGTACGCGCGGGCGATGCGCGCGGTGGATCCGACGATCAAGCTGATCGCTGTCGGCGCGGGCGACGACTGGAATGCGGCCGTGCTGAAGGTCGCCGGGCCGGCGATCGACTATCTCGCGATCCATAACTATGTCTCCAGCGTGCAGACCGCGTCCGCGCCGAATCGGCACGCGCAGCTGATGGCGCAGGCCGCGGTGTTCGAGGCGAGTTATCGCCGGACGGGTGAGCTGGCAGCCAGGCTGGCGCCCGACCGCGGCATCAAGCAGATTGTCAATGAGTGGAACCTTTTTTATCCCGCCGATGTTATCCAGTCGATGGATGGCGCGGTGTACGCGTCGCGGATGATGAACGGCTTCGAGCGCGATGGGGATGTTGTCGATTCGAATTGTATCTCGGACCTGCTGGACGGATGGGTGGGAGGCGTGATCCAGGCCAGCCGTGACCGGGTCTACGGAACCGCCCAGTACTATGCCCTGAAAATGTACAGCGACCACTTAGGCACAACACGGCTGGCCACGGAAGTTACATCACCGGAGCTGCAGCCCGGGGTCAAGGCGCTCGATGCGGTAGTTACTCGCTCCACGGATGGATCGACACTCTTCGCAAAGATGTCCAATGCCGATGATAAGCAGGCACTCAAGGTCATTGTGGATCTGAAAGGCTTTGCTTACGCGAGAGAGGTGCAGGCCGTGGTGCTCAGCTCCGCTGAGCCTGGGGACCGGAATACATTTGCGCATCCAGACGCGGTGCAGCCCCAGGCCAGGGCGATCCGGTGCTCTGGAATGTGCCAGGTTGAGCTGCCGCCTGACTCGGTGGCGGTGCTTACCTTCCGTAGAAAAAAATAAGCGGCGGCTGCCGCGGGGGTAGAGCGAGGGTTGGCAGGCGCAACGACGGAGTTTGGTATGGATCGCAATTTGTGATATGCTTATCGCAATCGGTGATGTGCGTGAAGCTGAGTGAAAAGCTGAAGTATCTGCGGGAGGTGGAAGGCAGCTTGCGCGGCCTGAACCGGGCGCTGACCCAGCAGGAGCTGGTGCGGGCGATCGCCGCCGAGATGGACTCGTCGATCAGCCAGAGCTATCTTTCGCAGATCGAGTCTGGAGCGCGCCCGCACCTGACCAACACCACGCGCCTGCTGCTGGCGAAGTTCTTCAAGGTGCACCCGGGCTACCTAGTCGAAGACCCGGAGGGTTATCACGCCGAGCTGCTCTCGGACCTGAGGGCGCATGAGGACAAGCTCGACCTATGGCTGATCGCGGGCTCGGACCGGTTCTTGAAAGACCCGGAACTGTGCCGCGCGATGCGGGCCTTGGCGCGGCATGAGGATTCGCGCGGGTGCCTGCTGCTGCTCGCATCCATTCTTGAGCACCCGGTATTGGTCGCGCGGCTGCTGGAATTATTTCGCCCGCAGCAGGCTGAAGCACTCGCGCCGCAGCCAGGTGCGGCAGCCGGCACGAAACAAGCGCCGCAAGCCGCACCACGGAGCACCGGGCGGACTCCCTTTGTCGTACCGAAGCGCAAGGCTCGCAAACCGCCCGCCGGCAGTCCCGCGGGCGGCTCGAAAAACCCCGGCGCTGCGGCGCGCAAGACGGAGAAACCTCGATGACGTGGGAACTCTTCTACCTGTTCTGCTTCGCGCTGGGCCTGGTGCTGTGCGCGTTGTCGCTCGCTACCGGCGGGGGCCATGTGCATGGCGGCCATTTTCATTTCGGCGGCCACGGGCATATCCCGGCACATGGCGCGGGGCACGCGCCGGCCCCGGGCAGCGCGCCGCTTTTCAACGGCTTTACGCTAACCGCATTTCTATGCTGGTTTGGCGGGGCGGGCTATCTGCTGCGCACGCACAGCGCGCTCATCGCTCCGGTCATTCTGCTGGCGGCGATGGCGAGCGGCCTCGCGGGCGGCGGCCTGATCTTCTGGTTTCTGGCCCGGGTGCTGCTGCCGCATGAGCGGGCGCTCACGGCGGAGCAGACCGATATGACAGGCGTTGTCGGGCGCCTGACCGGGCCGCTGCAGCCCGGCGGCACGGGCGAGATCCTGTACTCGCAGCTGGGCGCCCGCCGCTCCGCCGCCGCGCGGTCGGAGAGCGGCGCGGCTATCGACCGCGGCGCGGAGGTTGTGGTGCTGCGCTATGAGCACGGCATCGCCTACGTGCGCTTGTGGAGCGATCTCGATCCGTGACGGCCCTCGCGACCGCGATCCACGCCAACCAGCCACCCTTACCCGGAAAACCCTGAAAGAAGCCGTCATGCCAAACACAGTTGTGATCGTCGCCGGTCTCGTTCTTCTCGCTACCATTGTGCTGCTCTCGCTGCTGGCCCGCATGTTCCGCAAGGCCGGCCCCAACGAAGCGTTGATCGTGTTCGGCTTTCGCGGCCCGCGAATCATCAAGGGCCACGGCTCGGTCATCTTCCCGGTGGTCGAGCACGCGCAGCTGCTCTCGCTCGAGCTGATGAGCTTCGACGTGGCGCCGCAGCAGGACTTGTATACGCGCCAGGGCGTCGCGGTCACGGTGGAGGCGGTGGCGCAGATCAAGGTCCGCTCCGACCAGGAGTCGATCCTGACCGCGGCCGAGCAGTTTCTGTCGAAGACGCCCGACCAGCGCGAGAGCCTGATTCGCCTGGTGATGGAGGGGCATCTGCGCGGCATCATCGGCCAGCTTACGGTGGAGCAGATCGTCAAGGAGCCGGAGATGGTGGCCGAGCGCATGCGCTCAACCTGCGCGGATGACATGAGCAAGATGGGCCTGGAGGTGGTGAGCTTCACTATCCGCGAGGTGCGCGACAAGAACGAGTACATCACCAACATGGGCCGGCCGGATATTGCGCGCATCAAGCGCGACGCGGAGATCGCGAGCGCGGAGGCGGAACGGGACACGGCGATACGGCGTGCGAATGCGCTTCGGGAGGCGGCGATCGCCAAGGCGGCGTCAGACCAGGACCGGGTGATCGCGGAGACCGCGTCGCTGGCCAAGCAGGCCGAGGCGCAGCGCGATCTGGACATTCAGAAGGCGCAGTTTACCGAGCAGTCGCGCCGCCAGGAGGCGCAGGCCGATAAGGCGTATGAGCTGCAGACCAACGTGATGCAGCAGAAGGTGATCGCGGAGCAGGTGCGGGTGCAGCAGATCGAGAAGGAAGGCCAGGTGAAGGTGCAGGAGGCCGAGATTCTGCGCAACGAAAAGGAACTGATCGCGACGGTGCTGAAGCGCTCCGAGATCGATAAGCAGCGGATTGAAAACATGGCCGGCGCGGAGCGGGCGCGGCTGATGGCCGAGGCCGAGGGCCGCGCGTCGGCGATCCGGGTGCAGGGCGAGGCCGAGGCGGCGATCATCTTCCAGAAGGGCGAGGCCGAAGCCAAGGCGATGAATGTGAAGGCCGCGGCCTACCAGGAGTGGTCGCAGGCCGCGGTGGTCGACAAGCTGATTACCAACATGGCCGATGTGGTGCGCGCGATGGCCGAGCCGCTGGCGAAGGTGGACAAGATCACCATTGTTTCGACCGGCGGCGACGGCAACATCGGCGCGCACAAGATTACCGGCGAGATGACTGAGATCGCCGCGCAGGTGCCGGCGCTGTTCGAGGCGCTCAGCGGCATGAAGATGTCCGATCTGATGTCGAACGTGAAGCAGATGGCGGTTCGCAACAACGGCGACGGCAAGCAGTAGGCCGGTCGTCGTTTTAGAAATAGCAGATAGGCAACAGAAAAGGAGCACCTCATGGCACTTATGGAACGCGTCGGCACCCTTCTCCGGGCCAATATCAACGACCTGATCGACAAAGCCGAGGAGCCGGAAAAAATGCTCAAGCAGCTGGTGGTGGACATGGAAAACCAGCTGCTCCAGGTCAAGACGCAGGTCGCGATCGCGATCGCCGACCAGCACCTGCTCGACAAGAAGAAAGCCGAGCATGACAGGGCGGTGGGCGAGTGGAAGGACAAGGCCGCGCTGGCGGTGGCGAAGGGCCGGGAAGACATGGCGCGCGAGGCGCTGGAGCGTTCGCTCTCGCACACGCAGATGGCGGCGGGTTTTGCGCAGCAGCTCGACGATCAGCGAGCCGAAGCGGAAGCGCTGCGGAGTACTTTCCTAAAGCTGCAGCAGAAGCTGGTTGAGACCCGCGCGCACTGCGACCTGCTGATCGCGGAGCATCGCCGCGCGCGCGCGGCGGGCAGGGTGGAGCAGGCGCGGGGCGCGGCTGGCGCGGAGAAAACGGCGGCGTCGGTCGATCGCTACCGATCGCGCATCCTGGCGCAGCAGTCAACCAATCATGCGGCGCGCGCGCTTGCGGAGGGCGACTCGCTGGAAGACCGCTTTGCCATGCTGGAGCGGGATCAGCAGGTAGAGGTTTTGCTGGAGGAGTTGAAAACGAGGAAGGCGCTGCCTGCCTGAAGGGTGCTGGCCGCTCCAGCTCGATCTGCTGCCCTGCTACCCGCACCGCTCGCGAAGCCGTGGGAATTTGGCGCCCGGCTGGGCTTACTGGCCCGCCTGGACGAGCTTTTTCCCACGATTCGGCACCTTCCGCAGACAAAATGCAGGTCACCCCTAGAGAAAAGCGGGCCAAGTACCGATAGAGCGGAAGAGCGTCTCCGCGATACCTATGACGAACTTGCGCCCATTGTTGGAAGCAGGCCCCTTACCCGACCGACCCGTGCCTGCCGGCTGCGGACGCAACGATTGCGGGCCAAGCCGGCCCAGGCCCTTTCAGGCGGTCTGGCGAGCGCTCAGGACGGCGCCCGGGATGCTGCTGGCCGCCGTGCTGGTGGCGCAGGCGGTGCATTTCGCCGCGCTTCTGCTGCCGGATCCGGTCAAAACCTCGAATCTCCTTCAGGCCTTTGTGCCCCTGCTGTCCTCCGGCGTCTGCCTCTACAAGGCACGGCGGTCGCGGACGAAGCACCAGAGGCGGCTGTGGATGCAGCTCTCGTTCGCCTTTGTTATCTGGGTGCTGGCGCAGTTCTGCTACCTGTTCACGCTGGTTTCGAAGGCGATGCCCCAGTTCGCCTCGCTGAGCGATGTGCTGTGGCTGCTGTTCGCGTTTCCTCTGCTGCTGGTAGCCTCCAGCACGCCGCGCGCTTCCGGGCGCGACCCCGTAGGCTGGCTGGACACGGCTCAAGCTTGCATCTTCTTCTGCGTTCTCATCGTGCTCGTGTTTCCGCATCCGGGGATCATCAGCCTATCGCTGGCGTATGACGTGCAGAGCGTGGCGCTGATCCTGGCGTTTGCTCTTCGCTATTCCATTACGGGGCAGGGGCCGGAGAGGGCTTTCTACCGTCATCTCGCGATCTATGCGGGCGTGTACACCCTGTGCAACGCCGCCGGCTACGCGGGCTGGGACCACGGTCTTCCCCCTGGCAGCCTGATCGATCTGTGCTGGACGGCGCCCTTTACCGGCTTCTCCGTCCTGGTGCTGAGCGCGGAGTTGTTCGCCGCGCCCGCGGGCCGGGTCAAGGGCCGGGGTCTCGCTTTTCCGACCCACCTGCACGGCATCAGCGCGCTGGGCCTGGCGGTGATGTCGGTGGTGGCCTCGGTGGTGCTGGCGCATCACCGGCCGGTGCTGGGCAGCCTGACTCTGCTTGCGGCGTTTCTGCTGTTCGCGGTTCGCACCAGCACGCGGGAGTCGCAGCTGCACACCATGCATTCGCGGTTCGAGTACTCGGCGCTGCACGACACGCTGACCGGCCTGGCAAATCGCACCATGCTGCAGAGAGAGCTGCGCCGGCGGCTGGAAAGCGCCACGCCCGAGTCAAAGCAGCGGACCGGCCTGCTGTTCATCGATCTTGACCGGTTCAAGACGATCAACGACGGGCTGGGGCATGCGTTTGGAGACATGCTGCTGATTGAGGTGGCCAGGCTGCTCGCCTTGACGGCGCGGCCGGGAGATACGGTGGCCCGGCAGGGCGGAGATGAGTTCGTGGTGTTGCTGGAAGAGGTGGACGAGCCGGAGGCGGAGGCTATCGCCCAGCGGGTCGTCGAGGCGCTGCGCAAGCCGCTGCTGCTGGAGGGGCGGCTGGTGCACATCACGGCCAGCATCGGCGTAGTGCTGGGCGGCGCGGATGTCACGGCCGACGGCATGCTGCAGGACGCGGACTGCGCGATGCACAAGGCGAAGGGCCTGGGCAAGGACCGGGCGCTGACGTTTGCGCCCAACATGCTGGCCGCGGCACAGGGCAGCCTGGAGCTCGAGACGGATCTGCGCAAGGCGCTGACGGAGCACGCGATTCAGGTGCAATACCAGCCCATCTATGCGGTCTCAGGCGCGGAAGCGGCCCAGGCGGACAGGATCATGCAGGGATTTGAGGCGCTGGCTCGCTGGCGCCATCCAGAGCGGGGCATGGTCTCGCCGGGCGATTTCATCCCGCTGGCCGAGGAAACAGGGCTGATCCAGGAGCTGGGCAGGCAGGTGCTGCGGCGGGCCTGCGAGCAGTGCCACGCCTGGAACCAGCGCTTTGGCGCGCGGCTGACGGTGAGCGTGAATGTGTCGGCGCGGCAGTTTGCCAACCCCGGCCTCCTCGGAGAGATCACGACGATCGTGCGGGAGACCGGGCTGGACCCGCGGCTGCTGAAGCTTGAGATCACGGAATCCGTGCTGCTGAGCGGCTACCAGGCCGTGGAGGAGGTCTTGACCGGGGCACGCGCGCTTGGCATCGAGATTTCGCTCGACGACTTTGGCACCGGCTACTCCTCGCTGAGCTACCTGCTGCGGTTCCCGTTCGATGTGGTGAAGATCGACCGCAGCTTCGTGCAGCAGATGGACCGCGACTATAGCCGCGCCGAGATGGTGCGAATGATTGTGCAGCTGGCCGCCGCGCTGAACAAGAAAGTGATCGCCGAAGGGGTCGAGTCGCAGGAAGAACTCGGGCGGCTGCGCGAGTTCGGCTGCGATATGGTGCAGGGTTTCCTTCTTTCACGGCCGCTGGCGCCCGAGGCGATGGAAACGCTGCTGCTGGCCGAAGCCAGTTTGCGCGCTCCCGCGGGGATTGCGGCCGGGCTCGGCACGGTGACGCGCTGGAAGCTCGACGCCGCTTCCGAAGGCGCCTTGCTGCCGGTCCATGTAGGCCGGGTGGAAATAACAGCATCACGAGAGACCCGGACGGGGACATAGATCCGGACGGGGAGATACATATAGATATGGTTTGCCGTCCTGCTTCGTGAAGGAGATCATCCTTCGCGCGAGCCAGAGTACCGCTCGGGCGCGGCAAGTTGCGGTATACCAGTTCCCCAATGGTTGTAGAGGTTATTGCGGCATGTGGCTTTTGTTGACGGAAAAGCCACATCGAGCTTCGCTGGCCGCACCCCATCATTAGATCGTTAGGAAAACTGGTCTAGACCAGATGTTCGGTCCCGTGCGCCGGTAGGCGAACGGCCACGCTTGTGCCCCGTCCCGGTTGGCTGGTGACGGTGATCGCGCCTCCCGCCTTGTCGCAGATCGCCTTACAAATGGCGAGGCCCAGGCCCGTGCCGCCGCGCTTGCGGTCGCGTGCATCGTCCGCGCGGTAAAAGGGCTCGAAGATGTGAGGCAGGACTGCCGGATCGATCCCCTCGCCTTGATCGTCGACGGTCATGGTGAGCGTGTTTGCGCTCGCGGTGATGTCGAGCGTCACCAGGCTGCCCGGCTGGCTGTGCTGCAAGGCATTGCGCAGCAGATTGATGCACAGCAGGTCGCAATCCTTGGCCGAGACTGGAACGGCGCCCGCAAGCTGGGCTCCGGCGGCTGCTTGCAGGCGTATCCCGTGCAGCTCCGCCATGGACGCGAGAGAGCGGGCCGCCTCGGAAGCGTGCCAGGAAAGGTCGGCAGGTTTGGCCACCGGGGCATCGGCGATGCCGGCGTGTTCCACGCGGGCCAGGGTCAGCATTTCAGCCACCGCCTGCTCCAGGCGCCTGCAGTCTTCAAGGCTGATGCGCAGTCCCTGCTGGTACTGCTCCGTTGAGCGGTTCCGCATGGTGAGCAGCTGCAGGGAGGACTTGATGATGGCGACATCGGTCTTGAGCTCGTGGGCGGCATCGCTGGTAAAGCGCCGCTGCTGCGCAAACGACTGCTCGAGGCGCTGCATGGAGGCTTCGATCGCGGCGGTGAGGGGCGCGAGCTCCCGGGTCTGCCAGGCGGTCTGGGGCGCGGCAAACCGCCACGCCTGGGTCGAGATTTTTCCCGCAGCGACGGCGAGCTGGTTGAGCGGGGACAGAGCCCGGCGCAGAAACCAGGCCAGAAAGGCCGCGGTGAGCAGCATGACGAGCGCGAAGGTGACCGCATAAAAGCGCACTGCTTCGAGCACCTCTTCTTCCACCTGGCGGGTGGGCGAGCCGTAGGAAACGACGATGTGGTGCAGCGCGCCGCCGGCTTCTCCGGGATCGACAACACGGACCCCGCGCAGGGTGACGAAGCGGTAAGGTCGTCGGCCGATCGTGGCCGGCCAGGCGTCGGACGAGCCTCCGGAGCGTGAGGCGCCGCGTCCGAGCTGACCGTCGAGTCCGGGCCAGTGCGCGGACCGGCCGAGAACGTGCCCGTTCTGCTCGGCAACCTGAAACACGTCGCCTTTCGGAGTGGCAAGCCCGGTGGTATCGAGAAGAACGTTGTCCGCCGCATCATCGGCGTCCTGCACCGATCCGAGCAGTGCGCTGGCGCGGCCCTCAAGCATCACGTCGAAGGAGTTGAAGCGCGCGTGCCGTTCGTAGAGCGCCGTGACGGCGGTAAGCAGCAGCGCGGCCACGAACTCAAGCAGCAGAACGGCGGCAATGGACCGGCGCAGGATGGATCGGGAAGGCATAGCCCGGCGCGAGGCCGCAACGCTCCGCATCGCTGCAAGTGGAACGATCGGGGCAGGCGGCGCGGTCACGGCCGGGTCTCCGGCTGCAGGGTGAGCCGGTAACCCCGGTTGCGCAGGGTCTCGATAAGCGGGAACGCACTGCCGCGGTCGAGCTTGCGGCGCAGGTTGGAGATGTGCGCCTCGATCACGTTGGAGTGGTGCTGCCAGTTGAAGTCGTAGAGGTGCTCGAGCAGCTCCTGCTTGGAGACGACGGCGCGGGGCCGGTGGGCGAGGTACTCGAGGATGCGGTACTCGGTGGGCGACACCTCAATGGAGCGCCCGTCGCGATGGACGGTCTGCTCGAGCGTGTTGACCTCGACATCGCCGGCGCGCAGCAGCGGGTGGGCGTTGCCCTTGCCGCGCCGGATCAGGGCCTTGGCGCGGGCCAGCAGCTCCCCCAGGTCGAACGGCTTGCTCAGGTAGTCGTCGGCGCCGGCGTTGAGCAGCTCGACGATGGACTCGGCGCCCTCGCGCGCGGTGAGGATCAAAACCGGGGTGATGTTGCGGCTGGCGCGCAGCTTGCGCAGGGTCGCCAGGCCGCTCTGGCCGGGGAGCATGAGGTCCAGAATGACCAGGTCGTAGCAGCCCTGCTGGGCTAACTGTTCGCCTTCAATCCCGTTGTCAGCGTGGTCGACGGCCAGGCCGGAGCTTTCGCGCAGGGCCGCGGCCAGGTTTTCCGCGAGGCGGACTTCATCTTCCACGATAAGGACGCGCATGAATCCTTCCCTCCTGGTTTGTTCCTCATTCGGCTGAAACAGGGTCTGGTCGAGCTCGGCGTAGCGCGGGGGAGCCGCGGCGGGCGGGTCGGTTCCGCATTTCAAGTATCGGACAAGAGGCCCGACGAGCGGCCAAGAAAAAATTGACAGCCGTTTCAGCGCGACCGACGTTTGGGCCGAAGAGCGCGCGGCATTTTTGTCGAAGCCCGCTGTTCAGCCCTCGGGCCGCATCCTAAGCTGAAGCGGCGCGGTCAGCCATCTATCCCGCTGAAGGGTTGTTTGCGGTTGGCCGTGGGGCGGCTCCGCAGTGTAGGCTTGGGCTGCCGCTTTATGGAACAACCGGCGAGGCTGCCGCTGAAAAGGTAATGTGGAGTCACGGTACCTAAGTTCAGAGCAGGGGCACAAAACTTTGGAAGAGGGTGAAGTCCATCTCGCCATGTGGTGCGTTGTATGAGCAGAGAGCTGACAGGACAGGGGACGGCGGAAGAGGACGGCATTCTGCTGAACCGTGTGCGCGCAGGAGATCAGCAGGCGATGGTGATGCTGTTTGACCGGCATTCGAGCGTTGTGTACGCAGTGGCTTTACGGGTGTTGAGCGATCCTTCGGGCGCCGAAGACGTGATGCAGGAGATCTTTCTGCGCATCTGGCGGAAGCCTCCGGTCATGGAAATGCTTTCGGGCAGCCTGGCGGGATGGTTTGCGGTGCTGGCGCGGAATCGTGCGATCGACCAGCTGCGCCGGCGCCGGCCTACTGACTCGCCGGATGATGTGGTCCTTTTATCTCCCGTCGATGTGGCGGCGGATTCGGAGCGGAACCTGCTGCTGGAGCGGGCCCGCACCATGATCCATGAGTTGCCGGAGGAACAGCAGAGAGTGCTGAACCTGGCATTTTTTGACGGGCTGACGCACTCCGAAATCGCGGAGCGGCTGCACAGCCCACTCGGTACCATCAAGACCCGGCTCAGGCGCGCTGTCCTGACGTTGAGAAAGGCGGCGCAGGCATGAACGGCAACGAACATATCGCGATTGAAGACCTTGCCATGTTCGCGCTGCTGCTGGTCAGCGAAGAGGATGCCGCCGGGATGCGGGGTCACCTGCGCGAGTGCGCGCAGTGCCGTGAGGAATTGAAGCGAGTGCGCGAAGACCTTGCCATTTATGCGCTTGCGGTCGAACCACTCGAGATCCCGGCGGGATCGCGGGAGCGGTTTGTCACGCGGCTCGGCGAGGAAGTTCCGGGGACTGCCTCGGCAGCAGAGCCGTCCGTAACGACACCGGTGACGGTTCCCACTTTCGGGGTATCCCCGCGAGAAGCGCAGCGGAGTTCCGCGGGCCCGGTAGCAGTGAGTGAAACAAGCAAGGGCCGCCGGATCACGAAGACGACCTGGGCCGCGTGGGCGGGCTGGGCGGCTGCGGCTGCCGCGGTGGTGGTGGCGGTCGGCCTCAAACAGGACCGCGACGCGCTGGCCTCCGCGCTCGGCACCGAGATCCAGCAGGCGGCGCGATTGCAGGCGCAGGCCGACAGTGTGCGGCACATGGTTGGCACGCTGACGGATCCTTCGTCGGTGCGCGTCAATCTGACCGTGCCCAAGGCGCCGGCGACGCCGAGCGCACGCGCCACCTACGAGCAGAAAAGCGGAACGCTGCTGATGCTCGCGAGCAATCTGGCACCGTTGCAGTCACAGAAGGTGTACGAGCTGTGGCTTATCCCCGCCGATGGAAGCAAGCCGGTGGCCGCAGGCACCTTCTCGCCCGACGCCCACGGCAACGCGAGCCTGCTGGTGCCCGCGCTCAAGGGGGCGGTGGCGGCGAAGGCTTTCGGCATCACGGCGGAGCCGGCGGGGGGATCTGTAACACCCACAATGCCAATTCTTTTAGCCGGGGCGCCTGCCTGACGTACTCCGCGACATAGAGCAATGTCAAGACCCAAACGTGTTACTTAAGAGTAGTGAGCGGCCGAAAAGGCCGCTCTTTTTTTCGCTCTATATCGAATCCGTGCCTTACGCTGGTCACGTTTCACAAACAACGGTGTGAAGCCACTGCACCAGTTGAAGAGAAGGGCTATGGATAATCTGAAAGAAATTATGCTTAACAAGGTTTCGCGCCGAAAGTTTATTCGCGGCGTGAGCGCAGGGGTTGGCGTATCGGCTGCTGTGACGCTCGCGGCCGGTTGCGGCGGCGGCAGCAGCTCTACCCCGACTCCGACCCCGACACCGACGCCCACACCGGCGCCCACGGGAATCACCGATGCCGACATCCTCAACTTCGCGCTGAATCTCGAGTACCTCGAGGCGCAGTATTATCTCTTTGCTGCCACCGGTGTTGGCTTGTCCTCTGCCGATATGGGCTCGGGTGCAGGAGCTACCACGGGCGGCGCGCAGGTCAAGTTCGCCATACCGGCGATTCAGCAGTATGCGACGGAGATCGCGAACGATGAGCTCGCGCACGTGAGATTCCTGCGCAGCGCGCTCGGAGCGGCTGCCGTACCGGCTCCCGCGATCGACCTGACCAACTCGTTCAACGTGGCGGCGATGGCTGCCGGCATCGGACCGACGTTCAATCCGTTTGCCGACGATTACAGCTTCGTCGTGGGCGCGTTCGTGTTCGAGGATGTGGGTGTGACCGCGTATCACGGAGCGGCGCCGCTGCTGACCGACAAGAAGGTGAACCTGCCCGCGGCTGCCGGCATTCTGGCTACCGAGGCATATCACGCGGGCGAGATCCGGACGATCCTGGCCTATGCCCCCACGACCCCTGTCAACTACCTCAAGTATGCGCAGCAGATTTCGGCGTTGCGTGGCATGGCGAGCGCTGTGGTCACCGGGATGACGAGCGGCATGGCGGAGAGTTCGCCGTCAGCCAGCACAATCGTCGCTGCGGATGGAAACTCGATTGCATTCGACCGCACGACGGATCAGGTGCTGCACATTGTGTACCTCAGTGCCACGGCGGGCGTGGTGTCGAAGGGCGGCTTCTTCCCCAACGGGTTGAACGGCAAGATCACAGCGTCGGCTTCCTAGCGAACGCACCACGCTCAAGCAGAAACTGGAGAGATCATGGAAAACGTTTTGGAAACACAGCAACAGGAAGAGGGCATCCGCAGCCGCCGTTCGGCGCTGCTGATGGGCGGTGCGGCGCTGGCTGGCCTGGCACTCAGCCGCGGGGCGAGCGCGCAGGCCGCGATCGGCGACCCCGACATCCTGAACTTCGCGCTCAACCTGGAATACCTGGAAGCGCAGTTCTACTCACTCGCGGTTAACGGCACCACAATCGATGCCTCGCTGCTTGCCAGCGGCGACGGTAAAACAGCCGCGGGTACCGTCACCTACAAGACGGGCCTCACCAAGACCAATTTCACGACACCGCAGCTGGCCGCGTACGCGGCAGAAACAGCAAACGACGAGCTGAACCATGTCAAATTTCTTCGGTCCAGTGGTGCGCTCGGCTCGGCTGCTGTTGCGATGCCGAACATAAACCTGGTTGACAGCTTTAACGCGCTGGCGACGGTTGCCGGCATTGCGGGCGGAAAATTCGACCCCTTCGACGGGACCGAGCTGAGCTTCCTGCTGGGCGCGTTCATCTTCGAGGATGTGGGCGTGACGGCGTATCACGGTGCGGCCGGGCTGATTTCGAGCTCTGCCTACCTGGATGCGGCGGCGGGGATCCTTGCGGTCGAGGCATACCACGCGGCCGCGATCCGGACGCAGATCTATCGTACCGGAGCAGCGGCGGTCGCTGACGCCAACTTGATTGCCGCTGCACGCGCCAAGCTTGATGGGAAAGGCAACGACGATATCGGGCCGGGCACGTTGTCCAGCGATCAATCCACCATCACCTTGGCGACCATCGTTGATGCGGATTCGAACGCGATCGCGTTCTCCCGCACCACGACCCAGGTGCTGCAGGTTGTGTACGGCGGTTCGGCCACTACGCCGGGCGTGTTCTTCCCGAACGGGTTGAACGGCACCATCAAGTAGCTTCTCCAATAAGTTTCACCGAAGGGCGCCGGACTTCTTGTCCGGCGCCTTATTTTTTTGGCGGCGGACCGGGATGCGACGCTCTCCGGCGAATGGCCGGGTGCATACGGCTTTAGAATGGGGCTGCACGACCATTTGGTTGAGTGGAGGAGGCTGCGCGCGTATGGAACCCAATGCAGTGCAGGAGCTGCACGAGCAGCACGAGCATGCCAGCGGCGAGGGCGCGCACGCTGGAGCGCATGGGGAAGGCCACCCGCAGGGGCAGAAGCCGGTCAGCTTCACCATGAGCGTGCTGGCGGTGCTGGTGGCGGTGGTGACGGTGATGGGACACCGGACCCATACCGAGGCGGTGCTGATGCAGGCGCGCGCGAGCGACCAGTGGAGCCTGTACCAGGCCAAGAAGATTCGCCAGAACGAGACGCAGCTGACAGCCGATGTGCTGGGCACGGTGGCGCTGCGCGACGGCGCCGCGGCCGAAGCGACCCTGGCAGGCTACAAGGCGCACCTGGCCAAGTGGAAGGGCGACCTGGACGAGGAACAGGAGACGGCGCGCCGGTTTGAGGAGCGGGTGGAGCGGGCGGAGCGCAAGGCGACGAGCTTCGACCTGAGCGAAGCGATGCTCGAGATTGCGCTGGTCGTGTCCTCGATCACGCTGCTTACGCGCCAGAGAGCGTACTGGCTGCTGGGCATTGTCTTCGGCGTGATAGGGCTGCTGGTAGCAGTGCAAGGGCTGCTGCTGCGCCAAGTGTAAGGGAGCGAGCGTGAGCGGGACGGGATGGACCATGCGGGCCTTAATCGCGCTGCTCGCGGCACTGCTCTTCTGGTGCGGCCCGCAGCGTGACGGCTGGGCGCAAAGTGGCGCCGTCATCACGGTCGATCATGGGCCGAACGCGCTGTTACAGGAGCGCAAGCACTACGTGGTGCTGGTTTCGCTCGACGGGTTTCGCTGGGATTACGCGAAGAAGTTTGGCGCGAAAAACCTGCTGGCGATTGCGGCGCACGGCGCGAGCGCGCCCGACGGCATGATCCCTTCGTACCCGTCGACCACGTTTCCGAACCAGTACACGCTGGTGACGGGGCTCTACCCGGAGCACCACGGCATCGTCGCGATGAGCTTCTACAACGAGGACCACACCAGGCTTTTCAGCTACAACGATCCGCGGTCAAGCGGCGACGGCAGCTGGTACGGGGGCACGCCGCTGTGGGTGCTGGCCGAGCAGCAGGGTATGCGGGCTGCGTGCTTTTTCTGGCCGGGATCGGAGGCGGCGATCCAGGGTGTAAGGCCTTCCTACTATCGGCATTATGACGATGCGGTGCCGGACCCGGCGCGGGTGGACCAGGTGCTGGCCTGGCTCAGGCTGCCGGAGTCGCAGCGGCCGCACCTCATCACGCTTTCATTCGAGGGCGTGGAGGATGCCGGCCGTGCGTCGGGCCCGGACAGCCCACAGACCCGGGCCGCGGTTGCGCGATTGGACGCGACGATCGGCAAGCTGCGGGCCGGCATCGCGGCCTCGCATCTGCCGGTCGATCTGTTGGTGGTGAGCGGCCACGGGATGATGCAGACGGAGGGGGGCTGGATCGATCTGGACAAGTACGCGGACCTTTCGAAGTTTGTGGCGGCCGGCTCGCTGCTCTATACCAACAGCGATGCCGATGCGCAGAAAGCGTACGACCAGTTGAAGATCGCAGATGCGCACTTTGCCGTGTACCGCCGGGCGAACCTGCCGCGGGAGCTGCACTACAACACAAACGCGCGGGTGGGCGACCCGGTGATCGTGCCGACGGCTCCGGCCGCGATCCGGGCGCGGGAGCAAAGCGGCGCTGCGCCGAACGCGGGCGAGGATGGCTACGATCCGCGGCAGTTTCAAGACATGCGCGCGATTTTCTACGCGGAAGGGCCGGATGTGCGCAGCGGCGTGAAGCTGAAGCTGTTTGAGAACACGAATGTATACCCGTTCGTGACGGAGATTCTGGGGCTCGATCATCCGCCGGTCGATGGCAGTGTGAGTGTGCTCTCGTCGGCGCTCAAGGAGAACCCGTAGTGTGGTGTGAGTCAAAGTGACTCGCGTATTCGGGCTGCCGGAAAAGCAGGTCCTTCGCTTCGCTCAGGATGACACCTTTGGCAAGCAATAATGACTCAGGAGATTAAGCGGGGACGAGCTCGCCGGCCAGGTAGGTCGCCTGGATTTCGCCTGCGGGCGAGAGCACGTTCAGGTCTGCCGCGCGGCCTTCCGTGAGTGATCCGACAGTGGAGTGCAGCCGGGTCATGCGGGCCGGGTTGCGCGTGGCGGCGTGGAGAGCTTGCTCGATCGGAACGCCTGCGAAACGCGAGTAGTTGCGCACTGCCTGATCGAGGGTGAGGGTGGAGCCGGCGAGGGTGTTTTCGCCAGTAATGGCGCGGCCGGCGGTGACGCGCACGTCGAGCTCGCCGAGTTTGTAGGCGCCGTCGGGCATGCCGGCGGCGCTCATGGCGTCGGTGACGAGGATTACGCGATCGGCGGGCTTGGCGCGGGCGAACAGCTGCACGACGGCAGGGTCGACGTGGAGACCGTCGCAGATGAGCTCGGCATAGAGCGCATCGTCGGTGAGCACCGCGCCCAGCAGGCCGGGCTCGCGGTGGTCGAGCCCGCGCATGGCGTTGAAGGTGTGCGTGGCGGAGACCGCGCCTGCGGCGATGGCGGCGTGGGCGTCCTCGCGCGATCCATCGCTGTGCCCGATGGAAACGTGCACGCCGCGCGCGGCGGCGTGGGCGATCAGGTCGAGGGCGCCGGGCAGCTCGGGTGCGATGGTCATCAGGGTGACGCGGCCTTCGGCGGCCTCGAACATGGCGTCGAAGAAAGGGATGGAGGGGGCGAGCAGGTCGCGCACGGGGTGGGCGCCGCGCTTGGCATGCGACAGGAAGGGTCCTTCGAAGTGGATGCCGAGCGGGCGCGCGCGGCCGGGCTGGCGTGGGACGGCCAGCAGTTTGGCCAGGCCGGCGAGCGCGCGCAGCGTCACGTCTTTGGGCGCGGTGATGGTGGTGGGGAGATATGCGCCGACGCCATGCCGGGCCAGGAAGCGATTGACGGCGCCGATGGCTTCCCCGGTCGCCTCCATGACGTCGCGCCCGCGGCAGCCGTGGGTGTGCACATCGAAGAACGCCGGGGCAAGCGTCGCGCCGGGGTAGTGGTGGTGGGCGGCGGCGGCGGGGAGTTCGCCGGTGGCGCGGGTGCGGATGCTCGCGACCGCACCGTCCTCGATGAGGAGAACGGGATCAGCAATAAAGCCAGTTTCAGTGAGCAGTTGTGCGGCGGTGACGAGCGTCGACATGCGGGGCCTCTCCCACTCTACACGCGGCTGCGGAAGGCACTATACGCCGCGCCTAGAATGGGGAAATGAGCACAGCGCGGGTGACGAACAAAACAAAGCGGATTGGTATTCACCTCTCTACCGCGGGTGGCGCGCATACGGCGGTCGAGCGGGCGCGGGCCGTGGGGGCGAATACGCTTCAGATTTTTACGTCGAGCCCGCGCATGTGGCGGGCCGCGCCGGTTGCGGCCGATGCCGCCGCGAAGATGCGCGCGATGCGGGCCGAGCACGATATTGGGCCGGCGGTGGTGCATGCGAATTACCTGATCAATCTCGCTTCGCAGAGTGCAGACGTGCTGGAGAAATCGTCGGCCGCGTTTCGTGGCGAGGTGGAGCGGGCGCTGGCGCTCGGGGCGGAGTTCCTGGTACTGCACCCGGGCTCGTGGAGAGGGCTGACGCGCGAGGAGGGATTGCGCCGGGCCGCTGCTGGAATCGAACGCGCGGTCGAGGGAATGGACTTCGCGGGCACGCCGTTTCAGCTGCTGATTGAGAACACGGCTGGCTCGGAGCACTCACTCGGCGGCAGCCTGGAGCAGGTGGCGGAGATGGTGGAGCTGCTGCGGGCGCACTTGCCGGTGGGTGCGTGCCTGGACACCTGCCACACGCATGTCGCGGGCTACGACATAGTGAGCGAAGACGGCTGGGAGGAGACGGTGCGGCAGATCGAGAACACGATCGGCACGGAGCAGGTGCGGGTTTGGCATACCAATGACGCCAAGGCGGCGCGCGGCTCGAAGCTGGACCGGCATGAGCATATCGGCGAGGGATTGATCGGGGCGGGGCCGTTTCGCCGGCTGCTGAACGATGCGCGGTTTGCGCACTGCGCGTTTATCGCGGAGACGCCGGTGGACGAGCCGGGGGATATTGAAAAGAACGTGCGAGCGCTGCAGGGGCTGGCCGCGCTGGGTTCCAGGCTGCCGGCGGCGAAGTAGAATGAAGGCTCTTATGACAGACGCGACAGCGAATGCGCAAGCGGAAAAAGAAGCACGCTACAACCCCGCCGAGATCGAGGCCAGGTGGGGGGAGCGCTGGGCCGCGGACCCGGAGTTGTACGCGGCCCAGCCGGCAGCTGGAGGCAAGCCGAAGTATTACGTGCTGGAGATGCTGCCGTATCCGTCTGGGCAGCTGCATGTAGGCCACGTACGCAACTACGCGATTGGCGATGCGTTGGCGCGCTACAAGTGGATGCAGGGCTACAACGTGCTGCACCCGATGGGGTGGGACGCGTTCGGGCTGCCGGCTGAAAACGCGGCGATCAAGAACGGGACGCCGCCGCGCGAGTGGACGCTGAACAATATCGCCGCGATGAAGCGCCAGTTTCAGCGGCTGGGCTTTGCGTTCGACTGGCGCAACGAGATCACGACCTGCCTGCCCGAGTACTACCGCTGGAACCAGTGGTTCTTCATCCGCATGTTCGAGCGGGGCCTGGCGTACCGCAAGCAGAGCAAGGTGAACTGGTGCCCGCAGTGCGCGACGGTGCTCGCGAATGAGCAGGTTGTGGATGGCTGCTGCTGGCGGCATGAGGACCAGATCGTGGAGCTGCGCAGCCTGGAGCAGTGGTTTCTGCGCACGACCGAGTACGCGCGGGAGCTGCTGGACGGGTTGGACGCGCTGCCCGGCTGGCCCGAGAAAGTGCGCACCATGCAGCGGAACTGGATTGGCCGCAGCGAGGGCGCCGAGCTCGAGTTCGCGGTGGCGGCGGCAGAGCGCGAGCCGGGCGACGTGGGGAAGGCGATCAGGCCGGGAGAGGCGGTGCTGCTGACGGGCGAGAAGATCGCGGTATTTACGACGCGCATCGACACGATCCATGGCGCGACCAGTTTGCAGTTGGCGCCGGAGCACGCGCTGGTGCGCGGCTGGGCGACTGGCGATGCCGCGCTGGCGGCGGAAGTCGAGGCAATGCTCGAGCAGCAGCGAGCGGCGCGGGAAGCCGGCGATATGGCGGCGATGGAAAAGCATGGCGCGTTCACCGGCCACTATGCGCGCAATCCGTTTACCGGGGAGCTGCTGCCGGTGTGGATCGCGAACTACATCCTGGCCGATTACGGCACGGGCGCGATCATGAGCGTGCCGGCGCACGATGCGCGCGACTGGGAGTTTGCGGGCAAGTACGGGCTGCCGGTGCGCGCGGTTGTCGAGGTTCCGGGGCAGGACAATGCGCTACCGGTGCTGGCCGACTCCGAGGATGGAGCGGTATTGGTGAACTCCGGCCCGTGGAGCGGGCTGGGCTGCGCCCAGGCGCGGGCTGAGTTAAGCGCGGAGGCGGCGCGGCATGGATTTGGCACAGCAACGGTTACATACCGGCTGAAGGACTGGGGCGTGAGCCGGCAGCGGTACTGGGGCACGCCGATCCCGATGCTGTACTGCGAGGCGTGCGGCATCGTGCCGGTGCCGGACAAGCAGCTGCCGGTGCTGCTGCCGGAGCAGGTTGCGATCACACAGCAGGGCGGCTCGCCGCTGGCGCAGGTGCCGGAGTTTGTGAATGCAACGTGCCCGAAATGCGGCGGCGCGGCGCGCCGCGAGACCGACACCATGGACACGTTCGTCGATTCGAGCTGGTACTTCTATCGCTACATCGATGCACGCAATGCACAGGCTCCGTTCGCGAAAGAAGCGGCGGCTTACTGGTTTCCGATCGACCAGTACATCGGCGGGGTGGAGCATGCGATTCTGCACCTGATCTATTCGCGGTTCTGGACGCGGGTGATGCGCGACCTGGGGCTGATTGCGAATGCCGAGCCGGTGGAGCGGCTGTTTACGCAGGGCATGGTGATCAAGGACGGCGCGAAGATGTCGAAGTCGAAGGGCAATGTGGTTTCGCCCGACGAGATGATCGCGCGCTACGGGGCGGATGCGACGCGGATGTACTCGCTGTTCGCGACCACGCCGGACCGCGACCTGGACTGGCAGGAGGATGGGGTTGCGGGGGTATCGCGTTTTCTGGCGAAGGTGTACCGGTTTGTGCCGCGGCATGCGAGCGCTGCACAAAGTGCGCGGGGCGAGTTCGAGGCGGAGCAGGCCAGCCCGGCTGCGCGGGATGTACTGCGCAAGCTGCACCAGACCATCCGCAAGATCACCGAGGACTTCAGCGACCGGTGGCACTTCAATACCTCGATCGCGGCCATCATGGAGCTGCTGAACACGCTCACCGGCGCCGAGGAAGCGTTCGCGTCGGGCGAGATCGCGCCTTCGGTCACAAAGCATGTGCTGACGAGTCTGGTGCCGCTGCTGGCGCCGTTCGCGCCCTATCTTGCGTGCGAGTTGTGGTCGGTGCTGGGGGAAGAAAGCAACCTGCTGCGCACGCCCTGGCCGGCCTTTGATGAGGCCCTGGCGAAGGAAAACGAGATGGAGCTGCCGGTACAGATCAACGGCAAGCTGCGCACGGTGGTGCGGTTGGCCGCGGATGCGCGGGAGCCGGAGCTGCGCGCGGCTGCGCTCGGGGACGAAAAGATTCAGGCGGCGCTGGCAGGCCGGCAGGTGGTCAAGCTGATCGTGGTGCCGGGTAAGCTGGTGAACCTGGTTGTGCGCTGACGCGGCGCGATTTTTCATAGGCTCTCGACGCCGAGGGCGGCCGTTTTCGTCTGACAGAGGGTGAGCCTCGCGAAGGGAGAGTTTCGCTCGAATGAGTAGCTCTTCTCTCCCGCTTGCGCCGCGGAAGGTCTCGCTGTTCGCCGACCTGCGCCAGCGGCCGGCGCTCTTGCTGCGCGAGCTTGCATGGCGCTGGCTTTGCGGAGGGGTGCTGCTGGCGCTGGCCGGCTATGACGGCTGGCGCATCTGGACCGCGTCGCTGCCGGCGCTTGAGGCTACCGGCCTGTTCCGGCTCTCGGGCGACAGCCTGCTCCAGGATCCATTGCAGCTTTTCACAGCCTTTACGGCAGCTGTCGGCATGGTGCGGCCGCAGGTGGAGCACGCCGCGGTTGGCCTGGCGCCGCTCGCGATTTTCTGCTGGGTGGCGGCTTTTGCGCTGGGGCGTGCATCGGTGCTGGCCCGCTATGACGCGCGGCTGCCGCGCCGGCCGTGGCTGCTGGCCGCCTGCGAGGGGGTGCGGGTGGGCGCGCTGCTGGGGGCATCGGCGGTGTGGAGCGGGCTGATCCAGCTTGCCTCCGCGGTGGCGCTGCGCGGCGGCGCGCCCAACCCGCTGCTGTATGCCGTGCTTGCGCTGGGAGCGACGGCGGGGGTGCTGCTGCTGTGGGCGCGCGTGGCGCGTGCCGTGGAGCTTTCGCAGGCTGTCGCGCTGGTCGAGCGCCTTTCGTTTCAGAACGCATTTCGAAGGGCATGGGGCTTTGATCGCGCGCTGGCCGCGCAGCTGCTGCGGCCGATCCGCAAAGCAGCGGGCTGGGCTCGGCTGGCGCTGCTGGGCGCGGCGTTTGTTCTCACGCTGCTGCCGGCGCCGTTTGCCGCGGGCTGGCCGCTGTTTGCATGGTGGGGTGCGCTGTCGCTGGTGCTGCTGGCCGCGGCGGATGCGGTGCGGCTGGGCGTGCTGTTCGCGCTGCTGAGCATGGTGCGCGACGCACAGTCCACGGCATTGGTTCGTGAGGCAAGGCGGTAAACTGGGCAGGTGGATACCACCGCAAGCGTCTCCTCTTCCATCGTCATTCTCGATTTCGGCTCGCAGTACACGCAGCTGGTAGCGCGGCGCATTCGCGAGCTCAACGTCTTCTCGGCGGTGCTGCCATGCACGGCTTCCATCGAGGAAATACAGGCGCTGCAGCCTCGCGGGATTGTTCTGTCGGGCGGTCCTTCCTCGGTGTATGACGCGGACGCGCCGAAGGCCGATCCTGCGATTCTGCGGCTGGGACTGCCGGTGCTTGGCATCTGCTACGGGCTGCACTTTATCGTGCATCACCTGGGCGGCAAGGTGCGCCCGGCGGCGCGGCGCGAGTACGGCGACGCGGAGGTCACGCTGGTCGACACGGAGACGCCGCTGTTCGCCGGGCTGCCGACTACGCTGCGAGTGTGGATGTCGCATGCGGACGAGGCGCTGGAGCTGCCGCCGGGCTTTCACGTGACCGCGAAAAGCGCGAACGCGCTGGCGGGGATTGCCAATCCGGACGAGCGCATTTGGGCGGTGCAGTTTCACCCGGAAGTGCAGCATACGAAGCACGGAACCGAGCTGCTGCGGTCGTTTGTGGAGACAATTTGCGGCGCGGCCGCGGACTGGACGCCGCAGCACTTTATTACGGAGACAACGGCGGCGGTGCGGGCGCGCGTCGGCGCGTCGCATGCGATCTGCGCGATCTCTGGCGGTGTGGATTCATCGGTGGCGGCGATGCTGGTGCACCGCGCCATCGGCGGCCAGTTGACGTGCGTGTTCGTTGATAATGGCGTGCTGCGCAAGGACGAGTTTCGCAAGGTGCAGGAGAACCTGCGCGGCAAGCTGGGGCTGAACCTGGTCGCGGTGGATGCGCGGGAGCGTTTTCTAGCGAGACTGGCCGGCGTGATCGATCCCGAGACCAAGCGTAAGGCGATCGGGCGCGAGTTTATCGAGGTGTTCGACGAGGAAGCCGCGCGCATCGCGGAGCGGACCGGGGGAGTGGACTGGCTGGTGCAGGGGACGCTGTATCCCGACGTGATCGAATCGTCGTCGGTGAAAGGGCCGTCGCAGACGATCAAGAGCCACCACAATGTGGGCGGCCTGCCGGAGACGATGAAGCTCAAGCTGATCGAGCCGCTGCGCGATTTGTTCAAGGATGAGGTGCGGCGGATCGGCCGCGAGATGGGCATGCCTGAGGACATCCTGCAGCGGCAGCCGTTTCCCGGTCCGGGGCTTGCGGTTCGCATTCTTGGGGAGGTGACCCCGGAGCGGGTTGGGATCCTGCAGGAGGCCGACGAGATCGTCGTCGACGAGATCAAGGCGGCGGGGCTGTACCGCGAGATATGGCAGGCATTCGCGGTCCTGCTGCCGGTCAAGAGTGTAGGTGTGATGGGCGACCAGCGAACCTATGCCAACACCTGCGCGATACGCGCCGTGCACTCGGAAGACGGCATGACGGCGGACTGGGTGCAGCTGCCGTATGCGGTGCTGGGGCGCATCTCGAACCGCATTGTGAATGAGGTGCGCGGGATCAACCGCGTCGTCTACGACATTACATCGAAGCCGCCTGGAACCATCGAGTGGGAGTAGGCCGCTGGGCAGCAGGCAGGTTGGTCTTTCTTGCGCGCTGTATCCCACTTTTCCGGGGGTTGCGCATCCAAACGCGAGAAGTGTGCCGCGCGGTTTTGCGGCGGAGCAGGAGCTTAAAATATGGGTTTTCTTGAGGGGCGAGTAGCCATTGTGACCGGATCCGGTTCCGGCATCGGCCAGAACATCGCGGTGCGGTTGGCCTCGCACGGGGCGCGGGTCGTGGTGGATTACGTCGGCAGCGACGAGGGCGCGAAGCAGACCGTGGAATCCATTGCCAAGGCGGGTGGAACCGCCATTCCGTTTGCCGCGGACATTACCAGGCTGGACCAGGTGCAGGCATTGGTCGACATTGCTTACTCCACTTATGGCTCGTGCGAAATCCTGGTGAACAACGCGGGAATGGAAAAGAAGGCGGACTTCTGGGATGTGACCGAAGAGGACTACCAGAAAGTGATGGATGTGAACCTGAAGGGCCCGTTCTTTGTGGCGCAGGCATTTGTGCGCAAGCTGCGGGAGGCGAAAAAGAAGGGCCGGATTATCAACATAAGTTCCGTGCATGAAGATATGGCGTTCCCCGGCTTTGCGACCTACTGCATGAGCAAGGGCGGCATGCGCATGATGATGCGCGACCTGGCTGTCGAGTTAGGGCCGCTCGGCATCACGATTAACAATGTGGCGCCCGGAGCGGTGAAGACTCCCATCAACACGGCCCTGCTGGAAGACAAGGAAAAGATGGCCGCATTGCGGAAGAACATACCGCTGGGTTATATGGGAACGGTCGAAGATATTTCCGGGTTAGTCGCATTTCTTGCCTCCGATGAGGCAAGTTACATCAATGGAGCCACATTGACCATTGACGGCGGCCTTTCACGCTCCTACCACGAGCAATAGCGATGGCGATGCGGATCGAGGATTACGGCGTGATTGGCGACTGCGAGACGGCGGCGCTGGTCGGTAAGAACGGCTCGATCGACTGGCTGTGCTGGCCGGATTTTTCCGCGGCCGCCTGCTTCGCTGCTCTGCTGGGCGATGAAGGCAACGGCCGATGGCTGCTGGCGCCGGTGGAAGCCGCCCCGGGCGAGGACGCCTGGGAGGTGACCTGGCGGTACATCCCGCAGACGCTTGTGCTGGAGACGAGATGGAGCCGCGGCGAGGATGTTGTCTGCGTCACGGATTTCATGCCCTCGCGAGGCTCGCACTCGCATATCGCGCGCAAGGTGGAGTGCTTGAGCGGGAGAGCCGCCATGCGGATGCAGCTAGTGATCCGCTTCGACTATGGCCGCTCCGTGCCCTGGATTACGCGCGAGGAGCATGTACTGCGCGCGATAATCGGCCCGCACAAGGTAGTGCTGCGCACGGCGCTTGAAACACACGGCGAAAACCAGATGACGGAGAGCCGGTTCAGCCTGAACGAGGGCGAGCATATGTGGCTTACGCTGGCCTACGGGCACTCCGCTTCGGCCGATCCGCCGGCTATCGACGCGGATAAAGAGCTGGAGGAAGCGAAGCGGTACTGGTCCAGATGGGCTTCGCAGTGCACTTCAATCGGACGCTACACGGATGTGGTGAAGCGGTCGCTGATCACGCTGAAAGCGCTTACCTACCGGCCCACCGGCGGCGTTGTGGCGGCGGTGACGACGTCGCTGCCGGAGGCGCTGGGCGGCCCGCGCAACTGGGATTACCGGTTCTGCTGGCTGCGCGACTCGACCTTTACGCTGCTCGCGCTGATGAATGGCGGCTTCTACAAGGAGGCCGAAGCGTGGAAGGACTGGCTGCTGCGGGCCATCGCCGGCAATCCGGACCAGGTGCAGATTATGTACGGCATCAGCGGCGAGCGGCAGCTGATGGAGTGGGAAGTGCCGTGGCTTGCGGGCTATGAGAACTCGAGGCCGGTGCGTATCGGCAATGCCGCGGCCGAACAATTGCAGCTCGATATTTACGGCGAGGTGCTGGATGCGTTCTTCCACGCGGCGGCGGCGGGTATTGCAATGCCGCGCAGCGTCGACCTCAATCTGCAGCAGAATCTGATCGATCATCTGCTCAAGGTGTGGCACTTGCCGGACCAAGGCATATGGGAGTCGCGCAGTGGGCCGCAGCAGTTTACCTACTCAAAGATGATGGTGTGGGTTGCGTTTGACCGCGCCATCGAGATTGCCGAACACGCAGGCAGCGATGTGCCGCTGGAGGCGTGGCGAGCCGCGCGGGACAAGGTGCATGCCGAGGTATGCGCCAAGGGCTACAACAAGAAGGTTGGCGCGTTCACGCAGAAGTACGGCGGCGATGAGCTGGATTCCTCGCTGCTGCTGATGCCGATCGTCGGTTTTCTGCCGCCGACCGACCCGCGCGTGAGGAGCACCATTGAAACCATCGAGGCCAAACTGATGCGCAACGGGCTGCTGCTGCGCTACAACACGAGCAAGTCCGCCGACGGGCTGCCGCCGGGGGAAGGCGCGTTTCTTGCCTGCTCGTTCTGGATGGTGAGCTGCCTGAAGCTGATCGGACGCGAGGCCGATGCGCGCAAGCTGCTTGAGTATCTGCTGTCGCTGCGCAACGATCTGGGCCTGCTCTCGGAGGAGTACGACACAGACAAGCAGCGGCTGGTGGGGAATTTTCCGCAGGCTTTCTCGCATATCGCGATGATCAATGCGATTTTCGACATGGAGGGCAGCGAGAAAAAGACGCGCGCCCGGCACCAGCGGCACACCGCGCCGCCGGCGCGGCCGGACGCGCTGGGGCGCAATACACCGGAGCTTGATCCGCATCCGTCGGATACCGTTGCAGGCAAGGGAAACAAAAAGGCCGGCAGGAAAAATCAACGAGCAGGTTTGTAAGTCAGGGAGCGAGTGCGCAGCGTGCATACATTTACGGTTTGGGCTCCAAAGGCAAAAGCATTAGAGGTAAAGATCGACGGGCGCAAGTATGCGATGTCGAGCGAGGACGGCGGCTGGTGGCGTGCGCAGGTAGAGAACGCGGGTGCGGGGTCGCGCTACTTTTTTCTGCTGGATGGCGAAGAGCAGCAGCTGCCCGACCCTCGCTCGGCGTTTCAGCCGGAAGGCGTGAACGGGCCCTCATGCGTTATCGATCACGGCGCCTTCGCGTGGACGGATGCGGGCTTTCACGCGCGGGCGTTCCAGAGCGCCATTCTCTACGAGCTGCACATTGGGACGTTTACGCCCGAGGGCACGTGCGATGCGGCGATCGCGAAGCTCGACTATCTGCGGGACCTGGGCGTGACGCATGTGGAGCTGCTGCCGTTTGCCGAGTTCCCGGGTAAGCACGGCTGGGGATATGACGGCGTGGATCTGTTCGCGCCGCACGCTGCCTATGGCGGCCCGGACGGGCTGAAGCGCTTTGTCGACGCGGCGCATGGAAGGGGACTCGCCGTGGTGATGGACGTGGTCTATAACCACTTCGGGCCGGCGGGCAATTATGTCGGCAGGTTCGGGCCGTACTTTACCGACGCGCACAAAACGCCGTGGGGCGATGCGGTGAACCTTGAGGATGCGGGCTCGTTCGAGGTGCGGCGCTTCTTCTGCGATAACGCGCTGATGTGGCTGCGCGACTACCACATGGACGGGCTGCGGCTGGATGCGGTGCACGCGTATATCGACTGCTCGGCGATCCACTTCATGGAGCAGATCAACACCGAGGTGCACACGCTGCAGGCCGAGACCGGGCGCGCGTACGTGATGATCGCCGAGAGCGACCTGAACGATCCGCGGCTGGTGCGGGCGAAGGAAGCGTACGGCTACGGGTTCGATACCCAGTGGAGCGATGATTTTCATCACGCGCTGGTGTCGCTGCTCACCGGCGATACAAGCGGCTACTATGCGGACTTCGGCGAGTTCGCGGACCTTGCGAAGGCGGTGTCGCAGGCGTTTGTTTTCGACGGGCAGTACTCCGCCTTCCGCGACCGCGTGCATGGCCGGCCGGTCGAAAACCTGGAGGGCTGGCATTTCTGCGGGTACTCGCAAAACCATGACCAGGTGGGCAATCGCGCGCAGGGCGAGCGGCTGGTGCAGTTGACGGATGTGCCGCGGGCGAAGATCGCCGCGGCGCTCACGCTGCTCGCACCGTTTCTGCCGATGCTGTTTCAGGGTGAAGAGTGGGCGGCGACTACGCCGTTTCTTTACTTCACCGATCACGAGGACAAGGAGCTGGGCCGGCTTGTGTCGGAAGGGCGCAAGAAGGAGTTCGCGGCATTCGGATGGGATCCGGACGAGATTCCGGATCCGCAGGACGCGTCGACCTTCGAAGCTTCAAGGCTCAAATGGGAGGAGCTTGCGGGTGAGCCGCACGCGGGCATGCTGAAGTGGTACAAGGACCTGATCGCGCTGCGCACATCGCGGCGCGAGCTGACCGATGGCGTGCTGGACCGGGTGGACGTGGACTTCGACGAGGAGGAGCGCTGGTTTACGATGCAGCGCGGCGGGGTCGTGCTGGTGTTCACGCTGGATGAGGAGGGCTACTCGGCCGGCCTTGGAGAGAACGTCACGCTGCTGCTCGGCTCCGATCCCGAGATCAAGATTGAAGGTGGGCAGTTGATGATGCCGGGGGTCGGTGCTGCCATTCTTTCGGTAGCTTGAGCAAAGACCAGCTTCGGTATCTGTAGCACAAGCGGTTACAAATGGTCTGAGGCCGCAGCATAGGTGGAGGGTTCTGGCGGTGCGAGTTCCGCACCGACCGGTTGGCTGTTTTCGATGCGGACGGCGAAGACCTCGCCGCCCATCAGCAGCGTTGGCGCGGGGCCGGGCTCGGTGACGTGGAGCAGGCTGAGGGTGGTGCGGGTGACCTGCTGATCGGGCTGGCCGGCGCGGGAGACCAGCACGCAGGGGTAGTCGCCGGGCAGGCCGGCTGCACGCCACTCGCGCGCGATTCCTGTAAGGTCGCGTCCTGGCATGTAGACGACGCGGGTCGGCTCGGGGTTGGATGTTTCACCGGGGGCGTGGTGGCCGGTGCTGAGCAGGATGCTCGATGCGGCACGCCTGTCGGTGAGCGAGCAGGGCATGGCCGCTGCCGCGGCTGAGGCGGCGGTGACGCCTGCGACGACCTCGAACGGAACGCCAGCGCTGCGGAGCGCGTCCATCTCTTCACCGGCGCGTCCGAACAGCAGCGGATCGCCGCTCTTGAGGCGGACCACGCTGCGGCCTGCGCGGGCGCCGGAAATCATGAGCGCGTGGATCTGCGCCTGCGTTATGCTGGCGCGGCCGCAGCGCTTGCCTACGTTGACCACCTCAGCCGAGGCGAGCGCGAGAGCGAGCACCGGTTCGGGCACCAGGTCGTCGTGCAGCAGCAGATCGGCTTGGGCGAGCAGCCGCGCGGCTTTTACTGTGAGCAGGTCCGGGTCGCCGGGGCCAGCGCCTACCAGCCAGACTGTGCTGGTTCCCGCTGCGGCGGGGCGTGCCGCGGGCCGAATTGCCACCGTGCGTGTTACAGAAGGCGCGGCAGGCAGCGCGATCTGGCGCGAGGGGCATTCGGCCGATCCGCATACCTGGCGCTCCGCCAGTGTGCGCAGCAGCAGCTTGCGCTCTTCGCTCGCTGGCCATGCTTCAAGGACCTCCCGGCGAAGATGCCCCAGCGCATGCAGCCACGGACCTAGATCATGCGGCAACTGTGCATCGATCTCGCGGCGCAGACGCTGCGCGAGCGAAGGGCTTTCACCGGCCGTCGAGATGGCGATTTGCAGGTCGCCGCGGCTTACGACGGAGCCGTAGTAGAAGTCGCAGTGCGGGATATCGTCAACCGCATTGCAGAGGATATTGGCCGCGGCGCAGAGGCGGTACACATGCTGGTTGACTGCAGTAATGTTCGTGCCGGCGACGACGACGAACTGGCCGTCGATGTCGCTGTCGGCAAACTCGCGCTGGTGCCACTGGATGGCGCCGCGCTCGGCGAGGCGCACGATTTCAGGCCGGGCCCAGGGGGCGACGACCGTCACGACGGCATCGCTAGCGACCAGGCTTTCGATCTTGCCGGACGCAACTTCGCCCGCGCCCACGACGAGGCAGGGACGCTTGTCGAGCTTGAGAAAGATGGGCAGCAGGCTCATGGTTCGATCCTCTACATATCTGTTGCGGGCGCGGGGCCGGCGCTAACATCGCGCGCGACGGGAGTTACGATTTCGCCGGCGAGCTGCGCCCGCAGCTCGTCGTTCGAGTGGCGTGCGAAGTAGGCGCGCAGGTTCTCGCCTTCGCTCAGGCGTTTGCCCTGGTAGGTCTTGAGCAGGCGTTCGATGGCTTCCGGTACTTCTGTCGCGGGGATGCGGTAGCCGACCGGCCGCGCGGTCGCGGCAAACTGGCCTACCGAGCCGCCAATGCAGAAGTAGTAGGCATCGACCAGCTTGCCTTCATGCTTGATCTTCTTGCCCTCGATGCCGATGTCCGCGATCCAGTGCTGGCCGCAGCTGTTGGGGCAGCCGGTGACGTGCAGCCGCAGCTGCTGGTCGAACCCCGGCACCCGCTCTTCGAGCTCGTCGACGAGCCAGCGGGTGAAGCCTTTGGTTTCGGTGAGCGCGAGCTTGCAGAATTCGGTGCCGGTGCAGGCGACGGCGCCGCGCCAGAACTGCGAGCCCTCGACATGCATACCGATCTTGACGAGCTCGTTTGCGAGCTGCTGCGCACGTGCGGTTTCAATGTCGACGAAGAGCAGGTTCTGTCCCACCGTGGTGCGGAGGTGGCCCGCGCCAAAACGCTCGGCAAGCTCGGCTGCCGCAGCAAGCTGGTCGCCGGTGAGGCGGCCGCGCAGCACCGAGGCGCCGACATAGCTCAGACCGGGCTGCTTCTGCGCGTGGATGCCGACGTGGTCGCGTAGAACGTCATCTGGCACTGTCTCGGTTACAGATGGAGCGAGCTTGTAGCCGAGCCGCCGTTCGACTTCGGCGAGGAAGCTGTCGGCGGTCCAGCCCTCCTTGAGGAACAGGTGCTTCATGCGGGCGCGGTCGCGGCTCTCGCGCAGACCCTGCTGGTCGCGGAATAGTTCTGTAATCACCCGAGTTACAGAAAAAGCCTGCTCCTTCGGGATCCAGGCGTCCAGCTTGACGGCAAGGTGCGGGTCGGCTGACAAGCCGCCGCCAACGCGGACGGTGAAACCCTGTTCGGCGCCGCGCAAAGTGGCGGTCAGGCCGATGTCGTTGATCTCAGGGTAGGAGCACCAGATGGGACAGCCGGTGACGGAGATCTTGAACTTGCGCGGCAGATTGTAGAACTGAGAGTTGCCGATCAAGTCGTTCGCGATCTCGATGGCGATGGGCGATGCGTCGAAGAGTTCGTGCCCGTCGATGCCGGCCAGCGGGCAGCCGGTGACGTTGCGGACCACGTCGCCGCAGGCGCCCTTGGGGGAAAGCCCAACGCGCTCGAGCGCGTCGACGACCTCGGGCAGCGACTCGATGGTGAGCCAGTGCAGCTGGATATTCTGGCGCACGGTGATGTCGGCGATGTTGCGCGCGTGCACCTTGGTGAGCTGGGCGATGGTGCGCAGCTGCGCGGAGCTGAGCTGCCCGGCGGGCGCGCCTATGCGCATCATGAAGTACTCGCTCGCAAGGCCCTCGCCCGCCTTGCCGCCAGTTACGCCGGCGCCATCGCCCTGGGTATACACGCCCCACCACTTGAAGTAAGTGGAGGCCCACTCGGGCACAACGCTCGATCGGCCCTGGCGTGCGAACTGGCGCACCTCGTCGAACACCTCCCAGGGGTTTTTCTCGATCTTCAGGCGCTCCATGCGCTGGGCTTTCGTTTCTTTCGGAGCGGGTGCGGAAGTGATGTCGGGCATATGTCCTCTGAGGCTTGCAGGAATGCTGGAAAAAGTGAATGCCCGCCGGAGAAAAGGTTCTGTGCCAGGCGGGCAGGGAGGTGTCGCGATGTGTATGCGTCGCCTTTTAGAGCATTTTCACTCTTGGTGTAGAGGCCCAGGTTCTCGCTCCAGTGGCCTTTCCCGACGGAAAAGCCACGCGCACATCTGCCGGCCCCTCTACGTGTGGAGTGAAAATGCTCTAGCGCACCCACTCAGGCTGGGGGCGACAGGTGAAGCGCATGTGGCGAGTACGCATACTTCCAAGATACGAGCGTGAACATCCAGCGTCAATGGACAGCGTTTGATGAGGCGCAGGCTCACCTCAGAAGGTGAGATTGGCCTGCAGGAAGACTCGCCGTGCCGCGGAGCCGGAGGAGAAAATCTGCCCTGCCAGCGCATTGGACTTCCCGAAGTTGGGAGAGTCGATGGTGCCGGTTGGGGGCGCCACGTTAATGATATTGAAGAGGTTGAGCGCCTGCGCGTTGAGGGTGAAATTGTAGCGGCGCCCAGTGCTGCCGTCGTTGCCGAAGATACCGCCTGGACCGCCTCCGTGGCCGCCATGGTCGCCGTGGCCGCCGCCGCCCGGCGGGGGACCGCCGCCTGCCGCAGGTCCACCGCCCTCCCGGTTGAGCCGCTGCCCAAAGCCCCAGGTCTTGCCCAGGCGCAGATTGAGCGTGAACAGAGTGGGTCCATTGCCACTGTAGATTGGATTCACTCTCGGGTTGGTGCCGAGGGGCGGGGCGCCGGTATAGAAGTTTCCGTAGGGCGTCTGGGTGATGTTGGTTCCGGTCGCACCCGCGGGCGCGATATAGGGGCGGTCGTTGAAGAAGGAGTCGCCGTTCAGGTCCTGCGAGAGCGTGATGTTGAAGGGCTGACCGGACTGCGCCACGATGAACGGCGAGACGCGGATGTTATGTGGTGCGGCGTAGCTGCCGATAAGAAACAGCCGGTTGCGGATATCGAAGCCGGCGCGCCCGTAGTCCTGCTTCAGGTTGAGCGAGTTGGTGGGATTGCTGCTGGTTCCATTGACATCCGCGTTGGCGAAGCCGAGGCCGTAGAAGCCAAAGGTCGAGAGGGACCGGCTGATCTGGGTGTGGAAGTTGAAGAAGAGCTGCTCCTGGTTGTACACGCCCTCAGAGAAGTATTGGTAGACATTGCCCAGCGCCGGATTGTAGGTAGGCGAGTACTGCGCGTTGGCGTTGATGGTGTCGAGATGGTGAATGCCGTGCGAGTGGATGTAGGTGGCGGAAACCGTAGTGGTCTTGGTCAGCTGATGGTCGAGGCCGATGGAGCTCTGGATATTAATGGGCGCATGCAGGTTGGGGCCGATCTGGTAAATACCCGTCGCGCGGCTGCTATTGCCGGCGGCTGTAGTCCCGCTCGCTCCCACTTCGCAGGTGGCGGCGATGGTGGCAAGCGATGGCAGGGCGTTGGGGTAGTAGCAGCTGGGGTTCTGCAGCACCAGCTCCTGCTGCACGACGCCGTTGACCCGCGCCGCCTGCAGTACCTGCGACACGCCGAAGCGGTCGTAAAAGTAGCCGAAGCCGAGCCGCAGCACGTCCTTGGTCGGCTTGCCGTTGTGGGTGAAGCCGTAGGACAGCGCAAGCCGGGGAGCGAAGTCGCTGCGGTCGTGAATATTGTTCTGCGTTTCCCAGCGCAGACCGTAGGAGAAAGTCAGGTTCGGCTTCACCTTCCAGTCGTCCTGGTAGAACAGCGCGCCATCGACCGCGTTGACCTCGGCCTTGGGATTGCCGGTGACCAGCACCAGCTGCGAGGGACCGCCGCCGGCTGCCGTCAGCTGCTGAAAGCTTTGCCCATTGCCTTGGCCGTACAGGGTCGCCGCATAGGCTGCGCCCGCGGAGAGATTGCCATTGCTGTCGGCGAAAGGGCAAACGCTTCCTTGAGGACAGTGTCGTGAGGCGAACGTAAACAGCCCGTTGAAGTCTGAGTTGGCGGAGTTGGCTTCGCGGGTGGCGCGCAGGCGGCCGCCGAGCGAGATGGAGTGTGTTTTGAGGGCCAGCTCGGTCAGGTTCGACAGCTCGTACTCATCGGTATGATCGTTGATGGACTGCTCGCTGTTGCCGCCGAAGGTCTGAAAGCCCTGCACCTGGATCTGCGGAGCGCTATTTGCGGGCGATTGCGTGGAGCGGCCATACACCGCCCGCACATGCGTTTCCGTGATCACACGTGGGCCAAATACCTCGGTGTCGGAAAGCTGGATCTGATTCTCGCTCGCGGTGCTGTTATAGGCTTGGCTTCGCAGGGAGTACTGGCCGATGCCCTGATTGTTCTGCACGTTGCGCTCGTACTGGTAGCGCACGCTGAGCGAGTTCTTCTCCGTCAACTGGATGTCCACGCGAGGGGTGATGTTGGTCCGGGTCTGCGGAGTGTTCAGCGCATCCGGGAACAGCACCCCGAAGGGTGTGGCGCCGGCGGTGTAATCGTCGGTATTGCCGAAGTTGCCGGCCGCGAAATCGCCGTTGATCTCGCCCTGGAGCCTGTACGCGTTGATGATCGAGTCATCCTGGATGTTTCTGCGCTGCGCGCTGACGAAGAACGATGCGTTCTTGTTGATCGGCCCGCTCAGCGTGCCCTCGTACTGGTAGCTGTCGTAGTCCGGCAGGGCTGAGGAGTTGGGAACAAACGGGTTGCCGGTGTTGAGCTGCCGGGCGTTGCCCTGCGCCTGAAACTGCCCGTGGAACTTGTCGGTGCCGGGTTTGGTGAAGACTTCGACGCGGCCGAAGCCGAGCTTGTCGAACTGCGCGCCGTAGGGGTTCTGGTTGACGCGGATTTCGCGGATGGCGGATTTCGGCGGCAGCTCGCCGCCGGTGAAGCCGTCGATATAAATCTGGCCGCCCGACGGGCCAGCGGCCGGGCCGGCGAGCGCGGTCAGCTCGTTCGAGAGTTCATCCGGGTCGTCCGAGAGCGCGTCGAGATCCTTGTCCTTGAGCACGATGCTGTTGGCATTCGCATCCGGGTCGACGGAAACGGTCGGCAGGCCGGCGTTTACCTGCACATTCTGCTGCTGCACCATGATGATGAGCGTGGTGTTGAGCAGTTTGTTCACGCCGGGGGCGAGCGAAAACGCCTTGGTGCTGAGCGAGCCGAAACCCTGCGCGGTGATGAAGACGATGTAGGTTCCGGGCGGCACGCCGGCGATGGAGTAGCTGCCGTCGGCTCCCGAGGTGCCGCTGGTGACGGTGTGTCCCTGCGCATCGGTGACGCTGATGGTGGCGCCCGGAATGACGGCTCCGGAGGGGTCAGTGACCTGGCCGTGAAGAGTGGCTGCCTTTGCCTGACCCGTGGAGGCGGGAGGCGTGGTTTGAGCCTGCAGGCAGGGAACGGCAGCGAGGGCGGAGAGGAAGGAAAGAGTGCAGAGGGCGTGGTGACTGCGTTTCACGGGGCTCCAGTGGGGTGCGTAGAGTCGAGTGGTCCGGCCAAACATGGCAAATGCAAGGGTTGGACGGTCGGAAATGCGGATGGACGCGCATTTCGGGCGGTAGAAAAAAGATAGTAAGGCGATTTTACAGTGGCAGTGGTCGGACCGCTCTAGCTTGTATGCGGTTTTCGACCGAAAGAAAAGCCGGCTGCGCGGTGTTCTAACGCTGCGGACCGCCTTCCCCGGAGCCTGCGTCGCCGCCGCCGAGATTCCAGGACGCCGAGAAGAGGCCGGCGCTCGCGTCCGCCGAGCCTTGCAGCAGCGGCTCGACGCCGGCGATGAGAGTGATGGCGGTGGGTTGCGCGGCGCCGGGGCCGCTGGCGACGATCATGACGGCGTCTCCTTTTTTGAGGTCGGCGAGAGTGATGGACGGAGCGCGCTGGAGAAGAGCCGTTTCGCCTCCGGCGCCGCGCTCAGGCGTACCGGCGGCTGCCTCCGAGCCGGCTTGTGACGCTGCCCCGGGCGACTTTTCCGAGCCAGTCCCTGCGCCTTTCGCTCCTCGGTGCGCCATGCGGGCGGCCAACTCCGGCGGCAGCTTGCGCAGCTGCGTGCTCGCTTCCAGATGCAGTGTGACCGGCCGCTTGGTCGCGAGGTCGGTAAGCGAGATGGTGTTTGCCGCGGGATCGGTGCTGAGGACGGTGCCCGCGATGTTGCGGAAGGAGCCGGCGACGATCTCCTCGGCCGCGATATCGTTGCCGGCTGCATCCTTGGCCCCGCGTGCCCGGAGTTGGTCGCCAGGATGGATGTCGGCCAGCGCGGACTTGCGCGTATCGGCGAAGGAGGTGGAGTCGGGCGCGTAGCGGCGAACAGCGGTGGCAGGCGTTGTGTGGATCACCAGGGGAGCGGCGGGGCCTTGCGCGCGCAGGGTTATGGTACCGGCGGCGGCATCGAGCGACTGCACGACTCCAGCCACGCCGCGGCGCTGCCAGTCGGCGGACTGCTCCTCGTGTGCCTGGCTGATATCAGCCTGCTTGATGGCGACGAGAATGCTGGCAGTGGGGTGGGCCGGGTCGCCAGTGGGGCGGATCAGCACCCGGTCGCCGACGGCCAGGTCGCTGACCGGCATGGGCGCGGCGTTTTTCAGGCTTTTTTCGCCGGGCGCGGTGCGCAGCAGGCGGGTTTCCGGGGTGATCGCGACGGAGATTTCGCCGGTGCTCGCGCCTTCCTGCTGGACGGTGACCTTGCCGTCGCTGACGGCAGTCACGGTGCCGAGAATGCGCGCGGGAGCGGCCTGGCTGCTGGAGGGCGCGGCGCCTTGGGCCAGGACCGAACCGGTAGTGAAGAGCAGTGCGGCTGAAAACAGGGAAGTTCGGAGTCTTGGGCGCAGCATTGCGGATTCTCCTTCCAGATTCCAAACCTGCCGGCTGCCCTGTGGACGAGGCGGGCGGCAAAAAGTTTCAGGTGAGCGCTATTTGCGTCCAGTGGAACCGCTGGCAGGCCGGCCCGGGAAATCCTAAGGTAATCGTCTGGGCAGCAAATCAGGAAGGAAGAGGAAGCGGACGCGCCCATGAATCATGTAGCATCGGAACGTTCAAGTTCCCTGCCGGCGCGGAAGTTGCGCCAGGCAGCGGATCCGAATTATGCATGGTGCAGCCGTTTTAAGGCTGCGGCCGGAAAGCGGCGCATTTACACGGATGGCAATTACAAGCGTAGGCACTACCCGCACCCCTGGCACCGATGCTCCCGGTAGCACTAACTACAGCGCCATGGCGATGGTAACGACGCTGTTTTTTGTGTGGGGATTTTGCACTGTTCTGAACGATGCGCTGATTCCCCACCTTCAGTCCATCTTCTCCTTGAACTACCTGCAGGCGTCACTGATTCAACTCGCCTTTTTCGGCTCGTACTTCATCTTCGCGCAGCCGGCCAGCAAGCTTATCGAGTGGGTCGGCTATCAGCGCACGATGGTTATCGGCCTGCTCACAATGGGCGCCGGCGCGCTGCTGTTTGTACCGGCCGCGACGACTGCCACCTATGCGTTCTTTCTTGGTGCGCAGGTGGTGCTGGCAGCAGGCGTTACAACACTGCAGGTCGCAGCGAACCCATACGTCACGATTTTGGGACCGCCCTCTACAGCTTCGAGCCGGTTGAATCTGACGCAGGCATTCAATACGCTTGGGGATTTTGTGGCCCCGTACTTCGGCGCCATTCTGATCCTTGGAGGAGCCGCTGCAACCGCCGGTACGGCTGCCACCATAAATGCGGCGCCGCTGCAGGGTGCAGCCCTCAATGCCTATCGCGTCCAGCAGGCCGCCAACGTAAAAATGCCGTACATCGCGATTGCCGCCGCGCTGATTGTGCTTGCGCTTGCCATTGCGTTCTACCGCTTTCCCCGGCTTGAGGTGACGCGCGACTATCGCCCGGCGAATCTGGACATCAAGCAGGACAGCGTGTGGAACCACCCACACCTTTACCTCGGGGCCATCGGTATTTTTATTTACTGTGGTGCCGAGGTCAGCGTGGGCAGCTTTCTCGCCAAGTACTTGGCTGACCCGAAAATAGGCCACATGACGCTGCAAACGGGAGCCAAGCTGGTGTCGTTTTTCTGGGGAGGCATGATGATCGGGCGATTCGTCGGCTCGGCCGTGATGCAGCGAGTGGCGGCGAACAAACTGCTTGCCTGGAGCGGGATTGGTGCGGGCTTGATGGTGCTTCTCTCGCTGCTCGGCTCCGGTTATTTTGCCGTGGTCACGATCCTCTGCGTTGGCCTTTTCAACTCCATCATGTTTCCCACCATCTTCACCCTGGCAGTTGCCGAACTCGGTCCGCTGACTGGACGTGGTTCCGGTTTGCTGGTGCAGGCGATCGTGGGCGCGGCAGTGATTCCGGTTCTGATGGGAGCTTTGGCGGACAGGTTCGGCATTCATCACTCGCTGGTACTGCCGATGCTCTGCTACATCTTCATCTTTTATTACGGCTGGCGCGGGTACCGGATTGCGCCGGATGAACCGCACGCGGTGATTCAGGCGGTCACGGACTAAGCGCGGTTTTGCGCGGGCATGGCAGGCTGGGCGACACTAGGGCATGCTCGAAAGCGGCGCACCCTTGAACGCTGCGCGGAGTGCGGAACTCGCCATCACGCTGGCCGATGTGCAGGCGGCGCGCGGGCGCATCTGCGACAACATTTACTGCACGCCCGCGCCGCACTCCGCCGCGCTGTCCGCGCTCACCGGGCAAACCGTTTTCCTCAAGCTCGATAACCTGCAGCGTACTGGGGCCTTCAAGGAGCGGGGTGCGCTCAATAAAATCCTGACGCTGCGACCCGAGGAAAAGGCGCGCGGGGTGATCGCGGCGAGCGCCGGCAATCATGCGCAGGCGGTCGCGTTCCACGCCGCGGCGCACGGCATGCGCGCCCGCATCGTGATGCCGGAGATGACGCCGCTGGTCAAGGTTTCGGCCACCAGCGGCTACGGCGCCGAGGTCATTCTCCACGGCGCGAATTACGACGAAGCCTACGCGGAAGCCATGCGGTTGAGCGCGGAGTGCGGCATGGTATTCCTGCACCCGTTCGACGATCCCGCGGTGATCGCGGGGCAGGGAAGCATCGGGCTTGAGCTGCTCGAACAGATTCCAAACCTCGACGCGGTCGTCATTCCCATCGGCGGCGGCGGCCTGATCAGCGGCATCGCGTGCGCGGTCAAGGAACTGCAGCCCGGCATTCGCGTGATCGGCGTGCAGACCGAGCGGCTGCCCTCGATGCTGCGCGCCCGGGAAAACGGCGGCCCCATAACGCTGCCGCCCGAGCCGACCATCGCGGACGGCATCGCGGTGCGGCGCGCGGGCACCCTGACCTATCCGCTGGTCGAGCGCTACGTCGACGAGATCGTGACCGTCGATGAGGAGGAGATCGCGCAGGCGATCCTGGTGCTGCTGGAGAGCGAAAAGACGCTGGCTGAGGGCGCGGGCGCGGTCGCTCTGGCGGCGCTGCTGCAGCACAAGACCTCGTTGAATGACGCAGCGAAACCGCAGCGCACGGCGGTATTGGTGTGCGGCGGCAATATCGATGTAAGCCTGCTGGCCATGATGATCGAGCGCGGCCTGGTGAAGGATGGGCGGCGCACCCGTTTGCGCATCCATCTCACCGATCGCCCCGGCGCGCTGCACGGCATGACGCGCATCCTGGCCGACGCACGGGCGAATATTGTGCAGACCTCGCATGACCGCGCGTACTACGGGGTTAACCTCGGCAACACGGTTATTGATGTCACGCTCGAAACACGCGGGCCGAAACACATTGCAGAGATACGTGAAGCGCTCTCCGCCGCGGGATACCAGCATGAGCGGATCAACTAGCATCGCGCGCTTAGACTGGAAATGAAGTATGGCGCTCGACCCAAGAAAAGCGGCGGGCAGCCGGAGCTGAAGATGGGTTCTGTATTCGACAAAGAAGGGCGGCGTGCGGCAGCGCTTGCCGCGCGCGGCGCATTGCCCGAGGAAGCCGAACTGACGCTGGACCCGCAGGATTGGGACGCGTTCAGCGTCGATGCGCATCGCATGCTGGACGACATGCTTGTGCATCTCGCGACGATCCGGGAGCAGCCGGCGTGGCAGCCGATCCCGGGTGCGGTTCGCGACACATTCTCCGCACCGATACCTGCCGAACCGGAGCCGCTCGATACGGTTTACCGGCAATTTGTAACCAACGTGATGCCATATACCTCGGGCAACCGCCACCCGCGTGCGTGGGGGTGGGTGCGGGGCACCGGCACGCCTGTCGCCATGCTGGCCGATATGCTTGCCGCGGGCATCAATGCATCGGTCGGCAGCGGCGAGAGCGCGCCTATCCTGCTCGAAGAGCAGGTGCTGACCTGGCTGGCCACAGCCATGGGCATGCCCGCGGGTTCGAGCGGCCTGCTGACCAGCGGCGGCACCATGGCGAACCTGCTGGGTCTCGCGGTGGCGCGGCATGCGAGGGCCGGTTTTGACGTGCGTGAGGAGGGGCTGAACGACCACCCGCGCCTCACCGTTTACTGCTCGCGCCAAACTCACTTCTGGGCGCGCAAGGGTGTGGAGCTGCTCGGGCTCGGGCGCCGGTCTCTGCGCGAGATAGCCGTCGATGCGGACTACCGTATCGACCTGCGGGCGCTCGAGGCGCAGATCGATGCGGACAGGGAAGCAGGCATGCAGCCGATTGCAGTGATCGCGAACGCGGGCACGGTGAATACCGGCGCGGTCGACGACCTTGCCGCGCTGCGGTGCCTGTGCGATATGCAACAGCTGTGGTTGCATATTGACGGAGCCATCGGCGCACTGCTCAAGCTGTCGCCCGCGCATGCGCACCTGGTCGCCGGGCTTGAGAGCGCCGACTCGGTCGCGCTCGACCTGCATAAGTGGCTGTACATGCCGTTTGAAGCAGGCTGCCTGCTGGTGCGCGATCGCGCCGCGCACCATGCTGCCTTTGCGACTACAGCCGATTACATGGAGAAAACCGAACGAGGCATGCTGGCCGGCGATGTGTCGTTCGCCGACCGCGGCATTGAATCGTCGCGCAGCTTCAAGGCGCTCAAGATCTGGATGTCGCTCAAGACCCACGGCAGCGCGAAGCACAGAGCGCTCATTGCGCAAAACATGGAGCAAGCGGCATACCTGCAAGCCTTGATCGAGCAGCACCCGGAGCTGGAGATGCTTGCGCCGCGCCCCATGAGCGTTGTCTGTTTTCGTTACAGGCCTCTGGGCGAAACGCTTGCTGACGAGCCTTTGCAAACGCTGAACCGCAGCATCGTTCTTGCTTTGCAGGAGAGCGGTGGATTTGTTGTAAGCAGCACAATATTGGCAGGCGGCACTTTCGCGATCCGGGTCGCGATCACCAATCACCGTTCACGATGGAGCGACTTCGACGCGCTGGCGGATGCCGTTGTGGACGCGGGCAGAAGGCTCTTGCCCAGGGAAAGAGCAAGCTAGATGACGAAGCCATTGCACGAAGCATGCACGCGAGCTGCTGCATGAGTGTGAGCCAGATTCGGATCATCGGCATGCTCCCGATCTTTTTAGCGGCTCTGAGCGCGGCCGCGCAATCGGGCGCCCCCGCGAGCGCGGCGCTGCCGGCATACACCCGCCAGGACGTCATGATCCCCATGCGCGATGGCGTTCGCCTGCATGCGGCGATCCTGCGCCCCGTGCATGCGGACAAGCCTCTGCCGTTTCTTATGAGCCGCACGCCGTACGGCGTCCAGGGAGAAACAGCCGCGGCTTACCCCGCGGAGAACCCCGAACTCGCGAAGAGCGGCTACATCTTTGTCGAAGAGGACATTCGAGGCCGCTACGGCTCTGGCGGTACATTTGTGATGATGCGGCCGCTCGCGCCGCATCATGATTCCAGGCTGTACCCGCAGGATGTCGATGAGAGTACGGACGCGTATGACACGGTCGCTTGGCTGCTCAGCAATGTGCCTGGCAACAATGGCCGTGTGGGCGTGTTCGGCGTTTCCTACCCTGGTTTTCTCACCATCGAAGCAGGGATCGATCCGCACCCGGCGGTCCAGGCGATCTCGCCCCAGGCGCCGATGACCGACGTTTGGCTCGGCGACGACTTTTTTCACAACGGCGCGTTTCGGCAGACCTATGGCTACGACTACGGGCTGGGCATGGAGAGCGGCAAGGAAAACGCCTTCGGCAAAATGCCGGCTGGTGAGGATGCCTATGCATTTTTTCTCAAGGCCGGCTCGTTCGCGCGTGCGATCGCCGGCTCGCCCGATCTGCCTACCTGGACTGCGTTTCTCGCGCACCCTGTCTACGACAGCTACTGGCGTGCGCGCGCGGTCGAGCCTCACCTGAACGCGCCGCGGGTGCCTACGCTCGAGGTGGGCGGGTACTGGGACCAGGAAGATATGTGGGGTCCGCAGGAGGAGTACGCGAAGCTGCACGCGGCCGACAGCAACGGGGAGGTGCGTCTGGTGCTGGGCCCGTGGAACCACGGCGAGTGGCGCAAAAGCGCGGCATCGCTGGGCGCGCTCGACTGGGGGCAGCCCACCGGGACTGAGTTTCAGCGCGATGTCGAAGCGCCCTTCTTCGCGCACTATCTCAAGGGCGAGCCGCTCGAGCTGGCAAACGCGACCTCGTTCCAGACCGGAACCGATCGCTGGATGCACTACGCCGCGTGGCCGCCGGTTGAAGGCGTTCAGCAGCGCGCGCTTTATCTGGGTATGGGGCAGACGCTGTCGTTCACCAGGCCTACCGTTAGCGACACGCAGGGCGCAAGCGAGTACACTGCCGATCCCGCCCATCCCATTCCGTATCGCGCGCGGCCCATCGAAGCCACCTACTCACCCGGCGGCTCTCACTGGTACGAGTGGCTGGCCGAGGACCAGCGTCCGACGACCAGCCGTCGCGACCAGCTCACCTGGCGGACTGCCCCGCTGGAGCGGCCGCTGACTGTGACGGGCGATGTGGAGGCCGATCTGTGGGCCGCCACCAGCGGCTCTGATGCTGACTGGATTGTGAAGCTGATCGATGAATACCCCAACGACCCGAAGCTGGGCAAGATGGCCGGCTACCAGCTGATGGTGGCCGAAGAAATCTTCCGCGGGCGCTACCGCACGAGCTTTGAAAATCCGGCGCCAATTGCTACACACACACCGCTCGAATACAAGTGGAGCCTGTACGGGGTCGATCATGCCTTCCTGCCGGGCCATCGCGTGCTGGTCGAAGTGCAGAGCAGTTGGTTTCCCCTCTACGACCGCAATCCTCAGACGTTTGTGCCCAACATCATGAAGGCGCAGCCAGCTGACTACCACGCGGCCACGCAGCGCATTTTCTGGTCGGCTGAACACCCGTCGCTTGTACTGCTGCCTGTCGCAGGCGCCGAATAGGGGAAAACGTAGCCGACGGTTTGACCCCGCAACGAGTCGTTGCTAGTATCAAAGTGCGGGGTGGAGCAGTCCGGTAGCTCGTTGGGCTCATAACCCAAAGGTCGCTGGTTCAAATCCAGCCCCCGCAACCAATCAAATCAGTGACTTGCAAGTGATTTCTGATCGATCAAGTTCTCAGAGTCACTCCCACTGACTCCCGTTCGCAAAATGCACGGTTTCAGGCGCTCGCTCTCAACGGCTTGAGCACCATCTCAACGACCTTCCCATTCGCTTCGCGCTTCGAGGACGCCATGGCCTGTACGTAGACATTCATGGTCGTTTGAATCGACGCGTGACGCATGAGTTCCTGCTGGACTTTCATCGGTGCTCCTGTCTCATCGAGCCAGGAACGATAGGTGTGGCGGAACGTATGCCAACCAATCGAACCGAATTTTCCGGCCCGGCGCTCCTTGTGGATGGGTAGCCGAGCGCCATTCGGTGTCGGACGATCTTGCCGACACCAGACACCCGAACCAACACCGCATTTCGGACATTCCACCAGACACCATCCCGCCGGCCGAAGGTGCCGCTTCTGAATCTCGGTCGATTGGTAAGGTCTGTTCGTCAGAGGGCTTGCAAAAACCCAGCCTTCTTCCGTTGGCAGGGCTTGCTTGCTCCATTCGAGTAGAACTTCCACAAGCGCTTCGTGAAGCGGTACGTGGTCCCGTGAATACTCCGTTTTGACATCACCCACTTGCCCGTTCACGATGCTCCGCTGTACGAGAAGTTGCCGATGCTCGAAATCGAAGTCTTGCCACTGGAGCGCCGAGATCTCGCTCACGCGAAGACCAAGGCATTGGGCAACAAGCACCATCGTTCGATATGGCTCTTTCAGCATAGCGAGGATGGCTTCGTACTCAGTCACAGTCAAAATGGTTGGGCGCTGACGGCGTTTGGTACTGTCCTTGACTCGGACCATCTGCATGGGATTTCGACGGTCGTTGAAGAGTTCCCAGCGACCTGCACACTCGAACATCAGGTGCATGACGCCACGGATATGAGCCTTCGTTTTCGGGGCCATTTCCATTTTCTTCAACCAACTCTCGACCACCATGGGCCGGATCTGGTGCAACAGGTAACGCTCCCACCTTGGGCGAATGTGCAGCTTGATGTTCGACAGATACGACTTCCGGGTTGAGTAGCGTTCTGGCAACTCTTCCTCGATGTATCGGTCGCAAATTGCACCGAAGGTGACAGCACCCAGGTGATGCTGTGGTTTTTCTTCGTTGAGTCTCAGGAGAAGGGCTTCTACCGCAACCCGAGCGTCTGACTTGTTCTTGTACTGAGTCGTTGTTCCGATGAAGGTTGCTTTACGCTTCCTCGTATTGTCGGCCTGCGTCTCGTAGTACCGAAACTCCCAAACGTCGGCTCCCTTCGCCCGCTTCTTGAGCGACAAACTTCCGAATTGATATCGTGTGCGATCTATCAAGGCATTTCTCCCTGACTTCGCGGCACGAATGGCTGGTTTAAGCGTAGTTGAAAATCAGGCTCCAAACCAGCGAAAACACCGCAGAAGTCGGTGGATTTCACGTCAACTGGCGATGTTGTGTTCCTGAACCCAATCTCGAATGGCTGACGGAACGAAGCGCCATAATTTCCCCACCCGGACACCTGTGATCTCCCCGCGAAGGACCATCCGCTGTAGTGTTCTGGGGTGAACCCCAAGGAACCGCGCAGCCTGATTGCTGTTGAGAAGAGGTTGTGCGCCCGGGCCGAAAATCGGTCTCGCCGTACGCTCTGAAGCGACTGGCTTTCGCATCTCGGACATCTCGGGCATTGCAATCCTCCTGATACACCGGCAGCGATGCCCGGCGTTTCATGAATCACTTGCCGTGGAAAGTAGATTAGGAAGATCGGTCAGGATCGTATCTAGCCAGATTCCCACTGCTGAATAACCATGGCTGGATTACGGAGATTGTGTCCAATGCACATTCGTAATGTTCGTTATTCGGTTTCTGAATAACGACGTCTTGGTTGCCCGGAGCTAACGTTTTTTTGCGCTCGGCATCTTAATGCTTACGGGGCGTCTTGCGATGACCTTTTGCATTGGTCCGCGTTTCCCCACGCGGACGACTGCCGCATCCTCACGCGAAGAGGATAGGGCCATTTCTCTAGATTCTCCCGACGTAGAGCAGGTCGCGGGAGGTCGAACATGAAGCGCAACCTCATTAATCTCATGAAGTCTGCCATCGCCTTGGCGGACACTTTGAATTTCTCACGAGCAGCCAAAATCCTTCATGTCAGCCAGCCAACGCTCACGAAGAACGTGGCGGCGCTGGAAGATTGGGTGGGCGTTCCGCTGTTTGAACGAGATCGCCAGAACGTCACGATCAACGACGCAGGACGCGCCTTTATAGAGGAAGCACGCATTTCAGTGCTACATTGCGAGCGAGCCGCACATGCGGCTCGTGCAGCCACACACAACTTGGAGAAGGTCGTCAACATCGGCAGGTCACCATACACCGACCCGTTCCTGATTTCGACCTTGCTTACAGTCCGTCTTCCGCTCTTTCCGAAGCTGAGGGTTGAACTATCCAGTCAATTCTCCTGCGATTTGGTTCACGACGTACTCGCTGGATCAATGGATCTCGCGATCACAACAGAGCCACCGTTATCGCCTATGCTGTCGGCGACGAAGATTGCCGAGTCACCGTTCTACATCGCCATGTCTGACGAGCACGAACTCGCAACGCACGAAGCTTTGTCTCTGACTGATCTCGACGGAAAGGAATGGGTACTTTTCGAACGCAGAGTTCACCCCCGAATGTATGACTCAATCATGCGCCAAGCGCAAAAGAGTCATGTCACACCAGCCCAGATCCATCACGTTATGACTGCAGAGGAAGCTTTTCCATTCATTTCTCAGGGACAAGGCGTGGCGTTCCTAGGTAAATCTGGGGCACTGCGGTTAGCCAACGGCTCCATCACCATCCGCCCACTGATGGAAGAGGCTCTTTTGCTTAGAACCTACATTGCTGCCCGCGCGGACAACAAATCGAAGATAACAAGCGAGTTTCTCCGGACGTTCGTGAAAAAGGTTCTGCAGTTCAACGTGATCAGACAGCTACCTCTCTCGATCCCTGCTTAGACTTATCGAGTGCATTAGTAAACCGTCTCCGACAATCACCATTTCATTCGGCCCAGACCACTCACAGTTCGGACACGTTATCACTCCTGTTCCACGCGCCGCACAAGGAATCGCTTCGGCTTTCAGAATGTACTCACAATAAGGGCATTCCACATGCTCTCACCTGTTGTTTCTCTCAGCGTGCCGCGGTTCGCTAGCCAAATTAGCCCTCGGAGCTTGCAACGATACGCACATTGATCGGCCCGGACCAAGCACAAGCAGGACAGGTCATGACGCCCGTTGTAATGGCTAGACGCGGAATCTCTGACGCTTTCACGATGTGATCGCATTGCGGGCACTGGTGCACGTATTCCCACGTTTTCTTAGCCTCGCTATGTTCACGATCACTGGACATTTGGTAGACCTGCTCCTCACAGGATGTCTACGTGGTCGCCGCTTCGAGTACACGGCGTAACAGCTAGGAGCAAATGGTGTCGTCACGCCCCGATATTCCGGGAAGGCCGTGGTTTTGAACCCGGTCACTATCTATACAGCCTTGGCTTTGCAATGCCTTATTTCCGTTCAATGCATCCCGAGATATGCTGCGGCCACCATCGCAATCAGAACGGAGAGGAGCGACGAAATAAACTCCTCGCGGTTTGCATAAGGAGAATTTATGACATGTCCGACTTCCCGGCTTTTGCCTTCTCTCCTCCAAAGTCGATAGTGCGCCGCAACAATGAGCGGGTGGAAAGCAATCAAGACATAAGCGCCGCCCAGGACCATACGCGAGAGCCAGAAGTGAGTTTCAGTCGCGAGGGGCAATACGATCACGCAGCCGACCGTCGCGAACAGGCTCGTAATGTTGATCACGTCTGGAAGAGGTATGACGGTCTGCCTGTTAGCATCAGCGACACTGATTTCTCGATTCACTCTCCACCCGAAGGCGAGGAACTGTAACGCAATCAATGGCGGGGCAAGTCTGTAGAGCGTTTCTGGGGTCATAGTGTGCCGTTGACGACTGATATGAGTGATGAAGCGTTCTAAGGAGCCGCGACCCGGTGTGCCCGTTGCCCGACTCCGTTGTGATGATGTCAGGCAGCGGACGTTTTGAATCCGGTCGCCGCCTCCACAGCACGGGCCAGCATGGCTGGATCAGATACGCCTTGGTAATCCATACGTGGTGTGTAAGGCGACTCGAGTCGGCCAACCTCTTCGTCCGTTAAGGTGACCGCGAGCGCCTCAATCGCGTCGTCGATGTGCTTGGTATTGAGCGCACCCACGATTGGCGCGGCAACGACGGACTTGCTACGCAGCCAGGCTAATGCGATGCTTGCGTGGCTGACGCCACGTTCCTTTGCAATTGCACCCACCGCGTCGACGATCTTTTGATCGCTCTCTGCGTTTGTCTCGTCTTTATGGCCCGCAGCGGCCTCTGTTTCTGATCGCTTCGTGGTCTTTCCCCACGGTCGAGCAAGAACCCCACGCGCAAGCGGACTATAGACGATTGTCTGGACGCCTTCATCGGCACAGAGCGGCAGCATCTCTCGCTCCTCCTCGCGCATCAGCAGATTGTAGGTGTCCTGCAATGACACGAAGCGCGCCCAGCCATTTGCTTTCTGTAGGTGCAGCGCTTTGCTGAACTCCCACGCCTTCATGGAGGAAGCGCCGAGATAGCGGACTTTGCCCATCTTCACTAGATCGTGCAGCGCCTCCAGCGTCTCTTCCCACGGAGTAAGCTGGTCGCGACGATGGATCTGGTAGAGGTCGACATAGTCGGTGCCAAGCCGCTTCAGGCTACGGTCGATCTCCGTCATGATCGCCTTACGGGACAACCCGATGGCGTTGGGTCCGTTATGCGTGGCGGGGGCGACCTTCGTCGCGATGACTACACTGTCGCGGTTGGTGAATTCCTTTAGCGCCCTGCCTACGATCTCCTCGCTACCCCCATTCGAATACATGTTGGCAGTGTCGAAAAAGTTGATCCCCGCCTCGATCGCGTGGCGGATCAGCAAGCGGCTGGCTTCTTCATCGAGCGACCAACTGGGATAGGCGCGCGACGGGTCACCAAATCCCATGCAGCCAATACAGATGGGCGAAACGTCAAGACCTGTGTGCGCGAGTTTTTTGTATTGCATATACCCTCCAAACCGGGATACAAATGGATAACTCTCCGGTTATGGTAGAGCGTATCGGAGAACTCTCCGTTTAGTCAAGATAGGTTTTATGGTCGACGACGAGATTTTGCGCGCAGATGCGCGGGCAAACAGGGTCCGCATTCTGGATGTGGCACGCGATGCCTTGGCTGCCAATCCTGCGGCATCCCTGAACTCGATCGCGAAGACGGCTGGGGTTGGTGCCGGCACGCTCTATCGTCACTTTCCGAGCCGTGAATCTTTGGTGCTTGGCGTGTATCGCAAGGAAATCGACACTCTGGTAGCGCTTGCTCCCACGCTGCTTGCAAAGCACCAGCCCCTACAGGCTTTCCGTAGCTGGTGTGATCGGTTAGCTGAATCCGGAAGGATGAAGTACGGAGTAGCGGACATCGTCCATGCGGCGGCGGCGGAACAGGACCTTCAGGAAACCTACTGGCCCATGCTGAGTGCAGTACGCCAACTGATCGAGGCTTGCGAAGCTTCGGGTGAAATCCGTCCCGGAACCGACCCCGAGGATTTTTTAGTGTTTGTTGGGCTGCTATGGCGAATACCTCCGACCTCAGCCGGAAAAGCACGTGTGAAGAGAATTCTGGCGCTTGCCTTCCGTGGTTTGGGTGCAAGCGTTTAGCGATCACAAACGCCCACCACGTCGCTTAAGCGCCGCGAGCTACAAAAAGAAGGTGCAGCAGGGGGAAGAGGGTGTTACAGACTCTCTGGTCTCGCGGTCAGCATCGGCTCGAACTTACAACAGCGCTATTCAGGGGATTGAGTTGCGGCTAGCCTCGCTCGCAGACCACGCTGGTACACAATCGCTTTGTAGCAGCGCACAGAAACATGCTTTTAGGCTCTCGCACCCTCACTGTTTAATAGAAGCACGACTTTACCGCGAGCATTTTGACTTTGACTGAGTTCGAGCGCCGCACGCCAGTCTTCCAGAGGTAACACGCGGGCCACCGGCACCTCGAACTTCCCATCCGCCGCAAGTTGAGCGAACTTGCCCAAAACGTCGAATCGCATCGCAGGGTCTTCGCTCAAGCCGTCCCGGACGCCGAGCTCTTTAGCCGCGGCAAAATCGGTCAGGGTCAGCACGTGCTTCGGATTGCCCGCAATCTTGACGAGATCAGGCAAGACTCCGCTAGGCGGCGCGGCGTCCAGAACCAGGTCCGGTGAACCGCCGGCGATCTGGAGCACTCGATCCACCATGCCATCGCCATACGAGGTCACCGTTGCGCCGGTCGCACGCAACCGATCGGCGAAGGTCGAACCAGCAGTCGCGATGACACGGGCACCACGCATCAGCGCCATCTGTACAGCCGCAAACCCCATCATGGTTCCCGCTCCGTGGACCAGAAGGCTATGACCGGCCGTAACTCCCAAGTTGTCGAGGCTACGGTACGCGGTCTCAACTGCCATCGGGAGCCCTGCCGCTTGTACGAAGTCCAATCCGGGCGGGAGACGTGCCCAGAAGTTCAGGACCGCATAATCCGCCGCGCCCGCGCTGGTGTACTCAGCAAAGTCGACGCGTCCGAGAACAGCATCGTCAACCGCAACATCCTTTACACCATCGCCGATTGATTCGACGATCCCGGAAACGTCCAGCCCTACTCCACGCGGCATAAGACCGGCGAACAGTCCCTCACACAACGCCCAGTCGGCTGGGTTCAGCCCGCAGGCGTTGACGCGCACACGGATGTGGTTCTGACCCGGAGCAGGAAGCTCCGTTTCCTCCAGTCGTAATACATCTTGCGGCTTACCGTACTCGTGGAATCGAAGCGTTCTTGTCCTGATTGATGTCTGTTCAACAGTGTGCATGATTTATCTCCAGGAAGGGCAGGATTTGCGATCGCTCACGCGTTTCAACCTTCTAAATTGACTCTAATAAAGAGCATGAGTACGATCAATGCTGTGCCGTTCATATAGTCGTCGCGATCGTACAATCTTATGGATCCGTTATCTGACGTTCTGTCGCTCCTAAAACCTCGGAACTACGTGACTGGCGCTCTCATTGCAGGCGAGCCGTGGTCGCTCCGGTTTGAAGCTCACGAAGGGCTGAAATGCTACAGCGTTGTCAGAGGGGAGTGTTGGCTATTGATGGATGGTGTGGAAGAGCCCATTCAACTTCGCGCCGGCACCTGTGCGCTGCTGCCGCATGGACGGCCTTTTATCCTCGGAAGCGATCTGACCACTCCGAGCAGAGACGCATGGGAGTTCCTCTCTTCCGTGGAGAGATATAACGGCGTGATCTCTGCCAGTCCCGGTGACAGCTTCTTTCTGCTCGGCAGCTATTTCGCACTGGAAGGAGATGGCCGGTTTCTCTTGGACGTTCTTCCGCCGATCGTAAAAGTGGACAACGGCATGCAGCAGGAATCGATGCGCTGGGCGGTGGAGCGCTTGCTGCGCGAGATGCGAGATCCTCAACCTGGAGGCACTCTCGTCGCACAACAGATCGCCTACACCTTGCTGGTAGAAGCTCTTCGCCTGCACTTGAGCGACGAATCTCACCGTGGCCGAGGTTGGCTCCCGGCACTCGCGGATAAGCGCATGCGGGCGGCGCTTTCCTCGATGCATCAGGAACCTGCACGGGCCTGGACAGTGCAGGAACTCGGCCATACCGTTGGCATGTCAAGAACAGCCTTCGCGCAGACGTTCAAGAGGTTCGTGGGGAACTCACCCATGGAGTATTTGACGAAGTGGCGGATGACGCTTGCTGCGACTCGAATACAAGACCCCAGCGAATCGATCGCATCGCTTGCGCCTGTGCTCGGCTACCAATCCGAGAGTGCGTTCAGTGCGGCTTTCAAGCGGCATTGGGGTCGTTCTCCACGCGATTACGTACGCGCCCGTCGGCTGGAGCCGGAGCGAATCTAGCCGTAAACGGATTTCAGCCGTGCGTAGAGACCTTTGCAGGCTCCTTCTCTTGCCAGCTTCCTTGGGCTGATGAATCGCGCGATACTTGATGCATCTTGATCGCTTCCATCTAAAAGTTGGTTGGAGACCTAACCACGCGGAGCACACTTGGACTCAAAACACTGAGCGAGACAAAAAAGCAGCAGTTGGAATGGGCTGAGGGTTGTGTGGACTTGTTCCTGACTCTGCTTGAACAAGGAAAACTGTAGATTTGGGGGTTTCCGACTGCTAAGTAACAGAGCTCAAGGTTTTGACGTCTGACCTTAGATCAAGAACGCAGAAATTACGCAGGAGAAACGAATGGAACATGACCTCACATTGGGACTATCTGGCAAGGTGGCGATCGTCACTGGTGCCGCGGGAGACATTGGCCGAAAGACCGTCGAATTGCTGCTTGCTCATGGTGTTCGAGTGATCGCGGAAGACCTCAGTCCTGGCGTCAAGGATCTGGACCAGGCCGGCAAAGTAGTTTCTCTTTCCTCCGATGTTTCCAAAGAGGAGAGCGCCAAAGACGCTGTCTCGGCCGCAATCGAACACTTCGGAACGCTGGACATTCTGGTAAACAATGCTGGAAAGACTCTCAATAAGTCCATGTTGGAGACAAGCGCGGAGGAGTGGGACGAGATCATGGCGATCAACGCGCGAGGTTATTTCCTTCATGCTCGGGAGGCTGTTCGCGCCATGCTGCCTCGGGGCGGTGGCGCAGTTGTCAACGTCGCGTCGATCTCAAGCGTTATTGCCCTGAAGGAAACCGTGGCCTACTCCGCCTCAAAGGGCGCGATTGCGCAACTGACACGAGTGATTGCGGCGGAGTATAGCAGCCAGGGCATCCGTGCGAACGCCATCGGTGCAGGAGTGATAGAAACCGGGTTTCTCGGAGGACCGGACAGCAAGGCAAAGCTGGCGAGCTTCGGTCATCTTCACCCGATCGGGAGAGTCGGGCAACCAGAGGAGATTGCAGATGTGATTGCATTTCTAGCCTCGCCACGGGCGAGCTTTATTACTGGCGCTCTCGTAATGGTCGACGGTGGTTACACCGCACTCTAGGAGGAATGTATGTCAACACCGAAAAGCATTCTCATCGTGGCTGCCGAACGCGGCCTCGGTCTTGGATTGGCTGGACAGTTCTTCGACCGGGGCTGGAGCGTCCTTGGCACCGCCCGCACGATCTCTGACGACATAAACGCTCTCAAGCAGATTGGACGAAGCGATCCGCAGCGACTCACCATTGAGTACATTGACGTGACCGATGCGCAAGCAATCCTCTCATTTGAAACTGCTCTGAAAGACCGGAGCTTCGACGTTATCTTCATGAACGCCGGCATCTACGGACCCCTGCACCAATCCGTCCTTGAGGCTACCGCTAATGAAATCATGGAATCCTTCATGACCAATACAATCGGCCCGATTCGGCTTGCTCGACGTGTCCTGCATCACTTGAAGGAAAAAGGAACCCTGTGCTTTATGTCGTCGCATCGAGCCAGTATTGCCGGTAATGTCGAAGGCGGCCTCGAACTCTACCGTGCCAGCAAGTCAGCGCAGAATATGCTCTCGCGAGGCATCTTTGCCGAGATTGGGCCGAAGGGTCAAACCGTACTGAATATACATCCCGGTTGGGCTGCGACCGCGATGGGCACACTCAACGGCACGGTAGCTGCTGAGATCGACACCGAGACGAGTGTGCGAGGTGTCGCCGATGTGGTGGAGCGCCACATGGGCAGCGGTCAGCAGCTTTATCTTGACTACCAGGATCAACCGTTGCAATGGTGAATCCGGAAGAATTGGAAGGAAGCCATGAAAATCATCTGCGTCGAGGAGCACACGATCGATCAGGATTTACTGAAAGCAGGCCAGACGAAGCAGCAGTCCGAAGCTGCTTACTTTAAGGAGGTCGGCATTAGCTTTCCAGGCAAGCTTAAGGATGGAGACGACAAACGTCCCATGGCGCTGGACTTCGAGATCACAGCCAAGCTCGCTGCGGAGATGGGCACGGGACGGATCGAGGAAATGGATAAGCACGGCATTGATATGCAGATCCTCTCCTGCAGCAATCCGCCGCAGGATACGCCTGCGGATCAAGAGATTCTGCTCACGCAAAATGCGAACGACAAGCTGTCGAAAGCTGTGCGAGCAAACCCGTCGCGCTTCGGTGCATTTGCATCCCTACCCTGGCAGCACCCGGAAGCTGCCGCTCAGGAGTTGGAACGTGCAGTGAAGGAACTTGGTTTTGTCGGCGCAATGCTGCTCGGGCGCCCCGATCAAGTGTTTCTTGACGATCCGCGCTTTGAGCCGATTCTGGACAAACTCAACGAGCTCCGTGTCCCTATTTACTTGCATCCGGGCTATCCATTACAGCAGGTGCAACAGCCATACTATAGCGGCCTCGACAAGCATGTAACCGCTCGGCTATCGCTTTTCGCCTGGGGTTGGCACAATGAAGCTGGTGTCCAGCTGCTTCGCGTCTTACTTTCAAAGAAGTTCGATCAGTTCCCCTATTTGCAGGTGATCAGCGGTCACTGGGGAGAGATGGTTCCGTTTTACCTGCAGCGGCTCGACGACATGCTTCCGCAAGATGTCACTGGGTTGTCGCGCTCAATCACGGATACGTTCAAAGAGCACGTTTACGTCACGCCCAGCGGCATGATGAATCTGCCGCACTTTGAATTCATTCACAAAGTTGTTGGAGCGAATCGAATCCTCTACTCGATCGACTATCCCTATCTCAACCTGGCGGGGGCTCGACGATTTCTAGAGACGCTCCCAGGTAGCGAGGAAGATAAGGAGAATATCGCTCACCGGAATGCTGAGGCCTTGTTTCGACTCTCCGTAGAATACTAAGAAACCGCTGCAGAAAACCAAGGCTCGCAGGGCAAAAAAAGCACGATCAGGAGATTCTTATGGTCAGCCACGCGGGCGGAATCCAACGATTGCTAGCTTCACCATCTCTTCCGCAAACACCTCGATGCTTACCCCAAAGAGATTATCGGTGTACATCGATACAAGCCCTTCCGTGGCGACGAAGATGAGCATGGCGAGCTTTGCCGGATCACCTTCAATGACCTCACCGTTTGCTTGTCCATCTCGAACCGTCGTAGCTCCGGCGGCCCAGGCGCGGTAATTCGCCTCACGTAAGGGCGACGGCGCGTTTTTGTTGTGTTTCGCAACCATCATGAGGTGAAGCAGCGGCTTATTCTCTGTCGCAAATCGAATGTAGGCGAGAGACATCTTAGACATGCGAAGTTCGAACCCAAGAGCTTTATCCACCACAGCCTCGTCAAGTAGCTTCCTTAGTCGGTGGAAACCGGTCAGTGCAATTTCGTTTAGGAGATCCTGTTTGCTGGCAAAATGACGCCCGGGTGCGCGACTGCTCACACCCAGCTCACGGCTCAAGTCACGGAGGGAAAACCCTTCCACTCCGTTATCCTGCAGCGCCTTTTCACCCGCTTTCAGCAGCGCTGAGCGAAGGCCTCCATGGTGATACGGCAGCTTTGAACTTTCTTTCACATGAACATTCTGGCACCGTCGGCTGGCAGGAACAATCTATGAGACGACCGCTCGGCTCACACCTTTGTTGATCCTGAACCTTTTGCTGACCACAAGAGAGTTCACGGGGACGCGATCTCAGTCCGAGATTTTCAGCTTAGGGCATCTGTTAATGCCCTAAGCGGTTCAAACGCCTTGGTGAAGCCAGAAATCTTTGCAGAACAATGTACCCATTGAGTACATGCTTGCATCAAATCGCTAGTGAGGCAATTGCGCCGATCGAACGAAAGAAATCTTCAGGAGAACATTCATGCCAGAAGTTGCTGTTGCGCAGAAAGCGCCCATACTGACAAACGAGCAGATTGATGAGATGCTGCAGAAGATTGCAAACAGCTTCGCTAAACAACTCCGCTCACCCGTCATGCACACCCCTTCGGAAGTGGGCCTGGAACATGAGGAGGTAACGTTTTTCTCGCTCGACGGCACTTGCTTGGAAGGTTGGTTTATCCCGGCCGCGGGTTCGAACAAAATCGTGATTTGCAATCATCCGATGGGCTTCTCGCGGTCTGGACTGCCGACTCAGCTCGACCCTTGGAAGAGCGCATGGGCTTACAGCGGCAACGACTTTGAAGTGAACCTCATCCCGGATTACAAGATCCTGCATGATGCTGGTTACAACGTGCTGGCTTACGACCTAAGGAATTTCGGTCTAAGCAGTGACGCAACGGCGGCATCGGTTCAAGCGGCATCTTCGAGTCGCGCGATGTGATTGGCTCCATAATGTACGTCCGCAGACGCGAAGACACGCAAAATATGACGATCGGCCTATTCAGTCGCTGTCTTGGCTGCAACTCAACACTGTATGCGATGAAGTCGCACCCCGAGGTGTTCCGAGGAGTTCGATGCCTTGTCGCACCACAACCAGTCAATACAAAGACGATTGTGCAGAAGCAACTCGGGTTCGCTGGCATACCGGAAAACCGCATCGACGACTTGGATCAACGGATCGTCCTGAAAACGAGTTTTGGCTTTGATGTCCGCAATTGCCTGGAGTGGACCAAGAGCGTCTGCATCCCAACGTTCCTTTATCAGGTGCACGATGATGTCCTGACCGTCCCCAGCGAAATGAAAATCATGTTTGACAACATTCCTCTCAAAGAGAAGAAACTGTTCTGGATTGAGGGAACAACTCGCCGCTGGGACGGCTATGCTTACTTCCAGCATCATCCAGAACAGATGCTGGAGTGGTTCGCAACGTATATGGCTTAGATGTCTCCATTTGACTCTCAATCCTTCCAGAGGGTGACACTTTGTCAGAAGCTACTTCAATTCGCGACCTGCTCCTTTCCGAACTCGAGAACGAGATCGACAAGACTCGCCGTCTCTTCGAGGCGCTGCCCGACGGAGAGATCAGCTTCACACCTTATGAGAAATCCATGCCTTTAGGTCGGCTCGCCGGCCACATTACGGACCTCTTTCGCAGATCGTGCTTGTACTCACCGGTCCCGACTTCGACATGGCCCTCGCCTGGAAGCCTTTCACGATTGAGAGCAAGGCGCAGTTGCTCGCGCAATTCGATGAGAACGCCGAGAAAGCCATTAGAGCGCTGAGGCAAACCTCTGACGACAGTTTTCATCAACATTGGAGAATCTCGCGCGGTCCACTCACACTGTTTTCCGGCGAGCGCTACACCGCCTACCGATCTAACGGCCTAAACCAGATCATCCATCATCGCGCTCAACTCGGCACCTACATACGCGCTATGGGCTTGCCGTTGCCCGGCATGTATGGCCCTTCTGCCGATGGCATATAACGACGTCGGACTGCTACACGGTCTGATCCTCTGCTGGCCGCGTTGCTAGGGACCAGTGCACCGACGGCGAGGTCAACGATAACGAAGCTTCGGCTTCAAGTATGGCAAGGGGAGGATTCGATGAGCGCATACGAACTGCGTACCTACCAGATCGCACCTGGCAAGATGCTGGATGTTGAAGAAATTATGCGTAATCTCGTACAGGTGATCCTGCCAGATTACAACATGGAGGGCATCGGCTATTGGGCCAAACCGGACGGCACGGTTCTGTATTACGTGGTGCGCCATCGTGAGATGGAAGCGCGTGCCTCCGATTGGGACAGCTTCCACGCAGACCCACGCTGGAAGAGCGGCATGGCAGAACGCAAGAGCAAGGAGCCAATCGTCACCCACGTAGAGACTGCCCATTTGGTAGGAGTACCTGGTCTACCACCGATGACACTCATGGCGCGAAACAATGCTGGTCCACCCCCGACGAATATTGTGGAGAGACTATAGAACTGCCAAACCGCAGAGACTATCGAAGATCGCTGGGGGCCTGTCCGAAAACGGACGATAGGGCACGCTAAGTGTGGGTAGAAGCAGGAATCCAATGATTGAGTGTTGGAACAGAAATGCCGAGATTGGCTGCTACGTCTTGCGGCGGCATTTCGCTGCGAGCTAAGTTCCTTAGCGGACGGCTCTTGACGTTTGGTGTAGTGACCCCATGTGAAGCCGTGAAGCCCTCCTTGAGAGCACAGCGAACTGGTTTATTTGCGTACTGGGTTGGGAGAGGCTCGAATTAAAGGTGTAAACGCGAAGTGCACTTTTCAACTCTAAGCAAGTGGAGGCAAACACCGTGGCAGACAGTTCCAGTTTCGGAAGTTTTGGGCGTTATGCAGAAACGCCGGTTGAACAGATGTCTCCCGAGATGCGCGATGCGTACGATTTCACGATGAAGTTACGCGGGCAAGTGCCTGGACCACACAAGATCTGGCTTGCCAACCCGAAGCTTTCAAAGACGATCGTGCCAACCGGGAAGTATTACCAGACAGAGTCTTCGCTGACCAAGGCAGAGATCGAGATTGCTACAAATGTCATCAACGGTCGCTGGCTGGCCGCTTACTCAAACTTCGAACACGAGACGATTGGCGAGGAGAAAGGCCATCTTGCGCCTGAGAGCGTCCAGGCGCTGATCGCTGGCCTGCCCACGTCATTTGAGAATCCTAGACAGCAGATCGTCTATGAGCTGGCCTCGACGCTGGCCGCCCCGCGCGTGGTGCCGACCGGGATGTATCAACGTGCGAAAGACCTGCTTGGGGACGCCGGAATTGTGGACGTCACGGTGCTCATGGGTTGGTTTACCGCCGTGTCGCTCACCCTGATGGCGTTCGATGTGCCGTCGAATGCAGTGGGCCTCAAGCAGTAGCGAACGCTGTGTGAATACATGCAAACGCAAGGAGGAGAGAGAAATGCAAATAGTTGCTACTGGCTTTGGCAATCCCGATGTTTTGCAAGCAATCCAGTCCAAGGTCCGGCCCCCAGGTAAAGGTGAAGTGTCAATCGCGGTGCGTGCAGCCGCTGTAAATCACCGCGATTTCAAGGTGTACGCGAGCCGGGATTACACGAAGAGCCTCGGAGCGGAGGCGCCCATATTTCCCCTACAACTTGGGGTTGAGGCGTCGGGCGTAGTAACCGAAGTAGGAGAAAAGGCAATAGGCGATGCGGGTCCTATCGTTGCCGGAGATGAAGTAATCGCCTATCGCATTGACGGCGCTTATGCGGATGCGATTACGGTCTCGGCGGCCCAGGTCGTGCCGAAGCCACGACAATTAAGTTGGGAGCAGGCGGCCAGCATCATGCTCACAGGCACAACAGCGGTTCACGCTTTGGCAGCAATTCGTGCGCGATCGGGCCAGACCATCCTTATCCATGCGGCTGCCGGGGACGTGGGCCTTTCCTCAGTGCAGCTGGCAGCGTTGGAAGCAATCAACATAATCGGCACGGCAAGCGAAAACGATTTCGATCTGCTAAAGAAATACGGCGCAATTCCAGTGAAGTACGGGGAAGGTCTTCTTGATCGCGTGCGCGATGCTGCGCCGCGGGGCATCGACGCAGCCCTAGACTTTATCGGCACAGACGAAGCTATCGATACGTCACTGCAATTCGTCCAGGATCGCTCACGCATCGCTACTATCGTTGCGTTCGAACGGGCGAAGCGGGACCACTTTCTTGCGATCGGGGGTTCGGCGGGTCAAGACCCCTCAGGCGTGGCCATTCGCAATGCCGCAAGATTGCGGCTCACGGCTTTAGCGCAGGCGGGCGCTTTCGATATTCGCATCGCGAAAACCTTCCCGCTTGCCGAAGCCGCAGATGCCCATCGTCTCCTCGCCAAAGGTGGCGGAGCTGGGCACATTGTCTTACTGCCGTGAACCGCGACTGAGACGAATTTGTCCAAAGAGTAGGAACTTTAATACCAATAGCGTTCTATGCGCCATCGTATGGAGTTGGCTTGAAACATCAAGGAGCCGAATATGACTGACTCGAAGCAAAGCCTTGGCGGACGGTTGCCCTTGTTCGATCCGCAGGCATTGACGCCATCGCAGAAGGCCGTTTACTCCTCCATTGAGGGCAAGATGGTGCCTTGGGCTGAGTCCAACGGCTTCAAAGCTCAACTGCCGGACGGCAAGCTCATCGGTCCGTTCAACCCCATCCTCGCTAGTCCTGAAATCGCAGCTTCGTTCCTGGCCTTGCAAGCCTCGGAGCAAGGACATACATCACTGAGCGAGCGTGTGCGGCAGGTCGTCATCCTTACTGTTGGCGCTGTGTGGAAGTCAGACTACGAGCGGTACGCGCACTCTGCTGTCGCGCGAAAGGCTGGTATGTCTCAAGAGGCGATTCGCGCGCTTAGTCAGGGCGATGACGCCGGCGATCTAATGCAAGAAGAGCAGGTAGCCCAGCGCTTCACACGGCAGCTTACGGCGGAACACCACATCGGTGACGAACTCTACGAGGAGGCACTCGCCGCGTTCGGCGCTCGGGGCATCGTGGACCTGATCTTTCTTGCCGGCTGTTATCAAACCGTCTCGTCGTTGCTGAATTCCTTTCAGGTTCCCGTCCCTGAGTAGGCCGCTCGACGCGCCACGCCATCAGGTCTGCTTGTGGCTTTATTCCTTCAATCCGATCTCGACAGGAGTTCAACATGTCTCACAACCAGGCGCCGCAAGCTCACCTTACGACGATAGCCCGCTTTCCATCTAAATACTTTTTAGAGAATCTGACCGTTCGCTCGGACAACTCGGTTCTTGTTACCGCAATGAATTACAAGGAACTCTGGTATGTTCCGCCACAATCCGGAGACGGGGAAGTCATGCCGGCGCTCATGCACACCTTTGACCAGCTTACGACTGGCATCGTTGAACTCGAACCGGATGTATTTCTGATCCTCACCAGCAACCTGTACACCACACACGAATCCTTCGCGCATCGACTGGATCTCCGCGAGTGGCAACCGGTTTCGCCCATTAAACCGCAGCTGCTCTGCCAATTTCCTAAGGAAGCGCGTGCCCTCAATGGTTGCTGCCTCATCGCACCGGGCGTGGTTCTCGTCGCCGATTCCATGGCCAGCCTGATCTGGCGAATGGACATTGAGAACGGACGCGAGCCAGCCATCCGCATCTGGCTGGAGCATGAAAGCATGGGCTACTATCCTGGCAAGATGAAGCCCGAGCAGCCCGGCGTCAATGGCATTCGGTATGCCTCAAGATCGAACTACCTCTACTACACAGCCACGGCCAAAAAGCTGTTGATGAGGGTGAAGGCAGATCCGCAAACGTTCGATCCGGTTGGTGCGCCTGAACTGGTTGTGGCGGGCAGGATGGGGGATGACTTCTGCATGGATGAGGATGCCGAGGTGATTTACCTTACCACGCACCGTCAGAACACGATTGACGTCGTGTCGATGGAGCCAGCTCTAAACAGCGGCTTTACGCAAAGCGTCGCGGGCAATCCTTTTACGGAAAGTCTCATCGGGCCGTCCAGTGGTGCGTGGCGAAGAAGCCCGAACGACTATGGACGTGTCGCCTACTTCATCATGGACGGCGGAACGGCATCACCGCCTCCCGGCGGCCCCAAGAACGCGCAGCTCATCCGAGTGGAGCTTCAGCCCCTGCCTAAAGTCTTTCCAGGAGCAGGAGCGTGACACCCGAAAACGCGAGAGTGTATGGCACCTATCTATTTTCAAGACGACTAATCTGCGAGTCTGTTCGGCTGGGCATGGGCAGGTGTCGTCCATTTCATCAGCCGGGAAAGCTATGAAGAGAAAGGCCCTCGCACAGACGTCAATGCGAGGCTGAAATCTATGACGGCTAGAGCCGCTGTGGCTCCAACCGACGGGCGCGTACGTAATCGCGTGGAGAACGACCCCGGTGCCGCTTGAAAGCCGCACTGAACGCACTCTCGGATTAGTAGCCTGGCACAGGCTTAAGCGATGCAATCGATTCGCCTGTTTCCTGTATTCGAGTCGTGGCGAAGGTCATCCGCCGCTTCGTCAAATAGGCCTCACTACACCAAACGTCAGAAATCGTACGCTAACGCTCCAGGCTGAGCACGGTCAACTTCCGATAAGCGCATTTCTCAGGACTTATGCTGCCGGATTACCGAAGGGGTCTCCGGCTCTCGGCCGATTGTCGTACTCAGATGGAAGTCGAGCTGAAGCAATTCTTTCAGCAAAACACTTCCTTTTGCTCCTGTCTCGCCGAACAAGCGGCTCTGTACCTTGATTGCTTGGGGAAGAGCCTTTCTCAAGGTACCAAACCCTTTTCGTGTCAGCGCGACCTGCTTCGCCCTGCTATCCGCGGTGTCTCGCCTTCGTACAATGAATTGCTTAGCCTCAAGCGTCTTCAGCATCTGTGAAAGCTGCATCGGATGGATGCCACCGAAGCGTGACAGCTCAATTTGCGTTGCAACCGTTCCGGAGCGCTCAAACCAGCCGACCAATGCGAGCGTCACGAATTGCAGGTGGCTTAGGTCAACAGCGACGAGAGCACGGTCCATCTCACGTTGATAGCGGGAGGTGATTCGCCACAGAATGAAGCCAATCGCGTTCTCCGGCGCGCCGAGCGAGACTTCCTCGAACATCCGGCGGAGCGCATCCTTCTGCAATGCCATGCATCATTCTAAAGTCCTGCTACAACCAAGTGGTAAATATATTTATCATATGTGTGGCGGCGATTGTGCCGCACTCAGACCAAGGAGCCTTCTGCATGTCCAACCTCAAGCTCGATATAGCGTTCTGGGATTACGACCGCACCAAGGCGTTGGCCGAGGGCAGCGTCACAATCCCCGGCGTCGAAGCCGCTTACCACACCGCACCCATCGTGACTGAAATCTTCCAGGGCATCGTGGGAGGGAAGTTCCAAGTCTCGGAGCTTGGCCTCACGTACTTTCTACGGACGTTTCGCGGCGGTGAGGGCTCGCCGTTTGTGGGTATACCGGTGTTCCCGAACCGCGCCTTTCGTCACTCCGCCATTTACGTCAATAAAGCAAGCGGCATTCAAACCCCGGAAGACCTGAACGGGAAGACGATCGGCGAGTTAGCCCTTTACGGTCACGACGCTGGCATCATGCCGAAAGGCATGTTGATGGATGAACACGGCTTCTTGCCGGAGACATGTCAATGGATCATAGGTGGACTTGACTGGCCCATGAAGCCAATCGACTTCGTCCCCAAGCCCCATCCGGCAAACGTTAGCGTCCGCGACATACCGCAAGGTAAAGAGCTTGGCGCGATGCTGGAAGCCGGCGAGATTGATGCGCTGATCTCGGCGGACAACCCCAAGTGCATCTTGGGGAACTCGCCAAAGGTCGGCCGCCTCTACCCCAACTTCCCTGACGTGGAACGCGAATACTTCCAGCGCACCGGAATCTTCCCCATCATGCACACTGTTGTCATACGCAAGGACGTCCTTTCGTCGAATCCGGGGCTGGCCAGGACGCTCTATCAAGCCTTCTGCGAGGCGAAAGACGCCGCGGTCAATAAGTATGAGCACAGCCGCATTTTCAACAATATGGACACGATGTTCCCCTGGTTTTCCCGGCTGATCGAAGATGACCGCAAGGTACTCGGCGAAGACTGGTGGCCGTACGGCATCGCAGCGAACCGAAAAACTCTCGAAACCATACTTCGCTACCACTTCGAACAAGGAATCACGGAACGGCTCTACAACATCGAAGACCTGTTTGCTGCCGATATGCTGGACAGCTAGACAGAAGAAAGAAGTTTACAAGATGAAGATTGTGGCTCTCGAGGAACACTTTGCTTTTCCGAATGTGATTGACGCTTGGCAGTCTGCGGACGCACGCGCGCAAGGACCGTTACTCGCTTCGTTCGCGCAGGGTGCGATAGGCGAGCGCCTCCTGGATTTCGGAAGCACCCGCTTAGCAGCCATGGACACGGCTGACATCGATGTCCAGGTGCTTTGGCTGACAACGCCCGGTGTTCAGGGTCTCTCCGCGGAGAACTAGGTTCCGCTTGCAAGAGAAAGCAACGATCTGCTTGCCAGCGTGATCCACTCGCGGCCGGACCGCTTCAGGGCTTCGCCACGCTGCCGACCTCGGCACCCCTTGCAGCCGCCCGTGAGCTTGAACCGTGTCATCGCGACTGCCGGTTCGACCTTCGCCGATCGGTTGCGTGCGACCGGTGCAACGGTGACCTCGTATGGCGATGGCATGGTAGATCGTGCTGCAGATCGCCGGCGGCTCCCCGGACCTGGTTCTGGACGCCGCTCCGCCTAGAGCCTGTTATTAAGCTTGTTCCTTTAGAAACAAAGGCATAGGAATTGCGGAGAGTTGGTCTGACGATATTGGGATGGGCAATCGTGGTCAACTCGGGTATCCGAGCGATGTGACGGATGAGGAGTGGGCGTTTGTGGCGCCCTATCTGGTCTTGTGCCGGGAGGACGCTGCGCAGCGGGAGTACTCGCTGCGCGCGGTATTCAACGGGGTGCGGTACGTGGTCAAGACGGGCAATCAGTGGCGCATGCTGCCCAATGACCTGCCTCCGTGGCCGGTGGTGTACCAGCAGATGCGGCGCTGGATGGACGCGGGCTGCTTTGAGGCCATGGTCGAGGATCTGCGCTTGCTGCTGCGCGAGTTTGCCGGGCGCAATGCTCAGCCGACGGCCATGATTCTGGACAGCCGCACGCTGCAATCGACGCCGGAGTCGGGCGCGCGCGCCGGCTATGACGGGGCCAAGCGGCGCAAAGGCTCGAAGGTGCATGCGGCGGTCGATACGCTGGGCCACCTGCTGGCACTGCACGTGACCGCGGCCGACGAGCAGGACCGCGCCCAGGTCGGCGAGTTGGCCCGGGCGGTGCAGGAGGTGACCGGGGACCATGTGGAGCTGGCTTTCGTCGATCAGGGCTACACCGGCGAGGCTGCAATGGAGGCGGCGGCCGCGCATGGAGTAAGGCTGGAAGTGGTCAAACATACCGAGGCCAAGCGCGGGTTCGTGCTGCTGCCGCGCCGCTGGGTGGTCGAGCGCAGCTTCGCCTGGGCGGTGCGCTTCCGCCGCCTCGCGCGCGATTATGAACGGCTCGCCCACACGCTCGGAGGACTCCACTACCTTGCCTTCGCCATACTCATGCTTGCCAAACTGACCCGGATTCCCGGCTGAAGTTAATAACAGGCTCTAGCGGGAAAGGCGCTGCTTGCCGCCGTGCAGCTTCCGGTCGTCAAGGCGCAGGTGGATTCTTGGACCGAACGGCACCGGGCGTGTGCTGTCTGCGGGTCGCGCCGAAAGAGCAAGGGCTACTATCCCATTCTGTTCCGAACGCTTTACGGTGATGTTCCACTCGAAAGCCCGCGGCTGCACTGCTGCCCCTTGTCAAGCGGGTTGCATCTCGGCGACGAGCTCGCCCTTATGCGACCTACTGCCCGATCACACCGCGCCAGAACGACTTTACCTGGAGTCGCGCTGGGCATCCCTTGTGCCATATGCTGCGGCTGTCGCCTTGCTCGCCGACGTCCTCCCGATCGCATCCGGAGCGAACGCTTCCACGCTCCGTGAACATACCTTGCGTGTCGCCGATCGAGCCGAGGCGGAACTCGGCGAGGAGCAATCAAGTTTTATCGGCGGGTGTCCAGCTCAATGGGCGGCGCTCCCGATACCGGAAGGGCACATCGTCGTCGGCCTCGTGTGCGCGACTGGAAGGACAGGAAGACCACTTTCGAGCTGATCGTCGGACGCTCCATGCCCGAGGACCGCGAAGCCCGCTATATCGGCCTGGTACATGGCTACGACGCGAAGCCCAAGCGGCGGCTCTTCGATCTGCTGAAGATGCAAGGGCTGCAGGCCAATCAGGATGTCACGTTTCTGACTGATGGCGGCGAGGAGATACGCACCCTGACTGAGCGAATCACTCCGGAAGCCGAGCATGTGCTCGATTGGTTTCACATCGCCATGCGGATCACGGTGCTGGAACAGTACGCTCGCAGTATCGGCAATCAGGACGAAACAAAAGGCCAGAAGCTGTTAAAGGACCTCGAACGGGTTAAGTGGCTGTTGTGGCACGGCAACCAGCATCGCGCCGGGCAGGAGATAAGGAGCCTTCGCGATGACGTTGAGTCGCTGGAGGTGAACTACCAGCACCTGAAACGGTTCGCCCGCGCGGTTCACGAGTTCGCCGTCTATATCGGCAACAACTTCGGCAGCCTCAACAATTATGGAGAGCGTTTCCGCTCGGGCGAGCGCATCTCCTCCTGCATCGCCGAGAGCACGGTCAATGCTGTCGTCAGCAAACGATTCGCAAAACGTCAGCAGATGCAGTGGACCAAACGCGGAGCGCACCTGCTGCTGCAAACCCGCACACGAACCCTCGACGGCACTCTTCGACCATTGTTTGAGCGCTGGTATCCCGGACTCGCGCCCGAAACCGTTGCCGCCACCGATTACGCCATGGCTGCGTGAAAACCCCTCACTTCCTCATGCTCTCCACATTGCCAACACAGCTGGTGCGCCGCGGATCGTGTGCTCCCATCAAGTAGATGTCGAGCTCAAGAGGTTATTCCGATTCACGTCAACGCGAAAAGTTGGGGGTTGAGGTTGAGCCTTGCATGGGGACTACCGGCCACGAACTCGCTTTTATGCGATCTTGCCTGATCAAGCCGCGCCCGAACGACTCTACTGACGTGACCCCATTTTCGGTCCACTCGGGTGTCTGAAATGATAGCGCGATTTGGCTGTTTGTTTTTCTTCTCAGGCGGTTTTGGCTTCGTTCTGAAGCCTCCATTGCTGTGCGAACTCTGCCGGAGTTCGATAGGCTAAGGATGAGTGAGGGCGCGCCTGGTTGTAATCCGTTTGCCAGGCGGAGATTTTGCTCCGTGCGTCGAACAGGTTCCAGAACCAGCTCACGTTCAGGCACTCGTCCCTCAGCCGCCCGTGGAAGCTCTCTACATACGCGTTCTCGGTGGGCTTGCCGGGCTGGATGTGAACGACACCGATCTTGCGCTCGACAGCCCAGGCCAGGAAGTGCCGACTGGTGAGTTCAGGGCCGTTGTCGCAGCGAATCGCCTGCGGCCTGCCGTCTCGTTCCATCACCCGATCGAGCACCCGCGTCATGCGCCGACTCGGGAAGCTCGTGTCCACCTCCAAGGCCAAGCTCTGCCTGGTGAAGCCGTCGATGACACTGAACACACGGATGCGCCGGCCGCCCGCGGTCACGTCGCTCGCGAAATCGATGGACCACTCCTGGCTGGGCGCCGTCAGCACAGGCCGCGGCTGGAGAACCCGCTCCAGACGATTGCGCCGGGTTCGTTTCACCGTCAGCCCCAGGTCCCGGTACACCCGCTCGACCTTCTTGTGGTTGACCTCGATGGCGTCCCGCCGCAGCAGCACATGCAAGCGGCGATACCCGTAGCGCGGCTTTTCCCGCGCCAGCTCCAGCAGTCGCTCGCGCAACGCACTGTCATTGCGCCGGCTCCGGTAGCGGCAGCTTGTTCTCGGCACCCCCATCAGCCCGCAGACGCGGCGCTCGCTGCCAGCAAAATCCTGCAGCAAGCGCCTCACCTCTGCCTTTCGTACTACGAGCCCAGGGAGTTTTTTCTTATCACCGACTGCAGCATGTCCTTGTCCAGACTCAGATCGGCAACCAGCTTCTTGAGCCGCCCGTTCTCATCCCGGAGATGCTTGACCTCCTCGGCTTCGCTGACCTCCATGCCGCCGTACTTGGCCTCCCAGGCATAGACCGTGTGCTTGGACACACCCTGCTCCCGCGCCACATCCTCTGCCTTGCGCCCGGCTTCCACCTGCTTCAACGCCGCGATGATCGCCGCCTCTGTGTGCTTGCTCCTGCTCATCCGCTTTCTCCGTCCAAATCGTATTCCCACTTGGACGAATGCAGGGGGTCACGTCACTACCTGGAGTCGCGCTGGGCGTGCCTTGTTCCCTATGAATCCGCCGCCTGCTTGCTGGCTGACGTCCTCCCGATTGCGTCTGGAGCTGTCGCGCTGCACTCAAGTCCTGGATTATCACTGAACGCTTCCATTTAGTGCATTGAAATCGTGGAGCGCGATGGTATCCCGATGCAGTGGACCAGGCGCGGGGCGCACCTGCTGCTGCAAACCCGCACACGAACCCTCGACGGCACTCTTCGACCACTGTTTGAGCGCTGGGATCCCGGACTCGCGCCCGAAATCACCGCCGCCATCCACCACACCATGGCAGCCTGAAAAACCCCACACTTCCTTATGCTTTCCTACGGTGTTTCCGGCGTGAAGCGCATGGTAATTTTGTTCGAACCCTCTACCGAGACCTGCGCAGCGACACGCGTAAAGGCATTACCGTAATCATCTACTTTTGTTTGGGTAAAAGTCACCGGCTTCGGAGCCCGGATGGTCACGCGCAGTTGCTTTCCGCCGAGCGTGAACAGCAGCGTATGGTCGTCGACCTTCTGCCAGGTTCCGTGCGTCGGAAGAGACTCGATCACGACAGTCGGTTTCGTGAGATGGAAATCGTCGGTGATCTCGACCATGCCGTTGCCATACCGGCTGTGCACCAGCGTTCGCGTCATCTGCTTGAGTTCCGCAACATTGTAGGCAGGTGTCATATCGATGACAATTCGATCTTCCCGAGGAGATAACGAATGCGACAACACCTTGGCCTTGACCTTGGTTGCATCGAGCTGCAACTGACCGTCGATCTCTGGAACAGGATGGCCGAACGAGTTCAGCAGTTTGGAGTCGAGGCGATGCGGACCGAAGGTTGCCGCTGTATAGTACCGGGGACCGCCGGGATCACCGACGGGCTGCACACCGTCCAGACCGATGACGAATGATCCGATGTCGTTGTGGCTATGGGTGGTGTTCCCGCTGGCTTTAATTGTTACTGCGAGGTCCTGTCTTGGCGTCGGACGAGAGACCAGCACTCCCGAGTCGGCGTAGTAGGTCTGCAAGTCGTGATGTTCTATCTCTGGAGGCGTAGACAATTCATCACCGGAAATTGGAAATAGATCCAGCGCAATGGACGGTAATCCTGCGTGCTGGATGCCGGAACTATGCTCTTCAGCGGTGGAGGTGGCCGGGAAAATCTGAAAGATATGATTGATCATCCAAATCAGATGTAGATCCGGCTTCGGCATGACTCCCGCGTCGCCAAACGCTGCCGCATTGCCGGGCATCATGGGAAACTCGATACCGAATAACGTGACCTTCTGCATTTTAGAACTGGCTAAAAGGTCGATCTTGCCGTGGGTTGCACGCAGGAGATTCTCGCGCAGCTCGATGAAATGAGAAAAGCCGTAATTCCAGTAGCCAAGCCCTTCAGGATCGTATCCATCAGGATTGAACCCAGCCTCATAATGTTGGCTGTAGTGTTCGGCAGCGGCGATAAAGAGAGCCCGGTCTTCCACACTGGGCAGCACAGTCAGCGCCGCGCCCGTCACGCCCTTGAGACAAACCGCATTCCAATTTATGTCGGCATAAAGCCACCAGTTGCCGTTGTGATCGGAGGCACTGTTTCCTGTTGCAAAGGATTCCCGCATCGGTCCAAAAACGTGCCTCTCCATTTCGGCCATAACATGCTTTCGGGTCGCTCCTGGAATCTTATCGCCAAGCAAATAAAGCGCCTCGGCAAGGTTGTCAGCCATGTCAGCCGCATTCAGATCCACGAAGTAACGCACACCATGTAGGTTCAGCAATAGCGGATCGTGAGCTGAAAGTGTCCATGAAGGCATGGACGCCAAACTATCCATCACCTCTGCGATGCGCGGCACGTAGCGGCCTTGATATTCGGCGCACTCCGCCAGCACCAGTGGAACAAGCTGGTCCATGCGTCGATGCAAGTTTCGCTCCATCGGCTGGCGATCGCCCGTCCTGGTGAATTGGAGGTATGCGTTCTCATCGAGAGGCGGAAGAGGCGTCTCGATCACCTGTTGCGCTTCCTTGATAAGGCTGCTCAGCGCGGACGCCCGAGCGGACCATGCAGCGCGATCAGAACAAGGGCTGCCGAAGCCTGAAGGCTGCGCTGCCAGCATCCCGGCAATATCATGAGTCTTGGCCGTGCTCAACTCTGCGTAGGGTTGCTGTGGAAGTATCGATTGTAATGATCCCCCTGCGATGAGGAACAATACAAGCCCTGCAAGGCAACCCGATAACGGCCTAACACCACAGATCCGAACGATTCTTCGCATGATGAATCCAATTCTTATTTCGCGTCTTCCAATTCGCCTGAACCGGAAGAGAAGGACGAAGTCAGCATCGCACTCAGAGATAGCACCGGCCAACACCCGGCAGGTGCTATTTCGTAATTGGTTTGCCATTGCAGTTTAAAAGGTTAAGCGCCCCGTCAACTGTATCTGACGCGGTGTTCAGTAAGAGCTGGCGCCGATTCCCCCGCCTCCGCCGTCAATCTCTACATGAACGGAACTCTTGGAGCGAACAACAGATCCCTCATCGATTCAGTTTTCGTTTCACACTTAATGATCTCTTCTGGAATAGCGGTTGGGCGCGTCGGGCGTGGGAGCTTCGCCGTAGACCTGGGCCCCTTTGGCGTGCGGTCTGGTCAATGCAGTTGTCGACGTGATGCCGGAGCCGGACACTTGCGCACCGGCTTCGTGCGTGTGAGTAAGCGGCGCGGTAACGGTGATTGTATCGGCACCAGACCTCCAGACGGGGATGACACACTTGTCATTTTGACGATTGCCTTTTCAGAGTTTACGCCAAAGCCTATGGTTATGTGCTGGCCGTCTTCGGCATCGTGACCGGTCCGTGGCTGGAAACGGTTTTGGAGCGGGATGGGGATGGCGCCAAGGTTTACGCGAAAAGGTTTCCGGAGCCTACCGGGAACGGCCGGAACTGAACCGGATGCTCGATCAGCTTCGGGAGGGCGACGTTGTCACGGTATGGAAGCTCGATCGGCTTGCCCGTTCCACCCGCAAACTGCTTGAAATCGTCGAAACTATCAATCAAGCTGGTGCCCGCTTCCAGTCAATCTCCGAGCCCTGGGCCGATACCACCATCCATGCGGGAAAGATGATCATGACCATCTTTGCCGACATTGCTGAGTTAGAGCGAGACCTTATCCGGGAACGCACCGGCTCCGGTCGTGCGGACGCTCAGAAGCGCGGAGTTCGCTTCGGACGCCCCAAAAAGATGAATGAGGAGCAGAGGAAACTTGCTCAAAGACTGCTCAAAGAAGGCAAGGCGGTCCGGGAGGTCGCCCGAACCTTCAGCGTTCACCCCGCAACCCTCTACCGCATTCTTGTACCGACAGCATGATTTCGTAAGGAGGTTGGCATGAGCGACGACGAGTATCACCACCTGCTTGGTAAAGCGCGAGACGCGAAGCGCGGCGGCCCGGGACGCATGGAGTGTGATGTCTACGGGCGAAAAGGTTGCGGTCGCGCTAGTACTTAATCACTTGGACTGGTTTACAGAGTACGGTTATACGATCCCTGAAGCCATTGATCGCTCCGGCCGGCTTGGGTCTCGTTGATTCCGAGAGTTGCCCGCGACCTCGCCGATGAGGCGACCGCAGGCAGCACATGGAGATGCTTACCACCGTGCCCCTTTTGGTTATCGACGACCTGGGCATGCGCAAGCTGCCGCTCACCGCCGCCGAGGAGCTGCTGGAGACCATCATGCGCCGCTATGAGCGCGCCAGTACGCTGCTGACCTCGAACAGGTCTGTAGAGGACTGGGGCAAGCTGTTGGGCGACAGCGCCGCGGTCACCGCAATGCTGGACCGGCTGCTCCATCACGGACACTTGCTCAAATGCGGCCCGCGCAGCTGGAGGGCCAAAACCGGCGGCCCAGGAGAGAGCCAATAAGAAAAACAAAAGGAGCCCAAAGAGGTACAAGGCAAAAGTCGCCTCGCGTCTTGCCGAACCCGACTCCGGCAGGGTAAAACAATCATGTCCAGAGCCAATCCCGTTGGCCGGTTGTGAAGTGACCGCGGATGGCCGCTTTTGAGGTGACTACCGAAGGCAAAGAACGCTACATAGACTCTGCTACGGCGTTGCGGGAGTGGGCAAGACACTCTCTGCCAGACGGTACGCTCACTGGCAAAGCGTCGATCCGCTCCTAACCCGGTGGGGACCTCGGAATAAAGCGGACCATAAAGTTTATGCGACGCTGGCTCGGTCACGAGTCCTCTTTTTCACGCCAGATGTCCGAGCCGACCTTGGTTCGCTTTGATACCAGATGAACGAGCTGCTCAGCCGCATAAACATCTGCATCGATGAGAGTAGGGGCACAACGGAACGCACGATGCCCTGGAAATATGTAGAGTTGCTGATCCTTGATAAAGCGGAGCTCCTTAACACTGCCGCCCTGGAGTACCTGCGCAACACCTTCGACCGCAACGACATCGGCCTTATCCTAGTCGGCATGCCAGGCATCGAGAAGCGCATTTCCCGCTGTCCGCAGCTCTACAGTCGAGTCGGCTTCGCCCATCACTATCGTCCACTCCTTGGAGACGAACTGTCGTTTGTGCTCACACGGCACTGGCGACAACTTGGTCTGCAGCTTGACGGGGCGGACTTCACCAACGCCCAGACGGTTTCGAGCATCGCCAGGATCACAGGAGGCAACTTCCGGCTTCTCCGCAGACTGTTCCTTCAGATTGAAAGAGTTCTCCCGGTCAACGAGCTAATGGTAATCACCGACGACGTGATCAACGCCGCTCGAAGTACACTCGTCATCGGCGTCAGTTAGCGCTGAAGGAAGCCCGCCAAACAGCCCTGAAGATCACATGTATGCTGGCAAAGCAGTTCGTGTCGCTATCTTCAAAGCGGATTAATCTCCCGGCATAGGGCCGGGATCCGTTTTCAGGTGAGGAAAAATCGCAATTCGCAGTTCGGTATTCCCATAGGGAACCAGAATAAGCTGTCGAACAGGGCCAGCCAGGTGCGTGGGCAGCACCGAGGCATCCGGCAGACGAGGAGTAAATTTCACACTTTCTCCATCGACCGTCGTCTCTGCCACTTTCCAGTTCTCAACCTGACGAGCAGATACAGTCAGTGTGGAGGGAGTTGTGCTCCAGGGATCCTTCAGGTCGCGATCAGATGGAGCCGTGTACTTTGCCGCGGTATCAGCAAGCAAGGAGTAGTTCCATTCCCCAGCGGGTGTTACATCCCAGGCTGGGAAGGATGGCGAGGAGCGCTCATCCTGCACCTCCGTCCACTTCTCCGGGATGGAATAGGCGTACACGAGCGGTCCGCGTTCAAGGGCGATTCCGTCCTCAGGCCACTCGCTTGTAAGAACTTTCATCGGCAGACGGAGCAGGAGAGTATCTCCGGATTGCCAGTGTCTCCTTACTGTAATGAACCCGCTGTTCAGAGCCGGCATGGGCAGGTCGCTCCCATTTACAAGCAGATTTGCTCCGACGGTCCAGGACGGGATGCGCAGGTGAAGCGGGAAGCTGATGCCTTCGCTCATCGAGAGACGAAAGCTAATATCTTCTGAATAAGGATAGCCGGTCTCCTCGGTGATCGTTACCGGGAGACGCCTCGCACTTACTTTCGCAGTTACCTCGCATGGTCCATACAAGGTCGCAGCCAGCCCGTTCTCTTCAGGATCTACCATCCACATACGACCCACGTAATTCGGCAGAGCACGATTGACATTGGCGGGACAGCAAACCACGCTGTAGCCGGGAGAGGGTCGATACGACATGCGCTGCATGTAGCGATACTTCCTGATCGTAGCCATGGGAAGGCCCTTCAACACGGCAAGATGATCCGAAGTCGAGGTGCACAGAATCTGGTTCGGGCTGGAAAAATATTGAAGCGCTTTCCAGTCCTTTCGCAACGCGCCGGGAAGGGCATTGAAAGTTGTCCGCTCGATCAGGTCGCCATAAGCGCCATCGCGGGTAGCGGCCATCATGTAACCCCAATCCCAGGGATAGTCGATCAAGTCACACGTCTCATGGCCATCGCGCGCGGTCGTGGTGGAGAGAAACTCTGATGAAGACGGTCCACCATCGACGAGCATGTGATGCTCGACGATTTTGCGGTATGCAGAGATAGAGAGATCAAGGTAATTCCGGTCACCTGTCTCGAGATAGAGCAACGCAGGCAGCTTGCTATGCTCCGCATACGAGATGCCGTGCATGCTTCGCACCGGGCCCGGGCTGAGCATGCCTTGCTCGGTAAGGTCCCAGTCCTTGGGGGCTTTGGCGAGCTCCGCCTGTGACATCGCCCACGTCCGCTCTGCCAGGCGCAGTAGCTTAGGGTTGCCGGTCCGTTTGTATGTCCAAAGCATGGCTTCGATGTTAGTCTGCTCCCGCCAACCGACAAAGGCGTAGTCCTCACCCAGGTAATGGCGGCTTAGACGCTCCACAACCATGCTGTCGCCGGATGACTCATACCAGGCCATCGCCGCCCGAAAAAAGACTGTATGCGGCCAGCGGTGATAGCTGCCTGGTGCTTTCAGGAATGCCGGACCAAGATAACCATTGCTTTGTGCCTGATTAAAGGTGAAATCCAGCAGCCGCATGGCCTGCGCTCTCAAGCCGTCGTTCTGCAGGAGAATGCCGCATCGCAATGCTCCATCGCACCAGTAAGCGCGGACCTCCCACGGTATCCAAGAGGTCTTCGGATCCGTCTCGTCCGCTGTCCACGCGCTGCCTGTGAAGGGGGCATAAAGCTTGTCCAGATTGCCTGTAATCCCTTCCGCTTGCTTTTCAAGCTGCAGCAGAAGCCACCCTTGCGGACGCACACTCCCGAACGGCAGTTCCTCAAACCTTGGAAGCTTGTGAGGGTGACTCGATCCCGAACCCAATGATTGCCGGCTTTGCCCTAACTCGGCGGCCTCGGAGCCGTGGAACGCGGAGCTGAGCGCTCCCATCGATGCCAGGCGAAGTGCGGTTCGTCGCGTAATCTTGCTCATCTTCACTCTTTCCTTTCTATGGGTCGGCGGTCGATCTAGCTTGGGTGCGTGACGTTGTCGCGCGTGAGATTGCCGCCGAGCATAATACTGTTGGACGAAACGTCGCCATTTATGGTCACTGCGTGGTCCGCGCCGAGCAGGTCGCAACCACTGACGGGAATGTCTGAGGAGGAAACACCGGTTACATTCACAAACTCGGAGACCTGAGCGGAGCGCGACCGCCGGCGATCCGAGCGGTCTGGGTAGCGCGAAGGTCAATGACCGGCGAACCATTGCTTTCGGACGGAACACGAAGGTGGTCAATTTCGAGAGACTTGACGTCTTCGCAGACAATGGCGGGACGCTGCTCGCCGGGTGCTGTCTCGAAAACGACATCGCGCATGCGAATGCCGCGCGCATGGCGGACGCACATACCGTAAGCGGGAAGACGGCCGAACATCTGCGCTTAGGGGTAAGCCTTCGGCAGCTCAGGCACGTCGCGCTGCACCCACTCCCGCAGGCCGGCCTCGCGGGTTTCGACGTGGATGTTCGAGAGGGTTACGTCTTTCACATCCATTCCGGGAAGCCCGACGATGGAGTTGGTCAGCACGGACTCCGTGGCGTGGACATCGCTGATCATGACGCCGCAAGAACGAAGGCTTCCCATTCCGCGAGGGGGCGCGAGCTCCCAGGCGCAGGAAGATAGGGTGCGCGTTCGTTGCATGCGGATGCCGGTAATGACGACTCCATCGACAAAACCTCCATCGACCATTTCGAAGCAGATGCCGGAAATCATGCGCGCATTTAAATCGCTCTCGGCGGTATTGTGGATGGTTGAGTTGGAAAAGACGATATTCTCAAAACCGGACTGGGTGCTTGTCCCGAACTTGAAGGCAATGCAGCAGCAGCTTAGGGTGCAGTTGGTGGCGGCGACGTTGCGCATCGATGGGACTGTTTCCCCGTAGGGATTCTGACTTTTCAGGCAGATGGCGTCATCGCCCTTATCGATAGAGCAGTTCGCAATGCGCACATTGCTGGAATTGGAGACATCGATGCCGTCGGTGTTTGGGCCGTACACCGGGTTCTTGATGTAGATCCCGTCGACCAGGATGCCTACGCAGGACATAAGTCGCATGGTCCAGCTCGAGGAGTTCTCGATGCGCAGCTGCTCAAAGCGCAAACGACGGCAGTTCACAAACTCCAGCATCGGAGAGACGCGCGGCTTAACCTTCCAGTAAAAGCTCGCGACATCGCGCCAGTGTTCTTCCGGTGGAAGCTGCGGGCGGCCGGAGGGATACCAGAAGGAAGATCCCTGGCCATCGACGAGACCTGGGCCGGCGAGCGTAATGTCCTCGGCATCTTTGGCGAAGAGAAGGTGACGCTGATTGGCGTCCTCGTTAGGCCTTGGTCCGGGCTGCGGCGTGTACTGCGAGATGTCCTTGCTGCCGAGAATGACCGCACCTGCCTCAAGATAAAGAGTGACGCGGCTCTTAAGAATGACAGTGTCGCAGAGGTAGAGTCCGGGATTCAAGTAAACCACGCCGCCACCTCGGGCGCATGCGTGGTCGATCGCGGTGTTGATCGCGGGAGAATCCAGCGTTACACCGTCGCTTTTTGCGCCGAACTGCTGAGGGCGCAGGAGTAAGCCGGCAGGCGCAGCAGAGAGGGTCTCAGCAATGGCAGTACCGACCGGCGCCGCGATGGCGGCTCCAAGCAACTGCAGAACACTGCGACGATTCATTGGGATCTCCTGTTGTTCCGTTTGGTTAACGACGGCGTAGTCACAAGGTTAAGGTTGGCCGTGCCGCACCGGTTCATCTTCCCGTAGAGCGGGTGCGCCGGTACTCCACGCGGGCTCCGATTCGTACACGATCCGTCCAGCCCGGCCCGTGCACGATGACGACATCTGACCCTCTCAGCTCGGACGTGAAGCGTTGTTGCCCGGATCTAAACGGCTGGAACAGAGTAAGGAAGCGCGCGCCGCGGCCGCTTCTGCGGACGATGAGGAACGGCACCGGCACAGCCATCTTGTTGCCTGGCGCGACTCCGGTGAAGACCTGGGAGCCCGGAGCGCCGAATACGGTAACGTACATGCCTACAGGCGGCTGAGTCTCAAGCGTGAAGGTGCTGTGGATCGTGTCCGCCGTCGCAGCGCTCTCGACTTTATCGAGGTACTGATAACCGTTCGTTTTTGGGAAGCCTGCGTACGGAGTTGTCGCGAGGTGAAGCGACTCCCGTCCGTTGTTGTGATAGTTCCACGCGAAGCGGTGATCGTGCCCGTCCTGCGCTTCACCGGTGCTTAACTCCAGGACGTAGTCTCGCGTGGTCACCATGGTGCGGGTGAGCGCGATGCCGGGGTAGGCGTCGCCGGCGGAAGCCGTCGCCGCGGTGAACTGCGGTTCCGACTGCCAGGCGATCAGCTTGCCGGTTGCCGGATTCTGGTTCGCTTCATCGACCGAAATGGTGTTATGGGCAACCGTCATTTTGTCCCACTCGCGATGAATGGGGAGCCCGTACCACTGGGTGCCGGGGTCGACGCTGAGGATGTGGCCGTTGGCGTACATTACTTGGTTGAGCTTATCGAAATGCCCATGGGGGCCGCCGTGTGGTCCAAACTTGATCACGGTAGTCAGATCGCTGCCCGGCGCCCGCTCCACCGCATAGCCCGCATCCGAGAAAACGGCGCTTCCGGGTTGCAGAGGCGGCACTTTGAGGAGCGCTGTCGCCCCGAACAGAAAAGCCTCCCGCGAGTTGCGCGGGCCGTGTTCCAGAATCGGCAGCAGAGCTTTGTCGTGCGTCTGCGCATAGGCGACCTCGTAAAGCGACGCCTCGGTGAAAACATTGACAATCCTCGAATCGTTAAACGGCGGCAATGTTCCGTCGGCGAACATAACCTCCGGCGGCGACTTGAAAAGCTTCAGCAGGTTCGGCTCCTCCTGCCATAGATTAGTGCCTGTTTGCCTGGCCATTTGCGCAAGTTGCGTAAGTGCCCGCAGGGCGTAGAACTGGTAGCCCCAGGCGCCCTCCGCCCAGAAGCCGTCGATGACAGAATGACGCATCTGGCGATGAAAACCAAGTGGACCGTCAAGCGCCTGACTGATGAGTTGCTGATCGTGCAGCGTGTAGCCGACCGAGCCAACGGCAGCGTTGATCCAGCACTGTATGTTGCTGGTAGCGAAGGCGGGCGATGGGTTGGAAGGCGCGGAAGCTCTTCCGACAGTTCCGGCGGAGGCTCGCAGCAGGTCGCGCTCAATGTGCTGTTTCTGCGCTGACGACAACACTCCGCTGCCACGTACAAGGTCGTAAGTCCACGCTACTTTGATGAGCCAGAGGGATTCATCTAACGTTTGCGAGTACACGCGAGCGCCGAACTTCGTATCCTTTCCCTGGTTGTCGTGAATCGCATACGTCAGGTATTTATCCGCATAGGCGTTCAAAACCTGTGCGGCCTTGTTTGCGTATTCCAGCTTGCCGGTAAGTCGGTAAGCTTCTGCTTCGGTGAGGGCGCCTTGGCCGAGAGCATCGGCGCGCAGCATATACACAACGTGGTCGTATGGATATCCTTTGTACACTTTGCCATTGTCACGGCAGATATTCTGGTCAGGTGGCACGAACGTGAGTTGCGTTCCCGTGTCCGGGCAGGCGTAATAGTGCAGCCACTGCCCTCCCTCCGGCGGAAGCTCGGGACTCTTGAACCCGAACCTCTGTTCATACGAAGCAGGAAACTGATCCGCTTCCGCAAGCAGGGCAGCGCGCTGCGCGCCGGCCCAGGGTTCCCGTTGCGCCAGTGTATTTCGTTCGGCGAAGTCCTGGTTCGAGAGGAACAGTGCAGGCTCCTGTGCAAGCAGGCGCGTGCTCAAATAAACAAGAACAGCTAGCAGGAAGAGCAGGCGCTTCATGAACGTATCCAATCGCTCTCTGGTCGTTAGGACCAAGTGCAGTCTGTGCAGATGCTTTAGTACGCAAACACGGCGCCAGCTTTAAAAATTGATACGGGTGACGAGTTGAAGAAAGCGCGCCGGCGCCGAGCCGGTAATCAGCCCGAAAGTAGACGAGGAAGAAAAGCTGGGCACATTGCCTGGTGTCGTCACCGTCAGTCCCGAATTGGGCGGGCTGTAGTTTACGTGGTTGGCCAGGTTAAAGGCATCTACACGGAACTGCACGTTTACGGACTCATGTAGCTTTACTGTTCGGGCGACCGATGCGTTTACGGTAATTGCTCCAGGGCCGTAAATCGAGTATCGACCCAGCGTGCCGAAAGAAGTTGGACTTACCTGCGTACGCGCGGCGCCGCTGCCGACGAAGATCGGACCACTCGGCGTCAGTGGAAAATTGGGCGAGTTGGCGGGCATGAAGTATTGCACGCCGTTACCGTTCTTGTACTGCGACACCTTTAGACCAATTGAGGAGCCATTCGGCCGCTGCGATCCGACGCCGGGAAACTCACTGGTCTGTGTAATGGTGAGGGGGAAGCCGCTGCGCAGGAAAGCCGTTTCGCCGAATAGAAAGTTGCGCGTGTACCAGGGTCCCTTGGTCGTGTAACTGGCGCTCTCCTGGAAGTTGTTGCGGATATCCAAAGCAGAGCTGCTGCGATCGCGGGTGCGCCGGAAGGCGGGATCCTGCGGGTACTGTCCCCCGTTCAGGCCGTTGGGTTGCGAATAGTTGTAGATACCCGATCCGTCGTCGATCGAGTGCGACCACGTGTAAGAGCCTGAGACAGTAAATCCCGAGCGGAGCTGCCGGCGACCAATGACCTGGAGTGAATGGTAGTTCGATCCGCCAACGTTGTACACGGAAGGGAACTGGCCCAGAGTGGGAAAAGGACGCGCCTCCTGGGTGGTAACGGTGTTATTCGCAAAGGCAACCTGTGTAGCTAGCGCAGGATTTGGCAGGTTGTTGGCCAATACCAGCGGAAGGTGCACGCCATGCGATCCGACATAATCAATCTCCAAAACCGTTCCCTTGAAGATGTCCTGCTGGATGCCGAGGTTCCACTGCTGGATCTGACTCAGCGGGCTGAGCTTGGCGAAAGAAACCGATGAAGGATTGTAGGGGCTCGACACCGTACCGGCCGCAACCACGGCTGCTGGGTCGGTGAGGTGCGCCACCCCGATGAGCGGCTGCCCCTGGGACAGGGTAAACGGCTGTGCAACCCCGGTGCCCAGATTATTAAAGCTCTGCACGACCTCGTACCCTGGAAAGCCGACTTGTCCACCCAAGTTCGAGAAGATCCCTCCATAGTAAGTGCCGAATCCCGCCCGCACTACTGTTTTGTCGTTCGGGCTGAAGATGAGGCCGACACGGGGAGCAAAGTCCAGCTTCGGCGTTGTGATGTTGAGGGCATTCGAGGCATTCTGGCCGGCCACCAGCAGGGTGCCTGTTCCTGGATCGATTCGGCTGTACTGGTTATTCGAGATCGTCATCGGCGATTCGTATTCGTAGCGCAGGCCTGCGTTGAGCAGGAGTTTTGGGCTGATCCTGTAATCGTCCTGCCCATAAATGCCGATGTTGTAGTTCCGCCTGCCGTCGGGAGGCTGTGCCAGCCCGTAGCTGGAGGTTTTGACCGCACCCAGCAAAAAATCCGCCAGGCCATTTGTGGCGGTTCCACCGACCAGCCTGGGATCGGTGATCTCACCCGTGAAGTTGTACGCACCTCCCGGCAGCACCCCAGGGTTAAAGATATTCAGCTGGTTTTTGCGCAGTGAGGCACCGACTTTGATGGTATGGGGCCCGAGCAGCTTGGTGACGGAGCCGTAATAGTTAAAACCGTTGCTGTATGTCCGCGAGTAGGCTCCGCCACCGGTGCCTACGCTTTGGAATCCGGTGACGTTGAGGTTGGGCGTCAGCAGCGCCGGCGCGGTGCCGATCTTGAATGTTTGAGCGGGGTCGCTCCCGAGGCTGGTCGGGATACGCACGCCCACATCGCGTGAAGCGCCGAAGTTCAGATTGAGCACCAGGGTCGGCGTGAATTCATGGGTGAAACCGATGGAGGTTTCCCAACCCTGATCGGCTTCCGTTTGGTAACTCCCGTTCAGGAGATCGTTAAAAAGAACGAGGTGCGCGATCGGATCGATCTCCCGAGTCGCCGAAATAAACATACGCGTCTTGTCCCCGAAGGCCTGGTCGATGCGTCCGGAGTAGATCGGCTGTGTGCTGGCCAGCGACTGCTGGGTAAAGTAGTTGTTGCTGAAGCGATTACTGACGGCGTCAAACGTGCCGGTTGTATTCGGCAGCGGCTCTTGTGCCAGCACGGCTGCTGCTGCCGGATCGATGCGGGATGCTGGAATGATGTTGTTGGGAAACGGGGTATGCGTAAGCGGATCGTTCACGATCACCGGCGAGGAAGAGAAATCGCCGGACCGGAAAGCGGCCGAGGGTACGCTTACCGTAGAGACACCGGGCTGGTGCTGCACGGTCTGGTCGTAGTTCAGGTAAAAAAAAGTTTTCTTTCGGCCATCGTAGAGATGCGGAATCCAGACCGGACCCCCAAATGTCGCGCCGAACTGATTAAAGTTATCGACGGGGCGCGGCGCCCCGTTTAGCTTGTTGAAGTAGCTGTTGGCATCCATCGCGGCGTTGCGGAACAACTCATAGACGCCGCCGTGGAACGCACTCGTACCGTACCGGGTACCAAAGATGATGACCCCGCCGGAAGTGCGTCCGTACTCAGCGGATGCTGTCGAGGTGATGACCCGAAACTCGTCCAGGTCATCCAGCGATGGCAGCCTATTGATGTTGCCGGTAGAACCATTGATAACCGACGTTCCGTCAAGCAGCACCTCGGTACCCAGGGTGCGGGAGCCGTTTATAGATAACTGGGAGTTGTTCAGCGACGTTGCCGTTCCGCCAAGCACCACGCCCGGAGTAAGTGCGATTAGCTGCGTGATGTCGCGGTTCGGCAGCGGCAGCGTACGCACCTGTGTGGGCGTTATGAGCGTGCTTAGTGTCGAGGTCGAGTTTTCAAGTGGAGGCTGGCTGTTGGCCGCTACTTCGACGTTCGTTGAGACATTGCCTGGTTGTAGCGTGATAGGAACCTGTAGCCGCTGCGCTACGCTCAGCAGGATGTGCGAGAGGGTAAACGATTTGAAACCCTGCACCGCAACCGTAAGCGAGTACTCGCCGGCCGGCAGTTGCAGGGCAACAAATGTGCCAGAGCTATCCGTAAGGCTACGCGCCACCTCCGCTTTTGTGTTTTCGTTGGTCACCACGACGGAACTTCCCGAAATCACGGCGCCGCTGGAATCGGTCACAGTGCCGGAGAGGCGCGCCGTCGTCTCCTGCGCGAGGGCGCCGCTGGCAAACAGAAGAAGCAGCATGGCAACGGCATAGCACTGCTTTGTAGCGCGCCCGACGAGAAGCTTTTCGAGCCTGACTTTAGCTCGCTGCACGCACCAGTCGCTTGAACTGCCAGATGAGTTATTGAGGTGTTTGTTGGAAGCGCGTTTCAAGTCTGGCATAGTGACTCTCTTTTCCTTTGGTGCGTCTTCATTCCCCGCTGTCTCTGGCAGCACGAAGAGGAAAGTCAAACCTCGCGGCTATCGCGTTCGCAGGTACCGCTTGCAAGTGCATGACACCGCGTATGGTCTGGAATGTAGAAAGTGAGTGTCAAGATAAACTCGGCACTTCGTTCCGCATGGCGGTACAGCAGCCAGGATTAGATAAGCGTGCCCCGAATTCGTTACGGCGTTTAGCAGAGGCCCAGCCATAGAAGGGAAACGGATTGCTTTGAGCGCCTGCGAAGCCTTATGAGGAACAGCCTGCCTTTGCTCGCGCCTCCTGCAGCTTGTTGACACGGCGCATAATCGACGTGCACACTTCTCATGCCTGTGTCGCATGGAGGCACAGCGTACCGCGGAGGACAGGCTCGCACAAGGAAAGAGATCCCATGGGGATTCTGGAACGGTTTCGGCTCGATGGAAAAGTGGCGTTGGTTACGGGTGCGGCAAGCGGACTTGGCGCGGCTATCTCCCTTGCCCTTGCCGAGGCTGGAGCGACGGTGGCGTGCCATGGCAATCGTCGCGCTGCGACCGAGACGTGCGATCGCATTCACGCGTTCGGTCAAGGTGCGCAGTCCTTTTCCGCCGACCTGAGCCAGCAGGAGGGCGCTGCGCGCCTTATGGAGGCAGTCCGAGCCTCACTTGGCGCTCCAAACATCCTGGTGAACAACGCAGGCATGATCCACCGTGAAGCAGCCGAGGATTTCGACGCGCATGCCTGGGCCACCGTGCTGCAGGTCAACTTAACCAGCGTGTTTGCACTGTGCCAGCTTGCCGGTCGCTCTATGCTCGAGACTAGGCAAGGCAAAATCATCAACATTGCTTCGCTGCTGTCGTTCCAGGGTGGCATTCGCGTGCCCGCCTATTCCGCAGCCAAAGGCGGAGTCGCACAGATCACCAAAGCGCTCGCGAATGAATGGGCCGGCCGCAATGTACAGGTCAATGCGATTGCTCCGGGCTACTTCCGAACCGCGAATACAGAAGGCCTGCAGCAGGATGAGACTAGAAACCGGCAGATCCTGGAGCGGATTCCCGCCGCGCGCTGGGGCGAGCCCGAGGACATTGCGGGCGCCGCCGTCTTCCTCGCCTCCTCTGCCAGCGACTACGTGAATGGTGAGGTCCTGGTCGTCGATGGCGGCTGGATGGCGCGATAGTTGAATGCGCCAAACTGTTTGCGGGACAGATTCAAGCGGGATCGTGAGTCTCTCCCGGAAGGCAAAGGTGAGTGACATGGAACCAGCAGGCAACCGAACCGGCAAACTCGCCAAGCCCACCGGCGATGCGACAGGGCCTTATCAATTGCAGAGCCTGGATCGCGCGGTGGCGGTTCTCCAAGTGCTGGGCAGCAGCGAAGTGCCACTCAGCCTTGCCGATATCTGCCAACAGATGCAACTCCACAAGAGCACTGCTCACCGCTCTCTGATGGTGCTGGAACGCAGTACTCTGATCGAGAGAACCGAGGATAACCGCTTCCGGCTTGGATTGAAGCTGTACGAACTGGGAAACCGCGCTGTGGAGCAGGTTGATCTCCGCGCGCGCATTCGACCTTTCTTTCGCCGCCTTTCGGCACAGCTCGGTGAGACCGTGCACCTCGGCGTACTGCAGAAAACCTCGGTTGTGTACCTGGATAAATCAGAGCCCAACCGCCGCGTCTGTATGAGCACCAAAACGGGCAGTTCCAATCCCGTTTACTGCACTGCCATAGGCAAGGCCATACTGGCTTTTCTGCCGCCCGATGCTATCGAAGAAATCATCGCCAGCATTAAGTTTCACCGCTACACCGCGAAGACCATCTGCTCACGCGAGGATCTCTTAAAATCGCTGGAGCGTGTACGGCGGCGCGGTTACGCCATTGATGAGGAAGAGATCGAGCTAGGGGTCCGATGCATCGGCGCGCCGATTTTCGACGAAAACCAGATGCCCATTGCGGCTCTCAGCGTCTCCGCACCTACTGGGCGAATCCGCGCGCAAAATGCGCTGGCGATTGCGCAGCAACTTCTACTTTGCTGCGCAGAAATCTCTGCTTCCCTGCGTATGCAGAGAAGGAAAAAAGCGCACATGGTCTCGTCGTTCCTGAGTCAGCGTGGGAACTGAGCTTACTCGCGCACCTTCACGACAATTGCGCTGAACAAAGTTCCGCGAGCAGCTCCCGGATCGATGAGCAATTGGTGCGGCGTCCCCGCCGGGATGTTGACCATGTCGCCCTTTGCGATCCTCCGGCTCACGCCGTCGCGAATGCCTTTGCCCTTCGTCTCGCCGTTGGCTCCGGACTGCGCATCGATTACCATTCCTCCGGTCACGAGGGTCGCCGAGCCGCCGGTGATCACCATTACGTCATCGAAGTGCGCGTGCACCTCCGCGCCTCCGCTCACGCCGCGCAGCGAGAGCTTGAGCGCGTGGCTGCCGTAGTCGCCAAGCGTCGCGCCGCTGCTGCCTGTTTGCCTGGCAGGCGCGGCAAGGGAGCCAAGCTGCTGCTGCAGTTCCGCAGCCGTAAAGACCTGGGCGCTACGGCCACCGGTCCGGCCAGCGCTTTGTGCCAGCGCAGGAGCAGCCAGCGCAGCAGTTCCTGCCGCAAGCAACGCAAATCGATAGACCGCAGTCCTCCTCACCGCAGTTCCTCCACCGCGGCCACATCCATGTCCGCGTAGTCCTGATTCTCGCCGCCCATGCCCCAGCAAAAGCTGTACGCGCGCGTTCCCGCTCCCGCGTGGATCGACCAGCCGGGCGAGACTGCCACCTCCCGGTTCGCCAGGACCAGGTGCCGCGTCTCCTCCGGCGGCCCCATGAAATGGAACGCGCGACCGGTATCACCAAGACCGAAGTACATGTAAATTTCCGAGCGGCGCATATGCGTGTGCGGCGGCATGGTGTTCCACACGCTGCCGGGCTGTAGGTGCGTCACGCCCATCACGAGTTGGCAGCTCCGCGCGCCTTCCAGGTGAATATACTTGCACACAATGCGATGGTTCGCCTGCTCGGTGCTCCCCAACTCTGTCGGGGTCGCCTCTTGCCTGCGCACCAGCGCAGCCGGGTATACGCTGTGCGCCGGGTAGCTCAGCAGGTAGAAGATCGCTGGGTTATGAGGATCGCTCGATTGAAACTCTACCGCCGCGCTTCCTTTGCCGATGTACAGGCAGTCGAGCTCATCCAGCTCATAGCTCTTGCTGTCGACATGGATAACGCCGGCGCCTCCAATGTTGAGCGCCCCAAGCTCGCGACGCTCCAGAAAACATTTGGCGTTTAAGGCAGGATCGGCAGACAGCGAAAGAGCCGCTCCTTGCGGCACAGCCATCCCGGCTACCGTACGGTCCAGGTCTACGTAGGCCATGCGAAGCTCTCCCGCTGCGAAAAGCGAGTCGAGCAGAAACGTTTCGCGGAGCTCACGTGTGGTCATCCTCGAGTAGCGTACGGGGTCGGCCATCAAGTAAGTTTTCATAGGCTTGTTTACCAGACAGTTTTGTGTGTATCAGAAATGCAATGCAACTTGCTGCACAAATACCCGATTACTGTACCGCATGCCGGTACGCGCGACATTTACAGGCATTCAGCGCAAAGTATATTCGTTGCGACACGGCGTAAAAACATCGAGCACTTCAGCGGCGCTCTCCGCGGTGGCCTGGTGTTCAACACCACCGCCTACAAGAATGCTGTCGCCGGCGTGGAGCAGATGTCGAGCGCCCGCCACCGTAAGTTCAATCGCGCCGGAGACGACATACACTAGCTGCTCATGCGGGTGACTGTGCTGAGCGCCCACCCAGCCCGGCGCCATGGTGTGCCGCACCAGCATCATGTGTTGGTTAAACGACATCACCTGTCGTTTCAGGCCAGGCTCTGGGGCTGTCATGCTGCTGTCGTCGGATGAGATGACCTGCGCTCTGTCGGGCATGGCTGCTCGCTTTCCTGTAAGGGGTATAGGGTCCCACTATAAATCTGCACCGGCAAGATTGGATAGCCATCCTATGCAAACACCACAAGCACGCTTTTGCCGACACACGCGCAGAGGCATTTCCTACAAAGGCGCTCCTCTGCTACAGTCTCGTGTTATGGCGCTCCATCTGCTTGCAGCAAAACTGTTTCGTACGCAGGCTTCAATCCGGCAGAATCGCTCCGTGACTTCGCTCCAAGCTGCCGCGCACTCCGCTGACTTCGCATTTTCGCGACGCACGCAGGATATCCTGCGGCAGATCCGTCAACCGTTTTTACTTGGTGCGGTTGCGCGCCAGAAAGCCAGGACGCACATGAGAATCCCTGCAAGATGCCTGCTGTTGGCACTCCCTCTGCTCGCCCTGCCCGTTGCGGCGCAAAAACATCGATTCCTGCTCGAAGAAACTGTTGTCAGCCCCGGCATGGGAGGCCAATTCGAGTCTGCACAGAAGGACTACTGCGCAGCTATTGTTCGCGGCGGGGCGCCGTCCTGCCTTGTCTTTTCAATCGCGACCTTCGGTCAGTCCGGCATCTACTTTACGCTGCTCCCCTTCTCCTCCTTCCTCCATTACGATCAGGGCAAATACACCGATAAAGGCATGACGCGCGAGCAGGCAAATGCGCTTAGCGCTCGCCGCACCCCAGCTATCGCCGCAAATCATGAGTCAGCACTCGTGCTGGATCGTGACCTGTCGTTTTCAAATGCATCGAATACAGACAAGCCGCTGAACCTGTTTGTCGAATACCGCGTGCGTCCCGGCTGTCTCAATGCCTTTCTCGCGCGAGTGCACAGCATGGTACTGCCGGAAGTGCGCAAATCGGGCACGGCGGCCTTTGAGGTACTTCGCACGGTGCTGGGTGAGAGTACCGACCGCGTCTTCCTCGTCACCCGGCTGGATAACTTCGCGCAGCTCGATGAAGAAAAGTCTTTATTGAACGAGAGTGCGTTCGGCTCGGATTTCCTGGCTCAAAACGTCGAACACATCGATACATATATCCTTCGCTACCGTGCCGACCTGAGTTCCGCTCCGACAAATTCAGCGCAGTGATGTACGAGCTGCTATTACGCCGCACGAGGACCCTATGCCGATAATCCAAAGCACTAGTCGCACCGGCAAAGCAGCAGCCCTGCTCATCGCGTTACTCGCCGTCTATGCGCTTGCACCCGCGGCACGCACCCAGAAGACTGCCTCCGAAAAGCTTGCGCTGGTCGGTGATTCGCCCGCCGACCCCGGACCGCACGCCACCCTCTCCGGCTCTACACGTCCTGCGGACGTGAAAGCCGCAATGAGGCTGGTGGCGAACTGGCAGCTCGCCCGCGTGCAGGGTAGATACAGCCAGGATTGGACCATCGCGACCATGTACGCGGGCTTTCTCGCCGCGTCACGTACGCTTGGCGATCCGCGGTACGCCGCACACGTTCAGCAGGTAGGCGAACACTACGGTTGGACCCTTGGACCCCGCCGTGCCCATGCTGACGACCAGGCGATCGGGCAATCGTATCTGGAACTCTACAAAACGCATCACAACCCGAAAATCATCGCGCCGCTGCGTACACAGTTTGACGACATCATGACGCGGCCGGATGACCCGACTAAGCCGGTTTGGTGGTGGTGCGATGCACTTTTTATGGCGCCGCCTGTATGGGCCAAGCTTTCGCAGGCGACCGGCGACCCGAAGTACGACGCCTACATGGACCGCGAGTGGGCAATCACGGACAAGCTGCTCTGGGACCGGCAGGAGCACCTCTTTTTTCGCGATGCCACCTATTTCAACAAGCACGAAAAAGGGGGAGAAGAAATCTTCTGGTCGCGCGGCAACGGCTGGGTCATGGGCGGCCTTGTGCGCGTTCTGCAAGTTCTCCCGCACAACGATCCGTCCTATCCCTTCTACGTCAAGCGGCTCCGCGCGATGGCGACAAAAGTGGCCACGCTACAACGCCCGGATGGACTGTGGAGCCCGGGCCTGCTGGACACGCCGAACTACCCTCTGCCCGAGGTTTCCGGTTCGTCGTTCTTCGTCTATGCCATGGCGTGGGGCATCGATCACCGGCTCCTCCCAGCCGGCAAATACCGGCCCGTGGTCGACCGCGCGTGGAGGGGATTAGTGCAGAACATCTATGCCGACGGACGACTGGGCAGCATCCAGCCGGTGGGCGCCGCGCCCGGCGCGTTTACCTCGGCATCGAGCTATACCTTCGGGGTCGGCGCGTTCCTGCTGGCGGGCTCTGAGGTGAGTAAACTGGCGCCGGAGGGGCACAGGATTGGAGAAAGCACGAGGAACGGGCAGAATGGAATCAACCCGTCCTGACTGAGCGAGTTGTGATCGGCGTCAACTGACTTTGTCACTTCTATGGGAGTACTCTCTGCGAATGAAATCTATCGACCGCCGTCGCTTTCTGCTCGCCGCTGCTGCTGCTGCGACCGGTCTTGAGGCCTGCGCGCACACTCGGTCCATCTCCTCTCCCGCAAAAATCGTGGTGCATCCTGAGCAGCCGGGCCCGGCCATTCAGCCGAACTTCGTCGGTCTCTCCTACGAAACGCAGCAGCTCTCGGACTGCGGCTTTTTCGCGCCTTCGAACACCGGCCTTATCGCGCGATTCCGTGGGTTGGCCCCGCACGGCGTCCTTCGCATCGGCGGCAACACCTCCGACGTCGGCTGGTGGAAGGCCACGCCGTCCAGCAAGCAGCCTCCACTTCTCTCGAACGTCGTCCTGCAGACACCGCCGGGCGAAAGGCCCCCACTCGACCTCGCTTACGCTGTCACGCCTGAAGCTGTCCGCAACCTGCGCGCCTTCCTCGATGCCACCGGCTGGACCTACCTCTACGGCATCAATCTCGGCGCCAGCACTCCCGCGCTCGCCGCGGACCAGGCCGCCTTTGTCAGCAAGACTCTCGGGTCGAGACTGGAGTATTTTCAGGTCGGCAACGAGCCCAACGGTTTCGGGAACCGCTTTCGCAATCGCGCCACCTGGAACGTCGAGTCCTATCTCAAAGGCTGGCTTGCTGCTGCGAAAGCCATCCGGGCCCGCGTTCCCGATGCCGCCTTCGGCCTTCCCGATGTTGCCTTCGCTGTCCAGTGGTGCACTGCCATCGCCGACCGCATTTCTTCCATGTCGAGCCCTCCGAGGATTGCCGCCGTCACGCATCACTACTACTTCGGCGGGCCGCCATCCAATCCCAGAATCAATATCGACGACCTGCTTCACCGCGATCCACGAGTCGCCTCCATGGCTGAACTCGCCCGTACCGCCGCGGCCCGACTGCATACGCAGTTCCGCATGACGGAAGGCAACACCTGCTATCGCGGCGGCAAGCCCGGCGTTTCGGATGTGTTCGCTTCGTCGCTTTGGGCCGCCGACTATCTTCTCTCGCTCGCCGGCCTGGGCTACGCAGGGGTGAACCTCCACGGCGGCAGCGGCAAGGCTTGTAGCCGATTCTCTCGGCGGCACGCTTCCCGGCGAGCTTCTCATGGCCGACCCTAAGGCTCCGCACCCGCGTCCCTTCTACACACCGATTGCTGAAATCGCCGGCAGGTATGTGGCCGAGCCCGTCTATTGCGGACTGAAGTTCGCCCAGCAGTTCGCGGACTCCCGGACGCTCAAGCTGGATTTCGATCCCGGCCCGGTCAATGCCACTGCGTATGCCGCCAAGTCCCCCACCGAACAGATCCTCGTCGCCATCATCAACAAAGACAAGTCACGCGATCTCTCAATCAACCTTCCCGGCTTCAGCCTAAGCAGCGTCATGACCGCCCCTTCACTCACCTCTACCGAGATCGATTTCTCCGAGCTCTCCACCTATCGAGAAGGCTCCTCCGTCCCCAGGGCCAGCGCGGCCATCTTTCGCTCCATCCGTAGCTAGTGTAGTGACCTTCTAGTCTAGAACCGCGCCCCCGCGTGCACCACCTATGGCGACACAGCGATATGCAAACGAGCGAGCAGTACAGCGCCACAGTCGCCCCCCACAGCTCCGTGCTGCTGCGCGTCAGCGGCGTGCGTTCGTGGCGGCACGGGGTTGTTTACGAAGCGGAGTGGCCGGGCCTGAAGCGCGACGGCGCGGCCTCGCTGTTCCCGTGCGGCAAGTGCTCGCACGGCTATGCGATGGCGCTGGGCGGCGATGGCAGACGCGGGGCGCTGCGCTTCAGTCCTGTGCAGATCCCCACCGACGTGCCCTACACGCTGCGCCTCACCTACACGCGCAATGGTCTCGAAGACAAGCAGATTGACCTCGATGTCAACGGGACGCGCACACAGGTCAAGGCCATCATGCGGTTCTGGAACTGGGTCGATGTGCCCGTAACGCTCCACGCAGGCGCCAACCGGATCGCAGTGTCGTACGATGGGCAGCGTAGCTTCTATCTCGACTCCCTGACTTGGCTCCGCAACGCCCCGGAAAGCGCCGCGCGAGTCAGTGCAGCCGACGCTAAGAGGAAGCGGTGAGCGCAACCCCCCTGCTCCAATTACGACCCAGCCACGCTTGCCGCTGGGACACGGTCTCGCTCGGCGAAGTGCTGCTGCGGTTCGACCCGGGCGAGAAGCGCATCACGCAGGCGCGCCGGTTCGAGGTGTGGGAGGGCGGCGGCGAGTATAACGTGGCGCGCGGGCTCAGCTTACCCTTCGGCCAGAGGACCGCGATCGTGACGGCCTGGGTCGACAATCCCGTCGGACGGCTCGCCGAAAGCCTGGTGCGGGCGAGTGGCGTGGATGTGTCGCACGTGCTGTGGCGAGGGTTCAATGGCGTCGGCCACGCCGCGCGCAACGGCGTGTACTTCCTCGAGCGCGGCTTTGGGGTGCGCGGCGCGCTGGGCTGCATGGATCGCGGCCACTCCGCCGTCTCGCAGATGAGCCCCGGCGAGGTGGATTGGGAGCAGTTGTTCGGCGAAGAGGGCGTCCGCTGGTTCCACACCGGCGGCATCTTCTGCGCGTTGTCGACAACCACGCCGGAAGTGGCGCGCGAGGCAATGGAAGCGGCGCGCCGCCACGGGACCGTTGTGTCCTTCGATTGCAACTACCGGCCCTCGCTGTGGAAAGAGCGAGGCGGCCGGCAAGCCGCGGCCCGCGCCAATCGCGAGCTTTGCCCGCTGGTCGATGTCCTGTTCGGTCATGAAGGCGACCTCGCGCTGGAGTTGACCGACGCCTCGCACGGCCCTCCGTTGCACACACCCGCGAGCTACGAGGCGATGGCGCGGCGCGTGGTTGCGGTGTTCCCAAACCTCAAAGTGCTGGCCACGCCCACCCGCCGCGCCGCCACCGCTGGCCGCAACGACTGGGGCGGTTTCGCCTTTGCCGAGGGACGCATGCACCAGGCAGCGGAAATGCGCGACCTCGAAATCCTGGATCGTGTGGGCGGTGGAGACGCCTTCGCGGCGGGACTTGTCCATGGCCTGATCGAGAACCGAGGCGTGGCCGCCTCGCTAAGCTTGGCCGTGGCGCACGGCGCACTGGCCATGACCACCGCAGGCGACGGCTCCTGTGCGACGCTGGCCGAGGTGGAGCGGCTCGTCACTGCTGCCGGTGCGGATGTGCAACGATGACCGTGAGGAATGCATGAAAAAACCAGAAGTGCTCGCGCGCATCCGGGAGATCGGTCTTCTGCCGGTGCTGCGCGCCCCGTCGGTAAGCACGGCGCTCGCCTTGGCAAAGGCGATTGCCGAGGGCGGCATCCCGGTGCTCGAAGTCACGATGACGGTGCCGGGCGCCCTCGAGGTCATCCGCACGCTGGTGCGCGACAACCCCGACATCCTGGTCGGGGCCGGAACCGTGCTCGACGCCGAAACAGCGCGCCTCTGCATCCTTGAGGGCGCGCGGTTTGTGGTGAGCCCGGCCACCGACGTCGGCCTGATTGCGATGTGTCAACGCTACTCCGTCGCGGCCCTGCCGGGAGCGCTGACGCCGACCGAAATCCTGACCGCCTGGCAGGCCGGCGCCGACGCCGTTAAGGTGTTTCCTGTCTCGGCAATGGGCGGAGCGCCCTATCTCAGGAGCGTCAAAGCGCCGCTGCCCCAGGTGGAACTAATCCCCACCGGCGGCGTCTCCCTCGCGACCGCGAACGACTTTCTGGAAGCAGGAGCCTTCGCGCTCGGAGTCGGCGCGGACCTGGCCAGCCCGCACGTTAAGGTCGCCGGCACCCCGGAGAGAATCACTGAAACCGCACGCGCCTATGTGCGAGCCGTCGCCGCATTTCGAGAGAACAGGTCGCTATAAAAAGCTGACGAAACATCCACTTACCAGTCTGTGAGTGTGCCGTCGAGCTTGCGGTTTATCGGCAGGTACGCGCGCTGATAGGGACACTTGGTTGCGAGCGTTTCGTCATAGCTGACTCCCAGGCCCGGAGCATCGCCGGGATTCATGTACCCGGCGTGGAAGCGGTAGTTGTGCGGGAAAACCGCGTCGGCAAGCTCGGCGTGGTGCATGTGCTCCTGGATGCCGAAGTTGTGCACGGCGGTGCCAAAGTGCAGAGCCGCGGCCATGCTGATCGGCGAGAGATCCGTCGCGCCGTGGCAGCCGGTGCGCAAGTTATAAAGAGCCGCATAGTCGGCGGCTTTTTAGGTGAGTTAAGCCGTCGCCATGCACCACCGTCATGCGCAGGCATGCGCGGCTTGTACTTGGTGTCAGTCTCGGTCTCGTCTGTCTCCGGGTCGACCAGGCCGCTCGATACCAGAAGGTGCGCCTCGTCGAAAACCAGCAGCCCGGGATTCAGGGCGAGCATGGCATCGATCATGGCTTGGGTCTTGGCCTCCTGCTGTAGCTTCTCCGGGTTGCAGACGAAATAGTGGTGGCGCGCCGGGTCAAGGTCTGCTGGAACGCCGGCGTCGGAGTAGTGGAGGGTGGCCAGCGGGTCTTCGAGCAGCAGCTCCGAGGCAAGCTGCGGGTTGTGTTCGTTCGAGATTGCCTTGGGTGAAAACAGGATAGTCAGCCGGATGTCGTGCGCGTGGACCAGGGCGGGAATGGTACGGGTCTTGCCCAGACCGGCCGAGCTCCAGTTGATGAAGCGCTTGTGCTGTTCCGCGTACCAGAGCGAGTACGCCTGCATCCAGTTCCGTGCGCCGCGCTTGTGCCTGGCTACACCATCGTGTTGCCGGATGAACTCGGTCACGAGCTCGGGTTTCACGTCAGCCAGCGGGTCGAGGACCGCGTCCTGCACGGATTGGTAGCCATTGCCGTGTAGGGTGTCCTGGCGGTCCAGGAGCTCCCAGACCGAGTGATAGAAGCCGTTGATCAGCTCACGCTGGATCTCACCGCCGGTGGGCATCCAGAGAGTGACGGAGTTGACCAGAGTCTTTGCCTGCTCGGCAAGCGTGAGCTTCTGGGGCAATTTCGAGCCATAGCCGCCTCCCGCCGCTCCCGTTCCCGTACTTTCGCCTGCGCCCTTTCGGGGCCGGTCTGGAGCAGCGGCATTCAGGGCCGAGACGATCTCGCCCATGCGGTCGGGGATCTGCGCCTCGGGGATGCCGAGCTGAGCGGCCTTGCTCTTGATGCCGCCCCAGTACCGGGAGAGCAGCAGCACTCTCCGGCGCTCGGGTTTCGGCAGCAGCCCAAGGCTGTTGAGGTCGAGCGCGAGCAATCCGTCGAACAGTTCGCGGTCGGATTGGTAGTGGCCGTTGCCAGTAAACTCCGCCCAGGAGGTCCACTCGTCGTACTCGGCCGGGTTCATCGGCGCACCCTTGGGCAAGTAGCCCCGGACATAAGCCTGCCGGTACTGCTCCGTGTTGCCGACCTTGCGCCGCGCCGATGCTGCGCGCAGTTCGTCGAAAGGCGGGAAGAAATACCTGCCCTGAAGCACACAGGCCCCCGCGGCGAAGTTCGCCTCATCGTGGAGGTAGCGAACATCCACATCGGCTTCCTCGGCGCAGGAAGCCTGACTACAGCCGCAGAGACAACGTTGCACGGTCAGGCCGTCTCGAGTCCTTGCTTCTCCCGCCACCATCAGCATGCCGACCGGCGTGTTCCGCGCCATGGGCAGCGCAGAGAAACCCTCGCGCCCGCGCAGCAGCGGAAGTGTGGTGGCGGCGGTTTCCTGTTCTTCGACCGGCATGTGCTTCCCTTTCGCCTGTAGGCTGGAAGCCGGCTAGAAGCCGACTTCCTCGGCAGTGAGGCCCTTGAACTCCTCGGGCGGCCCAGAGAGCATATCTTGCGCGCTATATGCAGGCCATCGCACCGGGCCGTTCTCCAGAGGAAAGAGCAGGTTGGGCAGTAGCGGCTTACGAGAACACAGTGCTGGGCGACCGAGTAGAAGGTCGAGGTGGCCCCGACGAAGCGGCAGAGGTGGATAGCGTCTTCGATGTGCACATGCTCCGGGTTCGGGTCGAGCAGAGAGAACTTCTCGCCGGTGTAGGTCGCAAGCCAGCTCATAATGTGTCCCCCTTTGTGAAATATCCAGAGATTGGGCGGATTTGCACTGTTCTACTGCAATATGAAAGGGGAAGGAAGAATGCAATGGCATTCCTTTTTCCGCAATCGGGTTAGGACCGACCTAAAACGAGGCATAGGCTCTTCTCCGGATGACAGCATGCGGCCAGACTGAATTTCAGTCAAATCCGCGTACTTGCTCATTCGACAACCGTCATCGACGAGTGCAACTGCGGGTTTCTCGCGCTCACCGCGGCGATTCTGGAATCCAGACGGATTCGTCCTTATGAGCCGCCGCGGAGCGATACATCGAATATGCTTCCCGCTCGTTGGCGAGCCATGCGCCGTGGGCGCGTCCGAGGCACTGCTTCCCAGTAAGCGACTCGAGATAATCGTGGTCGTGGGGCCAGGTTTTCAGTACGCGATCCCACTTCAGAATCTCGTACCACTCGACGGGCTGATGCGGCACGGATTTCTCTTCAGACGGGATGCTGTGTCCTCTTCAAAGGCATGTACAAACGGGCGGGTTTGCTCCGGCGCAGGATGCAGGCAAACCCCTCGCGCCGGAACACTCCAGGTCAGTACTCGCTCGGCAGAAGCACCGTCGTCACGGAGCGGTCTTCTTCCGTGATGATCCAGACCTTGTCGTCTGGACTTTCCGGCACGTCGTAGCTTGAGAAGATACGAACCTCGCCGTGTTTGAGCGCATAATCGTTGGCGCACAGGTCACCTGGCTCCATCTCGCCCCAGTCGCCGGCAGCGTGGCGATCGAGCAGACCGTGTACCCTCACGCCCTGCTCGACCATGAGTTCCTGGATGCCAACCGTCATGACCAAATGCCCAAGCGGAAACAGGGAGTTACCCTCCCTTAATGCCGGATCAACCACATGTCCGGCATCAGCGATGGCAGTGTTCCCAGCCCCCTCGACTTCTTTGGCTGGCTCTTCGCCCTTCGCTGTCTCCGTCAGGATCAAGGTCTGCCCCGAGCAGAACACTAAGGCAAGCTCATTCGAGAAGCGTTCCCGGCGCCGAATGATTTCCGTGCCCTCTTCGACCTCCCTGCTCTCGATGGTGTGCTTCACCGGACGCGAGCGAGATGCCGCTGCGCCCCGTCGCCGAACACCCCATTGAGCATGCCGGCGGTTAGCCAGCAGCCCGACATGGCCTCCGTGCAGCGGCGTGATGGGCCTGCCGCCCGCGATCTCCGCTTTCGGAAGCAGCAGAGGCACGGCGTAGCTCCAGGCCTGCGAGCTGGGAAGCCGGTCCTCCACAGTATCGAGCGGGATACCCATATAGGTCAGCACCGTCTCGCCGCCTTCAGGGACCGCATACATCGTGTCCGGAGCGGCCGTAAGAGGTCGCATGGCACTCCTGTTGCCGTGCAGCCGGCGGATCATCGCCAGGTTCGAATCGACGAGATTGCCGTTGTTGTTGCTACGCAGGGCGAGCACGGCCACCTGGTCGTACTGTTCGGATTCCGCCCCCTCCATTCGGTAGATGGCGATGTCCCGGAACCGCGTCGCAAGGGTGTCGGCGACGGAAAGGAGTGCCTTTCCAGGGATCACCATGACGAGAACGCCCCTCGGCTTGAGCCAGGAGTAGGTGTGGCCCAGGAACAGGCGCTCCATGCGCTCGTTGGCCAGCGGCCCGATCTCGAAGTCGTAGGGCGGATTCAGGTAAAGGAGGGAAAGCCGTTCCGTGCGCGCGCGCACGTCGAACAGGTTGCCCTGAATGGTCTTGACACCCTCGGCGTTGGCAGCCTCGGCACGGTTGGCGTCCAGCTCGACGCCGAACAGGGATGCATTCGCACCTTCGGTCAACGCCTTGAGCGCGGCGCCGGTGCCGGCACACGGATCGAGTGCGGTGGCGACTCCGGAGGAAAAGGAGAGCCGGGCGCGAAGCATAGGCCCCTGTGCGACAGGCAGTGGGTAGTAACCGAGTTTCAGGCGAGCGACGGCTCTCATTTTTACCTCGTGAGCGCGCAGTTCTCCCGTGTACCGGAAGGCATAACTTGCCTTAAAGAGCACCGAAGAGAGAGGTCTGCGCGCTGGTTGGTTTGGGTGTTGCGGACAGAGGTGCTGGCTAGACTGACGTCAGGCCAGCATCCCGGACAGGAGCGCCTTCGCGGTCACTGGCGGCACGGCGTTGCCGATCTGCTTGACCACCTGCTCACGGTTTCCCGAGAACTGGTAGCTGTCGGGAAAACCTTGCGCCCGGGCCAGCTCGCGCGGCTGCAGCATGCGGAAGCGGATGTCGAGCATGTAGTGCGTGACATTCGCCTCGACAAGTCCGAACCGGGGCTTGGTCGTTGCAGTGGGAAGCGGAGCATCCACGGCGCTCATGTTGTTCGTGCCGTAGTAGCACACAATAAAGGTTTCGCAGTTTTCACCGTATCTCCCAACATGCTGATAGATAAAGCACTTCCGTCGGACGCAGTGCTCCAAATCAGCCCCTTTTAGCACCGTTTTACTCCTTATTGGCAACCACGACCCGTGGCAGCTCCGTTAGCGCTTCGTGATCCTCCTTTCTCTCTGGCTCGATTCCATAAGCACTGTCGAGCAGTAAGGAAATCATGGTTCGATTCTCACGCTCGGTCAAATTGGGCATCCCTTGTGCCATATGCTGCGGCTGTCGCCTTGCTCGCCGACGTCCTCCCGATCGCATCCGGAGCGAACGCTTCCACGCTCCGTGAACATACCTTGCGTGTCGCCGATCGAGCCGAGGCGGAACTCGGCGAGGAGCAATCAAGTTTTATCGGCGGGTGTCCAGCTCAATGGGCGGCGCTCCCGATACCGGAAGGGCGCATCGTCGTCGGCCTCGTGTGCGCGACTGGAAGGACAGGAAGACCACTTTCGAGCTGATCGTCGGACGCTCCATGCCCGAGGACCGCGAAGCCCGCTATATCGGCCTGGTACATGGCTACGACGCGAAGCCCAAGCGGCGGCTCTTCGATCTGCTGAAGATGCAAGGACTGCAGGCCAATCAGGATGTCACGTTTCTGACTGATGGCGGCGAGGAGATACGCACCCTGACTGAGCGAATCACTCCGGAAGCCGAGCATGTGCTCGATTGGTTTCACATTGCCATGCGGGTCACGGTGCTCGAACAGTACGCTCGCGGTATCGGCAATCAGGACGAAGCAGAAGGCCAAAAGCTGCTGAAGGACCTCGAACGGGTTAAGTGGCTGCTGTGGCATGGCAACCAGCATCGCGCCGGGCGGGCGATGAGGAACCTTCGCGATGACGTTGAGTCAATGGTCGCCCTACTCGATGACCATGAATGCAAGGCACTCATCGATCGTCCATGCAGGGGTTGCGCCCGCGCGACTGGCAACAACAGCACCGAGAGCGTTCGCAAAGCGTGCGGCAAGAGCAATGGGCCAGCCGCGGTGGTACCCATGAAGGAACGCCGCAGCGAACGCATCTCCCGAACCGACCGTATCGCATACGTCCACCGCTCTGCGGGCGACTTTGTCGCGGCACCCGATCGACGCGATCCAGTGCGCTAACGATCACACGGCAGCCAAGCTCATGCACTCGCAGCTGGGGCTGGGAATGCGCATCCCCGTAGAGATTCGCATTACCGGCGTCGATGATGTGAAGTATGCCGGACTGCTCCCTGTCCCGCTGACGACGTTTCACCAGCCCTGCCTCGACATCGGCGCGGCGGCCATCGCCGCCATGAAGGAGAGGATCGGCAACCCGCACCTGGCGGCGCGGACGATCCTGCTGGAGGGCTACCTGGTGGTGCGCCAGTCCTGCGGGGCGGCGGTAAAAGTGCCGGAGCCGCTTGCGCAAGCTGACTAGACAGATAAATGCATATGTGACTACACACATCTCTTGACATCCGTATAGGCACCCACCTACACATGGAGACGCTGAACGGGGGTGCTATGTCGATCGAGAGCGGGATGCGAAGGTTCGCTGACCTTCTTTAGCGCTGCTATGCGGAGCCATCGTGTCCATGAGCGGACAGGTTGGCTATGCCCAATCGAGCTTTGGAGGCATTGTGGGCGCGGTGTCGGACTCGAGCGGAGCCGATGTAAGCGGTGCGCGCGTGACCGTGACCAACACCGGCACCAACGCCACGCAGACGACCGCGACTGGCAGCGGCGGAACCTACAGCTTTCTCAACTTGAATCCCGGCTCCTACACGGTAGCCGTCTCCGATACGGGTCTTACCTCGGAGACACGCAGCCAGATCGATGTCAGGATCGGGGGTTCGACTCGCGTCGACTTGACCCTCACGATCGGAGGCGTCTCCCAGAACGTAACGGTGAGCGCGGACCAGAACGACTTGCAGACAGACAACTCTTCGCTGACCGGCGTTGGAAGGCAAGCAGGTCGTGGAGTCGCCTTTGAATGGCCGGGATGTGAACAACCTGCTTACGTTCATTCCGGGCGTTGTGGCTGGCGGGAGCACGGTGAGCAACCAGGGCTGTGGGCAGACCCAGGCGATTGCATACGGAAACTACCAGATCGGCGGGGGGTTCAGCGGCGAGAGTCTGTTTTTTATCGACGGCGTCGAGTCAAATGTTCCTGAAAATAATGTCAATTCGCTGGTTCCGATGCAGGATGCAGTGCAGGAGTTCCGCGTATCGACCAACAACATCAGCGCCGAGTTCGGCGGCTTCGGGGGAGGCGTCGTACAGATCTCCACCAAGAGCGGCACCAATCAGTTCCACGGATCGGTCTACGAATATTTTCGCAACACCGTGCTCAATGCGAACGACTTCTTCAGCAACCGCGCCGGGCTGGCGCGCGAGCCGCTCCACCAGAACCAGTACGGCGCGAATATCGGCGGCCCCATCCTCAAGGACAAGGCTTTCTTCTCCTTTTCCTGGAAGCGCGAATCCCTGAATCAGGGACTGATTTCGACGAACACACTGCCGACCGCCGCGGAAGTGAATGGCGACTTTTCAGCGCTGGCGCAGACGCAGCCTATCTACGATCCAAGACTGGGGGGCACTGTGCAGTTCCCCGGCAATGTCATTCCCTCCGGCCGGCTCGATCCGTCGGCGGTAAAAATCATACAAACGGAGGCGCCGCTGCCCAACCTGCCGGAACTTTCGAGTAACTTCATCACCACGGCGCACACAGAAGGCATACAGAATCAGTATACTGGCCGCGTTGATTACAACCTAAGTCTGGCCGACTCGCTTTTCGTTCGCTATACCTTCTGGGATCCAAACAACGGGCCTAGCGACCCGCTCGGAACTAGGGTGGGAAGCGGCGTTACCGGGAACACCACGCATGAAGCGGTTGTCGGCGACAATCACGTGTTTAACTAGACCACTATCGCCGACCTTCGTCTTGCCTATCTCAGGAACTACAACTTCCAGACGCCGCTTGCTAGCGGCTTCGACGATTCCCTGCTGGGGCCGGCCTATGCCGCGGTGCAGCAAGCCAGCCAGAATAAGCAGGGGCTGCTGCCTGCCCTTAACATTCCGGGCTACAACGTGGGTGCGAATAACTTCCAGCTCTACTGGACCAATAACATTTACTCGATCAATGGAAGCATCACCAAGATTCTGGGCAGGCACACTATCAAGGTGGGCGGCATCGTGCGCCAGGCGGCCTGGACGACGGGATCGAACAGCCAGGGCATCGTCTTCACGAGCAATGCGTCGACCACAGCGAATCCTTTGAACGCGAGCTCGGGCAATGCCCTGGCCTCCTTCCTCCTGGGGCAGCCAGTGACTACCTCCATCACCCAAGTGCAAGGGACGCACGCCTTTTTTCATTCCTATGGCTTTTACGGAACGGATACTTTTCAGGCGACCAATAAGCTGACGCTGAATCTTGGCCTGCGCTGGGATCAGCCGAGTGCCTATTCAGAGGTCAACAACCTCAACACGATCCTGCAGCCGAATGCACCGAACCCTCTGGGCACTATCTTCAACCCGGTTATCGGGGAAAACCAGGCGCTCACAGGAAATTTGGCGTTCGTTGCCAGCCCGCAATATCCTTCTCGTCGAGAGGAGAGCCTCCATCTGCTCCTCTTCCAGCCGCGCGTTGGGTTCGCCTATCGACTAACCAGCCAGACGGTGGTTCGCGCGGGCTACGGCATCTCTTATCTCCCGGCCAACTTGACCCAGGACGGGCCGCAGATCAACACCATCAACTCAGCCACGACAACCCTTTCGCTCGGCAATAACACGGCCAGCAATCCATTTCCGAGCGGAATCCTGCAGCCATCCGGGCGGAACCCGGCGGGTCTTACCAGCCTGCTGGGTCAGACGATCTCGGCCCGGATTCCCAACCAGCCTTACGGCAATGTGCAGCAGTACAACGCCTCCATCGAGCAGGCGATCGGCAGTAAGGCGAGCTTTATGCTCGCCTACGCGGCGAACAAAGGTACGCATCTGACTTTGTCCGACGGCTATACAGAAAGCGGACTGAACTTAAACCAGCTTCCCGATCAGTATGACTCGCTCGGCAGTGCCCTGCTCACACCGGTAGCCAATCCGTTTGGCGGGGGTATCTCAGGCAGCGGTCCCCTCTCCGGACCTACCGTCCTCACCGGCTATCTGCTGCGCCCTCACCCGCAGTATCTATCTGTCAATCAGACCGTGCCGCGTGTCGGCGCGTCTACTTACAATGCGCTGCAAGGCTCCTTCCAGCAGCACTTCAACAACGGCGGCATTGTGCAGGTGGCTTACACCTGGGCAAAGCTGTTGAGCAACACCGACAATACGAGCAGCTTTCTGGATGGAACCACGAACGGCGTGGTGCAGGATTACACAAACCTTAAGGCTGAGAAATCGTTGAGCTTGCAGGATATCCGTCAGAACGCGGTCATCAACTACGGCATCGAGCTGCCCTTTGGCCAGGGTCACATGTTTCTTGGCCATATCCACGGGGTCACTAATGCCGTGGTCGGCGGATGGCGCGTGAATGGCATTACCACCTTTCGCAGCGGCACGCCGCTGCCTTTTATTGACGCCGCGAACGCCTTGAACGAGTTTTTCGGATCGGGGTTCATTCGTCCCAACCTGGTGCCTGGATGCCAGAGGCGGATTCAGGGCTCCGCGCAGAGCAGAGTGCGGGAATACTTCAACACGGCATGCTTCACCCAGCCAGGACAGTTCTCGTTCGGCAATTAGAATCGAGTCGACTCGGTGCTGCGGGGCGCCGGCGTCGCCAACTGGGATTTCGCGGCCAGCAAGACCGCGAAGATCACGGAGGCCTCCAATATCCAGTTCACCGCGGAGCTATTCAATATCTTCAATCGCGCCCAGTTTGCGCAGCCGGATAGCACGCTGACAGACTCCAACTTTGGCCAGGTGACGAGCCAGCAAACAATCCACGCCAGGTGCAGTTCGCGCTGCGATATAGCTTTTAACATATATGAAAGCACCAAGCATACTTACCCGCCGCGGTTTTTTGTCCGCCACGGCAGCGGCGGCGACCTTTGCCATGCTGCCTCGCGGTCTTGCCGCGCAAGGGGAAAGCACCACGCTGGAAGCAAAGCTCGCTGCCGACCCGATGCGGCCGCAGTTTCATCTGCTGCCTGCCGCCAACTGGATGAATGACCCCAATGGGCCGATCTACTTTGACGGCCGGTATCATATGTTTTTCCAGTACAACCCCGAGGCCGCCGTCTGGGGCGACATGATTCTGGAACCATGCCATAAGTACGGATATGCTCCACTGGACGCACTTACCTGTTGCCATGATGCCAACAGCCGGCGGTCCTGACGCGTTCGGCTGCTTTTCCGGATCGTGCATTGCGGTCGGCAGCCGCGTGTACGCTGTATATACAGGCGCGGTGGAGAGCACCGTAGCCAAAGCGACGGTGCGCGACGGCACCAATACACTGCGCGAGTCGCAATGTCTCGCTTACTCCGACGATCCGAAGCTGGTGCGTTGGACCAAACTGCCTGAACCTATCCTCCCCGACCCTCCACCGGGACTGAGCGTTACCGGCTTTCGCGATCCATCCGCATGGAAGCAGGGCGAGTGGTATTACATGACGGTTGGTTCAGGCCTTGCGAAGATAGGCGGCTGCGTCCTGCTGTATCGCTCGAAAGATCTGAGGAGTTGGACTTACCTGCATCGGCTTGCGGAAGGCTCATGGAGCGGCAAGCCCGCGGTGAATCCAGTGGGCTCCGGCGAGATGTGGGAGTGCCCGGAGTTCTTCGCACTCGATGGCGGACATGTGCTGATCTATTCCACAGAAGGGAAGGTCTTCTGGCAGTCGGGCAGGCTGGATGCGCAAGCCATGATTTTTCATCCGGAAAAGACGGGCGAGCTCGACGTTGGAGGCGCCTACTACGCGCCCAAGACGCAGCTGGATGCAAAAGGCCGGTGCATCCTGTGGGGCTGGATCCGTGAGACGCGCCCGCAAGACCAGTACCGCGCTGCCGGCTGGGCCGGGATAATGAGTCTGCCGCGCATGCTGCGCCTGGACGCCGACGGAGCGCTCCGCATGCGGATGCTGCCTGCGCTGGCCAAGCTTCGTTCTAGGCCGATCCCGCATGCAGGCTCCGGGAAAGAAACGACGCTGGTGCTGCCGCAGGCCAACGGCGAGGTTCTCTGCGCGGCGGAGAAAGCGGGTGAGTTCGAGTTTGTCGTCTGTGACCTGCCCCCGGAAATCTCTACCAGTTGAAGCTGGAGTTCTCTCGTACTGTGATCGGGAGGACGGAAGATGAAGAAGAGCCGGTACAGCGAAGAGCAGATCATCGGGATTTTGAAGCAGAGCGAAGCTGGGGTGAAGACTGATCCTCCCCCGAAAAAGTGGACGGGTTAAGCTGCGGCGCGCTCCATTTCGGCGGGGCTGAGATAGCCGAGCGCGGAGTGAAGACGGTGGGTGTTGTAGAAGCCTTCTATGTAGGCGAACAGGTCGCGCCTGGCCTGCTCTTTGGTGGCGTAGATGCGGTGATGCACGGGTTCGGTTTTAAGAGTATGGAAGAAGCTTTCCATGGGCGCATTGTCCCAGCAATTGCCTTTGCGGCTCATGGACGGGGTGATATTTGCCGCGGTCAGGGTCTGACGATAGGCTTCGGCGGCGTACTGAATGCCGCGATCGGAGTGATGGATGAGACCGGCTCCAGGGCGTTGCCGCTTAAGAGCCATGGCCAAGGCATCCAGCGCGATTTCGGTGTGCAAAGTGTCGCGCATGGACCAGCCGACGAGCTTCCTGGTGCAGCCGTCGAGGATGGCGGCGAGATACAGCCAACCTTCTCCCGTAGGGATATAGGTGAGGTCGGCGAGCCAGATCTGGTTCGGTTTCTGCGCTGTGAAGTTGCGCGCGAGCCTGTTGGGAGCGATCGGGTAGGTATGGCGGCTGTCCGTGGTTCTGGCCCGGCGCGGCAACGCGGCCAGCCCGCGCAGGCCTGCACACCGCATCAGCGCTTCCACGCGGCCGCGGCCCACAAGTTGGCCGGTGCGGCGAAGGACCACATGAATGCGCGGTGATCCATAGGTGCCGCTGCTCTCCAGATGGATCCTCCGTATCGCTTCAAGCAGCTGCCGATTGGCAGTGGTGCGCTTACTCTCGGCGCGGCTGCGCCACGCGTAGTAGCCGCTCGCCGAGACGCTCAGCACCTCACACATCACGCGCACCGGCCATGTGGCGCAGTTCTCCTGAACAAAATGGAACTTCATTTTGCCGCCACCCCGAAGATGGTCACGGTTTTTTTTAAGATCTCCCGTTCCATCCGCAGCCGGTCGTTCTCCCGCCGCAGACGACTGTTCTCAGCCGCGAGATCGGCAACCGAAGGACTCACCGGCTGCGCTCGCTGCTGCGCAGTGGGCGCTGTCCCGGAGGAAACGGTGAACTGCCGCATCCAGCGCCGCAGCACCGTCTCGTGCAGACCCAGCTCCAAGGCTACCTTCGAAGGCGGCAGCCCACTTGTCGATACCCGCGCCACTGCCTCGCGCTTGAACGCCTCAGGGAATATGCGGCGCTGTCCACTGCTCATCAGACACTCCTCGCTAAGCTCCCAGCCTAGCTGTTGTGTCCACTCAATCGGGGGAGGATCACATGTGGAAAGCTTCCACGGGCGACTGCGAGATGAGTGCCTCAACGCCAGCTGGTTCCGCACCCTCAACGACGTCCGCTCCACCTTGGCCCTGTGGCGCGAAGACTACAACTGCGAGCGACCGCACAGCAGCCTGGACTATCGCACCCCACAGGAGTTCCGGCAAGCGTTAGGCTGTGCAGATGTGGGAAGCGCTTCGCGCTTCCCATATCCACACAGCCTCGGCGGCTACGAGACCATCTCGCAGCCAAACCTTAACCGAGAATCTCCAGTTATGACTGGTTGAGAAATCGGGGGCAGGTCAAGAGGAGATCGAGCTCCGTGTACCGTCCGCAGCCAGAAAGATGCCTTGATCGCCGTTCAAAATAGTGCTTTCGGTTCCTGCATCCCGGGTGACATCCAGCCGGTACTCCGCACCACCGAGCACGCTCAGCTGCGCGGCGTGCGGCGTGGTGTCGCCGGCAATTGTGATCGTGCCGGTAGCGACCATTCCCTTCCATCCCGTTAAGCCGATCGACTTAACGAGATCGATGAGCACCTGGATAGCCCCGATATCCGATTGCGTCTTGGTCGAGTGTGTCGGAGTAGGAATGTCGTGGTCCGCTGTTCCCCAAATGCGGGTGGAACCGGGAGCGACCTGGGCGATTGCGGATGCGGAACAACAGAGGGCCAGAGCTGCGGTGAGCAGTTTCGGAGGCATGGCTGTCCTATCGCGCGAAACGCGCGTTTCTTTGGAGCTGGAGAGCAATCAAGGTGCCGAGAAGGCGGTAAACCCGTGACTTACGAGCCGGATAATAGCCAGGTAAAAGTGGCGAGTCCAGAAGAAAAATGACACGGTAGTGGGAGATTGATTCTTTTGGTAATAAAGGCTTGAAGAGCAGCCCGGGACAGCGTGCATTCGGTTTAGCCGCCCCAGCTTCTATCGGGCTTGCCGCGATCGCGCTCCCGGCTGCGCTCTGCAAAGACGCAGCGACCCTGCTTCTCCGCGATCCCCGAGCTCGAGCCTTCGGGCAGGATCAGCTCGTTATGCTCGACCCTGGAGCGTCGCTCATAAGCGTGCACAAGCCTCTGACGCGCATCGACCAGTAGCAATTGCGTCCGGGAGGCAGACGCGGCCACCCGACAGGCGGCCGAAAGCTTGCGAGACCGGCTTCGTGCTGGGATAGGAGATTGCCATTAGCGAACTCCCGCAGACGCGGAAGGCAGCCTGAAAATGGAAAAGAGAGAAACCGGAGCGGCCAAGCACAGGTTTCTTCCCCCTGCGCAGCACAGCGGTTGGGTCTTTGCGCTTGCCAGGACTCTCGATGGGCGGAGCCTCCTGCTGCCGGACACATGACCGAAGTGCGGAAATCTGGGCTCCGGCGCTTTCCTATCCTGCGACCGACTGGATATACCTGTTGCACTCTCCGGAGGACACCATGAACGCTACTCTTTCAGGGCTCGCCCAGAGTCCCTTTCTATACACGCTGCCCGCAAGCCAGCTCTCTTCGACCCTTGAGCCGGAGCTTCTGTCTTTTTATCCCCACAGCGAACATCTCTTCTTTCGCGGCCTCGCATTCGGCCTGCTTCTTGAGGCGACAGGGGCGGTCCTTGCCTTTGCAGTCTGGCACCTGGTCTGACGGCATTCTCAGGTCGATATCCTTCGAGTCGTACCAGACGAACGCCGTCCAGGGCTTTCCGTGTGCCGCCGCCCAATACTTTCGCCCGTTCTTCAATTTGACCGTCTACGCTCAGCACGTAAGCGTACTCGCTCGCCTTTTCCGGTGCCGTTGACATCCCGCGAGCTGCGGCTGCTGACCCAGAACATTGCCACCGGAGAACGCCAGCCACCTTGACGGAAGCAGCGCAACCCCAAACATATATCCAAGACGACTACAGACCCCCTCTGGGGCCGAAACCCGCCTTCACTATCCTTAACGTACGTAATAGTCCGTTTCTTGAGGTGCTCCCAGCCACGGCTCACGCCGAAGCGCGCAGCCAACTCCGCCAGGCTTCCCTCGCCCCGGTCGTGGGCCTCCAACAATTTCCTTCGCAGATCATCCGAATAGGGTCGCGCCATGCAGGCTCATGTCGCGGTGAATCGCCAGAACCGCTCTACACCATCTTTAGAAAGGCTCTATATCGGTAACAACTCCGGCAGCCTCATCAACTATAAAGAGCGTTTCCGCTCGGGCGAGCGCATCTCCTCCTCGATCGCCGAGAGCACGGTCATTGTCGAGGGTAATGGCCGAACAGATTGATCAACCTTCTAACAGTCGTGGAGAATTCCGCAGGTCGCGTTGTCACCGACTGTACATCTCACCAAAAACTCTCTCGATTCGGCCTTCCTTATACAACTCCTTCAGGTTGGCCAAGCCAAACAAGTCCAGGAAGTGCTGCGTCGTCCTCCCGTGCGCTGCCCGGCCCTCGGTACCCCGCAGTTCCGCCTTGGCGACCAGCTTGTGCCGGCGCAGCGTCTCGATTGCTCCATAACTCTCGGCACCGCGGATCACAGTCACCTCTTCGGTTGTGACCGGCTGTTTCAGCGCGACGACGGCGAGCGCCTCCAGCGCCTGCTCGGTCAACGGCTTTTCTCCACGCTTGACGCGCTCGACCGCGATCACGTCTTCGAGCTCGGGCTTGGTCTCGAGCCGCCACTTCCCTGCCGCCTTACGCAGCTGCAGGCCGCGCGAGGGATCCCGCAGCTCGTCCTGAAATCGGCCGAGCATCTCGGCCGCCTCACCCTCTTCTATGTAGAGACGCCTTGCGATCAAAGCGGTAGAGAGAGGTCGGCTGGCAGCGAACAGCAGCGCTTCCAGCTCTGCCTGCGCCTGCTTTCGCTCGTCTTCGTCCTGAAGATTGCGTCGTGCCATGGTCCCCCTTCCTTAAACGAAGCGCGCCCGCTTCGTCTCTCGCCGGTAATCCGGCCCGCGCATCTCGACGTGCACGCACATCTCCTGCAGGCGCGAGCGCATGCGCTCCCCGATGCGGTCTCCCAGGGTTTCCTCGCGCACCGCTCCGGGTAGGCTTCTTGCCCCCGGCGAGCTTTCTCCTGCCGGCAGGTCTGGGTAGTTCGTCGTCAGGATCGTGGTCCGCTTGTCGTTGTAGCGCGTGTTCAAAATGAGAGCCACGGTCTCCGCGACCCATTCCGACATCTTGGCCGCGCCCAGCTCGTCGATCACCAGCACTTCGGCGTCAAAGACCGGCTGCAGGATCTCGAGCTCGGTCGCCTCCACGCTGGGATTGTAGGAGTTGGTGATCGACTTGTAGGCCAGGAACAGCTCGCCGCTCGGTTTGTAGTTCTCGAATGTGCACGCCTCATAGCGCGCCGGGATTTTCGCCTTGCGCAGCAGCAGGTAGAGTTTGCGCTCATGCACGCACTCGCAAGGCTCGGCCAGCCGGCCGCCACCCTCCTTCACCACCACCCGCATGCCCCTGCCATCGCAGAGCGGACAGGTTTTTGGCGCACTCCCATCCAACTCGCTCATAGGCCCAGCTTGCCCGCCGGCGAATCGAGAAACAGCTCGGCCTCGCGGATGTAGCGCGAGACAATCGCGACCGACTTGTGGCCGGTCTGGCGCATGATGTCGAAGGCGGTTGCGCGGTTGCGGGCCGCCTGGGTGCAGAAGCCAGCGCGCAGCGAGTGCCCGGCGTAGCTTTCAGGCTCGTACCCAGCGCGCACCACCGCACGCTTCAGGATCTCGCCAACCGAGTTCGGGTGCAGCGGACCGGGCTGCACATTGCCGTGCCGGTCGACCGCGCGAAACAGCGGTACGTTGCCCGCGTCCCTGCCGATTCCGGCCTCAAGCATCCAGCGCTCGAGCGCGCGCACTGGACAGGTGTCCGGGTGCGCGCCCCGCGGAATCGCCACTTGCCTTCCTTGCCCTTGCTGGTCCGTCTTCGAGCGCCGCAGCTTCAGGGCGACCCCCTCGTTCGACCAGGCCAACTCCGAGACCCAGAGCGCCGCCAGCTCCGAGCGCCGGACACCCCCGCAGTAGCCGACCAGCAGCAGCGCCCGGTCCCGCAGCTCCAGCAGCCGCTCGGTCGTATGCGCCACAATCTTCTGCATGTCGGCCGTGACCAGCGGCGCCTTGCCGACCTGAGCCGTACCGTGGACCCGGCGGATGCCTTTGAGGGTCTCGCCGACCGCCAGGTGCTTTACCGTCGCCGGCGTGGCGTAGCCGACGGTCTCATGTTTCTTCGTGATCGAGGTGAGCCGCCGCCCGAGTGTCGCCGGTCGATGGCTCTCGGCCCGCGCCGCCAGGTAGAGCGCCACCGTGTCGGGCGTCGCCGGCAGCGCGACGGCGCCGCGGCCGGCGCACCAGTGCTTGAAGTCCAGCCAGTCCGAGCGGTACGCACGCAAGGTCGAGGGCGCCTTTGCCGCCAGAACGTAGGCCCGGGCCAGCTCGGCTAATGGGTCGTTGCGGCTGATTCGCTCGTCGAGCTCGTCTGGCCCGCCAAGCTTATCGAGCGAGAACGCTTCCGCAGGCAGCTCCAGGCTGGCCGTCCGGTCCTGCGGCGCCCCTGCGTCCCACAGCGGCGTTTCCATCGTGGCTGCCATCGTCGTCTCCCCTTTTTTGGCCTGCGCTCGATCGCGTGCACAGAACTCGATCAAATACTCTCAAAACCAGCGCAACGGCGTTTTCGGAATCCTAGCAGGTGAGAACGTTCCATTCTCACCTGTCGGCATTGGGAAAGTGACACCCACTGTGTGCGTATTTCGTGGCAGTAAAGACTTCGCATCCTGCGCTTGACTCGCGCCACTAATTCCCCCACTTAGATACTGTTTTTTCCAATTGGCTCCGCGCTCGCCGAGCTAGAAAGCGGATCTTTCCGCAGTTTGGGCTGGAATTCTTCGGGTTCTCACGCCTCCTAGCCATTCGGTTCACAGTGACACTTGCTAAGCCGCGGCAGAGAAGTGTGACCCCGCCAATTTTGATCGGCTCCGTAGAGGTCTGCTGGTCAAATGTTTCAGCCAAAGTGAGATCGCTCTCGAGCGCAAGCTGCGCGAAGAATTTGAGCATGCATGCGCACCAGAGGCGGTGCCGATTGTGCTGCCTTCCAAAGGCCATAGCTTGCCTATCCTCAGCGCATCACGTTGAGGTGCCGGGCGCGCTCATCATTCGTTGCGAGTTCTCGGAAGAGCTGCTTAGCTTCGCACTCCCATTCAGCGAATGGACAAGCTTCTAAAGAAAGTCGCGACCTGATTGAGGAGGGCAGGACTTGGCTGGCTTGAGGTGCGGTAGGGAATCAATGAAAGGCACTCAAGAAAGTGGAGCGGCCATCGACAGGTCGCATGAATTCATTGTTCGACTTCTGTCCCAGTTCTGCTGGACTGCTTTCAAACCCAACTTCAAATTCGGCGCGCATTTCAAGAACCGTACTTGCAGAGCAATTTCGCGGCGGGTCACGATGGCTGGCATGGTTCGCGGATTCCACATCACAGCCGCCGCTGGAGTTCCTTCCCAAAACGGGAGGCGTGCCGTGTAGCTGCAGCAATGACTAATTTATTTGGAACAGGTAGCCATATTGTTGTTTTAGCGAGTCAGCAGGAATTCTGAGGAGCGGTATCTTAGCGGAAAGTCTGCCGTCCCTCTCCTTCGTCATTTCTGCCAAGTGTCTTCGCGAGTGAACAAAATTGAGCGATCTAGACAGCAAACCTTCGGGGTTTTTATGGAACGCGGTAAAGGCACCACTGTTCCTGGTAGGTCTTTGGTGATGGCTGACTTTCAGCAGAACTTCGCCCTAATACAGGAGTGGAATGTCGCAGGAAGCGATCTGCGCTCTTAGCTGCGTTTATGCTCATTGCGACGAACATTCTATGGATGACTCAGCAAAGCTCTTCACCCCTCGATTACAGCTCCTGTGAGATGCTGAATTGGAAATGTCCTTGCGCCGCGATCTGCCATGGAGTGAATGCCTTCGGCGCGGCACTCGGATGTTGCGTGAATGTGCTTCCAATTAGGACACCCGGTAGGTCCTGCGAGGATGCATGGTCCAAATAGAGCCGCTCCTCCTCCCAAGGGAAGTCGCTGCCCTCTTAAGGGTGCATCCCAAGACGATCCTTCGCATGGCGAGGAAAGGAACACTTCCAGGCTGCCGCGTAGGCAACCCATAAATGCCATTGACGCGGAGACTTTCAGCCTTGTTCAGAGGGTAGGTTGGAGCTAAAGGAACATTCCGAAATGTATCTCGTGCTAGCGCCGCATTGAACTGAAAAGCCTTTAGGAACGGCAACGGCTGCATATCGTCACTGGGAGCGTGGCTCAGCTCGTAGTAGCCCGCATAGCCAGCTGCTGCCGCGATGCCGCTAGCGATGAAAGCCCGGCGCGTGTAGCGCCTTGATTCGGCGAGCACTTCCCGATCGGCTTCCTGACTACCTGCTACGCCACGAGTCAACACGTCGTCAGCGTCCTTGGGGTCGATGGGTCGCTGCTTGCCGGTGAGTACATTTGCAGGCTCCGCCGCTGGATTGGCAGATTCGACGGACGGTTTTGTTTCATCCGCAGGGTCGACGAGTTGCTGGTTGCCGGTGAGTACATTTGCAGGCTCCGCCGTTGGATTGGCAGACTCGTCGGGCGGTTTTGTTTCATCCGATTGCATCATTGCCAACCCCTTCGCTCGTTCTCCAAAGACGGCGCTTCTACGCGTTGCACTTCGCGCCCACTCACCATTGCCCGGAAGTTATTCCAACCGGCCAAAACGACTTGCATAACGTGCACGACGAAGAAGCCAAGAAAGCTCATGGTCAGCCAGAAATGCAGCCAGCGCGCCATCTCGTAGCCGCCACAGAGCGTAGTCAGCCAGTGGGCGGAAGTGGGTTTATAAATCGCGAAACCGGTAAGCAGCATTCCCGCGCCCATTAAAACCACCGAGGTGTATGCAATGCGCTGCGCTCCGTTGTACTTCGTCTGCGGCGGCAGCCCCTTACGCAGGTGCAAATCCACGAGGGTCACCTGGATCGCATCCTGCAGGCTGCGGCGCTGCGGCAACAGAAAACGCCACTCCCCGGAAAGCCAGGTATACAGCACGTAAATCAGGCCATTCAACGCAAAGATCCACATGAAGAAAAAGTGGTAGCCCAATCCTTGCGTGACGTGATAGGGCACATGCAGCTTTTCGTAAAACCAGTGCGGAAAGAAGCGGAATAGAGTAAATCGACCAACACCAATGCGGTAAACGCAATGGGGGTACCTATAAGCGTTATCCGAATCGTTCCAGTAAATGAGCAGTCCACTCCAGATCATGGTGAAGAGCACCGGGAAGTTGACCCAGTGCATCCACCGGATGGCAAGAGGGTGCTTGTACTCCAGCCGAATACTTGGGGTCTGCACGCCCGCTTCGTCCAAAGGTAAGGCCGCCACGTCACCTCCAAATGCCAAACGCACAACGTTGAACTACATCGAATGCAGCGAGCCTAGGGTGTTGCGGAACTCGCGTACGCATGGACCAGCACTACAATTGCTTGCTTTTCTGAAAAGGCCGTTCATGCCGCCACCTTCTTCGCGAAGAACGCGCTGGGCAGGCCGACGAACAGAGCGTGGCCGATGACGCCGTTGGCCAACGCCGCAGTCGTGATCGTGCCGGGAGCGACCGCCGTCAGCGGCAATACCAGCAGGTTCATCACCGCCCACACGGCAGCGCCGTACAGCAGTCCCAGGAGCGCCCACCGCGTACGCAACACAGCGACGCGTCGGCTTGCAAGGATGTAGATCGCTGCGACTACCAGGGAGACGGCGAAATGCAGAACGAGGCCAAGTCCAGCACTTGAGAGGCCTCCCGAGAAAGACCGTGCGCCTAGCAGACTGCTTGCGATGTACTGCAGCACCTGGATCGGGTTTTGGCCGTGCAGGCCGCGGAAGACGACGCCATCGGCTGCATCGAGCGCTCCGACCACCAGCGTGGCATAGAGGATGGCGCGAGAGACGGGCAACGCGCGTGCTGCCGGATGCGGCTCACTCCCAGGAGTCGGGTTCAGGGCAGAGGCGGTCATTTGCCCGCCTCCGTCTTCTGCCCCTTTCCTAGAAAACCGATGATCTTGCCTGCGACGAGTTCGCTGTGCTCTTCCAGCAGAAAGTGGCCACCGTCAATCAGGTGCAGTTCCGCTTTGGGCAGGTCGCGCAGGAACGCCTGCGCTCCCGGCACGATGAAGAAGGGATCGTTCTGCCCCCACACGATGAGCGTGCGCGGCTGGTGCTTGCGGAAGTATTCGTGCCACGCGTCGTAGAGCGCCACGTTCGAGGTGTAGTTGTGAAGGAGTTCGAGTTGAATGGCATCATTGCCGGGTCGGTCCAGCAGCGCCTGGTCGAAGGTGTAGCTGTCCGGGCTCACCGCCGCCACGTTTTTTGCACCATGCGTGTACTGGAAGATAGTCGTCTGCTTGGTCAGCAGCGTGCGCGGCGCCTTCTCCGTCTCCTCGTTGCGATTCGCCCAGAAAGCCTGCAGCGGCTCGAAGGCGGCACTAATGCCTTCCACGTAAGCGTTGCCGTTCTGCACGACGATGCCTTCGATCGCTTCCGGATGACGCGAGGCGATGCGGAAACCGACGGGCGCGCCGTAATCCTGTACGTAGATGCTGAACTTCTTTAGGCCCAGTGTTGTGAAGAGCAACTCCTCGATCTGCGCGGTAATGTTGTCGAAGGTGTATTCAAAGTCGGTTGCTGCGGGAGCATCGCTGTAGCCGAAACCGAGGTAGTCCGGCGCGACAACGTGGAAGCGGCTGGCGAGCAGCGGGATCAGTTCCCGGAACATGTGCGACGACGACGGAAAGCCATGAAGCAGAACGATCGTTGGATTCGTGGTCGAGCCGTCCTCGCGGTAGAAGATCTTATGGCCCTGGATGGTGGCATGCTGGTACGTCGTCATGTCGTTCTCCTTGTCAATCTGATTGTTTGCAGCGAGATGATCTACTGCTAGCAGTGCATCGGCCGCTTCCAGCAAGAACTCAACGACGGTGGCCGGCTCTGAAATTTGAGGGGCATGATCAACATTGTGCGAACGGACCTCTGCGCCCATGCGCTCGGCCACAAAATGTTGTGTCTTCGGGCTGAACATGCGATCGTCCTCGGCCAGCAGATACCATGAACGTTTCGTCCTCCATGCGGGAGTATGTATCGCTTCGCCAAGACACTTCATCGCTATCGGGCGTTGCGCTGCTGTCGCGATTGAGTTTTGCTCCGCCGTGGCTCGATGGGCGACCGCATTTTTCATTCCTTCCTCCGACATCCATAAGAGACCATGACCGTCGGGTTCCAGATGGGGAGCTTTTTCATGCGGAGGCTCCCGGAAGAAAAGGTCGCCCACCGTTTCACCTTCGGCTGGCGGCATAGCTGCCACATAGGCCAGACCTCGGACACGATCGTCACTTTCGAGGGCAGTGATCACAGCACCGGAGTAAGAGTGAGAGACAAGAAGAATTGGCCCCGCGCCCGCTCTTTCTAAAGCCACTTTCAAAGCAGCAACATCATCGGACAGCGAAGTCATTGGAATCTGGGCAGCGATCACCTTCACGCCCGTCTTGAGGAGTGGGCCGATTACGGCAGACCACGAGGATGCATCCGCCCATGCGGCATGGACCAGAAGGATCGTTGCATTTGAAGGAATATTTTTCATAACTAACCTTTCGCCGATCTGGCACGTCCGTGGTGAACCGCTGTTGGGCAACTGAAAAAACCGGCGCTCGTGGGACATCGATTATCAAAAGCCAAGTCGCAGCACGACCGCAAGGTGCGCTACTATGAAGCATACGGATGACAGGAGATCACTAAAAGCAAGAAGTTCTAACACTATCGGTGAGAATATCTAAACTATGCTTCTGAACAACCTCAGTCTGGACAGTCTTCGAACGTTAGTGGCCACCCAAGACCTGGGTGGTTTTGGCCGCGCTTCGGAACGCCTTTTACGGACTCCCTCCGCAATCAGTTTGCAGATGAAGCGACTTCAAGAGGAGATAGGAGTGCCGCTCTTTCGGAAGCAAGGCCGGAAGATGCTTCTCACCGAACAGGGAGAGATCGCTCTCCGATATGCCCGGAGAGTGCTGGAACTCAATGATGAGATGATCGATACTCTGCGCGGATCGTCTCTTGCAGGTGTCGTTCGAATCGGATTCGGGCAAGATTTCACGGGGAACGTTTTGCCTTTAGTCATCGCGCGGTTTAATGCGCTCTATCCGCTCGTAAAGCTTGAGGTGACGGTAGACCTCGGCCAGGTACTCCTGCAAGCGATCGACTCCGGCGACCTCGATCTTGCCTTGACGTTAGGGGGCGCACAGAAAAGGACGGCGCAACTGTTGAGCGAGCTGCCGTTGCACTGGATCGCAAGCCCCAGTTTTAGGGATCATGCAAAGCAGCCGTTACCGCTCGCTCTCTTCAACCCCCCGTGCGGATGTCAGACACCGGGGCTGGAGGCACTGGAAAGCGCCGGACGCTCCTGGCGCGTTGCAATGACAAGCCCCAGTCTGACGGGCGTGTGGGCCGCCGTCAGTGCGGGACTTGGACTGACCACACGAGCCGAGCTTGGTCTGCCGGCAGACGTTCAGACCATCGAACTGGGCCTCCCGCCACTGGGAAATATACCCATCACGCTTCATCGCAGACGCGGCCTTCGGGCTCCGAATGCGATGCGGTTCGCTGAAATCACGGAGGGGGCGGTCGGTACTTACCTACGTTCCCGTCCAGGACGAGCGCTCATCTAGAGCCTGTTATTAAGCTTGTTCCTTTAGAAACAAAGGCATAGGAATTGCGGAGAGTTGGTCTGACGATATTGGGATGGGCAATCGTGGTCAACTCGGGTATCCGAGCGATGTGACGGATGAGGAGTGGGCGTTTGTGGCGCCCTATCTGGTCTTGTGCCGGGAGGACGCTGCGCAGCGGGAGTACTCGCTGCGCGCGGTATTCAACGGGGTGCGGTACGTGGTCAAGACGGGCAATCAGTGGCGCATGCTGCCCAATGACCTGCCTCCGTGGCCGGTGGTGTACCAGCAGATGCGGCGCTGGATGGACGCGGGCTGCTTTGAGGCCATGGTCGAGGATCTGCGCTTGCTGCTGCGCGAGTTTGCCGGGCGCAATGCTCAGCCGACGGCCATGATTCTGGACAGCCGCACGCTGCAATCGACGCCGGAGTCGGGCGCGCGCGCCGGCTATGACGGGGCCAAGCGGCGCAAAGGCTCGAAGGTGCATGCGGCGGTCGATACGCTGGGCCACCTGCTGGCACTGCACGTGACCGCGGCCGACGAGCAGGACCGCGCCCAGGTCGGCGAGTTGGCCCGGGCGGTGCAGGAGGTGACCGGGGACCATGTGGAGCTGGCTTTCGTCGATCAGGGCTACACCGGCGAGGCTGCAATGGAGGCGGCGGCCGCGCATGGAGTAAGGCTGGAAGTGGTCAAACATACCGAGGCCAAGCGCGGGTTCGTGCTGCTGCCGCGCCGCTGGGTGGTCGAGCGCAGCTTCGCCTGGGCGGTGCGCTTCCGCCGCCTCGCGCGCGATTATGAACGGCTCGCCCACACGCTCGGAGGACTCCACTACCTTGCCTTCGCCATACTCATGCTTGCCAAACTGACCCGGATTCCCGGCTGAAGTTAATAACAGGCTCTAGAACCGTCGATCCCTGAGCCCAGGTAGTGAGTCGACGGCTCGTTAGTAGACGTCATGGTATCGTGGCGATCAGCCGCCTCGGCCCATGTGAACGAGACTTCATCCTAAGACTTTATCGACGTGGCCCCTAGGTTGCCATCGAACTGAACTTCTCTAAGCTGCGCCTCCAGAACCCCATTTCAGCTCAGATGATTCATTTCTCGTGAAAGTACCCTTGCCTAGGTCGAATTGCCACAGTGCAGTTGCGATCCCAGAAGCTTCTCTACATCGGCAAAACGCTCCCGCATTTTAGGAAAACTCAAAGGATGCCATTCCTCGAATGTCTTCCCCCGGCGTCTTTCAGGCCGATAATCAGATCTCTGCCGTCCTGCGTGTAGATCTCGTGCCATGCCACGAGCTCCGCCAGATCTTCTTGTCGTGACGCCGTAGCGTACAAACTCACAAATGGGGTTTGCGCTAAAGCTTCATACACGTCTGAGGCCTTTACGATTGGAAGATGATCGGCGCCGCGGAAGTATGTCTTTTGTGTAATCGCTGCGAACGACGGAGCCAGAGTTGAGTGGCCTGTCCAGATGCCTTGAACAAACCTGCTACGCGGATTGGTGGTGATACCGCAACTAACATCAACGACATGCGTCGACTCATGCAACAAGACATAGTTGAGAGCATTTGTGCCCGTACCCGTAACGGAGATGGTCAGTCCCGAGCCGTCTTGTTTGTAAACACGACGCTCCTTATTGGTCAAAAACGTTGTAAGCGGCTCGTTGATAACACTCGCGCGCAGCGTTATGTCAGAGAGGCATGTTTTAGCACTGGGAGAAGTGAGTTCAGTGCCTTCTCCCGGAATGCCGTCAACGAAGGCCAGTTTATGCAGGTGTTGCTCCAGAACGTGCTTGTTAAGCGCCGGCAACGAAGCCAATGCAGCCTCCACGGCCATGCGTTCTTCAGCCGTAAGAATGTGCGGCCTGACGTCTTGCATCCCTGCCTTCTTAAAAGTTTGGATATGGCTTGAGCCGGTTCACCCACTCTTTCGATTAGAGTTGTGGTCGTTTCTTCCTCTTTTGGGTGTGCACCGCTTTGTTGTTGAGCCTGCAGCACTCCTGGCGAGTATTAAACTGCGCTGATGATCGCGCCTGGTGCCGCTACGGGATTGCCAAGAAAGTAAGAAACAGTTGCAAGTATATTGCGCCTCGAAGTGCCAATCTTGTATTGTTCAACCTTCCTCGCGGATCGACCGCAAAACGCCTAAACGCCCGCATTCGGCAGCCTTCCTAACAGAGGTGGGCCGAAGCAACCGACTGCTGATTTCCTCGCAAACGTTTGACCACTCGTCGGGCCGTCAGCATCATACCAAGTGCTCCGACCCGCTTAACTAGCAAAACAGAACCGATTGCCTTGCCGGTGCTGGGGCTCATGTTCGGCCACGGTACATATCTCCCGCCTTCGTCTCAGGTGATACCCATTGACACTTGCTCATTCAGTTTACGTAGGTAGGGTCGTTCTGAGCGGGAGGTAGAAGGAGATTCTCGCAATAAATACTCACCGATCAATTCAGTATTTGGAACTTTTCTTCGTGCCTGCCAGGCCCTACGTTATTTCATGGCTGCAGGACGGTCTCTTCCAGACGCTGATACAGCAGAATTCAAGGTGGCCCAGCGGGCTGCTTGTATAAGGAGAACCACCATGTCGCGTTTGCACTCTGTTAATCCCTCGAATGTCACAGGCAAAGGAAAAGAACTGCTCGATGTCGTGAAAGGTAAGCTTGGCTTTGTGCCGAACATGACTCGTGTCATGGCCGCCTCGCCCGTTGTTCTCGAAGCGTACCCAGGCTTTAGCGGTGCGCTCGCCGGTGGTTTGTTGGATGCGAAAACCAGTGAAGAGCTGGCCCTGCTGACGGCTCAGGAAAACCACTGCAACTACTGCCTGTCGGCACATACCGCAATCGGCAAGATGATCGGCCTCAACCACAACGAGATCGTCGCCAGCCGTGAGGAAATGGCACCAGTCCCAAGACAACGGCGGCACTGGCCTTCGCCAAGCGCGTGCTCGATACCAAGGGCGAGATCAGCGAAGCGGACCTCGCGACTGCGCGCAGCGCCGGCTTCTCCGAGCGAGAGATCGCCGAGATCATCGCACACGTTGCGCTGAATGTGTTCACCAACTACTTCAACGTCGCTACCGACGTGGATATCGATTTCCCGAAGGTTTCTTATACAGAAATCGCCTAGCTGACTCGTAGTACCGGGTTCACAAGCGGACGCAGGGGAGGTGCTTGGATGCATGTACAAGAGCTGTGGCGCTATCCAGTAAAGAGCATGCGTGGTGAACGGGTTCCTGGAGCCACGCTGGATCGGACTGGGATCAAGGGCGATCGGAACATTGTCGTGATGTCCGAAGCGCTTGATCGAATCATCACTGCCCGAACGCATCCCGGCCTCCTCGGCCTGCAAGCCTCTGTTTCAGAGGATGGTACAACCTTGATTGAAGATCACGTATGGAACAGTTCTGTAGCCCTTGCGTTGACGCGGAAAGCTGCTGGTGAGCCGGTCCGTCTTGTAGATGCTGGTACCCGGACCGAGCGCTTCGACGTGCTCCCATTGCTTGTAGCGACGGATGGAGCCATTCGGCAGTTGGACTTGGATCTCCGAAGGCTGCGCCCAAACATCGTGATCGGCGGTGTATTGGGCCAGACCGAGAGGAGTTGGCCCGGCGCAAGTCTCCTGTCCGGAGCCGTGGTCATCGACGTGGCGCAGTTGCGTTTGCGATGTGTGATGACAACCTTCGACCCTGACACCCTTAAACAAGACCTCGAAGTTCTGCGCAAGATCGTACGGGAAGCTGAAGGCAAACTAGCACTCGACTGCGCTGTAGTAAGCCCCGGCGTTCTCCACGTCAATGACCCCATTTTCCTTCGCCCTAACTCCAAAGGACATCTCTCATGAGCATAGTGATCGCACCACCCTTCACCGACCCGGAACTCGCCACTCAGAAAGTTCAGATTGCGGAGGATCTCTGGAACACCCGCGACCCCGAGCGTGTCGCGGCAGCCTATACCGAGGACACGCAATGGCGCAATCGGACGGAGTTTTTCAACGGCCATGCAGCCGTCCTGAAGTTTTTGAAACGGAAATGGGACCGTGAGTTGGCTTATAGACTGAAGAAAATGCTGTGGGGTTTTCGAAACAACCGCATGGCGGTGAAGTTTCAATACGAATGGCATGACAGTAGCGGTCAGTGGTTCCGTTCCTACGGCAACGAGCTTTGGGAGTTTGCGCCATCCGGCCTGATGCAACGGCGGGAAGCCAGCATCAATGATTTGGCTATCACGGAGAAGGAAAGAGTTTTGTGAACTCAGCGAGGCTACAAGATGCGTCGGCGTGACCGCTCGGCGTGATACGTGATGCGGGTCAGTCCTCACAAATCGACTTGTGGGAATGGTCGGCCAGAGGAGATGCCCGATCCAGCGACTGGGTTTCACATTCGAGTACCGGCAGATAGTGCAACGAATAGAAAACCATCAATTCACGTCCCGATTAGGCGACGGTCCCAATGGTACGAACCGAATGATGTGAATGTCTATGACGAGCATCTGAAAATCAGCTTTTCTGATTAGGCGTATTGGTAGCCAGAAACGTCGTTAGAAATACTCAACTATTAGTTCAGTATTTGGAACTTTTGTTTGCGCTTGCCAGGCCTTAGGTTATTAGTAGGCTGTTCTATTCGAAGCGCAATAGATAAGGAGTTCAAATGGCGTCCTCAACACCGAAAACAGACTCGAAACTGACCCACTATCGGACAGCGATCATCAACGGCCAGAACCTGTTTTATCGCGAAGCAGGCGATCCCAATTCTCCCACAATTGTTCTGTTGCATGGCCTTCCGACGAGCAGCCAGATGTTTCGCGAGCTGATTCCTGCTCTCGCCGACCAGTTCCACCTGGTCGCTCCCGATTACATCGGCTTTGGTCACTCTGATGCCCCATCGAGCAAGGATTTCGAGTACACCTTCGATAATCTTGCAGCACATGTGCGCGGTCTGCTCGATCAACTTGGTCTCACGTCCTACATCCTGTACATGCAGGATTACGGCGGACCGGTGGGGTTCCGTCTCTTCGCTGAGAAGCCAGAGCAGGTGAAGGGGTTCATCATCCAGAACGCCAACGCCTACATGGAAGGCGTAGGTGATGCTCCCAAGCGCGTGCTGCTGCCACTTTGGGAGAAGCGCACCCCTGAGACCGAGAAGCCGGCGCGCGAATTTGTCAGTCTGGAGAGCACGAAGTTCCATTGGCTCGTCGGCGTGAAAGACCCCGCCTCCATCAACCCGGACAACTGGGTCTTGGATCAGGCTTTACTCGACCGGCCTGGGGTGCAGGACTATCAGGTCGATCTGCTGGAGAACTACAAGTCCAATGTTGCGCTGTATCCCGAGTGGCAGGCCGCTTTCCGCGCGCACAGGCCCCGGACATTGATTGCCTGGGGCAAGAAGGACCCTTTCTTCGTGCCGCCTGGAGCCGAGGCGTACCTGCGTGATCTGCCAGAAGCCAAGCTTGTTTGGCTGGATGCAGGGCACTTTGTGCTGGACGAGAATGTTCATACTGTGGCGGACGAAATCAAAGCTGTTTTCGGTCGCTAGACACCTCGCGTCCCCATCCCGAAGCGAGAGGTGAGCGTCGTTAGCTGCGTGATGGTGAATACGCCATCGCGCAGCATAGCCCTCATATTGGGGTACGAAAGGAATGTATGCAACGCTTCAAAAACAAACGTGTACTCGTGACAGGCTCTGGTAGGGGGATCGGTGCAGCTATCGCACGCCGATTTGCACTCGAAGGCGCCCGCGTGTATCTCACTGCTCGGAGCCATGAGGAGCTTTCCTCTACATGCAACGAGCTGCGATCGTTAACCTCGGAAGTTGAATTTGCTTCTCTCGACCTGACTCAGCCTGATGCAGCTGCGAAGCTCACCACCTATGTCGAGCAACTATGGGGTGGTTTCGACATTCTCGTCACCAATGCAGGCGCTGCGCCCCAAGGTGGCTTTCTCGAACTGACGGACGAAGACTGGGCAGCAGGGTTCAGTTTGAAGCTCTTCGCTAATCTCCGCGTCATCAAGAACACTTGGCCAATGTTGAAGGCTGCAAAAGGCCATCTGGTCATGATCGGCGGGGGCACGGCGCGAACGCCAGAACGCCATCTTTCACTGGTCTCGGCTGTGAACGGCGGTATTGCGGCTCTATCCAAGTCAGTTGCCGAGCAGGGACTTGAGGACTGCATTCATGTCAACTTGGTCCAGCCGGGCACGATCCAGACTTTACGCCGCAGGAAACTGATGGAGAAGCTTGCAGCACAGGAAGGCGTCGACTATGCCGAGTATCTTCTTGATTCAACCCAGCGTTTGAAGATCCCTCGTCTCGGCGAACCAGCCGACGTTGCGGAAGCCGTCGCCTTTCTCGCAACAGAAGAAGCGAGATGGATTCATGGAGCCATCATCGATGTCGATGGTGGTCAGAATAAGGGTGTGTAAACCTAACTGCAGTTACGTCCTGTGATGGTTCCTGAGACGATGGAGACAATCTCAAGAGTCATCTGGATTCGGGAGGCACTTCTATGGACACCTATAATCGCTGCCGCCGACCAATCTGCGGAGAATGCGGGAGATGAGCGAGCCGCGTGAGGAATTCAATCCAGCAGACCAGGCTGTATCGCCTGAACCCCTTTCTACATCACACCCGGACAATGGATTTCGCAATGACCTAGCCTTTCCCCTACTAAGTGCCGAAATGCTCAAGAGACTCGAATCCTACGGACAAGAGGAGACCGTCCCGAAGGACACCTGTCTGTACACGTATGGTGATCGGGACACGGACATGTTCGTTGTCCTCAAAGGGGAGATAGAGAGCCGACTTCTAGTGAGAGGAGGCGGTTTCAAAGTTTTCCGCTCTCTGCGTACGGGCGACTTTAGTGGCGAGCTAAACCTCTTGAACACACAGAGAACGGTCGCTGAAGCACGAACGGCATCGACGAGTCGCCTGTTGCGAATCTCTCGACTGAACCTACGGGTGTTGATGCGTGCTGAGGGCGATATCGCGAACATTATTGTTTCCGCTTGCATATGGCGCCGCATCGGCATGATTGGCGATCCATCCATCGGAGTCGTACTTCGAGGATTTGAAGGCGATCCGGATCTCTTAGGCCTCCGTAGCTTTTTAGTTCACAATTATTATCCGCACCGGATAGAGGAGTTGCCGACGAACGAGGAACCCGGCAAGGGCGTGGCTGCGACGAAGATGCCAGAAGTCGAGCTGCTGAATGGTCTTGTTCTGGTTCGACCTACTATCTGCGATCTCGCTGACAATCTGGGTATTACTGAGCTCCCTGAACCTCATACGATCTATGACGTTGCCGTTGTCGGAGCTGGTCCAGCAGGACTCGCCGCAGCGGTGTATGCAGCTTCCGAGGGCTTATCCGCGATTGTGGTCGAAGGGAATGCCCCTGGCGGGCAGGCCGGCACCAGTTCGAAGATTGAAAACTACCTTGGATTTCCGACCGGAATATCGGGGGCGCAATTGGCGAGCCGTGGCCATCTACAAGCGCTCAAGTTTGGGGTCCGCTTCGCTATCTCAAGAGACGTTATAAGCACAGTACAAGTGGATGGCGCGCATCGGTTGATCCTTGCTGGCGGTGCGGCCGTTTGTGCACGCTCTGTCGTGATCGCAAGCGGGGCGCGGTACAGAAAACTTACTGTCAAGAACCAGGAAGATTTTGAAAATAGGGGGCTCTATTATGCTGCGACCGCGATGGAGTCTCTGTTGTGCCATGAACGAGACATCATCGTCATCGGAGGGGGAAACTCTGCTGGACAAGCCTCGATCTTCCTCTCGAGTTTTGCGAGACACGTACATCACATCATTCGTGGTGCTTCTTTGGAAAGTACCATGTCGCAATATCTAATTACACGAATCGAACGTTCTCCGCGAATCACTCTCTACACAGAAACGGAAATCGACAGACTGGAAGGTAAGGCTGCTCTTGAGTTCGTCACGTGGACCAATCGGAAAACTGGCGGAACAATGCGAAGGCCGATTTCCAGTGTTTTTGTCATGATTGGCGCGGAGCCCAACTCAGGATGGGTGTATGGCACCGTCAAGCTCGATGAAAAGGGGTTTGCTCTCACCGGTGGTAGCTGGGGCTTTGAAGCCACTCCGTACGCGACTAGTGTTCCCGGTGTCTACGCTGTCGGAGACGTAAGAGCCGAATCCGTGAAACGTGTTGCAGCTGCGGTTGGTGAGGGCTCTGTAGTCATATCGAATATCCATCGGTATCTAGCTCAGAGACGCCTTGACTTCGCAGAGCAGGTAAGCTCCAAAGAATTCTGATAGATCATGCTCAAACGGTTTATGGGCGGTCGCAATTACACGTTAGAGCACAACGCACGCTGAAGAAAGGTTAGTCGTGCCAATAAGCCAAGAAGAGTTTGCAGATTCGTACCCGACTCTGTTCCATATCTCGCTTGCACAAGACATGGGACAGGTAATGAGACATGGACTTCTCAGCACATCGGCCTTGTTGGACCGGTGCGAAGTCAGTGGCGAACAACGATTCAACATCGAAAGTTGTCCGCGGCTTCGCTCGGTGCGCGTCACTCACAGCGTTCATGGGGAGTTCCTGATCAACGATCAGGCCCCCATGAATGCTGCGGCTCTTTCGAAATGTCTGATCGATCTCTCGCCTGAGCAATGGTGCAGATCTCTCAACCGCCGAGTCTTCTTTTGGCCGACCCAAGGTCGGCTTGCGAAGCACATCGGAGCAAGGCTAGCCGCTGGGCGTCCGAAAATAGTGTTTTCTTTCGAGACAAGATCGGTCTTTGACGTTCTTGATTTCGATTCCTTTGAGTTTTCGGCAATCAACTCAGGGAACACGATGCGCAAGGCTGCTTTGAGAGGCTCGTCAACATTTCTGAAGGCTAGCGACTATCCCTTTCAGGAGCGACGTAAGAGTAGAGGATTAGGTGACACCGTTGCAGAAGTGACTTATCCGTATGCGCTGACATCATCACAGCTCGCTGCAATATGCATGACAAGCAAGATCGTTCTACACCCCGGCCAGCGCGACTGGTTGAAGGGCATTCTGAAGTGAAAGCCAAGGAGAATCAAATGACAACCCCAGTTGAAGCTGTGCGTACGTTCTACTCCGCAATTGCAGCAGGTGACACCGGCAAGATGGTGGAACTAATGACCTCCGACATCGAATGGATCTCGGTTGTCGACTTCGACGTTCAGGAGAAGGGGCCTGCCGAGGTCATGAAGAAGGTGTTTGCTCCGCTTATGCAGGAGTGGGAGAGCTTTTCGCCAGCGCCGTCCGAGTTTCTTGTAGACGGTTCAACGATCGTCTCTCTGGGCCGTTTTGCTTGCGTTCACCGTGCAACGCACAAGCGTGCCGATCTTCCATATGCCCATGTATGGGATGTTCGGGAAGGAAAGATCTGGCGTCACCGTCAGTATCTCGATACGATGGCACTTGAAGAAGCTCGGCGCGCCTAGCTAGGGCTCGCCGGTGAAACTCATTGACGGTGGTCTTTACAGGGACCGCCGTTTGCAGTTTCATTCGACCAGGCTACTGAAACTTTATCGTTTGCCTTCGAGTCTTGGGCTGTCGGGACGCCGCCCCGCTATCCATGTCGCGCGGTGGGTGAATTAGCCTGCAGATCGAAGGAGAGCCTACGGGCTCTCCTTCGATCGCCATGCCGGTCTTTCGTGTTGGTCGAAGTTGTTGTAGCGGCCCACGACTGACCCGGCATAACACCTATCGCTGGGAGAGCTTTTCAGGCACAGCCTTGCGGTAGTCGCAGACCCTCTCGCATTCGTAATTTCTTGTCAACTGATTGTCAAGAACTTCAAACCGGTCGTAACCTCTGCATGACTGTACCGTACAGAGAGTGCTGTAGGAGAACTTATACCGTTTCTCCGAATCTCGCGCCCTGACGGAAAGCTGGTTGACTACCGTCAGGGCAGAGCGGGGAATTTCCAGCGCTAGACGGAACCTCAGTCCTGGCCGTCTTCAGCCACGCGCCAAACTTTCGACGCTGGTTGATCTGTAAGGAATGCTCGACGTGTTCGTCCTAATGAAGGCGGTGCGCTACCTCATGGACTAAAAGGAGCATCTCATTGAGCCGCCTATCGAAATACGTCCTTACCGCTACTCTTTTTGCAGGTGCGGCACAAGCAGCGTCAATCCCATCGACAAACGCAACGACGACCTATCGTCGTGTGCTGGTCGACGGCGTTGGGATTTTCTACCGGGAAGCCGGTCCTGAGAACGCCCCGACCATCGTGCTCTTGCATGGCTTCCCGTCCTCTTCGCGCGAGTTTGACACGCTCATTCCCTTGCTCGCGACGAAATATCATTTGATCGCTCCGGACTATCCAGGATTCGGTTTGAGCGATGCGCCCTCGCCGACCTACACTTATACGTTCGATCATCTTGCCCAGACGATGAGTGATTTTCTTGAGAAGCTGAAAATCACAAATTACACCCTTTACCTTCACGATTACGGCGCACCGATCGGCTTTCGCATTGTTCTGGCGCACCCCGATCGACTGCATGCGCTTATCATTCAGAATGGCAACGTCTACAAAGTGGGCCTTGGAGCCAAATGGACCAAGGTCGCGGAATACTGGGCAGATCCCAACGCTCATCCTGAGGTGCTGAACGCCTTTCTTTCGTTCGAAGCCACCAAGGTGCGACATCTCGCCGGCACGTCCCATCCGGATCGCTACGATCCGGATACCTGGATAAGCGAGTATGCCGATCTTTCGCGGCCCGGTCAGCGCGAAATTCAAGCGGACCTGCTCTACGACTACCGGACCAACGTCGCGTCCTACCCAAAATGGCAGGCTTGGCTTCGTGACCACCAGCCTCCGACTCTCGTAGTCTGGGGCGAGAACGACCCTTCCTTCATCGCTCCGGGTGCGGAAGCCTATAGACGCGATCTTCCGAATGCGGACATCCACCTGCTCGACGCCGGGCACTTCGCACTGGACGAAAAAACTGACGAGATTGCAGACCTGATCCTCCGGTTCATGGCCAAGCATCCCAGATGAGGCGGAACTCTACAGCCGTTCATCTTCACAACGATCGGTCAGCTGGCGGCAAGTGGGCGTCGTACGGGCGGTTACCAAACAGCTAGTCAGACCGAAATCGCGTTCGTCGCTTATGGAGGACTATGGAAGGCACCGCTTAGCAGTGGTTTGGCACAGCGCCTGACCCGCGACGCTTGTGTAGTGACAACGCCGCTCTTTTCTCCAGACGGAAACTGGATCGCCTATACGTGCCGAAATGGTGGACTCCGTGATGTCTACGTGGTGCCATCGGGCGGCGGCGAACCAAAGCGGCTCACTTACGAGGCGAGCCGCTTTGCTGATGGAGGCATGGTTGTCGCCTGAACCCCAGATTCCGCGCGGGTGGTCTTCCTTTCCCGTCGCGCAGCCCCCCGTGACCAAGCTCGTGAGAGCTTTCTCTGTACCGCTCTCGGGTGGCCTCCCGGAGCAATTGCCTTTAGACCGTGCCGGTAGAATGTCCTTTGCTCCAGGGGGACATGCGATTGCCTATAACCGCATCTTCCGAAACTTGGAGCTGCGGAAGCGTTATCTCGGCGGCCAAGAGCAGGATATGTACACCTACGATCTGGACACTCATGCGCTCACGCGCCTAACGGATTGGAAAGAAACCGACACTGCCCCCATGTGGTTTAGCCGGAAGATCTATTTTGTCTCCGATAGGGGCAAGAATTTCCGGCAAAACATTTGGAGTTATGATCTGGACACTCGTGCCTTCCGACAGCTTACGGATTTTACTGATTACGACGTGGACTGGCCCTCGCTCAGTGCGTCGACCCATCACCTTCCAGCAGGGTGGTCACCTCTTCGCCATGGACCTGCCCTTCGAGGCGTTACGCGAGGTGGAAGTCAAGTTCAAGGACGACAGTGAACCTCTGCGGGCTCAGGCCCTGGCAGCAGGAAGATTTGCGCGGGTGACCGACGTGATGGACCGCATCGACTACGCGCTTTCACCTCACGGAGAGTCGATCCTGCTCTCTGCGCGCGGCGATTTGTTTTTCCTCTCCAAAACATCGCAAGGAGAAGACCTGACCAACACGCCCGGAGCAGACGAAGACCATGCTTCCTGGTCTCCCAACGGTCGGTTGATCGCTTACGAAACCGATCGTAGTGGAAGTCAATAACTCGCTATTCGCCCCGCCAAAGGTGGTTCTGAACGGATCTTGACCCATTTCCCAGCGGTTACTTCTACACGCCGCTCTGGTCCCCACAAGGTGACAGCTTCCTCGTCCCGGATGCCAACCACTCGCTGTGGTGGATCCATCTTGATGGCAGCTCTCCCCAGAAGATCGGTTTCGATCCCTATGCGGAGATTCGAGACGCGGCATTTTCTCCAGACGGCCGTTGGGTTGCGTACAGCACGCAACGTTCCACGCAACTCCGCGCAATCCACTTCTATGATCTGTCTACCGGCCATGACACCATTATCAGCTCACCGATGGAAAGCGACCGAGATCCGGTTTTTACCCCGGACGGCCGTTATTTTGTCTTTATCTCACAACGGAACGAGCAGCTGTTTGTCTCGGACCTAGACGATGAGAATTTGATCTCTACCGTCAACTCGGATGGGCTCTATGCCGTTGCTCTCGACCATGACAGACCTGCGGTGACGCCAATAGCAGCTCAGAATGCCCTGGCAGGCGATCCCTCGGTTCGCATCGATCTTGACAGATTCATGTTACGGGCCGTGGCTCTACCGGTTGTTCCGGCGACGATCGTCTCGCTTCAGGCTCGTCCTTCAGCCCTCTTTTATCAAACCGAGCCCATACAGTTGATCGACGGCGACATCGCTGGTGGTAAGAGCGAACTGCATGCGCTGGACCTTGCGACTTTCAACGATCGAATCGTAACGGACACCCTTGAAAACTTCAGCATCTCCGGCGACGAGTCCGCGGTTGCCTTTCATCGCAATGGGGAATGGCAAATAGCGAGTACAATTGCCGGAGCTCCGAATGTGGCGCCACTGAATCTTTCGGCTCTGACCGCTATTGTCGATCCTCGGCAGGAATGGGCAGAGATGTTTGAGAACGCCTGGCGGCTGGATCGTGACGTCTTCCTCAGCAAGGTTATGAACGGAACGGATTGGCAAGCCGTACATGACGCATATGCCAAACTCTTGCCTTTCGTGAGTTCGCCGGATGACTTTGTCTGTCTTCTTGGACAAATGCAAGTGATCCATCCGGCGCCACCCGCGAGATCAAAGTGCAACCGTTGACGGACGATACAAGACTTCGACGCCACGACTGGGTCGAACATAACCGCAGCCAGGTCGATCGGCTCTCTCATGGCCGCCTGGGTTATATCTTCGTTACCAACTTCAGTGCAGAGGGTGCAGCAGACTTCGTGCGTCAGTTCTACCCGCAGCGGGATAAAGAGGGCTTGATTTTCGACGTTCGCTGGAACGGCGGCGGGTTCACAAGCCAGTCCGTGCTGGATGTTTTGCGGCGCGAGCTCGCCGGTGTTTTCGTGAACCGCGAAGAGGCTTTGGGCACTCTACCTACAGCAACGGCACCCAGGGTAATGGTTACGATTACAAATTACGGATCAGCCTCCGACGGTGACCAGTTCCCCTTTTTCTTTCGCAAGTTCAACCTGGGGAAACTGGTTGGCGAGCGAACCTGGGGCGGAGTGCAAGGCATTAATCGCGATTGGACTTTGATGGATGGGACGCCCTTCACTATCCCGAAAGATTAGCTGGCTTTTCTCGACGGACACTGGGTCATCGAAAACGAGGGCGTTGCGCCGGACATTCCTGTCGAGCCACCACCCGACGAAGCTGTGACGCACAGAGACCTGGAACTAGAGGTCGCGGTGAGAACTGCACTCGATCAGCTGACGTTGAGGCCGCCTCAGATCCTCAAGGCTCCCCACCCGCTTCCAGCCTATCCACCTCAAGGGAACGTCCCGGGGGCCAGCTTCACTCCCAACGACCGTAGTGCTCAGAACCAGTAGTCAAAGAATCGGGATGACCGCGCGCACATTTTGGTGTTGAAGACCGGCTAAATGTTGGAAGCATCGACTCTCATGTGGAAGGCGCCGTCAAGGATCGACTGAATCGGATTACGAGCAAGTTCGTGTGGTTGCAAGCCCCCGCAACCACTTAGCGAAAACGTCAACCCCAGATAACCCCAAATAACAGCGGTCGCGAAATCGCCTTGGGAATTATCGAGAGTGGTTGGCGTTTTTGCATGGTCTTAAGCGCTCCTCAATGCCATCTGCACGACCTTGCTATTGGCCTCACGCTTGGCCGTCATCAAGGCGTTTCCATACACGTTCATGGTGGTCGAGACCTGCGCGTGCCGCATCAGCTTCTGCTGCACGTCGATAGGCGCGGAAGTGCTATCCAGCCAGGAACGATAGGTGTGCCGGAAGGTATGCCAGCCTACGCTGCCGTACTTTCCGGCGGCGTCCCACCGCTCATCGTGGATCGGCAGGCGCTTCCCGTTCGGCGTTTTGGCGTCCTTGAGACACCAGATACCGACACCAGCACCGCACCTGGGACATGCCACAAGGCAGCAGCCAGCGGGACGGATGTAGTCCTGCTGAGCCGGAGCCGCGTGGAAGTGCCGTCCGGTGGAGGTGCTTGGGAAGACAAGGTCCAACCCCACCAGTGGGGTTGAAATGCCGTTTTGCGCTGCGCGTTCAGCTCCCAACCGCCGTTTCCAGGTCAGGAGGACTTCGGCGAAGCCGGGATCAAGCGGTAGCTCGTCTTCTGAGTAGTCGGTCTTTACCGTCTTGAGCCGGCCGTGAACGACCGCCCGGACGACCTTCATGCTCAGGTTTTCGGATTCGATGTCCTCCCATTCGAGCGCCAGAACCTCCTCAGCCCGGAGGCCGGTGCATTGCGCCACGACTACCATCGTGCAGTAGGGTTCGGGGAGCAATGCAAGGATCTGGTAATACTGCTCGACGGTGAGGATGATTGGCCTCTTGCTGACGCCTTTGATCTCGACCAACTCCATCGGATTCCGCTGCCACTCGACCATCTCCCATAGCATGGCCTTTTCGTACAAGCGATACATGACTGCCTTGATGTGGCCTTTGGTTTTCGGAGCGGCTTGCAGCTCTTTCAGCCATGCCTGGATGAGCATCGGCTTCATGCGAGTGATGCGGGTGGTTCCCCACTTCGCAAGGACTCGCTTGATCACGCTGAGATAGGAGATAACCGTCGAGTAGCTGAGGCCGTCATCCATGCACTCCTCACCGGGGCGACGTTGCTTGATTTCCATCATGCGTTCGTCCTCAATGAAGCGGTCGAGGATGGCGTCGAAGGTCGGCTCCATCACGGCGAGGGTTGGGTTTCTGCGTTGAGTTTGAGCACGAAGCTTCTAGATGCCGCTCTGCGGCACTCTGCGTGGGAAACTTGGTGGGAAACTTGTCGAGGCCCAGGAACAAGGACTTTCTCTTCATGGTTACGGGGTCTTGGTAGCGGTACTCCCAAGCCCATTGATTGTTGGCCCGCGCTACTTTGCGCAGGGTGCCGCGTTGAAAACGCTGCCGAGTGAACTTCAAGGATGCTGCTCCTGTCCAGTCACAACGGCCTGATCGGTTGTATTTGAGTTTATTCCATGATCCAGCCACGAATTCAACGAACTCAGGCGAAAACGCCAGCGTTTTCCTACCTTGAAAGCTGGCACTTGCCGCTGCCGTGCTTTGATCTCAAGAGTCTTCCAATGTATTCCGAGAACGAGCGCCGCTTCGTGGAGATCCATAAGCGGCTCGAACGCAGAACGGGACGTCGGGGCGGTGGTTTTCGGATTTGCAACGGATAGCATTTAACCTCGCAACTCGGCAGGGCTCCCTTTCACTCGCGCCGATTACCTCACGATGGATTGCTCGCATTAGCTCTGTCCAATTCACAACAGGACACCAGTTACTCACAGGAAGAATAATAGGGGTAAACAACGCAGGCATCCCCGTAAGCATCTTGTCCTGTCCAATCTGAATAGCAGCGTGCGGCTGATGCTTCCGACGGAGGCAGCCATGGGCCTCCGAGGTTTCCAGCCGTGTTCTGCCCGCTCTGACTTGAGCAAGACGAAGAGTGGCATATGACACAGAATGAAACGAAGTTCATGGACTCCGCCATGGCACTGGCTGAGACGCTCCACTTCACAAAGGCGGCGAAGAGACTTCGAATAAGTCAGCCTCAATTAACCAAGAACATCCAGAACTTGGAAGACAGCCTCGGCTTCCGCCTTTTCGACCGTGACCGGAAGAAGGTAGCTGTCAACGACGCTGGCCGAGCGTACCTCGAAAAGTCAAAGCTCTCCATTATGTACGCAGACAGAGCTTTCCAGGCGGCGCGGGACGTGACGCGAGAGGCCGAAAGCTTTTTACACGTTGGCCGGTCACCGTACACCGATCCTTATCTGGTATCAATGCTTCACTCAATTCATCTTCCGCTACACCCGCGGCTGAGAATAGAGCTGAGGAGTCAATACTCCTGCGAGCTCGTCGCAGAAGTTCTTGACGGTTCCATCGATTTGGCTATCGCTACGGAACCATCTGAGTCCCCACACCTGACCACAATCCAAGTCTCCGAGTCCCCGTTCTACATTGCCATGTCGAAGCGCGATAAGCTCGCCGGCTGTCCCTCGGTCTCCCTTGAATCGCTCTCCGGGCATTGCTGGATATTGTTTGAGTGGAGGTTGCATCCGCCGCTGTATGACGACGTTATGCATCTGGCAAAGGAGAAGAACGCTCTTCCCACACAGATTCGGCACATCACAGCGCCTGAGGAGGCGTTTCCGTTGGTTGAGCAAGGAGAGTGTGTCGCATTTGTTGTTAAGGCCGGTGCCCTGTTGCTGGCGCGCAATGGCGTCACGGTCCGTCCGCTTGCGGAACCAGCCCTCACCCTAAAGACCTACCTGGCTTCGCGAATGGACGACGACTCAAAGCTCTTGGGCGAGTTCGTTCGCGCTTTCATGCGCAAGCTGGCGCCACCGAAGAAGGAAGTGCAGCCTGCAATAACCGTCGGATTCAGGCGGAGCGCCTAGAACGGACGCCCTATACTAATGGGAGGCCGGAGCGACCGCGAAGACCTTCAAAATTTGGGGTTCTCCGCCCTCGTCGCTGATGCTTTTTGCTTCCACCGAAACCGACGATCTAAGGCAGACGGAAAACGTGGTGTCGTCCCTGAACTCGATGAGCACTTCCGCACCGTTGCCGCCCTCTTCATAGATGGTGCAATCGCGGATAGTCTTACCGGCGAGCTCTGAGCACTCGATCATGATCTCCCTTGGTACACGACAAACTCCGCGCAGTGCGGGGGTGGCGCGTCAGGGGTCTTTGCCAAATCTTGGCGAACGCTCATCTCTCAACTGTGAAAGAAGATTATCACACTCATCGTGTGTAGACTCATAGTGGTCAAGAGCCAAGCATTAGGGGGTGGTCAAAGCTCCCATCAAAGCGGTCTTCGGGACTGCGGTGCGCTCGCTACGAGAGGAGCGCGGGTATTCGCAGGAAGAACTCGCGGAGCGCGCCGGGCTGCATCGAAACTATGTCGGCGGAGTCGAGCGCGGTGAACGCAACATTGCGTTAGAGAATATCGTAAAGCTGGCCCATGCCTTATCTGTGCGGACTCAAGATCTTTTCGAGACCCTTCCGTAGAACAGTCCTATAATTCTTCACCGTCAGATTTCGCCAATTGAATCTCAATCGGGCCCTCCCAGTTGCACTTGGGACACATGACGATTCCGGTCGTGATGGCTTTCATATCGATCTGTTCCAGGTTGAGGATACATCCACATACCGGGCATATGTGAACGCTTTCCCAGCTTCCCTTATCACGCGGATTCATTGTGCAGGCGCCCATAGGACAGTCATCCAATTGGCACGGCAAGGTTTCTGAAGCTCTGGTCATGCCGCGAAGCCCGATGCTCATCTGCGACAAATTTAAACCGCCTGATCGTTCGAGCAGCCTGAAGGCAGGCGGACACAAGTCGACTGCCTTGAACAAGACGTGTGCTTCATTCCTGCTGGAACACATGCCTGCTTTCTAGGGGGCTATATGCAGTCGTTTGCCGCGATCGCCAAGCGCTGCAGCGTAATACAAGGAACTCTGTTCAACAGGTGCTGAGTGGGGCTTTCTGATGGAGAATCGGGCGGGCCGAATTCTCCATCAGAGAAACCCGGACGGATAGCCGACAGTCAATTCTTTGAGCGAGTTTGTTCCTCAAAGAAGTCTCTCAATGTCCGTGGAGCACGCCCGAGAATACTGCTCAGCACCAGCGCATTGCCCCCTGGAAATCCATACTGGGCATAATCAGCAAACATGCGCTGCAATCCATCGCGTGTCGGTCCTTCCGGCAGTCCTGCTCGCTTCACCCACTCGTCAAATGTGAGCTCGACAGGAGTTATCGTGTTCCCGAGCACCTCGGACATCATTTGGGCTATTTCTGTTCGATCCACCATGCCGGGCGAGCAAAGCTCGAATGTCCCGTAGTCGAGTTTGTCGCCCGTAAGAGCGATTGCCGCAGCCTCTGCAACGTCGCGGTAATCAACGTAGCTGACGCGCTTATCGTTTGGATAAGGCAAGGACAACGTCCCCTGTTCCGTGACTTCTTTCCAGTTCTCCAACAGAGTCTGCATGAACATCGTTGGTTGAAGCACTGTAAAGATCAAGCCGGACTCATAAATCGCTTCCTCCACGGGGCGCTTCTCGGAATGGTTTGTCATCCTGGAGATAGACGGATGGATTACGCTGGAGAATGTGATTTTCTTCACACCTACAGCCGATGCCGCCTTGACCATCGCGATGCCGAGTTCCGCCTCATGTGAAGCAAAGACCGGGTTTATATGAAAGACGCCTTCGGTGCCGTCGGCGGCTTTCTTTAGGCTCTGCTCGTCCGTCAAGTTCCCAACGACTACTTCATCAGCACCTTGTGAGATCGCTTCCTGCCGCTTGTCCTCGCTGGTGACCAGAGCCCTTACCGTTGCACCGCGCGATTTCAATGCCGGCAATACATAATGAGCAAATCTGCCACTTGCGCCTACGAGTAATACCTTCATTCGCTTCTCCTTTGTTTGACCGAGCTGGAGTCGCGCAAATCGTACCCTCCGTCGCATTCAAAATGAACACGGCATGGCCCGTCACATAAGTAGATGCCCCCCTCAATGTTCGGGTTGAACACTCCAACCATGGAAAGCGGATTTGCAAGTCTTGCAAACCGGCATGGGTGTTAGGCTTCAAACGCCAGAACAGTTCGCTCCCCGAATTCGATTGGCTTGGAATCAGAGTCAGCATGATTTCTGCTGTGCTGTCTCGGCGAGCAATGCATGATTCTCCTGAATGCTGTACTAAAGGAACTCTGCGAGTCGTAGCCCAGCGATAAGGCAATGACGAAAACGGAGTCGTCAGAACTGGCCAATCTGTCGACGCCAAGCCGCATGCGCCAAGCGGTAAGATACTCTAGCGGAGCCTTCCCGACCGTCTCCCTAAACCTGATCGCAAAGCTGGTTCGCGACATTCCCGCATGCTTTGCCAGGCTCTCAATCGTCCATCGATGTGCGGGATCGTTGTGCATCGCGGTGAGTGCCATTCGCATTTTCCGATCTGCCAGAGCGAAGAGTCAACTTGCTCCACCCTCCCGACCAGTAACAAGATGAATCCGAAGCGCCTGTACAAGCAGCATTGTGGCGAGTTGTTTTGTGACGAGACAATCACCCGGATGCCGTTGTTCCATCTCGTCAGCAAGCCGCTCCAATGTCCATTGGAGTATTGCTTTATCTGATTCTTCGCGGATATGTAGCAGGGGTGGGAGCACGCTGGTCAACAGATTGGCATGGTCACCGCTCAGCGTGAACTGACCGCCAAGGCCAAGGAAGTCTACGCCCGAATATTGCTGCTCCAAGGCCCTATCGACTGTTCCCAACCGCAGCCCAGCAATATCGAGCGCCGGCAGAGCGAGATTGCTCCCGACACGAAAAGGCCTGCCGCTTGGAAGCAGAATACAGTCTCCCGCTTTACCGTGAGCTGGTTCAGAGACCCCTTCTACGGGCAACCAGCACTCACCGCGCAGCACGGCATAGCTGTGAATTCCGATATCTGAGCCGAACTGGACGCACCAGTCTCTGCCCCACTCGAAGCGGCCGGACCAGGAGCTTTGAATCTTGATCAATGAGAGAACGCTTGAAAGCGGATCCATAGAGATTCTGAACGATTGAGCACAACATAGGAACGATCAAATATAGATCGTTTCCGCGAGAGCCCCTACGCTGAACTCAGCAAACCTTGTCCGCGCTGCAGACGAAGCGCCACGGGCTCCCTTCCACAACTTGGTACTGGGGCGGCGGGTATATGGAGGAAAAGCGTTGCCGGACAACTCAGCTGCGTGGTTCAGGAAGATTCGGTGGCCCTTCGAGGTGGACCAGGTGACCTGCCCGTCACGCGCGTACAACCGCATAGCGACGGTGCTCCAGGAATCCTCCAATAGGAATGCGAGATCGAGCACTGCACCGTCGCCATCTTCTGGAATTCTGTGAAAGCCCTCGGCGAAGGACGAAACGGCGGCCAAGCGGACGCTGCTGACATGGGAAAAGACACCCGTGAAACGCAGCTTGATTCCGTCATAACCGGGCATCTCTCCTCCTGTGATAGTTGACCTGGGGCGACGGTGTTCTTGGATACAGGCGCTTATCAGAGATCGGATTGAGAGTGTTTAGCTCAGGACGGCGGGTTTCAAAACTTCCTCGCACCATTGCCGGAAGCTGGTTGGCGTAGTGTTTTCCGCCGTTCGAGGCTCTGTGTTGTCGAGTCCATTGGCTTTCGCGGCTCGCATATCCACAATTCCCTGAGCAAAGACTTCGTTTGCGCCGGACTTTATCAGTTGTGCTTTGAGTGCTTCTCCCGTAGTTCGTTGGAACCGAACTGGTTTCCCGAGTACGTCTGTCATGATCAGAGCCATGTCGTCGTAGGACAGGTCCTCTGGCCCGAGCACAGCTAGACCACCCTGCCCAGTCCAAGAGTCGTCGAGAAGCAGCTTCGCCCCGGCAGCGGCTATATCTCGGGTTGCAACAAACGGCATCTTTAGATCGGGTGGGGATGGAACGTAAAACACGCCGTCTTGCTTGATGGTCGCTACACTACTCAGCATGTTCTCCATGAATCCAGGGCACCATAAAGCACGAAAGTCCACGCCGGTCTTCTCGATCTCTGCATCCTTCGCAAAAGATGCCGTAACTGGCCCAGCCTTGACCTGAACGCCTCGTCCCAAGCCCGATACCGATACAACCCGCTTCACTCCATACTTCTTGATCGCTCGGCACGCTGGCTGCGTGAACTTCAGGTAATACTCATCATCGTTATTGGCTTGGAATGAGGGAGGTACCACCCAGAAAAGGCTGTCCGCGCCTTCAAACGCTTCAAAAAGAACATTCTCATCATCGCTCGAGCCTTTTACGACTTCGACGTTATTGCGAATTTCAAGTGCGAGCCTAACGGGATCGCGGGCAATGACCCGCACCGTTGTTCCGGCGGAAAGAAGTTCTTCAACAAGTTTCGAACCGATTTTGCCTGTCGGCGTCGTGACGACAATCATTGGCGTTCTCCTCATCGCATTCTAAGTAGCGTTGTCCTAATTTGATTTTGGTTGAAAGGCCAGCTACAGCTGGCCTTTCCTGTGCCGCGGCTTCTAAGCGGCGTTCTCAAGTGCCGTTCCAAGCTGCTCGATGTGACCGGCATTGGCAACATCGCCTTTGCCGAGCGCGACCGTTTCCTTGCTCAGCTTGACAACTAATTGCTTGATCTTGGTGCCGTGGAGTTGTTCGGCTCCGAGCAGGTTCTTCAGCTTTTCAAGATCAGCGGCGATACTCTTCACGCCTGGGGCATTGTGGTCCTTCAGGTAGGTCAGCCAACTTTCGATGTTTTTGATCCCAGCTTCAGGCGTAAGACCGGCCTTATCGCGCAGTCCCTTGATGGTTGTTTCAAATCGTGTAGTCGGCATAGTTCTATTCTCCTTTTAGCTAAACATCATGATGGAATGTGCAGGCCGAGAATCGAGCTGCGGCAAGAAGGCGATTGCCTGCCCATCGTGGCTAAGTCTTGACCTCTAGATAAACAGTAGCGTAATGTACGTTACTGTTGCAAATGAGAGTCGAACATTTGTACAGTGGTTGTGTGACGATGCTAAAAAAGGAGACTGCCCCGCCATCTCGAAGAGGCCGAATCCCTGCGCGCGAAGTCGCGGCCCGGAACAGCCGGATACTCGACTCCGCGACCGAAGTTTTTTTGGAAGCAGGTTTCGCGCGAGCGAAGATGACCGCAATTGCCAAGAAAGCCGGATGCTCCCTTGAAACTCTTTACACCGCCTATCCCAACAAACAGGCCATGTTTGGGGCGCTCATCACACGAAAGGCAGTGGGAACATTTGACGCGATGGGGCCACTCAGCCCAGAGGGCGATATGCGGGAAGCCTTGGTGCGCTACTCTGTGGAGATGCTAGCGATGATGGCAAGACCCGACACTCGTGGTCTACATGCGCTTGTGATCGGCGAGAGTAGAAACTTCCCGGAACTCGCAACAAACTTCTGGAACGAGGGATATGGCCGTGCTCTTGAGGTCGTCAAGATATTTTTTGCAGCCAAGAATCGGCGAGGGAATCCGGAGATTGCGGATCCAGCTCGTGCCGCGGAAGTGTTTCTGGCTTTGTTGCTTGGGGACATGACCATGCGCAGCACGCTTGGCCTTGAAACATTGAGCGACACGAAGAAGCAGCAGCTGGAATGGGCGGAGGGTTGTGTGGATCTGTTTCTGACTCTCCTCGCACAAGGACGATTGTAGGTCCGCACGGATCTGCATGGGGCACCACAACAAACGTCAAGAACTTTTCGCTGACGAAATTTGAATGACTCGTTCAAGGCTGCGGAGGTACCGGGACATAGGAAACCTCCTTTCTTTTTCAGCAAGGGGTGATGTTGAACGAGTCATCCGAACGGTGCTCGGCCTTCAGACCAGAAGGCCGCCCCCATCGACGGGCAAAATTTGTCCCGTCGCATAGCTGTTGAGCATGAGGTAAACATAAGCCTGTGCGGCTTCCGCTGGGGTTGCGGCGCGGGGAATGGGCAAGGGACCTACCACTGACTGCAGCATCGCGTCCGGCATCAGCTTCAGTTGTTCGGTGAGGACGTAGCCCGGATTGACGGCATTGACCCGCACCGGAGCGAGATCCATAGCCAAGCCTGCGGTCAGGTGTTCTACCGCTCCCCCGACTGCGGCCATCACGGGAGTGCCCTTTCTGGGCCGATGCCCGATTATGCCACTCGTCATCGTGATCGAGCCGTCCTGGGCGATCGTGCGGCAGCAGTGTTTCACCGCGGCAAGCGCGCCCCAGAAACGTACCGCCAGGAGCTCTTGCGCTTCTGTGAGGTTTAACTCCGGAATGGAAACAAACATCGGTCCGCCCCAGTCGCCTGCCGTGATTGCCAGATGATCGAACGCGCCAACCTGTTTGAAGAAGCTTTTGACGCTGCCTTCGTCGCGTAGATCGACGGCATCGCCTGCCGCACCTTCAAGGCGCTTCGAGGCCGCCTGTACGTTCGCCTGATTACTCGATCCAAGCACAACGGAGGCACCCTGCTCGTGAGCGAGTTCGGCTATGGCGAAGCCAATGCCGGTCGCACCCCCAATGACCACGACCCGTTTTCCTTTCAGCGAGATTGCTGCTCCACTCATGTTATTTCTCCCTTTTGAAAGTTAGGCTCGGGCCCCGGCTGTGGAGGACTTGGCTGCTGTAGTCGAGGACGCGGGTCCAAATGCCGGCGTCATTTTCGCAAACTGTTTGAGCGCAAACCGCGGAGCGATGCGGCTGAGGATATTCAACACATTTGCGAGACCTGGCCGCACCTCTGGTTTGCCTGCTTCAATGCCCGCAATAGCCTTCTTCGCGAATACCGCCACGTCCATGCCTTTGGGTACTTTCATCTCTCTTTCGAATGCTTCGTTTCTGAAGAGCGGCGTTTCGACGCCAGGCGGAATCACCTCGACGACCGTCACACCCGTATGTTCCATCTGCACGCGCAAGGATGCAGTGAATGAGTGAAGAGCGGCTTTCGCCGCGCTGTATACCGGCGATATGGGAAAAGGGATGAGCGCAGCTCCCGACGACACATTGACAAGAAGGGCACCCTTGCGGGTCTTGAGATGCGGTAGGAACTGCTTCGCCATCCGAATCGGACCGCTCAAGCAGACTTCAATCTCACGCGTGACGTCATCCAGGCCTTGGTCGATGTTGAACTTCTGAATGCGCATGATCCCGGCATTGTTGATCAAGGTATCGAGTGCCGGGAATCTTGAAATCACATTTTCGTAGAGCGCAGAGATTGCGGCGGGATCGCCAACATCGCTCCTGACAGTCTGGACGCCGCGAAGCTCGCGTTTCGCTTCGTCCAGCTTCTCCTGGCTTCTGCCCGTGACGATCACAACATTTCCACGCTCCAAAAGCTGCTTTGCCAATGCGAGGCCCATGCCGCTGGTGCCCCCGGTTATCAGGATCGTCCTATTCTTAAGCTTCATGTGCAGTTCCTTTCGTATGTGATTGCCTATGGGATAGCGGATAATTCTCAGCTCCGCACAGCGACAAGCAAGCTCTATTTGAGAGCTTTTTTCTGGTGTGAAGTAAGTCCCCTGTTCAAGATCAGCAATGAGGAGGGCTGCATCGGGCTCCAGCCGACGACTTCCTGTGTCTGCCTCTCGCGCCCTCATAACTTTCACAATAATCGTCCGGGGCGATACAATCTATACGTTGAAGTCCACAATATCTTTGCAATCGTCCAAAGAGGTGCTATGGATCCGCTCTCAGATGTGCTGTCACTGTTAAAGCCGCGTAGCTACAGTTCCGGAGGCTTCGACGCTGGCGGAGATTGGTCCATCCTGTATCCCGAGCATGAAGGCATGAAGTGTTTTGCCGTCTTCTCAGGCGAATGCTGGCTAGCAGTTGATGGCGTTCCCGATGCAGTACATATACAAGCGGGGGACTGCTTCCTACTGCCGAGCGGACGATCGTTCCGTGCTGCCAGCGACCTCAATCTGCCAGCGACCGACGCAAGCGAGCTTTACTCGGGGGAACGGTCCAGTGGGGTGGTCTCGTGGAATGGCGGAGGAGACTTTTTTCTGATCGGTGGGCACTTCACGGTGGCAAGCAGCCATCTCAGCAGCTTGCTGGAAGTGTTGCCGCCCATTGTGCATCTTCAGAAAGATAGTGACAAAGCCGCTCTACGCTGGTGCCTGGAGCGAATGGCACAAGAGCTGCGAGACCCGCAGCCCGGCGGGTACCTCGTCGCACAAGACCTCGCCCATATGATGCTGGTTCAAGCTTTACGGCTTCACCTTGCGCAGGCGTCAAGCGATAGTGTTGGATGGCTTTTCGCCTTGGCGGATAAACAGATCAGCGCAGCCATCTATTGCATGCATGATAATCCGGCGCACGATTGGACGATTCAGAAATTGGCGGAACGCGCCGGTATGTCGAGATCAGCCTTCGCAGTGAAGTTTAGAGAGAAAGTCGGCGCGTCACCCATGGAGTACCTGACGCGCTGGCGAATGTTACTGGCTGGAGCCCGACTCAGGGATTCGAGCGATCCTGTGTCCGTCATTTCACGTTCGCTCGGCTATATCTCTGAAGCCGCTTTCAGCACAGCTTTCAAGAGGGTCATGGGCTGTTCGCCACGGCAGTATGGCCGGCGTCCTGCCGCTATGCTCTCAGAGGAGCAGAAGAGAGAGGCTCATGCCAACCAGTTAGAACTCGTACATGGTTAAAGTTGTCGCCAATTCCGAACTGCTAGATCATTAGGATGAACGAAGGTTCAGGTTTGAGGTTCGCATTGCATGGGAGCAGCCGAAGCAGCTTTAAGACCAAGAAAGACGCCTATACAGGCGCGCTCGAACGCCAGCGTGAAGGCAATTCTGCAAGCGACGGGTCAGGTTTTGCTAAAGGAAGGTTTCGCGAAGCTAACGACCAAGAGGGTGGCGGCGCGTGCTGGTGTCTCGGTCGGAACGCTTTATCAATATTTTCCGAACAAGGGTTCGCTGCTGCACGTTCTGTTCATTCAGCAGCTCGAGTTCATTCGAACTGAACTTCGACAAAGCTTGCACTGCGGTGCGTGGAGCCAAGCTCACCGAAATGGCTGAGGTGTTGGCTTCAGCATTTGTAAACACCAAGTTCGGAGATGCAGAGACGAGCATCGCCCTGTACGCTGCAGCGGGTAATAGCGATGGCTGCCGTCGTATGCGGACGCGAACGGCCAAAGTCCTCGCGGACACGATCTCAACAGCTTCAGACCGGACGGTTACAGATCCTTCCCGAGTGGCACGGGTGCTATTCAGCGCAATGGCAGGGGTCAGCAGGGACATCATAGCTGCTGGGCTGAGCCGGAACACGATGGGCGAAATGGAACGGGAATTAGGGCAGTTATTGCGCGCATATTTGCTTGGCTCCTCCACACTGAAGTGGACCTCCGCTCTCCGATAACATTGTGAGTCGGAGCGGCGTGGGCAAAGCTTTTAACAGAGAGGCTTAGCACACTCACTAACAGTCTTATCGATCTAAGTTGGCTGGTACTGGACGGCACTCGTTTGCGCAATCCGAGACGGCTGCCTTCCGGCCTGCCACCCACCACGAAACTTCCGAGAAGTTGACCTGCTATTACTAATTGGTAGAGTTCGCGACTGGATGCTAAATCTCTCCAAGTGACCTCACCTGGTTCATATGCTGCCGCGGCGGAGTTCCAAACATCCTTTGATACTCGCGGCTGAACTGGGAGGGCGAACCGTAACCCACCGCATAACCCGCCGAAGCCGCGTCCGTGTTCTTTGAAACCATGATGTGTTGCGCCTCTTGCAGGCTAATCTGCTTTTGGTACTGGAGCGGGCTCATCGCGGTCACAGCTTTGAATTGCCGGTGAAGGGATGCGGGGCTCATACTTGCCAGGCGAGCAAGAGCGGCAATGTGCAGCGGCTTGGCATAGTTCTGTCGTATCCATTCGATGACCCGTAACACCTGTGATAGTCGGCTCTCCTCGAATGCGATCTGGCGCAGCATCGTGGCCTGTTCTCCAGTGAGGAGACGATAGTAGATATCGCGCAGGACGAGGGGTGCAAGAGGGGCAATATCGGCAGGTGAATCGAGCAGACGAAGCAGCCTTACAAACGCCTACAGCAATGCAGGGGAATTATCACTTATGGCAACTTCGCGAAACAGGCACTTCTCCTCGCGGCTTTTCGGCAGCTCCAATAAAACTGTTGCCAGCAGCTTCGGATCCAGTTCGAGTGATAAGGCCAGGTAGGGATACTTCGGTGTGGCACTTGTGATCCTAGCGGAAACCGGCAGATCGACCGAACTGATCAAGTACTTGCCAGCGTCGTAGTCGAGTGTGGTACTCCCTATCATCACCTGCTTGCTGCCCTGTGCAATGATGCAGGCCATCGGCGAGTAGACTGTGGCGATCATGCAAGCTGAAACAGCATCAGCGCGCATCAGGGTCAGATCCGGGATCTGTGTCGATCGAAACGGCTCTGCGGCATGGCTCTCGAGCAGGGCTTTCAATTGTTGCATCAAGTTCATCCGCAACTCTCCTTTTCTGGTCTGCCGTATGCCTTTGTAGGCGCCAAACTTTGAACGTCTCAATTGATAGGATTGTGCAAGAACTGTACAGCATCTGTCTACAGCGTCGATGGCCTTTCCGCCTATCTTGGATTCAACACCTTTGAAGGGTGCGCCCTTTGGCACAACAAACATGGTTCATCACGGGAGTTAACAGCGGCTTTGGCCTGGTTACGGCCGAACTGTTGCTGAAGCGCGGCGATCGAGTCGCCAGTACAACTCGCAAATTGCAGCAACTCGACAACCTCAAGGCGCAGTATGGCGAACAGCTCTGGCTGGCATCGCTCGATGTAACGGACACCCCGGCCATTCGCAGCGTGGTCGATGCCGCGTTCCAGCATTTCGGCCGTATCGATGTCATCTTCAACAACGCCGGTTAAGGCCTCATTGGAGCCGCCGAGGAGCTGACCGATGAGCAAATCATCCACCACTTGGACACCAACCTGATGGGCTCCATTCAGGTGGTTCGCGCCGCATTGCCTCATCTGCGCAACCAGGGTGGCGGCCGCATTCTTCAGATGTCCAGTGTGGGCGGCCAAATCGCCGTTCCGGGCATGTCGATTTATCACGCGAGCAAATGGGCCATCGAAGGATTTTTCGAGGCAACGACACAAGAGATTGCTCCCTTTAATATTCAAACCACTATGGTCGAACCGGGTGGCGCACGTACAGCGATCTTCGACGCGGGGCGCTTAGTGCACGACCCGGCACTGTCTGCTTATAACGGTACTCCCGTCAGACAGACCAGAGAATTTCTTGAAAGCGGCGCCTATGTTCCTCCCGGAGATTCGGTCAAAATGATGCAGGCCGTGATCGACAGCGTGGAGTTAGCCGAGTCGCCCAAACGTCTCGTGCTAGGCAGCAATGCCTATTCCATGATCCACGAGGTGCTCACAAAGCGCCTGGCAGCCCTCGAAGCTCAAAAGCAAATTGCGCTTTCCATGGACGCAGATGCGTAACATAGCTCGTGCGCCGGTTTACCTCGGATGTTTTGAGCTAACCTCCAGAACGACAAGAGAGTTGTCTCGAGGACTCGCTCATTGACTCCTGAGGCAGTCAGCATTCAGGAGCTTTTGTCATTCAGAAACATTGTTTGAACGAGTCCGGGCAAAATCATGAGCGTACTATGTCTGGCGTTTGATGTAGCAATCCCTACATAGCTGTGTAACCGCCATCCACCATCACGAGCGCGCCTGTAACGAAGCTGGAAAGAGGTGATGCAAGCCATGCCACGGCTTGCGCGATCTCCTCCGGTTGGCCGACTCGGCCTAATGCGTGCATGTGGGCGTAGCTGGCTAGCGTTGCGCGGCTGTCCTCTACGATGCCCGCGAGAATGTCTGTTTCGATCACGCCAGCACCGATCGCGTTCGCACGGATGCCTTGCTCGCCATGCTCCAGGGCGATTACCTTCGTCAATTGCGCGATGGCGCCTTTGGAGGCTGCATAGGCGGCAGTCGTCTTCATCCCTACAGTGCTCACGATGGAAGCAACGTTTACAATTGAGCCGCTGCCGCTGATAAGCATCGCCCGTACTGCTTCACGAGCGTGAAGGAAATACCCGCGCGCATTGATCGCCATGATGTTATTCCAATCCGCAACACTCGTCTCCAGGAGAGGCTTGTTCAATGTCTTGCCGGCGTTATTTACCAGCACATCCAGCCTGCCGAAGCTCTCCAGCGCGACCTGGACCGCGCGCACAGCGGTCGCCTCTTCAGAGCTATCACCGACCAACGCAACGACTTGGCCCGCTTGGGCCAATTCGTTCACGGCTGGATTGATGTCCTCGGCGACCACCTTTACACCATTGGCCGCCAGCAAATTGACAGTGCTGCGTCCGATGCCACGCGCCGCGCCTGTTACGATTGCCGTTTTGTTCGAAAGTCCGAATGTAAAATCTTGCATGAATCTCCCCTGCATTCTTGATTACTGTATTGGGTAATCCGTGCTTGTACTCAGCTCTTGCCATAAGTCCAACTCGCTGGAGAGCGTGGCCAGTTTTTCCCGCGTGCGGCGCAGCGCGTCCGTGCCAAGCACCAAATGCAACGGCGGCCGATCAGCATTAACAGCGGTTAGTATCGCCTTGGCACCGCGCTCCGGGTCGCCGGCCTGTTTGCCTGCGATGTTCGCCAGGTGGTCGATATTCTTCGTGGCGGTCCGGTCATAATCTTCAATACGCCGCTTGCTGCGTCGAATCGAATCGGAAGACAAGAACTCAGTGCGGAAGGCACCCGGTTCAACCAGCGTAAGTCGAATCCCGAGCGGCGCCAACTCCTGCGCCAGGGCTTCCGACAGACCCTCCAAAGCGAATTTGGCTGCGGCATACAGGCCAGAGCCGGCCATGGGAGCCAGACCCGCGATAGAAGAAACATTTACTAGATGTCCACTACGCTGCTGGCGCAGCAAGGGCAGCACCGCGGCTATAAGGGCAAGGGGTCCCCGGAAGTTCACGGCAAAGACGTGTTCCGTTTCCTCCAACGACGCTTCTTCTATCGCGCCCAGCAGTCCATAGCCCGCATTGTTGAGAACGATGTCCAGACGGCCATATAACGAATAAGCCTCGGCTACCGCTTTTCGAACGGACTCAACATCGGTCAACTCCAAAGCAATCACGGTGAGCCTCGGCTCGCCTCGTCCCCAATCTGCTTTTCCCGTGCGCGTCGTGCCTATGACGGTATCGCCGGAAGCCAGTACGACACTCGCCAGCGCCTTTCCCAGTCCCCTCGAAATACCCGTTATGAACCAGATTCGCTGCTGTTTGCTCATACGCCTGTCCCTCTTTACATAACGCTAAGCGGTTAGGACTGTAATGAAAATCGCCTGCATTGTTTATTCACTGCTAAGTAAAAGCGACATAATGAGGGGGAGGTGTTCATGAGGGGAAGCGAGTTTGCAGAGTTCAGGGCCTTTGCCGCTGTCGCTGAACACGGCAGCTTTGTGCGAGCTTCAAAGCAAATGGGATATACGGCATCCGCCATGAGCCAGACCATACGCGCTTTAGAGGACCGTCTAGGAGTACGACTACTCCATCGAACTACCCGCCGGATTTCGCTCACCGATGCAGGGACGCGGCTGCTGGCGCGCCTCCAACCGGCTTTTGAGGAACTCGACGCCGCTACGAATGAGATCGAGGAGTTTAAGCGGCGGCCATCCGGAACGCTCCGCATCGTTACACCGCGAATAGCCTATGTTGACCACCTGCAGCCAATCCTGGCCGGCTTCCGCGAGATATGCCCAGAGGTCACGCTGGACATTACAGTCAGCGATTCCATCACAGACATTGTTGCTCTCGGCTACGATCTCGGCATCCGACTGGGCGAACTACTGGAACAGGAGGTTGTGGCCGTGAGGCTCGGCGATCCGATCCGTCAACTCGCCGTTGCCTCGCCTACCTATTTAGCCAAGCGCGGTATTCCAACACGGCCGGAAGATCTGCACAGTCATACCTGCATCAACTGGCGTCAGGATGGCTCGCCTGCCCTCTACCACTGGGAGTTTGAAAAGGATGGCCAGCAGCTTACCGTGGCGGTGAAAGGTACGCTGACCTTGAACGACCGCGGGCTTGCAGTTGCGGCCGCCGCGCAGGGTCTCGGCATTGCCTTCTGGGCGGAACACCGTCTGAAGCCCTTCCTCCGCACGGGCGAACTCGTGCCCATGCTGGAGGACTGGTCCCCAACGTTTCCAGGGTTCTTTGCTTACTACCGCAAGCAGCGCTTTATGCCGCGATCGCTAAAATTGCTGCTTCAAACTCTGATAGGAAAGCAAGGGAGTAGCCGGAGCCGCCAGTCTCCGAACACGAATGATCTGCCGTAGTCAAGAAGCAGGCTACAACTGCCGCAGACGTGAAAGCCGCACTGCCAGAAATACTCGTACGGCATGGAACATTCTTGTTCCGAGACCTGCTGGTTAGGCACGAGGACGGAATCCAACGATCGCTAGCCCTACCATCTTTTCTGCAAACGCCTCTATGTTTATCCCAAAAAGATTGTCGGTGTACATCGATACAAGCCCTTCTGTGGCAACGAAGATGAGCATGGCGAGCTTTGCCGGATCGCCTTCAATTATCCGAAGCCTGGCAACGGACGCCCGCCGGTTGGCTCGGGCGCGCATGCTGAGAATTTACTTCCTGCGAACCTGGTGCAACCTGTCGGACCCCGGCGTGGAGGACGTGCTCTACGACTCGAACGCCATGCGCGGTTTTGTGGGCATCGACCGAGGCGAGCCGATACCGGATGAGACTACGGTGTGCAAGTTCCGCCACCTGCTGGAGCGCCGCGGGCTGCCCGCACTGCTGTTCGCCGAGGTGAACAGCTACCTGGCCGCTCGGGGCCTGAGGTCGGCGCGGACACCATCGCGGATGCGACGATTCTCGACGCGCCGTGCTCGACGAAGAACCGGGCCGGGGAGCGCGACCCGGAGATGCACCAGGTACGCAAGAGCAACCGTCCCGGAGAACTGTTCCACGAGAATCCCTGGCCCCTTCAACGGCTTGCTTACATCCATGGTGCGCATGAGAGCGGCGGGCTCTTGCCGCTCTCGATGACGCTCCAAGCAGATGTTATTGCGCCACCGGCTTTGCGCTCCGAGCCGGCGTAATTGCTAAGTTATCGAACTGATCGGTGTCATAGCTGGTGAGACCTAACCCTACCTGCCCGGCTTGATAGGAGTCATCCTTAACTACGGTAAGACTTTTCTTGTCTACCGAGGCGGTAATCGTCTCATTGTTGAAGGACATGCTGAGCCGATGCCATTGGCCGGTGCCGAGTGGATTCGTCGATCCACTGGCCAGCTTTGTCCGCAAGCCCCTGAAATCGCTCTTCAAGATAGTCCACACGCCATTGTCCGCTATCTGAAAATAGTAGCCCTGCTGATGTGATTGTGGACGCTTCTGTATGCCGGCGCGCCCGATCAATTCGAGCGTTCCAGGCCTGGCGAACTCGGCATCCACGCTGACGGTATAGTTGGTCCACGACGGGTCTCCGAGGAGAGTAAACGCGTCGCTATCGTCCTGCCACTCGATAGGTTTGATCGGCGCCATCTGCTGCAGGCACTTGCCCGCTCTGCCTGCCGCGCATGGCTGCACTTCAAAGGCTCCCTGCATATCGGCGGCATATCGCGCTTCCTGACCTGTACGGTAGCGGTCGAAGTTATCACGGTAGGGAAGTTTGAGGGCGGCCGCTGGGCGAGCGGTCGCGTTTCCCTTTCCGGCTGCGCTGAGCGTGCTGAACGTGTAGATATACCCTGGCTGAACGGTGAACTGAAAACGGCCTGACCCATCTTGGTTCAAGTCGGTTCGATGTATAAAGTGGTCCTTGTCGGCCATTGACTTGAGATCGGTGCTCCACACGTGCACCTGCTTACTCGACGAATCGCCGCTCATGCTGAACTCCACCGTCGATGGCTCGGCCGCGGTGGTCGTCTCGACAATAGTGCTGGTATCGGCGCCATCGGGCGACCGCAAGGAAATATAGCTGCCCTTATTGCGGTCCTTGCCGACATAACCGCTTGCTTTATCCAGGAACTGCCAGCCCGGCTGGGTAAACTGAGTGACCTGCGCGGTAGCCCACAAACTCTGCCCAATGCTGTAATTACCTGACCAAGGCTCAGAGGCGACCATCAATCCGACAGTGGGATAGGGTAGATTTGGAGTTATAGCGGCGATAATCGGCCAGTTTAGAAGAGCTGTCATTTTTGCGTCGATGTAGCCCCGAGTGATCGCACGGATCAAGGCTCCGGTTCCGGTGTTATCGTCTTGCGAGCCGTTTTCGCTGTCCCAGAGAGGCTTTCCGGTGTCAATGGCGGTTTGGGTGGAATGGCAGGAGTCCGCGTTGCCTCCGTCGCCGCCCTGGCACGAGTAATGCACGCCGATGATGTCGATTGATTTGGCCAAGGCGGGATCCTTGGCCATGGCGTCAGCGACTTTCCAGCCTGAGTCGTCGCCGACCACCTGGATCGCGGGATGCTTTGCCGCCAGCGCGGTGTGCAGATCCTTGTACCACGTTGCGTCGTAGCCCCGCTCGTTCCATCCGCCGAGATAGTCGATGGTCAGGCCATGGGAGTGAGCGCAGTCCAGCCATGTCATTAAGTAGTCAATCATGTCATGCGACCAGAACTTGCCGCCGCCAATCCATCCGGGAGCGGCCCAGGCCAGGCCATACAGCTTGATGTTCGGGTTCCGGAGTTTGGCCTGTTCGCCCAGCCAAAACTCATACCCGGCATTACAGTCCACCACGCCTCGCGTGTGTTCCACGCTGGGCTCGGAGCCGTCGGTGGAGTTGGCGTCGCCGCCGATTTCGAGTTTGAGTATCTGCAGCGATGCGCCGTAGCCGGGCTTGAACAGATAATCCAAAATCTCGTTGCGCTGCTTGACAGGGTAGTCGATGAGAAGGCGCGAATTGCCGCCGCCTCCGCTGATGGCGCCCACCCCGCCGAAGGTGCGGCCGCGGTCGGCTCCATCCAATGCGATCAGCGTTGTCGTACCGGGGGCTGCATCAGCGGTGGCGTTCGCTCCGGCTGGCTGCCTTGCAGCCGGGATGTCCGGCGGCGCGGGCTGCTGCGCGCTCGCGAATACTGTGAACGTTATCGCTAAAGACGCGACGAAAACCCGCATGCCGCTCATTAACATCTATGCTTCTCACTTTCACTGCTGAAGTTTGTGATGCCTCTATGCAAGAATATCCGCAAAATGCCAAAATCCCGAAGCTCTCGACCTGTTGCAAACTGGGTCGTGCAGATGAGACGCTGCGCCGCCCATTAAAATTCGGTCAGCGCAGGCGTCACGATTGCGGTTTGGTGGATCGCTATCGAGCAAAAATCAGTAGGAATATCTCAATGCGAATTGAAAGAAGCGCGAGTTGGGAGTGTTGTTCTGAAAGAAGCGATAACTGCCGGGGGCGATCACCGCTCCATTCGGGCCGTCGTTGCCGCCCCCTAAGGTGAAAGCGGGGGTGTTGAATACGTTAAAGATATCGGCACGGAGCTGCAGCTGCGACTCGCGGTAGACCGGGAACGACTTAAACACTGACATATTCGTGCGGTTATACCCCGGCCCCGGGATCTTGTTATTGAGGTCGCCCAGGAACGCCCTGGCCTGCACAGCTGTAGTGATCCCGCCTGAAAGCGCAGAGCTCGGCAGCGGATTTTTGAACGCGCAAGGGTTGAACCAGGCTGCCAGGTTGTGCACCTTCGCCGGACATGTAGCGCCTGCGGGAAAGTTCAAGCTGGGGTCCGGCGTTCCGCCACCCGCAAAGGGATCGCGAATCAGAATCGCATTCTGGGTGAGGCCATTGACACCCGTGAAATTCGCTGTTCCCACGGTCAAGGGCTCCCCATCCTGGATCTGCTCGGTCAGGGTAGTCTGCCATCCGCCCAAAGCCTGGCTGGCGATCCCGCTCCCGCTCAGGAAACGCTGGCCCTTGCCGACCGGGAAAATGTAGTTTCCGCTGAAGGTAAAGCGGTTGCGAACATCTTCCGGACCGTTGGCATAGCCCGCGCGCGTGCCGAGGACGTTGTAATTGGGGGCACCGCCCGCTGAGGTGAAGTTATCGCCCTGCGCAATGGCGGTTCCCGAGTCCGTCATCTGGTGCGACCAGGTGTAGGTCGTCAGGAAACCGAGATTCCTGCCGAGGCGCTTCTCCAGCTTTCCCTGCAGGGAGTGGTACGACGCAATACCATTATTCAACTGAAAGGTGGTACCGACATCGCTGAATGGGTGCTGAGAGTTGCTGGTACCGCAGGGCGCGTTGGTGACTGCGCCGGTGGCCGGGTCGGTAATGCAATTCGGCGTGATTACCGCCGGGCCGTTGAGGTCGACAAAGTTGGAAGCATGGCGCGTGAGCGAGCCGACGTACCCGAGGCTCGCCGTGTACCCGTGCCCAATATCCTGCTGGAAGGCCAAATTGAACTGGTGCGTGTAAGGCGTCCGGAGATTGTTCGTAATCCCGTTCAGGCTGGGCGTCCCGTTCGCGTTCGCGAGCCCACCATTGGCCAGGAAGTCGGTGTAACCGTTCTCGAGAGTGATTCCATCGGTAAGGCAGTTGCCAAATGTGCAAGCAACGTTGCCGGGATTGGTGATGGTCGATCTGTTAGTGAACGGGTAATTCAAGCCCAGGTTGGGGGCGAACCCGGTGCTTTCCAGGCCGCCATAGTAGAGGCCGTAGCCGGCGCGGATCACACTCGCGTCGCTCAACTTGTAAGCGATACCGACGCGCGGCCCCCAGTTCAGCGTCTGATAGTCGATCAGATACTGGTTGCTCGAGTAGCCGACCGTGATGTTGTCCTTTAAAAGCTGGCTTGTAAATGTCGCCGGCAGGGGAGTATTGCGGGCCTTGTCCGGGAGGATATACATGCCGGCGCTGTGCGCCTGCCCTTGCGGGCCCGCTGTCGGGTCGTACGTCACACCGGCGGTCGGATAAAAGACCGCCTGGTTGCCGTGGCGCTCAAAGTAGGGGGTCTGGTTCTCGACCCTCAGGCCTAGATTCACGGTAAGCCTCTGGTTCACTTTCCAGTCGTCTTGGATGTATGCGGCACGGTCCCAGCGCACGTCGTCCACTACATTTGTCGAGCTCAAAAAACTGTTGTTTTGGTTGTTCGAGAGAAAATCGGCCGCGGCATTGCCCGTGTTGGCGACGTTGTACGCGCTTGAATAGCTTCCGGTGTAGTTGTAGTTGCCATGTCCACCCGGCGGCTGCAGCGTGCTGAAGCGGATACGCTGGATGCTGACGCCGGTCCGGAGGGAATGATTGCCCAACGAGAAAGTCTCATTGTCGAGCGCCTGCCAAACATTCTCATGCTCGTTCGACGGGTAATAGTTGGGCGATCCGGCATCCTGGATCGAAGCATTGCCCGGAAAGTAAAGATTCGGCAAGCCGCCGTTCTGCGGGCTTTCCGGAATGCCCCCAAGACCGTACGATGCGGCCAGCCCAAGATTGTCCGCGTTGGGCTGCGTGTAGTAAAAGTGCCCATAATTATAGCCGAACCGGAACTCATTCAGAATTTTCGGAGAGAAGATATGCGTTTCGCTGAATGCAAAGTTCTCGCCGATGTTCACCTCGTTCCCGTCCTGGCCGAAGGTGCCGCCGTCCAGGATAGGACCAAGCGGCGGGGGATAAAACTGGTACTCGTGCTGGTAGCTGTAGCGCACAAACGCCTGGTCCCTCGCGCTTGCGTTGTAGTCGACGCGCGCGTCCCACTGCACGGTTTTGTCGGTGTTGTTGAGTTCAGTGCTGTAGTTGCTGGTCAGCAAACCACTGCCCGCGGTGTTGATGCGGTTGGGCAGCGGATACAGGTTGAGGAGTCTTTGTGCGGTCGGGTTAATCGCTGCGGGATCCAATACGTTGAGCCGCCCGTTATAGCTTTGCTGGTAGGGGCTCGCCGTGGCAATGGTCGCGCCCTGATTCTTTACATTCGGGTTGGGGCCGCCGCCGGACCGCTGCTGGTATAGGTAGATAGGTGCGCCGCCGGTTTGCACAGGGTCCAGCAACTCGCTGAAGTCGCCTTGCCGCTCGAGCGCCGTGGGTACAGTCAGAATCTGATTTCTTCCGTTCACGACGCGGTTTCCCTGGATGTCGCCGAAGAAGAAGAGTTTGTTCTTATAGAACGGGCCGCCCAGGGTGCCGCCAAAGATGTTCTGCCGATACTCCGGAATCGGGTCCGTGGGCCGGTCAAAGTACTGGTGCGTGTTGAAGGCGTCGTTGCGAAGGTACTCCCACAGTGTGCCGTGGAAGTTATTGGTGCCCGATTTGATACTCGCGTTGACAACAGCCCCAGAGGAGTGTCCGAACTCGGCGCTGTAGCTGCTGGTCTGGATGTTGACTTCGGCAATGGCGTCCGGCGGAGGCTGCACGCTGTAGGACGCGCCGTTCAGGAAGTCGACCACATTTACGTTATTATCGACGCCGTCGAGAATGAAGTTGTTTTGGTCCGACCGCGCGCCGTTCGCGCTGAAGTCGCCCGTGCCGGCCCCTCGAGCGCCTGAGGGCGGCGCCACTCCCGCTGCGAGCTGCGCGATAAACAGCCAGTTGCGGCCGTTCAAAGGCGTGTCGGTCAACGCCTTCGCGCTGAATACCTGGCCCACCGAAGCCTGTTCCGTTTGCAAAAGAGGCGGCGCCGTGTTGACCGTTACATTCTGTGTTTCGGAGCTCGGCTTGAGGATCAGGTTGGCATTGAGCCGCTGCTGCGCGTCTACGTGTAGGTTCTGCTGAATCGTGGCCGCAAAGCCGGCGGCCTCTGCGCTGACCGAGTAATCGCCGATCTTGACGGGAGAAAAGCTGTAAACCCCCCGCCCGTCCGATGTGACCTTGAGCACCAGGCCCTGACCGGTATTTGTGAGCGTGACTTGAGCGTTCGGAATGACAGCGCCCGCGCTATCGGTGACGACGCCTACTACAGCGCCCTGGTCCTGCTGTGCATGGGCATATACACTTCCGGCAAGCGAAGCGGCGACGAACGACGCTGCCATGCAGCTTCGTTCAAAACGGATCCATCTCATGATATACAGCCTCTCGAAAAAGTTACCGATAGTCCCATTAGTCTTAACTGCGCGGCCGGGCAAGGACTATTCGCCACGTCAGCAGCTTACGGTTGGTTGTCTGGATGCACTATACGGAACGAACCACAGAACTCACATCACTAGAAGGAGTGCTTTGGCTCTACTTCTTTCGGGGTATAAGTGCCGGATAGCATTTTATTTACTAAAAAAATAGGTCGGGACCTTGACAGGGGAAAACTACTACGCATAGCGTCTGTCTGTCCCGATAGTAACGATTTTATGGTGATTGAGTTACTCCTGGTGGCTACGGCGAATCAATGTTCGCGGCCACGATTGGCAGATTGGCATTTCCCTGCTGCGGTGATGGTTACGTTTTAAGGAATGTCTGTTTTCCAAGTTTTGAAGGAGGCTTACGCAATGTTTCGATTCCCTCGAACGATTTTGCCTTGTTCGCTGCTGGCGGCTGGGCTGCTGATCCTGATGGGGTCCCCTGCACATGGCCAGACGAGCGCAAACCTGAGAATCATGCCGCTCGGCGACTCAATCACCGCCGGCGCTCAAAGCACTACCCAGGACGGCTATCGAGGGCCGCTCTCGACCGCGCTGGCCGGCCAGATAGGCATCCTGGACTTCGTGGGCACCCAGATTGATGGAAGCATGGCCGATCCCGACAACGAAGGCCATTATGGGTACAGAATCAGAGACCTGGCACCCCTGACAAACGCGTCTTTGAACAACTACAAGCCGAATGTTGTCCTGCTCGACGCCGGCATCAACGACCTGGGGAAAAACGACGACATCCCCAACGCTCCGTCGCGGCTGGCCTCCCTCATCGATCAGATTCTTTCGGCGGAGCCCGACGCGACGGTCCTGGTGGCGCAGCTGATCATCAATGGGGACGCGACCCTCGAATCGGAGCGCGAAACCTTCAACAGCCAGCTGCCCGCGATCGTGCAGGCGCGGGCCAACGCAGGCAAGCATGTCGCCCTGGTCGACATGAGCGCCCTCACCCTGTCGGACCTCTCCGGCACCCTGCACCCCAACGACAGCGGCTACCAGAAAATGGCGAACGCCTGGGACGCCTCCATTGAGCAGGCACTCGCGAGCCACTGGATCGCGGATCCGCTTTCAGGCACCGCAAGCCGCCCAACGGGAAACATCTACTCCGGCGTCGCGGGGATGTGTCTTGACGACCCCAACGACTCGGCCACCGCGGACACCAAGGCCGATATCTTCGGCTGCAACCCGACTGCGTCCCAGCAATGGAATGTGAACAACGGGCAGCTGGCCATCAACAATCTTTGCCTTGACATCGTCGGCGGCGGCACGGGCAATGGAACGCTCGTCGATGTGTGGCATTGCACGGGCGCGACCAACCAGATCTGGCGCGTGCAGAACGGTACCCTCGTTAACCCTGTGTCGGGCCGCTGCCTCGACGACCCCGGCGGGAACACCACCAGTGGAACGCAGTTGGACATCAAGGATTGCGACGGCAGCCCGGGCCAGCAGTGGCGCGTCCCGTCGGAGGGTTCCGTGGTCTCCGGCATCGCTGGTAAATGCCTCGATGCTTTCGGCGGCTCCACCGCCGATCGCACCATCGTGGACAGCTACGGCTGCAACCCCACCTCGGCCCAGCAATGGGTCGTCACGAACAACACCCTGAGCTTCGATGGCAAATGCATGGACATCACCGGCGGGAGCACGGCCAGCGGCGCCCTGGTGGAGCTGTATCGCTGCACCGGCGCCGGGAACCAGTCATGGACGCCGATCAATGGCGCTCTGGTCAACCCGGCATCGGGTCTCTGCCTCGACATTCCGGGCGGCGGCCCGGACGGAGTGCAGCTCGATATCCAGGCCTGCACCGGCGGCAGCAACCAGAAATGGACGCTCCCGCCGGGAACTCCCAACTCGTAAACCTCTGGATGTTCCTTCGCGGCAGACGGATCCTATGGGGATCTGCTGTCACGACGCTTGAAACAAATTGTGAACCGCAGGTTCACTCTCCCACAAAGCTTGAACGCCACAGGAGAACCCGAATGAAACGCTCACACCTGATTATTCAACGCAGCTTGGTGCCGCTTGGCATTTTTGTGATTAGTTCTTTGCTCTCAAACCCGGCCAAAGCGCAAAGCCAAGCCGCGGCTGCAAGCAGTTCAGCAGCAGCTACGTCACAGTCAGCGGCCGCACAGGCGCAGGCCAGAGCGGTTGCGGCTTACAACGCTTACAACGCGGCATTCCTGGTACAGGCAAACGGGCAGACATATTATTCCAATAACTTGACCACTGTGGACATCGGACAGAACGGCGAATGGACCGAAGCGCTGGACATCGTGGTTGCCGAAGACCGCTACCAGTACACGCACGCAGCGGCCGACCGCAACATGGTGATCGCGCTACTCAACAGTCTTGCTTATTACAATGATGGCACTAATGCGCCGAATGGAAACTGGCAAACCGACGGATACGACGACAATCTCGCCTGGATGGTCAACGCCTATCTGCGGGGGTATCAACTCTCGGGTACCTCCTTGTTCCTGACGGAGGCTGAGCAGGGATGGAATCAGGAATACGCGCAGGGTTGGGATACGACTGTCGCGGGGGGCGGCATTTGGGAAAACACGGATAAGACCGCCAAATGCGCTGTCGCAAACAATCCGTTCATCTTTACGGGCGTCGGGCTCTACCAGGCTACGGGGGATAGCACGTATCTGACTAAGGCTGAGGCCGACTACGCCTGGATGCGCTCTCACCTGCTTATCGCCACCGGGCAATATGCGGGACAGGTGCATGGCTGCGTGAACACGGCCGGAGCCATAGAGGACCCGTCCCCCGGAGACGACGACGTCTACAACAGCGGAGCCTTTCTCGAAGCGGCTGCCCAGCTTTATCGGGTTACGGGAAACCAGACCTACTATAACGATGCGGTAATGGTGACTAATCACATCGTCAACGAGGGGCCGGTTCTTCACAGCACCGCTGAAGCGACGGGCAACCAGTGGGCTTACTGGTTTACTCGGGGATTGAGCGATTTCTCGACCGAAGCCAGTCTTTGGCCCCAGTACAAATCGTGGCTGCTTGGCAATGCTAACGCGGCGTGGAGCGAGCGCAACAAGCTGAATCTTACCTGGAATGACTGGTCGGGCCCAACGAACGACGCGGAGCCCCCAACCGACCCGATGGAGATGTCGAGCGCGGCGGCAATATGGCAGCAGTTTCCACCGGCAAGCGTGAAGCTGGGCGGCACCTACCTGATCCAGAGCCTCGCGAGCAACCTGGCGGTGAGCGTTGCAAACGCTTCTACCGCCGGCAACGCGGCGATCATCCAGTCGCCCTACACGAGGGATACGCCAGAGCAGCAATGGACTTTCGAGGCGACCAGCGGCGGCTACTACCGGATTAAGAACGTGAACAGCGGCGAGGTGATCAGCGTTGCAGGCGCGTCGGGCATCAACGGCGCGGCCATCGTGCAGCGGCCCGCAGCGGCGATCATACCGGGCGACGACCAGTGGGAAGCGGTGCTCAACCCGGACGGCACGTATTCGTTTTATAACCTCAACAGCCTCGAGGCCCTTGATGTTCCCGGTGGCAGCTCAACCGTCGGAACGCAGCTGGACCAATGGTTCGGCAATAACACCAACGCACAGGAGTTCTATCTGGTTCGCTTGTCTAAGTAAGGGAGCTATCGACGGATGGCATGAGACCGGCAGCCGAAGCTGGTCTCATGCTGTCTACCGCAACTAAAAAGCGTGAGTGTGGATCTCGTTCATGCTCGCCACAATCCAGTTCCAGGAGATCCAGATGAAACGCTCACGCCCGATCTTCCTAAGCAGCCTGACAGCCATTGGCATCGTTGTGCCGGGCCTTTTTCTGTCAAACTCCGCGCAAGCTCAGAACGCGGCGGCTGCCTACAATGCTTATAACTCCGCATTCCTGGTGCAGGCGAATGGTCAGACGTACTATGCCACGGGCCTAACCAGTACCGGCACCCAGCAGGACGGTGAGTGGACGGAAGCCCTGGCCATCACGGTTGCGATAGACCGCTACCAGTACACCCACGCACAGGGCGACCGGGACTTTATGATCTCCCTGCTGAACAGCCTTGCCTACTACAATGCCGCTGGTGGGGCCAATAACAATTGGCAAACCGACGGCTGGGATGACAATCTCGCATGGATGGTGAACCCCTTCCTGCGCGGATACCAGCTTACCGGGATATCCAGTTATCTAACTCAGGCTGAAGCGGGCTGGAACAACGGATACAAGCAGGGTTGGGACACGACGGTCGCAGGCGGCGGCATTTGGGAGAATACAGATAAGCAATCGAAATGCGCCCTCAGCAACGATCCATTCGTCTTTGAGGCAGTTGGGCTCTATCAGGCCACGGGGGATAGCACTTACCTTACCAAAGCCGAGACCATTTATTCCTGGGTACGGTCCGCCCTGCTTGTCACCAGCGGGTCAACCGCGGGACGGGTGCATGGCTGTGTGGGCTCGAATGGAGTGGTGCAAGCCGACGACGACAACGTCTACAACGCCGGGTCCTTTCTCGAGGCGGCTACCCAGCTGTACCGTATTACCGGCAACCAGTCCTACTACAACGATGCCAAGATGGTGGCGGATCATACTGTCGCGGAAGGCTCTGTGCTGCACAACAACGCCGAGGATTCCGGCAGCCAATGGGCGTACTGGTTTACTCGGGGCTTGAGCGATTTCGCTACGGAAGGCAATCTTTGGTCCAACTACGGGTCTTGGCTGCAGGGCAACGCCAACGCAGCCTGGAGCGAGCGCAGCAACCTGAATATAACCTGGAATGACTGGACCACGCCGACCAACAACACCAGCGCCAATCCCGTGGAGATGTCGAGCGCGGCGGCAGTCTGGCAGCATCTGTTGCCGCCGAGCGTCAACCTGTCCGGCACCTACGAGATCCAGAACGTCGCCAGCAGTCTGGCCCTGAACGTTTCGGGCGGCTCCACCACGCAGGGCGCGGCGATCATTCTGTATCCTTTCACAAGCGGCGCAACCAATGAGTTATGGAAATTCGTCCCGACCAGCGGCGGCTACTACCAGATTCAGAACGTGAACAGCGGTCAGGTGGTAAACGTCACAGGAGGCTCGGCTCTCAATGGAGCGCTCATCGTTCAGTGGCCTGCCGGGGGCATGAGTCCGGGCAACGACCAATGGCTGCCGGTACAAAACCCGGATGGAACTTACTCCTTCTATAACCTGAACAGCCTGCAGGCTCTCGATGATCCAGGTGGAAACACGACGAGTAAAACGCAGCTGGACCAATGGTTTGGCAACAGTACCCCCGCGCAGAAATTCAACTTGATTCCACAATCCTAGGGTTCCGCTCATCGTAAGCGGAACAAGCAGGGCGCATTCCGGAGAGAGCTCCATGCCTCTCCGGGCGGCCTTGGTACTAGCTGTACGCTCCCGCCTCCGTTGGCACGCGCTATTCGTGGTATGAGTAGTAGGCCATCATGTGCCTCGCAGCCGTGCTCTCGTGGCCTAAGTTTGGCCGCGCTCCATAGCTCGACACACCCAACGCCCGGCCATGCGCGGGCGCGCTGAAAGCAGAACGAGCAGCGCGGCGAGTCATGTGCGAAGCAGGCGTATGACTGGTTTCTTCCCGGTTCGGGCGCTTATGTTGATGCAAGCACCCGTGTCACATACCGCCAGTTGCGAAACGTAGCCGAGCCTGTGCCGCAGGCGTACATCGCGGGCCGCAGGTCGAGGAACCCGCCCAGAGCATTCTGGTTGTAGCAACTCACGTCCAGCGACTCGCGTATCTTGGTCCAGCCGACGTTTCCAGGCGAGTTCTCGACGCGATAGAAGAAGTCTGCCTGTTGATCATCGTTCACGATGCGCAGAGTCGCGCGCGTGGCATGTACAGGCGTGACATTGCGCTGCTCCGCCCCATGTGGGTTCAATCGTAGGCCGCAGACGTGGGAGTTGTTGTAGAACAGCAGCAGGCCCGCTTCGCAATCCGGCTCGACCTCGATCTCGACCTCGACCGTGTAGACGCGATCCTTCGCTGCGCGCGTCAGGGCTGAGGTCGTCGCGATGCTGGCCCCGTGCGCTGTCAGCGTGAGAGCGCCATCTGCAAGCCGCACACGGGCCAAGTCGTACCCTCTCCAGAACTGCCACTCAGGGTCGAGCGCCGGCCCGGCAAGTCCGTTTGCCTCAGCCTCCGCAGGTGGCGCCGGATCGAGCAAAGCCTTGCGGATAGGCTCTCCCGCGGAGACCCCCGCGGGTACCCGATACCAGCCGTCCGCGGTCCACTCCACCGGCAGCAGCAGGACCTGCCGCCCCAGCGTGCGAAGCCCGTTTTGATACGAATGCAGGGTCATCCACCATGAGCCGTCAGCCGCCTCTACCAGCCGGCCATGACCCTTCGACCACCATTTCTCCTCGCTGCTATAGGTGTGCACGATGGGATTGAGAGGCGACCACTCCCACGGACCTTCTACATTGCGGCTTCGCGCCGAGAGCACCATGTGGCTGGTCGGCGGCCCCGACGTCCCGCCCTCGGCGACCGTCAGGTAGTAGTAGCCGTCGCGGAAGAACAGCTTGGGTGCTTCCAGGCAGGAGCATTCCACGCGCCAGCTTTCCGGAATCGGCCATGGCTCCATCACCTTTGTTTGCTTGCCCTGCACAGAGAGGCCGTCGGCTGAGAGTTGCGTGCAGTAGCCGCCCGCCGAGTACAGGTAGCGGCGTCCATCGGGCGTGGCAATGTGGGCCGGATCGATGCCGTTCAGTCCCAGTGCAATCGGCTTGCTCCACGGCCCCAGCGGGCTCTCTGCATGGATCACGTTCAGCTTGCCGTCACAGGGAAAATAGATGTAGAAGCGGTTTTTGTACTCGCACAGATACGGTGCCCATACGGCTCCATAGTATTGGTCCAGGGCCGCGCCCACGGCCTTCCAGTGCACCAGATCGCGCGAGTGCCACAGCAGCAGGCCGGGAGAGTAGTTGTCAGAGGTGTGGGTTAGATAGTAGTCATCGCCGACGCGGATCGCGCCGGCGTCGGGATGGTCGCCGCGGATCACCGGGTTTTGATAAGTGCCCCCCGTGGTCGATGGTGACTTGAAAGCATCGAACAGGGCTGACGGCAAAGCCGCACCGGCGGCGGCCGACCCGCCCAGGCGAACGAAATTGCGGCGTGACAACAGATCGGCGTCCCATGCAGATTTGTTAAATAGCAACGGTTTCTCCTGGCGTGTATTGCCCGATACTTTGGTCCGTAATTCAGCGTCAATATCTTGACTACACGAATCATATAGGGCGAGAACGGGAAGTCGGCGAAGGAATCGTCGCCGCCCTGGCTCAACTCGCCCGACCCCAGGCAGGATGCCATTCACAATGGCATCCTGCCTTCCTTTACACCGCGGTTGATTCAGCTGGTTTTCGCATGTACTGCCATTGTTCAAAGGCGCCGCCAGGCAACACAGCTCCAACTGCCCGCAGGCGCTCAGCCGGTGAGCTCTCGATGCAGCGGCGGCACGGCTGGACAGTGTTCTGCCTGGTGCCTTAAAGTTCTGCGATAGCGTTTGAAGAGTACTGATACGCGCGAAAGTGAGACGCCATAAACCCGCCAGTCCCGTTAAATCGCAGAGTCTTCCTTCAATCCGCGTCGAAAGCCGCGGCCCTGGCTGCTGGCGCGACTCGTCTGAAGCCGCTGTTCGCGCAGTCTGCGTCGCCAGCGCCGCGTTCGCCTAACGACAACATCCAGCTCGCGCTGATAGGCGCCGGGATCCAGGGTCAGAGCGACACTCACTTTGCCTTGCAGGTGCCGGGCGTCAAGCTGGTCGCCGCCGCGGACTGCTACGACGGCCGCCTGACGCATGCCAAGGAGATGTGGGGCGCGGACCTATTCACGACGCGCGATTACCGCGAGATCCTGGCGCGCAAGGACGTGGACGCCGTGCTGATTGCGACGCCCGACCACTGGCACAAACAAACCGCTGTCGATGCCATGCGGGCGGGCAAGGACGTGTATCTCGAGAAGCCGATGATCCACCTCTACTCCGATGGGCCGGAGATCATTGACGCGGCCCGGTCGACGAACCGTATTATCCAGATCGGCAGCCAGCGCGTGAGCTCGATCGTGTATGCGAAGGCGAAGGAACTGCTCGCCTCCGGCGCCATCGGCAAGCTGAATATGGTCTCGGCACGATGGGACCGGAACTCCTCGATCGGCGCGTGGAACTACACCATTCCACTGGACGCATCGACCGAGACCTGCGACTGGCCGCGCTTTGAGGGCACCGCGCCGAAGATGCCATTTTCCGCCGAGCGCTTCTTTCAGTGGCGCAAATGGAAGGATTATGGCTCCGGCGTAGCAGGCGACCTGTTCGTGCACCTGTTCAGCGGAACCCACTTCATCACCGGCGCGCACGGCCCCACACGCGCCATGGCTACGGGCGGCCTGCGCTACTGGAAGGATGGCCGCGATGCCAATGATGTCCTGCTGGCGCTGCTCGATTATCCGGAGGGATTCAACCTGAGCCTGCGCGTCAACTTCGTGGATGGCGGCGAGGAGAGTGAGGGATTTCTCTTCACCGGCTCCGAGGGTCAGATGGAGATCGCCGGACGGACGGTCACGGTCACGCGCGTTCCGCCGGCAAAAGAGCCGGGCTACACCGTCTCTACCTTCGCCGACGCAATGCAGAAGCAGACCATCGAGGCCTATCGCAAGAAGTACCCAGTCGAGCACCCAAGCGGGCCGGCGGCGCTGGATGTCGAGAGCTTTTCGGCGCCCGAAGGATACTCGGACAGCTACGACCACTTTCATAACTTCTTTAACTCTGTGCGCAGCCGTCAGCCGGTTGTGGAAGATCCGGTCTTCGGCTTTCGCGCAGCCGGGGCAGCCCTGCTCAGCAATCTCAGCGTCGAGCGCGACAGCGTCGTGCATTGGAACCCTGAGACCATGAAAATCGTTTAGCAGACCAGCCTGCGGAGTCTATCAAAACCATGTCCTGCAAACATCGCGCGTTGCTGCTTCTGCTCTCCCCTTTGTTTGCGGGCACGGGTCATGCACAGGACCCAGCGCATGCTACGGAGTTTCGCCTGCAGCACCCTGGCAACGGCCCTGGCGGCGAGCCGCGCATCACCTTTCTGGCGCATCGCCTCGGCAGCGACCATGCCGAGGGTATTTCGCTGCTCGACATAAACGGCGACGGCTTTGATGACCTGTTGAGCGGCGCCTACTGGTATGAGAACCCCGGTGCGAATGGCGGCGAATGGAAGCAGCACCAGTTCCGCACGGTCGGCATCCACAATGAGTTCGTCAACGACTGCGGCGAGTGGATCGTCGACGTCGACCATGATGGACTGCCCGATCTTGTCACCACGGGCTGGATCTCGAACGGGCTGATCTGGTACCGCAATCCGGGGCCGAAGGCGACCGCCGCGGGCACCATGTGGCAGCCGGAGAAGATCACCGACAGCTTCGACACGGAGGGCGGCGCGTTTGCCGATATCAATGGCGACGGCAAGCCGGACCTTGCTCTCGCGCACTACAATCGAGCGGGTATCCTCTGGGTCGACTTCAGCAAGGACAAGCCTCAGGTACACCACCTAGGAGGCAAGGCGGAGGACGGCCACGGCATCGGCATCGCCGATATTGATGGCGACGGCAAGCCGGACGTGCTGACGACGCATGGCTGGTTCCGGCAGATCGACGCGGATAACGACAAATGGGAATGGCATGGGGATTGGGACCTCGGCGACGCTGGCTTTCCGATCCTCGGCTACGACGTGAACCATGACGGCAAGCTCGACCTGATCTACGGGCAAGGCCACGGATATGGTCTCTACTGGCTGGAGCAGGCAGGGACGCCGGCCCATCGAAACTGGATTCGCCACACCATCGACGAATCGTTCTCGCAGTCGCACGCGCTCGCGCTGGTCGACATCGACGGCGATGGCACGCCCGAGCTCATCACCGGCAAGCGCTACCGCGGGCATTCAGGCGGCGACCCGGGCTCGTACGATCCTGTGGTGGTGTATGCATACAAGCTGCCAACAAAGGCGCAGTTTGCCTCGGCGCAAACGCACGGCAGCAGCGGCCAGCAGGCAACGGTGCAACTCTCTCCAAATACGAAGAACAGCATGGAGATTGCTGATTCCGCAGCGGATCCTGTCTTCACGCGCATCACTCTCTCGGAGAACGGCACCGCAAGCGCCGGTACGCAGTTTATAGCCGCCGACCTGGACCACGACGGCGACATCGACCTGGCCAGCGCAGGCAAGCTGGGCGCCCATGTGCTTGAAAATCTGAAGAACAACACCGTGCCCAAAACCGTCCGGGAGGAGACACAGCCGCTCAATCGTGCGTGGCCATTCCCTGGCGAGGGCGAAGAGGTCGAACAGGAAGACGGGCCTAAGCCGCAGTAAGCGCCGCGAAGTTGCATATCGATCGCGGAGACCTCTTTCCACTCACCAGCTTTCAGGTCGTTCCTCCGCGCGAGGGTAAGTGGATCGTCCGATCCGAAGCGTACACGTCGGACATGCATAAGTAACGTGCGCATCCTGCCCGAAGCATGTATGCAGATCCAGAGTCAGGCGTCGCGTCGAGTGCGACCGTAATCTCCCGGCTCCTGACAACTTGCAGGTAGAGCGCGCTTGCATCCCATGGTTTGTGCTCCGTCCACGGGCTGAGTACCGTACCATCTATTCATCATTCGGGAGAGTAGCGATGCCCGCACTTGTGACCGACCTGCTCCAGCAGTACACCGTCCAGCCCCGGCTCGAGGCAGCGGAGACATTTCCGCCACTCGGCCCAAACTTGAACGTGCTGATGGTCTGGCCGCGCTTTCCGCCTTCCTTCTGGGGCTTTGAGGGCGTCCTGGAGATCATTCCCGAGCGTTCCATGATCCCGCCGCTCGGTCTGGTCACAGTGGCCGCCCTGTGTCCGCCAACATGGGAGATGCGCCTGCTCGATCTCTCCTTCGATGAACTGCGGGATCAAGACTTGCTGGGGGCCGACCTCGTCATGGTCAGCGCCATGCATGCCCAGCGTGTGGACACCCTGGCTGTCCTAGAACGCGCCCGCTCTCTGGGCCGCAGAACGTTCATCGGCGGCCCATGGGCCAGCAGCGAACCGGAGTTCCTGCTTACAAAGGCTGACCACGTCATGGTTGGGGAAGCGGAAGAGGTTTTCGCGGGCATTGCCCGAGCTCTTGAAGACGGCACAGCGCATGCTTTGTACCGGGTCATGGATAAGCCGGCACTGACGGAAAGCCCCATTCCACGCTTCGACCTGCTGGAGATGCGCAATTACACCTCGATGCCGGTGCAGTTCTCTCGAGGCTGTCCTTTCCAGTGCGAGTTCTGCGACATCATCACCATCTATGGGCGAAAGCCGCGGGCCAAGTCACCGGCACAGATGATTGCCGAGCTCGAAACACTCCAGAAGCTCGGCTGGCGCAACGAAGTATTTATCGTAGACGATAACTTCATCGGCAACAGCAAACTCGCCTTACAGTTGACGCGTGAGCTGGCCGCGTGGCAGAAGCAGAACAAACAACCTATGTCCTTCTACACGGAGGCGTCGATTGATCTGGCGGACCGGCCGGAGCTGCTCGCCTCCATGGTCAAGGCGAACTTCATGTATGTTTTTCTCGGGATTGAGACGCCATCGGCCGAGGCGCTCAAAGGATCCTCCAAGTTCCAAAACCTGCGCGGCGATCTCGTCTCCAACGTTAACAAAATCAGGCAGAGCGGCCTTTGGGTGCTGGCAGGCTTCATCGTTGGCTTCGATTCGGACGATGAAACTATCTTTGAACGACAGCTTCAGTTCATCGAGAAGACAGCTATTACCTGGGCAATGGCGGGCGTCCTGCAGGCCCCGCCTACTACCGCTCTGTTCGACCGTATGAAACGCGAAGGCAGGCTGATCGAGGATAGTCAGGCGACTTCAAACTTCAGCCCGCCTAACTTTCGAACGGTCATGGAACTGCCCACCCTGCTGAAGGGGCTGAGTGATTTGCTGACTAACCTGTATACCCCAACCGCATATTTCGGGCGCGCCGCTCGCTCCATTGATTCATGGCAGCCTCAGGCAACCCAACGGCCGCCTGAACTTCCTTTTTTCTACAACCTAAAAATATTCGTAGCTTCCTTGTGGAAGCAGGGAGTCCGCTCCGGTTACAAGCTTGCGTACTGGAAATTTCTGCTGCTGATCCTGCGTAAGTGGGCTCGCCAGCCGGCAAAAATGTGGATGGGATTCATGGTGTTGCTGGCGGCAAACCACTTCGTGACATATTCAAAGGAAGTCGCCGACGAGCTTGAGCAGCACTGCCTCGATCTGGAGCGAGAGCCTGCAGCCTTCAAGCCTGGAAGGCCTTCCTTGCTGGAAGAGCCGGCTATGATGTCTGAAACCCTCAGAGGTTAGCCACTGATCTGCTTGCGGATGCTATACCAGATGGTCCATGCGATCGTGCCGGGAATCAGCGGAGGCGGCACTGCGAGCACCATCGCGGGATGTGAACTTGTCCTTGAGGCGGCAGAGAAGAAAGCGCCGAAGCAGGAGCCTATCCCTCCGAACGAAACGCAGTATGCGCGCATGAGTTCTGTCGGCGAGGTCCGCGATGGAATCATTGCCTACTCCCCAATTGCAGTGACTGTGCGACAGGCATGATCGAGAATTTCCGAATGCGCGTATTTCGCTCAGTCGCCCAGCACCTCAACTTCAGCCGGGCTGCCGAGGAACTGCTGCTTTCGCAGCCTGCGGTAACACAGCAGGTAAAGGCGCTGGAAGACGAGTTCGGGGTGCCTCTGTTTGATCGGGCAGGCGGGCACATCCAGCTGACCCCCGCTGGACTCGCGCTGCTGCCGTATGCCCAGAAGCTTAGGGAGCTTTCCGCCGAGGCCGTGAATGCTGTCGCGCATGCGTGCGGCGAACAGGCGGGCGCACTTGCACTTGGCGCTTCGCAAACGATAGGTCAGTACCTATTGCCGAAATTGGTTGCCGGATTTCTCGAGCTCTATCCAAAGGTGCACGTTTCGGCATGCAGCGGTAACACGGATGCCATGCTTGGAGCACTTATCGCGCGCAAGGTCCACCTCGCCCTGATTGAAGGTCCTGAACTGCGTAAGGACCTGCGCATCGAGCCGTTTATGGAAGATCACATGGTGCTTGTTGTGCCGGCGAGCCATGAATGGGCTGGCCACGAAGTGGATTTGGACGCGCTCAAGGAAGTGCCGCTGCTGATGAGAGAGTTCGGCTCTGGCTCGCGGCGGGTGGTGGAACAGGCGCTGAATGCAGCGGGGCTCAAGCCCAGGGATCTGCGCATACGCATGGAACTGGATTCGACCGAGGGACTGCTGAGCGCGGTCGAAGCAGGGCTCGGCATCACCTTCGTGTCGCGGTGGGCGGTGCGGAACCAGTTGGCGCTTGGCACCTTGAAGCTTGCGCGCGTCCGCAACTTGAAGCTGTCGCGCCGCCTTTCACTCGCTTACCTCGCGGGACCGGCGCCGGCGGGCAATGTTGGACTGTTTCGGAGCTTCCTGCTGGCACAAACGCTCGACTTGGCTCCGAGGGCTGCCGGGAAGGCCGGAGCGAAGCGGGCTTCGGTTCAAGGTCGAACCGCAACATAGAATGCATGCCGACGGCAGAGCCAACCGGCAATCGCGTTAGGGGGAATCCGCTCGGTAGCTTCCGGACAGCTTCCGTGTACATCCCAGGCTTCGCCCGGGTGCGCCTGCAATTGTCACTCGGATGTCATTTTTGACTGTTCAACTGGCGTTTGGCCGCAACTCGCGGCACACTAAAGCCGATGCGCTACTGGAGAGCGTCCAGTGACCATGGATAAGATGAGCTGCGAATCGGGCACTATTCTTGTGATTGAAGATTACCGCGCATGCAGAAAGTTTTGAGCCGTGAGCCTTCTCCCCGGAGAAGAAGGGACGCGTGTCCCGAACACGCACACCCGCACTTACGAAAGTGCGCCTTTTGCCGAGGAGGATCGAGATTTCTCTGGTGCAGACGTGACGAGTTCAGGTACATAGAAGACGTGTATTTCGTCCGACGGTGCTGTTTCCATCGACATTCCTCGAACGCTCTCCAGCTCACAGCGGCAATGCTCCTGCTCGTCTCCCCGGCAGCACAGGCCCAGTCCGGGCCACACAGTACAACCGGCAAGATCATCGCTGCCCAGCACGCCCCCGCCCCAGCGAGCGCGAAACCCGCCGACTACAGCAACGAGCCAGTGGTTGTCGAGCATAGCGCGACGATCTTCGACTACAACGCGGATGGCACCGGAGAGCGCACCGTGCGCACCGTCCTGCATCTCCAGTCCGACGCGATGGTCCGCCAGTTCGGCGTTCTTTCCTTCGGCTACGCCGCGGATACCGAGTCGGTCGAAGTCAAGTACGTCCGTGTCCGCAAGCCGGACGGAACCGTGGTCTCGACGGAAGCCTCGGCTGCCCAGGACATGCCGGCCGAGGTCACCCGGCAAGCGCCGCTCTACAGCGACCAGCACCAGCTGCAGGTGCCGGTTCGCTCGCTTTCTGTCGGCGACCGCATCGAGTACGAGATCGTCGTCCACATGCGCAAGGCCGAAGCGCCGGGTGAGTTCTGGAGCGCCCAGTATTTCGAACCCAAAACCGTTTCGCTCGACCAGCAGATCGAGCTGCGCTTTCCCGCGGGCAAGCGCGTTACCGTACTCAGCCCCGGAAACAAGCCCGTCGAAACCGCGGAGAACGGGAAGACGGTCTACCGCTGGCATGCGGAGCAGACCAAGCCGACCGTTGCCGCACCCGGCGGTCCTGCGCTCGCGGAGAGTGACAGCGCCCCCCCCAAACTGATCCCGGACGTGGCCTGGACCACGTTTGCGAGCTGGGCCAAGGTGGGTGAGTGGTACCGCTCGCTCGCTGCCGGCCGCGACGCTCCCATTGCCGCGCTCCAGGCGAAAGCGGCCGCGCTCACCGCCGGTGCGATGACGGACGACGAGAAGATCGACCGCATCTACAGCTTCGTCTCCCTGCAGATCCGCTACATCGGCATCGATTTCGGCGTGGGCCGCTTCCAGCCCCACACCGCCGCCGAGGTGCTGGCCAACGGCTACGGCGACTGCAAGGACAAGCACACCCTGCTCGCCGCACTGCTTGCCGCCGCCGGCTTCCGGGCAGACGCGGTGCTGATCGGCGCCGGCATCCACATCGACAAGGACCTGCCCGCGCCCAACTCCTTCAATCACGTCATTACCGCCGTCGAGCGCAAGGACGACAAGCGCCTGTGGCTCGACGCGACCGCCGAAGTTGCGCCCCCGGGTATGCTCATCGCTTCGCTGCGCGACGAGGATGCGCTGCTGATCCTGCCCACAGGCGAACCCCTGCTGACGAAAACCCCCGCCGCGCCCCCTTTTCAAGCCTTTGACCACTACGAGGCACGCGCCACGCTCGACGGCAATGGCAAGCTCCACGCGCACTTCGACGTAACCATGCGCGGCGACCTGGAGTTGCTGATGCGCGCCGCCCTTTTCTCGAGCGGCCGAGCCCAGTGGCAGCAGATCGGGCAGGGGCTCTCCGGCGGCATGGGCTTCGGCGGCACCGTCAGCGCCTTCAACGCGAGCAGCGTCAATACGCCCGCGCAGCCGCTGAGCTTTACCTACGACTACGAGCGGGAAGACTACGGCGACTGGCCCAATCACCGCATCCTCTCGCTGCTGCCCGGCTCCCTGTTCGCGCAGACGGAGCTGACCAAGCAGCCGGACGAGCCGATCGCGCTGGGCGCTCCCCGTCTGGAAACCGCGCGATCGACCATTACGCTGCCCGACGCCTTTACCGCGCCAACGCTGCCGGTCAACGTCCACGCCAGCTCCAGCTTCGCCGGTTTCGATCTCACCTATACCCTGCATCGCTCCGGCAAAAGCACCGACCTGGTGACCGAGGCGCGGCTCGAAATCAAGACCCCAAGCCTGCCTGCCTCGGCGTGGATGGAGTACGCCGAGTTCGCCAAAAACATCGCGGCGACCAACGGCGTCTTCATTGAGCTTGCCGCCAGTTCGGGGGCGCCATCGGCGGGCAAGACGGCTCCGGCCGTCGCAGCAGCGCCCCCCTCCGCGGCCCCGGCTGCCAGCTCTGATTTCACCACCGATACCCGCGCGCAGAAGCTGCTCCTCGATGCGGAAACCGCGCTCAAGGCCGGAGACGTCCACGCGGCGCAGGCCAGCATCGACCAGGCACGCGCCATCAATCCAAAGCAGCCTGGGCTGCTCGTCGCGACGGCGACCGTGGCCATGAAACAGAACCGCTTCAAGGATGCCGAGGCCGAGGTCGCCCAGGAAATGCAGCTCTATCCCAGTGAGCGCGCCAGGCTGCTGCCTATTCTTCTCTGGGTCCAGCTGCGGCAGGAGCATCGCGCCGACGCCATCCAGACGCTCGATGAGCTGCGCAAGCTCAAGCCCGACGATGTTGCGCTCACCCGCCAGCAAGCCGCGCTGCTGATCGAGGAAAAGCGCCACGAGGAAGCCGTTTCGCTGCTCGAATCCGTTGTGCTCCGCAACCCCTCCGACAAGCTCACCATGCTTTCGCTGGGCCGCGCGCAACTGGCCGCCGGGCGCAGCCGCGAGGCTGCCATCACGCTCGAAACAGCGCTCGAAGACAACGAAGACCCGCTGGTGCTCAATGATGCCGCCTACGAACTTGCCGATCACAATCTGGACCTGCCGCTGGCCAGCTCCAGCGCCCACCGCGCGCTCGATCTGCTGAGCGCAAAGAGCAGTACGCTTGCGCCGGGTAAGCTCGCGGAGCAGGATCTCGGCCGGCAGCGGCTGATGTCGGCCGTCTGGGACACGCTCGGCTGGATCGACTATCTCCAGGGCGACACGGCTGACGCGGAGTCGCTGCTGCGCGCCGCCTGGATCAGCACCCAGCATCCCGAGGTCGGTTATCACCTCGGCATGCTGTACGAGAAGCAAGGCAAACCGCAGCAGGCGCTCGAGGCCTACGAGCTGGCGTCCGCTGCCGGCGCCGGCGGCCACGGCTTTGGCCGCGACAACGACCTGCGGGCACACGAAAACGCGCTGACCGCCCGCGGCCTGCACGCCAGGTTCTCCCAGTCCGCGGGCGGCACGCTCAGCCAGCAGCGCTCGCTCCAGTTCGCGGCCGCCGGCAAGCAGCAGGGAAGCGCCGACTTCCTCGTACTCGCCTCCGCCAAGACGCTTGACGTCCAGTTTCTCGCCGGCGATGCTGCCTTAAAAGATCAAAAGTCCAAAATCCTCGAAGCGCTGACCAGCGACCGCTCCACCATCCTGCTGCCCGCCGGTTCTGATTCGAAGCTGCTGCGGCGCGGCACTCTCTTTTGCTCGACCGTAACCCGGGCCTGCGAGTTCACCATCTTCCTTCTGCAGGACACGCGCCTGCCTGACGCAGCAGCACCGGAATCGCAGGAGACGGCCCAGACCCACTGACGCCGCAGTCCCCCCAACGCCATCGCCAAGAAGCGGCCGCCGGGCCGCAGGCGGTTTTCGCCCAATGGCATTTCCTCGGCGATTACCGCTCCCAAGCTTCAGGGCACGGCGATCGCACTCTGCAGGGTGTAGATCGTCCCATCCGGATTGCTCAGCACGATGTCTTGCGGCCCGCTTGCGAGCGCAGGCATGGTGAGCGTGAGGGTGCTGTCGTCGGTAAAGTTGACCGCGGTTGGCTGGCCGCCGACTGTGGCGCTGGTCCCAGCGGTAAAACCGCTGCCGCGCACCAGCACCTGCGCCCCGGCAGCCGCGCTGGCCTGCCCCAGGTGCCCGATCGACAGCGGGGCCGCGCCAAGATCGACCACCGTCAGCCCCTTGTCGGTCAGCAGAAACACCTGCCGTCCCCCCGCATCGACGGCGATCGGTGCGGCAGTGTTTGTGACGGTCTCATTCAACGAGAAGCGGATGTGGACGGTACCGTGCGCGACATCGAGAATGTCGAAGTAGTGGGGGTAAGCCCAGTAGTAGAGGCTGCCGCTGGCGTTCAGACGAGGGCGCATCAAGGCACTGGCGGGATAGCTGCTTTCGTTGTACAGGCCGAGAGCCGCTCCAAACTCGACAGCCGGGTGTGCCAGCCGCCCAACCAGATTTCCGAGCGGGTCGGCTAAGCTGGCCGCCGAACCCAGGACGTTCCCATCGCCCGACACAGCGATGCCCAGCCCGTATAGCAGCCTCCCGGGCGCGGTCGAGTAGGTGTTCTGGTTGGTTGAGTAGATACAGGACGGGTTGGTGCTCCCGGAACCGGTCACAACCAGGGATCCGTCCGCCGAAGCGTCCACCGAAATGCCGAATGTGAAGGGAGACGAGGCCAAGCCGCCACCGCATACCGGTGTCGGCGGGTTAATGACCGAACGGGACTGCAGGCTCGCGAGATAGGCGGCCCCGTCTGGCGGGCAGCCCGTGCCCGGTAGGTCGCCTGTGGTCACAAACGCCAGGTTCGACGAAGTTGCCGCGACATACATCGGCCCATTGGTGCAGCCAGGATTGCCGACCTGCGCGGCGGCAATTGGGATGGAGTATGTCGTGGACGGCGAATCCGGATTAATGACGGCCAGCGATCCGTCAAGCAGGTCGGCGGCCAGCAGGCTTGTGCCGTCCGGCGTCAGCGTCAGGCCCGTAAACTGCTTCGCCGTGCCTTGGCTGGCTGGCAGCAGCGGCGCCAGGAACTGGCGGCTGCGCATGGAAAAGATATCGATGTGGTCGCCGGCCGAAAGGTAGACCTGCTGCCGCTGGTTATCGTAGAGCGCGGCGGTAAAGCTGTCGCGCGAGGCGTAATCGGTCACGCTGCTGGCATAGAAGACAGCCTTGGGCAGCGTGCCTGTGCCGTCCGGGGTCTGCACCTGCAGGTCGGCCCATCCCGGCGCACCGGCTGGAATGGTGTACTCGAGAAAAGTCGACGGGAACGGCTCACCTGCATAAGGCGGGTACTGCGTGGCCTGGGTGGTAATCGCGGCCGTGTTGCCGCCGATGGTCACCGTGCCGCCGCTTGCATCCACCGGCATGCCGTAGCCGGAAAGCTGGCCGGGAACGCCACCCTCTGGAGCGGCTCCCGACAAAATGGAGTACTGCGGAAAGGGGCCATAGGAAAAACTCTGCGGCGCAAACACTTCTTCCCCATCCGGATACAGGAATTTGAGGTTTACCGGGCCGCCCGCACTCGACTGCGGTGAGGTGATGTTGAGAGAATTTGCGCTGCCCAGGCTCGCCGTGCCATGAGTCGAACCGTACCAGATGTCCGGCGTAAGCGCATACCCGCCGTAAACGTTGGAGACGGTGCCGCCGGCAAGCGGGCCAGACTGCGGAGTGATCGAAACCGGGAAGCCGACTCCGGGCTGCGATGCCGCGTAATTCTGGAAGAAGGTCGGATCCTCAAAGCTGATGCCAAAATCCTGGATGCCCAGCAGCAGGCCGTTGCTGTCGACCCCGAACAGGGCCGATACGATCGGTACTTCGCTCACAGAGATCGGCAGCGTTGCCATGGCCGGCGCGGTGCCGTTAAGCGATAGGGAGGCCACGTCGATGCTGTCAATCACGGCCCCTGCGTTGGTCGAGGTGATCTGGTAAAGAGTCGAGCTGTCAGGGCTGAAGAGAAAATCGCTGCCGCTGATGGTGCCATTTGGAACATCGGTGGGCAGTGCACCAAGCAGGGTAAAGGAGCCATCGTAGAGGGAAAAACTGCCGCTGGTGCTGAGAACGAGGCGCGATCCGTCCCGGTTCACCGCGCCGAAGCCACACCGCTCACTCAACTGCGGACCGTTCGTCAGGCTTAAGGAGGCAGTGGAGTACATCTGAAGATTGCAGCTCACACTATCCGAGGTCTCGAAGTAAACGCGGGTTCCGTCGCCAGAACGAGCCACGGGAAAAGAAGCCGCGAGTGGCGAGAACGTGTTATTCGCCGGGTTCCAAATGGCGGCATAATTGATCCCCGTGTTTGGCTGCTCACTGAAGCCGAGCAGCAGCGTTCCATTCGCCAGCGCAAACACGCTCGAGCCTTCCCAGCCCGCGTTCTGGTAAAGCGGCAGCTGCACACTCGTCATCGCAAAACTCGATGGGTCGACCGCAAACATCTGCCGCGAGCCGGTAGCTACCCAGAGCCTGGAGCCATCGGGAGTCAAATCCAGGCCGCGCGGATCGCGAATGTCGAGCTGCCGGACGATCTTATGGGTCAGCGCATCGATCACATCGACGCGGTCCCACACGGGATTGCTTGAGAAGACGAGATGGTGCACCGGATCGTAGACCGCGCCGACCGGTGTACCTCCGGTCGAGATGAAATCGGTTCCATTGTTGGGCCGCGAACCCGGCGCCTGCGTTACATCGACCAGAAAGCTGGTGGTTGCAGGCGCAACCGGCGCGTCCGCCGTGCCGGTCACCGTCACGGTCGTGTTCATGGTCACCGGCGCGTTGGCCGCCGCCTGGATGGTCAGGGTTGTCGTCTGGCCGGGTACGAGCACTGCCGGAGAAAAGGTCGCAGTTATGCCGGGAGGCAGCCCGCCCACCGTGGGCGTGACGCTGTAGTCCACCGGCGGGTAGGCCTGCAGGACGAACTGCCGCTGGGCGGCCGCGCCGATGGTTACAGCGGCTTCGTTGAACTCTGGTCCAAGCCAAAAAAAGGCCGGAGGCGCACCCTGCTGCACGTTCAGGGTAAGCTGGCCGGTGTTCGAGAGGCTACCGACCTGGCCAGTGACCGGAATCGAATAGGTTCCCGGCTTGACGGTTGAGTCCGCCTTCAACTGCACCAGCGCACCGGCAGGCGGTAATGCCAACGGCAGAGCGGTCTTGAGCGTGACGCCTGCCGGAAGGCTGCCGAGCGACACCGTCGGCGTTGCACCGGTGTTGACCAGCGAGGCCTGCAGCGTCACCGCAAAGCTGGTTCCGGCATAGACCGTGGCCGGGTTCGGAGAACCGCAGACAGAGAAAAATGGCGGCGCGCTCGCCGGATACTGGAAAGGCGCCGATGCCAGCGGCGGAAAGCTGCCGCTGGTGACCACGAAGCTGAGACCGGGCCCGCTCAGCGTAGGAAGTGTGGCAACAATCCGGTTCGGACTAAAGCTGAACACCTGGTAAGCCGTCAGGCTCACGCCGTTTACCTGCACGCCTCCCTGGAATGCGAAATTGCTCCCTGTGATGGTTGCCTGGATTTGGTCGCAGCCGCCCGGCTGCTGCAGCGTGCCGAGCGTAACGCTCTGAATGACCGGCGCGGTCTGCGTAATGGTAAGCGTGAGGACCTGGGAGACGGATGCGTCCGGGCCTGGATTGCTGACGGCCAGCCTGCCGCTCCCAGCCAGCACAAGGTCGTCCGCGGACAGCGCGACGCTGAGTTTACTGGCGCTGAGAAAGGTGGTTGGGCGCGGCACATCGTTCCACAGCACGACCGAGTTCGCCTCAAACCCCACGCCCGCCAGCAGTATGACGGCTGCGGCCCCTGTTGGCACGGTGGCCGGGGAAAGCGTGGCGATGCTGGGCTGCGGCGCCCGCACGGTAAGGGCTGTTCCCGGCGATTGGCCCCCACCCGGCCCCGGATTGCTGACACTTGCCTGCAGCGATGCTCCAGCTGCCACAGTGCTGGCAGGCACAGAGGCGCGCAGCTCGTCGGCACTGACAAAGCTGGTGCCGACCGGCGCCCCCGCAATCGAGACCGTGGAATTCGGCACGAAGCCGTTTCCGAGCACATCGAGCGAGAACGCAGCGCTGCCGGCTGGAACATTCGGCGGCGAAATCGAAGTAATCGCCGGAACTGGGTTGTTGACCTGCAGCGCGGGCGCCTGGGAGCTGTCGGAACTGGTCTGGCCATTCGCGACTGAGACCTGCAGGCTGGCTCCGCTGACGACCTGCGCCCCGGGTATCGCGGCCTGCAACTGTGTCGTGCTCACGTAGGTCGTCGCTTCGGCTGTCCCGCGCAGCTCGACGACGGACGTCGTATTGAAGCCGCTGCCATTTACCGTGAGCGTGAACCCCGAGCTGCCGGCCGGCACAGCCGCTGGTGCGATCGACGAGATCACCGGTACGCCAGCCGAAGGTCCGGGCGCCGGGGAGTCGTCCTTGGAACCGCCCCCGCAGCCGGCAAATGCCAGCGCACCGAGGCTCAGGAGAGTGGTCAGAAGGCTCGGCGTGAAGGCGATGCGGGATGCTCGTAGACTCATGGCACACGAAGCCTACAGCAGAATGCCGAATTGCCGAACACTCCAAGGTAACGTCCGCCGCGCCGAAGCGGCCCCGTTTCAAGCGGAAAGCGGGGGAGCCTGCCAGCGAACAGCAGGCGTTTCGAGCGGCGGCGGCGTTTTAGTGATCCCGTCCAATGTCTTCCGGGCGGCAATGTGCTGATTTTCCATTCTCGTCTTGACAGCGCCGGAACTGCCCATCTGGAGTGATAACGCGCCGGCTGTTTTCCCACCTTGACAATCCGGGAAAGCCGTTCCTAGAATGATCGCGGCCTGGAAACGTTACCAGTTCCCGCGCCCTTCCGTCGGGCAGATGGAAACCTCCTGTGCGCCCCAATCGCCGGCGCGGCGCGTTCACCATTCACTTTCAATTTGGGAAAGCAAGGTTGCGTGCGGGTGGACTTAGACAGGAACAACGGAAGACTTAGACAGGCCAGGTCTATTCTTATGCTTTCCGAAAGGACATTATGCTACGGCTCAAAGCTCTGCTTCTTCTAACCGGTGCAGCGCTCACTGTTGGCTGCTTCTCTGCTCAAGCCGATGCGCAAGCTGCCGCGCAACCGACGCTCGCACAACAAACGCAGGCTGGCATTGACGAGATGCAGAACCTGTACACGCCATCAACCGGGCTCTACCAGGGTACAAACTGGTGGCCTTCGGCGAACGAGCTGACGACGCTTGCCGACTATGCGATGCTGACCCACTCGACGAGTTACACAGGTATCTTCGCTAACACTTTGCAATTGGCACCAAACCAATACGCCGGCTTCCTGGATAACTTTTACGACGACGAAGGCTGGTGGGCGCTGGCTTGGATCGCAGCCTACGATCTGACCCAGAACCAGCAGTATCTTACGACGGCCAGCTCCATCTTTCACGATATGACCGGAGGCTGGGACTCGACCTGCGGCGGCGGGATCTGGTGGAGCAAAGACAGGAACTACAAGAACGCCATTGCGAATGAGCTCTTCCTTTCCGTTGCCGGGCACCTGGCAAACCGAGCCGCCGCAAGCGATCGTGTCGGGTATCTTTCCTGGGCCACTCAGGAATGGACCTGGTTCCAGCAGTCCAGCATGATTAACAGCCAGAATCTAATCAACGACGGCCTGACGACTTCTACCTGCAAGAACAATGGGCAAACCGTCTGGAGTTATAACCAGGGCGTGGTGCTGGGCGGCCTGGTCGAGCTGAACCAGGCGCAGCCGGCGCCGCAGCTTCTCGCTGCCGCGAACACCATCGCGCAGTCTGCCATCAGCCACCTGACCGACAGCAATGGCGTGCTGCACGATGCGGGCGAGCCGAACCTCGGCGCGGACGGTCCGCAGTTCAAGGGCGTGTTTCTGCGCAACCTGATGGCACTTACAGCGGTATCGCCGCAGCCGCAGTACGCCAACTTCGCAACGACAAACGCGGAGAGCATCTGGTACACCTCCCGCAATGCCAGCAATGCTTTCGGCCAGGTGTGGACGGGGCCATTCGACGCAGTCAACACAGCGAGCCAGGGCTCAGCCGTGGACGCCTTTGTGGCTGCGCTGGCCGCTGCGCAGAACCCGAGCTTGAGTGCGCTGCCCAATTTCACGCTGACCGCTTCTCCCTCCACGCTGAACCTCGTGCCCGGTGCTTCCGGCACAGCTACGGTTACACTTGCGTCGGCCGGCGGCTTTTCGAGCGCGGTCGATCTCACCGCCGCCGTCATTCACGCGCCCGCCGGCGTGACCGCCTCGCTCGGCAGCACAACGCTCACCGGCGCCGGGCAAACTACGCTCTCCATAGCTACGACGGCTGCGACCCCGGGCGGCAATCTAACCGTCGCCGTGACCGGTACCGGCGGCGGCCTGATGCGCACCGCATATGTGCAGCTCGCTTTGCCGGACTTCAGCCTGAGCGCCACGCCAGCGAGCCTCTACGTGAACCAGAGCGGCAGCACCAGCGCCTTGGTCGCCGTCGATGCCCTCAACGGCTTCTCCAGCCCGGTCGCGCTCTCGCTTGCCAGTCTGCCGCCCATGGTTAGCGCCAGTCTCTCGCCGGCAACAACCGCCGCTAACAGCAAGCTGACACTCAGCGCAGGTGTGACCGCCCCGACGTCCAGCGGGTCAGAGCTCGCGGTTTCCGGCGTCTCCGGCTTTATCACGCACAGCGCGCCTCCCATCACTGTCGCGGTCAGCGCGGGGCTCGGCGACTGCGGCCTGGGCACTCCTGTGAACCTTGCCGGCAGTTATAACCTGGCCGCGATCCATGCCAACGGCGCTTCCTTCACCGATGGCGGCCTCGATGGGCAAGGCTCCGCTTACTCGGCCGCGCTGCTGACAAACGCGCGCGTGCTCAACGGCATTCGTTTCCAACTCGGCGCACCCAATGGCCTCAACGCCGTCTATGGCACAGGGCAGACGGTCGCGCTGCCACAGGGACGGTATCGCTCGCTGCAGCTGCTGGCGACCGGCATCGAGGGCAACCAGACCGACCAACCCATTACCGTCACTTACACCGATGGCACGACCTCGCAGCTCACCGCAAGCTTCAGCGATTGGTTCACCCCGTCGGTCAATGCGAACGAAGGCGAAGCGGTGGCGATGCCCTACCGCAATACGAGCACCGGCACCCCGGACAACCGCCAGTTCAACGTTTATGGGTACACGCTGTTGCTGGACAGCAGCAAGACGATTAAAAGCATGACGCTGCCCGGCAATCGCGATGTGATTGTGCTGGCCGCAACACTGTCAGACCTGCTGCTCGGTGAGGAAGTGAACCTGGCCGGCGCTTATAATGCGACCGGCATATACACCGACGGTGCCAGCTTTCCGGCAAGTGGCGGCCTGGACGCGGGCGGCGCGGCCTTTTCCGCCAACCTGCTCGGCGACCTAGCGTCCTCGGGAGCAGAGATCGCCGTCGGCCCCTCGCGCTTTCACCTGGCCGGCACGGACGTGCCTGACGTTGTGTACGGCGCCGGCCAGACCATCGCACTTCCACTCGGCATCTATGGGGAGCTCAAACTGCTCGGCACCGGCGTACAGGGGAATCAAGTCAACCAGCCCATCACGGTGCACTACTACAACGGCTCCTCCCAGACCTTGCAGCAGAGCTTCAGCGACTGGTCCTCGCTCGCAGGCTCCCCGAACGAATCGCTGGCCATCCAGACTGCGTACCGGGACAGCAGCAATGGAACCAGGAGCGGCTCACCTTTCAACGTTTACCTTTACACGCTCAAGCTGCAACCGTTCCGGTTCGTAAAAAGCATCACACTCCCCAATAACCGCGATGTCGTTGTACTGTCAATCACGCTTGCACCACCGTCCGTCGTGGACCTTGAGCCGGTGGTCTGCTCCATCTTCGGAGGGCTGAGATGATTGAGGGTCCCGCTGAAATGATTCGCTCTATATGGACAGGTGGCCGCTCCAGTTTCGGGGTATCGCTGAACAGCCTCTTTACTAAGCCCGGCTTTGCGAACGGTCTCCGAGCTTGAGCAAAAAAATGGTGCAGGGCTACATAGTGGCGCGTGTATGGAGCCCATATTGAGCAACAACCGCCAAAAGAGTATCGAGCAAAATGACCTTCCCTCCAGGCAAGGCCTTATCACTAAGTCTCTCAAAATCTTGGTGCCGGGAGGGGGGGTCGAACCCCCACGAGGTTGCCCTCGGCGGATTTTGAGTCCGCTGCGTCTGCCAGTTCCGCCATCCCGGCTTGGCCCTGCAGCATCAGTCCAAATCCGCTGCGGTGCGTCTTTCCAGGTCGAGAACACGGCCGCCCAAAAATCGCCCGGCTTCGCTCTCAACCTACAAAGTATCGCATACAGCATGCACGCGGCTAGCAGCCCATCTGCCCACCCTGCGCTATCCCGCCCGGTGTAGAAAGCTCCACACACCTGCTGCCGTTGTGAGCCCCTGGGCCCGGCTCCGCACCGCTACTTCGGCACGCCGCGAAGCATCCATGACGCGCATGCCCATCGCCTTGGCCACCGCCTCGTCCGGCAGCAGCGCCAGCGTGCGGCTCCCCGCGGCTTCCAGCGCGCGGCGCTCCGCATCGAGCGTGGAAGCACTGCCCAGCATGCGCCCCAGAGGATCCAGCACCAGCACCCGGGCGCAGCCCGCGGCCACCGCTGCATTCGTTGAGGAGCCGATACCCCCATCCATGTAGACTCGTCCATCCACATGCACCAGGGGAAACGCGCAGGGCATCGCGCAGCTTGCAGCAATAGCCAGCGGCAGCGGCACACCCGATCCAGCGCCCCACGCGTGGAACTCGCCCGTCTCCGCATCCACGACGGTCACCAGCAGTTCGCGTTCTGCCGGCCATGGGTCCGGCGGCGCATAAGACCGGGCAATCGCGGCGGCAAACTCCTGCTCTCCGGCCACCGCCGCCCTTCGTGCGCTCTTGCCCATCGACCGCCGCAGTCCATCCACGCCGCGCGAAAACAGCTTTGCCTTGAAAAGCGCCGCCATGAACCGCGCCATCTCGGGAGCCGGCGGTGCATCCACTCCCAGCGGTTCCTGTTGTTCTGCCACCATCGCGGTGACAGATCCATGGGCCGCCAAGTGCGCACCCACGATCGCACCCGCCGAAGTGCCGATGATGCGCCCCGCAAGCAGCGGCTCAAGCGGTGAAAGCTTGGCGGAAGCAGGCCGCCCTTGCGCCCATGCCTCGGCCCATCCGGCCAGCATCGCCGCTTCCCACGCAATGCCAAGCGGTCCACCGCCGCCCAGCACCAGCGCGCACTTGTCTACAGCTGTTGCCATGCCTTCTGGGATGCCCCGCAGGCGTCAGTGCTGCAGACTCGCCTCGGAGCCCACTGCTGGCTGGTGAACAGATGTGCCTTCCACATGCGTCTGGGTACCGCGGCCGCCCGCGCCTAGCAGCGTCTGCAGCAGCACGTACAACACTGGGATGAAGAACAGGTTCAGGATCGTCGACAGCAGCATGCCGCCCACAATGCTCGTGCCGACCGAGTGGCGCCCGTTCTCGCCCGCCCCATGCGCGAACACCAGCGGCATCACGCCCAGGATGAACGCGAACGAAGTCATCAGGATCGGCCGCAGCCGCAGCTCCGCCGCCTCGATCGCCGCGTCCATGATGGAGCGCCCCTGCCGCCGCAGCTGCTCCGCGAACTCGACGATCAAGATCGAGTTCTTTGCCGAAAGCCCGATCAGCATCACCAACCCGATCTGGCAGTAGACATCGTTCGGCAGCCCCCGCAGCGTCTGCGCCAGCAGCGCGCCCAGCACCGCCATCGGCACCGCCAGCAGGATGATGAACGGCAGCGCAAAACTCTCGTACAGCGCCGAAAGCGTCAGGTACACAACCAGGATGCCGAGCCCGAAGATGATGATCGTCTTACCCGCCGACTCCAGTTCTTCCAGCGCCAGGCCCGTCCAGCTGTACGTCATGCCCTGCATCATGTTCTGCGACGCGAGAGCCTGCATCGCCTCCAGCCCCTGGCTCGAGCTCAAGCTGGGCACCGCCGAGCCGTCGATCTCCGCTGAGCGGAACAGGTTGTAGTGCGAGATCACCGCCGGCGCCGAGGTCTGCTTCAGCGTCACGAAGTTATCGAGCGAAATCATCTGGTTAGTGGCCGAGCGCACATAGAACTGCCGAATGTCCGCCGCCGTCCGCCGGAACTGCTGGTCCGCCTGCACATACACCCGGTACGACCGGTTGTTGAAGTCGAAGTTATTCAGGTACTCCGATCCCATGTACACGCTCAAAGCGTCCGAAATCTGCGAGAACGGTACCCCCAGCGACTTCGCCTTTTCGCGGTCGATCGCCACCAGAATCTGCGGGTCGTTCGACGTGTACGACGTAAACAGCCCCACCAGCTTGCCGCTCGCGTTGCCCTTCGCCACAATCGTATGCGCCACCCGGTCGATATCGCTCAGCGTGTTCCGTCCCAGGTCCTGCAGTTCGAACTGGAAGCCGCCAAAGTTACCCAGTCCCGAAACCGCCGGCGGCTCGAACGCGATCACCAGTGCACCGGGAATCTGCAACAGCTTCGGCCGGATCCGCGCCACGATTGCCGCCGCCGAATCGGTTGCTCCCAGGCGCTGGGTAATCGGCGTCAGCGGCAGAAACGACAGGCCGTAATTCGGCGCATTGCCGGTGAACGAAAACCCCGAGATCGAGAACGTCCCGAAAATATCCTTCTCGCTCTTCAACGCCTGCGCCAGCTTGTCCTCGATGCCCTCCGTGTAGGCCAGCGACGCGCCCTGCGGCGACTGGATCTGCACGATCAGGTAGCCTTGGTCCTCCTGCGGCACAAACGCCGTCGGCACCGCGCGGTACACCAGCACCGTCGCCGTCAGTCCCAGCACAAACAGCACCAGCATGCCGTAGCGCAGGCGCAGCACCACGTGGATCACGCTCGCGTAGCCGCTGCTCATCTTCCGGATACCCGTGTCGATCGCCCGCAGGATTCCGATTTTCTTCTTCTCCTGCCGCAGCAACAGCGCCGCCAGCGCGGGCGACAGCGTCAGCGCGTTGAACGCCGAGATCGCGATCGAAAACGCAATCGTCAGCGCGAACTGCTTGTACAACTGCCCCGTCGTGCCCGGGAAAAAACTCACCGGCACAAACACCGAGATCAGCACCAGCGAGGTCGCCACCACCGCGCTCGTCACCTCGCGCATCGCGATCGAGGTCGCCTCGTGCGCGTCCGCGATGCCTTCGGTGATATGCCGCTGAACATTTTCAATCACGACAATCGCATCGTCGACCACCAGTCCTGTCGCGAGCACTAATCCGAACAGGGTCAGTGTGTTGATCGAGAAGCCGAAGATCTTCAGGAACGCGAACGTGCCGATCAGCGAAACAGGAATCGTGATCGCCGGGATGATGACCGCGCGCCAGTCCTGCAGGAAGAAATAGATGACCACAATGACGATCGCGATTGCTTCCAGCAGCGTGACGACTACATCGTGAATACTCTCCGCCACCACCGTCGTCGTGTCGAAGGCGATCACATACTTCAGTCCGGGTGGAAAGCTCTTCGCCAGATCCTCCAGCACCGCCCGCCCCTGCCTGTCGACCTCGAGCGCATTCGCGTCGCTCAACTGCTGCACGCCGAAGCCCACCGCCGGTATCCCCGAGTACTTCAGGTCCGACGCGTAGGTCTCCGCGCCCAGCTCCGCATGGCCCACATCGCTGATGCGCACAATGCCGTTCGCCGTGTTCTTCACGATAATGTCATCGAACTGCTTCGGCGTGGTCAGCCGCCCGATCGCGTTCACCGTGATCTGGAACGCCTGCGTTGAGGTGTTCGGCGGCTGCCCGATCTGCCCCGCCGGCACCTCCACGTTCTGCTCCTGGATCGCGGCGACCACATCGGCCGCGGTCAACTGCCGCGCCGCCAGCCGCACCGGGTCCACCCACACCCGCATCGCATACTTCCGCTCGCCGAAGATCGTGACGTCGCCCACGCCCTTGATCCGCTTCAGCGGATCCTTCACATACACGTCCAGGTAGTTCGACATGAACAGATTGCTGTACGCGCCGTTCACTGAGTACATGCCGGCGCCGAACACGAAGTTCGAGTTCGCCTTCAGCACCGTGATGCCGCTCTGGTTCACCTCCGCCGGCAGCTGCCCGGTCGCCGAGGAGATGCGGTTCTGCACATCCACCGCCGCGATGTCCAGGTCGTAGCCGGTGTTGAAGGTTGTCGTGATCGCGCTGGTTCCATCGCTCGCGCTGGTCGAGGAGATGTACTGCATCCCCGGCACGCCGTTGATCGCCTCCTCCAGCGGCGTCGTCACCGCCGACTCCACTACCTGCGAGTTTGCGCCGACATAGTTGCTGGTCACCGTCACCTTCGGCGGCGCCAGATCGGGATACTGCGCGATCGGCAGCGTCGGGATACACACCGCGCCGGCCAGTATGATCAGCAGCGCGCAAACTGAGGCAAATACCGGACGCCGGATAAAAAAGTCGACCAAGCGGAAATCCTTTCGAAGCGCCTGCCCAGCGCAGGCTTGTTACAACCGGACTGCTTACCCTGCCTCTACACTTGGCGGCGGGCCGCGCAACCTATCCCTCAACTCCGCAACACAACAGGCCGAGACCTATCGAAGAAAAAGGCGAGATATGGAAATCGTTTCATCCTGAGCGAAGCGAAGGACCTGCTTTTCTAGCGCTCATGGCCGCTAACCTGGCCATCCGTTACCGATGGCGCTCTAAACCCTCCGCTCACGACCCCAGCGGATGCACTGGCACCCCATCGCTCAGCAGCGCCAGGCCCGACAAAATTACTTTCTCCCCCGGGTTCAATCCGCTCTCGACCGCGTATACATTGCCAACCGTATCGCCCAGCTGCACCGGCTTTTCATGCGCCACATACTTGCCCGGCCCCGCGGGCTGCGCCACATAGACGAAGCTCTGGCCGCCCAGCCGCGTCACCGCCAGCACCGGCACGGTCGCCATCGGCTTGCTCGACCACACCACCCGCGCCTGCACCAGCTGCAGGTTGCGCAAACGGTCCAGCGTCGATGACTTTACGGGCGCCTTCAGCAGAATCCCCTGCAGCCCGTTGTCTACCTGCGGCGAAAGGAAGTCCACCTTCGTCGTCTCCACCGGATTGCCGTCCCCATCCAGAATGCTCACCGGAAGCCCCATGTGCAGCTGCCCGGCGCGCTCGGTCGGCACATAGATATACGCCTCCAGGTCGCCGGTCGCGTCCACCGTCGTCAGCAGCGTTGTTGGTGAAACATAGTCGCCCACATGTACCGGCACATCGCCCACCACGCCGTCGAATGGAGCCACGATCCGGTAGTAGCCAAGCTGCTGCTTCTGCGTCGACGTGCTCGCCACCGAGGACTGATAATCCGCCTTCGAGTTCTGAAAAGCCTGCTCCGCGTTGTCGTAGGCATCACGGCTGGTAATGCCGGCTTCGAACAGCTTTCTCTGCCGCTCCACTTCCGTCTGGTTGTACTGGTACACCGCCAGCTTCTGCTGCTCGGTGGCCGCGGTCGACTGCAGCGTCGCCTGCTGCTTGACCGGGTCGATCTCCATCAGCGGCTGCCCGGCGCGCACGTGCTCGCCGGAGTGCACCGCGATCGAGATCAGGTTGCCGTCCACCTGCGGATTCATCGTCGCCGACCGCCGCGACTTGATCGTCGATACATAGGTGTCGCTCTGCGGCACCGCCGATGTAGTCACCGTCTCGGTCTGCACCGGAAGTCCACCCGGCGGCATCGCAAAGCCGCCCGCCGCCGCCCCGCCGCCATGCTTGCACGCAGCCAGCGAACCCAGCAGGAGCAGGGAAGCGGCCGTCATCGAAAAATTTCGTACTCGATTCGTCACAAAAACAAGCCTCGATAATTGGTTCGGGTGCAGCCCCTTTATCGCGGAGCTCCATCCACGGCGTTCACTGCGCGCGGTTCAAGCGAAAGCAAGCCTGCGAAGCCGGACCGCAGCTTGCCCGGTGTTCGCGCGTATTTGGATGCCCGGCAACTCCACAGGCTGCAATTAAAGTGTCGCCCCTGGCAGCCTGCCGTAAATTTCACGCGACCCATCCATCTCAAAGCCGCCGCAGGTGAAACGGATTGAAATCCGTCCCGCGATCGAACGCATCGACCCCCTCGGCCCGCTTTAGCGCTCCCACCACCAGGTAAGTCACCGGCGTCGCCGCCACCTCGTACAGCACCTTCGCCAAATACGCTGAGCCGATCAAGGTTGCCACCGTCCGCAGCGGGTACCCCCAGAACGCCACCGTCATGATCACCACCGTGTCCACCAACTGCCCCGTTACCGTCGAGCCCACCGTCCGCGTCCACAGCCAGCGGCCTCGGGTCAGTAGTTTCAGCTTGGCCAAAGTGTACGAATTGGTAAACTCCCCCGCCCAGTACGCCAGCAGGCTCGCCGCCGCGAACCGTGGCACCAGGCCAAACACCGTCGCGAACGCCGCCTGGTCGTGCCAGTCCGGCGAGGCCGGCAGCGCCACCACCAGCGCGCCCATCCCCGCCAGCAGCGCCATTGCGAAAAACCCCATCCATACTGCCCGACGCGACGCCGAGTAGCCGTAAACCTCCGTGAAAATATCCCCGCAAATATACGTGATCGGAAACAGCAGCTGCGCCCCCGACACCTTAAACGGCCCAAACTGGCAGATTTTCGGCCCTACCAGGTTTGAAATCAGCAGCACCACCACAAACCCGATCGTCAGCCCATCCAGGTACCGGAACCGCCGCCCGTCTCCCATCGCGGGCTACAGGAACGCGACCGACTGCACCCCGGCCACGTCGAACGGCTTGCGGCAGCGCACGTTCTTGCACGCCAGCTTATCGTCCCGCCGCACCATATACGACTGCGCCTTGGCGAACCGCGCCCGGTCCCGCTCGTCGGCGCCCCGGCCCAGCTGCGCCTTCTTCCGCCGCACCAGCCAGCTCAGCTGGTACTCGCCCGCCTGGCCGCAGTGAGGGCAGGTCAGTGTGTGCGTCCGCTGTTCCGGCTTTTCATCGAAAAAATCCCGCTCTTCCATCCCCAACGCTCCTAAAATGTGAACTCTGATTATCCCGCATTTCGCCGCTGGGTGTGCGCGAGACCCGCAGTCAGGAGAGACCATGAAGCAAGGCAGCCACCCGGCCCGCAAGAGAGGCAAGCGCAGCAAGGCCTTCAGCGTTGTGCTCGCCGTCAAAGGCAATGCGCGCGCCCAGGTCGGCCAGCCCCGGCCCGCGCGCGTACTTGCCGAGAAGTCCCTGGAGCGGCAGCAGACCAAGCACAAGCCGACCTTTGCCCAGCAGCTATCGAGCGACGACAGCCTCTGAGCCCGCAGGTTCCATGCGTAACCTCTCGCCTGAGCCTCCGTTCCGGAATGCGCGCTGCAACAGAGTAGGATAGGTCCAGGGACGAGGCTTCGACAGGCATGCAGCCTGCCGGGGCGTAGCTCTGGAAAAAGAGGAAACATGCGCTCAGAGTTGGTCTATGCAGCAGGCTTGAAGATGGAAAACCGGTATCTCCTGTCCACCGTCACCATGCTCGCAGTCCGCAAGCTCCACATCGTTTCCACCCGCACTGAAGACACCGCCAACCACGTCTTTTCAGAGCTCGCCGCCGGCCGCGCCCTCGATGTCACCATGCCCGAACTCAAGCCCCAGATCCCCATCGAGCCCCTCCTCAGCCCCGTCGGGTAAAGGCAAGACCCCCTACGCGGGAGGCGGCCACTCCGTGGCATGTGTGCCTTGCGTTTGCAACCGAGACACTGGTTGGCCTCCCGTTGGTCGGCACCGGCGATATTGATCCCGACCAGCGGGAGGGCCGCAATTGCGCAGGTAGCGAGCATCCGGTACACCCGCCACGAAGTGGCCGCGAGCCGCGCAGGCGGTCTTGATTGACTTCCAGACCATAAATCGCCTACTCTAAAGCTCTTGCGCAGTCCCGCGCCTGCTTTCCGGGTGCATGGCTCCGGCCTCCGGGACACGCACCTGCTCCCACGAACAGCACCTCCCTCCTACTGGAAGGCGCGTCCCTTTCGGGCAGGCTTTGCGTCGAGCATGATTTTCGCGGTCACCTTTTCGTCAGATCATCCTGCGAAACCGGTTTCCAGCAGCTTTTTTTGAGGAGTAGCAATGTCGACGTTCATTCCCAGCGCGCTCGCGATCGAACGCAAGTGGTTCGTCACCGATGCCAGCGGCAAAACGCTCGGCCGCCTCGCCACCGAGGTTGCCAGCATCCTGGCCGGCAAGCGCAGCCCCAAGTACACCCCTTATATCGATGTGGGCGATCACGTCATCGTGATCAACGCTGAAAAGGTCCGCCTCACCGGCCTCAAGTCCGAGAAGAAGGTCTACCGCCGCTACACCGGTTTCCCCGGGGGCCTGCGCGAGGAATCGTTCCTGCGCCTGCTCAAGCGGCGCCCGGAAAAAATTATCGAAGAGGCTGTGCAGGGCATGCTCCCCAAGACCAAGATGGGCCGCCAGATGGCGACCAAGCTTCAGGTTTACCGCGACGACAAGCACCCGCACCAGGCGCAGAAGCCGGTCCCACTCGAAATCGACACCCAGCTCGGCAAGAAGAAAGCAAAGGCGTAATCCATGGCAGATTTGGTTCAATATTACGGGACAGGCCGCCGCAAGTCGGCCATCGCGCGTGTTTTCCTCCGCCCCGGCAACGGCAATTTCACGGTCAATAAGAAGGCCCACGATATCTATTTCGTCACCGAGCAGCAGCGCATCGCGGCCCGGCGTCCACTGGTCCTGACCGAGCTTCTGGGCAACTTCGACGTCATCACCACGGTCCGCGGCGGCGGCATCAATGGCCAGGCTGATGCCGTGAAGATGGGCATCAGCCGCGCCCTGCTCGAGTTCAACATCGAGCTGCGCAAGACCCTCAAAGCCGACGGCCTCCTGACCCGAGACGCCCGTATCAAGGAGCGCAAGAAGTACGGTCAGAAGGGCGCCCGCGCCCGCTTCCAGTTCTCCAAACGCTAGACCTTCAAAGTGTCATCCTGAGCGAAGCGAAGGATCTGCTTTATCGCACCCCCGGCATCACCCGGCATCACGCCGGAATCAAGGAAGTGATTCTCCCGCTAAGGGAATCAATGCGCACCGGGCATCGCCCGGGCACATGCAACTCAACAAGGAGGCTGTTTGGCAACCATCACCATGAAAGAGCTGCTTGAGGCCGGCGTCCACTTCGGACACCAGACCAAGCGTTGGGATCCGCGCATGAAGGAGTACATCTTCGGCGAGCGCAACGGGATCTACATCATCGATCTGCAGAAAACCCTCAAGATGTTCAAGGAAGCGTCGAAATACGTGACCGACCTGACATCCACGGGCAAGGTTATCCTTTTCGTCGGCACCAAGCGCCAGGCGCAGGATGCCATTGCCGAAGAGGCAAACCGCTGCGGCATGTTCTACATCAACAACCGGTGGCTGGGCGGCCTGCTCACCAACTGGGTCACGGTGCAGAAGTCGGTCAAGCGGCTCCAGGAACTGGACGAGATGGCCACCGACGGCCGCTACGACCTGCTTACCAAGAAGGAAGTCATCAAGCTCGAGCGCGAGCGCAAGCACCTGCAGGCCAACCTGGCCGGCATCAAGAACATGAAGCGCCTGCCCGATGCGCTGTTCATCGTCGACTCAAACGCCGAAGCCATCGCCGTCAAGGAAGCCCGCAAGCTCGGCATCCCGGTCGTCGCCGTCGTCGATACCAACTGCGACCCGACCGTGGTCGACTATGTGATTCCCGGCAACGATGACGCGCTGCGCGCGATTCGTCTGTTCACCTCGAAGGTTTCCGATTCCGTGATTGAAGGCGTGCAGATGGCCAGTGACAAGCAGTACGCCGACCTCGCCGGTATCGTCGGCATCACGCCTGAGTCCGAGATCACCGCCGCAACCTTCGAAGACGGCAGCCTTGAAGCCGGTGCCGACCAGCCCGCGGCCGAGCCGGAAATTGCAGCGGCAGCGGCGGAGCCCGAGCCGGAAGAGGTCGACCTCGACGCAGCCCTCGGCGGCGGCATCCGCAAAGCCCCCGCTGGTGTCGGCGCCATTACCGAACCAGAAGTCGCCGAAGGCACCGTCTAACTCCCATTCCAAAGCCGAACGCCCTGCCTGCGAGGCGTGGTCCCCGGACCACGCTTCGCTGCGTTAGGATTGAGAAAACAACAGGCATACAAAGGAAATCCAAAGTGGCAGCAGCAACCGAAAAAATCGATGCAAAGCTGGTCAAGGAGCTTCGCGAAAAGTCCGGAGCCCCCATGGGCGACTGTCTCAAAAGCCTTCAGGAAGCCAAGGGCGACATGGACGCCGCCTTCGTCATCCTGCGCAAGCGCGGCATGGCTTCCGCCGCCAAGAAGGCCTCGCGCGGCACCAACGAGGGCGCCGTCGGTACCTACATCCACGCCGGCGGCAAGATCGGCGTGCTCGTCGAGGTTAACTGCGAGTCGGACTTCGTCGCCCGCACCGACGACTTCCAGAGCCTGCTCAAGGACATCGCGATGCATATCGCCGCGACCGACCCGCGCTACGTTCGCCGCGAAGACGTCACCCCGGCGGACCTCGCCCGCGAGCAGGACATCTACCGCGCCCAGGCCGCCGAAACCGGCAAACCCGCCCCGGTCATCGAGAAGATCGTCGAAGGCAAAATGAACAAGTTTTACGAGGAGTTCTGCCTCCTTGAACAGCCGTTTATCAAGGAGCAGTCCCTCTCCATCCAGGAAATGATCGCGCAAAAGGTCGGCAAACTCGGCGAAAACATCACCGTCCGCCGCTTCGCCCGCTTCAAGGTCGGCGACCCGGTCTGGACCGTCGCCCAGGTCCGCGCCGAGGACATGCCCTCCGCGACCGAGTAGCTTCTCACAGCAAGAGCAAGTTCCCCTACGCGGGAGGCGGTCACTTCGTGACTCGTTTACCTTGTGGTCGCAATTCGGGGGACTGTGGGCCTCCCATTGGTCGGCATGGGGATGCTGAACCCGACCAGCGAGAGGGCCGCAAAGACTTCGGCCGCGAACACTAGGTAGACACACCACGAAGTGGCCGGTTGTTCGAACACCGCGCGAAGTGCCCGCGCAGGCGGTTTACCCGCATCTCACGCACCATGGCAGCCATCCTCCGCGCCGCGTTCGGCTACTTCTTCCTCGTATTCATGATCCGCATCGTCGGCCGCCGGCCCGGCAAGCAGATGAACCCGTTCGAGTTCGTCCTCATCTTCTTCATCGGCGGCCTCACCCTTACCTTCACCGTCGCCGACGACCGCTCACTCACGAACGCCTTCACCCAGATCCTCACCATCGCCCTCTCGCACTTGCTGCTGGTTCTGCTCCGGCAGAGATCCAGCCGCATGGCCCGTCTGCTTGATGGAACCCCCCTCGTGCTGCTCGAAGATGGCAAATGGCGCAGCGAAATTATGCGCGGCATGCTGATCGACGAAGACGATGTGATGACTGCCGCCCGCGACAAGGGTATCGCCTCGCTAGAAGGTATTGCCTACGCCGTGCTTGAGCGGAACGGCGAAATCACGATTGCCGGCAGATAGAAGGAACCCTGTGGAAACCCCCACATCCCCGGTCCAGGACTCAGTCGCCAAAGTCGGTAACGAGGTCGCCGTCGGCGAAGACCTCGTCTTCCAACGCAGTTGGTGGCGCTTCGAGAAAATCGTCTGGACCCTCTTCGCGGTCATCGTGCTGCTCGACCTCGCCGGCGTTTTCGGCCGAGGACCGGCCGCCAACGCCCACAAACGGTCCGCGGACGGAGCCCTCGATATCCGCTACGAGCGCGTTGAGCGCTTCAGCACCCCTTCCATCCTCACCGTCCATTTCGCGCCCAACGCCGTCCACAATGGAGCCGTCCAGATATGGGTCGGCGACTCCGTCATCGATGAACTCGGCAACCAGCGCATCGTTCCCCAGCCCGCCACTTCCACAACGACTGAAGGCGGCATCGCCTACAGCTTTCCTTCCGGTCCCCATCCCAATTCGGTCAAGTTCGCCCTGCAACCCGCGAAGCCGGGTTTCTATCACTTCACCATTCGCCTCATTCCAGACGGCAACCCGTCCAAACCCATGGATGCCATCACCGCCGGCGTTTTCGTCATGCCTTAGTTCGTTCAAGGCCGCTGTCATCCTGAGCAAAGCGGTAGCGCTTGCGCCAAAGAATCTGCTTTTCTCACTCAACCAAGGCGCCCATGTACACCATCGTCCACGCTATCCTCGGCTACTTCTTCCTGCTGTTCGTCGTGCGCGTCCTCTCCCGTCGGCCCGGCGGCCAGCTCACGCCCTTTGAGTTCGTCATCGTCTTCCTTATTGGCGGTCTCATCATTCTCTCCACTGTCGGCGATGACCGCTCCATCATCAACTGCATCTGCGCCATCCTCACCATCGGCCTCATGCACCGGCTTACCGCCATCGTTCGCGCCCGCTCCCCGCGCATCGGCACCACCATCGACGGAGTTCCCCTGGTCCTTCTCAAGAACGGCGAGTGGCAGCTTGAAGCCATGCGCGGCATGCGACTCGACGACGAGGACGTCATGGCCGCCGCTCGCACCCAGGGCCTCCGCACTCTCGACGGCATCCAGTACGCCGTCCTTGAACGCGTCGGGACCATTTCCATCCTCAAGAAAGACGAGAATCCCAAGGACGATTGCGGCGCAGACTGACGACCGGTGGCTTACCAGCCGGGGCATCCAATCACCCATGTCCATCGCACTCGTCTTCAATCCGGGCAGCAACTCTCTCAAGTTCGATCTGATCGAGCTTGCCGCCGGTCAGCGGCTCGCGTCCGAAGCCGTCAAACTTGCGAGTGGAACGCTCGACGGCATCGGCAAACAGCCCAGGCTTTCCATCGACAAGGGCGGCCAGGGCACTTCAGAGCAAGGCATCCAGGCCGCGGACATGGCATCCGGTGTGCGGGCCGCACTCAGCTGGCTGCACGAGCAGGAAGATCTGGCGGACCCGCTCCGCCGGCTCACATTCACAGGCGTCCGCGTCGTGCATGGTGGATCGCAATTCGCCGCTGCCACCCGCGTGTCCCCGCAGGTCCGCCGGCAGATCGAGGCGCTCGAAGAGCTCGCGCCGCTGCACAACAAGCCCTCCCTCGACATCCTCGATGTGCTCGCCCAGGAACTGCCGCAAACCCCCACTTTTGTCACCTTTGACACGGTCTTCCACCGCACCCTGCCCGAGACCGCTTGGCGCTACCCCATCGAGCGCGAGACCGCCGACCGCCACGGCGTGCGCAAGTTCGGCTTCCACGGCATCTCGCACCGCTACATGCTCGAGCACTACGCCCACACCGTCGGCAAGCCGGTAGAAGAGGTCTCGCTGGTCACGCTGCACCTTGAAAGCGGCTCCTCGGCATGCGCCATCGCTCGCGGCCGGTCGGTTGATACCACCATGGGCCTCACCCCGCTCGAAGGCCTCATGATGGGCTCGCGCTCCGGCAGCATCGATCCCGCCATTCTGCCCTATCTCATGCGCAAGGAAAACAAGAGCGCCGACGAAATCCTCACGCTGCTCAACAAGCGCTCCGGCCTGCTCGGCATTGCCGGCGGCACGCTCGACACCCGCGAGCTGGTACAGCGCGGCGACGATGCCGCCCGCCTCGCTCTCGCCATGTTCAGCTACCGTGTCCGGCTCGCCGTGGGCGCCTATCTCGCCGCGCTGGGCGACGCTGAGGCGGTGCTGTTCGGCGGCGGCATCGGCGAGGACTCGCCCTGGCTGCGTGAGGATGTCTGCGCGGGCCTCGGCGGCTGGGGCCTCACGCTGGACCGCGAGCTCAACCGCTCTACCACTGGCCTGGTGCGCGTTTCGACCGACAGCTCCCGCCTGCATGCCTGGGCGTTTCCGGTCGAAGAGGGCCTGCAGATCGCCCACGAGTGCGCGCTCGCTTTCGCCGGGTGAGCCGCCTTTCCACTTCCGCGGTCCCAAGAGACGCCCTGGCGGTTGCCAGACATAGATCTACTGCCATCCAACAGAAGACTGTGCTACACTCGCGCCCATGCCTTTGATCATCATTCTCATCGTTCTTCTCCTGCTCTTCGGCGGCGGCGGTTACGCCATGGGCCCCGGCCTCGGCTACTATGGCGGCGGCGGCATCAGCCTCATCTTGTTGATCGTCGTGCTCTACCTGTTCTTCGGCCGGGGCCGCAGCCGGCTCTAGTCTCTGCCAGTGCCCACGGAGCTATCGCATAGAGCTCGATCGCGGGGCTGTTTTTCAAAGCAGTCCCTGCACTCCGCCCCATGTCTGTGTCAGTCTAAGCGCAGCGCCTGAGCGCAGTGAAGGACCGGCTGTTCAGCTGAACCCCCACATCTCGCCTGCGAGATGTAAGTTTTGGCCTCGCTTGTCCAGCGCAAACCGGCTTGCAGAGATGCCTCCTTGCGCGCCAAGCGGACAAACACATCCAACCTCAAATGCCCGCCGCCGAGCGCACCATCGAGACCACCATTCCCGCCCGGCTCGACCGCCTTCCCTGGTCCCGCTGGCACCTGCGCATCGTCATCGCCCTCGGCACCTCCTGGTTGCTCGACGGTCTCCAGGTCACCCTCGCCGGCTCGCTTGCCGGCATCCTTGAAGACAAAACCGGCCTCGCTCTCACCGCGCCGCAGGTCACCGCCGGGGCCACCACTTACCTTGCCGGAGCCGTTCTCGGGGCGCTCTTTTTCGGCTACCTAACCGACCGGCTCGGCCGCCGCAGGCTCTTCCTCGTCACCCTCGCCACTTACTCCATCGCCACCCTGCTCACCGCCGCTTCCTTCAACTTCTGGAGCTTCGCCCTCTTCCGCGCCCTCACCGGCTTCGGCATCGGCGGCGAGTACGCGGCCATCAACTCGGCCGTCGACGAGCTCATCCCCGGCAAGGTCCGCGGCACCGTCGACCTGCTCGTCAACGCCACCTTCTGGCTCGGCGCCATCGTAGGCTCGCTCGCCTCGTTCGGGCTGCTCGCTGGATTCCTTCCCCAGCACATCGGCTGGCGGCTCGCTTTTTCGACCGCCGCCGTCCTCGGCATCGGCGTCCTCTTTCTGCGCCTCGCCGTGCCCGAGAGCCCCCGCTGGCTCATGCTCCGCGGCCATGAAGAGCAGGCCGGCAAGATCGTCGCCGACATCGAAAGCAAGGTCGCGCGCTCCAGCAAGAAGCCGCTCCCGGAGCCCGAAGGCAAGCCTCTCAAACTAGCCGTCCGCGACCACACCCCGCTCGGTGAAGTCTTCAAAACCATGCTCGGCGACAACCGCATGCGCTCGCTGCTCGCCCTTATCCTCATGGTCGGCCAAAGCTTCTTCTTCAACTCCGTCTTCTTTACCTACGGCCTCATCGTCAAGCGCTTCTACCACGTCAGCGACCAGCGCCTCCCGCTCCACCTGCTCCCCTTCGCCATCGGCAGCTTCTTCGGCCCTATGCTGCTCGGCCCGCTGTTTGATAAGCTCGGCCGCAAACCCATGATCGCCGCCACCTACGGCATATCTGGCCTGCTTCTGCTCGCGACCATCTACCCCTTCGTGCACGACCGGCTGTCGGCCACCGCGCTCGACGCCTGCTTCAGCGCCATCTTCTTCGTCGCGTCGTCAGCCGCCAGCGCCGCCTACCTGACGGTGAGCGAAATCTTCCCGCTCGAAATCCGGGCCATCGCCATCGCCATCTTCTACGCCCTCGGCACGCTCGCCGGCGGGGTCGCCGCACCCCTCTTCTTCGGTGAGCTCATCGCTTCCGGCTCCCGCATCCACGTAGCCTGGGGTTACGCATTGGGCGCAACCCTCATGCTGTCAGGCGCCCTCACCGAGCTCCTCATCGGCGTCGAAGCCGCTGGCCAATCTCTCGAGACGGTCTCGAAACCCCTGCAAAGCCGTTAGTACGAGCTACCGAGACGAAGATTGCCCGAATTGTAAGGTATTATGAAGGTACTAAGGGAGGACGAATGTCGTACATCAAGATCCAAGAAGACATCCAGCCACTGACTGCATTTCGAAACCGCTCTGTCGAGATGATGCACCAGCTCAGGAAAACCCGGCGCCCCATCATCCTCACAGTAAACGGAAAACCGGAGGCTGTGGTTCTCGGCACAGAGGCCTATCAGCGTCTGCTGGACGTAGTCGCGCAGGCAGACGAGGCGGAGGCGTTGCACCGATCCGAGGAGGAACGGCGTAAGGGATTGGGGCGGCCAGCGCGGGAAGTCTTGGAGGAGATCAGGGTAGCCAGTGGCATACCGGGTTGAAGTTCTTCCCCAGGCAGCCCGCGATCTGCGCTTGATCGCAATCCGCATATCGATCGAACACTCCGAGCACGCCAAGGAATGGTATGCGGGCTTGACTTCGGCGATCTTAAGCCTTGAAGAACTCCCGTTCCGCGGCAGCATTGTCGAGGGTCGAGTCCCTTATCGTCGTCTTCTCTACGGTTCCAAGCCCCACGTTTACCGGATTTTCTATTGGGTGGATGCTGATGTGGTCAGCATCGCCCATGTAAGACACGGCGCACGTGACGGCGTGGGCCTGCTATGAGAGCGGCACGCTGGAGTCGGGCAGCAATGTGCTAGTTTTTCATTTGCGGATGCTTGTTCCTATCCCGGCAAGCTGTGCTAGTCTCGTATCACCATGATGTTCGCTGTCAACCTGTAAGCCCTGATCTCTCGATTCGAAGACGTCCGCCCTAAATGGCGATGCCGCTTTCCAGTGCTTCCAGACCAGATGAACGGCGTTGCTTTTGAGCAACGCAGGAGATGCTCTCATGGCACTCGTCGACAATTGGATTGCCTCATTTCTTCGCGATGGCTTCGCTCACTTTCCGCACCTGATTGATGAACAGACGATCTCCACTGCGCGCAGGCAGATCGATCGCGACCTTGCCGAAAACTACGACGCCTCACGGAAGGTGGAGTATGACAATCGAAGCTTTTGCCCCGACCTGCTGGGCGCTGCCGAGATCATGGCGCTCTTTGCATACCCCAGCGTGCAGCAGCGCATCCGGGCTCTTGTAAAGCCTGAGGCGATGGGCGTTGACCAGGCCCAGATTGCGATCCGACAGGCACACAACACGGACAAGAACTCGACTCCTGTCCCCCATATCGATGGCATTCCTACTCCCCACAACGGGGTTGAAGGAGATGAACTAAGTCCATTCACGATGCTGGTGGGCGTGTTCCTGAGCGAAGTGAAGACCGAGTTTGCGGGCAACTTTACCGTCTGGTCCGGCTCACACTTGTTGCTCGAAAACTACTTCAACGACAAAGGGCAACAAGCGAGGCGCGAAGGTATGCCTCAGATTTCGCTTGGAGAACCGAAACAGCTGCTTTGTTCCCCTGGAGACGTTGTTTTTTGCCACTACCAACTGGCGCACGCGGCCGCCGTTAATACCTCCGATGACGATCGCTATGCTGTCTTCTTCCGCATGTGGCATCACGAGCTCGATCGGAACCGGAACGCAGCGTACCGGGAGAGTGGCTGGCTCCATCTCACAAGCATCTGGACCGGCTGGGAGGTCGGTCCATAACGGCGATCATTTCTTGTCGATACTTCCACGCTCTCTGCTTACCACCTGAGCAGGACCAGCTGCGCACAGAACCCCGGCCCCATTGCCGCCAATATTCCGTAACTCCCCGGCGCCGGGCGCCGCTCCCGCATTGTGTCTTCAAGCACGAACAGCACCGACGCCGACGAAAGATTGCCAACTTTGCGCAGCGAATCCCACGAAAGCTGGCACTCCTCCCGCGTCACCCCGGCCGCATCGGCCATCGCCTCCAGCACCTTGGGGCCGCCGGTGTGCAGCACCCAGGACACGATCTGCTCGCGCTTCACCCCGTTTGCCGCCAGAAAGCCTTCCAGATCCGCGGGCAGGTGCTTGCGGATGATCGCAGGGACTTCCGGCGACAGCACGATCCGGAAGCCCTCCTCGCCGATATCCCATCCCATCGCCTCTTCCGTGTTCGAATAGAAGCTCGAAGCGGTCGCGACCACCGTCGGCCCCGCCGTTTTCGGCAGCTTGACCTTATCCCCGGCCACGATCACCGCCGCCGCCCCATCCCCGAACAACCCCGTCGAGATCATGTTCGCGATCGACAGATCGCGCCGCTGCCAGGTCAGCGAGCACAGCTCCACCGACAGGAGCACCGCGATCTTGTCCGGGTACGCCCGCACATAATCTGTCGCCTGCGCGATGCCCGACGCCCCCGCGACGCAGCCCAGCCCGAAGATCGGCGTCCGCCGCACATCCCCTGGCAGCCCCATGCGGTTGCACAGGTGGGCATCGAGCGATGGGCTCACCACGCCCGTCACCGTCACCGTCAGCAGCGCACCGATTTGCTCCCTGGTCAGCCCCGCCTGGTCGAGCGCGGTGTTAATCGCCTGCTCGCCCAGTTCCTCCGCCACCCGCAGCCACGCCGCATTGAACTGCCCAAACCGTTCCAGCTCCGCATATTCTTCCAGCGGCAGCGCGAAGTAGCGCCCATCCACGCCCACCCGGTGGTGGAACCGCTCCAGCAGCGCCGGGTTCTCAAGCGCCGGTCCCCAGTGCTTCACCAGTTCATCGAAAACCTGTTGCTGGGTGTAGTAGCGGGGCGGCAGGGCAGAGGCGACAGCGGCGATTTGGCTCAAGCAGAACTCCAGAATTACGGGATCAAACGTTCGATTCGAAAAACCGGCGGCGCGGCGTTTCGAAGCATGGGTCATTCCGGCCAGAGCCCGCGACGCCTGCCACAAGTCTGACGCGATTCTAGCCTGAACGTTACGTTGCGGACATTTGCCCTGGCAAGCAACTCAGCCATTCACCCAGACAATGCCAGCGAGCCGGCACAGGAATCGCCGCCGCACGACTGCCCGCACGCCCACCGCGTTGAGCATGGCCAGCAGCTCGCCGCGCGAGTACGCCTGCCGCACCGAGACCGGCCCGTCATGCCGCGACAGCCGGCTGCGGTCGGACAGCGAGAACAGCCGCGCCAGCGCGTAGTGCACCCGCGTCCGCTCCAGGTCGTTTACCACCACCGCTACCCGCGCCACCCGTGCCGCCTGCGCCAAAAAAACCGCTGCTTCCGCCGGCCCAAGGTGGTGCAGAAACAGGCAGCAGCTCACCACATCCACGCTTTTATCCGGCAGCGGAATCGCCAGTGCATTGCCCTCCACCAGCCGCGTCGCGGGCAGGCTCTCGGGCCAGCCGGAGGGCAGGTGGCTCGCCTGCCGGTCGAGCAGCGTCGCCCGCAGCGTCACGCCCTGTCGCCCGAGCCACAGCCCGGCTGAAGCGAGCGAGGTCGCGCGCCCCGCCGCGACTTCCAGCACCTCCAGCTCCCGCCGGCCGCCGGCTGCCTCCGCCAGCAGCCGGCGGTGCACCCGCTCCCCGCCAAACCAGCGGTTGACGAACTCAATGGACGCGAGCGCGGCCGCTACTTCGGCTGGGCTGCCCAGGTCCTCATCCAGCCATTCTCTTCCAGGCTTGCGCGTAAATGCCACACCTCACCATAGCTGCTTTGGGAGAGCGTTCCCGAGGCGGAACAAAACCTTTTTCGTCCCACGGGCGCAGTTCATCCCGGCCCGGGCGCCGTGCGATACTCAAAGCCAATGTACAAGCGCGTAGTGCTCAAGCTTTCAGGCGAAGCCCTGGCCGCCGGCCGCGGATTCGGCGTCGATGTCACCCGCGTTCATGAGGTCGCAAAGGAAGTTGCCGAGGTCAGTGCCAGCGGCGTTCAGGTCGCCATCGTGGTGGGCGGCGGCAACTTCTTCCGCGGCGTCGCCGAGCAGGCCCAGCACATGGACCGCGTTTCGGCCGACAACATGGGCATGCTCGCGACCGTCATCAACTCGCTCGCGATCCAGGATGCCATCGAAAAGACCGGCACCCACTGCCGCGTCATGTCCGCCATCCAGATGCACCAGGTCTGCGAGCCCTATATCCGCCGCCGCGCCGTGCGCCACCTGGAGAAGGGAAGAGTCGTCGTTTTCGCCGCCGGCACCGGCAATCCATACTTCTCGACCGACACCGCCGCCTCGCTGCGCGCGATGGAGATCAAGGCAGACGTGCTGCTCAAGGCCACCAAGGTCGACGGCATCTATACTGCCGACCCGGTGCTCGATACCTCCGCCACAAAATTTGAGGAAATCACCTACATGGAAATCCTGCGGCTCGGGTTGAAGGTAATGGACATGACCGCGGTGAGCCTTTGCAAAGACAACAACATGCCGATGATCATCTTCAACATGAACCAGTCGGGCAATATCCGGCGCGTCATCCAGGGGGAGAAGATCGGCTCGCTGGTGACCTGCTGACGGGTCTTCCTCCCGCCGCAAACCTTTTCATGTCAACAGCCTGCCTCGATCCGGACTCCGCGCCACCCAGGCCCAAGCCTCAGCTGCTCGCCCCCGGCGACGACTCGCCGTCCTCACCTCTCGAAGCGTCCCCAGGCAAGAAGACCAGCCGCGGCCGCTTGCCCGCCCTCACTGGGCTGCGCGCCTTTGCCGCCTGCAATATCGTGTTCTTCCACTTCTCCAACCCGCGGTGGTTCGGCCCCTTCGCCCCCATCGTCGACAACGGCTACACCGCGGTCTCCTTCTTTCTGCTGCTGTCCGGCTTCATTCTCTCCTACAACTACAGCGCCCGCGCCCAGCGCGGCGAGCTCGTCCACTGGAAGTTCTGGGTTGCGCGCCTCTCGCGCCTTTATCCGATCTATCTCTTCGCACTCATCCTCTCGCTCGGCATGCTCCACGGCGAGTGGCAGGCGCGTTCCCATGGCGAGTTCTACGCCGGCCTGCTGCTTACCCCGCTGCTGCTCCAGGGCTGGAGCCCTTCGCTCTCCACCTTCTGGAACACGCCCGCCTGGACCATGTCCACCGAGGCCTTCTTCTATCTCGTCTTCCCCTTCGCCGTGCGCTGGCGGCGGCCCCAGACCAACGCCGGCACCGTCGCCCTGCTTGGCTTCCTATGGCTCTGCGGCCTTACCCTGCCGCTGCTTTACATCCACTTCCACCCGGACGGCGACCCTCACCCCAACCGCTACACCGAAGGCTTCTGGATCCGCGCGCTCAAGTTCAGCCCGCCGCCGCATCTGCCTTCATTTCTATTCGGTATGACGCTGGCCGATCTCGACGCCCGCATCCGCCGCACCGGCTGGCCGCGCCTGCTGCTGGGCATTGCCGGCGTCGGCGGCGTCTACACCCTCCTGCGCTTCGGCGACCACATGCCCTACGTCCTGATGCACGACGGCCTGCTCATGCCGCTATTCGGCTGCGCCATTCTCGGCTTGGCCGGCGAAAACCTGCTTGCGCGCTTCTTCGGCTTCGCGCCCTTCGTTGCCCTCGGCCAGGCCAGCTACTGCCTCTACATCCTTCACTTCAATTTGTGGACGCTCATTCACGAGTCCGGCCTGCTCGAGAAAACCGGCCTCATCCGCCTCGACCCCTGGGCCAGCTACTGCCTGCTCGCCGCCGGCGCCGGCACGGCTCTGCTGGTCATCGAGCGGCCGATGCAGCGCCGCATTCGCAAGCTGCTGGCTTAGCTGCCGATGACGAGCAGGGCCTGCGTGCCGTCGGTCACGGCGTCGCATACGATCTGCCGGTCGAACGTCGCCAGCCGCCCGCCATGTGCACGCGCCAGGGCCAGCAGATAACTGTCTGTCACCTGCCCGGAGTCGAGCAGCCGCCCCGCGTCGACAAAACGGGTGTCCAGCAGACTCACGTCATCCGGCCAGAACGCATGTCCTGGAAGCGACCGCATCCGTGCCAGAATCTCCCCCACGGCAGCTGGTGTTCCCGGCGTATTCGGGTACCGGGCGTGTCCCACGATCCGCAGGACACCGTTTTCCGTCAGCGGACAAGTTGCCCAGGCCTGATGCCCGACCGCCGCGAACCACTCGTGTGCTTGAGCATGATGAACGTGAGCCGGGTCGATCAACGCGATCAGCACATTGACATCCAGCAGAAACCGGCTCACGGCAGTTCTTCGCCCAGTTGCCGCACCAGCTCCGCCGTGACCCGCGGCGCGCCGGGAGACACCGCCAGCAGCGGCACACCGTTGCGTGTCTTCTCCTGGGCCGCAGCCGGCCGTAATGCCCGTCTCGCAAGCAAGGAAATTACCTCCCCAACGCTCTTGTGCTGCATCACAGCCAGTCCCCGGGCGGCCGCCAGTACGTCGTCATCGATTGCGAGTGTTGTCCTCATAAACGCCTCCACATCAGGCATCATACATCACGCATCAACGGAATTCGCGTTTCTCTCAATACACAAAAAAGGCCCGCGCCAGAAGCGCGGGCTTTCTCGTTCTCCTTGACCAACCGGGATTACCCCGGGGTGTCCTGGACATGGATGATCGGGTGGTTGCCGTGCGAGGTCGCCGCCGTACAGCCCGACAGCCCCGAAGTGGGGTACGGCGTATTCTGCGTCGCCGCCAGGCTGCCATTGCTCGGGTCGATCGTAAACCCGCTCAAACTGCCGCCGGTAAAGTTGGCCGTGTACAGGAAGCGCGACAGCGCCGGCTCCACGATAATGCAGCCCGGTCCCGCGTCTGTGACCCCGCCTCCGCCAGTCGTCAACGCCGAAAGCTGTCCTGTGCCCTTGTTGACCGCATAGCCGCTTACCGTTCCGCCGCCGCGCCCGTTCGCTACGTACACATATTGCCCGGTCTGCTCGGAAACCACCCCGTCCGGGAAAGTTCCGGTTGCGATGATGCTGTTCGGCAGTGTAGTCAACTGGCCTGTGTTCGCGGCCAGTGTGCCATCCGCGTTCTTCGACGTGTTGATGTGGTACGTAATCAGCAGGTTCTGCGTGCTGTCCGTCACATACAGGAACGAGGCGAATGGGTGGCTCGTGATCGCGGACGGTGACACGCCGGAGCAGAACGGATTGCCGACAACCGGCGTGATGACGCCGCTGGGCAGGGTGATCGTTGCTCCGTTCGGGGAGATGCTGTCCACAGCGCCGGCTACCGTGAAGCCTTCCACCGCGCCCTGGCCCGGCCCGCAGCCATTGCCGGTCTGCCCCGTAGCCAGGATGTCGGTTGCATACACGTGTAGGCCGTCCACGGTCGCGTTTGCCGCTGTGGGGGTCATGCCCAGGGGATAGTAGTCCGTGGTCACGCCGTTCACGGTCTGCGGGACCGGCGTGCCGATGGCCGCGCCCGGCGGAATCCGGTAGACGTACAGGCCGCCCGGGCCCTGGTTCAGGTCCGTGAAGTTGGGCTGGAAGGTCTCGACCACATACACCAGGCTGCCCAAGTAGTTATTCGATTTTGCGTCGAAGTACGAGTGGACTGTGACCGAGACCGGCTCGGAGCCCGAAGGATTGACCGTATGCTGCCCATACAGCTTCGCATCCGTACCGATTCCGAACTGGATGATCGAGTTGTCATCATGATTGGCGACATACAGGCTCTGGCCCGCGCCATCGACGGCGAGCGACACCGGGTTGCGGCCCGCAGGGAACGGCGAGTCCGGGATTTGGGTCAGCGCGCCCGACTGCGAGTCCACCCGGTAGGCATTCACCTGGCCGGGGTTGTTCTTCGCCGAGACGGCATACAGGTAGTCCACCGTGTTGCTGGTGCCACAGGAAACCAGACCCAAACCAGCGCCGATCAAGGCCGTTACGGCCAGGATGCTCTGGCTCCATCGCTTCAACTTCATCTATTTCCTTGCGCTCCGCCGGCGTTCAAGCGGAGCTGGTTGGGTAAAGGGGCTCGCCCCCGATTGTAAATGCCAGAATCCGCCGGAGCTACAGCGTGCTCGAGATACCGAGACACCACGACGGCGTTGCGACGGTCGGGAACGCCACCCCGACGTTCAGCGGCCGCAGCACGCCTGTCTGCGGATCGATTTTGCGGCCCGTGATGCTGTTGTCGATCGATCCGGCCGCGTACAGGTACTGGTTGGTCGTGTCTTCAAACACGCAGACCGGACCGGAGATCGTGCCCTGCGACCCGAACGTGAACGGCGATCCCGTCGAAGTGTTGTCAATATAGCCCGTCGTCGAGTTGAGCGCGTAGGAGCCAACGTCCGCGCTTGGGTTGTTGACCCCGGATGTCGGTCCGCCATTCACCACGTACAGGTACTTGCCGCTCGAATCGACCACGGACTGCACCGGGCCACCGGCGGAGGTATTCTGCGCATTGTTGTAGGGTTCGGTGCCGGGCAGAGGCGTCAGCGCGCCGTTGGCGCCTACGGAGTACAGGAAAATGTTGTCGTCGGTCTGGTCCAGCAGGTACAGGTATTTGCTGCCATTGTCCCCATTCACCGCGCTGATGTTGACCGGGATCGTTCCATTGCCCACCTTGATAGAGCCGGTTTGCGTGGGCGTCAGCTGGCCGGTGCCCGAAACCGCCTGTACAAAGATCGTCTGGAGATCGTTGGTTGGCAGGGAGCCCCTGTCCATTGTGTACAGGTACTGTCCGGCAATACGGAAGTCAACCGGGAAGCAGCCCACCGGAAAGTAGTTCAGGTTCTCCTGGCGCTGATTCGGCACGACCTGCAGCCGGCCTGTGTTTCCGTCGATCGTATACACCGTCACATCGCCGGTCGGGTGGTAGACGTTGGGATTGTTTGGATCCTGACAAGGATAGTTGAGGGGTGCCGGCTGCCCGGCGGCCACGGTCATCGCGGTCGGAGAGCTTGATCCGACACCATTGAGGCCCACGGGCGCATACTCATCCAGCACGAACAGATGGCTGCCCGCGGAGTCGACCGCAAGCCGGATGGAGCCGTTGCCCTGGCTGAAGTACTGCGTCTGCTGTGCCAGCTGTCCGTAGCCGCCGATCGAAAACAGCTGGAGATTCGCGCTCGAAAAGGTGACGGGCTGGCTGGAGTCGGCCGGCGTCTGCGTGCCCGCATTCAATACGTACATGAAGCGGTTGCCGGCTGGAACCACGGCGCGGATGGGGTTCTGGCCGCCCGAACCGGTCGGCGAACCCTGCACGTTGATCAGGTTGCCCGCGTTGTTGTACTCGCGAAAGGCGCTGATCTGGCCGCCAGGCTGGCCCTGGACCGTGGTTCCCAGTACGTATATGTAGCCCGCGGTATGGTCAGCCGCGCAGGAGGTCAAGCCAAGAGTGATGCAGGCCGTCCCCATCCACAGCAACAGGGTACGGCTCAAGTTCCGGAACTTCATGCGCTTCCTTCATCCTGCTCGCCCGCTTCAAGCGGCGCAGGAAACGATTAGTGGGGACTCGGTCGAGTCCCTGCTCATTGTAACCGCACCGACCAGAAGTGCGCTCTGCACGAGGTGCGACGGCCGCAAGAGAAAGGCCGGCACACAGGCCGGCCTTTCTCGGCGTCTTGCTCAGTTAAGACGAGCTTACCAGACATGGCAGGCATTGGCGGGCATCATCGGCTGGCCAGTGTGGCAGCCGAACGCCTTGCCGAACTGCTCGAAGTTCTGGACCGTCCCGTTCGTGCGGAATTCGCCCGGCGAGTGAGGGTCGGTCTTCGCCGCCACCCGCTCGTAGGCGTCGGTCTGGTTCGAGCACCACACCTGGGCAAACGCGATGAAGAACCGCTGATCTTCGCTATACCCGCCGATCTTCTTCGTCCGCTCCGCCTCCGATTCCTCGGAGAGCACCTTCTGGAGCGCACCGTAGGCGATCCGGATGCCGCCGTTATCGGCCGTGTTCTCGCCCAGCGTCAGCTTGCCGTTCAGCTTCTGGCCCGGCACCGGCTCGAAGTTGCCGTACTCCTTGGCCTCGCAGCTGGTCATCGTGTCGAACTTCGCCTTGTCCGCCGGCGTGAACCAGTTGCGCACATTGCCGTGTCCGTCGTACTGCGAGCCCTCGTCGTCGAACCCGTGCGTCATCTCGTGGCCGATCACCACGCCGATCGCGCCGTAGTTCACCCCCGGGTCCGCACTCTGCGAGTAGAACGGCGGCTGCAGAATGCCGGCGGGAAAGTTGATGTCGTTCATCGGCGGATTGTAGTAGGCATTGACCGTCGGCGGCGTCATGCCCCACTCCTTCTCATTCACCGGCTTGCCGATGTGGTTTACCTCGTAGTCATAGTTGAATACCTCCGCGTTATGCAGGTCGGCGACGAAGTCGTTCGGGGTCACCTGGACGGCTGAGTAGTCGCGCCAGTGATCCGGGTAGCCGACCTTGTCGCGGAACAGCGCCAGCTTGTCCTGCGCCTGCTGTTTGGTCGCCGCCGACATCCAGGGCAGTTGCTCGATATCGGCGCCCCATGCCTGCTTCAGGTTCGCGACCAGCGTTTCCATGCTGGCCTTGTCCTGGGGCGGAAAGTTCTGCTTCACCCAGTCCTGCCCCACGGCCTCGCCAAACTGCCGGTCGGTCAAAGCCGTGCAGCGCTTCCAGCGCGCCTGCTCCACGGCCTGTCCGCGCAGCGTCTTGTTGAAGAAGTTGAACGAGGCCTGGTCGAAGGGGCTCGAAAGGTACTGCGCCACGCCATCGAGCGCATGCAGCCGCAGGTAGCTCTTGAGCGAAGACAGCGGCTGATCCGCAATGACCGCCGCCATTGTCTTCAGGTACTCCGGCTGCGCGACGTTGACGGTCGAAAACGCAGGCGGCTGCACCCCGGCGAAGTACGCCTTCCACTGGAAATCCGAGGTGAGCTGATTCAGGTCCGCGGCAGGCATCGGGTGGTACACCTTATCGGGATCGCGCATGTCCACGCGCGCCATGGAGCCCTTGGCCAGCGCCGTTTCGATGTCGGTCACGCTCTTCGCCTCGGTCTCCGCCTTCGCTTCGTCGTCGCCCAGCAGCTTGAACACCGTGACCAGGTAGTCGTGATACTGCGAGCGGATCTTCACGGAGCGCTCATCGGTCGCCAGGTAGTAGTCGCGGTCCGGCAGCGTCAGCCCGGCTTGGTGCAGCTCGGCGATCTGCTTGCTCGAGTCCTTCTCGTCCTGCTCCGCGCCGAAGGCGAAAAACCCGCCCCCGATATACTTCTTGCTGCCCAGAAACCCGGCGATCTGGTCTTTGCTTGAAAGAGCGTCAATGGCAGCCAGCGTCGGTTCGACTGGCTTCGCGCCCAGCGCGTTGGCCTGGTCCACATTCATGCACGCCGCGAAAAACGTCCCGTACTGCTTCTGCATCGCGGACTTCGGCGCATCGGCGGCCTGCTTCAGCTCGGTATACAGCAGGTAGTTGTTGCGCTCGCCCAGCTGGTTGAAGGTGCCCCAGCGCGCCTGGTCCGGCGGAATGGGATTGTTCTTGCGCCAGTTGCCGCAGGCGTATTGATAGAAGTCCGTGCAGGGGTCGACGGTCTTGTCGATGGAGCTGGTATCGAAGCTGCGCAGGGCCTTGGGCTCGGTGGGGGCGGCGGTTGTGTCGGCGGACGCCACGAATGCAGGCTGCTGGGCAGCCGCGCATAGGCTGCCGGCCAGAAGCAGTGCTGCTGAGGAAGCAAAACGGATCGGTCGCATAGTTTCCTTTAAGAAGGGATGGCGCAAGCCGCCTTTGCTTAGGAAAGTAACACGGCTGCAACACGGCGGCGAGAAGAACAATCGAAGCCTGCCGGAGCCGGCCTCCAGCCGCTTTCGCGCTTGCTGCTTGGGGCGGCACAAGCTCGTTTCGCCGGCTCAGGGTTTTTCGCGTTCCAACTGCATCCCACCAGTAAACAAAGGCGGTGAGGCATGCGGAGACGCGAGTTTATTGTAGGAGCAGCGGGAGCGGCGGTTCTGGCGCATGCCGCCATGGGGAAACAGATGAGTCAAGGGGCACCGGATCTAAGCAAAGCCACGCAGCCTAAGGGTGCGGCGGCGATTCCGCGCGTGACCAGCGCGGGCACCATGCGCGGCGAAATGCTGTACCGCGAGCTGGGCGCGACCGGGGAGCAGGTTTCGGTGATCGGCATGGGCGGCTCGCACCTGGGCCTCGCGACGACGGATGAGGACCTGGCCATCCGGCTGGTGCACGAGGGGCTGGACCGCGGCATCAACTTCCTCGACAACTCGTGGGACTACAACGAGGGGCGCAGTGAAGAACGCGTGGGCAAAGCGCTGTCGCAGGGCGGCTACCGGCAGAAAGCGTTCGTGATGACGAAGGTGGACGGCCGGACCAAGGACGTTGCGGCCAACCAGATCGATACCTCGCTGAAGCGGCTCAAGGTCGACCATATCGACCTGATCCAGCACCACGAAGTGCTGCGCTACGACGATCCGGACCGGATCTTCAACGAAGGCGGCTCCATGGAGGCGGTGCTTGCCGCCAAGCAGGCGGGCAAGGTGCGGTTTATCGGCTTTACCGGCCATAAAGACCCGCACATCCACCTGCATATGCTCGATGTGGCCAAGGAGCACGGCTTCCATTTCGACACTGTGCAGATGCCGATCAACATCATGGATGCGCACTTCCGCAGCTTTTCGCAGCTCGTCGTCCCGCGTGCGCTCGAGGAGAAAATCGGCGTGCTGGGCATGAAGAGCTTCGGCGACAAAATCATCCTGATGAGCGGCGCGGTGCAGCCGATGGACTGCCTGCACTATGCGCTGAACGTGCCGGTGTCCGTGCTGATTACCGGCATTGAATCGAAGGAAATCCTCGATCAGGCATTCGCGGCGGTCAAGTCGTTCCAGCCGATGAACGAGGCCCAGGTCGCGCAGTTGATCTCGAAAACGCAGGAAGTGGCGATGAATGGCAAGTACGAGCTGTTCAAGACGACCTCGCACTTCGACACCACCGCCCGGCACCCGGACTGGCTTGGCTCGGACAGCATGGCCGTGCAGAAGCTGGCCCCGCAGCTGCCTGGATAGCAGCAATACCAGCTTAAGAACTGTCATCCTGAGCGAAGTGAAGGATCTGCTGTTTCGTTGCAGCGCGCATATCAAGGTCACTCGCTACCATACATGGCACGCATTTACCGGCATCATCGGCTGCCCTACATGGCAGCCGAAGGCCCGGCCAAACTGGTCGAAGTTCCGCACCACCCCATTGGTGCGGAACTCGTCGGGCGAGTGCGGGTCCGACTTGATGTATCGCAGCTCGAGATCCGGCGAGATGTTGCCGCACCAGACCTGCGCGAACGCGATAAAGAAGCGCTGGTCGGGCGTGTAGCCGTCGATCTTTTTCGCCCGCACTGCTTCCGGCTCGGCATCCACAACCTTGTGCAGCGCCTGGTAGGCGATGCGGATGCCTCCGTTATCCGCCGTGTTCTCGCCCAGCGTCAGCTTGCCGTTCACCTTCTGCCCGGGGATCGGCTCGAAGCCGCTGTACTCCTTCACCTCGCAGTCGGTCCGCTGGTCGAACTGCGCGCGGTCCTGGGGCGTGAACCAGTTGCGCTTGTTGCCCAGCCCGTCGAACCGCGAGCCTTCATCATCGAACCCGTGCGTCATCTCGTGGCCGATCACCGCGCCGATGCTGCCGTAGTTCACCGCCGGATCGATGCCCAGCTGGTAAAACGGCGGCTGCAGAATGCCGGCAGGGAAGTTGATGTCGTTCATCGGCGGATCGTAATAGGCGTTCACGGTGGGCGGCGTCATCTCCCACTCGCGCTCGTCCACCACCTTGCCGATATGGTTCAGCGAGTACGCAGTATTGAACACCGCGGCCCGGTGCGCGTCGCCGTACCAGTCGCCCGGTTCTACCTTCACGCCGGAGTAGTCGCGCCATTGCTCCGGGTAGCCGATCTTCTGCCGAAACTGGCTCAGCTTCAGTTCGGCCTCTTTCTTGGTCGCCTCCGACATCCAGGGCAGGCTCTGGATGTCATCATGGAGGGCGGACTTCAGGTTCGCGACCAGCGTTTCCATGCTCTGCTTGGCCTCGGGCGGAAAGTTCTGCTTGACCCAGTCCTGCCCCACCGCCTCGCCGAGGGCACCATCCGTGCCGGCGGTGCAGCGCTTCCAGCGGGCTTGCTGCTCGGCCTGGCCGTTCAGCACCTGGCCATGGAAGGCGAAGTGCTCGTCATCGAGCGGCGCGGAAAGCTCCGTGGCCGCTCCGTCGAGGGTGTGAAAGCGCAGGTAGTTCTGCAGCGCGGGCAGCGGCTCCCGCTCGATCAGCGCGTTCATGGCTTTGAAGAACTCCGGCTGCATCACGTTGACGCGCGTGAACGCAGGCGTGTGCTGGGCCGCGAAAAAGCCCGTCCAGGCAAAGGCCGGCGTGAGCGCGGTGAGCTCGGCAACCGGCACGGGATGGTAGATGTTGTCCGGGTCGCGCATCTGCTCGATCGGCATGCTCGCCTTGGCCAGATCGGTCTCGATCCGCAGCACGTCGGCGGCCGTCTTTTCTGCCGCTTCCGGGCTGTCGCCCCCCAGCTTCATCAGGCGCACGATGTAGTCGTGGTACTTCGCGCGGACGTCCTGCATGTGCGCGTCGCTGCTCAGGTAGTAGTCGCGGTCGGGCAGCGTAAGGCCGCCCTGGTCCACGGTCGCGAGCCAGTGGGAGGAGTCCTTCTGGTCGGGCACGGGACCGAAATCGACGAAGCCGCCTACGCTCAAGCGCGTGTCGCCGATCAGGGACGCGATGCCGCTCTTGGCTTTGAGCGCGGCCACTGCGTCGAGCGATGGCTGGACCGGGGCGACGCCGCGCGCATCGATGGCCGCGGTGTCCATGCAGGCCGCGAAGTATTGCCCGTACTGGCGCTGCAAGGGTGTCTTTGGGTCGCTTGCGGCCGTCTTCAGCTGCCTGTACAGCAGGTATTGGTTGCGCTGCTCCAGGATGGTGAAGCTGTCCCACGAGGCCTGGTCTGGCGGGATGGGATTGTGCTTGCGCCAGTTGCCGCAGGCGTACTGGTAGAAGTTCGTGCAGGGGTCGGCGGATTTATCGATCGAGGTGGTGTCGAAGCTGTGCATCGGCTTCGGGGCGGCCGGAGTGTTGTTTGCCGTGTCAGGCGCGAAGTTCTGGCCCAGGGCGGAAACACAGGCCAGCACAAGAAAGGCAGCAGGCAGCAGGCGAAACAGGGACATGCATCTCTCCCAAATGACGAATGGGATTGAAGCTACCATCCTCCGGCGCCGCGGCACAGCAGAAATCTCGCCGCCCCTGCTTTTCCTTGCTGCTGCCTCAAAAAATCTTCACGTGGAACGTCAAATACGTCTTCGGGTTCTCGCGGATCGCGGTCACCAGGTGGTTCGCGTTGGCGACCATGTCGTCGGCGTGGTTGTAAAGCGAGGGGTTGCGGATCAGCTGTCCCAGAGTGCCCTCGCCGTTATCCGCGCGCGCCAGGATCGAGTCGAGCCGGGTCACCGTGTCGTTCAGCTTGCCGGCAAACTCCGGGTTCTTGGCGATCAGGCCCAGGCCGCCTTTACCAGCGTCCACGTCGGCGAGCAGCTGGTTGATGCTGTCCGTCGACTGCTTCAAGTTGTCGTAGAGCGCAGGGTCCTTCACCAGCTTGCCGATGGAACCCTGTCCGGAGTCGATCTGCGTGGTAACTGAGTCCAGGTGAGCGATCGCGTCATTGGCCCGGTTGTAAAGGGACGGATCGCTGATGAGCTTGCCGATGGTACCCTTGCTGCTGCTGATCTGCGCGGCGATGCCTTGCAGCTGGTTCACGGTCGAAACGGCCTTGTTGTAAAGGTCGGGATTGTTGATGAGCTGCCCGATGGACCCGCGGCCGGTATTGAGCGAGTCGACCAGGCTGTCGATCTTGGCCAGGATGGTGTTCAGCTGCTCGATGGTGCCCTGGCTGGACTTGATGACGTCGGTGAGCGAGGGCGTTTCGTTGGTCGGCAGCTCGCCATTTTCAGCGATCGGCGGCTTCTGCGCGGATTTGCTGCTGATATTGACGACCGTGTCGCCCAGCACGCCGATGGTTTCGAGGCTGGCCTGCGAATCCTGCCGCACGTTGTTGGCGAACTTGCCGGAGATCTTCATGGTGACCTCGACCGGCGTGAGCTTTCGCTCGGGCGCGATGCGGATGTTCTTGACCGAGCCGATCGTCACGCCTTCCAGGTTGACCGGGCCGCCTACCTTCAGCCCTGCCGAGTTCTCAAAATACGAGCGAATGGTGAGCTTGCGCGAAAAAATGCCGCCCGTACTGCCCGACATGAGAAAGACGAGAGCGGTGAGGGCCACGAGTGCGGCAAACACCAGCACGCCTACCTTCAGTTGCGACCAATGCACTTCCTGCTGACTCGCCACAGACTCCCTCGAAACACTTTCTGTTGACGTACCTGCTGTTGCCGGGCGGTGCCTGGGACAGCGTTGGTGCTGGCGCCCTCCTGCATTCTAGGCTACCGCGAAGTCCGGCAACGAAGCTCACTGTAGGCTGGGGCAGTTTTCCTCTGCTTCCATCAACCGCCGAGACACGCGGTTTTGATGTGCATTGCGCCCAGTCCGTTGCAGGCAAAGGGGACAATGCCACGTTTCAGACCGGGCTTTCGAAGATCACGATGGCGGTCGCGTAGCGGTCCGTATGGGTGAGCGAGAGGGAAATGCGCGCGACGCCGAGCGCTTCCGCCAGGTGCAGGGCGCGGCCGAAGAGAGCCAGTTCGGGCGGCCGGCCGGGCTGGCGAACCACTTCGAACTCATGCCAGGCAACGCCGCGGCTCAGCCCTGTGCCCAGCGCCTTCGCGGCGGCCTCCTTGGCCGCGAAGCGCCCGGCCAGGTGCTGCGCGGGAAAGCGTTTGCTCGCGCAGTAGCGGCGCTCCTGCCTGGTAAAAATGCGATCGAGGAAGCGGTCGCCGAACCGGTCGAGCGAGGCGCGGATGCGGTCCACCTCCACCAGGTCCAGTCCCAGCCCTATGACCATGTCCGCCCACATATACTTCGCATCTGGAACAGAGTACCGCAGCCGCCTCCGTTGGCCCGGGATGACACAGACGGAGACCTGCCGCGTACCAGAGTGATGCGCAAAGGGAAAGATTGTCGAGCGTACCCCTCCAGAAAACCGCGGGCTGGACGATGAATCATCCATGAAAGAAAATTGGAGAAAGAATCGGACCAGAACGGCGGAGGAATGGAACCTGACCCTGGTGGGGATCGCCGAGATGCTGCCCGCGGCCATGCTCGAGGGGCTGAGCCGCGCGGTGACCGCCTGCGGAGGCTGGGTATTGAGCCACGGCGCGGTGAGTGAAAGCTGCGCCGACATCGATTTCGAGTTTCCGCGCGGCCAGTGCATGGAAATCTACAGCCTGCTGGTGGCCACCGGCGTGGAGCTGAGCCAAGAAGCGCACCAGCAGCTGACCGGGCTGTGCCACTGCACCCGCCAGCTGGACGCCCGTGAGCTGGGCCATTTGGACCGGGGCGAGACCAGCGTGGCGGCGCGGGTGCACCTGTCGGTCTACGCCGGCGAGGGAGCGGAGAGCTTTTTGGGTCAGGCCATGGGCCCGATGCGCGAGGCGGCGTAGCACCTTTCGCTGCCCCGCAGCTTTCAGCCGGCGCTGACGAGTCCGTAGCGGCGCTGCCAGGTCTCCCGCAGCGCGGTCCACACCACGGCCTTCTCCTCCGCGGTTGCTTCCTTGCCCGGGTCGGCGGCAAAGGCCCGCGCCTCGGCCTTGGCCTGCTCCAGCAGGGCGCGGTCGCGCACCAGCGAAGCCACGCGAAAATCCGGCAGCCCCGACTGCCGCGTCCCGAAAAACTCCCCCGGGCCGCGCAGCTCCAGGTCCAGCTCCGCCAACTCGAACCCGTCCTGGGTGCGCACCATTGCCGCCAGCCGCTCCGCCGACGCCTCGGCGACACGGCCGCCGGTCATGAGGATGCAGCAGGACTTCGCGCTGCCCCGGCCCACGCGCCCGCGCAGCTGGTGCATCTGCGACAAGCCGAACCGCTCCGCATGCTCGATGACCATGGTGGTCGCGTTGGGCACGTCGACGCCAACCTCGATGACCGTGGTCGCGACCAGCACATCGATCTCGCCGCGCGCGAACCGCCGCATCATCACTTCCTTGTCGTCGGCCCTGAGCCGGCCATGCAGCAGCCCCAGCCGCAGCCCGTGCAGCGGCCCGTGGCGCAGCTCCTCGTACATTTCGGTCGCCGACTTCAGACTGCTGCCCTCGGCCGCCCTGTCTGCCTTGGCGGAGACAGGGTCGCCGCTGACTGGAGAGAGCGCTACGGAAAACAGGTTCGCGGGCTTGGCTTTCGCGCTTTTCGCCGTTCGCTTGGCTGCCTTGGCGGGCGCCGCTGTGCCCGCCTTTTCCGGCGAGAAGTCCAGCTCCGGCTGATCCTCCTTCGGCCCCTCGATCACCGGATAGACGATGTAGGCCTGGTGGCCGCGCGCGGCCTCCCTGCGCACGAACTCCCACACCTCCTCCGCGCGCTCGTCCGAAACCTGGCGGGTCACGATCGGCGTGCGCCCCGGCGGCAGCTCGTTCAGCGTGCTCACTTCCAGGTCGCCGTAGAGCGTCAGCGCCAGCGTGCGGGGGATCGGCGTGGCCGTCATGGCGAGCAGGTCCGGCTCGGCCGCGCCCGGCTTCTTCATCAGGCGAAAGCGCTGCATCACGCCGAAGCGGTGCTGCTCGTCGACCACCACCAGGCCCAGTTTGGCGAAATCGACCTTGTCCTCGATCAGGGCGTGGGTGCCGATGACCAGCTGCGCGTCGCCGTTCGCGATCCGCTGCTGGTTCCAGCGCTTCTGCGCCAGGTCGAGCGAGCCGGTCAGCAGCACCGTCCGGTAGCTGTGTCCGCCGGCTTCGGCGGCGCGCTCCAGCAGCTTGCGCGCGGCCAGGTAGTGCTGGGTCGCGAGGATCTCGGTGGGCGCCATCAGCGCGGCCTGGTAGCCGTTTTCAATCGCGATCAGCATCGCCTGCACCGCGACGATCGTCTTGCCGGAGCCGACATCGCCCTGCAGCAGCCGGCGCATGGGCGCCGCGCCGCGCATGTCTCCGGCAATCTCGGCCAATGCCTGCTTCTGCGCGCCGGTGGGGTGGAACGGCAGCACGTCCCGCAATGCCTTGCGTACGGACGCGCCGGTCGTGAAGGCGATACCGGTCTGCTCACGCGCCTTGCGCCGCTTCAGCTCAAGGCCCAGCTCCAGAAAAAAGAGCTCCTCGAAGATGAGCCGCTGCTGCGCCGGGGTGCGCGCGCTTGCGAGCATCGTCATCGGTGTGCCGGCCGGCGGAAAGTGGACCTCGCGCAGCGCCCGCGCCCGGGCGGGCAGGTTCAGCCGGGTCAGCAGGGCCTTCGGCAGCGTTTCCGGGACGGCCTCGCCCAGCTCCGCCAGCACCGTATGCATCACTCGGCGCAGCCAGCGGGTGTGCAGCCTCTGGCCGCCCAGCGACTCGTAAATCGGGGTGATCCGCCCCACTTCCAGCAGCTCGCCTTCCGGTCCCCCCTCGGTCTTTTCAGGCAGCAGCTCGATCTGCGGCTGGATCATCTTGAAGCCCGAACCGGAGCGCGAGGCCTCGACCTTGCCGTACACCACGACCCACTGCCCTGTCTGGTACTTGCCCTGGAGATACGCACCGCGGAACCACATGCACTTCAGCGTCTGCAGGTTCTGCCCGACGATCAGCTCGAAGATCGGCATCCGCGCGGTGTGCAGCAGCGATGACCCGCGCACCTCCCCGATGATGCTGGCCATCTCGCCTGCCTTCAGCTCCGAGAAAAGCACCGGATGTAAGCGGTCTTCATAGCGAAAGGGCATCCGGTGCAGCAAGTCTTCAATGGTGGCAATGCCCCTGGTCTTGAGCGACTCGGCGATGCGCGGGCCAATGCCCTTGACGTACTGGAGCTGGGTTTCGAGGGAAAGGCTGGGGGGCATTCCGATTGATCGTACCGCAGCGGGCACGCCGTGCATGCCGCATGGCGAAAACCTTGGTGCTGCCCTGGCTTTCGATTTCCGCTTGCGCCCGGTGAGGCGCTTGCTACACTTGTCGCCGGGCGATGCAGGGGCGCATGAGCCACACGGTCGAGTTGAACGCGATCTCCAAGCGCTACGGCAGCAAGGTTGCCGTGGATGCGCTCTCGCTCGCGATCGCGCCGGGCGCCATGTTCGGGCTGCTGGGGCCGAACGGCGCGGGCAAAACCTCGAGCATCCGCATGATGACCGGCATCACGCTGCCCGACAGCGGCACCGTCGCGCTGTTCGGCCAGCCCTTTCGCCGGCAGAGCCTGCGCCGGGTCGGCTATCTGCCGGAGGAGCGCGGGCTTTACCGCAAGATGCTGGTGCTGGACCAGCTCGTCTTTCTGGGGCAGCTGCACGGGCTGAGCCGCGCCGACGCGGACAAGCGCGCGCGCCGCTGGGCCATGCGGCTGCAGATTGCCGAGGCCCTGCCGAAGAAAACCGACGAGCTTTCGAAAGGAATGCAGCAGAAGATCCAGTTCATTGCGACCCTGCTGCACGAGCCCGAGCTGATCATCATGGACGAACCGTTTTCGGGCCTCGACCCGGTCAACGCGCTGCTGCTCGAAGACACGCTGATGGAGCTCAAGCGCGAGGGTCGCTCCATCCTGTTCTCGACCCACCAGATGCACCAGGTGGAGAAGCTGTGCGACGCGATCGCGCTGATCGACCAGAGCCGGGTGGTGCTGGAAGGCGGCATGCGCGCCGTGAAAAGCCGCTATCCGCGCGAGCGGGTGCTGCTCTCGCTCGATGGCGAGGCCGCCGGGCTGCGCGATCACCCGGCGGTCGCGGAGCTGAAGCAGTTCGCCGACCACACAGAGCTGCGCCTGGCCCCCGGCGCCGACCCGCAAACCCTGCTGCGCGATCTGGTGGCGCAGGGGGCGGCGATCCTGCGCTGGGAGGTGCAGGAGCCATCGCTTGAGGAGATTTTTGTCCGCACGGTTGGAGGCAAGACCAATGCCTAGCGAGGGATTGCTGGTGCTGGAGCAGGGCTGGCTGGTCGCGGTGCGCGAGTACCGCGAGCGGGTGCGGTCGCGCGCGTTTGTACTGTCAACCCTTCTCACGCCGGTGCTGCTGGTCGCGGTGCTGGGCGGATCGGTGCTGATGGCGCTGCACTCGGGCGCCAACCAGCGGATCGCAATTGCAGCCAACGACGCGGCACAGGCAGGTGCGGTCGCGGCCGAGCTGCGCGCTGAGGATCACGGACCGCGCAGCATCGAGGTGGTAAGTCCCGCGAGCGATGCATCGCTCGCCGCGCTGAACCGGCGGGTGGAGGCGAAGGAGCTGAACGGCTATCTACTGCTGAAAAGCCGGCCGGGAACGGCAGCGCCCCGCGCGGTCTATGTGTCGGCTTCCTCGGCGGACATCAACTCGGGAACGATGCTCGAGGGCGCGCTGGGCCGCGCCAGCACCCGCGCGGCGATGCTCGCGCGGGGGATTTCCCCGGCGGAAACGGGGCGGCTGCTCAAGCGGGTTCCAGTCGAAACCGAGCAGGTGCGAGAGGGCAGGGTGCTCGCGTCCGACAGTGAACGGAGCTTCGCCGGCGCCTACGCGCTGGTGATGCTGCTCTATATAGTTGTGCTGATCTACGGGATGAACGTGGCGCGCTCGGTGGTGCAGGAGAAAACGTCGCGCATTTATGAAGTGCTGCTGTCGACCGCGCGCGCCGACTCGCTGATGCTGGGCAAGCTGCTGGGCGTGGGCGCGGCGGGGCTCACGCAGGTCGCGATCTGGTTCGTGCTGCTCAGCGCCATCGCCGGCACCAGCCTTGCGTCCACCTATGGCCTGCGCGGGCTCGGCTCGTTCGGCGTCCGGCCGGTGCAGATCGCGTTCTTCGTGGTCTATTTCGTGCTGGGCTTTCTGTTTTACAGCGGCATCAGCGCGGGCATCGGCGCGCTGGTCGGCGCGGAGCAGGAGCTGCAGCAGTTCTCCTTCATCATCGTCGCGCCGCTGGTGGTCTCGACGCTGATGATCAGCGATGTGCTGGCCAACCCCAGCTCGACCGTTTCGGTCGTCATGTCGCTCATTCCGCCGTTCACGCCCATCATCATGTTTCTGCGCATTTGCGCGCAGCAGCCGCCAGTGTGGCAGCTTGCGCTTTCAGTGGTGCTGCTGGCTGCCTCCATCGTGCTCGTGGTCTGGCTCTCCGCGCGCATCTACCGCGTCGGCATCCTGATGTACGGCAAGCGTCCCACGCTGCCCGAGGCGCTGCGCTGGATACGTGCAAGCTAGCGGCGCGACCTACAATAACTCGGTGAGCGACAGCGCTTTAGGTGCGGAGCGAGGAACGGGAACCCGGGCGTTCTCGCGGCGCGACCGTCTGCTGCTCGCGGTGGCTTCGCGGCTGGCCGCGCTCTGGATCGCGGTCATCGGGATGACGCTGCGCTTCGTCGTGATCGCCGAGGAAGGCGCCGCGCCCGCGCCGCTGCCGGCGCAGGGCATTTACTGCTTCTGGCACCAGTGCACCTTCAGCGCGGGCTGGTACTTCCGCAAATACAATGCCTGCATCCTGATCAGCCGCTCGTTCGACGGTGAGCTCATCGCGCGCACGCTGGGCCTTCTGGGCTTCCGCAGCGTGCGCGGATCGAGCTCGCGCGGCGCCGTGGCGGGGCTGCTGGCGCTGCGGCAGGAAGTGGTGCGCGAAGGCCTCGCCATCTTTACCGCCGACGGCCCGCGCGGGCCGCTGCACCGGGCCAAGCTGGGCCCAGTCAAGCTGGCGCAGCGGACCGGGGTGCCGATCGGCTGCTTCCACCTGCACCCGGAGCGCGCCTGGACGCTGCGCTCGTGGGACCGCTTCGCGCTGCCGAAGCCGTGGACGCGCGTGGTGGTGAGCTGGGCCCAAAGTGTGCCCGCGCCGGTTGCTAATGCCGGCGCGGACGAACTGGAGCGCACGCGGCAGATGCTGGACGCGGCGCTGGAGCGCGCGCGCGCGCAGGCGGAGAGCTGGATCCATACGCGGCAGGCCGCCCGTTGACCGGGGCAGGCGCGTTGGTGCGCGAGTATGACTTCGACCTGCCCTCAGAGCTGATCGCGCAAGAGCCGCCGGCCGAACGCTCGGGCGCGCGCATGCTCGTGCTCGATCGCGAAATCGGCGCTTGCGAGGACCGGCGGTTTACCGATCTGCCGCGCATGCTGCGGCCCGGCGACCTGCTGGTGCTGAACGACAGCCGCGTGCTGCCGGCGCGGTTGTTTGCCCGCAGGGCGCGCGCCAACCCGCAGCCCGGCCACGCGCCCGCGCGCATTGAGGTTTTGCTGACCGAAGAAAACACGCCCGGCGAGTGGACCGCGCTGGTGCGGCCCGGGCGCAAAGTGCGGCTGGGCGAGCGGCTGGTCTTCCCGCCCGAGGGCGCGGCCCTGCTGGAGGCCGAGGTGATCGCGCATGGCGAGTTCGGCGCGCGCATCCTCCGTTTTGCGGCAGTCGCGGACTTCCACGCCGCCCTCGATGCTCTGGGGCAGCTGCCGCTGCCGCCCTACATCCGTCGCGAGCAGAGCGTGAGCACAGCCGCGGACCGGGAGCGCTACCAGACTGTCTACGCGCGGGAGCGCGGGTCGGTCGCGGCGCCCACGGCGGGCCTGCACTTTACGCCCGAGGTGCTGGCGGCGATCCGCGCGCGCGGAGTCGAAATCGCCTACATAACGCTGCATGTGGGCCTGGGTACATTCCAGCCGGTGCGTGTGGACCGCGTCGACCAGATCAAGCTGCACCGCGAGCACTATACGTTGCCCGCAGCCACCGCCGATGCCGTGAATCGCGCGCTGGCTGCGGGGCGTCGTGTTATCGCGGCAGGCACCACGACAGTGCGCACGCTCGAGCACTGCGCGCGTGCGGACGCGCGGCTCGACGCGCATTCCGGATCGACGGACATCTTCATCTCGCCGGGCGACCGGTTCCGCGTCGTGAGTGGTCTGCTGACCAACTTTCACCTGCCGCAAAGCACGCTGCTGATGCTGGTGTGCGCCTTTGCGGGTCGCGACCACGTGCTGGCCGCCTATCGCCACGCGGTCGCGGAGCGGTACCGCTTCTTTTCCTATGGCGACTGCATGTTTCTGGGCTAAAGACGATGCTATAAGTCATCCAAGGCAAGCGGTAGACTCGAGCTCAATGAGTGCCTCTGACGCCAGCACCAAGCCGCCGATTTTCCTGCTCGACGCGATGTCGTTCATCTTTCGCGCATACCACGTGATGCAGCGGCAGCGGCCCATGTCGACGCGCACCGGCGTGCCTACCGCGGCGACTTATGTTTTTGTCAACATGATCAACAAGCTGCGCCGCGACTTCGCGCCGGAATACTTCGCGGCCGTGTTCGACGTGAGCGCGCCCGTCTTTCGCGACGAGCGGGCGAGCACCATGAAGACGGTTCGCAAGTGGAACATCAAGACGCAGCAGTTCGACGAGGTCGACTACGGCGGCTACAAGGCGAACCGCGTTGCGATGCCGCCCGACCTGGCCCAGCAGCTGCCTTACATTCGCCGCGCGCTTGAAGCGTTCCGCATTCCCATCCTGCAGCTCGAAGGTTTTGAAGCCGATGACGTGATTGGAACGCTGACCGCGAAGGCAGCAGCCGAGGGGATGGATGCGTTCATCGTTTCGAGCGACAAGGACATGATGCAGCTGGTGAACGAGCATGTGAAAGTGCTGAACCCGATGAAGGACAACCTGGTCGTCGACCGCGAGAAGGTGCTGGAAACGCTCGGGGTGCCGCCGGAGCGGGTGATCGACGTGATGGCGCTGCGCGGCGACGCGATCGACAACATTCCCGGCGCGCCGGGAATCGGCGACAAGGGCTCGGTCGACCTGATCCTGCAGTTCGGCACGGTCGAAGCAGCGCTTGATGGTGCGGCCGAGGTAAAGCGCAAGACATACCGCGAGTCGCTTGAAAACAATCGCGAGGCGGTGCTGCTGTCCAAGGAACTGGTGACGATTCACACTTCGGTGCCGGTGGACTTGGAACTGGAGCGCATGCGCACGACGACGCCTGACCTTGCCGCGTGCCGCGCGCTGTTTTCTGAGCTGGAGTTTACGACGCTGCTGAAGGAGCTTGCGCCGGAAGCGCCCGCGGTGGCGGTCGAGTATGTGCCGGTGCCGAGCGCTGAGCAGATCGCGGCGTTTGTGAAAGCGGCGCGGGCAGGTGGCTTCGCGTTCGCAGTGGAGGCGAGCGAGCTGGAGCAGGTCGCCGAGCAGGTAAGCGAAAAAGAGACCGAACTGGCGGAGGAAAAGGAGCCCGAGCTGCGCTCGATGACGCTCGACTTTTCCGCCACCGTGGAAGTTACAGATGCGCCCCCAAATGCGCCCCCAGTTGCGCCTCAAAAAAAACCGCGGGCCGGCGTTGCGGCGGATCGCGAGCGCGCGCTGCTCGTCGACATCGAACAGATACGCGCGCTGCTTGAAGACGCCTCCATCCCCAAGCAGGTGCACGACCTGAAAGGCACGCTGCGGGTGCTTGACGCGCAGGGCATTGCGCTGCGCGGCGCGGTCGATGACCTCATGCTGTTCTCGTACCTGGTGAATCCGACGCATGCGGCGCACCGGCTCGCCGATGTGGCGGCGCGCTTCAGCCCGCGGCCGCTGCAGGCGCAGGGCGAGGAGCGTTTGGCGGAGTGGGCGCATGCCACGCACACGCTAGCCCCCGTGCTGCACGACGACATCGAGCGCTCCGAGCTGAAGCGCGTGTACGAGGAGATCGACCTGCCGCTCGTACCGGTGCTGCTGCGCATGGAGCAGGCCGGCGTGCGCATCGATCTGAACGTGCTGCGCGCGATGGACGAAAAGCTGACGCGCGAGATGGCGCGGGTCAGCGAGGAGGTCTTCGCGCAGTCCGGCCATCGCTTCAACATTAACTCGCCCAAGCAGCTCGGTGATGTGCTGTTCAACAAGATGGAGCTGCCCAAGCCGCTGAAGTACGGCAAGGGCAAGGTGATCTCGACCGCGCAGGATGTGCTCGAAGAGCTTGCCGCGCACAATGCGGTGCCGGCGCTGGTGCTCGAATACCGGCAGCTCGCGAAGCTCAAGTCGAACTATGTCGACTCGCTGCCGCTGCTCGCGGACAGAGAGGGGCGCGTGCACACGACGTTCAATCAAGTGGGCACTTCGACAGGGCGACTGTCGTCGACGAATCCGAACCTGCAAAACATCCCGATCAAGACCGAACTGGGGCGCGAGATTCGCGCGGCATTTATCGCACCGCCGGGGCACCTGCTGCTCTCGGCCGATTACTCGCAGATCGAGCTGCGCTTGATGGCGCATTTTTCCGAGGACCCGCTGCTGGTGCATGCCTACCAGCATGGCGAGGACATCCACACGCTGACGGCGAGCGAGGTGTTCGGCGTGGCGCCCGAGGCGATGAATAAGGAGACGCGCAACCGTGCGAAGGCGGTGAACTTCGGCATCGTATACGGCATCTCGGCGTTCGGGCTGGCGGCGAACCTGGGCATCGATCAAAAGGAGGCGCGGCTCTACATCGACCGCTATTTCGAGCGGTACGCGGGGGTGCGCGCGTACATCGACCGGGTGCTCGAAGAGACGCGCACGGAGCAGCGGGTGCGTACCCTGTTCGGGCGGTCGCGGCCCATCCCCGACATCCAGAGCCGCAACGCGAACCTGCGCGGGTTCGCCGAGCGCACGGCGGTGAATACGCCGCTGCAAGGCACCGCGGCGGATCTGATCAAGATCGCGATGATCCGCATCGACAAGCGGCTGACAGACGAAAAGAGGAAGACGCGCATGACACTGCAGGTACATGACGAGCTGCTGTTCGACGTGCCGGAGGATGAAGCGGAGCCGGTGCGCGCGATGGTGCGCCACGAGATGGAGCATGTGATCGAGCTGAGCGTGCCGATCGTGGTGGACGCGGAGCTTGGTGCGAACTGGCGGGATTTGTAAATGCGAAGACCGCCTGCGCGGCTCAGGCCCAGTGCCCGGGCTAACGGCGGCACCTGCGGTGCGGCTGGCGTTTATACGCCCAGTTCCGAGCGGATGGCGGCGGCGATTCGCTCGGCGTGTTCGCGCATCAACGCTTCCGATTCGGCCTCGATCATTACCCGGGCCAGGGCCTCGGTGCCGGAGTAGCGGATGACCACGCGCCCGGTGCCAGAAAGCGACCGTTCCGCATCTGTAATCGCTGCGGTTACAGATGGTATGGAGGCGAGCGGCTTCTTTTCGCGCACGCGCACGTTGACGATCGTCTGCGGAAACGCCTTGAGGTCGCTCACCAGCTCCTCGATGCGCTTGCCGTTGCGCGCGAGAATGTCGAGCAGCACGAGCGAGGTGAGCAGGCCGTCGCCGGTGGTCGCGAGATGCGGAAACAGGATGTGCCCTGACTGCTCGCCGCCAAGCGCCGCGTTGTGCTGCTGCATCCTTTCAAGCACGTATTTGTCGCCTACCGGCGCACGCAGCATGCGAATGCCGCTGCGTGCGAGGGCGGCTTCCAGGCCCATGTTCGACATGGTGGTAGCGACGACGAGATCGCCGGTGAGCCGGCCTTGCGCCTTGAGCGCACGCGCCGCCACCAGTAGGACGGCGTCGCCGTTGACAACATTGCCGCGGCTGTCGGCGAACAGCGAGCGGTCGGCATCGCCGTCGAGCGTGATGCCCAGCGCCGCGCCGCGCTCGGTGGTTTCGCGGGCGACGATCTCCGGGTGCAGCGCGCCGCAGTGCTCGTTGATGTTGCGGCCGCTGGGCGCGGCATGGGTCAGCTCGACCCGGCCGCCAAGCGTTGCAAACAGTTCAGGAGCGATCGCCGAGGCGGCGCCATTCGCGCAGTCGAGCACGATGTGCATGCCGTCGAGCGCAAGGCCCGGAACGGCGCCGCGCAGGAATGTTTCATAATCGTGCCGGTACACGTCATCCACCGCAGGCAGGTCCCGCTCAGACGATGGGACCCCGGCAGCGAGCCGCGCGAAGATTTCCGACTCAATCGCGAGCTCCTGCGCGTCGGGCAATTTGTAACCGTCGCTGCCGAAGATCTTGATCCCGTTGTCGGTCCAGGGATTGTGCGACGCGGAGATGACGACGCCGGCGGCGAATCCGAACTTGCGCGCGAGGTAAGCAATGGCGGGCGTTGTGACCACGCCCGCATTGGCGAGCGCGGCGCCGCCGGCGGCAAGGCCCGCGTGCAGCAGCCGCGCGATCCACGGGCCGCTCTCGCGCGTGTCCATGCCGAGCAGCACGCGCGGCACGGGGTGCCGCGCTTTGAGCGTGTGCGCCAGCGCTTCCCCAACGGCGAAGATGGTTGTGCTGTCGAGGGGCGCCTGGCCGGCGATGGCGCGGATGCCGTCGGTTCCAAAAAGCGTTCTCATTCCTCTTCTGCCACTTTCCTGGTTACAGTTGCGCCAAGCGCGCCCTCAGCTAGGCGCACTTCAATCGGGTCTCCCGCGTGCGCCTCGGCGGCGCGCCTCAGCAGCGACCCATCCGCGGCGAAAACGAGCGCGTAGCCCCGGCCCAGCACAGCGACCGGCGACAGCGAAGTGAGCGAGCGCGCGGCCGCTGTGTGCTGCTGCAGCGCGGCCTGGAGGCGGTTGGCGCCGGCACGCGCGAGCCGTTCCCGCAGAAACAAGACCTGCTCCCCGATGCGGCGAACACGCTGCGAAGGATCGTAGCGGCCAAGCCGGTGGCCGGTCGCTGCGTGCTGCTGCAGAGCCGCAGAAAGCCTTTGCCGGGCAGCGCGGGCGAGCCGCACCTGCAGTCCAGAAAAGCGCTCGCGCATCACGTGCAAACGCTGCGTTGCGTCCTGGCGAAGCAGCGCGGCGGAAGCGCGCTGCACGCGATCCGACGCCGACCGCAGCGCCCGGACCTGAGCGCGCTCCAGCCGGAAGCGCTGCTCATCGACGCGCTGCTCGCGGCGCCCCAGACTGTTGCGCAGGCGCGCAGCGCTGGCCTCGATCGAGAGCGCCGCGAAGCGCTGCCGCCAGAGCGCAAGCTGGTACTGCACGGCACGACGCAGCCGCGCGCGCAGCGCCTCTACATGCTCCTCGATTCGGTGCTGCGCGGCGGTGATGAGCTCGGCGGCGGCCGAGGGCGTCGGCGCGCGCAGGTCCGCGACAAAGTCGGCGATGGTGAAGTCCGTTTCGTGGCCGACCGCGGAAACCACCGGCAGCGTCGAGGCCGCGATCGCACGCGCCACGATCTCACTATTGAAGGCGGCGAGGTCTTCGAGCGAGCCGCCGCCGCGCGCGATCACGATCACATCGACCGAACGAGCACGGTTGAAATAGGCGATACCGGCTGCGATTTCGGCCGCTGCCGCATCGCCCTGCACCGTTGCCGGGTACAGCAGCACGTCGAGCGCGGCGTGGCGGCGGCCGGCAACGTTGAGGAAGTCGCGAATGACCGCGCCCGAAGGCGACGTCACGATGCCGACGCAGTGCGGGTAGGCGGGCAGCGGGCGCTTGCGGTCCATCGCGAACAGGCCTTCGGCGCTCAGCTTCGCCTTCAGCTGCTCGAAGGCGACCTGCAGAGAGCCCGCGCCGACCGGTTCCAGGTACTCGGCGATCAGCTGCATTTGTCCGCGTTGCTCGTAGACGGAGACGCGCCCCCGCAGCAGCACCTCCAGCCCGTCCTCGGGGCGAAAACGCAGCGTCTGCGCCTGGCGCCGAAACAGCACCGCCGGCAGCTGCGCGTCGCCATCCTTGAGCGTGAAGTACATGTGGCCGGAGGGAGCCGCGCGCAGGTTCGAGATCTCGCCGCGCACCCACAGGTCAGGGTAGGCGCCCTCGATGTGGCCGCGCACTTCGCTCACCAGTTCGGCGACGCGCCATATCTGCCGCTCGGGGCTCGCCGGCTCGTCGTCTTCCTCGGCGGGCGGCTCCGCTGGCATAGCGGCGCGCGCCCAGGCCGGCAGCGTGTCTCGGCTGTCGCTGGTGCGTCTTGCCACTGCTCGTCTGGAGGCAGGCTCCACCGCGGTCCGCTTCAGCGGCGGCTTCACGGGTTTGTTCTCATGATCCTCAGGAGCTTCGAAGAAAAAGCCGAGCTGTCCCTCGCCGCTTTGCGTAGGCTCGGCCGCCCGGGTTGATTGGCCCCGCTGCTTCTTCTCCATCGCACTCATCCCACGGCCCATGGCGCTCACTCCAGTGAGTTTACAACCGACCCCTTACCGGCGCAGATGGTTGAAGAGCGCGAGCAGCAGGGTCAGCAGCACGCTCAGCAGCAGGCAGGTTCCGAGCGGGGCGAAAAAGGAGGTGTGGCGCCCGCGCCAGTGCAGGTCCCCGGGAAGCCGGCCCAGCGGCACACCCAGCCTGCCGGCCAGCAGCACCAGCACGCCGGCGAGCAGGAGCAGAAAGCCGGCGGCCACGAGCACTCGTCCGATTGCCGCCATGCGGACCTCATCCTAAGTGTAAGCGCGTACTTCTTTCTTGACGCGCCAGCGCGACGGCTGCATCTGTAGCAGCATGGAAGCTCTCGCCGGGATCGCCGGTACCCTGTGCATCGTTCTGGTGCTGCTCGATGCCTTCCAGACGGTGATTCTGCCGCGGCGGCCCAGCGGGCGGTACCGCCTGACGCGGCTGTTCTACATGGCGACCTGGGCGCCCTGGCGCCGGGCCATGAGCCTGGTGCGCGGCTCACGGCGGCGGGAGACGCTTCTTTCCGTCTATGGACCTCTGTCGCTCGTCCTGCTGATCGCGCTGTGGGCCCTGGGCCTGGTTCTCGGTTTCGGGCTGTGCTTTTATGGGGCCGGTTCGCCGCTTTCCGACCCCCTGCTTCCCGCGCACCCAGACCTGCGCTCGGACCTTTACATCAGCGGCACCACCCTGTTCACGCTCGGCATCGGCGATGTGCTGCCGCACTCCCGCCTGGTGCGCGAGCTGCTGGTGGTGGAGGCCGGCCTGGGCCTGGGGTTTGTCGCCATTGTGATCGGCTATTTTCCGGTTCTGTATGGCGCGTTTTCGCGCCGCGAGGTCAGCATTTCGCTGCTGGACGCGCGCGCCGGTTCGCCGCCTTCAGCCGCTGAACTGATGCGGCGGCATGCATTTCCCGGCGGCGGCGAGGCGCTGGTGACGCTGCTGGCCGAGTGGGAGCGCTGGGCGGCGGAGCTGCTGGAGAGCCACATCTCCTACCCGCTGCTGTGCTACTTCCGCTCGCAGCACACCAACCAGAGCTGGCTCAGCGCGCTATGCGCGGTGCTCGACACCTGCGCGCTGATGGTGGCCTCGGTGCAGGACCTGCCCGGCCGCCAGGCGCAGCTTACCTTTGCCATGGCCCGCCACGCCGTTGTCGATCTGTCGCAGGTGTTCGACCTGGAACCGGAGCCTCCCGAAGTAGACCGGCTGAGCCCGGGCTCGTTTACCCACCTGCACGACCTGCTGTGCCAGGCGGGCACGCGCGTGGCGCAGGATCCGGGATCGCTGGCCCGGCTGAACGAGATGCGCGCATTGTACGAGCCGTATGTCGGGGCGCTGTGCCGCCATCTCTCGATGGATCTGCCGCCATTTGTGGCGGAACAGAAGCGAAAGGACAATTGGCAGGCAGTTGCAAAGGTGCGCCAGGCAACGCAGGTTGCGGCGAGCCGGGAAGCGCGCCAAGAGGGCAATGCCCCGGTACATGCTTACCCGAGCCACGAAGAAGAGGAGCATCACATCTTCTAAAACATAGGAACCGTACTCCGAGGATCACGGTTCCCGTGCGCATGTCCGCGCGGTACGGTCAGACGAAGATCAGCGCTGGATGGAGTGCTCTCTGGATACGGGACCCGGGCGGTGTGGCCGCGCCTGGCGCACGCGCGAGGCGGAGACATGGCAGAGTGCGAGGAAGCCGATGAGGGTGACAACTCCAAAGCCACCGTATACCTGAAGAAAAAGCGACACTTCGTGCTCCCTTGGCCTGTGTGTGATTCAGATATACGCGCGGGATCGAGGTCCCGTGTGAATTGTCCTGAATAAGGACAGAACATATGCCTAAAGCGAGACACTTGGCTAGTGGAAATCTGGACGAGACCGCAACTTTTTTCAGCAGTTCGAAGGCCTGCCACTTTGGTGGCAGGCCTTGGGAGTTTGCAGGGCTCGTTTGAGGAACGAACTACGCGGTCACCGGCTCCAGCACGCGCGCGAAACGCTTGCCCTGCCTGCCCTGGAACGCGCGCTTGTGAAACGCGTAGCCAGCGATGAGCGGAACGGCGAGGGTGGCTTCGGAGTAGACCATTTGCTCGAAAGTTGTATCCACCTTGCCCCATGAACTGGCCTCTTTGAGGGTGCTGGACGAAAGCGCGCCGTCGCGGACGTCGGCGACCGTGACCTGGACGGCATATTTGTGCATGGGCGCGTCCATGCCGAGGATGTCGGCGGCGACCACGATGTCCTGGGCGAAGTTCTTGGGCACCCCGCCGCCGATCATGAGCAGGCCGGTGGTGGGGTTGGCGATTTTCAGCTGGGTCAGCTCGTAAAAGTCCTTGGCGGAGTCGAGCGAGACCATCGGCTTGCCCTGCCGCGCGTGCTGGTGCGCGACCAGCCCGAAGCCGGCGGAGCAGTCCGAGAACGCCGGGCAGAAGATCGGGACATCGTTCTCATAGGCCGCGTACACGATCGAGTCGGCGCCGCCCCTGGCGGGCGTCTTGCCCTCCTGCTCCAGGTAGGCGCCCATGGCGCGGATGAATTCGCGCGAGCTGTAGGGGCGCGGTTCGAGCGAGTTGGCGATCTTCTCAGTGGTTTCGTCGCACAGGCGCAGCTCTTCCTCGTCGATGAGGGTGTCATAGATGCGGTCGATCATCAGCTCGCGCAGGGTGGCGTCCTCGGTGCCCTGCTTGTAGAGCTCGTCGGCGATCCAGTGCTTGAAGCCGAGCGCCTCGAAGAAGTCCTGGTCGACGATATTGGCGCCTGTCGAGACTATGGCGTCGACCATCTTGTTGCGGATCAGGTCGATGAAGACCTGCTGCAGCCCGGCCGAAATGAGCGAGCCGGCCAGGCACAGGATGACGCCGCAGTCGTGGTCGCGGAGCATGCGCTCGTAAATGGACGCCGCGCGGGCCAGGTCGCGCGAGCTGTAGGCCATGTACTGCATGGCGTCGACGAGCGCCACGACATTGTGCTGCTTGATGTCGATGTGCCGGATGGGCTGGGTCAGTAGTTCCGTTTTCGTAGGCATGGCAGCCGCCAGTTTACCAGCGCGCGGCGCCGGGTTTCTTGAACATCTTCCCCTAACATGGATTTGCGTGCCTTCATCCTTGCCAAACCGACGCCGTGGGCAGCGGACGGCGCTCGCTCTGCTGTTCTCAGCCGGCGTGGTCAACTTTCTGGACCGCGGTTCGCTTTCAATTGCAAACGGGCCTATCCGCGCGGAGCTGCACCTGACCGGCGCGCAGATGGGAGCGCTGCTGTCGTTCTTTTCGCTGGCCTACGGTCTCGCGCAGCTGCCGGTGGGGGTTTTGCTCGACCGGTTCCGGGCGCGGGTGCTGCTGGGGGTGGGGCTGCTGGTGTGGTCGGCGGCGCAGGCGGCGACCGCGTTTGTGGGGAGCTACCGGCAATTTGTGCCGCTGCGGCTCCTGCTGGGGGTCGGCGAGGCGCCGTTTTTCGCGGCCGGCGTGCAGTCGATCGAAGGCTGGTTCGCGCCGGGCGAGCGGGGCTGGCCCACGGGGCTGCTGAATGCCTCGACCATGCTGGGCCAGGCGGTCGCGCCGCTCGCGCTGACGGTGCTGATGGTGCACGCGGGCTGGCGGGCGATGTTCGGCGTGATCGGCGGCCTCGGGGTGCTGCTGGCGCTGGCCTGGTTTCCTCTGTATCGGGACCCGGAAAAGCAAGACCGCCTGCAGGGCTTACGGCCGGATCGTGGCGGGTCTTCGTTGGATCGCGGATGGCCGGCGCTGTTTCGCAGCCCCGTGATGTGGGGAATGCTGCTGGGTTTCTCCGGCATCAACTACACGGCGTGGCTGTATCTGGCGTGGCTGCCGGGCTACCTTGAAGAGGCGCGGCATGTATCGATCGCACGTACCGGTTTTCTTGCCGTGGCGCCGTTTCTGCTGGGAGCCTGCGGCATGTTCGCCAGCGGCGTGGCGGCGGATGCGCTGGTGCGCCGGGGCGGCGATCCGCTGCGGTGCAGGCGCTGGCTGATCCTGGGCGGGATGGTGCTTTCGGCCGGGTTTACCTTCTTCGTCGCGGATGCGGGATCGACCCGGGAGGCGGTGCTGCTGATCGCCGCTGCGCTGTTCTGTGTGCATTTCGCGGGGACGGCGGCGTGGGGTGTGGTGCAATTTGCGGCGCCCGCGGGCCGCGTGGCGACGGTTGGGTCGGTGCAGAACTTCGGATCGTTCATGGTGGCGTCCATCGCGCCGTGGATTACCGGCTGGCTGCTGGACCGGACGCACTCGTTCCATATGGCGCTGCTGCTGTGTTCGGGGGTCACGCTGGCCGGGGCGCTGGCCTACGCGATGCTGGTGCGCGGGTCCATCGAGACCCAAGACCGGCCGGCACGCGAGAGCTAGTTCAGCTTCGTCTTTGCGGAGCCCGGGCCTGAGGCGTAGTAGCCGGCGCGGGTCTGCACCACAAGATCTTTCTTGTTGACAGAGAGCGCGATGCGGTGGAAGCCGCCCCCCTGGCTTGCGGCGTCTGGGCTGTAAACCAGCAGGAACTGCTGGCGAAGCTCGTCGGCGATCCCCTTATGGATGTCGTCGAAGTCTTTCGGTTTTTTGGCTTCGGAGAAGCGTCCGCCGGTTTCGCCGGCGATCTGCTGCATGATTTTTCTGCCGTCCGCCTGCGGCTGTTCCGGGGGCGCGGGCCGGCCGCCGCCTGGATTGCCGCCGCCTGGATAGCCGCCGCCGGGGTACCCACCGCCACTGCCGGGGAATCGGCCTCCGGGCGTACCCGGGCCACCTCGCGGACTACCGCTCTGGCCGGGATTACTCTCCGGCCGCGGCTGCGCGCCCTTGAAGTAGATCGTGTACACGCTGGCATCGGCTCTCTGCGCGGCCTCGATGGCGTCCTGCAGCTGCTCCTTACTGCCGTGGTCGATGCCGTCGGCGATGACGATGATGACCTTGCGCCCGGATTGCCCGGCCAGGAGATCATTCGCGGCAAGGTAGATGGCGTCGTAAATCTGCGCGCCGAAGCGGTGGCCGCGATCGCTCTCGGTGGTGTTTTCGGCCGAGGAAGGGCCGAGCTGGTTGAGGGACGCATCGAGTTCCGCCTTGGCGGGGGTAAGGTCCTTGAGAAGTTCGACTTCGCGGTCGAAGTGCAGCACGGCGGCCTTGTCCTCGGGCCGCGCGACCACCTCATCGAGGAAGCCCCGGCTGGAGGTGCGCTCGATCTCGATGGCATCGCGCATGCTGCCTGCCGTATCGAGCGCGATGGTCAAAGTGAGAGGCAGCGCGGCGGCCGGAGAGAAGGACTGGATGGTCTCCGGATGGCCGTCCTCCGTGAGGGTGAAGTCGTCCTTTGTCAGTCCGGCGACGAGCTTGTCTTTTTTATCGCGAACTACGACCGGCAGCTTGATGAGCGGCGCCTTGGCGGACAGGCTCGTCCTCGACTGCGCCGGCGCGGCGCCGCTGGAGGGTTTGGGCGCCTGGGCACAAATGACGGCGGGGTAGAGCAGCAGGCAGCCGAGCGGGAAACCATAAAAGCGCATTGCTCGATTGGACGCTTCAGGCGCGCCTTCGGTTCACACCGGCGCACAGGGGCTGCCGCTATACTGGCGCGGAATGAAAACCAGACTTCTGTACGCTGCCGCCCTGCTCGCATTTCCCCCTTTCTACGCCGTCCCGGTGTGTTTCGGCTGGGGCCCAGACGGCCACCGCATCATCAATCGGCTGGCAGCCGAGGCTCTGCCGAAGGACGCGCCCGCGTTCCTGATGACGCCGGCCGCGCTCAACGAGATCGAGTACCTGGGGCCCGAGCCGGACCGCTGGCGCTCGGCCTCCGAGCCGGAGCTGAGCGCGACCCAGGCGCCGGACCACTTCATCGACCTGGAGTATGCGGATGTCATCGGTCCGCTGCCGCGCAAGCGCTACGAATTTATCGAGGCGCTGAGCCAGTACCGCGCCGCGCACCCGGAGACGGCTGCACTGGAAACGCCGGAGAAGGTGGGCATGCAGCCGTGGGAGACCGAAGAGGTGTGGCAGCGGCTGAAGGCCGGCTTCCGCGACTACCGCGAGGCGCTGGCGAAGCACGAAGACACCAGGCCCGAGGAGGCCGCGGTGCTGTTTTACGCGGGCTGGCTGGGCCACTATGTCGGCGATGGCGCGCAGCCGCTGCATGTGAGCCGCGACTACAACGGTTGGGTCGAAAAGGAAAATCCGCACGGTTATACCACCGGGCACCGTATCCACTCGCAGTTTGAATCGGTGTTTGTAGCCGCGGCGATCAAGCCGGCGGACGTGAAGCCGCTGCTGGCGCCGGTGGAGCCGGTCGGGGATGAGTGGAGCGATTACCTGGCGTACCTGCGGCATTCGGCCACGCTGGTGGACGAGACCTATGCACTGGATAAAGAGGGCGGTTTTACCGGCATGGGCACCGCGGCCGGCAAGGGGTTTGCCGAGCAGCGGCTGGCCGCCGGCGCGAGCATGCTGCGGGACCTGATCTACGCCGCCTGGCAGAAAAGCGCGGAGCCGGTGCCGGACGAGCATAGGTAAACCCCTACGCGGGAGGCGGTCACTTCGTGACGCGTTTACCTGGGGTCGCAGTCGAAGGCTTTGCGGCCCTCCCGTTGGTCGGGATCGACATCGCCGATGCCGACCAACGGGAGGCCCGCTGACAGCGCCACATGTCACGAAGTGACCGCCTCCCGCGCAGGGATCTTAACCGTTGCCTCGGCTCCAAACGGAGCCGAGGCCGCCGTCGACGCCGAGGACTTGGCCGGTGATCCAGCTTTGCGCCGGGTCGAGCAGGAAGGCGATGGCGGCGGCGACGTCGCCGGGCTGGCCGAAGCGGCCTAAAGCGTGCATGTTGAGGGAGGCCTTGGCCGCGGTTTCCGAGCCGACGATACGCGCGGTCAAGGGTGTATCGGTGAGCCCGGGTGCGACGCAGTTGAACCGCAAATTCCTCTTGGCATAGGTAGCGGCGGCAGCCAGCGCGAGGCCCTGCACGCCGGCCTTGGCGGCCGCGATGGCCTCATGGTTGACCAGGCCGATGCGCGCCGCCGCGCTCGAAACCAGCACGACCGAACCGGCGGCGGGGATGGATTTTGCCGCGCCGCGCATGGTCGCGAAGGCGCTTTTCAGGTTGATGGCGAGCACGGATTCGAACTCGGCATCGGTAGTGACATGGCCGGGTTTGAGCAGCAGCGAGCCGAAGCAGTTGGCGACGCCGTGGAGCTGGCCAAACTCGCTCGCTGCCTGCGCGATGGCAGTTTCAATGGAGGCGCTGTCGGTGGCGTCAGCGGGAGCGTGCGAGGCGCCCAGTTCGCCGGCGAGGGTGCTGAGGCGGCTCGAATCACGGCCAGCGAGAAGCAGCTGGTCGCCGCGGGCAGCCAGGGTGCGGGCGAGGGCTGCACCGATGCCGCCGTAAGCCCCGAGAATGACGAAGTTTGCCACGTGTTTGCTCCTTTGCGGTGTCGCGCTATCGGCTGGTTGGATGTGGAGGCGCGGCGCCTGCCTGCCTGCTCCGATTGCGCGGCGTGAACATCACGAGAAGCCAAGTGGTTCTTCGGCTTCGTGTTGCGAGAGCAGCCCGCGGGCGCGGATGGTGGCGAGCACCTGCTCGACCGACCAGTCGAGCGAGGAGGTGCCGTCGACGACGAGGTCGGCCCAGCGGGCAGAGGGCCGCACGAAGCGCTCGGCCATGGGGCGGACTGTATCCGCGTAGTGCAGAGCAACCTGGTCGGGGCTGCGGCCGCGCTCGCGTACATCGCGGCGCAGGCGGCGCTCGTAGCACAGCTCGTCGGGCGTATCGACGTAGATGGAAAGCGCGGCTAGCGCGCGCACAGCGGGCCAGTAAAGAGCGAAGATGCCGTCGAGCAGCAGCACATGCGGCTCGCGGATACGCTCGGTTTTACCGGGGATGCGGGTATGCGCGGCGAAGTCGTAGCAGGGCCGGTCAATGGCGCGGCCGGCGGCGAGCTCGCGCAGGTGAGCGAGCAGCAGCTCGTGCTCGATCTGCTCCGGGTGGTCGAAGTTCTGCCGCGGGCGCTCTTCCGGCGCGAGATGGGCAAGGTCGCGGTAGTAGTGGTCGAGGTGGAAGTGGGTGCCTTCGAGCTCTCGCGCCAGCTCCTCGGCGAGTGTGGTCTTGCCGGACCCGGAGGCGCCGGCGATGGCGAGCAGCAAGGGGCCGCCGCGGGGCGCGGGTGTGCTCAACGCGCCGCTCCCGATTGCTCGATGTAGGCAGCCGCACGCGGCACGATGCCGGCCAGCAGGGAAGCAAGCTGCTGCTCGACGGCGCGGCCGGTCTCGATCACTTCTTCGTGCGAGAGCAGATGCGGCTCAATGCCGGCGGCCATGTTGGTGACGCACGAGATGCCGAGCACCTCGATGCCCGCCTGGCGCGCGGCGATGGTTTCAAGCGCGGTCGACATGCCGACCAGGTCGGCGCCCATCGCGCGAAAGGCGCGGATCTCGGCCGGCGTTTCAAAGCTGGGGCCCAGCACGCTGATGTACACGCCCTCCGGCAGGGGTGCGCCGGCCGCTGCGTGGGCGAGCTCGCGTAGAGCGGGGGAATAGGCCTGCGACATATCGAAAAAGCGCGGCTTGTCTCCGAACAGCGGCCCGGCAGCCGGGTTCAGTCCCGACAGATTGATGTGGTCGGAGAGCAGAACCAGCTGCCCCTGGCGCAGGTCGCGCCGGATGCCGCCGGCGGCGTTGGTGAGAATAAGCACCTGGACGCCGAGCGCCGCAAGAGTGCGCACCGCGAAGACGACGGCGCGTGCGGAGTGGCCTTCGTAGGCGTGCACGCGGCCCTGCAGGACGAGAACAGGCGTGCCGCGCAGCGTGCCCGCGACCAGGCGCCCGGCATGCCCGGGGACGGTGGAGACAGGGAAGTGCGGGATGCTGGCGTAGGCTAGCTCGGCGGGTTCTGAAATGTGACCCGAGAAGGCGCCAAGACCCGAGCCGAGCACGATGGCGATCCTCGCGGCTGCGCGATCGCCGAGGCGCCCGCGCACAAACGCGGCGGCCTCTTTTAACTGGACTCGTTCCGGCGCGACGTTCTCAAACGGCATCACGCTTAGTCTAACGTCACGTGCGGCTAGCGAAGCAGCAGGCCGACGATGGAGGCGGACATGAGGTTGGCCATGGTGCCGGCGAGCATGGCGCGCAGGCCGAGCCGGGCCAGATCGTTGCGGCGCGTTGGGGCCAGCGCGCCGATGCCGCCGATCTGGATGCCGATCGAGCTCAAATTCGCAAAACCGCACAGCGCGAAGGTCGCGATGGTGAAGGAGCGTGGGTCGAGCGCGGTTTTCTGCGCGCCCAACAGCGAGTACGCCACCAGTTCGTTGACGACCATGCGCGTGCCCAGCAGGTTTCCCACCAGCCGCGCGCTGTGCCACGGAATGCCGATGAGCCACGCGATGGGCGCGAACAGCGCGCCGAGCACCGCATCGAGCGAGTGGGGGAACCAGCCGGCGTGCGCGTGCGTCCAGCCAAACATGCCGTTGACCATCGCGATGAGCGCGAGAAATGAAATCAGCATGATGCCGACATTGAGGGCCAGGCGGCCGCCGTCGATGGTGCCGCGCGCGATCGCAGCCAGCAGGTTTTCGCCGGCATGCACTTCGTCTTTCGGCATATGCACGACGCCCGCGGTCGCGGGGATCTCTGTCTCCGGCACCAGCATTTTCGAGATAAGGATGGTGCCGGGCGCGGTCATGATGACGGCGGCGAGCAGCTGTTTCGCCTCAATGCCGTACAGAATATACGCAGCCATGATGCCGCCCGAAACATGCGCCATGCCGCTCGTCATGATGGTCATCAGCTCGGAGCGGGTAGCGCCGGGCAGGAAGGGGCGGATGGTGAGCGGGGCTTCGGTCTGCCCCATGAAGACGGAGGCGGCGACGTTGAGGCTCTCAGCGCCCGAGACCTTGAGCGTGAATTGCATGAGCCGGGCAAAGGCGCGGATGACGATCTGCATGATGCCGAGCGCGTAGAGCGCCGAGAACAGCGCGGAGATGAAGATAATGGTAGGCAGGACTTGAAAAGCGAAGATGGCGCCGAAGGAGGAGTGCTGCTCGCCGAGCTTGCCGAACACCAGCGACGAACCGGCGAAGGCATAGGCGAGCAGCGCATTGACCGCGCTGCCGGCCGCGGCCATGGCGCGCTGGCCCCAGGCGGCGCGCAGCACCAGAAAGGCGAAGCACAGCTGCAGCCCGAGGCCCCACGCGACGGTGCGCCAGCGGATGGCGCGGCGGTTGGTCGAGAACAGCCATGCCAGCAGCAGCATGGTGAGCAGGCCGAGGATGCCGGTGAGTCGTCCCAATCGCGCTCCTTAGTTGCACTCAGCATACTTTGAAAAGCAAGACCGCCTGCGCGGGCACTTCGTGACACGTATTTGCTAAAGAAAAAAGCCACGGAGTGGCCGCCTCGCGCGCAGCGGGTCTTGTCTTTATTGTGCTGAGGTAATGATTTCGCCGAGCAACGGCGGCTGCTGTTCGCGCTCGTCGGCGATCGTTATGACAGCCTTCAGCAGGGCGAGCTGTTCGGCGACGAGCGACTCATGCGCAGCAAACAGTGTACAGAGCGGCTCGTCCACCTTTATTCGCGTTCCCAGCTTCGCGTGCATCCGCAGACCGGCGTGCGAGTCAACAGTGTCGCCCGCGTGCGCGCGGCCGGCGCCGAGCCGCTGCACGGCCCAGCCCACGGCGGTTGTGTCAATGCGGGTTAGAAATCCATCGCGCGGAGCAGTGAAGACGGCCTGCGCGCCGGGCTTGTGGTGCGTGGCGGCGGCGTCGAGCACACGAAGATCTCCGCCCTGCGCCTCGACGATGCTGCGAAAACTCTGCCATGCGGCGCCGCTTGCCAGTAGCCGCTCCGCCTGCGCACGAGCCGCTGCCACGCTTGCCGCCGCGCCGCCGAGAAAGAGCATCCAGCCGGCGAGCTCGAGCGATAGGGTGCGCAGCTCTTCGCTCAGCGTCGGCCGCTCGCCCTGGAGCAGCGCGCAGCACTCGGCGACCTCGACCCAGTTGCCCGCGAACTCGCCGAGCGGCTGGCTCATATCGGTCAGCAGCGCGACGGTGCGCGTGCCGGCCCGCTCGCCTGTTTCAACCAGCAACTGCGAGAGGAAACGCGCCTGCGCCGGGTCGCGGAGAAACGCGCCGGAGCCGGTTTTTACATCGAGCACCAGCGCGTCAAGTCCCGCGGCCAGCTTCTTGCTCATGATGGACGCGCAGATCAGGTAAGGGCTCTCGACAGTAGCGGTGCGGTCGCGCAGCGCGTACAGCGTGCGGTCGGCGGGAACCAGATTCCCGGTCTGTCCGACCATGCAGGCGCCGGTTTTCGCGAGAACAGCCCGCATGTCCGTGGGCGAGAGCGCGGTGCGGAAGCCTGGAATGGATTCCAGCTTGTCGAGTGTGCCGCCGGTATGGCCGAGCGCGCGCCCGCTGATCATCGGGTCCAGCAGGCCGGCCGCGGCCGCGATAGGCGCGACGAGCAGCGAGGTCTTGTCGCCCACACCGCCGGTCGAGTGTTTGTCGACCGTGCACTTGCCGAGATCTCTCGCGTCGAATGTCTCGCCCGAGTAGCGCATCGCCTCGGTCAGCGCGCTAAGCTCAGCCGGTGTAAGGCCGCGCTGGAATACCGCCATCAGCCACGCCGCGAGCTGCGCCTCCGGCAGCGATTGACTGGCCGCGCCTGCGACCAGGAACTGCAATTCTTCCACGCTGAGCGGTTCGCCGTCGCGGGTCTTGCGGATAAGGTCGACGGCGTGCATTAGCGTGGGATTTCCATGCGGAAGCTGTGGGGAAAAAGCTCGCGGAAGGGGATGGGTTCGCCCAGATGGCCGTCTTCACCAGGGAAGATTACAACGGCGTCGCTGGTGACGAACTCGCTGAGCACCTGACGGCACGCGCCGCAGGGAGGACTCGCTGCGTGGTTTGTATTTGCCACTGCGACGGCTACAATTCGCCGAGCCGCGCCGCGCTCGCCGATGGCGCGGAACAGGGCATTGCGCTCAGCGCAGCTGGTCAGGCCATAGGAGGCGTTTTCCACATTGCAGCCGCTTACGGTTGTACCATCGTCAAACAACAGAGAGGCCCCGACGCGGAACTGCGAGTAGGGCGCGTAGGCGTGCAGGGCGGCAGCCTGCGCCTGGGCGAACAATTCGGCGAGCTGGGCGGGGATGGGACGCATGCTGCGCTTGAGGGTATCCGGTCGCGGATGCCGCCGCAAGCCGGCCTGGAAAGCATTCGGCTGCCACTTGGAGACAACGCATCAAAGGTGTGAGTTCGCGGTGTGGAGTTTGCGGAATGCCATGACAAGAGCGGCTGGCAAGAAGGAAAGCGAGACTCCGGGGCTTGCCTCAACGGCAGACGCCGAGGCAGCACTTTCGCTGTTTCATCCCGTAACAGCGGACTGGTTTCGCGCGGTGTTCGAGCAGCCTACCTCGCCGCAGCGGCTTGGCTGGCCGGCCATTGCGCGCGGCGAAAGCACGCTGATTCTAGCGCCAACCGGCACTGGCAAGACGCTTTCGGCGTTTCTATGGTGCCTGGACCGGATCATGCTTTCATCGCCGCCGCGCGAAGCACCGCCGGCAAAAACCAAGCGTCAGGCGAGAAAAACAGGCGGCTGCAAGGTCATCTACATCAGCCCGCTCAAAGCGCTGGCGGTCGACGTGGAGCGAAACCTGCGCTCGCCGCTCGCGGGCATCGCGAACATGGCGCGGCAGCGCGGGGTGGGCGTGCACCTGCCGGAGATTGCCGTGCGCACCGGAGATACTTCGCAGCGGGACCGCGCGCGGTTCAAGAGCAACCCGGGCGAGATTCTGATTACTACGCCCGAGTCGCTCTATCTGCTGCTCACCTCCGACGCGGCGGCCTCGCTGCGCACGGTTGAGACCGTCATCCTCGACGAGATTCACGCGCTGGTTCCGACCAAGCGCGGCGCGCATCTTGCGCTGTCGCTGGAACGCCTGGAGGCGATCGTAAAGGCGGCCACAGGGCACACACTGCAGCGCATCGGGCTTTCCGCGACGCAGCGGCCGCTCGAAGAGGTCGCGCACTTCCTCGCCGGCGCGCTGCCGCGCGAGAGTCTGCCTGTCCGGGAAGCGGCGGAGGATTTGCGCGAAGAAAGCGAGCGCGAGTGGACGAGGGAAGCCGAACCGGTCGCGGACAATCTCCGCCCCGCTTCTTCTGATACAGCGGCGGTGGCAGATACCGCGGCGCGGTACCGGCCCGTCACCATCGTCAACGCGAGCGAACCGAAGCGGCTGGAGCTGAAGATTGAGGTGCCTGTCGAGGACATGGCGCGTCTGGGCGAGCTACAGGAGCTGCCCAGCGGCGCAGCCTCGCAGGGGCCCAAGCGCACGTCGATCTGGAGCGCGATCCATCCGCGGCTGCTTGAGATTGTGCGCGAGCGCACCTCAACGTTGATCTTCGTCAACAGCCGCCGCATCGCCGAGCGACTTGCCGGGGCGCTGAACGAGCTCGCGGAGGAAAACATTGCGCGCGCCCACCACGGTTCGCTCGCCGCGCCGCAGCGGTCGGAGATTGAAGAGCTGCTCAAGGCGGGCAAGATCAAGGCGCTGGTCGCGACCTCGTCGCTCGAGCTCGGCATTGACATGGGCGCGGTGGACCTGGTGATCCAGATTGAGGCGCCGCCGTCGGTTGCAAGCGGCATGCAGCGCATTGGGCGGGCGGGCCACTCTGTCGGCGCGGCCAGTGAGGGTATCATCTTTCCGAAATACCGCGCTGATCTGGTCGCCTGCGCGGCGGTGACGCGCGCCATGCATGAGGGACTGGTGGAGTCGACGCGTTTCCTGCGCAATCCGCTCGATGTGCTGGCGCAGCAGATGGTGGCGATCGTGGCGCAGCCTCCGGTGCTTGCGCTGCGCGAGCAGGAATCAAAGCGCACCAAAAAACTGAAAGCCGAGTTTGACGAAGAGCGCTCGCCTGGCATTGCAGTCGACGCGCTGTACGCGATGGTTCGCGCGGCGGCGCCCTATGCCGAGCTGACGCGCGGCGCGTTTGAGGGCGTGCTCGATCTGCTCGCCGGGCGCTATCCCTCGGATGAGTTCGCGGAGCTGCGGCCGCGGGTCACGTGGGATCGCGTGACCAACATGGTGACACCGCGGCAGGGTGCGAAGGGGCTTGCGATCCTGAACGGCGGCACCATTCCGGATCGCGGCTTGTACGGCGTCTTCCTTTCCGGATCTGACAAAAAGCCGATTCGCGTGGGCGAGCTGGATGAAGAGATGGTCTTCGAAAGCCGCAACGGTGACACGTTCATTCTCGGCGCGAGCACGTGGCGCATCGATGAAATCACGCACGACAAAGTGCTGGTGTCGCCGGCGCCGGGCGAGCCGGGCAAGATGCCCTTCTGGCATGGCGACAACGCGGGCCGCCCGCTCGAGTTTGGCCGCCGCATCGGCGCAATGGTGCGCGAGCTGCGAGCTCTGCCGCACAACGTCGCTCTCACACGCTTGGTGCGCGAGCACGATCTGGAAGCGAAGGCCGCTGAAAACCTGCTGCGCTTTCTCGCGGACCAGGAAATTGCAACCAGCGTAGTGCCAGATGACCGCACCATCGTGATCGAGCGCGTGCGCGATGAGCTGGGCGACTGGCGCGTGTGTGTGTTGACCCCGTTCGGCTCGCGCGTGCATGCGCCGTGGGCGATGGCGGTGACCGGGCGCATCCGCGCGAGCGGCGGACCCGATGTGGAAGCGATGTGGGCCGATGATGGGTTTGTCCTGCGGTTTCCGGACTCCGATACAGCGCCTGATGCGGACATGCTGCTGCTGGACGCCGAGGAAGCGACCGCGCATGTGTTGCGGCAGCTGGGCGCGACAGCGCTGTTCGCGGCCAAGTTCCGCGAGAGCGCGGCACGCGCACTGCTGCTGCCGCGCCGCCGTGCGCAGGGCCGCACACCGCTGTGGCAGCAGCGCAAGCGCGCCTATGACCTGCTTGCGGTTGCGTCGCGTTACGCCTCGTTCCCCATGCTGCTCGAGGCGTACCGCGAGTGCATGCGCGACGTGTTCGACATGCCGGCGTTCCTCGAGACGCTGCGCGCGGTCGAGAAGCGGCAGATCCGCGTGCACGTTGCGGACACGCGAACGCCCTCGCCGTTCGCGTCGTCGCTGCTGTTTTCCTATGTCGCGAATTACATCTATGACGGCGATGCGCCGCTGGCTGAGCGCCGCGCACAGGCGCTCTCGATCGACCAGGAGCAGCTGCGCGAGTTGATGGGCGATGCCGATCTGCGCGAGCTGCTGGACCCGGACGCAATGGCCGAGGTGGAGGAGCAGCTGCAGTCGCTGGGCGAGATGGGCCACGCGCGCGGTATGGACGCGATGCACGATCTGCTGCTGCGGCTCGGCGATCTGTCGCGCGAGGAGCTGCGCAGCAGAACTGTATCCGACGAAGTCTTTTCGTCGCTAGAACGCTTGCAGCGCGCACGGCGCGTGCTCGAAGTAAAGATCGCCGGAGAGAAGCGTTTGATTGCGGTCGAGGACGCGGCGCGCTATCGCGATGCGCTCGGGATTCCGCTGCCGCCGGGGCTGCCAACCGCGATGCTCATGACTGTGGCTACGCCTGCGCTGGAGCTACTGCGGCGGTTTGCGCGCACGCGCGGGCCGTTCACACTGGGCGAGGCGCAAGCGCGCTTCGGTGTGGATGCGCAGATCACCGAAGCGGCGCTGCACCAGCTGCTGCTCGATGGCCGCGTGATCGAAGGCGGCTTCCGTCCCGGCGGCGTGCATCGCGAGTGGTGCGATGCGGAAGTGCTGCGGCTGATCCGCAGAAAATCGCTCGCGCGCTTGCGCAAGGAAGTGGAGCCGGTCGAGCAGCAGATGCTGGCGCGTCTGCTCACACACTGGCAGGGCGTGCTGCAGAAGCGCCGCGGCCTCGACGCGCTGCTCGATACGATCGAGCAGCTGCAAGGCGCGCCGCTGGTTGCGTCGCTGCTTGAGAACTCCATTCTGCCAGCGCGCGTGATGCGCTACACCCCGGGCGATCTGGATACGCTGATCGCGGCGGGCGAGGTGACGTGGTGCGGCCTGGACGCGCTCGGCGAGCATGACGGGCGCATCGCTCTGTACCTCTCGGATCGATTGACCGCGCTACGGGATCCGCGTGCGTCGCTGCCGAACGCCGAAGCCATGCCGGAGCGCGAGCAGCAGCTGGTTGCGCAGTTGAGCCGCGGTGGCGCGATGTTTTTCGCGCAGCTGCATGATGCCGCCGGCGGCGGCTACCCCGGTGAAACGCTCGATGCTTTATGGTCGCTGGTGTGGCGCGGCATCGCGACCAACGACACGTTTCACGCGCTGCGGGCGTATGTGCAGAAGCCTGCGGCTTCCACGCGCAACCCAAAGCGCACGCACAACCAGCCAGTGCATTTCCGCTCGCGCAGGACCACGCCGCCCAGCGCGCAGGGCCGCTGGGCGCTGCTGCCGGCTGCGAACTCAACCGGCGCGACCGAAGCGACAGAGTGGTCGCACGCCATCACCCAGCAGATGCTGAACCGCTATGGCGTGCTGACGCGCGAAAGCGTCGCCAGCGAGAACGTGGCCGGCGGCTTCAGCGCGGTCTACGACGTGCTGAAAGCGATGGAGGAGAGCGGGCGCATCCGGCGCGGCTACTTTGTCGCGGGGCTGGGCGCGACGCAGTTTGCGCTGCCGGCCGCGGTGGACCTGCTGCGTTCGCTGCGCTCGGGGCTGCAAGGCAGCGAGGCGGAAACTGTAACACTGGCGGTGACAGATCCAGCGAACCCGTATGGCTCGGTGCTGCGCTGGCCCGTGACGGAGGAGACCGGCGATCAGGACGCGAGTGCGGTACGCACACTGACGCGCAGCGCCGGCGCAAGCGTGGTTTTGCGCAATGGCGAGCTGCTGGCTTACATGCGCCGCGGCAATCCGCATGCTCAGTTTTTTCTGCCGGCTGACGAGCCGGAGCGCTCGCAGGCGGCGCGCGACTTGGCCGCGCATCTGTCCGCAAGAACCCAGGAGGAGATGCAGGGTGGTTCGGAGGCGCAGCAGCGCGGCGGCCTGCTGCTGGCGACCATCAACGGGCAGCCGACGCATCTGCACTGGATGGCGCGCATTTTGCAGGACGCCGGTTTCCAAGCAGCGCCGATGGGCTTCAACGTGCGCCGCATGCTGCCCCCGGTTGCGACCAGCCGGCCAGCGACCGGGGGAGTGCATTAAGCATGCCCGAGGGAGACACAATCTACCGCTCCGCACGCGCGCTGGGCCGCGCGCTCGCGGGCAAGCAGGTCACGCAGTTTGAAACAGCGCTGGCGCCGCTGGCGAGCGTCGATGACAACACACCCATCGCGGGCCGCACCGTCGAGAAGGTCGAATCGCGCGGCAAGTGGCTGCTGATTTTCTTCTCGAGCGACCTGATCCTGCTGACGCACATGCTGATGAGCGGCTCGTGGCACATCTACAGGCCTGGCGAGCGCTGGCGCATGCTGCGGGGCGCCATGCGGTGCGTGATCCGCGTTGCTGACTTCGAAGCGGTCGCCTTCAACGTGCCGGTGGCGAAGTTCTTCACCGCGCGCACGCTCGAGCGCGACAGCATGATTCCGAAGCTCGGTCCCGACCTGCTGCGTGCCGACTACGACGAGCAGCAGGCGCGGGCGCGAATCCTGACGCGGCCCGATGAGGAGATCGCAAACGTGCTGCTCAACCAGCGCGTTATCGCGGGCCTCGGGAATGTCTACAAGGCCGAGGTGTGCTTTCTGTGCGGCGTGCACCCGTTCCGGACCGTGGCCTCGCTCACGCCGGCGGAGCTGGACTGCCTGCTGTTTCAATCGCGTAAGCTCATCGGTGAAAACGTGCAGGAGGACTCGCGCACCGGGGACAAAATCCTGACCTACACGGGCGCGCGCCGCACCACGCGCTCCGCCGATCAGTCCGCGCGGCTGTGGGTGTACGGCCGGCAAGGCCAGCCCTGCCGCCGCTGTGGCACCGCGGTGCTGCTGCGCAAACAAGGGACGGGTGCGCGCTCGACCTACTGGTGCCCGCAGTGCCAGCCAAGCGACGTGCCGGTCGCGGGGTGGGCCATGACCAGCGGCCGCAAGCGCGTGGGCTGCTGAAGCGCTTTCTGTAACTACTTCGGTTGCTGTTGCTGCTGAGGCTGCTCCTGCTTGGGCTTGTGCCCGAACAGACGCCCGAAGAACCCGGGCTTCTTTTCCTGCGCGGGCTGCTGTTGCTGCTGCTGCGGCGCGGGCTGCTGTGCGCCGTTCGCGGCCGATGCCGCCGGCTGCTGCGGCTGTTGCGCCAGCGGCAGCGCGGGCCGGGCGCCTGCGGGCACCTGCTGCTGGGGCTGCTGCTGCGTCGGGTTCTGCTGGTCGTGGCCGATGCCGAATATCTTCTGGAAGATGTTGCGCTGGTCGTTGCCCGGCGCGTCGCAGGTGCTCAGCGGCTGCGTTCCATCCAGGAAAGCGGCTGTATAGTCGTCCGGGCAAGTGGCGTCGGCGAGCAGGTTGGTCGCCTTGTCCAGGGTCACGAGCGTCACTCCAGAAGGCACCGCGAACTCATGCGTGTCGCTGTATTGCGGCAGCGCAACGGCGCGCTTCATGAAGTCTCCCCAGATGGGGGCCGCCGCCGTCGCGCCCTGAATCTTCAGGTCGGAATAATCATCGTTGCCCACCCACACGATGCAGATCAGATTGCTGGTGTAGCCAGCAAACCAGGCGTCATTCTCGGTGCCGGTCTTGCCTGCGGCAGGCGCGTTGAAGCCCATGCGCCGCGCCGCAAGTCCCGTTCCCGAGTTCATCACCGCTTCCATCATGTTGGTGGTCAGGTAAGCCACGCGCGGGTCGAGCACCGGGTGCGTTTGCGCGGAGAAATCCTGAATCGGATCGCCGGTCGATGTGCGGATAGACGCCAGCATCCACGGCTTGATGGCGGTTCCATTATTCGCGAAAACGGTGTAGGCGCCGGCCATCTCGATCGGTGTGGCGCCGTATGTACCGATGGCGACCGACGGCGTAGCGCGGGCGGTAGCGATACCTGCATCGCGCGCCAGTGCCGCTACGTTGCCGAAGCCCACCATCTGCGCTAGTTGAATGGTCGCGTTGTTCAGCGACATCTTCAGCGCATACTCCGCTGTCACCTCGTCCTGATATTCGCCGCGGAAGTTGCGCGGCGTGTAGCTTTGCCCGTTCCCAAAATCAAAGGTCTGCTGCTGGTCGGGCAGAATCATGGCCGGGTTGAACACGCTGGTCTTTCCGTCCGGCGTGGTTAACTGCGTGCCCGCGAGCGACGAGTTGAACGCCGCCGCATACACAAATGGCTTGAAGATGGAACCAGTGGGCCGATGCGCCGCGGCATGGTTCAGCTGCGACTGCCCGTAGTTGCGGCCGCCGACCAGCGCCAGTATCTGGCCCGTGTGCGGATCGAGCGCGACCAGGGCCACCTGCGGGTAGACGACTGGCTCCCCGGCCGCGGCGGCCTTCGCGTACCGCTTGTCCACCAGCTCATCGACATGCTTCATGCCCGCATCCACTGCGGCGCTCGCGGCAGCCTGCAGCTGCGGGTCGAGCGAGGTGTAGATGCGCAGGCCCTGCTGGTTCCAGTTCGCGTCGCCCAGCTTCGCCGCGATCTGGTCGCGCACCAGGTCGACGAAGTAGGGCGCCTGGTCCTGCTGCACGCTCAGCGGAGCAAGCCGCAGCGGCGAGGCTTTGGCCTTCTCGGCCTGCTCCTTGGTGATGGCGCCGGCCTCGACCATGCGATCGAGCACCACATTGCGCCGCTCGATCACCCGCACCGGGTGGTGCAGCGGATTCAGCCGGCTTGGGCTCTGGATCATCCCGGCCAGCAGCGCGCATTCCGGTAGGTCGAGCCGGCTCACGTCCTTGCCGAAGTACACCTGCGCGGCCTCGCCAAAGCCGTTGATCGCGAACGATCCGGCCTGCCCCAGGGGAATCTCGTTCGCGTACAGCTGGAAGATCTGCTCCTTGTTGAAGCGGCTCTCCAGGTGCCAGGTGATGAGGATCTCAAGCACCTTACGCTTGAAGTGCTTGGCCGGCGTGAGAAAGAAGCCGCGGGCCAGCTGCATGGTTAGCGTGGAGCCGCCCTGGCCCAGCCGCCGGTGCAGCAGGTCGTCGCGCGTCGCTCGCAGCAGTCCGATGTAGTCCACGCCTCCATGCGAAAAGAAGCGCCGGTCTTCAATCGAAGTGACAGCCGGGACTAGGTATTGCGGCAGCTCGTTGTAAGTGATGAGCCGGCGCTTGGCGCGGTTCTGGTCCGACAGGCCGGTGATGAGCAGCGGTTCCAGCGCGTAGCTTGAGAGCTGCTCGCCATTGGTCGCGGTAATCTGCTGTACCTTGCCGTTACTAAAGGTAATGGTCGCGTCCTCGGGTGCGTGGAAGCTCTGCGCGCCGGGCCGGATCGTGATGCTTTCGTCATTGACCGCGAAGGTGCCCATCTGGGATTTCCTGGGGGCCGTGTCGTCGGTGTAGCCGGCGGCGCGCAACTGGGCGGCGACGGTCGTCGCGGTCAGCTTCTGGCCGGTCCGCACCTGGCGCGCCGCGGCGTAGATCTGCGCGGTGTTGACGAACAGCGGCTTTTCCAGCCGCCGGTCCACGATGACGCCATACTTGTGGTAGTAAAAGCCGAACACCGCGAAACCGGTGAGCAGGACAACCAGAACCGCGACCAGGACTATAGCGATTACGCGCCGCATGCCCACTTGTCCAAGACCTGCACGTGCACGGGGAAGGGAGATTCGAATAGCCAAGCAGCTGACCGCCTTTTGCTTCGAGTGTAACGGGGGCCGCCCCCGAGTGCGAGCTGCGGTGCGAGCTGCGCGGAACGAAGCTGAACGCAGGTTGGACGCGGCCGAAGCCCCGGGAGATGACCGGGAACCCGGGAGAAAACTACCGTGTAGCCAGGCGGGTTACTACCTCGGCCAGTGGAACGTCTTCGACCAGGCCGGCAGCGCGGTCGACCACCTCAACCAGGCCGTCCGCGACCTTTTTACCCACATTGATGCGGAAGGGAATGCCGACCAGGTCGGCATCCTTGAACTTGACCCCGGCGCGCTCGTCCCGGTCGTCGAGCAGCACGTCGACACCGGCAACTTCAAGCTCCCGGGCCAGTCGCTCGCCGGTGGCCAGCAGCTCCGCGTCGCGGACATTTGTGACGGTAATGACCGCTTCAAACGGCGCGATGTCGCGGGGCAGCCAGAAGCCGGTCGCGTCGCCGGTTTGCGCAGCGGCCTGTTCGATGGCAGCGGTCAGGATGCGTTCGATGCCGATGCCGTAGGAGCCCATAATGGGCGTCACTTCCTTGCCGTTTGCGTCGAGCACGCGCGCGCCCAGCGCCTCGGCGTAGCGGTAGCCCAGCTTGAAAATGTGGCCGATCTCGACCGCCTTGCCGATGCGCAGCGGGGCCGCGATGCCCTCGGGCGCGTTCGGCGCGTCCTCGCCTTCAGCCGCGTTGCGGATGTCAGCCAGCGCGGTCCAGGTGAAGTCGCGGCCGGGGGTCACGTTGCGGTAGTGGTAGTCGAGCTTATTCGCGCCGCAGACCAGGTTCTTGCGATGTTCGAGGGCGCAGTCGACTGCCACGAAAAGTTCGTCGTTACCGAGAAATGCGAAATCCATCTGCGCTATCGAACCCTGGTTTGCGGGACTTGACGCTTTGGGTGTCGATGCAACAATGTGAGCCGGGCTTTGCTTCCGTAATTTTGTGAGATCGATTGGGCCGAGATAACCGGCTGGCGCGCCAAACCACTGCTGCAATTCTTCGCCGTTCATGGTGCGCAGCGCTGCCGCGCCTAGAACTCCGAGGAGCTTGGCCTCGTTCACAGTGTGGTCGCCACGCAAAAACGTTGCAACCGGTTTCCATTTCGACGCGCCCTTTGGATCCTGGTGCTCCGCCATATAGGCGACGCACTTAATATCCTGTGCCTGCGAAATCTCAAAAAACTCCGCCACCGCCGCAATCGCCGCCTTGCCCGGCGTGTGCACCAGTTCAGGCAGTCCGTCTCCTGGCAGGTCTTCGACCGGCGCCAGCAGCGAGGTCGCCTTCTCGAGGTTCGCCGCATACCCGGTCTCGGCGCTGCTCGCGATCAGGTCCTCGCCCGCCTCGGTGTACACCATGAACTCCTGCGACTGCGAGCCTCCCATCGCGCCCGAGTCCGCTTCGACCGCGACGAACCGCAGCCCGCACCGCGTGAAGATCTTCCGGTACGCCGCATCGTGCAGGTCGTAGCTCCTGTCCAGGCCGGCCGCGTCCATGTCGAACGAGTAGGAGTCCTTCATCAGGAACTGCCGCACCCGCAGCAGGCCCGACTTCGGCCGCGGCTCATCGCGGAACTTGGTCTGGATCTGGTACCAGATTTGCGGCAGCTGCTTGTAGCTGCGCAGCTCCTTGCGCGCGATGTCGGTCATGATCTCTTCATGCGTCATGCCCAGGCACAGGTCCGCGCCCTTGCGGTCCTTGAGGCGGAACATATTCTCGCCCATCGTCGTCCAGCGCCCGCTCTGCTGCCACAGCTCGGCCGGCAAAATTGCAGGCAGCAGGAACTCCTGGCCGATGCGGTCCATCTCCTCGCGCACAATGGCCGTGATCTTCTGGATGGAGCGCTGGCCCAGGAAAAGAAACGAGTAAATGCCCGCGCCTACCTGGCGCACGTAGCCCGCGCGCAGCAGAAACTTATGGCTCGCGACCTCCGCGTCGGAGGGAGCCTCGCGCAGGGTGGGGATGAACAGTTTGGACCAGCGATGCATGCACTGCCTTTCGCACGGGGGCGCCTCAGGAAGCCCCGGCTGACTTGATTCTACCTGCGCTGCCGGCCGCTTCGGTTCGCATCGTTTGCGCGCTTTCCTGCTCGCGGGCTGAATGCCCTTATGAGTAAGCTCTGAAATCCCGATAAGTGGCGCAGCCCTGAATAGTGAGCCGCTGTGTGACAATCAGGTGTGACAGCGGAGAACCTTTAGGTGACGGCGCTCATTCGCGGGAGCTCTTTATTGGTTGCGCTCGCCTGCGTGATGCTTTTCACGGTCCAGTCGATTCACTGGCCGCTCGTCGGTGACGCATCGCTGATGCACTACATCGTCTTCCTCATAGATCGAGGAATGGTCCCCTACAGGAGCATTGTCGATGTAAACATGCCCGGCACTTACGCAATGGAATGGCTTGTTATGCATCTCTTCGGGCAGGGTGATCTTGCGTGGCGGCTGTACGATTTAATGTTAGCCCTTGTGTCGCTGGCCGCTATGTCGGCGATTGCATGGCCCATCGACCGATTCGCCGGACTGCTTGCCGGCGCGCTTTTCTTTCTTGTCCACGGCCGGGATGGAATTGCGGAACTCGGGCAGCGCGATCTCCTGATGACTGCGCTTCTTCTCTGGTCGCTTGCTCTGCTGGTGCATGGTTTGCGCAGGCACAATGCATTGCTCCTGACCTTGGCGAGTGCCGCGGCCGGCTTTGCGGTGACGGTGAAACCTACGGCGGCGCTCTTCTGGCTTGTCATGCTTGGCTATGTGGTTGTCTATAACACCGGCACGTCCTGGACTCGACGAAAGTTGTTGGCGGCGGGTATCGTTCCGCTCCTGCTGGCTCCATTCGCTGCCGCGCTCATTCTTTTCAAGGCTGGAGCTCTAGCCGCCTGCTGGCAGACAATTACGGGGCTGGATGTTTATCACAACTCCCTGTTTCAAGTACCAAGCGCATATTTCCTGACCCACATTATCCCCTCTTCGCTGCTCCCACTCGCCTTGTTATGGATGATTGTGGCGTATCTACGCGGCCGTCAACAAATAATGATATTGTCTCGCGAGGAGTTACTGCTCCTTGCTGGTGTACTTTGCGGCGGCATCTCTTTTTATGTCCAACGCAAGGCATACTCCTATCATCGCTATCCCATGGACGCTTTCCTGCTGCTGCTGGTCTGCTTGATGTTTTCGAAGTCCCTCAATCGAACAGGCAAATCTGCTCTCTACGCGGCGGGAGCAGCCGGTATTCTGCTCGGAGCTTTTGTCCTGGCGCCTCAATGCCTCCTGCATACGTACCAGCTGAGTTCCAGCCCAAATGACTTCAGCCGCCTGCTGCAGAAAGACCTTGAGTCCCTGGGCGGCCAAAGCCTGGACGGAAAGGTGCAATGCGTTGACTTTACGGCCGGATGCGTTACTGCTCTTTATCGTATGAAGCTCGTACAAAGCACTGGTTTTCTGTATGACTGCTACGCCTTCGGCCCGGGCGATAACAAGACTGTTCTTGCCTATCGTGAGGCATTTTGGAAAGCACTGTCAGCTCACCCGCCTTCGGTGTTCATCGTAAGCAGCCAGAATTGCGGATATCCGCCCAGCTTCCAGAAACTCGAGAGGTGGCCTGCCTTGAATGCTTTGATACAGACTCAATATCAGCTCAACAAACAAGTTTTTCCTCCCGATCCAATACGATGGGCGAGACAACCGGCTACACCTTACGGCTACCGCATCTATCAGCGCCGTTGATCGTTGTAGCTGCCGACCTGATTACACCAGCCCCACACCCCACAGCGCGTGCAGGTGCAGCACGCCAGCCATCTCGCCATCCGCGCGCGTTACCACGAGCGACGTAATCCGGTGCGCCTCCATCTCCGCCAGCGCGCGCACGGCCAGTTCGTCCGCCGCGATAGTGCGCGGCTCGCGATGCATCACCGCGCCGGCCGTGAGCGCCAGCGCGTCGCCGCCATGCGCCACCAGCAGACGCCGCAGGTCGCCGTCGCTCACCACCCCGGCCAGCCTGCCTTGTTCGTCGAGCACGACCGTCATGCCCAGGCCCTTGCGCGTCATCTCGAAGATCACTTCGCTCATCGGCGTTTCCAGGCCCACGCTCGGCACGCGCTCGCCGGTGTGCATCAACTCGCGCACTGGGGCAAGCTGCTTGCCCAGCCGGCCGCCGGGGTGCAGCCGCGCGAAATCCTCTGCCTTGAAGCCCTTGCGCAGCGAGACCGCAATCGCCAGCGCATCGCCCAGAGCAAGCATGGCGGTCGTCGAGGCAGTCGGCGCTAACTCGAGCCCGCACACCGGCGCACTCGAAGAGCCCGCGACGCTGCAATCGAGCGCAACATCGCTGGCTCGGGCCAGGGTTGAATTCAGATCGCAGCAGAAGGTAACCAGCGCGTCGCCGGTGCGTTTGAGAACGGCGAGCAGCCGCAGCAGCTCCTCGGTCTCGCCGCTGGCCGAGAGCGCCAGCACTACATCGCCGGCCGCGAGCATGCCGATATCGCCGTGCACGGCTTCCGCCGGGTGGAGAAAGAGCGCGGGGCTGCCCGTCGAGGACAGCGTCGCCGCGATTTTCTGTGCGATGAGACCGCTTTTGCCCATGCCTGTAACCACCACGCGCCCTCGCGCGTCTCCACAGTGCACCAGCAGGTTCACGGCGCGCTCGAACGGCTCGGCCATCGCGCCATCCAGCCGGTCGGCGAGCGCGAGCAGCGCGGCGGCCTCGGTGCGAACCAGCGCCGCTGGGGTGTTGGGATGGATGCCGCTGCTCATCCAGTCCATCAGACCATCGGGTGGGCCGGGGCGCAAGGCGGGCTCGCTGGCCCGGCTGATGTTCTAACATGAACCTGTCGCGCAGGAAACAAAGAGGAGCAGCCCTTGGCTCGCAAGCTGTTGGTTGTGGTGATGGTCGTCGTGGCGCTCGGGTTGATTGTGTGGGCCGGCGTAAGCAATTACCGCGCGCGCCAGGCTCAACGCGCCGCGGCCAGCGCTGCGCCGCCCGGCCAGCAGCTGGTGCTCACACCGGAGGGTTCTGGACCGGGCTCCGCCACGGCCGCCGGCGACGACGCACAGATGCCCCCCAGCCCGCTGCTGGGCAGGCCGGCGCCCAGCTTTGATCTTGAAGACACGCACGGGCACAAGGTTTCGCTCGCCAGCTATAAGGGCCGCCCGGTGCTGGTCAACTTCTGGGCCACCTGGTGCGGGCCCTGCAAGTACGAGATTCCCTGGCTGACCGCGCTTAAAACGCAGTATGCCGGGCAGGGTTTTGAGATCCTCGGCGTTTCCGCCGACGAGCTCGACCCGGACTCGAAAACGAAGCTGGCGGAGCAGAAGGCCGCCATTGTGAAAGCCGCCGGGACGCTGCACATCAACTATCCCGTGCTGTTTGGCGGCGACACGATCGCCGAACAGTATGGAGGCATCGACTTCTACCCGGAGTCGTTCTACATCGATCGCAAGGGCAACGTGGTCGCGGTCATCACCGGCGCGGGCTCAAAGGCCGAAGCCGAAGCCGACATCAAGAAGGCGATTGCCAGTGGCGTTTAGTCGAAGCGCGCTTGCGGCTCTGCTTCTGCTGCCGCTCGCGGCAGCCGCGCAGCAGCTGCCGTGGCAGTTGCGTCCGCAGGCGGATGCGGCCACACAGCCGGTGCAGTACGAGTACCCCGAACAGGTGCAGCTCGCCGCCGGCAAGCCGCAGGTCGTCGAGTTGCACTTCCGCATTCGCGACGGCCTGCACATCAACTCGCACAAGCCGCTCGACAAGAACTTCATCCGGACCGAGCTGATCGTCGCCGAGCCGGACGGCGTCGACGTGCAGGCAGTCATTTTTCCCGAAGGGGTTGAGTATGCCTCGAAAGCATTCCCAGGCCAGAAGCTGAGCGTGTACACGGGCGAGATTGTGCTCGATGCACGAATCATGGTGAGCAGGCCCGGCGAGCGCATGATGCCCGCCGCGCTGCGCTACCAGGCCTGCGATGCGGACAGGTGCTTCCCGCCGAAAAAGGCGCCGGTCGCGCTCGATCTCATAGTCCGTTAGGCCGCAGGCGCAGGAATCGCCGGCGCCGCCATCAGCCGCTCCACCGTGCGCGCGCGCCCCAGCGCCGTCATTACCGCGAACAGGCTCGGCGCCACACCCTGGCCAGTGATGGCCACACGCGCGCCATTGATCAGCACGCCTGCCTTCACCCCGCGCTCCTCGGCAAACGAGCGCAGGGCCGCCTCGGTCGAGGCCTCGGTAAACTCCGCGGCCTGGTTCAAGCGGCCGCCCAGCTCGGCGAGCAGCACCGCCGTCGCCGGGTCCTTCAGGAATTTTGCAACCGCCGCTGCGTCAAACTCATAGACGTCGGCGAAGTACGCGCGAAACACCCCGGCGAAGTCCTTGAGCGAGCGAGCGCGCGTTTGCAGCAGCGCAATGGCCGCAAGCAGCTCGTCGCGGCTGCGCTCGGGCATCAGCCCCGCCGCCGCCCACTCTGCTTCGACGAGCGGCAGCAGCTGCGCGGGCGGGTAAGCGCGGATGTACTCCGTGTTGAACCAGGCCAGCTTGTCGTTGTCGAACACGGAATTCGACTTCGTAATCCCCTCGAGCGAGAACAGCCGAATCAGCTCGCTCGAAGCGAACAGCTCGCGGGCTTTGCCGGTCGTGTCGAGCCCCGCTGCACCGGGCGTCCAGCCCAGCAGCGCGAGGAAGTTCCGGAACGCCTCCGGCACGATCCCCATTTCTTTGTACGCAATCACGCTGGTAGCGCCGTGACGCTTCGAGAGCCGCGTCTTGTCGGGGCCCAGGATCAGCGGCACATGCGCGAACACCGGCAGCGGTGCGCCCAGCGCGCGATACTGCAGCACCTGCTTCGGCGTGTTCGAGATATGGTCGGCGCCGCGGATGATATGCGTCAGGCGCATGTCGACATCGTCGGCAACCACGCTCAGGTGGTAGGTCGGGATGCCGTCCGAGCGCAACAGCACGAAATCCTCAAGCTCGGCATGGCTGAACGACACCGTCCCGAACACGGCATCGTCAAAGCTGGTCGCTCCGCCCTCGGGCACCGCGAAGCGCACCGCGGCCGGCTGACCCGCGGCGACCCGCGCCCGCGCCATAGATGGGTCGAGTGAACGGTCGCGCCGGTCGTACATGGGGGGACGCCCCCCCGCGACTGCCTCAGCCCGACGCGCTTCCAGCTCTGCCTTCGTGTCGAACGCGTAGTACGCGTGCCCGCTCGCGAGCAGCTTTTCCGCAGTCGCGCGATAGAGCGGCAGCCGCTCGGACTGGAAGAACGGCCCCTCGTCCCAGTCCATGCCCAGCCACTGCATGCCATCGAGAATGCCCTGCACCATCGCCTCGGAGGAGCGCTCGAAGTCCGTGTCCTCAATACGCAGGATCAGCGTGCCGCCAGAGTGCCGCGCGAACAGCCAGTTGAACAGGGCCGTGCGCGCGCCGCCGACATGCAGATAGCCGGTGGGCGAAGGAGCGAAGCGGACGCGGGGCGGAATCGTTTCAGGCATGGGCAAACAACTCTGATGCTAGGGAGCGCCTTCCCAGGCGTCAAGAAAGCTCGACTGCTTGAGATCGAAATTTTTCATAGCAGTGATGGCAGACGAGCTTTACGTCAAGCACGCTCTCGTCAGCTGCCGCCCAATCACCATGCTTCTCGAACTCTTGATCGCAGGCAGCGCACCACGCGTCCGGCCAACGATCTTCCTCTGTAGAAATCTCTGAAAACCAAGGCTGTGCGGGTTCGCTCAAGAGATGGGCGCAGATAAAAGTTTCAAAGGCCTTGCCGTGTTCAGCGCAATCGATTCGCATTTGGACCTCTTCTTGAAAACCCGATCTTGCTACGTGATGTCCTCCGTATCGAACACCGGGATGACAGTCCGCGTCACCTGCTCGCCGCGATGCACTTCGCTGACCAGGTCTTTGACCACGTCTTCCAGCTGCCGCTGCGTCTCAATCACCTCGGTCATGGTTTTCAATCCGGACGGGTCTTCGACGCGCTCCAGCAGCACCACCGCATGCGCCTGCGCGACGTGGTCCAGCCCCAGCCCCTCTGGCGTTTTCGCCTTGATGCTGACCACGTTGGGCAGCACGTCGAGCAGGATTGCCACCCGCTCGCGCATCTCGCCGGCGAGCGGCGAAATCTTCGGCTGGGCGAGGATCAGGGTCGCATCCACGTTCATGATCCGGTAGCCCGCGTGCTGAATTTCCTCGAGCGCCAGGTTGAGAAAAATGGACGACTCGGCATCCTTCCAGCGCGGATCGCTGGGCGGAAAAAACGTCCCGATATCGCCGGCGGCCACCGCGCCCAGCAGGGCATCGGTGAGCGCATGCAGCAGCACGTCGCCATCCGAGTGGCCGGCGAGTCCCTCTGGGTGCTCGATGGCAAGCCCGCCGATGCGCAGCGGCACGCCTTTCTTAAAGGCGTGCGAATCAAACCCGTGTCCTACGCGCATGCTCATCGTTGGTCTCCCTTGCTTCGGCGCTGGGCCAGGTACCACTCAGCCAGCGGCAGGTCGCCTGCCTGCGTGATCTTGAGGTTGCTGGCCGAGCCCGGCACCACGGCCACCGAGATGCCCGCGCGCTCGAGCAGGCTGGCCTCGTCGGTGCCGGCAAACTCGTCGGCCTCCGCTTCGCTCACCGCGCGCCGCAGCAGACCCGCGCGCGCGCCTTGCGGCGTCTGCGCCTGCACGATGTTCTCACGCGGAATCGTCGCCGTAATCAAGGCGCCGTCGGCGGTCCGGTCCACCTGCTTGATGGTGTCGGTCGCGGGCAGAGCGAGAATGGCCGCGCCATGCTTGTGCACGGCCGCGATCACGCGCTCGATGGCCGAGGGCTCCACCAGCGGCCGCACCGCGTCGTGCACCAGCACGATGTCGTCGTCCGCGCACTCGATCGCGACCAGCGCCCGCGTGACGCTCGCCTGGCGTGTGTCCCCGCCTTCGACGATGCGGAGCGGCAGATGCGCGGGCAGCTCGCCGGCATGGGCCTGAAGCAGCGCTTCCAGGCGGCCCTGCTCGCCCGCGCGCACCGCGATCCACACGCCGCGAATGGCCGGCACGGCCGCGAGGGCAAGCAGGGTGTGCACCAGGATCGACCGGCCGTCGAGCAGCAGGAACTGCTTGGGTGCGGCGCCCGCGCCCGGCTGCATGCGCGTGCCCAGCCCGGCCGCGGGTACGATTGCGTAAACGGCTGCCATAAACGCCCCAGTATAGCGCGGGCGCTACACTGGGCCTTGGCAGCAAACACACTCGAACAGGAGCATTCCCCTCAGCCCATGTTTCGATCCGCCCGCACATACCTCCTGGCCGCCTGCCTGCTGGCTGCCGTGGCCGCCCGCGCCGCTGCTCCCGCGAAGCCCGTTCTCGCGGCCACCCCGCCGCTCGGCTGGAACAGCTGGGACTCCTATGGACTTTCGATCACCGCCGACGAGTTCAAGCGCAATGTGGACTGGTTCCACGAGCACCTGCAGCCCGCCGGCTGGCAGTATGTGGTCGTCGACGAAGGCTGGTACCTGGCCCACCCTGAGAACGCCGGGAGCAAGGGCGACCAGGGCTACACCATGGACGCGAACGGCCGCTACACCTCGGCCGCGAACCGATTTCCCGACGGGGTTGCCAGTCTGGCCGTCTATGCGCACTCGCTCGGGCTCTCCTTCGGCATTCACATCATCCGGGGCATCCCCAGGGAGGCCGTCAAGCAGAACTCACCCATCGCCGACAGCAGCCTGCATGCCGCCGATGCCGCTGACACTGGCGACACCTGCAAGTGGAACCCGGACAACTACGGCGTCAAGGACTCACCCGCCGGGCAGGCTTACTACGACTCGCTGATAAAGCTGTACGCCGGCTGGGGCGTCGATTTCCTCAAGGTCGACTGTATTTCGCAGCCGTATGACGCGCACGAGATCCACATGATCGCGGCCGCAATCGCGAAGAGCGGCCGGCCCATCGTGCTGAGCCTTTCGCCCGGGCCCACCCCGCTCTCCGATGGCCCCGATGTGCAGAAATACGCGCAGATGTGGCGGATCACCGACGATTTCTGGGACATCTGGAGCGATCCGGCCATCGCCGGCAAGTTTCCGCAGACGGTCCGCAACCAGTTCGGCGTGCTGGCCAACTGGATGCAGTTCCAGCAGCCGGGCCACTGGCCCGATCCGGATATGCTGCCCATCGGCTACCTGGGGCCGCGCCCGGGATGGGGGCAGCCGCGGTTGTCGCGGCTGAGCTACGACGAGACCCGGACGCTGCTGACGCTGTTTTCCATCGCGCGCGCGCCGCTGGTGCTGGGCGCGAACCTGCTGCAGCTCGACTCGTTTACCGAGTCGCTGCTGACCAACCGCGAGGTGCTGGCGGTGGACCAGCACTCGACCGGCAACAAGGAGCTGCTGGTGGACGGCGCTCTGGTGGTGTGGCGGGCGAGCATCGCCAAGGACGCGCCCAAGGGCGACGGGCCTAGGAAAGGCACCTATTTCGCCGTGTTCAACCTGGGCAATACGCCCGCGACATTCAGCTACAAGTGGAAGCAGCTGCAGCTGGGCGGCGGCGAGCACCGGGTGCGCGACCTGTGGCAGTCGCAGGACATCGGCCGCGTCAGCCAGCTTACCGGCACGCTGCCGGCGCACGGGTCCGAGCTGGTGCGGGTGGAGTAGAGCCGTGGTGATCGCGAATGCTGCCCCGAACGGGTGAACGCGTAAGGAGTCCGACTGCCATACGCACGGGCTGGCTGCGCATTTGAAGTTACCGGCGTAACGCGATTCGTTCCGAAAGAGGGCGTAGTATTCTTTGCCGCCCGGATCGGTATTTCGCACCAAGAAAGTACTTGTGCGTTACGCAAACCGCCGTATACTGAGGGCACAAACAGAGGCAACGTCCAGCAGTCTTCTCGTGTACCACCTTCAAGCATCAGGCCTGCGTTTCGACGCTGGTACTGTCACCCCATCCTCACTGGCTCCTCCACATACCGTTCGCCTCTCACGGGCCCGCCGGACAGCGGGCCCTTTTCACGTGTGGAAGATGTGCCGGCTAAGGTATTTTCCCTGAAGGTATACAGAGCTCAACGGCCGTGAAGGTGGCTTTTCCGGCGGGAAAAGCCACATCGAGATACTCTTCCGGCCGCACAGCATCAGGGAAAATGCTCTAACACGAAGGTTGGACGACAATTACGCCTCGCGTACCGGAATACCCAGCGCGCGCATCTTGCGGTATAGGTGGCTCCGCTCCAGGCCCAGCGCCTCCGCGGCCCGGCTCATGTTGCCGTGGCACTCATCGACCTTCTTGAGGATAAAGTCGCGCTCGTAAGCCTCGCGGGCCTGCTGCAGCGAGGCGAACTCCTCCGCGCCGCCGGCCGGCCGCGCCGGGGTGCGCAGCATCAGCGCGGGCAGGTGCTTGCGCTCGATGCGCTGCACCTGCGGGTTGAGGATGAGCATGCGCTCGACGATGTTCTTGAGCTCGCGCACATTGCCGGGCCAGTTGTAGCCCTTCATCACTTCGAGCGCGTCGGCGGCGATCTCGACGTGGGTGCGCCCGTACTCGCGGCCGATCTCGTGCAGGAAGCCGCTCACCAGCGGGGGAATGTCCTCGCGCCGCTCCCGCAGCGGCGGCACGAAAAACGGAATCACGTTGAGCCGGTAGAAGAGGTCCTCGCGGAAGTTGCCGTGCGCGATCTCCTCTTCCAGGTTCTTGTTGGTGGTCGCGATGACGCGCACATCCACATGCAGCGGCTCGCGGCCGCCGAGTGGGGTAAAGCTTTGCTCGTCGAGCGCGCGCAGCACCTTGGCCTGGGTTTTCAGGCTCATGTCGCCGACTTCGTCGAGCAGCAGAGTCCCCCCATCGGCGCGCTCGAAGGTGCCGCGCTTTTCGCTCGGCGCGCCCGGCACGGCGCCGTGGCGGTGGCCGAACAGCTCGCTTTCGATGAAGTCCTCGGGGATGGCGGCGCATTTGAGCTCGAGGAAAATGCGCTCCGCGCGCAGGCTTTCGGCGTGCATGGCGCGCGCGATCAGCTCCTTGCCCGTGCCCGATTCCCCGAAGATGAGCACCCGGCCGTTGGTCGGCGCCATCAGGCGAATCTGCTGCCGGAGCGCCTTTGCGGAGACGCTGTTGCCGGTGATGGAGGTGCCGCTCGCGACCTGCTGCTTCAGCTCCCGGTTGTCGGCGCGCAGCTGGCGCTTCTCGACTGCGTTCTTGATGGTGATGAGGGTGCGCTCGATCGAGAGCGGCTTCTCAAGGAAGTCGAACGCGCCCAGCTTGGTCGCGCGCACGGCGGTTTCGATGGTGCCGTGGCCGGAGATCATGATGACCTCCGGCTTGCCGTCGCTCGGGAAGGTGCTGATCTCGCTGAGCGCGTCGAGGCCGTCGCGGTCCGGCAGCCAGATGTCGAGCAGCAGCACGTCGTAGTGCGCGTCGCGCAGCAGCATCAGAACTTCGGCCGCGGTGCTCGCGCAGGCGACCGCATGGCCTTCCTCGCGGAGGATGTCGGAGAGCGACTCGCGGATTTCGAGTTCGTCGTCGGCGATAAGGACGTGGGTCACGCGGGCACACTCTCCGCGACCGCGGCGGGCTCAAGCGCGCGCGCCAGGGGCAGCTCGATGACGAAGCAGGCGCCGGAGGCTCCGCGCTGCTCGGCCCGGATCGTCCCGTGGTGGTCCTGCACGATTTTGGCGGCGATGGCGAGGCCCAGGCCGGTGCCGCGCTGCTTGGTCGAAAAGTAAGGGAGGAACAGGCGCTCACGCACTTCCGGGTTCAGTCCTGGTCCGGTGTCGGCCACCAGCAGCTCGGCCATGCCGGTGCGCTCGCTCAAGCTGGTTTCGAGGCGCAGCACGCGGTGGAAGCTCGCGCTCATGGCTTCGGCGGCGTTGTCGATCAGATTCGCGAGCGCCCGCTTCAGGGCTTCGGGGTCGGCGAGAACCGGCGGCAGCGCCGGGGAGAAGGCGGTCTCGATGCGGACGCCTTCGAGACGCCCGTGGAAGAGCAGCAGGGCGTTCTCAACGATCTCGTTGAGCGAGGCGGCGCGGGGCTGCGCGGCGGGGAACTCGGCCAGCGCGGCGAACTGGTCCACCAGCAGGCGCATGCTCTCGACCGAGGACAGGATGACCTGGCTGCACTTGCGGATGACCGCGGCCGAGTCGACGGGGTCGAGATCATGACGACCGGAACCGGGCCGATCCAGATGCCGCAGGATGCGTTCCGCCGAAAGCGCGATCGGCGTCAGGGGGTTCTTGATCTCGTGCGCGACCCGCTGCGCGACCTCCTTCCAGGCGACCTGCCGCTGCGCCTGCAGAACGTCGGAAACGTCATCGACCACCAGTACGGAGCCGCGGCGCTGGTGGCCTTCCGGGTCGGGACCGAGGTTGAGCACCGCGATGGTGACGGAAAGGCTGGAGGCACGCTGCGGCAAGCCCGGCGCGCCCGCGCTTACGGGCTGAGCGGCGGCCAGTTCCAGCTCTACACCCGCGACCCCCATGCGCTGCGCCCGCCGCTCCAGCCGCAGCACCTCGTCAAGGATCTGCGAAGGCAGCAGGTCTTCCAGGCGCATGTCGCGCGGCACGGGATAGCCGGGCTCGCGCGCCAGCAGCTCGGCATGCGCGGGCAGCGACACGGTCAGCAGGTCGAGGAACGCCCGATTGACCTGCAGCACCGAGCGCGCGCCGTCGAGCACGACGACGCCGCTGGGAATCGTTTCCAGGATGAGCTCGAGCTCGTGCTGGCGCTCTTTCAGCTTGCGGTTCGCCTGCTCGATCTGCGCGGTCGAGCCGTCGGCGATCAGCCGGCTCTCCTCCAGGTCGGTCGCCATCTGGTTGAAGGAGCCGATCAGCTCGCTCAGCTCCTCGGTCGCGGAAAAGGCGATGCGCTGGCCGTAATCGCCTTCGGCAATGGCGTTCATGGCGTCGGCCAGGGTCTCGACCGGCCGGGTGATCTGCTTCGAGAGGAAAAGTGCGAGCCAGCTCGAAGCGAAAAAAGTGAGCGTAGTGACCAACGTGAGCAGCAGCAGGAAGGTGCTGCGCACGGTACGGCGCTGGCGGTAGACGGCCCAGTACTCCTGCGCGCCGGCCGCGATGCTGCTCATGGTGGCGCTCAGCCCGTTGGGCAGCGGCAGCGCGACCACGACCACGCCGCCATCGTCGAACGACGAGGCGCCCAGCGCGAAGTCGTTGCCGGCGCCGAGCGACAGCACCGGGCCATCCGCGTTCTCGGCCCCGCGCAGCACGGCTGCCCCCAGGGTGGCCTGCGCCGAGGAGAAGGCGCCGGTAGCTGAAGAGGCTGCAAGGTGCGGGCGGGCTCGGCGCTGGTCTTCGCTCCTGACCTGGCTTTCGACCGGCGGCGCATCCACACCGGTCCGGACCAGGTCCGGCCGGGCCAGCTCGAACCAGGTGTGCACCGCAGGCGCGGGCGGCACGGACGGCACCTGGTACCCGGCCATCGGCTGCCCGTCGCGGTAGACGAACACGAAGCCGCCTTCAAGCGTAATGCGATGCTTGCGCATTTCGCCGGCCAGCGCATCGGGTGAGCCGGTCGAGTAGCCCTGCATCAAGCCCGGGGAGCGCGCCAGCGATTCCGCCTCGGCGCGGGCGTTGCCGGTCACGTACCGGGAGAGCTGCAGCGCGATCTCGAGCGACTGGTCGCGCAGCCGCGCCACCGGCTGCGAAAACCAGCGGTCCAGCGTGCGGTTCATCAGCAGGAACGAGAACAGCGCCATGAAGACGATGGGCGCGAAGGAGAGCAGCAGCGCGCCCAGCAGCATGCGCGAGCGCAGCCGCGAGCCCAGCACCCGCGAGCGCCCGTCGCCGTACATTTTGAGGATGTTGCGCGCCAGCAGGACGAGCAGCAGCAGCAGCAGCAGGAAGAGCACGACCGTGATGCCGGTGAAGAAGAACAGGGCGAGCGGGCTGCCGTGGCGGGGCGGCGCGGGGGTCAGGTTGAAGGCGTTGAAGGCGCTCATCGCGAGCAGCAGCACAAGCAGCGAGCCGCCGAGCAAGGACAGGCTGAGCCGTCTTCTGGATCGCTCCGGCGATCGCTCCGGCTGCTCTGTTTCTGCACCCACTGCCGCCTCTTTCCCCTCGTCTGTCAGGTCCTTCTCCCGAGACAAGAGTAGCGCAACGGCGGGGCGCCGCACACCATGGCTGCAAGGTGCGGTGGACTACAAAGAAAAAACACTGATTATGGGGAAACTTCGCTCTGCCGCGTAACATCCTAGAAGCCTGCCATGAAAACCATCTCGATCGCTTCCGTGACCCTCCCCCTTGCACTGGCCGCGTCCCTGCTGGCTGGCGGCTGCAGCAAACAGGCTCCCCAGCAGGCGGCAAACAGCCCGCAGCAAACGCCGCAAAGCCCGCAGCAGAACCCGCCGCCGCCGCCGCAGGAATCGCCGAACGCCGCCGGGCAGGAGGCGATCAATCCCAATGCGGCTTCGGCCCAGCAGCAGGCGCCGCCTCCGCAGGCAACCAGCGGCTACGCGTCGCAGCCAAGGTCGGCTTCCGACAACAGTGCGGCGGCCGCACCGCCAGCTGAGCGGGTACCCGCCTCCTACACCATTCCATCGGGTACGCGCATCCGCATCACCACGCGCGAGGAGCTAAGCTCGAAAACCAGCCAGGCAGGGCAGAACTTTTCGGCGACCGTAGCCAGTCCCATTACGGTCCGCGGCCATACGCTGGTCCGGGCCGGATCCTCGGCGATCGGCACCGTTGTCGCCGCGAAGTCGCAGGGCCGCTTCAAGGGGGCTGGCGAACTGGATCTCAGGCTGGATTCGATCACTTCCGGCGGCCAGACCTATGACGTCAACACCACTTCCATCGATCAGGTTCAAAAGGGCAAGGGCAAGCGCACGGCTGGCTTCGCTCTCGGCGGCGGCGGTGGCGGCGCATTGATCGGCGGCCTTGCCGGCGGCGGAAAAGGTGCTCTGCTGGGCGGTTTGCTGGGTGCCGGCGGCGGCACCGCGATCAATGCGTTTACCGGGAACAAGCCCGTGGTGGTCCCGGCGGAGACCACGCTCACCTTCCGCTTGACCCACTCTGTGACAGTGCGTCGTTGACCGCGGAAGAAATCCCTCGCAAACTCTAAACTCCGCAGTCCTGTAAATCGGTCTGCGGAGTTTAAGTTTTCACTGGCTGGGAAGCTTGCCCGAAAGCCGGATCAGCCGGTTGCGATGGTACAGCCTTCCAGCTCGTTTGACGCTCGACTCCCCATCGGGAGCCTGACGACAAATTCGGTGCCGGCCTGGTCGGTAGTGAAGCGGATCTCTCCGCTGAAATTGCCCACCACGATACGGTGCGCGATGTCGAGGCCAAGCCCGGTGCCCACACCGGCTTCCTTGGTGGTGTAGAACGGCTCGAACAGATGGTCCCAGTGCTCGTGCGGAATCCCCGGCCCATTGTCGCGAATGCCGACACAGACCCAGTCGCCCTCGGTCCATAGACGTACACCGATCTTGCCATTTTCAGGCGCCGCATCGATCGCATTGTCCAGCAGGTTGGTCCATACCTGAGCCAACCCCGCGCCCACACAGGAAATCTTGGTCTCCGCCGGCGGTAGGTCCCGCTCCACGTGGATGCTCTTCTGCCGGAACTTGTGGCCCAGGATAGTGAGCGTGCTGAGCACACTGTCTCTTACATCGACATTCTGCTGCCGGTTCTTGTCGTCGTAAGCATACTTCTTGACCGCGACCACCAGGTCGGTCACCCGGGCAATGCTTTCCTCGACCGTGTTGACGTGCTGCATGCTGCTGATCAACGCGTCGAGATAGTTAAACATATCGGAGAGGATGCCGGGGGGAAACGAATCGCTGGCACAGGCAAGATCCTCTCGGCTCCAGCCGGCGCTCACCAGGGTCGGCGCCAGCCGCCAAGGGTTTTCCACCTTCATCGACTCCAGCCATTCGGACAGCTCTTCCTCGCGATCGGACTGCTCCAGGGAGGAGAGGCCGGCGGGCTGCTCGAGCGAGAACACCTGCTGCTGCAGGGCCGCAAGGCACTCCAGCTGCTCGACGCCGAGGTGGGCGCGGGTCATGCGCATCGAGATCTGCTGCAGCCGGGTCATGTTGTCGCGCAGCAGCGCAGCGGCCCGGCGTGCTGCCGCACCCGGGTTGTTCAACTCGTGCATCAGCCCCGCGGCCAGCGTGCCCAGCGAGACCAGCTTCTCCCGGTGCAGCGCCATCGCCTGGTAGGTCTCATAGCGGCGGGCGTAGTCGGCCAGGATTGCCTCGCGGGTAACCGGCGAGGCCGCCATCAGCTTCCAGAAGCCTTCCTCCGGAATCCTCAGCATCCGGCATTGCGTGGTCGCAACGCCTTTGCTTTTCGTGTTCCGCATGCCCATCAGCAGCGGAACCTCGCCAAATGTCTCTCCGGCCTTGTAGGTCGCGAAGTGGACTTCACGGCTGCCTTCAAGCTTGGTTATCAGCAGTTCGCCTTCCAGCAGCACGCAAAAGGAGTAGCTGCCGTGATTCGCGGAGAGCCAAACCTGTCCACTCTGGCATTCGACCCGCTCGGTCCCGGTTAGGTATTGCAGGTGCTCCGGCCCTAGATGCCGCAGCGTTGCGCCCTGCCGCAGCTCGTCCAGCAGCTGTTCGTTCAACTCGGCCAGCTCTACCGTTCCATACTCTTCCACCTGTTTTGCCATCGCCCTGTCTTGAGCGGGCAGCGTCTGCTGCCCGCGCCTTTCCACGTCCCGGCCGCTTTAGAACTGGGCCAGGTACTGGTGCATGAACTGTACTGCGATGGAACCCTCGCCAACCGAGGATGCCACCCGTTTGACCGATCCAAACCGCACATCCCCGGCCACGAAGACGCCGGGAACGCTAGTCTCGAGCAGGTACGGATCCCGTTCTTCCGTCCACCCGGCCGGCAGCTTGCCCGCCCGTCGCAAGTCGGGCCCGGCCAGTACGAAGCCGTGCTCGTCCCGCAGCACACTCTCCGGCAGCCACTCCGTCTTCGGCGCGGCCCCGATAAAGATGTACAGCGACGAAGCTTCGCGCCGGCTTACCTGTCCATCCCGCTTGACCATAATGCACTGCAAATGACCGTCGCCCGACACTTCGTCCAGCTGCGCGCCGGTTTCCACCTCAATATTCGATGTGCCAGCGATCTGATCGATTAAGTATTTCGACATGCTCTGGTTCAGGGAGGGCGCCCTCACCAGCATCGTCACCTTGCGGGCGTACTTGGCGAAGTGCACGGCGGCCTGTCCGGCCGAGTTGGCGCCCCCGACGATGAAGATTTCCTCGTTCGTGCAGGTCGCCGCCTCGCTCAAGGCAGCGCCGTAGTAGATGCCGGCGCCCAGCAGGCGCTCGGCACCCGGTACCTCCAGCCGCCGCCAGTACACGCCGGTGCACAGCAGGCACACCCGGCAGGCCACTTCGCGGTCGTCGCCCAGCTGGATGTGGTGGTACTGGTCGCGGGTCGTGATCCCGGTCGCGCGCTGGGTGATGAACTCGGTCCCGAACCGCGTCGCCTGGGTGATGGCCCGGCGCGCCAGGTCCTCGCCGCTGACCCCGGCCGGGAATCCCAGATAATTCTCAATGCGCGAACTCGACCCGGCCTGGCCCCCGGGCGCTTCCGGCTCCACCAGCAGGACTTTCAAGCCTTCCGAGCTGCCATAGACCGCCCCAGCCAACCCCGCGGGACCGCCCCCCACAATGACCAGGTCATAAAAATCGCTCTTCGCCGCGGTCTTCAGCCCCACCCGGCTGGCCAGCTCCGGCAGGCTCGGCTGCGAGATCGACGTTCCATCCGGGAACAGTACCGCCGGCAGTTTCGCATCGGCCATGCCATACTGCTCCAGCATGGCCGCGGCCTGTGTCGCCTGGTCGGTCCGCTCCGGGTCCAGCCATTTGAAAGGCACCTGGTTGCGGCTCAGGAAGTCGCGGACCTGGTGGTCGGCCGCCGACCACCGCAGGCCGACCACCTGCAGGCCTTCGTAGCGCGGCTTGTGGCCGCTGCCCCAGGCATCGAGCAGGTCGGTCAGCACGGGGTACAGCCGCTCTTCCGGCGGATCCCAGGGCTTGGTCAGGTAGTAGTGGATGCGCGCCGAGTTGATGGCCTGGATTGCGACCTCAGTGTCCGCGTACGCGGTCAGCAGCGTTCGCTTCGCGTCGGGGTAGATCTGCTGCACCTGCTCGAGCAGCGCCACCCCGCTCATGCCCGGCATTCTCTGGTCCGACACGATCAGCGCGACCGCGTCGCCGCGCTTGCGCAGCTGCTCGCAGGTATCGAGCGCCGCCTGCCCGGAGCCGGCCCGCAAAATGCGATATTTCTCGCCGTACTGCCGCCGCAGATCCTGCACCACGGCTTCCAGCACGCTGATGTCGTCGTCCACCGCGAGAATGACTGGCTTAGGCATGGCCAATTGATTGTAAAGGGGAGAGTCCCGCGCTTCCCAGATAGAAAATACGCGCATGTAGTGTATTTTTTACATTCGTTGAAGTTGTAATTCGAAAAAATGCCTGATTACACAAACGTGTTAGTCAAAAAAACATGAAAAAACTTCTTGCAAAGAATCCAAAGCGCGATAGTATTGCGTCACCAATAAGCATAGTCTGCTGCCGAATACTAGAGGAGGAGCCGGTTCGACCGGTACCTTTTAGTAACAGAGTCCCAGACTGAAACACTTTCTCTTCCCGCATTCTGTGTGCCGATGTTTTCTGCAGTCGATCGAATGGACCCCGCCAGACGTTCGCAACATGGCGTGGACAGGCAAGCCGCTGAGGCCACAAGGATCAACACCCATGAATAAGGTCATTCTCGCCGACAACCAGGCGATCTTCAGGACCGGCACCGCCAAGGTCCTCTCCATGGAAGACGATTTCCGCATCATCGCGCAGTGTCCGGACGCCGAGCGTCTGCAAAGCGCGCTGGTCACCTTCCGCGGAGTCACCGTTCTGTTCGGCTCCACGCTGAAACAGGATCCCAGCCAGCTGATGCAGCAGATCTGCTCGCTCGGCAGCCGCGGCGTCGCCATTCTTGAAAACAACGAGCCGCCGCAGCCCTATCTGGCCGCGCATGTGCACGGGCTGTTCTTCCGCTCCATTACCGGGCCCACGCTGGTGGACTGCGTGCGCCGGGTCGGACGCGGCGAGCGCGCCATCCACTCGGTTTCGAACCCCGCCGCGGCTCCCGATGAGGATCTGGTCGGCGCCCGGGTCCGTGACCGGCTCACGCCCAAGGAGATGAAGATCGTCGCCTTGATCGTGCAGGGCTGCAAGAACAAGGAGATCGCGACGCGCCTCGGCACCACCGAGCAGGTCATCAAGAACTATCTGCGCGGCGTCTACGACAAGACCGGCGTCTCCGACCGGCTGGAGCTTGCGCTGTTCACGATCCACCACCGCATCCTGGCCGAGGCCGCCGCTGCCGCGGGCAACCTCATCCTGCAGATGAACTAGCGGGTGAACCGGTGCGAGCTTGGCTACTCCTGCCCGTCAGCGGCGGTCAAGCTCGCATCAGTCCGAATCACCGCTTGCGCAGGGAAGTGTTCGCTCGACGATTCGCGCGTGGGGTCCGGCTCGTAGGGGCAGCCGCACGAGTGGCGGATGATGAACTCCAGGGGCAGCACCACGCGGGAGACTTGAGCCAGCGGCCGCTGATCCTTCATCTTGGCGAAGAGCATGCGCCCCGCCGTCTGCCCCAGATTCTCCGTTGGCTGGCGAACGACGGTGAGCGCCGGATGGAGCAGGCCGCCGAGCTCCAGATCATCGAAGCCAACCAGGGATATGTCCTGAGGCACCCTCAGTCGCAGGCGCAGCAGCGCGGACAGGACGTGGCGGGTGGTCAGGTTGTTCGCGGAGAAGACAGCCTGCGGACGCTCCTTGCTTTCCAGCGCTTCCCGCAGGATCTGCACGGCTGAGTCATCGGAGACGCACTGAAAGCTGGCCTGCGGCGCGAGCCCGGCCGCCCGCATGGCGGAAGCGTAGCCCGCGCGGCGGCGTTCCATGGTGTACAGCCCGGGCCGGTGGCCGAGGAAAAAGATGCGCCGCAGTTTGTGCACTTCGATCAGGTGCCGGGTGGCGATCCACGTGCCCGCCTCGTTTTCGGTGGTCACGGAGTCGACCTCGGCTTCCCCGGTTTCGAGCAGCGGACGGTCGAGCGAGACGACCGGGATCTCGCGAAACTCCGGATCGCCGAGCCGGCAGAGCTGAGAGCTGGCGGGGATGACAACCATGCCTTCGACATGGCGCTGCATCATCCGCTTGGCTTCGTTGTACTCGTGGTCTGAGTTGTCGTTGGTGATGGTGAGCAGGACGGTGTAGCCGTGCTCCTTGGCGACCATGTTCAGGCCGTGCGCGCAGGTCGCGTAAAAGCTGTCGTGCAGGTTGGGCAGCAGCACGCCGATGGTGCGCGACTTGAAGTTGCGCAGGGCGCGGGCCATCTCGTTGGGATGGTAGCCAAGCCGGGCGACGGCGGCACGCACCCGCTCGGCGGTGTCGTCGGAAACATGCTCCGAGCCATTGAGCACGCGCGAGACCGTCATGGTCCCGACACCAGCCGCGCGTGCCACGTCGTTCATGGTGGGTTTTCTATGCATAGGCCCTGCCGCGAGCTAAGCATATATCAGGGCAGAGAGGCAGGAATCAGGAGTCAGGAGTCAGGAGTGAGGAAGAGCGAAAAGCAGCAGAAGCGCCGGATGGCACGAGCGCGAAATGGGCTCCTACCCAGCAGAAAAGATCGAAAAATCAGGCTTGCAAACGCAACTTGGTTACGCTCGCATTTGCCCTGACTCCTGACTCCTGACTCCTGACTCCTACCGCGCGTAATGAGGCACCATCGCCGCGCCGAGCAGGCCGGAATCGGTGCCGAGCACGGCGGGCACGACATTGCTCTTGCCGGGGGTGAACCGCATCCTGGCTTCGAGCGGGCCTTCCGGCATGGTGAGGCGATAGACATAGCTGGCGCGCTCGAGCTCGCGGAACAGGGCGGGAGCAAACAGCGGCCAGGCCGCGGAGGCGCCGCCGCCGATGACGTACAGCGGCACGTTGAGGGTGTTGACGAGGCCGGCAAGCGAGAGGCCCAGGGCGCGGCCAACTGTGTCGTAGACAACCAGGGCGCCCTCATCGCCCTGTTCGGCGAAGCGGGCGACCTCGCGCGCGGTCACCCGTGCGCCGCGGTCGATCAGCTCGCGGATGCGCGGGGAGCGGCCTTCGGCGGCGGTTTCGCGCGCCATGCGGACGATGCCGGTGGCGGAGGCGAACAGCTCCAGGCAGCCGCGGTTGCCGCAGGGGCACAGGATGCCGTCCGGCCAGACCGAGACGTGGCCAGCCTCGCCGGCCATGCCGCGAAAGCCGTGCCAGATGTGCCCGTCGAAGATGAGGCCGTTGCCGACGCCGGTGCCGAGGGTGAGCATGCAGAGCGAATCGACGTTGTACCGGGCCCCGGCGCCGGCGTGCGCTTCGGCCAGCGCAGCCGCGTTGGCGTCGCTTTCGATGATGACCGGCATCTTGAGCAGGGCTTCCAGCTCGGTCTTCAGCTCGAGCGCGTGGAAGCCGGGCAGGTTGGGCGGCTGCAGCAGCCGGCCCTCCGGCAGCTCGATCGGGCCCGGGCTGCCGACCCCGATGCCCTCTAATTCCGCGATGCCGCCGCACTGTTCGCCGCACTTGTCCACGACGCGGCGGATCGCGGAGGCCATGTCGGCGAGCACCACGCCGGGTCCCTCGCTGACGCGGGTGGGAATGTTGACAGAGGCTAGTTGGCGCCACTGTTCAGAAGAAGAATGGGAGTAGCCCGCGACACGCAGGTTGGTACCGCCCATATCTACACCGACGGTGAACTTCGCCATGGAGAAAAAAGGATCCTTCGCGGAAGATGGCTATGCTTTGGCAAGGGTACTATGCGTGCAAGGTTTTACCGGAGAGGAACTCGGGATGATTGTGAACGCGGGTCACAGGTTGGGTGGCAGGCGGCGCATCAGTATGCGCCGCGGATGATGTTTTCCGGCTCCTCGCCGCGAAGCAGGTGCTCCATCTGGCGGCCGACGAAGCGGTAGACGCGGTCGAGAAAAGCGGGGCTCGATCCGGCGATGTGCGGCGTGAGCAGCAGGCCGGGGGCGGTCCACAGCGGGTGCCCTTCGGGCAGCGGCTCCGGGTCGGTGACATCGAGCGCGGCGCGGATACGGCGGGCATTCAGCGCTTCGACCAGAGCGTCGGTATCGACAACGCCGCCGCGCGCGGCATTGACCAGGATGGCGCCGCGGCGCATGCGCGCGAGCTGCCCCCGGCCGATCAGGTGGCGGGTTTCCGGCGTGAGCGGGGTGATGAGCACGACGACGTCGGCCTCCGGAAGAAGCTGATCGAGATCTTCGATGCCGTGGATGTCCGCCCGCGCGGTGCGCGCAAGGCGAAGAACCCGGCCGGGCTCGAACGGCAGCAGCCGCGCCTCGATGGACTTGCCGATGGAGCCGTAGCCGACGATGAGCACGGTCTTGCCTGCCAGTTCCTCGACCAGCACCGGGGTGGTGGAGTCTTCCGGCGCGCTGCCGTAGGTGTTGAGCCAGTGGCGGCCGGCTTCCTCGCGGCCGCCCCACCGTCCGGCGCGCTGCAGGCCGCCGTAGAAGGGCAGCCACTTGTGCGAGGCCAGGATCGCGGTCACCGCCCACTCGGCTGTCGAGCCGTTATGGACCCCCTGCGCATTGCACAGGATGACGCCGGGAGGCAGCATGGGCTGCACCGTCTCCACCCCGGCCGAGATGGTCTGGACGTAGCGCGTGCGGATGCGGTGCAGCACGTCGGCGGCTTGGCTGCCGAAGCCGGGGGGCACGAGCATGTCGACATCGACGGCTTCTTCGCCGCCTACGGTGTAGCGCACGACCTCGACCTCCGCGGGCAGGTGGCGCAGCAGGGAGTCGGGGATGGAGGCGGCGATTGCGACACGCAGCCGCTTTTCAGGGTGCTTCATGCGGGGCGGGTCTCACGGAAGGTTATTTCTGGTGGAAGAAACGGTTGTTGATATCAGGCCAGAACTCCTGGAACATGTAAACGCCGCCATCAATGATGACGTTCTGCAGCCAGCGCTGGCCGGTCTTGGTCCAGTCTTTATCGGCTCTAGGATAGTACAGGGTGGAGATGCCGGAGGCGGCGCCGGCGCCGACGATCTCGGAATAGTTGAAGGTGTTGCCGCCCGAGTCCTTGCGCGTGATCAGGGTGCGGTCAAAGGCGTACAGCGCCCGGTGCGCGACATTTCCGTGTTGCAGGGTGTAGTAGCGCGAATCCTGATGCAGAACAGAGGGCAGGATGGCCTGCACAAAGTAGTTTTCGTCGGTCTGGTCGGCGAAGGTGTGCCAGAAATAGCGGCCATAGCCAGCCGCGCCCTGGTGAAACTCCGGCGTCGAGCCTTCCGCTTGATCGACCCCGGCCAGGATGACCGAGAACAGGATGGAGGAGTAATCGAAGCTCTGCTGGGTGGTGCTGACGAACTTCTCCTTCACGGTCTGCGGCGGCAGATGGGTGTCGGCGGAAACGGCGCGGAAGTTGGGGATGATGTAGAGGATGCGCTTGGTCTGCTTGGGCTCGCCGCCGTTGGACGGGTTCACTGGGCCGTTGGGCGTCTGCTGTGTGGGTGTGGTCTGCTTCTCAAGCTGGTGCGCGTTATCGTCCTGCTGGGCGGCCAGCAGAACGGAAGGCGCGTCGGGCATGCCGGCTGTGTCTGTGCTCTGCGCCTGGCCGGTAGAGGTCAGCAGAAGGCCTGCCGCGAAAACGATGGAAGCAGAGGCGGCGCGGCGGAAAAAGGCAGGTCGCGAGGCACAGCAGTCGGGGGGCCGGAGAAACATGCTGGTTGGATTCAAGACACATCCTTTGGTTGCGTGGTTGCGCCGCCGGTGAGTGCGCCGCTGCAGGATTACCCCCGAGGGGGCTGTACCGGCAGCAAAGCGGGGAGCAGGCACCATGCTTGGACGCGCGCGCACTGAGAGAAGACGCTCTTTTCGTCTGAAAACCTTGCACCGCGCCGCGCGCTCTCGACGACATGGGCCAGCCAACCTGCCTTCGTCGAAACAGAGGAGACGGCGCGCCGCCTATCTCGCGCAAGCACCGAGGCTGCAACCCTCGCCATGCGCAGGCTCGAGACGGCAGGCGACATCGCGAACGGGAATCCTCCGGCAATTGAACCCTTTCGGTGCCGTGGGCGGCTCGGCCACGCGCATCGGCGCTTCCCTTCCGCGGCTCCTTCGGCTAGACTCAGCCGTAACCCAGCTCCACTTCGAGTTTTCCGATGAAAGCAACCTTTGAAGCAGCTCCGGCTGTGGCTGAAATTTCTTCCTCCAGAAAGCATTTCCGTTCCTCCTCCGGCGAGATTTTCGACGGCTACTTCACCGAAGGCCGCACCTGGAGCTTCAAGAAGCAGGACCTGCTCGACGCGCGGGCGCGGCGGCTGTTCGAGTCCGCGGCGCTGGCCTGCTCGGTCGACGCGTACCCGTTTCAGGCGCCGCTGACCCACAAGAGCGGCCCCTGCGTGCTGACCGACGGGCACGAAATGCTGATGCTCTCGAGCTACGACTATCTGGGGCTGATCGGCGACCCGCGCATCGACGCGGCGGCGATCGAGGCGGTCAAGCGCTACGGCACCGGCACCGGCGGCGTGCGGCTGCTGACCGGCACCCTCGAGCTGCACCGCGAAACCGAGCGCGCGATCGCGCGCTTCAAGGGCACCGAGGCCGCGCTCACCTTTACTTCCGGCTATGTCGCCAATCTGGCGGTGATTTCCTCGCTGTTCGGCCCGGCGGACCGGGTTATCGCGGATACATTCTCGCACCGCAGCCTGATGGACGCCTGCCGGCTGGCCGGGGTGCAGGTGCAGCGGTTTGAGCACAACGATCCGGACTCGCTGCGCCGCGAGATCGTGAACGGTCCTCAGGCGAACCGCACCCTTATTATTTCGGACGGCGTTTTCTCGATGGACGGCGATATCTGCTGCCTGCCCGAGCTGGTCAAGATCAAGAAGGAGTTCGGCTGCTACCTGCTGATGGACGAGTCGCACGCGACCGGGGTTCTGGGCGCGCGGGGCCGCGGCACCGATGAGCATTTCGGCGTGGACCCGAGCGACATCGATATATGGACCGGCTCGCTGGCCAAGGCGATCCCTTCGGGCGGCGGCTTTGTCGCCGGCTCGCACGAGCTGATGATCTTTCTGCAGCACGCTTCGGCGCCGTTCATCTTCTCCGGCGCCATGCCGGCGCCAGCCGCGGCCGCGGTGCTCGCGGCGATCCAGATCGTCGAGAAGGAGCCGCAGCGGGTCGACCGTATCCGCCACAACGCTCAGTTTCTGCGCGGCGGCCTGCAGGCGCTGGGCTTCGATACCGGCCTCTCGCAGACCGCGGTGATCCCGCTGATGCTCTACGACGACACGCGCACGGCGCTGTTTGCGCGCGAACTGCGCAACCGCGGCATTCTTACCTCGCCGGTCATGTTTCCGGCCGTGGCGCAGGGCAGCTCGCGGCTGCGGCTGTGCGTCACCGCGGCGCACTCCCAGGAGCAGCTGCAGTTCGCGCTCGACGTCTTCGCGACCCTTCGGGACGCCTGAGTGCATGCGCTGGTCACCGGCGCCAGCGGCTTTCTGGGTGGGCGGCTCGTCGAGCTGCTGCTGGCCCAAGGGGTAGAGGCTTCGGTGCTGGCGCGGGCAAGTTCGGTGCTGCCCGCGTGGGCCGCCGTGCAGGTTCTCCGGGCTGAGCTGGACTCGCAGCCGGAGCCCGCTTTACGGGGCGCGCTCAGCCGCGTTACGCACATCTTTCATTGCGCGGGCTGCTCGACCGACTGGGCGCCCATGCACCAGTACGAGCAAAGCAATGTTGCGGGTGTCGCGGCGATGCTTCGCGTGGCCCGTGAGCACGCGCCCAGGCTGGAACGGTTTGTGCATGTCAGCACGACGGATGTATATGGCTACCCGGTGGCCGCGAGCGATGAAGAGACGCCGCGCCGCGATACCGGCCTGCCTTACAACCGCACCAAGCTGCGTGGGGAAGAGCTGGTCTGGCAGGCCGCAGCCGCCGGCCTGCCCGTCACCATCGTGCGCCCGGCCAGCATCTACGGCCCGGGCGGTAAGGCGTTTGTCACCGACATCGCCGCCCTGCTGCGCCAGCGGCTCATGCTGCTGGTCGACGGCGGCCGCGCCCCCGGCGGCTTTGTGTACGTGGACGATGTGTGCGCGGCCATGCTGCTGGCCGCCTCGGCCTCGCATGCCGTGGGGGAAGCCTACAACGTCAGCAGCATGGATGGAACCACCTGGCGCGCCTACGCAGCCGCGCTGGCCCGGGCGCTCGGGGTGCCCGCGCCGTGGCTGCAGCTGCCCTTCGGCGCGGCGATGGCGCTGGCGGCGGCAAGCGAGCTGCCCCACCGGGCCGGCCTGCCCGGGCGTCCGCTGCTTACCCGGCATGCGGTACACCTGCTCGGGCGCGACCAGCAGTACTCGACCGCCAAGGCGCGGGAACAGCTGGGCTGGGTTCCCCAAATGCCGCTTGCGGACGGGATTGCCCGCTCGGTCGCTTCGCTGGGGAACTGATCGCGAACGGTAAAGCGGCCTCAGCGCAGGCGACTGCCAGGACCGCCGGTCGGTTTGCCGCTACACCCAGGCTTTGAATGCGAGCACCGCATTCAGGCCGCCGAAGGCGAACGAGTTCGACAGCGCCGCGCCGACGCTCTGCGTGCGCGCCTGATTCGGGATCACATCCAGGTCGCAGCAGGGGTCGGGCGTGGTGTAGTTGGCGGTCGGCGGCAGAACGCCGTTTTTGAGCGCCAGGATGGTCGCCACCGCCTCCAGCGCGCCGGCCGCGCCCAGCGTGTGCCCGTGCATCGACTTGGACGAGCTGACCGCAAGCCGGTCGGCATGCGCGCCGAACACCGCGCGGATAGCCTCGGTTTCGGTGCGGTCGTTGGCCTCGGTCGCGGTCCCGTGGGCATTGATGTAGCCGATCTCCTCCGGGGCGAGGCCGGCGTCTTCGAGGGCCTGGCGCATGGCGCGGCCGGGGCCGCTGGCGGTGGGCTGGGTAATGTGGCCGGCATCGGCGGTGGCGCCAAAGCCGACGATTTCGGCCAGCGGCTTCGCGCCGCGGGCCAGCGCTGCCTCCATCGGCTCAAGCACCAGGATGCCGCCGCCCTCGCCGACGATCAACCCGCTGCGGTCGGCGGAAAAAGGGCGGCAGGTATCGCGGCTGATGACCCGCATCGCCTCCCAGGCCTTCATGCCGCCCAGGAACAGCGGCGCCTCGCTGCCGCCCGCGACCGCCGCCGGGGCCACCCCGGAGCGCACCAGATGGAAGGCCTGCCCGATGGCGTGGCCGGAGGACGCGCAGGCGGTCGAAATGGTATACGCGGGCCCCTGCAGGCCCCAGCGCATGGTGATGTGGCTGGTGCCGGCATTGCTCATGCCGAGCGGGATGGTAAGCGGGTGCACCCGGGTGCGCCCGTTGTGGAACAACTCCCAGTAGCCGTTTTCCTCCGCGCCGCGGCCGCCCATGCAGGAGCCGGTGATGACGGCGGTGCGCTCGCGCAAGCGGTCCGTCCACTCGATGCCGGACTGGGCAATGGCTTCGCGGGCCGGGAGCACGGCAAACTGCGCGAAGCGGTCCATGAAGGAGAGTTCCTTCGCCTCAAACCAGGCTTCGGGGTCGTAGTCGCGGACTTCGGCGACATTGTCGAAGCGCAGCGGCGCAGCCTCCACGCGGTCGAGAGTTCTGGCCAGGGGCGCGATGCCGCTGCGGCCATGCATTAGCGCGTCCCAGAACCCGCTTGCATCGTGGCCCAGGGCGCTGATGACACCGGCGCCGGTGACGACGACGCGGTGAGGAGCTCCCACGCTACGCGCCTGCTTTCGGGCTTGAAGAGGCCTCCGCCCGCGGAAAATGCGGCGCCGGCTGTCCCGCGGTCTTGGCCGTCACGATCGCCGAAACGCCTTCCACCATCTGCGGAATGCTGCTCACCTGCTTGGCATCCTGGTCGTCGATCTCGATGTCGAACTCGCTCTCCAGGTCGAAGAGGATGTTGAGCCGGTCCAGCGAGTCAATGCCGAGGGCTTCAAAGCTGCTGTCCGGCTTCACACTTTCCAGCGGAATCCGCTTGGTGGTGGCGATAACTCGTAGTACGCGATCCTGGATCGACTCGGGCATAGTCCTCGATTTCGCCTTGCAGGCAGCGTATGCGTCCAGACGGGCAGCAGGCAATGCTTATCCCGCAATGCTTATCCCTCGGACAAACCCTGATTTTACCCCCAAGTTGCAAGGGGCGTCTCTGGTGTTTCGCTTATCTTTCGGTGCGTGTCCGGTTGTTACCTGCCCTGGAACGGCTCTTCAGGATGGGGATTCGCCCCGGAGAGCGGCCTGGAGCTCGCCCCGGAGATCATCCCGGAGGTCGAGATGCTGCTCCAGCGCGATCCGGACCAGCTGGGCCCGGGTGCGCACGCCGGTCTTGCCGAACAGCTGCTGCAGAACCGCCTTCACGTAGCCCTCGGAAAGTTCGAGCCCGGCGGCGATTTCCTTGTTGGCCAGGCCGGCGAAGACGCCGCGCAGCACCGCGCGCTCGCGGGCGGAAAGCGCGAGCGCGGGGGCGCGGCGGGCTTCCTCGCCGCGGGCCTCGGCCAGCAGGCGGGCCAGCCCGGAGGAGGACAGCAGCGCCTCGCCGCGCATCACTTTGTGGATCGCGGAGACCAGCTCGGTGGGGGGCGCCTGCTTCAGGAACAGCCCGGCGGCTCCGGCTTCGAGCGCCCGCACGGTGTCGGACGGGCTCATGCCGGCGGTTACCATCAGCACCTTGCCCGCATAGCCGGCGGTGCGCGCCGCATCGAGGAAAGCGAAGCCGTTGTGCTCGCCCAGGTCGAAGTCCAGCAGGATGAGGTCGGGCGCGGCATCGTTTGCCAGGGCGGCCAGCGCTTCGCCGCTGGAGGAACACTGGGCGGCGATCGTGAACTCGGGCTCCTCGGCAAGCAGGCGGCTGAGGCCCTCGCGAAACAGGATGTGGTCGTCGAGCAGCAGCAGGCGGATCGGCTCGGGCGCGGGGCTCAGGATCGGCCTCCATCCGTGCCGTCGCCGTCCAGGGCGCCGGGCGCGCGGGCGAGTTCCACTATAAAGGTGGCGCCGGCAGCCATGCCCGGGCCGGACGGCTGGTAGTGCAGGTCGCCCGAGAACGACCGCATCAGCGCGCGCGAGAGATACAGGCCCAGGCCGGAGGCGCGCGCCTGCTGCTGGAACGGCTTGAAGAGGAACTCGGGATAGGGCACGCCGGGGCCGGTGTCGGCGACGGCGATCAGGACGCGGGCCGCCTCGCAGGTGATCCGCAGGGTGATGGCGCGCTCGCCCTGCGCGGCAGGCCGCTCCTCGAGCGCGTGCTGGCTGTTCTTGGTCAGATTGAGCAGCACCTGGAGCAGGCTTTGCCGGTCGGCCCACACCGCGGGCAGGCGCCGAGGCAGCTCCCAGCGCAGCGCGATCCCGGCGTCCCGCAGTGCGGGCTCAATGACGATCTGCAGCTCTTCGAGCAGGGAGTGGAGGTCGACCGCGGCGCGCTGGTTGGCGGCCTCCCGCAGCTCAACCGAGGCGATGCGCTCGAGCGCGAGCACCAGCGTGCCCAGCGCCTCGAAGTCCTTCGAGCCGGCCAGCGCGCCGGTAACGGAGTGGGAGCGGCGCAGGTTCTCATGCACGACGGCAATAGCGGCGCACACGTTGCGGACCTCGTGCGAGACCGCGCCGACCAGGATGCGCGAGCCGGTGAGCAGCTGGTTGAGGCTTGCTTCCTCGCGGTCGCGCAGGTCCTCCGACGTGTCCGCGACGAAGACCGCCAGCCGAGGCCCGGTGCTGGTGCCGTAGGTGGAAAACCAGACGTCGGCCTGGAAGATTTCGCCGCCGGCGCGGTGGCCGCGGCACTGCATGGCGGTGTGGAAGACCGGCGCGCCGGCGGCCGGGGTGCGCAGAGTCGGCAGCTCCAGCAGCGGCGGCAGGAAGGGCGCGAACGACTGCCCGGCAAGCGCGCCCCGCTCCAGGCCGAACAGCCGGTCGGCAGCCTCGTTGGCCAGCAGCACGTTGCCGGTTACGTCGGCGGTAAACACGGCAACCGGGCTGTTTTCGACCAGCACCCGCAGCTGCTCCTCCGCATCCTGGCGCGCGGCCATCTCCTCCTCCAGCGCGCGCAGGTGGTGGGCGGCGGCCTGGCGTCCCCGCACCACGCTGTGGACGAAAAAAGCCGCGCCGCCAAAGGCGCTGAAGTAGAGCACGTCGCGCGGCGCGCCGGAGATCCAGTCCCAGGCGTAGCCGTCGAAGCACTCCGCCAGCCCGGTGCACAGGCACGCCAGCAGCCCCAGCCACAGGCGGGGCAGCACCGTCGCCGCCAGCGCCATCGGCAGCAGGTATAGCCAGCCCATCGGCACCGCGTCGCTCACCAGCCAGTCGAGCAGGGCGATGGCCACGATCAGCCCCGCGGCCTCCAGCAGAACCAGCAGCTTCGCCTGGCGCAGCAGCTGCCGCGGCGGGAGCGTTGAGGTCAAGCTGGCCTGCAATTGAGCGTCTGTCATGCGGGGAGAACATCCTGTTTTCCGAAGGCTGCGGGCGCACTGCTCCGCTTTTTCATCAGTATGGGCCGCGCATGGGTTAGCTGGCGCACTCGTGGCCGAAAGATAGTACCGCCTTTGTGAGGCGTTTTTCAGGGAACGGCGTCTTTTCCATAGCAGCAGCGAGAGCACGAGTTTGATCCCGGCTTCTTTATGGCTTCCTTGCAGCTTTTTGATGGAAAGCGGCCTATGGTGACTGTGGGCATGCCCCCGCAGTGGCGACATGGTTAATCAAAAGATAGTCCGATGTACTTTGCGAGCGACGGTAGACTACCCGCACTGGAGTGGAAAGGGTGGCCGGCTTATAGCCGATGCATCCCCCAGGCACCGGGTGTGCCCTGCGTTCTCGAACCGTAAACCCACAGGCAAGGAGCTCTGATCTGCGCGGTCTCTCTGGCAAACTCTTTCTCGGACTGACCGCGGGCTGTATGGCGGGGCTCCTGCTGCTGCCGGGCTGCGGCGGCAAGCGGCGCGACCCGAATGCCGAGGCGCCTCCGCAGGCCAAAAGCATCGTGGCCGCCGGCGACGCGGGCCTGGTCCACCTGGACCGTCCGGACCGCTTCCCGACGGTGGCGGCAGCAAGCTACCAGGCCGTATCGAGCCTCGACGTCACCGGCCAGGTGCAGCCCGATGTCTCGCGCGAGATCCCGGTCATTTCCATTGCCAACGGCCGAGTGGTGGCCACGCATGTGCGCCTGGGCGACTACGTGCACAAGGGCCAGCTGGTGCTGGAGGTGCAGAGCACGGACGTGAGCGGCGCCTTCGACCAATACCTGAAGGCGGTGAACGACGAGCGGCTGACCCGCACCGTGCTCGACCGCGACCAGCTGCTTTTCTCGAAAGGCGCCATCGCGCAAAGCCAGGTCGAGATCGCCCAGGACGCCGAGGACGACGCGCTGGCCGACCTGCGCGCCGCCGAGCAGCAGCTGCACTTCCTCGGCGTCGACCCGAAGCATCCGGGCGAGACGGTCAAGGTGCTGGCCCCGGCTTCAGGCTTCATCATTCAGCAGAATGTGACGGAGGCTTCGAGCGCCGGCAACGGCATCTCCGGCACGCCGAATGCGTTCGTGATCGCCGATCTCTCGCATGTGTGGATCCTGTGCGACGTCTACGAGAACGACTTGGCCAAGGTGCACCTGGGCCAGGCTGCCGATGTCCGCCTGAGCGCCTATCCGGACCGCACGATTCAGGGCACGGTCGGCGATGTCGGCGCGATTCTCGATCCCAATCTGCGCACCGGCAAGGTGCGCATCCAGGTGCCCAACCCAGGCTTTTTCATGCGCGTCGGCATGTTCGCGACCTCGACGTTCCACGGCCGCACCGAGCAGACGTACGCGAGCGTGCCGGCGACCGCGATCCTCCACCTGCACGACCGCGACTGGGTCTACGAGCCGGCCGCGGGTGGCAGCGGGCCGGGCGGCGCCCAGTTCCGGCGCGTCAGCATCGTCGCCGGGGCCATGCTGCCCGGCAACCAGCAGGTCGTGATGAGCGGCCTCGCGGCTGGGCAGCAGGTAGTGCGCAACGCGCTCGAGCTGCAGAACACGGCGGCGCAGTGATCGGGAGTGCTCACCCATGATCCGCGGCCTGGTCGATTTCGCCCTCAACAACCGCTTCATCGTGCTCATTGTCGCGGTGCTGCTGTTCGCCTGGGGCATCGTCTCGTTCCACAACCTTCCCGTGGAAGCGTACCCCGACGTCGCCAATAACTATGTGACGGTGATCACGCAGTGGCCGGGGCGGGCGGCCGAGGAGGTGGAGCAGCAGGTCACCATCCCGATCGAGATTCAGATGGCGGGCATTCCCCATATCTCCGCGCTGCGCTCGACCTCCCTCGCCGGCTTGTCGGCGCTTAACATGGTCTTCGACGATTCGTCGGTGAACGACTGGAACCGCGAGAAAGTGCTGGAGCGGCTCTCGCTGGTGACCCTGCCGAACGGTCTGCAGCCGCAGATCGGGACGGATTGGAGTCCTGTAGGACAGATCTTCTGGTACACGCTTGAGAGCACGAACCCCGCATACGACAGCATGGACCTGAAGTCCATCGAGGATTGGACGCTCGAGAAGGACTTCAAAACGGTCCCGGGCGTGGTGGATGTGGCGAGCTTCGGCGGTCAGACGCGCGAGTACCAGGTGCGCCTGGACCCGGACAAGCTGATCGCCCACGGGCTGACGCTGGCGCAGGTGGAGCAGGCGTTGGTCAATAACAACGTCAACGCCGGCGGTTCGTTCATCCAGGAGGGCTCGCAGCAGATCAACGTCCGCGCGGTCGGTCTGTACACCGGCGTCCAGGACATTGAAAACACCCTGCTCAAGACGCAGAATGGCACGCCGGTCTTCGTGCGGGATGTCGCCACCGTGGAGGAAGGCTCGAAGATCCGGCTGGGGCAGATCGGCAAGACGACGCCGCGGAGCAATGGCGTACTGGTCGACAATCCGGATACGGTCGAGGGTGTGCTGCTGCTGCAGAAGGGCGAGAACTCCGACACGACGCTGGACGGGATCCACAAAGAGCTGGCGGATCTGAACGCGCACGTGATGCCGAAAGGCGTGCGCGTCGTGCCCTTTCTCGATCGCTCGGACCTGCTGGCCTTTACCACGCACACGGTGCTGCACAACCTCACCGAAGGCATTGTGCTGGTGATGGTGATCCTGTTCCTCTTTCTGGGCAATGTGCGCGGAGCGCTGATCGTTTCGCTGACCATTCCGTTTGCGCTGCTGTTCGCCTCGATCTGCCTCGGTCAGGCACACATTCCCGCCAATCTCCTTTCATTGGGAGCGCTCGACTTCGGCATGGTGGTGGACGGCGCGGTGGTGATGGTGGAGAACATTGTCCGGCGCCTGAGCCACGATGAGGGCGCCGGGGCGAATCCGCTGCAGGTGATTCGCGAGGCCGCGCACGAGGTGCAGCGGCCAGTGTTTTACCCCATCGGCATCATCATCGTTGCCTACCTGCCCATTTTCACACTGCAAGCGGTGGAAGGCAGGCTGTTTCGGCCCATGGCGTGGACGGTGGCGTTTGCGCTGCTGGGCGCGTTGATCTTTGCCATGTTCGTGGCGCCTGTGCTCTCGAGCTTCCTGTTTCCGCGCGGAACAACGGAGTGGGAAAACCCGGCTTTCGCTTGGCTGTTGCGCCAGTACCGGCGGCTGCTGATCTGGGCGATTCGCCGGCGGGGAGTGACCGTTGGGGCGGCGGCGCTGGCGCTCGCGACCGCGGTGGTGCTGGGCACGAGCGGAGCGATCGGCTCGGAGTTTCTGCCGCATCTGGATGAAGGCTCGATCTGGGTGCGGGGCACGCTTGCGCCTTCCACGGGCCCGGACGCGAGCATTGCCATAACCAACCGGGCGCGTGTTCTGCTGGCGCGCTTTCCTGAGGTGACCGAGGTGGTGAGCCAGACCGGGCGTCCCGACGACGGCACCGACACCACGGGTTTTTTCGATACCGAGTACCAGGTCAGCCTCAAGCCGAAGAGTGCGTGGCGGCCGGTTTTCGACCAGGACAAGGACGAGCTGATCGGGGCCATGGACCGTCAACTCACGGCCATTCCCGGCGTTTTCTGGAACTATTCGCAGCCCATCTCGGACAACGTCGAGGAGGCGGTCTCCGGCGTAAAAGGCGAGCTGGCGGTGAAGATCTACGGCGACGACCTGAGTACGCTTGAAAGCCTGGGCGACCGGGTGGTGCAGGTGATGGGCGGGGTGCCGGGGATCGCCGACCTGGGACTGTTCCGAGTGATCGGGCAGCCGAACCTGAACTACACCGTGAACCGCCAGGCCGCGGCGCGCTACGGCATCAATGTGAGCGATGTCCAGGATGCGATCCAGACTGCGGTGGGCGCCGCGCCGGTCACCCAGGTGCTGCGCGGCGAGGCGCGCTACGACCTGACGCTGCGTTACCAGGCAAAGTACCGGGATACGCCGGATGCGCTCAACAAGATTCTGCTGACGGCGCAGGGCGGCGAGCGGGTACCGCTGGCGCAGCTGACCACGGTGAAGACCGAGGATGGCGCCGAGGAGATTTATCGCGAGGACGGCCAGCGGTATGTTGCCGTGAAGTACAGCGTGCGCGGCCGCGCGCTGGGCTCCGCGGTGGAAGAAGCGATTGCCCGGGTGAACCGGCAGGTGAAGCTGCCGCAGGGCTACCACATGAACTGGGCGGGCGAGTACCAGAGCCAGAAGCGCGCGGATAAGCGGCTGGCGCTGGTGCTGCCGGTCGCCATCTTCGCGATTTTTCTAATTCTTTATCTTATGTTCGGTTCGTTCAAATGGGCCCTTCTGATCCTGGCCAACGTGGCGATGGCGCCGTTTGGAGGCATGCTGGCGCTGCTGATTACAGGCACGAATTTATCCGTGAGCTCCGGGGTGGGTTTTCTGGCGCTCTTCGGGGTTTCGGTGCAGACCGGCGTCATTATGCTCGAGTACATCAACCAGCTGCGCGGGCAGGGAATGAGCGTGGCCGAGGCGGCGGTGGAGGGCTCGGTGCACCGGCTGCGGCCGATCATGATGACCATGGTGGTCGCGACGCTCGGGCTGCTGCCGGCGGCGACCTCGCACGGCATCGGGTCGGACTCGCAGCGGCCGTTCGCGATCGTGATCGTGGGCGGCTTGATCGGGGCGCTGCTGCTCAGCGTGTTCCTGCTGCCCACCTTATATGTTTGGGTCGCGCGTGACGGCGACAAGCTGCCGGAGAAGCGGCCGGAGATGGAGGTTTGATGGGCGGCTGGTCTCGCACAGGCGCGCTCGCGCTTGCTCTCTGCGTTGCTCTGTGCTGCGCGCAGCCGGGTTATGCGCAGAGTGGCCCCGCGGCGCTGCCCGACGCGCCCGCCGCCGGTCCGCAGGGGCTGCAATCCGGCAAGGTGCCCCCGGCCACGCAGCCGAACGCTCAGCCGGGCCAGGTTGGGCCCAATGCCGGAGGGCTGAGTCAGATCGCGCCGCCGCCTCCGCCGCCCCCCGACCCGCGCCGCAACCCGCCCTCGCGGCCCGGCGCGCTCTCGCTCGACCAGGTGCTGACGCTGGCCCGCGCAGAGAACCCGGCCCTGCTGGCCGCGCGCCGGAATCTCGATGCGGACCGCGCCCAGGAGATCCAGGCCGCGGTCCGCCAGAATCCCAACCTCGGGTTCAATGGTTCCAACGTCACGCTGCCGGCCGAGGGTGCGTCCAACCCCTACGCGTATGCGGTTCAGGTATCGCGACTGTTCGAGCGGGGCGAGAAGCGGCGCTGGCGGGTGGATATCGCCCGGGCCACCACCCAGCAGACCGAGGCGCAGCTCCGGGACCAGGAGCGCGGCACGGAATTGGCCGTCAAGCAGGCTTTCGTCAACATGCTGATCGCCAAAGCCGCGCTCAGTCTCTCCCAGGCCAACCTGGCTGACTTTGAGCGCGAGGTCGAGATCAACAACAACCGCTACAAGGCCGGTGACATCGGCAAGCTCGACTACGAGCGGCTCGACCTCCAGCTGGCCCAGTTCGAGAGCGACCAGTCCGCCGCGGTGATCAATCTACGGCAGGCCAGCGACCAGCTGCAGACGCTGATCGGGACGGAAAATCCGAAAGTCGACTTCGATGTCACCGGCGACATCGTGCCGCCTGCCATTCCGCTCGACCTGACGGGGCTGGAAGCAAAGGCGCTCGCCGCCCGGCCCGACTACCAGGCCGCGGTTGCCGCCGTGGCGGTCGCGGACGGCAATGTGAAGCTGGCCTACGCGAACGGCACGGCCGACCCCACGCTCGAAGGCGAATACGACCGCAGCGGCACCTACAACTCGGCCGGGTTCAACATCAATATTCCGATTCGCATCTTCGACCGGAACCAGGGCAACAAGAAGACCAGCGAGTTCTCCGCGCAGAGCAGCCGGTTCACGCTCGTCGCGGCCAAGAACCAGGTCTACTCCGATGTGGACCAGGCCTGGATCGGCTACACGCAGTCGAAGAGCCTGTCGGACCGCTACAGCAGCCACTATTTGGACGAGGCGGCCGATGTGCTGTCGATCGCGCAGTTCGCCTACGAGCATGGCGGCATCGCGCTGATTGACTACCTGGACGCGCTGCGCGACTCTCGCCAGACCACCTCGGACGCGCTCGCGGCTTACTCCGCGACGTGGCTCGCCGTGCATCAGCTGAGCTACGCCGCGGCGACCGAAGTGGCGCCCTGAGCGGTTCGAGTCCTCCTCGAAGGCGGGTCCGCCGGGGTTTTCTTGCCAGCCGCGGATTTTCTTGAGCCCCTCCGCGCGACTCTGCCGCGGGAAGTGGGTTTCCCCGTTCATGAAACGAACGTAACGGGCAAGTGACAAAAGTGTCATTCGCTTCGCTTGCGTTTCCGCGGCGGGGAACTTACCTTTGCCTCAAACCAGATGGAAAAGACAGGTCTTTCGCCGCGCATTGGGCGTCTCTGTGTCATCCCACCCGCGCCCCGCTCGGCGTCGGTATCCACCGGAAGAGGTGTCCGCTTGCGACGAGTTCTGACCTTTCTGGTGCGGTCGCCCAGCCATACGGGAGCGGCTGCGGCGCATACGCTGCAGCGGGCCTTGATGGACCGGATGGACCGGATGGATCGCTTGAGCGCAGGCCAGGGCGCCGCTCCGTTGACAAATGACCCAGCAACCGAAGCAGCCAGGCCGCTCCAGAAATCGCTCCATGTGCTCCATGTCATTGCGCGGATGGAGCCGGCCGATGGCGGGCCGCCCGAGATGCTGCGGCAGCTAGCGGCGAACTACCGCGCGATCGGCGACACGCTGGAGGTGGCGACGCTCGACGATCCGCTCGCGCCCTACCTCGCCCAGTGCCAGTTTCCGGTGCATGCGCTGGGACCGGGCCACTCCAAGTACGGCCTGTCGCGCACCATGCTGCGCTGGCTGCACAGGAATGCGTCCCGGTTCGACCTCATCGTGATCAACAACGTCTGGCTGTTCCCGGCGGTGGCGGCGTGGCTGGCCGCGACCAGTGCCGGGGTGCCGTATGCGGTGTTCACCCACGGGGCGCTCGATGTGTTCTTCAAGAAGCGCTACCCGCTCAAGCACCTGAAAAAGATGCTGTACTGGCCGCTGCAGTACCAGATCCTCAAGCGGGCCTCGGCCGTGCTGTTTACGAGCGAACTGGAGCGAGAGCTGGCGCTGGCCAGCTTCCGGCCGAACCAGTGGACCAGCGTGGTGGTGCCCTACGGGACCAACCGGCCCGAGGGCGACCCGGAGGTGCAGCTCGAAGCCTTCCACGCGGTGGTGCCGGAGCTGCGCGGGCGGCGGTTTCTGCTGTTCCTCTCGCGCATTCACGAGAAGAAGGGCTGCGACCTGCTGGTCGAGGCGTTTGCGAAAGTCGCGGCGGAGCACCCGGGGCTGGACCTGGTGATTGCCGGGCCGGACCAGATGGGACTGCAGGCCAGGCTGCAGGCGCAGGCGGCGCGAGCCGGGATTGCCAGCCGCGTGTTCTGGCCGGGGATGCTGCAGGGCTCGGCCAAGTACGGGGCATTTCGGGCCGCCGAGGCGTTCGTGCTGCCCTCGCACCAGGAAAATTTTGGCATCGTGGTCGCCGAGGCTCTGGCCTGCGGCACGCCTGTGCTCATTTCGAACCAAGTCAATATCTGGCGGGAGATCGAGGAGAGCGGCGTCGGTCTGGTGGAGCCCGATACGGCTGCCGGCACGGAGCAGCTGCTGCGGCGGTGGCTGGCCATGGAGCCGGCCCAGCACCAGGCGATGGCCGCGGCCGCGGAGGCGGTTTTTCAGCAGCGGTTCTCGCTGCGCCGCTCGGCCGAGTCGATCCACGCGCTGGCGGAGATTTTCCAGGCCGGCAAGTCGGCCCTGACGCTGCCGTGATGGAAAAGATTGGCATAGGCGGCTGACTCGGGCCGCGACTTCCACTCGGAAGTTTCCTCTCACCTGCTCCGCTTGCTCCCCGGCTCTGCCAGGCGTATGCTCAAGAATGTAGCGGTGGTCCCGAAATTCGCCTCGGTGCGCAAGGGCGCAGGGCGGGATGAGGGCGGTGGGCGAAAGCCCACTTTTTCTTTGGGCGGGAGTTGACCGCTTTCCAGGCGCATTGGGGAGTGGACAGGGCAGTGGAATGAGTTTGGTGGACCAACAGATACGCGCTCTGGCGGAGCGGGTCGCCCTCTCGCATGGGCTCGAAGTCGTCGATCTGGAGTTTCAGGGGGGCGGCGGCAAGCATCGCACCCTGCGCGTGTTTCTGGAGCGCAACGCAGTCGGACGCGCGGTGCTCGAGCAGCGGCTGCGGGCCATGCGCGAGACAGAGGCCGCCGGGGCGCCGCCGGGGGCAGGGGAGCTGGCGGAGCCCGATCATGAGGCGATCGTGCTCGATATGGTCGAAGCCGGAGAGCTGGCCGGCCTGAACGCGGAAGAGGATGAACTGGCCTACTTGCGGGAGCTGCCCGCTGGGGTGCCGGTCGCGCAGCTTTCCGGCATCACGCATGGGGATTGCGAGCGGTTTGCGCGGGATTTCGGCACCGCGCTCGACGTGGAAGACCTGGTGCCCGGGGCCGAGTACATGCTGGAGGCAAGCTCGCCGGGGCTCGACCGCAGGCTGAGCAAGGCGGAGGAGTTTCGGCGGTTTGAAGGGCAGCTGTGCAAGCTGCAGACGTTCACGCCGGTGGCCGGCAACCGGCACTGGCAGGGGCATTTGGGACCGGTTGCGGGGGACGCAGGCTCGGGCGAAACGGTGACGCTGCTGCCGGCGGCGCCCAGAGGTTCGCACAAGAAGAAGGGCGCGAAAGCGGGCGCCCCCTCGGCTGCCGCCCGGGTGGAGATCGCGGTCAGCAACATCGAGAAGGCGCAGCTGGTTCCCGAGTTTTAGCGCGCGTTCCGAGCGCGCGGCAGGATTAGCAAAAAGCCGCCGGCAAGGCGGCAGGGAAGGTATCCATGGCAAGTCAGCTGTACCAGAGCATCGAGATTTTGAGCCGCGACAAGGGCATCCAGCCGGAAATTGTCGTCGGCGCGGTGGAAGACGCGATCGCGCTCGCGACGCGCAAGTACTACAAGACGGCGGAGAACATGCGCGCCGAGCTGGACAAGGAGACGGGCGAGATTCGCGCGTATGCCTACAAGTCAGTAGTGGAAACGCCGGAAGAGGTGGAGGACGACGTCAACCAGATCACGCTGGAGCAAGCGCGGGAGCTGGCGCCGGAGGTTGAGGTGGGCGGAGAAATCCGCTACTACAAGCCGACCGAGGTGCTGGGCCGCATCGCCGCGCAGATGGCCAAGCAGGTCATCTTCCAGAAGGTGCGCGAGGCCGAGCGCGACACCGTCTTCCAGGAGTACGCGCACCGCGTGGGCGAGGTTATCTCGGTCACGGTCAAGCGCATCGAGCCGCAGGATGTAATTCTGGAGCTGGGCAAGGCGGAGGCGCGCATGCCGCGCCGCGAGCAGTCGCGGCTGGAGCAGTTCGCGGTCGGCGAGCGCATCCGCGCGGTGCTGCTGCGGGTGGATCGTGCGGCGAAGGGCCCGCAGGTCATCGTCAGCCGCGCCGCGCCGGAGCTGGTGCAGAACCTGTTCCAGAGCGAAGTGCCGGAGATCTACGACGGTACCGTGCAGATCCGCGCCATCGCCCGCGAGGCCGGCGAGCGCACCAAAATCGCGGTCCAGTCGCGCGATAAGGATGTGGACCCGGTGGGGGCCTGCGTCGGCATGAAAGGCATGCGGGTGCAGTCGATCATCCGCGAGCTGCGCGGCGAGAAGATCGACATCATCGAGTTTTCGGAAGAAGTCACGACCTTTGCCGAGAAGGCTCTGCAGCCGGCCAAGGTGAGCCGGGTGACGATCGCCGACCTGACCGACAAGCAGCTCGAAGTCATCGTCGACGATACCCAACTCTCACTCGCCATCGGCAAGAAGGGCCAGAACGTGCGCCTGGCGGCCAAGCTGCTGGGCTGGAAAATCGACATCAAGAGCGAGGAAGAGAAGCGCCAGGAGGTCGAGCAGCAGATGCAGGCGTTCTCGGGCGCCGGCTCCACGCCGATCGAGCAGGTGGCGGAGCTGGGCGAGCAGATTATCGAGAAACTGGTCGCCGCCGGCATCACAACAGTGGAGGCGCTGGCCGATATGACTCCCGAGCAGCTGGAAGAGGTGCCGGGGATCGGCGACCGGACGCTTGAGAAGATTTCGACGGCGGTGCGGCACTACTTTGGCCAGTACGAAGAAGGCGAAGAGCGTCCCGCGGCGTCGACAGAGGAAGGAACAGACGTGCCCAAGCAGGTTGACAATGAGGCTCCCGAACACAAGGAAGTGGATCTGAGCGAAAGCTCGGTCTACGGCAAGGATGAAGCGGAGGCAACGCCTGTCGGTGGTGGCGCCGAGGTCGCGAGCGAGGCGACCGTGGACCGGCTGGAGGCGATCACGGGCGGGGTCGGCCCCGGCGCCGACCCGGATGACGAGCCGCTGACCGTCGCGGACGAAGCCGCTGGCCGGGTGGGCGCGACCGCGCAGCAGCTGGACCAGGCGGATGCCGAGACGGATCAGGAGATCGACGCGCTGCGGGTCAACCTGCTGCAGGAGGACGATGCTCCCGATGCCCGCGACGGCTCCGGGCGCATAACGGATGACACCGCGCAGGAGCGGCTGGCGGAGGTGACCGAAACCGGCCCGATGCTTGACGGAGAAGGCGCGGAGTCGATCACTCCGGGCCGCGATGACACCAGCGCGGTGCTGCGCGAGCACCATCCCAATACGGAAATCGCGCGCTCGGAGGCGGTGGTTGAGGGGAACCTGGACGAGACCCGGGACGAGCGAAAAGAGGATGTCAAGGTCGACGAGGGCGGCGCGTAATGCGCCGGCTCTGGTTCGCCCTGAAGCCCATTTTTGGGCAGACAGAAGAGCGCGAGGCAGAATGGACGGTTTCGCGTAATAATGGTAGATGCTCCGCTGTACCGAGGTACCTATGAGCATGTAAGCGGCAAGGACGAAACATAAAGGGGCGAATGAGTAAGGTTCGAATCAACGATCTGGCGCGGGAACTGGAAGTAAAGAGCAAGAGCATTCTGGATGTGCTGACGGCGGTCGGCGTGACCGAAAAGAAAACGCACTCGAGTTCGCTTGAGGCCGACGAAGCCGAGCGCGTGCGCGGCGCACTGACCCGTGGCGGCAGCCGCGGCGGAAATGGCTCCGCGCGCCGGCAGGCGCAGCCGACGGAAGAGCGTCCCAGCATCGACCTCTCCAAGGTGTCGAAGCCTGGCGATGTGCTGCGCGCCATTCAGGAGCGGCAGGCCGCGGCCAGCGCGCAGCATGCCCGTCCGGTTGTGGCGGCTGCCCCACCGCCGCGCCCTGTTGTCGCCGCGCCGACTCCCCCGACTGCCGCCGCCAGTGCGGCGCCGGTGGCTGCGCCGGCGCCCCCGCCCCTCGCTGCCGCGCCACCTGCTCCTGCTGCCGCCGAGCCAGCACCCCGGATCGAGACGCCGGCGCCTGCCTCCGCGCAGCGTCCAGTAGCTGCTCCGCCGGTTCGTCCCCAGGGCGGCGCGCTCGACACTCGTCCCGCGCCTCGGCGCATTGTGCCGCAGCCGCGCCAGGCTCCCCAGATCATCGCGCCGCCAGCGATCGCCGCCAAGCCGCCCACTGGTCCGGTTGTGGCGCGTCCGCCTGCGGGCGGCGTCCCCCCGCGTCCGGCGATCGCATCCAGCGCGCCGACCGCGCCCATTGTGGTTGCACGTCCGCTGGCCGCCCCCGCCTCCGCGATCGCGCCGCCCCCGGCTGTCGTTGCGCCGCCTCCGCCTCCCGTTGAGCCACCCGCGCCGGAAGCGCCGGCAGCCCCGGTGCGTCGCGTCATCATGCCCCAAACCGGCCCGCGGCCGGTATACGCGGCCCCGCCGCCGGTTGCCAGACCCACTCCCCCGCCGAGCAGCGCTGCGCCAGCAGGTGTGCAGCGCGGGCGGCCCATTTTTGATCGCCGCCCTGGCGGAGCACCGGGCGGCTACGCTGGCGGCCCTGGCGGAGCGCCTGGCAGCAGCTATGGGCAGCGCCCCAGCGGCGGCTACGCCGGTCCCAGCAGCCCGGGCGGCTATGCCGGTTCCGGTGGTCCAGCCGGCGCGCGCCGTCCCATGCACCCTACCCGCCCCGGCTTCGCGCCGAGCGGTCCGGGCGGCCGTCCCGGTGGTCCCGGCGCGCGCCCCGGCTTTGGGGCTCCGCGTCCCGGCGGCTTCGGTGCGCGCCCCGGCGTAGGCGCCGCTCCTGGCAGCCCGTCCCCGATGGGCGAGGCGCCGCGCGCGCCGCGACCCAGCGGGCCGAAGGGCCGCGGACGCCAGCAGTACCCCAAGAGCAAGGAAGGCCCGATGAAGGGGTTCAATCCTCCGCCGCGTTTCGGCGGGGCGATGCCTTCAAACGAGCCTGTGCCGATTACCCGCAAGATCACCATCACCGAAGGCATCAGCGTCAAGGACCTGGCCGAGAAGCTCGAAGTGCGCGGCAAGGACCTGATCGCCAGCCTGCTCATGCGCGGCGTCTTCGTCACCGTCAACCAGTCGCTCGACGGCGAGCTGGTGAAGGATGTCGCCGCGCAGTTCGGCGCCGATACCGAGATCATCTCGTTCGAGGACGAGATGGCCAACGAGTCGATCGAGAACATTCTCGCGCAGGAGAATATCGACGAGCTCGAGGTCCCGCGATCGCCGGTGGTGACCGTGATGGGCCACGTCGATCACGGCAAAACCTCGCTGCTGGACGCGATCCGCGAAACCGATGTTGCCGGTGGCGAAGCCGGCGGCATCACCCAGCACATCGGCGCATACAAGGTGAAGATCACCAAGCCGGACTCGCCTGCATTCGGGCGCGAAATCGTATTCCTCGATACGCCGGGCCACGAGGCGTTTACCCGCATGCGCGCCCGCGGCGCCAAGGTCACTGACATTGTCGTGATCGTGGTCGCGGCCGACGACGGCGTGATGCCGCAGACGCTCGAAGCGGTTGATCACGCGAAGGCGGCCGGCGTGCCGATCATCGTCGCGGTGAACAAGATCGACAAGCCGGAAGCGCAGCCGGACCGCGTGAAGCAGCAACTGGGCGACCGCGGGGTGGTGCCCGAGGCCTGGGGCGGCGACACGATCTTCGTCGAGGTCTCGGCGAAGAAGCGGCTGAACCTGGACCTGCTGCTTGAAAACATCACGTTGACGGCGGATGTGGCCAGCCTGAAAGCGACACCGGGCCGCTCCGCTGTCGGTACGGTGGTCGAAGCCAAGCTCGACCGGGGCCGCGGCGCGGTTGCGTCCGTGCTCGTCCAGAACGGAACGCTGCGGGCGCAGGACTCTTTCATCGTCGGCAACACGTTCGGCAAGATCCGCGCAATGTTCGACGACCGCGGGCGGCCGATCGAGATCGCCGGGCCATCGACCCCGGTCGAAATCCTCGGTCTCGAAGCGATGCCGGATGCGGGCGATACGTTCCTCGTCGTGAGCGATCGTGACAAGGCAAAAGGCATTGCGCAGTACCGCAAGATGAAGGAGCGAGAAGCAACGCTCGCGAAGTCATCACGCGTCACGCTCGAAGGCCTGGCCGACCAGATCAAGCAGGCCGGCATGAAGGAGCTGCCGCTGATCATCAAGGGCGACGTGCAGGGCTCGGTGCAGGTCTTGGCCGATTCGCTCAGCAAGATGTCGACCGAGAAGGTGCGGATCAAGGTCATCCACTCGGGCGTCGGCGCGATCACCGAGAGCGACGTGCTGCTGGCCTCCGCCTCGAACGCGATCGTCATCGGCTTCAACGTGCGGCCCGACCGCAAGACGGCCGATATCGCCGATCAGGAGAACGTCGAGATCCGGCTGCACTCGATCATTTACGAGCTGCAGGATGAGATCCGCAAGGCGATGCTGGGGCTGCTGGACCCGGTCTACAAGGAGAACTACCTGGGGCGCGCCGAGGTGCTCGAGGTGTTTCGCATCCCGAAGATCGGCACCATCGCGGGCTGCCGCGTTACCGATGGCTCGCTCAAGCGCGATTCCGAAGTACGCGTCATGCGCGGCGGCGAGCAGGTCCACAAGGGCAAGCTGCAGTCGCTCAAGCGCTTCAAGGACGATGCGCGCGAGGTCACCAACGGCATGGAGTGCGGCGTCGGCGTGTCGGGCTTCTCAGACCTGCAGCAGGGCGACTCCATCGAGGCGTTCACCACGGAGCGTGTCGCGGCGGAGCTGACCTCGGCGAGGCCGGTTGCGGCGGTTGGGGCGGCTACGTAGCCTCGCGGTTCTCAGGAAAAGCCCGCGAGCCTCTCATGGCTCGCGGGCTTTTTGCTCGCTAGATCCACCGCAGCCACCGCAGCAAGCCAAGCAGGCAGCCGGTGAGCAGCAGCGTGAGCCCCAGCACGAACGCAGCGGCGTAGTGCGAGTCGACAAACGGCAGCCCCTTGATGTTCATGCCGTAGATGCCGGTCACCACCAGCGCCGGCAGCGCGATCGTCGAGAGCACCGTCAGCACCTTTACCACCTCGTTGGTGCGGTTGGCGATGCTCGAGAGATAGATGTCGAGCGCATTGTTCAGCAGGTCGCGCTGGGTCTCGACCGTGTCGAGCAGGCGCGAGATGTGGTCGTACAGGTCGCGCAGGTAAAGCTGGTGTTCGCTGTCGAGCGGGATGCCCGCGTCGCGCTGCAGGTGCATGCCGGCATCGCGTGTGCCCACCAGCAGCCGGCGCGCATCGACGAGCTGGCGCTTGACGGCGAAGATGTCGTTCAGCAGATCGTCCGCGGGCCGGATCACCCGGTCTTCGAGCGCGTCGATCTCGTCGTCGAACGAATCGATGATCGGGAAGTACGAGTCGACAAGCGAGTCGAAGGTCAGGTAGAGCAGGCGCGCCGGCAGGGCAGTGTCTTTCTCCTGTTCGGCACGGCGCAGAGCGGCGGCAACATCCGCCTTAGCCGTGTTGGCGATCACGATGAAGAACGACTCGGCCGCGCCCTCCTGCGCGTGGCTCGCGAAAAGGCAGATAGTTTCAAGCACGGGCTCGTCCTCGCCCGATGGGAGGGCAAGCGTTTTGAGCAGCGCGAAGGCGTAGGTGGCCGCGCCCTCCACCTTTACCTGTTCACCGGCGCTGCGCGCATCCTCAACGTGCAGAGGGTGCAGGTGAAAGCGGGCGGCAAGCTCGTCGAAGCCGGCGTCGTTCGCGGTCGTGAAGTGGTACCAGCAGGACACGTCGCTCCGTTCTCCTGTGCGCGAGGCTCCCTGCGTGCGGCGTGTGCCTCGCAGAGAGATTAGCAGCAGTGCGCCGCTGCTGGATAAAGCTACAATCGGCGCATGGCAGAGTTCGATCTTGCAGCGGTCCAGTCCGCGCTCGAAGAGCAGCAGATAGACGCGTGGCTGTTTTATGACCATCACGGGCGCGACCCGCTGGCCTACCGCGTGCTGGGCCTGCCGCCCGCGGCGCATGTTACGCGGCGCTGGTACTATCTCGTGCCTGCGGCGGGCGAGCCGCGCAAGCTGGTGCACCGGATCGAGGCCGGGCGGCTCGATGCGCTGCCGGGCGCGAAGGCGATGTACTCGTCATGGCAGGAGCTCGAAGCGGGCCTTCAGGCAATGCTGGAAGGGCACACGCGCATCGCCATGCAGTACTCGCCGCGCAACGCCATCATGTATGTTTCGCTGGTCGACGCGGGTACGGTCGAGCTGGTGCGCGCGTTTGGGAAGGAAGTGGTGAGCTCGGCGGAGCTCATCAGCCGGTTCGAGGCGGTGCTGAGCGCGGAGCAGATCGCGAGCCACTACGCGGCGCAGCAGGCGATCGACGAAATCCTACCAGAGGCGTGGAAATGGTTGCGCGGTGCGCTCGATGCGCGGCGCGGCGCTACCGAGTACAGCATGCAGCAGTGGCTCGCCGAGGCGATGCGCCACGAGGGCCTCGTTTGGGAGCACGGGCCCAATGTTTCGGTCAACCAGAACAGCGCGGACTCGCACTACGAGCCTTCCGCCGAACGGGCCCGCGCAGTCCGCGATGGAGATTTCCTGCTGGTCGATATCTGGGGGCGGCTGGATGCGCCAGGCTCGATCTTCTACGACATCACCTGGACCGGCACGGTGGGCCGCCCGCCGTCCGAGCGCGAGCAGGCTGTGTTTACGGCCGTCCGCGAAGCACGCGATGCCGCCATCGCCGCGGTGCAGGCAGCATTCGCAAGCGGCCGCGCCATTGCAGGCTGGGAGCCGGACCGGGCGGCGCGCGCGGTCATCGAGGCGGCGGGTTTTGGGCCGTACTTTACCCACCGCACCGGCCACAACATCGCGACCGAACTGCATGGCTCGGGCGCGCACCTTGACGACCTCGAGACTCACGACGAGCGGCGCATCCTGCCCTTCACCTGCTTCTCGGTCGAGCCCGGCGTGTACCTCGACAGCTTCGGCATCCGCAGCGAGGTCAACATGGTCACCTCGGCAAGCGAGGCGCGGGTGACGGGGCGCGTGCAGCAGGAGCTTGTGCGCATTTGAGCGGCGTTTCTGGACAAGAAGCCAGGGCACGATCCGGCGCGTGGCTGTGGCTGCTGTGCGTGCAGTTTTTCATCGCTGAAGCTGTCGCAACACTGGGCTGGACCGGCCGCTACAGCTACCGGAACAACTACATCAGCGACCTGGGCTCGACCGCCTGCGGGCAGGCCTGCTCGCACTGGCATGCGCTGATGAACGCGTCGTTTACCCTGCAGGGCGCGTTGATCGCCGGGGGCGCGCTGCTGCTGCCGCGCCGGGTTTCTCCGGGCGCATTCGGCGTAGGCGCACGGGTATTTCTACTGCTTGCCGCGCTCGGCATGCTCATGATCGGGCATGCTCCGGAGGACGTGGACGCGAACATGCACATCTTCGGGGCGAGGCTGCATTTCCTCTGCGGCAGCCTGGCGATGGTGTGCTGGGGACTCGCGCTGCTCCGTGCTCGCGCTCGCTATGCCGCGCAGGCGAGACTGGCGCTGGCGGCCGCCGCGGTCGCGAGCTGCGGCGACTTTCTGCTGGTGTTCGAGAACAGCCGAAGCGCGGCCCTGCTGGGGCCGGGAACGATCGAGCGCATTGCCGCTTACCCGTTTCCACTCTGGCTCGCGTGCATGGGGTTCGTACTGCTGCGCGCGTTCTCCTCCCGCCGCCCGGGTGATTTATAGTCAACAAGATGCCCGATACGCGCCAAGGCCGTCCTGTTTCGCTGGCACTGCTGCTGGGCTGGCTTGTCCCCGGGGCAGGGCACCTGCTTACCCGCCACTGGGTTCGCGCACTGCTGCTGTTTGTCGCGATTTCGAGCCTGTGGTGGCTCGGCATCGCCATGAACGGGCGCCTGTATCTGCCCGATGGCGGCGACACGCTCAGCCTGCTCGGGTTTGTCGGCGATCTCGGTGCGGGCATCTTCTATCTGTTCGGCTATGCGACCGGCCTGGGCCACGGCGTGGTGCAGGTCGCGACCGCCGATTACGGCACCAAGTTTATCGTCGTCGCCAGCCTGCTCAACATCATTGCCGCGGTCGACGCGCACAACCTGCGCATCGGGCGCAAGCTGAGCGGGGAGCCGCGATGACGTTCGCTCCCTCGCACCTGACCGCCGTGATGCTGTTCGCCACCTCGGCTTCCGTCGTGTTCGGCATTACCCAGCGCACCACGACCCGCGCAATGGTGCGCTACGGGGTGCTGTGCTGGGCTGCGTTTGTGGGTGTGGTGATCGCGGCCAGCTGGCTGATGTATCTGGTCCATAAATGAGGCTGGCATTGAGGCTGCAATTCAGTCACCGGCACTGTTACAGATAGACGATCAGACCGCGGCGTTCGGCCGCAAGGCGAGCGATTCCGCTTTGCGCTGCGCGGGCGCGATCACCGGAACAGGCTCTGCCGCGCGCAGGCTGGTCCACACCATCGCGTCGAAGCTGTGCTGCTCCCGGAAGCCGACCCGCTGGTACAAGGCCGCGGCTCGTTCGTTGCCCCCGGTCACCGTAAGGGAGAGCTTGGTAAAGCCGCGCGCCACCAGCGACCGCGCCGCAACCTCCAGCAGCAGAGTGCCCAGCCCCGCGCCTCGCGCCCGCCCGGCCATGCACAGCTGCGTCACATGCTCCACGTCCTCGCGCACCCGCGAGCACAGCACCAGACCGGCCAGCGTGCCGCTGCCGCGGGCGGCCAGCACAAACGAGGCCTGCGGATCGAACACACCGCAGCCGGGGAAGCGGATGATGTTGTGCAGGAAGCGCAGCGAGCCCGCGACCGAGCGGTACTGGTCGTTGATGGTCGAGTCCAGGTGGCCCTCGTAGGCGTTGGCGATCAGCGATCCGGCGGGATGGAAATCCGACTCCTGCCAGGTGCGCAGCTCAAGCCCTTGGGCGGAGAGCGCCTGCTCGCGCGCGACGGTCTCGCGCAGCGCGGCGGCGCGCAGGTCCAGGTCCATGTAGATGCGCCGGTAGACGGAAAACCCGGCGCCGCGGAACAGGTTCGCATGCAGGTCATGCCGGTGCAGCAGCAGCTGCGATTCGACGCGCTCGACGCCGGGCGAGTGCTGCAGCAGCGCGATGAGGTGCTCGAGCAGGATGGACTCGATCTGCGCCTGAGTGTAGCCGCGGCGGCTGTCACCGAGCGCGAACACGTCGCCGATGACCGCCTTGCGATCCTCGTACACGCAAAAGGTGTAGCCGAGGACGCGGCCCTCTTCCACAGCTACGAAGCCGGGAAGCACCCGCGCGTCGAGATACTGTAGCAGCAGGTTGGTGGAGGCGCGGTAATCCCAATCCAGCCGCTCGCTCCAGACGCGGTTCTCGGCCTCCAGCACCGGCCGGAGGCTGTTCGCGGAGAAATGCCTCAGGTCCAGAACTTCCAGCTGCGCGACTTCGAGCTGTGCGGGGGCGGCCACCAACGGCTCCTTTGGTTGCTGCGATTGCTGCGGTTGCTGCGGTTGCTTCACTTGCTTGTGAAGCATACTCCTCGGCATCTTCGTCTGACGCGGCACCAGCGCTGGTCAGGGCTGCTTTGCATCGACCGCGTACACCAGCAGGCCCTGCTCCGGCACCACAAAGAGAAGACGGTAGCGGCGCCCGGCAAGACGCGCGGGCAGCTCGCGGGCAAACGGGTCGCGCGAGAGCAGAATATGCGCGCCGTCCGGAATGGAGCCGCGGTCGTAGTCGAGCACCCGCTGGTTGCGGTAGAAGGCCAGGCCGTACTCCGTGTCGCGCCGCACCCGGAACACCGCCACCGGTCCCAGCTGCGGGGGCAGCTTGGCGAGGGCTTCGGCGACCGGCCGCGGCGAGTAGACCAGGTCCAGCAGCTGGATGGTTCGCTTGCTGGCCGGCACCCCCGGAATCCCGAAGACCGGTCCCGCTCCGAAGATAAAGATCAGCAGCACAACCAGCGGAATCATGGTGGCCGTGCGCAGCCGCGTTACGCCGAACCGCGCGACCGTAATCAGGATCAGCAGCCCGGAGCCGAGGCCGGCCATTCCGGCGGAGACCGCGATGCGCAGCGGCGGGTGCAGCCCATCCTCGACCAGGTAGGAGGGCGTGAGCAGAACCGCGGTCGTGAGCAGCCCGGCCAGCAGCGCATGGCCGCCCAGCAGCCAGGGAGAAAAGCCCCGCACGCGCAGCCGGTTCAGGTAGTCGCCGGTCAGGATGGTGAGCGGGGGGATGGAGGGCAGGATGTAGCCGGGCAGCTTGGAGTCGGAGCTGGTGAAGAAGAGGATGGGCAGCAGGGCCCAGACCACGAGGAACTCAGGGAAGGCGTCGCCCGCGCGTTGAAAGCCGCGGTAATGGCCTTTCTCGCGGCGGGCGCGCCACTCGGCGAAGCTGGCGCGGACCGCGGCAACCAGCGCCGCCACCGAGAGCACCGCCCACGGCATGAGCGAGAGCAGCACCACCGGCAGGTAGTACCAGAGCGACTGCTCGTGCTCATAGCGGTTGGTGGCGAACCGCTCCAGATTGTGCTCGAGAAAGAAGACCCGCAGGAAATTGGGATTGCGCCGCTGCACCTCAATAAACCAGGGCAGCACCATGGCCAGGTACAGCACCGCGCCGGGCCACCAGAAGGTGCGGCGCAGCACCGTCCACTCGCGCCGCAGCGCCGCGAACGCCACGATGATGCCCACTGCCAGAAATGGCGCCACCGGTCCCTTGGCCAGGGTCGCCGCGCCTATGAAAAAATACAGGTCGAAGAGCCAGAACTTCGAGTCGGTCTCGTACCAGGCGTACCAGCCCAGCATGCCGATGCCAAACGGCGCGGCCAGCTGCATGTCGGTCGAAGCGCCGCGCGCAAAGCTGAGAAAACCCGCGCAGGAGGCGGTCAGCAGCGCGGCGTCCAGCTGGGCGCCGGGCCGGAAGCGCTTCATGTGCAGGTAGACCAGGATGACGAGTGTGAACGCAAACGTGGCCGAGGGCAGCCGCGCCGACCAGTCGTGCACGCCGAATTCCTTAAAGGAGAACATGGCGCGCCAGTAGTAGAGCGCCGGCTTTTCAAGCCACGGCTTGCCGTACAGCACGGGCGTGATGTAGTCGTGGCGCGCCAGCATCTCGCGGGCCACCTGGGCGTAGCGCGGCTCGTCGGCGCCCACCAGGCCCAGGCCCGCGCCGCCGAAGATGGGGATCAGCCCGTAGAGGAACAGGATCGCGGTCAGGCTCACCAGCGTCACGATTTCCAGCGCCGTCTCCGGCCGCCAGACCCGATCGCGCCACGAAACGGGACGTGTCGCGGTAAAGCTTCTCCTGCTGCTGGCCGTGTCCATTCCTTTGGTTTGCTGCTCTCCCGGGCGGCTACAGCAGTAGAGATACGCGGCAAGCCCCAGCTTCGGTTTGCCGCGATCCTTCGGTCTTCCTGACGCGGGGACGGGGGAACCTCGCGCTGATTTGTCTGGCCTTGGCTGCCCTTCAGGCTAACAGACCAGCGCTCAATCCTGGCCGGGCTGCTCCGGCGCGGGCGCTTCCTCAGCCGGGGCCGGCGCATACTTGTTGCGCTTGCGGGTGCGGGTCAGCAGCTCATCGATGCGGCCCACCATGCGCTCGGAGCGGTCCGCATGGAAGGCGAGCTCCGGCACATGCCGCTTGCCCATGCGGCTCTTCAGCTCCACGCGGATCCAGCCGCGCGCCGCCATCAGGCCTTCCACCGTGGATACCTCAGCCTCCGGACCTCCATCCACCTGCACATAGACCTCGGCCGACTTGCCGCCCGGGTTCAGCAGCACCTGGGTGACATGCGAGGAGCTGATCCGCGGGTCCGACAGATCGCCCAGGATCATCGCGTCGATCTCCTCGCGGATGGTCTCGGCGACCCGGTCCTGGTGGTACTTGCGCGCACGTTGTTCCGGCATGGTTGTCTCCTGTCCGCGGTCGGCGGCCGCGCTACTGCTGGGCCAGCTCGCCCGGTGCATGCGCTTTGGCTGTCGCCTCCAGCCGGCTCAGCCGTTCAGTGATGGCGTTGAAGTTGATCAGGGTGGAGAACTGGGTCATGATTTGCGCCATGTTTTCCTTCATGGTCGTCTCCAGCCTGTCGAAGCGGGCGTCCACCGCGTCAAAGCGGACGTTCATCCGCTTCTCCAACGTGTCGATGCGGGTGTCCAGGCGGCTTCCCAGCGTGTCGATGCGCGTACCCAGACGCTCTTCCACCGCATCCAGGCGAGCGTTCAGGGCTTCCACACGAGCGCCCGTGCGCTCCTCCGCAGCCCCGATTTGCAGCCCAAACTGCTTCTCCAGCGCGTCCAGACGCACCACCACCGCGCGCAACTCCGGCGCCAGCAGATCCTGTATTACCTTCCGGGTATCCTCGACTGCACCCACGCCGCCCCTCGCACTCTTACTCTAGTCTACAAACTCGCACCAGCTGTCGGTGATCACCGCGCTCAGCTCGGTCGCGATCCGCTCCGCCGCCGCCTCTACCTGCTGCAGCTGGCCTTCCAGGTAGCTGCGCGAGTTCGAAATGGCCGCGACGCCGATCACCGCCGATTGCCACGTAACCGCCTCGTCCAGTTCGGCCACCGAGACGTTAAAGCCATGCCGTAGCTTGTCTTTCAGGCTGCGCACCACCTGGCGCCGGTCCTTGAGCGACTGCGCGTGCTCGATGCGAAGCTGGATCGTGAGGGTGGCGAGCGGCATGGAAGGCAAAAGGGAGAGCCAGGGTCGCTCTCCCTCTCAGCATAAGCCTTTGCCGGCTTGCGCTCGATCCCTCGAAAGTCATCACGACCTACTGGGCGCGGCTTACTGCGCCTGCTTGACCTCGGCCTCGATGTCGGTCCACTCGTTGTCCGCCAGCTTCAGCGAGGCTGCCGCCGTGTTCTCTTCCAGGTGCTTCACCGAGGAGGTTCCAGGAATGGGCAGCATGACCGGCGAGTGATGCAGCAGCCATGCCAGCGCCAGCTGCGCTACCGTGGCCCCGTGCCGTTTGGCGGCCTTGTCCAGCGGGCCGCCTTCCTTGGCCAGCTTGCCGGCTGCCACTGGGAACCACGGGATAAATGCGATGTTGTGCTTCTCGCAGAACTGGAGTGTGTCCTCATGCTGCCGATCGCCGATGTTGTACATATTCTGTACGCTCACGATCTTAATGACTTTCTGCGCCTGCTCGATCTCGTGCGGCTTCACCTCGGAGAGGCCCACGTGGCGGATCTTGCCCTCCTGCTGCAGCTTCGCGATCGGCTCCAGAGATTCTTCCACCGGGACTTTCGGGTCGATGCGGTGCAGCTGCCACAGATCGATGCGCTCCAGCTTGAGGTGGCGCAGGCTCATCTCGACCTGCTGCTGCAGGTACTCCGGACGGCCCACCGGGTGCCACTCCTGCGGTCCGGTGCGCGCATTGCCGCCTTTGGTCGCGATGACGAGACCCTTGGGGTAAGGGTGGAGTGCTTCCGCGATCAGGCGCTCGGACACAATCGGTCCGTATGCGTCAGCGGTGTCGATGAAGTTGATGCCCAGCTCGACCGTGCGCTTGAGGACGCGCCTGGCCTCTTCCGGATCCTTCGGCTCGCCCCAGACGCCCTCGCCGGTGAGGCGCATGGCGCCGTAGCCCAGCCGGTGGATGGTCAGATCGCCGCCCAGTTGGAAGGTGCCGCTATCGGCTGCGTTCGTGATCGTGTCTTTCACAGCAGTTGTTGTAGCCATACAGATATAGATGAAGTCTCGGCTGGAACGGTTCGTTCGAAAGCCGGCTTTCGCGCCGTCCTACTCATCCGCGGTCGCCTGCAGCCGTGCGAGCTTCGCCGGGTCGGGTGGAGCGGTCACCGCACTGATGCCAAATAGACACACCAGCGCGACCAGCAACGCCGGGAGAATGGCATCCCGGTTGGCCAGCGCCGCCGGTAGGTGTGTGTGCACCAGCGGCGTATCCCAGAATACTGTAATCACCGTGCCCGCCGCGATCGCCGATACGGCTCCATGCGCATTCGCACGTTTGGAGTAGAACGCCGCCAGCACTACCGGCGTCAGCGTCGCCGAGTAGACCGTGTACGCGTACAGCGTCGCCTTCAGGATGGAGCCTGTGTGCAGCGCCTGGTACAGCGACCAGACCCCCAGCAGCACCACCGTGAGCCGCGAGACGATCAGCACCCGCTTGTTCGAGGCATTGCGCGCCATGTAGCGCACATAGATATCGTTGATAAGGTTGGTCGCCGGCGAGAACAGGTAGTTGTTCGCGGTCGAGATGACCTTCGCGAAGACCGAGCCCATCAGCAGCGCGCCCAGCAGCGGCGGCATGGAATGCAGCGAGGTGTACGCGATGATCTCGCGCGGCTTCGGCGCGTGGTGCGCTTCGAGCGCGAGCGAGTGGCCCAGCATCGCGATCACCACGATCACAGTTTCGAGGATGACGGTTCCGATGATCCAGCCGACGACCGCCCGGCGTGCATCGCGTGCCGACTTCGCCGAGAAGAACTTCTGGTACATGGATTGGTTGCCCAGCATGAGCAGGCAGGTGGGCAGAAACAGCTCCAGCGCGCGAATGTGCGAGTAGTCGCCGAACGCGGTGAAGTGCGATGCGGGCAGGCTGGCCCGGAACGCGCCCCAGCCGCCGGCGGTGTGCAGCAGCACGGGAAGTGCAATCAGCAGAGTTACCGTTGCGAGCAGGCCGATAAAGAGGTCCATGTACGCGACCGAACTCATGCCGGCAACCGCCGTGAAGCAGATGACGAACGCCGCGATGATGTACTTGCCCAGGTCCGGCGTGATGGTGTGCGGGAAGATCAGGCTGAGGATGTCGCCGCCGCCGATCAGCTGGTACGACGTAATGGCGGTGTAGGCGAACAGGATCGCGATGACGCCGAGCACGCGCGCGCCCTGGTTGTAGCGGGCTTCGAGCAGGTCGGGAATGGTGTACTGCGCGAACTTGCGCGCGCGCGGCGCGATGAAGTAGATCAGCAGCAGCCCCGCCCAGCCGCCGGCCGGCTGCCAGAGTGCAACCAGGCCGTGATTGTAGGCGTTCTCCGCGCCGCCCAGCAGCGAGCCCGAGCCGATCCAGCTCGAAAGCAGCGTAAACACCAACACAAAGGCCGGCAGCGAGCGGCCGGCCAGCAGGTAGTCCTGCCGGGTGTGGGTCGTGCGCAGCCGCGACAGCGAAACGCCGAGTAGAACGAGCAGGATGACGCCGAGAACGGCGGCGTAGAGTGGGCTCAAGCGAAGGTCCTCAGAAGCACTGAGTGTAACCCGATGGGAGCAAAGGCAAGACCCCCTGCGCGGGAGGCGGCCACTTCGTGGTGTGTTTACCGGATGCTCGCGGACGGAGTTTCCGTGGCCCTTCCGTTGGTCGGGGTCGGCAGCGCTTATGCCGAGCATCGCGAGGCCCACACCATCGCGCGGTTGAATCGCCAAGAAAAATGCCACGGAGTGGCCGCCGGTTCCTTTCTCCTGATGCTCTCTCGCGCTCAGATCATCTCGACGTGGCCTTTCTTAACGGAAAGGCCACACGCGCAATTGTCCGCCCATGAGTTTGTCAGGAGAAAGGAATCCCGCGCAGGGGGTCTTTAGGCCCTTTAACCACAGAACGTTGAAACGATGCGCCACGCCTTTTTAAGCAACTGCCCGCCAACGCTAAGTCTAATCGGGTCATTCACTTAGCAGCCTTGAGCGTGCTCGTGAAACCGCGAAAAAGGCCCGTTTCAAATTGTTCCACGTGGAACAATTTGCGTGGAACACCGGCTTTCAGAGCGCGCGGACGATCCGGGCGGGCAGGTAGAAGAGCGCCGCCACCAGTTCCAGCACGCCGCCGATAGCGAAGCCGAGAATGCGAAACGGCAGAAGCATCAGCCAGATCAAAGGAAATAACATCAGCGCCAGCAGGGCTAGCGGCCAGCACACGATGAGCAGGACAATCCAGAAGAAAAGAACAAGCATCGTAATCCCGCGCGCAGCGTTCCTGCGTGCGCCTCCAGCTCTAGGTACGCACGGTACAGCCCGCAGGTTCCCCTCCGCTAAGCGGGTTTCGGCCGCGCGCCGAAGATGGCTGTCCCGATGCGAACCGTCGTTGAGCCCTCTTCGATAGCAGCTTCAAAATCACCAGACATGCCCATGGAAAGCTCTTCAAACGAGAGTCGCGGATGCTGCTGTGCCAGCTTGTCGCGCAGTTCGCGAAGCTGCCGGAAGCAGGCGCGCGCCACCGCGGGATCGTGGGAGATGGGGGCGACGGTCATCAGGCCGCGCAGCGGCAGGTGCGCGGCAAAGTCGGGCAGGCGCTCCAGCAGTTGCTGGAGCTCTGGCGCATCCGGCGCGAGACCTTCCTTTGTCTCTTCGGCGCTCAGTTTGATCTCAAGCAGGATCGGCAGACTGCGCCTTGTCTGGCTGGCGCTCGCGTGCAGCCGCTCCGCCAGCCGCAGCGAATCGACGGTGTCGATCGCGGAAAACACCTCCGCGGCGCGCGCGGCTTTGTTCGATTGCAGGTGGCCGATCAGGTGCACCGCGAGCGGCTCGCTCTTCCGCTCCGCTGTCGTCGCAGGAGCCGGACCGCCGTCGATCCGGTACGCGGTGCGGGCGAGCGCCCCGGATTTCTCGGCGAACTCCTGAACACGGTTTTCGCCAAACAGCTGTTGGCCGGCGGCAGCGGCTGCGACCAGCAGCTCGACCGGATGCGTCTTCGAGACAGCCATCAGGCGCACGGCCTCGCGCGAACGGCCTGCCTTGCGGCAGGCTGTCGCGATGGCGTCTTGCACGCGGCTCAGGTTTTCAGCAACGGAGCTCATGTGGTTTCCGGGAGTGCTTACTTGCCGCACTCCTCAAGGTACCGCTCGACTTCGAGCGCGGCCGCGCAGCCGGAGCCGGCGGCGGTGATGGCCTGCCGGTAGCGGCGGTCCTGCACATCGCCGCAGGCGAACACGCCCGGCACGCGGGTGAACACCTGCTCGTGGGTGCGGATGTAGCCATCGTCGTCGAGGTCGATCTGGCCGGCAAATGCTTTCGCATTCGGCTCGTGGCCAATGCCGAGAAAAAGTCCGTCGATGGGCAGGTCCGAGATTTCATCGGTAACCCGGTCGCGCAGGCGCACGCCCTTGACCTCGCGCTCCTCCACGCCCAGCACCTCCTCGATGACCACGTTGGTACGGAACTCGATCTTCTCGCTGCAGCGCGCACGCTCGAGCATGATGGCCGAGGCGCGGAACGTATCGGACCTGTGCAGCAGGGTGACCTTGGAGGCGAAGCGGGTGAGGAAGAGTGCTTCTTCCATCGCCGAGTCGCCGCCGCCGACGACCGCGATCTCCCGGCCGCCGAAAAAAAAGCCGTCGCAGGTGGCGCAGGAGCTGACGCCGTGGCCGATCAGCGCCTGCTCCGACGGCAGGTTGAGCCAGCGGGCGGAGGCGCCGCTCGCGATCACGAGCGTGTGCGCGAGGATTGTTTCCTTGCCGAAGTTGAGCACAAAAGGGCGCTGCGACAGGTCGGCCGAGACCAGGTGGCCCATCTGGAACTCGGCGCCAAAGCGGGCCGCCTGGATCTTCATGTTTTCCACCAGCTGCGGCCCCTGGATGCCCTCGGGCCAGCCGGGAAAGTTCTCGACCATGGTGGTGATCGAGAGCTGGCCGCCGGGTTCGTGGCCTTCCACGACGAGCGGACGCAGGTTGGCGCGTCCAGAGTAGATAGCGGCTGTCAAACCGGCGCAGCCGGAGCCGAGAATCACAACATTGCGAACAGAATTTTCTGCCATAAGAGTCGTTCCCATCTTACCCGCTGCGCCAGCCGTGCTCTGCCACGGCGGCACGGCGGCCTCAGTTAAGGATGCCGGGTTGTGAGGGACGATGCAGGCGGCCGTTGATGGGGCTTTAAGATGGTTGCATGGCAAACCTGACCCTGGTGTACGGCATGCGGTTGTTGCCGGCGGACGAGATCGCCGGCGTAAGCGACGCGCCGGTGGCGCTGAAGAACGGCAACGAGGCGCGCGTGACGATGCATATCCTGGAGGGCTCGCGCGAGCAGATTGAGGCGCAGCTGCGGCAGAGTATCGACGCCTTTTTCGACTTTTTCCCTGAGATCTGAGAGGCAGCGGGCCCGGATTTCGGCCTTCTGCGGCCGGTTGGCAATCAGCGTGCCCGGAAGCATGCCGGGCTGGGTTGCAGGCTTTCCGGCGCGCCTGCAAAGCGCTCGCGAATGCCGCGCGCTGCGTTCGCCTGAACGGGGGCGCTAGATGAGCGCGTGAGTGAAAACGTGCGCTGAGTTTTTCGAGAGGCTGTGCCAATTCGGCACAGCTTTTTGTTTTGCTCCCAGAGTGGTTTCGCGCCTTCGCGATCCCTGCTGATTCCTCTCATGTTGAGGCTTGAACCGTGGCGGAATGGAGTTGCGCCCCACGGGAGGATTGCTCTCCTGCGAGGCGGGAGGACATTCCACGATGCGTATTGGCTGGCTCCAACTCTGGGTTTCCGTGCTGTTCTTGTTCTATATCGGCAGCGCGGACGTGGCGAAGGCAAGCGGCCCACATTGGGTCGCGGGAGTGAATTACTTCGATCCCGCTGCCAAGGGCAAGCCGGTGGTATGGGCCAATGGGCAGGTGAGCTACTACCTCGATCAGGGCGCCCTGTCGAGCTCGGTCTCGAGCAGCCAGGCGGCGTCCCTGGTGGCCAATGCGGCGGCGGTGTGGAACGGTGTTTCGACGGCGGCAGTGTCGATCACCCACGGCGGCTTGCTGAGCGAGGACGTGAACGGCAGCAATGTGACGGCGAATACGCCTTCAGGTACGGGAGCGGTGCTGCCGTCGGACGCGCAGCCTACCGCGACCGCGGAGCCGGTCGCGGTCATCTTCGACGCGGACGGCAGCGTGATCGACGACATTTACGGGACGGATGCGCAGGGTAAGAGTGCGAGTGATCCGAGCCAGTGCACGCAGACCGGCGTGTACTCGACAGTGGACAGTTTCTCGACAGCGGGCAACATCGCGCACGCGCTGATTCTGGTGAATGGACGCTGCGCGACATCGAGCGCGCTGAACGGGCTGCTCGAGTATGAGCTGGTGCGGGCATTCGGGCGGGTGCTGGGGCTGGACTGGTCGCAGGTGAACGAGTCGATGTGGCCGAACCCGACGACGGACGGACAGGCAGGCTGGCCGGTGATGCACCCATTCGAGCGGCTGTGCTCCGGGTCGATGACGAGCTGCATGCCCAACCAGCTGACGCTGCGTCCGGACGACATTGCCGGGCTGAACCAGCTGTACCCGGTGACGAGCGCGAACGCGAGCCAGTGGCCGGGCAAGACGCAGACCGCGCTCTCAACAGTAACCGTGGAAGGCACAATTACCTTCAGGAACGGGCAGGGCATGCAGGGTGTAAACGTAGTGCTGACTCCGCTGGACCCAACCGCGAACGGCAATGTGCCCGACCTGCGCTACACGGTAACCGCGGTGACAGGAGCGTACTACCGCATCGACACCGGCAACCCCGTGACCGGGACGGTGGACCCGCAAGGCAATCCTTATGGACGATTCGGCACCGATGACGCGAGCAAGGAAGGGTTTTTCATGCTGAGCGGCGTGCCGCTGCCGCCGGGTACGACAAGCGCGAACTACCAGATCTCGATCGAGCCGATCAATCCGCTGTACACGGGCAGCGTTTCCGTAGGTCCCTACAAGGCCAACCAGGTGGCGCCCTCGGGCGCGATGCAGACAGTGGTACTGGGCAACCTGAGCGCCGGGCAGACGCCGGTAGTGCAGAACTTTGTGATGACCGACTCGGCCGATGGATTGCAGACCGATGACGGCGTGGAAGCGCAGCCGAACAGCGCGAGCGGCAATGGCGAGTGGCTGGCGAAGCTGGTGGGCTATGGCCACACGGGATGGTTCCAGTTTCATGCGCGGGCCAACCGCTCGTTTACAGTGGAGGCCACATCGCTGGACGAGGCCGGCTTTGGCACGCAGAGCAAATCGGCAGTGCTGATTGGGTTGTGGAGCGGGGTGGATGCGGTGGGCTCGTCGCCGGATCAGGCGACGACGGTGCCGTTCAACGGCAACAGCGTGGGGCTTACGGCGTTGTCGTCGCAGACGGTTGCGGACGGCGAAGTGCGCGTAGCGTTTACCGATGTGCGCGGAGACGGCCGGCCGGACTTTACCTACCGGGCGCGCGTGCTGTACGCGGATTCAGTGTTTCCGGCGCGGCTGACGCTGGCCGGCGGCACGATCGCGATTGAGGGAGAGGGTTTTCGCACGGGAATGACGGTGCTGGTGAACAATGCCGCTGCGACGGTGACGAGCGTGACGCAGACCGAGATTACGGCGGTGGCGCCGGCAGTGAATGCGGCAACTGGAACCGTGATTGTGGCAGTTATCGACCCGCAGACGCTGGGGCAGGCGCAGATTCTGGATGGACTGAGCTATGACGCGCAGGGGACCGACGGCGTGCGGGTTGTGAGCGGGCCGAGCGGCACGGTCAGCCTGGGTGTGCCGGTGCCGATGACGGTGCAGGTAGTGGCCGGGGATGGCAAGACGCCCGCCGCGAATGTGACGGTGACGTACACGGTGCAGAGCGGGTCGGCGGGGTTAGGCTGCGGAGCGGCTACGTGCACGGTCGTGACGAACAGTACCGGCGTGGTGACCATGATGGTAACGCCAACCAGTACACAGTCAACGATGGTGGGTGCTTCCATTCCGAATGGCGGGATGCCGGCGGTGGCCACTTTTAACGGGGGCGGCGTGGCGCCGCAGATCGCGGCTACGAACACGCTGTATGTCGCGGGGGGCGGAGCGGCGGTGAGCTGGACCCCGGTAGCCGTGGTGCTGAGCAATGGCGTGCCAGTGAACGGGGAGCCAGTGCAGTGGCGAACCAGCGGCCCCGGCGTGCAGGTGGCCGCTTCGACCAGCACAAGCAGCAATGCGTCGGGGCTGGTATCGACGATGGTTACGGTTGGATCGATCGCGGCGGGTAATACGAGCAATGTGTATGCCTGCGAAGGGTCGTCGGGCCCGTGCGCGACATTCATTATCAATGCAGAGCACGCCGACCAGGTCGCATCGCTGCTGGCGGTCAACGGCGCGGGGCAGAGCCTGCTGGCGAGTGCGGTCTTGGCGGATGGAACCGATCGCCCGGCCATGCCGGTAACACCGGTGACGCTCGAGGTGATCGACGAGGCCGGGCGTCCACTGGCAGGGGCGCAGGTGAACTTTTACCAGCAGATGGATGCCTGGCAGCCGCCGTGCCCTGCGCAGGGGCGGTGCCCGGCGCCGCAGCAGATCAGTTCGCTCCCGAGCAACGCAGTGAGTGATGCAAACGGACTGGTAACGCTGATGCCGCTGAGCAACGGGGGGCAGCCGATGATGCTGAACGTGCTGGCAACGACGGGGCAGCAGGGAGTGTTGCGCTTCAGTATTGCGCAGCATCCGTAAATGGCGCGAGCCTGGCGGCTCCGCGGAGCCGGAGGGAGAATACTCCCGCGGGCCGCGGGGAGGTTTCAACAGCTGTTTACGGGTGAGCCTGCGTGGCGTTGAGCAGCTGGAAGAAGGTGTCGCCGCGCACGATCTCGAACTCTGACGTCAGCGAGTTGGCCAGAGTGTTCGCATCGGTCGGCAGCAGGTTCCAGGACTCAAGCCCCGCCGCGACGAACAGCGGCGCCTTTCCGTCCCAGGATGCGGCGATCTGCGCGAGCGCCGCCTGGCCGCTCGGCAGATCGTTCACGCCGAGCAGGGTAACCACCGGCAGACCATCGATGAAGCTCGCCTGGCTTTGCGTTTCGTAGTTATACAAGATACCCAGCAAGCCGGGCACATTGCGCTTGGAGCGGTCGACGATGTCCGCGGTGAGAGCCAGGTCGGTGGTGTTGTCGCGGTTATGGGCGAACAGAGTATCCATGCCTGTACTCTGCATGTACAAGCCGGTGCGCCTGCTGAACTGCTCGAACGCGATCGCGGGCCAGACCGCCGGGTAAGTGTAGCCCGCGCCGGATGGTCCGGCCATGAGTAAGTCGTTGTCCGTGCGGGTCTGCTGATAGTAGCGCAAGATACTGGGCGCTATATCGAGCAGCAGCATGCTAACGCTCCAGTTGAGCGGCACCAGTCCGCGGCCGGAATCATTCCACATATCGAGCATGCGGTGCTGGTTGTACTGGATGTTATCGCCCTCGACCATGGTCAGGGTGAGATAGATCTTGTTTGCAAGCTTGGGTACCGGAGGTGCTTGATACGAGAGCTGACCTGCGCAGGCACGCCGGCGAAGGCAGAGCCGTTGTAGAAGTAATCAGCCGCCACGACCGGGCAGCCGTGCTGGGCGCAGAGGGTTACGCCGGGCATTTCATGGCCGAGCGGGAACCAGCCCAGGTAAGGCGTGTCGGTGTTGGCGCGCTCGAGGATTTGCGTGAACAGATCCGCTTCGGCCGGCACCTCGGGGTCGAGCCAGAAGGCGGGCGCCCGGGTGGCCATGATGTAGTCGCGGAAGTTTGGATTGGCCTGCTGCACGCTGGGCGCGGTGCCGGTGGCGGTTACCAGGAACTGGTTCTGCATGGTGGCGGAGAGGGTGAGCTTCTTGCTACCGGCCGGCGGCGTGAACCGGTAGATGAAGTGAGCGGTGCCGTCGGCAAAGCGCCAGGTGGGGGTGACTTGCGAGCCGCCCGCGTCGAACAGACAGGGCTGCTCTGCGGCAATGCCGGGCTGGAACGAGGCAATGGTCGCGCCATCGGCGGTCACCGTGACCTGCAAGACTGCTGGGCTCCATTCTCCGGTCGGAACGTTGTCTTGAAACCGCACATAGACCGCTGCCGATCCGAGCAGAGCAGAAGGTCGGCGGTATAAGTGCCTAAGTTGGAAGCGTCGTGGATGGGGCGCGTTTCCTGGAGCAGTGTTGTCCACGAGACATTTGGAGTGGGGACCATGTTCGAAGGGCTGATAGCGGTGAGGATGCGGTTGGAAAGCTGCGGCCAGAGATGATCGAACGCCCACTGGTACACGGCGGGATTGCTGGTGAAGCGCCCGGTCAGGTCTTCGAGTACATTCAGGTTGAAGCGTTTTGCAAGGGCAGCGGTAGCGATGACGCCGCCGCGCAGACTAGCCATCATGGTCGCAAGATGGATGGTATCAGGCAGGTTGGGGTCATAGACGATCGCTCCATTGACCTTGGATCGGTAGCGGTCGATAAGTTCCCAGGGCTGACTTATGGTGCGATAGGGTACGCGCATGATATCGAGCCATTGCTGATTGGTCGAGTCGGTGCCCCAGTAGAGATAGATGCTTGGTCGATCGCGGTTGACCAGGCCCTGCAGCGTGACCAGCAGAGACTGCTCGTCCCATTGAGGGCTGTCAGGTCGGCAGCTTCGAGAAAGTCGGCGGTGGGCAGGGGGCAGCGCTGTACCCGACTGGGCGGCGGAGGATTGCGCGAGCGAGAGGGTGGCGGTGCCGGCGGCGCGCCGGTGAGCGCGAGGAAGGTGCGGCGGGTGAAAGGCATGGTTTCTCCCTGGGGGGTGGACTCCTGTGGAGGTGAGGCGGCCTTCGCGAAGGGCCGTCCTCAGGCGCTACAACGGAAACAACATCACGCGGTCAGAGACCTAGAAGGCGATCTTTGCGGAGAGCTGCAAGTCGCGTGGAAGCGAGCCGTAGGGGCCTTGCGGTCCTTTCTGGATGGTCCCGAAGTTGTCGTTGGTTGGATCTATGCTGTAGTTCACGTTGTAGTTCCAGTTCGGGTGATTGAGCACGTTGAACGCATCCAGGCGCAGCTGCAGGTTGACTCGGTCGTTATATGCGAATCGCTTGGACAGGCTGACATCGAACTGGTGACTGGCGGGGTTACGGATACCGGTGTCTATAATGTTGCGCCGCACGGCGTATTGATTCGGAACCTCTACAAGAGCTGGGGTTGTGCATCCCGCTTCTGTATAGGAAGGCCCGTAGTGAAGCAGCCCCGTGTCGGTATCCTTGTAGGCCACACAGGGAGTGATTCCCTGCAGGCGTTTGTAGGAGTGCGTCCCATCGGCGGGAAGGTCGTGCGGCTTTATCGCAATCGGGCCCAGCTGCTCCCAGTTGGTGCCTATGCTGAAGGGATACCACTGCGTGTAGACATACAGCGGGGCGACTTCCCAGCCGCCGATCGCGGCATCCACCAGCCGGTTGGTGTGGGAAAAGAACGTCTTGCCGCGGCCGACCGGGAAGTAATACACACCGGAGAGCGTAATCGCGTTCGGAATATTGTTGGTGCCGATGTTACGCCCGTACACGCGATAGATCGGATCGATGATGTTGCCGGCCGTCATGCTCTTGGACCAGGTGTAGGCGAAGTGCAGGCTCAGGTCATGGGAGACGTTGTGGGAGGCGGTGACCTGGAGTGAGTTGTACCAGGAGCGAATCTGGGGCAGGTGGTCTTCGGTAACGTCGGTAAAGGCGGGGAAGGGCCTTGTCAGTTGATATGCCTGGATGGTTGGGTTGCTGTAGTAGCCGCTGCCCGCGAACCCGGGAACCTGGTAGAAGGGACTGGGAACCACGGCTGGATAGGAGTTGCCATCGCAAAGCTGGCGGTTTCCTCCTTGTTCGACGTCGCACTGCGCATAGGATGCCGCCGAGGGATGGTTGATATTGTCATTGCCTTCCAGGTTGTATCCCCTCAGTCCCGAGTAGCTGATATCGAGCACGTCCCGGTCGGTAAGCTGCTGCTCCACCGACACACTGTATTGCCAGAGGGACGGCACTTGGAAGTGCGGATCGGTGAAGTTGACCGAACTGCCGGGAGTGGTGGCGAGTCCGAGGCTGGAGCCGGTCTGCTTGAGAGTCGTGGCATAGGGATCGGCGAAGGTTCTGCCGGGATTGGCGGGATTGTTGAGGGCCGGGGTAACGCCGTTGTCCGTGGAATCGTTGAAGTTGGTCTGGGCGCCGAAGCCATTCCTGTGGTCGTTTGCCTCATCCTGAATGAACATCTCCCCGAAGCCGGCGCGCAGCGATGTTCTGTTGGTGAAGGCATAGGCGGCGCCGAAGCGGGGCTGGATGTTGAGCAGGTTGGTTGCGTAGGCGCCGCGCGGATTGCCGTTGACTCCGGCGAACTCAATGCCGCCCAACAGCGGGCCGTTGAGCCCGGCACGATTGGTGACCTGGGCGTCGAGAGGATTGATCGCTGTCGTGTTGAAGTCGTAGTTGACCGAGTTGTGGCGTTCGGTGCGGGCTCCCTGTAGGTCGTAGCGAATGCCGAGATTGAGAGTCAGCCTGGGCGTGACCTTCAAGTCATCCTGAGCCCAGAAGGCATAATAGTGCTGGGAAAAGAAGGGGCTGTACTGGAACGTGAGGCTTCCGCTGTTGGGGTAGCCGAGGAGCAGCTCCGCGATGGAGTTGCCGGAGGTTATACCGGGCGCCTCGGGCGCGTTGTAGTAGTGCTGCGTGAAGGTGTTGCCGAACCCGAACTGGTTGTTTTCGACGTCGCCGATGTTGCCGGCGTATTGATACAGCCGCATGTCGAACCCGGCGCGGATGGTGTGGCGGCCGCGGATGAAGGTGACGCTGGGCTGATAGCCGAGGTTGTGCGAGTCCGCGGCGCCGCCGGTTCCGCCGTCACCAAAGCTGGGATAGCCGGCGGGGTTTATGTTCGGAAATTGGTCCTTGACGAAGATATTGGAGATGTAGTGCGCGGAGAAGCCTAACGAAGCCAGGTTCAACCCTCTGACCCCCTGGTTGGCTCCCTGCTCTTCGGTTCCCCCGGTCAGCTTGTTGTCGAGGACGAGGTGGGGCGAGAAGGTATGGATCTCCTCGAGGGCGTATTGCTGCTCTTTCGGCTGTACGGTGACGGAATTGTCGTTGGCTAGACTGCTGCTCTGAAGCCCGTTTGGACTTTGGGTGGCATAGCGCTCGAACCCTGTCCAGCGAAGGGTTCCGCGGTCTCTCGGACCGAAGACCTGGTCGATCTTGAACAGGCCGTTGCGGGTGATGTCATTTTCGACGGGCAGATAGAAATAGTTGTTCTGGTAGGGAGCGTTGCCCGGTCCGGGATTGTAGTTCGGCGTGAACTGGTTATAGAACTGCCCGATCGCGAGGCCCACCGGGTCCAGGCGGCTTTGTGGAATCATATTGCCGGGAAAGGGGCTGTGGGCCTGCTTTGTCTTGCCGTCCACCGGATCGACGACGCTGACCAGAGGCGTCAGCGGGTCGTAGATGATGAGCGGCTGGAGCGTCTTCGTCACGTTGTTGTAGAACTGCGCGCCGGCGAAATTTCCCGTGAGCCATTGCGGATTGGGGATCGAGTAGATGGAAGCGCCTGTGTTGGGCAGGGCCTCGTAGGCCTGCTCCCATTGCGCAGTAAAGAAGGTCCTATCCCTGCCGTTGTAAAGGTGGGGGATGCTGAACGGACCGTCGACTTCCAGGCCGAACTGATCGCGCTTGTGGCGGCTGGGGATAGGCGCGGTGCTGCCCGGCTGGCTCGCCGCGTAATCGTATTGGTAGCTTTGAGCATCGAGGAAGGGGCGCCTGGCGAACTCGTAGAGGGAGCCGTGGTAAGCGTTGGTTCCGGACTTCAACGCGACGTCGATCGCGCCGCCGCCCGCGCGCCCGTAAGACGCGTCATAGGGATTCAGCACCACCTTGAATTCCTGGATGGTATCGAGCGGCACGTTCGAAGCCGACTCTCCGTTCGCGGTGTCGTTGGTGCCGCCATCGAGGTTCTCCTGCACGGTGGCCTGGGGAACCCCCGTCAGGTGGAGGTTGCCGCTCACGTTGTCCTGCTGCCGCGGGTATTGCGGGTTGCTGGTGTCGTTGGTGCCCGGACTGAGCTCAAACAGTTTCTGGTAGTTGCGTCCATCGCTCGGCAGCTCCTCGATGCGCTCGTTGCCGATGATCTCGCCGCGGTCGGCCTTCGACAGCTCGATCTTCGTTCCCGCGTCGGAGACGGTCACGTTCTCGCTGGCGCTTCCAACCGGCAGGGTAAAGTCGATCTTTGAGTTCTGGTCCACGCGCAGGCTGATGTGAGTCTTGCTGAACGCCTTGAAGCCGTCCTTGACCGCGGTAATCGTATAGGTGCCAGCCTTCAGATAGGGAACTGTGTAATCGCCGGCTCCGGTCGTTTTGGCAACGGTATCTTCCCCGGTATCCTCGTTGTGGATGGTTACCGTCGCTCCCGCGATCGCAGCGTGAGAGCTATCCTCAACATGGCCCACGAACTGCTGGCCTTGTTGGGCCGCTGCCGGCCGGCTGGCCGCGGCCAGGCACAACAGCAGGATCGCGAGGAGAGCGCCCAAAGACGATGCGTTCGTAAATGGCTTCTTTACACAACTTGTGAGGACGGCTGGTATGCTCTGCATAATTTTTCTCCGGTATCCAAACAACTCGATGGCCTTGCCCCGACTTCTAAAGAAACTAAGTCATAGTTCATAGTCAGATATGCTTTCAGCACGTCGCGCGCGATTCATAGTCAGTGCGTCAGCATTTACTCAGCTATGTTCCAACGCACTGTAAAGACTGGCTAGGTGAGCTGGCATCGTTAGAATGGGGGCTTTATTTGTACTCCTTTTGGGCGATGCAGCTGGTGCGGCAGTGATAGAGGCCTTCGCTGCATCTTTCCTCCCTCCGCGAAGAACACACAACCCGCAGCGCGTACGGAGCCGAACCAGATCATGATCTATGCGCCCTGCGGCGAACTGCCCGACGGCATCACGAAAATCGTCGGCTGATGGATTTCGACTAGTTTTTATCGTTCGCGGCTCTGGCAGCTTGCCGGTCGCGTGTGCTACAGCGCGCCTTGAGGGTCGGCTGGAAGGGGTGGTCGTGATCTGGCCTCGTTTTGGAATCGTTTCCAACTTTGGCAGACACTATAGACACAAGCTTTTGCGTCTGTGAAGAAAAAAGTTGAAGGATTGATTTAGGCGGGGAAAATAGAAATAGTTTGCGGCACGAGCAAAATTGCCGCTCAAAAGCCACTGCGTTCCGCGAGGGCGGCCACGTTCGGCGATTAGATGCTGCCGGCGTGCATTTTGCAGCCGCAGGAATTGCGCAGCACGAGGCGGCTGGCAAGGACAAGCGGGTCACGGGTCCGTTTGCCGGAGCCGGCGGGATGGGGAACGCGTCCAAGCTGCGCGAAGAGGAGCTCGGCGGCGCGGCGGCCCACATCGACAATGGGCTGCTGCACGACGCTGGCCGAGGGGCGCAGCGTACCGGCGAGCTCGAAGTCATCGAAGCCCAACAGCGCGACCCCGGAGGGGACCGGGATGCGAAGCCGCCGCAGGGCCTGGAATGTCGCGATGGTTGCGCTGTTCTTGAGGGTGAAGATGGCGTCGGGGGGCTGGCGGCCGGCCAGGTGCCGGGACAGCAAGTGCGCCGCCGCGTCCGCGTCGCCATTCCAGCTGGTGTCGACCAGCAGCGGCAGTCCCGCCGCTTCGATGACCTGGCGGTAGCCGCGGATGCGTTCGCGGATGGTGAATAGATCGGGCTCGCCGCCGAAGCAAAGGATGCGGCGGTAGCCGTGTTCGAGAAGATGGCGGGTCGCGGCGCAGGCGGCTTCAAAGTTGTCGGTGAGCACGCTGGCGCAGCCGCTGCCGGGGATGGGCCGATCGATGGTAACGATGGGAATGGCGCTGGTCCGGACAAAGGAGACAAGCTGGCGGCTGCCGGCGCCGGAGGGCACGAGGAGCAGCCCGTCGGGGCGGTGGCGCATGAGCACGGCGAGGCTGCCCATCTCGGTGGCGCGGTCGTTGTTGCTGACGGCGACGATGAGCAGGGAATCGTGCAGGCGGGCGACCACGCCGGCGGCTTCAGCGCAGCTGGCGAAGAAGGAGTCGGCGATGCTGGGCACGAGCAGGCCGACGGTTTTGGTGCGGCCGCCCTTGAGGATGCGCGCGGCGTGGTTGGGCTGGTAGCCGAGCTGCCGGATGGCGGCCTCGACCTTCTTGAGCGAGCGGGCGCTGACGTTGGTGCCGCCGTTGACCGCGCGCGATGCGGTGGCGACACCCACGCCGGCGGCTTGGGCGACGTCGGACAGGGTGGGATGGGAGCGGTTCCTGGTCATGGTCTCTCGGTCATCGTCTTTCGAGTATCGCCGGGTTCGCAGCGTGCACAAGTGTAAGCGGCACTGTACTCCGGATTGGGCCGATTCGACAAACCTTTCGGGCGGCGGGGCCTGCGGCGGCGGTGCGGGAGAGACTGGAAAGCTTTCCACATTGACAGCCGCTGCCGGCGGTTTCTAGAATTGCCCAGTTTGGAAACGTTACCAAGAATTGCGCGGAATCTTTGATTGCGACCGCTTTGGGCCGTGCTCCCGATCGTTGACGTGGAGCTAATACGAAATGCGCATGGGCAGCTGTGTGGTGGAAAGCAGCTTACCGGACTGTCTATAGCGCGAATCAGAGCGAAAAACCCCCGAGGGAACTCGGAATATTTGGAGGTAGTGTGCGTAGTTTTTTCCAGGGAAGCAGTGATGGTGTTGCCGGTCTAGAACGAGCCGGAAAGCGAGCCGGGGTCCGGGAAGCGGAAAGCACGCAGGGCAGGAGGATGGCGATTGAGACGATTGCAGCGCGGGGCATTTTTCTGTTTCGACGCCATCCGGGTGCTTTCGCGGCTGCCTTGCTGCTAACAGCGCCCATGGCGGCGCACGCGCAGGCGGATAACTCTTCGCTATCAGGCACCATTACGGACGCGACCGGCGCGGTTGTGCCCGGAGCGAAGGTCACGGCGCACAACGAAGCGACGGGGCAGGACCGCAGCGTTACGACCAATGGCGGCGGCTCCTACACAATTCCGAACCTGCCCACCGGCAATTACACGGTGCGGGTGGAGGCGAAGGGTTTCTCGAATGCTGTGCAGCAGGGCACGCATGTGGACCCGAATATCGGCGCGCGGTACGATGCGCAGCTCAAGACCGGCGAAGCGAGCACGAATGTCACGGTGCAGGCCGATGCCAACGCGCTGCAGACCGAATCGGCTTCGGTGGGCCAGTTGGTCACGACCCAGCAGGTCAAAAGCATCCAGCTGAACGGGCGCAATCCGCAGTACCTGGCGCAGCTGGAGCCGGGCGTGGCGCGCAATGCGCCGCTTTCCTCGTTCAACTTTTCGCCGGACAACGGCTTCAATGTCGACGGAGCACGCCGGCAGGACACGCTGACGACGCTCGATGGAGCGCCGATGGTGCGCACCCGGGGCAACACCTACTCGATCGGCGTGGCCGACGTCGACTCGACCTCGCAGGTGCAGGTGCTGAGCACCGACTATCCGGCCGAGTATGGCCGTTCCGATTCCGGGCTGATCCGGCTGATCCCCAAGAGCGGCGCCGACCAGTTCCACGGCGCGGCGTATGAGTACCTGCGCAACTCCTTCCTGGACGCCAACACCTGGGTGCGCAACCAGTCCAGCCAGCCGCTCATCAGCGGGCATCCGCAGCCGTTCCGGTTCAACCAGTTCGGCTGGAACCTGAACGGGCCTGTTTATGTTCCGGGCCACTTCAACGCCTCGAAGCAGAAGCTGTTTTTTCTCGCCGGGCAGGAGTTTATCCGTTACCGGGAGAATGTGACGACGGCTCCTCTCAAGGTGCCGACCGCGCTGATGCGGCAGGGCAACTTCAGCGAACTGCTCTCGCCGACTAACATCTTCTACGGCAAAGCGGTGCAAATCGTGGATCCACGGACAGTCACTCCAACTTATGCAGGCACTCCCTTTCCGAATAACGTGATTCCGGCAGGCCGGCTGAGTCCAAACGGCCTCGCGCTGCTCAATGCTTTCCCCGCGCCCAACCAGAACAGCAGCAGCGGCAACTGGGAGGCCTCGGCGCCCTACCCTCAAAACCAGCGCAAAGATACGCTGGTGATCGACTATGTGCCGGCTCAGGCGCACCACATACGTTTTACGCTGCTGAATAATAACTACGACTACACCACACCGTTCGCGGGAAACTTCAATCGAACGCCTGAGAACTGGCACTGGCCGGATGAGATCGGCGTGCTGAACTATACCTGGACGATCAGCCCGACGCTGATTAACCAGGCGCTGTTCTCGGCCTCGGCCGACCACATCACGATCAGCTATGCTTCCGATACGCTGCTGGACCGCTCGCAGTACGGCATTAACTATCCGTACATTTATGCGGCGGCAGGGAAGCTGGTGCCGAACAAAATTCCGACCATTGGCATTGCGGACTTCACCACGCTCGATGGCCAGCCGTATCCTTCGCACTCCGGCGGCGTGATTACGCGGGTGGGCGATAACCTGACCAAGGTGCTGGGCAGCCACACGCTGAAGTTCGGCGGATCGTGGGAGCGGGACGGCGAGAACGACTTCGACCAGATCACGGTGGGCAGCACAACGCCGGGCTCGACCGGCAATCAGAACGGCCAGTTCTCGTTTCAGGATGCGGTGCAGGGCGGGGTGCCGACCAGCGGCGCCGCGGTCGCGAATGCCGCGCTGGGACAGTTCTACAGTTACGGCGAGATTGGGCCGAAGAGTTATACCTTGTTCCGCACCAACAGCTACGAGGTATTCGCGCAGGACTCTTGGCGTGTAACCCCGAAGCTGCTGCTGGAGTACGGCGTGAACTATGCCGTGAACCCGCCTTTCTATGCATCGTGGGGCAACCAGTCGGTGTTCGATCCGCGCTCGTACAATCCCGCGCTCGCGCCCGCGGTCGATCCGACGACAGGGCTGACCTCGGGCGGCGATCCGCTCAATGGAGTGGTCATTCCGGGCAGCCATTTCCCCAGCTCGGCGCAGGGCCATGTGCCGGCCGCGATCCTCAACGGGCAGTACAACCGGCTGTTCCGCGGCTACGGGCGTAACTATGCCAAGACAGTGTACTCAGACCTGCAGCCGCGCTTCGGCTTCACTTACCAGATACTGCCGAACACAGTGGTCCGCGGCGGGGTAGGGCGCTTTGTGCAGCGGCTTCCGGTCACCGATCAGGTGCAGACGGGCGGCAACGCGCCGTTCCAGCCGTCGTCTTCGGTGACGGGCGGCTCGATCGACAACCCCGGCGGTGCAGGAACAGCTGCGTTTCCACTTCAGCTCTCGTCCGAGCCTTACGACCTGCCGAGCCCCGAGGCCTATGCGTGGAACTTCACGGTGGAGCAGGAAATCCCCAGCTTTGCCACGGTGACGGCGTCGTATGTGGGGCGTAAGGGCATTCACCTGCAGCAACTGGAGAATATCAACCAGTTGAAGCCTGGCACCGTGCAGGCAAATCCCACGGTGACGCAGCCGGATGCACTGCGTCCCTACCGCGGCTACGCGGCTATCCTGCAGGATCCCGATAAGGGCAGCTCTATCTACAACGCGCTGCAGGTCAACCTGAAGCGGCGGCTGAGCCACGGATTTCTGTTCGGCGTGGCTTACACGTGGTCCAAGAGCCTGGACTCCGGTTCCGATCAGGGCTATCTGCTGCCGAACTACTATGATCCAACCACGAACTGGGGACCGAGCGACTTTGATATCCGCAACACGCTGGTGGTGAACTATGTGTGGGATATCCCGTTTGCAACGCATGATACCAACGGGCTGGTGCGGCACACACTGGGTAACTGGCAGGTCTCCGGCACGACCCAGGCGCAGACCGGCGAACCGTTTACTGTAAGCACGGGCGATGACTTTGCCGGAGTAGGGCCGGGCGCCGGAAACCAGCGCTGGGCCATTGCGCACAAGCCGCTCGTGAGCAAGAGCTTTGCCGGCAACAACGGCAGCGGTACAGGCCAGTGGTTTGACCCGACGGCCTTTGTGCATCCGGCGCCCGGTACGATCGCACCACGGGGCACGCGGAACGAGTTCTACTCGCCCGGGTTCCAGAGCTGGAATATCGCGCTGCAGAAGAATATCCACGTCATCCCCGCGCTTGAGAATCACGTCGTCACCTTCCGGGCCGAAGCGTTTAACTTTACCAACCACCCGAACCTCGACACGCCGGACACCAACCCGAACAGCGGCACGTTTGGCAAGGTGACGACGAAGGGCCAGACCTACGGCTCAGAGCGGCAGATGCAGTTCAGCCTGCGCTACGAGTTTTAGTTGGGAGCTTCAACGGCAAGGCACGGATCGGCATTTTGTAATTGCCGGTCCGTGCCGATTTCCGTTGTAACATCGGCATAGATTTTGAAAGTAAGCGCCTGTGTCAGGGAACGTCAGGAAAAGGGGAAATACCGGCATGAATGGGAAGCAGCGACGGAACCGGCGGCTTACAAGAGGCGTATACGGGATGGCAACGAAGGCGGCAATGGCTGCGTGTCTCGCCGCGGCGGCAACGGCGGCTGTGCAGGCGCAGGGGGACCCGAACGATGTAAGAGGAATGATCGCGAGCTTGCCGCCCGTGGTGCGCAGCACGGTGCAGCAGCTCGGATCGATGAACATGATGAGAGCCGAAGACTGGCGCTATCACGTGGGCGACATCGCGCATGGGGAAGCGGTAGACCTGAACGACTCGAGCTGGCAGACGGTGCAGCCGAGGAGCGAGGCGTCGAAGGAAGCGGTGTGGTATCGCCGTGTGATCGAGATTCCCAAGACCTTCAACGGGTACGACACCGCGGGCATGCGCGTCACGTTCCGTTTCAACACGGGATTGAAGGTGCTGACCGATAACCGTGCGGCGCAGGATACGCCGGTGCCGGAGATCGTTTACTTGGATGGCCGCAGGGTGGCGATGGGCGGCGACCTGGAACCCATTTCACTGACCGACGATGCCAAACCGGGGCAGCGAATCCTGGTCGCGGTCAAGCTGCTGCCGACCTCGGACCCGAAAGTCTTCAGGCGGGCGGAGATACGATTCGAGTACGCCAAGGACCGCCCGAACCCGAGCGACGTTCGCGCGGAAATCGTGTCCGCGGAGCTGCTGATCCCGTCGCTGTCGAAAGATCAGGCGGCGGACCATGCAGCCGTGGAAAAGGCAGCGGCGGCCATCGATTTCAAGGCGCTGGCCACAGCCGGAGCCGCCGGGCAGAAGCGGTTCGATGCGTCGCTGCGGGCCGCGCAAAGCGACCTCGATCCACTGCGGCCGCTGCTGCGGCAGGCGACCTTTCACCTGACGGGCAACTCGCACATAGATGCGGCCTGGCTATGGCCGTGGACCGAGACCGTGGATGTGGTGTACCGCACCTTTGGCAGCGCCGCGCAACTTATTAATGAATATCCAAAATACACTTACACGCAGTCGGCCGCGCAGTACAACGAGTGGATGGCGGATAAGTACCCGGAGCTGAACGACCAGATCAAGCAGGACATTAAGGCCGGCCGGTGGGAGGTGGTCGGCGGCATGTGGGTGGAGCCGGACCTGAACCTGCCGGATGGCGAGTCGCTGGTGCGTTCGATTTTGCTGGGCAAGCGCTACTACGAGAAGGAGTACGGGGTCGATGTACACATCGGCTGGAACCCGGATTCGTTCGGCTATAACTGGCAGCTGCCGCAGATTTATAAGAAGTCGGGCATTGATACATTTGTAACGCAGAAGATGTCGTGGAACGACACGAACCAGCTGCCGTTCAAGCTGTTCTGGTGGGAGTCGCCCGACGGCAGCAAGGTGCTGACGTATTTCCCGCACGGCTACGGCAACACGGCGCTGGAGCCGGTGCGGCTGTCGATGGATTTCGCAAAGGCGCGCCAGCAGGCGCCCGGGCTGCCGAGCATGATGGATCTTTATGGATCGGGCGACCACGGCGGGGGCGCCACGCGCGCGGTACTGGATGAGGGCATGCACTGGGCGGACGGGGACAAGCCGACGCCCAAGTTCGAGTTCGGCACCGCTGACAGTTACTTCAAAGAAGTGCGGCCAAAGGTCGCGGCGGACTCGAAGACCTGGGATTACGCCTCGATCGCGCAAGGCTATACCTACCCGAGTGCCGCGGCCGACGGACAGATCAATATACCGACGTGGAAGGATGAGTTATACCTCGAGTACCACCGCGGTGTGTACACGACCCAAGCCAAGCACAAGCAGAATATGCGCAACAGTGAAGAAGAGGCGCTGAACGCGGAGAAGTATGCGTCGCTTGCATGGCTGGACGGAAACACATACCCGAATGCCGAGTTTACCGACGCGTGGAAGAAGATCACTTTCAACGACTTTCACGACCTTGCCGCGGGCTCCGGCCTCGGTAACATTTACCGTGAGGCGCAGAAGGATTTCGACGTCGTGCGGCGTGAGACGAACGAGATTTCGCAGGCTTCGCTCAAGACCTTGGCTGCGAACGTGAATACATCCGGCGGCACGGGCGTGCCGGTGCTGCTGTGGAACCCGCTGGCGTGGGAGCGCTCCGGGCCGGTGACGGTGGATGTGCAGATGCCGCAGGCTGCCGGCGCGGTATCGGTGGTCGACGCGAACGGGAAAACGCTGCCATCGCAGGTGGTGTCTTCCGATGCGAAAACCAACACGTACAAACTGCTGGTGCGCGCCGAGAAGGTGCCGGCGATGGGCTATGAGCTGGTGCATGTGGTGCCAGGCAAGAAGAGCTTCGCGAGCGATCTGAAGGCCGATGGGCTGACGATCGAGAACGACACGCTGCGGGTGACGGTGGACAAGCAGAGCGGCTGCATTACGAGCCTCTACGACAAGAAGGCTAAGTTCGAAACGCTTGCCAGCGGGGGCTGCGGCAATGAGCTGCAGGCGTTTACCGATAACCCGAAGAACTTCGACGCGTGGAACATCGACCCGGGCACGCTCGATGTGCCGCCGACGAAGCTCGATACGGCGGAGTCGGTGGAGCTGGTGGAGCACACGCCGGTGAGCGCGGTAATCCGCGTGAAGCGCAAGTGGCAGAGCTCGACCTTTACGCAGGACATCGCGCTGTACACTGGCGGGGACCACGCGGTAGTTACAACCGATGTGGACTGGCGCGAGCGGCACATCCTGCTGAAGGCTGCGTTCCCGCTGGCGGCAGCGAGCAAGAATGCGACTTATGAGATTCCTTATGGGTCGATCGAGCGGCCGACCACGCGCGACAACAGCTTTGAAAAGGCGCGCTTCGAGGTGCCGGCGCTGCGCTGGGGCGATGAGGGCGATGGGCAGCACGGATTCAGCCTGATCAATAACTCAAAGTACGGCTACGACGGTGTGGGCAATGTGCTGCGGCTTTCGCTGCTGCGCGCGCCGACCAGCCCGGACCCGGAGGCGGATCAGGGCATGCAGCACTTCACGTACGCGCTGTACCCGCATGCGGGCGACTGGAAGCAGGCGGGCACGGTGGAGCATGGGTATGAGTTCAACTACCCGCTGACGGCGATGCAGGTGGCGCCGCACGCGGGGCCCTTGCCGGGCGCTCACAGCTTTGCGTCGGTCTCGTCGCCGGATGTAATTCTGACGGCGATGAAGAAAGCGGAGGACTCAAACGCGCTGATTCTGCGCATGTACGAGGTAGCCGGCAAGAGCGAGCAGGTGAAGGTGGGCGTGCCCGAAGGCGCGACGAGCGCGAGCGTGACCGACATGATGGAGAACGGGGCGGGCGCCAGCGCACCGCTTGAGGGCGGCGCGGCGACGGTCTCGATCCATCCGTACGAGATCCTGACGCTGAAGGTGGATTACAGCCGCTGAGTCCGCTGTTGAATCAGCTGCCGAGGGGCGCTTTCGTCGTGTTTCCGGCGGAGACGCCCTCATCGGCTGCGCGATGAAACTATTGCTGCCTGCTCGCATCAAGCTATCCATCCTGCTTTCCGAAGCTATGGATCGCAGCCAGAGGGGCAGCGCGGATGGAAATCGGGATTGACAGTTTCGCGGCGTTGGTTCCGGATCCCGCGACGGGCATAACGGTGAGCGCCGCCGAGCGCATGGGGCACCTGCTCGTGGAAATTGAGCTTGCCGATGCGGTCGGGCTCGATGTGTTCGGGCTGGGCGAACATCACCGCAGTGAGTATCTCGATTCCGCGCCCGCGGTCATTCTGGCGGCTGGGGCGGCGCGCACCCGGCGCATCCGGCTGACCAGCGCGGTGACGGTGCTGAGCGCGGCGGATCCGGTGCGGGTGTTTCAAACCTTCGCGACCCTCGACCTGCTTTCTGGAGGCCGTGCGGAGATGGTGGTGGGGCGCGGATCGTTTATTGAGTCGTTCCCCCTGTTTGGGCTCGAGTTGAAGGATTACGATTCGCTGTTCGCGGAGAAGCTCGACCTGCTGCTTGCGATCCGCGAGAGCACGCAGGTGCACTGGTCAGGCAGGCACCGCGCGGCGTTGACCGGGCAGGGTGTGTATCCGCGGCCTTTGCAGAATCCGCTGCCGATCTGGTTGGGGGTGGGCGGCACGCCGGAGTCGTTCGCGCGCGCCGGGACGCTGGGGCTGCCGTTGATGGTCGCGATTATCGGCGGGGAGCCGCACCGGTTTCGCCCGCTGATCGATCTGTACCGCGAGGCGGGGCGGCGGGCAGGCTTCGCGGCGGAGCAGTTAAAGGTCGGCGTTCACGCTTTGGGGTATGTTGCCGATACCGACGCGCAGGCCGCGGATGATTTTTTTCCGGGCTATGCGGAGGCGTTCACCAAGATCGGCCGGGAGCGGGGCTGGCCGCCGGTGACGCGCGGGCAGTTTGAAGCGCTGCGCCGGCCCGGCGGCGCGCTGCTGGTGAGCGACGCGGAGACTGTGGCGGAGAAGGTGCTGCGGATGAGCGAGGCGCTGGGCGGGCTGGCGCGGGTGAGCTTCCAGATGAGCGTGGCGGCGCTGCCGCATGCGAAGCTGCTGCATGCGATCGAGTTGCTGGGCAGTAAAGTGGCGCCGGCTGTGCGCAAGGCGCTGGGATGAAGCGGGCGCGCGGGTTATTGGGTACAGCGCAACCGGTGCTCGCGAGTGGATGCCGATGCGGGCGCGGCCAAACGGAGAGAAGGCATTGAGACCCAGGCGTGAGCGGAATCCCGGGGCTGGTTTCGCAATGGCGGTGTCTATCCAGGCAGGCATAAAATTTCGGCGCGGGCAGGAGAGTCTCGATGCGGAGTTGGGCGAGATTTTGCTTGGGGGGATTGCTAGCGGGGTGGGCCGCGGCGGGGGCGCTTTCCGCGCAGACGCCTCCGCAGGCAAGCGCGGCTCAGCAGCCGAGGCAGGGGGCTGCGCCAGGGCAATTGCCCGGCGCCCAGACGGGCCCGCTTGGGCAGCTCAAGCCCGAGCAGCGGGAGCAGTATGACGCAGGCGGACGCTTGTTCGCGGCGGGAAAGTTTGCCGAGTCTCTCATCATCTTTCGCCCGCTGCTGAAGGGGCTTCCGCAGGGCAGTCCCGCCCAGGCGGTGGTGGCCGAGTTTGCCTCGGAAGCGGCAATTAACACGGGCGATTTCGACTTTGCGGTGCGAACGCTTACTCCGATCGAGGCCGCGAACGCAAACGACTGGCAGGCGGCCGGGTTGCTGGCGCGCGCGTATGCCCAGAGCGGGCAGACGCGGAAGCGGGACGCCGAACTGGCCCGGCTCAAGGACCTGCACACCCGCGCCGTGACGCCGCAGATCGCGAAACTGCAGCAGGTCTTGCTGGAGCGGATCGCGGAGAAAAATGGCTCGATCCGCGTGTGGTATTCGCTCGAACCCTGGGGCCCGTACAAGACTTACATTTTCGCGCGGGTGTATGACCATGCCGGCCGGCAGGTGCTGCGGATTACGCTTGAGAGCGGCGACTTCGACCAGCCGCTGTTTCAAAAGGAGCACCCGGACCTGGCCGCGCGCGTGGAGCGGCGGTTCTCGCTGGACGGCTATGGAGAGGACCGGAAGCTGCCGAACGGGCAGGTGACGCAAACGCATATGACGTTCGGGTTCTTCGATGGGCAGCCGGCATACGATGTGGTTCGCGCGCGGATGGTGCAGATTGCCGAAGGCGCGGAGAAACCTGTGAGCCAGCGGAATCTGTCCGCACCGCAATGAATCGAAAGGAGGATTCGCATGGCTCTTGAAGAAGGTTTTCAGCGGCTCAGGCTGCTCTCGCGCAGTGCGCTGTTGCTGGGTGCGTTGTTGTTCGTCGTCTATTTCGCGATTCACATCTGGCTGCCGATTACGCCGTTGACGTCGGGCTTTGTAGCGGCGGGTCTGCTGTGGGTCGGCGGCGTGTACCTGGTGGTGCTGGGAGCGGTGGGCTGGGCCGTGGGCTGGGTTGCGGAGGGTTTTGTGAGGCGCGAGCCATAGGGCGGCGGGAAGGGAGCCGTGCAGCCAGCGCTGCGCGATAGCAAAGGCCAGCGCGGCACGAGAAGCCGCAGAATCGGGCGCGCGTGCATCTCTGATAGAGAGCAGCCCTGGGAAGACCAGGCGGGGGGACCGATGGCGGCTGGCAAATCGACAGGCAAGGTGTTTCGCAACGAGGCGATCGAGCAGAAGCGCCGGCCGCGGGTGGTGGTGCTGGGCGGCGGCTTCGCGGGGCTGAACGCGGCCAAGGGGCTGAGCAAGCTGCCGGTGGACGTGACGCTGATAGACAAGAGCAATCACCACACGTTTCAACCGCTGCTGTACCAGGTGTCGCTGGCCATGCTGGCGCCGTCGGATATCGCGTCGCCGATCCGCACGGTGCTGCGCAGCGCGCACAACGTGGACGTGCTGATGGAGGAGGTCGCGGGCATCGAACCGGGTACGCGGCGGGTGAAGATGCACAGCGGGACGGAGATGCAGTACGACTATCTGGTTGTGGCCACTGGCTCGACCAAATCGTACTTCGGGCACAAGGAGTGGGAAGAGTTTGCGCCGGGTCTGAAGACGGTGGAAGATGCGACGGAGATTCGCCGGCGGGTTTTGCTGGCGTTTGAACTGGCGGAGCGGCAGGCGGTGGAAACCGGCTCGCACCGGCCGCTTGATTTCGTGGTGATTGGCGGCGGGCCGACCGGCGTGGAGCTGGCCGGGGCGATTGCGGAGATTGCGAAGTATTTTATGGAGCAGGATTTCCGGCATATCGATCCGAAAAAGGCGCGCATTCTGTTGATCGAGGGCGGCCCGCGGATTCTGCCCAGCTACCCGCCGGACCTGACGGAGAAGGCAGTGAAGCAGCTGAACCACCTGGGCGTGCTTGTGCGCACGGGCTGGATGGTGGATGAGATCAGCGCGGGGCAGGTGAGGATCAAGGGGCAGGAGCCGCTGCATCCGGTGGTGACGCTGTGGGGCGCGGGCGTGGCGTCATCGCCTGTGGGGGCGATGCTGGGCGCGCCGCTGGACCATAAGAAGCGGGTGATCGTGGACAAGACGCTCAACCCGGAGGGCCTGGAAAACGTGTTTGTGTGCGGCGACCTGGCGGTGTTTCAGCAGGATGGCAAGGAACTGCCGGGGGTGGCGCAGCCGGCGCTGCAGATGGGGACGCATGCGGCGATGATGATCGGCGAGGACCTGCGCGGGGAGCCTCGACGGGAGTTTCATTACTTCGACAAAGGCGACATGGCGACGATCGGGCGCTACTCGGCGGTGGCCGATATTCAGTGGCCGTTTAAGGCGCACTGGGGCGGGCTGCCGGCGTGGATGACCTGGTTAATGGTGCACCTGGTGTTCATCATCGGCTTCCGCAACCGGGTGACGGTGCTGTTCCAGTGGGCGTGGACCTACCTGTTCCTCTCGCGCGGGTCGCGATTGATCACGGGCAGCGCTGAGCTTGTGGGCTGGAAAGAGGCGGAAGGCGTGCGCGATCCGAACGTAAGCCGGCCGGCGGATGCGCCTGTGTTGAAGACGGCGGGCGACCTGCAGGGCGTGTAGCCGGTCATTCCTGGCCACACAGTACAAAGGCAGCCCCCGGTGGGCTGCCTTCTGCTTTTGGCTTGCGAGTGAGAGCGGCCGCACTCCCGATTCGGGAGGGTGCTATGCGTTGACCGGCTCGCCCGCGCGTACCTTGACGGAGGTGAGCCAGTTGAAGCGGTCGGGCACGGTGCCATTGACGATGCCGTAAAACTCCTGCGCGAGCTGCTTGGTGATGGGCCCTGGCTTGCCGCTGCCGACCAGAATGCGATCAACCGAGCGCAGCGGGGTGACCTCGGCCGCGGTGCCGGTAAAGAAGGCTTCATCGCAGATGTAGAGCAGTTCCCTGGGCAGCGCCTGCTCGACCACCGGGATGCCAAAATGGCGGGCGAGGGTTAGGATCGCGTCGCGGGTGATGCCGTTGAGCACTGAGTTGGCCAGTGGCGAGGTGTAGAGCGTGCCGCCGCGTACGACGAACAGGTTCTCGCCCGAGCCCTCGGACAGGTAGCCGTTGACGTCGAGCGCGATGCCTTCAGCGTAACCGTTGGTTTCCGCTTCCATGCGGATCAGCTGCGAGTTCATGTAGTTGGCGCCGGCCTTGGCGAGCGAGGGCATGGTATTGGGCGCGAGGCGGTTCCACGAGGAGATGCAGACATCGGCGCCCGCGTCGTGGTCCGCGAAGTACTTGCCCCAGGGATAGTTGGCCACGTACACGTCGATGGGCGCGTTCCTGGGGTTGACGCCCGTCTCCCCGTAACCGCGCAGGACGATGGGACGGATGTAGCAGGGAGCAACCTTGTTGGCCTCGACCAGGTCCACGACCGCGGAGCAGAGCTGGTCGAGCGAGTAAGGAACCGTCATGCGGTAGATTTTTGCCGAATCGATGAGACGCCGCATGTGCTCGGTAAGCCGGAAG